>CAWJDL010000007.1:0-449826 GCA_963841555.1 uncultured Actinomycetota bacterium
TCGGCGTCGGACGTGCAACAGGCGATGGCATTCGCTGCCGCCCACAACCTCAAGGTTGCTCCGCGTAGTGGCGGGCACTCCTATGTGGGGGGATCCACGGCGAACGGAACCATGGTGCTCGACCTGCGTCAGCTGCCCGGGGGAATCAATTTCGACGCTCCCAGCGGGCAGGTCACGGTGACGCCCGCGACCAGTTTGTATGAACTGCACCAAGCGCTGGCCGCGGCCGGCCGGGGCATCCCGACGGGTACCTGCCCGTCAGTCGGTGCCGCAGGGCACGCCCTGGGCGGCGGGATGGGCGCCCATTCCCGGCACGCGGGCCTGATGAGTGACGCGTTGACGTCGGCGTCGGTGGTGCTGCCCGGTGGACAGGCGGTCACCGCGTCTGGCGCCAACAATCCAGACTTGTTCTGGGCGCTGCGCGGTGGCGGTGGCGGCAACTTCGGTGTGACAACATCGCTGACCTTCGCCACGTTCCCCACCGCCGAGTACGACGTCGTGAACCTCAGTTTCCCGCCGCAGTCGTTCGCGCAGGTCCTCGTCGGTTGGCAGAATTGGCTGCGGACCGCCGACCGAAACAGCTGGGCACTGGCGGACAGCACCACCGACGCGATGGGTACGCACTGCCGCATCATGGCGACCAGCCCGGCCGGGTCGGGCAACAGCGTGGCAAACGCCATCATTGCAGCCGTCGGATTGCAACCGACCGGGACCGATAACCACACGTTGAATTATTTGGACCTGGTGAGGTATTTGGCCGTCGGGAACCTCAACCCGTCGCCGCTCGGCTATGTCGGCGGTTCCGATGTTTTTCCGGCGATCACTCCTGCCGCCGCCCAGGGGATCGCCTCGGCGGTCGACGCCTTTCCGCGTGGAGCCGGTCGTATGTTGGCGATCATGCATGCGCTCGACGGCGCGCTGGCCAGTGTGGCACCGGGGGCCACAGCCTTTCCGTGGCGGCGGCAGTCCGCGCTGGTGCAGTGGTACGTCGAAACATCCGATTCCCCGTCGGCGGCGACCGGCTGGCTCAACACGGCACACCAAGCGGTGCAACCGTATTCGGTTGGCGGTTATGTGAACTATCTCGAGGCGAACCAACCGGCTTCGCGGTACTTCGGCGCGAACATATCTCGGCTGACCGCCGTAAGGCAGAAGTATGACCCGGGCCGGATCATGTTCTCGGGCCTGAACTTTTGATGCAGGCTCGAGCAGAAGTCGCGCCGCGGTCGTGCGTCCGACGGCGCCGTTCCCTCCGGGCAAGGTTGAATTCGCAAAGGTGAATTCGGTCAGTCGCCCTCTGCGGCGCACAACAGTGAGTGCGTGACGCGAGTGCCCTCGAAACGGAACTCGTGCACGGGACGCCGCAGAGGCTCGATGGTGGTGTCCGCGTGCACGATGATTCCGCCACCGGAGGGGATTCCGAGCCCGGTGGCCGCTCCCTCCAGCATATGAATCGCGCGCGACAGCCGCGCCCACTCGGCTCGCTCGTCGTGCGTGTCGATGACCACGGGCACGAGCTTGAACACATCGAGCAGCTCGGTCGCGGGGGATTCCGGTGTCTCGGCGATTCCATAGCGTCCGAGCTGGATCGCGCCGGCTGAAACGCCCACCAGAACCGCCCCTTGGGCGTATCGGCCCAGGATCACATCCTTCATGCCGGTTTTCTCGAACGTGTTCCAGCCGAGACTCACATCGCCGCCCGCGAGGACAATCAACTGGGCACGCTCCAGGAAGGCGCGGTCGTCTGGGCCGAACGACGAATTGATCATGCGACGGTCGGTGATTCCAATCGCATCCACCGCCGCCTCGAAGATCCCGTAGTACTCCGGACGATCCCCATTGGAGGCACCGATGTAGGCCGCGCTGAGTCGTGTGTCCCGAGCCAATCCATCGAGGGCTGCCTCGAGGAGCAGTCGGTCCTGCCGCTTCCAGAACAGCAGCTGACTGTCCGCCAGCAGAAAGAGCGGTTGGAGTTGTGGCGCCGTCTCAGTCACCGCACACGGTCAGACACTCACTGAACCGGAGTGAACTCGAGGTGCAATTCCTTGAGGCGCCTGAACAGAAAGGTGCGGTCCCATTTGAGCCGACGATCGCCTGCCGGGCCGTGCTCGGCCTCTGAAAGCCGAATGTCGGCCATCCGGTCAAGGATTCGTTCCAAGCTCACCCGTACTTCGGCGCGTGCAATCGGGGCACCCGGACAAGTGTGGATACCACGGCCGAATGCGATGTGTTGCAATATGTTTGGGCGGTCGAGGCGGAATTCGTTGGGCTCGTCGAACCGTCGTGGATCGCGGTTTGCCGCACCGTTCATCACGAGCACGCTGGTACCGGCTTGCACATCGACGTCGCCGATCTTGGTGGTGCGCTGCGCCATACGGAAGTTCGATTTGATCGGGCTTTCGAAGCGCAGCATCTCCTCGATGAAGGCGGAAATCTTTGAGTGGTCCTCGCGCAGCTGCTCTTGCAAGTCCGGTCGCTCCGCCAGCATTAGCATCGCGAGACTCAGCAGGTCGATCGTCGTGCCGTGGCCGGCGGCGAACATGAACGTGGCAACGCGGGCAACGTCAATCGCGGCGGGTGTCGTGCCGTCGGGAAACTTTGCCAGCGCAAGCTCGGTGAGGACGTCGTCGCGCGGCTCGCGCCGCCGATCCTCGATGTACTCGACGAACCACTCCTCTTTCACGCCAACGAAGCCGCTGCGTTCGCCTTCGAGCCTGCTGGCTCTCGCAGCGCGGCGGAATCGTTCACGGTCGGCCTCGGGTACGCCCAGCAGGTCGGTAATCGCGTCGAGCGTGAACGGAAAATTGTAGTCAATGACGATCTCGCACTTGCCTTCCGCGATGAAGCGGTTGAGTTGCGCGTCGGCAAGACGCCACAGGAAGTCCTCGTTGTTCTTGAGCTGCTTCGGCGTAAACAACCGGCCCAACACCGAGCGGTGCGCGGTGTGCTTCGGAGGATCAAACGTTATGAAGTATTCGCCGAACGTAACCCTCTGGCGGTGCCGCTCGATCAGATCCGAGATGTCATCGCTGTCGGTTTCGATCGGAATCCCCGACCATGGACCGCTGACTATATTGCATACCGATAAGGCCTGCTCGGTGTCGCGTTGCACGGCGACGGCCTCGTCATACCCCGACACCATCACCACGCCGTGCGCCGGCTCACGCCTTATGGGACAACGACGGATCGCGTCGTAGTAAGCGTAGGGGTCATCGACGAGCGACTTGTCGGTAAAGAAGTCGAGGTTCTCGAGTCCGCTCACTCCGCCTCCATCGCCTTGCAATACAAATGTTAAGCGCTCGGCTGATGTACGCAAAGGCTGTTCGAAATTGCGTGGGACGGATGGACCGACTCCGGCTACACGATCGATCAGCACCCGGGCCTGGCAGTGGTCGCCGATGGCTCAGTGGTTCCCTTCAGCGGCAACGGCGCCAACATCACCTGCACCCTCCTCGAGATCGCCGCCGCGCTCCCCAATGCGGTTGGACGGGAGGCCGTTATTCGCGACGGTGCGATCCTCGCGCCGGACCGCCTTGGGTTTCCATCGTCCAGCCGGCTACAGCGCCGCTGGCCCCAATGCCGACAGCCTGGCGCAGAGCTGTTGCGGGATTGTGTGCAAGCGGCTGGACACCGCACTGGGTAAGGACGCCGCTGCCGAAGCGCAGCGGATTCGGGATTTGTAGTACGGCACGAAACTTCGCACTTGCGTTTGCTCTGGCTATAGCTTGTGCGCGTTTCGAGGTTTCGCCAGTGAGATTCGATTCACTTCGGCGTACAGGTCATTGGTGCGCTCCTGCTCTGCCGCGAGCTTTTCGAGGGCCGCGACTGCGCGCTTGAGCAGTTCGAAGGCGTCCTCGACGGTATCTTTCATTTCACCGAAACTCGGTATTAACCCCATCTGGATTTCCCTACATTGCGAGCCGGAACTTCATGCCATCTTCTGAGCAGCGTTTGCTGGCCCAGATCATCGTACGCCAGCAAACCCGTGCCTCAAGCCAGCTTGTGACCCACGCCGCGCATCTAATACGTGGGGTCCCCTCCTGATGCGCACCCTCACCACCAGCGGCCTAACCGAACTGGTCACCATCGAACTCGCGCCGCCGACCCTGCAGTCTGCACACCTGGTGGGCCGGTATGTGAAGACACTTTCGTTGCTCAGGGTTCGGTTATCGAACTCGGAAGTGCTGCCCCGGAGAGAGTGGGACCGCGCCGTTGGTGAGATATAGCTTTCCGCAGTTCAACGAGGATTTCTGCACCGGTTGCGATTCCGGGCACCTCCAGCGAAGGGTGTGCCCACGATCGGCGAATTGACGTTCACTGGCGGTGTCCTTTACTCACGTTGCCAAATCGCGCTGGACGTACCCATACACTCCGAGCGCGGTCAGGACCGCGCCGATGAACAGGAAAATGGTGGTGGCCGCCCAATTGGGCGGTGTGTCGGGTACGGCGGCGAGGTGCGTCCACGGCGACAGGTTGACAACCCAGCCAGGGGCGTGCGTGGTCTGCATGATCACGTTCACCAGGAATCCGCCCACAATCGGCAGTGCACCGATCGCGCCGGCAGCCGATGGGAGCCACCCGACGCCCACCGCGGCGGCCCCGGCCGCGAGCAATGCCACGGGAAGGGAATTCAGCGCACCCGCAAGTGAATCGGTCAACTGCAGTGGGGCGCCGGTGATTTTGGCGCCGCTCCAAAAGGCGACTGCGGCCGAGCAATGCAGGGCAACGACCCCACCAACCGTGACCATGATCTCAGTAGACATCAGACGTACGCGCGAAATTGGCTCGGCGAACAGCAAGGTCGTTCGACCGGCCTTCTCGTCGGCGACCATCGCGGCGAGACGCATTGCGGCGTACAGCCCGGTGGGAACTGCGAGCACGCTGAACAGAGCCGCAGCGACGACATTCACCGACAGGGCAATCCCCGCGGCCGCGGCGAGATCAGCGAACCGCGGGGTCGTCCGGAACAACTCGAGAATCGAGGCGAGCAGCGCGCCGACCACAAGGAAGGATGCGGCGATGCCCGTCGCCCACGCGAGCGTGGTCCGCCCGGCGCGGCGAAGGGCGAACCCGCCGATTGACTGCAACAACCGAGTTCGTGGAGGACGGCTATCCGGCACCGCCACAATCCCTTCGCCCAAATCGCGGTGGCGTGCCGCGACGAGGGCCGCACCGGCCAGCACGATCGGAAACGCGCCCAACACGATCAGCGGGAGGATGCGGTTGTCGGCATATGGCGCCGAGCGGGCTGTCAGCCCGAATGGCGTCGCCCAAGCCAACCATGCCAGCTGATGCGAGCCATCGGCGATCATGCGCAGCATCAGGCCAACGCCCAGAGCTGCGACCGTAAGTCCCGTGGCAGCGGATCGCCTCGGCATGACTTGTGCGGCGAGCAGAGCTGCCGTCGCGAAAGTCAAAGCAACACAAGTGATCCCGGCTGCATGGATCACTGCCCCGGTCGGTTCAGTACGGGCCGCCAAAAGGCCCGCCGCGACGGCCACGCCGATCAGCGTCGCGGATCCAACGAGGGCGGCCAGGTAGCGGACAACCACATCGGCCATTCGCAGGCGTCCCGCGAGGAGCAGATCCCACCGCCCGCCATCCTCCTCGCCGCGGGTAATACGTGTGGCGGCGAGCATGATCCATCCACTCGCGAGCACCGAAACGGGTGTGCCGATGCGCCACACAGTGAAACCGCCGGGATCGTCGAGAGCGACCGGTGGGCCCGACAAGATCCTTACGGCGGGGTTCTCAGCAAGTGCGCGCATACCTGATTCATCCAGCAAGCCGCCGATTTTCTGGTATTGGCTGGCGACCAACGCCGACATACCGCCGCAGATCAAGGCGACCACCACGGCACCACAGCGAAGCTGACACACGGCCAGCCGGCGCACAGCCCGGCCCGGCGCGAGTTGCGGCCCGGCGGCCACCGGCGAACCGGGCAGCGTGGCGGCTGTCATCGTGCAGCCTCTCCGTAGTACGCGAGAAAAATCTCCTCGAGTGTCGGTTCGTGCATCGCGAGCGCGGTAATGTCGGCTGTGGTGAGCGCTCGAAGCGCGGCCACCGGCGATCCGGTCAGGTTGAACCGCAACCGTTCACCGTCCAGCTGCTCGACGCTTGACACACCCGCAACATCCTCGAGGGAAGGTTGAACGCCGCGATAGGACACCTCGACTACGGTCCGGCGCAACCGGCGTAAATCGGCGATGCTGTCAACTTCGACGAGTCGCCCGGCACGCAGAATCGCTACCTGGTCGCATACGGCTTCTACCTCGGCCAGCTGATGAGAGCTGAGGAACACCGTCTGGCCCTGCTCGCGTGCTTCTGCGACGCAGTCGCGAAATTCTCTCTTCATCAATGGATCCAGGCCGCTTCCAGGCTCGTCGAGAACTAGAAGCGGAGCCCGTGTCGCGAATGCAGCGACAAGGGCCACCTTCTGCCGGTTGCCGGTCGAATAGGTCCTGGCCGGCTTGTCGAGCTCGAGATCGAAACGGTCGACCAACTCGTCGCGGTAGGCCGCGTCGACACCGGGGCCCACGCAGCCAAGCAGCTCAAGGGTTTCGGCGCCCGTCAGTCCCGGCCACAGCGCAACATCAGCGGGCACGTATGCGATGTGACGATGGGACCGACGGACGTCACCCGCAGCGCAACCGAATATCTTCGCACTGCCTGCCGTCGGGCGAATCATTCCGAGCAGCAGGCGGATCGTCGTCGACTTGCCGGCACCGTTGGGGCCCAGGAACCCGAACACCTCGCCGGGCGCGACGGTCATACTCAGATCCTCGACGGCCACAACACGGCCGAACCGTTTGGTCAGACCGTCGACACGGATGGCAGGGCTGCCATCAGTGCGCGCCGGGGATCCCACGCCATGAAGGGTAAGTCACCCGCCGTGACGAAACTTCGACATGGCCAGCGCCTTTCCGGGCTCAAGGACGCCATTCGACAAGACCCAGGATGACCTTCGGTCACCTGCATAGGCAGACAAAGCGCAAGATTCTGATTTGCCGCGATGACCCAATAGCCAGGATTGGATCGTTCTTCCAACGAGAGAGATTGGAAGACAAGGGGATTAAAGTCCAGATTGGATCGCTGACGGCTCCATTGAGTTTGCTAGAGTGCTAGACCGAGCCTCTCATGATCGCTTGGTCGCGGGTTCGAGTCCCGCCCGCCCCACTTCAGAGCTGTCTTACCTCGGCTGATACTTGCCGGTTCGGCGTGTCCGGCCTACCACGTCGCCCACGCCGGGGTGTGTCACACCGCAACACAACCGGCGTCAGGCATGCTCCGTGATCCATTCCGCGGTGAAGCGCATCATTGCCGAAATCTGTTCGACCAACTGGCGGCCGATCATGCCCTCGATCTTGCCGCCGATTAACGGGACTTTGAATTCCACAGTCGCAGTGCACTTCAGGCGCGAGCCGTTCTGCGCCGGTGCGAGCAAAGCCGTCCCACGCCCGGATCCCGGAGCGCCGCGCGTCGCGCTGCTGATCTCCCCGCGCACCTGGCCGCCGCCGATCGGTCGCCACGACTCCTTCCACACGGCTTGCCAACTGTGGGGGTAGAACTTGGCGACAAGCCCGGGCACCCCTTCACGGCGCCCGTCCCCGATGAGAACCACGGTCACGGAGCCATCGGTGTCCTTGACCAACGAGTCCAGCCTGGCGACGCCGCCGGAGGCCTCCTGCCGCGCCAGCCAGTAATCCTTCTCGGAGAACGCCGAATGGATTTGTTCGACGCTGGCCGGGGATTCGATCGAGAAGTCGAATGATCGTGGCACAGCGGCCACGCTATCGCTATCGCTATCGGCCCGGCCGGGCTCGCTACGGCAGGGTCGCTTCGGCAGGGGACGGCGTCGACCCACGGAACTCACTCGTGGGCGCCGATCCCGATCACCAACCCCACCGGTCTGGGCTGCGATTGAATCGTGCAGCCTGTGGCGGACCACCGCCGGCTACGTCGATGACCCCGTTGCGCCAACCGCAGTGATTTCGGCCATCTGCGGGCTCCCGCTTGACGGCCATTGCCGCTGAGTACAGGCCCTTAGATGGAGCAACGCCAGCGCGTACGAGCCGCGTAGTTTTCCTGACGTTCATTCCCGATTCTTCGGTTTATTAACGCTTTCGCAAAGAAAGTGACCAAAACCCTTGTTAGGTCGAGCGACAGCCCGCACCTTTGCCAGGCGGTGAGGATGACGTCATGGCGAACCCTGTCCGGTCGACCGACTTAGTGATCATCGCGGCAAGGTTCCCCACTGCACGCCGCTGAAGTCCGTCCGGCCGCCGTTGCTGATGCATACCGCACGGCAATGAAGTCCGTCCGTTCCCCGTTGCTGATTCGTGTCAGCAAAGACGAGCCGGTGTTCGCTAACACCGCTGGCGAGCGCCGAAAACTTCATCGTCCTAGAGGGGCCCGCGCCTGCCCGGTGGCGAACGCCACAAGCCGATACATCACGGCATATCACATCAGAGGAAGCTGCAAATATCACATCAGAGGAAGCCGCGATCGGCCCAACCCTGCGGCGCGCGCACGAGTTACTGGAGTGTGCGAGGAGTCGCATCAGGAACTTTGCCGAAACACCGGACTGACGTTGCTGGGCTCCAGTAGGGTTTGGACTGATTCGACTCATGTCGGCTAGATGGGGCTGGAGCACCGATGAGCATCAATCCGTTCGACGATGACAGTGGCAGCTTCTTCGTCTTGGTCAACGACGAGGAGCAACACAGCCTGTGGCCGACCTTCGCCGATGTTCCAGACGGCTGGCGGGTGGTTTACGGCGAAGCGGACCGCGAGGCGTGTCTGGACTACATCGAAGAGGACTGGCCCGATATACGGGCGAAGAGTCTGCGCGAGAGGCTGGCAGCGGGCCGGGCTTTCGTCACGTAAACCGGGAGGGGGGACACGTAAACCGTGAGGGAGTCCGATGGAACTTGATGACCGGGCCCTTCCGCTGACACGCGGCCAGTTAGACATATGGCTTGCACAGGGGACGGGTCACTTCGGTGCGGAGTGGCAGCTGGGCGGGCTATTGCGAATCGAGGGCACGGTAGAGCCTGGTTTGCTTGAGCGGGCGATCGTTCAAGTGGTGCGCGAGGCCGAGCCACTTAGAGCCGCCTTTTTCGAGGTGGATGGCCAGGTTTTTCAAAAGCCGGTTGATTACCCGGACGTTGAGCTTGCTCGGTATGACCTAGTCGGCTCGCAGGATCCTGCACAGGACGCCTATCGGCTGGCATCATCGATCCAACGCACGCTGATGCCGCTTGGTGGCCCGCTGTTCAAATTTGCGTTGTTGCAGACACGGGTCGATGAATTTTATTTGTTCGCGTGCTGCCATCATATAGTGGTAGACGGAATCGGCATTTTTCTTGTTTGTCATCGGATCGCGGATATCTATTCTGCAATGGCTTCGGGCGCGTCGGTTCCTCCTGCTTTTTTTGGGTCGTTGAGTGATCTCATTGATTGCGAATTAGCATACGAATCGTCCACCGATTATCTCGATGATCAGGCCTATTGGACGAAGAACCTTCCGCCGGAAAGCGAACCGCGTTATCGGTTGGCACACGCGGACGTGGGCCGGCGTGACGAGGAGTCTTCCGCACCGGTTCAGTTGGACCCTGCCGCCGTTGCCGGGATCCAAGTGTTGTCACAGGCCTTGGGGGTGCGCCGATCGTCGGTGATTACTGCAGCGTGCGCGCTTCTGGTGCGCGCGTTCGACACTGAGAGTCCGGAGGTAGTGCTCGATTTTCCGGTAAGCAGGCGTGTGCGTCCGGAAACACAGACGGTGCCCGGAATGATCTCCGGGTTTGTGCCACTAGTGTTAAAGGCTTCGCCGGGATCGGCGGTTGCTGATTTTTGTGAACGTGTCGACACGCGAATGAGAGAGGCGCTGCAGCATCAGCGATTCCCGGTGCACGCTATTGATTACAAGGCGAGTCTCCGCGGCTCCGGCCAGGCGTCGAATCGGGTAGTTATTAATTTCATTCCGGGTACACATACGGGGCATTTTGCTAATGCTGCAACGACGGGAACCCTGACCCATGCCGGCCCCGTCGAGTTTGGGCTGGTCTTTTTTAGAGACGGCGATCAGCTCTTTCTCAGCACGGCGGGTCCTGGACGGTTCTTTTCGAACTGCGATGTCTGCGATCTAGCGGAGCGGCTGGAGCGGGTGTTGGTGGCGATGACCGCCGATCAGGGGCGGTCGTTGTCATCGGTGGATCTGCTCGATGAGGCTGAGCATGCCCGCCTGGATGAGATCGGTAACCGGGCGGTGTTGACCCAGCCCGTGACCGCGCCGGTGTCGATTCCGGTGTTGTTCGCTGCGCGGGTGGCCCAGTCTCCGGATGCGGTGGCGCTGGTGTGCGAGGGGCGTTCGTGGACCTACCGCGAGGTTGAGGAGGCGGCGAACCGGTTGGCGCATCTGCTGGCAGGCCAGGGGGTGGGCCCGGGTGAGTGTGTGGCGCTGCTGTTCACCCGTTCCGCGCAGGCCGTCGTGGCGATGCTGGCGGTGCTCAAGACCGGGGCGGCGTATCTACCGATCGACCCGGCGGTGCCGACGCCCCGGATCAAATTCATAATCGCCGACGCTGCGCCGATGGCCGCGGTCACCACCGCCGGGTTAGCTGGCCGGCTAGACAGGTGCGATCTGCTGGTGGTCGATGTCGACGATCCCCGCATTGACGCTCAACCCAGCACCGCGTTGCCCGCTCCGAGCGGCGACGATATCGCGTACCTGATTTACACCTCGGGCACCACCGGCACTCCGAAGGCGGTGGCGGTCACTCACCAGAGTGTGACCCAGTTGCTGGCGCCGTTGGATGCCGGCCTGCCGGCGGCGGGAGTGTGGTCGCTGTGTCATTCGTTGGCCTTCGACGTCTCGGTGTGGGAGATCTGGGGTGCGCTGCTGCGGGGTGGGCGGCTGGTGGTGGTGCCCGAATCGGTGGTGACCTCACCGCCGGACTTACACGAGGTACTGGTTGCTGAACAGGTCAGCGTGTTGACCCACACGCCGTCGGCGATGGCGATGCTCTCGGATCAGGGTTTGGAGTCGACGGCGTTGGTGATGGCCGGTGAGGCCTGCCCGGTCGAGGTGGTGGACCGCTGGGCGCCGGGGCGGGTGATGATCAACGCCTACGGTCCGACCGAGACCACGATGTGTGTGGCGATCAGTGCGCCGTTGACCGCGGGCACGGATGTGGTGCCGATCGGCGCCCCGGTGCCGGGGGCGGCGTTGTTTGTGCTGGATGGATGGTTGCGCCCGGTGCCCGCGGGTGTGGTCGGTGAGTTGTATGTGGCCGGTGGCGGGCTGGCGTGTGGATATGTGCGTCGGGGCGGGTTGACCGGGTCGCGGTTCGTGGCCTGTCCCTTCGGCGGGCCGGGGGCGCGGATGTATCGCACCGGGGATCTGGTGCGGTGGGGCGCTGACGGGCAGCTGCAGTATCTCGGGCGCGCCGATGAGCAGGTCAAGATCCGGGGCTATCGCATTGAACTCGGCGAGATCCAGGCTGCGCTGGCCGGGCTGGACGGGGTGGATCGGGCGGTGGCGATCGCCCGCGAGGACCGCCTCGGTGATAAGCGCCTGGTGGGCTACATCACCGGCACCGCAGACCCGGCTGAGATTCGCGCGCAGCTGGGCGAGCGGCTGCCGGCCTACTTGATCCCGGCAGCGGTAGTGGTATTGCCGGCGCTGCCATTGACGGCCAACGGCAAGCTGGATACCCGCGCCTTACCGGCACCGGAGTCCCAGGACGTTGATGGTTACCGGGCCCCGGCCACCGCGGTCGAGGAGATCCTGGTCGGCATCTATGCCGACGTGCTGGGTTTGGAGCGCGTCGGGGTCGATGACTCATTCTTCGATCTGGGTGGGGATTCGCTGTTGGCGATGCGCCTGTCCGCGGCGATCAACACCTCACTGGATGCCGATCTTTCTGTACCCACCGTGTTCGACGCGCCCACGGTTGCCCAGTTGGCGTCCCGTATCGGTGTGGGTTCGCGTCGGCTTCAGCCCTTGGTGCCAGTGGAGCGGCCTGAGGTGGTGCCATTGTCGTATGCCCAGCAGCGGTTGTGGTTCATCGACCAGCTGCAGGGACCCTCCCCGGTCTACAACCTGGCGGCGGCGTTGCGATTGGGTGGCCTCCTCGAAACCGAGGAGTTGCGTGCGGCGCTGGCCGATGTGGTGGGCCGTCATGAAAGCCTGCGCACGCTGCTTGCCGCGCCCGGCGGAATCCCCCAGCAGCTGGTAGTGCCGTCCGAGCGGGCCGACTTCGGTTGGGATGTTGTCGATGCCACCGGCTGGTCGGCAGGTCGGCTGGATGAGGCCATCGGCGCGGCAGTGCGTCACAGTTTCGACCTGGCGTCTGAGATCCCGCTGCGGGCAACACTTTTCCGGGTCGCCTATGACGAACATGTGCTCGTGGCCGTGGTGCACCATATCGCCGCCGACGGCTGGTCGATCGCCCCGCTGATCAGGGATCTGGGGGTGGCCTATGCCAGCCGGTATGCGAGGCGCGCCCCCGGCTGGGAGCCGCTGCCGGTGCAGTATGTCGATTACACGCTGTGGCAGCGCGCGCTGCTGGGTGATCTCGACGACAGCGACAGCCCCATCGCTGCGCAGCTGGCGTACTGGGAGCAGGAGCTGGCTGGCCTGCCCGAGCGCCTGCAGCTGCCCACTGATCGGCCCTACCCACCGGTGGCTGATCAGCGCGGCGCCAGCGTGGTCGTGGATTGGCCGGCCGAGTTGCAACAGCAGATTGCGCGGGCGGCGCGTGAGCACAAAGCGACCAGCTTCATGATGGTTCAGGCCGCCCTGGCAGTGCTGCTATCGAAGCTCAGCGCCAGCCCCGAGGTGGCTATTGGGTTCCCGATCGCCGGGCGGCGCGATCCCGCACTGGATGATCTGGTGGGCTTTTTTATCAACACCTTGGTGCTGCGTGTCGACGTGTCGGGGGATCCCACGACCGCCGAACTGTTGGGCCAGGTGCGCCGACGCAGCGTGGCCGCATACGAGCACCAAGACGTGCCCTTCGAAGTGCTCGTGGAGCGGCTCAACCCCTCGAGGTCGTTGGCTCATCATCCCCTGATTCAGGTGCTGGTGGGCTGGCAGTTCGCCGGGAACAGCGACCCGGCGGCGGAGCTGGAGCTGGAGGGCCTGCAGGTCACGTCGCTGCCGGTGGACACCCACACCGCCCGCATGGATTTGGGCTTTTCTCTGGCCGAACGCTTCAGCGAGGCCGGTGAGCCCGCCGGAATCGGCGGAACGGTGGAGTTTCGCACCGATGTGTTCGACGCCCAGAGCATCCACACGCTGATCGAGCGGTTGCGGCGGGTTCTGGTGGCGATGACCGCTGACTCGACACGGCGGGTTTCGTCGATCGATGTGCTCGACGAGCCTGAGCATGCCCGGCTGGATGAGGTCGGTAACCGCGCGGTGTTGACCCAATCCGCCACGCCGGTGTCGATTCCGGCCGTGTTCGCCGAGCAGGTGGCCCGCGCTCCGGAGGCGGTTGCGGTGACGTTCGAGGGTCGCTCGATGACCTACCTCCAGTTGGATGAGGCGGCGAATCGGTTGATGCATCTGTTGGCCGACCACGGGGCGGGGCCGGGACAGTGTGTGGCGCTGTTGTTTTCGCGTTCGGCTGAGGCGATCGTGGCGATTTTGGCGGTGCTCAAGACCGGGGCGGCCTATCTGCCGATCGATCCGGCGCTGCCGGCGGCACGGATCGAGTTCATGATCGCCGATGCCGCGCCGATCGCCGCGATCACCACGGCGGGTCTGCGCTCACAGTTGGACGGGTGCGAGCTGGCGGTCATCGATATCAACGACCCCCGCATTGACACCCAACCCAATACCGCCTTACCGAGTCCGGCCCCCGATGATCTGGCGCACATCATCTACACCTCGGGCACCACCGGTGTGCCGAAGGGGGTGACCGTCACCCACCACAACGTCACTCAGATGTTCGACGCACTGGATATCGGCGTGGAGTTGGCGCCCGACCAGGTGTGGACGCAGTTTCACTCCTATGCCTTCGACTTCTCGGTGTGGGAGATCTGGGGAGCGTTGATGTTTGGGGGGCGGCTGGTGGTGGTGCCCGACTCGGTGGCGCGCTCACCCGAGGACTTTCACGCGTTGCTGGTCAACGAACATGTCACCGTGTTGACCCAGACCCCGTCGGCGGTGGCGGCGCTCTCGCCGCAGGGGTTGGAGTCGGCGGCGTTGGTGATCGGTGCTGAGCCCTGCCCGGTCGAGCTGGTGGATCGGTGGGCGCCGGGGCGGGTGATGGTCAACGTCTACGGCCCGACCGAGACGACGATGTGGCTGTCCAAGAGTGCGCCACTGGCGGCGGGGTCGGGGGCGCCACCGATCGGCTCGCCGATTGCGTGGGCGGCGTTCTTTGTGCTGGATGCGTGGTTGCGCCCGGTGCCCGCTGGGGTGGTCGGCGAGTTGTATCTGGCCGGTCGCGGGGTGGGGGTCGGGTATGTGCGCCGGGGCGGGTTGACCGCGTCGCGGTTTGTGGCGTGTCCGCTCGGGGTGCCGGGGGCGCGGATGTATCGCACCGGGGATCTGGTGTGTTGGGGTGCTGATGGGCAGCTGCGGTATCTGGGGCGTGCCGATGAGCAGGTCAAGATCCGCGGGTATCGCATCGAACTCGGCGAGATTCAGGCCGCCCTGACCGGGCTGGACGGGGTGGAGCAGGCGGTGGTGATCGCCCGCGAGGACCGCCCCGGCGACAAACGCCTGGTCGGCTATGTCACCGAATCGACCACCGGGGCAGTCGATCCGGGCGCCGCGCGTGCGGGGTTGGCCGAGCGGCTGCCGGCCTATATGGTGCCGGCTGCGTTGGTGGTGATCGACGCGCTGCCGATGACGGTCAACGGCAAACTGGACACCCGCGCCCTGCCGGCACCCGAATACCAGGACGCCGACCACTACCGCGCCCCGGCCAACGCGGTCGAGGAGGTCCTGGCCGGCATCTACGCCCAGGTACTGGGGCTTGAGCGGGTCGGGGTCGACGACTCGTTCTTCGATTTGGGTGGGGACAGCGTTTCGTCGATGCAGGTGGTGACGCGGGCCCGGGCGGCCGGGCTGATGTGTCGGCCGCGCGATGTTTTCGTCGAGCAGACCGTGGCCGGGCTGGCCCGAGTCGCCGGGGTCACCGACGGTGCGGCCGGCGTGGTCGATGAGGGCGTCGGGCCGGTGGTGGCCACCCCGATCGTGTGCTGGTTGCACAGCGTGGCTGGCCCGGTCGACGAGTTCAATCAGACGCTGGTGGTGCAGGCCCCTGCGGGGGTGACCGAGGCCGATGTGGTGGTGGTGCTGCAGGCCTTGCTGGATCGGCATGCCATGTTGCGGCTGCGCGTCGATGACGACGGCACCGGGGGTTGGTCGCTGCAGGTGCCCGAGGCCGGGGCGGTGGATGCCGGTGGGTGCCTGCACACCGTGGATGTGTTATCCGATGAGGCGCTGGTGGCGGCGCGGTCGCGGTTGAACCCGGCGGCCGGGGTGATGCTGCGCGCGTTGTGGGTGGCCTCGGCGGGCCAGCTTGCGTTGATCATTCACCATCTGGCCGTCGACGCGGTGTCGTGGCGAATCCTGTTGGAGGACCTCAACATCGCCTGGGCCCAGCATCGCGGCGGGCAGCCGGTGGCGTTGCCGGCGGTGGGGACGTCGTTTGCCCGGTGGTCGTCGCTGCTGGCTGAATATGCACGCGCCGCGGCGGTGGTGGAGCAGGCCGACACCTGGAAGCAGGTGGCGGCGGCCCCGGCCGCGCTGCCGGCGGTGCAACCCGAGCGGGATACCTATGCCAGCGCCGGGCATTTGTCGGTATCACTAGACACCGAGACCACCCGGATGCTTTTGGGTGAGGTGCCGGCGGCGTTTCATGCCGGGATACAGGACATCTTGTTGATCGCGTTCGGGTTGGCGTGGACGGAGTTTTTGGGCACCGGCGGGGCGCCGATCGGCATCGACGTGGAGGGCCACGGGCGGGCCGAGGAGCTGGCCGCCGATGTTGACCTGTCGCGCACGGTGGGGTGGTTCACCACCAAATACCCGGTGTCGTTGACCGTCGGTGGGCTGGGTTGGGCGCAGGTGGTCGCCGGCGAGGCGGCCCTCGGCCCCGTCATCAAGGACGCCAAGGAGCAGCTGCGCGCCCTGCCTGACGGCCTGACGTATGGTCTGCTGCGCTATTTGAACCCCGACGTCGATCTGGCCGAGTCCGACCCGCCGATCGGATTCAACTACCTGGGACGCCTGGGCGCGGCGGCCGATGGGTCTGGTGGTGGTTGGCGGATCTGCCATGAGAGTTCGTTGTTCACAGGCGTCAGCGCGGCGGTGCCCATGCCGCTGATGCACACCGTGGAGCTCAATGCGGGCACCGTGGACACCGAGGTCGGCCCGCACCTGCACGCCGACTGGATGTGGGCGCCCTCAGCAGTTGATGGCGACCAGATCAGCCGGCTGAGCCGGTTGTGGTTTGACGCCCTGGCCGGCATCTGCGCGCATGTGCGCGGCGGTGGGGGCGGGCTGACCCCGTCGGATATCGCGCCGGCTCGGCTGAGCCAACACCAGATCGATGAGCTTCGCCAGCACTATGAGATCGCCGACGTGCTGCCGCTGACCCCGCTGCAGCAGGGACTGCTCTTCCACGCCAGCACCACCCAGGGTGGCGACGACGATCTGTATGCGGTGCAGCTGGACATCGCGTTGAGCGGTGCCCTTGACCCCCACCGGCTGCGCGATGCGGTGCGCACGGTGGTTAACCGGCATCCCAACCTGGCGGCCCGATTCTGCCCACAGTTCGACGAGCCGGTGCAGATCATCCCCGCCGATCCCGTAACACCCTGGCGATATGACGACCTCCCCTCCGAGGAGCAGATCCAGCGGGTGTGCGCCGACGAACGCGCCGCGGTCTGCGAGCTGGCCGACGAGCCGGCCGTTCGGGCGGCGTTGATCCGCACCGCGCCAGATCGGCACCGGTGTGTGCTGACCTTCCACCACATCGTGATGGATGGCTGGTCGCTGCCGATCCTGCTGAGCGAAATATTCGCCAGCTATCACGGGCAGCGCCTACCCGCGGCTGTCTCGTACCGCCGGTTTGTCACCTGGCTCGCCGGTCGAGACCTCGACGCCGCCGAGGCGGCGTGGCGCGAGGTGTTGGCCGGTTTCGACACCCCCACGCTGGTCGGCCCGCCGGCTCGGTTGGGGCTGGGGCGCCGAGGCGTGGAATCGTTTCGAGTGCCCGAGGAGACCACGCGGGCGCTTAGCGAGCTGGCGCGCTCGTGTCACACCACCGTCAACACCGTGCTGCAGGCCGCGTGGGCGCAGCTGCTGATGTGGCTGACCGGCCAGCATGATGTCGCCTTCGGCACCGCGGTTTCGGGTAGGCCGGCCGAGGTGGTCGGCGCGGACTCGATGGTGGGCCTGTTGATCAACACGGTGCCGGTGCGGGCGCACATCACCGCGGCAACCAGCACCGCAGATCTGCTGAACCAGCTGCACAGCGCCAACAACGACACCCGGGAGCACCAGCACCTGGCGCTTAGTGAGATCCACCGCATCACCGGCCACGATCAGCTGTTCGACACCGTTTTCGTGTACGAAAACTACCCGGTCGACACCGCCGCGTTGTCCGGCATCAACGGGTTGGCCATCACCGAGTTCACCGGCCGCGAATCCACCCATTATCCACTGACGATGGCGGCCCGGCCCGGCTACGAACTGGGGCTTCGCGTCGAATTCGACACCGACGTTTTCGACGCGGCCAGCATCGAGGCGCTCATCGAGCGGTTGCAGCGGGTATTGGTGGCGATGGCCGCCGACCCGACGGCGCGGTTGTCATCGGTGGATGTGCTCGATGAGGCTGAGCACGCCCGGCTGGATGAGGTCGGTAACCGGGCGGTGCTGACCCAGCCGGCGGCCGCGCCGGTGTCGATTCCGGTGTTGTTCGCCGAACAGGTGGCCCAGTCTCCGGATGCTGTGGCGATCAGCTTCGAGGGCCGCTCCATGACGTACCGGGAGCTTGATGAGGCCGCTAATCGGTTGGCGCATCTGCTGGCCGACCACGGCGCCGGCCCGGGTGAGTATGTGGCGCTGCTGGTGGAGCGTTCCGCGCAGGCCGTCGTGGCGATGCTGGCGGTGCTCAAGACCGGGGCGGCCTATCTGCCGATCGACCCGATGGTGCCGACGGCCCGTATGCAATTCATGCTCGAGGATGCCGCGCCGAACGCCGCGGTCACCACCACCGGGCTTGCCGACCGGCTGGACGGGTGCGATCTGCTGGTCATCGATGTCGACGACCCCGCTGTTGACGGCCAACCCAGCACCGCGTTACCGGCACCGGGCCCCGACGATATCGCTTACCTCATTTACACCTCGGGCACCACCGGTACCCCGAAGGGGGTGGCCATCACCCACCACAATCTGACCCAGCTGCTGGCGTCAATGGACGCCTGGCTGGCACCGGAACAGGTGTGGGCGCAGTGGCATTCGTTGGCCTTCGACGCCTCAGTTGAAGAGATCTGGGGTGCGCTGCTACACGGTGGGCGGCTGGTGGTGGTGCCCGAAGTGGTGGCCGGCTCACCGAAAGACCTCCACACCTTGCTGGTCGCCGAGCAGGTCAGCTTCTTAAGTCAAACCCCGTCTGCGGTGGGGGCGTTGTCCCCGGAGGGTTTGGAGTCGGTGGCGTTGCTGATGGCCGGTGAGACCTGCCCGGTCGAGGTGGTGGATCGGTGGGCGCCTGGGCGGGTGATGATCAACGCCTACGGCCCGACCGAGACCACGGTGTGTGCGTCCAGGACTGCGCCGCTGACGGCGGGGTCGGGTGTGCCGCCGATCGGTGCGCCGGTGCCGACCGCGGCGTTGTTCGTGCTGGACGGATGGTTACGGCCGGTGCCGGTCGGTGTGGTCGGCGAGTTGTATGTGGCCGGTCGCGGCGTGGGCGTCGGCTATGTGCGCCGGGGCGGGTTGACGGGGTCGCGGTTTGTGGCCTGTCCGTTCGGGGGGCCGGGGGCGCGGATGTATCGCACCGGGGATCTGGTGCGGTGGGGCGCTGATGGGCAGCTGCGGTATCTGGGCCGCACCGATGAGCAGGTCAAGATCCGCGGGTATCGCATCGAACTCGGTGAGGTGCGCGCGGCACTGTCCGGGCTGGATGGGGTGGAGCAGGCGGTGGTGATCGCCCGCGAGGACCGCCCCGGCGACAAACGTCTGGTGGGTTATGTGACCGGCACCGCAGACCCGACCGAGATTCGCACCCAGCTGGCCGATCGGCTGCCGGCCTACATGATCCCGGCCGCGGTGGTGGTGGTGCCGGAGCTGCCATTGACGGTGAACGGCAAACTGGACACCCGCGCCCTGCCGGCACCCGAATACACCGCTGGTGAGTATCGAGCCCCGGCCACCGCGGTCGAGGAGATCCTGGCCGGCATCTACGCCCGGGTGCTGGGTGTGGAGCGGGTCGGGGTCGACGACTCGTTCTTCGATTTGGGTGGGGATTCGCTTTCCGCGATGCGGGTGGTCGCGGCGGTCAACACCGGCCTAGATGCCGGCCTTGCGGTGCGGGCGGTGTTCGAGGCGCCCACGATCGCCCAGTTGACGTCCCGTATCGGTGAGGATGCGGGTCGGCGTGAGCCGTTGGTGGCGGTTGAGCGGCCCGCGGTGGTGCCGTTGTCGTTCGCCCAGCAGCGGTTGTGGTTCCTTGACCAGTTGCATGGGCCCTCGCCGGTTTACAACATGGCGACCGCGTTGCGGCTGGGCGGGCGCCTTGATGCCGAGGCGTTGGGTGCGGCGCTGGCCGATGTGGTGGGCCGCCAGGAGAGCCTGCGCACCCTGTTCGCTGCGCCCGAGGGGATACCCCAGCAGCTGGTCGTTTCTGCCGAGCGAGCCGACTTTGGTTGGGACGTCGTTGATGCCACCGGCTGGTCGGCGGCCCGGCTGGGCGAGGCCATCGACGCCGCGGTGCGTCACCCGTTTGACCTGGCGTCTGAGATCCCGTTGCGGGCAACACTTTTCCGCCTCGCCGATGACGAACATGTGCTCGTGGCCGTGGTGCACCACATCGCCGCCGACGGCTGGTCGATCACCCCGCTGGTGGCTGATCTCGGGGTCGCCTACGCCAACAGGTGCGTCGGGCAAGCGCCCGGCTGGGCGCCCCTGGCGGTGCAGTACATCGATTACACGTTGTGGCAGCGCGCGCAGCTGGGCGATCTCGATGACAGTGACAGTCCCATCGCCGCGCAGCTGGCCTACTGGGAGGACGCACTCGCCGGGCTGCCCGAGCGGCTGCAACTGCCCACCGATCGGCCCTACCCGCCGGTGGCCGATCTCCGCGGCGCCACTGTGACGGTGGACTGGCCGGCCGAGCTGCAGCAGCACGTGCGCGATGTCGCCCGTGAGCACAACGCGACCAGTTTCATGGTCATCCAGGCCGCCCTGGCGGTGCTGTTGTCGAAGGTCAGCGCCAGTTCCGATGTGGCGGTGGGGTTCGCGATCGCCGGGCGCGGTGACACGGCGCTGGATGAGTTGGTGGGTTTTTTCGTTAACACCCTGGTGCTGCGTATCGAGGTGTCCGGGGATCTGACCGTGGCCGAGTTGCTGGACCAGGTGCGCCAGCGCGGCCTGGCCGCCTACGAGAACCAGGATGTGCCCTTTGAGGTGCTGGTGGAGCGGCTCCACCCGACCCGAAGCCTGACCCACCACCCCGTGTTTCAGGTGGCGTTGGCCTGGCAGAACAACGAGCCCGCGAAGCTGGCCTTGGGTGATCTGCAGGCCACACCGATGCCGGTGGACACCCGCACCGCCCGCATGGACCTGACGTTTTCCCTGGCCGAGAATTTCACCGACACCGGTGAGCCCGCGGGGATCGGTGGGGCGGTGGAGTTTCGCACCGATGTGTTCGACGCGGCCAGCATCGAGGCGCTGATCGAGCGGTTGGAGCGGGTGGTGGTGGCGATGACCGCCGACCCGACACGGCGGCTCTCGTCGATGGATCTGCTCGACGAGCCTGAGCACGCCCGGTTGGATGAGATCGGCAACCGCGCCACATTGACCCAGCCCGCCACGCCGATGTCGATTCCGGTGTTGTTCGCCGAACAGGTGGGCCGCGCCGCGGAGGCGGTGGCGGTGACCTTCGACGGCCACTCCATGACGTACCGGGAGCTTGATGACGCCACTAACCGGTTGGCGCACCTGTTGGCCGGCCAGGGTGTGGGCCCCGGTAAGTGTGTGGCGCTGCTGTTGGAGCGATCAGCCGAGGCGGTCGTGGCGATATTGGCGGTGCTCAAGACCGGGGCGGCCTATCTGCCCATCGATCCGGTGGTGCCGACGGCGCGCATGCAGTTCATCGTGGAGGATGCCGCGCCGGTGGCGGCGATCACCACCGCCGGGCTGCGCCCGCGGCTGGACGGGTTTGACGTGGTGGTCATCGATGTCGACGATCCCCGCATAGATGCCCAACCCAGCACTGCACCACCGGGGCCGGGTCCCGACGATATCGCTTACCTCATTTACACCTCGGGCACGACCGGTGTGCCCAAGGGGGTGGCGGTCACCCACCACAACGTGACCCAGTTGCTGGGGTCGCTGGATGCCGGTCTGCCAGCGGCGGGGGTGTGGACGCTGTGTCATTCGTTGGCCTTCGACGTCTCGGTGTGGGAGATCTTTGGTGCGCTGCTGCGTGGTGGGCGGCTGGTGGTGGTGCCCGACTCGGTGGCGGGCTCACCGGAGGACTTCCACAATGTGCTGGTCAGCGAATCGGTCAGCGTGTTCACCCAGACGCCGTCGGCGGTTTCGATGCTGTCGCAGGAGGGTCTGGAGTCGACAGCGTTGGCGGTCGTCGGTGAGGCCTGCCCGGCCGAGGTAGTGGACCGCTGGGCGCCGGGGCGGGTGATGATCAATGCCTACGGCCCGACCGAGACGACGATGTGTGTGGCGATCAGTGCGCCGCTGACGGCGGGGTCGGGGGTGCCGCCGATCGGTGCGCCGGTATCGGGGGCGGCGTTGTTTGTGCTGGACGGATGGTTACGGCCGGTGCCCGCCGGTGTGGTCGGTGAGTTGTATGTGGCCGGTGCTGGGCTGGGGGTTGGCTATCTAGGCCGGGGCGGGTTGACCGCGTCGCGGTTTGTCGCTTGCCCGTTCGGGGGGCCGGGGGCGCGGATGTATCGCACCGGGGATCTGGTGTGTTGGGGCGCTGATGGGCAGCTGATGTATCTGGGGCGTGCTGATGAGCAGGTAAAGATCCGCGGCTATCGCATCGAACTCGGCGAGATTCAGGCCGCCCTGACCCGGCTGGATGGGGTGGAGCAGGCGGTGGTGATCGCCCGCGAGGACCGCCCCGGCGACAAGCGCCTGGTCGGCTATATCACCGGGACAGCAGACCCGGCCGCGGTGCGTAGCGCGTTGGCCGAGCGGCTGCCGGTCTACATGGTGCCGGCCGCGGTGGTCGTGATGGCGGCGTTGCCGATGACACCCAACGGCAAACTGGACATCCGCGCCCTGCCGGCACCCGAGTACACCGCCGGTAAGTATCGCGCCCCGGGCAGCCCGGTCGAGGAAATCCTGGCCGGCATCTACGCCCAGGTACTCGGGCTTGAGCGGGTCGGGGTCGACGACTCGTTCTTCGAGCTGGGTGGGGACAGCATTTTGTCGATGCAGGTGGTGGCGCAGGCGCGTGCCGCCGGCCTGGTGTGTCGGCCGCGCGATGTTTTCGTCGAGCAGACCGTGGCCGGGCTGGCCCGGGTGGCCGGTGTGGCCGGCGCCGGGGTTGATGACGGTGACGAGGGTGTGGGGCCGCTGGTGGCCACCCCGATCATGCGCTGGCTGCACAGCGTCGACGGCCCGGTGGATCAGTTCAATCAGACGCTGGTGGTGCAGGCCCCTGCGGGGGTGACCGAGGCCGATGTGGTCGTGGTGTTGCAGGCGTTGCTGGATCGGCATGCGATGTTGCGGCTGCGCGTCGATGACGACGGCGCAGGGGGTTGGTCGTTACAGGCGCCCGAGGTTGGTTCGGTGGACGCCGGCGGGTGCCTGCACACCGTGGACGCGTTGTCGGATGAGGCGCTGGTGGCGGCGCGGTCGCGGTTGAACCCGGCGGCCGGGGTGATGCTTAGCGCATTGTGGGTGGCCTCGGCGGGCCAGTTGGTGTTGATCATTCACCATCTGGCCGTCGATGGGGTGTCGTGGCGAATCCTGTTGGAGGACCTCAACATCGCCTGGGCCCAGCATCACAGCGGCCAGCCGGTGGCATTACCCGCAGGCGGGACGTCGTTTGCCAGGTGGGCGTCGCTGCTGGCCGAGCACGCGCACGCCGCGGAAGTCGTTGGCGTGGCTGAGGTTTGGCGGGACGTGGCGGCGGTCCCGGCGGTGTTGCCGGCGCCCCAACCGGAGCGGGATTCCTACGCCAGCGCCGGGCATTTGTCGGTGTCGCTGGACGCCGAGACCACCCGGATGCTTTTGGGTGAGGTGCCCGCGGCGTTTCACGCCGGGATACACGAGGTCTTGTTGCTCGCGTTCGGGTTGGCGGTGGCGGAATTTTTGGGCACCAGCGGTGCGCCGGTCGGTATCGATGTGGAGGGCCATGGGCGGGCCGAGGATCTGGCCGCCGATGTTGACCTGTCGCGCACGGTGGGGTGGTTTACCACCAAATACCCGGTGTCGTTGACCGTCGGTGGGCTGGGCTGGGCGCAGGTGATCGCCGGCGATGCGGCGCTGGGGATTGTGATCAAGAACGCCAAAGAGCAGCTTCGCACCCTGCCCGATCCCCTGACTTACGGTGTGCTGCGCTACCTGAACAGCGACGTCGAGCTGGCCGGGTCGGATCCGACGATCGGGTTCAACTATCTGGGGCGGCTGGGCGTCCCGGCGGCCGAGGCCTCCGATGAGCTGTGGCGGGTCAGCCCGACGGGCATGACGGTGGCCGGTGTGGCCGCGGCGATACCCATGCCGCTCGCGCACACCGTGGCACTCAACGCGGCCACCGCCGACACCGACACCGGCCCGCACCTGCACGCCGACTGGACGTGGGCGCCCTCAGCAGTTGATGGCGACCAGATCAGCCGGCTGAGCCGGCTGTGGTTTGACGCCCTGGCCGGGATCTGCGCGCATGTGCGAGACGGTGGGGGCGGGTTAACGCCCTCCGACATCGCTGCCGGTCTGAGCCAGCAGCAGATCGACGAACTCCAGGGCCAATATGCGGATCGCTGACGTACTGCCGCTGACCCCCCTGCAGCAGGGGCTGCTCTTTCACGCCAGCACCGCGCAGGCGAGCGACGATGTGTATGCGGTGCAGATGGCTTTCACCGTGACCGGCCCGCTTGACCCCCACCGGCTGCGCGATGCGGTGCACACGGTGATCAACCGCCATCCCCATCTGGTGGCCCGTTTCTCCGTACGGTTCGGCCAGCCGGTGCAGATCATCCCGGTCGATCCCGCGCCGGGGTGGCGGTATGTCGAGCTTGGCGCCGGCGGCGTCGATGTCGATGAGCAGATCCAGCGGGTGTGCGCCGACGAACGTGCCGCGGTCTGTGATCTGGCCGACGGGCCGGTCTTTCGGGTGGCGTTGATCCGTACCGCCGACGACCGGCACCGGTTTGTGCTGACCAATCACCACATCGTGATGGATGGCTGGTCGCTGCCGATCCTGCTGGGGGAAGTATTCGCCAGCTATTACGGGCAGCGCCTGCCCGCGCCCGCGCCGTATCGCAGGCTTGTCACCTGGCTGGCCGGTCGAGACCTTGATGCCGCCGAGGCGGCGTGGCGTGAGGTGCTCGCCGATTTTGACACCCCCACATTGGTGGGCCCGCCGGACCGGTTAGGGCGGGGGAGCCGAGGCGTGGAATCGTTTCGGGTATCCGCCGAGACCACCCGGGCGCTTGGCGAGCTGGCGCGCTCGTGTCACACCACCGTCAACATCGTGCTGCAGGGCGCCTTCGCGCAGCTGCTGATGTGGCTGACCGGCCAGCATGATGTCGCCTTCGGCACCACGGTCTCGGGTCGGCCGGCCGAGGTGGTCGGCGCGGAATCGATGGTGGGTCTGTTGATCAACACGGTGCCGGTGCGGGCGCACATCACGCCGGCAACCAGCACCGCACACTTGCTGGACCAGCTGCAAAGCGCCCATAACGACACCCTTGAGCACCAGCACCTGGCGCTTAGCGAGATCCACCGGATCACCGGCCACGACCAGCTTTTCGACACCCTGTTCGGCTACGAAAACTACCCGATCGACACCGCCACGTTGTCCGGCAGCAACGGGTTGGCCATCACCGAGTCCACTGGCCGCGAATACAACCACTACCCGCTGACGGTGCAAGCCCAGCCGGGCCGCGAACTGGGCCTTCGCGTCGAATTCGACACCGACGTGTTCGACGCGGCCAGCATCGAGGCGCTCATCGGACGGTTGCAGCGGGTGTTGGTGGCGATGATCGCCAACCCGACACGGCGGCTGTCGTCGGTGGATGTGCTCGATGAGGGTGAGCATGCCCGGCTGGATGAAATCGGCAACCGCGCGGTGTTGACCCGGCCCGCGACGCCGGTGTCGATTCCGGTGTTGTTCGCTGCGCAGGTGGAGCCCGCCCCGGAGGCAGTCGCGGTGACCTTTGAAGGCCGCTCACTGACCTACCGGCAGCTTGATGAGGCCGCCAACCGGTTGGCGCATCTGCTGGCCGGCAAGGGTGTGGGCCCGGGTGCATGTGTGGCACTGCTGTTGGAGCGATCAGCCCAGGCGGTCGTGGCGATGCTGGCGGTGCTCAAGACCGGCGCGGCCTATCTGGCGATCGACCCGGCGCTGCCGGCGGCGCGGATCGGGTTCATGCTCGCTGATGCCGCGCCGATGGCCGCGATCACCACCGCTGATCTGGCTGGGCGACTAGACGGGTTTGACGTGGTGGTCATCGATGTCGACGACCCCGCTGTCGACACCCAACCCAGCACGGCACCACCGGCGCCGGGCCCCGATGACATCGCGTACCTGATTTACACCTCGGGCACCACCGGTGTGCCCAAGGGGGTGGCCATCACCCACCACAACCTGACCCACTTGGCGGAGTCAATGCCCACAGACCTGCCGGCGGCGCAGGTTTGGACGCAGTGCCACTCGTATGCTTTCGACTTCTCGGTGTGGGAGATCTGGGCTGCGCTGTTGGGTGGTGGGCGGCTGGTGGTGGTGCCCGAAGCGGTGGCGGGCTCACCGGATGACTTGCACGCCTTGCTGGTTGCTGAACAGGTCAGCGTGCTCACCCAGACCCCGTCTGCGGTGGCGGCGCTCTCCCCAGAGGGTTTGGAGTCGGTGGCGTTGCTGCTCGGCGGTGAGGCCTGCCCGGTCGAGGTGGTGGATCGGTGGGCGCCTGGGCGGGTGGTTATGAACGCCTACGGCCCGACCGAGATCACGGTGTATGCGGCGATCAGTGCGCCGTTGACGGCGGGGTCGGGTGTGCCGCCGATCGGTGCGCCGGTGTCGACCGCGGCGTTGTTCGTGCTGGACGGATGGTTGCGGCCGGTGCCGGTCGGCGTGGTCGGTGAGTTGTATGTGGCCGGTGCCGGGGTGGGGGTCGGGTATGTGCGCCGGGGCGGGTTGACGGGGTCGCGGTTTGTGGCGTGTCCGTTCGGGGTGCCGGGGGCGCGGATGTATCGCACCGGGGATCTGGTGTGTTGGGGTGCTGATGGGCAGCTGCGGTATCTGGGGCGTGCCGATGAGCAGGTCAAGATCCGCGGGTATCGCATCGAACTCGGCGAGATTCAGGCCGCTCTGACCGGGCTGGATGGGGTGGAGCAGGCGGCGGTGATCGCCCGCGAGGACCGCCCCGGCGACAAACGCCTGGTCGGCTATGTCACCGGTACCGCCAACCCCACAGAAATCCGCATGCAGCTGGGCGAGCGGCTACCGCCGTATATGGTGCCGGCCGCGGTGGTGGTGATCGACGCGCTGCCGATGACGGTCAACGGCAAACTGGACACCCGCGCCCTGCCGGCACCCGAATACACCGCGGGCGATCATTACCGCGCCCCGGCCAACGCGGTCGAGGAGATCCTGGCCGGCATCTACGCCCAGATGCTGGGGCTCGACCGGGTCGGGGTCGATGACTCGTTCTTCGATTTGGGCGGGGATTCGCTGTCGGCGATGCGGGTGGTCGCGGCGATCAACACCGGCCTAGATGCCGGCCTTTCGGTGCGCGCCGTATTCGAGGCGCCCACGATCGCCCAGTTGGCGCCCCGTATCGGTGAGGAATCGGGTCGGCGTGAGCCGTTGGTGGCGGTTGAGCGGCCCGCGGTGGTGCCGTTGTCGTTCGCCCAGCAGCGGTTGTGGTTCCTTGACCAGTTGCAGGGGCCCTCACCGGTTTACAACCTGGCGGCGGCGTTGCGGTTAAGTGGGGGGCTTGATGCCGAGGCGTTGGGTGCGGCGCTGGCCGATGTGGTGGGCCGCCAGGAGACCCTGCGCACCCTGTTCGCTGCGCCCGACGGGATACCCCGGCAGCTGGTGGTGCCGCCCGAGCGAGCCGACGTCGGTTGGGACGTCGTGGATGCCACCGGCTGGTCGGCGGCCCGGCTGGGCGAGGCCATCGACGCCGCGGTGCGTCACCCGTTTGACCTGGCGTCTGAGATCCCGTTGCGGGCAACACTTTTCCGCCTCGCCGACGACGAACATGTGTTGGTGGCCGTGGTGCACCACATCGCCGCCGACGGCTGGTCGATCACCCCGCTGATCAGGGATCTGGGGGTGGCCTATGCCAGCCGGTGTGCCGGGCGGGCCCCCGACTGGGCGCCGTTGGCGGTGCAGTACGTCGATTACACGTTGTGGCAGCGCGCGCAGCTGGGTGAACTGGCCGATGGCGACAGCCGCATCGCCGCGCAGCTGGCCTACTGGGAGCAGGCGCTGGCCGGGCTGCCCGAGCGCGTGCAGCTGCCCACCGATCGGCCCTATCCGCCGGTGGCCGATCAGCGCGGCGCCACTGTGACGGTGGACTGGCCGGCGGAGCTGCAGCATCAGGTTGCGCGGGTGGCCCGTGAGCACAACGCGACCAGTTTCATGGTCATCCAGGCCGCCCTGGCGGTGCTGTTGTCGAAGATCAGCGCCAGTTCCGATGTGGCGGTGGGGTTCGCGATCGCCGGGCGCGGTGACCCGGCGCTGGATGAGTTGGTGGGTTTTTTCGTTAACACCCTGGTGCTGCGTATCGAGGTGTCCGGGGATCTGACCGTGGCCGAGTTGCTGGACCAGGTGCGCCAGCGCGGCCTGGCCGCCTACGAGAACCAGGATGTGCCCTTTGAGGTGCTGGTGGAGCGGCTCCACCCGACCCGAAGCCTGACCCACCACCCCGTGTTTCAGGTGGCGTTGGCCTGGCAGAACATCGAGCCCGCGAAGCTGGCCTTGGGTGATCTGCAGGTCACGCCGATGCCGGTGGAGACCCGCACCGCCCGCATGGATTTGATGTTCTCCCTCGGCGAACGCTGGACCGAGGCTGGCGAGGCCGCCGGGATTGGCGGGGCGGTGGAGTTTCGCACCGACGTGTTCGACGCGGCCAGCATCGAGGCGCTGATCGGGCGATTGCAGCGGGTGTTGGTGGCGATGACCGCCGACACGACACGGCGGCTGTCGGCGGTGGATCTGCTCGACGAGGGTGAGCATGCCCGCCTGGATGAGCTCGGCAACCGCGCGGTGTTGAGTGCGGGCGCATCGTCTGCGATGTCGGTTCCGGTGTTGTTCGCCGCGCGGGTGGCCCAGACGCCGGATGCGGTGGCGGTGGTATGCGAGGGCCTGTCGATGACGTACCGGGAGCTTGATGAGGCCGCTACCCGGTTGGCGCACCTGCTGGCCGCCCACGGTGTGGGCCCCGGTGAGTGTGTGGCGCTGCTGTTGGAGCGATCAGCCGAGGCGGTCGTGGCGATCTTGGCGGTGCTGAAGACCGGGGCGGCCTATCTGCCGATCGACCTGGGGCTGCCGGCGGACCGGATCGGATTTATGCTCGCCGATGCCGCGCCGGTGGCGGTGATCACCACCGCCGGGCTGCGCCCGCGGCTGGACGGGTTTGACGTGGTGGTCATCGATGTTGACGACCCCGCTGTTGACACCCAACCCAGCACGGCACTACCGGCGCCGGGCCCCGACGATATCGCTTACCTCATCTACACCTCGGGCACCACCGGTGTGCCCAAGGGAGTGGCGGATCACCCACCACAACGTCACCCAGCTGCTGGCGTCGCTGGATGCCGGCCTGCCGGCGGCGGGGGTGTGGACGCAGTGTCACTCCTTGGCCTTCGACGTCTCGGTGTGGGAGATCTTTGGTGCGCTGCTGCGTGGTGGGCGGCTGGTGGTGGTGTCCGAGTCGGTGGCCCGCTCACCGGAAGAGTTGCACGGCGTGCTGGTTGCTGAACAGGTCAGCGTGTTGACCCAAACCCCCTCGGCGGTTTCGATGCTGTCGCAGGAGGGTCTGGAATCGACAGCGTTGGCGGTCGTCGGTGAGGCCTGCCCGGCCGAGGTGGTGGATCGGTGGGCGCCGGGGCGGGTGATGATCAATGCCTACGGTCCGACCGAGACGACGATGTGTGTGGCGATCAGTGCGCCGCTGACAGTGGGCTCGGGGGTGCCGCCGATCGGCTCGCCCGTGCCCGGGGCGGCGTTGTTCGTGCTGGATGGGTGGTTGCGCCCGGTGCCGGCGGGGGTGGTCGGTGAGCTCTATGTGGCCGGCGAAGGCGTGGCGTGCGGCTATTTGGGCAGGACCGACCTGACCGCGTCGCGGTTCGTGGCTTGCCCGTTCGGGAAGCCCGGAGCGCGGATGTATCGCACCGGGGATCTGGTGTGTTGGGGTGCTGATGGGCAGCTGCGGTATCTCGGGCGCGCCGATGAGCAGGTCAAGATCCGCGGGTATCGCATCGAGCTCGGCGAGGTGCAGGCGGCCCTGACCGGGGTGGCTGGGGTGGAGCAGGCGGTGGTGATCGCCCGCGAGGACCGCCCCGGCGACAAGCGCCTGGTCGGCTATGTCACCGGGACAGCAGACCCGGCCGAGGCGCGTAGCGCCTTGGCCGACCGGCTGCCGGCCGTTATGGTGCCGGCCGCGGTGGTGGTGTTGGCGGCGCTGCCGCTGACACCCAACGGCAAACTGGACACCCGTGCCCTACCGGCACCCGAGTACACCGCTGGTAGGTATCGGGCACCGGGCAACGCGGTCGAGGAGGTCCTGGCCGACATCTACGCCCAAGTGCTCGGGCTCGACCGGGTCGGGGTCGATGAGTCGTTTTTCGATTTGGGTGGGGACAGCATCCTGTCGATGCAGGTGGTGGCGCGGGCCCGTGCCGCCGGGGTGACGTGTCGGCCGCGCGATATTTTCGTCGAGCAAACCGTGGCCGGGCTGGCCCGAGTCGCCGGTGTTGCCGGCGGGGCGGGTGGCCCGGTTGACGAGGGCATCGGGCCGGTGCTGGCGACCCCAATCGTGCGCTGGTTAGCCAGCGTGGATGGCCCGGTGGATCAGTTCAACCAGTCGGTGGTCGTGTCGGCTCCGGCGGGGGTGACCGAGGCCGATGTGGTCGTGGTGTTGCAGGCGTTGCTCGATCGGCATGCGATGTTGCGGCTGCGCGTCGAAGACGATGGCGACGGTGGATGGTCGTTGACGGTGCCCGAGCCGGGGGCAGTGGATGCCGGTGCTTGCCTGCAATCGGTGGATGTGCTCTCCGATGAGGCGCTGGTGGGGGCGCGGTCGCGGTTGAACCCGATGGCGGGGGTGATGCTGAGCGCGCTGTGGGCAGCCGACACCGGCCAACTGGCGTTGATCGTTCATCATCTGGCCATCGACGCCGTGTCGTGGCGAATTGTGTTGGAGGACATCAACATCGCCTGGACCCAGCATCGCGGCGGGCAGCCGATAGCGCTGCCGGCAACGGGGACGTCGTTTGCGCGGTGGGCGGCACTGCTGAACGAACACGCCCATGCCGAGGCGGTGGTGAATCAGGCGGACGCGTGGCGGCAGGTGACGGAAGCCCCTGCCATGTTGCCCGTGGTGCAGCCGGAGGTCGATACCTACGCCAGCGCCGGGCAGTTGTCGGTGTCGCTCGACGTCGAGACCACCCGGCGACTACTGAGTGAGGTGCCCGCGGCGTTTCATGCCGGGATACAAGACATTTTGTTGATTGCTTTCGGGTTGGCGGTGGAAAAGTTTCTGGCTTCCGGCGGCGCGCCGATCGGTATCGACGTGGAGGGCCATGGGCGCTATGAGGAGCTGGCCGCTGATGTGGACCTGTCGCGCACGGTGGGGTGGTTCACCGCCAAATATCCGGTGTCGTTGACCCTCGGTGGTTTGGACTGGGCGCAGGTGGTCACCGGCGAGGCGGCGCTGGGCCCCGTCATCAAGCACGCCAAGGAGCAGCTGCGCGCCCTGCCCGATCCGCTGACTTATGGTCTGTTGCGGTACTTGAACCCCGATGTGGACCTCGACGGGTCCGACCCGCTCGTAGGGTTCAACTATCTCGGGCGGCTGGGCGCGGCGGCCGACGCATTCGATGATCTATGGCAGATCAGTCAAAACGGCATGTCGCTCACCGCCGCCACGGCGGCGCCCATGCCCCTGGCGCACACCGTGGCGCTCAACGCCGGCACCGTCGACACCGACACAGGCCCGCACCTGCACGCCAACTGGACATGGGCGCCCTCGGCACTGAATCAGGCGCAGGTCAGTCGGCTGAGCCGATTGTGGTTTGGCGCCCTTCGCGGGATCTGCGCGCACGTACGCGGCGGCGGCGGCGGGCTGACTCCATCGGATATCGCCCCGGCTCGGCTGAGCCAACACCAGATCGATGAGCTTCACCAACACTACGAAATCGCCGACGTGCTGCCGCTGACTCCGCTGCAGCAGGGACTACTCTTCCTCGCCAGCACCACCAGAGGCGGCGATGACGACGTGTACGCGGTGCAGCTCGCTTTCACCGTGACCGGCCCGCTCGACGCCCTTCGGCTGCGCGATGCGGTGCGCATCGTGGTCGAGCGGCATCCGAACCTGGCCGCCCGATTCTGCCAACAGTTCGACGAGCCGGTACAGGTCATCCCAGCTGATCCGGTGGCGCCCTGGCACTATATCGAGCTTGGCGACGTCGACGTCGATGAGCAAATCCAGCGGATCTGCGCCGATGAACGCGCCGCGGTCTGTGACCTGACCGACGAGCCGGCCTTCCGGGTGGCGGTGCTCCGCATCGCAGAAAACCGGCACCGACTTGTGCTGACCAATCACCACATCGTGATGGATGGGTGGTCGCTGCCGATACTCCTGAGCGAGATATTCGCCAGCTACTACGAACAGCGCCTACCCGCCCCCGCCCAGTATCGCAGGCTCGTTGCGTGGCTGGCCGATCGAGATCTCGACGCTGCCGAAGCGGCGTGGCGTGATGTGTTGGCCGGTTTTGATACCCCCACGTTGGTGCGCCCGGCGCAAAAGTTGGGGCTGGGCGGCCGAGGCCTGGAGACATTCCGGGTACCTGAACAGACCACGCGGGCGCTTAGCGAGCTGGCGCGGTCATGTCACACCACGGTCAACACCGTGCTGCAGGGTGCCTTCGCGCAGCTGTTGATGTGGTTGACCGGCCAGCATGATGTGGCCTTCGGTACGGCGGTCTCGGGTAGGCCGGCCGAGGTGGTCGGCGCGGAGTCGATGGTGGGGTTGTTGATCAACACGGTGCCGGTGCGGGCGCGGATCACCGCGGCAACCACCGCGGTCGAGCTGCTCCAACAGCTGCAAAGCGCCCATAACGACACCCTTGAGCACCAACACCTCGCGCTACCCGAGATCCACCGCATTACCGGCCACGATCAGCTGTTCGACACCCTGTTCGTGTACGAAAACTACCCGATCGACACCGCAGCGTTGTCGGGCGACCGCGAGCTGGACGTCACCGAGTTCAGCATCAGCGAATACAACCACTACCCGCTGACAGTGCAAGCCACGCCGGGCCCTCAACTGGGCCTTCGTGTCGAATTCGACACCGACGTTTTCGACGCGGCCGGCATCGAGGCGCTCATCGGACGGTTGCAGCGGGTGTTGGTGGCGATGACCACCGACCCGACCCGTCGGCTGTCATCGGTGGATGTCCTCGATGCCGATGAGCATGCCCGCCTGGATGACATCGGCAACCGTGCGGTGTTGACCCAGCCCGCACCGCCCGCAACGTCGGTTCCCGCGTTGTTCGCAGAACAGGTCGCCCGCACGCCGGAGACAGTCGCTGTGACTTTTGAGGGCCACTCACTGACCTACCGCGAACTCGATGAGGCGGCAAATCGGTTGGCGCACTTGCTGGCTGGCCAGGGTGCATGCCCGGGTGAATATGTGGCGCTGCTTATTGAGCGTTCGGCCGATGCGGTTGTCGCGATTTTGGCGGTGCTCAAGACCGGGGCGGCGTATCTGCCAATCGATCCGGCGCTGCCGACATCCAGGATCGAGTTCATGATTGCCGATGCGGCGCCGATCGCCGCGATCACCACCGCCGGGCTGCGCCCGCGGCTGGAAGGATTCGACGTGCTGGTCATCGACGTCGAAGACCCCGCAGTCGGCGCCCAACCCAGCACCGCGCTTCCAGTTCCGGGCGCCGAGAGCGTCGTCTTCCTCATTTACACCTCGGGAACCACCGGTGTCCCGAAGGGAGTGGCCATCACCCACCACAATCTGACCCAGCTGCTGGCGTCAATGGACGCGTGGCTGGCACCGGAACAGGTTTGGGCGCAGTGGCATTCGCTAGCCTTCGACGTCTCGGCGTGGGAGATGTGGGGCGCGTTGTTGCGCGGCGGGCGACTGGTGGTGGTGCCCGAATCGGTGGGCCGCTCACCGAAAGACCTTCATGCCCTGTTGGTCAGCGAACACGTCAACATGCTCATCCAGACTCCGTCGGCGGTGGGAATGCTGTCGCCGCAGGGGCTGGATTCGATGACGTTGGTGGCGGCAAGTGAGGTCTGCCCGGCCGAGGTGGTGGACCGCTGGGCACCGGGGCGGTTGATGGTCCACTCCTACGGCCCGACCGAGACCACGGTGTATACGTCCATGAGCGCGGGGCTGGCGGCGGGGTCGGGGGTGCCGCCCATCGGCTCGCCGGTGGCGGGAGCGGCCTTTTTTGTGCTGGACGGATGGTTACGCCCGGTGCCGGTCGGGGTGGTCGGTGAGTTGTATGTGGCGGGTGCCGGGGTGGGTTGTGGATACTGGCGCCGCGCCGGGTTGACCGGGTCGCGGTTTGTGGCGTCCCCGTTCGGGGTGCCAGGACAACGGATGTACCGCACCGGCGATCTGGTGCGCTGGCGCGCCGATGGGCAGCTTCAGTTTGTGGGGCGCGTCGACGAGCAGGTCAAGATCCGCGGCTATCGCATCGAACTGGGTGAGATCCAGGCCGCCCTGACTCGGCTCGATGGGGTGGAGCAGGCGGTGGTGATCGCGCGCGAGGACCGCCCCGGCGACAAACGCCTGGTGGGCTATATCACCGGGACCGCGGATCCAACCGCTGCACGAGCCGCGCTGGCTGAGCGGCTCCCGCAATACATGGTTCCGGCCGCGGTGGTCGCGTTGGAAGAGTTGCCGTTAGCGGTCAACGGCAAGCTCGACGCGCGCGCCCTACCGGCACCCGAGTATCAGGATTCCGATCCCTATCGCGCCCCAGCCGGCAAGGTCGAGGAGATCCTGGCCGACATTTTCGCCCAGGTGCTGGATGGAGTGCGCGTCGGGGCCGACAGCTCGTTCTTCAATTTGGGTGGGGATTCGCTTTCCGCGATGCGGGTGATCGCGAAGATCAACACGGCCTTTGATATCGACCTTTCGGTGCGCACATTATTCGACGCGCCGTCCGTGAGCAGCTTGAGCGTGCAGTTGGACAAACACAAGGCTGAGGGAAACTCGGGGCCCAAGGGTCCGCACTTTGCGTCGGTGCACGGCCGCGGCGCCACCGAGGTGCACGCCAGCGACCTCACGCTGGACAAGTTCATCGATGCCGCGACGCTGACTGCGGCCCCGACGGTGCCACGTCCCAGCGCCGAGGTGCGGACGGTCCTGTTGACCGGGGCGACCGGCTTCCTCGGGCGTTATCTGGCCCTCGAATGGCTGGAGCGAATGGAGCGGGTCGACGGCACGCTGATCTGTCTGGTGCGGGCCGAGTCCGACGCCGATGCGCGGGCTCGTCTGTACAAGACCTTCGACAGCGGCGATCCCAACCTGCTGCGGCACTTCCAGGACCTGGCCGCCGATCATCTGGAGGTCGTCGCCGGCGACAAGGGCGAAGCCAACTTGGGGCTGGACCAGCAGACTTGGCAGCGGCTGGCCGGCACCGTCGATCTGATCGTCGATCCCGCCGCCCTGGTCAACGGTGTCTTCCCCTACAGCGAGCTGTTCGGACCCAACGTAGTCGGCACCGCTGAGCTGATCCGGTTCGCGCTCACTACGAAACTCAAGCCCTACAGCTACGTGTCGAGTGGCGACGTGAGAAACCAGATCGATTCGTCCGCGTTCACTGAGGATGCCGACATCCGGGTGATCAGCCCCACTCGTAAGAACGACGACAGCTTCGGCACGGGCTACGCCAACAGCAAGTGGGCCGGCGAGGTGCTGTTGCGCGAGGCCCACGACGTGTGCGGGCTGCCGGTAGCAGTGTTTCGCTGTGACGTGATCCTGGCCGACCCCACCTACGCGGGTCAGCTCAACGTGTCGGACACCATCACTCGGATGGTGCTGAGCCTGGTGGCCACCGGCCTCGCGCCCAACTCGTTCTTCGAGCTCGACGCCGAGGGCAACCGGCAACGCGCGCACTTTGACGGGCTGCCCGTCGATTTCATCGCCGAGGCGATCGCCACTCTGGGTGCCCAGGTGGTCGACGGGTTTGAGACCTATCACGTGATGAACCCGCACGACGACGGCATCGGCCCCGACGAGTATGTCGATTGGCTGATCGAGGCCGGCTATCCGATCCAGCGCGTCGGTGACTTTGGGGAGTGGTTGCAACGGTTCGAGTCCGCACTGGGTGCGCTGCCGGATCGGCAGCGCGAGCACTCGGTGCTGCAGATGTTGCTGTTGCGCCCTTCCGGGCAGTTTCAACTCCCCGAGCCGAGCTTCGGGTCCTTCGCGCCGACCGACCGATTCCGTGCTGCGGTGCAAGGAGCAAAAATCGGCCCCGACAAGGACATTCCGGACATTCCGCACGTTTCGGCGCCGGTCATCATCAAATACGTCAAGGACTTGCAGCGGTTAGGGCTGCTCTAGCCCGCTTGAGGAGCTTCACTCCGCACACGGCCCACAACGACAATTTCCGGAGGAACAAAATGCGCCGAATTGCCCTTTCGATCTACTGGGGGTTCTTGACGGTTGTCCGCTCCTTCAGCCTGGTGCGACAGAAAGACGCCGCGGCTTATTACACGTCCCTCGGAGACGACGTCATCGACTTCATGAACGAGGGGTACGTCAATGATTCCAAGCCGCTATGGCTCAACCTGGGTTACTGGAAAGAGGCCCGCACCTACCCCGACGCTTGCGTCGCGATGGTCGAGCTGCTGGGAACGCGTGCCGGGTTGCAACCAGGCGATGAAGTACTCGACGTCGGCGTCGGTTTCGCGGAGCAAGACCTTGTTCTTCTCGATCGCTTCAAGCTGTCTCGCATCACGGGCATCGACATCACCCCCGTCCACATCGACAAGGGCCGGGAACGAATCGCCAAGCGCGGGCTGGAGAATCAAATCGACCTTCGGCTCGGTTCGGCGACCGCGATGGACTTTCCTGACGCATCGTTCGACAGAGTCTTGGCCCTGGAATGTGCATTCCACTTTGACACACGTGATCAATTCGTGCGTGAAGCATTTCGAGTCCTCAAACCCGGAGGATCCATCGCGATCGCGGACATGCTCCCGGTTCCAGGCAAGAAGTCCGGCCGGGCGACCGCGTTCGCGCGGAGGTACGGCCACGTTCCCGAGGCCAATCTCTATGACCGCGAGGAATACTCACGCCGCCTGTCTGCGGTGGGGTTCGGCGATGTCCTCGTGGAATCGATCCGGCAAGACGTGTTCCCCGGGATGGCCAATTACAGTCGGCAGCGCGTTGAGGGAAACAAAAAGATGGACGAAGTGGTCGTCGAAGTCTCGGAAGACGATCGCGCCCAGTGCCGCGGTGTAGAGATATGGGAACGCGGGATCGGTCTGACGGACTATGTGATCGTGTCGGCGCGCAAGCCTTTGGACGCCGGGGTTCCGGCGTAGTTGATTAGCTGGCTCGTGAGCCTGGACGGCTGTATCCAGCCACAGCCGGAATCATCGATTATTGCGGATAGGCACCAGTGTTAGGCGCTGCGTCAAAGTCGTCGGCTTGTAGTTCGATCGGCTTGCCATGCGGTGTGCGGTTCGCCGCGTGTTGCCACGCATCACGCCAGCGCGCGGTCTCGGCCGAGCCGATGCCTTTGCGCGCCAACAGGTCTTCGAGTGCACCAAGCCAGTGGTAGTAGTAGGTGTCGCCGATGTCGGAGTCACCAGCTGCCTGTGCCGCCTTGATACGGGTCGCCAGTGCGTCGGCCCACTCGGTCCAGGTGTATACCCCGCGCTCGTGCAAAGAAACTGCGATCGCGAAAGCCCTTGCCTCCCAGGGCTTTGCGAAGACCGCCTCGTCGCCACCGGCGGCCCCGGGAGACCATGCGGGCTGATTCATGCTGCTTCCAAGTACGGTTCCCATGCGTCGATCGACACCGTCAGGCCCGGCTCAGCGTCCGGCCACAACTGGGTGCCGCGGAACACCACCGCATAGAGCCACTGCGGCTGTTCTCCGTGGCCGCTGGCATTCGCATCCGCGAAGACGTGCACCCCGTGCACGCGTTCAATCACCGCCGGCTTGCCCTGCGCATACCTGGGTAGGCGCGTGTGATGCGAGGTGGGCCCGGTAATCGTGCGCACGCGCTGACCAACGGCGAACCGCGGCCCCTTGGTTGCGGGCCGCTCGGTGGGCGCGCCGCGGGCCTGCACCGTCGCCACATCGCGCGCGTGCACGACGCGGGGCAAGACAAGCGGCGGGTGCAGCGACCGGCCGGCGGCCACTTCGTCGGCGGAGACCAACCCGCGCTCCTCAAGCTGCTTGAGCAGCGCGGCGAACCAGATTTCGTAGTAGCTGCGTTGGTCGTAGTCCGGCAGGGTTTCACGTGCGGCGCGTGTCATGTCGAGGTTCCAGAACCCAGCGGCGCCCATCGACAGCTGAAGCGCGAACACACGCGGCTCCCAAGCCGCGTGCCACGCTTTGTGCTCGGACTCGAGCTTGATCGGACCGTGTTGCAGTTGGCCGCCCAGATCGGCGTGCGTGACGTAATCGTCGCTACTCATGCGTCGATGGCCTCCGGCCTGCGGGGTAGACCGCAGCCGATCATCGAATCGCGTGTCACCAACGCGACGAGCTCCTCTTCGTTGAGGTCTTCGCTTCCGACCGGTCGCATGGGCACCACGAGATAACGGACTTCGGCCGTCGAATCCCAGACACGGATGTCTGTGTGTGGTGGCAGGGTCACGCCGAACTCGGCCAGCACACCACGCGGGTCACGCACCGCACGCGACCGGTACGGCGCGCTCTTGTACCACGTGGGGGGCAGGCCCAACACCGCCCATGGGTAGCAGCTGCACAGCGTGCAGACAACCAGATTGTGTCGCTGAGGCGTGTTCTCCACTGCGATCATGTGCTCGCTCTGCCGGCCGATGTAGCCCAGCCACGCGATCGCGGCAGTGGCGTCGCTCAGCAGCCAGTCACGGTAGGTCGCATCAACCCACGCCCGCGCGACCACATGCGCACCATTGCGAGGACCAACGCGTGTCTCATAGGTGTCAATGAGCTCGTCTAGTGCCGCCGGGTCGACATATCCCTTGTCGACGAGCACGCTTTCCAGCGCCCTCACCCGCAGGTCCATCTCACCGAGCTCGCTGGGGTGACCTCCGTCGATGCCGGGAGCATGGCCGGGCCCACTCATGCTTCGAGGTTACGGCTACGAAATGGACCCGCACAACGATGCCCGCAGTGACGCACGGTGAGCAACTCCTCAGAAACCAGCCTGGCGACAATCAACTCGACTAAGAAGTTCCGCCGCCCAATCCCGTTGCCCTCCCGACCCGATCGCCGCATAGCGGAAAGCCGTAGAACCTCAGGCGAATCGCCGCACGATTTGCACCAGTCCACGGGGCGCGACGTATATCTTCGGTCAGCGCCAGGATCGGTCGCGGTCACGGTGCGCACGTACCGGCGCCAGGCGTGGATCATGCCGCTCATGTCGTCTCCAGCGAAGGCTTGCTTGGCCGATCAGTCGAGCGAAGTTGTCGAGTTCGGATCATCCGGCGGGGCAGGCAAGCGGTTTTCAGGTGACAAACGATGTGCAGCGGCATCACGCGGCGGCCATTCGCGAACCTGCAACGCCTTCTTGCCGTTGGGGTGATGCTCCACTCCGGCTTCGAGCCATTCGACACGCCGACCAAGACCAATGCCGCTCCCTTGCTCAGTCAAGATGGAAGAGCGGTCGAACCGACTCGGTGAAACAGACCTCGCCGCAGCAGCTTTTGCGTACTCCCACTGCTCTCGATCGCGAATGTAAAGCGGTGATACGGCGTTCAACCCCGCGAGTTCAAATCCCCCATTCCGAAGAGTAAATCGAACGTCGCCACTGACGTGGTGAGCACTCACTTCGAGGAAGGACTGCAATGCCTTTCGGAGACCGCGGAACCATCGCCCCTCTACGGCCTCCATAATCAAAGCCTCGCCGAGAGTGCGCATCCAACGGATGGTCTCCGCCTCGACCGTCGCTGACGCGAGCTGAGCGAAACCTTCAAGGATTAGTGCCGCAGCAGGAGCCTCGCGGACCTCAAGTACCTTCTCACCACCTTCTAGATGCTCCAGGCTGCTGAACCGTCCGATACCGTAGCGACCAACTTTGGCGTTGAGGCTGGAGATTAGTTCGACAGGGTCGGTGACAGGTTCCGCATCCGCTAATACGAGACGCCCTCTTTCGAAGCTTAGCTCTATAACGCAACTCGCCGTTTCAGATGCGACAGACCATTGATACAGATTTTGATCGATTTCGAATCCTTCGGGATCATCTAGAGTTCCACTCTCGAACTCTCTGCACCACAAGTTGGTGTCGGTGCTTAGAAACCGATTCGCGAAACCAGAGATTCCAAACGTCTCTTGGAGTTCTAAGCGCTTGAAGTCGCGGGACAGGGCATCGAACTCGTAGGGCGATCCGAAGTAACCTTCAAAACCCAGGTCGGAAATAGCACCGTTGAGCCGCCTCAAGCTATTTTGCGACTGATTGGCTGTATGGAGCAGACACTTGGCACCGACTGATCGCGCGAACTCCACACCGACTCGGGCAATCAATGGTCGTGACAACGATGCGCTAATGGGATGCTGACCGAGATATCTGCCGCCGGCAAGAATCGATGGGTACACGAACTCCTCGACGAATTCTTTTCTGTAGTCGAGTCGGGTGATATCTACATCAAACTTGTCCGCGATGGATGAGAAATGTTCGATATCGAAGTCGTCCCCGAGATCGACGGACAGTGCGACAACATGCACATCGAATTTCGCCAGCTGCGCCAAGAGATACGCACTGTCCAATCCGCCCCCGCATAATGTCACGATAGTGTCATTGCGCTGACACAATTCCTCGATATCCGAAAAGGAGCGGACCTTCCTGTGATTCATGTAGTCGGATCCCATGATTTAAACCCTATCGGGCGGGTCGGCAGGGGTCACTGCTGTAAACCTCCGTTGCCCGCGAAGTGCCAATCGTTCGGCCGAAGCGTCCGCAAAGCGTACGAAAGGTCGCGCCGGCGATGTTGGAAAGCTCGAACGCGACCAACGTTCCGGATCCTCCCACCTGGGTCAGGCTAACACTCAGGGACCCGGGCAGCAAACAAAATCTCAATCTTCATCGACCTCCACGTGTGGCGGAGGTCGTGGGGCGCGATGGCCTGTACCTTGGCTCGCTTTACCGCCCGCCGAACCACCGCCATCGGACTTCGGCCTGGGTAGGTAGTTGCCGGCGCTCGCGCGCATGTACCGGGCTTCCGAACAGGCGGTTCCGGTCGGGAAGCGGATTCTCGAACTCAACCCGAAGCATCCGCTCGTGACGGGCCTGCAACATGTGCACAAGAACCGCGGCGACGATTCCTCACTGGTCGAAACCGCCGAATTGCTCACGGCACAGCCCTTCTCGCCGAAGGCGACGTACCCGAGGACCCGGCAAAGTTCGCCGGACTGCTCGCGGAGCGTCTGGCCCGCACCGTATAGGGGACGCCACCGCAGCCTGTCCCGGCCCAGCCCAGCACCCTGTGACCGAGACCGAAATTGACCGAGGCGCTGGACAAAGCTGCTTGCCGCTGGCCCAAAGAAAGTCGGCCGCACCTGCTTCTGACCTGGTGACCGTTTTGTGTCGAAGCACGGCCGCCGTCATTCATGATGGTCCACATGGACAGGACAACCCGCGACATTGTGAGCATGCCCCGGGGTGGGCCGGACGCCTCCTGGCTGGACCGGCGGCTGCAGACCGACCGGCTGGAATACCTGGACCGCGACGACGTCGACGATCTGAAGCGCAAGGTCGTCCAAGCACTCGACCGCAGCGGACGGCGACGGTTTCTCGGCGCGTACAAGATGTGCGCCCGGGCGGCGCTTCTTGAGGTGACCGATATCGCCTCGCCGAAGATCCTCGAACTCGGGTGCGGTCTCGGCGGGCTGTCGCGCAAGCTACTGGAGAATCACCCCGCTGCTCAGGTGACGGTCACCGACATCGATCCCACGTTTGTGGCCGCCGTCGCCGCCAGCGACCTCGGCAGTCACCCACGCGCCACGGTGCGGGAAATGGACGCCACCGCAATCGACGCCCCCGACGGGTATTACGACCTCGCGGTGTTTGCGTTGTCGTTGCATCACCTGACGCCTGAACGGGCCGCCCAAGTGTTCGCCGAAGGAACCCGGGCAGCGAACAAGTTGTTGATCATCGACCTCCGCAGGTGGCCGCCACCGGTCCAAGTGGCGGTGTTGGCGGCGGCGCTGCCGTTCAGTGGGCTGGTCCCGCCGCTACACGATGGCGTCATCAGCTCGCTACGCGCCTATAGCCCGTCGGCGCTGCGTGCGCTCGCCCAGCATGCCGACCCGGCTATTACCGTGGAGTTTCGCACCCGACCGTTGGGCACGACGGCGATGGTCGCCAGTCGCCCCCGGCAAACCGGCAATCCGCGTAGGGACCGTGAACCGTGATCCGGTGAACTTGCGTGTGTCGCGGTGCCCTGCTGGCGCAACGAGAACGACGAGGTCGGCATCCATCGGCCATGCGGGGTTGTCGTGAGCCGTTCGCCTAACCGTCGTCTCACTGCGGTGGACGTATGAGATGTCTGGACGTCGAGGGGAATCGGAAGAGTCAGCCGGATCGGACTGGGCACATGGCAGTTCGGCTCGCGGGAGTGGGGCTGCGGGGACCGGTACGCGTGCCATACAAAGCCCGAGGAAGGTTCGGCGGGGTTCTAAGCGGTTACCGCTTATTCATCGTCAATGACTGGGAGTCGGCCGGATCTGCCGGATCGCTGCCGGACGGATCCGGCGACCAAATCTGTTGTTACACATGGCAAGATAAGCAACGATCGGCGTAGCCGCGAGTGGTCTCTTGGTAATCCGTTGGTCGCGGGTTCGAAGCCCGCCCACTCACGCCCGCGTGCTTGCTGGGAAAGTGTCGGGAAACACCCGATAGATGCCGACGAACTCATTCAACATAGAACGATGCGTTGCGGCACGGTACTGATCGCGGTCGCGGTCGCGATGATGTTCGCGCTCGCGGCCTGCTCAGATCCGACCTCGTCGCCGACCGCGTCGACGTCGACCGCCACCCCGTCGACAACGTGGACCGCCACACCGTCACCGGTAGCGACGACGCTCCCGACAGCGCCGCCACGGCTCGCGTCGGACCCCGCTCAACTGGCCGACGACCTGGTCGCCGACGAGCAGGTGCTACGCGACCCGTCGTCCTCGGAAGCCGTGCTCACCGACGCGGCGCGCCGCCAGCAAGTGGCCTACCGGACTATCGCCCGGAATCCCGAGGCCGAAGCGATCGCGCGCCCGCGGATTCCGCCGCAGCTCCTCGACATCTACGACCTCAACATCGATGCGCGCCACCAACTCGACGCGTTGGTCGGTCCGGAGGACACGCTGCCCGAGTGGCGCATCGACCCGCCGGCGCCTGCCGACGAGCTGCTCGGCTATTACCGCAAGGCAGAGAGCGAGACCGGTGTCGGCTGGAACTACCTGGCGGCGATCAACTTCATCGAATCCCGCTTCGGGCGCATTGTCGGGCTGAGCTCTGCCGGCGCGCACGGCCCGATGCAGTTCATGCCGTCGACATTCGCCGCGTACGGCGACGGTGGCGACATCGTCTCGCCACACGACAGCATCATGGCGGCCGGTCGCTACCTGGCCGCCAACGGCTTCTCCGACGATCATGACCATGCCCTCTACCGCTACAACAACTCCGATTTGTACGTACGGGCGGTCAACGACTACGCCACCGTGCTGGCATCCGACTCCGCCGCATTCGCCGGCTATTACCGATGGGATGTCTACTACCGCACGACTTCAGGCGAAGTGCTCCTGCCGATCGGGTACGTCGCGACCTCGCCGATCCCCGTCGCCGACTACCTGGCGACACATCCTCAGTGAACGGCTGTCAATCGCCGAGGGCCGCAACCGCCATGTCGTAGATCGGTTTTGGCGCCTTCGACGGGGAGCCGGCGTCGAATGGGGGCTGTGGATCGTATTCGATAGCAAGCTGAATGCTCTGGGCTACTTCGGGTCCGGCGATCTTCGCGGCGAGGGTGAGGGCCAGGTCTATGCCGGAGGAGACGCCTGCGCCGGTCATGATTCGCCCGGCGGTGACCACGCGTTGTTCGGTTGGTTGGGCGCCGTAGGAGGCAAGCTCGTCGTAGGCGCTCCAGTGGGTGGTGGCGGGCAGTCCGTTAAGCAGCCCGGCGGCGCCGAGCAGTAGTGCGCCGGTGCATACCGAGGTTGTCCACGCGGTGTGAGGGTGGGCCTGGCGGATCCAGTCGACGATCGGGTGCCCGTCTGCGGCGTATCGGCCCGCGACGGGACCGCCAGGCACAAAGAGCACATCCGGACGCGGCACATCGGCGAACGTCGTGTCAACGCGCAGGTGCACTAGGTCGTTGTGGTCGTCGACCAAGCCCGTGTGCTCGGCGCAGATGACCACCTCTGCGGGCAGATAGGTGAGTACTTCATAGGGGCCGATTGCGTCTAGGGCGGTGAACCCCTGGTAAAGGCCGATGGCGATGATCATGAGGTGGTCCCTTGTGCGTGGGCGTTGCGATCGCGTCAGAGCCTGTAGAGGTCGATCGTAGCGTTCGGCGGGTGCCAGCAACCCCTGTCCGCGGCCCCGGCCGCCTCGCTTCAAACGACGGCAGCTGTAATCCCTTTCTCGTAGTGCAAGTCCGCAGGACCAACGTCGATAGGATCCCCGCATGTCGTTAGCAGCCGGCCAGACGTTCGCCGGATACGAAATTCTGCGGCGGCTGGGTTCGGGTGCGATGGGAGAGGTCTATCTAGTCGAGCACCCGCGGTTACCGCGCCGCGACGCGTTGAAGGTGCTGGCGCAGCAGGTGTCGACTGATCCCACTTATCGCGAACGCTTCAACCGCGAAGCCCAGAATGCCGCCACGCTGTCGCACCCGCACATCGTCGCCGTCTACGACCGAGGCGAGCACGAGGGCCAGTTGTGGATATCGATGGCCTACGTCGAGGGCACCGACGCTTCCCGCTTGTTGGTGGAGCGATATCGCAAGGGCATGCCGCCCGACGAAGTCGTGCCGATCATCACCGCGGTCGCCGACGCGCTCGACTACGCCCATCAACGCCAATTGCTTCACCGTGACGTCAAGCCGGCCAACATCCTGATGGCCGAGTTGGATTCCGGTGGCTGGCGGGCGATGCTGGCCGATTTCGGCATCGCGCGGCGGGTCGACGACTCCAGCGGATTGACCCAGACCAACATGGCGGTCGGCACGGTTGCCTATGCTGCCCCCGAGCAGCTGATGGGTCTGACACTCGACGGCCGCGCCGACCAATACTCGCTTGCTGCAACGGCTTTCGAGCTTCTGACCGGGTCGCATCTGTACCTGGACCGCAATCCAGCCGTCGTGATCAGTCAGCATGTTTCTGCGCCGCCACCTGCGATCGCGGACCGCAAGCCCGAGCTCTCCGGCCTGGGCCCGGTGCTGTCCAAAGCGCTCGCCAAGTCACCCGGCGACCGCTACGACACGTGCATGGACTTCGCCAATGCTCTTGCCCGGCATCTCGACGTCGGGATCGGCGGTCTTGGTGACATCGACGCGACGATGCCCGCTGCCGCTGTGGCCACTGCGCGTCGTCACGGAAAGGAACCGAAGAGCCGGAAGCGGCCGCTGGTGATAGCCTCCGCGATTCTGGTCGCGCTTTTGATTGCGGGGGCTGCTGCTGCCGTCATCCTCACCGGGCGTCACCGAAACGAGGCCACCCCCCAACCACAACCGCCGGTAGCGGCAGTGCCGGTGGTGCTTGTTGGTGCGGACTGCGGAGTGCTAGGGGCGGCCGGCATCACCGAGACCGGCCAGAAGGCGTACTGCGCACGGCTGCCGTCCACCGGGGACATCATGTGGTCCTTGGTGTCCGGGGTGGTTCCTAAACCGACCCTAACCCCAGGCCCCACCGATCCGGTCTACCCTGCGGGCATTGAACAGCAGGTCGACGTCTGTATCCAGCAGACCGGACAGACACGCCCCGAGTGCCGTGAGGACATCCGGCGCGGAAATCTGTCCGGCCCACCGTAAGCGGTCCGTATCCGCAGTTGCCGACGCGGTGCGGACCACGCAGGGGGTTAAGCCAGCATCGGGTCGATCGCAGAGCGCGGCACCAATACCTGTGTGGCACCCGCTGCTTCGGGCAGCAGCCCACCTTGGCTGAAGAAGAAAATCACCCCGTCATTCGTCACAGCGAATTCCTGGTAATTCATCGCGTTGTAGCCGGCGCTCGGCGCTATCGCCACCGGCTGTCCGGTCTGCTTCTGCAGTTCACTTTGCACGATGGGGAAGACGACCTTCAACGGATCGTCGACCCGCCACAACGGGGTTAGCTTGTCGTTCCCCGCTGGGTCCCAGACGATCGCCTTGCGGTAGGTCTGGTCCCAGTTGAACGCCTTGTACAACGTCTGAGGATGCGCGCCGCCGACGTTCTGATACGTCTTGAGCACCACCGCCTCCGTGCCACGCGGCGGTATCGCTGACCCGTAATTCGTGGAGGTGATATTCAGCTCGTAGGGCATGTCACGGGGGGTGGGCGATTTGGCCACGTTGAGGAATCCGTCGCGCGCCTGGGTGATGTAGTCGGCCACGGACTTCTGGTCCGCGTAGCCGGTCGGAAAGCTGATATTGACGTTGTAGGCGGGGTCGGACATCTGAATAAGGCACGCCGTGCCCGTATTCACGCCCTTAAGGTCGGCGCAGTAGTCCTTGGGCGCAGCCGCGGCGACACCGGAACAGCCGAAGAGAACGACAGCCGCGACGGGCACGGCCACCTTGAGAATGCGCATGTCTGATTTCCTCCGTGGCAAACTGCGGCACCGGCGCCGCGGACGAGAGAATACATGCACCGCGTGCGAACGTCTCCCAGCTACCGACGGCCCAGCTTCTCCCGGACCCGCTCGGTGACGAAGGAAAGGGTGGACACCGGCCGAAACGCGCGGGCGGTGTTGGTGAGCGCGTCGCGCGACTGAGTGCTCAGCTCGATGTCGGCGGCGGCGACGTTGAACTCGAGTTGTTCAACGCTGGAAGCGCCGGGAATCGCGACCACGTTCGGCAAGCTGATCAGCCATGCCAGCGCGACCTGGGCGGGCTTGGCGCCGACCTCCGTCGCAACGTCGCGAAGCGTCTGCAACAGCGGCTCGACACGGCGCAGATTCTCGGTGCCGAACAGCGGGTTCGCAGCCCGAACGCCACCGGGCCGATTGTCGAGGCCGTACTTGCCGCCCAGCAGTCCCTGCGCAAGCGGGCTGTAGGCAATCACGATGCGGTTCTCGCGCTCGGCGAACGGCACGAGGTCGTCAAGCGCCGCCGGCCGCGCGAGGGAGAACTGCACCTGGTTGCTGATGACCGGCCGTCCAAGTGCAGCGTCGGCCTTCTGCCATCGCGCGAGCGAATAATTCGAGACGCCGGCCGCGCCGATGGCGCCGCTGTCGAGCAGGCTGCGCATTCCCGGCATGATCACCGAATCCGGCACGACGGGGTTGGGCTGGTGGATCTGGTAGAGCGGAATGCGGTCTACTTGCAACCGCCGCGCACTGGCGCGCTCGCGCTGTTTGATCACCGGCGGGAAGGGCGCAATCGGAAAGATCTTGCTGGCCAACGCAACCGAAGAGCGCTTGTCGCCGAGTGCCTCGCCGAGAATCCGCTCACTCTTGCCCAGCGCGTAGATCTCTGCCGTATCGAACAGCGTCACCCCCAAAGCCAGGGCGCGCTGCACGATGTCACGGGCCCCGCCCGAGGCGTAGCTGTCCCCGTAGCCCCACTCTCTCGAGCCGAACTGCCACGTGCCCAAACCGATCCGACTGACTCTTCCGACACCGTCGACGTCGAGATACTTCATGAGCCCACCGTACTGACATACACCGGGATCCAAATTCGAGTAGTCGTCTACTCGTGCCCATCTCGGTCATCGCCGAGATGCTTTCGTTGTCGATCGCACACCAACGGGGGACAACAATGACTGTTGACACAGCAACACAGACGTCGGAACAACTGGCGCAGCGGGACACGATCCGAGCCTTCCGGGCCGGCCGCTACGTCCTGATCGTCGCCAAGGGCGATCTGCCCACGCCCGGCTACGACGCGGATATTGAGCCGAGCCCGCTGCGGATCTTCCCGCAGCAGTACAACCTGTTGCGCCGCAGCCGTCCGGGGATCTGGCCGGAGGTCATCACTCCGTACACGGTCGGCGAGGTGTTCGTGTACCCCGAGGACCAGCGCGTCGTGACGGTTCACCACGCCGACGGCCAGGACGAGGTCAAAATCGAGGAGTCCGGGCTGGATCTCGCCCAGTTCAAGTCAGTGGTGTCGCCCAATCGGCAGGGGCTGACCGCGCCAGTCAACGAGGCCTCCGGAATGTCGTCGAGGCTATCCTTCGATGAGGCTTTCGCCGATGCGCTCGCGAATCTGCCGACGCCCCTACCGTCGCACCCAGACGAGTTGACCAGCGTCACGGTGCTTGAGACCGGCGCTCTGTTCGGCGGATTCGCCGGCTTCCACCACCTCTACGTGAGGGTCCAGAGCACAACCGCATGAGACTGGGCCGCGAGCGGCGAACGCGGGGAACGCCGCTCGCGGGCCCATTCTCTATTTCGAGACGGTGAACGGCAGCTCGGCCCTTCCGAGTTGAACGAGGGTTCGGGTGTGACTGCCGTCGATGAGGCTGTGGCGCAGGCCTTGGCGGGCTGGCTGCGTCACTCTCTAGTTGATTCAACGAAAGAGATCGCCTGCACCACTTCAGCTGTCGTCACCACGGCCGTCGCGTAATTCGGAATGTTGATGTCGAGAGCGGCGTGCATCTCGTCGCCCGAGTAGTCTGCCGTCGCGTCCCTCACCATCGTGACCTCGTAGCCAAGCTCAGCGGCGAATCGAACGGTTGCCTCCACGCAGGTGTGTGCGATGAGCCCCACGACGATGAACCTGTGGATGCCGTGCTTCTTGAGTTGCAGGTCGAGATCGGTGTTGGCGAAACCGCTGGAGCACCAATGTTCCTGGGCCACAACATCGCCCGGTTGAGGCTCGAACTCGGTGCGTAGCTCACCGCCCCAGGTGCCGTATTCAAACGTCTTCCGCGACCACGCCGCCCTCTGAATCGGGGCGATGGACTTCCAGGTTTCGTAATCGCCGGGGCGGTAACGGTGATGCAGCGCATAGAAGACTCGAATGCCTGCGCGTCGGGCGGCATTGAGGACATCCAACATGTGCGGGACGCACGCGTTGGCCTCAGCGACACCCTTCAGGCGATCCCATACTTTTCCACCCTCGGAAATAAAGTCGTTGTACGGATCGATCACCACAAGGCCTGTGATGTCCTTCTCAAACGTCACATCGGCCATGTGCTCGTACGGTACTGACCCTCAAGCAGGTTTGAGTAGCAACGACGAAAGTCGTTGCCGCGCCGAGTTAGCCGTCGATCTGAAGAGCCGCCGGCACCGTAACGGCCGACAGCGGTGGACCCGGTGGCGGTCCCGCCGGCTGCGGTATGGGTGGCGTCAAGACGCTGCGCGCGGCGAAATTCGCGGCTTGATCAACCATGCCGTTCGCCACGTACTCACCGTGCGCGGCTAGGTTGCTCCCGTCGTTGGAGCAGACCGGGTCGTCGGGAATGCACTGCTGGATGGTTTTCGCGGCGTAGAGGGGGCCGATGGCGATCGGTGGCGCGTCGATCCTGTTCAAGAATCTGCTCGATGGCTCTCCGAAGAGCGCAACCGCGGCGACATGGTTGGCGACTTCGGGTGGCATGGGCCCGGTGATGCCAGGCGGCACCGAGTAGCCCGCTGGTATCGCGGCCGCCGTGACGTAACCCATCACGGCCGCCCCTTGGGAGTATCCGGCAAGCACCATCTTGGTACTGGGACACTTCGCGGCCATTTCGCGGATCCGGCCGGCCGCGTCGATCACCCCTTGAGCAGCGGTCGGCCAATCGGTACTAGACGATATGGGCAGGCTGGGGCCTCGCTCACATGTGAACGTGGGTTGCCGACAGGGTGGTCCTGGCCGGTAGAGCCACAAGATGTGGGAGGCCCCAGTGCAGAATCATGTTACGAGTGTCGGGTTGGACGTGCACGCACGTTCAGTGGTCGGTTGTGGATTGGACCGCTCGACCGGCGAGGTGTTTCAGCGTCGGTTGACTCCGGATCACCGAGAGATCGTGGAATGGATCGGGTCGCTGCCGTCTCCGGTAATGGTTACCTATGAGGCTGGCCCGACGGGGTTCGGGTTGGCCCGCGCTCTGGATGCTGCCGGGATCGAATGTCTGGTGGCGGCGCCCTCGAAGTTGCAACGCCCGGCGGGGGATCGGGTCAAGACCGATGCTCGTGACGCGGCGCATCTGGCCCGGTTATTGCATCTGGGCGAGATCGTGGCGGTGAGGGTTCCCTCGGTGGAGCAAGAAGCCGCCCGCGACTTGGTCCGAGCGCGGGAGGATTGCCGCGGGGATCTGATGTCGGCTCGGCATCGACTCTCGAAACTGCTTCTGCGTCAGGGGATCGTCTACTACGGCGGGCAAGCGTGGACAACGCGCCACGAACAATGGCTGCGCAGCCACTGCTTCGACACCCCCGGATTGCAGCTGGCCTACGACACCGCTTTCGATGCCATGCTGGCCACCCTGGATCGCCGCGAGCGCCTCGACGACGCGATCACGGCCATGGCCGCTGATTCGGTGTTCACCCCGGTGGTGACCCGGCTGGGATGCGTGCGAGGCATCGCCACGCTTACCGCGTTCGGGTTGGCCACCGAGATCGGCGACTGGCACCGGTTGGATGGCCGGTCGATCGGCGCCTATCTGGGCTTGGTGCCCACCGAGAATTCGTCGGGGGCCACCCGCTGCCAGGGCGGACTGACCAAGACCGGCAACGGTCACGCCCGCCGACTGCTCGTCGAGGCGGCCTGGCATCACCGACCCCGGTACCGGCCCGGACCCGATCTGCGGCGACGCTGGGACGCAGCGTGCCCAGCCGCTCGAGCGCGGGGCCAGGCGGCGAATCGGCGCCTGCACGACCGCTGGGCCCGTTTCGACGCCCGCAAGAAACGGCCGGTGGTCGCCAACGCCGCAATCGCCCGGGAACTCGCCGGCTGGTGCTGGTCATTGGCGGTCATCGACGACTAACACCCCCACAACTGTCCGGATGAACCACACCTCGGTGGCGGCGGCAAGCGTCTGGGAGTGACCCGCGACCCGGCTATGAGCAATCATGTTGCAGCGCAACTGATCACGCTCGATCTCTAGACCAGCGGCCCACTCCGACTCGAAAGTCCCGTCCTGCGGTAACCAACCCGCGCATGTCAGACTGACACGCGTCGACACGACACGCTCGACGCCCACCAAGGTCCTTCATCCGGTCAACGAAGCGGCGGCCGCAACGACGGTTACGGCCGCCGCTTCACCCTGCCACTTGATGTGATGAAGGGGCGGGGCCTCCGCTCCTCGTGACGTTCCCGGCGGATGCTGGGGGTGCTCACTTTCCACGAATCACGGGAGGCCCCTATGGACGAGTATGACGGCAGGCAGTTTGTCGGGATCGATCTGCATCGGCAGCGGTCGGTGATCGTGCGTCAGTCCGAATCCGGTGAGCAGCTCTCGGCGGTGCGGATCGTCAACGATCCGGTCGCGCTGGAACTGCAGCTCGAGCAGGCTGGTGTCGAGCCCGAGGTGGTGCTCGAAGCGACGTATGGCTGGTATTGGGCGGTCGACGTGCTGCAAGCCTGCGGAGCGCGGGTGCATTTGGCGCATCCGTTGGGAGTCAAAGGGTTCCGATACCGGCGGGTGAAAAACGACGTGCGCGACGCCGCCGATCTGGCCGATCTGCTGCGGATGGGTCGGCTGCCCGAGGCGTGGATCGCCCCACCCCAGACGCGCGAATTGCGGGAGTTGGTGCGCTACCGAGCCAAGCTGGTCGCGATCCGATCCGGACTGAAGGCCCAGATCCATGCCGTGCTGGCCAAAGCCGGGGTGTTGATCGCGGTGTCGGACCTGTTCGGAATCACCGGTCGGCAACGGCTGGCGAAGGTGCCACTGGGCCCGGCCTACGCTGAGCGGATCCGCTCGCTGCTGGAACTCATCGACATCCTCGACAGCCACGAGGCGCGTTTCGCCGCGATGATCGCCGAACGGCTGGACGCCCACCGCGGCTATCAAGCGATCCAGCAGGTGCCCGGCATCGGACCGACGCTGGCGGCGGTGTTCGTCGCCGAGATCGGTGACGTGCACCGCTTCGCCGGCCCCGCGCAGCTGTGCTCATGGGCCGGGCTGACCCCCACACACCGCGAGTCCGACACCGTCGTGCACCGCGGACACATCACCAAACAAGGCTCGAAAGCGGTGCGCTGGGCGGCGATCGAGGCGGTGCAGCGGCACCCGACGACACCCAAGATCTCGGCCGATAAACAACGCATCGAGGCCCGCCGCGGCAAAAACATCGCCAAAGTTGCTGCGGCACGCAAACTGCTCACCCTCGTCTACTACGGGCTGCGCGACGGCCACATCCGCGCGCTCGACCACACCAGGGCGGCGTGAGCAGTCCGGACGCAACCCGCGCGCGGCCGCCGTTTTGTCTGACCCCCGAACCATCGGCGTGGTCGTCCGCTTGATTGACCCCGCGTGTTGCCACCGCACCACTCCATGCCCACACCCGCTGGGCGAAGGGATGACCGGCAGCCGGACCAATCCGGCCTTGCCCCAACGTATCTGCGCCATCACGGCTTGGAGAAGGCCCACAACCACACAAAATCCCGCCTCGCTGATCTTCCGGCATCCGCCGACAGCATGCGCCGGGCCGGCCCAGCGTCAAGACCGTACGTCCTCGCTACGCTGCGGGCGCTCCGTCTTGACCCCGGCCCTTCAACCCGGCGCTGCCCGCATGCAAGCCGAAAGCCAGCAAAACCGCAGGTCGCTAACCTGTTGACAGAGCCCCGCCCCTTCAGGGATGACAAAACACAACCCCATATCAGCCGGGTAATCAACGGCATGGGTCCACAGGGATTTCTGACCTATCTGGGATTGCAGTGAGTCGACGAACGCCTGCCCGATCCCGCCGACGCCGGGAGCCTCGGTCGTGCCGCGCGCGAAGACGACCTCGACGTCGGGGCACCCGCCGCCCCCTGCGGACGGTGGGTCGGCCGATGCCGACGGCACCCCGGCCAGCAGGCCCAGCACCATCGAAACTGCCGCAACACCAGTCAACCAAGCGATCCGCACGTTTCCGTCACCACCTCAACGACCCAACCATTAGCTTGGCTCAATACTATTGCGCGGGCCGACGCAGCGCTCGGCGGGCTGGCCTCGCAACACGCTCGCCAAAATTGGGGCTGACTGATCGGTGTTGCTGGCAAATAATGGGTTTCGGGCGCGGTGGCCAACCTTTCGAGCTACGTTCCGACGGGGGTCGCCGCCAGCAACCGGGAGGCAGCATGAACGTCACCGCAGGCATTGCAGCAGCCGTCATCTTCGCCGGCGCCGCCGTCGGCTTCGCAGGCCCCTCCCAGGCTGCCGACGATTTCAGCGGCACCTTCATCCCGAACGGACCCGGTCTGCGCTCCACCTGGGTCGTCACACCATGCGGACCCGACTGCGCCCACATCGCGGACAGCAGCGGCTGGAGCGCGGATGCCCATTCGTTCGGCGACGTCTGGAGATTCGAGGTGAACCTCCCGGACGGGACCAAATGCAACAACGACGGCATCGCACCAGGAACCGTCACCTTCAAGGTCGACGCACCCCGGCAAGAGGGCACCATGCTCACCACCAATCCCGCAACGGGGTGTCAATGGGGACTCGCGCCGGGTTACTCGCAGCCGGTCTTTTTCACGTTGACCAGAATCTGAGTCGCGATCAGAAGCCGACACCGACGCCGATACCGCCCCAGCCCCAGTCGTCATCTTGGTTTGGACACGAGACGTCGACGTAGACCGTCTCGAAGGTGTTCTCACTGGGCGGGGAGTGGTTTGGGTTATGGATCGCGGTGACCTTGCACCACGACAGCGGCACCGAGCTGACTCCGCTCACCCAGTTGATCTGAACGTCGTACCCCTGGGCTTCGAGGTCGTCGATGGTCGCACTGGCCGACTCGGCGCCCGCTACCGGCCACACCGGCTCGGCGGTCGCGACGGGTGCAATGGCAAGCGATACCGCGGCGCTAAGAAGCCCCGCACCGAGCATTCGAATCCCGAGTGACATCGCGGTCCTCCTGATCCGCGGCAAGAATATTGGCCTCTCCGTCAAGCATGCTCTCGCCGGTTTGCGGCTGTAACAGATTCGCCGAACCAGCGATGAACCACCAGAGCCGCGGCAGCTGCTGGAACAGGCCCAGCGTTGGGGGAGTTGGCCGCGCATGGCAGCAACGGCGGATGAAATCGCCATGCTCCTTTGAGGTAAGAGGAGTCGATGCACAGATGAGTGCACCGTTTGAAATCTGCTCTAAGCGAAGCGTTGTCGCCGTCCTGGCGTCGGGAGTCGTGATCTCACTCACAGCGCTCACGGGAGGAGTCGCGCCGGCGTTCGCCAAGCCGGACACCGATCAGGTGGTCACCACGACGGCTCCGGCTCCGGAGCCGAAGGTGGAGGTGCAGGCTCCGGAAGAGGTCGAAGCACCGTCGCACGAGGCGCCGCCGTCGAAGGCGCCGGCCCCGCTGCCTGCGGCCCCGAGCATCGAGTCACCACCGCAGACGCAGCAGGCGGTTGAACCACCGGCCCCACCGGTCACGCAGTCGACTACCGCGCCGGTCGTCACGGCCGTCGCACCTGCGTCGCCGACAACAACGGTGAACCCGCCCGTGACGAAGATCGAGTCACCGGCACCGCGCGTCGTCGCCCCGCCGACCTCAGAGCCGTCGTCGGTGACTTCGACAGCGACCGCGCAGAGCCCGGCGACGCAGTCGCCGTCCGTCTCCTCCCCTGCCGGCAGCGCTACCGCAACAGCGTCGGTCGGGTCGGTGCCCCCGTCGGCTGCCCTGGTCCCGCCGAGCTCGGCATCAGACGACGTGTCGCCGCCGAGCAGTGCTCCGGCGACTCCGTCGAGCGCGTCGGCGACGCCTAGCAGTGAGTCAAAGGCGAGTGAGCCAAAGGTCAGTGCCTCTCAGGGTTCCTCCGCGGTGACGACGACGGGCGGCCCGACCGTCTCTGTCTCGCAGGCGGCGAAGGTCATCGAGACGTCTGAACCGCAGACCCTGCAGGCGCCCAAGGAGGACGTCGAGCTCGCCAGCAACGCGAAACCCGTTGAGGTGAAGGCGGATCCGGCTCCGAAGCAGGACGTTGACGCCGTCGCGAGCTCGATCGGCCTTGACCTGGGTGTCAAAGGCCCGCTCGGTATAGACGCCAGCGCAAAGGTCGATGCTCGCCTGGCGAGCGAGCGTGTCCGGGACCGCGATATCCGTCAGTGGAGTCCGGACTGGGTGCAGTACGACGAGTACTACCGGCCGATCATCCTGAATCCGTATCACGAGAGGGTGCGGATCGTCTACATCTATGACAACCGCCCTCGGATCGTGTGGATCCCGCCTTTGGCGCGGGCCGTCCTCGATGTCGCCCAGTTCGCGGCGTACAGCTTCACCGCTGTCGTCGACACCGCGGCCAACCTGGTCAACGCGGCGGTCCAGACGGCGGTAAACGTGGCTGTCGGCAGCTTCTTCGGTGGCGGCTATGTGCCTGCGTTCGGGCTGCCGCTACCGCCGCCTCCGCCGCCGGTGTTGCGTTACGACAACGTCCCCGTTCTGGTGAACTACTCGAACGCCAGGTATGAGCCGTTCCGGGTTCGGCGCATCGTCGACGTCGGCGACGATGCCCGCTTCGGCGAGCGCAAGGTGTTGCTCGACGGTGCGACTCCCGCATGGGGCGTGTGGACGCAGACGGCAAGCGGCGAACGGCAATTCGAGGTCCACAAGACCCAGCAGTACCCAGGCCTGGACGATCCGCAGGAGGCTCCGCTGCCCGGTGACTACCAGCTGAGGCTGGCCTCGGACGAGACATCGTCCGGCATGAGCGGACGCGACATCTTCCTGTACGTCGCCGCAGGGGTGACGGTGGCACTGGGCTTCGGTGCCATCGCGCTCGCCCTGTTGCTGGGACGTCGCCGGCCGCAACACTAAGGAGAGCGCACAACGAAAGAGGGGCACCCGCTGTGGGTGCCCCTCTTCGTATGGATTTGTGTCAGCGGCTCTGGTGCACGCTGGTGTCGACCTGCGGGACCGTCACCTGAGGCTGGATGTCATTGATCCACCCGTGGTGGCCGATGTCGGCCTGGGCCGGTCCGGCCAGGCCGAGCACCGCGGCAGCCAGGCCGCTGGCGATGATGGTGGCAAATCCGAACTTCTTCATTGCTCTGTCCTTCTCTTCTTTGTTCGAGCCGTGGCGCTAAGTCTCGGTTCGGACGATCTGTGTGCCGGTGAGGATGTGTCCTTCTCGGTTATGTCTTTGTTAACGCCGAGGTCAGAGGTTTAATTCCGCTGGCAGTAATTGATCGCTGGTTGGCAGCAACCGACTACATGTACGCCTCGGAACGGCGCGAATTCCCTTGCCGAGTGACCGGGGTCACCGATCCCGGCACGTGACATTCCGGCAAACGTCAGTCGCTGACGAGGCGCGCCAGATATAGCGCGATTGCCACCGCGGGCTCCCGGACGTCGCGTGCGGTCAACCGGGATGAGGTTGAAGCCACATTCGCACCAAGCCACAATCGTCTGCCGCAGCACGGGGAAGCCGCCAAAGCGGCCACGCCCGAGCCACTTTCGCCGATACCGCAGGTGCTCGGCGCCGTCGGGCGACGGATGGTGCAGCACAACGCATCTGCCCGCTGCCAGCTCGGCGACCGGCGGTGTGCTCAGCCCACGAGCCGGCGGGCAGGGTCGAAACCGAAGGGCTCAAGCACCGGTGGCTTACGGCCGCTGAGGACCATGTCGGCCAGCGCCGATGCCGTCGTCGGGGCCAACGTCACGCCGAGCATCCCGTGCGCCGTGGCGACATACGCGTTGTCGACGTTGGGCAGGCGGTCGATCAGCGGCAGACCGTCGGGGACCATCGGCCGCCCGCCCACCCACGGGCTGCCGATCCGCCCGATGAGCTCGTCTTGGTTGCCGAACCAGTCGCCGAGGTAGTGCCGGCTCGCGGTTGCGATCGCCTCGACCCTGCGCCAGTCCAGCCGGAGGTTGTTGCCGGAGAACTCCATCGTGCCCGCGATCCTCGTCGACGAGCCCAGCGGCGACACCGCCACGTGCTTGTCACCAAGGTAGAGGGGGCGCCGCGGCGCCACAGGAAGGTCCACGGAGAAGCTGTAGCCCTTCCCTGCCTGCATCCGCACCGAGACACCGAGCAGGGCCAGCACGTCCGCCGACCAGGTGCCGCTGGCGACAACCACCCGTGAGCAGTCGAGCGGCCGGCCGTCCACCACAGCGGCTCGCACGCGGCCACGCTCGACGACGAAGCCCGAGACACCGGTGCGCTCGGTCACCGCGACGTTGAGCGACCTCAGCCGCGCGAGCAGAGACTCGAGTAGCGACGACGGGTCGACCAGGCCTTCGTCCTCGACCAGGTAGGCGGCGCGCACCCCAGTGCCCAGCAGCGCCGGCTCGAGGCTGGTGATCTCCGAACCGGTCAGCGGCTGTTCCGGGACGGCGAACCTCCCGCCGGCGACGGAGCGTTGAAGTGCGAGCGTACGAGCGGCCTCACCCTCGTCGAGGAAGGCATGGACCAACCCGGGACGAGTCAGGGTCGTTTCGATCCCGTCGCCCTGCCACTTCTCGTACTGCGCGACGGCCTGCTCGCCGAGGCTCGCCAACGCGGCCGCTCCCCTGGCGAAGGCGGCCCTGCCGCAGAACCTGCGGAACTCGTAGAGCCAGCGCAGGAACCGCGGCGAGAGCGACGGCCGCACGTAGAGCGGCGAGTCCGACCGCCCCACGGACCGGAGCGCCGCGCGAACCGAGCCCGGGGAGGGCACCGGGAAGCAGTGGCTCTGGGTCACCCAGCCGGCGTTGCCTACCGACGAGCCCGTCCCGATCGTCGACCGGTCGACCACGTGGACCTCCTGGCCCGCAGACGCCAGCTCGTAGGCACAGGCCAGCCCGACGATCCCGCCGCCGACTACAACAGTTGTATCGGCACTCATCACGCGCCGCTGCTGGCGTTGAGAAACGCCTGGGTCCGCACCTCCCGGGGCGCGCCGATCACCTCGCTGGGCGTACCCCGCTCGACGATGTAGCCGGCGTCGATGAACACCACCTGGTCGGAGATCTGCTGAGCGAACGGCACCTCGTGGGTGACGATGACCATCGTCATGCCACCCTCGGCAAGTTCGCGCATCACCGTCAGCACCTCGCGAGTCGATTCCGGGTCGAGTGCCGAGGTCGGCTCGTCGAAGAGCAGAGCCTTCGGATTCAGGGCAAGCGCCCGTGCGATCGCGACCCGCTGCTGCTCGCCGCCGGACATCTGGTCGGGGAAGGCCATCGCGCGGTGAGCGAGACCAACTCGACGGATGAGGCGTACGGCGGTCTCGATAGCCTGGTCCTCGGAGATGCCCGCAGCCTTCGTCTGCGCGAGGATGACGTTCTCGATGGCAGTGAGGTGAGGAAACAGGTTGAACCTCTGGAAGACCATCCCGACCTTCTGCCGCAGCCGGGCGAGATCCTTGACTACCACTTGACCGTCCGAGACGACCGGCTCTCCCGCGATCGTGATGTCGCCCCCGCTCGGGATCTCGAGCAGATTGATGCAGCGAAGCAGAGTGCTCTTGCCGCCACCACTCTGGCCCAGGATGGTGAGTATCTCGCCCGCTTGGACGTCGACATCGACGGAGTGCAGCACCGTCGCCGGGCCGAACGACTTGCTCAGGTTGCGGATCTCGATGAGTGCGCTCATGCGACCGCACCTGCCGCGAGCAGTGCCCTGGTCTTGCGGACCCGGCGGCGACGCGCGAGCGTCAGGGGCGTTCCGGCGCGCACCTTGCGTTCGAGCAGCAGCAGCAGCTGCGACACCGGATAGCACACGGCGAAGTAGATCGCGGCGATCACCAGGTAGACCTCCATCGCTCTGAACGTCTCCGAGGCGATGAGCTGCGCCTGGCTCATCAGCTCGCCGGCGGCGATCGTCACCAGTAATGAGGTCGATTTGAGGAGGTCGACCCCCATCGTCGCCGTCCCTGGCAGGGCCAGCCGCAGCGCCTGCGGCATGATCACCTGGCGGAACGAGCGCATTCGGCTCATGCCGAGCGCCTGAGCACCCTCCTGCTGGCCGGGCGGCACCCCGCCGAGGGCCGCGCGGAAGATTTCTGACAGATAGGCCGCGTAGAAGATCACCAGACTGAGCGAGCCGGCAGCCAGCGCACTCAGGCGCAGGCCGATCGACCCCAGGCCGAAGTAAGTGATGAAGATGATGGCGAGCAACGGGATGTTCTTGAACAGCTCGGTGTAGATCCCCGCCGGGAGGCGAACGACTCGGGTCTGACTTCGCCGCATCAGCGCCAGGGCCAGTCCGAGCAACACGGCACCGACGAATCCCAGGACCGTGTACTCCAACGTCTTCAGCAGCGCGGAGAACAGATCCGATGTGTAGAGACCCCACTGGACCTTCATGACGTCGACTCCGGGGCGGTCCAGTTTGCCGCACGGTCGACGCCCTGACGGGCCTTCGAGATCTCCGGCGTGGGCACGAGGAACTGCTCGGGATCCCCGCCGTACTTCTTGATGAGCTCGGCCAGCTTGCCGTTCTGGTACATCGCGTCGATCTCCTTTGAGAGTGCAGCCTCGAGCTTGGGCTCCTGCTTGGCAACGTAGAAGCTCACCTGGTACGGGGCGAGGTACTCCAGGGCCGGCACGGCCTTGATCTGATCCGCCGTCGGCGGGGTGAGGTACTGCGTCGTGAAGTCGAAGTCGGGACGCTTGGCCTTGGCGTCGATGATGATCAACGGGTCAAGGAAGCCCGCCTGGATCCGCCCGGACGACAGGTCGTTTAACACGCCGTTCGCGTCGGGGTAGGCGTGCAACTCCGCGCCCGGAATCTCCTGGATCGCCTTGACCCACACGTACCCGGTGACCGTGCCGAGATCCTTGCCCTCCAGGTCGGTGATGGTGCTGTACTTCTCGGACCCGTGCACGGCCATGGCTGGCGGCGAGTAGTAGGCGGGGTCGGTGAACAGGCCCTCTTTCTGTCGGGCCTCGGACCATGCGATGCCGCCGATGGCGACGTCGACGCGGCGGGACTGGACGCCTCCGAGCATGCCGTTGAAGTCGGTCAGTTGCGGCTGGACCTTGAGACCGAGGTTCTCCGCGGCGGCGTTCAGGATGTCGCTGTCGAGTCCGCTGAGCTTGTCTGCTTTGAGCGTGGTGTACGGCGCGTACGGTTGCACCGCGACCAGGATGACACCGGGCTCGATCGTGTCCAGACCTGCCGCCTCGGGGGAGACAGCACCTCCCCCGCAGGCCACCAACGCGGCGATGCAGACGCCGCTGGCCAGACCGAGACCGACTCGTCGGGAGAGACTGTTCAAGCGCATCGGGTCACCTTCTCGTGGAGGGGTTGAGCGCAGAGTCTAAGACCGCTGAGCGGGGCAAGCATCAGACGATCCGTACGAATATATTCCGTTCATCAGGTGCCGAATTGGTATTGTTCGTACATGTCAGTGCCAGTGACCGCCGCCGCAGGGTCGGCATTCCTGACGCCCGCGCTTGCCCAGGAGATCGCAGGCGACACGAGCGCCATCATCGGCCTCAACATCATCATCACCGACGCCGACGGCATCGTGATCGGCAGCGGAGACGAGTCCCGTGTGGGCACCTTCCACGAGGCGTCGATCGAGGTGGTGGAGACGCAGAGTGCCGCAGCGCACACGGCCGAAGAGGCGCGTCGGCTCATCGGTGTGCGCCCCGGGATGACGTTGCCGATCGTGCACGAGGGCGCCGCGGTGGGGACGGTCGGGATCACCGGCAGTCCGGCCCAGGCCCGGAGGTTCGGACTGGTCGTCAAGCGGCAGACGGAGATCCTGCTCGAGGAAGCTGTGCTGCTGCGCACCAGGATGACCCGCGAGAGGGTGCTGGAGTCCCTGCTGCGAGACCTGCTGACCTACGACGCCGACGTCCCCGCCGACCTGCTGACCCGCGCCCGCGACTTCGGCTTCGACCTGGGCCTGCCCAGGCAGGCCATCGTGATCGAGGTCATGGCGCCCACGGGTCTGGGCACTGCGGGCTCCTCGGCGCTGCGGCTCGTCCGTGAGGCCTTCCAGGGTCCGCAGGACTTGTCCTGCGGACTGTCGTCCTCGATGTACGTCGTGCTGCGAAGCCAGCACGACGGGCGACCGCCGCTGGGTCGAGACGATCTCCTCGACCTGACCGGGCGCATCCACGACCTCGTCGGCGCAACCTGTCGGGTGGGAGTGGGCGGAGTCGCGCCGGACGAGCGTGGGATCGCGACGTCCTACTCCGAGGCGCTGATGGCGCTTCGCGTCGGCTCCTCCAACGGACAGCCCTCGCCCCACGACATTGCCGACCTCCGGGCAGAGCAGCTCATCTTGTCGGTGCCTCCCGCTGCCCGGGCCCGGATTACCACCGAGACCCTGGGCGACCTGAGGTCCTCGGGCGACTGGGCCTCGACCCGGGCCACGGTGATCGCCTGGGTGGAGAGCGGGTTCGTCCTGGTGGACGCCGCGGCCGCACTCACCATCCACCGCAACACCCTCGTCTACCGCCTCGGGCGGATCTCGAAGCACACCGGCTGGCCCACGTCCGACCGCCGGCACTGGCTCGCCCTCTACCTCGCCTGCCTGGCGGACGCGCTGGGCGCCGAGTCGGCAGCCCGGAGCCGTTCGGGCTGACCCGACGCCGTACTCGCCGACGGGCCGTAATCGGCACCGATGACCGTCAGTCGGCGCCCTTGCCGTTGTCGACGCGGTAGACCGCGCCATGGATGGCCGTCGCGTCGTCACTTGCCAGGAACGCGATCGCCTTGGCCACGTCGACCGTCTCCATGAATCCGCGGGGCGAGGCGATGCGCAGGATCAGGTCCCAGTCGGCGTTCTCCGGCGCCTGGAACTCCGTCGACTGCGCGGTCGGCATGCCGCCTGGGCACACCGCGTTGACGCGCAACTTCTCCTTCGTGAACTCGATGGCCAACGCGCGGGTCAGCCCGATCAGCCCGTGCTTGGCCGCGCAATACCCAGCCGAGTAGACCTCGCCCTCCACACCCGCGATCGACGCGACGTTGACGATGTTGCCGCCGGTCGCCAGCAAGTGCGGAAGTGCGGCGCGGCATAGGTAGAACGGCCCGTTTAGGTTCACGGCGAGGTCCTTGTCCCACTCCTCGTCGGTCATCGTGGGCGTGTGGCGCATCTGATGGAAGCCGGCGATGTTGGCCAGGACGTCGAGGCGGCCGAACTCGGCGACACAGTCCGCCACGGCCTGTGTGCACGCCGCCCGATCGGAGATGTCCACCGACGAGTACTTGCCGCCCGGCACCTCGGCGAACACCTCGGCCATCCTGTCGGCGTCGCGCGCTATCCCGAACACGGAGGCGCCCCGTTCGGCGAACAGTTTCGCGGTCGCGGCGCCCAGTCCCGCCGACGCACCCGTGACCAGCGCGACTTTGCCATCCAGTTGTGTCATGGCAAGACCCTCTCATGGGCCCTGCGAGGGCTCAGACAGCGGCGCGCGGTCGCGCGGGCGGGACCGCCGCCAACAAGGCGCGGGTGTAGTCGTGTTCGGGTTCGGCGAACAACTCCGCTGCCGGCCGGTACTCAACCGCCGCACCGTCGCGCATGACCAACACCTCGTGGCTCATCTGTTGGATAACCGCCAAGTCATGGCCGATGAACAGATACGTGAGCCCGAACTCGCGCTGCAGTTCGGCAAGCAAGTCGAGGACACGTGCCTGCACCGAAACATCCAACGACGCAGTCGCTTCGTCGAGGATCAGCAGTTCTGGCTGGGCTGCCAGCGCGCGGGCAATGCTCACGCGCTGCCGCTGACCGCCCGAGAGTTCGTGCGGGTATCGAGAAGCGAACGACGTTGGAAGGCTGACGAGTTCGAGCAACGCCGCCACCCGGGCCTCGCGGCCGCGTTTGCCCTTCGCGAGGCGATGCACCCGCAGAGGCTCGGCGACAGCCGTACCCACGCTGTTTCGTGGGTTCAGGGATGAGAACGGGTCCTGGGAGACAAGGCCGATCCTGCGGCGAAGCGCTTTCTGGGCGCCGCCGCGAGCGCCAAGCACATCGTTTCCGTCCATCACGGCGGTACCCGCGTCGGGCTTGACCAATCCGGTCAGCGCCGCCGCGACCGTCGACTTGCCGGATCCCGATTCACCCACCAGGCCCAGCGTCGTGCCCCGCCGAACTGCGAACGAAAGGTCTTTCACCGCATGTACGGTCGATCTTCCCACCGGTGTGCTCACCGCGAACCGAACATCGAGTCCGTCGACGCGCAGCAGCACCGCGGCGTCATCGGCGGCCGGCGCTGGCGCGGACCGTCCGATTAGCGGGCGTGCCTGAAGCAGCTCACGCGTGTACGGATTCTGCGGCGCGTCAAAGATATCCGCGATCGGCGCCTGCTCGACTGCTTCGCCGTTCTGCAACACGGTCACGTCGTCGGCGACCTGTCCGATGACACCGAGATCGTGGCTGATCCAGACCACCGCGGTACCGAAGTCGCGCTGCAGATTGCGGACCAGATCGATGATCTGGGCCTGTGTCGTGACGTCCAGCGAGGTCGTCGGCTCGTCGGCGATCAGCAGCTCGGGGCCGCAGGCCAACCCGATCGCGATCATCACGCGCTGACGCTGCCCTCCCGAGAGTTGGTGCGGATAGGCGTGAATACGGGTTTGTGGATCCGGCAGCCCGACCGCTTCGAGTAGTTCGAGCGCTCGGCCGCTTGCCTGCCTCCTTGTCATGTTTCGATGTGTCTCAAGCGATTCCGTGATCTGCCGCTCGAGGGTGAGTAACGGGTTGAGTGAAGTTCCTGGGTCTTGGAACACGAAGCCGATCCGGCCGCCGTGCACGCTGCGCAGGAGCCTGGGGGAGGCGCCGACGAGTTCGGTTGGGCCCGAAGCGCCCGTCAGCGTGCTGGTGCCCGTGACCATGGCGCCCGGCGCATCCAACAGGCCCGTCGCCGCAAGCACGGTCATCGACTTGCCCGATCCGGATTCGCCGACGATTCCCAGCGTCTCGTCACGCTGGACGTCAATCGACACGCCGCGCAGGATTTCTCGTCGGCCGATACGTACGCCGAGGTCGCGCACGGACAGTACGGGATCGGTCATCGTTGCCCCCGAGCCTCGATCATGGTGCGCTGCTTGGGATCCAGCACGTCGCGCAGACCGTCGCCCGCCAGATTGAAAGACAGGACGATGACGAAGATCGCCGCGCCAGGGAACACCGCCATCCACCATGCCAGCGTCACGAATCCCTGGGAGTCGAAGATCATCCGCCCCAGTGACGGTTCGGGTGGTTGGATACCCAGCCCGAGGAACGACAGGGCGGCCTCCGACAGGATCGCGAATGCGAGCGAAAGCGATGACTGCACGATCAGCGGTCCAGCGATGTTCGGAAGAATGTGGCGGCCAAGGATATAGAGGTGTCCGGTGCCCATCGCGCGGGAAACTTGGACGAACGGTTCGACGCGCACGCTCAATGTGCTCGCCCGGGCCACCCGCGCGAAAATCGGTGTGTAGACGATGCCGATCGCCAGAATCGTTGTGGTCACGCCCGGGCCCAGTATGGCGACGACGGCCAACGCGAGCAGCAGCACGGGAAAGGCGAACATGACGTCGACGATGCGCATGACGATCGTGTCGACCCAGCCGCCGCGGTAGCCGGCGAGAACACCGATGGTCACGCCGACGACAACGGCAAAGGCGACACTGACGACCGCCACCCGCATGGACGCTCCGATGGCCACCAGCACGCGGGAGAGCACGTCACGGCCCAACTCGTCGGTGCCGAACCAATGCGCGCCGCTGGGCGGCCGCAACGCGTTCGGGACATCGACGTCGTTGACTTCAAACGGGGCAATCCAATTCGCGGTCACCGCGACGAGCACGATGACGGCGAGCACCACTGCGCTCACCACGGTCACCGGATTGCGCAGCAGCAATCGCCACGACGCAACCCGTGCCGACTCGTCGGTGGTTGTTGTCATGCGAGCCGGATCCTTGGATCGACCACCGCGTACAGCACGTCCACGATGAGGTTGATGAGCAGGAAGAGGGCGGCGATGAGCAGCACGGCGCCCTGGAGCACCGGATAGTCGCGGGCGGCGACGGCGTTGTACACAAGGCGGCCCACTCCGGGCCACGCGAACACGACTTCGACGACGATCACGCCGCCGAGGATCGTCGCGAGCTGGATGCCGGTGATAGTCAGCACGGGCACCAGCGCGTTGCGAACGGTATGGCGGAAGGTGACGACGCGCGGAGGAAGGCCCTTGCGATCGTGGCGGTCCGGACATAGCCCATCGAGGCGACTTCGAGCACCGCAGACCGCACGTATCGGGTCATGATCGCCGCAGCCACCAAACCCACCGTCAGACCGGGCAGCACGATGTGGCGCAGCCAGCCCGCCGGGATCGTCGAACAGGGGGCGATAACCCGACGTCGGCAGCCAGCCGAGCGTCGACGCGAATAACGCGATCAACAGGATCGCCATCCAGAAATCGGGAACCGACACCCCGAACTGGCTGGTGATACGGACGATCGCGTCGGAGAGCGCGGCCCTCGTGCAGCGCGGACCAGATACCGGCGGGCAGCGCGATCAGCAGCGCAATCACGATGCCCACCAAGCCCAATGAGACGGTCGCCGGAAGACGCTCGAACAGCGTGACGGTGACGGGATCGCCGTTGCGGAAGCTGACGCCGAGGTCACCGGTCAGCGCCGAGCCGATGTAGCCGAAGAACTGCTGGATCAGCGGCCGGTCGAGCCCGCTGGCGGACCGCAGCGCGGCGTACGCCTCCGGCGTATAGCGGGTGCCCAGCGCGATGCGCACCGGGTCGCCGGGCACCAAGTGCACGAGCGCGAACACCACTACGAGGACCCCGATCAGCACCGCGAGCGAATAGAGCAACCGGCGTGCGACGAATCGCGTGATCGGGTGGGTGAGGACACTCGTCGTCATGCGGTCTCGCCCGGCGCCAGGATCGCGGTGCGGAACCGGATCGCCCAGTCTCTGCGCGCCTCATAACCCGACAGTGCGGTCGTCCAGGCCTGGACGACCGACGGGTTGTACAGATAGATGTAGCTCACCTCATCGGCGATGATCGTCGCCGCCTTCCCGTAGTCGTCGGCGCGCGCGTTCCGGTTGGTTTCTATTCGGGCGGCATCCAGCAATCGGTCGACCTCGGCGTTTGAGAACTTCTGCGCGTTGCTGGTGCCGTTGGTGTGGTGCTGTGCGTAGTAGAAATCGTCTGGGTCGATGTTGCCGAGCCAGCCCATCATCAACATGTCGAAGTGGCCGCTGTTCTGTTCGTCGAGCCAGGTGGCGAAGTCGACAGTGCGGATATTCACCTTGATGCCAATCGATGCGAGGTTGTCCGCGACTATCTGGGCCGCGGTCACCGTTTCCGGATACTCGGTGGTGACAAGCATGTCGAGGTTCGTCGGCGCTGCCCCTGCCTCGCGCAACAGGCTTTTCGCCCGGTCGACGTCGCGGCGGTACGCGTCGTACGGCGTGTACCAGGGGTTGCCCTTCGGTATCGCGAGCTGGTTGGCGACGGCGGTGCCGTAGCTGGTGGCCTGCACGATGGCCTCGCGGTCGATGGCATAGGCGATCGCCTGCCGCACCCGCACGTCGTTCCACGGTGGACGGGCCTCGTTGAGCGCGAAGTACCAATAGTCGTTGCTCGGCGTCACCGCGAGCGTGAGCGAGTCGTCGTCCTTGAGCTGTGCCGCCCGCTGGGCCGGAATCGAATCGGTCCAGTCGATCTCGCCGGCCTGCAACGCGGACAGTGCGGTCGACGGTTGAGAGATGAACCGGAACGTCACACCCGAAACTTTCGGTGTCCCAGCCCAATAGCCTGGATTGGCTTTCAGCGTGATCGAATCACCACTCTTCTGGCTCACAAACGCGAAGGGACCCGTGCCGATCGGGTGCGTGGCGATCTGGCCGGTTTCCGCGTTCTTGCGCTGCACAATGGCCATCCCCTTGAAGCCGCCGAGGTTGGTCAGCAGATTCGGGGTTGGCTGCTTGACCGTGATCCTGACGGTGGCGGGATCGGGTGCTGTGACGCCGGTGACGGAACTGAACTTGTCCACATTGGCGAGCTGTTGATCGATGATGCGTCGATACGAGTACACGACGTCGTCGGCGACCAGCGGGCTTCCGTCGTGAAAGGTGACGCCCTTGCGCAGATGGAAGGTCCAGGTGAGTTGGTCGGAGCTAACCTCCCACGACTCCGCGAGCGCCGGTCGCATCTCCAGGTTCTCGTCGGGCTCGACGAGGGTATCGAAGACGTTCTCGAGCACCTCGAACGAGAAGTACGCGCTGGTCTTCTGCGGATCGAGCTGATCGGGCTCACCGGCGATTGCGGCAATGAGATTTCCGGACGCTTCGTCCCCGAGGTCCACCGGCTCGCCAGTGGAGCAGCCCGCGAGGGCGATAACGAGTGACGTGACGATGCTGACAGGGGTCAAAACCTGCACGCGGCTCTTTACCCGTTATGGGCGGTCCCCGAAACGCATCGCCGCCCAAACCCGTGACTTTGCCGCACGAACACTGCGATAATCCGCGGCGTGAGAATCATCCGCGGGCTCGCCGCAGCCGTCATCCTCGCCTGTGCTGCGGTGGGGTTTGCCGGTCCGGCCCACGCGGATCAGGTCATGCAGGGCATCTACAACTACATGCCGAAGGACGGCCCGGCAGGCACCTGGACGGTCTACCCGTCGTGTGTGCCGGTGGTCGGCGACCTGCGGGTAGCGCTAGAGCTGCCGGTGGCGTGTCGGCTGCACGTGTCGGGATCGACCGGCGTCACCGGTGGTGATGCGAACCTGGCCGGCGGTGTGTGGCAGTTCTCCACGAAGACGCGGGACGGCATGACGTGCCCCGACGGAAGCTCGGCGCCAACCAACGAGACGATCAGGTTCGACGACATCGCGATGACCGGTACCCGCACCATCTTCCACAACGACGTCTGCGGTCTGCCGCCGGGCAAGATCGACCAGCCGTTCACTTTGTCGTTCAAGGAACCGCTTCCGATCCCGGTAGAGCAGTACCCGCTCTACTGCGAGCCGGGCGGCCTGCGGCGCTGCTTCTGAGGCCGAGCCGGCGTCACTAAGGGCCTCGAACATGCCGCGATTGTTTTCGTCAGTAGGCGGGCGCGCCGGTCAACGCGTGCGAACCGGTGACCGTGCGATCGCCGCTGTCCCGCTGCTGAATGGCAAAGTCGTCGACCTGACCGGCCCGAGGCTCACGGAGCGCTGGGGTATGACGTGCACCGATCTCGGGGCGTCGGTCATCGCGCCCAACGGCAAGCTGGTGTCGGTCTTCGGCGACACCTTCTCCGGCCGCAAAGTCGGGCAGGGCGACTGGCGCTCTCCCGTCGTCCTGATCGGCACCGGCGACGCCAACCACGAAATCGTCTACGAGCGGGCCGGGGGAGACGACCCGAACTACGCACGCCAGCTCTGGCACTACGTCCACGATGACGAAGCCACCGGTTGGACCCACGGCGGCATCAGCACCGTCGTCCCGTCCGACCTGCTGCGCGTCGACGACTCGATTTACTTGCACGCCATCGTCAATCGCGGGTTCGGCAACGTCATCTGGACCGAGATCTGGAGATCCGACGACAGCGGCGTCTCCTGGTCGCATATGGGCGAGGACGCCAAGTTTCCCGCCAACCTGCACGGCGGATACGCCCAGTGCTGGTCATGGGACTACGAGCCCGACGACGGCTGGGTGTATGTGGTGGCGACGGGATTTCAACGCGACAAGGGCATCATCTTGATGCGTGTCCGGCCCGAGCACATCGGCCAGCGGACGCGATACGTCAGCTGGGGCTTTGCGAATAGGCGTTGGGCATGGGGCGAGTCGGCGACCCCGATCACGCCCGACGGCGAGAACTGGGGAGAGCTGACGTTTCGCCGGATGGCACAAGACAAATGGATCCTCGGCGGGTTCCTGGCGTCGAAGTACGCATTGGGGTACCGGGTCGTGGACTCACCCGTCGCCAACATGCACACCACCGAACTCCAGACACCTGTGCTGGGGTCGGCGTGGAACGCCGAGAATCATTCCAAGAACCAGGTCGCGCAACTTTACGGCGGCTATGTGCTGCCGGGCTCGCGGTTCGACATCCAGGGCGGCATTGGGTTGATGGTGTCACAGTGGAACACTGACGTCGGATGGCCTTACCGGGCAATGCAATTCAAGGCCGTGCTGAGGGACACCACGAAGACAGTCCATCCTCCGGATCCGATCAACTTGTGAGCGCTAGACCGTGAAACCGCCGTCGACGTTCCAGTTGGCGCCCGTCACGTACGCCGCTTCTGGTCCAGCCAGATAACTCACCACACTCGCGATGTCGCGGGGCTGACCGTAACGCCCGAGCGCCATCACCTGCCGCGCGGCATCGGCGAATTCGCCCTCCTCCGGGTTCATGTCCGTGGCGACGGGGCCGGGCTGGATGTTGTTGACCGTGATGCCGCGAGGTCCGAGCTCGCGGGCCAGCCCGCGGGTCAGCCCTGCGATCGCCCCCTTGGTCATGGCGTACACCGAAAGCCCGGGGCCGGGAACCCGGTCGGCGTTGATGCTGCCGATGTTGATGATGCGCCCGCCCTCCCCGAGATGGGGAAGCGCCCGCTGGATCGCGACGAACGCCGCGCGAACATTGATCGCCACCGATCGGTCGAACTGTTCCAGCGGGAACGACTCGGCATCGGCGATATGGGCCACGCCGGCGTTGTTGACCACCACATCCAGGCCGCCCAGTTTCGACACCGTGTCATCGACCGACCTGGCAACCTGCTCGGGATCACCGCTGTCGGCATGAATCGCGACCGCGGTTCCGCCGTCCGCAGCGACTTCGGCGACCAGCTTCTCGGCCTCGACGGCCGAGGCCCCGTACGTGAACGCCACCGCGGCACCGTCCGCGGCCAGTCGCCGGACGATCTCCGCCCCGATTCCCCGTGACCCGCCAGTTACCAACGCTCGTCGTCCCGCCAATGGTGCTGTCATGCAGTGGTAAATGCTGATGCCCGGGAAATCATTCCCCACTGGAGGTACAGCGACTCGCGAAGTCGGTCACTGATGATCGGCAGCCCGCCTATGGTGAAGGCCGTGAAGGAATCTGACACAAAGCGCGTCGTCGTCTGGGGCACGGGTTTCGTCGGCAGGATGGTGATCGCCGAGATCGTCAAGCACCCCCTGTTCGAACTGGTCGGCGTCGGGGTGAGCAACCCCGAGAAGGTGGGCCGCGACGTCGGCGAAATCTGTGCTCTCGGGCAGGAACTCGGGCTGGCCGCCACCGACGACATCGACGCGCTGATCGCGCTGAAACCCGACGCGCTCGTGCATTACGGACCCACCGCGGCGCACGCCGACGACAACATCGCGCTGATCACCCGGTTCCTGCGGGCAGGCATCGACGTGTGCTCGACGGCCATGACGCCGTGGGTGTGGCCCACCATGCACCTCAACCCGCCGAACTGGATCGAGCCCATCACCGAGGCCTGCGAACTTGGGGAGTCATCCTGCTTCACCACCGGTATCGACCCTGGCTTCGCCAACGACCTGTTCCCGATGACGTTGATGGGTCTGTGCTCGGAGGTCCGCAAGGTGCGGGCATCGGAACTGCTGGACTACACGAACTACGAGGGCGACTACGAATTCGAGATGGGCATCGGAAAGCCGCCCGAATACCGCCCGCTGCTGCAAAACCCCGACATCCTGATATTCGCCTGGGGCGCAACGGTTCCGATGATCGCACACGCGGCGGGCATCATGCTCGACGAGATCACCACGACGTGGGACAAGTGGGTGACGCCCACCGAGCGCAAGTCCGCCAAGGGCGTCATCCAGCCCGGAAACGTTGCGGCCGTGCGGTTCACGATCAACGGCGTGTACCAGGGCGAGAACCGCATTCAGCTCGAACACGTTAACAGGATCGGCAATGACGCCGCACCGGACTGGCCGTCGGGCAACGAGAACGACGTCTATCGCGTCGACATCGAGGGCACGCCGAGCATTTTTCAGGAGACGGCGTTTCGGTTCACCGACGGTTCGGGGCGCGACGCGGCCGCCGCCGGATGCCTGGCGACCGGCTTGCGCGCGCTCAACGCCGTTCCCGCCGTCAACGATCTTTCGCCAGGCTGGGTGACGGCTTTGGATTTACCACTGATTCCCGGAGTAGGGACCATTCGCTAGTAACGGAAAGACCGTCAGACAAGATTGAATACCGGATAGGGTTTGATCGAGCGGAGTGACATGTCTGACGGGGTAGGGCTGTCGGTTGGCGCCACCAACCTGACGGCCGTCGTAGTGGGCCGGGCCGCGGTGACGCGGTCGCCAGTGGTGACGCTGTACCCGCACCGGCCGCCCGAGGTGGGTGTGCCCAGCGAAAACCCCAACCTGACCGAACGCGGCCTGATCATCACCGACTTCGTCGACCGCGTCGGTGACCCTGTCGGCATCGTCGCCGCCGACGGCTCCACGCATCTGGCCGACAAGGTGCTCGCCGACGCGCTGCGGGCGATGCTGTACACAGTTCGCAGTCCCCCCGCAGGACCCGTCGCAGTCACGTATCCCGCGCACTGGCGGCCCGCCGCCGTCGACGCGCTGCGCAATGCGCTGGCCGCGGTGCCCGAATTTCGGCTGCCCAACCCGGCGCAGTTGGTGTCTGACGCCACGGCCGCGCTCACCGCACTGCAGAACGATCCCGGCGTGCCCAGTCGCGGTGTGATCGCGCTGTGCGACTTCGGTGGCACCGGCACCAACATCACGCTGGTCGACGCCACCAGCGGTTATGTGCCGATCGGCGCGACCGTCCGCCACACCGACCTGTCCGGCGACCTTGTCGACCAGGCGCTGTTGACCCACGTCATCAACGATCTGTCGGAGGCAGGCACCATCGACTTGTCCGGTACCTCGGCCATCGGCTCACTGACCCGGCTGCGAGCCCAGTGCCGAGGAGCCAAGGAGCGGCTGTCCACCGCCGCGGTCGCCTCCCTCGTGGCGGAGCTTCCCGGCCACCGCAGCGAGATGCGGATCACCCGCAACGAGCTCGACGAGGCCATCCGGGCGCCGCTCGCAGACTTCGTCGGGGTCGTCCAGGAAACCGTGGAGCGCAACGGAATTCAAACCGCTGGTCTCGTCGCCGTGGCTTCGGTGGGCGGCGGCGCCCGTATCCCGATCGTCACCACGACATTGTCCGAACACTTCCGGGTGCCCGTCATCACCACCGGACAGCCGGAGTTGACGGCCGCGATCGGTGGTGGCCTGCGGGCGGCGCGAGGAACGGTCGACGAGGGCGCGACGTCGATGGCCGCCGCCCCCGGAGTAGCCGCAGCAGCCGCTGCGGCCACCGCGATGGCGCCAGGGGTTGACCCGCAGGACGCGCCAGTGTCGAGCACCTTCGGCGCGCTGGCGTGGTCGGACGCCGACGACGTTCCCGATGTCGCTCCCACCGACCCGTATGAGTACGGCGGCGAGGCCAACGGCGGCGTCACGGACGCGCGTCCGCAGATGCAGTTCGACCACGAACAACAGTACGAGTACGAAGCGGCGCCCGTGCCGTGGTACCGCAAGCCCGCCATGATCCTTGGCGCAGGCGTGGTCGCGCTGCTGGCGGCGCTCGCCGCAGCGGTGTTGTTCGTGATGCGCGACGACACCACCCCGACGCCGGCGTCGACCACCGCGCCCGTCACCACCACCCAGACGCCGACCACGAGCGCGGCGCCGATCCCGGCCGAAGTGCCTGCTCCGCCGCCGCAGACGCAGGCGCCGCAGACCCGCACCGTCACTCGGCAGGCGCCGGTCCCGCCAGCGACCGTCACGGAGGCCCCACCGCCGACGTCGGAGGCGCCGCCGCCACCGCCTCCCACCACGGAGGCGCCGCCGCCGACGTCCGAGGCGCCGCCGAGCACGGAGCCGCCACCGTGGAGTCCCACCGCGCCGTACCCGACGGTCCCCGGTTTGCCGTGGGTTCCGCTGCCGGGCGGTCAACCGGCTCCCTAACGTCGAGGCTCGTCCTAGGCTCGCGTCATGACGCAGACGGACGGCTTGCTCTTCAACCCGAACACCTACGACCCGCAGCAATTCGACGCCGAGACGCGACGGCTGCTGCGCGCAACCATCGACTGGTTCGAGGGTCAGGGCAAGAAGCGCATCCTCGACGACGACCTGACCGCGCAGTGGCCAGCCGACTTCGTCGACTTCGTCAAGCGGGAGAAGCTGTTCGCGACGTTCCTCACGCCGTCGGATTACGCCGCGGACGAGAGGAGCACCACAGACGGAAGCGCCAACCCGAACAAGCGTTGGGACGCCGCGCGTAACGCGGCCCTCGCCGAGATCCTCGGCTTCTACGGGCTGACGTATTGGTACACCGAGCAGGTCACCATCCTGGGTCTCGGGCCGATCTGGCAGAGCGAGAACAAGGACGCCAAACTCAAGGCAGCTGATGACCTCGATGCGGGCCACGTAATGGCGTTCGGCCTGTCCGAGCGCGAACACGGGGCCGACGTCTACAACACCGACATGGTTCTCACCCCCGCGAGCGACGAGGACCGGGCGAACGGCATCCTCTACCGGGCAACGGGGGAGAAGTACTACATCGGCAACGGCAACGTCGCGAGCATGGTGTCGGTGTTTGGCAGGCGCGGTGATGTCGAGGGCTCCGACGCGTACGTCTTCTTCGTGGCCGACAGCAGCCACGAGAACTACCACCTGATCGACAACGTCGTGCACATGCAGATCTACGTGAGCACGTTCCGGCTGGAGAACTACCCGGTGCGCGAAGAGGACATCCTGCACACCGGCGTGGAAGCCTTTGCCGCGGCACTGAATACGGTCAATGTGGGCAAGTTCAATCTGTGCTCGTCGTCGATCGGCATGGCCGAGCATGCGTTCTACGAGGCGATCACCCACGCGCAGAACCGCATTCTGTACGGCAACCCGGTCACCGACTTCAGCCACGTGCGCGCCAACTTCGTCGACGCGTACGCGCGCCTGGTGGCGATGAAGCTGTTCAGCAGGCGTGCGGTCGACTACTTCCGCAGCGCCAGCCTGGAGGATCGGCGCTACCTGCTGTTCAACCCGATGACCAAGGCCAAGGTCACGATGGAGGGCGAGACCGTACTGCGGGCCTTGCACGACGTCATCGCGGCCAAGGGCTACGAGAAGAACACCATGTTCCGCGAGGTCGCCCAACTGATCGGCACGCTGCCGCGGCTGGAGGGCACCGTGCACGTCAACGTGGGTCTGGTGCTCAAGTTCATGCCGAACTACATGCTCAACCCTCTCGACTATCCACAGATCCCGGTCCGCGACGATCCGGCGGACGACGGCTTCTTCTGGAACCAGGGACCAACCCGCGGCGCGGGCCAGATACGGTTCGCCGATTGGAAGCCGGTGTACGAGGAACACGCCGGCATCCCGAACGTCGCCCGGTTCTACGAGCAGGCTCTGGCATTCCAACAGCTGCTGACCTCGGCCGCTCCCGACGCCGAACAGCAGAAGGATCTGGACTTCCTGTTGAACGTCGGGCACCTGTTCTCGCTCATCGTTTACGGACAGCTGATCCTTGAGCAGGCGGCATTGACCGGTTTGGACGACGACATCGTGGACCAGATCTTCGACTTCCAGGTCCGTGACTTCAGCACCTATGCCGTTGCGCTGCATGGCAAGCCAAGCTCGACGCAGGCGCAGCAGGACTGGGCGGTCGGCGCGATCCGCAAGCCGGTACCAGACGCCGAACGCTTCGATCGGGTCTGGCAGCGGGTCAAGGCCTACGACGGCGCATATGAGATGCGTCCCTGACGGGGGAGTTTCGCCATGCGGACGTACAACCATTACATCGGTGGCGGCGAGGTAGAGCCGGCCGGTGGCGAATGGCTTGACAGCGTCGACCCATATCTAGGCGAGCCGTGGGCGAGAATCGCCCGCGGCACGGCGACCGATGTCGATCGTGCCGTGACCGCTGCGGCGCGCGCCATGCGCGACGGTCCATGGGCGTCGATCACCGCAACCGAGCGCGGCAAGCTGCTGGTGCGCCTGGCTGATCTCGTCGCGCAGAACGCCGAGCACCTTGCAGAGATCGAGGTTCGAGACAACGGCAAGCTCTTGGCGGAGATGCGCGGCCAGCTCAACTACAACCCCGAATGGTGGCGCTACTTCGGTGGTTTGGCCGACAAGATCGAGGGCGCGGTGATGCCGATCGACAAACCGGACATGATGGCCTTCACCCGGCATGAACCGGTTGGCGTGGTCGCAGCCCTGACGGCATGGAATTCGCCGCTGCTGTTCGTCGCGTGGAAGTGCGCCGCTGCCATCGCTGCCGGATGCAGCATCGTGGTGAAGCCGTCCGAGTTCGCATCCGTGTCCACGCTGGAGTTCGCGAAGCTCACGCGCGAAGCCGGATTTCCGGACGGGGTGTTCAACGTGGTGACGGGCCTTGGCGAGGAGGCGGGGGCCGCCCTCGTGGATCATCCCGACGTCGCAAAGATCACGTTCACCGGGTCCGACGCAACCGGCGCGAAGATCTATGCGCAGGCGGCTCGAAGCCTCAAACGCGTCTCGCTCGAACTCGGCGGCAAGTCGCCGAACATCGTGTTCGACGACTGCGACCTGGACGCCGCCGCAGCCGGCGCCATTTCCGGCATCTTTGCGGCGACCGGCCAAACATGTATCGCGGGTTCCCGCCTGCTGGTTCAGAATTCGATTCGCGAGGACTTCACCGATCGCGTGGTCAAGCTTGGTGCGTCAGCGCGCAAGGGCAATCCGATGTTGCCCGACACCAATATCGGCCCTGTGACGACGCCGCCGCAGTACGCGAAGATCCTTGACTACATCGGCGTCGCCAAGGCCGAAGGCGCGCGTTGCGTGCTGGGAGGCGGTCCTGCGACGTCGGCCGAACTTCCCGGCGGCCAGTTCGTCGAGCCGACCATCTTTGTCGACGTCACGCCGGAGATGCGGATCGCGCGGGAGGAAGTGTTCGGACCGGTACTGTCGATCATCGGCTTCGACGATGAAGCCGACGCCTTGCGCATCGCGAACGACACGATTTATGGCCTGGCTGCGGGCGTTTGGACCAGCGACATCGGCCGCGCCATACGGATGTCTTCGGCGCTGAAGGCCGGAACCGTCTGGGTCAACACATATCGTGCGATCAGCTACATGATGCCGTTCGGCGGCATGAAGCATTCGGGCTTCGGTCGTGAGAGCGGCGTCGAAGCAATCAAGGAATATCTCGAGACCAAGAGCGTCTGGCTGTCCTACGCCACTGGCGCACCGGCCAATCCGTTCATCATGCGCTAACGCCGCACACCCGCTACTGCCGAGCGGGGCAACCGTCCGGCTTTCGAATATCCGGTCAGCCGGTCGCCATCGACCACGATGTCGAACTCGAGGTTGAGCCGCATGGGCTTGGTCACCGGCTGCCGCCACGTAACCCGTTGTGCAGCAACGGTGATATCGCGCAGCGCGACGGTCTCGCCCTTGCCGGCTGCCGTGCCGGTGAGGATGCCCGAGTCGTTGGTGAACGTGTAGAGGACCCGCAGGGATCCTATGGGCGTCTTGATCGCCACATCCCATTCGCCGATCAGATCCACACCGTTCCCCTTCGCTCGTACTCGAACAGTTCCTCGACGGCCAGCGCCACGCGCGGTCCATAGCTTCGGCCCAGCAGGTGAAGGGCGAGGTCGAGACCTGACGTGACGCCGCCCGCGGTCACGAGGTCGCCGTCGTCGACCACGCGCGCACGAACCACGTTGACCCCTGTGGCGTCGAGCACGTCGAGGCCCAGCGCATGCGTCACCGCGTTGCGGCCCTCGATCAGCCCCGCCATCGCCAGCGCAAGCGAACCGCCGCAGACGGTCGCCACCGTGATGTCGGGGTTGGCCATCGCCTGGCGCATCAACGGCATCGCGTCGGTCTCGCCGAACCGGGCGAGCAGTACCGGGATGGTGGCGACCTCGTTAGGATCGCCGTCAATAGGCCCGGACGCGCCGGGAACGATGACGTAGCCGGGCTTTGACGGATCGAGTTGGGCCGTCGCATTCAGCACCAGCCCGCGGCTACCGCTGACCACCGGCCGCGGCCCCTCGGCGGACACCAGCTCCACCGCCAGCTCGCCTCCGACCGCCTCGCTGCCCGCTACGAGCACTTCGAACGGCGCGATGACGTCGAGCGGGTCGAACCCGTCGAACAACACGATCTGGGCGTGCACATCGTGATGGTCGCGACGCGCACCGCGAAAGACCAGTGGTCAAGACGCCAAGTGCCGCTGGGATGTTGCCAGCACCGCTAAACGTTGAGGGCGTCGATCACCGCGTCTGGGATGCTGAATGACTGATCGATTGCGGCGGCGGTGCGCAACGTGGCGACCAGGGATGCGGCGGCCAATTCGACGAGGGCCTCGGCGTCGACATCACGGTGCGTGATGCGATCAATCATCATCTCGTCCAGATAGCCGACCCAGCCGTGCATCGCGGTGCGCAGCGTCGCCGGTATGGGCTCCACGATCCCGAGTGCCAACAGGATTCGTTGCGCGCCCAACCATCGCAGCCGCTCAATAGCGGTCTGATGCTCAACATCGGCCCCCAGAGCGCCGCGCAGTAATGCAACGAAACTGTCGGAGTAGGAGTCGATGTAGGCGATGTGGTTGCGCAGCGCATGCCGCAACTGATCGACGAGCGACGCGTCTTCCGGAGGCGGCGTGAGCTGGACCGCCGCGATCTCTGCCGCAATCTCGTTCATCACCGCCAGGTACAGGCCGCGCTTGTTCTCGAAATGGTGCGCGATCAGTCCGTACGCCACCCCGGCGTTCTTCGCGATCTCCGAGGTGGTTACCTGGTCGTACGGCCGCGAGGCGAACAGCTTTCGTGCCGCGCCGATGATCAGTTGGCGCCGGTCGCCGCCTGCGCCGCGAGCCCGCCTGGCACACATCACGTCAGGCTAGCCTGACCGGATTGGCGAGATGCCCAATGCCGTCCACCTCGATCCGGACCGTGTCCCCGGGGCGCAGAAATCGTCCCGCGGGCCAGCCGGTTCCCCCGAACGTGCCGCATGCGACCACGTCACCGGGTTGAAGGGCGCAGAACCTGCTGAGTCGGCTGACGATCTCTGCAGGCGACAGAATCAGATCGGCGATCCGGCCGCGCTGCCGAAGTACTCCGTTGAGGTAGGTGCGCAATTCGAGGTCGGCGGGGTCGAGTTCGTCGGCGGTGACCATCCACGGACCCAGCGGTCCGTGCGAGGGATAGCTCTTCGCCAGTGCCGGCGCGGTCGGGTTGTCTGTCTGCCAGTCCCGCACCGACACGTCGTTGGCAATCACAAACCCGGCGATGCTGCGCCGCGCCGTTTCGACATCGACATCGTGGATTCGGGCCCCGATGACTACCGCGAGTTCACCTTCCCAATCGACCTGATCGGCGTGAAGCGGCAACACGATCGGGTCGAACGGCCCGACGATCGACGAGGCCGCCTTGGCGAAGAAGAACGGATGCTTGGGCCGTGGGTGGGCCAGCAGGTATCCCGCCGCGATGCGGATCAGCTTGGGTTCACGCAATAACCATCGGGCGTTGATGTCCTTGCGGTGATCGCGCGCATTGAGCCCAATGGCCATGTACATGCTCGGCGTTGGTACCGGCGAATGCAGCGTCGCCGCATCAAGCGGCACCCGGGGCGCCCGCTTGAGCATCGGCACGAGATCACCTGCCCAATCGGGCTGTTGCAACAGCGATCTCAGCGTCGGGGGACCGCCGTCGCAGGCGGTCAGGTCCGCGATCGCACCGTCGCGTACAACTCCAACGCGCGGATCCGTTCCTTCGGTGGAAAAGGTGGCCAATCGCATGCGACGCTCCTAAAGGGTTTTCCAGCGCAGGGTGCGCAGCCCGGCCCTGGCCGGTCGGTCGGGAGGAGGTGCGCTTCCCCGTCTCACGAGAACCTCCACGGGTGTGCCGGCAGCTGCCAGCCGTTCCAACACCACGGGATCGAATTCGACGCCGATCGGGTTCTTGTCGAATTCGCCGCCGCCCAGCCAGTCCGCCAGTTCCCGGTTGGTCGCGAAGTTGTCGACCTGCAATTCGATCCGGTTGCCGTCGGGGTCCTCGTAGTACATGGAGGTGGTGGGGCCGTGATTGATGCACCACACCGGCTCGATGCCCGCCTCGGCCAGCCGACGGTGTGCGGCTATCAGGTCCGGCAGCTGCTCATAGGTGAATGCAACGTGGTCGACCCCGAAGAACTTGCGATGCACTTTCCAGACCAATCCGGGAATCCGCAGCAGCCGAGGCACTTTGATCAGTGCGATGCGGTGGTGCTCCTGGTCATACGTCAGGAATGCGATCCGCTTATCGGTAAAGACGACCACTGCATCGAGAACCATGGTGTACCAATCGATCATCTGCGCGATGCGCGGCGTCTTGAACACGATGTGTGCCAGCTTCGTCGGAGCCGCCGGGCGCCGGGTCTGGTCGAGATCGAGCGGCATCATCGGCGTTCGAACTGATCGGCAAGCACCAGACCGCCGACGCCGAGCACCGCATCGCTGGCGATGACCATCGCCGACAGTGGCCCGGTCCGCTGGCCCCGCAGCGTGGCGATGGTCCGCACGGCGGCCATCAGCAGTCCGCTGATCGCGGTGCTGCGCAGGAATGTCGCGTCGCGCTCACCACGCAGGATGCGAAACAATCCGTAAGCGAAACCGGCGTTGACAGTGCCGGTTTCGCGACGAAACCACGGATCGGCCACTAACCCCAGACGCCCCTCCAGCGAGCTGGGCACCAAGAAGTGCGCAATCAAGGCTCCGATGACGTGCGCGATCCCCAGCGAGGCGCCGATCTGGATCTGCGCTTCGCCGACATGTAGTCGAGACAGCGTCATGTGCGTCGTTCCTTCCCGTGTCTTAGTGCGACTCGAGGGCTGCCAGTGTGTTCACGCGGCGACCGCCGGCCCTGGCCACCAGGCGTCCGATAGCCGGTAGCTCCAATGGAACAAGCGAATACGACGGATAGACGACCCGTACCGCACCGCGCTGCAGGGCGCGAACCACCGCTGCCGCCGTCGATTTCGGTGACACCGGCGGCAGCGTCTTCGGCGGCGCGGACTTCCACGGCAGTTCATCGATGTCGCGCAGGGCCGTGTCGGTCGAGCCGGGAACAACCTCGAGAACTCGGATCGGGGTTTCTGCCAGCTCCAGCCGGAGCGACTTGGTTGCTTGAGCCAGTGCCGCTTTCGAAGCCCCGTAGTAACCCAGCAGCGGCAGCGGCACCGCCTGAACGGTCGACGTGACGTTGACGATGACCCCCGAACCGGCGGCCATCATCGACGGCAGCAGTGTCGCGGTAAGCGCCAGCGGGGACCACACGTTGACCTCGAACAGCGTGCGCGCCTGAGCCGAATCGCCGATGAGCGACTGAGGGCCGGTGACGTTGGCGCCCGCGTTATTGATCACCACATCCACGGTGCCGCCCAACACCCTCAGCGCTGCCTTGCCCAGTGACTCGGCCGCGCCGGCGGTGGACAGATCGGTGTCGATGACGATGGGCCGCTGATGGCCCGCTGCCTCGATTTCCGCTGCCACCCCGTCCAGCAGTTCGTGTCGACGCGCCGCAAGTACCAAGATCGCGCCCTTGGCGGCCAGTGCAATCGCCAACTCGCGACCGATACCGCTCGAAGCACCGGTCAGCACGATGTGCTTGCCGTGAAGGTCCATCCGTCGGTTTCGCATTCTCACCTACTCGTTCTGTCTCGAAAGGCAGCGAAGCCGTATCCGTGGCTTCGTTCTCCCCGGCCCGATTGACTTCCCGCCGGGCGGGGTCCTACCGTCGCATACTGATTGATAATCAGTCAATAGGAGGTTGGATGACAACAGGCAACCGGCGCGGGACCAGCGAGCTCGTGCTCGGAGTCGGAGCGTTGGCCTGGCACTCGGCGCGTTCGCTGGACATGCCCTGGTGCCCGAGAGGGTCGCCGACCACTATGGGTGGGTGCGCGATCGCTGGTATCAACGTGAAATCGGAGCGTTCAACGCGGGCCTTGGGTACGGCATCGTCGCCTATGCCCGTGGTCGAAGAGAGGAAGCGTTTCTCGGATCGTGGTCGACCGCGGCGATCCTGATCGCGCTGACTCGTTTTCTGGCGGTCCGCAGTGGCGACCGCCGGGGGATGTGGAATGTTGCGACCGTCGTCGAGGACGCCGCCCTCGGTGTGGGAGGTCTGATGCTGCTGCGCCGTGTGCGTGATCCGCGATGACGACCGGCGCGCATACCGTGATTGAGCGACTGCTCGCCGGGGGAGTCGACGTGTGTTTCGCCAACCCCGGCACGTCGGAGATGCATTTCGTCGCTGCATTGGATTCCGCACCGCAGATGCGCGCCGTGTTGTGTCTTTTCGAAGGCGTGGCCACCGGCGCTGCCGACGGTTACGCACGTATCGCAGGCAGACCGGCTGCCACGCTGCTGCACTTGGGGCCCGGTATGGCGAATGGGCTGGCGAACCTGCATAACGCCCGGCGCGCGCACAGCCCGATCGTCAACGTTGTCGGCGACCACGCCACCTATCACCAAAAGCTTGACGCGCCATTGCAATCCGACATCGATGCGCTCGGGGACTGGCTGCAGGGTACGGTGCACCGACCCAAGTCGACCGCGGAACTCGGAAACTCGGTGGACGCCGCGATCGTCGCCGCGACATACGGGCGTGGGCGCGTTGCGACGCTCATCCTGCCTGCCGACTTGTCCTGGAGTGAGTCGAGTGCCAGCGGCGCGGCGTCACCACCGACACAGCGGGATGCGCCGTCAACCCCGAGCGGGCCAGAGGTCGAGAAGGTGCTGCAATCGCATGGCGAGCAATCGGTCCTGCTGCTCGGCGGGTCTGCAACCACTGCCACGGGGCTTCGTGCGGCGGCCCGCATCTCGGCTGTGACCGGCGCCAAATTGCTCGTCGAAACGTTTCCCGCGCGTCTGGCGCGCGGCAGGGGCGTGCCCGATATTCCCCGCCTCGGCTACCTTGCCGAGCAGGCGCAGGAACAGCTAAGGGGCACAAGGCATTTGATCTTGGTCGGAGCGCGATCGCCTGTGACGTTCTTCGCCTATCCGAATATGCCGAGTGATCTGGTGCCGAAGGGCGCAGAGGTTCACCATCTGGCGGCTGACTCACTCGAGGACCTCGCCGACCGACTTGGTGCCGCCGAGGCGCCCGCGTCGCCGGCAGGCCAACCACCGCTACCAACTGGGCCGTTGAGCTTCGATTGGGCCACTGTCATCGGAGCGCTTCTGCCCGAAAACGCGATCATCTCCGACGAAGCCAACACCAGCGGCTTCTTACTGCCCGCTGCGACCGCCGCGTCGCCACCGCACGATGTCCTCACACTGACCGGCGGAGCGATCGGCCAGGGGTTGCCGGTGGCGATCGGCGCCGCCATCGCCGCGCCGCGCCGACCGGTGGTTGCGCTGCAGGCCGATGGAAGCGCGCTCTACACGATATCGGCGCTGTGGACCATGGCGCGCGAACAACTCGACATCACCGTCGTCATCCTCAACAACCACGCATACGCGATCCTGCAGCACGAATTGAAACGCGTCGGCGCATCCGCCGGCGGCCCAAAGGCGCAGTCCCTGCTCGATCTGTCGCATCCCGACATCGACTTCGTCGCCATCGCCGAAGGGTTCGGTGTCCCCGCAACGCGCGCCACCACAGCGGAAGAACTGGCGACCCAATTCAGCACTGCGGTCGCTGCGCCCGGACCGCATCTCATCGACGCCGCGGTGCCGCCACTGCCGACCAGCTAGTGGCCAGATAGGCATGAGCCGCCACGATATTGCCACCGGGCGCGGTATCGTCGGGCCATGCACACCGTCGCCGTCGTCGCATTGCCCGATGTCATCGCGTTCGACCTGACCACTGCCGTCGAGGTCTTCGGCCGCGTGGTGCTGCCGTCCGGGGCGGCGGGATATCGAGTGCTGGTTTGCGGAACCGAGCCCGTCGTCACTGCGGGGCCGATGCGCATCGCGGCCGATCATGGCATCGCCGAGCTTGCGAGCGCGGACACGATCGTCGTGCCCGGTCGCAATGACGTCACCCCGGAAACTCCGGCGGCGCTGCTGGCCGCCCTGCGGTCCGCTTTCGACGCGGGCACCCGGATCGCGTCGATCTGTTCGGGCGCATTCACTCTTGCCACCGCCGGACTGCTCGACGGAAGGCGCGCGGCCACTCACTGGCTTGCGGCCGACCTGTTCCGCGCCACGTTTCCCGCCGTGCATCTCGATCCCGACGTTCTCTACGTTGACGAGGGACAGGTGCTGACATCGGCGGGCGCGTCGGCCGGCTTGGACCTGTGCCTGCACATGGTTGCCCAGGACTACGGTGCCGCCGTCGCCGCCGATGCTGCACGCCTTGCCGTCGCACCACTGCACCGCAGCGGGGGACAGGCGCAGTTCATCATTCGAAACACCGCCCCCGCCAAGCACATTGCCGAACGCACCGAACTCGACGATGTGCTGGCATGGATCGAGCAGGAGGCGCATCGTGAGCTGACCCTGCGCGATATCGCCGGCCGGGCCGCGATGAGCATCCGTACGCTGAACCGCCGATTCCAGGCCGAGACCGGCCAGACGCCGATGCAGTGGGTGACCGGAGTGCGCGTCCGACATGCGCAACAGCTGCTGGAGAGCACGGCCCACGGCGTTGAAAAGATCGGCCGTGATGTCGGATTCAGCTCGCCTGCCAATTTCCGCGAGCAGTTCCGCCGGCTCACCGGGGTTGCGCCACAGAGCTACCGCAACACTTTTCGCGACCGGCTGGCCGGCTGATTATTTCGCCTTAGGCCGCTTCCACAGCACCAGCTGCGCGAGCGGAATCTGCATCTCCTCCGGCTCGGCCGCCATCCGCGCGGCCACACCGGCCTCCAGCCGGTTCATGAACTCGGCAGACCGTGGGTCTGTGCGGCCACCCTCGAGCGCGGCCGCCATCGTCGGGAACACCGACGCCCTGGCGAATGCCGCCCACTGCGCACCGAAAGCCTCTGCGTCGTGGTCGACTTGGTACTGCGTCCAGAACCGGTCCTCGGCGTCGAAGACTTCGAGGTGGTCGATCTCCAGCTGTTCGAATCGTCCTTTCGGAGCAAACGGGGAAAGAAAATCAGAGGCGCGACGGGAGACGATCGGGATGCACATGCGGTGCACCTCATCCTCGGTCACCAACCCGTGCGCCACCAGGTCGGCGAGCTCGGCCTGCAAACCCTTGAACAGGGGTCGGTGGCCGAATTCGCCGTTGTCACCGGTGGCCGTCGTCAACACCACGAGTCGTCCGCCGGGACACAGCTCGCGGCCGCGGAATGCGACGAACTCATGCCAGTCGAAGGCGGCCTGCTTGGCGTAGGCCGCCTTCACGTTCTCGTCACCGCTGTAGGCCACCAACAGGTGGTCGGGCACCGGGGCCGGAATCCGGCCGAGCCACTGGATCGCCCACGATGTCCAGCCCAGGTTCACGCTGTTGGACGGCAGGATCTGGGTGTAGAACGACCGACCGATCGCGGAGGCGAAGCTAGCCGGGTCCTTCTTCAGGTAGGAATCGGGGTCGTCTTCGACCGTCTGGAACAAGACGCTGAAGTCGTTCTCCGCCACATCGGTGTGTGCTACCAGGACCGAATGCTCGGGCCGCGTGCGTTTGCGTACCACCGCGATTGCGGCGCCGATCGGCAGCAGCGAGTTGTGACCTGTGGACGCCCCGTAGTCGGCGATGACGATCGGCTGCGGGGGTTTCGGGAGTGGGACCGCTTGGGCTGCCTCTTCGAAAAGCTTTATCGCCCCCAACAATCCGGCCGCCTTCAGCCGCGAAGCAGCGGTATACGATCCGCTCTCCATCGGCTCCGGCCGCACGACGATGCTGGATTCGGGCACATTACGACGGTAGCTCCTAGAAGGTCACTCCGGTCAATTGCTCGGAAACCTCCCACAGCCGCCTGCCGTCGGCCTGATTGCGGCAGCGCTCCGGAACCTTGGCGTGCTTCACGCCGCCGCCTGCCGCCTCCAGCAAGCCCCGTGGACCGTAGAACGTCCCACCCTGTGCGTCCGGCGATACCGCCCCGTAGAGCGCAGGCAGGATCGCCTCGTCGACCTCCTGCCACGCGAACGGAGTGAAGCGGCGGCTGAAGCGGTAGAACCGCTCCAACACCGTCGGGCTCTCCTTGCCCTGCGACGGGCCGCTCAACTGCAAGTTGGTCTTCGCGAAGCCGGGGTGGGCCGCATTGGACACAATGCCCCAGCCGCCGCGCCGGCTCCTGCGATCCAATTCGATGGCGAACATCAGGTTCGCCGACTTCGACTGCGCGTACGCCTGGGTTGGGCTGTATTGCTTTTCCCACTGCAGATCGTCGAAGTTGATGCCACCCATGCGAGCCGCGAGGCTGCTGAGTGACGTCACCCTTGGGTTGCTCGCGGCGCGGAGCAACGGCAACAGGTGGCCGGTCAGCGCGAAGTGGCCGAGGTGGTTGCCGCCGAACTGCAGCTCGAAGCCGTCGGCTGTCGTCTCGCGATCGGGCGGCTGCATGATGCCGGCGTTGTTGATGAGGATGTCGATGGGTCGTCCTTCGGCGTTGAGTTCTTCACCGAGTGCTTTGACGCTGGCCAGCGACGACAAGTCGAGGCTCTTGATCGTCAGCTTCGCGGTGGGCACTGCCGCGCGGATCTGCTCAACCGCGGCTTCGCCCTTGGCGCGGTTGCGGATGGCCATGATGACGTCGGCGCCTGCGGCGGTCAACCGGGTGGTGAGACCCAGGCCGAGGCCGGAGTTGGAACCGGTGACGACGGCCAACTTTCCGGACAGATCGGGAACGGTGACTGTGAGGTCGTTGCGGGCCATAGGTATCTCCTTGTATCGGCGGGATAACCGAACAATAACGAACCAGTGGTCTGATAACAAGAGCCCACCGGTCTGATACCTTGCTACCTGTGACGTTTCAGCGCGCGCGCCGGCCAGAGCAGATGGCGGTTCGCCGTTCGGCGATCATGACCGGCGCGCGCGAAATGCTGGCCGAGAAGAACCTCGCCGATATCAGCCTGCGCGAACTGTCCGACCGCGTCGGGCTCGCGAAGTCCAACGTGCTGCGGTACTTCGACAGCCGCGAGGCGATCTTCCTCGAGGTCCTCGACGAGGAATTTCAGGCCTGGCTGACCGGCCTCGAAGCCCGGCTCGGCAAGCCGCGGGCGAGGAAGCAGGGCTACGCCACCGAAGTCCGGGTGGCGACGACGATGGCCGCGTCGCTGGTGGAGGCCGAGCTGCTGTGCGAGCTGCTCGCCTCGATGGCTGTCGTGCTTGAGCGCAATATCTCCGGAGAGTTCGCGCGCGACTTCAAGGCACGCGCGATGGCGAACACCGCCGCGGTCGCGCAACTCGTCGCCCGGCACCTTCCGTGGCTGCCCCGCGAATTCACCGAGTTCTTCGGCGAGGCCGCGCTGACGTTGACCGCAGGCATGTATCCGTTCTCCGTGCCCACCGAGCCCGTCCGCGCGGCGATGGCCGAGATGGGCTTTCCCGATCCGGGGGAGCGGTTCGGCGACGGCTTGCGTATCGGCCTGGTGACCTGGCTGATTGGCGCGGCAGCACAAACCGAGGCGTGACAGACTTCGCCCATGAGCCGAAGGTCGGGGCCGCGGATAGCCATCGTCTCCGCAATCATGACGTTGGTGATCGCCGGCGTCGGGCTCGTCGCCACGCTGATCCTCAACGCGTTCGTACTTGACGACTACGACGCTTACGGGGAGGTGTCGATCCCGGGCTCGACCGGCCTGCATCTGCCCGCGGGAGAGGTGACCGTCAGCTTCCACACCATGGTCACCGGCAGTCCGTCGAGTGGATTTCCCATTCCGGATCTGAAGTTCAACATCACTCCGCCTGCAGGTGTTGCGAAACCCGAGGTAGCCGAAAGCGTCGGCGGCACAACCACAGTGAACAGCGACACCCATGTGCAGGTGTGGGTGGTGCAGATCCCCGAAGAGGGCACCTACAACATCGTGACCGATGGAAATGTCAACGGCTACATCAGTCCTCGCCTCGCTTTCGGCCACGGCAGTTCCTACGGCTGGCTGACATGGGTGTTCGGGGGGCTGCTTGCCCTCGGCGTGGTGGAGCTCGTCGCCGCCTTGTTCTGGTCCGCCCGCTCGGCGAAGGCGGCGAGGCCACTCGCGCCTGAGGAGCTGATGAGCTTCAACGAGCCGGCGGGCAGCCCACCTCCGTTGCAGACCGTTGCCAGCTACACGCCGAGCGATCAGGGCGTACGGCTGGAGCAACTCAAGCAGCTTGCCGCGCTGCGAGATTCGGGCGCATTGAGCGAAGCGGAGTTCGAGGCGGAGAAGCGCCGCATCCTTGAGAGTTAACTGCCGCGAGGACTAATGACCCCGCGCGACCCATTCGTCGTAGTGCACGATTTCGTCGCCGACGGTGGTGGAGTCACCGTGGCCGGTGTAGACGACGGTGTCGCCGGGCAGCTTGCCGAGCCGCCCGGAGATCGACTCGAGGATGGTGGGGAAGTCGGAGTAGGACCGGCCCGTTGCGCCGGGCCCGCCCGAAAACAGGGTGTCGCCGCTGAACACGGCGCCCAGTTCGGGGGCGTGCCAGCACACCGAGCCCGGTGAATGCCCGGGTGTGTGCAGGGCGCGAAGTTCGTGGCCGGCGACTCGCAGCGTCTCGCCGTCGTTGACCGAGCGGAAGTCCTTGTCCGGGTGCGTCATTCGCCACAACACGTCATCGGCCGGATGCAGCAGCACCGGGGCGTCCAGCGCCTCGCCGAGCTCGGGTGCCACGGTCACGTGGTCGTTATGGCCGTGGGTGCACACCACCGCCACGACGTGGCGCCCGCCGACTGCCATCACGATAGGTCCCGCGTCGTGGGCAGCGTCGAACACGACAACCTCGGAGTCGTCGCCGACGACCCAGATGTTGTTGTCGACTTCCCAACTACCGCCGTCGAGCTCGAACACCCCATGGGTGACGACCCGTTGGATCGGTCCGCCGTTCACTGTTGTCCTCTCTTCGCGCAAGCGCTCATCGTCAGAGCACCACCACTGACCGCAGCACCTCACCGGCATGCATCTTGTGGAAGGCATCCTCGATGCCGTCAAGGCCGATGCGTTCGGACACGAACTTCTCCAGCGGCAACCGGCCCTGCAAGTACAGGCTGATCAACGTGGGGAAGTCGCGCTCGGGCAGGCAGTCGCCGTACCACGACGACTTCAGCGACCCGCCGCGGGAGAAGAAGTCGATCAACGGCATCTCCAGGCGCATGTCCGGTGTCGGAACACCCACCAGCACAACCGTTCCCGCGAGATCGCGCGCATAGAACGCCTGCTTCCAAGTCTCGGGCCGGCCGACCGCATCGATCACCACGTCGGCGCCGTTGCCGTCGGTGAGGTCCTGGATCGTCGCCACCGGGTCGAGCTCGCGGGCGTTGATGGTGTGGGTGGCCCCGAAATCGCGCGCCCAGTCCAGCTTCTTATTGTCGGTGTCCACCGCGATGATCCGCTTGGCCCCGACGAGCGCCGCGCCCGCAATCGCTGCGTCACCCACACCGCCGCAACCGATCACCGCGACGGTGTCATCGCGGCCGACGGCTCCGGTGTTGACCGCCGCGCCCAGCCCGGCCATCACGCCGCAGCCCAGCAGCCCGGCCACCGCGGCATCGGCGGCCGGGTCGACCTTGGTGCACTGGCCCTCGTGCACCAGCGTCTTGTCGGCGAACGCGCCGATGCCCAGCGCCGGGGTCAGCTCGGTGCCATCGGTCAGCGTCATCGGCTGGTCGGCGTTGAAGGTGTCGAAGCAATACCACGGACGGCCCCGCTTGCAGGCCCGGCATTGTCCACACACCGCGCGCCAGTTCAGGATCACGAAATCACCGGGTTCGACGTGTGTCACGCCCTCGCCGACCGACTCGACGGTGCCTGCCGCCTCGTGCCCGAGCAGGAACGGGTACTCGTCGTTGATGCCGCCGTCGCGATAGGTCAGATCGGTATGGCAGACCCCGCACGCGATGATGTCGACGACGACCTCGCGGGGCCCGGGATCGGGGATGACGACATCCACCACCTCTACCGGATCGCCCTTCTTACGTGAAATCACACCGCGCACCGTCTGGGTCATGGGCTACAACTTAACGTCCGCGGTGGAAAGCTGGTGACGTGATCCCGGCTCTATATCTGTCCCACGGCGCACCGCCGCTCGTCGACGACGCGCTGTGGGTCTCGCAGCTGGCGGCATGGGCCCGCGAGTTGCCGGCGCCGTCCGCGATCCTCGTCGTCTCGGCCCATTGGGAGGCCGCGCCGTTGACCATCGGGTCGACCACCACCGAGACGCCGTTGACGTACGACTTCTGGGGCTTTCCGCAGCGCTACTACGAGGTCACCTACGACGCGCCTGGCGCACCCGACCTCGCGGCGCGCGTCGAGGCGCTGATGCCCGACAACGAGCCCGTCGCGCACGACCCGCACCGCAGGCTCGACCACGGTGCCTACGTTCCGCTGACCGTCATGTATCCCCGCGCCAACATCCCGGTGCTGCAGATCTCGATGCCCACCCTGGATCCGCAGCGTCTACTCCACTTCGGCGAGCGGCTCCGTCCGCTCCGCGACGAAGGCGTGCTGATCGTCGGGTCCGGCTTCACCACGCACGGTCTGCCGTTTCTCGACGACCCGTCGCCTGATGCCAAGCCGCCGGACTGGTCGACCGAGTTCGACGCATGGGCGCGGGAACGCTTCGCCGACGGTGATGTCGACTCGCTCATCGACTTTCGTGCGAAGGCACCCGGCATGCCGTATGCGCATCCGACGATCGAGCACTTCTCGCCATTGTTCGTCGCGCTCGGTGCATCCAGTGACCCGGAGCAATCGCCGCAACAGATCATCGACGGGTACTGGATGGGCCTGGCCAAACGGTCGATCGAACTCGTGTAGTCGCGCGCCGAGGCATTCCGCCGACTGAGCTCACTACAGCCCTTGCACCATGCGGCCTGAGCAAAGACACATGTATTGCCCGATGTGATGGCAATGCCGCACCGTCTTAGCTGGTGTCTAACCGACCAACGGATCACGAGAGGCACCACCGTGAATGCCACTGCCGTGGTGCTCTTCGCCGCCGCCGCAATGTCTGCCGAACAGCGGCATTGGATAAATCGGTTTGAACCCAACACCGTCGTCGCCCGTTGTGGTAACGAATGAATCGCGCTACTCACATATCTACCAGGGGAAATGACAATGACGACCACCGACCACGGCGTCTACGCCGACACCACCGAAGAGTTCGCCGAGCGGATCGTCGGAGCGATCGACAGTGCCAGCTTGGCCATCCTGTTGTCCATCGGACATCAGACCTCGTTGTGGGACACGCTGGCCGGGCTGCCGCCGGCCACCAGTGAACAGATCGCCGATGCGGCCGGGCTCAACGAACGGTATGTGCGCGAGTGGCTGGGCGGCGTGGTGGCTGGACGAATCGTGGACTACGACCCGACAGCGCAGACGTATGCCCTTCCGCAGCACCGCGCGGCGGTACTCACCCACGCGGCAGGTCCGGACAACCTGTCCCGCGTTGCGCAATTCATCCCGCTGCTGGCTGAGGTCGAACAGAAGGTGATCGGATGCTTCCGCGCCGGCGGTGGGCTCTCCTATAGCGAATATCCGCGCTTCCACACGCTGATGGCGGAAGAGAGCGGAGAAGTTTTCGACGCGGCGCTGATCGACGTCATCCTGCCGATGGCCGACGGCCTCCCCGAGCGGCTGCGTGCGGGCGCGGAGGCGGCCGACTTCGGCTGCGGCAGTGGACATGCCATCAATGTGATGGCTCAGGCTTTTCCGGCCAGCCGATTCACCGGAATCGACTTCTCCGACGAGGGCCTCGCCGTCGGTCGTGCGGAGGCGGCCCGATTGAGCCTTACCAATGCGTCATTCATCGCACGGGATGTCGCGCAGTTCGACATGGTCGACGCGTACGACGTCATCACCGCGTTCGACGCGATACATGACCAGGCCCAGCCGACGCGCGTGCTGGAGAACATCTACCGCGCGTTGCGGCCCGGCGGTGTCTTCCTGATGGTCGATATCAAGGCGTCGAGCAAGCTCGAGGACAACGTCGGTGTGCCGTTCGCTTCGTACCTCTACACCGTCTCGACGATGCACTGCATGAGCGTGTCGCTGGGACTCGACGGCGACGGCCTCGGCACGGTGTGGGGTAAGCAGCTTGCGACATCGATGCTCGCCGATGCCGGTTTTGGCGATTTGCAAGTGCGAGAGATCGAGTCAGATCCGATCAACTACTACTACGTCGCCCGTAAGTAGCCAATCACTCCATCCCGACGTTCTGAAGCCATAGCGTTGCGGTCAAGATGGAAACGCAATTTGACAGCCATACTGCCCTCTTGTGGTCGGCACGCGGTGCGCACCGCCGGCGTGATTGGGTGACCAGCTACGAGTCCTTCGCGCGGGCGAATGAAGAGGCACCCCTGGCCACCGACGATCTCGACGCACTGGCAACCGCCGCGTGGCGGCTGGGTCGGTGCAAAGAATCCGTCCGATATGCCGAGCAGGTCTTCACGCAGCTTTCTCGCCAGGATCCGACGGCGGCGGCGATGAAGGCTGTCGATGTCGCGCTGTCCTGGCTCACCCGCGGGGATCTCAACATCGGTCAAGGCTGGATGAACCGGGCGCGTCGACTGCTGGAAGGCGCACCGGAAAGCCCGACCAACGGCTACCTCGCCTATCTCGACGCATACATCGCGACATGCGCCGGAGACACCGAAGCGCTCGAGCGGCAGGTCATCACCCTGCGAGAGATGTCCGCGCGGCTCGACACCCCCGCGATGACGTCTCTTTGTCTGGTCGTCGAGGCACTTGCCGCCATCGGTGAGGCCAGGATGGCCGACGCTTTCGGCCTCATCGACGAGGCCATGCTGACGGTGCTGGCCGACGAGTTCCCGATCGAATGGGCCGGTGACATCTACTGCCTCGTCCTCTACCACTGCAACCGGGTGGCCGACCTTCCCCGCATGCGGGCATGGACGCAGTCGATGGAGCGGTGGTGTGAGGACTTCGCAGCCGTGGTGTACGGCGGCGTGTGCGAGATGCACCGGCTGCACTTGCTTACGGCGACCGAAGATTATCGGCTGCTCGAGGACCGGTTGTTCGTAGCAAGCCGCAAGCTGGAGGACGTCAACACGTTCGCCGCGGCCGCAGGCTTCTACGAACTCGGTGAGATACGCAGGCTTCGGGGCGACGTCGATGGCGCGCTCGCGGCTTTCTCTCAGGCCCGGACCCTCGGTGTAGACCCACAACCCGGAGAGGCGTTGGCGCAGTGCCGGCACGGTGACAGTGCAGCCGCGTGGACGGCGCTGCAGGCTTCACTGGCATGGCAGGACCGGGTGGGCCGGATGCGGTTGTTGCGCGCAGCGGTCGAGGTCGCACTGATCCGGGACAGCGTCGAGGAGGCTGCAACGCTTTGCCGGGAACTGGAAACCGGCGCAGAGGCTTTCGGCACACCGGGTTTCAAGGCCTGGGCGGCGCACGCGCGCGGCGCGGTCTTGCTGCGGCGAGGCGAGTACGGCGCGGCGCTCGATGCGCTGCAGGCAGCGCTGCGCGAATACCGAACGCAGCAGTGCCGGTATGAAACGGCCGAGGTCTACGAACGCATGGCGACTGCGCATAAAGCGTTGGGGGACAACGATACTGCTGCAGCAGATGCAGCGACGGCGCAACACATCTACCGCCAGCTCGGCTTACAAACCCAGTCGACCTTCGCTCAGCCGGCCCAGGGCGGACTGACGCAGCGCGAGATCGAGATCCTTACCCGGATCGCCAGCGGAGCAACCAATAAGCAAGTGGCCGAACAGACGTTCATCAGTGAGAAGACCGTGGGACGTCATTTGGCCAACATCTACGCCAAGCTGGGTGTCTCGTCGCGCACCGCGGCGGTGACGTGGGCATACGCCAACAACGTGCTGCGCTCACCGGATTGAGCTCGGTCTACATCATCTGCACCACATGGCCGGCCGCAAAGACACATCGTTTGCCCGATGAGGGCCGACTACCTGCGGCTTTACCGTAAGCAGGACTCGTTCCCACCTGATCAGGAGACTTCAATGACCACCATCGACGCACACTCCTCGAGCAGGCGACAGCTCCTACCGCAGACCACCGGTAACGGACTGTTCGTCACCGACGGAGGTCTGGAGACAGAGCTGGTCTTCCACGACGGAATCGACCTGCCCAGCTTTGCGGCGTTCCCCTTGCTCGAGGAGCCGGAGACGCGAGCCCGGCTGCGTCGCTACTACGACGGCTACCTCGAGATCGCGCGCAAGCTCGGCGCCGGCTTCATTGTCGAGACACCGACGTGGCGCGCGAACCCAGACTGGGCTTCGGTGCTCGGGTACTCGCTCGAGCAGCTCGATGCCCTTAACCGGTCGGCGGTGGCGCTCGCAGAGGAGGTCAGGACGGTTGCCGCGGCCGACGGCATCACCGTGGTGGTGAGCGGTTGCGTCGGGCCCCGCGGGGACGGCTACGACCCCGGCGACGCGATGACGCCCGAGGAGGCCGAGCGTTACCACGCGGTGCAGATCGGCACGTTCGCGAGCACAACGGCCGACCAGGTCACCGCAATCACGATGACCAACGCGGAGGAGGCGATCGGTGTCGCGCGTGCGGCGACGGCGGCGGGTATTCCGGCGGCGATCTCATTCACCGTTGAGACCGACGGGCGGCTTCCGACGGGCCAGCCTCTGCGCGAAGCGATCGAGCAAGTGGACGCCGCGACGAATGCCGGCGCCGCCTACTTCATGGTCAACTGTGCGCACCCGACACACTTCGCCGAGGCGTTGGAACAGGACGGCCCGTGGCGCAAGCGACTAGTCGGCCTGCGTGCGAACGCATCCGCGAAAAGCCACGCCGAACTCGACGAAGCGACGGAGCTCGATGAGGGTGATCCGACCGATCTCGCCGCCCAGCACGCCACACTGCGCGAGCGGTTGCCTGCAGTGACTGTGCTCGGTGGCTGCTGCGGCACGGATGCGCGGCACGTGGCGGCCATCTGTTCCGCCTGGAGTACCAATTAGGCTGCCGCGCCATCCACAGAATTACCGATTCCTCACGGCGCAAGTTCGGCCATTTGTCCGATGTGGGGGCCCGCCCGGAGTTCATACGCTCCGATACATGAGCGAGAACCCAAATGTCACGACAGTGAACCGGATGACCCAAGCGATCTTCGACGGCGACAAGGAGACCCTGAACTCAATATTCGCCGACGAGTTCACTTTCCACCTGCGGGCCCCGATCGCCACGGCCGGCGACCACGCCGGCGTCGATGGTCTACTCGGCGCGATCGGCGCAGTCTTCGAAGCCACCAACGGGGACGTGAAGCTCGAGCAACAGTTCTGCATCGGCACCGACGAATGGGCCGCGGAGTGGGAGCACGCTGTGCTCGGCCGCCACGGCAAGACGCTGGAGTCCAAGAACGCGTTCATCTACCGGTTCACGGGCGACCGGATCGCCGAGATGTGGATGTTCGTGGGGGCCGACCCCGGCCAAGCCGCGACGTTCTTCGCCTGACACGGAGGTGTTGCGGGAGTTCGCGCACGTCGCCCTGCTGTATCGACCACACTGGAAGGGTGGTCGCGTGGGACGACGACTACCGCCGACTCGCCGCCCGCGAGGCGGAGAAGGCGCTTGACGTCGACGAAATCGACCGGCTGGCCACCGCGGCATACATGACGGGGCGCGACCGGGAGAGCTTCGACGCCTGGGCCCGGGGTCATCACCGCTGCCTCGAAGAGGGCAACCCTGTCCGGGCAACGCGTTTCGGCGTCCGGTTGGCACAGGCGCTCGGATTCATCGGCGACATCGCTCGTAGCAGCGGATGGGTGAAGCGCTCGCAGCGACTGCTCGACGACACCGGCATCGACTGTGTCGAAACGGGATTCGTCGAACACGTGGCGGGGATGTGCCGCATCTTCGAAGACGGCGACATCGTGGCGGCGCGTGCGGCCTTCAAGCGGGCTACGGCAATCGGGGAGGAGTTCCGCGACGCCGAGCTCCTCGCATTCGCGCGGATGGGCGAGGGGCGGTGTCTCATCTACCTCGGCGAGATCGCGGAGGGGCTCTCGCTGCTCGACGAGGCGATGGTGTCGGTGGAGGCCCGCGAAATCCCAGCCATGGCCGTCGGAGATGCATACTGCACCGTGATCGACGCCTGCCACGAATTGTTCGACGTTCGCCGCTGCGAGCAGTGGACCGACTCGTTCACCCGCTGGTGTGACGATCAACAGGGCCTTGTCCTCTACCGCGGCCACTGCCTGCTGCACCGGGCCGAACTGCTGATGCTCCACGGCGCCTGGTCCGATGGTGTCAAGGTAGCCCAGGCTGCGTGCGCGGGACTCCGCCAACCGGTGAATGCGCCGACGCTCGGCGGCGCGTACTACCTCGAAGCGGAACTGCACCGGTTGCGAGGTGAATTCGCGATGGCTGAGCGGGCCTACGAACTCGCCAACTCACACGGGTGCCAGCCACAGCCGGGGATGGCTCTGATGAGGCTTGCGCAGGGCCGCGTCGATGGCGCGGCCGCGCAGTTGAGGCGACGGCTAGTCGAATCGGAACAACCCATCGCACGCGCCCGCATCTTGTGCGCCGCCGCGGAGATCCTGATCGCCGCAGACGATCTAGAGGGCGCCCGGGTGGCTGCCGACGAGTTGGCTTCCATCGCAATCAAACTCGGCTCGCCACTTCTGCGCGCTCACGCCGCGCATGGCACGGGCTCTGTGCTGCTTGCCGCCGACGATGCACGCGGTGCGCTGGCCGCATTACGCCGCGCCGTCGACGACTGGGTCGAGCTGCGCGCTCCTTACGAAGAGGCGCGCACTCGGTTGTTGATCGCCGACGCCTGCCGTGCCCTTGCCGACCTCGACGGCGCCGAAATGGAACGACGAGCCGCCGGGTCGATACTCGAGGCGCTCGGCCGAACAGTGTCGCACCCTAGAGGGGGCGCGGAGGGTCTCACGACGCGCGAGACGGAGGTCTTGGCGCTCGTCGCGCAGGGCAAGACCAACCGCGCCATCGCGGCGGAGTTGTCCATCAGCGAGAAGACCGTCGCCAGCCATCTGAACCACATCTTCACCAAGCTCGGACTCCCGTCCCGGTCGGCCGCGACGGCATACGCGTATGAACACGACTTGATGGCATAGGCTCGCGTCGATGTCTGCCCTCGACGGTATGGCCGACTGGCCGGTCGAATCCGCCGCCGCCGCCGTTGTCGCCCCATCCGGTGTGGTCGCGGAGTACGGCGACACGAGGCACCGCTTCGCGCTGGCTTCCGTGACCAAACCGCTCGTGGCCCGCGCCGCGCAGATCGCGATCGAAGAGGGCGTGGTCGAGCTGGACACCGACGCAGGCCCGCCGGGGTCCACGGTCCGGCACCTGCTCGCCCACGCGTCGGGGTACTCGATGCACTCGCCGGAGCCGATGGCCAAGCCCGGCCAGCGCCGCGTCTATTCCAACTACGGGTTTCAGGTGCTCGCCGAGACGATCGAGCACGCGTCGGGCATCGCATTCGGGCAGTACCTGGCCGAGGCGGTGTTCGCGCCGCTCGGCATGACTGATTCCTCGCTCGAGGGCGGCGCGGAAGCAGCGGGTTTCGGGGCGACGTCGACGGTGGCGGACCTGTCGGCCTTCGCCGGCGACCTGCTGCGGCCGTCGACGGTGTCGCCGCAGATGCATGCGGAGTCGATTGACGTGCAGTTTCCGGGTCTGACCGGGGTATTGCCGGGATTCGGGGTACAACGGCCCAACGACTGGGGGCTCGGCTTCGAAATCAGGGACGCCAAGTCGCCGCACTGGACCGGATCGTCCAATTCAGGCCGCACGTACGGCCATTTCGGCCAGTCAGGGACGTTTTTGTGGGTCGATCCGGACGCTGACCGCGCGCTCGTCGTGCTGACCGACCGCGAATTCGGGGAGTGGGCCTACCCGCGCTGGCCTGCGCTGTCTGACGAAGTCCTGAGAGAATTCGAAGCAGACTAGCGCAACAGCTGCCTCACAAGGCACAATAGACACGCACGACACAGCTGTAATTCGGAAACACCAGGTCGTTGGGGAAGACGTCCCTCGTGGAGCCGAAGGAGCAGCAGATGCGTGCAGCGAACCAATTCGCCGACGCGGCGACAGGTGTGGTGTATGTCCATGCCTCACCCGCGGCGGTGTGCCCGCATGTCGAGTGGGCGTTGTCGTCGACCCTTCAGGCAAGGGCGAACCTCAAGTGGACCCCTCAGCCCGCCATGCCCGGACAGCTGCGCGCGGTCACCAACTGGGTCGGACCGGTCGGCACGGGCGCGCAGCTGGCCAATGCTCTGCGCTCGTGGTCGGTGCTGCGGTTCGAGGTGACCGAGGACCCCAGCGCCGGAGTCGACGGGTACCGCTGGTGCCACACCCCGCAGTTGGGACTGTGGAGCGGCGCGATGAGCGCCAACGGGGACGTGATGGTCGGCGAGATGCGGCTGCGCACCTTGATGGAGTCGGGTGCCGACACTCTCGCCGCCGAACTCGACTCGGTGCTCGGCACGGCGTGGGACGAGGCGCTCGAGCCCTACCGCGACGGCGGGGACACCGCCGAAGTCAGCTGGCTCAACCGCGGAGTGGGCTAACCGTTAGCCCGCAGGATCTTCAGCGCCCCGGGTACCGCCGACACTTCCACGGGCAGGGGGCACGCGTATTCGCCGTCGGCGTAGGCGTTGATGCCGGGAGAGTCCACGCGGACCGATGTGGCCCGCGCTGTTTCGACGCCATCGAGTTCGGTGTGGGTGCCCTTGAATACGGTGGGGAACAAGCGAATCAGTCGGATCCGCGACGTCGCGTGCACCATCGTGATGTCGAGTTGACCGTCGGCGTGGTCGGCGTCGGGACAGATCAGCATGCCGCCGCCGTAGCTTTTGGTGTTGCCGAACGCGGCCAGTGTCAGGTCGGCGACGATCTCCTCACCGTCGTCGAACGCCAGCCGGAACGGCAGCGGCCGAAGCTGTGACATCTCGGCGACCATCGCAAGGTTGTACCGCATCCGGCCGTGCGGCCAGCGCATGCGATTGGTGCGATCGCTGACCAGCGAGTCGAAACCGGCAGCCATCACGGTGCCAAACCACTTCTGCACGCCGGCATGGTTGTCGATGCGGCCCAGGTCGACGGTTTCCGTCCAGCCGTTCACGATCACATCAGCGGCGGCCTCGGGATCCCCTTTGGGAAGGCCGAATTCGCGCGCGTGGTCGTTGCCGGTGCCGGCGGGGATGATGCCCAGCGGGATGTCGCCGAGCGCCAAAGACTGCAGCGCCAGCGAGATGATGCCGTCCCCGCCGCACACCACGAGGGCGTCTGTGCCGCGCGCGAGCGCCTCGTCGAGCAGTCGGCGCGCGTGATCCGCATCGGTGCCGATGATTTCGCACACGTCAACGCCGCGCCTGCTGAAACCGTGCGACTCGCCCGCTCGGCGGCATGCGGCGCATTGCCGTGGCCCGACATCGGATTCGTCAGCATGGTGACGCGGCCGATCTCGCGCTTGGTCATGGAATCAGCTTGCCGGGGTTAAGGATTCCCGCCGGATCGAGCGTGGCCTTGACGGCGCGCAGCACCGCGACGCCGAGATCGCCGACCTCGTCGCGCATCCACGGCCGATGGTCGGCGCCGACGGCGTGGTGGTGGGTGATCGTGGCGCCGGTGCGCATCATCGCGTCCGACGCGGCCGTCTTCGCCTTGCGCCATTGCTCGATCGGATTGCCGCGCTGCCCGGCGACGACGGTGAAGTACAGCGACGCCCCGGTGGGATACACATGCGAAATGTGGCACAGCACAAGCGCGGGCGTGCCCGATTCGGCGAGCGAGGTCGTTAGCGCCTCCGTGACGGCGGCCTTGAGTGCAGGGAGGTTGGACCAATTGGTTGCGGTCTCGAGGGTTTCGCACAGCGCTCCGGCGCGTCAGCAGCGAGTCGCGTAGATACGGCGCGCCGAACCGGCCGTGCTCCCATGCGCGTGCCGGTCGCCTCGCCCAGCGACGTGCCGCCACGGGCCTCCAGCAGCGACCGGGTTTCGGCGTGCCGGCTCTCGACGTGGGCCTCGGTTCCCTCGAACACCGTGATCGCCAGGCAGCCGCCGGTGATCTGTCTGCTCGCCGATGCTCTCCGTGGTGGCCAGGTTGACGCCGGTCTCCGCCTCGTCGGACAGCCGGATCACCGTCGGCCCGGTGCCGGTCTGGACGACCGCGCGGAGTGCGTCGGCGCCGGTCGTGAAGTCGGGAAACGACCACGCCTCGTAGCGGGTCGCCTCCGGGATCGGGTGGACGCGCACCCGCACCCGGGTGATGACCCCGAACACGCCCTCGGAGCCGATCAGCAGTTGTCGCAAATCCGGTCCTGCGGCTGACTCGGGCGCCCTGCCCAGGTCGAGCACGCCGGCCGGCGTCACCGTGCGCAGCCCGCGGACCATGTCATTGAACCGGCCGTAGCCTGCCGAGTCCTGACCAGACGACCGCGTCGCGGCGAACCCGCCGATGGTGGCGAACTGAAAGCTCTGCGGGAAGTGGCCGAGGGAGTAGCCGCGCTCGCCGAGCAGGCGTTCGGCGTCAGGCCCGGTGAGTCCCGCGCCAAGGTCGGCTTCCCCGGATATCTCGTCTAGCGAGTGAAGTTGGTTCAGCCGCCGCAGGTCCAGTGACACCACGGCCTTGAAGTCGCCACGGATCGGATCGAGGCCGCCGACCACGCTGGTGCCGCCGCCGAACGGGACGATCGCGATGCTGCGGTCCGCGCAGAACCGCAGGATCGCGGCTACCTCCTCGTCACTGCCGGGTAGGAGCACCGCGTCGGGCGCGTCCTGCACACCGGAGTCCTTGCGGCGCAACAGGTCCAGCGTCGACTTGCCGCCCGCGCGCAGCAGCCGGGCACGGTCGTCGATGCCGCAATAATCGGCGCCGACGATCGCCGCCAACCCCTCGCGATCGGCCGGTGACAGCGCCGACGGCCGCAACCGGACCTGGTCGGGCTCGAGCTCCGCGGTGGTCGATTCCTCGAGCCCGACGCGCCTGCTTGAGCAGCGACCGAATGCCATCGGAAAGCGGTTTCGCCTCTGCGGGGTCACCCCATGCGTTCCACTTCATCGGGGGCAGAAGTGCGGTCTGTTGGTCATCCGGACGCCTCATGCGTTACAGTATTACATATGTTGTCAATGCGTAACTCAGAGTCCACGGTCGAGTCCCGGATCCTCGACGCTGCAGCGGCGTGCGTTCTGGCTTACGGGGTCGAGCGGATGACGCTGACCGAGATCGCACGGCGCGCGCGGGTCAGCCGCCCGACCATCTACCGCCGTTGGCCAGATATCCGCTTTGTGCTTGCCGAGCTGCTGACCTTGCGCATTGCCGGTGTCCTCGAGGACGTCCCGGATCGTGGGCCCGACCGCGAATCTCTGGTTGAGCGCATCGTCGCGGTCTCCGAACACCTGCGTGGCGACGAGGTAGTCATGTCGGTGCTACACAACGCACCGAACGTGGCGATGGTCTACATCACCGAACGGCTGGGTACCAGCCAGCAGATTCTCATCGACACGTTGGCGCAGGCGATCAAGCTCGCGCAGGACGAGGGCAGCGTGCGAGCTGGCGACGCGCGTCAGCTCGCCGCGATGTGCCTGCTGATCACGCAGTCGGCGATTCAGTCCGCACAGATGGTCGAGCCCATCCTCGACGCCGACGCCCTCGCGGTCGAACTGGCCCACTCACTGAACGGATACCTGAAACCATGACCGGCTCGACGGCACTCAACGAGACCCGCCGCGCGGCCGAGCTTGCGGCACTGGCCGACGGCGAGCCGCTCGACGTGATCGTGATCGGCGGCGGCATCACCGGCACCGGCATCGCCCTGGACGCAGCGACCCGCGGTCTGCGCGTCGCCTTGGTGGAGAAGCACGATCTGGCGTTCGGCACCAGCCGGTGGAGTTCCAAGCTGGTGCACGGCGGGCTGCGCTACCTCGCGACAGGCAATGTCGGCATCGCGCGCCGCAGCGCCATCGAACGCGGAATCCTGATGACTCGCAACGCCCCGCACCTCGTCAAGGCGATGCCGCAGCTGGTTCCGCTGCTGCCCGAGATGAACACGGCGTCGCGGACCTTGGTGCGCTTCGGTTTCGCGGCGGGCGACGGCCTGCGCAAGCTGGCAGGCACACCCGCATCGACGCTGCCGCGTTCCCGGCGGATCGACGCGGCTCGCGCAATCGAGATGGCGCCCACCGTGCGCCGCGACGGGTTGAGCGGCGGCCTGCTCGCCTACGACGGGCAATTGATCGACGACGCGCGCCTCGTCACCGCTGTGGCGCGCACGGCTGCGCAGAACGGCGCGCGCATCCTGACCCGCGTCGCGCGCCTCGAACGCGACCGGTACCTCGGTGACATTGACCGATCAGCGTTCCGGTGAGTCGTTCGACATCTCGGCGCGCGCGGTCATCAACGCCACCGGCGTATGGGCGGGCGAGGTCGACACCTCGCTCCGGCTGCGGCCCAGTCGCGGAACTCATCTGGTGTTCGACGCCAAGGCATTCGGCAATCCCATTGCCGCGCTGACCATTCCGATTCCCGGCGAGATCAACCGATTCGTGTTCGCGATGCCGGAACAGCTGGGCCGCGTGTATCTGGGCCTGACGGACGAGGACGCGCCTGGCCCGATTCCGGATGTGCCGCAGCCGACGGTCGGAGGAGATCTCGTTCCTGCTCGACACCGTCAACACCGCATTGGACGTCGCGCTGGGACCGGCCGACGTGATCGGCGCATATGCCGGGCTGCGTCCGCTGATCGACACCGGGGAAGGCCGCACGGCCGACGTGTCGCGTGAGCACGCCGTCGTCGAGTCGGCTGCGGGGGTGATCAGCGTGATCGGCGGCAAGCTGACCGAATACCGATACATGGCCGAGGACGTTCTCGATCGCACTGTCGCGTTGCGGGCACTGACCGCGACCGCCTGCCGCACCCGCAACCTGCCGCTGGTCGGGGCGCCGTCGAACCCGGTGGCGACCCTGCGGTCGCCGGCCGACCTGCCGGGGTCGCTGGTCGCCCGCTACGGCGCCGAGGCGCCGAACGTGATCGCCGCCGCCGGCTGTGAGCGGCCGACGGAGTCGGTGGCCGACGGCATTGATGTCACCCGGGCCGAATTCGAATACGCGGTCACCCACGAAGGCGCGATGACCATCGACGACATCCTGGACCGCCGGACCCGCATCGGGCTCGTGGAGTCCGATCGAGCCCGTGCGGCGGCGGTGGCGGAGGAGTTGCTTACCCGATGTGCCCGGTAGGCGACGCGCCCAGCTTGCGCTGACTACAGCGGGATGTTCTTGTGCCTGCCGCGGCGCGCGGGCGCCTCGGCCAGTGCCTGCGACAGCTTGCTGCGGGTGTGCGCAGGGTCGATCTTCTCGTCGACCACGCCGATCTCGATGGCGGAATCCACTCCACCGGCAATCCGCTCGTGCTCGGCGGCCAGATCCTCGTGCAGCGCATCTCGCTCGTGGTCAGGTGCGGCGGCCAGCTTCTTCTTGTGCAGGATGCCGACGGCGGCCTTGGCGCCCATCACGGCGACCTCGGCATCCGGCCACGCGAACACCTTCGTCGCGTTGAGCGACCGCGAGTTCATTGCGATGTAGGCCCCGCCGTAGATCTTTCGAGTGACCAGCGTGACCCGCGGAACCGTCGCCTCACCGAACGCGTGCAGCAGCTTCGCGCCGCGACGCACCACGCCACCCCACTCCTGGTCCACACCCGGCAGATATCCGGGGACGTCGACCACGACGATCAGCGGGATGCCGAACGCGTCGCACAGCCGCACGAAACGCGCGGCTTTCTCGGCGCTTTCGGAATTCAGGCAGCCGCCCAGTCGCAGCGGGTTGTTGGCCAGTACGCCGACGGTCCGGCCCGACAGCCGGCCAAGGCCGACCACCATCGAGGGTGCCCACTTGGCCTGGAACTCCTCGAACGGGGTGTCGGCGTCGAGCAGCGCATCGAGCAGGGGGTGCACGTCGTAGGCGCGACGCGAGGAATCCGGCAGTAAGGCGTGCAGGTCGGTGTCACCGGCCTCGGCCTTGTTGCGGTCGAAATGGCCCTGCTGCCAGAACAATCCGACCAGCCGGCGGCCGCGATCGTAAGCATCGAGCTCGTCGTCGGCGACGATGTGGCACACACCGGACTTCTTGTGATGGGTGTCCGGACCGCCGAGCGACGCCATGTCGACGTCCTCGCCGGTGACACTGCGCACGATGTCGGGCCCGGTGACAAACACCCGGCCCTCCGGCGCCATCACGACGACGTCGGTCAGCGCGGGCCCGTAGGCCGCGCCGCCGGCGGCGAAGCCAACGACCACCGAGATCTGCGGGACGTAACCGGATGCGCGGATCATGGCCTCGAAAACCAAACCGACCGCGTGCAGCGCCTTGACGCCCTCGGCCAGCCGAGCACCACCGGAGTGCCAGATACCCACGATCGGGCTCTGCTCGTCGATCGCGGTGTCGTAGGCGTTCACGATGTGCGCGCAGCCCTCTACACCCATGGCGCCGCCCATGACGGTGCCGTCGGTGCAGAACGCAATGGTGCGCACGCCGTTGACGGTGCCGGCCGCGGCGAGCACGCCGGAGCGGTCACGCTCGTGCAGCAGCTCGACGCTGCCGTCGTCGAAGAACGTGTTCAGGCGCAGCAGCGGATCGCGTGGGTCGAGCGATTCGCCGACGGCCTCGGGAGCCATGATGGTCATTTATCCTCCTGTAGCCGGTCGGATGTCGGTTTGCGCCGTTCGAAAAGTGTTGTGCGTTAGTACTTTCCGAAGGCGAGCGCGACGTTGTGCCCACCGAATCCAAACGAATTGTTGATCGCGTATTGATAATTTCCAGGCCGAGGACCGCCGTGGACAACGTCCAGATCGATCTCCGGGTCGAGATTCTTCAGATTCAGCGTCGGCGGGATGACCCCGTTCTTCAACGCCAACACGGTCAAGATGGACTCGACGGCGCCGACCGCGCCAACCGAATGGCCAAGCGCCGACTTCGGTGCGTACACCGCAGGGCGGTGTGAGCCGAGCGCTTTGTTGATCGCTATGCCCTCCGCCACATCGCCAACGCGACGTACCGGTCGCGTGCGCGTTGACGTGGTCGATGTCGCTGGGGGACAGGCCCGCCAGTTGGATCGCACGGGACATCGCATGTCCGGCCTGCTCACCGTTCGGGTCCGGGGCCACCATGTGGAAACCGTCGGAAGTGACGCTGGCGCCCATGATCCTGGCGAGGATCTCGGCACCGCGGGCCTTGGCGTGCTCCTCGGTCTCGATCACCAAGAGGGCACCGCCTTCGCCGAACACGAACCCGTTGCGGTCCTTGTCGAACGGGCGGCACGCACCGGCCGGATCATCGTTGGTGGTGGACAACACGATTCGCATCTGCGCGAATCCGGCGATGGGCACCGCCTCGATCTTGGACTCCACCCCACCGCAGATCGCGATGTCGGCCTCGCCAAGCACGATGTTGCGCCATGCGTGCGCAATGCCCTCGGACCCGGATGCGCATGCCGAAACCGGTGTGATGACACCGGCTTTGGCGTGGCGCTCCAGCCCCACTGCCGCGGCAGGCGAGTTGGGCATGTACTTCTGCACGGCCAGCGGCGATACCGCGCGCATGCCCTTGGCGCGCATGTCGTCGTAGGCGAAGACGAGTTCCTCCGCCGAACCAAAACCCGTGCCGATCGACACCATCAACCGTCTGCTGTCGACCTCGGGTGACCCGGCGTGCTCCCACACCCGCCGGCTGAGCACCGTCGACATCTTCTGCAGGTACGACAACCGGCGCAGTTCGACCCGCGTCAGCTCGCCGTCGAAGTCCTCAAGCAGGTGGCCGCCGATGCGGACCGGCAGGTCGTACTGCTCGACGAACGGATCCTCCAGCTTGCGGATTCCGCTCCGTCCGTCCAGCAGTGCCTTCCAGGTGCCGTCCGCGTCGGTCGCCACGGACGTCGTCATCGCTATACCGGTGACGACAACATTGGGGAAACCGTTCCCCGTAGCCAGCCCTGCCATTACTGCCCGAAATTTCCTCTCGTTGCTCAGTAGCGCCCGAATGTCAGGGCGACATTGTGACCACCGAAACCGAACGAGTTGTTGATGGCGTACTTATATTCGCCATATCGAGGCTCGCCCGCGACGACATCGAGATCAATCTCGGGATCGGGGGTTTCGTAGTTCAGTGTCGGCGGGATGACGCCGTCGCGCAGCGTCAGCACGGTCAGCACCGACTCCAGCGCACCGACCGCACCGATCGAGTGCCCGAGCGCCGACTTCGGCGCGTACACCGGGGCGTGCTCGACACCGGCAACGCGGATCGCGTTCGCCTCGGCGGTATCGCCGATCGGGGTGGCGGTCGCGTGGGCATTGACGTGGTCAATGTCCTTGGGCTCCAACCCTGCCGACTCCATCGCGCGCTTCATGGCATGGCCGGCCCGCAAGCCGTCCGGTGCGGGAGCGACCATGTGATAGGCGTCCGACGTGATGCCCGCGCCCATCAGCCTGGCCAGCGGCTTGGCGCCGCGGGCCTTGGCATGCTCCTCGGTCTCGATGACCATGAGCGCCCCGGCCTCGCCGAAGACAAACCCGTCCCGATCCTTGTCGAACGGTCGTGACGCGGCTTCGGGGTTGTCGTTGCGGGTCGACATGGCGCGCATCATCGAGAACGCCGCGATCGGCAGTGCTTCGATGCCGCCCTCGACGCCACCGCACACGGCGATGTCGGCGTCACCCATGACGATCTGACGCCACGCGTGGGCGATGGCCTCGGACCCAGACGAACAGGCCGACACCGGGGTGATGACCCCGGCACGGGCCCCGAGTTCGAGGCCTACCACCGCGGCGGCGCCGTTGGGCATGACCATCTGCACGGCGAGCGGAGACACCTTGCGGGGGCCGCCCTCGTTCATCGCGTCATACATCTCGACGATCTTCTCGCCGCCACCGAGTCCGGTGCCGATGACGACCGCGAAACGATCGGGATCGACCTCGGGCGAACCCGCGGCTTCCCACAACTGGTTGCCCAGGTACTTGGCCATGCGCTGGACATACGACATTCGCCGCAGTTCCAGCCGCGTCATCAGTGGGTCGAGGGGCTCCTTGAGGTGCCCCCCGATCCTGACCTGCAGGTCCCACTTGGTGACGAACTCATCCTCGAGTACGTGGATGCCGCTTTCCCCGGCCAGCAAGCCCTTCCACGTGCTCTCGATGTCCGGCGCGATCGAAGTCGTCGCCGTGACGGCGGTTACCACAACGCTGGGGAAACCGCCGTTAGCAGTGGAAGGCTTGGTCACTTGTTCTCCGACATCTGTGCCCGGATGGCCGCGGCGGCCTCGGGGTTCTCTTCCTCGAGCTTCTGGATGTAGGCGACGACGTCACCGACGGTGCGCAGCCCGGCGAGGTCCTCGTCGGGGATCTTCACGCCGTACTTGTCCTCGGTCTGCACGGCGATCTCGACCATCGACAGCGAGTCGATGTCCAGGTCGTCGACGAACGACTTCTCCGGGGTGACCTCGGACGGCTCGATACCGGTGACCTCTTCGATGATCTCGGCGATACCGGCGATGATTTCTTCCTGAGTGGTGCCCACAATGGCTCCTTCTTATTTGTGTTGATACTGCGAATTGACGTTGGTTATGCGGTTGTCATCTGGCTCGGTGCGCAGCTAGATCTCTGCTAGCCCGTCCAGGTCGGCGGGGGACTTGACGGCGTGCGTCGGCACCCCCCGAAGTTCGCGCTTGGCGATTCCGGCGAGCGTTCCGGCGGGCGGAAACTCGACGATCGCGGTCACGTTCTGCTGACGCAGCGTCTCGGTGCACAGATCCCACCGGACCGGTCGGGTCAGCTGCGAGACGAGCTTGCTCATGGCGTCTGCGGCCGATGCCACCGGCTGCCCGTCGGCGTTCGACAGCAGCGTCGCGGTGGGCTCGGACGTTTCGACGCCCTCGGCGGCGCTGGCATAACCATCGGTGGCCGAGGCCATGAAGTGGGTGTGGAACGCGCCTGCGGTGGCCAGCTGGCGCACCCGGGCCTTGGCGGGCGGATCCTCGGCCAGCTTGTCGAGAGCCGACAGTGCGCCTGCGGCCACGATCTGGCCTGCCGCATTGCGGTTCGCGGGAACCAGGTCGAGCGCCTCGAGGCGGGCGAGCACCTCGGCCTCATCGCCGCCGAGCACCGCGGACATGCCGGTCGGCTCGAGCGCGCAGGCCTTGGCCATCTCCGCGCCGCGGGTGGCGGCCAGCTTGACGGCGTCGTCGGCGGAGATGACGCCGGCGATCGCGTACGCGGCGATCTCACCGACGGAGTGGCCGGCCACGGTGACGTCCGCTACCGGACAGCAGCCCCCGCTTCGCCAGCTCTTCGTGGGCCAGCAGCGTCGCGGCGACGACCAGGGGCTGGGTCACCGCGGTGTCGGTGATTTCCTCGGCCGTCGCGGTGGTGCCCAGCCGGGCCAGGTCCAGGCCGCTGATCGTCGACCAGGCGCCGATGCGGTCGGCAGCGCCGGCCAGCTCGAGCCACGGGGCGAGCATGCCGGGAGTCTGGGAGCCCTGTCCGGGCGCGAGCAGTGCAAGCACGTGTTTAAGAGAACACTGTGAAGACGGTTTTGCGCGGTGTAAGAGATTATGAACCTAGTCTTATGTTTTTGTAGGTAGTCCACAAAACAGCATGTGATGCGACTCCACCGATACCTTGCCGCAACCTATTACCGCGCGCGATCCGCTCCCTGTGCCGTCGGAGTGACCTCCGTCACCCGCCGGGCGGCGTTATTTGCCGTGCTGAAATGATGTGGCTGACGGCTGAGTCGGCCCACCGTCGCGGCCACGCGCAGGACGTACGCATCGCGCGGAAGCGTGGGATCGCGACCGGTGAAGTCGGCGATCCGTTTGAGCCGGTAGCGGACGGTATTTGGATGAACGAACAATTTGCGAGCACACGCCTCGATCGCGCCGCCGGAGTCCAAGTACGCGTCCAGCGTCTCGCTCAAGGCCGGACCCGCGTCGGCCAGCGGCCGCATCACCTCCGTCTCCAGCGCCGCGATCGCCGTCGCATCCCCGAGCAGCGCGCGTTCGGGAAGCAACTCGCGGGCTGACACCGGCCGCGGCGCCCCGGTCCAGCCGGCGACGGCGTTCATCCCGGCGATCGCCTCCGTGGCGCTGCGGTGCGCGGCGCTCAACGTCGGCGCCGTCGGCCCGATCACCACGGGCCCGTCGGCGAACACCCCGAGCAGCTCATTGAGGAACCGGTCGGTCGGCGAGAGCCCGCCGGACACGATGGCGACCAGCCAAGTGCCGTGCACATCGGACAACGCCGCGCGGCCGTTGCGGTTGACGACGTCGTGGACGTCCTCGCTGGCCAGGTCGATGCGGTCCGGCTGCGGCAGGCCGACGATCGACGGTGGCGGGCGCGGTGGCGTCCCAGTTCAGCGCGGCGGCCTGGGACTGCAGCTCGGGTCCGGTGTCACCGCGGACCACGGCGTCGACGACGTTGGCCTCCATCCGGGTGTCCCATGCGCCGCGCGCTTCGGCCTGGTCGGCGTAGGCGGTGGCCGCGGCGAACGCCAAATCGCGGCTGTAGCGCAGGATTCCGGCGGTCAGCGCGGTCAGCTGCTCCTCCGAGCGGGCCAGCAGCGGCACCACTTCCTCGAAGAACTCCATGGTGGTCCGCACCATCTCGACGGACTGCCGCAGCGCGATGCGCCGCCGCAGGTCCTGCGGGACCACCTCGAACGCCTGCGCCGTATAGCTGACGTCGCTCTGCGGGTCGCGCATCCACTCGACGAAGTTGACCACCGCGGTCTGCACGACCAGTTGCACGCTGGCCCGCTGCGACGCCTCGAGCTCGGCGAAGAACGGCAGCCGCTCCTCCATGGCGTGCACCGCCTGGGTGGCCAGCCGGCCGGAGTACTGCTTCAACCGCCGCAGCACCGACGTCCGGAACCGTCTCGAGCACCTCGAGCGTGGACGCCGGGGGGACGAACCGTTTGTCGGTCACCCCTAAAAGCTACGCCGTCGCGCTGTCAGTTTCCTCCAACGAGGCCGCTGTGATCAGGCGACGCCCGGGTCCGATGTCTGCTCTGGCGCCGCCATCACGTCGTCGATCTTGTACTTGCGGGCGGCCTCGACCGCGACCGACTGGTCGATGTTCCCGTCGCGGGCCAGGCCCTCGAGCACCGCGACGACGACCGACTCGGCGTCGGTGTTGAAGTACCGCCGCGCGGCAGGGCGGGTGTCGGAGAACCCGAAGCCGTCGGTGCCCAGCGTGATGTAGGTGCCGGGCACCCACGGCCGGATCTGTTCGGGCACGCCGCGCATCCAGTCCGACACCGCGACCACCGGACCGGCGGCATCGGCCAGCGCCGTGGTGATGAACGGCGTGCCCGCAGGCCGCTCGGGATGGCGCAGCCGTTCCTTCTCTATCGCCACGCCGTCGCGGTTGAGCTCGCCCCAGCTCGTCACCGACCAGACGTCGGCGGCGACGTCCCATTCCTCGGCGAGCAGGTCGGCCGCGCGCAGCGCCTCTGGCATGGCGACACCGGAGGCCAGGATCTGCGCGACGTGTGTGCGCTTCTCCGGCGCCGGCCGGTAGCGGTAGATGCCGCGCAGCAGGCCTTCGACGTCGAGACCCTCGGGTTCGGCCGGCTGCACGTACGGCTCGTTGTAGATCGTCATGTAGAAGTAGACGTTCTCCGGATTCTCGCCGTACATCCGGTGCAGACCGCTCTCCACGATGTAGGCGATCTCGTAGGCGAACGCCGGGTCGTAGGCCACCACGGCCGGATTGGTGGCCGCCAGCAGCAGCGAGTGCCCGTCGGCGTGCTGCAGGCCTTCACCGGTCAGCGTGGTGCGCCCGGCGGTGGCGCCCAGCACGAAGCCGCGGGCCATCTGGTCGGCCGCGGCCCAGAGGCCGTCGCCGGTGCGCTGGAACCCGAACATCGAATAGAAGATGTAGACCGGGATCATCGGCTCGTTGTGGGTGGCGTACGACGTGCCCACCGCGGTGAACGACGCCGTCGACCCCGCCTCGTTGATGCCCTCGTGCAGGATCTGGCCGATTTCGCTTTCCTTGTACGCCAACATCAGTTCGGCGTCGACGGCCGTGTAGAGCTGGCCGTTGCGGTTGTAGATCTTCAGGCTCGGGAACCACGAGTCCATCCCGAACGTGCGCGCCTCGTCCGGGATGATCGGGACGATGCGCGGCCCGATCTCCTTGTCGCGCAACAGTTCCTTGAAGGTTCGCACCGTCGCCATGGTGGTGGCGACCTCCTGGTTGCCCGAGCCCTTCTTGAGCGCCTTGTAGGTGTCGCGGCCGGGCAGCGTCAGCACCTTGGACTTGGTGCGCCGCTCGGGCAGGAAGCCGCCGAGGGCCCGCCGCCGGTCGAGCAGGTAGCGGATCTCAGGCGCCTCCGGGCCGGGGTGGTAGTACGGCGGCAGATAGGGGTTCTCTTCGAGCTGCTCGTCGCTGATCGGGATGCGCTGACTGTCGCGGAAGTCCTTGAGGTCTTGCAGCGCAAGCTTTTTCATCTGGTGGGTGGCGTTGCGGCCCTCGAAGTGCTTGCCCAGCGTGTAGCCCTTGATGGTCTTGGCCAGGATCACCGTCGGCTGACCCTTGTGCTCCGTCGCCGCGCGGTAGGCGGCGTAAACCTTGCGGTAGTCGTGCCCGCCGCGCTTGAGGTTCCAGATCTCCTGATCGGACATCTTCTCGACCAACTGCCTTGGTGCGCGGGTCGCGGCCGAAGAAGTGGTCGCGCACGTAGCCGCCGTCGTTGGCCTTGTAGGTCTGGTAGTCGCCGTCGGGGGTGGTGTTCATCAGGTTGACCAGTGCGCCGTCGCGGTCGGCGTGCAGCAGCGCGTCCCATTCGCGGCCCCACACCACCTTGATGACGTTCCAGCCCGCGCCGCGGAAGAACGACTCCAGCTCCTGGATGATCTTGCCGTTGCCGCGGACCGGGCCGTCGAGGCGCTGCAGGTTGCAGTTGACGACGAAGGTCAGGTTGTCCAGCCCCTCGTTGGCGCCCACCTGAATCAGGCCGCGGCTTTCCGGCTCGTCCATCTCACCGTCGCCGAGGAAGGCCCACACGTGCTGATCGGAGGTGTCCTTGATGCCCCGGTCATGCAGGTAGTGGTTGAATCGGGCCTGGTAGATCGCGTTCATCGGGCCAAGGCCCATCGACACCGTGGGGAACTCCCAGAAGTCCGGCATCAGCCGCGGGTGCGGGTAGGACGGCAGCCCGCCGCCGGGGTGGCTGTGCTCCTGGCGGAAGCCGTCAAGTTGCTCTGCGCTGAGTCGTCCTTCGAGGAATGCGCGCGCGTAGATGCCCGGCGAGGCGTGGCCCTGGATGAAGATCTGGTCGCCGCCGCCGGGATGGGCCTTGCCGCGGAAGAAATGGTTGAAACCGACCTCGTAAAGCGCCGCCGACGACGCGTAGGTCGAAATATGGCCTCCCACACCGACTCCCGGGCGCTGAGCGCGGTGCACCATGATCGCGGCGTTCCATCGGATCCACGCCCGGTAGCGCCGCTCGACGTCCTCGTCGCCGGGAAACCACGGCTCGAGTTCGGTCGGGATGGTGTTCACATAGTCGGTCGATGTCAGCGCGGGGATGGCCACCCGCTGTTCGCCGGAGCGTTCCAGCAGCCGCAACATCAGATAGCGGGCCCGCGCCGGCCCCGACCGCTCCAGCAACTCGTCGAACGACTCAAGCCACTCGGCGGTCTCTTCGGAATCGATATCGGGCAGATAAGATGCGACGCCTTCACGAATCACCCGAACCCGGTCGGGTTCGGCTGTGGTGGTGGAGTTTTGGGCCAGGTCTTGGCGCACGAACTCGGTGGTCAACTTCCGCTCCTTGTTAGGCGGTATAGGTGCTTACGCGATCGGCGCAGCGCCTATATCGTCCCCCTATCGTGCCCCACTTGCACCGCTGGGGGTGGGGAGTGGAATGAACCGGCGATCGAGGGTCCAAACCGGTAACGTCTGCAGACCGTGCTGATCGGTGGGCTGTTTCACAAACGGCTGCGGATCGCGGCCTTGGTGATGGGCAGTCTGGCCGCCATGGCGATGATCATGGTCGGCTGCACCAGCGTCACTCAGGGCACCGCGCAGATCGACCGGGCTGATGCCCCGGTGTATCGGGCGTCGGTATCGGCGTCGATCGAGGAGTCGGCCGCCAGCTCGAGCACGCGGGAGTCGGAGCGCCAGGCGTCCCTCACCACGCAGGCGATTCACACGTCGTGTGAAGCGTTGAGTTCGTCCAGCGTCGATGCCATCACTGCGGTGAACAACTACGTCGACGCCTTCAACAAGAACGCCGCTGATGCGGCGGCCAAGGGGGGCCCCGCCGTCGATGCGCTCAACCACAGCGCCGATCTGGTCGCGCGCAGCGTGTCCGACGCGCTGGCCCCCAACCTGCGCGATGCGCTCAACGCCTGGGTGGACGCCGCCAGGGGGCTCGCGACGGCGATCGCAGGCAACTACGGGCCGGACGAATTCAACGCGGCGATCTCCAAGCTGAACGACACGAAGACCACCGCGCTGAACCTGTGCGACGCGGCATATCGATGAACCTGACCGCCAGGCGTCGGCCATTGAGCCTCGGCGTGCGACGATAGGGCCCGAACGCACAGTGCGTCGAGCTGGCTGAAGGAGGACCAACCGTGGTCGCGGCGGATGACGCCCCGAACTACGCCCACAGACTGGGCATCCAAAAAGATCAGGTTGTGCAGGAGTTGGGCTGGGACGAGGACACCGACGACGACATCCGGGCCGACATCGAAGAGGCGTGCGGCGGCGAGCTGCTCGACGAGGACGCCGACGAGGTCATCGACGTCGTGTTGCTTGTGGTGGCGTGACGGCGACGGCGACCTCGTCGACCGGCTGATGGACGCCATCACCCCGCTGGCCGACGATGGCGTGATCTGGGTGGTCACCCCTAAGACGGGCCAGCCGGGACACGTGATGCCGGCCGAGATCGCCGAATCGGCGCCGACGGCAGGCCTGATGCAGACCTCGTCGGCCAACCTGGGCGACTGGAGCGCAAGTCGGCTGGTGCAGCCGAAGTCGAAGGCGGCGGGGAGGCGCTAGTGCTCGACGTGGGCACGGCGGCGCCCGACTTCACGCTCAAGGACCAGAACGGTCAGCCCGTCACGCTGAGCAACTTCCGGGATGTCAAGAACGTGCTGGTGGTGTTCTTCCCGCTCGCGTTCACCGGCATCTGCCAGGGCGAGCTGGACGAGATCCGCGACCGCCTGCCCACCTACGAGAACGACGACACCGCCACGCTGGCGATCTCGGTCGGTCCGCCGCCCACCCACAAGGTCTGGGCGACGTCAGAGCGGCTTCACCTTTCCGGTGCTGTCCGACTTCTGGCCGCACGGCGCGGTTGCGCAGTCCTACGGTGTGTTCAACGACGATGCCGGCTTCGCCAACCGCGGCACGTTCGTCGTGGACCGCTCGGGCATCATCCGGTTCGCCGAGATGAAGCAGCCGGGGGAGCCGCGCGATCAGGCCGTGTGGACGGATGCGCTGAAAGCGCTGCAGACGGGTTAACGGATTTCCTCCTGCACGTCATCGACCGGTAGCCTGCCCGGCAAGGGGCGCGTAGCTCAGTGGTAGAGCTCTGGTTTTACACACCAGCGGTCGGCGGTTCGATACCGTCCGCGCCCACCGATCACTCCGGCGGAGCGAAGAACTCCAATGCGATGCCGTCCGGATCGCGGAAGCTCAGGCCCGACCCGTAGGGCGCGTCCACGATTCCGCCGTGCTCGATTCCGAGACTCTCGAGGCGGTCGACCCAGGACTGCAGGTCGGCGCGGCTCGCGCACCCGAATCCGACGTGGTCCAGCCCCGTCCTGAACTCGGTGAAGCTCTCATCGCCTGCTTCCCGGTCGTGCTGATGGATGCCGAACAGCGTCCCGTTCCCGAATGCCCAGACCAGATGTCGGAAGCCCGCGTCGGTGTGCTCATCGAGCGCCGGTTCTGCACCGATCAGCTCTTGGTACCAAGGTCCGCTGACGCCGAGGTCACGCACCGTGATCGCGACATGGTTGAGCGCCGGGAAGGCCATCGTGGACTCCTCACTGTTTCACATCACAACGATGTGCTGAATACGTCACCGGGCGGCGCCCGGTTCACACTATTCGCCTGCCAATGCGCGCCCTGGCCCTCATGTTGCGCAGATAGAGCTCGTAGCCGAGGATCCAGACGTCGCGCGGAATGACCCGGTCGGCCAGCCGCAGCGCCGTCAACAACCACTCGAACTTGCGTTGTTGACCGGCCGTCCACGAAAACCGCATTTGCGAGCGGAACTCTGCAGGCAGAAATCCTGCCGTCGCGAACAGATTGAAGCCGCCTGCAAGCAGTCGCAGTGGGGCGGGCAGAAACGCCATCGCGGCTACTCCGTGCAGATGCTCGCGCACCGGCGGGTCGATCCGAAGGTCGTCGAGCGACCGCTTCCAGAACTCGTCGAACGCGGCGCGGTCCGGCGGCCACATGTCGTCGCGGACCTGCAGCGTGGTGCCCAGTCTCTTCGCATCCTGGTACACCGCATCGGCGGAGTCATCGTCGAGGGGCCCGTACAGAAACTCGTGTTGGTCGATGTAGTAGCGGTACAGACAGGCCGCCACCCACAGCTGCAGCCGAGGGTCGAATGCGTTGTAGGACACCGGACTTGAGTCTGTCGACCGGACCTGTGCGTGCACCCTGTCGACCTCATTGCGAATCAGCGCGCGATCCGCGTCCGTGCCGAGGGTGGCCGCGGCCAGGTACGTCCCGGTTGTGCGGGCCCGCTTGAACGGGTGCTTGTAAACGTTGCCGCTGTCCACCGGGCTCTCGAGCACGCCGTATCCGACCGCAGGCGACGCCAGCTGCATGATCACGTTCGCAGCAGGCAGCAGAACCGCGGCGGGGTTCAGCAAATCGACAACCCGGGTAGGGCGCGACGGTGGACCCAGCCTCATGAACTCGAGTAGACCACTTGTGAGACGCTCCCGGGGTGTTTGCGCCAGCATGTCGGGGCCGAGTCGCGGGGATCGCGGTCGGCTACTTCGCCGACCTGCTGTTCGGCGATCCGAGTCGCGGTCACCCGGTGGCGCTGTTCGGCAGCAGCGCAGCGGCTTTGGAGCGGCTGACCTACGCCGATTCCCGCGGAGCCGGTGCGCTGCACGCCGGTGCGCTGCTCGGAGCGCTCGGTGTACTCGGTGTCACCGTCGAGTGGGCGGCCGGGCGGCGCGGGCCGGGGTGGACGGCAGCGGCCACCGAAGCGGCGACGTTCGTAGCGTTCGGCGGAACGTCTTTGAGCCGCACCGGCGACCAGATGGCCGGCCTGCTGGACGCCGGAGACGTCGCAGGCGCCCGGAGGCTGTTGCCGTCGCTGTGCGGACGCGATCCGGCCGCGCTCGACTCGGCCGGGCTGGCACGGGCTGCGCTCGAATCGGTCGCCGAAAACACCTCTGACGCACACGTGGCGCCTGCATTGTGGGCCGCGGTAGGTGGGGTGCCTGCGGTGCTGGTGTACCGCGGCGCCAACACACTGGACGCGATGATCGGCAACCGTTCGCCGCGCTATACCCGATTCGGCTGGGCTGCAGCACGTTTCGACGATGCCGCCAACTTCGTAGCGGCTCGCGTGACGGCTCTGCTGGTAGCGGCGTGCGCGCCGGTGGTGGGCGGATCGCCTGCCGAAGCGCTGCGTTCATGGCGCCGCGACGCGGGCCGCCACCCCAGCCCGAACGCGGGAGTAGTGGAGGCGGCCTTCGCCGGAGCGCTTGGCCTACGGCTCGGCGGGCCGACGCAGTACGCACACGAACTCGAGATCCGGCCGACTCTCGGCGACGGGCGAGCGCCCGAGGTCGCGGATCTCGCGCGGGCGGTTCGGCTGTCGCGAGTAGTGCAGACCGCAGCCGCGGTCGTCGCGGTCAGCCTCAGCGCCGCCTGCCGTAGCGGTCGGCGATCTTCTCCTCGGTCGTGAGCGGGGCGCCTGCCGCGTCCGACGCGGCGGCCTTTTCCCGCCGACGCTGCCGAATCTCGGAGTACACGAAGTAGCCCAACAGAATCGGGGCCACGATGCCGAACGCGATCCACTGGATGCCGTACGACAGGAATGGGCCGGCATCGAGGTGGGGCAGCGCGATGACGCCGAGCCCGCCGGGCTGATCCTCGACAAGCTGAAGATACGACGCCGGCGAGCGGCACACCCACGACGGACGAGACCTGCGCGGTGCTGATCGAATACACCTGCTGCACTCCGTCCTGCCGGAACGGATCCTTTCCGTGAGCGATCGGTTCGGAGTCGCGCAGTCGCGCGGTGATCGTCACCGATCCGGTCGGCAACGGGGCGATCGTCGGCACCTTCGAGCCCTGGATGGGTCGCACATATCCGCGGTCGACCAACACCACGGGGCCGCCGTCGACGGCGAACGGCGTCAGCACCTCGAACGCGGGATCACCTTCGATGACGCGGAGCCGGGCAAGCACCTGCGCGTCGGGCAGGTAGTGCCCGGTCGCCGTGACCCGCCGCCACTGAGCGTCCGGGGCCGACGAATCCTGGTGCGGCAGAAAGGTTGTCAGCGGCACCGGGTCGGCGGTCAGCGAGTGCGAAATCTGGTCGTTTTCCCGCGACGTCTTGGTGTTCTTGCCCAGCTGCCATGGCGCCAGCACGGTGAAGCACAGGTAGGCGAACGCGATCACCACGACGAAAAGGGCCAGCCAAGCCGGCCGCAGCAGAAACGCCCAGCGCCGCATCAGCTCGCGATTCCCCGGCCGGCCAGCTGTTCGTCCACCCAGTCGTGCAGGCCGGGCAGGGCCGCCTCGATCACCGTGAACACGTCTTCGAAGTCGTCCTGGGTGCCGTAGTACGGGTCTTCGACGTCGAGGGCATGCGCCGCCGACCGCGGATCGAACGACCGCAGCATCCGGATCTTGTTGGCGGGCACTCCCATTTCGCGCAGCATCCGTGCATGGTTGCGGCCAAGGGCGACGACCAGATCGGCCGACAGGTGCTCGTTGTCGATCTGGGCCGCGCAGTGCGCGCTGGGATAGCCGTGCTCGCGCAGCACGGCCGACGCCCGATGGTCGGCGGGGTCGCCCGCGTGCCAGCCTCCAGTCCCGGCGCTGGTGACCCGCACCTCGTCGGACAGGCCGCGCTCCGTGAGCTGGTGGGCGAACATCTTCTCCGCGATCGGCGACCGGCAGATGTTGCCCGAGCAGATGAAGGTGACGTGCAGCGGCTCAGACACCCAGCACCTCACGAAGGTCGTCCACGGAAGACACGTGCGCCAGCGCGCTCACTTCATGCGGACCCGAGAAGTCCTCGCGCCCGTAACCCCAGCCGACGACAACGGTGTCGATGCCGTGATCTGCCGCGCCTTCGACGTCGTGAGACCGATCGCCGACCATCAACACGCGGTCGGGCAGGGGGTGTAGTTGGGCGAGTGCGTGCGCGACCACGTCGGACTTGGTCGCCCTGGAACCGTCGACGCTGGCGCCGGCGATGACCTCGAAATGCTCATCGAGTCCGAAGTGCGCGAGGATCCGCCGCGCCGTCGGCTCGGCCTTCGAGGTGGCCACCGCCAACCGCACACCGGCGGCCCGCAGGTCGGCGAGCAGCGCGCCAATACCGTCGAAGAGCCTGTTCATCGCCCAGCCACGGGCGCTGTAGTCCGCCCGGTAGGCGGCGATCGCCGCGTCGGCGTCCTTGCCGAGCCCCATCTCGTGCAGCGTGTGATGCATCGGAGGACCGACGATGCGGCCGGCCAGATCGCCGTCGGGCACCACGGCACCGATCTCGCCGAGTGCGTGCCGGAAGCTGGACACGATGCCCTGCGCCGAGTCGGTCAGGGTGCCGTCGAGGTCGAAGATCACCAGCTGCGGGCGCGCCGCGACGGTACGGCCCACGGTTTCAGTCACAACTCCATTCTCCCTGACGTCTAGTGTCGTGCTGTGGCAAGTCAATCCCGTGCGGCCGCGCGCTACCACGGCGACCAGGCCGCGGTGCCCAGCATGCTGGACTTCGCCGTCAATGTCCGCGCCGCCGAGCCACCGTCGTGGCTGGTTGACCGGCTGACCGCCCGGATGGCTGACCTCGGCCGGTACCCGAGCGCTGCCGACGAACACCGCGCCCTGCACGCCGTCGCCGCCAGGCACGGACGAACTGTCGACGAGGTGGCGCTGCTCGCCGGGGCGGCCGAAGGCTTCGCCCTATTGGCCAACCTGCAACCCCGGCTGGCCGCGCTGATCGCGCCGTCGTTCACCGAGCCCGAAGCGGCCCTGGCCACAGCCGGCGTCCCGTTCGAGCATGTCGTGCTGGCGCCGCCGTTCGGCTTGGCCGGCGCCCGTGTCCCGGATGAGGCTGACCTCGTCGTGGTCGGCAATCCGACCAACCCGACCTCGGTGCTGCACCGTCGCGACCAGGTCCTGGCGTTGCGCCGGCCGGGCCGCATCGTGGTGGTCGACGAGGCGTTCGCCGACGCGATTCCCGGTGAGCCGGCCTCGCTGGCTGGCGAGTCGCTTCCGGACCTGGTGGTGCTGCGCAGCCTGACCAAGACGTGGTCGCTGGCCGGGCTGCGTGTCGGCTACGCGCTCGGCCCCCGGGATGTTCTGGACCGGATGACCGCGCGGCGCGCGCATTGGCCGCTGGGCGCGTTGCAGCTGGAAGCGATCGCCACTTGTAGCTCACCGGAGGCGGTCGCCCAGGCCGAGCTCGGCGCGCGACGGTTGGCGGCGCTGCGCGCCGAGATGGTGGCCGGGTTGACTAATATCGGCCTTGATGTCGTCGACGGCTGCGCCCCCTTCGTCCTGTTCACCGTGCCCGATGCCCAGTTGATGCGAAAGTACTTGGACGGCAAGGGCATCGCGGTGCGGCGCTGCGACACGTTCGTCGGGCTCGACGACGAATTCCTGCGCGCCGCGGTGCGCACGGACTGGCCGGTGCTGGTCGACGCGATCGCCGAGGCGATGCGATGAGCGTGCAGTTGGCCGACATCATCGACGTGCTCGATGCGGCCTATCCGCCACGGCTGGCCCAGGACTGGGATTCGGTGGGCCTGGTCTGCGGCGACCCGGCCGAGACCGTCGAGACCGTGACGATCGCCGTCGACGCCACCGCCGCCGTCGTCGCCGAGGTACCCGATCGTGGGCTGTTGCTGGCGCATCACCCGCTACTGCTGCGCGGTGTCGACACCGTCGCCGCCAGCACCGCCAAGGGCGCCCTCGTGCACCAGCTGATCCGCACGGGGCGTGCATTGTTCACCGCCCATACCAACGCCGACGCGGCTGCGCCCGGGGTGTCCGACGCGCTCGCCGACGCGTTGGGGCTGACCGTCGACGAGGTGTTGGCGCCGATCTCGGTGGGAGCCGACCTGGACAAATGGGTGGTCTTCGTGCCTGCCGAAAACGCCGACGCGGTGCGGGATGCGATGTTCGCCGCGGGCGCGGGCCACATCGGTGACTATTCGCACTGCAGCTGGAGCGTGTCCGGCACCGGACAGTTCCTGCCGCAGGACGGCGCGTCGCCGACGATCGGCAGCGTCGGCACCGTCGAGCGGGTACCCGAGGACCGGGTGGAGGTGATCGCCCCGACGCGCCAGCGCGCGCATGTGTTGGCCGCGATGCGGGCGGCTCATCCCTACGAGGAGCCCGCCTTCGACATCTTCGCGTTGGCCGCGGTGCCAGGCGATGTGGGGTTGGGTCGAGTCGGTGCGCTGCCGAGACCGGAGCCGTTGTCCGCCTTTGTGTCCCGCGTACACGATGCGCTGCCCGGCACCTCGTGGGGTGTGCGGGCATCGGGCGACTCGGAGGCGGCGGTGTCACGGGTCGCGGTATGCGGGGGAGCGGGCGACTCGCTGCTCGACACGGTCGCGGGCGCGGGCGTGCAGGCATACGTCACCGCCGATCTGCGCCACCATCCCGCCGACGAGCACATGCGCGCGTCCGATGTGGCGCTGGTCGACGTCGCTCATTGGGCCAGTGAATACCCGTGGTGTACCCAGGCGGCCGATCTGCTGCGGGGCCATTTCGGCGACTCGTTGCCGGTGCGGGTGTCCGCTGTACGCACCGATCCGTGGAATGTCGAGAGAAACGGTACATGAAAGCTGAAGTAGTTCAACAACGTTCGCTGCTCGAACTCGCGGAGCTCGACGCAGAGCGGAGCCGCCTCGATCACCGAGCCAAGCATCTGCCCGAGCAACAGCAGTTGGAAGGTGCGCAGTCGGCGCACCGTGAGGCGAATGACCGCCTTGCCGCCGTCCAGATCGCACTCGAGGATCTTGACGCGCAGGTGGCGAAGTTCGAGTCGGAGATCGACGCGGTCCGGCAACGCGAGGACCGCGATCGGTCGATGCTGGCGGCGGGCACCGTCGATGCCAAACAGCTCACCGAGTTGCAGCACGAGCTGGGGACGTTGGAGCGGCGCCAGTCCAGCCTGGAGGACTCGCTGCTGGAGGTGATGGAGCGCCGCGAGGAGCTGCAGAGTCAGCAGGCCGGCGAGCTCGTGGAGATCGACGAGCTGCAGAGCAAGCTCACCGATGCTCAACGGACGTGCGACGAAAAACGCGCAGAGATCGATCAGCTGCGACACCAATCCAACTCGCGGCGAGACGAACTCGTCGCCGAATTGGATGCAGACCTCGTCGCGCTGTACGAACGTCAGCGGTCGCACGGCGGGCCGGGCGCCGGGATGCTGCAGGGCCGTCGCTGCGGCGCCTGCAGAATCGAAATCGACAAGGGCGAGCTGGCGCGCATCTCGGCGGCGGCCGAGGATGAGGTGTTGCGCTGCCCGGAGTGTGGGGCAATCTTGTTGCGGGTCAAGGGGACCGGCGCGTGAAAGGGTCGCGGACGAGAGGAGCGCTGAGTGTCATTGTCGAGGCCGACGGCGGATCGCGTGGCAACCCAGGGCCTGCCGGATATGGGACGGTGGTCTGGTCGGCCGACCACGGCGCGGTGCTGGCTGAGAGCAAGCAGGCGATCGGGCGTGCCACCAACAACGTCGCCGAATACCGCGGGCTGATCGCGGGACTTGAGGAGGCCGCCAAGCTCGGCGCCACCGACGTCGAGGCGTTGATGGACTCAAAGCTTGTGGTCGAACAGATGTCGGGCCGCTGGAAGGTCAAACATCCCGACATCGCCCCGCTGCATCAACAGGCCACCGCGCTATCCACCCGATTCGGGCGCATCACCTACAACTGGATACCGCGAGCCAAGAACAGCCACGCCGACCGGCTGGCCAACGAGGCGATGGACGCTGCCGCGGAAATCGAGATCCCCACAGAGACACCGAAGGAATCGACGACGTCGTCCTCACCCGCAGGCTGGACAGGAGCGCGTGGGGCCCCCACCCGGTTCCTGTTGTTGCGCCACGGGCAGACCGAGTTGTCCGTGCAGCGGCGATATTCCGGCCGCGGCAACCCGGCGCTAACCGACCTCGGAAGCCGCCAAGCCGAGGCCGCCGCACAGTATCTCGCGCAGAATGGCGGCATCGCGGCCGTCATCACCTCGCCGCTGCAACGCGCATACGACACGGCCGCGGCGGCGGCAAAGGCGCTTGGGCTCGACGTCAGCGTCGACGAGGACCTGATCGAGACCGACTTCGGCGCGTGGGAGGGGCTGACGTTCGGCGAAGCCGCCGAACGTGATCCGGAACTGCACCGGCGGTGGCTGCGCGACACCAGCGTCGAGCCTCCGGATGGGGAGAGCTTCGACAGTGTGGCCAACCGGGTTCGGCGGGCGCAGCGCCGGATCATCACCGAGCACGGTGGCCACACGGTGCTGGTCGTTTCGCACGTGACGCCGATCAAGACGCTGCTTCGGCTGGCATTGGACGCAGGCCAGGGCATCCTCTACCGGTTGCACCTCGACCTTGCTTCGCTCTCCATCGCGGAGTTCTACCCGGACGATGTGGCGTCAGTGCGACTGGTGAACCAGACGGCGTACCTGTAGTCAAGCGAGGTGTGGCTCGAGTTCGGCCACCAGCCGCTTCTTGCCGCCGAACCCGATCACGCGGTGGATCTCCTCGCCGTCCTTGAACATAAGCATGGCCGGAATGCCGCGGAAGTTGAATCGATCCCAGATGCCGTCGAACTGGTCGACGTCGATCTTGCGGACGACAATCCGTCCGGCCCATTGCTCGGCCAGCTCGGTGAGCACCGGCGTCACCTGGCGGCACGGCCCGCACCAGGCGGCCCAGAAGTCGACCAACAACGGCACCCCGGTTGAGCTCTCCGCGCTGATGTCATCCGGCGTGATCGCAGTCAGCTTGTCGCGTGCCACCAAATACGCCCGCTCATCGTCGGCCTCGTGCGCCAGCACGTCCGCCGGCACCCGCTCGCCTTTCGCCCGCACCCAGCTCGTGAACTCGTCGAAGCGCGCACCAGGTGCGTCGTGGTTGCCGCAGGCCTGGCTGACGGCATCCTGTAGCGCCCGCACGGCGTGTGTGATGCCGGGGCCGTTGCCTTCGAGCCCGAAGGCGCGTGCCGTGACGCTCTCACCGTCGCGCTGCACCTGAACGTCCTGGAAGAGCTTGACCATGTATTGCTCGTCGTCGGTGACGTGCCAGCGCACAGTGATCTCACGCAGCATCGCCAGTTCGCGCGCGGCGATTTCCTCGTCGGACAGTCGTCTGCCGTGTTCGCGCACGTGTGCCGCCAACGGCTCGAACTCCGCGGAGCCGGGGTCGCCTGTCTGCTGCTGCAGCGCGCTCAGCAGCTTCTGGTAGAGGTCTTCTTCGCTCTCGCCCGTCGCCGTCAAGCCGAAGGCCGGCCAGCGGCCGATCGTGGTGCCGTCCGACTCCTCGATGTCTACGCCGTCGAACAGTTTGAACGCATACGTGCCGTCGCCGGGCAGGTTGATGGTGAACTCGTGATCGCGCTTCATGACAGGATCATCGCCCGCATCTCGAAAACCCATATGCGTAATGCGCTACTTGTTTCTGGTCAGTCGTGCAGGTGGAGCCGCTCACCGTGCAGTCCGAACAGTGTGATCGCCTCGACGGGCCCGTCGACCGCACCGAACCAATGCGGAGTCCATGTCGAAAACTCCACGGCCTCACCGGGTTTGATGGTGAAGTCTTTCTCACCCAAAATCAGCCGTAGCCGACCGGAAAGCACATACATCCAGTCCTGGCCCTCGTGCACCGGCAGTTCGGCAGGCGGGGTGCGCCGACGGGCGTTGATCCGGATCTTGTACGCGTGCAGCCCGCCCGCCGGGCCGTGGCGGGTCAGAGGCCAGTAGGTCACGTCGTGATGGGTATGCGATCCGCCCCGGACGCGGGGGTCCTCCGCCTCGGGAGCGCGCAGCAGTTCGTCGGTGCTGACGGACAGTGCGGCGGCGAGTCGCGGGAGGTGGTCGAGCGCAAGTCGGCGCTTACCCGATTCCAGCCTGCTCAATGTCGATACGTCGATGCTGGACCGGCTGGCGACGTCCTCCAGCGTCAGCCCGTGCTGCATGCGCAGTTCGCGCAGCCGCCGACGGACCCGGACGTCGACGCTGTCCTCAGGATTTGCCTCCATGGCAAAAGAGCTTGGCAGTTTGACGTGATGCCTGCAAGCTCGTGGCATGAACACCACTGATGCCAAGGAGCACTGGGAGCAGCACTACGGCGACCGTGACCGGGTCTGGAGCGGTCGGGTCAACGTCCGTCTGGCGGAGGTGGTACCGACGCTGAAGGCGGGCCGGGCGCTGGACCTGGGGTGCGGCGAAGGCGCCGATGCGTGTTGGCTCGCCGAGCGCGGGTGGACCGTCGTCGCGGTCGACATCTCGGACAGCGCGTTGCAACGCGCGGCCGCGGAAGCCGACGCGCGGGGGTTGAGCGACCGTATCGAGTTCGAGCAGCACGACCTGTCCAACAGCTTTCCTGACGGCACCTTCGATCTGATTTCGGCGCAGTTCCTGCATTCCATGATTCCGTTCGATCGGCCGCGAGTGCTCCGTGACGCCGCCGACGCCGTCCGCCCCGGTGGGGTCTTGCTCATCGTCGACCATGCCGGCCCGCCACCATGGGCGTCGAAGTTGGACCATCACCACGAGTTCCCCAGCGCCGAAGAGGTCATCGGTTCGCTGGATCTCGACGACGGCGAATGGGAACGGGTCCGCGTCGAGTCCGTCGAGCGGCAGGCCACAGGACCCGACGATCAAGCCGTCACGTGGGTCGACAACGTGATCGTTCTGCGTCGACGCTAGGCACGGTCCTTCCAGGCGCGGTAGTCCTCGGGCAGGCAGCGCGCGCACGGCCGGTAGCCTGCGGCGACGGCGGTGTCCTCGTCGGCGAAGAACACGCGGTGTGTGACGTAGCCGCCGCGCTTGATGGCCTGCAGCGCCGACGGACAATCCAGCCGACCGTAGATCCGCGTTCCGCGATGACCGCCGAGGGTGCCGGGTGTGGCCGACTCGTATGACGTGCCGTCCGAACTGATCAGTCTGTAGCCCTTCATTTCTCACGTGGCGTCATGGAAAACCAGTCCGAGTGTGACGCGTTCACCGGAGCGGACGGCCGACACACCGTGCCGGACGGGGGACGCCGACCAGCCCCTTGTCGATTCCACCGGCCGCTCGCGGGTGGTGAAGACGAACCCGTGACCGAAGGGCAGCAGCGTCGCGGTGCCGCGCGACTGTGCGCGCGGGCGCTGCTCGACGAGCAGGAACTCACCGCCGGTGTGGTCGACGCCCGGCTCGCTGAGGTTGATCACGACTTGCAGCGGAAACACCATGTCGCCGTACAGATCCCGATGCAAGGCGTTCCAGTCGCCCTTGCCGTATTTGAGCAGGATGGCCGTCGACTTCTTCTGACCTGCCTTGTGGCACATGTCCAGCCAGTCGTCGAGGTCGTCGGGCCACGGCGTGGTGCGGCTCAGCTTCGTCCACCAGTCCCTGGCGATCGGCAACAGCCGCGGGTACAGCGCTTCCTTGAGCGCTTGGATCGGCTCCGGATACGGCTGCTGGAAGTAGCGATACTCGCCCTCGCCGAACCGGTATCTGCGCATGTCGATTGTCGCGCGGAACAGGTGGTCGTCGGGATAGAGCCCTCGGATCGCCTCGGCTTCGGCCTTGGTGAGCAGCCGGGGCAGCAACGCACCGCCAAAGTCGTTGACTTCGGCGGTGATTGCGTCCCAGTCGCCAGAGTCGACGCGTTTCTGCCATGTCGTCGGAGCCATCAGAACAGCCTCGCCGCCTTCACCTCGCTCGGCTCCTCCAGTTCCAGCAGGAACTGCTTGCGTTTCAGCCCGCCCGCGTATCCGGTCAGCTGACCGTTGCGTCCGACCACACGATGGCACGGGACGATGATGCTCAGCGGGTTGCGGCCGACCGCCTGTCCGACCTCCTGGGCCGTCGTGCCATCAGCTAGGGACGCGGCCAGTTCTCCATAGGTCACGGTCTCGCCGAAGGGGATGGTGGTCAGTAGAGCCCATACGCGCTTCTGTGCGTCGTCGCCGCGCAGGCTGATCGGCAGGTCGAAGTCGTGCCGGTCGCCGGCCAGGTAGTCCATCAGCTGGCGCTCCGCCTCGGCGAAGAGGGTGTCGGAATCCGCGTCGACCCGCGGCCCAAACGTGGCCTCTGCGGGTCGGCGCCAGTGATGCCGGAAGTACACGCCCGTGAGCGCGTCGTCGTCGGAGACGAGGGTGAGCTTGCCGAGCGGGGTTTCGATTACCGCATGTCGGGTGTTCATACCTTGTAGACGATGCGACCGGGCAGTGCGTGAGATTTGTCGGTGTGATGTCTCGGGACATCGGTGACGGTTCTGTATCAGGACATTGGTGACGGTTGGTGTGTCAGGACTTCGGTGACGGTTGCCCAGTCTTGGGGCGTGGGCCGCGGGGCCGGCCGTTGCCGACGTAGTTGATGCCGGGTGCGGGCCGGGTGTGCTCGGCGAGGACCTCGCCCTGCAGGTCGGTGATGATGATCTTGTCGCCGTCGCGGATAACGAGGACCTGGTGAAAGGCACGTTGCGTGTCGACCCTGTAGGTGACTGAGCCCAGGCTGATGGTCCCCGCCGTGCTCACCGTTCTGACACGCGTGTCGGCGGGCAGATCAGTGGGCGGCTGCGCTCGGGGGAACTGGTATCGGCTCGGGACGGGCACCTGGTAGACCGGCCGGTCAGGTTTGGGGCGGGGTGGATCAGCCTTGGGGGTCGCTTCCCACGCGGCCAGCGGCGTGACACGCCCGGGCAGCCCTTGGTGGGGACGCTGGGTGTTGTAGATGTGATCGAACGCGTCGACCTGGGCTTGGAGTTCGGCCAGCGACTGCGCGATCGGCTGCTTGTCGAGGTAGCGGAACAGGGTCTGGTGGAAGCGTTCGTTCTTGCCCTGGGTGGTCGGCTTGTAGGGCTTGCCGGTGATCGCCTCCACGCCCAGGGCGCCAACGTGGCCGACGAGTTGGCCGGCGTACCCGCGCCGGGAAGGGTTCAGTGCGAGCCCGTTGTCGGACAGGAGTCGTTGAGGCACCCCGTGGGCGGCGATGGCCTTGTCCACCACGGTGATCGCGTCCGTGGCGGTCTCCCTGGATGCGACGTGGGAGGCGACCGCGTAGCGGGAGTGGTCGTCGATGAGCTGGAAGATCACGCACTTACGCCCGCCGCTCAACACGTACTCGGTCGCGTCCAGTTGCCAGCACGCATTCGGGGCCGGGTAGACGAACCGCCGCCATGCCGAGCGGGGCTTTTTCTTCGGCTCAAGACGAGCCACGCCAGCCTCACGGAAGATGCGTGCCAGCGACGCCGTGGAAGGGACCTGTTCTAGGCCCATCGCGTGCATCTTCTCGTGCACACTGATCGGCCCGTGGTCCAGGCCGGAAGCCTCCAGAGCGGCACGCACTGCCACGGCCTGTTCCTTGATCTCATCGCTCAACTTCGACGGGCTCGACTTCGGTCGTCGGGTCCTGGGTTCGAGCACCGCGGCCGGTCCATCGGTTTTCGCGCGCTTGCGCAACTCGTAGAACGACTTGCGGGAAATGCCGTGCTCGGCGCAGAACGTCGAGACCGCCCCGCGGGGCGCGCCATCGGGCCACTGCGAGATCGCAAGGCGGACGACAGGATCGATGGGTTCATTGACAGCCACCCCCCGAGCCTTGGGGCACAAGTGTCACCACCAAGACCACCCGAACTGTCACCGATGTCCTGATACAGAACTGTCACCGATGTCTTGGGAGATGACACGTGAGATTTGATGCTCCTATCTCTGTTAAGGGGTCAAGCGGCGATGATTTCGGTGTTGAGCCATTGGCGGTAGCGGGCGGCGAGGGTGTCATCGCGTTTGAGGCCGCGTTCGAGTCGGGAGATGTCGTTGGGCCAGACGCCGAAGTGTGCTGCGGCGCTGGTCAGGGTGATGTTTTTGGCTTGTCGGGTGGGGCGCAGGTCGCTGTAGTCGTCGACCGGGCAGGGCGCGGTGAGGTGTTTGAACATTTCGCGGGCGATGGCGCGTTTGAGCAGACGCAGGACGTCTTTTTTGGAGCGGCCCGCGGCGAGTTGGCGGGCGACGTAGTCGCGGGTGCGTGGATCGTGGGACCAGCGGACCAGGGCGATGCGGTGCAGGGCGTTGTTGGCGGCGCGGTCCCCGCCTCGGGAGAGTCGGTGCCGGGTGGTTTTCCCGGAGGAGGCCGGGATAGGGGCGACACCGCTGAGCATGGCGAACGCCGCTTCGGAGCGCAACCGGTGGCTGTTGGTGCCGGCGGTGATGAGCAGCTGTGCAGCGGTATCCGGGCCCACCCCGTAGGCGGCCCGCAGTGCGGAATTGAGCGCAGTGGTCAGAGTGTCGATCTCGGCGGTCAGCTCGTCGGTTTGGCGTTCGAGGAACTCGATGCGCTGCGCCAAGGACTTGCACGAGATCAGCACCGCCACCGTGACCGGGTCTTCGTGAGCGGCCGGGCGGCAGCGGGCCAGTGCCTGCACCAGCCTCAGTGTGGTGGTGTAGCGGCGGTAGCGCTCACGCAGCTCGGCCGGGGCGGTGACGAGGAGGTCTTTGATCTGCTGGATCGCCGCGGTGCGGGCTTTCACTGCACCGCGGCGCGCGATCAGCAGGGCTTTGAGCGCATTGGTGTTGGGATCTTTAGGCACCGCCAGGCCGTGGCCGGCTAGTACCGCGCGAGCCGCGCTGTAGGCGTCCAGCGGGTCGGATTTGCCTTGGCGGCGCCGGGCGGCCCGGTCGGGTCGGTTGACCTCGACAACGTGGATGTCGTTGTCCTGCAACGCTTGTGTGAACCCGGCGCCATAGCTGCTGGTGCCCTCGACGCCGGCGATGAACACCTCCCCGAAGCTGCGCGCCCAGGTGATAGCGACGTAGTAGCCGGTCGGGTTGGTGCGGAATTCGGCATCGCCGAGGAGTTGGCCGGTGTCGGTGATGGCTGCGAGGTGGATGGTGTCGAGGTGGGTGTCGACGCCGATGACGATGCGCCGTGGGGATGTCACGATGGTGGTGTCCTCTCCGTGCAATGAACCGTGCGGTGGGTGACAACCCGGTGGGGCGGGCAGACAAGACATTGATGAGGAACGGCCAGGCTCCTGATTAGGTCATGTCCGCCCCGCCGGACTCTCGGCGGTGCTTGCCCGCTCGTCGCTGGTGGGACAAATCAATTGGAAGACAACCCAGCAGGGCGTCAGTCAGACCGAGGGTCATCACCAGCGGCGAACGGGCAAGACCAACCTCACCCGAACCGGTTGAACAGAATCAATGTCGGAGGGTCCATCTATAGTCGAATGTATGTTCGATCTGACGGAGTTGGCGGCGGTGGATCCGCACGCCGATGAGGCTGCGCTGATCGAGCAGATCGCCTGGTTGGAGCGGGTGAAGTCGGCCGCGGCGGCGGGTCAGGCCCGCGCGGCGGCGGCGTTGGATGAGAAGCGTCGAGCTGATGAGGCTGGCGCCGGAGTGGCCAAGGCGAAGCAGGGTCGCGGGGTGGCCGGCGAGGTGGCGTTGGCGCGGCGGGATTCGCCGGCGCGTGGCGGTCGGCATCTGGGCCTTGCGAAGGCGTTGGTGCATGAGATGCCGCACACGTTGGCGGCGCTGGAGTGCGGCGCGCTGTCGGAGTGGCGCGCCACCTTGATCGCACGCGAATCGGCCTGCCTGGCCGTTGAGGATCGGCGCGTCTTGGACGCCGAACTGTGTGGCGACGTGAGCAAGCTCGAGGGCATGGGGGATGGGCGGATCGTCGCGGCGGCCAAGGAGATTGCCGCTCGGCTGGATGTGCAGGCGGTGGTCGATCGGGCGGCCAAGGCCGAGGCGGATCGCACCGTGACGATCCGTCCGGCGCCGGACTGCATGACCTATGTGACGGCACTGTTGCCGGTCGCTCAAGGGGTGGGCGTGTATGCGGCGCTGAAACGCGCGGCTGATACGACGTTCGATGAGCGGTCCCGGGGGCAGGTGATGGCTGACACGCTGGTGGAGCGGGTTACCGGGCGCCCCGCTGAGGAGCCCGAGTCGGTGGCGCTGAATTTGGTGATGTCGGATCAGGCGCTGTGGGGTCAGGACAACGCGCCTGCGGTGCTTGACGGTTATGGGCCGATTCCGGCGTCGGTGGCGCAGCGTCTGGTGCGCGATGCGGTGGTGGATGAGCGGTCGTTGGCGACGCTGCGGCGGTTGTATCGGGACCCCAAGAGCGGGTCGTTGGTGGCGATGGAGTCGCGATCGCGGTTGTTTCCCAAGGGTTTGGCGGGATTCATCGGCGTGCGGGACCGAACGTGTCGCACCCCGTATTGTGATGCGCCGATTCGTCATCGTGATCACGCCACACCGCGCAACCGTGGTGGACCGACCAGTGCCACCAATGGGTTGGGCGAGTGTGAACGCTGCAACTACACCAAGGAGGCGCCGGGCTGGAGCGTCACCGCCGCCGACGAAAACAGCATGCACACAGCCGAATTCGTCACACCGACGGGTGCACGGTATCGCTCTACAGCGCCACCGCTGCCAGGGGCACCGATGATCGCGGTCAGCGAGGTCGAAATCAGAATCGGCGTCGCCCTCACCGACCTACACGCAGCCTAGGACGACGTCATCGGGCGGCGCAGTGCCCAGGAAGTTACGGTCAGCGCCAACAGTGCCATCGGCGCGACGATCGCGCCGATCCCGTCACCCACGATGATGTGGGACGCGACGGCAGAGGCGTAATTGATCACCGCACCGGCGTAGGCCCACTCCTTCAGCCGAGGGAAGCGGGGGAGGAGAAGTACCACAGCGCCGGGAATCTTCCAGACGCCCATGATGGTCAGCAGGTATGTCGGGTAGCCGAGGTGCTCGACGACGTCGCGAACGTAGTCGATGCGCACAAGGTCCCACACGCCGCCGAGGGCGAGTTCGGCGGCGACAGACACGGTTGCGATCCAGTAGGCAATTGCCCGACCTCGGGTGAAAGTCGCTGTGGGGAGTTGAAAGTCGCGGCGATCCGGCGGCCGCAGCGCCCAGGACGCGACGGTGAGGGCAAAGAAGATCGCCGGGCCCGCCAGCTTCTCGGCACCGTCGCCGGTCCATATGTGCGACGCCGCAGCACCCGTGTAGTTGATGACCAGACCCGCGTATGCCCACTCCTTGAGCCGCGGGAGCCTTGGCGCGAGAAGGACGAGACCTCCCGACACGTACCAGACACCGAGGATCGACATGAAATACGCCGGATAGCCGAGGTGAATCGCGGTGTCGCGGAATGGCGACAACTGCAGCGCGCCCATTACCCCGCCGACCAGGCACTCGGTGGCCAGGACGGCGGTGGTCGTCCAATACACGCCAATACTCAGTCGGGTAGATGCGATCGCTGTCATGTCGATATGACGAAGCAAGAAGGCGAAACATGACCGCTACGGCTGCGGCTGGTGCGCAACCCCTGGGGTCCATGGATGCAAGCGCGGCAGCCACGCATGCACGTTGTGTCGATACTCCTCATACTCGCGGCCGTATTCGCGGACCAGGGTGGGCTCTTCGTACCAGTGGACAAACGATGCGGTGAGGATCCAAAACACCACGGCCCACACGAGCACGGTGACACTGCTGAACAACACCGCCTCGCCCGCCATGGCGACCAGCAGCCCGAGATACATCGGGTTGCGAACATATCGGTTGAACCCGGTGACCACCAGACGCTGGGTCGGCGCAATCGGCATTGGCGTGCCGCCCGCCTTGACAAACTGGCTGAACGCGTGGATCGGCGGAATGAGCCCAGCCACGATCAACAGCACGCCGATGATAATCTGCCACGCCGGGGTGGAATCCGGTATCTCCCAACGGGTTATCAGCCATGGGATGAGACCCACGACCGTCCCCGGGGCCACCACGAAAAATGCCGCCGAGCTAATCGCGGCCTTTGACCTTTGCATCTCTAACCACCTTCCACATCGTTGTAGCGGCGATCCGGCATGCCGACGGCACGCAGGAAGGCCGACGTGAACTCGGAGCAGGCCTGCTCCAAGTCCACTTCCTTGGCCAATGCGGGTCGCATCAGCACGTGGGCCAGCATTGGGCCCAGCAGCTGCTGGATCAGTAGTGGTATCGGGATGTCGCGAATCCGGCCGGCCCGCACCTGCGCCGCCAGCCAGCCGCCGAGGGAGGTCCGTACCCGCGGGAAGTACCGGGCAAAGATGCCGGCTGCCGGGCCGCGCGGATTGCCGAGCAGGTCCGAAAGCATTGCGACCGCCACGCGAGGTTCGCGAGTGAGCGTGACGGACGTCGTGCGGTACAGGGCCGCCACCGTCTGTTCGACGCTCGCAGACGGGTCGGCGCTGAGGCGGAGCACATCATTCAGTGGGCTATACCGCTCGTAGATGGCGGCGAACAGCTCGTCGCGAGTGCCGAAGATGGCGTAGAGGCTGTGTACCGAGCAGTCCGCGGCCTCGGCGACCGACTCCAATGTCACCGTCGCCAGGCCGCGTTCGCTGATCAGGCGCGCCCCGGCCTCGATCGCCCGGACCCGGACGGGGCGGCCGCCGGGGTCGATCCCGGTGGCCCGCACCGCCTCATCCAAGGCCTGCCGTGTGCCATTCAGCCGCCGCACCAACGTGCTGCGGGAGATGCCGGCCTCCTGCGCAATCGTCGCCAGCGGCACGTCGGCGACGTCCTTGCCTGCCTGGCCGGCGGCCCGAATCGCCGCCGTCACCAGAGCAGATAATTCATCGGCCGATGACATGCTACTCAAGGTAGCACGTATCAGAGTGTCAAACTAGAGTCGCCCTTATTTCGCCCATTCCGACACGTCGGCCAGTTGGGTGAGTCGCACACTGTTGCCGGACGGATCGCGGAACCCGCAGTCGATGCCGTATGGCATCTGGTGTGGTTCCTCGGTGAACTCGACGCCGCGGGCCTTGAGTTCTTCGTAGCTGGCCCGGCAGTCCTCGGTGGTGAGGAACACGGTGCCTGCGAAGCCTTTCGCGGTGAGATCCAGCACCTGCTTCTGGGTCGCCTCGTCCATCAACGGAGGGCCGGGCACCGCCATAAGCACGATCGACACGTCGTCCTGGCCGCGCGGGCCGACCGTCAGCCACCGGAATGTGGCGTCGAGGTCGGGCAGCGAAACATCGTGGCGCACTTCCATACCCACCTTTTCGGTCCAGTACTTGAGTGCCACTTCTTGGTCATGTACCCACAGGTGGGCGCTTGCAATTTTCATCATGCGCAGGACGCTACGGTCGGCCGCCGGTGCCCGTCTTCTCCCCGTGTGCTGTCTTCCGGACTCGGCTGTCGGCCTGCGGGCGGGTGTCGCGCTTGAGGATGCAGCTCGGTACCCGGGCATGTATCGCCGCAGGCGGCATGCTGGCCCGGTAGGCGGCGGGCGGCATGCCATACACGCGGGCGAAGCTGGTGGTGAAGGACCCCACGCTCTGCAAGCCGACCATCACGCAGATATCCGCCACCGAGCGGTCGGTGTGGCGCAGCAGCGCCGCGGCCCGCTCAAGGCGCCGCGTTTGCAGATACATGCGCGGGGATTCGCCAAACGTCCGGGTGAACATCCGGCTGAAATGGGCCCGCGACAGTCCGGCGGCCGCGGCCAGGTCGTCGACGGTGATGGCCTCGGCGTAGCGGGCGTCGACCAGATCCTTGGCCCGCAGTAGATAACGGGAAGGGGGCACCTGCGCCATGCGTTAAGTTTATAAGGCGGATGAGTTGGCTGGGCGGCCGCGGATCAGTGCCGTCCCTACGGGGGATATGGGAGGCAGTGGTTCGAGGAAAGTCCGGACTTCACAGAGCAGGGTGATTGCTAACGGCAATCCGAGGAGACTCGCGGGACAGTGCCACAGAAAACAGACCGCCACCCTCGCGGTGGTAAGGGTGAAACGGTGCGGTAAGAGCGCACCAGCATCCCGGGTGACCGAGGTGGCTAGGCAAACCCCACCCGAAGCAAGGCCAAGAATGTCGCTGAGGGGGGCGGCAGCGCAGGCGCTCGAGGGCTGCTCGCCCGAGCCTGCGGGTAGGCCGCTTGAGGCACCCGGCAACGGTGTGTCCAGATGGATGGTCGCCGCCTCGTCGCCGTGGTAGTTCGCGGCGGCGAGAGACAGAATCCGGCTTACAGGCCAACTCATCCGCCCCTTTGGGACCCGCCTAGTGGGCTTTGCGCACCGACCGGTCCAGCTTCTTCAACGCGTCGTCGAGTTGCTCGCGGGAGCGTCGCGCCAGATCGTCCTCCAGTTGATAAAGCAGCCCGTAGGTAAAGGTGTCCTCGCCAGCGGCGTTAGCGGCCTCGGCTTGGCGGCTCAGATGGGTGCGACTGACCACGCTGTCCTGATGGTCACCGAGCAGCGTCTGGATCGTCTTGGCGCGATCGGAAACCTTGTCATCGCCAGTTGCCGCCGCGGTGTACCGAAGTCGCTTGGCGCCCTTGCGGATTCGGTGCAGCGCCTCGTCCCGGTCGGTTTCGGCGGCCTGCGCAGCGGCCTTGGCCGCCTTGCGGATCCGCTTGTACGCCGCGTCGATCGTGATCTGCGCCGGCTCCTCGCCAGGTGGGGCGGGAGGCGGCTCGGCGGCGACGAGCCCCTCCAGCGCGTCGAGCAGCTGGAAGTATCGCTGCGACCGCATCGCGATCAGCGATCGCCGCAGACCGGACGTGTAGTGCTTCTTGGCGCCGTCGACCAGCCGCTCCCGCACCGGCCCGCGCACCAACTCCGCAGGCAACTCATCGAGCGTCCGCTCGTAGCGCTCGGCCAGCACCTCGGCGTCGCGCGCCACCCCCAAAATCGCCGCCAACTGGCGTAATTCGTCGAGAATCCAGGCGTCATCGGATATACCGAACGCGCCCTCCGACGCCTGCAGCAGGCTCCGGATCTTGCGCGTGGTCACCCGCATCTGGTGCACCGAGTCATAGACATCGGCCCGCACCGCGCGATCCCACACAAGCAGCTGCTCCACCTGCTCGGCCACCGCACGGTGCACCGGGTCGGCGGGCGGCGCGAACTCTTCGTGTTCCAGTGCGCCAGCCGATTCCAGAACGCGTGCGAGTTTCGAGCCGTGGCCGGCGGGAGCTGCGCCCGCGTCGAGCAGCCGGTTCGTCAACCTGTCGAGCAGGTCGCGGCCGACGCCTTCCGCCAGTTCCAGCTCCCACTCGCGCCACCGCTGTTCATCGCCTTCCTGGCCGGCCTTGGCGGTCACCTGGTCGTCGCAGAACTCTGCCAGCGGAGCGCCGTCATATCCGTAGAGCACATCGACCGTGCGGCTGGTAGTAATGCGCGCGACCGGGCCGACGGGTCGGTCACGGACGACGGCCAGCACGACGTCCAGCAATTCTTCCGGTACCGCATCGGCGTCGCTCTCATCGCCGAGCGGTGCCCTCACCTCGGTTCGCGCGTCTGGGCCTGCCGGCAATTTGAGGTGCCATCCTGCGTCGGTGCCGCCGGTCCGTCGCCGCAAGGTGATGTGGTGAGCGGCCAGATCGTGACCGGGCGTGTCGAAGTAGACAGCATCGAGCTGCTGCGCCGGCGAGCGCTCCACCCGCAACACCGACGAGAGCCCCTCGAACGACGGCGACACGGTTGACTCGACGATCTCAAACTTGCGCTCGACCTCCAGATACCTGGAATTCGCCTGGTCACTCGATTTCGCCATGGTGCAAGAAGTGTCCCTTCGGTGCCGCCCGTGTTGGTTAAAGAGAAGTGGACAGCGTGCCACACCAAGGTGAACAGGCCTCAGGAGGCGCGGCGGAATTCGCCGGCCAGGTCCCACGCCTGACGCTCGGCGGCAAATGCGACGGCCTGCTGCGCGCGGAAGGCGGCGATGCTCTCGTCATTCGCGCTGAGGAAGTCTTGGTATCCGGCCAGCGAGAATTCTCCGTCCTCGATCGCCACCTCGCCGCGTCCGGCGGCCATCTCGGCACGCAGGTGCATCAGCTCGTCCGCGCTGACCGGGTAGAAGCTGATCCGGTCGAAATACCGCAGTAGCCAGGGTGTTCCGGGCTCGAATGAACTGGAACTGTTGGGATGACAGTGGTTCCACACCTGGGTGGTACGCCCGACGAATTGATATCCGCCCGGCCCCTCCATACCGTAGATGCACAGGTATGCGCCACCGATGCCGACAGCGTTCTCCGGTGTCCAGGTCCGCGCCGGGTTGTACTTCGTGGTCACCAGCCGGTGCCGCGGATCCAGGGGAGTTGCGACCGGCGCGCCCAGGTACACGTCACCGAGGCCGAGCACCAAATACTGTGCGTCGAAGACGATGTCGTGCACTTGTGCCACGTCGTCGAGACCGTTGATGCGCCGGATGAACTCAATGTTCCATGGGCACCACGGCGCATCGGCGCGGACGCCGTGCACGTAGCGCTGGATGGCTTCGTGGGTTGCCGGGTCATCCCACGACAACGGGAGCCGGACGGTGCGACTCGGCACAACGAGCTGATCCGACGCGGGCAGTTCGCCGTCCAGACCCGCCAGCAGGTCGGTCGCTTCGGCCATCGACAGCACCGCAGGATCGAATTGCACTTGCAGAGAGCGCACTCCGGGCGTGAGTTCGGTGATGCCGGAAATGCCTCGCGCGCGCAGATGCTCGTACAGCACATGCACCCTGGCCCGCATGGCCAGGTCGAGTAGCATCGGCCCGTACTCGACCAGCACGCCGCCGTCGCCGTCGCGGCGCAACATCACGTCGGTGCCGTCCGACGCGGTAAACCGACCGAGCACGCCGTCGTCGTTGTCGCTCGACGTCGAGATCACCAGAGGGAGCGACGCCCGTCGGTCGATGTCGATGGTCCGCAGCGACGGTGCCCGGTCGGCGCGCACCGGAACGAACCGCACCGCGTCGCCGGGCGCCATCTGGCCCAGCTTCCACCGATCGCCGCCGACGACGGTGATTGGGCAGACAAACCCACCCAGGCTCGGTCCGTCAGGACCGAGCAGGATCGGGGTGTCGCCGGTGAAGTCCAAAGTGCCGACGCAGTAAGCGTTGTCGTGAATGTTTGACGGATGCAGCCCGGCCTCACCGCCGTCGCTGCGCGCCCACTGCGGCTTCGGGCCCACCAACCGCACGCCGGTGCGATCGGAATTGAAGTGCACGGTGTAGTCGGTGCCGACAAGCGTCTCGATGTCGCCGCGGGTGAAGAACTCCGGAGCGGCGTGCGGACCTTCGGTGACCGCGATCTCCCAGCGGTGCCCGATGCTCGGCTGCTCGTCGATCGCCGCCCGCGCCGGCCGGTCGTTGAGTGGTCCTGGATCGGCCCCCGCCGTCAGCACATCGCCTTCGCGCAGCGGCCGGCCGCCGTGACCGCCGAACGCGCCTAGTGTGAATGTGGCTGTGCTGCCGAGGTACTCGGGCTCCTGCAGGCCGCCGGCCACCAACACATAGGAACGCATTCCGGGACCCGTGAGTGTGCCGACGTCCAGCACCCCGCCGGCAGCGATGCCGATCGACTGCCATTGGGGGACCGCGAGCCCGTCCAGCGTGACGGTCACCGGTGCACCCGTCACGCACACACGTCCGCCGTCCGGAAATGCCAGCGCCGGACCGCCTCTCGTGCATTCGAATCCGGCGGTGCCTTCCGGATTGCCGAGCACGCGGTTGCCGATCCGGAAAGACAGGTCGTCCATCGGCCCGGACGGCGGCACTCCGACATGCCAGTACCCGATGCGGCCGGGCCAGTCCTGCACAGTGGTCAGCATCCCGGGCCGCACCACCTCGATCGCGGTCATTGAGCCGAGATCACCATCCGCACTTCGGTCGGGTCGAACCCGTTGCAGGGGTTGTTGATCTGCGGGCAGTTCGACACCAGCACCAGCGTGTCGCGCTCGGCGTGAAGCGTCAGCGACTTGCCCGGCGCCGATAGCCCGTCGACGATGCCAAGTGTGCCGTCGGCCTCCACCGGCACGTTCATGAAGAAGTTGATGTTCGACACGATGTCGCGCTTGCCCAGCTCCCACTTTGCGCCCTCGGCCAAAAAGTTCTCGGCACAAGCGTGTTGGTGCACCGTGTGATACCCGTAGCGCAGCGTGTTGGACTCCTTGGAGCACGCCCCGGCGATCGTGTCGTGGTTGCCGACGTCGTCGGCGACGATCGTCATCAGCGGCGTGCCATCGGCGGCGCGCAGCACCGAGCCGGTGCTCAGGAAGATGTTGCGCTGCGCGGCCACGGTGGCCTGCGCGCTGTAGCGGAGCGTGTGATCGACGTGGTCGCCCGCAACGCCATAAAGCAGCGTGTCGACGGCCTGGTTGCCGTGCAGGTCGATGATCTGCAACGTCTGGCCGGCCCTCACGATCGCCGACCACGGCGCGCACGCATCGACCACCTCGTCGCAGATGACAGTCAGTTCTGTGGTGGTCATTCGAATGCCTCACTGGTTTGCGCTGCGGCCCAAGTGCTTTCGGTGTTGAACAGGGCGCGCAAGTACTCGGGATCGTCTTTGACGGGTTTGGTGAGCTGTTCGCCTGCGCGCCAGGCGAGCACGTCGAGGCCGGTGAGCGCCGGGTCGGGGTCAAGCGGGTGGGCGGTGTTGACCAGTGCGACCACCGTCGGCAGATGGATAAGCAGATCGACCGCGGCGCCAGGCCCGGCCGAACCGGTGAAACCGAGCGCGCCGTCGTCGCCGACGCGGACGCCCTTGAACAATGACACCGACGGCGCGACGTCGCGGATATCGAGGCCGTGCTTGATGGCGGCCAGCAGCATCTTGGCGCGCCCCGCGTCGGTCATCCCGCACAACGTGTCGTGGTGACCGGAGCTGTCCGCGACCACGGTCGCCAGCACCCGGCCCTGATCGGACAGCAGCGGATGGCCGGCACCGAGATATGCCTGCCACGGCACCTTCACGGTGTCGGCGACGTTGAGCCGCTCCCACGGCGCATCCGACCGGAAGAGCAGCAGGTGCGCGCATGCGCCGCCGTCGGGATCGATCAGCCGAAGGCGTGTTCCGCGTCCCAGCACCCTGGTGGCATACGACCCGGGGGGAACGGATTCGGCCCACAGCAGGCGCGAGGGTTCGACGTCGGGTGGTGTGGCGGGAATCCGCATGGTGGCGGTTTGTACCTGAGACCGGGCGTGGTCGCGCGCCCCAGTGGTCGAGTCGGTACTCAAAGTCGGCTCCTGTCCGATTAACTGTCACTTGAAAGTTTTCTGCGCAGCGATTCCACCTGGGTATCGCCGCTGTTACGACTACGTTGACTGTATTTCTATCAAATGACAGGTATTCGGTCTAGCCAGTCAGCCCGCTTCGCGACGATGACCGCCAGGATGCTCGCCAATGAGAGGCAAATCTGCACCACCATCAGCCAGTGAGCCACCAATGCCCGGTCCCGTGCGGCGTCGTACGCCGTCTCGTCCAGCTCGCCTCGGTGGTGCCCGGAGCGAAGCAGTATTGCCCACAAGGTGATACCGAGCGCTAGAACCATCAGTGCCAACGCCACTTCGTCCCAGCAAGATTCTTTGACGTTTTCTAGTCCGACAGTGACAAATGTCGCGGCCAGTGTGGCAGAGAAGGTAACCACCACTTTGGCGTTGGCGACTACGTGGCGCGAATGGACGACTTCTCGCTCAACCCAGCTAGGCGTCTTGTGGTCGTCGTGCGAGTTGTCCGGCATGCCAAGCCTCCCCGTCGGCCGTCCAGGTGAGTATCGCAAGCACGGTGCGACAATGTGGCCATGCGCAGCGACGGCCGTGGACGCCCGAGGCTGGAGCAGTCGCGGCGGCCGGGGAACACCGCGCGCGAGGAGATCCTCGACGCGGCGGCCGAGCTGTTCACCAACCTCGGCTATGCCAGTACCTCGACGCGACGGATCGCGGACGCGGTCGGCGTGCGCCAAGCCTCGCTGTATCACCACTTCGCCACCAAGGACGACATCCTCGATGCGCTGCTGGCCGGCACCGTCGACGAGCCGTTGCGGTTGGCCGCCGAACTCCTCGACGAAGACGGTCCTGCCGCGCCGCGGCTGCACGCGCTCGTGGTCGGCGATGTCACCCAGCTGTGCGCCAGCCGGTGGAACCTCGGCGCGCTCTACCTGTTACCCGAGCTACGCCTGGACCGATTCGAGGAGTTCCGGCTGCGCCGCGCGGAATTGCGCGCCCGCTACCGCAGCCTCGCCGCCCAGGTGATCGCCGAGTGCGACGGGCCGGCCGACGCAGACGACCTGCCGTTTCGCCTGGTCGAGTCGGTAATCAATCGGCGCTCCGACGACACCGACTGCTCTGACGAGCAGCCGTGGGTGATCGCCGACGGCGCGCTGCGCACGCTCGGCTTCGACGGTGACTTCGCGGCGTTGCGCAAACATCGCCGGATAGAGTCCCCGGTGTGACCGATTACGAGACCATCAAGTTCGAGCAGTCCGGCCCGATCACGCGGATCACGCTCAACCGGCCTGACGCCGCAAACGGCATGAACGACACCATGACTCGGGAACTTGCCCACGCGGCGGCTCGCTGTGACACCGAGGCGACGAAAGTCGTGGTCCTCACCGGGTCGGGGCGATTCTTCTGCGCCGGCGGCGATCTGAAGTCGTTCGCGAACGCGCCGAGGCGCGGGCCCTTCATCAAGGGTGTCGCCGACGACCTGCACCGCGCCATCTCGACCTTCGCGCGGATGGACGCGGTGCTGATCACCGCTGTCAACGGCGTCGCCGCCGGGGCCGGCTTCTCGCTCGCGGTGACCGGTGACCTAGTGCTCGCCGCCGAGTCCGCGTCGTTCACGATGGCCTACACCCGCGCGGGGCTGAGCCCCGACGGCAGCTCGTCGTACTACCTGCCGCGGCTCATCGGCATCACCAAGACGAAGGAACTGATGCTGACCAACCGGACTCTGCCTGCCCAGGAGGCATCGCAGTGGGGACTGGTCACCGAGGTCGTCGCCGACGACGAGCTGGCCGCGAGGACGAACAAGTTGGCAGACCAAATGGCTGCCACCGCAAGGGGATCCAACGGCGGGGTCAAGGCGCTGCTGCTCGCCACGTTCTCCAGCGGCCTGGAAGAGCAGATGGAACTCGAGGGCAGGCTGATCGCCGCACTCGCCGACTCCGCCGACGGGCGCGAGGGTATCGACGCGTTTCTGGCGAAGCGGAAAGCCGAGTTCGCCTAGAAGCTGTGCTCTTCGGCGGGGAACGTCCCGCTGGCCACCTCATTGGCGTACTGCGTTGCGGCACGGCGCAATTCACTGCCAACGTCGCCGAAGCGCTTGACGAACTTGGCCGTCTTGCCGCTGGTGAGACCGGCCATGTCCTGCCACACCAGCACCTGGGCGTCACAGTTGACCCCGGCACCGATTCCGACGGTGGAGATGGTCAGCTTGCCTGTGATCTGGGTGGCCAGTTCTGCGGGAACCATCTCCAACACGACGGCGATGGCGCCGGCTTCCTGCACGGCGATGGCGTCGTGGACGGTTTGCTCGGCGGCGTCGCCGCGCCCCTGGACCCGGAAGCCACCGAGCCCGTTGACGCTCTGCGGGGTGAAACCGATATGGGCCACCACCGGGATGCCGGCCTGCGTCAGCGTCGCGATCTGCTCCGCGACCCGTTCGCCGCCCTCTAGCTTGACCGCGTGCGCGCCGGTCTCCTTCAGGAAGCGGGTCGCGGTGGCCAGCGCTTGCTGCGGGCCTGCCTCGTAGCTGCCGAACGGCATATCGGCGATCACCAGCGCGTGGGGGGCGCCCCGGACCACTCCGCGCACAAGCGGGATGAGCTCGTCAATGGTGACCGGCACCGTCGTGTCGTAGCCGTAGACCACGTTGGCAGCCGAATCGCCGACCAGCAGTACCGGAATCTCGGCGTCGTCGAACACCCTGGCGGTGGAGTAGTCGTAGGCCGTCAGCATGGCCCACTTGTGGCCCTCGGCCTTCCACTTCTGCAGGTGATGGGTGCGTACTTTGGTGCGCGGCTTGGCATCGGTGGCAGCGCCGTAGACGGTCTGCTCAGACATCGTTGTCCCCCAATGGGTGAGTCGGGTCGAATCCTCGAGGCCCATCCGGGTCCCCGGGTTCGTCTGACCACCTCAGTCTGCCACCCCGGCACAAGAACCTGAACTCCAGGTTAAGTGGATTTCCTCACACTACGATCGGCGGCATGCAAAGGCTCAGCGGACTAGATGCCAGTTTCCTCTACCTCGAAACCGCAAAACAGCCATTGCATGTGTGCTCGATCCTCGAACTGGACACGTCGACGATGCCCGGCGGGTACACGTTCGACCGACTGCGTGACGCGCTCGGCCTGCGAATCAAGGCCATGCCGCAGTTCCGGGAAAAACTCGCCGACAGCCGGTTCAACCCTGACCATCCGGTGTGGGTGGACGACAAGGACTTTGACGTCGATCGGCACCTGCACCGCATCGGTCTGCCATCGCCTGGCGGTCGCCGCGAGCTCGCCGAGATCTGCGGTCACATCGCGTCGCTTTCGCTCGACCGCAGCAGGCCGCTGTGGGAGACGTGGGTGATCGAAAACATCGCAGGCACCGACGCGCACGAGGGAGGCCGGCTGGCGGTGATGACCAAGGTGCACCACGCCGGGGTCGACGGCGTCACCGGGGCCAATTTGATGTCCCAGCTGTGCAGCACCGAACCCGACGCGCCCGCACCCGACCCGGTCGACGGGGTCGGCGACGCAAGCAGTCTGGAAATCGCGTTGAGCGGCGCGGTCAAGTTCGCGACCAGGCCGTTGAAGCTGGTCAACGTTGTGCCGACCACGCTGTCGTCGGTGGTGGACACCGTCAAGCGCGCCCGCAGCGGCCTGGCCATGGCTGCGCCGTTCGCGGCACCGAAGACCGCGTTCAACGCCAATGTCACCGGTCACCGCAACATCGCGTTCGCCCAGCTCGACCTCGAGGACATCAAGACGGTGAAGAACCACTTCGGCGTCAAGGTGAACGACGTCGTGATGGCCTTGGTATCCGGCGTGCTCCGCAAGTTCCTTGCTGACCGTGGCGAATTGCCTGACAATTCGTTGGTCGCGATGGTTCCGGTGTCGGTACACGAGAAGTCTGACCGACCAGGTCGCAATCAGGTGTCGGGCATGTTCTCCAAGCTGGAGACCCACATCGAGGACCCGGGCGAACGACTGAAGTCGATTGCGGAATCGAATTCCGTTGCGAAACAACATAGTTCGGCGATCGGGGCGACGCTGCTTCAGGACTGGTCGCAGTTCGCGGCACCAGCGGTGTTCGGTGTGGCGATGCGCGTCTATGCCGCGAGCCGGCTGACCGCCGCGAAACCGGTGCACAATCTGGTCATCTCCAATGTGCCCGGCCCACAGGTGCCGTTGTACTTCCTGGGCAGCGAGGTGAAGGCGATGTACCCGCTGGGTCCGATATTCCACGGCTCGGGGCTGAACATCACCGTGATGTCGTTGACCGGCAAGCTCGACGTCGGCATCGTGTCGTGCCCCGAACTGCTGCCCGATCTTTGGGACATGGCCGACGACTTCGAGGTGGCGCTGAACGAGCTGGTCGACGCAACGAGATAACAGCGGAACCCGCCTCGCCAGGGCCGATGCGTCTTCATGGCAGCATGTGGAGCCATGAACCTCAAGATCGGGGTCCTTGCGACCTTCGCTGCCGTGCTGCTGGTGGCCGGGTGCAGCAACATGGTCGACGGGCGCGCCGTCATCTCGGCGCCCCGGCCGGGCTCACCGATCCAGTGGACGCAATGCAAGGCAGCCTCGTCCGATTCGACCCGGCTGCCTGCCGGGGCCGAGTGCGGGATGCTGTCGGTGCCGGTGGACTACTCCAAGCCCGACGGCGAAGTCGCCCAGATCGCGATGATCCGATTCAAGGCGACCGGCCAGAAGATCGGCTCACTGGTCGTCAACCCCGGTGGTCCCGGTGAATCCGGTGTCGAGGCCGCCGCGTCAATGGCCACAACGCTGCCGCAGTCGGTGCGCGAGCGGTTCGATCTCGTCGGCTTCGACCCACGCGGCGTCGCCAACTCCACGCCCGCTGTGTGGTGCAACTCCGACGCCGACAACGACCGGTTACGCGCCGACCCCACGGTGGAATACACGCAGGAGGGTGTCGACCACATCGAGAAGGAGAACAAGGAGTTCGTCCAGCGCTGCGAGGACAAGATGGGCAAGGAGTTCCTGGCCAACTCCGGAACCGCCAATGTGGCCAAGGATCTCGACGCGATACGCGCCGGGGTTGGCGACGAGAAGCTGACCTATCTCGGCTACTCGTACGGCACCAGGATCGGAGCGCTCTACGCCGAGGCCTATCCCGACAAGGTTCGAGCGATGATCCTGGACGGCGCCGTCGACCCCAACGCCGACCAGATCGAGGAGGAGATCCGGCAGGCGGCCGCGTTCCAAAAGGCGTTCGACAACTTCGCCGCCGACTGCGCCAGCAGCCCTGACTGCCCGCTGGGCACCGACCCCGCCAAGGCCGTGGATGTGTATAAGAGCCTGGTCGACCCGTTGGTCGAGCACCCGGCGGAGACGAAGGATCCCCGCGGCCTGAGCTACAACGACGCGATCGTCGGGACCATCCTGCCGCTGTACTCGCCGAGCCTGTGGCGGCACCTGACCCAAGCGCTTTCGGAGCTTAGAGACGGCACCGGCGACACGATGCTGGCGTTGGCCGACCTGTACATGGGCCGAGACGCCAACGGGCACTACAACAACTCCACCGATGTCCGGGTCGCGGTCAACTGCATGGACAAGCCGCACATCACCGACCGCGCCAAGGTGGTCGACGAGGACCGTCGCGCCCGCGAGGCGGCGCCGTTCATGAGCTACGGCGAGTTCACCGGGCTCGCGCCCCTGGACACGTGTGCATTCTGGCCGGTGCCTGCGACGGGCGATCAGCACGAGATCAACGTGAAGGGCCTGCCGCCGATCCTGGTGGTGTCGACCACCAATGACCCGGCCACGCCGTACAAGGCCGGAGTCGACCTGGCACGGCAACTCGGCGGCACCCTGGTCACCTTCGAGGGCACCCAGCACACCGTCGTCTTTCAGGGCAACACCTGCATCGACGACATCGCGGCGCGCTACCTTGTCGATGTGACTGTGCCGCCCCCGAACACGCGATGCTGACCATCGACACTGTCGGTGCAGCCGACCTGCCCGAGCTGATGCCGATGTTGCGGGCCTACTGCGACTTTTACCGCGTGGATCCGACGGATGAGCGCCTGCGGGCGCTGGCGTCCGCGTTGATCGCCGATCCGTCCGAGGGACTTCAGCTCATCGCGCGCGACAGCCCGGCTGAATCGGATGGTGCTCCTTTCGTCCGCGGAACACCATTAGGTTTCGCGACGATCTACTGGACATGGCAGACGCTGTACGCCGCGCGGGTCGGGGTACTCAACGACCTCTTCGTGACACCGGCATCCCGCGGAGCGGGAGCCGGACGGGCGCTGATCGAGCGCTGCCGCGAACTGTGTCGCGAGCGTGGCGCCGAGAAGCTGGTGTGGGAGACGGCGCTCGACAACACCACAGCGCAACGCCTTTACGACGGCATCGGCGCCGAAAAGTCCACCTGGTTCACCTACGAGCTAGACGCCTGATCACAGCCAGGTCACCGTTCGATTCCAGCCGCAGACCAGCGGCCGTCAAGGCCGTTAACCGTGCGAACATGTTCGCCATGTGGCGGGTGGGCAGGCTTTCTACGGTGCTGCTCGCGATCTCTCTGTTGTCGGCGATCGCGTGCCCGGCCGCCTGGGCTTCACCTGAAGGTGAGTCGATCCAGCAGTACGGCCAGCCGCCGCTCTGGGCCAGCTGCGAGCGGTTCGTCGGCGACACCACCAGTATCCCCACCGCGCAGTGCGGCACGGTGTCGGTGCCCGTCGATTACGCCAAACCCGAAGGCGCGCAGGCCCAGTTGGCGGTGATCCGCATCCCCGCCTCCGGCGACCGGATCGGTGTGCTCGTGGTCAACCCTGGCGGACCGGGTGCGTCGGCCGTGGACACCGTCGCCAGCATGGGCGCGTCGCTGGCCAACACCGACATCACCCGACGGTTCGACTTGGTGGGCATCGATCCGCGCGGGGTCGGCCATTCCACGCCGGAGCTGCGCTGCCGCACCGACGCCGAGTTCGACGCGTTCCGTCGCGAGCCGATGGCCAACTACAGCCCCGACGGCGTCGCCCACATCGAAGCGGTCTGGGGCCAATTCGCCTCGGCCTGCGCCCAGAAGATGGGCACGGAGTTCCTCGCCAACGTCGGGACCGCGTCGTCAGCGCAAGACATGGACATCGTGCGCGCCGCGCTCGGCGAGAACCAGATCAACTATCTCGGCTTCTCCTACGGCACTGAGCTCGGTGCGGCCTACGCCGAGCGGTACCCCGATCGGGTGCGGGCGATGGTTCTCGACGGAGCGGTCGACCCGTCGCTCGATCCGATCGCCGACAGCCTCCGCCAGATGGCGGGCTTTCAAACGGCTTTCAACGACTACGCGGCCGACTGCGGACAGTCCGCAGGCTGCCCGCTCGGCACCGATCCGGCGAAGTTCGTCGACCGCTTTCACGAGCTGGTCGACCCGCTGGTGGCCAATCCGGCCACTACGTCCGATCCGCGTGGCCTGAGCTATCAGGACGCGATGACCGGCACTGTCAACGCGCTCTACACGCGGCGCTTTTGGCAGTACCTCACCAGCGGGCTGCTGGGCCTGCAGCGCGGCACCGATCCGGGTGACCTGCTGCTGCTGGCCGATGACTACCAGCACCGCGACGACACGGGTCACTACAAGAACCTCCAAGACGCGTTCGCCGCGATTCGCTGTGTCGATTCGCACTACCCGACTGACCCTGCCGCATGGGCCGAGGCCGATCGGCAGATTCGGGAGGCCGCGCCGTTCCTGGCGTACGGCGACTTCACCGGGTTCGCCCCGCGCGACGTGTGCGCGATGTGGCCGGTGCCGCCGACGTCGACGCCCCATCCAGCCACTTCGCCCGGCCCCGGCAAAGTCGTCGTCGTCTCCACCACGCATGACCCGGCCACTCCGTATGCGGCAGGCGTGGATCTGGCCCGTCAGATGAGCGCGGCGCTGATCACCTTCGACGGCACTCAGCACACGGTGGTGTTCAACGGCGATCAGTGTGTCGACACCGCGGTGGTGAGCTTCCTCATCGACTCCGTCATGCCGCCCGACGGCCTGCGGTGTTAGACCTAGCAGGCCCGTAACACAGAATTAACAGCCGGAACCTACGCTGCGGTCATGGATCGGCAGAAGGAATTCGTGCTGCGCACGCTGGAGGAACGCGACATCCGCTTCGTCCGGCTGTGGTTCACCGACGTCCTCGGATACCTCAAGTCCGTAGCGATCGCCCCAGCCGAGCTCGAAGGCGCCTTCGAGGAGGGCATCGGCTTCGACGGCTCCTCCATCGAGGGGTTTGCCCGGGTGTCGGAGGCCGACATGGTGGCGCGGCCGGATCCGTCGACGTTTCAGGTGCTGCCGTGGACCACGAGTTCGGGTAAGCATCATTCGGCGCGGATGTTCTGCGACATCACAATGCCGGACGGCTCACCGTCGTGGGCCGACTCGCGGCACGTGCTGCGCCGCCAGCTGTCAAAGGCCAGTGACCTCGGCTTCTCCTGCTACGTGCATCCCGAGATCGAATTCTTCCTGCTGAAGCCCGGCGAGGACGACGGCTCGGAGCCGGTGCCTGCGGACAACGGCGGCTACTTCGACCAGGCCGTGCACGACGCCGCCCCGAATTTCCGTCGCCACGCCATCGATGCGCTGGAGCAGATGGGCATCTCGGTGGAGTTCAGCCACCACGAGGGTGCGCCAGGCCAGCAGGAGATCGACCTGCGCTACGCCGATGCGCTGTCGATGGCCGACAACGTGATGACGTTCCGCTACGTGGTCAAGGAGGTGGCGCTGGCCGACGGTGTGCGCGCGTCGTTCATGCCGAAGCCGTTCGCTGAGCATCCCGGCTCGGCCATGCACACCCACATGAGCCTGTTCGAGGGCGAGAACAACGCGTTTCACAGCCCCGACAACCCACTTCAGCTCTCCGATGTCGGAAAGTCGTTCATCGCAGGCATTCTCGAACACGCCCAGGAGATCAGTGCCGTCACAAACCAGTGGGTGAACTCCTATAAGCGGCTGGTGCACGGCGGTGAGGCCCCGACGGCGGCGTCGTGGGGCGCGGCCAACCGCTCTGCGCTGGTACGGGTGCCGATGTACACGCCGCGCAAGGCGTCGTCGCGGCGTATCGAGGTGCGCAGCCCCGATTCGGCGTGCAACCCGTACCTGACCTTCGCGGTGCTGCTGGCGGCGGGCCTGCGCGGCATCGAGAAGGGCTACGTGCTCGGTCCGCAGGCCGAGGACAACGTGTGGAGCCTCACCCCTGAGGAGCGCCGCGCGATGGGCTACAAGGAGCTTCCTGGCAGCCTCGGTGTCGCGCTGACCGAGATGGAGGGCTCCGAGCTGGTCGCGGAAGCACTGGGGGAGCACGTATTCGACTTCTTCCTGCGCAACAAGCGCACCGAATGGGAGAACTACCGCAGCCACGTGACGCCGTTCGAGCTGAAGGCCTACTTGTCCCTGTAGGCGAGCCTCGCGCTACCGTCACCTGGTGGCCAAACCTGCGACGCAGCGACCGAAGCTGCCGAGCGTTGGCCGGCTCGGGCTGGTCGAACCCTCGGCTCCCGCGGATCTGGACAGGCTGGGCTGGAACACCGACGCGTATGTCGAGCTGTTGTGGTCACTGTCGCGCGCGCCCGACGCCGACAACGCGCTGCGCGCGATGGTGCGGCTCGCCGACGCGGTGGGACGAGATTGGGACGAACTCAACCAGGCCCTGGTCAAGGATCGCGGGCTGCGGGGCCGGCTGTTCGGCGTGCTCGGGTCGTCGATGGCTCTTGGCGATCACCTAGTCGCCAATTCCGACTCATGGCATCTGCTGGCAGGCGGCGTCACGCTGCCATCGGCCGACGAGCTGCGCGCGGCATTCACCGAACTCGCCGAAAGCGCAAGGGACACAGCGGCTGCGATGTCTCCGCTGCGCAAGCTCTACCGTGATCGGCTGATGGTGCTGGCCGGCCTGGACCTCGCGTCCACGGTGGAGAACGAACCCGTACTGCCGTTCACCACGGTCGGTGAGCATCTATCCGATCTGGCCGACGCCGCGCTGGGCGCCGCGCTGACGGTCGCTACCCGGTCGGTCTGCGGGGACGACGGTGCGTGTCCACGGATCGCGGTGATCGCGATGGGCAAGTGTGGCGCGCGCGAGCTGAATTACGTCAGCGACGTCGATGTCATCTTTGTCGCCGAGAACGCGGACGCGACCGCGACCCGGGTGGCTGGCGAGATGATGAGCTTCGCAGGCGAGACGTTCTTCCAGGTGGACGCCGCGCTGCGACCGGAGGGCAAGCACGGCCAGTTGGTGCGCACGCTGGACTCCCACATCGCGTACTACCAGCGCTGGGCCAAGACCTGGGAATTCCAGGCGCTGATGAAGGCGCGGCCCGCCGCCGGTGACGCCGAACTCGGCAGGCAGTACATCGAGGCGCTGATGCCGATGGTGTGGACGGCCAGCGAGCGTGAGGACTTCGTGCCCGAGGTGCAGGCGATGCGCAGGCGCGTCGAGGAACTCGTGCCTGCGGGGGTGCGGGCCCGCGAGATCAAGCTCGGCACGGGCGGGCTGCGCGACGTCGAGTTCGCCGTGCAGCTGCTGCAGCTCGTGCACGGCCGCAACGATGAGTCACTGCATGTCGCGTCGACGGTCGACGCGCTGGCCGCACTTGGCTCCGATGGCTATATCGGCCGCGACGACGCCGCGAACCTGACCGCCTCGTATGAGTTCCTGCGGCTGCTCGAGCACCGGTTGCAGCTGCAGCGACTCAAGCGCACACACATGCTGCCCGAAGCCGACGACGAGGAGGCGCTGCGCTGGCTGGCGCGCGCGGCACACGTGCGGCCGGACGGACGTCACGACGCGCTCGGAGTGCTGCGCGAGGAGCTCAAGCGCCAGAACATGCGGGTGTCGCGGTTACATGCGAAGCTGTTCTACCAGCCACTGCTGGAGTCTGTTGGCACAGTTGGTATTTCGGAAGGCATGACGCCCGAGGCCGCCGAACGTCAGCTTGCCGCGCTGGGTTACGAGGGCCCGCAGAGTGCACTGACACACCTGGCCGCGATCACCAGTCACAGCGGCAGGCGGGGGCGGGTGCAGCAGGTGCTGCTGCCGACACTGCTGGACTGGCTGTCCGACACCCCGGATCCGGACGCCGGACTGTTGGCGTACCGACGCATCAGCGAGGAGCTGGCCGATCAGCGGTGGTATCTGTCGACGCTGCGCGACGAAGGCGCGGTGGCCAAGCGGCTGATGCACGTGCTGGGCACCTCTGCCTACGTGCCCGACCTACTGTTGCGGGCGCCGGAGGTGATCCAGCTCTATGCCGACGGTCCGAACGGCCCGAAGCTGCTCGACGTCGAACCGGAAGGCATGGCGAAGGCGTTGGTCGCATCGGCGGGCAGGCACGCCGATCCGGTGCGCGCGATCGCCGCGGCGCGCACGCTGCGGCGGCGCGAACTCGCCCGTATTGCGTCGGCCGACCTGCTCGGCATGCTCGAGGTGACCGACGTGTGCGAGGCGCTGACGTCGGTGTGGGTGGCCGTGCTCCAGGCCGCGCTGGAAGCGGTCGTGCGTGCCAACACCCCGGACGGCGGGGCGCCGGCCCGCATCGCGGTGATCGGGATGGGCAGGCTCGGTGGCGGCGAGCTCGGTTACGGGTCGGACGCCGACGTGATGTTTGTCTGCGAACCGGAAGACGGGGTCGACGAGTCGGCCGCAGTGCGCTGGTCGGTGACCATCGCCGAGCAGGTGCGCACGCTGCTCGGCACCCCCAGCGCGGACCCGCCCTTGGAGGTCGACGCCAACCTGCGGCCGGAGGGCCGCAACGGCTCGCTGGTGCGCACGCTTGACTCGTATGAGACCTACTACGCGCAATGGGCGCAGCCTTGGGAGATTCAAGCGCTGCTGCGGGCGCACCGCGTCGCGGGGGATCTCGATCTGGGTGAGCGATTTTTGTTGATGGTCGACAAGATTCGCTATCCACCTGACGGGGTCTCGGCCGAGACCGTGCAGGAGATCCGGCGCGTCAAGGCGCGCGTCGAGGCCGAACGGTTGCCGCGCGGCGCGGATCCGAACACGCACACCAAGCTGGGCCGCGGCGGGCTGGCCGACATCGAGTGGACGGTGCAGTTGCTTCAGCTGCGACATGCACACAGAGTGCCTGCGCTGCACAACACTTCGACGCTGGAGTCGCTCGATGCGATCGGCGCCGCGGAGTTGATCGCCGCGGGGGACGTCGAGCTGCTGCGGCAGGCGTGGCTGACGGCGACCCGGGCCCGCAATGCGTTGGTGCTGGTGCGGGGCAAGCCCAACGATCAGCTGCCAGGACCAGGTCGTCAACTCAACGCCGTTGCGGTTGCGGCGGGCTGGGACAGTGGCGACGGTGGCGAGTTCCTCGACAACTATCTGCGGGTGACCCGCCGGGCAAAGACTGTGGTACGAAAGGTGTTTGGGGCATGACGGATTGGTCCATCGACTTGATCACGGCGGAGGAGCACGAGCGGCTGCGGGCGCTCTACGAGCCGTTGACCCAGGCTGTGCGTGACCTGATCGAGGCCAGCATCCGCACCGGGGTGGCCGACGATACGATTCGCGGCGCACAGACCGCGATCGAAGCGGTGACCGAGGCACTCGATGCCGAGCAACACGAACGCCCGCCGGCACTACGCCATGCCGTGACCGGACGTCCGGTGGTGTGGGGCAACCCCGTCGTCGGAATGCGCAACGCGGTCGCCCCACCGATGACGATCCATCAAGACCACGACGGCCGGTGCTGGAGCGAGTTCACCCTCGGTGCCGCCTACGAGGGGCCGCCGGGCTGGGTGCACGGTGGCATCTGTGCCCTTGTGCTCGACCAGATGCTCGGTGAGGCGGCGAGCCAAGGGCTGAAGAAGCCGCTTTTCACCGGCACCATCACGTTGAAGTACCTCCGCGGTACACCGCTGGGCCTGCTGCGCGGCGAGGCTTACGTCGAACGCACGGAGGGAATCAAGACCTACGCGCGCGGCGAGCTCAGCGACGCCGATGGCGTGACCGTCGAGGCGGAAGGGGTTTTCATTCAACCCGCATGGGCCCGGGACGCCGGATGAAGTACTACGTCAGTACCGCGTTCCTCGAGACGAGCGAGGTTGTCGAGATCGCCAAGGCCGCCGATGATCTCGGTTACGACGGAATGGGTATCCCGGACCACGTCATCAACCTCGAAAAGTTGAAGACGCCGTATCCGTACACCAAGGACGGCAAGCGTCGCTGGGAGGCGTTCACTGACTGGCCCGATCCGTGGGTGATGATCGGTGCCATAGCGCTTGTCACGACGCGACTACACTTCGTGACGACGGTGTATCTGCCCGCCATGCGCGATCCATTCTCTGCGGCGAAATCCATTGGCACGGCGGCATATCTGGCTGCGGGCCGATTGGAGCTCGGTATCGGCGTTGGCTGGTGCGCGGAAGAGTTCACGTTGATGGGCCAGCGCTTCGACCGCCGCGGTAAGCGCACCGACGAGATGCTCGACTTGATGAAGGCGTTGTGGAAACCGGGCTGGACCGAGTTCGAGGGTGAGTTCTACTCGGCGCCGCGCCTGGAGATGGAGCCCACGCCGCCGCATATCCCGATCTACGTCGGCGGCCTTAGCGACATCGCGTTGCGCCGCGCCGCGCGCCACGACGGGTGGATCGGTGACCTGATCACCACTGACCGGGCGATCGAACGTGTCGACCGGTTGCGCGAGCTGCGTGCCGAAAATGGTTTGTCGATGGACGATTTCACCATTCTGACCCCGCTGACCGACGCCTTCACCCCTGAGCACTACGAACGGGCCGAGGCGAGCGGCATCACCGGCATCATCACAATGCCGTGGATGTTCTACACCGGCGCCGACTCGACTATCGCCGAGAAGATCGACGGCATGCGAAAGTTCCGCAAGGATCTGGCGCTAGACGGTTAAGGCAACGGTCTTGGTCACGACACCGCCATGGCCGTCGTCAGCGGTGATGGCGAAGTGATCGACGAATCCTTCGGTCGCCCTTGCATTCGGCGTGTACTTGAATCGGCCGCCGCCGAGGTCGCTCACGGTGCCGCAGAACGGTTGTGTTGCCGTATAGGTCACGACGTCGTCGTCGGGATCGTCGGCGCTGACCTGAAACACGTCAGGACCAACCTTGGTGATGGTCAGCGTCGGCGGGTCGTTGGCGGCGTCGGTGTCGACGACTGCTGTGTCGCGCGCGGTGATCTGCACTACCGATGAATGCCAGGTATCGGCGACATAGATCCGATTCCCGCTGACAGCCAATGCATTCGGTGTCCCGTGGATCGGTACGGCGGCGATCCGGCGGGTGCGGAGGTCGACGATCGAGAGCTTGCTGGTGAACGTCGTTTCGTAGGTGTTGCTGGCGACGTACACCTGATCTCCGTCGTCGCTGACCGCAACCGCAGAGCCTCCGACGGCCAGGGTGTCGATGACCCTGCCTGTGGTGGTGTCGATGACCGTTGTGGTGCCGGGATGGGTCCTGGTGTAAGACCCTTCGTCGTTGGTCACGTACACCCGACTGCCATCCGGTGCGACCGCGATCCCAGTGGGGTAGTAGCCGACGGGGATCGTGTCGATCACCTGGCCCCGCGCGGCGCCGATCACCGATACGCGGTGGGTGGACTGGCCGCCGTAGAAGCCGTAATCGGTGACGAAGACCCGCCCACGGGCGGCCGCCACCGCATAGGGGTGTCCGCCCACCTCGATGGTGCGGACCACGGTGGTGTCGACGTTGTCGATCACGCTGACGGTGCCTTCCTGGTTGTTGGCCACGTAGAGATCGGGGCCGAGAAAGGCCATGCGGAGTGGACGATCACCCACCCCGACGAACGCGGTGGTGCTCTCGACCGTGTCGATCACCGCAACCCTGCGCCCGGCTGGGTCCGCCACATAGAGACGGCGACCGTCGGGACTGACGACCACGCCTTCAGGCCGGAACGTCAGCGGGATTCGCGAGACGGCATTGTCGGCCGTGCGGATCACCGTCACCGCCTCTTCGTCGACGAAGCTCGTCACGTAGATGTGGTCGCCACGCTGACTGACCGCGAGGCACGCGGGCATGACGCCAAGCGCGATCTCGGCGGTCACCGCATATGACGGCACCGTCTTCATCGATACCAGCGAAACCGACACAGGCACAGCGGCCTTGTCGCCATTGTCCCCGGACACGGAGATCGTGAACGTGTCCTGCCGGTCGGTCATCGACGTGCCGTCGGAGACGGCCTGGTGCCGCGCCGCGGCCGCCGGACGGTAGGCCCAGATGCCGGTCGCGGCGTCGACCACCACCGTGCCCTTCGCCGGCGCGCTGACCGTATACGCGTGGCCCGTACCGGTCTGGCCGCAGGTGCCGGTGACCACGCCAGTTTCAGGATCGGGCTCGTGCGTGGACGAGTCGATATCCGCTGGAATCGCCATGTGAAGGGGGCTGATGGGCACCGTCACGGTGATGTAGGCGCTTGCTCCCCGGGAACAGACCGCGCGAAGGCCCAGCGTTTCCTCGCCGACCGTTGTGGAATCGCGTTCGGAAGGGAACGGAATGTAGGTGAAGGTTCCGTCCCAGTCGATGGTTACCGCACCTCGCCGCGGAAACGGGGCGTCGAGCGTGAAGGTCAGCCGATCACCGTCGGGGTCAACGATATTCGGCGACACCGTCACCGCGCCCGTGGTGGAATCGGGGGGCCACAAAGTCGGCGGCGCAACCACGACGGGAACGTGGTTGTCGTTGACCCACGTCACCGTCGACGCGAGCGATCCGCCACGCCCGTCCTCGGCGATGACCGTGAAGCTGTCGGAGTCGGCATTGACGCGTGGATTCGGGGTGTAGCGGAACATGCCGTACCCGAGGTCGGTGACGACGCCGTCCCGCGGTCGCGTGAACGACAGTGCGGGGGAGCGGCCGCCCTCGTCGACGGTCGCCCGGTAGGTGAGCGCGCCGGTAACGCGGTCGCATTCGCCGATCGGATGCACGATCAGCACCGGGGCCGCGTCCGCCATTGACCCAGAGGTCATGGATCAATGGTCCCCCCTGGTTGCTGGCGAGGAATCGGGTGTTTCCCTAGGAATTGGACCTTTATCAGTTGATCAGCAAATTAGCAATCCCGTCAGCTAGCCAGGCCGACACCATCGTGTTCGCTGCTTAGCCCCAGCGGTTGATTACGTCGGCGACCGGTTGTCCACTTGCCAGCGCGGCCATCATCAGCAGTCGGGCCTGGCTCGGCCGAACGTTCGGCACCATCAGCGCTCCGGCCTTCACCATGTCGTCGCCGGGACCGTACTCGGCGATGACGGGACCGTTCGGCACGCGGGTGGAGACGACCACCTGCACACCGGCCTGCTCATCGCGGCGAACGGCGTCGACGACAGCGTCACCGGCATTGCCCGACCCCAGCGCCTCGAGCACCAGGCCGCGGGCACCTGCGGCGACGGCGGCGTCGAGTGCGTTCGCGCCATCGCCGGGATACAACGCGACGATGTCGACGCGGGGCGCGGCCGCGGCGGACACGTCGGCGATGAACGGCCGCGGCGCTTGTTGGTTCAACGTGAAGTTGCCGCCGCCGACGCTACCGATGGGGGCCGTGCCGCCGAACGCCGCGACGTTCTGCGTGTCGACCTTGCGGGTGCCCAGCGCGGGAAACACGTTGCCGGCGAACGCGATCAGCACTCCCTGGTCTCGCGCGGCGGGGCTGGCGGCCACCGTCAACGCGTCACGCAGATTGGTCGGCCCGTCGGCATCCGGAGCATCGGAACTGCGCTGAGCGCCGGTCAACACCACCGGCGCCGACCCGGAATACGTCAGATCCAGCCACAGCGCGGTTTCCTCCATGGTGTCGGTACCGTGCGTGATCACCACGCCGTCGGCGCCGCCCGCGACCGCGGACTTGACCGCAGATCCGATCGAGTCCCAATCGGCGGGTGTCAGCTGAGAGCTGTCCTTCTTCATCAGATCCACTACGTCAACGTTGAGCCCCGCGGCGAGTTCGGCGCCTCCTACCGTCGGGCGCCGCACACCGCTGGGGTCGGTGCTGGTGGCGATTGTCCCTCCGGTGGTGATGACGACGAGGCGGGCAGGTTCGGCACTCGCAGGTGCAACGGACGGGCCGAACATGCTCGTCACAATCGCGACCGCGGCCACGGTTGCGAGGAATGGCGTGCGCATCGGTGTGCTACCGCCGGAATCGGCCGAAGCCGCGACGCGGCGCGGTGGCTGCCGCCCGGGCGGGCCGTCGGCGGGTGTCGGCGGACCAGGCGCCGGCCCCCGTCGTAGCCAGCAGCAGGAACGCGAAGCAGAACATGATGGCCAGCTCGCCGCCGTTCGCGATCGGCCAGAAGCTCGCGGACGTGTCGCCCTTCAGTAGCGGCCAGTGTTGGTAGAAGTACGCGAAGGCCATTTCGCCGGACGCGATGAACGCGGCGATGCGGGTGAACAGGCCGAGCGTGATCAGCAGGCCGAGGACGAACTCGATGAGGCCTGCCCACCAGAACGGCCAGGCGCCGACCTCGATCGGTGCCGGCGCCGGGATTGGCCAGTCGAACAGCTTTTGCGAGCCGTGCAACATGTACAGAAGACCGAAGACGATCCGGAAGATGCTCAAGACGGGGGAGTGATAACCCGCGAGGCGGGTGTCGAATTTGGTCGCCATGGGGTTGACCCTACGATCCCTGGGCGTCCGCTGTGAATCGCAGCGCGATAACGGCATCGTGTCGTGCCCACTGTGAGAGAAACGTCGTGCGGCCGGTGGCATGGGAGCACCGGCCACACGACGTTCGCGCCTCCTCCGGAGCTGACGCTATGCGCCGAACCCGTCGGGAGGAATCGGGGGTTTCCCTACAAAGACACCCGATGTCTTGCCGAACGACGATGTGCAACGCAAACGCGGGGCGGAGGAAACCCTCCGCCCCGCGCTTGTTCGATGCTGCTTTACACGTCGTAGTACAGCGCGATCTCGTACGGGTGCGGCCGGATCTGCACCGGCATGATCTCGTTCTCCCGCTTGTAGGAGATCCAGGTCTCGATCAGGTCCTCGGTGAAAACCCCACCCTCGGTGAGGTATTCGTGGTCCTCCTCGAGCCGGTCGATCACCGCCGACAGCGAGGTCGGCGCCTGCGGGATGCTGGCGGCCTCGTCCGGCGGCAGCTCGTAGAGATCCTTGTCCACAGGCGACTGCGGCTCCATCTTCTTCTTGATGCCGTCCAGACCGGCCATCATCATCGCCGCGAACGCCAAGTACGGGTTGCCCGAGCTGTCCGGGCAACGGAACTCCAGGCGCTTGGCCTTCGGGTTGTTGCCGGTGATCGGGATGCGCACACACGCCGAGCGGTTGCGCTGGCTGTACACCAGGTTGATCGGCGCCTCGTAGCCGGGCACCAGCCGCTTGTAGGAGTTCACCGTCGGGTTGGTGAACGCCAACAGCGACGGCGCGTGGTGCAGGATGCCGCCGATGTAGTGCCGCGCGGTGTCCGACAGGCCGGCGTAGCCCGACTCGTCGTGGAACAGCGGGCTGCCGTCCTTCCACAGCGACTGGTGGGCATGCATGCCGGAGCCGTTGTCACCGAACAAGCGGCTTGGGCATGAAGGTCACGGTCTTGCCGGCCTGCCACGCGGTGTTCTTGATGATGTATTTGAACAGCACCAAGTCATCGGCCGCGTGCAGCAGCGTATTGAACTTGTAGTTGATCTCGGCCTGGCCGGCGGTGCCCACTTCGTGGTGCCCGCGCTCCAGGATGAAGCCCGCGTTCTGCAGGTTGGTGCACATCTGGTCGCGCAGGTCGACGTAGTGGTCGTACGGCGCGACGGGGAAGTAGCCGCCCTTGGGCCGCACCTTGTAGCCGCGGTTGGGGCTGCCGTCGGACTCGAACGGCTCGCCGGTGTTCCACCAGCCGGCCTCGGAGTCGATCTCGTAGAAGGTGCCGTTCATCTTCGAGTCGAACGACACCGAGTCGAAGATGTAGAACTCGGCCTCCGCGCCGAAGAAGCAGGTGTCCGCGATGCCGGTGCTGGTCAGGTAGTTCTCCGCCTTGCGGGCCACGTTGCGCGGGTCGCGGGAGTACGCCTCGCGGGTGAACGGGTCGTGCACGAAGAAGTTGAGGTTCAGCGTCTTGGCGGCGCGGAACGGGTCGATGCGGGCGGTCTCGGGGTCGGGCAGCAGCATCATGTCGGATTCGTGGATCGACTGGAAACCGCGCACCGATGAGCCGTCGAACGCCAGCCCGTCCTCGAACACGCTCTCGTCGAACACCGACGCCGGGATCGAGAAGTGCTGGACGATGCCGGGCAGATCACAGAACCGAATGTCGACGTACTCGACTTCCTCGTCCTTGATCTGCTTGATGATGTCGTCGGCCGTCTTTTCTGCCACTGACTACTCTCCTTCTATCTGGTAAACCCGCGGGTTGACGCTATGGACACGATGTTGCACCGTCGTCAACCGCATGTTGCGCCGAAGTTACGCAATCCTGCTGTAGCGGCGGTCGGTGGGCCGTCTTGGGCCCCTTTATCCTGACAGTATGGCCCGCGCAATCGGGTCCTGGCTGTCGGGTCCCGAACCGGACTCGGGCAGCCCGGACCAAGGACCCAATGACTATCCGGGCCAGCGGCTCGGCTTGCCGCAGACCGGCCCCCGGTCCCTTGCCCGGATGGGCAGGCGGATCGCCGCGCTGTTCGTCGACTGGTTGATCGCCTACGGCCTCGCCGCCCTGGCGATGACGTTCGGCATCGGGACGATGGCGACGTTGTCGACCGCGGTCCTGGTGATCTGGTTCGTGCTGGGAGCCGTGTCGGTGCGGCTGTTCGGCTTCACACCCGGCCAGTTCGCACTCGGGCTGCTGGTCGTTCCGGTCGACGGCCGTCAACACGTCGGATTCGGTCGGGCCCTGGTGCGCGGAGTGCTGATCGCGGTGGTCATCCCGGCGCTGATCACCGACACCGACATGCGAGGACTGCAGGACAAGGTGACGAATACCGCGGTGGTCAGGCGGTGAGCGCTTGCGCGAAGTGGGGGCACCTCCCGCCCGAAGGGCAGGGGGACAGACGGCAGGGCTAGCGCCTGCGGACGGTCCTCTGCACGTTGCGCATCTTCGCCTGTGACGGCAGCGGGCCTTTGGGCATCGCGGCCGGTCCGGCCTTGGTGCCCAGCGCGGCCAGCTTCGACTCCAGCGAGTCCATCTGCTTGACCGTGATGTTCGCCGGCAGCTTGGTGAGGTGCCGTTCGAGCTTGGACAGCGGCACCTCGCCCTCGCCGTTGCCGACCATGATGTCGTAGATCGGGATGTCGCCGACGAGCCGCGCGGTGCGCTTCTTTTCCTGGGCGAGCAGGGGCTTGACCCGCGTCGGCGACCCTTCGCCGACGAGGATCACGCCGGGGCGCCCGATCACCCGGTGCACCGCGTCGAAGTGGCCAGTGGCGGCGACGCCCGGGGTGACCCGCCACTTGCCGCGCAGGTTGTCCAGCGCCCACGCCGCGGCACCGGTCTGGCCCTCGGCCTTGCGGTACACGGATTTCTGCGCGCGACGGCCGAAGATGATGAAGGCCACCAGCGCGCCGAGCACGACGCCCAGCGGGATCATCATGTACCCGGTAAAGCCGCCGGCGAAGACGCCGAAGACCGCTGACAGCGACCACGATCAGCACGAATGCGCCGATCATGTAGGGCAGGAGGCGCTTGTCCTCTTTGCGCTGAATCTGAAACGCCTGCCACAGCTGACTGCGGCGCTGCTTGGAGGCCGCCTTGCGTGTGGCTTTGGCCTCGGCCTTGGCGGCCTTCGTCGCAGCGGGATCACGGGTTTTCGCCATTGGATCAGGATACGGCGGGCCGAGACGCGACGCGCCTGTGCATACAGCCGTCCAGCCCGATACGAGGACCGAACCAGGGGACCGGCCAGCACTCCGGCGAAGCCGAGGCCTGAAGCGAACTGCTCGTGCTCGACGAACTCCTCGGGCTTGACCCACCGCTCGACCGGGTGGTGACGCAGCGACGGCCGCAGGTACTGCGTGATGGTGACGATGTCGCAGCCGGCGTCGTGGAGATCGCGCAGCGCGGTGCGCACCTCTTCGGGAGTCTCGCCCATGCCGAGGATCAGGTTGCGACTTGGTGACAAGGCCGTAGTCGCGCGCCGCGGTGAGCACCGCGAGACTGCGGTCGTAGCGGAACGCCGGTCGGATCCGCTTGAAGATGCGCGGCACGGTTTCGACGTTGTGCGCCAACACTTCTGGGCGCGCTTCGAAGACCTGCTCGAGCAGTGACGGCTCGCCGTTGAAGTCGGGGATCAGCAACTCGACGCCGGTATTGGGGTTGAGCTCCTTGATGGCTCGCACGGTTTCCGCGTACAGCCATGCGCCACCGTCGGGTAGGTCGTCGCGGGCCACGCCGGTGACCGTCGAGTAGCGCAGGCCCATCGCCTGCACGCTCTCGGCGACGCGGCGGGGTTCGTCGCGGTCGAGTTCGGCGGGCTTGCCGGTATCGATCTGGCAGAAGTCGCAGCGGCGGGTGCACTGCTCGCCGCCGATAAGGAAGGTCGCCTCGCGGTCCTCCCAGCACTCGAAGATGTTCGGACAGCCGGCTTCCTCGCAGACGGTGTGCAGGCCCTCGCGCCGGACCAGCGCCTTGAGCTCCTGGTATTCCGGACCCATCTTGGCGCGGGTCTTGATCCACGGCGGCTTGCGCTCGATCGGCGTCTCGGCATTGCGGACCTCGAGACGCAGGAGTTTGCGACCTTCTGGAGCGACCGTCACCGTGTCAACGCTACTACCAGGCGACCGTCGAGCGCGTCACACACGGCGTCGGCCACCGGCGCCATCACGTTGTCCACCGACACCCGGCGGCCGAGTTCGGCGGTCAGCGAGGTCACACCCGCGTCGGCGATACCGCACGGCACTATCGCGGAGAAAGCGGCGAGGTCGCAGTCACAGTTGAGCGCGAAGCCGTGCAGTGTCGTCGCGCGCGACACCCGGATGCCGACGGCGCCGATCTTGCGCGCCGGGCGGCGACCGTCGGACTGTACCCACACCCCGGAGCGGCCCTCGATGCGTCCGGTTTCCAGACCCAGACCCGCGCACACCTTCATCATCGATTCCTCAAGGCGCCGAACGAAATTCACCACATCGAGCGGTTCGGCCAGTCCGATGATCGGATAGCCGACCAGCTGTCCCGGCCCGTGCCAGGTGATCTTGCCGCCGCGGTCGGTGTCGACGACGACGGTGTCGTCAACCGGGCGCTCCTCGGGCAGTGTGCGGCGGCCTGCGGTGTACACCGAGGGGTGCTCCAGCAGCAGCAGGGTGTCAGGACCGCCGGCGACCCGGGCGTCGGCCAGCTCGCGCTGCAGCTGCCAGGCTGCCTGGTAGTCAACGGTGCCGAGCCGCCTCACGTCGATCGGCGATGTTGCCGACCGGATGGTCGCTGCCATGGCTCTGACCGTACTCCCGAGCTGCGCGGGGTCCCCAGTCATGTGTCTTTGGGTGCTGTGGCGAAGGCCAGCGCCTCGCCGATGGTGTTGTGGTGGAAGACAAACCCTGCGCGCTCGAGCGCCGCCGGGATCGCGCGTTGCCCGCCGAGCAGGCCTTCCCCGGCGAACTCGCCGAGCAGGGTGCGCAGCGCAAATCCCGGGACGATCAACGGGGTGGGCCGGTTCACCGCGCGGCCGAGCGCGGCGGTGAACTCGGCGTTGGTCACCGGCGCAGGCCCGGTCAGGTTGACGGGACCCGACACATCGTCGTGCGAGATCGCGAACAGCAGTGCCCGCACCTCGTCCTCGAGACTGATCCACGGCATGTACTGGCGGCCACTGCCCAATCGGGCACCGAGCCCGAATGAGAACAGCGGCTTGATGCGGCCCAGAATCCCGCCGGCGGGTGCCAGCACCAGCCCCGTGCGCACCAGCACCACCCGGGTGCCGTTGTGCTGGGCGAACGAGGTGGCGGCCTCCCAGTCCTCGCAGAGCTGGGCCATGAAACCGTCACCGGCAGGCGCCGTTTCGTCGGCGGTGCGGCCACCGGTGTCGCCGTAGTAGCCGACCGCGCTGGCATTGATCAGCGTGGGAACGCCGGCCTCGACCACCGCGGAGGACAGCACCTCGGTCGGGCCGATGCGGCTGTCTCGCAGGCTTTGTTTGAACGCACCGGACCACCGCTTCTCGCCGACATTGATGCCGCACAGGTTCACCACCGCGTCGACACCGGCCAGTGCGCTCGAGTCGAACTCGCCGATGTCGGGGTTCCAGAAGACCTCGTCGGCGTTCGACGGTGCGCGGCGCACGATCCGCAGCACCCGGCGATCGGTGGCCCGCAAGGCGTAGACCAAGCGCCGAGCCGATCAGTCCTGAGGACCCCGCAATCGCGATGACGGCGTTGGACACGTGAGGGTGAAGCCCTTCCTCAAAGACCTAGGTCTGCCTCGAACGCGCCCTCTTCGAGCCGCCGCTTGATAGTGGTAAGGAAACGGCCGGCGTCGGCGCCGTCGATCAGCCGGTGGTCATAGGTCAGCGGCAGATAGCTGACCGACCTGATGCCGATCGACTCGTTGCCGTTCTCGTCGACGATCACCCGGGGTCGCTTCACGATCGCGCCGGTGCCCAGCATCGCCGCCTGCGGCGGCACCAGGATCGGGGTGTCGAACAGTGCGCCCTGGCTGCCGATGTTGGTGATGGTGAACGTGCCGCCGGACAGCTCGTCGGGCTTGAGGTTGCCCGACCGGGCGCGCGCCGCGATGTCGGCGATGGCCCGCGCCAGACCGCCGAGCGACAGGTCGCCCGCATTGTGGATCACCGGCGACAGCAGACCCTGGTCGGTATCCACCGCGACGCCCAGATGCTCGGCGTCGTAGTAGGTGATCTCCTTGGTTTCCTCGTTGTAGCTGGCGTTGACGTTCGGATGGATCTTCAGCGCGTCGATCACCGCGCGGGCGATGAACGGCAGATAGGTCAGGTTGACGCCCTCGCGTTCGGCGAATTGCCCCTTCGACCGCGCCCGCAGCGCCACGATCTTGGTCATGTCGACCTCGTGGGTTTGCGTCAATTGCGCTGTGGCCTGTAGGGATTCGCGTGTCTTCTTCGCGGTGATCTGACGGATCCGGCTGGCCTTCTGCGTGGTGCCGCGCAGGTGTGCCAGAGCAGGCGCTGGTGTCGGGGCGGCTGGCGCCGGCGCCTTGCCAGGCGCTTCTTTGGCAGGCTCGGGCGCGGCGGGGGCCTTCTTGGCTTCCGCGGCGGCAACCACGTCCTGCTTGCGGATCCGGCCGCCGACACCGGTGCCCTTTACCGAGCCGAGGTCGATGTTGTTCTCAGCGGCCAGCTTTCGCACCAGCGGGGTGACATACGCACCGCCGTCGCCCGACGGCGCGGCCGCGGCGGGAGCCGCTTCCGGCGTCGGCTCGGGCTTGGGCTCCGGCTTCGGTTCGGGCTTGGGCTCCGGCTTGGGTTCGGGCTTGGCCTCCTGCGCCGGTTCGGGTTTCGGCTCGGGCTTGGGCTCCGGCTGGGGTTCTTCGGCCGCTACGGCCCCGGCCGCACCGATCTTTGCCAGCTCCCCGCCGACGGCGACCGTGTCGTCTTCCTCGGCGGTGATGGACAGCAGCGTGCCGGCCACCGGCGACGGGATCTCGGTGTCGACCTTGTCGGTGGACACCTCGACCAGCGGCTCGTCGACCTCTACGGAGTCGCCGACCTTCTTCAGCCACCGCGTCACGGTGCCTTCGGTGACCGACTCGCCCAGCTCGGGCATCTTCACCGAGGTGGCCTCGCCTCCACCGGAGGACTGTGCGGCCGGCTTCGATTCGGGCTCGGGTTCCGGCTCCTGCTCTTCGGCGGCCGGCTCAGGCTCCGCAGCGGGCTCCTCGGCGGGCTTCTCTTCCGCGGCCGGTGGCGCCTCGGCGGCCGCGGCCTGGCCGCCGGATGCCTCGCCATCCTCGCCGGCGTCGCCGATCACCGCCAGCTCGCCGCCCACCTCAACGGTGTCGTCTTCCTGAGCGACGATCTTCTTCAACACGCCCGCGGCCGGCGACGGGATCTCGGTGTCGACCTTGTCGGTGGAGACCTCCAGCAGCGGCTCATCCTGTTCCACCGTGTCGCCCTCTTGCTTGAGCCAGCGGGTGACGGTCCCCTCTGTAACGCTCTCACCGAGTGCGGGCATCTGGACGGAGATGGCCATGTGCGTGGGCTCCCTCGAAACGATCAATCGCAGGTGGTCGAATGTCGGTTCCCATCCTGTCATGTCTGCTCGCGCAGTTCGCCGCAGACTCAGGGACTCGCGGCTCTGGCACTATCGATAGAGGTGAGAGGGAAGGAGCCGAACCCAGGTGGGACTGTTCGACAGGTTTCGGGGTGGCCGTAAAGCGCGTGGAGCCGACGGCCATGACCCCGCAGCCGATCTGCGCTATCTGAACCAGTGGGTGGCCGAACACGCCGGTGTGGAGGCCTTCGTCGAGCCGAAAACCACCGTCACCGATGTCACGGTCGTCCTGGTCGCAGCCGACGGAGAGTGGACCCGCCGCCGGGCCGGGGGCGACGCCGGCGCGCGGCGGCTGAGCGAACGGCTCAAGATCCCGGTCTACGACGTACAGAGGGTCGGTTATCCGCAGCGGATGCGAGACTACGACGCTCGTCGGCGAATCGAACGTGAACGCGCCCTTCGCGAGGAGCTCGACGACCGCTGATACGGTACCAGCGGTCCCACTAATTGTGCGGAGGTGCCATGACCAAGATCACCGAGCGAATCGTCGACAGCAGCGGCGGGGTCCGCATCGCGGTCTACGAGGAGGGCAAGCCCGACGGCCCCACGCTGGTCATGCTGCACGGCTGGCCCGATTCGCACGTGGTGTGGGACGGCGTTGTGCCGTTGCTGGCCGACCGATTCCGCATCGTGCGCTACGACAATCGCGGGGTCGGCAAAACTTCTGTGCCCAAAGCGGTTTCGGCCTACACGATGGCCTGTTATGCGGACGACTTCGCCGCGGTCGTCGACGCGATGGCACCCGGGCAGCCGGTCCATGTGCTGGCGCACGACTGGGGATCGGCGGGCATGTGGGAGTACCTGTCCCGGCCCGGCGCCAGTGATCGGGTCGCGTCGTTCACATCGGTGTCCGGGCCCAGCGCCGACCACCTCAACCGCTTCATCATCGGCAATCTCAAGCGGCCGTACCGTCCGAAACTGTTCCTGCGTGCGCTGAGCCAGTTCCTTTCCTTCTCGTACATGGGGTTCTTCTCCATCCCCGTCGTGGCGCCCTTCGTCGTGCGCCGTTTCCTGGCCGGGGCCCTGCGACGTTCGCTCGTGGTGCGGGACGGAATCCCTGCGGAGAAACTGCATCACTCGGATACGTACAAGACGGACGCCGCCAACAGCCTGAAGGTTTACGGCGCCAACTACTTCCGCAGTGTGCGTTCGGCCAGGGCCGACCACTACGTCGACGTGCCGGTGCAGCTCATCGTCAACACCAGCGACACATTCGTGCGACCCTACGTCTACGACGACACCAAGAATTGGGTGCCGCGGCTGTGGCGCCGCGATATCAAGGCCGGCCACTGGTCGCCGATGTCGCACGCGCCGACGATCGCGCAATCGGTGCGCGAATTCGTCGACCACCTCGAGGGCAAGGCGGCGTCCCGCGCGCTGCTGCGCGCGCAGGTCGGTCGTCCGCGCGAATGCTTCGGCGACACACTGGTTTCCGTGACCGGTGCGGGCAGCGGCATCGGCCGCGAGACCGCGATGGCGTTCGCCCGCGAGGGCGCCGAAGTGGTGATCAGCGACATCGATGTGGCCACCGTCAAGGACACCGCCGCGCAGATCGCCGCCCGCGGCGGCGTCGCGCACGCCTATACATTGGACGTCGCGGACGCCGACGCCGTTGAGCGCTTCGCGGAGGAGGTCAGCGTCATACACGGCGTGCCCGACATCGTGGTGAACAATGCGGGCGTCGGTCAGGCCGGGCTGTTCCTCGATACTCCTCGCGAGGAGTTCGACCGAGTCCTCGACATCAACTTCGGCGGAGTTGTCAACTGCTGCAGGTCATTTGGTCGCCGACTTGTCGATCGTGGTACCGGCGGGCACATCGTCAACGTGGCGTCGATGGCCGCGTATTCGCCACAGCAATCGATGAACGCGTACTCCACAAGCAAGGCCGCGGTGTTCATGTTCGGTGACTGCCTGCGAGCCGAACTGGACCAGGCGGGCGTCGGGCTCACCACGGTGTGCCCCGGTGTGATCGATACGAACATCGTGCACACCACCCGATTCAACGTGCCTGCCGGAAAGCAAGCCAAGGTGGAGGCGCGTCGCGCGCAGATCGAGAAGGCGTTCGCCGCTCGCCGTTATGGCCCTGAGAAGGTGGCGAAGGCGATCGTGTCGGCCGTCAAGAAGAACAAGCCGATCCGGCCCGTCACACCGGAGGCGTACTTCGTCTACGGAGTCGCGCACTTGCTGCCGCAGGCGATGCGCAGTTCGGCGCGCGGCAAAGTGCTCTAGCCGTTGGCAGCGATGTCCTCGAGGACGGCGAACATGGTCCGGGTCGGAACCCCGGTGCCTCCCTTGCCGGTGTAGCCCCACGGACCGCCGGTGTTGTATGCCGGCCCCGCGATGTCGATGTGCGTCCACTGCACGCCGTCGGCGACGAACTCGCGCAGGTAGGTGCCTGCTACCAGCATGCCTGCATAGCGGGAGCCGCTGACGTTGGCCAGATCGGCCACCGTCGACTTCAGGTCGTCCTTCAATTCTTCGGGTAGCGGCATCGGCCAGCCGTTCTCACCGACGGCCTGCGAGATCTCGGCAACGCGGTCGCGAAACTCGTCGCTGCCCATCACTCCTGGCGTGCGCGCGCCGAGCGCGACCGTCTGCGCACCGGTCAGCGTCGAGGTTTCGATCAGGTAGTCGGGCTCGTCTTCGCAGGCCCGCACGATCGCGTCGGCCAGGATCAAGCGGCCCTCGGCATCGGTGTTGAGCACCTCGACCGTGATGCCGCCGTACTGGGTGAGCACGTCGCCTGGCCGCTGCGCGGTGGACGAGGGCATGTTCTCGGCCATCGGCACGGTGGCGATCACGTCGATGGGCAACTGCTGCTTGGCTGCCAGCACGACCGTGGCGATCACGGCGGCAGCACCGCCCATGTCGGAGGTCATGTGGTGCATGTTGGCGGCCGGCTTGATGGAGATGCCGCCGGTGTCGAACGTGATGCCCTTGCCGACCAGCGCGACCTTCTTGGCCCTTTTGTTCTTCGCTCCGCGGTGAGCCAGCCGCACCAGCCGGGGCGGTCGCGACGAGCCCTTGCCGACGCCGATCACGCCGCCATAGCCATCCTTGGCAAGGGCCTTGTCGTCGAGCACCTCGACTTCGAGGCCGGTCGCTTCGCCTAAAGCCTTTGCACGCTTGGCGAATTCGGCCGGAAACAGGTGGCTCGGCGGGGTGTTGACCAGATCGCGTGCGGTGGCCACCGCAGTCGCGATGGCCGCGGCGCGCTCGGCCGCTGCTGCAGCTGTTTTTGGTGCTCCTCTCGTCCGCGGTCCCTTCGCCTTCGTGTCGGCCGTCAGCGCCGTGATCTCGCGCAGACCGTTGTCCTTAGGCGCGGTCTTGTCGCTGCGGAAGTCGCTGAACCGGTAGGCGCCGAGGATCAGCCCCTCGACAGCGGCCTCGAGGTCGATGTCGGACAGGGTGGTGATGACGGCCTCGGTGCCGTTCAGCGATCGCGCGGCCACCCCCGCGGCGCGGCGGATCAGGTCGGCGGGCCAATCGTCGCGGTCCTTGCCGAGGCCGATCGCAAGCACGCTGGCCACCGGGAGTGACGGCGCCACCACCCGCGTGACCTGCTCGGTGCCACCCTTGGCGCCCAGCGCCTCGAGCGCGACCTCGATCTCGCCGACCGCCTCCGCGTCGAGGAACGGATTGGCGACGACGGTCGCCTTCGCGTCCTCGTCCTGCCCGCTGATCACGGGGACGATCAACACGGCGTCGCCGGCACCCTTGGGCAGCGACGATGCGACGGTGACGGTGGGGGCCTGGTAGCCGGCGTTTGCGGTGCTCACGAGCGTCCACCCTAGCCTTCAGCGGCCACCGTGCAGGTCGTAGGCCGTCACCGGATCATCGAAACCCTTGAGCGTCAACGGATCCTGAACGACAGCGGGCCACTCGGGCAGTTCGTCGCGGACGGCCGAGGTGGCAAGGATCTGTCCAGGCTCTGCGGCGGCGACGAGCCTGGCGGCCAGATTGACCGCGTTGCCGAAGTAGTCGCCGTTGATGGCAAGGACCTCGCCGTAATCGAGCCCGGCCCGGACCTGCATCTGCGCCTCGCGCGCCTTCGGGTGATCGACGAGATCCACCGCTGCCTTGGCCAGCAGTTCCGGCGTCGAACTCACCCACATCACCTCGTCGCCGATGAACTTCACCACCCGACCGCCGTCGGCATGCACCACGTCGGTGACGGTGGCGCTGAACTCGTTGAGCAAGGTCGACAACTCCGCGGGCGTTAGCAGCTGTGTCAGTGCGGTGAAGCCCGACAGATCCGCGAAACCGATGCCGCACACGACGCTCTCCGACGAGTCGCGGATGACGCCCTCGAAGTGGGCTCGGGCACTGCTCAAGTGATGGCGGTGAACGGCATCGATCAGCGCTCCGATGCGGGGGACGAACTCCGCAACTCCGCGGTACGCCTGCGCGGTGATGAGTTCGTCACGGGAGTGGCCCATCTGGAGATCGGGCGAACCGACGCGGACAACGGCCGACTCGGCCTCCGCCAGTCGGGCCATGGCCGCGCCGAGGACCCGCAGAAAGCCGAACGCGCCGTCAGCGCTCATTACGTTCTTCATCGCGACCCAGGTAGCCAGGCCGTCGACATCGGCCTGGCTCAGGGCGACGTCATCGGGGTTGGCCACGGTCAGCCCGAGCACCGCCCACGCCCGCTCGATGTCGTCGAGCGGGGCGCCGAGCACGTCGGCGGCGGTCCGCAGGCTATAGATCGGGCGGCCCGACCACTGCAGGGCGTCACCGGCGAGGCCGAAAAGGCGACCGCGCCCGCTCGGCCTCGACCATCTCCTCGGCCGTGAAGCCGAGCTTGTCCAGATAGTCGATCAGGCCGGCCCGTCCGCGCGCGTTGGCGATTCCTGCGGCTTCCAGCGCATCGAAATCGACCACCACCCGAGTCTGCCAGCGTCAACGCCGGGATTAGGGTTGATTCCCGTGAGGATACTGAGGTGAGCGAAACCGAACTCCTGCACGGCCCCCTCGAGGAACGACATCGACAACTCGGCGCGAGTTTCGCGGAGTTCTCCGGTTGGCTGATGCCGGTGTCGTACGCGGGCACGGTGAGTGAGCACACCGCGACGCGTACCGCCGTCGGCCTGTTCGACGTCAGCCATCTGGGCAAGGCGCTGGTCCGGGGCCCCGGCGCCGCCGAGTACGTCAACTCCGCGCTCACCAACGACCTTTCGCCGCATCGGACCTGGCAAGGCGCAATACACGTTGTGCTGCACCGATTCCGGTGGCGTCATCGACGACCTGATCGCCTACTACGTCTCTGACGACGAGATCTTCCTGGTGCCCAACGCCGCCAACACTCCCGCCGTCGTTGCGGCGCTAGAGGAGCGCGCACCCGTCGGGCCTCACGATCACCGACGAACACCGCTCGTACGCGGTGCTCGCGGTGCAGGGACCGAAATCGACCGAAGTCGTCGGCGCTTTGGGCCTGCCGACCGACATGGACTACATGGGATACGCGGACGCCGAGTTCGGCGGCGTCGATGTGCGGGTGTGCCGCACCGGCTACACAGGTGAGCACGGCTATGAACTGCTGCCGCCGTGGGACCGGGCCGACGTGGTTTTTGATGCACTCGTCGACGCCGTCGGCAGTGCAGGCGGTGAGCTGGCGGGGCTGGGAGCCCGTGACACGCTGCGCACCGAAATGGGTTATCCGCTGCACGGCCATGAACTGTCACTGGACATCTCGCCACTGCAGGCGCGATGCGGGTGGGCGATCGGATGGAAAAAAGACGCGTTCTGGGGACGCGACCCGCTGCTGGCGGAGAAGGCGGCGGGCCCGAAGCGGGTGCTGCGCGGACTGCGCGCTGTCGGTCGCGGGGTGCTGCGGCCCGACCTCACCGTGCTCGACGGTGACACCTCGATCGGTGTGACGACGTCGGGAACCTTTTCTCCGACTTTGAAAGTCGGCATCGCGCTGGCGTTGATCGAGACCGACAAACACATCGCCGACGGCCAAACGGTCTCGGTGGACGTCCGCGGCCGCGGTGTGGAATGTGAAGTCGTCAAACCGCCGTTCATCGAGGCAAAAACCCGGTAGCGAGCGGATATACAATCGCTTCATGACTGACGGCCCCCTCGAGTTCACGGTTGAGCGCAACGCGAACCCGGTGAGCGATGAGGTACGGGCGTCGATCCTGGCCAATCCGGGATTCGGCCGCTATCACACCGATCACATGGTGTCGGTCGACTACGTCGAAGGCAAAGGCTGGCACAACGCGCGGGTGATCCCGTACGGGCCGATCGAACTGGACCCGTCCGCGATCGTGCTGCACTACGCCCAGGAGGTGTTCGAGGGCCTCAAGGCCTACCGGTGGGCCGACGGCTCCATCGTCTCGTTCCGACCGGAGGCCAACGCCGCCCGGCTGCGTTCCTCGTCGCGCAGGCTGGCCATCCCCGAGCTGCCCGAAGAGGCGTTCATCGAGTCGCTGCGCCAGCTGATTGCGGTCGATGAGCCCTGGGTGCCGCCTGCCGGCGGCGAGGAGTCGCTGTACCTGCGGCCGTACGTGTTCGCCACCGAGCCTGGGCTGGGTGTACGGCCGGCAAACGAATACCGCTATCTGGTCATCGGATCGCCCGCGGGCGCATACTTCCCGCGCGGCATCAAGCCGGTCAGCGTGTGGCTGTCGACCGAGTACGTGCGCGCCTGCCCTGGCGGTACCGGCGCGGCCAAATTCGGCGGCAACTACGCCGCCTCGCTGCTGGCGCAGGCGGAGGCCGCCGAAAACGGGTGCGACCAGGTGGTGTGGCTGGACGCCATCGAACGCCGCTATGTCGAAGAGATGGGCGGGATGAACCTGTTCTTCGTGTTCGGCAGCGGCGGAACGGCACGGTTGGTCACCCCAGAGTTGTCTGGCTCGCTGCTACCCGGCATCACCCGGGATTCGTTGCTGCAGTTGGCAACTGACGCAGGATTTGCGGTCGAGGAACGCAAGATCGACGTCGACGAGTGGCAGAAGAAGGCCGCGGCGGGCGAGATCACCGAGGTGTTCGCCTGCGGCACGGCCGCTGTCATCACGCCCGTCTCGCACGTCAAGTACGGCGACGGCGAGTTCACCATCGCCGACGGCGAACCTGGCGAGATCACGATGGCCCTGCGGGACACACTGACCGGCATCCAGCGCGGCACGTTCGCCGACACCCACGGCTGGATGGCGCGGCTGTCCTAGCGGATCGCCAGCGCGACGGCGGCCACCGTCGTCGTCACCTCGATCGCCGCGCCCAGCACGTCGCCGGTGATTCCGCCGAACCGTCGGACGCAATGCGCGACCAGTGCTGCCGCGCACGCCAGCGCGACGAGAACCGCCAGCGGACCCTGCCAGGGTCGCGGATCGGCCAGTACCGCCAGCGCCGCGGCCGCGATGACCCACAGCAGCACCGCTACGGCCGGTTGGGCGCCCGCGGCACGCGCACCCAGCGAGCTGCCCTGCGCGGCGGGCACCGAACGCCTGCACGCCGCCACCGCTGCCACCCGGCCCGCCGTCACGGCGACGATCACCGCGACGACGCCCAGTTCCGCGAACGCCAGCGCCTGCAGCACGATCGCCACCACCACCGCGGCCACACCGAACGGGCCGGCCGAACCGTCGCGCATCACCTGTAGCGCCCGCTCCGGCGGCCCGTAGCAGCCCAGCGCGTCGGCGGTGTCGGACAGCCCGTCGATGTGCAGGCCGCGGGTCGCGATCAGCAGGACCGCAACCGCGAGCGCACCGCCTAGCGGATTGCCCGCGCCGAACGCCAACGACGACGCCCACACCACCCCGCCTGCCAGTGCCCCGAGCGCGACGCCAACGACAGGCAATGCGGTGATGACGCCGCGGCCCACCCCGGCCGAGCCGCGCATCGGAAGGACGGTCGCGAACGCGAATGCGCCTGCGACCGAACGGATCACGCGGTGACGCCTGCCTCGTCGAACGTGGCCATCGACGTCAGCGCGGCGACGGCGGCGCGCACGATGGGCAACGCGACCGCGGCGCCGGTGCCCTCACCGAGCCGCATCCGCATGTCGATGATCGGTTCGAGTTCGAGCTGCCGCAGCGCAAGCGTATGGGCCGGTTCGGTGGACCGGTGTCCCGCCTGCCACCACTGCCGGGCACCGGGCGCAAGTCGGTCGGCCACCAGCGCGGCGGCGGTCACCACCACGCCGTCGAGCAGCACCGGCGTCCGGCGCACGGCGGCCTGAGCGCAGAACCCCGCCATCGCGGCTAAGTCCGCTCCGCCGCAAACCCGCAGCAGCCCAACCGGGTCCGCGGACAACGCGCGGGCCCGGTACAGCGCGTCGCGGATCGCGGCGGTCTTGCGCGCCCAGCCTGCATCATCGATGCCGGTACCCCTGCCGACGACGGCGACCGGTTCGGAGCCGGTCAGAGCCGCGATCAAAGTGGTTGCGGCGGTGGTGTTTCCGATTCCCATATCGCCTGCGATCAACAGGTCCGCGCCGGAATCGACTTCCTCGTCGGCGATCCGGCGGCCCGCCTCGATCGCGGCGGCCGCCTCGTCGGCGCTCAGCGCGTCTTCGACGGCGATGTTGCCGCTGCCACGCCGCACCTTGTGAGCGCCGATCGACGGCGATAGCGGGTCCGCGGCATCCACCGCGATGTCAACCACCCGCACGCTTGCGCCCGCCGCCTCGGCGAGCACGTTGATCGCCGCGCCGCCCGCGTCGAAGTTGGCGACCATTTGTGCGGTGACCTCTGCCGGATACGCCGATACGCCCGCGGCAGTGACGCCGTGGTCACCGGCGAACACCACCACGCGGGGGCGCTGAAACTGCCGCGGTGGGCACCCCCCCTGGCATGACGCCACCCATACCGACAGGTCCTCGAGCCGGCCCAGCGAGCCGGGCGGCTTGGTCAACCGGTCCTGACGGGCCCGCGCCGCGGCGGCTACCTCGGGATCGGGCGGGGTGATCGATTCGAAGTCCGTCACTGCCGCGACTCCGCGCGGCTGGGCTCCTTCACGGTCAGCGGCTGTCCGGCGACCACCAGTACCACCCGGTCGCACAGCCCGGCCAACCGCTGGTTGAGGCTGCCCAGCTCGTCGGCGAACCGACGGCCGGACACGGTCTGCGGTACCACGGTCAGCCCCACCTCCGGGCTGACGAGGGCCAGCGGCGATCCAAACGCGCCGACCGCATCGATCAGGTCGTCCGCGTCGGCGGCCACCGATCCCGGCGACCCTGTGGCCCACGCGTCGCGGCGGTCCATCACCGCGGTCAGCCAGCCACCGATGTCGTCGACGAGCGTCGGGGTCGCGACCTCGGATCGCAATTGCGTTGGCAGGTCTATTGTTTCGACCGTCGACCAATGCGATGGACGGCGCGCCCGATGCGCGGCGATCCGCGCCGACCAGTCGGCGTCACCCTCGGGCGCCGCACCGGTGGCCAGGTAGCGCACCGGCTGCCCGGCGACGGTCGATTCGGCGATCGCCGTCTCGGCCCACTGTGACTTGCCCGACCGGATACCCCCGAGGACCAGCGTGCGCACAGGTGATCAGGCGACCTTATCGCCGCGATTGACCTGCGGCCGGGGCGCGCGCATCCGGCGCAGCTGTGAGGCGCGGCTGGCAGCGTAAAAGCCGAGTTTCCAACCACTTTCAGTGTTGTCGGGGAACTTCTCGTCCACCAGCCTGTTTACCTTGCGGCCCACGATGAAGCCGTCGATCACCATGATCAGCACCAGGACCAGCATGCCGGGGGAGAGCAGCCGCTGCACGGTGAGCGAGGGCACCGCCAGCATGACGAAGATCAGGCCAAGCGCCGCAGGCATGAACAGCCCGAGCACGTTTCGGCGCGAGTCAACGACGTCACGCACGAAGCGGCGCACCGGGCCCTTGTCGCGCGGCAGCAGGTAGGCGTCCTCGCCGGCCATCATCTTTTCCCGGCGCTCGGACATGTCGGCGCGGCGGGCGAGGCGCTCGGACTTGCGTTCGTCGCGGGTCAGCTTCGGCGCGCCGATCTCCTTGCGACGCCGACGCGCTTCGGCGGCGGTCATCGGGGCGGGCGCGACCGGGCCGCGCTTGCGGGCGGCCTGGCTGCGTTTCGGGGTCGGCTTGCCCTTGGGGGCGGTGGTGCCGGTGCGATCAGGGCCGGCCTGCGCGTCCTCTTCAGACGCCGCCGAATCGGCGTCTTGGGTGGGTTTCTTACGGCCGAGCAGCTTCACGCCTGTCAGGTTACTTGCGCGACGGGTCCGCCCAGCATGCACCTGCGTAATCAGGGCCATAGTCTGCCGTGGTGCAGGTTTTGATCGCCCCCGACTGCTTCGGCGACAGCCTCACGGCGGTCGAGGCCGCCAAGGCGATCGCGGACGGCTGGCGGCGCGGACGCCCCGACGATGAGTTGACGCTTGCCCCGCAGTCCGACGGTGGACCCGGCTTCGTCGGTGTGCTGGCAGGCAGGCTCGGTGAGGTGCACACCCTCCGCGTGAGCGGCCCGCTGACCGAAGAGGTGTCCGCGGAGTGGGTGCTCGACCCGGCCGCGCCCGGGACTGCCTACATCGAGTGCGCGCAGGCCTGCGGGCTGGCGCTGTTGGGCGGCCCACCGACCGTGCAGACCGCGCTGGCCGCGCACAGCCGGGGAGTGGGACAGCTGATCGCCGCCGCGGTGCGGGCGGGCGCCGGGCGGATCGTGGTCGGGCTCGGTGGCAGCGCCTGCACGGACGGCGGTAAGGGCATGGTCGAGGAGCTGGCTGCGGACGTGAGGACCACAACCGCCCGCCTCGCCGCGGCCCGCGAGCTCCTGGCGGGTGTCGAGATCATCGCCGCCACCGACGTCGAGCATCCGATGCTCGGACCGATGGGCGCGTCGACCGTGTTCGGGCCGCAGAAGGGGGCCGACCCCGACACCGTGCGCGTCCTGGAGCGGCGGCTCAGCGACTGGGCGGTGGAATTGAACGCGGCGGCAGGCCGGGCGGTCAGCGACGAGCCAGGTGCAGGCGCCGCGGGAGGCATCGGCGCGGGGCTGCTGGCGCTGGGCGGCCGCCGCGAATCCGGTGCCGCGATCATCGCCGAACACACCCGGCTTGCCGACGACGTCGCCGCCGCCCAACTCGTCATCACCGGCGAGGGCCGGTTCGACGATCAGTCATTGCACGGCAAAGTGGTCAGCGCGCTCGCGGCGGGCGCACGGTCGCGGCAGATACCGGTATTGGTTCTTGCCGGCCAGGTCACTCTCGACGAAGCCACGCTGCGGGACGCGGGCATCGCGGCGGCGTTCTCCATCACCGACCACGCCGGCTCCGTTGCGCTGGCCATCGAGGATGCGGCAAACCAGCTGGAAGAATTAGCCCAGGTGACGGCGGCGACCTGGGGATAAGTCGGGAATAGGGCCGCAACAAGGTACCGTTGATGATGTGGACCCAACGGTCTACCCACGAACATGCACAGGGGAGAAGCAATGACTGTTCAGGACGAGTCGGCGACCAGCACCGCCACCCACGGCGCAACCCTGACGGACGCCGCGGCCACCAAGGCGAAGGCGCTGCTGGATCAGGAGGGCCGTGACGACCTGGCGCTGCGCATCGCCGTCCAACCGGGCGGGTGCGCCGGCCTGCGCTACAACCTCTTCTTCGACGACCGGTCGCTGGACGGCGACCTGATTTCGGAATTCGGCGGCGTGAAGCTGACCGTCGACCGGATGAGCGCCCCATACATCCAGGGCGCCACGATCGATTTCGTCGACACCATCGAGAAGCAGGGCTTCACCATCGACAACCCGAACGCCACTGGATCCTGCGCCTGCGGCGACTCGTTCAACTGATTCAGTACTGACCGGCCGTCCTCGGCAAGTAGGAGCACACCAGGATTTCGTCGTCCTGGACTAGCAGTTGAGCGATGGCCTGCTCCTCGTTTTTCGGCGCCTGGTCACGCGTCGACCCGGTCGCCGGAGCGACCCGCATCGTGAAAAGCACCTGCGCCTGATTCGGCGACCAGAGGACCATCTTGTCGATCGACGTCACTTCGACGCGGCTGTACTGCTTGCGGAACGCATCGCTGCTCAGCGCGGCCAGCGCGAGGTCGGAGCGGTGCTCCTTGACCGAGTCGAACAGCCCGCACAGGGTATGACGCGCCACGGTTTCATCGTCACCCTTCGACAGCGCGTCCAGATACTCCTGAATGGCGGCCTTGGCCGATGCGTCGGTCAGCGCGCTGTGAGTCGACGCATCGTCGTCGCGCGCCGCGAGAACAATTGCGGTGACTAGTGCTGCGACCACGGCGAGAACCAATGCCGCCGCGGCGACGGGCCGCCACCATCGCCGTTTGGGATATTGCAGCGGCGGCGGCAGCATTGATGGATAGGACGACGGCACATTTTCCGGATAGGGCTGCGCCGCATACATTTGCGGGCCGACCGGTCCAGCGCCGTATTCGGGCGGGTACGGACCCGTCATATATTTGCTCCCCCGAAGTGTGACGATGAATTCGCCTGTCTACAGTGACCGGGCGGGCACTTGTACGCAGGTTAGCGCACTGCTGGCCGGGTTTCCGCTGGGTAAGATTATCTAGACGGCTTAATTAATGAAGGGTGACGTTTCGTGACCATTGCGGTGACCGGATCGATTGCGACCGACCATCTCATGCGGTTTCCAGGGCTGTTCTCGGAGCAACTCCTGGCCGATCACCTGCAGAAGGTGTCGTTGAGCTTCCTCGTCGACGATCTGGTGGTGCACCGCGGCGGCGTCGCAGGCAACATGGCATTCGCAATCGGCGTGCTTGGCGGTGACGTGGCACTCGTCGGCGCCGCGGGCAAGGACTTCGACGACTACCGGCAGTGGCTCACGTCGCACAGCGTGGACTGCGACAGCGTCCTGATCTCCGACTCGGCGTACACGGCGCGATTCGTCTGCACGACCGACGAGAACATGGCCCAGATTGCCTCGTTCTATCCGGGGGCCATGTCGGAGTCCCGCAACATCAAGCTCGCGGACGTCGTATCACGAACGGGCACAACCGATCTCGTTATCGTCGGAGCCAACGATCCGGACGCGATGTTCCTGCATACCGAGGAGTGTCGCAAGCTGGGTCTTGCGTTCGCGGCCGATCCGAGCCAGCAGTTGGCGCGCCTGTCCGGTGACGAGATCCGCCGGCTGATCGACGGCGCGGCCTACCTATTCACCAACGACTACGAATGGGACCTGCTGCTGCAGAAGTCCGGGTGGTCCGAGGCCGAGGTGATGAGCCAGATCGAGATGCGCATTACGACGTTGGGGGAGAAGGGTGTTGACATCGTCGGCCGCGACGGCACCTTCGTCCACGTCGACGTGGTACCCGAAACTCACAAGGACGACCCCACCGGCATCGGCGACGCGTTCCGGGCGGGCTTCCTCACCGGCCGCAGCGTTGGGCTGAGCCTCGAGCGTTCTGCGCAACTCGCATCGATGGTCGCCACGCTGGTTTTGGAGGCGCCCGGTCCGCAGGAGTGGACCTGGGACAAGGAATCCGCCGTGAAGCGACTGGCCGACGCCTACGGGGCGGACGCGGCCAACGAGATCTCGGAGGCGCTTGGCGCCGACAGATAATCCGGTCGCGCTCGCCTAGAGCTGTACGGGGTAAGTGGGCTCGCTGATCTGTGGGGTCACGCTGTGCTCGACGAAGATCGCGTGCCACAGCATGAAGATCAGCACCGTCCACAGCCGACGGCTGTGATCGCTTGCGCCGCTGCGGTGTTCGTCGAGCATGGTCCGCACCGCAGCGATGTCGACCAGCTCGCCGGCCTGTGACGCATTGATTGTGGCGTGGGCCCAGTCCAGCAATTCGCCCGCCCGCAGCCAGTGCCGGATCGGCACCGGAAAGCCCAGCTTCGGGCGGTTGAGCACATGGGCGGGAACGATGGGTTCAAGCGCCTTGCGCAGCGCGAATTTCGTGGTGGCCCTGGTGATCTTCTGATCGGCAGGCAGCCGTGACGCCACCGCGAACACCTCGGGATCCAGAAACGGCACCCGCAGTTCGAGCGAATTGGCCATGGTCATCTTGTCGGCCTTGACCAGGATGTCGCCGCGCAGCCAGGTGAACAGGTCGATGTGTTGCATCCGCGCCACCGGGTCCCAGCCGTCGGAGGTGGCGTACACCGGCGCGGTCACGTCGGTGTGGGTCCACTCCTCACGGAAGCCGGGAAGCACCGCCCGCAGCTGCGCGTCGGAGAAGCTGCGCGCGTTGCCGTAGTACCGCTCTTCGAGCGTGAGCGAGCCCCGGTGCAACAGGCTCTTTCCGCGCAAGCCATCGGGCAGAGGTTTAGAGGCCTTGCCCAGCGATCGCCGAACCGGGCGAGGGAGATAGTCGAAGGGCCGCAGCGACAATGGTTCTCGGTAGATCGTGTATCCGCCGAACAGCTCGTCGGCACCCTCGCCGGACAGCACCACCTTGACGTGCTTGCGGGCCTCGCGGGCGATGAAGAACAGCGGCACCAGCGCCGGGTCGGCGACGGGTTCGTCGAGATACCAGACGATTTCGGGTAGGGCCGCGACGAACTCGGCCTGGTCTGACCACCTTCGTCACATGCCGCGCGCCGATCGCCTCGGCCGACGCGACCGCGACGTCGACCTCGGAGAAGCCTTCCCGTTCGAAGCCGGTGGTGAAGGTGATCAGGCGCGGGTTGTGGCGCATCGCCAGCGCGGCGATCGCGGTGGAGTCGATGCCGCCGGACAGGAAGGCGCCGACGGTGACGTCGGCCCGCATGTGCTTGGCGACCGAATCCTCGAGCACCGCGGTGATCTCGTCGTAGCGGCTCTGCTCACTGCCCGCACTGAAGGGCTTCGCGGCGAACTGAGGCGTGAAGTAGCGGGTCACCTCGGGCGGCTTGCCCGGCCGCACGCGCGCGTAGCTGCCGGATTCCAGTCGCCGGATGCCGCGGTGCAAGCGTCTCCGGTTCCGGCACGTACTGCAACACCGTGTAGTGCTGCACGGCGCGATCGTCGATGCCGAGATCGATGCCGATGTCCTCGGCCAGTCCGAGCAGGCACTTCTTCTCGCTGCCGACCACAGTCCCGCCGGACCCGGTCGCCATGAACAGAGGCTTGATGCCGAAAGGGTCACGCGCGCAGAACAGTTCCTTCTCGACGGTGTCCCACAGCGCGAACGCGAACATGCCGCGCAGCCGGGTCAGCGCGTCGGTGCCCCAGTGGTGGTAGGCGGCGATGATCGCCTCGCCGTCGCCGTCGGTGGCGAATACCGCGCCGTGGTCGGCCGACAGCTCGGCGCGCAGTTCCAGGTAGTTGTAGATCTCGCCGTTGAACACCAGCACGTAGCGGTCCGGTGACTCGGGCGGCCCCCAGCGCAGCGGCTGATGGCTGTGCGCGATGTCGATGATCGACAAGCCGGTTGAAGCCCAGCACGACATGGTCGTCGGACCACGTGCCCGGTTCGTCGGGACCGCGGTGACGCATGAGATGCGAGGCCCCCGAAACCGCGTCCACGACCGCGGGCGAGACGTCAGCGGACGGGTCGGTAAGCAAGGCCAGCAGTCCGCACACCGCGCCAGTATGCCTAATCGGTGAGGTGTGTCGAGACCGGCACCGGGCGGTGGTCTACGCTGCGTAGTATTCGCCTAGCGTTATCGACTTCTAGGAGGCTCCAACGTGTCACGTCGTGGGCTGAAGGCGGTCGCGTTGTCAGTCGTCCTGGGTGGCGCGGCGGCGCTGCTCAGCGGGTGTAGCTGGTCCGAGGCGATTGCCCTTGGCTGGCCTGAGGGCATCACGCCCGAGGCGCACCTGAACCGGGAACTGTGGATCGGCTCGCTGATCGCCTCGCTGGTGGTCGGTGTGATCGTGTGGGGCCTGATCTTCTGGGCCTCGGCGTTTCACCGGCACAAGAAGGGCGACACCGAGCTGCCGCGCCAGTTCGGCTACAACATGCCTCTCGAGCTGGTGCTCACAGTGGTGCCGTTCCTGATCATCTCGGTGCTGTTCTACTTCACCGTGGTGGTGCAGGAAAAGTTGCTGCACAAGGACCCCAACCCCGAGGTCGTCATCGACGTCACCGCCTTCCAGTGGAACTGGAAGTTCGGCTACCAGAAGATCAACTTCACCGACGGCACGTTCACCTACGACGGTGCCGACAACGAGCGCAAGGCCGCGATGGAGTCCAAGCCGGAAGGCGTGGACAGCCACGGCGAGGAGTTGGTCGGCGCGGTCCGCGGCCTCAACCCCGAGGACCGGCGCTACCTGAACTTCGACAAGGTCGAGACGCTGGGCAGCTCCACCGAGATTCCGATTCTGGTGCTGCCCACCGGCAAGCGCATCGAGTTCCAGATCGCCTCCGCCGACGTCGTCCACGCGTTCTGGGTGCCGGAGTTCTTGTTCAAGCGCGACGTGATGCCCGATCCGGAGGCCAACCACTCCGACAACATCTTCCAGATCACTGAGATCAACAAGACCGGCGCGTTCGTCGGCCGATGCGCGGAGTTGTGCGGCACCTACCACTCGATGATGAACTTCGAGGTTCGGGTGGTGGAGCCCAACGACTTCAAGGCGTATCTGCAGCAGCGGATGGCAGGCAAGACCAACGCCGAAGCGCTGCAGGCGATCAACCAGCCGCCGACGGCCGTCACCACACATCCGTTCGACACCCGCCGCGGCGAGCAGGCCGGGGCGCCACCCCAGGCGAGCAAGTAGGAACACCAGATGCACATCGAAGCCAGGCTGTTCGAGTTCCTGACCGCGTTCTTCGTGCTGTCGGCGGTGGTGTACGCCGTGCTGACCGCGATGTTTGCGCATGGCGGCGTGGAGTGGGCCGGCGTGACCGCTCTGGTGATGACGTCGGGCCTGACGCTGATCACCGGCACCTTCTTCCGGTTCGTCGCTCGCAGGCTCGACACCCGGCCCGAGGACTACGAGGACGCCGAGATCAGCGACGGAGCCGGTGAGCTGGGCTTCTACAGCCCGCACAGCTGGTGGCCGCTGCTCATCGCGCTGTCGGCGTCGGTCACGGCGGTCGGTGTCGCGCTGTGGCTGCCCTGGCTGATAGCGGCGGGCGCCTGCTTCGTGTTGTCGACGGCCGCCGGCCTGGTGTTCGAGTACTACACCGGCCCCGAGAAGCACTGATCCTCAAAGGTCACAATCGGGACAACAGTTGGCCCGCAACCCGCGCTGTGACATTCGCTAGCGCCGTCGCTTTGGGTAGTGTTGCCGAGGCCAGTAGTCGAGAAGGATAGGCGTAGATGAGCGGGCCGAATCCCCCAGGGCCTGAAGGGCCGGAGTTCGGCGGTCAGGAGCAGGGCAGCCAGCCCGCGTCCGATCAGCCCACACGATCGGCAGCCGAGTCGGCTGCACCCGATACCGGTCAAACGGATATCCATTCGCAGGCCTATTCCGCACCGGAGTCCGAACAATTCACCAGCGGTCCATACGTGCCCGCCGACGCGTCGCTCTACGACTACGACAGCTACGACCCCGGCACCGAATCGGTCGACCAACAGACGCCGCCACGCTGGCCCTGGGTAGTCGGCGTGGCGGCCATCATCGCCGCCGTCGCGCTGGTCGCGTCCGTGTCGGTGTTGGTTACCCGGACCGACACCGACAACCTCGCCACGCCTGCGACCAGCACCACCACTGCGCCGCCGGTGCAGGACGAGATCACAACGACGACCCCGCCACCACCGCCTCCGCCACCGCCCACGTCGGAGCCTCCACCGCCACCGCCGGAGACCGTGACGGTGACGCAGGAGCCCTCACCGCCGCCTCCGCCGCCGGCCACCGAGGCGCCTCCGCCTCCGCCGCCGGCCACAGAAGCACCGCCGCCGCCGACCACGACCCGGTCGGGGCCGCGGCAGGTCACGTACTCGGTGACCGGTACCAAGGCGCCCGGTGACATCATCACGGTCACCTACGTCGACGCCTCGGGCCGCAGTCGCACCCAGCGCAACGTCTACATCCCGTGGTCGCTGACGGTGACGCCGATCTCGCAGTCCGAGGTCGGCTCGGTGCAGGCCTCCAGCCTGTTCCTGGTCAGCAGGCTCAACTGCTCGATCACGACCAGCGACGGCACGGTGCTCTCGTCGAACACCAACAACGCCGCGCAGACTAGCTGCTGATGCCTGACAACACAGATGCCGCGGGCCGCTGGCGGTCGCGCACCGGCCTGGACACCGGCGAATTCGACCGCACCGACCGCATCCTGCTTGGCGCTTGCGCCGCGGTCTGGCTGGCCGCGCTGGGCGCAGGAGTCGCGGCGACGGTGGCCCTGGTCGACCTGGGAACCGGGCACGCGCAGTCCACGGGCGAGTCCGATACGCCTTGGCTGCTATACGCCGTGATCGCCATCTCTGCGGCGGTGATCATCGGCGCGGTGCCGCTATTGCTGAGGGCTCGGCGCGCAGCGCTGGAGGAATCGCCGCCGCGCTCAACGCCCGTTCGGGCCGTGGCTGGGCAGCCGCCGCCGGTTCGAGGCGCCGAACCGGCCACCGAGAAACTGCGAGTGCCACCGACGGCGGCGACACGCAGGGCGGCTACCGGCCCCGGTTACGCGACACGTGAGGCCATCAGCCCGCCGCCGAGCCCGTTGATGACGGCGGTGGACCAGCTGTGGCTGCGGTGCGCCGTGGTCATCGCGATCGCCATGGGTGTCGCGACGGTGGCCATCGGTGTGGCGACCTACTTGATGGCCGTCGACAACAACGCGGCGGCGTGGGTTCTCTACGTGCTGGCCGGACTCGTCACGGTTGCGATGCCCGCGATCCCGTGGCTCTACCTGCGCGAGCTACGCGCCTTGTTGGAGCCGTCCAGCGCGTGAGGCCGACGGGCGCTTAACCCGTCAGTGGTGCCCGTTCGTCTCGCCGTTCGACGAGCCATTTCGGTCCTGGTATTCGCGTAATGCGGTGAGCGACTTGTGTTCCGAGGCATGCGCGGCTTCCGTCAGCTCGTCGTTCTCGGAGAGCGGATCGGCGGTCAGGAAGCTGCCGATACCCGGTGCACCAGCGGAGCCGAGCTTGTTCATCCGCTTGGGCACCGCAGCGCCCTGGTACTCCAACGGAATCGGATGTCCGTGCTCGTCGACCGGTCCGAGCGGCTGGTGCAGCTCGATGTAGGCGCCGTGCGGCAGCCGCTTGATGATGCCGGTCTCGATGCCGTGCTCGAGCACGGCGCGGTCGCTGCGCTGCAGCCCGACCGCCCACCGGTAGGCGATGTAGTAGACGATCGCGGGCAGCACCACCATGCCGATGCGCGCGATCCACGTCGTCGCGTTCAGCGAGATGTGGAACTTCCACGCGATGACGTCGTTCATCGCGGCCAGCGTCAGCACCATGTAGAACGCGATCGCCATGGCACCGATCGCGGTGCGGACCGGTGCGTCACGCGGCCGCTGCAGCAGATTGTGGTGCGCGTCGTCCCCGGTGAACTTCTTCTCCATGAACGGCCATGCGATCAGCAGCGTGAACACGAGGCCCATGATCACGGCGACCCACACCGACAGCGGGGATCGTGTGGCCGAACGGATAGAACTCCCATGCCGGCCAGATACGGGCAAGGCCCTCCGTCCACATCATGTAGAAGTCGGGCTGGCTGCCCGCCGACACTTGTGACGGCTTGTACGGGCCCAACTGCCAGATCGGGTTGATCTGCAGCAGGCCGCCCATCAGGCCGAGGATGCCGGTGATCATCGCGAAGAATGCGCCGGACTTGACGGCGAAGATCGGCATGACGCGCACGCCAACGACGTTCGTCTCCGTCTGCCCTGGCCCAGGGAAGTCGGTGTGCTTCTGAAACCACACCATCGCCAGGTGAACACCGATGAGCGCCAGGATGATTGCCGGGATCAGCAGGATGTGCAGCGCGTACATGCGGGGCAGTAAGACACCATCGTCAGAGCACTGGTATCCGAGCCCGCCGCACGGGAAGTCGCCACCGAACAGCGCCCAGTGCATCCAGGTGCCGACCACCGGGATGCCCATCGTGATCGAGGACAGGGCCGCCCGCAGCCCGATGCCGGACAGCAGGTCGTCGGGCAGCGAGTAGCCGAAATAGCCCTCGAACATCGACAGGATCAGCAGCAGCGAGCCGATCACCCAGTTCGTTTCGCGGGGACGGCGGAACGCGCCGGTGAAGAAGATGCGGGCCAGGTGCACCATGATCGACGCGGAGAACATCAACGCCGCCCAGTGGTGGACCTGCCGGACGAACAGGCCGCCGCGTATCTCGAAGCTGATGTCGAGGGTGGAGGCGTAGGCCTTGGACATCTCGACGCCACGCAGCGGCTGATACACGCCGTTGTAGGTGACTTCGGCCATCGACGAGTCGAAGAACAGCGTCAGGTAATGCCGGTGATCAGCAGGACGATGAAGGAATACAGGGCGATCTCGCCGAGCAGGAACGACCAGTGGGTCGGGAACACCTTGTTCAGCTGGCGGCGCACCGCCGCCGATGGGTGATACCGCGAATCGATCGCATCACCCTGTGCCGCTGTGATTTCAGCCAGATTTGGCTTCGGCAGTGTTGGACTCATGATCGCCGCTCCCAGAATGCCGGTCCGACGGGTTCGATGAAGTCACCGTTGGCGACCAGGTACCCGTCTTGATCAATGGTGATGGGCAGCTGCGCCAAAGCGCGCGCAGCAGGACCGAATATTGGCTTCGCGAAGTGCAACGCGTCGAACTGCGACTGGTGGCAGGGGCAGAGGATGCGATAGCTCTGCTGCTCGTAAAGCGAAGAGGGGCAACCCAAATGCGAGCACACCTTGGTGAATGCGAACAGCTCGCCGAAGTTGAAGCTCTCCTGGCCCTTGCGCTTGACCACCTTGGCCATGTCCGCGGGCCTGATGCGGATCAACATCACCGGGTTACGCACACCCATCGCGATCTCGCCGAGCAGATGGTGCGATTCGACGGTGGTGCCGTCGCCGTCGGATTCCCGCCACGGGAACACCGTCTCCATGCCGCCCGCGTCGAGGTCCTCGGGGCGCATCTTGACGAACGGCGACTCGCCGGGCAGTCCGGTGGCGCGGGCCATGTAGATGGTTTCGCCCTTGAAGCGCGGGGTCCAGCCGGACGTCCACAGCACGGCCTTCTTGCCCTCGGCCGTCGGAACCACCGGCTTCCACGGGTTCTTGATCAGCCCGCCCATGAATGCGACGAGTGTGCCGAGGCCGAACGCGCCGAGGCCGATACCCAGCGACAGGCCGATCAGCTTGCGGCGCTTGAACGTTGAACTCTCCAGCGCATCGGTGAGGTTGGCCGCGACGGTCTTGCGTTGCAGCTCGGGGGAGCGGCCGTCATGGCGGTCCTGGATCGAGATCTCCTCCGGGATGAACTTCTTCTGGAACAGCACCGCGCCGATGCCGATCGCCAGGATCGACAGCCCGAATGTCAGTCCGTACAGCGGGGTGGCCAGGTCGTACCACCAGTGTCCCTGCGTCCTCGCCGCCCTTGTACTCCCACGGCCAGAACAGGAAGATCACCAGCAGCGCCAGCCCCGAAAGACCGCCAAGCAGAAGCCAATACGCCACCGCGCGCTCGGCTCGCTTCTCGGCCTTGGTGCCGGGAACCGGCCAGCGCTCGTCCTTGAAGACGGTGTCGACGCCGTCCATCTTGCCGCCGAGGGCGACCAGCTCCTCGCGCGACATCTGCGCGAGCTGTTCGTCGGTGGGGGTGTCCTTCACTTCGTCGCTCATGCTCGGGCTCCGATCCACAGCGCCACGCCGATGGTTGCGACGATGCCGATAATCCACATCGCCATGCCCTCGGAGGACGGCCCGAAGCCGCCAAGGCCGTAGCCGCCAGGGTCGGGCGCCTCAGTCGCCATCCGGACATACGCCACGATGTCCTTCTTCTCCTCAGGGGAGAGCTGCCGGTCGGAGAACTTCGGCATGTTCTGTGGACCGGTCAGCATCGCGGTGTAGATCTGCGCGGGCTCGGCGTCCGAGAGGTCGGGCGCGTACTTGCCCGACGACAGCGCGCCGCCCTTGCCGGTGAAGTTGTGGCACGACGCGCAGTTCAGCCGGAACAGGTCACCGCCGCGGGCCACGTCCGAACCGAGCAGGGACTGCTGCGCGACCTGGCCGTTGTCGTCGCGGGGGACGACAGGGCCGCCGCCGTTGGCCTGAACGTACGCGCCGAGCGCGTCGATCTGGGACTCGTCGAACATGGGGTCCTTGCGCGGGGCCTGCGCCTCGCCGCGCATCGCGGGCATCCTGCCGGTCGACACCTGGAAGTAGACGGCGGCCTCGCCAACGCCGATCAGGCTGGGCCCGCGGTCAGCCACGCCCTGCAGGTTGGCGCCGTGGCAGGTCACGCACGAGGTGTCGAACAGCTGCTTGCCCGTGCGCAGCAGCGCCGAGGCCGACTCGTCGGCGACAGCAACCTGCGGCGTCGGCGTGAGGGTGGCCGCAAGGCCACCCGCGACTGCCAGTCCGATCAGCAGCAGCACTGCTGCCGACAGGCGCCGGCGCAGCCGACGGCGGGACTTGTCGGTCATCGAACCCCTTCTCATCGAACGCATCGGCGAGCCGATCATCGGACGAAGTAGATCGTGGCGAACAAGGCAATCCACACGATGTCGACGAAATGCCAGTAATACGAGACGACGATCGCCGCGGTGGCCTGCGCTGGGGTGAACTTGCTCATCGTGGTGCGCGCGAGCAGGAAGATGAATGCGACCAGACCGCCGATGACGTGCAGGCCGTGGAATCCGGTGGCGAGGTAGAACACTGAGCCGTACGCGCTGCCGGGGATGGTGGTGCCGTGCTCGACGAGGTGGATGTACTCGTAGCCCTGGCCGAGCACGAAGAACAGGCCCATCAGGAAGGTCACGAAGTACCAGCGCCGCAGCCCGAACACGTCGCCGCGCTCTGCGGCGAAAACGCCCATCTGGCAGGTGAACGACGACGCGATCAGCACCAGCGTCACCGGGACCGCCTGAACCAGGTTCAGCTCGGTGGGGTGTGGGGGCCAGTCACCGCCGGCCTGGGCACGCGCGGTGAAGTACATCGCGAACAGTCCAGCAAAGAACATCAGCTCGCTGGATAGCCAGACAATGGTGCCGACACTGACCATATTCGGTCGGTTCAGCGAATGTACTCGCGACGTGATAGCGGTTCCCGAGGTCCCTACAGCGCTCGTCACACCGCAAGTATGACGCTTTGTAGTTGTCCAACTCCACCCGGGTGGAGCAATTCGTCATAATCGGCGAGTGGCATCCGCACAAGCGCGACCGACTGGTTCCGGTGACTCCCCGACGTGGCCGCAGGTTCTCGGCCGCCTGACCACAGGACAAGCGCTGTTGCCTGGCCAGGCCGCCTGGGCGATGGACCAGATCATGACCGGCGCGGCGACCCCGGCGCAGATCGCAGGCTTCGGCGTGTCGATGAAGATGAAGCGCCCGACGTCGGCAGAGGTCACCGAATTGGCCGACACGATGCTCAAGCATGCGCGGCGGGTCCCGACGGACGCCATCGGCAATGACACCGTCGACGTCGTTGGCACCGGGGGCGACGGCGCCAACACGGTGAATCTGTCCACCATGGCGGCGATCGTGGTGGCCGCGGCAGGGGTGCCGGTGATCAAGCACGGCAACCGGGCGGCGTCGTCGTTGTCCGGCGGTGCCGACACGCTCGAGGCGCTCGGGGTACGCATCGACCTCGGTCCTGACGAGGTGGCGCGCAGCGTCGCCGAGGTCGGCATCGGGTTCGCCTTCGCGCCGCAGTTCCACCCGTCATACCGGCATGCCGGGGTGGTGCGGCGCGAGATCGGGGTGCCGACGGTATTCAATCTGCTTGGGCCGCTGACGAATCCGGCCGGGCCGCGCGCCGGCCTGATTGGTTGCGCCTGGGGTGAGCTGGCCGAGGTGATGGCGGGGGTGTTCGCCGCTCGCCGGTCCAGCGTGCTGGTCGTGCACGGCGACGACGGCCTCGACGAGCTGACCACCACCACGACGAGCACGATCTGGCGGGTCCAGGCCGGGACCGTCGAGCGGTTGACCTTCGACCCGGCGGCGTTCGGGTTCAACCGGGCCGACATCTCTGAGCTGGTTGGCGGCGACGCCGAGGCCAACGCCGCCTCGGTCCGCTCGGTGCTTGGTGGCGCCACGGGCCCGGTCCGGGATGCGGTGGTGCTCAACGCGGCCGGCGCGATGGTGGCCCACGCGGGACTAGCCAGCGACGCCAAATGGGTGCCCGCCTGGGAGTCGGGACTCGCCAGGGCCGTCGAGGCGATCGACTCCGGCGCGGCCGAACAGCTGCTCGCGCGTTGGGTGCGGTTCACGCAGAAGGTCTGAGTTGTCGAGGGCCTGCTCGGCTGCCACCCGCGCCGAGCGTGCCGACGCCACCCAGCCTGACCACCGGCCTGCCGATCCCACTGGTGACGCGTAGCCGGGCTCGGCCCGCACGATGCGCACGCCTGGCTGGGCCAGCCAGCGTGCGATCAGTCCCGTCTCTTCGACCAGCGCGCCGCCGAGCGGCGCGTCGGTTGGCAGAACCGCTTGTGCGCCAACACAAATGGCGTCGACGACCGGCATCGGCGGCACGCCGCGACGGGCGGTGCCCGCCGCCGCAAGCTGGCCGTGCCGGATCACCGCGAGGTGCCAGCCGCCCTCGCCGTCCGGGCGGGCGGTCACCAATTCGGTGACAGCGGCCAGCGCCCGCAGCCGTTGGCCGCGCCACAGCACATCGATCGCCGCGGCCGCGTGGTCTCGCAACCGGGCCGCCGTCTCGTAGCGGTTGCGCTCGGCCAGGTCGGCGATGTGCGCCAGCACAGCGGCGAGTGCGCGGTTGTCGGTGCCGTCGATCAGCTCGACGGCGCGGGCGGGCGCGGAGGCGTACTGGGTCGGAGTGATGCCGTGCGGGGCGGGACATGGCGACAGTTCGCGCTCCGGGCACACGTGCAGCGCGGAGCGGCCCAGCCGCTTGGTACATGTGCGCACGCCCGTGAACCGCGCCAGCAGCGCTGCCGTTTCCACCGCGTCGGTCCGCGAGCGGAACGGGCCGACGGCGCGGTCGAATCTTGCGGAACGCACCGCGGTGCCTGATTGCGGTCCCCGGACCGCAGAAAACCGCGGGAACGGTTCGTCGGTCAGCACCACCCACCACCACCGGTGCGGGAACTTCGATCGGCGGTTGTACGGCGGCGCGTGCGCGGCGAGCAGTCGCAGCTCGCGAACACCGGCCTCGAGGTCGTGCGCGCATTCGACATGGTCGACCGCGGTCGCCAGCGACGCCATCTCCTTCATGCGGGTGCGCGGGTCGGCGCCGTTGAAGTACTGGCCGACCCGCCTGCGCAGATCGACCGCGGTGCCCACATAAAGCACCTCGGCCGACGGCCCGCGGAACAGGTAGACGCCAGGGCGATGCGGCAGTGCGGCGGCGAGGTGCCGGTTGCGGCGTTGGGCCGGCGTCATATCGGGCAGATAGGACCGCAACTCGGTGTAGGTGTGCACACCCTGATTGCCGACCCGCTCGATCAACGCGTGCAGCACGTCGACGGTGGCGCGGGCGTCGTCTAGCGCCCGGTGCGTCGGTGTGGTTGTCGCGCCGAACAATCGCGCCAGCGCGGCCAGTCGCACGCTGGGGGCCTCGTCGCGGGTGAGCACCCGGCGGGCCAGCCGGACCGTGCAAAGCACCGGCGGCCGGGGCCAGGCGATCTGGCAGCGTTCGGCGGCCGCGCGCAGGAAGCCGATGTCGAAGCCGGCGTTGTGGGCGACGAGTACCGCGCCGCGGGAGAACTCCAGAAACGCGGGCAGCACCGAATCGATTCTCGGTGCATCGCACACCATCGCCGTTGTGATACCCGTAAGAGCCACGATCTGCGGCGGGATGCTGCGCCCGGGATCGACGAGCGTGGCCAGCTCACCCAGCACCGCGCCGCCGCGCACCTTGACCGCCCCGATCTCGGTGATCGAGTCGTGGCCCTCGCCGCTGGCCCGCCCGCCGGTGGTCTCGAGGTCGACGACGACGAACGTGGTCTCCCGCAGCGACAGGTCAGCTAGCGGATCGACGTCCGCGAAGCTCAGCTGGCCCATGCGCTGACGGTAGGGAACGGGACCGACAGCGAATGGTTGCCACGCTGGTCGATGTTCTTCGCGCAAGCGCTCATCACTGGCCTGCCGTAATTGTCGGTGGTCCCCGATACCGTGCGGGCAACACCGATCGAGAGGACTGCCACATGGGCACGGTGAAGATCGACTGCGACGACTGTGCGGTGCGCGGCCACGGATGCAAGGACTGTGTCGTCAGCGTGTTGCTCGGGGTGCCCGAGACGTTGCTCGACGACGAACGCCTGGCGCTCGAGGTGCTCGCCGATGTCGGGCTGGCGCCGCGACTACGGTTGGTGCCGATTCGCCGGGACGGCGATTCGGGGGTTGCTTAAAGACACGCGCTGACTCGGCCGTTGACAACAAACTCTGAGGCGGCTGTTAAATTTGCGTCTTCTGTTGGACAAGGCCGATGCCGTTTCGTAACCTATCTGAGACCTAAGCGCAGTTCGACGCGGCTTCGTCACGGCGATTGAAGGACGCAAATTTTGAGGCTCCCTCGCACGCACCGGACCACACGTGCTTTTAGACGACCCCTGGTAGGTGCGATAGCTGGGTTAATGGTTCTCGGAAGCATAGTCGCCGGGCATGTGCAGGCAGACCCCGCAGACGACGCTTTAGCAAAACTCAACGAATTGTCTCGGCAGGCCGAACAAACCACTGAAGCGATGCATTCTGCCCAGCTGGATTTGAACAACAAGCTGGCAGCGCAGCAGGCCGCCGAGGAAAAACACGCCGCCGACACCGCAGCGGCGGAATCCGCCAAATCCCAATTGGCAAAATTCCAGTCGTCCGTCGACAAATTAGCTGCAGCGCAATACATGGGCGGCAGGACCGACGGCCTTGATGCGATGCTGACCGCGACCTCACCGCAGGGTCTCATCGACCAGCTCGCGGTCCAGCGGGTGATGGCCTCCGAGATGTCGGCACAGATGAAGAGCTACCGCGATATCGGCCAGCAGGCCGCGCTGGCCGAGGACGCGTCGGCCAGATCGGCCGCCGAAGCCAAGACCGCCGCCGAGCAGGCGGCCGCGGTGCGCGCCGATCTGCAGTCCAAGCAGAGCAAGCTGCAGGTGCAGATCGCGGTGGTCAAGTCGCAGTTCCAGGCCCTGACCCCGAATCAGCGCGAAGCCCTTGCGGCCATGCCGCCGATGCCCGTTCCGCCCGCACCTGAAGCGGCCCCGCCGGATCCTGGCATCTTGGCCGCCCCACCCGAGGGCATTCCGCCCGGCGACGTGGCACCGCCGGGAGCCATCCCAGGGGACGGAGCACCCGAGGCGGCCACCGTCATTCAGGCCGCGCTGAGCCGGATCGGCTCTCCTTATTCCTGGGGTGGCTCGGGCCCGAGCGCTTTCGACTGCTCCGGACTGGTGATGTGGTCGTTCCAGCAGGCAGGCATCTCGCTACCGCACTCCAGCCAGGCGCTCGCCAAGGGCGGGCAGCCGGTGTCGATGGATCAGATGCAACCGGGCGATCTGGTCACGTACTACTCCGACGCGTCGCATGTCGCCATTTACATCGGTGACGGAATGATGGTGCACGCGTCGACCTATGGCACGCCGGTGCGAGTAGCTCCGGTGGACAATGCGCCGATCCATAACGTCCGCCGGTACTGATCGTCGACGGCTCGCGGCCTTACTTGTCACCGAGCTGATCTGCGCGCTGCTTCTGGTCGGCAGGCCGCACCCGGCGCCCGCGCACCCGGTCGTGGCAGCACCCGCCTCGGTCACCACGCCCACCGCCGCGTCGACCATCCAGACTCTGAGCGACGGCCGCAAGGTTCATCTGGCCGGTCTCGGCGGACCGCACACGGCGCCATTGTTGACCCGAATCGCCGCTCAGATGGACGATGCCGCCAAGGCGGTCACCGCGTTCTGGGGACCCGACTGGCCACGCGACGTCCTCATCGTGGCCGCCGAATCGGACGCCGAGTTCGGGCGTCTCGCCGCCGGTGGGCCCGACATCGCAGCCACCACCACCGCCGAGCGGATCATGTTCGCCCCTGGCGCTGCCGCAATGAGCGATGCGTCGTTGCGAATAGTGTTGCGCCACGAGCTTTTCCACTTCGCATCACGCGCCGACACCGCCGCCGACGCGCCGCGCTGGCTCACCGAGGGGGTCGCCGATTTCGTCGGCCGTCCGCCGACACCGCGACCCCCGGACGCCGCCGAGCTGGCGACCATACCCACCGACGCCGACCTGGACGCCGCAGGCCCCGCAGGGTCCGTGGCCTACGACCGCGCGTGGTGGTTCAGCCGGTTCGTCGCCGACGTGTACGGCACCGCCACGCTGCGAACGCTGTATCTGCGGGCCTGCGGTCCCGGTCATCCCGACGCCGCCACCGCCGTGCGCGACGCCCTCGGTGCGGACCTGCAGGAGGTCCTGGCCGGATGGCGGCACTGGATGTCCGGCTAGCCTGACAGGCGATGAGCCGGGTCCTGCTGGTTAGCAACGACTTTCCGCCGCGCCGCGGCGGCATTCAATCATACCTGCAGGAACTGGTCGATCACCTGGTCGCGGCGGGGACACACACGCTGACGGTCTACGCGCCGAAGTGGAAGGGCGCCGACGATTTCGACCGCGAAACAGCCTACGAGGTGGTGCGCCATCCGGGCACGTTGATGCTGCCCGTGCCGCAGGTGGCGGGCCGGATGCGTCAGCTCATCGACCGCCACGAGGTGGACACAGTGTGGTTCGGCGCTGCCGCGCCGTTGGCGTTGATGGCGCCGCTGGCCCGCGACGCGGGTGTGGGCCGGGTCGTCGCAAGCACCCACGGCCACGAAGTCGGCTGGTCGATGCTGCCCCTGGCCCGAACCGCGTTGCGGCGCATCGGAACTGGTACCGACGTGGTCACCTATGTCAGTAACTACACGCGTGACCGGTTCGCATCGGCGTTCGGCGCCCACGCCGCGCTGGAGCACCTGCCGCCCGGTGTGGACACCGACCGTTTCGCGCCCGACGAGGTCGCCCGCGCCGAGCTGCGTGCCAGATACCGGCTGGGGGAGCGGCCTGTGGTGGTGTGTGTGTCGCGGCTGGTGCCGCGCAAGGGCCAGGACATGTTGATCCGGGCGATGCCCGCGATCCGGCAGCGGGTGCCCGGCGCCGCCCTCGTCATCGTCGGTGGCGGCCCGTACCGAACGGCGCTGCGGCGGCTGGCGGACAGGTTCGGAGTGGCCGAGCACGTGGTGTTCACCGACGGGGTGCCCGGCGACGAATTGCCTGCGCACCACGCGATGGCCGACGTGTTCGCGATGCCATGCCGCACCCGCGGCGGCGGTATGGATGTCGAGGGCCTCGGCATCGTCTACCTAGAGGCGTCGGCGACGGGGGTGCCGGTCGTCGCGGGCGCCTCAGGCGGGGCACCCGAAACCGTTCGGGACGGCGAGACGGGTGTGGTGGTCAACGGCTGGGACGTCGGCGCGATCGCGGCGTCGGTCAGCGATCTACTGGCCGACCCGGACAGGGCCGCGCAGATGGGCGACGCGGGCAGGCGATGGGTGGTCGACAACTGGCAGTGGAGCGCGCAGGCCGACAAGCTCGCGCAGCTCCTCTAACCCTTCTCGTAAAGGGCCTCGATCTCGGCGGCGAATTTGTCGGCCACCACCTTGCGCTTGACTTTCAGTGTCGGTGTCAGCTCACCGGTGAGGACGGTGAAATCCACCGGCAGGATCCGGAACTTGCGGATCGCCTCGGCCTTCGACACCGCCTGATTGGCGTTCTTGACCGCCAGGTCGATGTCGGAAACCAGGTCGGGGTCGTTGGCCAGATCCTCCACTGAAGCGGTCGAGTTCTTGCCGTGGTGCTGCTTCCAGACCTCGAAAGCCTCAGGATCGATCGCGATCAGCGCGGCGATGAACGGCCGCGCGTCGCCGACTGCCATGGCCTGGCTGATCAGCGGATGGGCGCGCAATTGATCCTCGAGAACCGCGGGGGCGACGTTCTTGCCGCCCGCGGTCACGATGATCTCCTTCTTGCGGCCGACGATCGACAGGAACCCGTCGTCATCGATGCTGCCCAGGTCTCCGGTGTGGAACCAGCCGTCGACAATCGCCTCGGCGGTGGCTTTCTCGTTGCGCCAGTAGCCGCCGAATACGACGCCACCGCGCACCAGCAGTTCGCCGTCGTTCGCGATTGCCATGCTGTTGCCCGGCAGCAGCTTGCCCACCGTGCCGACCTTCAGCTCGCCGATCCGGTTCGCGGTGATGGCCGCGCTGGTCTCGGTCAGGCCGTAGCCCTCGTAGATGGTGAGCCCGATGCCGCGGTAGAAGTGGCCCAACCTTGCGCCCAGCGGGGCGCCGCCGGAGATGGAGGCTCGGCAGTTGCCGCCGAGTGGCGGCGCGCAGCTTGCCGTAGACCAGCCGGTCGAAGACAGCATGCTTGGCCCGCAGCACCACACCCGGCCCGCCCCTGTCCTGTGGCCTCGCTATATTCGATCGCCGCCTTTACTGCCATCGCGAAGATCGGACCCTTGCCGCGGTCCTGTGCGTTCAATTCGGCTGTGTTGTAGACCTTTTCGAACACCCGGGGTACGGAGACCATGACCGTCGGCTGAAACTGACCGAACATTGCGACAAGATTCTTGATATCGCTGGTGTAGCCGATGGTCACATTGTTGGCGAAGGCCGTCATTGACAGCGCCCGCGCCAGGACGTGGGCCAGCGGCAGGAACACCAACAGGCGTTCACCCTTGCGCGAGCAGGCTGGGGAAGGAGGCCGAAGCGCCACGCGTCTCGTACAGCAGGTTGGAGTGGGTCAACTGACAGCCCTTCGGGCGCCCGGTGGTGCCGGAGGTGTAGATCAGCGTTGCCGGGTCGGTGGACCGGATGCCGGCTAGCCGCTCGTCGAGCTCGGTCGGGATCGACCGACGCCCCGGCCTCGGCGAGCACGTCCAATGCGGAGGGCGCCGTCGACTCGATGACCGCCACCTGGCGCAGCGCGGGCAGCTCGTCGAGCAGTTCCTTGACCATCAGTCGCGTGCGCCTCGATCTCGACGAACGCCAGCACTGCGCCTGAGTCCTCAAGCACCCAGCGCACCTGCTCCGGCGACAGGTCTCGTAGATCGGAACGGTGACCGCACCGATCGCGAGGATGGCGTAGTCGAGGATGACCCACTCATAACGGGTAGCCGACAAGATCGCCACGCGGTCGCCGGGCTTGACGCCCTCGGCGATCAAACCCAGTGCGGCCGAACGAATCTGGTTCGCAGCCTCCTTGCACGTGATGTCCGTCCATGCGCCGTCGACCAGGCGCTGGAAAATCACGTGGTCGGGATCGTCGCGTTCGTGGCTGAATACGGAACTGACGACGTTGTCGTGCTCACCGACGGTGAAGGTTGCGGGAACACTGTACTCACGCACGATCTTGGCCTTTCGACTGCTACTCGTGGCTTTGCCGTTCCAAGCCTAGTCGGCCACCCTCGGCCGGTGGGCCCGCATATGTGAAGCTTGTATGCCATGAACAGCATCCAGATCGCCGACGAGACCTTCGTCGCCGCCGACCCCGTCGAGGTGGGCAGGGCCGTCGCGGATCCCGCGAGCTGGCGGCGGTGGTGGCCCGACCTGCGGTTGACGGTGGTTGAGGACCGGGGCGAGGTGGGGCACCGCTGGACGGTGGCCGGCGCGCTCACCGGAACCATGGAGATCTGGCTGGAATCGGTGCTCGACGGGGTCGTCCTGCACTATTTCCTGCACGCAGAGCCGTCGGGTGTGGCGGCGTGGCAGCTGGCCAAGATGAACCTGGCGAAGGTGAACCATCGCCGCCGGGTAGCGGGCAAGAATATGGCGTTCGAGGTGAAGCAGACGCTGGAAGCGACGCGCCCGGTGGGTGTGTCGCGGCTGGCCTGATACTTCGGCCATCCGAAGCAGGGGGAGGTAGATTTTTCACGTGGCGGACAAGACGGCGCAGACCATCTATATCGATGCTGATCCTTCGACGGTGATGGACGTCATCGCCGATATCGGCTCCTATCCGGATTGGGTCGCCGAATACAAGGAGACCGAGGTGCTCGAGGCCGATGCCGAGGGCTACCCCAAGACCGCCCGCCTGGTGCTGGACGCCGCCGTTCTCAAGGACACCATGGTGTTGTCCTACGACTGGCCGCCTGACCGCGAATCGGTGAAGTGGCGCCTGGTGTCCAGCTCGCTGCTCAAGGCGCTCGAGGGCTCATATCGTTTGTCGCCCAAGGGTTCCGGCACCGACGTCACCTACGAACTGTCGGTTGACCTGATCATTCCGCTGATCGGTCTGCTCAAGCGCAAGGCCGAGCGAAGGCTGACCAACACCGCGTTGAAGGACCTCAAGAAACGAGTCGAGGCTGAGTGAGTTTGGTCGTGCGGCCGAAGCCGCAACCGCCGGCCGGATCAGTCTCTTCGTCGGCAAGGGCGGGGTAGGCAAGTCCACGTTGGCCACCGCCACCGCGGTGCGCGACTCGCGCGCCGGGTTGCGGGTGTTGATCGTCTCCACCGACCAGGCGCATTCGATCGGCGACGTGTTGGGCACCGCCGTCACGCCGACGGGCCAGCGTGAGCCCACCCGGGTGATGGCCGACGATGCCGACGCCGGCGGCGGGTTCCTCGACGCGCTTGCCCTGGACACGCTGGCGCTGCTGGCGACGCGGTGGCGGGAGATCGCCGGCATGCTGTCCGGTCGCTTTCCCGAGTCGGACCTGGGAGACATTGCCCCAGAAGAACTTTCCGCGCTGCCCGGCATCCAGGAGGTGCTCGGCCTGCACGAGGTCGGCGAACTGGCCGTCTCGGGGCAGTGGGATCACGTGGTGGTGGACTGCGCGTCGACTGCCGACGCAATGCGGATGCTCACGCTGCCCGCAGCCTTCGGTCTGTACCTGGAGCGCGCCTGGCCGCGGCATCGGCGGTTGTCGACCGGCGCCGACGATCCCCGCACGGCGGCGGTGATCGCGCTGCTCGAACGCATCAGCGCGGGGACCGAACAGCTGGGCTCGTTGCTCACCGATGGCGAACGTGTCGGCGCACATTTGGTGATGACGGCCGAGCGGGTGGTCGCCGCAGAGGCGGTCCGCACCCTTGGCTCGCTGGCGCTGATGGGTGTCCGAGTCGACGAGCTGATCGTCAATCAGATTCTGGTTCAAGACGATTCGTACGAATACCGCAACCTTCCCGAGCACCCCGCGTTCGACTGGTACTCCGAGCGCATCGTCGAGCAACAGGCGGTGCTCGACGAGCTGGACACCACCATCGGTGACGTGCAGCTCGTACTCGTCCCGCACCTCGCCGGGGAACCGATCGGCCCCAAGGCGCTCGGTGAACTTCTTGCAAGCGCACGCCGGCGCGACGGGTCACCGCCGCCAGGGCCGCTTCGGCCGATCGTCGACCGCGAATCGGGAACTGGACTCGAAGCGACCTACCGGATGCGGCTAGAGTTGCCGCAGGTTGACTCCGCCGCCTTGACGTTGGGCCGGGTCGACGACGACTTGATCATCGGCGCAGGCGGCATGCGGCGCCGGGTTCGGCTGGCATCCGTCCTGCGGCGATGCATCGTGGTGGAGGCGCAGCTAAAAGGTAGTGAACTGACCGTGCGATTTCGACCGAATCCGGAGGTGTGGCCAGCATGACCGGGTCTCACCCCGACATCGGTCCCGAACTGCGGCAGCTGGCCCAGGCCATCCTCGACCGGCTCGACCCCGCGGTACGACTGGCCGCCGCTCGCGCGGCGGGCAGCGGCGATGCCCCAGGCAAGTGTCAGCAGGTGTGGTGCCCGGTGTGTGCGCTTGCCGCGCTGGCGGCCGGTGAACAGCATCCGCTTCTGACGGTCATCGCCGAGCACAGCGTGGCGCTGCTGGCGGTGGTCCGGGCGGTCGTAGAAGACGGAGCGAACACGGCGACTCCTCCCGAGCCGCCGGAGGCGCCGCCGCCACCGAGCGGCCCGCCGAGCGGTGACGAACCGCCGCCTCCGGAGCCGGGACGCTATCAGCACATCCCTGTGACGGTCGAGGAGTGACCCCGGCACTGCAGAGGCGCGCCTGTGGCCGCATCCACATCGCGTGAGTAAAGTTGTCGCAAAGCACCCGTCCGGTGCTCGGTGCTGGGGAGGGTCCATGTGGTACTGGCTTTTCAAGTACATCTTCATGGGTCCGTTGCTGTCGTTGCTCGGCCGTCCGAAAGTCGAAGGGCTGGACTACGTTCCGCACTCCGGCCCGGCAATCCTGGCCAGTAACCACCTCGCGGTCGCCGACAGCTTCTACAAGCCTCTGGTGGTCCGCCGGAGGATCACCTTCCTGGCCAAGGCCGAGTACTTCACCGGAACCGGGCTCAAGGGCTGGTTTCAGCGGTGGTTCTACACCGCCGCCGGGCAGGTGCCGATCGACCGCACCGACGCCGACAGCGCGCATGCCGCGTTGACCACCGCCGCACGCGTCCTCGGTGAGGGCAAGCTGCTCGGCATGTATCCGGAGGGCACCCGCTCGCCCGACGGGCGGCTTTACAAGGGCAAGACGGGGCTGGCGCGGCTGGCGCTGGAAACCGGCGTTCCGGTGATTCCCGTCGCGATGATCGGAACCGATTCCGTCAATCCGCCAGGGAGCAAGATGTGGCGGTTCGGTCGGGTGCAGGTCAAGTTCGGCAAGCCGATGGACTTCAGCCGGTTCGAAGGCCTGGCAGGCAACCGGTTCATCGAGCGCGCGGTGATCGACGAGGTGATGTACGAGCTGATGCGCCTCGGCGGCCAGGAGTACGTCGACCTCTACGCCGCCGACGTCAAAGAGGGCAAGTCCGAGAGCGCGGTCAAGCCGCCGGCGCGGATGCCGGAAGCAGCCGCGGGCTGACCGACCGATCGGCCGACCGCGCGGACACCGTCCCCGCCACCGCGATCATTGCGATCGCCCACCACACATAGGAACCGCCTGCGAGCTGGCGCCACAGCGACGCCGCGGTTTCGCGGTGCTCGGGCATCAGCGTGATCGGCGTCCACACCATCAACGCGATGCCGGCCGCTGTGACGGCGGCCAGCGCCAGATGCCGCAGCCGATAGGCCACCACCGTGGTGACCAAGAGCGTGGGCAGCACCCACACCCAGTGATGCGACCACGAAACCGGCGACACCACGAGGCCGAACATCGCCACACAGATCAGCGCCAGCACGGGTTGGCCGGCGCGCAGGACCCGACGCGCCGCCCATACCGTCAACCCCAGCACCGCGAAACAGGCCAGCGTCCACAGCACGAACCGCTCGCCCTCGCCGAGGCCCAGGCGGGCCAGCGCGCCTGCGATGTTCTGATTTGTGTTCAGCGTCGCGGTGCCGATCCGGTCCGTGTTGCGCACGGTGTCGGTCCAGTACTCCAGGGAGTCGTGCCACGCGAGCGCGAAACCGGCCAGCGTGGCCACTACCGCCGATGCCGCGGTCACCAGCAGTGCGCGGGTATCGCGGCGCAGCAGGAAGTACAGCAGGAACACCGCAGGGGTGAGCTTGAGGGCGATCGCGACGCCCAGCAGCAGGCCGCGCGGCCACGGCGTCCTGCGGGGCACGCAGTCGGCGATGACGAGGGTCATCAGTACGACGTTGATCTGGCCGAAGTCGAAGTTCGACCGGATGGGTTCCAGGTAGATCACCGCGGGCGCCACGATCGCGACCGCCAGCCAGCATCGCCGCAGCCACGCCGGCTCGGCGGTGAGGGAGGTCTGCGGCCAGACGTCCAGCCGGGTCAGCACGATCACTGTCGACCCGATGAGCAGCACCAGGGTGGTCAGCGTGATCGCGACGCTTGCCACGTTGAGCGGCAGCCACGCGAACGGCGAGAACGCGACCGCGGCCAGCGGCGGGTATGTGAACGGCAGGTCCAGGCCACCGCGGGTGTGGAACATCGCCCCGTCGGCATACAGCGGTCGGCCGTCGAGCCAGGCCCGCCCGCCCATCCGGTACACGTCGATATCGATGCGGTACGGCGTGTGGCCCAGCAGCCGCCAGCCCGCCCAGGCCAACGCCGCCACGGTGAGCAGCTGAAACAGCCGCCAGGCGAGCGTTGGCCCCCAACCAGCCCCGCCGGGCGACCGCCAAGTACTCATGTCACCGACCAGACTATCGGGGCCGTCCGGCGAGTCGGAGGGTATCCGTCCCATGACACGCGCAGGTCGGCGTAAGTTTTCGCCCGTGTTCGACGCACTCAAGTTCGATCTGAAGTTCGACCTGGCCATCCCGCCGCAGCGTTTGCCGCTGTTGTGGTGCCTGATCGCCTTCCTCCTGACGTTCTTTGTGACCCGCACGATCGTGCGGTACATCCGTGCGCATGCCAACAGCGATGCGCCACGGAAATGGTGGCAGCCCCACAACATCGGCCATGGTTCGCTGCACATCCACCATGCCGTCATCGGTGTGATCTTGGTCATGGTGTCCGGGGTGACGATGGTGACTTTGGCGGTCGACGGGGGAGTACCCGAATTCACGGCGGCTGCAATCTTTTTCGGCATCGGGGCCGCGCTGGTTCTCGACGAGTTCGCCCTGATCCTTCATCTCGAGGATGTGTACTGGTCTGAGGACGGCCGCACTTCTGTCGACGCGGTTTTCGCGGCGGTGGCGGTGGCGGGGCTGCTCATCCTTGGCCTGAACCCGCTGTCGTTCTTCGATGTCAGCATCTGGCGCGATGACCACTCCATCGTGGCGCGCGCCACGGTGATTGCGATCGCGGTCGCGACGCTGGTGCTGGCGGTGATTGTGCTGCTCAAGGGCAAGGTGTGGACCGGGCTGGTCGGCATGTTCATCACCCCGCTGTTGTTCATCAGTGCGATCCGGCTGTCGCGGCCGCACGCGCCGTGGGCCCGGTGGCGGTACAGCGATCGGCCTAAGAAGATGCACAAGGCGCTCGAACGGGAACGTAAGCAGCGCAGGCCCGTCGTTCAGGCGAAGCTGTGGCTGCAGCACGTGATCGCCGGGGAGCCGCACTTTCCTGACGACTCCGAAGTCGATCAGGAGCTGGACCGCGAAATCCACGCGGCCCCGGCGCCGCCGGATCGGACGGCGGCCGGCGTGTGAAGTACTTCTACGACACCGAGTTCATCGACAACGGCCGCACCATCGACTTGATCTCGATCGGAGTGGCCGCCGAGGACGGCCGCGAATATTACGCCATCTCAACCGAATTCAACCCGGAGCGAGCTGGCAGCTGGGTACGCAAGCATGTGCTGCCCAAGTTGCCGTCGCCGTCGTCGCAACTGTGGCGCTCGCGCCGCCAGATCCGGGCGGAGCTGGAGGACTTCTTCGGCGTTGACGGTGACGAGCCGATCGAGCTGTGGGCGTGGGTCGGCGCCTACGACCACGTGGTGCTGTGCCAGTTGTGGGGGCCGATGACCGACCTACCGCCTGCGATACCTCGCTTCACCCGCGAGCTGCGGCAGTTCTGGGAGGAGCGCGGTTCGCCGCGCATGCCGCCGCGACCGCGTGATGCGCACGACGCCCTGGTGGATGCGCGGCACAACCTGCTGCGCTTTCGCCTGATGACCACGGGGGAAGTGCCAGCGCAGGGGTGAAAACCAGGTGCCGGCGCCCGTTACCATGAACGGGTGAACTGGACCGTCGACGTACCCATCGACCAGCTCCCGCCGCTGCCTCCGCTGCCGGACGAGCTGCGGCATCGGCTGGACGCCGCCCTGGCCAAGCCTGCGGCGCAGCAGCCCAGCTGGGATGCGGAATCGGCCAAGGTGATGCGGACGGTACTTGAGAGCGTTCCGCCGGTAACCGTGGCCGCGGAGATCGAGCGGCTCAAGGGCCAACTCGCCGACGTCGCCCGCGGTGAGGCGTTCCTGCTGCAGGGCGGCGACTGCGCGGAGACATTCGTCGACAACACCGAGCCGCATATTCGGGCCAACATCCGCACTCTGCTGCAGATGGCCGTGGTGCTGACCTACGGCGCCAGCATGCCGGTGGTCAAGGTGGCGCGCATCGCGGGCCAGTACGCCAAGCCGCGGTCGTCGGACCTTGACGCGCTGGGCCTGAGGTCCTACCGCGGCGACATGATCAACGGTTTCGCGCCCGACGCCGCCGCCCGTGAGCACGACGCGTCGCGGTTGGTGCGCGCCTACGCCAACGCCAGCGCCGCGATGAACCTGGTGCGGGCGCTGACCGCGTCGGGACTGGCCTCGTTGCATTTGGTGCATGACTGGAACCGCGAGTTCGTCCGGACCTCGCCCGCGGGCGCCCGCTATGAGGCGCTGGCCGCCGAGATCGACCGCGGCCTGACGTTCATGAGCGCATGCGGGGTGGACGACCGCAACCTGCAGACCGCCGAAATCTACGCCAGCCATGAGGCTTTGGTGCTCGACTATGAGCGGGCCATGCTGCGGCTGTCGACCGATTTCCCAGTCGAGCAGCCCGAGCCGCGGCTGTATGACCTGTCCGCGCACTACGTGTGGATCGGCGAGCGGAGCCGCCAGCTCGACGGCGCGCACGTCGCGTTCGCGGAGGTGATCGCCAACCCGATCGGGGTGAAGATCGGTCCGACGATGACGCCCGAGCTCGCGGTCGAGTACGTGGAGCGTCTCGATCCGCACAACCAGCCGGGACGGTTGACGCTGGTCAGCAGGCTGGGCAACAACAAGGTGCGGGACCTGCTGCCGCCGATCATCGAGAAGGTCCAGGCCACCGGTCATCAGGTGATCTGGCAGTGCGACCCGATGCACGGCAACACCCACGAGTCGTCGACCGGCTACAAGACCCGCCACTTCGACCGCATCGTCGACGAGGTGCAGGGCTTCTTCGAGGTGCACCGCGCGCTGGGCACCCATCCTGGCGGCATCCACGTCGAGATCACCGGTGAGAACGTCACCGAGTGTCTCGGCGGCGCGCAGGACATCTCGGACTCCGACCTGGCAGGCCGCTACGAGACGGCATGCGATCCGCGGCTCAACACCCAGCAGTCGCTGGAGCTGGCGTTCCTCGTCGCTGAGATGCTGCGCGACTAGGCGTCGCCATGGCCGAGGCCATTGTCGTCACCGCCGAGTTCCGGTTGAAGCCCGGGCATGTCGACGAATGGCTGCAGCTGATGCTCGACCACTACGGCCCCGCCTGCGTCGAAGAGCGGGGCATGCTGCGCTATTGGCTGCACCACGATGATGACGATCCCGCTCACATCCTGCTGTACGAGCAATGGGCCGATCGCGGCGACTTCGACGCCAGCCTTGGTGCGGCGTGGCGCAAGGACTACCACGCCGACACAGAGCGGCTGTGGGACAAGCCACGAGTAATGACCGTCTACCGGCGAATCCCGACGCAGTGGGAGCCATTGGATGACGATGGCCTGCCGCGGTCGCTGCGTAACTAGCGCGCACCCGCACGCGACGCGGCCGGAAGCCGCCGAGCCAAATCGGCCATCAGCCGGTCGGGGTCGACGGGGCGTCCGCGGTAGCCGATGTACTTGTCGGGCCGGACGACGAACGCGCAGGCCGAGTCAACGCCGTACTGGCGATGTGCCGACCGCGTCGGATCGCCAAGTGCCGCAGGGTGGTCGGCGAAACGCTCGGCGGTGACGACGCGCGCTTTCACCAGCCCCGGATACAACTGCTCGATCTGCTCGGCGATCCGGCACAGCTCCACCGCCGGTCGCGCTTCGTCATCGAGCCCGGTGAACAGCAGCACGGTGTGATGGGTGCCGCGGAACACCTCGTGCAGGTGTGCAGCTCGCCCGTCGATCATCACGTCGGCTTCGCGGGCCCTGTCGCCCGGCGCGGGCGCGTCCCGCCAGCCCGAACCGTCTGCCGCGTTGAGTGGGTTGTCCGGGTAGCGGAGACGCAATTGGGCCAGAGTGCCGACCAAAAACCGGCGGACCGAGGGCCGGGTCAGCACACGCGTGGCTACCTGCGGGGCGATCCGGCCGCGCACGATCCGTGACAGGGGGTTCTGGCCGGCGATAGCGGTGAAAATTCGGTCGGTGGTCTTCAGCAGCTGGACCCCCACCGGGTGACGCTCGGCGTTGTAGCTCTCCAGCAGCGACTCGTCCGCGATGCCGCGTTCCACCAGGGCAAGTTTCCACGCCAGGTTGTACGCGTCGCCGATACCGGTGTTCATGCCTTGCGCCCCCGCGGGACTGTGCACATGTGCGGAATCGCCGACGAGAAAGACGTGCCCGTCGCGGTAGCGAGGCACACTGCGGCTGTGCACGCGGTAGCGCGTCACCCAGTGCTCCTTGACGACTTCGGCCGGCAACGGCACGCGCTGCGCGATCATTTCTTCAAACTCTTCGTGCGTCGGTTCGCTGTACTCGGCGCCGGAACCCGAAGGTACGTTGCCGAAGATGCGGTACCGGTTTTCGCCCGGCATCGAGAAGGCCGCGAAGATGCCGACAGGACTGGGGAATGCGTACATCGGGCCATGCGGCATGTCCCAGTCGAGTTCGGCGTCGGCCATGATGAACTCGTCGGTATAGGTCTTACCCGTGAACGGGATACCGACCGCCCTTCGCACCGCGCTGTGGGCACCGTCGCAGCCGATGACCCACCGGCACCGCGCGGTCTCGATCGATCCGTCGCCGCCGCGCAACGACACGGTGACCGCGTCATCGTCTTGGGACAGATCGGTCAGCGCCTTTCCGCGCTCGATCTCTACGCCGCGCCTTGTCAGCGACTCTGTGAGAATCCGCTCGGTGTCGTGCTGCGACAGGGTGCGCAGGCTGGGATAACCGGTGTGGTTCTGTGGCCCGGTCAATGTACCGACGATGTCCATGTCCACTCTCTTGCTTGTGAACGTAATGGCCAGACCCTCCACCTGGTTGCCTACCGCGATCGCCTGGTCGACCACGCCCATGTCGTCGAGGATCTCCAGAGTCCTTGGCATGACAACCAGCGCACGGGACGTGACGTGTGGCGCTGGATCGCGATCGATGATCCGCGCCGTAACCCCGTGGCGTGCTAGCTCATTCGCCATCGTCAGGCCGGTGGGTCCCGCGCCAACCACCAAGATGGGAAGTACAGGGTAATTCATCGCTAATCACCTCACTGTGATTTCAGCATCTGTTGAATTATTCCACTACGACTGTAGTACTATGGGTCGCGCGAATCAACCCCGAACCGAATTGCGATCCTGCGCCGCCTTAGATGAGCGTTCCGATGTTGCCGCCGAGCGTCCATGCTGCGGCGCCGATCGCGCCAGCCAGCGTGAGCACGGCGATCACCCAGAACAACAGTGCCCGCTTGGCCCGCTGTCGCGCCCAGTAGAACTCGTCGAGGTCCACCCCGGCGAATTGTCCTGATACCGGCTGATACTCGGACTCTTGCGGCTGCCAGTCGTCGCGAGTCAGTTCCCGGGTGTGCTGTCGAGGCGCCGGTGCGGGAACCGTTGGCGGCCGTGCAGTGGTTTCGGCGGTGGCGTGCTGGGCCCGCGCCCGACTGTGATGCAGCGTCGCCGAGGTGTGCTGCGCCGAGTTGCGCGGGGCTGGCACCCTGAATGGCGGTAGGCCCAGTTCGTCGACGATCGCGTCGAGTTCGCCAGCCATGTCTTGGGCGTCGGCGTAGCGATCGGCGGGGTCGCGCCCGGTGGCGTGCAGCACCAGCTCGTCGAATTGTGCTGGCACACCGGCGATCACCGCGCTCGGAGGCGAGACGTCGTTGTCCATCCGCTGGTACGCGACCGCCAGGGCGGAGTCGCCGGTGAACGGCGTGACACCGGTCAGCAGCTCGTAGGCCAGGATGCCGACGGAGTAAACATCGCTGCGCGGTCCGGCGTCGCCGGAGCTGACCTGCTCCGGCGAGAGGTAGGCCGCGGTGCCCAAAATAACACTAGTAGAGGTGATCTTGGCTTCGGCGACCGCTCGCACCAGACCGAAGTCGGCGATCTTCACGTCGCCGTCGTCGGAGATCAGCACGTTCTCCGGCTTGATGTCGCGATGCACCAGCCCGGCGCCGTGCGCCACTGCCAGGCCGCCGAGCACCGGGCGGAGCACCGCGGCGACCGCGTGCGGCGGCATCGGTCCGCGTTCCCGGAGAAGTTCGCGCAGCGTGCCGCCCTCGATCAGCTCCATCACCAGAAACGGATGCTGGCCGTCGATGCCCTGGTCGTATACCGCGACCAGGCCGGGATCCTTCAGCCTCGCGACCGCCCTAGCCTCACGCTGGAACCGGGTCAGGAACTGGTTGTCGCCTGCATACCGGGAATCCATGATCTTCAGGGCCACCGGCCGGTCCAGCCGCAGATCGAGCCCGCGATACACCGCGGACATGCCGCCGGTCGCGATCATCACCTCGACGCGGTACCGACCGTCCAGCATGGCGCCCATGAGCGGGTCAGATTGCTGGTAGGCCTCCACCGAAGACATGTTACGAGCCGACCGATTCTCTTAGACTCGGTGCGGTGAGCAGCATTCCGGCCGCCGACGATGTTCTTGACCCTGGCGAGGCCGTCTACGACCTACCCGCCGTTGCCGATTTGCTCGGCATTCCAGTGACGAAGGTGCATCAGCAGCTGCGGGAAGGGCACCTGGTCGCGGTGCGGCGCGACGGCGCGGTGGTGGTGCCCAAGGCCTTCTTCGACGAGACCGGGCACGTGGTGAAGAGCCTGTCCGGGCTGCTCGTGGTGCTGCACGACGGCGGCTACCCCGACACCGAGATCGTGCGCTGGTTGTTCACCCCCGACCCGTCGCTGACCATCCGCCGCGACGGGTCGACCGACAATCAGGCGAATGCTAGGCCGGTTGACGCGCTGCACTCTCATCAGGCCCGTGAGGTGGTGCGTCGGGCCCAGGCGATGGCGTACTGACCGGCGCCTTGTAAAGCGAGTACCAGGCCATCGCAGCGCATGCCGTTGCGAGCAGCACATGCACCCACGAGTACATGCCGTGCGCACCGTCGGGCTTCCAGATCACGGTTATCCACGTCGAAAGCCCCGCGATCACCGCGATCGCCTGCCGCGACTGCGCGAGCGCGGCCACCACCGCCAACGGCCAGGTGTAGTACCACGGCAGCGCGGCAGGCACGAACAGCACCACCACGCCCATCACCAACGCGATGCCGATCAGCGCCTCGCGGTCGGTGTGGCGAAACCGCCACCACAGCAACGGAAGTGAGATCGCAATGATCGCGATCCCGATGATCCGGGTGACGTCGAGCACCGCGTAGAAGTTCACAGGGAACAGCAGGCTGCCGAACACGTTGATCAGATTCGCCGCGGCGGTCGGCACCGTCAGCCAGTTGATGATCTTGACGGACCCGGCCAGCGCGGTCAGCCAGCCAAGGCCGACGCCGGCCAGCCAGGACAACATGGCGAACACCGCAACGAATATCAGCGCCGACGCGGCCGTGGACACCGCGAATGCCTTCACCGGCGTGTACCCCCGCCGGTGTCGAAGGTCACGTGTCCACACCCACACCATGAACGGAAGTGCGAGTCCCGCTGTTGCTTTCACCGCCACGGCGACAGCGATCAGGCTGACGCCCCATATGTGGTGACCGCTGAATGCCAACGCAAGGGCGGCGATCATCAGACCGACCATCAGCATCTCGTTGTGCACGCCACCCATGAGGTGAATGATCACCAACGGGTTCAACACGCAGATCCACAGCGCGGCCGCCCCGTCGGCGCCGACATGGCGGGCCACCCGCGGCGCCGCCCAGATCAGCAGGGCCAGGCCGGGCAGCATGCACAGCCGCAACAGCATGGTGCCGGCCACCACGTCATTGCCGACGAGCATCGTGACGAACTTCGCGACCAGAATGAACGCCAGGCCCGTATGGGGCGGTTGTCGTTGTCCAGATCGGACTCACGTTGTCCAGCAATGAGTTCGGGTTGTCGATCGGGCCGACGACGTACGGGTCGAAGCCGTCGCGCAGAAGTGCGCCCTGCGCCAGATAGGAGTAGGTGTCGCGACTGAACACAGGAACGGACAGCAACAGCGGCGCCAGCCAGAATCCGGTTGTCGCCACCATCGTGTATTCGGTCGCGGTGCGGTCGATCACCCGGCGACCCAGCCAGAGCCAGGCAATCAGCATCACCGCCACGCCCGCCCACAGCAGCACCGACGACAGCACCAATCCGTGACCGAACCGAAGCCAGGACAGGTGCAGCGACTCCAGAAGCGGATCATGCAACCGGGTACTGCCAGCGCCAAGGCCGCCTGCGGTGATCAGCACGGCACCCAGCGCGCCCAGCAGTGCCGGCCGTGCCTGCGGCGACGTCGCGAACGACGTCAGCCGCAAAAGATGATGCGCCGACCCGGTTTTCGGGGCCTGCGCCGGCGTCGGGGTAGTCATGCTCCTAGGCGGACCGGTTCGCGGCCAATCTGGCGAGCTCGGAGAGGCCGACCTTGGCCTGGACGTCGATCGGCGCGGCGTTGAGGATCTCCAGAGAACGGCGGGTGAGCGTGTCGATGCGCTCCTCGACCGCGGCCAAAGCGCCGACCGATTCGATGACCAGACACAGTTCCTTCACCTGGGCGTCGGACAGCTCGGTTCCGATCGAGGTGCGTAAGAGCTTGGCGGCGACCGGGTCCACCTTTTCGGCCCGCTCGACGGCCTCGGCCAGCAGCACTGTGCGCTTGCCCGAGCGCAGATCGTCGCCGGATGGCTTGCCCGTGATCGCCGGGTCCCCGAACACGCCGAGCACATCGTCGCGCAGCTGAAACGCCACACCCAGGTTCGTCCCGAGCTCGTGAAACGCGGCGAGCACGTCGGGGCGGTCTGCCGCGGCCGCCGCGCCGAACTGCAAAGGTCGCGAGATCGTGTACGACGCGGTCTTGTAGATGTTGACCGTCATCGCCGACGCCACCGACTCAGCGCCGCTGGATTCGGCGACAATGTCGAGGTACTGCCCGCCGAGCACTTCGGTGCGGATGGCCGACCAGACCCGCCGCACCCGCTGGTGCGCGTCGACCGGCAGGTCGGTGGTCGCGACGATGTCGTCGGCCCATACCAGCGCGAGATCGCCCAGCAGAATCGCCGCCGACATTCCGAACTGCTCGGATGACCCGTGCCAGTTACTGCGGCGGTGCTTGTCGGCGAACAGCCGGTGCACGGTCGGCAGCCCGCGGCGGGTGGCAGAGGCGTCGATCACATCGTCGTGCACCAGCGCGCACGCGTGCAGCAACTCCAGGGCCGAGAACAGCCGCAGTATCGACGGTGCGACGGGATCGGAGACGGGATCTGCCACCGCACGCCAGCCCCAGTAGGCGAACGCCGGGCGCAGCCGTTTGCCACCCCGCAACACGAATTCTTCGAGGGCGGCGGTGAGCTCCGCGTAGTCGGTGCCGATGTACGCGGCGTCGCTGCGACGATTGCCGAGATACTCGCGCAACTGGTCGGTGACGGCGCTGGCCAACTCGACGGCTGACGGTGCCGCTGCATCCACGCTCAGCGAGGCGCCCCTTTCCAAAAGTCTTCGCCTACGTCTCTCGTACTCGCCCCCGAGTGCATTCAGCGTAGAGCGTGCGACGGGTTTTGTACCAAGTCAGGGCACCAATCCACCAGGGGCATTCGCTGACGGTGCGGATTCAGGTCGGTCGCGGCGAGCGGTCGCGGCTCGTATACGCCAGTCCGCCGATGATCGCGGCCACCAGAAACGAGGCCACGCCAAGCCAGATCGCCGCGCCGGTGAACGAGCGGGCACTCGGATCGGTGTAGCGGGCCTGGGCGCTCATGGTGCTGACCACGCCGGGCCGCAGCTGCCATTCGACGACCTCGGAAGACACCTGGTCGCCGTTGGTCGACGTCACTTCGCCGGGGAACGCCACCGAAAGCGAAACGTCGGCCTCTGAGTCGCTGAGCGACGTGAGGTCGGCGCGGCCCTCGAGGATGACGAGGTCGCCGGCGCGGCGCAGCGAGATGTCGACGCCAGCGGCGTCCCGGTTCATGTTGGCCAGCTGGGGCACTTCGGCGAAGGTCAGATCGGAGAAGACCGCCTGCGAGCCGACGTAGTCGTCGCGGTTGTAGTCGGAGACCGCCACCTTCTGCGCGAACGGCAGGTTGTTGAGCAGCTGGGGGCCCTTGTCGTCGGCATTGCGCGGCTTGGCTGCCGCGACGATCTGACCCGACACCCGGTCGTCCGGCGACACCGTGATCGACGCCCTGACCCGTACGCAGCCCACTGCCAGCGGCACGACGAGCAGAAGCAGCAACGCGACGGCGAGCATGCGGCTCCTGCGGGAACGGGCGGGCACCTGGTCATCGTGCCAGACGGCGGGCTCACAGTGGCAATGCACGGCCAAGGATCGCGAACGCGCGCGGATCGCCTGCGAAGTGGTAGCCGCGGATGATGTCGGTGAACCCGAGCCGCCGGTATAGCCGCCACGCCCGGTTGGCTTCGCCGTTGATCTCCGGTGTCGACAGCAGCACCTGTGCCTCGCCGCGGTCGGCGAGCAGCCGTCGGGCCAGCGCCTCGCCGAGGCCGCGGCCCTGCGCCCGCGGCGCGATGTGCAGTTCGGTGAGTTCGAAGTAGCTCGTCATCAGCTCAGCGATCCGCATTCTGTCGGCGCCGACCCGATACAGGCCCTGCACCACCTGCTGCTGCCACCACTGGTCCGGCGCGCCGCAATAGCCGTAGGCGACCCCGAGCATCGGCGCGGCGGCCAGCGCCACGCCCGCCAAGTCGGTCATGTCTTGTTGGTCGGGAACCTCGACCGCCCCGACGGCCTTCCAGCCGTGCCTGCGGGTGTGCTCGAGCCACATCGACGCGCGCTGGTCTTCGGTACCGCGGGGGTAACGCATGGCGTCGACGTACACGCCGAGCGCGTCACCGAGCCGGCGTTGCATATCGCTCGGCGACAGATCGATGAGAAATGTCGCCAACGTGTCCTCGTCCTTCCTCGCCCTCCGGCCCAAAGCGGTGTCGTCCACACCATTATTGGTTGGGCGAGGTGCTGGCTCACAACGACCGCGTCCGTCATAGAATCGACCGGCGAACTAGGTGGTACGGCTCAGATCGACCTCGTATCATGACTGTTAGGTGCCCGTGAATGCGGGCGAACACGAGTTTGAACTTTTAGACGGCCGGGCCGGCAAGGGAGGGACGAATGCCACTCTCCGATCATGAGCAGCGCATGCTCGATCAGATCGAGAGCGCGCTCTATGCCGAGGACCCCAAGTTCGCGTCGAGCGTTCGTGGTGGGACCTTGCGCGCTCCCTCGGCGCGGCGCCGTCTTCAGGGCGTCGCACTTTTCGTGATCGGTCTGGCCATGCTGGTTTCCGGTGTCGCGTTCAAGGCCACCATGATTGGCAGCTTCCCAATCCTGTCCGTCATCGGCTTTGTGGTGATGTTCGGCGGCGTGGTCTTCGCGATCACCGGCCCGCGGCGGGGCAAGGGCGGCCGCGATCGCGCGGGCTCCGAGCCAGGCGCGCCACGGCAGAAGCGCGGTAAGGGGTCTGGCGGATCGTTCACGAGCTCGGATGGAGGATCGATTCCGCCGCCGCTTCGACGAATAGGCCAGTACCGAGCCGAGGGGTAGCCCGCAACGGGCTGCCCCTTTTTTGTATGCGAGCGTGTCGCGATTTCTCCCCACACCGCCCCACTGACCCCCCAACGGGGTGTCTACCTGGGGTTTTGCCTGGTCGCGGCCATGGGCGCCCGCTGATAGACCCGGGAAAACACCTAGATGAGGGGGCCCGGTGGGGACGTCCGGCCAACTTTTGCTATCAATTGGAGCAATGTGGGGGATTGTGGGGTAAAGTGGCGGACAACGGAGCGACCGGGGCTCCGGAGTGGTGGGAGGTGGCGGGATGTTTCTCGGCACCTACACGCCGAAGCTCGACGACAAGGGGCGGCTGACGCTGCCCGCCAAGTTCCGCGACGCGCTGGCAGGAGGGTTGATGGTCACCAAGAGCCAAGATCACAGCCTGGCCGTCTACCCGCGCGCCGAGTTCGAAAAGCTGGCTCGACGAGCGTCGCAGGCGTCGCGGAGCAATCCGGAGGCCCGCGCGTTCCTGCGTAACCTGGCCGCCGCCACCGACGAGCAGCATCCCGACACGCAAGGCCGGATCACGTTGTCGGTCGACCACCGCCGCTACGCCAATCTTTCCAAGGACTGCGTGGTGATCGGATCGGTTGACTACCTGGAGATCTGGGATTCGACGGCATGGCAGTCGTACCAGCAGACTCATGAAGAGAACTTCTCCGCGGCCACCGATGAAGCTCTGCACGACATCATTTGATTCGGCGGCCGACCGGCACGTTGCCCGTGCATCGTGGCCTCTGTCCGAACCGGCCCTGGCGTACTTCCCCAACGCCAGGTCCGGGCTCTCGGACAGGGACCTCGGTGCAGGGGCCCTCATCAAAGAGGTTGCGATGTCCGACAACTCTGGGGCTTCTGGAGCTTCCCGTACTCACGGACACATCCCGGTCCTGCTCGACCGCTGTGTCGAACTGCTGACTCCCGCGCTCACCCGACAGAATGCCGACGGCGGGGGTGCCGTCCTCATCGACGCCACCCTTGGCGCGGGCGGGCACGCCGAGCGCTTCCTCACCGAGCTGCCGGGCTTGCGGCTGATCGGGCTCGACCGTGACCCCGACGCACTGCGGATCGCCGGCGAGCGGCTGGCACGGTTCGGTGACCGGGTCATGCAAGTGCGCACCCGCTACGACGGCATCGAGGCCGTGCTCGCCGAAACCGGTTACTGGGCAAGCAAAGTGGACGGTGTCCTGTTCGACCTCGGGGTTTCCTCGATGCAACTGGACCGCACCGAGCGCGGGTTCTCCTATGCGGCCGATGCGCCGCTGGACATGCGGATGGATCCCGACGCTGCGCTGACCGCCGCAGAGGTCCTCAACACCTTCGACGAGCGGGCGCTCACGCGCGTGCTGCGCGAGTTCGGCGAGGAGCGTTTCGCAAGTCGGATCGCCGGCCAGATCATCCGCCGCCGCGCCCGCCAACCGTTCTCCACCACCGGCGAGTTGGTGGAGTTGCTTTATCAGGCGATCCCCGCGCCCGCCCGGCGCACCGGCGGGCATCCGGCCAAGCGCACGTTCCAAGCGCTGCGCATCGTCGTCAACGGCGAGCTGGACTCGCTGCGAGACGCGATTCCCGCGGCGCTTGGCGCATTGGCTCCCGGCGGCCGAATCGTCGTGATGGCTTATCAATCCCTGGAAGACCGCATCGTCAAGAACCAGTTCGCGGCAGCCACCGCCTCACGCACCCCGCCCGGCCTGCCTGTCGAATTGCCCGGCCACGAGCCGGAATTCGTCGCCCTGACCCGCGGAGCCGAGCGTGCAGGCCCCGAGGAGATCGAACTCAATCCGCGTAGCGCGTCGGTGCGGCTACGGGCACTGGAAAAGGTTGGGGGATAACCATGAAGGCCAAGCGTCCAGCACCGGTTCGCGGTGGCGACGAGCCGCGCCGCGCAAGCCGCAATACCACCCGCCGCCCGGCCGACGCGCCGCCGCGCAAGCGCAAGCCGGCGCGCGAACAGCGCCCGCAGCACTCGGCGCCAGCGACCAATCCGATCCCGCGGCCCACTGACGGGCCGGCGCGGCCGAAGAATGCCAGCCAGGCCAAGGCGCGGGCCAAGGCGCGAAAGGCAAAGGCGCCCAAGGTCGTCCGACCGCCGCTGCGTGAGCGGATCATCGTCAAGCTGGCCTCGATCGAGCTGAACCCGCGTGCCCTGGTCGCGAGGGTGCCGTTCGTGGTGCTGGTGATCGGGTCGCTCGGGCTCGGCCTCGGTGTCACGTTGTGGCTGTCGACCGACGCCGCCGAGCGCTCCTACCAGTTGGGACATGCACGAGAGACCAATCAGGCGCTTTTGCAGCAGAAGGAAGCGCTCGAACGTCAGGTGCTCGAGGCTCAGGCCGCGCCTGCGCTGGCCGAGGCGGCCCGCAACCTCGGCATGATCCCGTCGAGGGATACCGCGCACTTAGTGCAGGACGCGTCGGGTAACTGGGTCGTGGTCGGCACACCCAAACCCGCTCAGGGCGTCGCCCCGCCGCCATTGAACACGCCGCTGCCCGAGGAAGGGCCGCCGGCTCCGCCGCCCCGGCCTGCGCCCCGTGTCGTGGAGCCGCGCGAGGTCACGGTTCGCGTGCCGCCACGGGCTCCGTTGGCACCTCCTCTGTTGCCGGGCGTCGAGGCCTCGGTACCGGTGGCGCCCGCAGCACCGCTGGCCGTACCACCGGGGGTTGAGGTGCCGCACGCCGTCCCGGGGCAGATCCCCGCGCTGGGCCCGGCGGTTGCGCCTGTCCCGCTTGCCGATACCCCCGCAGCGCCCGCCGTGCCGGCAGCCGATGCACCGGCCGCGCCACTTCCCGGCGCACCCGCATGAGCCGCGGCGACAATCGAGGCCGTGGCCACGGAAAGCCGAAGGCGCGCAAGGGACAACCCACCCAGGAGCGCTCGGCGCGGGCACGGCGGACCCGCGAGCCCATGGCCGAAAATGGTTTGCGCAGCGCATCCTTCGTGTTTCGGCATCGGGTCGGCAATGCCGTCATTTTCGCCGTACTGCTGCTCGCCGCCAGTCAGCTTTTCAGCCTGCAGGTGCCCCGCGCCGAGGGCCTGCGTGCCGAGGCGGCGGGTCAGCTCAAGGTCACCGATGTGGAGAAGGCCGTGCGCGGCGCCATCGTCGACCGCAACAACGACAAGCTCGCGTTCACCATCGAGGCCAGGGCGCTGACCTTCCAGCCGGTCAAGATCCGCAAGCAACTGGCCGATGCCAAAGCGAAAACCGCCGAGGCTCCCGACCCCGAGCGGCGACTGCGCGACATTTCAGCCGAAGTCGCGTTGCGGCTCAACAACAAACCCGACGCCACCACCGTGCTGAAGAAACTCAAGAGCAACGACTCATTCGTCTACCTCGCGCGCGCGGTCGACCCGGCCATCGCCGACGCGATCACCACCAAGTTTCCCGAAGTCGGTTCTGAGCGCCAAGATCTGCGCCAGTATCCCGGCGGATCGCTTGCGGCCAACATCGTCGGCGGAATCGACTGGGACGGCCACGGCCTTCTCGGACTCGAGGATTCGCTCGACGCCTCGTTGGCAGGCACCGACGGTTCGGTCACCTACGACCGCGGCTCCGACGGCGTGGTGATCCCCGGCAGCTACCGCAACCGGCACGACGCGGTCGACGGTTCAACGGTGATGCTGACGCTGGACGACGACATCCAGTTCTACGTCCAGCAGCAAGTGCAGCAAGCCAAGAACGCCTCCGGCGCCAAGAACGTGTCGGCCGTCGTGCTGGACGCGAAAACCGGTGAGGTGCTGGCGATGTCGAACGACAACACGTTCGACCCGTCGCAAGATATCGGCCGTCAGGAGGATCGAGAACTCGGCAATCTGCCGGTGTCGTCGCCGTACGAGCCGGGCTCGGTGAACAAAATCGTCACCGCCGCCTCGGTGATCGAGTACGGCCTGTCCAACCCCGACGAGGTGCTGCAGGTCCCCGGCGCGATCGACATGGGCGGGGTTAATGTTCATGACGCGTGGGAACACGGCGTGATGCCGTACACGACCACCGGGATCTTCGGTAAGTCGTCGAACGTCGGCACGCTGATGCTGTCGCAGCGGATCGGCCCGGAACGCTACGCCGAGATGCTGACCAAGTTCGGCCTCGGCCAGCGCACCGGCGTCGGGCTGCCGGGCGAGAGCGCAGGGCTTGTGCCACCGATCGACCAGTGGTCGGGCAGCACCTTCTCCAACCTGCCCATCGGCCAAGGCCTTTCGATGACCCTGTTGCAGATGACCGGCATGTACCAGGCGATCGCCAACGACGGCGTGCGCATTCCTCCGCGCATCATCAAGACCACCGTCGCCGCCGACGGCACCCGCACCGACGAGCCCCGGCCGAAGGGCGTGCAGGTGGTGTCGCCGCAAACCGCGCAGACCGTGAGGCAGATGCTGCGCGCGACGGTGCAACGGGATCCGAGTGGCGAGCAGCAGGGCACGGGGTCGCTGGCCGCCGTCGATGGCTACCAGATCGCGGGCAAGACCGGCACCGCGCAGCAGATCAACCCCGGCTGCGGCTGCTATTACGACAACGTCTACTGGATCACCTTCGCGGGAATGGCCCCCGCGGACGATCCCCGGTATGTCATCGGCATCATGGCCGACAACCCGCAGCACACCGCCGAGGGCCAGCCGGGCACGACGATGGCGCCGCTGTTCCACAACATCGCGGCGTGGCTGTTGCAGCGGGAGAACGTGCCGCTGTCGCCCGACCCAGGCCCTCCGCTGACGCTTCAAGCCACCTGAGCGGGCTATCGGCCACCCCCGCGAGCGCGGAATCGTCCCGGGCAGGCCGGTACTGTGTCATCGCCATGAACCTGCGTCCCAACCATCCCGTCGGCCAACAGCTGGGGCGGCTGGCTGAGCAGGTGCGGGCGGTATCCGCCGATGACGCCACGGTGCCGAACGTGCAGGTCACCGGGGTAACTTTGCGGGGTCAGAATGCGCAGGCCGGCGACCTGTTCGCCGCGCTGCCAGGGGGCTCGTCACACGGCGGCCGCTACGCCGCCGATGCGGTGGCACGCGGCGCCGTCGCGGTGTTCACCGACCCCGCGGGCGTCGCTCACATGGGCGGCGACGTTGGGGTGCCCGTGCTCATCCATCCCGAGCCCCGTTCGGTTTTGGGCGAGTTGGCTGCCTCCGTGTACGGCCATCCGTCGGATCAGTTGCGCGTCATCGGCGTCACCGGAACGTCCGGCAAGACCACGACCACCTATCTGGCGGAGGCAGGCCTGCGGTCGGCGGACCGGGTGGCCGGGCTGATCGGCACTGTCGGCGTCCGCATCGACGGACGCGATCAGCCCAGCGCTCTGACCACACCCGAGGCACCCGACCTGCAGGCGCTGCTGGCGGTGATGGTCGAACAGGGCGTCGACACCGTCGTGATGGAGGTCTCCAGCCACGCGTTGACACTGGGCCGCGTCGACGGCGTGAAGTTCGCGGTCGGAGGTTTCACCAACCTGTCGCGAGATCATCTCGACTTCCACCCGACGATGGAGGATTACTTCGACGCCAAGGCGCGGCTGTTCGACGCTGGGTATCCAACTCACGCAAGCATTTCGGTGATCTGTATCGACGACGACGCCGGACGTGCCATGGCGCGTCTTGCGCATCACCCGGTGTCCGTGAGCGCGACCGGACGCGATGCCGACTGGAGGGTGGAGAACGTCGATACGGTCGAGCTCGGCGCGCAGGAGTTCCTTGCCGTCGACCCGGCCGGTGTGCATCACGGGCTGCGGATCGGGCTGCCGGGTCGCTACAACGTCGCCAACTGCCTGCTGGCGGCGGCGCTGCTGGACGTCGTCGGGGTTTCACCCGAGCAGGCCGCGCCCGGGCTGCGCAGCGCGACGGTGCCGGGCCGGCTGGAGCCGATCGACCGCGGCCAGGATTTTCTCGCGCTGGTCGACTACGCGCACAAACCCGGCGCGCTGCGCGCGGTCCTCGAGACGCTGCGTGAACAAAGCAGCGGCCGGCTCGCGGTGGTGTTCGGCGCAGGCGGCAATCGTGACCCGGGCAAGCGGGAGCCGATGGGTCGTGTCGCCGCCGAACTGGCCGATCTGGTGGTGGTCACCGATGACAATCCCCGTGACGAGGATCCCGCCGCGATCAGGACCGCGATCATGGCAGGCGCGACCGCGGCGGGCGGAGCGGCGCAGGTGGTCGAGATCGGCGACCGTCGCGAGGCCATCGACCACGCGGTGGCGTGGGCGCGATCGGGGGACGTCGTGCTGATCGCGGGCAAGGGCCACGAGGCCGGCCAGACCAGCCACGGCCAGACCCGGCCCTTCGACGACCGCGAGGAACTCTCTGGGTCTCTTGAGGTGCTGGGACACTGCCTGTGATCGATCTGACCGTCGCCCAAATCGCCGACATCGTCGGTGGCCAGCTGTCCGGCATCTCGCCAGAAGAGGCCGCAGCGACGCGCGTCACCGGAACCGTCGAATTCGATTCTCGGGCAGTGACACCCGGCGGTCTTTTCCTGGCGCTGCCGGGCGCACGCTCCGACGGCCACGACTTCGCCGCCGCTGCCGTTGGCTCGGGCGCCGTCGCGGTGCTGGCGGCGCGGCCGGTGGGCGTGCCTGCGATCGTCATCGAACCCGGTTCCGCTCACGACCCTGCGGCCAGCGTGCTCGAACACGACGCCGACGGCTCCGGCGCCGCGGTGCTCGCGGCGCTGGCGCGGTTGGCTGCCGCGGTCGCCGCCGAACTCGTCGAAGGTGGGCTGACCATCGTCGGCATCACCGGCTCGTCCGGTAAGACGTCGACGAAGGATCTCCTCGCCGCGGTGCTCGCCCCGCTGGGAGAAGTCGTCGCACCGCCCGGTTCCTTCAACAACGAGCTCGGCCATCCCTGGACGGTGCTGCGCGCGACGGAGTCCACCGATTACCTAGTCCTTGAGATGTCGGCACGCCATCCGGGCAACATCGCAGCACTGGCCGAGATTGCGCCGCCGTCGATCGCGGTCGTGCTCAACGTCGGCACCGCGCACCTCGGTGAGTTCGGCTCCAGGGAGGCCATTGCTGAGACGAAAGCCGAACTGCCGCAAGCTGTTCCGTCGTCCGGGGTGGTGATCCTCAACGTCGATGACACCGCGGTGGCCGCGATGGCGGACCGCACGGCCGCACGGGTGGTGCGCGTGGGCCGTTCCGAGGGAGCCGACGTCTGGGCTGGCCCTGTCACGCTCGACGCGTTGGCCCGGCCGCGCTTCACACTGCACACCGCCGACGGCCAGACCGACGTCGCCCTTGCCGTGCATGGCGACCATCAGGTGTCGAACGCGCTGTGCGCCGCCGCCGTCGCGGTGGAGTGCGGCGCCAGTCTCGAACAGGTCGCAGCCGCGCTGGCCGCGGCCGGTCCGATGTCCAAGCACCGCATGGAGGTGGCCACGCGCGACGACGGCGTCACGGTGATCAACGACGCCTACAACGCGAACCCGGATTCCATGCGGGCCGGGCTGAAGGCGCTGGCCTGGATGGCCCGCGAAGCTGGGGAAACGCGCCGCAGCTGGGCGGTGCTCGGCGAGATGGCAGAACTCGGCGACGACGCGATATCCGAGCATGACCGCATCGGCCGGCTGGCCGTGCGATTAGATGTGTCACGACTCATCGTCGTGGGAACCGGGAGGTCTATGAGCGCCATGCACCACGGCGCGGTCATGGAGGGGTCGTGGGGATCTGAATCCACCATGGTCGCCGACGCCGACGCCGCGCTGGCATTGCTGAGGGCCGAATTGCAGGCCGGAGACGTGGTGCTGGTGAAAGCCTCGAACGCGGCCGGGCTCGGCGCCCTGGCCGACACGCTGGTCGCCGAGGTTCCCCCTTGCACGCAGGGAGGTGCCCCCACCGGATGAGGCAGATTCTCATCGCCGTCGGCATCGCGCTGACGGTCTCGATTCTTCTCACGCCGGTGCTGATCCGGCTGTTCACCCGGCAGGGGTTCGGGCACGAGATCCGCGAGGACGGCCCACCCAGTCACCACAAGAAGCGCGGCACACCGTCGATGGGTGGGGTGGCCATCGTCGCAGGCATCTGGGCCGGATATCTGGGCACCCAGCTGATCGGCATCGTGATGGACGGCCGCGGGCCGTCGGCGTCGGGCTGGCTGGTGCTCGGCCTTGCCACCGCGCTGGGCGCCGTCGGTTTCGTCGACGACATGATCAAGATCCGGCGCGCGCGCAACCTCGGCCTGAACAAGACCGCCAAGACCGTCGGCATCCTGACCGCCGCGGTGCTCTTCGGCGTGCTGGCGCTGCAGTTCCGCAACTCCGACGGGCTGACACCGGGCAGCGCGGAACTGTCGTACGTGCGCGAGATCGCCACGGTCACCCTGGCGCCGGCTGTCTTCGTGCTGTTCTGCGTCGTGATCGTCAGCGCCTGGTCCAACGCGGTGAACTTCACCGACGGCCTAGACGGGCTGGCCGCCGGGGCGATGGCGATGGTGTCCGCGGCCTACGTGCTGATCACGTTCTGGCAGTTCCGCAACGCATGCGCGACGAGCCCCGGGCTGGGCTGCTACAACGTCCGCGATCCGCTGGACCTGGCGATCATCGCGGCGGCAACGGCCGGGGCGTGTATCGGCTTTCTGTGGTGGAACGCCGCGCCGGCCAAGATCTTCATGGGCGACACCGGCTCGTTGGCTCTTGGCGGCATCATCGCCGGCTTGTCGGTGGCCAGCCGCACCGAAATGCTGGCGGTCGTGCTCGGTGCGCTGTTCGTCGCCGAGGTGACTTCGGTCGTCGTGCAGATCATGGCGTTCCGCACCACAGGGCGACGGGTGTTTCGGATGGCGCCGTTCCATCACCACTTCGAGCTTGTCGGCTGGGCTGAGACGACGGTCATCATCCGGTTCTGGTTGCTAACGGCGATCGCCTGCGGACTCGGGGTGGCGCTCTTCTACAGCGAGTGGCTGACCACCGTCGGAGCCTGACGTGGACCTCTACGGAGCCGCCGTGCTCGTCGCAGGCGCCCGTGTCACCGGCCGCGCGATACTGGCCGCCCTTACGCCGCTCGGTGTGCGCGCCACACTCACCGACGACAGCCCGTCGGCGCTGACGGCCTACGCGCAGTCCGGTGTCGCGGTGATCGACGCGGCCAACGCCGCCGATCAGATCACCGACTACGACCTCGTCGTCACCAGCCCCGGCTTGCCGCCCACCGCGCCGGTGCTGGCAGCTGCGGCCGCGGCAGGCGTGCCGATCTGGGGCGATGTCGAATTGGCTTGGCAGTTGGACAATTCCGGCCGCTATGGGCCGCCGCGGCGCTGGCTCGTGGTGACCGGCACCAACGGCAAGACCACGACGACCTCGATGCTGCACGCGATGCTGGTCGCCGCCGGTCGCAGCGCCCTGCTATGCGGCAACATCGGCGACCCCGTGCTCGACGTGCTGGACCAGCCGGCCGAGCTGCTGGCCGTCGAACTGTCGAGTTTCCAGCTGCACTGGGCGCCGTCGCTGCGCCCCGAGGCCGGTGTTGTGCTCAATGTCGCGGAGGACCACCTCGACTGGCACGGAACGATGGACGCCTACGCCCGCGACAAGGCCGGCGTGCTGGACGGCCGGGTGGCCGTCGTTGGGCTCGACGACCCTGTCGCGGCCGGGCTGTTGGCAGGCGCCGCCGCGCCGGTGCGGGTCGGCTTCCGGCTCGGCGAGCCTGCGCCCGGCGAGCTGGGTGTGCGCGACGGCGTGCTCGTCGACAACGCGTTCGGCGAACAGCTGGCGCTGGCGGAGGCGGCATCGATCCCGGTAGCCGGACCGGTCGGGGTGCTCGACGCGCTGGCCGCCGCGGCGCTGGCCCGCGCGGTGGATGTGCCGCCGCAGGCCATCGCCGACGCGCTGGCCGGGTTCCGGGTCGGCAGGCACCGCGCCGAGGTGGTCGACGTCGTCGACGGCGTCACGTATGTCGACGACTCCAAGGCCACCAACCCGCATGCGGCGCAGGCGTCGATCGCCGCGTACCCGAGGGTGGTGTGGATCGCCGGCGGTCTGCTCAAGGGTGCTTCGGTCGACGAGCTGGTCGTCGCGGTGGCGAATCGGCTGGTCGGGGTGGTATTGATCGGCCGTGACCGGACCCTGATCCGCGACGCGTTATCGCGACACGCCCCGGATGTCCCCGTCGTCGAGGTTGTGACGGGGGAGGATTCTGGGGTGCAAGGGAAAATTGAGGATTCTGTGACTCGCCTCATGACGGCCGTCGTCGACGCCGCCCGCGGCCTGGCCGGCCCCGAAGACACCGTGTTGCTGGCCCCGGCCGGTGCGTCCTTCGACCAGTTCAGCAGCTACGGCCAGCGCGGCGACGCGTTCGCCTCGGCCATTGCTGCCCTGACCAGGTAGCGCGCCGTGAGCAACATCCTGACCCGGTTACGGCTCCGGAGGACGAAGTCTGCCGACTCCGCCGAAGACACAGCCACCGAGGCCCTCGCCAGAGGGCCGCGCACCCGGTTCGGCGCGTGGCTTGGCCGGCCGATGACGTCGTTTCATCTCATCGTCGCGGTCACAGCGCTGCTCGTCACGCTGGGTCTGACCATGGTGCTGTCCGCGTCCGGGGTGCACTCCTACGACGAGGACGGCTCTCCATGGGCCATCTTCGCCAGGCAGGTGCTGTGGACCATCGTCGGGCTTGTCGCGTTTTACATCGCGCTGCGAATGCCCGTGCAACTGATGCGCAGCCTGTCGTTCTCCGGCTTCGCGCTCACCATCGTCATGCTCGTGCTGGTGCTGATCCCGGGAATCGGCAAGGAAGCCAACGGCTCTCGCGGCTGGTTCGTGGTCGCGGGGTTCTCCATGCAGCCCTCGGAACTCGCGAAGATCGCGTTCGCAATCTGGGGCGCGCACCTGCTGGCGGCCCGGCGGCTGGAACACGCGTCGCTGCGCGAGATGCTCATCCCACTCGTGCCCGCCGCCGTGATCGCACTGGCGCTCATCGTCGCCCAGCCGGACCTCGGGCAGACGGTGTCGCTGGGCATCATCCTGCTCGGCCTGCTGTGGTACGCGGGCCTGCCGCTGCGGGTGTTCATGTCCTCGATGGTCGCCGTCATGATCTCGGCGGCCATCCTGGCGGTCTCCGAGGGCTACCGATCCGACCGCGTGCAGTCGTGGCTCAACCCCGGTGCCGACAGCCAGGGCTCTGGCTACCAGGCCCGCCAGGCGCGGTTCGCGCTGGCCAACGGCGGCGTGTTCGGTGACGGGCTGGGCCAGGGCACCGCCAAGTGGAACTATCTGCCCAACGCCCACAACGACTTCATCTTCGCGATCATCGGCGAGGAACTCGGCTTCGTCGGCGCCGTCGCGCTGCTGTGCCTGTTCGGCCTGTTCGCCTACACCGGGATGCGGATCGCGCGTCGCTCGGCCGACCCGTTCCTGCGGCTGCTCACCGCAACCGCGACGCTGTGGGTGATGGGCCAGGTGTTCATCAACGTCGGCTATGTGGTCGGGTTGCTGCCCGTGACGGGTCTACAGCTGCCGTTGATCTCAGCGGGCGGAACTTCGACGGCGACAACGCTTTTGATAATCGGAATCATGGCGAACGCGGCGCGTCACGAACCCGAGGCGGTGGCGGCGCTGCGCGCCGGGCGTGAGGACCGGATGAACCGGCTGCTGCGGCTGCCGCTGCCGGAGTCCTATGTGCCGACCCGCACCGAGGCGCTGCGCGACCGGTTGCGGTCACGCCCGGCGGCGAAGCCCGCCAAGGCCGCGCGCAAGCCAGACCGCAAGCCCGTCGCGGCCAAGAAGCGCAAACCCCAACCGGCCGACCGGCAGGTGCGGCGCTCAGGGCATCATGGAGGCCGAACTGGGACGGGCCGTCGGGCTCGCGCAATGGAAGGTCAGCGTTACGGGTGAGCACTTCTGTTCCGCCGGGCGAGCGCTGGGGGCACCTCCCGCCCGAAGGGCAGGGGGACGACCGGGGGATTTCCGTCGTCCTGGCGGGCGGCGGCACCGCTGGGCACGTCGAACCCGCAATGGCCGTGGCCGACGCCCTGATCGCGCTCGACCCGGATGTGCGGATCACCGCGCTCGGCACGCAGCGGGGACTGGAAACCCGGCTCGTTCCCGAACGCGGGTATCACCTCGAGCTGATCACACCGGTGCCGCTGCCCCGCAAGCCGTCGGGTGACCTGATGCGGCTGCCGCTGCGGGTGCGGCGGGCGGTCCGGCAGACGCGTGCGGTGTTCGACGATGTCGACGCCGATGTGGTCATCGGCTTCGGTGGGTACGTCGCGCTGCCTGCGTACCTCGCGGCGCGGGGCGGGCTTCGGCGCCGCCGCGTTCCTGTCGTGGTTCACGAGGCCAACGCGAGTGCGGGCTGGGCGAACCGCGTCGGGGCGCGATCGGCAAGGCGCGTGCTTTCCGCGGTCCCTAACCCCGGGCTGCGCCGCGTCGAGGTCGTCGGGGTGCCGGTGCGGGCCGCCATCACCTCGCTGGACCGGATGGCGTTACGCGGGCAGGCCCGGGCACACTTCGGGTTCGCCGACGACGCAAGGGTATTGCTGGTGTTCGGCGGCTCGCAAGGTGCCCAGTCGGTCAACCGGGCTGTCGCTGCGGCCGCCAAAGACCTTGCCGTGGCTGGCATTTCGGTGCTGCACGCACACGGCCCGAAGAACACCCTTGACCTTCGCGAGCCCGCCGACGGTGACCCGCCGTATATCGCCGTGCCGTATCTGGACAGAATGGATCTTGCGTACGCCGCCGCGGACCTGGCCGTCTGCCGCTCCGGTGCGATGACGGTCGCCGAGGTGACCGCCGTCGGCCTGCCTGCGGTCTATGTGCCCCTGCCGATCGGCAACGGCGAGCAGCGGCTCAACGCGCTGCCAGTTGTCAATGCAGGCGGCGGTCTCATCGTCGACGACGCCGACCTGACGCCATCCTTCCTCGCCGACACGGTCGCGAGCCTGCTCAACGACGCCGGCCGGCTGCAGACGATGACGGCGGCCGCAGCGCTGGCGGGACACCGGGATGCCGCGCAGCGCGTCGCCGAGGTCGCGCTTGACGTAGCGCGCAGTTCCCGAAACGACCGAAAGCGGTTGCGGTGAACGCGAAGTCGCTACCCGAAGAGCTGCAACGGGTGCATATGGTCGGTATCGGGGGAGCGGGTATGTCGGGCATCGCCCGCATCCTGCTCGACCGCGGTGGCCTGGTATCGGGTTCGGACGCCAAGGAATCGCGCGGCGTGGTGGCGTTGCGCGCCCGCGGCGCGTCGATTCGCATCGGGCACGACGAGTCGTCACTGGACCTGTTGCCCGGCGGGCCGACCGCGGTGGTCACCACTCACGCAGCCATTCCCAAGACCAATCCCGAACTGGTCGAGGCGCGTCGCCGCGGCATCCCGGTGATCCTGCGGCCGGTGGTGTTGGCCAAGCTGATGGCAGGACACACCACGCTGATGGTCACCGGCACCCACGGCAAGACCACCACTACGTCGATGCTCATCGTGGCGTTGCAGCACAGCGGTTTTGATCCGTCGTTCGCGGTAGGCGGCGATCTCGGCGAGGCAGGCACGAATGCTCACCACGGCAGCGGAGACTGTTTCGTCGCCGAGGCCGACGAGAGCGACGGGTCGCTTCTGGAGTACACACCCGATGTCGCGGTGGTGACCAACATCGAGGCCGATCACCTGGATTTCTTCGGCAGCGCCGAAGCTTACGGCGCGGTGTTCGACGGTTTCGTCGAGCGGCTGAAACCCGGTGGTGCGCTGGTGGTTTGCACCGATGACGCCGGCGCCGCGGGACTGGCCGAGCGGACCGCCGCGTTGGGCGTCCGGGTGCTGCGCTACGGGAGTGACTCGACGCAGTCGCTCGCAGGCACCCTTGTGGACTGGGAACAACAGGGCACCGGCGCGGTTGCGCACATCCAACTCGAGGGTGAAGCGCACCCGCGCGTGATGCGGCTCGCGGTGCCGGGCAGGCACATGGCGCTCAATGCGCTTGGCGCGCTGCTTGCGGCGATCGAGATCGGCGCGCAGTCCGACACCGTGCTCGACGGGCTTGCCGGTTTCGAGGGTGTGCGGCGGCGCTTCGAGTTGGTTGGCACCACCAACGGCGTGCGAGTCTTCGACGATTACGCCCACCATCCGACCGAGGTACGCGCCACGCTGACGGCCGTGCGGGCCGTCGCCCAACAGGGCGACCCAGGCTTTTCAGGCCGGCCCATCGTCGTGTTCCAACCGCACTTGTATTCGCGGACAAAGGCTTTCGCGCGCGAATTCGGGCAGGCGCTCAGTGAGGCCGACGAGGTGTTCGTCCTCGACGTCTATGCGGCACGCGAACAACCGATGGCAGGCGTGAGCGGAGCGATAGTCGCCGACCACGTCAGCGTGCCGGTGACCTACGTGCCCGACTTTTCCGCGGTGGCCGAACGCGTGGCAGCGGCCGCCGACCCTGGCGACGTGGTGGTGACCATGGGTGCCGGTGACGTCACGATGCTCGGCAAGGAGATCCTCGCGGCGCTGCAGGTGAAGGCCAACCGCAGGGCGCCGGGCCGGCCGGGGACGCCATTGAAATGACCGAGCCCACCGACGAGAACACCGGCGACGCCGAGGCCGAGGAAGAACCGATGTTGCCGCCTGCGGCCGCCGCCGACTACGAGGGGCCGCGACGGCAGGCGCGGAAGGAACGTGAGGAGCGCCGTGCCGCCCAGGCCCGCGCCACCGCGATCGAGCACGCTCGCAGAGACGCCAAGCGCCGCGTGATGGGCGGGCCGCAGGAAGAGACGAAAAGGCTTGGCCGCCGTGCTGTTCGGGGCCTGAAGGTGCTGATGTGGTCGGCGCTGGTGAGCGTCGTGGTAGTCGGGCTAGGCCTGCTGCTGTACTTCACCCCGATCATGTCCGCTCGCAACATCGTGGTGGTCGGGGTGGGAGCGGTTACGCAGGAAGAGGTCGTCGCCGCTGCCGCCGTTCAGCCAGGCATGCCACTGCTGCAGGTCGACACCGATGCCGTCGCCGAACGCGTGGCGGCCATCCGGCGGGTGGCCAGCGCCCGGGTGCAGCGTCAGTACCCGTCGACGTTGCGCGTCACGGTCATCGAACGGGTGCCTGTCGTCGTCAAGGACTTCCCGGACGGTCCGCACCTGTTCGATAAGGACGGCGTGGATTTCGCGACCACGCCGCCGCCTGCGGGCGTGCCCTACCTCGATGCCGACAACCCGGGGCCCAGCGATGCGCCGACCAAGGCCGCGCTGCAGGTCATGACGGCACTGCGGCCCGAGGTCGCCGGTCAGGTCGGCCGCATCGCGGCGCCGTCGGTCGCCGCCATCACCCTGACCTTGACCGATGGCCGCGTTGTGGTGTGGGGGACCACCGACCGCACCGAGGAGAAGGCGCTCAAACTGGGCGCCCTGCTCACCCAGCCGGGCCAGACCTACGACGTCTCAAGCCCGGATCTGCCGACGGTCAAGTAGGCGCCGTCCCCGGCCGACTTTGCGCGAAAATTCTTGGCGTGCGTGTCGGCGCGCCTGCATGGATACCTCGCGGCCTCGCCCTACCGTTCTGGTTGCGCGGAACAAGTTGACATAACTATAACCCTCTGGTTGAGGTTTAGAGTTTGCCAAGGGTTCCGCGCGACGACAGGCAACCTGGGAGGAAGGCGACCGATGACCCCCCCGCATAACTACCTCGCCGTCATCAAGGTGGTCGGCATCGGCGGCGGCGGCGTCAATGCCGTCAACCGGATGATCGAACAGGGCCTCAAGGGCGTCGAGTTCATCGCCATCAACACCGACGCCCAAGCGCTGTTGATGAGCGACGCCGACGTCAAGCTCGACGTCGGACGCGACTCCACCCGCGGTCTTGGCGCAGGCGCCGACCCCGAAGTCGGGCGCAAGGCCGCCGACGACGCCAAGGACGACATCGAGGAGCTGCTCCGCGGCGCCGACATGGTGTTCGTCACCGCGGGCGAGGGCGGCGGGACCGGAACCGGCGGTGCTCCCGTCGTTGCGACCATCGCCCGCAAGCTCGGCGCACTGACCGTCGGCGTGGTGACGCGGCCGTTCTCGTTCGAGGGCAAGCGCCGCAGCAACCAGGCCGAGACCGGCATCACCTCGCTGCGGGAGAGCTGCGACACCCTCATCGTCATTCCGAACGACCGGCTGCTGCAGATGGGCGACGCCGAGGTGTCGTTGATGGACGCGTTCCGCAGCGCCGACGAGGTGCTGCTCAACGGCGTGCAGGGCATCACCGACCTGATCACCACGCCGGGCCTGATCAACGTCGACTTCGCCGACGTCAAGGGCATCATGTCGCGGGGCGGGCACAGCCCTGATGGGTATCGGATCGGCGCGTGGCGATGGTCGGGCGCTGAAAGCCGCGGAGATCGCGATCAACTCGCCGCTGCTTGAGGCGTCGATGGAAGGCGCCCAGGGCGTGCTGATGTCGATCGCCGGCGGCAGCGATCTGGGTCTGTTCGAGATCAACGAGGCAGCATCGCTGGTGCAGGAAGCAGCGCACCTCGAGGCCAACATCATCTTCGGCACTGTCATCGACGACTCGTTGGGCGACGAGGTCCGCGTCACGGTGATCGCCGCGGGCTTCGACGCCGCCGGGCCGGGCCGAAAGCCGGTCGTCGGTGCCGGCGCCCAGGCCATTGCAGCCGGAAAGGCCGGCAAGGTCAGCACGGCCCTGTTCGATCCGGCCGACGCGGTCAGCGTGCCGGTGCACACCAATGGCGCGACGGTCAGCATCGGTGGCGACGACGACGACGATGTCGACGTGCCGCCCTTCATGCGTCACTGAACCGCCTCGGATACTGGGCGAGTGACCGTTCGTATCCGCCGCGTGACCACCACCCGCGCTGGCGGCGTCTCGGCGCCGCCATTCGACACCTTCAATCTGGGCGACCATGTCGGCGACGACCCCTCGGCGGTCAACACCAACCGCAAACGGCTCGCCGCAGCGCTCGGGTTGGGCGAGCACGCCGTGGTGTGGATGAACCAGGTGCACGGCGATCACGTGGCAGTAGTCGACGGCCCGTTGGAAGCCGGTGCGGGCGTCGTCGACAAAACCGACGCATTGGTCACTACCACGTCGCGATTGGCTTTGGCGGTGGTTACCGCAGATTGTGTTCCCGTTTTAATGGGCGACGCCCGCGCCGGGCGTGGTGGCGGCCGTCCACGCGGGCCGGGTCGGCGCGCAGAAGGGTGTCGTCGCCAGGACGGTGGAGGCGATGTTGCGACTCGGCGCGCACGTCGACGACATCTCCGCGCTGTTGGGCCCTGCGGTCAGCGGACGCAACTACGAAGTGCCCGAGGAGATGGCTTCTGCGGTTGAGGCATCACTGCCCGGTAGTCGCACGACGACCTCACGGGGCACGCCAGGGTTGGACCTGCGAGCCGGAATCGCCAGGCAACTAACGGCTTTGGGTATCACGGCCATCGACATCGATCCTCGCTGCACCGTGGACGACCGCAACCTGTTCAGCCATCGGCGCGACGTCCCGACCGGCAGGCTGGCGTCGTTGGTGTGGATGGAATGACCGCCGTGGCAAGCGCTCGTGAACGCGAACTGGCCGACGCGCTTTCGGCGGTTCGGGCCCGCCTCGCGCACGCCGCGGAGGCCGCAGGACGCAATCCCGATGAAATTGAATTACTGCCCATTACCAAATTCTTTCCGGCCGGCGATGTCCTTATTTTGCGGCGTTTAGGATGTCTGGAATTTGGCGAATCCCGCGAACAAGAAGCGTCGAATAAAAGCGCGGAAGTCGGTGCCGTGTTGGGCGCTGAGCCGATTCGCTGGCACATGGTCGGGCGGATTCAGCGCAACAAAGCGCGGTCGGTCGCCGGCTGGGCGTACGCCGCCCACTCGGTCGACAGCGCGAAGGTGATCACCGCGCTGGACCGGGCGGCCAGCGAAGCGCTGGGCCAAGGGCGCCGGGCCGAGCCGCTGCGGGTCTACCTCCAGCTCAGCCTGGACGGCGACGAGTCGCGGGGCGGTGTGGACATCGGCCGTCCGGATTCGGTCGACGAGCTGTGCGGCGCCATTGCCTCCGGCGACGGGTTGGAGTTCGTAGGGCTGATGGCCATTCCGCCGCTGGATGCCGATCCCGAAGAAGCCTTCGCGCGCCTCGAAGAAGAGAAGGAGCGCGTGCAGAAGGCCTACGAGCAGCCACTTGGCCTGTCCGCGGGGATGTCCAGCGACATCGAGATCGCCGTAAAACACGGGTCGACGTGTGTGCGTGTCGGTACCGCGCTATTGGGGCAACGACCGCTAACGTCACCATGAGTAGTCACTCCAGTCACATCTTCATCACAGACACCACAACTCCAGGAAGTCGAGAAGGGTCCCGCCGATGAGCACACTGCACAAGGTCAAGGCCTACTTCGGTATGGCGCCGATGGACGACTATGAGGACGAGTACTACGAGGACGACGACCGCAGCGCATCGCGCGGTTATTCACGCCGTACCCGTGACGACCGCTTCGAAGACGACGCGTACGGCCGCGACTACGACGAGCCGCCCTCCGGCTACCGCGGCGGATACCGCGACGAGGACCGTTTCGAACCGAGGCTGAGAGGCCCCCGCGAGTACGACAGGCCCGCCCCGCGGCTCGGCTCGCTGCGCGGCTCTACCCGCGGCGCGCTGGCCATGGACCCGAGAAGGATGGCGGCCCTGTTCGAAGAGGGCAGTCCGCTGGCGAAGATCACCACGCTGCGCCCGAAGGATTACGGCGAGGCCCGCACCATCGGTGAGCGGTTCCGCGACGGCACTCCGGTGATCATGGACCTGGTGACCATGGACAACGCCGATGCCAAGCGGCTGGTCGACTTCGCCGCCGGGCTCGCGTTCGCGCTGCGCGGTTCGTTCGACAAGGTCGCCACCAAGGTCTTCCTGCTCTCACCGGCCGATATCGATGTCAGCGCGGAAGAGCGCCGCCGCATCGCCGAGGCCGGCTTCTACGCCTATCAGTAGGGCCGACTGGGTGTAATCCCGCCGGTCACACCGGCGGGTAGGCTGGCGGCGTCGCGCGGGCACCGTGGCTTTGAGCGACAATTGGCTTTAAGCCTGTATCGAATGTCACACATCTGCCCACAGTGAGGTCGGCTCAGTTGGCGCTCTTCTTCGAGATCCTGGGATTCGCGCTGTTCGTCTTCTGGCTGCTGCTGATCGCCCGGGTCGTGGTCGAGTTCATCCGCTCGTTTTCCCGCGATTGGCATCCCAAGGGGGTGACGGTGGTGATCCTCGAGGTGATCATGACCGTCACCGACCCGCCGGTGAAGCTGCTTCGACGGCTCATTCCGCAGCTCACGATCGGCGCGGTGCGATTCGATCTGTCGATCATGGTGCTGCTGCTGGTCGCGTTCATCGGCATGCAGCTGGCGTTCGGCGCCGCGGCCTGAGAACTGGCCCCCGCGCCCGGGTTTGGCGATCATGACGGTCATCCGTGACCGTTTGCCGGGTCGATAATTCGACTGAGGAGCTGATCGAAAGATTGAAATTCGCTCTTAATTATCGGGCTCTCATGCAACCGCCGGGTCTGGTGTGACAGGATGGACGCCAGTTACGTTCCAGTAACGCTCTACACTTTGAGATCGGTTGACGGTCCAAGACTCCAAGGGGGCAGACAATGCCGCTCACACCAGCCGACGTCCACAACGTTGCGTTCAGCAAGCCGCCGATCGGCAAGCGTGGCTACAACGAGGACGAGGTCGACGCCTTTCTCGATCTGGTTGAGAACGAGCTGACCCGGCTCATCGAAGAGAACGCCGATCTTCGTCAGCGTGTCGCCGAGCTGGATCAGGAGCTGGCCACCGCCCGAGCCGGCGGCGGCGGCGTACAGCCGACGCAGACCATTCCGGTGTACGAGCCCGAACCCGAGCCGGTGCCTGCGCCGCAGCCCGTGTACGAGGCGCCTCCACAGCCGGTCGCCGCACCGGTCAGCGAGGACCAGCACCTCAAGGCCGCGAAGGTGCTCAGCCTGGCGCAGGACACCGCGGACCGGCTGACCGGCACCGCCAAGGCCGAGTCGGACAAACTCCTCGCCGACGCCCGCGCCCAAGCCGACGCCATGGTCAGCGAGGCACGGCAGACCGCCGAGACCACGGTGGCCGAGGCCCGTCAGCGCGCCGACGCCATGCTGGCCGACGCGCAGACCCGGTCGGAGGCGCAGCTGCGCCAGGCGCAGGAGAAGGCCGACGCCCTCCAGGCGGACGCCGAGCGCAAGCATTCCGAGATCATGGGCACCATCAACCAGCAGCGCACCGTGCTGGAAGGCCGGCTGGAACAGCTGCGCACATTCGAGCGCGAATACCGCACCCGGCTCAAGACCTATCTGGAATCGCAGCTCGAAGAGCTCGGCCAGCGCGGTTCGGCCGCACCGGTCGATTCCAGTGCCAACAACGACGGCGGCGGCTTCAATCAGTTCAATCGGGGCAACAACTAGCTCTAAGCCGCTCGAAAACGCTGCTTCTACCACCTAGGGTTGGTCAATGCTGATCGTTGCGCTTGTGCTTGCCGTCATCGGCCTCGCGGCCCTGGTGACCGCCGTCGTCACCAGTAATGAGCTGATCGCCTGGGTGTGCATCGGTGCCAGCGTGATCGGCGTGGTGCTGCTCATCGTCGACGCGCTGCGCGAACGGTCCGGGCGTGACGCAGGCGAAGCGCCCGCCGAGCCGGAGGAAAGCGAACCCGAGTTCGCCGAAGACTATCCGGAGGAAGCCCCGGTGGCCGAGGAGGCCGAAGCCGAGAGCGATGCCGAAACCACAGCAGTTGAACAGCACGACAAGGACAGCAACAAGCGTTAAACCGTTGGCGTGGCCAACAATTCGCGCACTTCGTCGTCGCTGACTTGGTGGAAGTCCTCGAACACCTGACCGACGGCTTCGAATCCGGGCGGCATCGTCGCGCACACCACGTCGTCGGCTTCCTCGGCAAGCTGCCTGCACACCGACGCCGGTCCCACCGGCACTGCGACAACGACCTTGGCCGGATTGGCGGCTCGCACCGCACGCACCGCGGCGAGCATGCTGGCACCGGTGGCGATCCCGTCGTCGACGAGGATCACCGTGTTGCCTGCGATGTCCACTGGTGCACGCCCGCCGCGGTAGGCGCTCTCGCGGCGAATGAGTTCCTCGGTTTCGCGGTCGATCGCGGTCTGCAGCTGTTCGTCGCTGATGCCGAGACTGCGCACCAAGCTGTCGTTGACCACCATGCCGCCGCCGGTGGCGAGTGCACCCATCGCGAGTTCCTGCCATTGCGGCACACCGAGCTTGCGCACCAAGAACACATCCAGCGGCGCCCGCAAGGACGACGCGACCTCCCACCCGACGGGCACGCCGCCACGCGCCAGGCCGAGCACTAACAGATTGTCGGTGCCGCGGTAGGACGCCAGCTCCTCAGCCAGGACTTGGCCGGCTTCTCGGCGGTCCCGGAAGGTGCGCCTCGCATTTCGTCGGGCGAGCCCGCTCCATCCGCTCATCGCGATCTTTTTCGATATCGGGGACATATTCAGCGTACGTCGACGGGTGTCTTATGGCATCGGTATCGGGCGGGTACCCATAATCATGGGCATCGAATACGAAAGCGTCGTCGACCATCCGCTCGAAGAGGTTTTCGCCTGGCACACCAGGCCCGGCGCGATGACGAGGCTGGTGCCGCCTTGGCAGCCGATGAAGGTGGTGGCCGAGACGCAGTCGCTGGCCGACGGGCGGGCGGTGCTGGGCCTGCCGGGCGGACTGCGATGGGTCGCGCAGCACGATCCATCGGGGTTCGATCCGCCGCACCGATTCGTCGACGTGCTGTCGTCGGCGGGCCCGAAGTCCTGGCCAGCCCGGGTCATCGGCTGGTGGCGGCACACCCATGAGTTCAGCGAGGCGCCCGGTGGCACACGGGTGTGTGACCACGTCGACACCTCGGTGCCCGCTGCGGCGCTTCGCTCGACGTTCGTCTATCGGCACAGGCAGCTCGCGGATGACCTGGCCGCGCACCGCACCGCCGCCGACGCGGGCACCACGCCGATGGTCGTCGCCGTCACCGGCGCCTCGGGTCTGGTCGGCTCCGCGTTGTCGGCGTTCCTGAGCACGGGCGGGCATCGCGTGATCCGACTCGTGCGCCGAGGGGCACGCAACGAGCTTGAACGCCAATGGAATCCGGACCAACCGGCACCCGACCTGCTGTCAGGCGTCGACGCGGTGGTGCACTTGGCCGGTGCGTCGATCGCCGGTCGCTTCACCGATGGCCACAAGACGGCGATCCGTGACAGCCGCGTCGACCCGACTCGTCGCCTGGCGGAGGCGGCCGCGGACGCCGACGATGGTCCGCGCACCTTCGTCAGCGCGTCGGCGATCGGCTACTACGGCTTCGACCGCGGCGATGCGCTGCTGTGTGAAGAAAGCGTGCGCGGCTACGGTTTCCTGGCCGATGTGGTCGCCGACTGGGAGGCGGCGACGGCCCCGGCCGCAGAGGCGGGGCTGCGGGTGGTCACCGTGCGCACGGGAATCGTGCAATCGGCGCGCGGCGGCACTCTGAAGCTGATGCGCCCGCTGTTCGCGGCCGGGCTGGGCGGTCGGCTCGGCGGCGGCGAACAGTGGTTGTCGTGGATCGGGCTCGACGACCTGCTCGACGTGTACCACCGCGCGTTGTACGACACCCGGCTCGCCGGTCCGGTCAATGCCGTTGGGCCCGCGCCGGTGCGCAACGCCGACTACACCAGAGCACTCGCCGGGGTGCTGCACCGTCCTGCGGTGGTGCCGGTTCCGTCGCTGGGTCCGCGGCTGCTGTTGGGGAAGCAGGGGGCACGTGAGCTCGCCGAGGCCAATCAGCGGGTGGTTCCGACCAAGCTGCAGACTCTCGGGCACACGCTTCCGACGGTCACGCATCGAGGATGCGCTCGCTCATGAACTGGGGCACGGCTGACGGGCCACATGTGTCAGGAAACCCCGAACCAAAGCGCGGATTCTTGTCGCGACGTCTTCGGCGAGTTCAGTTGTGCGCTTGCGTAATTCGTCGTGACTGAGGCCGGTGCCGACGACTTCGCCGTCGCGATCGTCGGCCAGCCACAAGTCGAGTAGTGCGGTGTCGATCTCCGGGTGAAACTGCAGCGCCAATGCGCGACCAAGCACGAACGCCTGCGACGAGTTCGCGGTTCTGGCGATCTCGGTCGCGCCGGGCGGCAGCGTCCACCGATCGAAATGCCATTGGAACCACGGCCCGCCGGGAACCAGCTCGGGGTGGTCGCTGTCGACGTCGTACCAACCGATCTCAGGGACGGTTGATCGCTCGACGGACCCACCGAACGCCTGGGCGAGGAGTTGACCGCCGAAGCACACGCCGAGCAGCGCGACCCCCGCGTCGGCGGCGTCGCGCACCAGTTTCGTCTCGCCGCCTACCCAGGTGTGGCGCAGCGCTTCGTCGTACACGGGCCAGCGTGCCCCGAGCGGGACGATTACGTCGTAGCCGGCGGGGTCGGGAAATGTCACGTCGACGGCGGGGTTGTCGACGCGTTCGGCGGGCACCACCTCGAAGGTGTCGACGTCAAAGCCTTGTTCGGCGAATGCCTCGCCCAGCAGGGCTTCGGTCGCGAGATGTTCGTTGTAGATGAACAGAACCTTGGGCGCCACGTCGACATTATTTCGGTGGAGGCATGGGAGGTGCATCTTCGGGGGCCAGCTCGGCGGCGATCTTGCGGAACACCGTGTCGGCTTCGTTCTTGTAATTGCCCTGGTCGTCGAAGCTTCGGGGGCATACGTGACGGCGACGGCGATTGCGATCTTCTGCGACGGTAAGTAGGCCGCGAGGGCGGCGTATCCGGAGAACAAGGGGTTCTGCAGCAGCCAGTTGCCGGAGATGACAATCCCGAGGCCGTAGGTGTAGACATCGTTCATCTCGTCGCAGGTGGTGCAGCCGGGCTGTTTGTGGGTTTTGCCGCGAAGGTCGGTGGACACCATCTTTTTGTACGAGTCGGCGCTGAGCAGCCGGCCGGAACCGATACCGACCGCGCTCGCCTCCATGTCGTAGATGTTCGTCGTCTGAATGGCGCCGTGGGTGATCGTCCAGGACGGATCCCAGAACGTGGATTCCTCGTAAAACGGTGTGCCAGCCGGGATCTTGAGAAACGCGCGGCGCTCAGAGCTGAACGCGTGCAGGACCGGCGACGGGATCTCGGGAGTCAGTGAGTTGACGGTGTTGGTCAGTCCCAGAGGTCGAAGCACCTTGTCCGACAACAGCTTCGACATCTCCTCGCCGGTGGCCTTCTCCAGTGCCAGCCCAAGCAGCACGTAATTGGTGTGGGCGTAGTTCCAGTTGGTTCCGGGTTCATACAGCAGCGGCTTGGAGGTGGCATAGCTCAGCATTTCGTGGACGGTCCAGCGCCGGAACGGGTTGGCGTAGAGCGCATCGTTCATCGCGGTGTTCCCGATTACGTAGTCGACGTAGCCGGATGTCATGTGTGCCAGCTGGCCCAGCGTGACGCGAGCGGAGTGCGGTACCTCGGGCAGCCATTTCGACAGCTTGTCGTCGAGGCTCACCTTCTTCTCGTCCACGAGCTTCAACAGCAGGGTGGACACATAGGAAATCGCGACGGCGCCGTTGCGGAAGTGCATGCCGGTGGTCGCGGGAACTCCCGTCATCGATTCGCCGATGGCCTGGGTGACGACCTCCTTGCCGTCGACGGTCACCCGCACGATGACGGATCTCAGATGCGCCTGCGCCATGGTGTCGCGCACGATGCGCATCACCGCGTCCGCCTTGGCGGTCTCGGTGCTGGATGTGGGTGTCTCGGTCGGCAGTGCGCCGGGCGCGCAGCCGCCGATCAGGACTAGGACGCAGAGCGCCGCAAGCAGGCTTCGCACGACGGGCATGCCCCGGATCCTGGCAGAGCGAGCGGGCAGGATTACGCATTTCGGGTATCCCCACAAAGTGGCAGAACTATCCGACTGGTTTCTCACCAACGCGGAACGCGGTAACCCGGCCTCCCGTATCCCCGCCTGGTGCGAGGGCAATCGGGCGGAGCCACTGATCCACGGCTCGACGTACTTCGACCACCTCGTCACCGAAGTGGAAGCGCTGCGCGCGGGCGACTACCTATTCTTCACGGACTGGCGGGGCGACCCGGATGAGCAGATGCGCGACGGTGGCCCGACCGTCGGCGAATTGTTCTGTGCCGCGGCGAAGCGCGGCGTCGTGGTCAAAGGGCTGATGTGGCGCTCACACCTGGACAAGCTCCAGTACAGCGAGGAGGAGAACCAGCATCTCGGCGACGCGATCGAACAGGCAGGAGGTGAGGTGCTTCTGGACCAGCGCGTACGATTCGGCGGTTCGCACCACCAGAAGATGGTCGTCATCCGGCGTCCTGACGCACCCGAGCGGGACGTCGCGTTCGCCGGCGGCATCGATCTGTGCCACTCCCGCCGAGACGATGCGTCGCACCGCGGCGACCCACAGGCGGTGCAGATGGCCAAGCACTATGGCGAGCGTCCGCCGTGGCATGACGTGCAATTGCGACTGCAGGGCCCGGTCGTCGGCGCACTCGACAGCACGTTTCGCGAACGTTGGAACGACCCGGCACCGCTGGACATGCTGTCGCCGATCGCGTGGATTCAGGACAAGTTCCGTGGCGCGGACTTGACGCCGGGAGAGCTGCCCGAGCAGCCGCCAGATCCACCAGCGTGCGGGCCGCACGCCGTCCAGGTGCTGCGCACCTATCCCGATGCACACTTCGAATACGACTTCGCGCCCAACGGCGAACGCAGTGTCGCGCGCGGTTACAGCAAGGCTGTCAAGCGCGCGCGGCGGCTGATCTACCTCGAAGACCAGTATCTGTGGTCGAAGCGGGTCGCGCAGTTGTTCGCCCGTGCGCTGAAGGACAATCCCGACCTGCATCTGATCGCGGTGGTGCCGCGGTACCCCGATGTGGACGGGCGACTGGCGTTGCCCCCGAACATGATTGGCCGGCGTCAGGCGATAGATGCATGCAAGGAGGCCAGTCCGCAGCGGGTTCACGTGTTCGACCTCGAGAACCACCAGGGCACGCCCGTGTATGTGCATGCGAAGGTCTGTGTTGTCGACGACGTCTGGGCATGCGTGGGCAGCGACAACTTCAACCGTCGGTCATGGACGCATGACAGCGAATTGTCGTGTGCGGTACTGGATGACACCGGCGAGTTCGCTCGCGACCTGCGGCTGCGACTGATGCGCGAACACCTCGACCGCGGGGCCGACGGTAGCGAGGACGGTGGGCTCGCCGACCCGACTACGGCGGTGCAGGAGATCACGGCAGCGGCATCGGCATTGGATGCGTGGCATGCATCCGGTCGGACCGGGCCGCGGCCACCTGGTCGGCTGCGGCCGCACAAGCCGGAACGCTTCGGCCTGCTCACCCGGCTGTGGGCAGGACCTGCCTATCGGATGATCTATGACCCCGACGGCCGGTCGTATCGCGATCGGCTCAAGGGCAGGTTGTGAATTGGATGACTGAATTTGTCGGAGGGTCCGTGTCTTGAGTCAAGAAGTTGGCAGGTTTTGCCGTTGAGGCCGATCTCGCCGTTCTCTCTCGACCTGTGTAATTCCAGCCATAAGTACCTCAATCTGAAGTAGGAAATCGCCCCTGATCAGGGCCTTACGTTAAAATTCAAGTTCTAAAACCCGGTTGCGTCCAGCAGAGTGGTGTACGAGTCGGACCTGATCAGCGGTACCGGCGTGTCGTAGCCGAATGATTGAAGGTCATCGCGTGATTCTTCGAGAGACCCGTCAAAGTCACTCGAGCAAAGGAATCGACGCGATGACCACTGCCCACGATATCGACTGGCCCGCGGTGCTGGCCGATCGACTCACCACCACCCACCCCGACGTGCTGCGCGAGCTGCTGGCCACGTTCATCCACACCCTGTTGGGCGCGGAGGCCGACGCGCTGTGCGGCGCCGGTTATGGCCAGCGCAGCACCGAGCGGACCAATCAACGCAACGGGTATCGGCACCGCCAGTTCGACACCCGCACAGGCAGTCTGGATTTGGCGATCCCCAAGCTGCGGCACGGCTCCTATTTCCCGGACTGGCTGCTGGAACGCCGCAAGCGTGCCGAGCGGGCGCTGACTACGGTGGTGGCCACCTGTTATTTGCTTGGGGTCTCCACGCGGCGGATGGACAAGTTGGTCGAGACGTTGGGCATCACGTCGTTGTCGAAGTCGCAGGTGTCGGTGATGGCCAAGGAACTCGACACCGCCGTGGAGGCGTTTCGCACCCGCCCGCTGGATGCCGGCCCGTACACGTTCGTGGCCGCTGACGCCTTGGTGCTCAAGGTCCGTGAAGGTGGTCGGGTGGTCAACGTGCACGCCCTGATCGCCGTCGGGGTCAACGCCGAGGGCTACCGCGAGATCCTGGGCATCGACGTGAGCACCGCCGAGGACGGGGCGGGCTGGTTGACGTTTTTGCGGTCGCTGACCGCCCGCGGGCTGTCCGGGGTCAAACTGGTCACCAGCGATGCCCACGCCGGGCTGGTGGCCGCGATCGGCGCCACGTTGCCCGGCGCATCCTGGCAACGCTGCCGCACGCACTACACCACTAACCTGATGGCCGTCACCCCGAAAGCGTCGTGGCCGTGGGTGCGTACCCTGCTGCATTCGGTGTTCGATCAGCCCGACGCGCAATCGGTTGCTGCCCAATATGATCGGATCATCGATGCGCTAGCCGATAAGCTACCCAAGGTCGCCGAACACTTGGAAGCCGCCCGGGAGGACCTGCTGGCCTTCACCGCGTTTCCCAAACAGATCTGGCGCCAAATTTGGTCGAACAACCCCCAGGAGCGGCTCAACAAGGAGATCCGCCGCCGCACCGACGTCGTCGGCATCTTTCCCGACCGCAACGCGCTGATCCGACTCGTTGGTGCGGTACTGGCCGAACAACACGACGAATGGGCCGAATCACGGCGCTACCTCGGCCTCGACGCCCTCAGCAAATCCCGAGCCGACCACAACTCGCCAACAGAACAGGAGCCCACCCCAGCGGCACTAACCGCCTGAACCACGAAGTCGAAGAATCACACGTCGACGACGTACACCACGCCCCTGGACTTGACCTAAAACCCTCAGCGGATGGCTGAGCGCATCACGATCCGGTCATCAGGCGGGCGGGCAGGGGTGCCCCCTGGGGGTGCCTGCCCCCACGCTGTGCCCCACCCCGGCCTAGCCGGCACACAACCCCACACAAGCGCAACCCCGAGCACAACCCCTGCCTGTGCCCCCTGCCCACACCCCCACTACCCAATGCCCCTGCCTACCCCTGCACACCTAGGCCCTACCCCTACCCGCCCCTGTGTCATGCCTGCCGGGAAGATCTGATTCACCGCGTTTGCTCGCTGCGGCACGCTGACCTTCACAGCCGCGTACTCTCTAAGCAACATTTGGACGCTAATGAGGCTGCGTTGGATGTCTGGGTGTAGGTGATGCGGGTATCGGTCCTTGCGTTGAACAGCCAGCGTAGGCCCCGTGTCGCTGCCAAGGCCGTCACGTTCCTGTGGCCGCCACCCAAAATCCGCCTCACCCGAGGCGGCGGTAGACAACAACACTGCCGTGTCCGTGAAGGAGCCCCCGTGGCACCCAAATCAATAGCGGAGCTGGCGCCCCATCGGAACGGTTCAGAGCTTGGCCGCACCTATGATCGGCTAGTGAGCGACGCGGCCAGGGAGATCGCCGAATCTCGCGGGCCTATCGAGCACGTCAAAGGCATGCTGATGTTCGTCTACCGGATCGACGAGCAGCAAGCCTGGGAACTTCTCAAGTGGCGGTCACAGGAAGCGAACGTAAAACTGCGTGCTCTAGCTATGCAGCTCGCCGCCGACATCCTCGCCCTCGATTACGGCGAGAACTTACCTGGACGATCTTCGCTTGATCGACTGCTCATGACCGCGCACCTCCGCGTCGCCAGCAGCAGCGAGTCGCGTCCCAGCGACGAACGTCGCGCTGTTGATGCCGAGGCCTCACACCCTGGCCGTGGTGTCGGCGGTGGTCGGCCCCGCAAGGTCTGAGTGTGTCGTAGGCCCACGAGGGTCGGCACCAGCTCCGCTGGTTGCTTCTGAACTCAACCGGCCATCCGACCCCGTGGTCTGCCGTTGATGGCAGACCACTCCTCAGCGATGAACCCCTGCTCCATAGCGAGTCGGTACATCTTCGACTCAAGCTGCTGCTCAAGCGTCAGCGCGTCGCTCAGCTCAACCGCAGCAGTCCACATGTCCACACTGAGAGGCACAGGACCTAGCGCACGGCACATACGCTCGACCTGCTCCTGGCGGTTGTTGACTGTGTCGCAAAGGTAGCTACAGCAGCGGTGCGCGTCGCGGACACCGCGATCACAACCGGCTCTCAGGCAGGTGCGCTTGCGCTTCGGCGTATCCATGGGATTCTCTGATTCTCCTGTGGTGTGGGATTTTCGCCCGAAATGAGTAGTCGAATACTCTTGCGTCAATTCTGAATATGCCGGATGATTGCAACCAAACTGCGATGGCCGGGGGCTGACTACCAAGTTCGCCAAAACCGCTTGTTGGCGGAGCCGTGACGATGCCTATTGGTGGCGTAGCAAACCCGTCTACGGCGAATCCCCCGGCTGTCGTAGTCCGAGAACGGCCCCCGCCCTGTGATGGACGGGGGCCGAACTCTGGTTGTGGTGCTTGGTACTAGACCCGCGTCACTGTCGCGGTCGCAGCGGGGCTGCCACCGGTCAGCAGCGCGCCATCAGCGGTCAGCACGCCCGGGACGGTGGCGGTTATTGGTTGATGCTCTCGCGCTGGCGCTCGATCGACGTACCAGACTCGTCGGCGTCCTTAGACAGCCGGATACGGCCCAAGACGCGAAGGCCCGCGGCCTCTCGCTCCGAGCCGCTTATCAGCGGCGTTTGCTCTGAGCTGCTGTTTTATGCCCATGAGTTGTACAAGTAGAACTACCGCGATCGTGGTTCTTTCCCAAGAGTCTGGCGGGATTCATCGGGGTGCGGGACCGAACGTGTCGCACCCCGTAATGTGACGCGCCGATTCGGCATCGTGATCGCGCCACACCGCGCAACCGACGGGGGACCGACCAGTGCCACCAATGGGTTGGGCGCGTGTGAACGGTGTAACTACACCAAGGAAGCGCCGGGTTGGAGCGTCGCCACTGGTGACGAAAACGGTGTGCATACAGCCGAATTCGTGACACCGATGGGTGCGCGGTATCGCTCGACGGCGCCACCCCTGCCTGGGGCACCGTTGGTCGTCGTTAGCGAGGTGGAAGTCAGGATCGGCGTTGCCCTAGCTGACCTGCACGCGGCCTAAGCAAAACCGACTCACGCCCGGTGGTGGCGGCGTAGCGGTGGACCACCGAAGACTGGAACTACACAAAGTATTTGAGTGAGGATGGGGTCAACTATCAGGGTCGTATCACCACCAACGAGATGATGGCGAAGGCGCATTTCGTGTGCGACTCCCTCGGGGAAACCCCACCCAGCCGGCACTCGTGTCCGCACGCGATGCGCTAGTGAAGCAGGGCATCCTCACCCAAGACGAGGCGACGAAGGTTTCATACTCCGCCGTCACTGTCTATTGTCCTCAATTCGACGACCTGATGCCGATCAGCTGAGCTACCCGCGGCCAAAGCGGTACCTTCGTTCGGGCCGGCCGACGCCGTACTGAAGCCGCAACTCCAGTGCTCCGGTGCCGAGGTAATACTCGAGATAGCGGCGTGCACTGACACGCGAAATACCTACCAAGTCAGCGCATTCGGCCGCCGACACCTCACCAGCATCGCGCACGGCATCCAAAACCAGCCGGCCCGTCTCTGCGCCAAGCCCCTTCGGTAGCACTTCCTGCGGTGACGTGGCGGAGGGACCACCGAACAGCGAGTCGATCAACGACTGATCGACGCCGCCCGCGGATTCCAGTGCGTCGGCGCGCGCGGCGAACGCCTCCAATTTCGCCTTCAATTGCGGAAATTCGAACGGCTTGATCAGGTAGTCCGCGGCTCCGCCGTCGAGGGCGCCCTTCACAGTGTCGAGTTCGCGGGCCGCCGTGATCATGATGACGCCCACCCGATCGCCGTCGGATCGCAGTCGCTGCAACACCTCTAGGCCGGTCATGTCCGGGAGATACACGTCGAGCAGGATCAGCTGCGGCTGTAGCTCTCGAGCCGCCGACAGCGCCTCGGTGCCGGTCCGGGCGACGCCCACCGCCCGAAAGCCGTCGACCTGTTCGACGAACCGGCGGTGAATCTCGGCGACCATGAAATCGTCGTCGACCACTAGCACGTCACGCATGTGCGGCCCTCTCCGCCGAAACCGCGGCAGTGCCGACGGGTAGCCGCACCACGAACTTCGCACCGCCCGAAGGGTCGTCGCTCACCTCAACCGTCCCGCCGTGCTGTGCGGTGACCAGCCGGACCAACGCCAAACCGATGCCTCGGCCGCCAGGGACATCGGGTTTCGATGTGACGCCGCGGGCGAAGATCGCCTCCCGAAGATGTTCGGGGACACCGGGTCCCGAGTCGGCCACCGAAATCGTCAGGCCGTCGTGATCCTTGATGGTCACCGCGACCTTCGACGGGTCGGCGCCCACCGATACTTCGACCGCATTGTCGATGAGGTTGCCCAGCAGGGTGATCACATCGGTAGCGAGCGCCGGAGTCCAACGCACCGAGGTGTGATTCTGGTTCGATCTCCAGCGACACGCCGCTTTCCGCAGCAAGCGTCGTCTTCGCGATCAACAACGCCGCGACGGCCGGATCGGAAATCCGTTGCGTCACCGCGTCACTGATCTCCGCCCGCCGCCGCGTCAGCGTACCCACCAGGTCACGCACCGAGTCGTACTCACCGAGCTGCACCAGGCCCGAGATCGTGTGCAGCTGGTTGGCGAACTCGTGCGTCTGCGCGCGCAGCGTGTCGGTGACGCTCTTGTGCGACGACAGCTGCCCCTGCAGTGCAGCAAGTTCGGTGCTGTCGCGCATGGTCGTCACGGTTCCGATCCGCTGGCCCTGGCTTGTCGCCGCTTGCCGGTTCAACGCCAAAACGCGGGTCCGGGTGGCGATCACGACGTCGCGGCCGTCCTCGCCGGACAACAGAAATTCGACCACCGCGGGTTCGAGACCGACACTGTCGACGCGGCGACCGACGGCCGTCACGCCGTCACACCGAGCAGCTCCTGCGCGCTGTCGTTGAGCAGTGTGATGTCGCCCTCGTTGTTCACCGCGACCACACCCTCGCGGATGCTGTGCAGCAACGCTTCCCGGTGCTCGGCCAGGCCGGCGATCTCGGCGATCTCCAGCCCGCGGGTGTGCCGCTTGATCCGCCGCGACAACAGCCACGACGCCAGCAGGCCCAACGCCGCGCCCAGCCCGAGGTAGATCAGCAGCCGCTCTCCGGCGCCGCTGAGCAGTTCCCACACCGACGGGTACCGCTCGCTGACCGACGCGACGGCCAGCACGTCGCCGTTGGTGGACAGGATCGGCACCTGGCCGACCAGGTTGTGCACACCGTCGATGTCGTCGTCGCCGAACCAGGCCCTGCCCTCGTCGGCCCGGCTCGGCCCGAGGTCCATCCGCCGACCGATGCGCTCCGGGTCCGACGACACCCGCACGGTGCCACCAGGGTCGAGGATCTCTGCCAGGCCCGCCCCCGACAGCGCAACGGCGCGGTCCACCTCCGGCGCAAGTACCCGCGAGGCGAAAGGGTCGCCGTAGCGGTCCCGCACGACCGGTGTCGAGGCCATGTTCTCGGCGACCGCGATCATCCGCTGCCCACGCACGTCGCGGAACTCTCGCGTCGACTGCGCCACCGACACGGCCGCAACGGCCACCAGCACCACGGCGACCACCAGCACCTGGAACACCAGGAACTGGCCGGCCAGGCTGCGGAAGCTACGACTGAACGGTGACTTCATTGTTCAAAATGACCAATACTTCCTTTGCGTCCTAATCAGTGACGTGGGTCACTGTCGGGGTCCAGTATTGCTGAGCATCACAAATCAGTGATTGGGGACGACCATGTTGCGAAGACAACGCGGATCAGCCGTCTTGGTCATCGCCGTGATCGCGGCGCTGCTGCTGACGGCCTGCGGCGTCACGACGCGGCGACGAGGACACGCGGATTGCACCGGCTGCGCATGATGGTGCCGAACAGCCCTGGCGGCGGCTATGACCTCACGGCCCGCACCGCCGTCAAGATCATGGAGGACGACGACATCACCGGTCGCGTCGAGGTCTTCAACGTCATCGGCGCCGGCGGCACCGTCGCGATGGCCCGGCTGATGAACGAAAAGGGCAACGACGACCTCATGATGACGATGGGGCTCGGCGTCGTCGGCGCCACCTACACCAACGGGTCCAAGATCAAGGCATCGGACGCGACGGCGCTGGCGAAGCTGATCGAGGACCCGGGCGCCGTTTTTGTCCCGGCCGATTCGCCGTTCAAGACGGTGCAGGATTTCGTCGCGGCGTGGAAGGCCGATCCGTCCAAGGTGACGATCGGCGGCGGTTCGTCACCCGGCGGACCCGACCACCTGTTCCCGATGGAGCTGGCCAAAGCCGTCGGTGTCGAGCCGAAGTCCGTCAACTTCGTCACCTATGACGGCGGCGGTGATCTGCTGACCGCGCTGCTCGGCAAGAAGATCACGGTCGGCACGTCGAGTCCCGGGCGAGCTCATCGACCAGATCGAGGCCGGTCAGCTGCGGGTGCTCGCGGTGTCGAGCGACGAGCGAGTCGAGGGCTCGAGCGCCGACGCTGAAGGGATCGACCAGATCGAGGCGGGTCAATTGCGGGTGCTCGCGGTGTCCAGCGAGGAGCGGGTCGAGGGCATCGACGCCCCGACCCTCAAAGAGGCGGGAATCGACATGACATTCGCCAACTGGCGCGGAGTCCTTGCGCCGCCGGGCATTTCCGACGACGCCAAGCAGGCGATGGTGAAGGTGCTCGAGGAGTTGCACGGCACGCAGCAATGGAAGGAGGCGCTGGTGAAGAACGGCTGGACCGACGCGTTCATGACCGGTGCGCAGTTCGAACAGTTCCTGAAGGACCAGGACAACCGGGTCTCGTCGACCCTGACCGAGCTGGGGCTGATATGACCACCACCGAAGAGCCGCAGGAGAATGCGGTCGCCAAGACCGTCGACAAGGCGCAGTACCTCGTCTGCGTGGTTCTGGTCGCGGTCGGCGCATTCCTGATCTACGACGCGCTGACCCTCGAGGCGGGTTTCGCCAAGGTGGATCCCGGTCGGGCCCGAGGATGTTCCCGATCGTCATCGGCATCATTCTCGATCGTGCTGGCGGTCATCCTTGCCGATCGCGATCCCGCGCGGATCGGTCGGTGAGGCCGATGCGGGCGAGGACGTCGACCCGAACACGCCCGGGCGACTGGCGCACCGTCGGAATGCTCGTCGGGCTGTTCGTGGCGGTGATCCTGCTCGTCGACCCGCTGGGCTGGGCGATCACCGGCACGCTGTTGTTCGCCGGCGCGGCAACGATCCTGGGCAGCCGGCACTACGTCCGCAACATCGTCATCGGCGCGGTGCTGGCGCTGGTCAGCTTCTACGCGTTCTACTCCGGGCTCGGAATCCCGCTGCCCGCAGGCATTCTGGACGGGATCCTCTGACATGGACAACTTCAACTGGCTGCTCCAGGGCTTCGCGCGAGGCCGCGACGCCGATGAACCTGCTGTACGCCGTGATCGGCGTGCTGCTGGGCACCGCGGTCGGCGTGCTGCCGGGCATCGGCCCCGCGATGACGGTGGCGCTGCTGCTGCCCATCACCTACAACGTCAGCCCCAGCGCGGCGTTCATCATGTTCGCCGGCATCTTCTACGGCGGCATGTACGGCGGGTCGACCACGTCGATCCTGCTGAACACGCCGGGTGAGTCGTCGTCGGTCATCACCGCGATCGAGGGCAACAAGATGGCCAAGGCCGGCCGCGCCGCGCAGGCGCTGGCGACCGCGGCGATCGGGTCGTTCGTCGCGGGCGCCATCGGCACCGCCCTGCTGGCGGCCTTCGCGCCGCCGATCTCGCAGATTCGCGGTGACGCTGGGCGCCCCGTCCTACCTCGCGATCATGCTGTTCGCGCTCGTCGCGGTCACCGCGGTGCTGGGCGCCTCCAAGCTGCGCGGCGCGATCTCGCTGTTCCTCGGCCTGGCGATCGGCGTCGTCGGCATCGACTTCCTCACCGGGTCAGCCGCGCGCGACGTTCGGCCTGCCGCAGCTGTCCGACGGCATCGACATCGTGGTGATCGCGGTCGCGATCTTCGCCGTCGGCGAGGCGCTGTGGGTGGCGGCGCATCTGCGGCGCCGGCCCGCCGAGGTCATCCCGGTCGGCCGGCCGTGGATGGGCCGCGAGGACTGGCGGCGCTCGTGGAAGCCGTGGCTGCGCGGCACCGCCTTCGGGTTCCCGTTCGGCGCGCTGCCCGCCGGCGGCGCCGAGCTGCCGACGTTCCTGTCCTACATCACCGAGAAGCGGCTGTCGAAGCACCCAGGAGGAGTTCGGCAAGGGCGCCATCGAGGGTGTCGCCGGGCCCGGAGGCGGCCAACAACGCCTCGGCCGCAGGCACTTTGGTGCCGATGCTGTCGCTCGGTCTGCCGACCAACGCCACCGCGGCGGTGATGCTGACCGCATTCGTGTCCTACGGAATCCAGCCCGGCCCAACGCTGTTCGAGAAGGAGCCGCTGCTGATCTGGACGCTGATCGCCAGCCTGTTCATCGGCAACTTCCTGCTGCTGGTGCTCAACCTGCCGCTGGCGCCGCTGTGGGCCAAGCTGCTGCGCACCCCGCGGCCCTACCTGTACGCGGGCATCCTGTTCTTCGCGACGCTGGGCGCGCTCGCGGTCAACGTGCAGGCGCTGGACCTGGCGCTGCTGCTGGTGTTCGGACTGCTCGGGCTGATGATGCGGCGGTTCGGACTGCCGGTGCTGCCGCTGATCATCGGCGTCATCCTCGGGCCCGCGCATCGAGCGTCAGCTGCGGCAAGCCCTGCAGCTCGGCGGCGGCGACTGGACCAGCCTGTTCACCGAGCCCGTCGCGATCGTCGTGTACGTGCTGATGGCGATGCTGCTGCTGATGCCGCTCGTGCTGCGGCTGATGCACCGCACCGAGGAAACGCTCCTGATCGTCGAGGACGACAAGGACCAGAGAGAGAAGGCGGACAGGCATGATCGTCGTCGGATACAGCGCCGACCCGTACGGCAGGGCGGCGCTCGAGCACGGCATCGCCGAGGCGAAGCTGCGCGGCACCACGCTGCGGGTGATCAACTCCACGACCGGGTGACGCCTACGTCGACCCCAGGTTCGCGCAGTCCGGCGAGGTCCACGACGTCGAGGAGCGGCTCGCGGACTGTGGGGTGGAGTTCGAGCTGACCCAGCCCGTCGGGGTCGACACCGCCGAGGAGCTGCTGAAGGCGATGGACCGCGACGACGCCGAACTTCTGGTGATCGGCATCCGGCATCGCAGCCCGGTCGGCAAGCTGCTGCTCGGCAGCGTGTCGCAGCAGCTGCTGCTGGAATGCCCCAAGCCGGTGCTGGCGGTCAAGCCCGACGACCTGTAAGAACGGCGCATGGAGGTCGAGGCCCCGCCCGCCGAACGTCGTAGGCCGTTTCTGCTGACGGGGAGGGCTGGCCGTACCTGCTCGTGCCGTTGATCCCGGTCGCGATCGTCCTGGAATTGGTGCACGCCGACGCGGTGCCGGTGTTCTCCGCGTCGGCGCTCGGGAGTGATCCCGACGGCGGCGCTGATGGGCCGGGCGACCGAGGAGCTGGCGGCGCGGTCGGGTCCCGGGATCGGCGGGCTGCTCAACGTCACGTTCGGCAACGCCCCGGAGCTGATCATCGCGCTGTTCGCGCTGGGCGCCGGGCTGCAGGAGGTGGTCAAGGCCTCGCTCGTCGGGTCGATTCTCGGCAACATTCTGCTGGTCCTCGGGATGTCGATGCTGGCGGGCGGGTTGAAGACGGGAGCGGCAGCGCTTCGAGCTGCGGGCGGCCACCGCCCAGTCGCTCATGCTGCTGCTGGCGACCGTGGCGCTGGTGATGCCGGCGATATTTCAGCTGGTAGCGGGCGGCGGGCTGCCCAATCCGACGGCCAAGGCGGTGGCATTCCCGAGCGACCTGCAGGCGCTGTCGGTCGGAGTCGCCATCGTGCTGCTGGCCTCGTATGCGGCCGGGTTGGTGTTCTCCCTGAAGACCCACGCGCACCTGTTCAACCCCTCCCACGACGAAGACGACCACGGCGGCGAGCCGTGGTCGGTGCGCAAGAGCGTGCTCATGCTGGCCGTAGCCGGTGCCGCGGTGGGCTGGATGTCCGAGATCCTGGTCCACTCCATCACCGAGGCGTCGGCGGCGATCGGGCTGTCCCCGTTCTTCGTCGGCATCATCGTCGTGGCGATCGTGGGCAACGCCGCCGAACACTGGGTCGCGGTGTATTTCGCCGCCCGCGACAAGATGGACATCTCCATCAACATCGCGGTGGGATCGGCCGCGCAGATCGCCCTGTTCGTCGCTCCGGTACTGGTGCTGGCGTCGTTCTTCATCGGCCCGTTCCCAATGGCCTTGGTGTTCAACGGCTTCGAGATCGGCGCGATCTTCCTGGCGATCATCATCGCCAACGAAGTCACCCAACGCGGCGAGTCGACTTGGTACGAAGGCCTGCAACTACTCGCGATCTACGCCGTCCTCGGACTCACGTTTTACTTCGTGTGATCACCATGGTCGTCATGCTCGCGGGATTCGTGGCACGTCTGGCGGTCGTGGTGGTAGTGGTCGAAACTCCTCGACTTGTGCGCAGGTGACTTCAATCTTGAACTGATGCCATGCTGTCTGCCCGTCATCGGGAGGCATACGACCGGTGATCGTGTAGGTGTTATCGACTTTGGTCGCCCACGCCTCATTTGGGTCATTGGTGAAACCGTTAACGGCCATAAAGCGGAAGCCAGCTGATTCGACGACTAGGCGATTCTGTTGACCAAGCCGCACGCGGATCAGTTTCTTGGCACCCTCGGCTGCGTTGATGAGCAGCTTGCCGTCGGATTGATTGACGCAGGAGACTTCCCCGTTGATTGTGTACGTTTGGCCGTCAAAGACGACCGTCGTGACGCCAGGTGACCCGCGGTTGGACGAACAGCCGACCATCGTTGCGAGGAGAAACGCTGCACCCGCAGCCAGCACAGGCTTGCCTGTCGCGGTGAGGCCGACAGAGCGCATGCATGCAGTATCCCGCTACTGGGTAACGCAGGCCATGACCTGCGGTCAAGCGGTGGTGATGCAGATGATGCCGTCGACCGCTGACACCGGGTAGCGGCGCACCGACATGTCGGCCCCACCGGTCTCGGCGCCGGTCCCCATGTCGAACGTGTGGCCATGCAGTGGGCAGACCACCACGCGGTCGTCGGCGAGTCCGTCGGCCAGTGGGCCGCCCTTATGCGGGCACACCGCATCGATGGCCCGCAGCGAGCCGTCCCGGAGCCGGAACACCGCGACCTGGCCGCCGTCGACGGCGAACGTGCGGCCTTCGCCCACCGGGATTTCGTCGACCGCGCCCACCTCGACGTCGCGTCATCGGACCGGCACCTGAGGGAGCGGTAGAAGTGGCAGCGACGTGCGGAACTGGCCCTGACTCACCGGGTTTCGGCCGTCCTGCCAGGGATCACGATAGGCATCGACAGACTTCTGCATGCTCGCGTCGAGCCGTTCTGCGATACCCTCGGCGTCGTCGACGACAATGGCGCGGATCCTGTCGATCCCGACGCGGGGGACGAACGTGTAGGTGCGCTCGAGCCAGTTGGCGTTCTCCCGGTAATACTGCAGGAAACGGCCGGTGAGCGCGACGACGGTTTCGGGGTCATCGACGGTGGCGAGCAGGTCGCCCTTGCGGATGTGCGCGCCCGCCGCGCCGCCGACGTAGATCTCCCATCGGCCGTCGCCGACCGCGACGACGCCCGAGGTCCTTGCACAACGCCTCCGCGCAGTTGCGCGGACACCCGGTGACGGCCAGCTTCATCTTGGCCGGGCTTGCCAGGCCCTGGTAGCGCTCCTCGATCGCGATGCCCAGTGCCGTGGAATCACCCAATCCGTAGCGACAAAAGTCGCTGCCGACACAGGTTTTGACGGTCCGGAAGCTCTTGCCGTACGCGTAGCCCGACGGCATGTCCAGATCCGCCCACACCGCGGGCAGATCCTCCTTCCGCACACCCAGCAGGTCGATCCGTTGGCCGCCGGTCAGTTTGATCATCGGGATGGCGTACTTGTCGGCGACCTCGGCGATCCGGCGCAGCTGCCAGGAGTTGGTGACGCCGCCCTTCATCTGCGGCACCACCGAGAAAGTGCCGTCGCGCTGGATGTTGGCGTGCACCCGGTCGTTGATGAACCGGGCGTCACGTTCGTCGACGAACTCGTCGGCCCACATTGTCTCCAGCAGCGATGCCAGCGCCATCTTCGAGCTTGCGTCCTCCTGCCCGTCCGGCGCCAACGCGGCGAACACCGATGAGACCGAATGCAGCTCGAGTTCGCCGATGTGTCGCATCAAAGTCGTTTTGTCGTACGGGATTCCGGGTACGTACCACGACGCCGACGGGTCCTCGGTGGCCGCCCCGCCTGCCGCCCACTCCACGATCTGACCCACGAGTTCCTCGCACGACCCGCACCCCTTGCCGGCCTTGGTCTTGGCCATCACCCCGGTGACCGACGTCTCGCCGCCCTGCACGCAAGCCACTAAGGCGCTCTTGTTCACGCCGTTGCAGTTGCAGACCTGGGCATTGTCGGACAGTTCGGCCACGCCGACCGCAATATCCGGGGTGCCGATGTCGAACATCAACGACACCCGTTGATCGGGCAACGGCAGCCCGCTGTCGAAGGCCTGCGTCAGGAACGACACCTTGCTGACGTCGCCGAGCAGAGTGGCGCCGACCAGCTTTTCGTTACGAATGACGATGGTCTTGTACACCCCGTGCCGGGGTTCGGAGTATTGGAAGAACTCGTCGTCTTCGAGTTCGGGCGCTTTGATGCCCATCGAGGCGACGTCCACTCCGGCCACCTTGAGCTTCGTGGCGGTCCTGGACCCGTGATAGGCCGCGGTGCGGTCTGTGCCGGTCAGGTGGTCGGCGAGCACGGCGGCCTGCTCCCACAGCGGCGCCACCAGCCCGTATACCTGGCCTCGATGCTGGGCGCACTCGCCGACCACGTAGATCTTGTCGTCGTCGATCGAGCGCATGTGGTCGTCGACGACGATCGCCCGCTCGACGGTCAGCCCTGCGCGCTGCGCGAGGCCGACGTTGGGCCGGATGCCTGCCGCGATCACCAGCATGTCGCAGTCGATCGAACTGCCGTCGGAGAACACGATTCCCGCGAGCCGGCCGTCATCGTTCGTTCGCACCTCGGTGGTGCGCTTGTCCAGATGGACGGTGATTCCGATGTCCTGCACCGATTTTCGCAGAATCGCACCTGCAGTGTCGTCGAGCTGCGCGTTCATCAGTGTGAGACCGGCGTGCACGACGTCGACGGTCAGTCCCCGGTTCTGCAGGCCGCGCGCCGCCTCGAGCCCTAGCAGCCCGCCGCCGATCACCACCGCCTTGGTGCGGTGCGCCGCCTGGGTGATCATGCCGACGCAGTCATCGAGTGTGCGGAAACCGAAGACCCCGTCGGTCAAGGTCTTGTCGTCCGCCCACAGCCCGGCCATCGGCGGGAAGAACGACCGGCTGCCAGTGGCCAGGATCAAGTAGTCGTAGCTGGTGACCGAGCCGTCATCGGCATGCACCAGCCGGGCGAATCGGTCGATACGGACCGCCCGCACCCCGGCGCGCAGGTCGATGTCGTTGTCGGCGTACCAGTCCAGCCCATTGAGAAAAATTTCGGAAGCGTCGGCCTCAATGTCTTGACTACCGGCGAGCACGTTCGACAGCAGGATCCGGTTGTAGTTGCCGTACGGTTCGTCCCCGAACACGGATATGTCGAACTTCTGGGCGCCGCCGCGCAGCAGTATCTCCTCGATCGCGCGCACCCCGGCCATGCCGTTGCCGACCACGACCAACTTCTGCACCATCAGACCTCGACCAACCCGAGGTCGACCACGACCGTTCCATTGCAGCCGTTCGGGGCGGCGACATACAGCTCCAGCACTGTGTCGCCGAGCAAGTCTTCGACTACCCGCAGCGCCACATAAGTGGCGCCCCTGGCGGCGATCGGGAAGTAGCGCATCGGCTTGCCGTCGCGGAACAGCACCACCGTGATCATCTGCTTGCTGGAGTTGCCGCCGCGAAAGTACACCGGCTGCGTCACGGAACCAGGAGGGACGACGTAGCGCAACGATTCGTCGATCAGCGACGGCTTGTCCAGGCCGTTGCCCTCAAACTCGAACGGACCCTGCAGGAATCGGGGAGTACTGCCGTCGCTCACCCTCACCGAAGTTAGGGTGCGTGTGTTTCGCCGCCGTTTCGCCGATGAGTCGGGCATGAGTCCCATTGCCCACCCACGTGTGTTTCGTCCGTGTGAGCGCGTGTTGACATTTCCGATATGGCGGTGCAATCGACGCGGAACGGGTTGGCAGTACATGTATTTCAACTGCTGCTTGGGAGGCCTGATGACAATCTTGACCCGCGACCGAAACATCGAACATTGGGATGCCGAAGATATCGACGCCTGGGAGGCGGGCGGCAAGAAAGTCGCAAAACGCAACCTGATGTGGTCGATCTTCGCCGAACACGTGGGCTTTTCGGTGTGGTCGATCTGGTCGGTGATGGTGCTGTTCATGCCGCAGAACGTCTACCACATCGACGCGGCGGGCAAGTTCTACCTGGTCGCGGTGCCGACGCTCGTCGGCGCGGCGATGCGGATCCCGTACACGATCGCCCCGGCCAAGTTCGGCGGGCGCAACTGGACAATCGTCAGCGCATTGCTGTTGCTCATCCCAACCCTGCTCACGCTCTACGTGATGAAGCAGCCCGACACGACGTACACCACGTTCATGATCGTGGCGGCATTCGCAGGCTTCGGCGGCGGCAACTTCGCGTCGTCGATGACGAACATCAACGCGTTATACCCACAGCGGCTGAAGGGCTGGGCGCTGGGCTCAACGCCGGCGGCGGCAACATCGGCGTGCCGGTCATCCAGCTGGTCGGCCTGCTGGTGATCGCCGTGGTAGGCAACACGGCCCCCGAAATCGTCTGTGCCGGTTTACCTCGTCCTGATCGCGTTGGCCGCGATCGGCGCGGCACTGTTCATGGACAACCTGGGCAACCAGCGGTCCAACCTCGGTGCGATGGCGGAAGCGTTGCGCTACACGCATTCCTGGGTGATCGCGCTTCCTCTACATCGGCGCGTTCGGTTCGTTCATCGGGTTTTCGTTCGCCCTTTGGTTAGGTGCTGCAGATCAACTTCCTGGCCGGCGGTGACACCGCCGCGCAGGCGTCGCTGCATGCCGCGCAGATCGCGTTCATCGGCCCGCTGCTCGGCTCGATCTCCCGGCCGTTCGGCGGCAAGCTGTCCGACCGTATCGGCGGCGGCAAGGTGACGCTCTACACGTTCATCGCGATGATCTTCGCGGCGGGCATCCTTGTGGCAACAGGCGTCCTGGACGACGGAATGAAAGGTGCCGCGACGGGCGCGCAGATGACCGCCTACGTCGTCGGCTTCATTCTGCTGTTCATCCTGTCGGGACTCGGCAACGGGTCGACGTACAAGATGATTCCGTCGATCTTCGAGGCCAAGGCGCAGGGTCACGACGAGTGGAGCCGCGACGAGAAGGCGGCGTGGTCGCGCAGCATGTCCGGCGCGCTGATCGGTTTCGCCGGCGCGATCGGCGCACTCGGCGGCGTGTTCATCAACGTCGTGCTCCGCGCCTCGTACGTCGGCGCGGCGAAGTCGGCGACGAACGCGTTCTGGGTGTTTATGGCCTTCTATGTGATCTGCGCGATAGTCACCTGGTTCGTTTTCCTGCGGATCCACACCGCACGGGCCGATGCGGGCGAGGAAATCGGCCGTACCGCCGCACCCGTGCCCGCGACCTGACCTGCGTAAACACCGCTCACCGGGCATCCTCTCGCCCGGTGAGCATCAATTTTCACACCGATAACGTCATCGGAAAACAGCCCGAAACATTGCGCGCCCATCATGAGCCTCATGGCGGTGACCCGGACGGCGTGCTCGTATTGCGGCGTCGGCTGCGGCATCCAGGTCGAAACCGCCGCCGATCCCGACTCGGGCATGCCCGTCATCGCCCGGGTATCGGGCGACAAACTGCACCCCGCGAACTTCGGCCGCCTGTGCACCAAGGGTGCCACGCACGCCGAGATGATGGCCGCCGACGACGGTCGGCTGAAATCGGCGCTGCTGCGCCCGACGCGCAACGACGAACCCGTCCCCACCCCCGTCGACGACGCCGTCGCCGAGGCAGGCAGGCGGTTGCGCGCGATCATCGACGAGCACGGCCCTGACGCCGTCGCGCTCTACGTCTCCGGCCAGATGTCGATCGAGGCGCAGTATCTGGCCACCAAACTGGCCAAGGGCTTCGTGCGGACGGTGCACATCGAGTCCAACTCGCGGCTGTGCATGGCCAGCGCAGGGACCGGATACAAGCAGTCGCTCGGCGCCGACGGGCCGCCCGGGTCATACGCCGACTTCGATTGCGCCGACTTGTTTTTCGTCATCGGCTCGAACATGGCCGACTGCCATCCCATCCTGTATCTGCGGATGGCCGACCGGCTCAAGGCGGGCGCGAAGCTGATCGTCGTCGACCCGCGTCGCACCACCACCGCCGAACGCGCCGACCTGTTCCTGCAGATCAAGCCCGGCACCGACCTGGCGCTGCTGAACGGCCTGCTGCACCTGCTCGTCGAAAACGGGGACATCGACGGCGAATTCATCGCCGAGCACACCGACGGCTGGGACGCCATGCCTGCGTTCCTCGCCGACTACCCGCCGCACCGGGTCGCGGAGATCACCGGCATACCAGAGTCTGACATTCGCACCGCCGCCAAGATGATCGCCGAGGCGGGGGAGTGGATGAGCTGCTGGACGATGGGGCTCAACCAGAGCACGCACGGCACCTGGAACACGAACGCGATCTGCAACCTGCACCTGGCCACCGGTGCGATCTGCCGGCCAGGCAGCGGTCCGATGTCGCTTACCGGCCAGCCCAACGCGATGGGCGGCCGCGAAATGGGTTACATGGGGCCCGGTTTGCCGGGCCAGCGTTCGGTGCTGTCCGCTGACGACCGCGCGTTCGTCGAGACCGCAGTGGGGGCTTGAGCCGGGCGCTATCCGCTCCGAAGTCGGACCGGGCACCATCGAAATGTTCGAACAGCTCGCCGAAGGAGACATCAAGGCCTGCTGGATCATCTGCACCAATCCCGTTGCCACGGTTGCCAATCGGAAGACGGTGATCACAGGGCTGGAGGCTGCCGAGCTCGTCATCACGCAGGACGCCTACCGCGACCACGGCGACGAACCACTACGCCGACATCGTGCTGCCTGTCGACCCTGTGGGCCGAATCCGACGCCGTGATGGTCAATTCCGAGCGGAACCTCACCCTGCTGCAGCAGTCCATCCCGCCTGCAGGCCAGGCGCGCCCGGACTGGCAGCTGATCTGCCAGGTCGCCGCGCACATGGGTTTCGGCGAGCATTTCAACTACGAGTCCAGCGAGCAGGTCTTCGACGAGATCCGCCGGTTCGCCAACCCGAAAACCGGCTACGACCTGCGCGGTGCCAGCTACGAGCGGCTTCGGCAGACGCCGCTGCAGTGGCCCTGTCCACCCGACGACGACAACGACCGCCATCCGATCCGCTACCTCAACGACGGCGTCAGCCAGGACTTGCACGTCGACGAGAACGGTCACCGCCCGCGGCTGGCGTTCCCGACCCCGTCACGGCGCGCGTCGTTCTTCGCCCGTCCGCACATGGATGCGCGCGAACTGCCCGACGACGACTTCCCGTTGGTGCTCAACACCGGCCGGCTGCAGCACCAATGGCACACGATGACCAAGACCGGCAAGGTGGACAAGCTCAACAAGCTCGACAGCGGACCGTTCGTCGAGATCCATCCGCTCGATGCCGTCGCGCTCGACATCGTCGGAGGTCAGCCCGTCGAGCTGACGTCGCGCCGCGGCCGCGCGGTGCTGCCCGCCGTGGTCACCGACCGGGTACGGCCGGGCAATTGCTTTGTGCCGTTTCACTGGAACGACGAACACGGCGAGTACCTCACGATCAACGCGCTGACCAACGACGCCGTCGACCCGGACTCGCTGCAACCCGAGTTCAAGGTGTGCGCCGTCAGCCTGCGCCCGGTGAAGTCGGTGGATCCCGTCGTCGACGAACTAGACCTCGCCCGGCGGCCGGCTCTGACCGACGACGAAAAGATCTATCTCGCAGCCTTTTTCAGCGGGCTCGCCGAGGGTGTCAGCGGCGTGCCCGTGCTGCCCGCGTCGGCGCCGGTGGCCACGGATGTCCGGCTGTGGATCGACGGTCTGCTGGCCGGTCGGTATTCGCGCATCACGGCGGCACCCGCCGAGCGCCCGGCCAAGGGCGGTCCGCTGGTGTTGTGGGCGTCGCAGACAGGGAACGCCGAAGAGTTCGCGGCGCGGGTGGCGGGCCGGCTCGGCGGCTCCCAGCTGGTCAACATGGACGACATGGCGCTGGCGGAGCTGGCAGGCGCCCGCGACGTGCTGGTGATCACGAGCACGTTCGGCGACGGCGGGCCGCCGGACAACGGCGCCGGCTTCTGGGATCGCATCCATTCGCCCGACGCGCCCGCGTTGGACGGCATCCGGTATGCGGTGCTTGGCATCGGCGACCGGGCATATGACAACTTCTGCGGCCACGCGAAGGCGATCGACGGCAGGCTCGCGGCGCTGGGCGCGACGCGGATGCTGGACCGCGCCGAGTGCGAGGCCTACGACAACGAGCCGATGGACCGGTGGGCCGACCAGGTCACCGCCCTCGTTGCCGCACCGGCAGGGCCGCCGTCGTCCAACGGCGGTGGCGGCGGCGCCTCGACCATTGCCAGGCCCACCACCGCGGCAGAGCCGTTCACCCGCGCCAAGCCGATCCTGGCGCCGGTAGCCCGCAATATCGTGCTGACCGCTCCGACTTCACGGAAAGAAGTGCGCCAGATCGGTTTTGACATCTCCGAGTACAACGCCACCTATGCGGCCGGCGACTCGCTGGGCGTTTACGCCACCAACAATCCCGCGACAGTCGACGCCTGGCTGGCGGCCACCGGCCTGCGTGGCGACACCTCGGTCGAGGTGGACGGCAATGAGCAGAGCCTGCGTGACGCGCTGATCGTGTCCTACGACATCTGCCGGGTGACGCCGAACCTGCTGCGCTTCGTCGCGGAATCCTGTGCAGACAAGGCGGCCGCGAAGGCGCTGCTCGCACCCAGGGACAAGCTCGACAAGTGGCTGGTGAATCGCAACGGACTGGACATCGTGCAGGAGTTCGCGGTGCGCGCCGAGCCCGAGCAGTGGCAGGAGGTGCTGGTACGGCTGACGCCGCGGAACTACTCCATCTCCTCGAGCCCGCTTGTCAGCCCGCGCGAGGTGCAGCTGACGGTGTCGGTGGTGCGCTACCGCGGTGCCGACGGTGGCCAGCGCGGTGGGGTGTGCTCGACGTTCCTGGCCGACCGAGCCGCCGCGGCGCCGGTGTTCCTGCAGCGCTCGCCGCATTTCCGTCCGCCCGAAGACGGTGAGACGCCGATGATCATGGTCGGTCCCGGCACCGGCATCGCGCCGTTCCGCGGCTTCCTGCAGGAACGGCGCGCGCTCGGCCACGCCGGCCGCAACTGGCTGTTCTTCGGCGACCAGCACCGCAGCGAAAACTTCTACTACCGAGACGATTTGGAGGACATGGTCCGCGACGGCTTCCTCAATCGGCTGGATCTGGCGTTCTCCCGCGACCAGGCCGACCGGGTCTACGTCCAGCACAAGATGCTCGACTACGGCGCCGACGTGTGGCGGTGGCTCGACGACGGCGGGCACTTCTACGTGTGCGGGGACGCCAGCAGGATGGCGAAGGACGTGGACTCCGCGCTCACCGCGATCATTCGAAAGCACGGCTCGATGTCCGAAGAGGGCGCCCACGACTACAAGCGTGAGTTGGTGGCCGACAAGCGCTACGTCCGCGACGTGTACTGACGTTCGATCAGCCAGACGCGTCCAACGACTCGGCCGGCGCGTGCTCGTGGCTGCGGCCAATGTGCGCTTCGGCGCGAAGCCGGTCCACCATGTGCGGGTAATGCAGCTCGAAGGCAGGCCGCTCGGACCGGATGCGGGGCAGTTCGGTGAAGTTGTGCCGCGGAGGCGGGCAACTGGTCGCCCACTCCAGCGAGTTGCCGTAGCCCCACGGGTCATCAACCATGACCGGCTCGCCGTAGCGCCAGCTTTTGAACACGTTCCACGTGAACGGAATGATCGACACGCCGAGGATGAACGCACCGATCGTCGAGACGACGTTCAGGGTGGTGAACCCGTCAGTGGGCAGGTAGTCGGCGTAGCGGCGCGGCATGCCCTCGTTGCCCAGCCAGTGCTGCACAAGGAACGTGGTGTGGAAGCCGATGAAGGTCAGCCAGAAGTGCAGCTTGCCAAGCCGCTCATCGAGCAGCCTGCCCGTCATCTTCGGGAACCAGAAGTACATGCCCGCGTAGGTGGCGAACACGATCGTGCCGAACAACACGTAGTGGAAGTGCGCGACAACGAAATACGAGTCGGTGACGTGGAAGTCGATCGGCGGGCTGGCCAACATCACACCCGACAAGCCACCAAGCAGGAAGGTCACCAGGAAGCCCACCGAGAACAGCATCGGCGTCTCGAATGTCAACTGGCCCTTCCACATGGTGCCGATCCAGTTGAAGAACTTGATGCCGGTCGGCACCGCGATCAGGAACGTCATAAAGGAAAAGAACGGCAGCAGAACAGCTCCCGTGGCGAACATGTGGTGCGCCCACACGGCCATCGACAGCGCCGCGATGCTGAACGTGGCGTAGATAAGGGTGGTGTAGCCGAAGACCGGCTTGCGACTGAAAACCGGGATAACTTCGCTGATGATCCCGAAGAAGGGCAGCGCGATGACGTACACCTCGGGATGGCCGAAGAACCAGAACAAGTGCTGCCACAGCAGCACGCCGCCATTGGCCGGGTCATAGATGTGTGCGCCGAGGTGGCGGTCGGCGGCCAGGGCGAACAGCGCCGAGGTCAGCAGCGGGAAGATGAGCAGCACCAGGATCGACGTCACCAGGATGTTCCAGGTGAAGATCGGCATCCGGAACATCGTCATGCCAGGCGCGCGCATGCACACCACGGTGGTGATCATGTTGACGCCACCCAGGATGGTGCCAAGGCCACCGACGCCCAGACCGAGGATCCAGAGGTCACCGCCGGGCCCTGGGGAGTGGACCGCGTCCGTCAACGGCGTGTACGCGGTCCAGCCGAAATCGGCCGCACCGTTCGGGGTGATGAAGCCGCTCAGCGCGATCATGGCGCCGAATACAAACAGCCAGAAGCTCAGCGCGTTCAGCCGGGGGAACGCCACATCGGGGGCGCCGATCTGCAGCGGCAGCACAAGATTGGCGAACCCGAACACGATCGGGGTGGCGTAGAACAGCAGCATCGCCGTGCCGTGCATGGTGAACAGCTGGTTGAACTGCTCGTTGGACAGGAACTGCAGGCCCGGCAGCGCGAGCTCGGTGCGCATGAACAGCGCCATCAGCCCGCCGATGAAGAAGAAGATGAAGCAGGCGACGCAGTACATGATGCCGATCAACTTGTGATCGGTGGTCGTCAGCAGCTTGTAGACCAGATTGCCCTTGGGGCCGAGCCGCGCTGGAAACGGACGGCGTGCTCGGAGTGTCTGAACCGGTGGGGCTTCGGTAGTCATGATTTCCCCAAAGCAATCAGGCGGACGGCAACGTCTCATCCGCAGTGTAAGACCGGCGTATACCGGAGCTGGTTATTCAGTTCAACAGCAGCACCACCAGGGGGCACAAGGGCCTTTGGTCACCGAGTCGGCTACCGATTCCTCCGCGAGGGGGGCCATAGGCTGTCGGAATGCGGTTCTCGGGACAGGTTGCGGTGGTCACTGGCGGTGCGTTGGGCATTGGCGGCGGCATCAGCCGGCGGCTCGCGGTGGCCGGCGCGCATGTGGTGCTTGCCGATATCAATTCAGACGCGGCGTCGACCACCCACGACCAGATCGTCGCGGCGGGCGGGCGCGCCACGATCGTCGTCGGCGACATCCGGGATCGCGACACGGTGACCGCAGTGACCGAAACCGCGCTGGCCGTTGATGGTTCGCGGATCGACATTCTGGTGAACAATGTTGGCGATTTCCGCCCCGCGGCAAGGGATTTCCTGCACAGCACCGAGGAGCAGTGGCAGACGCTCTATGAACTGAACCTGCTCCATGTGCTGCGCATGTGCCACGCGGTGTTGCCCGCAATGGTGAATCGTGGCCGCGGGGCGATCGTCAACAACGCGACCGTTGAGGCGTTCCGCGGCATTCCCTACGCCGCCCCGTACGCGGCCTTCAACGCCGGCGTGGTGGCGTTCACCCGCAGTCTGGCCGTCGACGTGGCGCAACACGGGATACGCGTCAACGCGATCGCCCCCGACCTCGCCGACACCTCTCAGACGCCCGCGAAGCTCATGCTGCGGGGTCGCGACCCCGACCTGATCAGGACATGGATCCCGGTGGGCCGGTTCGGTCGACCCGACGACTACGCCGCCGTCGTCGAGTTCCTGGCATCCGACGACGCGCGGTTCGTCACCGGGCAGACGGTGCCCGTCGACGGCGGCACGCTGGCTGCTTCAGGGTGGTATGCCCGTGCCGACCGCAAGGGCTGGACCAATATGCCCAACGAGGCCTGAAGATGTTGGTGTCCGAGGGGGGACTTGAACCCCCACGCCCGTTAATAGGGCACTAGCACCTCAAGCTAGCGCGTCTGCCATTCCGCCACTCGGACCAGTTTGTGGGCAGCTTAGGCTATCGGATCGGCGGGCCCGGACCCAAACCCAGCGGCCGTCTAAATGGTACGAATGTGACTGTGATTGCACCCCGTCGACGAGGTGGTTGATCTCGTCAGCGCGCTGATCCGGTTCGACACGTCCAACACCGGCGAACCCGACACCACCAAAGGCGAGGCCGAATGCGCCCGCTGGGTGGCCGAACAGCTGGAAGAGGTCGGTTATACGACCGAGTACATCGAGGCCGGAGCGCCAGGCCGGGGCAACCTGTTCGCCAGGCTCAAGGGCGCGGACCCTGACCGCGGAGCGCTTCTACTGCACGGGCACCTCGACGTGGTGCCCGCCGAGGCGTCGGACTGGAGCGTGCACCCGTTCTCCGGTGCCGTCGAGGACGGCTACGTGTGGGGCCGCGGCGCTGTCGACATGAAGGACATGTGCGGCATGCTCATCGCGATCGCCAGGCACTTCAAACGATCGGGGACCGTGCCGCCGCGGGATCTGGTCTTCGCGTTCGTCTCCGACGAGGAGGCCGGCGGGAAATACGGGTCGCAGTGGCTGGTCGACAACCGGCCTGACCTGTTCGAAGGCGTCACCGAGGCCGTCGGGGAGGTCGGCGGCTTCTCACTGACGGTGCCACGCAAAGACGGTGGTGAACGCCGGCTGTACCTGGTCGAGACCGCCGAGAAGTCGATGATGTGGATGAGGCTGACGCGCCCGCAGCTTCGCCGGCCACGGCTCGATGATCCACGACACAACGCGGTCACCGCTGTCGCCGAGGCGACCGCGAGGCTCGGACGCCACGAGTTCCCGTTGGTGATGACCGATGCTGTCGCGCAGTTCCTGGCGGCGATCACCGAGGAGACGGGCTATTCGTTCGATGCGGATTCACCCGATCTGGCCGGCACGATCGCCAAGCTCGGGCCGATCGCGCGCGTCGTCGGCGCCACCCTGCGCGATACCGCCAACCCCACGATGCTCAAGGCCGGCTACAAGGCCAACGTCATTCCCGCCACCGCGGAGTCGGTAGTCGACTGCCGCATCCTGCCCGGCCGGCAGGCCGCCTTCGAGCGCGAGGTCGACGAGCTGATCGGCCCCGACGTGACACGGGAGTGGATCACCGAGCTGCCGTCCTACGAGACGACTTTCGACGGCGACCTGGTGGACGCGATGAACGCCGCGATTGTCTCCGTCGATCCCGACGCCCGAATCGTGCCGTACATGCTGTCGGGCGGCACCGACGCAAAGGCGTTCGCCCGGTTGGGGATTCGCTGCTTCGGCTTCGCGCCGCTGCAGCTGCCGCCGGATCTGGACTTCACCGCGCTGTTCCACGGCGTCGACGAGCGGGTACCCGTCGATGCGCTGAAGTTCGGCACCCAGGTTCTCGAGCATTTCCTGATGCACTGCTGACCACTAGAAAGGGCACACCATGGCTTTTGACTACAACCCCTACGAGTTCCTCCCGAAGCTGCCGTCGTTCACCCTGACCTCGGAGTCGGTCACCGACGGGCAGCCGCTGGCCAACGACCAGGTCAGCGGCATCATGGGCGCCGGCGGCTCCGACGTCTCGCCGCAGCTGACCTGGTCAGGTTTCCCCGAGGAGACCCGCAGCTTCGCCGTCACGGTATACGACCCGGACGCGCCGACCGCATCCGGCTTCTGGCATTGGGCCGTCGCCAACCTGCCCGCGACCGTCACCGACCTGCCCGCCGGTGTCGGCGACGGCAGCAGCAGCGGATTTCCCGGCGATGCAATCACTTTGGCAAACGACGCGGGCCTGAAGCGTTACATCGGCGCCGCGCCGCCGCCCGGCCACGGCGTGCACCGGTATTTCATTGCGGTGCATGCCGTCAAGGTCGAGAAGCTCGAACTCGACGCGGACGCCAGCCCCGCTTACCTCGGTTTCAACCTGTTCATGAACGCGATCGCGCGCGCTCTCATCCACGGCACCTACGAGCAGAAGTAGTCATCGCGCGGCCGAGCCGACGGCATCGGCCAGCGACTCGAAGCCGCCCTCGTGCAGGTGGCGGGCGAGGCCGTCGTGAATGTGCTTGGCCCACAACCCGCCGCCGTAGATGAACCCGGTGTAGCCCTGCAGCAGGGATGCGCCAGAGGTGATGCGGTCCCACGCGTCGTCGGCGGTCTCTATGCCGCCGACGCTGATCAACACCAGCCGGTCGCCGGCCCGGCGGTACAGCCGGCGTAGCACCTCCGCGGAGCGCTGTGCCACCGGCGGACCGGAAACACCACCTGGGCCCAGCGCCTCGGCACCGGGTGTGGCGAGTCCGTCGCGCGACACCGTGGTGTTGGTGGCGACGATGCCCGCCAAGCCCAATTCGACTGCCAGGTCGGCGATCTCGTCGACGTCGTCATCGGACAGGTCGGGCGCGATCTTGACCAGCACAGGCGTCGACGTCTGCGCCTTAACCGCGGACAGGATGGGCCGCAACGAGGTGACGGCCTGCAGGTCACGCAGCCCTGGCGTGTTCGGTGAGCTGACGTTGACCACCAGAAACGCGGCCAGCGGGCCGACCAGCCTGGCGCTCTCGGCGTAGTCGTCGACGGCGCCCTCTGGCGGCGTGACCTTGCTCTTCCCGATATTGACCCCAATCGGCACCTCCGGCGTGCGCCGGGCCAGGCGCAGCGCTAGCTCGCCCGCGCCGTGGTTGTTGAACCCCATCCGGTTGAGCAGCGCGCGGTCGTCGGGCAGCCGGAACATCCGCGGCGGCGGATTGCCTGGCTGCGCCTGCGCGGTCACGGTGCCGATCTCCGCGTAGCCAAAGCCCAGCGCGCCCCACGTGTGCAGGCCCCTTCCGTCCTTGTCGAATCCGGCAGCCAGGCCCAGCGGGCCTGCGAACCGCACCCCGAATACCGTGCTGGCCAGCACCGGATCGTGCGGCGCAAGCCATCGCGCCAGCCCGCGGCGCAGCGGAAGGACCGCGGTCGCGCCACGCAAGAAAGTGAAAACCCAGGTGTGAATGCGTTCGGGGGCAACCAGAAACAGCGCCCGCCGCAGCGCGCGGTACATCACAGGGCGGGCTGATCCGGAATGCCCAGCCTGTCCGCGACGGTCTTCTTACGGCGCAGCAGTACGCGCCTGCTGCCGTCGGTGTACAGCCGGACCCGGGTGAGTTCCCATCCGCGGTACTCGGCCTCGATTGACAATCGGGTGGATGCGTTGATCCGGGTCAAATCCGGCGACAGCCGCAGGGGTATCCATTCGTACTCGTCCGATAGATCGTTGCCCCAGCCTTCTGGCATCCGGCCGCGGTGCATCATCGTCATCGATGCTCCTCACGTCCGCGCCCTGTCATGGGTGGCGCACTCCTGCGCCCGCGATCACCTGCACACCCGCTCCCGAGCCGGACACCACATACAGGGTGCCAGATGCTTCGTCGAAGGCCAGGGAGTTGGGCTGCTGCACGGTTCGATAACGCACCTTCTCGACGGGGATACCGGTGGCCAGATCGTAACCAACGACGGTGTTGGTTGCCGTCTGCGACACCCACGCCAGCCCCGACGAGCCGGCCAGCCCGTATGGCGCGTCGCGCACCGGGGACCGCTGGCGCAGGATCAGCGGGTCCGTGCCGAACACCAGCAGCTCGTCGCCGCGGGTGTCGGCGACCAACACCCGGCCGGCCGAGTCGGCCGCCATCGTGGTCGCCCCCTCTCCGGCCCGCAGCGCGTGATCGGCGTCGTTGCCGCTCGCCGAGATGGTGGTCACCGATGTCTGCCCGCGGTCCAGCACAACGACCGTATTTCCTTGCGCAACAAGGGCATCCACCCGGGAGAAGATCTTCAATGAAGCGCCGACGCCAGTGTCGGAACTCAATGTGTAGACGGCGCCGTCCGCACTGCCGAGGACCAGCTTGCCGTCGGAGCGCCGGGCGATTGCGGTGAAATCGGTGCCCGGTTGGCCCTCGATATCCACCTTGGTGGCCGTGCCTGCGCGGATGTCGACGCTGAAATAGCCGCCGCGCGTCGACGCATACACCCGACCGTCGTTGTCACCCGTCATCGCCGTCGCCGGGCCGGGCAGTGGCACCGGTCGCGCGGCGCCGGACGAGGGCACCACGGTGACCATCGACTGGTCCCCGACACCAGGGCTGAGCACCGCCAACGACGCAGTGGCCGCGTCGAATACGGCAGCCGCGGCGTGTCCGGCGAGCGGTCGCACCACGCCTGCGGGTTCTCCGGTGACAGGAGGGGACTGCGCCGCCTTGGCGGGCACGATCGTCGGCGGCGGAGCGTCGGCATGGTTAGCCGAGCAACCTACTAATCCGGCGGTTGCCAGCAGAACAGCACCGGCGCGAATTAGCTGAATTGATGGGTTTAGGCGGCGCGGCAAGGGGTAGCTCTCGGAGGTGCGAATTGGATCTCAATGGACAAGCAAGTGTAGGCAAAACCGCCATCAACAAATGGCCACGTCCGGCACGCTCGGTGCCATCGACGGCGGTATGGTTCGGTCATGACCCTCGCCGCAGACAGGGATTTGGATAACCAAGAGTTTGCTATAGAGGACATCACCACTGGTCTACACGCCAGCGGGTTTGGCCAGGTAGGGGATGGTCGCAGCTTCTCGTTCCACCTCGAAAAGCAGGTGCTGGTCGTCGAGGTCTACCGCCCGCGTATCACGGGGCCGGTGCCACAGGCCGAGGACGTGGTGGCCGCTGCCAACCGCAGGCTCACCGACGTCGATCTGTTCGACGAGCGCAGCGTGTCCGCGGCCGTGCGGGACGCGGTGGCCGCCGCCCAGCGGGTGACACGCACAGCGCGTTAACAGCAGCCCCACGGTACGGTCGTCGTCGTGATTGAGGCGTCGGCGATGTCGTGGCTTCAGGTAGTCGTTCTGTCGGTGGTGCAGGGTCTGACCGAATTCCTGCCCGTTTCGTCGTCGGGTCACTTGGCGATTGCGTCGCGCATCTTCTTCGACGACGACGCGGGCGCGTCGTTCACCGCCGTGACTCAGCTGGGAACCGAGTTGGCGGTGCTGCTGTATTTCGCCCGCGACATCGGCCGCATCCTCAAGGCCTGGTTCAACGGTCTGTTCGTCGCCGCGCACCGCACCCTCGACTATTGGATGGGCTGGTACGTCATCATCGGCACCATTCCGATCGGCGTGCTCGGCCTGCTGTTCAAGGACGAAATCCGTACTGGCGCACGCAATCTGTGGCTGATCGCGAGCGCGCTGATCATCTTCTCCGTCGTCATCGCCGCCGCCGAGTACTACGGCAAGCAGACCAGGCACGTCGAACAGCTCACGTGGAAAGACAGCATCATCGTCGGGCTGGCGCAGTGCCTGGCGCTGGTGCCCGGCGTGTCACGGTCGGGCGCCACCATCAGCGCAGGCTTGTTCCTCGGGCTGGACCGCGAACTTTCCGCACGGTTCGGCTTCCTGCTCGCCATCCCCGCCGTTTTCGCGTCGGGGCTGTTCTCGCTGCCCGACGCGTTTCACCCCGTTGGCGAGGGGATGAGCGCCAGCGGCCCGCAACTGTTGGTGGCCACGGTGATCGCGTTCGTGATCGGCTTCGCGGCGGTGGCCTGGTTCCTGCGCTTCTTGGTGCGCCACAGCATGTACTGGTTCGTCGGCTACCGCGTTGCGCTCGGCGCGGTGGTGCTGACCCTGTTGGGCGCAGGGGTGGTGTCGGCGACATGACTGTGATTCTGCTGCGGCACGGCAGGTCGACGTCGAACACCGCGCACACGCTGGCCGGCCGCACCGACGGCGTCGACCTCGACGACAAGGGCAGCGAGCAGGCGCAGGCACTCGTCGAGCGGCTTGCCGGGCTGCCGATCCGTGCGATCGTGCGCTCGCCGCTGCTGCGCTGCCGTCGCACGGTCGAGCCGCTTGCCGCCGCCATCGGGCTGGATCCCGTGGTCGACGAGCGCATCTCCGAGGTCGACTACGGCAGCTGGACCGGCCGCAAGATCGGTGACCTGGTCAAAGAACCGCTCTGGGCCGTGGTGCAGCAACAGCCCAGCGCGGCCGTCTTCCCCGGTGGCGAAGGGCTGGCTCACGTACAATCTCGCGCGGTGGCCGCGGTCCGTGAGCATGACCGCCGGCTGGCCGAACTGCACGAGGGCGACGCGCTGTGGGTGGCTTGCACGCACGGCGATGTGATCAAGGCGGTAGTGGCCGACGCGCTGGGCGTGCACCTCGACAGCTTCCAGCGCATCAGCGCCGACCCGGCGTCGATGAGTGTGATCCGTTACACCGCGTTGCGTCCGTTCGTCATACACGTCAACCACACTGGTGACGCACTCACCGCTGGACTGCTGGCCAAGCCGCCAAAGGCCGACGGGGAGGCCGACAAAAAGGACGGCGAGGTGCCGCCCGAGGATGCCGTGGTCGGTGGCTCGACCGATTGAGGGCCCGCCGTGGAATTACGGCCGACGTGCTGATGCCGGTATTTTGGAGGGTGCCATGGCCCGCGCAATTCATGTCTTCCGCACACCCGACCGCTTCGTGGCCGGGACCGTCGGGCAGCCCGGGAACCGAACCTTTTACCTGCAGGCCGTCCACGACACACGCGTGATTTCGGTGATCCTGGAGAAGCAGCAGGTTGCGGTGCTCGCGGAGCGGATCGCGGCGCTGCTGCTGGAGATCAACCGCCGGTTCGGCACTCCGATCCCGCCTGACACCGGCGACATCGAGGATCTGAGCCCACTGGTCACGCCGGTCGATGCCGAGTTCCGGGTCGGGACCATGGGCCTCGGTTGGGATTCGGAGGCGCAGACGGTGGTGGTCGAACTGCTTGCGGTGTCCGAGACCGAGTTCGACGCGTCCGTGGTGCTCGACGACGCCGAGGAGGGACCCGACGCAGTGCGGGTCTTCCTGACGCCCGAGTCGGCGCGTGAGTTCGCGACGCGCTCCAACAGGGTCATTTCGGCCGGCCGGCCGCCCTGCCCGTTGTGCGACGAGCCCCTGGATCCCGAGGGTCATATCTGCGTGCGCACCAACGGTTACCGGCGCGGTGCCATCGCCGGGGCCGAGGATGACGCCGATTCTTAGCAGCGGGCCAGACCCCGATGACCTCGATGTGGTGTGCCTACGCGGCGAGTTGACCGTCATCGGACGAATCCGCTCAGCGAGCAACGCCACCTTTCTCTGCGAGGCGCATCTCGGTGAGCGCCAAGCTCATTGCGTCTACAAGCCCATCGCAGGCGAGGCGCCACTGTGGGATTTCCCGGACGGCACGCTGGCCGGTCGTGAACTCGCCGCCTACCTCATTTCTGAGGCACTTGGCTGGAACATCGTGCCCTACACCATCATTCGCGACGGACCCGCGGGCCGCGGCATGCTGCAGCTGTGGGTGGATCAGCCCGGCGACGAGGTCGGCGACGAACTCCAGTCGGGGCCGGACCTCATCGACCTGTTGCCCGCTGGGCATATTCCGCCCGGATACCTGCCGGTGCTGCAGGCCTACGACTACGCCGGAGACGAGGTGACGCTGGTGCACGCCGACGACATTCGGTTGCGCCGGATGGCCGTCTTCGATGTGCTGATCAACAACGCCGACCGCAAGGGCGGTCATATTTTGTCCGGTGTCGACGGGCACGTGTACGGCGTCGACCATGGGGTGAGTCTGCATGTCGAGGACAAACTGCGCACCGTGCTGTGGGGCTGGGCAGGCAAGCCCGTCGACGACGACACGCTGGAGACCGTGACCCGGCTGCGCGATCAGCTGCGAGGTCGCCTCGGCGAGCAGTTGTGTGAGCACATCACCGGTCGTGAGGTGGACGCGCTGCACGCCAGAACGGTTGTGCTGCTTGATAATCCGGTGATGCCAACACCCGACCGGCGCCGGCCGATCCCGTGGCCGGCGTTCTGATGAGCCAAACCGATGCGGCGCTGGCCGCCGAGGTGGCCGCCGAAGCCGGCGAACTCCTGCTGGCGGTGCGCGAGGAGATGGGTTTCTACGACCCCTACGACCTCGGCGACGCAGGCGACAAACGGGCCAACGTTCTGATCCTCGACCGGCTTGCTCGGGACCGGCCCGACGACGCGGTGTTGTCCGAGGAAGCCGTTGACGACGTGTCACGCGTACATGCCGACCGCGTCTGGATCGTCGATCCGGTGGACGGCACCCATGAATATTCACTGCCCGGCCACGACGACTGGGCCGTGCACATCGCGCTGTGGCAGCGCAGCGGCGGGCCTAACGGCGGCGGTATCACCGACGCCGCGGTCGCGCTTCCCGCTCGTGGCGAGGTGTACCGCACCGACACTGTCACCGCGCCGCCGCAGCGCTCCGAGGGGCCCATCCGCATCACCGCCAGCGCCAGCAGACCGCCCGCGGTGCTGTGGCGGCTGCGCGACCGGATGGACATCCAGATGGTGCGGATCGGGTCGGCAGGGGCGAAGGCGATGGCCGTGGTCCGAGGTGACGTCGACGCCTATGTCCACGCCGGCGGCCAGTGGGAGTGGGACTCGGCCGCCCCGGCCGGAGTGGTGCAGGCCGCGGGTCTGCATGCATCGCGGCTGGACGGCTCACCAATGATCTACAACCGGCGCGACCCCTACCTGCCCGACTTCCTGATGTGCCGTGCCGAGCTGGCAGACGTCCTGCTCGACGGCATCTTGTCCGCGTATCGCGACCGGTGACGGGAATGGATCGGGCCCCGGCGTTGTAGGTCACGTTCGAAGCTACGCACCATCGGAGGCCGCCCTGAGCGAACACCTTAGAGTCGACGCTATGCAATCGTGGCCGGCTCCTGACGTCCCGGCGCTGCCGGGGCGCGGCCCGCAGCTACGGCTCTACGACAGTGCCGACCGGCAGATCCGCCCGGTCACGGCCGGCGAGAAGGCCACCATGTACGTCTGCGGCATCACCCCGTATGACGCCACCCACCTGGGTCACGCCGCCACTTACCTCGCGTTCGACCTGGTGCACAGGGTGTGGCTGGACTCCGGGCACCAGGTGCACTACGTGCAGAACATCACGGACGTCGACGACCCGCTGTTCGAGCGGGCCCAGCGCGACGGCATCGACTGGCGTGAGCTGGCTGATCGCGAGACCGAGCTGTTCCGCCAAGACATGGCGGCCCTGCGGGTGCTGCCACCGCACGACTATGTCGCGGTCACCGAGGCCATCGGCGAGGTCGTCGAGCTGGTGGAGAAGATGCTGGCTTCCGGCGCGGCATACGTGGTCGACGACGCCGACCACCCGGACGTGTACTTCCGCGCCGACGCCACGGTGCAGTTCGGCTACGAATCCGGCTACGACCGCGACACTATGCTGCGGTTGTTCACCGAGCGTGGCGGCGACCCCGCCCGCGCTGGCAAAAGCGACGAGCTCGACGCGTTGATGTGGCGGGCGGAGCGCCCTGGCGAGCCCAGCTGGCCGTCGCCGTTCGGCCCGGGCAGGCCCGGCTGGCACGTCGAATGCTCGGCGATCGCACTCAGTCGCATCGGCACCGGTCTGGACATCCAGGGCGGCGGCAGCGATCTGATCTTCCCGCACCACGAGTTCTCCGCCGCACACGCCGAATCTGTAACGGGCGAGCGGCGATTCGCGCGCCACTACGTGCACGCCGGGATGATCGGCTGGGACGGGCACAAGATGAGCAAGAGCCGCGGCAACCTCGTCCTGGTGTCGCGGCTGCGCGCCGACGGCGTCGAACCGGCGGCCATCCGGCTCGGCCTGCTCGCCGGTCACTATCGCGCCGACCGGTCGTGGAGCGATCAGGTACTCGACGAGGCAATCACCCGGCTGCAGCGGTGGCGGACTGCGACGGCGCTGCCAGCGGCACCCGACGCGACTGACGTTTTGGCCCGGGTGCGCCAGTATCTGGCCGACGACCTTGACACCCCGAAAGCGCTTGCCGCACTGGATGGTTGGGCGACCGACGCACTGGAGTACGGCGGCCACGACACCGAAGCAGCCCGCACGGTGGCCACGGCCGCCGACGCGCTGCTCGGCGTCGAGCTGTAGAACTGCCAGACCCGCCCGACGCCGCCTCGTGCGGGGTACGTTGACCGCTATGAGTTCTGTCAACGGAAAAGTTGCCCTGATCACCGGTGGCGCGAACGGCATCGGCGCGGAGGTGGCCCGCCGCCTGCACGCCAGGGGCGCAAAGCTCGTGCTGACTGACCTAGACGAGGTCCTGCTCAAAGACATGGCGACCCAGCTCGGCGAGGATCGGGTACTGACAGTTGTCGCCGACGTGCGTGAGCTGCCGGCAATGCAGGCGGCCGCGGACAAAGGCATCGAGCGATTCGGCGGGATCGACATCGTGATGGCCAACGCGGGCATCGGCGCCTTCGGGTCGGTGCTGGAAATCGACCCCGCGGCCTTCAAGACCGTCGTCGACGTCAACCTGATGGGTGTGTTCTACACGGTGCGAGCCGCATTGCCGTCCGTGATCGAGCGCCGCGGCTACGTGCTGGTGGTGTCGTCGCTGGCGGCGTTCGCGGCGGCGCCAGGCATGGCCTCCTACGACGCCTCGAAGGCCGGCGTCGAGCACTTCGCCAACTCGCTACGGCTTGAGCTCGCACACCGCGGAGTCGACGTCGGGTCGGCACACATGTCATGGATTGACACGCCGCTGGTGCGGGAGAGCAAGGAGTTGTCGACCTTTCAGGAGATGCTCGCGAAACTGCCTGGGCCGCTGAAGAAAACCACGTCGGTAGAAAAGTGCGGCGAAGCGTTCCTCAAGGGCATTGAAGGGCGGAAGTCGCGAATCTACTGCCCGAGTTGGGTGGGGCTGACGCGATGGCTGCGGCCGCTGATCGCCACGCCGGTCGGTGAACGAGACATGCGCAAGTTCGCCCCCGATCTGCTGCCAAGGATGGACGCGGAAGCCGCCGCACTCGGCCGCCATTTCAGTGAGCGCACCGAAGCGCTGGAAAAGCCTTGATGGGTCGGATCGGCGCGGTCCTGGCGATCGTCGCGCTGCTGGCTGCCTGCAGCACCAAAGGGTCGGAGGAGACACCGAAGTCATCGCCGCCGCCGAGTCCGGCGGCCGTGACGCCTGAGCAGGCCCGCGCGATCGCGAAGGAGGCCTACATCTACGGCTTCCCGATGGTCGACAACTACCGGGTGCAGTACGCCTATTTCGTCAACAAAGAGAACCCCGAGTACAAGGGCGGCTGGAACGAGATTCACAACACCGCAAGGGTTTACACCCCCGAGGACAAGGCGGTCCAGACGCCCAACTCGGATACCCCGTACTCGGCAGTGGGCGCCGACCTGCGTACCGAACCGTTGGTGCTGACTGTTCCGCCGATCGAGCAGGATCGGTACTACTCGCTGCAGTTCGTCGACGGCTACACGTACAACTTCGCGTACGTTGGCAGCCGCACCACCGGCAACGGCGGCGGGAAATATCTTCTTGCCGGGCCGAATTGGAAAGGCGACAAACCCGAAGGCGTCAACGAGGTCATCCGATCCGACACCGAGTTGGCGATGGTGCTCTACCGCACGCAGTTATTCGGGCCGTCCGATCTCGACAGCGTCAAGAAGATCCAGGCCGGCTACCAGGTTCAGCCGCTGTCGGCGTACCTCAACCAGCCGCCGCCTGCGCCCGCCCCGCCCATCGACTTCGTGCCGCCGCTGACCCCGGATCAGCAGAAGACGTCACCGCAGTTCTTCGAGATCCTCAGCTTCGCTCTGCGGTTCGCGCCTACGCTGCCCTCCGAAAAGGACCTGCGTGCCCGCTTCGAAACCATCGGAATCGGTCCCGAAGCCAATTTCGAGGCCGACAAGCTGACGCCGGAGATGCGGTCGGCGATCGAGGGCGGGATGGCCGACGCGTGGAACGAGTTCAACACCTTTAAGAAGGACAAGGTCGACACCGGTGAAGTCGGCTCGGCGCAGTTCTTCGGAACGGCCGCGGACCTGAAGGGCAACTACCTGTACCGGATGGCAGGCACGGTGCTCGGCATCTACGGCAATACCGCGGCGGAGGCGATCTACCCGAGCTTCACGAACGACTCCGCAGGCGCGCCACTGACCGGAGCGAACAACTACACCTTCCACTTCGCCGCAGGGCAGCTGCCTCCGGTGAGCGCGTTCTGGTCACTGACCATGTACGAGCTGCCGCAGAGCCTGCTGGTCGACAACTCGATGAACCGGTACCTGATCAACTCGCCGATGCTGCCCAGCCTGGTTCCCGACCCCGACGGGGGCTACACCTTCCGCATCCAGAACGAGTCGCCCGGCATCGACAAGGAGTCCAACTGGCTGCCCGCGCCGAAGGGGCCGTTCGCGCTGGTGCTGCGGTTGTACTGGCCCAAGCCCGACGCGCTCAACGGGGTTTGGAAGGCGCCACAACCGGTGAAGGTGTAGCCGCGGCGACACGCTTGAGCCTCCCCAGATTCCGACCGGTGCGGCGGTAGCGTTGCGTCGGACGACGGGCAGGCGATGGCGAAATCTCTTACCGACCTCGAGTTGATCCACGAACTCGAACCGATAGCCGAAGCCGGCCTCAACCAGCATCTCGCTTCGACGAGAAACTGGAATCCGCACGACTATGTCCCGTGGTCGGACGGCAGCAACTACGCCCCTTTCGGTGGACACGACTGGGACACCCAACAATCGCGGCTCTCCGATGTGGCCAGGATCGCCATGGTCACCAACCTGCTTACCGAGGACAACCTGCCGTCCTATCACCGCACGATCGCGGAATACTTCACCATCGACGACGCGTGGGGGGCATGGGTGAATCGGTGGACCGTCGAGGAGAATCGGCACGGTATCGCGCTGCGCGACTACCTGATCGTCACCAGGGCGGTGGACCCGATTGCCTTGGAACAAGCCCGAATTGCACAGGTGACCGCCGGCTTCAGCCCCGGCCAGCAAGGCCAGCGTGCGATACGGCCCGACTCGATGCTCGACGCACTGTCCTACGTGACGTTCCAGGAGTTGGCCACCCGCGTCTCTCACCGGAACACGGGCAGGGCGTGCGACGAGCCCATCGCCGACCAACTCCTCAAGCGTGTCGCCGCAGACGAGAACCTGCACATGATCTTCTATCGCGGCCTTACCGCGGCGGCGCTGGACATTTCACCGGACCAGGCCATGGCATCCATCTGGCTGATACTGGTGAACTTCCAGATGCCCGGGTTCGCGATACCGAACTTTCGCCGCAATGCGGTGAAGATCGCCGTCGGCGGCATCTACGACCTGCGCCAGCATCTCGACGACGTCGTCATGCCGGTGCTGCGCAAGTGGCGAATCTTCGAGCGCGACGACTTCGGCCCAGAAGGTGAGCGGCGGCGCGACGACCTTGCGGTGTTCATCAAAGAGATGTACGAGGAAGCGGCGAAGTTCGAAGAGTCGAAGGCCCGCTACCTCGAACGTGAAGCCCGAAAAGCCGACCGCGACGCGGCGTCGGTTAAGACCTAGCCCCTGAATCCTGGACCACGGCGGCGTAGATAGCGCTCGAACTCCGCCGCCAACGCGTCACCATCGATCTTGCCGAGCGCCTCAGTCATGTCGACCTCGGCGTCGCCGCGCTCTTCGAGGGACTGGACGTATTCGGCGATCTCGTCGTCCTCGGACGTCATCTCGCTCACGGCCTGCTCCCACTCCTCGGCCTGGCTGGGAAGGTCGGCCAGCGGTACCTCTATATCGAGCACGTCCTCGACCCGGCGCAGCAGCGCCACCGTCGCCTTGGGACTCGGCGGCTGCGACACATAGTGCGGAACGGCCGCCCAGAACGTCACCGCCGGAATGCCCGCCTGCACGCAAGCGTCCTGAAACACCCCGGCGATGCCCGTCGGGCCTTCGTAACGTGTTTCTTCCAGGCCGAAAGCCTTCGCCGAGTCGGGGGAGTAGGCCGCTCCCGACACCGGCACCGGCCGGGTGTGCGGTGTGTCAGCCAGCAGCGCACCAAGAATGACGACGGTCTGCACGTTGAGCTTGTCGGCGATCGCCAGCAGCTCGGCGCAGAACGTGCGCCAGCGCATGTTCGGCTCCACGCCGTGCATCAGCACGATGTCGCGGTCGGAGCCGGGCGGGCGGCAGTGTGAGATCCGCATCGACGGCCAGACCAGCTCCCTGGTGACCCCGTCCACCTGCCGGATCACCGGCCTGTTCACCTGATAGTCGTAGTAGGCCTCGTCGTCGATCTCCACGATCGGCTCGGCCTCCCAGATCGCGTCCAGGTGCTGCAGCGCGTCGCTGGCCGCGTCGCCGGCGTCGTTCCAGCCTTCGAAGGCGGCAACAACGATCGTGTTGTCCAGGTTAGGCAGGTCGGCCGGCCTGTTGCCGCTCGCATCCGACGGGGTCACCCAGCCAGCGTAAGCCCTGTGTGGCGGCGATGAGCGGCATCTCCACACGGGGCGGTTTTGCGAGGATGAGCCCTTGGGCGAAGAACCGACTGGCTAGACCTACTACCCTGTATCTGTGGCTGATGTGAACAATCGCGCGTACGACACCGATTTGCTCGACGCATTGTCGAAGCGGGTTCTGGTGGGCGACGGCGCCATGGGCACCCAGTTGCAGGCGGCTGATCTGACGCTCGATGACTTCAACAACCTCGAGGGCTGCAACGAAATCCTCAACGACACCCGGCCCGATGTGATCGAGACGATCCACCGCAACTACTTCGAAGCCGGCGCCGACGCCGTCGAGACCAACACCTTCGGTTGCAACCTGTCCAACCTCGGTGATTACGACATCGGCGACCGGATCAGGGACCTCTCGCAGCGGGGCACCGCGATCGCCAAGCGAGTCGCCGACGAGATGAGCACACCAGACCGCAAACGGTATGTGCTCGGCTCGATGGGGCCGGGTACCAAGCTGCCGACGCTGGGCCACACCGAGTACGCGACCATCCGCGACGCCTACGCCGAGGCCGCGCTTGGCATGCTCGAAGGCGGCGCCGACGCGATCCTCGTCGAGACCTGCCAGGATTTGCTGCAGCTGAAAGCCGCGGTGCTGGGATCGCGCAGGGCAATGGCCCAGTTCGGCCGCCACATCCCGGTGATCGCCCACGTCACCGTGGAAACCACCGGCACCATGCTGCTGGGCAGTGAAATCGGCGCGGCGCTGACGGCGGTCGATCCGCTCGGCATAGACATGATCGGCCTTAACTGCGCGACCGGGCCCGCCGAGATGAGCGAGCACCTGCGCTACCTGTCGCAACATGCCCGCACCCCTGTGTCCGTGATGCCCAACGCCGGTCTGCCGGTACTGGGCGCCAACGGTGCCGAATATCCTCTTGCTCCAGACGAACTCGCCGAAGCACTGTCGGGCTTCGTCAGCGACTACGGGCTGTCACTGGTCGGTGGCTGCTGCGGCACGACTCCCGAACATATCCGCAAGGTCGCCGATGCGGTCGCCGACCTGCGGCGTGGCGACCGCCACGTCAACTACGAGCCCGCAGTGGCGTCGCTGTACTCGTCGATGCCGTTCCGCCAGGACGCGTCGATCCTGATGATCGGTGAGCGGACGAATGCCAACGGTTCCAAGGCATTTCGTGAGGCGATGATCGCGGAGGACTGGCAGAAGTGCCTGGACATCGCCAAGGATCAAACGCGCGACGGCGCCCACCTGCTCGACCTGTGCGTGGACTATGTCGGCCGCGACGGCGTAGCGGACATGAACGAGCTGGCGAGCCGACTGGCGACGTCGTCGACGCTGCCGATCATGCTGGACTCCACGGAAACTCCGGTGCTGAGAGCGGGTTTGGAGCATCTTGGCGGTCGGTGTGCGATCAACTCGGTGAACTACGAGGATGGCGACGGTCCGGAGTCGCGATTCCACAAGACAATGGAGCTGGTCGCCGAGCACGGTGCCGCGGTGGTCGCACTGACCATCGATGAGGAGGGGCAGGCCCGCACTGCAGAGAAGAAGGTGGAGATCGCCGAGCGGCTGATCGCCGACATCACCGGTAACTGGGGCGTCGACGAGTCGTCGATCCTGATCGACACCTTGACCTTCACGATCTGCACCGGCCAGGAGGAGTCCCGCAAGGACGGCGTCGAGACCATCGAGGCCATCCGGCTGCTCAAGCAGAAGCACCCCGATGTGCAGACCACGCTTGGTCTCTCGAACATCTCGTTCGGGTTGAATCCCGCCGCGCGCCAGGTGCTCAACTCGGTGTTCCTGCACGAGTGCCAGGAGGCGGGCCTGACGTCGGCGATCGTGCACGCCAGCAAGATCGTGCCGATGAACCGGATCGACGAGAAGCAGCGCGAGATTGCGCTCGACCTCGTCTATGACCGTCGCCGCGAGGGATACGATCCGCTGCAGGAGCTCATGCAGATGTTCGAGGGCGTTTCGGCTGCATCCTCGAAGGAGTCACGTGCCGCAGAACTGGCGAAACTGCCTCTGTTGGAACGGCTTGCACAACGCATCGTCGACGGTGAACGCAACGGCCTGGACGTCGACCTCGACGAGGCGATGACGCAGAAGCCGCCGCTGGCCATCATCAACGAGAACCTGCTGGCCGGCATGAAGACCGTCGGTGAGCTGTTCGGCTCGGGACAGATGCAGCTGCCGTTCGTGCTGCAGTCCGCCGAGGTGATGAAAGCCGCTGTGGCGTACCTGGAACCGCACATGGAGAAGGCCGAGGACGACAGCGGCAAGGGCCGCATCGTGCTGGCGACGGTGAAGGGCGACGTACATGACATCGGCAAGAACCTGGTCGACATCATCCTGACCAACAACGGCTATGAAGTCGTCAACATCGGGATCAAGCAACCCATCACCACCATTCTCGAAGTGGCCGAGGACAAGAGCGCCGACGTGGTCGGCATGTCTGGGCTGTTGGTCAAGTCGACGGTGGTGATGAAGGAAAACCTGCAGGAGATGAACACCCGCGGGGTGGCCGATAAGTTCCCCGTGCTGCTCGGAGGTGCTGCGCTCACACGTAGCTATGTGGAGAACGACCTCGCCGAGGTCTACAAAGGCGAAGTGCACTACGCGCGCGACGCGTTCGAGGGCTTGCGGTTGATGGACACCATCATGAGCACCAAGCGCGGCGAGGCACCCGACACCAACAGCCCGGAGGCGATCGCCGCGCGGGAGAAGGAAGCGGAGCGCAAGGCGCGCCACGAGCGGTCGAAACGCATTGCAGCCGAACGCAAAGCCAAGGAAACACCCGTCGAGGTGCCTGCGCGTTCCGACGTCGCCGCCGACGTCGAGGTGCCGACTCCGCCGTTCTGGGGCACCCGGGTGGTCAAGGGCATCGCGCTCGCTGACTACAGCGGTCTGCTCGACGAGCGGGCGCTTTTCCTTGGCCAGTGGGGTCTGCGGGGCGTGAAGGGTGGCGAGGGCCCCTCCTACGAGGAGCTCGTCGAGACCGAAGGCCGTCCGCGGCTACGCCATTGGCTGGACCGGCTGTCCACCGAGGGCATCCTGGCGCACGCTGCGGTGGTCTACGGATACTTTCCTGCGGTCTCGGAGGGCGACGACGTCGTCGTGCTCACCGAGCCGAAACCCGATGCACGCGAACGGTTCCGGTTCACGTTCCCGCGTCAGCAGCGTGACCGCTTCCTGGATATCGCCGACTTCATCAGATCGCGTGAACTGGCGATCGAGCGCGACCAGGTGGACGTGTTTCCCTTTCAGCTTGTGACGATGGGTCAACCGATCGCGGACTTCGCCAACGAGCTGTTCGCCTCGGATTCCTACCGTGACTACCTCGAGGTGCACGGCATCGGAGTCCAGCTGACAGAGGCGCTCGCCGAGTACTGGCACCGGCGAATCCGCGAAGAGCTGAAATACACCGACCACGCGATGGCCGCCGAGGACCCGGATTCGGTGGAGGAGTACTTCAAGCTCGGCTACCGCGGCGCCCGGTTCTCGTTCGGCTACGGCGCGTGCCCGAACCTCGACGACCGCGTGAAGATGGTGGAGTTGCTCGAGCCCGGCCGGATCGGTGTCGAGCTGTCCGACGAGCTGCAGCTACACCCCGAGCAGTCCACCGACGCGTTCGTGCTGCATCACCCCGAGGCCAAGTACTTCAACGTCTAGGTCTCAGCGGAACAGGTAGGCGTTCGCGGCGGCCCACTGCGCGACCGACTGGGCCGGGGTGCCGGCGAGTTCGGTGACCAGGTCGTTTGCGTCCTGTGGATGACGGACGGCGTCTTCGACCTGGTCGAGGTACCACGCCGCCTGCCCGCCCAACGCGCCGTTGTACTGCTCTTCGGCCTCGGCCCTGCTGCACTGCTGATATGTGACCTCGACACCGATCCCAGCGCCGATCTGTTCGGCGATCTGCGCGCGGGTCAGCGCTTCGGGCCCGGTGATCGGATAGATCCGCCCGAAGTGTGACTCGTCGGGTTTGACCAACAGTGCCGCGGCCACCCGGGCGATGTCGTCCATGGAGATCGGCGCCTCTACCGCCGTCGGGTAGGGCTCCCGCACCGTGCGTGTCGCCTTGATCTGCTCGGCCCAAATGGCGAAGTTTTCCAGGAACTCACCGGGCCCCAGCTGCGTGTTGACAAGGCCCGAGGCGGCGACGGCATCGGCGTGTGCCTGCCAGTGCGCCTCTCCCGACAGCGCAACGACGTACTCCACATTCGCCTGCTTAGCCAGCTCGAGTGTGCTGTCGAGCGTCTTGGGCAGCGGCGCCAGATACATGCGCTCGACGCCCTCGAATGCGGCGGGCAGCGACTCGGGGTCGCCGAGATAACCGGTGACGGCTGTCACACCGTCGGGCAAGTTTGCCTTCGCCGGGTTCTTGGTCAGTGCACGGATGTCGTTGGCGCCCAGGTCGATCAAGTGATCGACGATGCGGCGGCCGATGTTTCCAGTTGCGCCGGTCACGAGGATGGTCATGATTTCACCGTACGTGGCGCCCATGACAGAATCGGAACCATGGAAGCGGTGCTGTTCGACATGGATGGCACTCTTGTCGACTCTGAAAAACTCTGGGATATCTCGCTGGCCGCGCTCTACGAAGAGCTCGGCGGCACGCTGACTGCGGAAGTGCGTGCGTCGATGGTGGGCGGGTGCGCGGAGGACACCATTCGGACCGTGTACACGGATCTGGGACTCAAGTTGGAACCAGTCGCAATGGAAGAGTCCATCCGCTGGCTGCACGACTACACAGCGGAGTTGTTCGACGACGGGTTGCCGTGGTGCGACGGCGCGCAGGAATTGTTGGAAGCACTTGCCGCCGAAGGGACTCCGATGGCGCTGGTTACCAACACTCAGCGTGCGCTCACCGACCGAGCGTTGAACAGCATTGGGCACCACTACTTTTCGGCGACGGTATGTGGAGATGAAGTGCCGCGTGGCAAACCCGCACCCGACGCCTATCAACGGGCGGCGGCGTTGCTGGGGCTTCAGCCCGACGCGTGCCTGGCCATCGAGGATTCCGTTACCGGCACGGCTGCCGCCCAGCGCGCAGGATGCCCGGTGTTGGTGGTGCCCAACGACGTAGCAGTGCCTCGTGGCCCACGGCGCAGGCACATTTCGTCGCTGAACGCTGTCGGTGTGGCGGATCTGCGGCGGGTATTCGGCGAACTCAGTTCTGAGTTTGGAGAACGCACCGCCTAACGACGGCGCAAGTGATTAAATGTGACTTCCATCACGCAATGCTGCGGAAGGGCGTCACATGACTCACGGACCGGTTGGCGATTCCGCATCTGGCTTGGACTACGAAGAATCCGAGCACAGCGGACGGGTAGTCCGCATAGCCTCCGTCGCCGCGCTCGGCGGCCTCCTCTTCGGGTATGACAGCGCGGTGATCAACGGCGCGGTGTCGGCCATTCAGGACCACTTCCAGGTCGACAACGCCACGTTAGGCTTCGCCGTCGCCTCCGCACTGCTCGGCTGCGTGGCCGGCGCGCTGACCGCAGGCCGGCTCGCCGACCGGATCGGCCGGCTCCACGTGATGAAGATCGCGGCGGTGCTGTTCTTGATCAGCGCGATCGGCGCCGGCCTGGCAAACAGTGTCTGGCTGATCGTGGTCTTCCGGATCATCGGCGGCATCGGCGTAGGCGTCGCGTCTGTCATCGCGCCGGCGTACATCGCCGAGACGTCGCCGCCACGCATTCGCGGGCGGCTCGGGTCGCTGCAGCAGCTGGCGATCGTGTCGGGCATCTTCCTGTCGCTGGCGATCGACTATCTGCTGGCCCAACTCGCCGGCGGATCGCGCGAGGAGCTGTGGCTGGGTCTGGAGGCCTGGCGGTGGATGTTCCTTGTGATGGCTGTGCCGGCCATCGTGTACGGCGGCCTTGCCTTCACCATTCCCGAGTCGCCGCGTTATCTCGTTGCCCAATACCGCATTCCCGAAGCTCGCCGCGTACTGAGCATGCTGCTCGGCGAGAAGAACCTGGAAATCACGATTACGCGCATCCAGGAGTCGTTGAAGGCGGAAAAGCCGCCGTCATGGCGGGATCTGCGCAAGCCGACCGGTGGCCTCTACGGCATTGTCTGGGTGGGCTTGGGCTTGTCGATCTTCCAGCAGTTCGTCGGTATCAATGTGATCTTCTACTACAGCAATGTGCTGTGGGAGGCCGTCGGGTTCACCGAGAGCTCGTCGTTCATCATCACCGTGATCACGTCGATCACCAACATCCTGACGACGTTGATCGCGATCGCGCTGATCGACAAAGTCGGGCGCAAGCCACTGCTGCTGGTCGGGTCCACCGGCATGGCGGTCACGCTGGGCACGATGGCGGTGATCTTCGGAACGGCGCCACTGGCCGACGGAAAGCCGGTGCTCGGCGACGTGGCCGGCCCCGTCGCGTTGGTCGCTGCCAACCTGTTCGTGGTGGCGTTCGGCATGTCATGGGGGCCGGTGGTGTGGGTGCTGCTGGGCGAGATGTTCCCCAACCGCATCAGGGCGGCCGCGCTGGGCCTGGCCGCCGCTGGCCAGTGGGCGGCGAACTGGGCGATCACCGTGACGTTCCCCGCTCTACGCGAGACGCTCGGCCTTGCCTACGGGTTCTACGCGGTGTGCGCGGTGCTCTCGGGATTCTTCGTGTGGCGATGGGTCCAGGAGACCAAGGGCATGCACCTCGAGGACATGCACCGCGAGGCGTACCACCATGAGGCGCATCCCGCCGGGCACTGAGCGGCGGGAATGGGCTAGACCTCTGGGGGTGTTCGCGGGTCGTAGATCAAGCCGTCGGCTGTGGTCCAGTAGCCGTAGCTGCGGGACGTGTCGATCGCTGGCGGTTGGAAGTCATTGACATACGGCGAGCATCCGAGGGTCCGCCCGATGTCCAAGACTGCGTCGGCTAATTCACTCAGAGGGGCTGTGATTGGCCTTGGTATGGTCTCGATGACGCAATTCCCAACGATCACCCTTAAGCTTCCGACATAGTTGAGCACGAACACATACTCGCCTGGCTGTTGGCCAGTTAGCTCGTACGCATCTGCGTCGGGCCCCTGTTGATCGCTCACCGGCGGGGCCTCTTCCATCATCATCTCGCGCACTCTCACTGCCTTTTCTTCTCCATCGGGGACCCGATAGATATGCACGTACAGGGTGCGAGTGGTGAGCGTCTCCGGGTCACCCCAATTGCACAACAAGGAGTTTTCAAACAGTCCGTCAGGAGCATCGAACGCGGGTTCGCTGTTGGTTGGCACGAGAGAGTTGACGTGCAGGTATGGCTCAAGTTTGTGCGCGATGAGGTCCCGGCGCTCGGTGTAAGTTTGCGGCGGTTGCGTCATGCGGGTGCCTCTCCAATGAGTTGCTTGTGAAGCTATACCGGTTTGGATTGCGGGAAGGCGGTGATGATCTTGCCGTCGCTTGCAGATATCGCCACACGGCAGGTGAAGGCGTAGACGGATCCGTCTTCGGTGATTCTGTAGATATTTCGATATAGCGCTAACGTGTTCCTGGCCTGGTCGTACTCTACTTTTTCGGGATATGCCAGCGTCGCGCTAATCGAGTAGTCGGCAAGATCGCGCCAGTTGCCCGCGCCTGGAAAACGGTTGAACGCCATTTGCTGCCATTGGTCGCCATGCTCCTTAACGATATGTAAGAACCCGTACTTGTCGTTGCCGCAATACAAGACGCTGTCCCCGGCCGGCATCGTATTGAACCCAGCGGTGATCGGTGCCCGGTAGAAGGTCCGAACCACCTTGTTGGGATCGGCACCGCTCAGCGCGCACGCACCCCACACCTTCGGCTCGTATGGCGGCATCGGGACCGGTGCTGGGGCCGGCTCCTGTGGGAACGGGGACTCGCGGAACTCGAAGCCCGTGAAGCCCGCTCTAATGGTGTCGAGTTTGGACGTGACGGATTGGTCGGTCGCTGCGAGAATCGTCGACTGCGCACGGATGTCGGCTGCGAAGGCTTGACCTTGCGTATCGCGGATCAGTCGCATCGGTCTGGAATGAACTGTGAGCGGATCGCGGACCGAAAGGTCTTCGGAGACAACAAAACCTGCTCGTTGAGCGTTGTCAATTGATGCCATCGTGCGCGACTTCGCTGCCGCCATGTCAGCGGCTCCAGTGCGCGCGATCGTCGACGCTTCACGCAGTCGGTCGACGAGACCGAGAACTTGCACTCGGTCGCGTTCGCCGCGTGCGGACGCGGTCTCGGCCGATGCTCCTTCCCACACGGTGCCGCCGGGCCTGTCGATGCCGGAACTGACTGCGGTAAAACCGGCACGCCACCGGGCAGCCGTCGCCGTCCAATGCGTCGCCGCTGTCTCTAGGTGGTCGGTATCCCAGGCCTGAATCTGGGACAACGTAAGTGTCGGGAGCGGGGCCGGCGCGGACGGAGCCATCACGACATGTCTGTGTCCATGCTCGCCATGAGGGCATCGGTCGACGAATTCTCGGTCTGCGAGTAGCGGCGCGCCGCGGACGATATGGCCGACGCAGTCGAACGGATCCGCGCTGACAGCACATCCCCGGTGGTTGAGGTCGCCGTATGCAGCCCGGATACCGCCTCGATGGTGGATTGGTAGCCGGTTGCAGGCAGTGCTGGTTGGTCGTGCACACAGACGTCCAGCGCATGCTGCTCACAGGCCGCCGCAAACGCATGCAAACCGTCGGCGTCGTACCCGAGTGGCCCCGTCACGTCCTCATTATTGCGTGGCATTCACGCGGCCGGTCACGGTATTTTCGACGCCTCATGGGACAATTTCTCGCCGTGAAGACCTTCGATGCCTTGTTCGCCGAACTGACTGACAAGGCGCGCACCAGACCTGCGGGCAGCGGCACCGTCGCCGCGCTCGACGGCGGCGTGCACGGGCTGGGCAAGAAGATTCTCGAAGAGGCCGGCGAAGTGTGGCTGGCCGCCGAACACGAGAGCGACGACGCCCTGGCCGAGGAGATCAGCCAGTTGCTGTACTGGACGCAGGTGCTGATGATCTCCCGCGGCCTGACCCTCGACAACGTCTACGCGAAGCTATGAACGGAAACCTCAGGGTCGCGGTGCCCAACAAGGGCACGCTCTCCGAACCGGCCGCCGAAATCCTGTCGGAGGCCGGATACCGGCGGCGCACCGACCCCAAGGATCTGACCGTCATCGACCCGGTCAACAACGTCGAATTCTTCTTTCTGCGGCCCAAGGACATCGCCATCTACGTCGGGTCGGGACAGCTTGACCTCGGCATCACCGGTCGCGATCTGGCCGCTGAGTCCGACGCGCCCGTCCGCGAGCGGCTTGCACTCGGATTCGGCTCGTCGACCTTCCGCTACGCCGCGCCGGCCGGGCGGCAATGGCGCGTCGAGGACCTCGCGGGCAGGCGGATCGCGACGGCGTTCCCCAATCTGGTGCGAAAAGACTTGGCGACACGCGGGATTGAAGCAACGGTGATCCGCCTCGACGGTGCCGTCGAGATTTCGGTTCAGCTCGGGGTGGCCGATGCGATCGCCGACGTGGTCGGCTCTGGTCGCACCCTCGGATTGCACGACCTGGTGCCGTTCGGCGAATCGCTATGCGACTCAGAGGCCGTGCTTATCGAACGCGACAACGCCGGCGACGAGAACGCCGCAGTGCGTGACCAGCTTTCGGGTCGGGTGCAGGGTGTGGTGTTCGGCCAGCAGTATCTGATGCTGGACTACGACTGCCCGCGCAGCGTGCTTGACGACGCTACTGCGGTCACGCCCGGCCTGGAATCACCGACGATCGCGCCACTGGCCGATCCGGCGTGGGTCGCGGTGCGCGCGCTGGTTCCGCGTCGAGACGTCAACGCCATCATGGACGAGATCGCAGCGATCGGCGCCAAGGCGATCCTGGCTTCTGACATCCGGTTCTGCCGCTTCTGATTCGGCCGGATCATTTGCGCAGTGCGTGTTAGCGTCCGGATGTCGTTTCACCGGTCGGGAGGTCGTCATGACGCAGGTCCTCGTTATCTTGCTCGCTCTGCTGATCGGTGTGATCGCCGGTCTGCGCGCACTGACGGCTCCGGCGGTGGTGGCCTGGGGTGCGTACCTGGGCTGGATCGACGTCGACGGTAAGTGGTCAGAGTGGGTGGCTCATCCCATCACCGTCACTGTGCTGACCATCTTCCTGCTGGTCGAGTTGGTCACCGATCAGCTGCCCAAGACACCGAGCCGCAAGACAACGCCCCAGTTCCTCACCCGCATCATCATTGGCGCCTTCGCGGGCGCGGTCATCGGCAGCGCCTTCTTCCACACCTTCAGCGCCACCGGCGCAGGAATCGTCGGTGCGGTGCTGGGCACACTCGCCGGTGCCGCGGCCCGGCAGCGTCTGACTGCGGCCAACGACGGACGTGACCGGCCGGGCGCATTCCTGGAGGACGTCATCGCCGTCGGTGGTGGATTCCTGGTCGCGTTCCTCGTCAGCCTCGTCTGAACGGCACACGGTGGCAGAGAAATTCGACGCGATCATCGTCGGCGCAGGTCAGGCTGGCCCGCCGCTGGCGGGCAGGTTGACGGACGCCGGACAGACTGTGGCGGTCATCGAACGCAAGCTGGCGGGCGGCACGTGCGTGAACTACGGTTGCATCCCCACCAAAACCCTTGTGGCAAGCGCGCATGCCGCGCACCTGGCCCGTCGCGGCGCCGACTACGGCATCGGCACGGGCGACATCACCGTCGACATGGCCAAAGTCAAAGCGCGCAAGGACAAGGTCTCCGGGGACGACCGCCGGGGGCTCGAGTCGTGGCTGCAGGGGATGAAGGGCTGTACCTTCATCCGCGGCCACGCCCGTTTCGAAAGCCCGCACACCATTCGCGTCGACGACCGGCTGCTGGAAGCCGACAAGATCTTCCTCAACGTCGGCGGGCGTGCGGTGGCGCCGGACATCCCCGGCCTGGCGGACATCGACTACATGACGAACGTGGGCATACTCGAACTCGACACCGTCCCAGAACATCTGGTGATCATCGGCGGCAGCTACATCGCCCTGGAGTTCGCCCAGATGTATCGCCGGTTCGGTGCCGGAGTGACGGTGATCGAAAGGGGCCCGCGGCTGACCCCGCGCGAGGACGAGGACGTCTCGGCGACCATCAAGGAAATCCTTGAAGGCGAAGGCATCGACGTGGTGGTCGACGCCACCGCAATTCAATTCACCAAGCGTGACAGCGGCTTTCAAGTTGTGCCAGCCGAGGGTGCCGAGCCGATCACCGGCACGCATCTACTCATGGCCGTGGGCCGACAACCCAACACCGACGACCTCGGTCTCGACGAAGCCGGGGTGGAGACCGACCGCCGCGGCTTCATCGCCGTCGATGACCAGCTGCGCACCAATGTCGATCACATCTGGGCGATGGGCGACTGCAACGGCCGCGGCGCTTTCACCCATACCTCGTACAACGACTTCGAGATCGTTGCGGCCAACCTGCTCGACAACGAGCCGAGGAAAGTCAGCGACCGGATCCCCACCTACGCGTTATACATCGACCCGCCACTCGGCCGTGCAGGCAAGACTGTCGACGAGGTCCGGAAGTCCGGCCGCAAGGCCCTCGTCGGCTTTCGCCCGATGACCCGGGTCGGGCGTGCGGTGGAAAAGGGTGAGACACAAGGATTTATGAAGGTCGTGGTCGACGCCGAGAACGGTAAGATCCTCGGCGCGGCCATCCTCGGCGTCGGCGGCGACGAGGTGATCCATTCCATTCTTGACGTGATGTCCGCCGGGGCTCCCTACACGACGTTGACACACACCATGCATATCCACCCGACCGTCAGCGAGCTGGTGCCGACGATGCTGGAGGAAATGAAGCCGCTGGACTAGCGGACCGACCGATGTTGAGCTGCCGCGTGACCATCGCGACTCGGTAGCCGAGGTGGCGGCACGTCTGCACATCTGACGGGTGCACCTGGTCGGAGTTGGCGTCCACATCGGTCTGCGCAGCCGCGCCCAGCCAGAAGCCGAGGCGGTTGAGGTCGTTCTCGCTGCCGGCCGCACTGTTCCAGCCCGCGCCAAGACCCAGGCTGACCCAATGCATGTGGTGCTGGGCGGCGAACACCGCCAACGACACCAGGGTGTTGAGTTTGTCGCCGCTCTTGGCTCCGGAATTGGTGAATCCGGCCGCGATCTTGTCGCGCCATGTCCCGTTCAGGCACCGACGTCCGGTCTGTTCGGCGAACGTCTGAAACCCTGCCGACACGTTGCCCATGTACGTCGCGCTGCCGAACACGATGCCGTCCGCGGCGTCGAGGATGTCCCAGTCCGTGTCGGTCATTCGGTCGACGGCGATGACCGTCACGTCGGCCCCGGCCTCGCCGGCACCGGCGGCAACCGCGTCCGCCAGCACCGCGGTGTGCCCAAACCCGGAGTGGTAGGCGATCGCCACAGCAGGGGCGGCAACATGAGAACCATTGTGTGTCATGCTAATTCGTCTCCAATTGTGCTTGATTGACTTCCTGGCGTCGCATCGTCCAATCCGGCAATTCGCTGCCGGACAGATAGGCCTCCAGGCGATCCAGGTAGGCGTGAGTTCCGCCAAGGAACCCGGTCGCGTTGCGCACGCCGAGGCCGCGATGAGTGAAGCGAAGCACGGTGCCGTCTCCGTCGGCGGTCAGTTCGTAGCGCACCACCCCGTCCTCGACGATCGGCTGCTTCCATTCGTGTTCGAGAACATTGGGTGGGTCCCAGACGAGGATGCGGCCCGTCATCCGCTTGCGTTCGGGCGGCAGTGGCGGACCGGTCGCGACCATTTCGATCAACCCGCCCTCGCGTGCGTCGATCGTCGTCTCGCCGAACCACTGCTCGCGTTCGCCCGGATCGGTGATGGCCGACCAGACGACGTCGATCGGAAAGGGCAGGCGGCGTTCGAAGTTCAGCACCGCGCGGTCACCGTCGACCGTCAGCCGCCCATTGCGTTCACTCATCGCGACTCCTCGTGCTTGCGTTGCAGATGCCGCTCGAGGGCATCGAGATGATCGGCCCAGTAGCGGCGGTAACGGTCGATCCAGTCATCGATCGCGACCAGCCCGTCGGCGCGTAGTGCGTAGATCCGGCGCTGGGCGTCGGGGCGAACCTCGACGAGCCCCACTTCGCGCAGCACCCGTAGGTGGCGCGACACCGTTGGCTGCGTCAGGGCGGGGAGGGACTCGACGAGTTCGCCTGCGGTGCGCTCACCGTCGAGGAGTGCATCGAGCAGCGCGCGCCGGCTCGGTTCGGCGACCGCTTCGAAGACGTCCATGACCGCAGTATTGCATGTTATCTATATAGACGCAAACACATACACCCGTCGCCGAAACCGCTGCCAGATCGCGATCTCGGACGATAACGCGATCTCTCCGCAGTCTCGCGGCAGAGATCCGGTTAGGGGCGCCGTTGCACCAGCAGCGTCTGCGCCACGACGCCGATGAATCCTTGGCGGTCAAAGACTTCCGCGGTTGTGACACCGATACCGTCGGGGCCGATCGATCCGCGGGCGCGCAGTCCGAAGTCGTTGCCTGCGGGTAACCGGTGCAGGTGCACGGCGGTGTCGGTGTTCATGAACACGAACTTCTCCGGGTCCAGTGCCATCCCGACGCCGTTGGACGAGTCGGCCACCATCGCCAGCCGCTGCAGGTCCGTCATGTCCTCGGAATCCACCAGAGGCACCAGCGGGCTGAGCCAGGCCACATTCGATTCGCCCTCGGCGATTCGTTGCTTCCGCCAGCTCACCGTCTCGAGGTAACCCTTGGCGCCCACCCAGCTGTGCGGCACCGGGGCTGCCTCGCCTTCGACGAGCGGGGGATAGCGGTCGGTTGCAGCATCCGTGGTGTCGCTGGTCGCCAGCAGCCACGCCGTGACGCGGGCGACCGTGCGCTCGGCGCCGTCGGGACGTGGAGCCGACATCTCGGCGGCCATCATGGAGATGCGTGATCCCGGGCGCTGCACCCATGCCCGAACCCGCACCGGTGCGACGGGGATCGCGCCGAGGATGTCCAGAGTCAGCCGCCCGACGCGCAATCCGGAATCCGCCGCAAGCTCCTCGATGAGCCTGGTCATCAGCGCGAGTGGCGGTGAGCCGTGCTGGATTTCGGGGTCCCAGTTGCTGCGGGTGCCGTCGGTGGAGTCGAAAACTCCCCCTACGCTTCGCGTGGGAGGTGCCCCCAGGAAGTCCCCTTCGGCGGACAGCCGACGGTAGAGGCAGTCGATCACGCAGCAGGCTCCGAGGTGTGCAACACCGTGTCATCGTCACCCTCGTCGGGCGCCTGCGGCCAACCGGGGTACGGCGGGGGAGTGCCGCCGAACACCGGGCAGTGGGAGTGGTGGGCGCACCAGTCGCACAGCCGCGACGGGTGCGGCCTGAAATCGCCTGTGGCGCCGGCGGATTGGATGGCCCGCCAGATCGCCATCAAGGTCTTCTCGAACCGCAACAGCTCGTCGAGATCGGGCGTGTAGTCGAGCACTTGACCGTCGGACAGATATATCAGCCGCAGCCGGGCGGGCAGCACACCCCGAGACCGCAGCAGCGCGACCGCGTAGAACTTCATCTGGAACATGGCCTTGAATTCGGCCAGTGCCCGCGCCTCCGGCGGCGCCTTGCCGGTCTTGTAGTCGACCACGCGCAGCTCGCCAGTCGGCGCGACGTCGATGCGATCGACGAAACCGCGCAGCAGCGTGCCGTCCTCGAGCTCGACTTCGACGCGCTGCTCGCAGCTCTCCGGGTCGAATCGGGTGGGGTCCTCGAGCCGGTAATAGCCCGACAGCAGCGCCTTGGCCTCCTCGAGCAGCTCGGCCCGCAGGGCCGGTTCGATCTCGGCGGCCAGTTCAGGCTGTGCCGCGACGATCCGCTCCCACGCAGGGTCGACGAGCGTCATCGCGGTGTCGGGGCCACGTTCGGCGGCGGGCAACGCATAGAGCTGCTCCAAGGCGGCATGGACCACCGATCCGCGCACCTGCGCCGTCGAGGCCGGTTCCGGTAGCCGGTCGATCGCGCGGAACCGGTACAGCAGCGGGCACTGCTTGAAGTCGCTGGCCCGCGACGGAGACAAAGCCGGACGCCGGACCTGCGGGGCCGGCTCGTCGCTCATGAAACCCAGCGTATGACCACACTCCGACAACCCCGAGGACCCCTCCCGGCGCGTCTGCTGGCAGGCTGATCAGCTGTGCCAAGGACTGGTCCGTTCGAAGTCGGTGATCGCGTGCAGCTCACCGACGCGAAGGGCAGGCACTACACGATGCTGCTGACGCCAGGCGGGGAGTTCCACACCCATCGCGGCATCATCGCGCTCGACACCGTCATCGGGCTGCCCGAGGGCAGTGTGGTCAAGTCGACCAGCGGCGACCAGTTCCTCGTGCTGCGGCCGCTGCTCGTCGACTACGTGATGTCGATGCCGCGCGGCGCACAGGTGGTCTACCCCAAGGACGCCGCCCAGATCGTGCACGAGGGTGACATCTTCCCTGGCGCTCGGGTGCTGGAGGCCGGCGCCGGTTCCGGGGCGCTGACGTGCTCGCTGCTGCGCGCCGTTGGGCCCGAGGGACGGGTGACGTCCTACGACGTACGCGAAGACCACGCCGAGCACGCCGCCCGAAATGTCGCGACGTTCTTCGGTGAGCGTCCTGCCAACTGGGATCTGGTCATTGCCGACGTCGCCGACTACGCCGGTCCGGAAGTGGACCGCGTGGTGCTCGACATGCTGGCGCCGTGGGAGGTTCTCGACGTCGTCGCCAATGCGCTTGTCGCAGGCGGGGTGCTGATGATCTACGTTGCCACCGTCACGCAGCTGTCGCGCACAGTGGAAGCGTTGCGCGAGCAGCAGTGCTGGACCGAGCCGCGCGCCTGGGAGAGCATGCAACGCGGTTGGCATGTCGTCGGCCTCGCGGTGCGCCCACAACACACGATGCGCGGGCACACGGCGTTTCTGATCAGCGTGCGCAAATTGGCACCTGGCGCGGTTGCGCCGATGCCGCTGCGGCGCAAGCGTCAGCTCGGCGGCAGCGTCTAGTCGTCGCTGCTGCGCCGCAGTCCTCTGCGGGCGGAAAGCAATTCGATCTCCGGACGCGATGCCACCAAGCGCTCGGCGGCGTCGAGCACGTCGATGACGTGCCCTCGATCGGCTGACACCACCGCCATCCCGACGGTGGCGCGGCGGTGCAGGTCCTGGGCTCCCGTCTCGGCCGCGGACACCGCGAATCTGCGCTGCAACTCGGCGATCAGCGGACGGATGGCGGAGCGCTTCTGCTTCAGCGAGCGCACATCACCGAGCAGCAGGTCGAACTCCAGCCAGCCGATCCACACGCCGACGTGCTCAGGGGGTTGGCGTGGTCGTTGGCTGCTGGCCGACCTGGAGCAGCAAGTCCGCCGTCTGCCGGGTCAGCTGCCACGTGTCACCCTGCGGGCTGAACTCCATCGGAAAACTCAAGTCGCGGCCGGTGTCCTGCGGGTTGGCGGCGTTGATGGTGATGTTGGCGATCACGTTGCCCGTTTGGTCCTGCGCCCACGTGAGATCGCGGGCCTCGAAGGTCAACGGCGCGTACCCGCTGTCGTGCAGCGCCTTTGCAAACCTGTCCAGTACCGCAGCGTCGGCCGGCGTGCCGTCTTGCACCAGAACGACCTTGTCCGTGCCGGGGATGGCGGGGTCGGCGAGCCGGCCCATCACGTCGGTCAGCGCGGTCGGTGACGGCAATGGCGCCCCAGTATCGGTCGGCGACGGCGGAACAGTCGGAGGCTTGGTGAGGGGAACGGGAGTCGGGCTCGGTGCGGAGCTCGTGGCATCACTACAGCCGCTAAGCCCGAGCGCCGCCACTATTGTGACGGCGCTCAGGACTGCAGCAAAGGTGCGATGCACTCGGTTGGTCGATCAGCTGGCCGCCGAGAGCAAGTTCAGGGCGGAGGCCTTGCCTATCTGCCAGCCCGTGGGGCTGGGGCCTGCCACGAACTGGACGTTCTGGGTGGCGGTTGTCCCAAGAGCAGACGTTGCGGTGACGTCGGCGCTGGCGACGCCATTCTCCTGGTCGATGTTGGCGATGTTGAAGGTCAGAGGGAATTTGCCCTCCGCGGCCGCCCGGTTGTAGGCCCGGTCGGCGGCGATGCCTTCAATTCGGCCGATACCGCCCTGGATGTAGGACGCCTTACCGCTGAACGAGCCGCCCCCTGCGAGGGCCTGCAGCGTCTGTAAGAGCGGGGCCTGCAAGTCTGGCGCCGGTGCCTGCGGCATCGGAATGTCCCACACGACCGGTTGCACGGCCGGGGTAGACGACACGGCGGGAGATGCAACGGAAGTCACACCTACTGCCGCACCGGCCACCAGAGCGGCTGCTGCCACGCCGGTAACGAGGGTTTTCAGGGTCACGGTTGTCCTTTCGATCGGCCCAACTCACCAGAGAGGTTAACAAGTGTTGCTGGTGTGTCGAATTCCTACACCGCACACAAAGGCTGAATCGCCGGTAGCGTTGAAGTTGTTACTGCACCAACTTCCGGTGCGGGAAGGGGCGCCACATGAATGAGTCAGAGCGTTCTGAAGCGTTCGGAACACCGATGTCCAGCGATGAGGCCGCCGAGTTGGAGGAGCTGCGTCGTGAAGCCGCAGTACTGCGCGAGCAGCTGGAGAACGCGGTGGGTCCGCAAAGTGGACTGCGCAGCGCCCGCGATGTGCACCAGCTAGAGGCGCGGATCGACTCGCTTGCCGCCCGTAACGCGAAGCTGATGGAAACGCTCAAGGAGGCCCGTCAGCAGTTGCTGGCGCTCCGCGAGGAGGTCGACCGGCTGGGTCAGCCGCCGAGCGGCTATGGCGTGCTCCTTTCCGTGCAAGACGACGACACCGTCGACGTGTTCACCTCCGGCCGCAAAATGCGCCTGACGTGCTCGCCGAACATCGACACCAAGACGCTCAAGCAGGGCCAGACCGTGCGCCTCAACGAGGCGCTCACTGTCGTCGAGGCCGGCAACTTCGAGGCCGTCGGTGAGATCATCCACTCTGCGCGAGATTCTCGCCGACGGACATCGCGCGCTGGTGGTCGGTCACGCCGACGAGGAGCGCATCGTCTGGCTGGCCGAGCCGTTGGTGGCAGGCGATCACCTGCCCGACGGCTACGACGACGAAGTCGACGACGACCTGCGGCCGCGCAAGTTACGCCCCGGCGACTCGCTGCTGGTGGACACCAAGGCCGGGTACGCGTTCGAGCGCATCCCCAAGGCCGAGGTCGAGGATCTGGTCCTCGAAGAGGTTCCCGACGTCAGCTACCTCGACATCGGCGGCCTGAGCCGCCAGATCGAGCAGATCCGCGACGCCGTCGAACTGCCGTTCCTGCACAAGGAGCTTTACCGGGAGTACTCGCTGCGTCCGCCCAAGGGTGTGCTGTTGTACGGCCCGCCAGGGTGCGGCAAGACGCTGATCGCCAAGGCGGTGGCCAACTCGCTGGCCAAGAAGATGGCCGAGGTCCGTGGCGACGACGCGCGGGAGGCGAAGTCGTACTTTCTCAACATCAAGGGCCCGGAGCTGCTGAACAAGTTCGTCGGCGAGACCGAGCGCCACATCAGGCTGATCTTCCAGCGCGCCAGGGAGAAGGCGTCTGAGGGCACACCGGTGATCGTGTTCTTCGACGAGATGGACTCGATCTTCCGTACCCGCGGCACGGGCGTGAGCTCGGACGTCGAGACGACCGTGGTCCCGCAGCTGCTGTCCGAGATCGACGGTGTCGAGGGTCTGGAGAACGTGATCGTGATCGGCGCCTCCAACCGCGAGGACATGATCGATCCGGCGATCCTGCGGCCCGGCCGACTGGACGTCAAGATCAAGATCGAGCGGCCGGATGCCGAAGCGGCACAGGACATCTTCTCCAAGTACCTGACTGAGGTTCTGCCTGTGCACGCCGACGATATCGCCGAGTTCGGCGGCGATCGCACGGCCTGCATCAAGGCGATGATCGAGAAGGTCGTTGACCGGATGTATGCCGAGATCGACGACAACCGGTTCCTGGAGGTCACCTACGCCAACGGTGACAAGGAAGTCATGTACTTCAAGGACTTCAACTCCGGTGCGATGATCCAGAACGTGGTCGACCGGGCGAAGAAGAACGCGATCAAGGCGGTGTTGGAGACCGGTCAGCCGGGTCTGCGCATCCAGCACCTGCTCGACTCGATCGTCGACGAGTTCGCTGAGAACGAGGATCTGCCCAACACCACCAATCCCGATGACTGGGCGCGGATTTCGGGCAAGAAAGGCGAGCGGATCGTGTACATCCGCACGCTGGTCACCGGCAAGTCGTCGAGCGCTTCGCGGGCCATCGACACCGAGTCGAACCTGGGTCAGTACCTCTAGTTCCTTCGCGAACAAACGCAAAAGTCCCCGAAATCGCCAAGATTCGGGGGCTTTTGCGTCTGTTTATGAGCATTCCGGTGGCAGCATTGGCGTATGACAACTCCGTCGATTTCCTGGGACATCGTGCCCGTAGACAAGCCAGACGATCTCAACGTCGTGATCGGGCAGGCGCACTTCATCAAGACGGTCGAGGACCTGCACGAGGCACTGGTCGGGGTGGGTGGATCGCTGCGGTTCGGGCTGGCGTTTTGCGAGGCATCGGGGCCGCGGTTGGTTCGTCGCAGCGGTAACGATGCTGAACTCGTCGAACTCGCGACCCGCAATGCGCTGGCCATCGCCGCGGGGCACTGCTTCGTGATCTTCATGCGCGAGGGCTTTCCGGTCAACATCCTCAACCCGATCAAGGCCGTGCCTGAGGTCTGCTCGATCTATTGCGCCACAGCGAATCCGGTCGATGTGTTGGTCGCGGTGACGCCTCGTGGCCGTAGCATCGTCGGTGTGGTCGACGGAGAGCCGCCCCTTGGGGTGGAAACCGACGATGACGTGAAGGCGCGCCACGGCCTGCTGCGCGCCATCGGCTACAAGCTCTGAAGCGAGTAGCTGTTGGCGAAGTCGTCCTGAGTGACGTGGGCCTTGCGCGTCGAGGTGTCCACCCGCAGTGGGCTCGTGAGCGTGCGTGTCTGATAGCTCCACCCGTCGGGCAGCGTGAGCCGGGCTGCGAGGCCAGACAGGTCGTCCAAGGACAGGCCCGCGTCGACGGTCTGACTCCAGGTCTGCATGACCCAGCGCCGCCCGTCGAGGTCGACGAGCTCGAAAACCGGTCTGCCCGCGTCGAAATTGAACACGGCCTTGCGGTCGACCTCGTTGACGCTATAGGGCGCGGGATTCATCGACGACAGCACGACCGTCGCCTGCTTGATCATCTCGATGCCGCCGAACGTCTTGGTGTCCGGTGCGCTCGTGGCCGCCTTCTCGATGCTGCTCATCAGCCAGTAGCGAGGACCGTTGAGAAGCGCCGCCGCGGCGTTGTTCTCGGCGGCGATGGCCTTCGCGTCCAACTTCGACCACAGCTCGTCCGGACAGTCGTTGAGGGGAAACGTGTTGTACACGGTTGCCTCCGGCCCCGATTCGCCGATGTGTACCAGAAGCACTTCGCCGTACCGCTTCCCGAACACATCGGCTGCAGGGTTTCGACTCGCGTCAGCCATCAGGTGTGGCCCCTTTCCAGTTCGAGGTACGCGTCGCGGCCTGCAAGGCTCACGGCCACGTCGGAGATCAGGGGGTCAAAGAACCGCTCCCGATAAATCGGGTCAACGCTTGTGCTCACGGTGAAGTACAAGCCGGATAGCACGGCCACGAAAAGCGACACGTGCACGATGGTTTGGGGTACCGGCACATGGATGCCGAACCATGTTCCTGGGCACGGTGGTTCACCTACCGGACAGGTTTCCTCCGCGGACCACAGCACGGCCACGTCATCGGGCACGGCAACGATGCCCAGCGCGAGGAAGAACGCGAACAGCCCCGCGGTGAAGAAGACCACCTGAATTGCTTGCGACACCACCATCACTGCGACGACGTTGACCTGTTCGGCCAGTGACAGTGGGGTGCGCACCGGCTGGTGGCCGGGCTGGGCCGCGAGAGGTGTGTCCTCGAGCAGCTTGGCAGGATCCGACTGCTCGGCGCGATCATCTCGCAGTGCACGCACCTCGTCACGAATTGTTGTGATCACGAATACGATGGCCACAACAGCGAGGAATCCAATTGTCTGCCACAGTCTTTGGCGTGACATTCGGGCCGCCAGCTGCCACAGCTCGCCGGTGAAATACACCACCACGGTAATCATCAGTAGAGGCAAAGCGCGGCTCATCAACGTGCCGAGTGCACCCAGTTGCACCCAGGCAAAGCGGAAGGCCCACAAGGCGATCGAGCCGAACCCGACGTAGGTCAGCCAGATCGCCAGCACCGCGACGATGGCGAGGCCGAAGGCCTCGGCCGCCGCGATGCCCGAAAACCCGCTGGCGGCGAACGGGAGACCGAATACGAACAGCGCCATGACGAGCAGAGCCGCCGATCGTCTGCCCGCTTCCCCGAGCGTGGTGCCGGACTCATGCAGCAGATACAGCGCGAACGGCGCGGCGATCAGCAGCAGTGTCAATACGCCGAGCCGGGTCACATAGCCGAAATCGGGATCGCCGTCGGTGAGTTCGGCCAGCATCATCGTCAGCGATATCACCGCACCCACGCCGCTGACCATCGGCGCAGAGCGCTCGATCAGCGCACGGGACCGGACGCGCCGGGTTAGCACCAATGGCAGCCCGCGATGCAAGAACCACTCGTGCACCTGTCGAATGTCGGACACGGGCAACATTGTGCGCGATTGCGACCGCGGTGACCGCTCACCGCGCCGATACCGCGGCGCGGTAACGATTGCGGGCCCTCAATGTGAGCCGCAGGTCGTCGATGAGCGGGTCGAAGAACCGGGTCCGATATTCGGTGTCGCTGACGGTCCTTGCGCTGATGTACATGAACGTCAGTGCACCGAGGAAGAACGTGATCTGGATCAGCGAATCCGGTACCGGGATCGTCATGCCGAGCACGGTGCCGTCGCTGCGTCCGTTGCGCGTCCACGCCGCAAGCAATTCGGGGGACAGCAGGATGAGGCCGAGGATCAAGAAGAGCAGGGAGACCATCGTCGCAATGATCAAGATCTGGCTGAGTTGCGATGCGGCGACCACGAACAGGACGTTGAGCCGCTCGATGCGGCTCAACGGACGGACACTTGCGGGTTCCGGCATCGTCTCGAACGGTGTGCCTGCCAGTCGAACTGCGTGGTGGTCGGCCGGGTCGCCAGCCTCCATGATCGGCCTGACTCGGTCGGCGGTGACGGACACCACGAACGCCGCCGCGATCACGACGAGGAACATCAGGGCCAGCCACAAGCGCGGACGCGAGATCGTGGACGCCATCAGCCAGACAGGGGAATTGAAGAAGACCAGAAACGTCAGCAATAGCAGCGGCAGGGCGCGGGCCGTCAACGAACCCACCGCGGCAAGGTTCGACATCGTCATCTGCGCAGCCCAGCTCATGATCGAGCCTGCGCCGCACGCGGTCAGCGCCAGGATCGCGGCGAACACGACGCCTTCCAAAATGAGGTCCACCAGTATCCGAGGGCTGGGGCCGCCGAGGATGCCACCTGCGATCGCGATAGTCACCGCAACGGTCGCCGCGACGCTGCGGCCACGCACCGTGGAGATGCGCGAAACGAGCCAGCCGACCACCGCCGCGATGGGCAGCACAAAGATGAGCAGCGCCAGGACGAACCATTCCGTTCGGTTCGGATGGCCGTCGATATCGATGGTGTGCTTGCCGGTCATGGCCACGACGAGTGCGGAGTTGGCCATGAAGACCGCGAACCCGGCCAACGCCGGCGCCGACCGTGGCCATAGCCGGCGAACCAGGGCACCGGGCCTCAGCACCGCGGGCAGACCACGATCAAGGAACCACGCGTCGGCGGCCCGTCGCTGCGGCGCGTCAATCATGCATGGCCCGCCGGTCCGGTGACGACGTCAGCTGGATCGCCGCCCGGGCGACCACGAACTGGCACGCCGCCGCGTCGCGCTGGTCCTGCTCTGATGGCACGGTCGCAGGCTACTGCGCGGCGTCCCCTAGGCTTGGCACATGCAACGGATTATCGGAACCGAGGTCGAGTACGGCATCTCGTCGCCGTCCGACCCGACCGCGAATCCGATCCTGACGTCCACGCAGGCGGTGCTGGCGTATGCGGCCGCCGCCGGGATTCAGCGCGCCAAGCGCACCCGGTGGGATTACGAGGTGGAGTCGCCGCTGCGCGATGCCCGCGGGTTCGACCTGAGCCGGTCGGCGGGCCCGCCGCCGGTGGTGGACGCCGACGAGGTCGGTGCGGCCAACATGATCCTGACCAACGGCGCCCGGCTTGTACGTCGACCACGCTCACCCTGAGTACTCCGCGCCCGAGTGCACGGACCCGATGGACGCGGTGATCTGGGACAAGGCCGGCGAACGCGTGATGGAGGCCGCCGCGCGCCACGTCGCCAGCGTGCCCGGCGCGGCCAAGCTGCAGCTCTACAAGAACAACGTGGACGGCAAGGGCGCGTCCTACGGGTCGCACGAGAACTATCTGATGTCACGTCAGACGCCGTTCTCCGCGGTGATCGCGGGTCTGACGCCGCATCTGGTGTCGCGCCAGGTGATCACCGGCTCCGGCCGGGTCGGCATCGGCCCGTCCGGCGACGAGCCCGGATTCCAGCTGTCGCAGCGCTCCGACTACATCGAGGTCGAGGTCGGCCTGGAGACGACGCTCAAGCGCGGCATCATCAACACCCGCGACGAGCCGCACGCCGACGCCGACAAGTACCGGCGGCTGCACGTCATCATCGGCGATGCGAACCTCGCCGAGACGTCGACGTATCTCAAGCTGGGTGCCACCGCGCTGGTGCTGGATCTGATCGAAGAGGGCATGGACCTCACCGACCTGGCGCTGGCCCGGCCGGTGCACGCCGTGCATGTGATCAGCCGCGACCCGTCGCTGCGCGCCACGGTCGCATTGGCCGACGGCCGCGAGTTGACCGCCCTTGCGCTGCAACGGATTTACCTGGACCGGGTGGCCAAGCTGGTGGACAGCCGCGATCCCGATCCACGCGCCGCCCACGTCGTCGAAACCTGGGCGAACGTGCTCGACCTTCTCGAGCGCGATCCGATGGAGTGCGCCGAGCTGTTGGACTGGCCGGCGAAGCTGCGGCTGCTGGAGGGTTTTCGCCACCGGGAGAACCTCGGCTGGTCGGCGCCGCGGCTGCACCTGGTGGACCTGCAGTACTCCGATGTGCGGCTGGACAAGGGCCTGTACAACCGGCTGGTGGCGCGGGGTTCGATGAAGCGGCTGGTCACCGAGCAGCAGGTGATCGACGCGGTGGACAGCCCGCCGACCGACACTCGCGCGTATTTCCGCGGCGAGTGCCTGCGCCGGTTCGGCGCCGACATCGCCGCCGCCAGCTGGGACTCGGTGATCTTCGATCTTGGCGGCGATTCGCTCGTCCGGATTCCAACGCTGGAGCCGCTGCGCGGCAGCAAGGCGCATGTCGGAGCCCTGCTGGACTCTGTGGACACCGCCGCCGAACTGGTGGAGCAGCTAACGACCTGAGCGCACTATCCCAGGCAATCCGGGCGTTGACCGGTAGTGTGGAGTAACCGGCGGGCAGCTGTGAACCCGCTGATGACATACGCAGGAGGCAGCGATGGCTCAGGAGCAGACCAAGCGTGGCGGTGGTGGCGGCGAGGACGATGACCTCACCGGCAGCACGGCCGCCGGGCAAGAGCGTCGCGAGAAGCTGGCCGAGGAGACCGACGACCTGCTCGACGAGATCGACGACGTTCTCGAGGAGAACGCCGAAGACTTCGTCCGCGCGTACGTCCAGAAGGGTGGACAGTGACCTGGCCGCACCGCGATCAGCTGGCCTTCCCGTCACCCCTACCCGGAGCCCCTTCCGTCCCTGTGGACTTGTCGTCCTTTTCCGAACTGCTGCGCCGTCAGGCGCCTGAACTTCTGCCCGTCAACAGGTCGGGTCCCGTCGATGCGGTGCCCTCGGGGGCGCTGCCGCACGGCACCACGATCGTCGCGCTGAAATATCCCCGGCGGCGTGCTGATCGCCGGTGACCGCCGCTCGACGCAGGGCAACATGATCGCCAGCCGCGACGTGCAGAAGGTGTACATCACCGACGACTACACGGCGACCGGGATCGCGGGCACGGCGGCCATCGCTGTGGAGTTCGCCCGGCTCTACGCCGTCGAACTCGAGCACTACGAGAAGACGGAAGGTGTGCCGCTGACCTTCCGCGGCAAGGTGAACCGGCTGGCGACCATGGTGCGCGGCAACCTCGGCGCGGCGCTGCAGGGCTTCGTCGCGCTGCCGCTTCTGGCGGCCTACGACCTCGACGACCCGGATCCGCAGGCGGCGGGCCGCATCGTGTCGTTCGACGCGGCCGGCGGCTGGAACATCGAGGAAGAGGGCTACCAGTCGGTGGGCTCCGGCTCGATCTTCGCCAAATCTTCGATGAAGAAGCTTTACTCGCGAGTGGTCGACGCGGATTCGGCGCTGCGGGTGGCCGTCGAAGCGCTGTACGACGCGGCCGACGACGACTCCGCGACGGGCGGCCCCGACCTGGTCCGCGGCATCTATCCCGACCGCGGTGGTCCTCGGCGCCGAGGCTGCCGAGGAGGTGCCGGAGGAGCGCATCGCGGAACTGGCTCGCGAGGTGATCGAAAGTCGTTCGCGCGCAGACACATTCCGAACGTCGTCCGGTCCGTCGGCTGATGCGCGGGGAGATTCGTGAGCTTTCCATATTTCATCTCGCCCGAGCAGGCGATGCGCGAGCGTTCGGAGCTCGCGCGCAAAGGCATCGCCCGCGGCCGCAGCGTGGTGGCGCTGGCGTACTCCGGCGGCGTGCTGTTCGTCGCAGAGAACCCGTCGCGGTCACTGCAGAAGGTCAGCGAGCTCTACGACCGCGTCGGGTTCGCGGCCGTCGGCCGGTTCAACGAGTTCGACAACCTGCGCCGCGGCGGAATCCAGTTCGCCGACACCCGCGGCTACGCCTACGACCGTCGTGATGTGACGGGCCGCCAGCTGGCCAACGTGTACGCGCAGACCCTCGGCACGATCTTCACCGAGCAGGCCAAGCCTTACGAGGTCGAGCTGTGCGTGGCCGAGGTCGCCCACTTCGGCGAAACCAAACCGCCTGAGCTGTACCGGATTACCTACGACGGATCGATCGCCGACGAACCGCATTTCGTAGTGATGGGCGGCACCACCGAGCCGATCATCACGGCGCTGAACGACTCCTACACCGAGAACGCAAGCCTTTCGGAAGCGGCCAGGATCGCAATCGACGCGCTGAAGGCGGGCGCCGGCAACGGCGGCTCGGAGCCTCGCACGCTGGGGCCGACGACGCTGGAGGTCGCCATCCTCGACGCGAACCGCCCGCGCCGGGCGTTCCGGCGGATCACCGGCTCCGCACTGGAAGCGCTTCTGCCTGAAGAAGATTCGAGCGCTGAAAAGTCGGACGGCGACTAGATCGTCGTCATGGCGGAGTTGGTGACGCCCGAGGCACCGATCCTGTCCTGGCCGCGGATTCTGCGGCAGAACTGGCTGGACTTGTCCTTCCTGCATTGGGCCGTCGAGCCGGCGAGCATCGCCCACCTGTATCCGCCGGACACCGAGCCGGACACCTTCGAAGGCAGCAGTTTTGTAGGCGTCGTGCCGTTTCAGATGTCCCTCTTCGGCAGGTTCCTTGAGACCAACGTCCGGCTGTATTCGGTGGACCAAACGGGGCGTCGCGGAGTGGTGTTCCTAAGCCTCGACACGAACCGGCTCGGCATGGTGGCGGCGGGCAGGTGGATCGTCGGCGTGCCATATCGGTGGGCCCGAATGGGCTACCGAGAGCAGGGGGACCGCCGCACCTACACCTCGACGCTGCGCTGGCGGGGAGTCACGGCATCGAGCTACGTCGAGGTACAGGTGGGTGATTCGCTGAATTCGGGTCCGCTCGAACACTTCCTGACCGCACGGTGGGGTGCGCACGTCGTTCGCGGGGGCCGCACGTGGTATCTGCCCAACGAACATCCCGTCTGGGCGTTGCGGCGGGCCGAGCTGATCGGCTTCAACGATGACGGTCTGCTTACGTCGGTCGGTCTTGGCGATCTCGGCAAGCGGCCGCCGGATCACGTGACGTTCAGCGACGGTTTGGCGGCGCGGTTCGGGCGTCCGGCGCGGGCGACGACGCCACGGGCAGTCGGGCCGCCAACACGTTGATCACCGCTTCTGCCTCGGTGCGTTCGGTGTAGAGCTGCCATACCGTTTCGGCGAGATCGTCGGGGTTCAACGTGGCGGCGTTGAGGTTCCCGGACAGCTCAGGGTTGGACTGCATCGTGCGGTGAATGTCGCCGCGATCGATCAGGCCGCCGATCGTGATGGTGCCTGCATAGACGCCCGCCGGTTGCAGCGCCGTGTTCAAGGTGATTGCGTAGTTGCGCAGCGCGGCGGCGAACAGTGCCAGGCCGCCGAGCGCCGGCATCGGGACCACGCTGCTCAGGCCGCCTGCGAACAGGAGCCCGCCGCTGCCGCGTTCGGTGAGTTCGGGAATCAGCAGCGAAGCGAATTCGACGGCGGGCACCACACCCCGCAGCGCTTCTTCGGCGCCTGCGCCGTCCAGCGTGGTGATGTCTCCGAATAGCGAGCCGAAGTCTGCGGGGCCGTAGTAGCCGACGTCGATCCGGTCGAAGCGGGCGCGGGCGGCCTCGACGGCGTGACGCAGGCTGAGCGGCTCCATGGCGTCACCGGTGAACGCCGCAGCGTCCACACCGGCGTCGGCCAGGGAGCTCAGGTAGTCGGCGTGCCGGTCGGCGCTGCGGGAGATCAGCGCGACCGCGTAGCCCTCCTTGCCGAAACGGTGTGCGACGGACATGCCGAGGCCGGGACCGGCACCGAGGACGAGAATCACAGGAGCAGAAGTTGAGGTCATACTCAACTTAGTACCAGAATTTGAGTCTGCCCTCAACTTAGCTAGAATTGCCTGGTGACGACATTGCGGGCGGATGCTCTGCGGAACCGTCAACAATTGATGACGGCCGCCGCCGACCTGTTCGCCGAGCGCGGCGTGGACGTGCCACTCGACGAGATCGCGCGCCGGGCCGGCGTCAGCATCGGCACGTTGTACAACCATTTCCCGAATCGCGGGGCACTGCTCGACGCGGTTTTGCCCGACTGGGTGGCCGAGGTCGATCGCCTCGCCGAGGCCGCACTGGCCGACCCCGATTCATGGCGTGGTTTCGTCGGCTTCATGGAGGGGCTGTTCGTCATCCAGGCCCGCAACCGCTCGATGAACGACGCGATCGCTCGCACACCCGCTGGTCCGGTGGATGTCGGCGCCGAATGCGGCCGCGCCGGGGGAGTCTTGGCGTCGGTGGTGAATCGGGCCAGGGAAGCCGGCGTGCTTCGACCGGACTTCGACGCAGGCGACCTGGCCACCATGATCGGGGCGATGTCGAAAGTCATCGCGATGTCGAACGGTGACGACGCGGTGTGGCGTCGCCATCTCGGTTTCGTGCTCGACGGCCTGCGGGCTAAGAGTTAGAGGACCGCGCGCACGGCTTGTTCGAACCCTACGACGTGTTCGGAAGCCAGCTTGGCCGCCAGATCGGCATCGCCGTCGATGATCGCCCGCAACAGGCCGACGTGTTCGACGACGTGCTCGGCCACATGGGACAGCCGGTCGAGGAACAGACACCAGATGCGGGTCGCGTGGGCGTCCTGGCACACCAGCACGTCCTCCAGATAAGGGTTTCCGGATGCCCTGTAGATCGCGGTATGCACCCGAGCGTCGAGCCGCAAAAGGGTACGCGGGTCGTCGTTTGGGTCGAGCTTGGCGATCTCGTCGGCGAGTTCTGACAGTTTTACGCGGGTTTCCAGCGGGGCGCTGCTCGCGGCTCGGGCGGCCACGACGGGCTCTAGCTGCCTGCGGATCTCCTGGATGTGCGCCAGATCGGTGATGTCGACAGTGGTGGCGAACGTGCCGCGGCGGGGATACGCAATGACCAGCCGATCGCGCTCGAGCCGTTTGAGAGCCTCGCGCACCGGGGTGCGACCTAACCCCAGCTGGCGGGCCAGGCCCTCGTCGTTGATCGGTTCGCTGGGGCGAATGTCGAGCATGATGAGCCGCTCGCGAATGAGCTGATACGCAAGGTCGGCGTTGGACAGAGTGGCGCCCTCGCCGGTCTCGGCCAGTTCCACGCTCATTGTTCGTCTCCCGTCCGATTGACCCTTGACCGCGCGTATCAAAGTACCATACTGTGGCCCACAACTGATATATCAGTGTTCGACGACTGTTCGATGGAGAACCGCGTGAGTCCACAGGCACCGGGCGCGTACCTGCCCGATCATCCCGACTTCCTCTGGCGCAATCCTGAGCCGAAGCGGTCATATGACGTCGTGATCATCGGCGGAGGTGGCCACGGCCTGGCGACCGCGCATTACCTCGTGAAGAACCACGGCATCACGAACGTCGCGGTGCTCGAGAAGGGCTGGCTCGCCGGCGGAAACATGGCCCGCAACACCACGCTGATCCGGTCGAACTATCTGTGGGATGAAAGCTCCCAGATCTACGAGCACTCGCTGAAGCTGTGGGAGGGCCTCGAGGACGACCTCGGCTACCCGATCCTGTTCAGCCAACGCGGCGTGCTGAACCTCGCGCACAGCCTGCAGGACGTCCGCGACAGCGTGCGTCGCGTCGAAGCCAACGTGCTCAACGGCGTCGATGCCCAGTGGCTGGAGCCTGACGAGGTCAAGAAGCTCTGCCCGATCGTCAACATCTCGGCCGACCTCCGCTACCCGGTGCTCGGCGCGACCTACCAACCGCGAGCCGGAATCGCCAAACACGACTATGTTGCTTGGGGTTTCGCGCGTCGAGCCGATGCGGCGGGCGTGGATCTCCTGCAGGGGTGTGAGGTCACAGGGTTCGTCACCGACGGCGACCGCGTGACCGGCGTGCGTACCACCCTCGGTGACATCGCTGCCGGGCAAGTCGCGATGTGCGCCGCCGGGCACACGTCGGTCCTCACCGACATGCTGGGATTCCGGGTGCCCCTGCAGAGCCATCCGCTGCAGGCGCTGGTGTCCGAGCTCCTCGAACCCGTCCACCCGACGATCGTGATGTCCAACGCCGTGCACGTCTACGTGTCACAGGCGCACAAGGGCGAGCTGGTGATGGGCGCGGGTATCGACTCGTACAACGGCTATGGGCAGCGCGGCGCCTTCCACATCATCGAGCGGCAGATGGCCGCGGCCGTCGAGCTATTTCCGATCTTCGCGCGTGCACATCTGCTGCGCACCTGGGGCGGGATCGTCGACGTCACCCCGGACGCCTCGCCGATCATCGGCCGCACCCCGTATCGCAACCTGTACCTCAACTGTGGCTGGGGCACAGGTGGATTCAAGGCGACGCCGGGCATTGGCTGGTGCCTGGCCGACACCATTGCCCGCGACAAGCCACACCCGTACGTGGCTCCGTTCAGCCTGGACCGTTTCGTCACAGGGGCCCTAGTCGACGAACACGGCGCCGCTGCGGTCGCGCACTGAATCGCCCAACACTTCAAAAGCGGGAGCAACAATGCAACTTATCGAATGCCCGTGGTGCGGACCCCGGGAAGAGATCGAATTCCACTACGGTGGGCAGGCGCACATCGCCTACCCAGATGACCCGGCCGCACTGACTGACGAGCAGTGGGCACACTATGTGTTCTTCCGGGCCAACCCCAAGGGCAAGTTCGCCGAGCGGTGGGTGCACAGCGCCGGATGCCGCCGCTGGTTCAACGCCGTACGCGACACCTCCACCTACCGGTTCGACGGCGTCTACCGCATGGGCGAGCCGACGGTGATCTCATGACCGCTCCGTACCGCACCCCAACAGGCGGCCGCATCGACCGCGACACCCGTTACGAATTCACCTTCGACGGTCGCACCTTCACCGGCCACCGCGGCGACACGCTGGCCTCGGCGCTGCTGGCGCACGGCGTGCACAAGATCGCGACGAGCGTCAAATTCGGCCGCCCGCGTGGCATCTCGGCGGCATGGGCCGAGGACACCGGCGGGCTGGTGCAGATCGAGGCGCCGTTCCCGGAGCCAATGCTGCTGGCCTCGACGGTCGAACTGCACGACGGGCTCGCCGCCCGCGGAATTCCCGGGCAGGGCCGCCTGGCCGACATCGCGGACTCCGCGCGCTACGACGCAATGCATGCGCATGCCGATGTCCTCGTCGTTGGCGCCGGACCCGCTGGCCTGACGGCCGCGCTGACCGCCGCGCGTGCCGGGGCCAGGGTGGTGCTGGTCGACGAGCAGTCCGAGGCCGGGGGCTCGCTGCTCGGCGGCACCGACCGTATCGACGGCGCCGCCGCGACTGAGTGGGTGGCGGCCGCGGTCGCCGAGCTCGCAACCTATCCCGAAGTACGACACCTACAGCGCACCACCGCGTTCGGTCACTACGACGATGGATTCGTGCTGGCCCTCGAGCGACGCACCGACCATCTCGGCAACGCCGCCCCGGCCAAGCTGTCGCGTCAGCGGATATGGCGAATTCGCGCCAGGCGCGTGCTGGTGGCGACTGGAGCCCACGAGCGGCCGATCGTGTTCGCCGACAACGATCTGCCGGGAATCATGCTGGCGCACAGCGCGAGAACATTCCTGCACCGCTACGGCGTGATGGTTGGGCGCGCTGCGGTGGTGTTCACCACCAACGACAGCGCCTATGCCGCCGCATTCGATCTCGCCGATGCCGGTGTGCAGATCGAGATGGTGGTCGACGCCCGCGGGCAGGTGCCCGAGGTGCTGCGGCGCGAGTGCGAGCGAAGGGGCATTCCGGTGCGGGCGGGCGCGGTCGTCACCGGCACCCGCGGCGACGATCGTGTCACGGATGCCCTGGTCGCCGACTTCGACGGGGTGAATGTCGGTGCTGGCGAGGCTGTTTCGTGTGACACACTGCTCGTCAGTGGCGGCTGGAATCCGGCGGTTCACCTGTTCAGCCAGGCCCGTGGTGTGCTGCGTTACGACGGGGCGCTCGGCGGCTTCGTCCCTGGCGAGCACCTCGCTGGGGTGAGCGTGGCGGGAGCGGCCAACGGCGTCATGGACCTGGCGGGTTGCCTGGGGGAGGGCCGGGACTCCGCTGTGGCGGCGCAGGCCGAACTTGGTCTGCCAGAGGATGGTTCGGCGCCGGTTCCGGAGGTTACGGCAGTCGAGACCAGCCCGGGTCTGGTGCTGTGGCGGGTGCCCGGGCGCGAGCAGGATCAGTTCGTCGACGTGCAGCGCGACGCCACAGTCGCGGACGTAGCGCGTGCGGTCGGTGCTGGCATGCGGTCGGTCGAACACATCAAGCGTTACACCACGATCGGGACCGCGCACGATCAGGGCAAGACGTCAGGGGTGATCGCCTCCGGTATCACCGCCGAACTGCTCGGCCTGCCTATTGAAGCGTTGGGCACCACGACATTTCGGCCGCCCTACACGCCCGTCGCGTTCGCGGCGCTGGCCGGGCGCGACCGTGGCGCGTTGTTCGACCCGGAGCGCACGACGGCGCTGCACGACTGGCATGTCGCGCAGGGCGCGGTGTTCGAGGACGTCGGGCAGTGGAAACGTCCGAGGCATTATCCACGCCCCGGTGAGGACATGGATGATGCAGTGCTGCGCGAATGCGCCTCTGTGCGTACCGGTGTCGGCATCCTCGATGGCTCCACGCTCGGCAAGATCGATGTGCAGGGCCGCGACGCCGCGGAGCTGCTGGACCGCATCTACACCAATCTGATGAGCAGCCTGAAGGTCGGCGCAATCCGCTACGGCGTGATGTGCGGCGTCGACGGAATGGTGATCGACGACGGCACCGTGTTGCGCCTGGCCGAGGACCGGTTTCTGGTCTACACCACTACGGGCGGGGCGGCGAAGATCCTCGACTGGATGGAGGAGTGGCTGCAGACCGAGTGGCCGCAACTACAGGTCGCGCTCACCTCGGTGACCGATCACTGGGCGACCTTCCCGGTGGTCGGGCCGCGGTCCCGAGACGTGATCGGGGCGGTGTTCGGGAACGTGGACGTCACCAACGACGCCTTCCCGTTCATGACATGGCGCGACACCGTCCTCGACGGAGTGCCCGTTCGTCTGGCGCGGGTCAGCTTCTCCGGCGAACTCGCGTTCGAGGTCAATGTCAATTGGTGGTACGCACCCGCGGTGTGGGAGCGCCTGCTGGCAGCCGGCCGACCCTACGGGATCACCCCGTACGGCACCGAGACCATGCATGTGCTGCGGGCCGAGAAGGGCTACCCGATCATCGGGCAGGACACCGACGGCACGGTCACCCCGCACGATCTCGGCATGGCGTGGGCGGTATCGAAGAAGAAGCTCGACTTTATCGGCAAGCGCTCGTTCAGCCGGGACGAGAACCAGAATCCGTTGCGCAAGCAGCTCGTTGGTTTGTTGCCGGTCGACCGGCTGACGCGACTTCCGGAGGGCTCGCAGATCGTCGAGTTCTGCTCGGACGACGCGCTTCCGCCGCTACCGGTACCCATGCTGGGCCACGTCACGTCGAGCTACCGCAGCGCCGAGCTCGGACGCACCTTCGCGCTGGCGCTGGTCAAAGCGGGCCAGTCCCGGATCGGTGAGACCCTGCATGTGCCCGTCGATGGGACCCTGGTGCCGGTGGAGGTCACCGGTTCGGTGCTGGTTGACCCGGAAGGAGCGCGCCGCGATGGCTGACACGATGGAACGCACGAGCCCGCTGCAGCCGTGGGCCGCACAGTTCGCTGAACTGCCGAATTCGGTTGGGATCGTTGAGGAACCGTTCGTCACGATGGTCGACCTGCGCGTCGACCCGGCGGGGCCCGGTGCGTCGGCAGCCGGAGAACTGCTCGGGGTCGAGCTGCCAACCAGTCCGTCCACCTACGCGAAAAGCGGTGATACCACGGTGATCTGGCTGGGACCCGACGAGTGGCTGGTGACCGGTACCGCGCTTGCCGGGCCGGAGCTGGAAGCACGGCTATGCGAGGCCGTTGCCCCACACGGCGGCGCTGCGGTCGACGTGTCCGGACAGCGCACCACGCTGAGGCTGCGGGGCTCGCACAGCCGCGACGTACTCGCCGAGGGGTGCGCGCTGGATCTGCATCCGCGGGCTTTTGGCGAGGGCACGGCCGCGCAGACGATGCTCGGCCAGGCCGGCGTCATCCTGTTGGCTGTCGATGCGAACGGCGACGACTACCGCATACTCGTGCGCTCGTCATTCGCCCGGTATCTGGCCGACTGGCTGCTTGACGCGGCGGGGGAGGACGCATCGGAGCAAACGCTCTGATGCGCTCACAAATTTGTCCACTTTCCACCAAGATGATGTGACAGAGGCATTGCCATGAATCGCCAGCTCATCGACCCGTTGCTGCAGCCCTTCGAGCTGAAGAACCTCACGCTGCGAAACCGCGTGGTCAGTACATCGCACGAGCCCTCCTATACCGAAGACGGGATGCCAAAGGAGCGATACCGCCTCTATCACGAGGAAAAGGCGAAGGGCGGTATCGGCCTGACGATGATGGGCGGGTCCGCCGTCGTTGCGCCGGACAGCCCGGCCGCGTTCGGCAACCTCCACGTCTACAAGGACGAGATCGTGCCGTGGCTGCGCGAACTGGCCTATGGTGTGCACGAGCACGGCACAGCAGTCATGTGCCAGATCACCCATCTTGGCCGCCGGACCAGCAATTACGACGGCGACTGGCTTCCGGTTGTCTATCCCTCTGCGCTACGCGAGCCGGCGCACCGAGCCTTCCCGAAGGTGGCCGAGGAATGGGACATGGACCGCATCGTGCGGGCCTACGCCGACGCCACGTCCCGATGCCGTGAAGCCGGCCTTGACGGGGTCGAAATCGAGGCCTACACCCACCTGCTTGATGCGTTCTGGTCCCCGCTGACCAATCACCGCGACGACGAGTTCGGCGGCAGCCTCGAGGACCGGATGCGCTTCCCGCTTCGCGTGATTCGTGCCGTGCGTGAGGCCGCAGGCCCCGACTTCGCCGTCGGCATCCGGATGTCCTTCGACGAAGAGATGCCGGGAGGACTCGAGCGCGAGGAGGCGCTTGCGATCGCGCACCGGGTCGTCGCTGAAGGCGTCGACTTCATCAGCGTCATCCGGGGATACATGGCCAGCGACGAGGCGCTGTCCCGGGTCATCCCGCCGATGGGTACACCCGTCGCGCCGCATCTGGAGTTCGCAGGCGAAATCAAACGTGACGTAGGGGTGCCGGTGATGCACGCCTCCCGGATCAACGACGTGGCCACCGCGCGGCATGCGATCCGGGACGGACTGCTCGACCTGGTCGGGATGACCCGTGCGCACATCGCGGACCCGCATATTGTCGCGAAAATCGAAGCGGGAGAAGAGGACCGGATCCGGCCCTGCGTTGGCGCCAGTTACTGCCTTGACGAGATCTACCAGGCCCGCGACGCCAAGTGCATCCACAACCCTGCGACAGGGCGTGAGGACCGGTTGCCGCACCACGTGCCTGCGGCCACGGGGACACCGCGCAAGGCCGTTGTCATCGGCGCCGGGCCTGCCGGGCTGGAGGCGGCGCGAGTCCTCGGCCTGCGGGGACATCGTGTGGTCGTGCTGGAGGCCAGCGACGCGGCCGGCGGCCAGATCCGGCTCGCCTCTTCGTCGCCGCGGCGCCGAGACCTAATCGGAATCATCGACTGGCGGCTGGCCGAGTGTAAACACTTCGACGTCGATATCCGGTTCAACACCTACGCCGAGGCCGACGACGTGCTCGCCGAGGATCCCGACCTCGTCATCGTGGCCACCGGTGGTGTCCCGAACACCGAATTCCTCACCGAAGGCGCCCAACTCGTTTCCGACGGCTGGGACGTGCTGAGCGGCTCGTTCCGGGCCAAGGGCGACGTCCTGCTCTACGACGACAATGGTCAGCACCCCGGACTGGACGCCGCTGAGGTACTGGCCCGCGCAGGCGCGAAGATCGAATTCGTCACGCCGGAGCGGATTTTGGCCCCCGATGTCGGCGGCGTCAACTACCCCGGCTATTTCAAGGTGTTCGCCGAGCACGACGTGCGCATCACGCTCAACGAGCGGCTGACCGCGGTGCGCCGCAAGGACGGGCGGCTGGAAGCCGACCTGTACAACGAATACGCACACGCTACCCGCCAACGCATCGTCGATCAGGTCGTCGTCGAGCACGGCACGCTGCCATCGGACGAGCTGTACTTCTCACTGGTCTCGGAGTCATCGAATCTCGGCGAGGTCGACCAGCAGGCGCTGCTCGATCTGCGCCAGCAGCAGGTGCAGCGCAATCCGGACGGCCGCTATCAGCTGTTCCGCATTGGAGACGCGGTGGCCAGCCGCAACATTCACGCCGCCGTGTTCGACGCGTACCGGCTGTGCCTGGCGTTGTGAAGCTTTAGCAACCACATAACCATCAGTTCCCGTTTCTACGACTCAGTGAGGATTTTCCATGCCACAACAGGTTCAGGGCGTCATCGCCCGCAGCAAGAGCACTCCCGTAGAGCTGGTCGACATCATCATCCCGGATCCCGGCCCGAACGATGTGGTCGTGCGGATACAGGCGTGCGGGGTGTGCCATACCGATCTGACCTACCGCGACGGCGGCATCAACGACGAGTTTCCATTCCTGCTCGGTCATGAGGCGGCCGGTATCGTCGAGTCGGCAGGGAGCGCGGTCACCCATGTCGAGGTCGGCGACTTCGTCGTGCTGAACTGGCGAGCGGTGTGCGGCAACTGCCGGGCGTGCCGTCGAGGCCGGCCGTGGTATTGCTTCGACACTTTCAATGCCAGCCAACCGATGACGCTGACCGACGGCACGGAGTTGACCCCGGCGCTCGGCATCGGCGCGTTCGCCGACAAAACTCTTGTGCACGAAGCGCAATGCACGAAGGTCGACCCGAACGCCGACCCCGCGGTGGTCGGCTTGCTCGGCTGCGGCGTGATGGCCGGCCTGGGCGCGGCGGTCAACACCGGCAATGTCTCGCGAGGAGACTCCGTCGCGGTGATCGGCTGCGGCGGCGTCGGCGATGCCGCGATCGCCGGAGCACGGCTAGCCGGCGCGTCGCCGATCATCGCCATCGACCGTGATCCCAAAAAGCTACAGTGGGCAACGGAATTGGGCGCCACCCACACTATCGACGCCTCGCAGGCGGATGCCGTCGAAGCGGTGCAGGACCTCACCGGCGGCTTCGGTGCCGACGTCGTGATCGATGCGGTGGGCCGCCCCGAAACCTGGAAGCAGGCGTTCTACGCCCGCGACCTCGCCGGCACCGTCGTGCTGGTGGGCGTGCCCACGCCGGATATGACGCTGGAGATGCCACTGATCGACTTCTTCTCCCGCGGCGGAGCGCTGAAGTCGTCATGGTACGGCGACTGCCTGCCCGAGCGAGATTTCCCGACGCTCGTCGACCTCTACCAGCAGGGCCGCCTTCCGCTGGAGAAGTTCGTCAGCGAGCGCATCAAGCTCGACCAGGTCGAGGACGCGTTCGCGACCATGCATCGCGGCGAGGTGCTGCGTTCGGTGGTCATCCTGTGAGCGCGACGCTGCGCATCGAGCGTGTCGTCACCAACGGAACTTTCGCACTGGACGGCGGCACCTGGGAGGTCGACAACAACATCTGGCTCATCGGTGACGACAGTGACGTGGTGATCGTCGATGCCGCACACGAGGCCCAGCCTATCGTCGACGCTGTCGCTGGCCGCAACGTGACCGCGGTCATCTGCACTCACGGCCACAACGATCATGTGACCGTTGCCCCAGAGCTTGGCGAGCGGTTGCACTGCCCCGTGCTGCTGCATCCCGGCGACGATGTGCTGTGGAAGATGACCCATCCCGAAGAGTCGTACTGGCGCCTCGAGGATGGCCAGCGAATCGGCTTGGCGGGCACCGAGATCCAGACCATCTGTACTCCCGGCCACTCACCCGGGTCGTGCTGCCTGTACGTGCCCGAGGCCGGGGTCCTGTTCTCCGGCGACACTTTGTTCAGCGGTGGGCCTGGGGCCACCGGACGGTCGTTCTCGGACTTTCCCACGATCGTGGACTCCATCCGCGACCGGCTGTTCACACTGCCCGAAGAGACCCGGGTGCACACCGGACACGGTGACGCCACCACCATCGGCGCCGAGGCGCCCCATCTCGCCGAATGGATCGCTCGAGGGCGCTGAGGCCGTGACCAACGCCGATGAGCGCGACGCAGACGAGACGGACCTCGTTATCACGCACGAGAAGTCGTACGCCGCTGGAATTCCCGCCGTTGCGGTGTCGCTACGCCGCGGGCTGGAACAGATGGGTGCGCTGCGCACGGCGCGCACATTGCTCAAGCTGAATCAGCGCAACGGGTTTGACTGTCCGGGCTGCGCGTGGCCGGAAACACCCGGACACCGCAAGCACGCTGAGTTCTGCGAAAACGGCGCCAAGGCGGTCGCCGAGGAAGCCACGACGCGCACGGTGACGCCGTCCTTCTTCGCTGTCCACCCGGTCAGTGAACTGCTGCAGAAGACCGAGCACTGGCTGGGGCAGCAGGGCCGGCTGACGCACCCGATGGTGCTGATGCCCGGCGCTAGCCATTACGTGCCGATCGGCTGGGATGCTGCGTTCAGCTTGATTGCCGACGAGTTGCGGGCGCTGGCCGATTCCGATCAGGCGGTCTTCTACACCTCGGGTCGCACCTCGAACGAGGCAGCGTTCCTCTACCAGTTGATGATTCGGGCGTTCGGCACGAACAACATGCCCGATTGTTCGAACATGTGCCACGAGTCGTCGGGATCGGCGCTGGCGCAGATGATCGGGATCGGAAAAGGGTCGGTATCGGTGACCGACCTCGAGAACGCCGACCTGATCCTTGTCGTCGGCCAAAACCCGGGCACTAACCATCCCCGGATGTTGTCGGTACTCGAGAAGTCAAAGGCCAACGGTGCGAAAGTCATCGCGATCAACCCACTGCCCGAGGCGGGACTGCTGCGGTTCAAGGATCCCCAGAAGGTGCATGGCGTGCTCGGCGGCGGTGTCACGATCGCGGATTCCTTCCTGCAGATCCGCATCGGCGGTGACCAGGCGCTCTTCCAGGGGCTGGCAAAGCTGTTACTGGAGGCCGACGACCGCCGTCCCGGCAGCGTCATCGACCACGAGTTCATCGACGCGCACTGCGCCGGATTCGACGAGTACGCCGACCACATCAAAAACGTCGACCTCGATGAAGTCGTTGAGGCGACAGGCCTATCGGTCGACCAGATTGTTGAGACGGCACAGGCGCTGATGGCGTCCAAGCGGACGGTTGTCTGCTGGGCGATGGGCCTCACGCAGCACACCCACGCGGTGGCAACGATTCAAGATGCAGTGGCCCTGCTGCTGATGCGCGGAATGATCGGCAAACCCGGCGCAGGGGTGTGTCCCGTCCGTGGGCACTCCAACGTTCAGGGTGATCGGACGATGGGCATCTGGGAGAAGATGCCCGAGTCGTTTCTCGCTGGGCTGGATGCCGAATTCGGCATCACCAGCCCACGCAAGCATGGCCTGGATGCCGTCGACTCGATCCGGGCGATGCGCGACGGGAAGGCGTCGGTGTTCGTCGCGATGGGCGGCAACTTCGTCGGGGCCACGCCCGACACCGACGTCACCGAGGTGGCGTTGCGCAGATGCTCGCTGACCGTGCACGTGTCGACGAAGCTGAACCGAAGCCACCTCGTAACCGGCCGAACTGGGCTGATCCTGCCATCGCTGGGGCGCACCGACAAGGACGTGCGTGCAGGCATGAAGCAAGTGGTTACTGTCGAGGACTCGATGTCGGTCGTGCACCTGTCCCGCGGCGGTCTGACGCCGGCCAGCGAGCACTTGCGCAGCGAAGTGGCGATCGTATGCGGGCTCGCGCAGGCAGTGTTCGGGCCGGAACATTCAGTGCCGTGGGCGCAGTTCGCCGACGACTATGACCGCATCCGGGACAGCATCTCGCGAGTGGTCCCGGGCTTTGAGGACTTCAATGCGCGGGTGCGCCAGCCCGACGGGTTCGTGCTGCCGCACCCGCCGCGCGACGAGCGCCGGTTCGAAACACCCAGCGGTCGAGCCAACTTCGTCGTCAACGAGCTGCATTGGCTGCCCGTGGCGCCCCGGCGGCTGATTCTGCAGACGCTGCGGTCCCATGACCAGTACAACACCACTATCTACGGTCTCGATGATCGCTACCGCGGAGTCAAGGGTGGCCGTCGCGTGCTGTTTATCAACCCTGACGACATAAGCGCCCTGGGCCTCGCCGACGGTGACCGGGTCGACTTGATCTCAGAATGGGGCGCGTCCGGCGGAACAGTGCAAGAGCGGTGGGCCAAGGACTTTCGGTTGGTGCCTTACCCGACGCCGCGTGGAAACGTCGCAGCCTACTATCCGGAAACCAATCCGTTGATCCCCCTCGATCATGTTGCGCGCACGTCGAACACGCCGGTCTCGAAGGCCGTCACGATTCGTCTCGAGCGGCATAGCTGATGGTCATGTTCAAGAAAGTGTTGGTCGCAAATCGCGGCGAGATCGCCATCCGCGCACTGCGAGCCGCATACGAGCTGGGCGCGAAAACCGTGGCGGTCTATCCATACGAAGATCGAAACTCGGTGCACCGGCTCAAGGCCGACGAGAGCTATCAGATCGGCGAGCAGGGGCACCCCGTTCGGGCATATCTGTCCGTTTCCGAAATCGTCAACGCGGCTAGGGCCGCTGGCGCCGACGCCGTCTATCCGGGTTACGGGTTTCTCTCGGAGAACCCCGATCTGGCCTCTGCATGCGCGGCTGAGGGCATTACCTTCGTCGGGCCGTCGGCGGAGGTATTGGAATTCACCGGCAACAAGGCTCGCGCAATCGCCGCGGCGAAGAGTGCAGGCCTGCCGGTGCTCGCGTCATCGGAACCATCATCGAACATCGACGAATTGCTGGCCGCGGCACAGCACATGGAATTCCCGGTCTTCGTCAAAGCGGTGGCCGGCGGCGGAGGCCGCGGTATGCGCCGCGTCGCTGATCACACGGAGTTGCGAGAGGCGATCGAAGCCGCCGCCCGCGAAGCCGAGTCGGCGTTCGGCGACTCGACGGTGTTCCTTGAGCAGGCTGTGGTCAACCCGCGACACATTGAGGTGCAGATCCTTGCCGACACGTACGGAAACGTAATTCACTTGTACGAGCGAGACTGCTCAGTGCAGCGTCGACACCAGAAGGTCATCGAGCTCGCGCCGGCACCAAATCTGGATCCTGCCGTGCGTGAACGCATCTGCGCCGACGCGGTGGCGTTTGCCCGACAGATCGGCTACAGCTGTGCGGGCACAGTGGAGTTCCTGCTCGATGAGAGTGGCAATCACGTATTCATCGAGATGAACCCGCGCATCCAGGTGGAGCACACGGTGACCGAGGAAGTCACCGATGTCGACCTGGTGCAAGCGCAGCTGCGGATCGCGGCGGGGGAGTCGCTGGCCGACCTCGGTCTGAGCCAGGACTCGATCGCGGTACGTGGCGCGGCCTTGCAGTGCAGGATCACCACCGAGGACCCCGCCAACGGCTTCCGGCCCGACACCGGGCGGATTACCGCCTACCGTTCGCCGGGCGGGGCGGGCGTGCGACTTGACGGCGCGGCCTACCTTGGCACACAAGTTGGGGGCCACTTCGATTCGATGTTGGTCAAGCTGACATGCCGCGGCCGCGACCTGCCCGCAGCAATCGCCCGCGCTCGTCGCGCGGTCACCGAATTCCGCATCCGTGGGGTCACGACAAATATCCCGTTCCTGCAGGCGGTGCTCGACGACACGGACTTTCAGTCCGGCAGGGTCACCACATCATTCATCGAGCAGCGATGGCATCTGCTGATCCAGCGCAGCTCGGCGGATCGGGGCACGAAGATACTGCGGTATCTCGCCGATGTGACCGTCAACAAACCGCACGGCGATCGTCCATCATCGGTCTATCCGCAGCAGAAACTGCCCGCCATCGATATGTCCGAGCCACCACCGGCAGGCTCACGCCATCGTCTGCTCGCCCTCGGCCCCGAAAGATTCGCCAAATCGCTGCGCGAACAAAGGGCGCTAGCGGTTACCGACACCACCTTTCGCGACGCGCACCAGTCGTTGCTGGCCACCCGTGTTCGCACCACAAGCCTGCTCGGCGTCGCCGGGCACGTCGCGCGGATGACACCCGAACTGCTCTCGGTGGAAGCGTGGGGCGGTGCAACGTATGACGTCGCACTGAGGTTTCTGCACGAAGATCCGTGGGAGCGCCTTGCCGCGCTACGGCAGGCGATCCCTAACATCTGTCTGCAGATGCTGTTGCGCGGCCGAAACACCGTCGGCTACACGCCGTATCCCGAGAAGGTGACCCGCGCGTTCGTGCAGGAGGCAACCGACACCGGCATCGACATCTTCCGCATCTTCGACGCACTCAACAATGTCGACCAGATGCGACCGGCCATCGATGCGGTCCGCGAAACCGGCACCGCGCTAGCCGAAGTGGCGATGAGCTACACGGGCGACCTTGGCAATGCCAACGAGAACCTTTACACGCTCGACTACTACCTGAGGCTGGCTGAACAGATTGTTGACGCAGGGGCACACGTGCTCGCCATCAAGGACATGGCCGGTCTTCTGCGTGCACCCGCGGCCACCAAACTCGTGACGGCACTGAGGGCCAACTTCGATCTGCCTGTCCACGTGCACACGCACGACACGCCGGGCGGCCAACTCGCAACCTATCTGGCAGCCTGGCAGGCGGGCGCCGACGCTGTCGACGGCGCAAGCGCAGCGCTAGCCGGCACCACTAGTCAGCCGGCGTTGTCGGCGATCGTTGCGGCTGTGGCCAATACCGACCGTGACACCGGACTGGATCTGGAGAGCCTGTGCGCGCTGGAACCTTATTGGGAAGCGTTGCGGCGGGTGTACGCACCGTTCGAGTCGGGGCTGCCCGCACCTACGGGCCGGGTTTACACCCACGAAATCCCAGGCGGGCAGCTGTCAAATCTGCGCCAGCAAGCCGTGGCACTTGGGCTCGGAGATCGATTCGAGGAAATCGAGGCGAGGTACGCCGAAGCGGACCGGCTCCTTGGCCGCCTCATCAAGGTCACACCGTCGTCAAAGGTGGTGGGAGACCTCGCGCTTGCACTCGTCGGAAACGCTGTCAGCGTCAATGAATTCGCCAGGGAACCAAGTCGTTACGACATCCCCGACTCCGTAATCGGGTTTCTCCGTGGCGAGTTGGGGACACCGGCGGGTGGCTGGCCGGAACCGTTCCGCACTCGTGCCCTCGAGGGCCGCACCAAGACAACACCCGTCGCCGCGCTGTCTGCCGAGGACGAAAGAGGACTCGACGGAACGTCGGTTCAGCGCCGAGAAACACTCAACCGCCTGCTTTTCCCGGGACCGACGAAAGAATTTCTGGCACACCGTGATCAATACGGGAAAACTGCATTGCTGTCGACCAATCAGTTCTTTTACGGCCTACGCTCCGGAGAGGAACACCATGTCCGACTGGAGCCAGGGGTGGAGCTGCTGATCGGGTTGGAGGCGATTTCCGAGCCAGACGAGCGTGGCATGCGGACAGTGATGTGCCTCCTCAACGGTCAGTTGCGTCCCGTGTCCGTTCGTGACCGGTCCATTGCCGCGGAGATCCCCACGGCGGAGAAAGCCGATCGTTCCAACCCCGGGCACATCGCGGCGCCGTTTGCCGGCGTAGTCACCCTGACTGTCAAGGAGGGAGACAAGGTCAAAGCCGGGGATATCGTCGCGACGATCGAGGCCATGAAGATGGAGGCCGCGATCACCACGCCCCGCGGGGGAACGGTGACACGCCTGGCCATCGCAGACATACAACAGGTTGAGGGCGGCGACCTGCTGGCCGTCGTTGGAGCGACGGGGGAAACCAGTCTCGAGTAGCGGTGGCTGCGCCGATCAGCGACTAGGCCCTGACTCGCTTCATCTCGGGGTCGACGAGCGGTTCGGCGGCCACGGTCGCCGCGATTCGGCGGTCGAAGTACTGGATCTCGATCTGCGTGCCTTCGTTGGCACAGGCCGGCAGCCAGGCATAGGCCACCGGCGCGCCAACGGTGTGACCGAATGCCGCGCTGGTGACGTAGCCGACCGGCTTGTCGCCGAGGAAGACAGGTTCGTTCCCCATCACAACTGACACGCCGTCATCGACCACCACAGTCGCAAGACGTCGCTCGATCGTCGAATCTGAAATGCCTTGCAGCGCCGTGTGTCCGACGAAGTCTGTCTTCTTGGCGGACACGGCGAAGCCAAGGCCGGCCTCATAGGGATTGTGTTCGGTCGTCATGTCCGTACCCCACGAACGGTAGCCCTTTTCGATGCGCAGGCTGTCGAAGGCTGCCCGTCCGGCGGCGATCACATCGTGGTCTTGGCCTGCTGCCCACAGCACATCCCAGAGGCGCAGCCCGTAATCGGCGGTTGTGTACAGCTCCCAACCTAGTTCGCCGACATAGGAAAGCCGCATTGCGGTGACCGGAATACCCGCGATCCGCACCGGTTTCGTGCGGAAGTACTTGAAGTTCTCGTTCGAGAAGTCGTCGCGGCTGAGGGCCTGGACGACGTCGCGTGCGAGCGGGCCCCACAGGCCGATGCAGCACGTCGCCCCAGTGATATCGCGGACCTCGACGGTGTCGTCCCCCGCTGCCTGTCGACGGAAGTAGTCGAGATCGATGTTGCCGTTCGCCCCAACCTGGAAATGGTCCTCGGCCAACCGGGCAACGGTGAGGTCGCTGCGGATTCCGCCGGCCTCGTCGAGTAGAAGCGTGTACGTGACCGAGCCGACGGACTTGTCCATCTTGCCGGTGGTCAGACGCTGCAGTAGCGGCAGCGCACCGCGGCCGGTGATCTCGAGCCGCTTGAGTGGCGTCATGTCGTACATCGCGACCGCTGTCCTGGTGCGCCAGGCCTCAGCCGCCGCGATTGGTGAGTGAAACTTCCCGGCCCACGCGTCGCGGACGGGCGGCGCCCACTCGGGCGGAAGTTGTTGGACCAGATCGGCATTGGCTTCATACCAGTGCGGACGTTCCCAGCCACCGCTTTCCAGGAAGACTGCGCCGAGCTCCTTCTGCCTGACGTTGAAGGGGCTTATCCGAAGGTCTCGCGGCGACAGTCGCGGCTGCAGCGGATGCAGGATGTCGTAGACCTCGACGAAGTTCTGCTGCGACGTCTCGCTGACGTACTCGGGCGCGAGCTGAACCTCTTCGAAGCGGTGCACATCGCAGCCGTGCAGATCGGTGTCGCTGCGCCCGTCGACCAGCAGTTGCGCGACGGCGCGCGCGACACCCGCCGAGTGTGTCACCCAGACGGCCTCGGCGATCCAGAACCCGGCGACATCGGGCGACTCGCCGATCAGGGGGGCACCGTCGGGGGTGAAGGAGAATATTCCGTTGAATCCGCCTTCGACCTTTGCCTTTTCGAGACAGGGGAGAAGTAGCTTGCACTGTTCCCAGGGTTGAGTGAAATCCGCGTCGGTGAAGGGCAGCATCGACGGCATGCTGGCTGCGGACACGTCAGCGGAGTCGGTCAGGTCGCGCAGGTCCACCGGCATCGGGCGGTGCGCGTAGGAGCCGATGCCGAGACGGTCGACATGTTCACGGAAGTACAGATCCTGGTCTTGGTGACGCAGGATCGGCAGGCCGGCCTCCGCGGCTTCGGTGTTGCGGCCGACAAGATCTGGAATCTGGTCGGTCTTGACGTACTGGTGTGCCAGGGGCAGCAGCGGGCTGTCCATGCCCACCATCGGGCCGATCTCGGGGCCCCAGAACCCTGCGCACGACACCACGATGTCGGCGGGAATCGTCCCTTCCGATGTCGCGACGCCGGTAACGCGCCCACCCCTTTGTTCAATTCCGGTCACCTTGGTGGATCCGCGGAATACGGCACCGCGTGCTTGGGCGCGGCGCGCGAGCGCGACGACGATACGCGACGCTTTGGCAAGCCCGTCGCCGGGCACATGCAGTCCGCCAAGGATTTTCGACGTGTCGACGAGCGGATGAATCCGCGCGCATTCCGCGGGCTCCAGCACGGTGCCCTCGATTCCCCACGCCGTCGCCCACCCTTGCCGCCGATGCAGCTCCGCGAGCCGCTCGGGCGTGGTCGCCACTTCGAGACCGCCCACCTGGTTGAAGCACCATTGGCCGTCGAGGTCCATGTCGACGAACTTTTCGACGGTGTACCGGGCGAACGCTGTCATCGATTTGCACGCATTGGTTTGGAAGACCAGACCGGGTGCGTGCGACGTCGATCCCCCCGTAAGCGCCAACGGCCCTTGGTCCATCACGGTGACCTGATCCCAGCCGCGTGCGGTGAGTTCATCGGCCAGATTCGCGCCGACGATGCCAGCGCCGATGATTACTACGCGCGGTGCGGCCATGGTCTCCTCTTGTTGGCGCGGGCTAGCGCGTCGGCTTGCTGCCTGGCGCGCACGAGGCGTCGTTAACGGAAACGAAGACTCGGAAGACTGTGTTGGCAACTGATATATCAGAACCATATTGAGTGGACTACGGCGGGTCAACCCCTTCTCTGACTCGTCGAGGTCGGGTCCAGTCGGCGGTCCACGGGCGCAAGGATTGTGCTGTGATCTGGATCACAATTCGAGTCTCTAATGTGATTTACCACACTACGGTGTCCGAATGTGTTCCACATCGAGCATTGAGTTGTGCAATACGCAACAGCCATCCGGAACACGAGGGCTATCACCGCTGCTGGTCCAACGACGTAAAGCGACACGTATTGCAGGGAGGTTGATGTGACAACAATGAGCGATCAGGTCGGATCCGGAGGCGGGGCATCTGCGGGTGTGGCTGCTCGGCCGGACGCGAGGGGCCGGCTCGAGACGGGGCGATCGGAACGTATCGGGCCGCACGCTTCGTCGCACGCGGGCCGGGTGCTGTCGGTTCCTGTTCATGGAGACGCGCGATGAGCGGGGGGCCAACTCTCAAACAGGGTCTCAGCGAGCGCCAGCTGAGGATGATCGCCATCGGCGGCGTGATCGGAGCCGGCCTGTTCGTCGGCTCGGGCGTGGTCATCGGCAGCACCGGGCCGGGTTCGTTCATCACGTATGCGCTGTGCGGGTTTCTGGTCATCATGGTCATGCGCATGCTCGCCGAGATGGCGGTGGCCAATCCGTCCACCGGATCGTTCGCCGACTATGCCCGCAACGCGTTGGGCGGTTGGGCGGGATTCTCGGTCGGTTGGCTCTATTGGTACTTCTGGGTGATCATCGTCGGGTTCGAGGCCATCGCTGGAGCCAAGATCGTTCAGTACTGGCTACCCGGGATCCCGTTGTGGTTGTGCTCGCTGGTTCTGTTGAGCCTGATGACCCTGACCAACCTGTTCTCGGTCTCATCGTTTGGTGAGTTCGAATTCTGGTTCGCCGGCATCAAGGTCGCCGCGATTATCGTGTTCCTCACCGTGGGCACGGCCTTCGTGTTCGGTTTGTGGCCGCACAAGTCCATGGATTTCTCCAACCTGACCGCCCACGGCGGCTTCCTGCCCCACGGCGCGATCGGAATCACTGCCGCCGTCGTGACGGTGATCTTCTCGATGACCGGCGCCGAGGTCGCCACCATCGCTGCGGCGGAGTCGAAGGATCCCGCAAGAGCGGTGGCAAAGGCCGCTAACTCGGTGATCGCGCGTATCGCCATCTTTTACGTGGGTTCGATCTTCCTGCTGACGGTGATCCTGGCATGGAACGACAAGAACGTCGCCGCGTCGCCGTTCGTGGCCGCGTTCACCAAGATGGGAATTCCTTACGCCGACCACATCATGAACGCTGTCGTACTCACCGCGGTGCTGAGCTGTCTGAACTCGGGCATGTACACCGCGTCGCGGATGCTGTTCGTGCTCGCGGCGCGCCGTGAGGCACCGCAGCAGCTGGTTAATGTGACTCGCCGTGGTGTGCCGGCCGTCGCGATCCTGGCGTCCTCGGTCATCGGCTTCCTTTGTGTTATCGCCGCCGCGGTTTCGCCGGACACCGTCTTCGCGTTCCTGCTGAACTCCAGCGGCGCGATCATCCTGTTCGTCTACTGCCTCATCGGTGTCTCACAGATCGTGCTGCGGTGGCGCAGCGGGTCTGAAAGCCTGCGGGTGAAGATGTGGCTCTTTCCGGTGTTGTCCATCTTCACCGTCGCGGGGATCGTCGCGATCCTGGCGCAGATGGGCCTGCAGGAGGATTCGCGATCACAGTTGGTGCTGAGCCTGCTGTCGTGGGCGGTCGTGGTGGTGCTGTATTTGGCCAACAAGTGGTTCATGAGCCGCCGCGCGGTCGTCGAGGGAGCGATCGCCACGGCAAAGCCGCGCCGGGTGCTGGTGATGGCCAACCAGACCGTCGATTCTGACGAGCTGCTCGATGAGCTGCGCCGCATCGGCGCCGACAGTGCCGCCAGGTATTACGTTGTCGTGCCGGCCAGCCCGATCGAAACCGGCGTCGCAGCCACACACGGCCCGCTCGATGTGATGGAGGCGACCCAGGCGGCCGCCAAGGCGCGGCTGGATCACACGCTGTTGACGCTGCACTTGGAAAATCTCGACGCCGACGGCGCATTAGGGGACTACCGACCGTTGCGGGCACTGGCCAACGCGGTCGACACGTTTCACCCGGATCAGATCGTGATCTCAACGCTGCCGCTTGAAGATTCGGTATGGCATCGCTTTGAGGTGGTTGACCGGGCTCGCGCCGAGCACACAGATATTCCGGTGAGCCATGTGGTGGCCAACCCGCTGCCGGCTGTACAGAGCGCGGGTATGCAATGACGATCATCGCGGGCTTCAGCTCTAGCCGGCAGGGCAGCGCGCCACTGAACCTGGCGGCGCAGCTGTCGCGTACCACGGGTGAGAAGGTCATCGCCACGGCGATCGTGGAGCGGGCACTGCCGGCGGGGGTCGACCCGGTCGAGGATGAGTACCAGGGTTATGTCTCGGCCCAGGCGGCGGCGTCACTCGAGCGGGTTGTCGAGGCTACGGGCGGCGAGGACGTATCGGTGATCGTCCACGAGTCGACATCGATCCCCACGGGATTGATGGAGTTGGTCGATCAACATGGTGCCGAACTGGTGGTGGTCGGGTCGTCGTCATCGGGACTGTTGGGCCGGGTGGCACTGGGCAGTGTGACCGAATGGCTGGTGCACAGGGCGGCCGTGCCGGTCGCAATCGCCCCGCGCGGCTATCCGTCGAGTCCCGTTCCCATCAAACGGCTCACGGTCGCTTACGGTGGCGCGGCGGACGCCGTGGGCCTCATCCAGAGCAGCGCCGAACTGGCCAAGCAATGGTCCGTACAGCTGCGGATTGCCTCCTTTACGGTGCGGCCTCCCATGACATTCGGGGGCTCGATCGAACGTTCCGCCGAGAACCTGGTGATACAGCAGTGGACGCGCAAGACGATGGACGCGGCGCTCAAGCAGCTCAACGAAGCTCGCGCCAACGTTGCAATCCCCGATGTGGACGTGGTGATAGGCGCCGGCATCGAGTGGAAAGACGCGGTGGACAACATCGCCTGGGAATCTGGCGACATGCTGCTGCTGGGATCAGGCGCTGCCGGCCCCATGGCCCAAGTGTTCCTCGGCACAGCTGCATCGAAGATCCTTCGGCATGCGCCGGTCCCGGTCATGATCTTGCCGAAACAGCGGGCCTAGCCGGGATCAACGATATTGGCCACTGGTCCGGCTCCCGATGGAGCGTCGGAAAACAGCTGCCACCTTCGCCGGCTCCGATCGCAAAGGCCGACATGGAGATAGCCAGAAGCGAACTCGAAATCATTGGCACCTGCAGCGGACGTGACCAATCGACGATGGTCACGAGTGGAACGTGCCTACCCAGCGAATCGGGGAAAGCGGCACGGCCGAACACCCGAAACGCCGAGGACTGGGAATGGCAGCTGTCGGCTCGCTGCCGTGGAGCCGATCCGTCGATGTTCTTCCACGGCGACGGTGAACGTGGCCGTAGTCGGCAACGGCGCGAACACAAAGCAAAACAGTTCTGCGCTCAATGCCCTGTGAGAGTTCAATGCCTCCTGCACTCGCTGCGGTTCCGGGAACCGTATGGCATATGGGGCGGCATTGCCGAAAGCGACCGGCACAGGATTCTCGCCGGCACGAGCACGAGTGCTGCAGATATGAGATACAGATGAGCGACCTAGCGGGAACACCTTGATGATCAACCCCAACAGTCACTTCTGGCACCGCATCGTCCCTCCGATGTCTGATCGACAGGTTTGTGTGCCTGTCGGACGCTTCGCGCGCGAGGCCTGGGCCGTGCGCAGCCAGTGCGGCACCTACCGGTATCGCTTTGTGTGCGTGTGGGATTCGCAGAAGCCGCGATTGGGTGTCGTCGGACACTGCTGGACGGCAACCACCGAACGGCTGACCGATTCCACAATGCGCCGCTGTATCGGATTCGCGCGGGCGTGGGGTTACGGCGGCATCGACATCGGCAATCTGTTCGGCCTTCGAACCGCAGACCGCAGGAACCTGGCATTAGCCGACGACCCGATCGGCCCGGACAATGACGCGCAGCTGGCCGCCATGTCTGCCGACAACGATCTCATCCTGCTCGCCTGGGGCAACCGTGCCGATCCTGACCGTGCACACGCGGTCGCTCAAATGCTGTGGCATCTTGGTGAGCAGGGTGGTGGATCATTGGCGGTCCTGGGCTGGACGGACCGCGGACAGCCGCGGCATCCACTGCATGCGCCCAAGGACTCGACCCCCGAATGCCTGACACTCGGCGCCGATGGCTACGGGCTACATGAGGCCGAAGACCCCCGGTGGGAGCGACTGCTGGCGGCGAAACATGACTGATCGAAATGGCCATCCCGACGAGGCTGCTGCGTCGGTGAAGTTTGTCGAGATGAACCAGCCCCGAACGGATTTGCGCACCATGCGGCGCTGTGACGGCCGCACGCAGCATTTGTGCCCCGGGGGTTGTGGGCGTGCGGTGCTGAGTCGAGCGCGGACCCGTGCGTTCACCACGGCCGTGGCGTTCTACACCGCACTGTCGGCGGGGCCTGACGGCGCGAACTACGGCCACCAACACCAATGGGACCAATCGCTGGATTCCGAAAAGCAGGCCATCGACAAACTCATGGCCCAGACGAATCCAGATCCCTCCCAACGATGAGCATCGAAGCCAAACTCGCCTGGGCACTGGCCGACGCCGCATCGACCTGTTTCACCGAAGCCGACCACGCCAGTGTCTATACCGCGCTGGGCGCCGGAGAAGCCTACACAGCCATCGTGCGCACACTGGCCATTGCAGTACGCGCCCGACACTCCCTACCCGCCAACCTCATCACCGAACTCACCACCTGGCTCGACGGTTACGCCGGCCACACATACGAGCCACAAATACGGAACCTTCTCAACACCTACAGAAGACACCGAAACACACCATGACCAGACACCGACGGCTTGATCGCGTGGTGAACCGCCAGCGCACCTAGCCGCCGCCAATCGAGAAGAACGCTTGGCTGTGCATTTCGACGTTTTCGGTCGATGCTGCGGTGATCGTCATGCCGTTGGGGGTGAAACGGCAGAACCGTCTGCGGATGCAACGCCGAGAAGGATCGCGTAGTCCGAGGCGGTCAACAGTTCATCGGTCGATGACTCGTCTGACGGGAGAACGCCGAACAGCCAACCCGCGTGGAAGGGATCCCGCGCCACGATCCCGGGATCGTCTCGTACCAGAGCGTTCACCACTGCGACTAGCCCCGTGATCGGTGCATACACCGGCATCGCGCTGAGCGGGTTGGTCCATATCAGTGCGCAGAGCTCGCCCGCTTCAACTGCGGTGCGGACCCGCGGAAGTTCCACCGCGATGGTGCGGACTCCCTCGACGGCCGTCGCGGTGATGCCCACCCGCAATGGATGATCGCCCAGTCGCCGGTCAGACGCCAACGCCAGCCAGCTATGAATGTCGGTGTATCGGCGGTCGGTCGGGACCGGGTTCATAGTCATCGTCGTAGCGATTTCCGTAGACAATTCGGCTAGGTGGGATGGCCGGAGTGGCCGCCGCGGAATCAGCTGCTGACCGGTTCGTGGTCGCTGGACTGCTGTTTAGGCTGGTGCCGATAGAACGAAACCGTCGCGGGCGGCAGCGGCTGGTTGCCGAGAATCAGGTCCGCGGCCTTCTCGGCGACCATCATCACCGGGGCGTAGATGTTGCCATTGGTCACATACGGCATCACCGATGCGTCGACGACCGCCAGGCCCTCGATGCCGTGCACACCCATCGTCTGCGGGTCCGTCACTGACATCGCGTCGGTGCCCAACTTTGCGGTGCACGACGGGTGCAGCGCCGTTTCGGCGTCGCGCGCCACCCAGTCGAGGATCTGCTCGTCGGTTTCCACGCTTGGGCCGGGGGAGATCTCCCCGCCGTTGAACGGTCCCATAGCGGGCTGGTTGAGGATATTGCGTGCCACCCGGATGGACTCGACCCATTCCCGGCGGTCCTGATCGGTGGACAGGTAGTTGAACCGCAGCGCCGGATGCACTTTCGGGTCGCGGCTGGTGATCTTCACGCTGCCTCGGGCGTCGGAGTACATCGGCCCGACATGCACCTGGTAGCCGTCGCCGCCTTCGGGCGAGGAGCCGTCATAGCGGACCGCGATCGGCAGGAAGTGGAACATCAGATTCGGGTACGCGACGTCGTCGTTGCTGCGGGCGAACCCGCCGCCCTCGAAGTGGTTTGTGGCGCCAGGGCCGCGTCGCAAGAACAGCCAGTTGGCGCCGATCCACGGCCGATAGCGCCACTTCAGGTACTTCTGCATGGAAATCGGTTGCTTGCAGGAGTATTGGATGTACACCTCAAGATGGTCCTGCAGGTTCTCGCCGACACCGGGCAGGTCGTGTACCACGTCGATGCCCAGTGCCTGCAGATCGGCGGCATTGCCGACGCCGGACAGCTGCAACAGCTGCGGACTGTTGATCGCCCCTCCGCACAGCACGACCTGGCCGGCGCTGACCCGCTTGGTGCCGCCGAGTAGATGCCGGTACTCGACGCCGACCGCGCGCTTGCCCTCGAAGATCACCCGTTCGACGAACGCCCTCGTGATCACGTCCAGATTCGGTCGACGCATCACTGGATGTAGGTAGGCGCGGGCGGCCGAGAGCCGGCGGCCGTTGCGGATGTTACGGTCGAACTTCGCGAAACCTTCCTGCCGGTAACCGTTTACGTCGTCGGTACGCGGATAACCGGCTTGCTCGGCCGCGGCGAAGAAGGCCTCGAACAACGGATTTGTCGCCGGCCCGCGCTCCAGCGCGAGCGGACCGTCGTGTCCGCGGTACGGGTCGTCGGGAGCGGCGGCCAGACAGTTCTCCATCCGGTTGAAGTACGGCAGGCAGTGCGCGAAATCCCAGTCGCCCATGCCGGGGTCCGCGCCCCAGCGCTCGTAGTCCAGCGGATTGCCGCGCTGGAAGATCATCCCGTTGATGCTGCTCGAGCCGCCGAGCACCTTGCCGCGGGCGTGGTAGATGCGTCGGCCGTTCATGTGGGGCTCGGGTTCGGACTCATATTTCCAGTCGTAGAAACGACTTCCGATGGGAAACGGCAGCGCCGCGGGCATGTGCACGAACACGTCCCACAACGAATCGTTGCGGCCCGCTTCCAGAACCAGAACCTTGTTGGCCGGGTTGGCCGAAAGGCGGTTGGCGAGCGCGCATCCTGCCGATCCGCCGCCGACGATCACGAAGTCGTACCGCGCTAAGTCTTTGTCGGCCATCGTTGTTTCCTCCTGCGGATCGTGAAAAAAAGGCTATCGCTACGAAGCGTGATACGCATCACGTTTCGCAATGTGCAACTGCGTCTCGTATAGTTGCGTTATGAGCAACGCGCGAGGTGAGAGCGCTGGCGGTGTGCAGTCGGTCGACCGCGCCGTGAGCGTGTTGGAAATCCTGGCCCAACGCGGTGAAGCCGGTGTCAGCGAGGTCGCCGCGGACATCGGCGTGCACAAGTCGACGGCATTCCGGTTGCTCGCGGCGCTCGAAGAACGCGAACTCGTTGAGCAGACCCAAGATCGCGGAAAATATCGCCTCGGTTTTGGCATCCTGCGTCTGGCCAGCGCGGTGCCAGGCCAACTGGACGTCACCCAGCAGGCCCGTGGGGTCTGCGAACAGCTCGCCGCGCAGCTCGGCGAAACCGTCAACATCGCGGTGCGACGGTCGCATTTCGTCGTCAATATCGACCAGGCGCGAGGGCCGAGTGCCGTCGCCACGCACAACTGGGTCGGTGAGCTGACGCCGTTGCACGCCACCTCCAGCGGCAAGGTCCTGCTCGCGTACATGACGCCCGAAGAGCGCCGAAACGTGTTGGAATCGCCGGGGCTTGCCCGACTCACCCCCCACACGATCACGTCGCAACGGGAACTCGAGGCGCAGGTCGAGGCGGCCGCACGCGACGGATACGCGTACTCGGTCGAGGAACTGGAGGAGGGGCTGAACGCCATCGCGGTCCCGGTGCGCGACCACACCGGCGGCGTGATCGCTGCGCTGTCCGTATCGGGTCCGGTCTACCGATTCACCCAAGAGCGGATGCGCGAGGTGACCCCCGATGTGGTCGTCGCCGCAGCGGCGATCAGCCACCGGATGGGCCACCTCGACTGACCGGACTGGCGCGGTCATTTCGTCAGCTTTGCCTGCAGCCAGTTGTGGAAGTCGCCGATGTGATGCTCGCTGGGCACCAGCACCCCGCCGTCGCGGTAGGTGCGTGAGCTCATCGCCGGCTGGCAACGCTCACATGCGGCGAAGTCCTGCTGATTGACCCGGTGGAACAACTCCACAGAATGGCTGACGTCCTTGCCGGAGTCCACTACCTCGGGAAGGTACAGCCAGTCACATTCGACGACGGTGCGGTCCGCGGCGAGCGGAAACATCCGGTGCAAGATCACGTGGTCGGGGACCAGGTTGACGAACACCTGCGGCTTGATCGTGATCGCGTAATAGCGCCGGTCCTGGTCTTCGGCGACGCTCGGGATCTGGTCGAGACCCGCCGAGCCGTCGATGGTGAATCCTTCGACGTGCTCGCCGAATTCGGCGCCGTGCCCGACGTGGTACTGCACCGCCAACCCGTCCGCGAACTCTGGCAGCACCTCGGTCAGCTCGGGATGGATCGTGGCACAGTGATAGCACTCCAAGAAGTTCTCGATGATGAGCTTCCAGTTCGCCTTGACGTCGTAGCGGATCCGCCGACCGACGCGCAGGCTGGCAGCGTCGTAATGGTCGATCAAGTCGACGCTGCCGAGTCGTTCGCCGACGTCCTTGCGCGCCGTGTCGTCGAACGACGGCGGCGTTTCGGCCAGGCATACCCACACGTAGCCCAGCCACTCGCGCACCGCGATGCTGCGAAGGCCGTACTCGACCCGGTCGATGTCGGGCATCTTGGTCAGATTGGGCGCCGCCACGAGCTTGCCGTCCAGGTCGTAAGTCCAGGCGTGGTAAGGGCATTGGAACGCGCGCTTGACTTCGCCGCTCTCGTCGGTGCACAACTGGGCACCGCGATGGCGGCACACGTTGAAGAAGGCGCGCACCTCGCCGCTGCGGGACCGCGTGATCAACACGCTCTCGCGTCCGACCTGAACGGTCTGAAAGGCTCCCGGCTTGTCGAGGTCGGCCGATCGGACGGCGCAGAACCACATCGACTCGAAGATCGCCGCCTGTTCCATCGCGAAGATGGTGGCGTCGGTGTAATAGCTGCCGGGAAGCGTCGAGATCAGGCTCGCCGGCAGGCTGACGGTGGTCATCGAGATCTCCTCTGCGGGTTGCCGAGTGGATGTCATACGGAGTCAGGCGGGGACTGGGACGGCGGTCAGTTGGCGCCGCCAGCGAGTGAACAGTTTCGGCTGGTCTATGCCCAGCACGGCCGCCGGCTGACCTTCGCGGCGGTAGACGGCCAGGAAGCTGGCGTCGTGCGGGCTGCCGACCTCGAAGTTGATCTCGTCGCCGGGATCTGAGATGCCCGCGAACTGGATCCTGCAGCCGTACTGGTCCGACCAGAAGTAGGGGGGCTTCGCTGACGTGCCGTCGTGCCGCCCGCCGGCGAGCAACGTCGCGACCGCGATGGCGGGGCGCTCCAGCGCGCCCGTCCAGTGTTCGACGCGGTGCGGCCAGCCCACACGAGGCTCGTGCCAGGCCGCGCAATCGCCCACCGCAACCACATTCGGTATCGACGTCGCGCCGCCCTCGTCGCACACGACACCGTTGGCCAATTCGAGCGGGCTGTCGCGCAGCCACTCGATGTTGGGGATCGCGCCGATTCCGACCAGAACGACATCGGCGGCCAGCCGCCGTCCGTCGGCCAACTGGACGCCGGTGACTCGGTCTCTGCCCGTGAGGTCCGCCACCGGTGCTCCACACAGCAGTCGGGTGCCGTACTTGGTGTGCAGCCGTGCAACCGCGGCCCCAAGTTGCACGCCGAGCGGGCCGGCGAGCGGTGCCAGCGCGGCCTCAACCACCGTGACGTGCAACCCCAATTTCGTTGCGGTCGAGGCGACTTCGCCTCCAATGAATCCTGCGCCAATCACCACAAGCCGTGCGCCAGGGCGCAGGTCGTCGCGCAGCGCCAGGGCGTCGTCAATCGTTCGCAGCACGTGCACTCCGGCCAGCCGCGCGGACGCGGGCCATGACCGCGCCCGCGCACCCGTGGCAAGGACGATGCCGTCGGCGCGGACCGTTGTTGCATTGTCGAGCCGTACCGCTCCCTCGGCCGCGTCGAGCCGGATTGCGTGCACCCCCAGCAGCCACTGGGCGCCCAGGTCGTCGTCCTCGGCCTCCAGGGCCAGCACGTCCTCGCCGACATCTCCGGCCAGGAACTCCTTCGACAGCGGGGGACGGTCGTACGGCCGCCGCGCCTCGCCGCCGACGATCGTCAGCTCGCCGTCGAAACCCTGTGCACGCAACGCCCGGGCCGCGGACAGTCCCGCCAGCGACGCACCTATCACCGCAACGCTTTTCACTGGGCCGCCTCGCCGGCCGTGCCGGTCGTGATGCCCGGGGGGAGGTTGGGCGGGGCATCGTCGAGGACGACGTTGACTACGCCGTCGACGATGACCACTTCGTGAGTGCGCACCGGCAGCTTCGCCGGCGGGGCATCGACCGCACCCGTGCGCAGGTCGAAACGCGAGGCGTGCAGGGGGCATTCGATCTCGCAGCCCTCCAGCCAGCCGTCGGCGAGTGACGCGTCCTGATGCGTGCAGGTGTCGTCGATTGCGAACACCTCACCGTCGTCGGTGTGGAACACCGCGATCGGTGGATCCGCTTCGACCCGCCGCGCCTCACCGCGGGGCAGGGCCGCGAGTGGACAGATTTCGAGCACGACCTCAACCTTCCCGTAGTCGCTAGTTTGTATCGAATTGCGAAACTTGATTCGTAATATGCAACAGCGTGATGGAAATCGCCCACCCTTGTCAAGAGGCGGGGCGTGCGAGTTTTGACGTCGCACCCACCGCTCTTCCAGGTACTACGCCGTGTTCTGCGCTCCGGTGCCGGCCAGCCACTTGGCGACCAGTTGTGGGTGCGCATCGATGAACTTCTTGGCGGCCTCGTCGTCGCTCATCCCGTCCACTGCGATCGAGCGGGCTACGGAGTTCTGGTCCTCCCCCGTCCACTGGAAGTTCTTCACCAGGGTGTAGGCCGGGCTGCCGGATTCGGCGAACTTGGTCGAGACGATCTTGTCCAGGTCGTAGGGCGGATAATCGCAGGCAATCTTGGCCGGATCGGCGTCGCATCCGTCCGTGTAGGGCGGCAGGTCGACCTTGACCATCGGCACCTCACCGAACAACCACTGCGGCGAGTAGAAGTACGCGAGCAGCGGGGTCCGCTGTCGCTGAGCCTGACGAATGCTGGAGATCAATGCCGTTTCGCTGCCGCCCTGCACCACCTTGTAGTTCAGGCCCAGGTTGGCCACCAGTGCGGCGTCGTTGGTCACGTAGGCCGGATCCCCGTCGAGCAGTTGACCCTTGTCACCGGATTCGGAGGTCTTGAACAGGTGGGCGTACTTGTTGAGGTTGTGCCAATCGGTGATGTCCGGGTATTGCTCGACCATCCACGGCGGCACGTACCAGCCGATCGCGCCGTTGATGCCGGTCGAGCCGGCGCTCTGCGCGACGCCCATGTTGTCGATGTACTGCTTGCGCAGGTCGTCGTGACCCCAGTTCTCCACAATCGCGTCGACCTGTCCGGTAGACATGCCCTGCCAAGAGACCTGCTCGGCGATGTGTTTCTGCTTCACCGTGCAGCCCAACACGTTCTCGGCCAGATACGTGAGCACTGCCGCGTTGGCCTCGTACCCGACCCACGAGTTAATGGCGAGGTTGAAGGTGCCGCACGGCTTGCTGCCGGGCTTCAGCTGACCGCGGCTTTGCAGGTCCGATACCTTCGTGGCGTTGCAGCCCGAGATCAGCACAGCGAGCGCCGCGACGACCGCGGCTATAGCAGTACGTTTCATTCGCTTACCCGTCCTATCCGTCGTGATGCGGCCGCGGTCGTGCGGTCGAGGATCGTGCCGAGCAGCACGATCGCCAGACCTGCCGCCAAGCCCTTGCCGAACAGGCTGGTCTGCGAGAAACCGGCCACCACGAGGTAGCCCAGCGCGCCGCCGCCGACCAGACCGGCAACCACGACCATGGAGAGCACATATATAAGGCCCTGGTTGGTCGCCAGCGTCAGCGACCGCACCGCCATCGGCAGCTGCACCTTGCTGATGACCTGCCAGGAGTTCGACCCAACCGAGCGCGCCGCCTCGACGGTTTCGGGCGACACACCCCGGATCCCGTCGGCCATGATCTTGATCGACACTGGGGCGGCGTACACGATCGCCGCCACGATGCCCGTGAACCGCGACGCAGAGAACAGCGCCAGGAACGGAACCAGGTACACGAACGACGGCATGGTCTGCGCGGCGTCCAGGAACGGTCGCACGAACTTGTCCGCGGTGGGGCTGCGGCCCATCCAAACGCCGACCACGACCCCGAGCACGACGACGATCACGGTGGCCACCAGGACCGCGGCAAGGGTGTCCATCGTGTCCTGCCACAACCCGATCGCGATGATCAGGCCGAGGCACACGGCCGTGACGAGCGCGGCGATGCGGCCCCCGACGATCGCCGCGATCGCGGTGATCGCCAGGAAGGTGAGCCACCACGGAGAGCTGTCCAGCAGTGTCTGCAACGGGTCGAGCGCCAATGCGGTGACCAGGTCCTTGATGCCGTTGGTCACCCCGGAAAAGCTGGTTTGCGCCCAGTTCGTCACGGCGTTCGCGGCGTTGGTGATGGGCGTGCCGACATCGAGTCCGATGTGTACTGACCCGATCTGCAGCGACGACGGGAAGATCGCGACAAGCTGGTAGGTGTAGGACAGCCAGATCGCGATCGCCGTCACGGCGGCGCCGATCGCAATTCCTGGACGCCGATACTTGTTGGGCTCGGCCGACTTTCGCCGTTGGATCTCCACGCGCTCACTCGCAGCCGTTGTCGTCCGATCGAGGATGATGGCCAACAGCACGATGGCCAGACCCGCGTTGAATGCGGTGCCGACGTCCTGGGTCGACAACGCCTGGACCACCACCTGGCCGAGGCCCGGCGCGGCGATCAGGGCGGCGATGGTCACCATCGCCAGTGCGGCCATGATGGTCTGGTTGATGCCAAGCACGATCGTGCGCTTGGCCATTGGCAGCAGCGCCCCGAACAACTCCTGGGATCTCGTGGCACCGAGTGACTCGACCGCTTCCCGAGATTCTGAGGGGACCGACCGAATGCCGTGGGCAGTGAGCCGGATAACGGGGGGAGCCGCGTAGATCACCGTCGCGATAATCGCTGCGGCCGGGCCGATCAGGAACGCCAGCGTCAGCGGCGCGAGGTAGACGAACGACGGCAGGATCTGCATGAAATCCAGCACCGGGGTGATCACGCGATTGAACCCATTCGATATCCCGGCCCAGATGCCCAACGGGATTCCGATGAGCAGCGATATGACCACCGCGGCGATGGTCAGCGCCAGTGTCTCCATGCTCTCCTGCCACAGGCCCTGCAGTCCCATGAACAGCAAGCCACACAGGGTGAGCAGCCCGACTTTCCAGTTGCCGAGCACCCATGCCAGGAACGTGAACAGCACCACGACACCGAGCCAGCCGATGTAGGGGACGGGTCGCCCGTCAACCGGATGTGCGATCAGGTCGGAGATCGCGGTGCCGAACGCGTCGATCACCGACCTGATCGGATTGAAGAAATAGGTGAACAGCGGGTTGGTGTTTCGGCCCTCGCCGACGGAGGTCTGCAGGTCGGAGAGCCACACGTGCAGCGGTTTGGTGTCCGCCGGTGCGAGGGCGAGGGTGTTGCGGCCGCGCAGCAGAAAGAACCCCACGATCCAGACACCCAGTACCGCGCCGATGGCCGCGATGTACTGTGCAGGCCCGCGTTCGGAGAACCACGACGTCCGCGGCTGTGCCTCGGGCGCCTCCGGTGCCGGCGGTGCTCCTACCGCGATGGTGGCCATCACGCACCGCCCTCGTCGACCTTGCCGATCACCGCGAGGATCTCGTTCCGGCCGACCATGCCTACCAACTTGCCGTCCGAGACCACCTTGATCGGCTTGTCGGCGGCGAGCACCGGGTCGACGGCGTCGCGGATCACGGTGCCGGGCGCCATCTCGGGGCCGTCGAGCGGATCGTCGGTGCGCTGCTCGCGCATGATCCATTTCAGGGTCAGTACACGCGAACGTGGTACGTCGCTGACGAATTCGCGGACATAGTCGTCGGCCGGGGCGCCGACGAGCTCGTCGCCGGTGCCGACCTGGACCATCGCTCCGTCGCGCATGATCAGGATCCGGTCGCCGAGCTTGAGTGCCTCGGACAGGTCGTGGGTGATGAACACCATCGTCTTGCCCATCTCGTGGTGCAGCCGGATCACTTCGTTCTGCATGTCGCGACGGATCAGCGGATCCAGCGCCGAGAACGGCTCGTCGAAGAGCAGCATGTCCGGATCGCTGGCCAGCGCGCGCGCAAGCCCGACCCGCTGCTTCATGCCACCGGATAGCTGATCCGGGTAGGAGTTCTCGTACCCTGCGAGCCCGACCAGCTCGGTGACCTCGCCGGCGCGCTTCATTCTGTCCTTCTTGTCGGTGCCACGGACCTCGAGGCCGTATGAGACGTTGTCGAGCACCCGCCGGTGGGGCAGCAGACCGAAATGCTGGAAGACCATCGACACCTTGCGGCGGCGCAGATCCCGCAGCTCCTTCTCGTCGGCGGCGGTGATGTCGGTGCCCTGGAAGACCACCTGGCCCTTGGTCGGCTCGATGAGCCGCGTCAGACATCGGACCAGCGTGGACTTTCCGGAACCGGATAGGCCCATCACCACGAACACCTCACCGCAGCCGACGTCGAAGCTGACGTCGCGCACGGCAACCGCGCACCCCGTCTTCTTCTTGATGTCCTGCACGCTGAGCCTCTCCATGCTCTCGTCGCAAGCGACGTCGGAAGCCTTGGTGCCGAAGACCTTCCACAGTCCTTCGACACTCAGTTCCGCGTCGCTGCGGCCAGGGCTCGGCGGGGCGACCACCGCCGAGGGTGCGCTGTCTGTGTGGATAGCCACCGGAATCTCCTAACTAATTGGGCTGTCGGTCAATCGGGGTGCGGCGGGCCTGAAGGGGTTATCCCCGGAACCACCGCTCGGGCCGTGGGTTGGTGTTCTGCCAGATGTGCTTGATCTCGCGGTATTCGTCGAGACCGGCCCGGCCGAGTTCGCGGCCGTTGCCGGAGCGCTTCATTCCGCCCCATTCGGCCTGCGGCACGTAGGGGTGATAATCGTTGATCCAGATGGTCCCGTGTCGCAGCCGGTGCGCGACGCGCTGCGCCTTGCCTGCGTCCTGCGTCCAGACCGCCCCGGCCAACCCGTAAACGGTGTCGTTGGCGATACGCACTGCGTCGTCTTCATCGGTGAATGTCTCGACGGTGAGCACTGGGCCGAACGACTCGTCTCTCGTCACCGACATGCCTGAGTGGCAGCCATCCAGAACTGTTGGGGGATAGAAGAAGCCATCGCGAAGGCGCGGGTCGTCCGGCCGGCGGCCGCCGCAGCGCAGCACCGCGCCTTCGGCCAGCCCGGCGGCTACGTACGCCTCTACCTTGTCGCGGTGCGCGGCGGAGATCAGCGGGCCCGTCTCGGCGTCCCCTTCGAATGGCCCGCCCAGCCTGATCCGCTCGGCACGCGCGACGACCTCGTCGACAAACCGGTCGTGCAATGACTGCTCGATGATGAGCCGCGCGCCCGCCGAACACACCTGCCCCGAATGCAGGAACACCGCGGTGAGCGCGAAATCCACGGCGGTCTCGAAGTCGGCGTCGGCGAAGACCACGTTGGGGTTCTTGCCGCCGAGTTCCAGCGCGACCCGCTTGACGGTCGACGCGGCAGCGGCCATCACCCGAGTACCCGACGGGACGCCGCCAGTGAACGAGACCATGTCGACGTCCGGGTGCTCAGACAGTGGAGCACCGGCCGCGGGTCCGGCGCCGAGAACCAGATTGGCGACGCCGGCGGGCAGGCCCGCTTCTTCCAACGCCCGCACTAGAAGAACCGCGGTCGACGGTGTCAGCTCACTGGGCTTGAGGACGAAGGTGTTGCCCGCCAGGAGGGCTGGCGCCACTTTCCAGATCGCTTGCAGCAGAGGGTAATTCCAGGGAGTGATCAGACCACAGACGCCGATCGGCTCGTAGACGAGGCGGCTGATCGCATCCGTCCTTCCGGTGTCCACCACGCGTCCGGCCTCGGTGCCACCGACGCCTGCGTAGTAGCGCAGGCACGCCGCGACATCGTCCATGTCGTACTCGGCTTCGACGATCCGCTTGCCGGTGTCGAGCGCCTCGGCGCGGACGAAATCCTTACGGTCGCGGTCGATCAGATCGGCGGTGCGCCGCAACACGTCCGCCCGCTCGCGTTCCGGCGTACTCGGCCACGGGCCCGTGTCGAAGGCTTCGCGTGCTGCGGCGATCGCGGCGTGGGTGTCCTCGGTGGATGCCTCGGCGGCGGTGGCGACCAGCTGGCCGTCGGCGGGACATCGGATTTCGCGGCGTGCTCCATCGAGCGCAGGGCACCATTCACCCGCGATGTACAGATTCAGGTGTTCTGCCACCAGGCTCGGCCTCTCGCCCCGCATAGTAAACGTTGCGTATCGCGCAATAGAACCCTCTACATGCAACAGACTGAACCGCCTGGGCAGCGCTGTCAAGAGGAGAGGCAAAACGAAACCCGCTGGTAACAAGGCATCGGACCGCACCCTTGACCGCCAAAGCTTTACGCGGCTATGATGCCGATCACACTCTGATATATCAGTTACTCGCAATCTGGTATTCATTATTCGACCCCAATGAACGGAGCATCGGCATGAGCGTCCTGGACGAACGTCTCAGCGATTTCGATCCTGAGATTGCCGAGCTGATCGGTAAGGAACTCGAGCGCCAGCGCAACGGCCTGGAGATGATCGCGTCAGAGAACCATGCGCCGCTGGCCGTCATGGAGGCGCAGGGTTCGGTGCTGACCAATAAGTACGCCGAGGGCTACCCGGGCCGGCGCTACTACGGCGGCTGCGAGCATGTCGACGTCATCGAGCAGATGGCGATCGATCGAATCAAGGCGTTGTTCGGCGCGGAATTCGCCAACGTGCAACCGCACTCGGGAGCGCAGGCCAATGCCGCGGTCATGCATGCACTGATCAAGCCGGGTGACACCATCCTCGGACTTTCGCTCGACTGCGGCGGTCACCTCACACACGGGATGCGGCTGAACTTTTCGGGCAAGCTGTATCAGGTTGCCGCGTATGGGGTTTCCGGCGAGGACTACCTGATCGACATGGATCAGGTGGCCGAGGCCGCCCGGGAGCATCGGCCCCAGATGATCATCGCGGGCTGGTCGGCCTACCCGCGCCATCTGGACTTCGCCCGGTTCCGCGAGATCGCCGACGAAGTCGGCGCGTACCTGATGGTCGACATGGCACACTTCGCAGGCCTGGTGGCCGCAGGGCTGCACCCTTCCCCGGTGCCGCACGCCCATGTGACCACGTCCACCACGCACAAGACCCTCGGCGGGCCGCGCGGGGGAATCATCCTCACCAACGACGCCGGCATCGCCAAGAAGCTCAACTCGGCGGTCTTCCCAGGTCAGCAGGGCGGACCGCTAGAACATGTCATCGCGGGAAAGGCGGTGGCCTTCAAGATGGCCGCCCGCCCCGATTTCGTTGAGCGTCAACAGCGGTGCATCGAGGGCGCACAGACCCTTGCCGGGCGGCTGTGCCAGCCCGACGTCCGCGACGCGGGGATCACCGTTCTCACCGGGGGTACCGACGTGCACCTCGTGCTGGTGGACCTCCGCAACGCGGATATCGATGGACAGCAGGCCGAAGACCGGTTGGCGGCCATCGGCATCACCGTGAACCGCAACGCGGTTCCGTTCGATCCGCGTCCACCGATGGTGACGTCCGGTCTGCGCATCGGCACCCCAGCGCTAGCGGCGCGTGGGTTCTTGGCCGAGGACTTCGCCGCCGTGGCCGACCTGATTGCACAATGCCTGATCGCCGCGCCCGACGCGGACACCGCGAAGCTGGCCCGGGCGGTCGACGAGCTCGCCGAGCGGTATCCGCTTTATCCGCAGCTGTAGCAAGGGGGATTTTCTGTGACCATCAGTGTGTTCGAGCTCTTCAAGGTCGGCATCGGTCCGTCCAGTTCGCATACCGTCGGCCCGATGCGGGCAGCTGCGGACTTCGTCGCCGACCTGGACGCGATGGGTGAGCTCGACCGGGTTGGCGACGTCCGGGTTGAGCTGTACGGGTCGCTCGCGGCGACCGGCCGCGGCCACGGCACGTTGTCGGCGGTGCTGCTCGGCCTCGAGGCGTATCGGCCCGAGACTATCGAGTCGGAGGAGATGGAATCGGGGCGAGAGCGGCTGCGCAATACTGGCAAGGTCTTGCTCGGTGGACGAGTGCCAATCGCCTTGTCCGAGGACGACATCGCGCTGTACACCAGGACGGTGCTGGACTTCCACCCCAACGGCATGACGCTCACCGCATACGCCGCCGACGACAGCACTCTGCATCGGCAGACCTACTTCTCCGTCGGGGGCGGGTTCGTCGTCACCGAGGGTGAAGCAGCCACGGAACCGGCCGTCGACGACGAGGATGATATGGCGTTCTCCTCGGCCGTGGAGCTGCTAGCCCTCGCATCCGGCACGGGCAGGTCGATCAGTGAGGTGATGCTCGCGCTGGAGTGCCGCATGCTCAGCGCCGAAGAGGTGCGTACCAAGCTGCTTCATCTACGTGACGTCATGGTGGAATGCGAGCAGCGCGGCATCAGTCGCACCGGGCTGCTACCAGGTGCGCTGCAGGTGCGCCGACGGGCGGGACAGTGGCATGCGCGCCTCAATCAAGAGGATCCACAACGGGATCCGCGATTCGCGGAGGATTGGGTGAATCTGGTGGCGCTCGCCGTCAACGAGGAGAACGCCTCGGGCGGGCGCATCGTGACCGCGCCAACCAACGGGGCGGCGGGCATCATCCCCGCGGTGTTGCACTACGCCGTGCACTACACCGATGCGGGTAGATCCAATCCGGACGATGTGACCGTGCGCTTTCTCCTCACCGCCGGTGCGATCGGATCTCTCTATAAGGAGCGGGCATCTATCTCCGGGGCCGAGGTCGGTTGCCAGGGTGAGGTCGGATCCGCGTCATCCATGGCCGCTGCCGGACTCGCCGAAATCCTCGGCGGCACACCAGAACAAGTAGAGAACGCTGCCGAGATCGCAATGGAACACAGCCTGGGATTGACGTGCGACCCGATCGCGGGCCTTGTTCAGATCCCGTGCATCGAACGGAATGCGATATCCGCCGGAAAGGCCATCAACGCGGCGCGCATGGCCCTACGCGGCGACGGCATCCACCGTGTCAGCCTCGACGAGGTCATCGAAACCATGCGCGCCACAGGACGCGACATGAGTTCGAAATATAAAGAGACTTCGACCGGTGGGCTCGCGGTAAACGTGTCGGTGAACTACGTCGGCTGCTGAACCAGGATGAGCTCCGCGAATTGCTCAGGGCACTCCAGCGGTGTGAAGTGCCCAACGCCGTCGGCAAGGTGCAGTCGCACGTCAATGAAGTAATGCTCTAGGCGATCGGCCCATTGCTGTGGGAACAGCGGATCATGCTGTGGCCACAGCACATCCGTCGGGGCCTGGATCTTGATGGCCCGCTCGGGCGGCAACTCGGTCAGCGACTGGGCGATCATCCCGGCGCCTGCGCGGTACCACGCGATCGATGAGGTGAAAGCACCCGGGAGGGCGTAGTCGGATACCAGGCGGTCCAGCTCGTCGTCGGCGAGGCTGAAATTCGGGCCGGACCAGTGATTCCAGAAGTGCCGCAGATACTCCCGGACGGCGTCGGGATTGCCATCGATCAGCTGTGCGGAGAGCGGAAGCTGGTGGAAGGCTTGGTACCAGAACTCGCTCTGCGCCTGCGCTGTGAGCACGCGATCGCCAGCCCCGGGCAGCGGGGGAGACAGCACAAGGGCCTGCACCAGATCGGGATGCATCCGCGCGACACTCTGCGCGATACGGCTGCCGACGTCGTAGCCGCCGATCACGACGTCGGACAGGCCCAGTTCCTTGATCAGCCCGACGATGCTGCTGGCTTGTGCGGTGGCGCTGTAGAAGTGACGCACCGCCACCTCGTGTTTGTCCGAGCCGCCGAATCCGCGAAGGTCGGGAACGATGATGTCGGCGACCCCGCCGAGTATCGAGACGACCCGGCGAAAGTCATGCCGGTTTCCGGGCCATCCGTGCAGCAGCACGACGGCAGGCGCGCCCCGCGTCCCGAAGCGGTCGAAGGCCAATCGAAACCCGTCGACGGGCGAGCTGCGTGACCACATTGGCCCATTCTGGCCATATTTCAGCCGGATCGGTGCAAGGTTTCCGAATCACCTGTGATGACTGCCAGGATGTTGCGCCACGCATCCGACGGCCAGTTCAGAACATCGCTGTGCGCCTGCGGGCCTGCCATCAATCGTCCGTCGTCGTAATGCCCTGTGGTTAACCGGATTACACCATTCACCTCGTCGGGATCTGCACCGTGTGGCCCGTCGGGAATACCCTGCACCGCCTCGATGAAGTCTCCCGGCGCGGTCATGGAAAACCGCAGCACATCGGGGTTTCGGTTATGCCAGTCGCTGGGGTCGTCCACACCGACGCCTGCGCCCGCCGCGGCCACGTACAGCATCCGGTCTGCGGTCAGGCCGAGCGCTTCGGCCGTGCCCACAATCGACCCGCCGTATGAATGGCCGATGTAGGTGACGGGGATGGGCCGTCCGGTCGCGTCGACGGTGCGGTCGACGTCCTCGCTGAAGGCGACCAGCCGCGGCGCCATGTCCAGTGCATACCGGGGGTTGGCGGCATCGAGGAGGGCCGCCGCGACGTTGCGCCCCTGCGGGAATCGGCCGCCCAGATACGTGATGGTTGCGACGTCGCCGCGGGTGGCTGAGACGAATCGGCGCGCGGTCTGAGTGTTGGCTGGCGAGCCCTCGAGCGTGGTGTTCAGTCCCGGGACCAGCACGGCCACGCCCTTCGCAGTCGACAGGTTGCCGTTGAGTTCCACCAAGGAAGCCCGGCTGGGGTCGAAGGCGAGGATCTGGCGGTTGACGCGCTGACCGCTGCCTGTCGGGTCGTCCACCTCGCCGAGCAGGCTGCGATAGAGCGCGATGCGTTCAGGGTCCTTTGTATCGACGATCGCCTGCGCGATGTTGACGCGGTTGGCGGCGACGCGTATGTCCCAGGGCACGCCGTCGGTGTTGCCTACCTGCTGCGGGAATTCGGCGATCAATCGTTGGCGCTGCGCGGCGGTCATGGCGGCGACCTGTTCGCCGATTCGGTCCTGGCTCATCGCCGGCCATGCCGCTACCACGTCGGACGCCTGAACCGGCCACGCACCGGCGGGAACCGTCGCGGAGGCCCGGGGGATCGGCGGTGGCGCGAAGGCCTCAGAGATGTCGGCGGCCGCGTCGGCATCGGCGGCACCAAGTCGATCCAGCGCATCCGTGATCCGCTCAGACAGCTCGTCGGCGCGCATGGTCAGCATGTCGCGCGCCACGACAGGGTCGCCACCGGACAGCGCGACGAGAAGCGGCGGGGGACCGGCGCGAATCGACACCGTCGCGTCATCGGCGACGTCGAATCCGCCGTCGCGGGCTTCGGCGATCCGCGTCCGTACCGACGCGAGAGCAGCGGCGATCTGATCGGCGCCATCCCGTGCGGCGACCGACGCGATGACAAGGCGCCGCGCCGCGTCGTCGCCGGCGGCCGCAATGCCCCTCGCGGTGTCCCGGGCTGCGTCGGCCGTCGCGCCGGCCCAGAATTCGTTGCTGCGGTGGACCTCCCGCATGACGGAGTCGACATGCGCCGTCAGACGGCGAGCCGTCTCATCCCATCCGTCGGCCAGCCGCCGCAGCGAATCCGGCTGCCACGCTTCGGCTTGCGAGACAGGCGGCCGCGTCACCGTGGGCGGAACAGGTCGCCGTTGCGACGGTCGGCGCGCTCAAGGGCGTCGGCCGACATGTGCGCAGCCACGGCCCAACCACGCATGTTGGCAACGACGTCGGTCAGCCGTGCGGCGACCAGGTCCGGTGCGGCGATACGCCCGACGGCTGACCCCTGCAAATCGTCGGGATCCAATCCAGGCCAACGCATCTCAGCGATCGCGTCCGCCGCCGTCATGACGTGGTCGGCGACAGTTCGCAGTTGTGTCAGATCGACTTCGGTTCGTCCCCCCATGCCTCATGCTGACAGATCCGTGCGCCGTCACGCAGAAGTTATCCACAGGCCTGCGCGGCAGGACAACCTAGGCCGTCGTGACTCGTCGCCAGCCGACGTATGTCAGCCACAGCCCCATGAGCGTCATCAATCCGAAGAAGAAGCGCGCGGTCAGCAGCAGGCCTGGGCTTGCCAGCGTGTCACCAGCGCCCGTCTCGATCGCAGATGGGAACGCCAGCAGCGTCAGACCCCGCAGTGCGACAAACCAGCCGAAGAGGGAGATGAGCACTGCGGCGACGCCGCGCCAGTACTGGTGGAACGCGATCACGATTAGACCCGCGATCAGCATCATCGCGCCGAGCATCCAGGGCAGCACCGTGTTGGCGAACAGGTCGTCGACCAGTCCAGTGACGTCCGGCAGCCGAATCGCGACGATCACCGTGACGACCGCGACGAACGGGCCGATCACACGCGCAAACGCTCGTGTGCGCTGTACGGAATCTAGGTTGACCTGGGACATTGTCATCACTCCTATTAATAAACCGACTAGCGGTCTATTAATAGACTAGACTTGGCGAACAGTCGTCGTCAACACCGGAAGGAGGGCGACACACATGGCGCGACACGTGAAGCCCGACGAGTACGCGGCGAAACGGCGAGAGGTACTCGATGCTGCGCTGGAGCTGATGCACGACAAGGGCTACGAGCGCATGACGATCGACGACGTCCTGGCGAAGACTCAGATGTCCAAGGGCGCGCTCTATCACTACTTCCGCTCCAAGCGCGCGATGCTGGAAGGCATCGTCGAGATGATGGGCGAAAGCGGCATGCGCGAGTTGGAGGCGATCGTCGCCGATCCTGATCTCGGGGCGATCGACAAACTTCACGCGTACTTCGCGGCCTCGAGTGCATGGAAGGCGGAGAACGTCACGGCGGTGTCCACGACGATGCGGCTGTGGCGTGACGAGAACAACGCGCTGTTGCGGCTGAAGTTGTCGCAAGGGTCGATGCGAACAACCGCGCCGTTGCTGGAGGCGATCATTCGGCAGGGTTGTGAGGAAAGGGTTTTCGACACCGACTATCCGCGCGAGGCCGCGGTGATCATCACCGGTATGGCCTTGCACCTGACGGATGCCTTTATCGACGCGCTTGAGGCCGACGGCGCGGTCGGCGCGGACATGAGTGGTCCGCACATCCAGGGCGTGCTGGCCGCATATGTTGAGGCGTTTGAACGGATCCTCGGAGCGCCGGCGGGTTCACTTGCCATGCGCGCCTAAACTTGCTGCGGCACAACCTGTTTCGCCGGTGGCGCGCCACGCTTGAGCCAGGAGGCCACGGCCACAACGGCGGCCACGACCATGAAGGCCAGACCGACGTCGCCGGTGATCCACTTCGTGTACTCCCGGTCGCTGGTCAACGGGGTGAAGATCGACTGCATCCAAAGGTTGTGACTGGCGTGCAGAAAGATGGGCGGCCACAGACTGTCGGTCTCCAGCCGAACCGATCTCCTCACCGGTGGCCACTGCGACACCCGTGAACATGCCGGTGGTGCCCGTCAGGACCACGAACGTCGCGATCACCACCCAATCGGGCGCGCCGCCCAGCCCGAACGAGTCGGCGGTGCCGCACGAACTCGGTATTCGGAAATCCGCCGAAACCGAAGATCCAGATGCCGAGCGATGCCACCAGGCAGTAGCCGATCGGGATGAGGTAGCCGATAAGTTCATATCGGCCGTTCCAGGTCCCCAGGCCAAGCGTGCGCAGCGGGCGGCCCAAGATGCGTCAGGTGAATCGCGGCCACCGCCGGCATCCACATCAACCCGAAGATGTAGGCCGCGTTGACGGTCTGGGGTCGCGTTGATCAGCACCCAGAAGATGCCGCTGAGGCAGATCGTCAGCAATACGAATAGCCCGACGGCCCGCCACGGGGCGGTCCTGGGCTGACCTTGACGGACACCCCGATCACTGTCAACCGTCTTTTGGCGCGGCTTGCCCGCCGTGGTCGGGCAGCAACCAGTAGTCTCGATGAGGTGCAGCGACGAATCATGGGCATCGAGACCGAATTCGGTGTCACCTGCACGTTCCACGGCCATCGCCGGCTGAGCCCGGACGAGGTTGCCCGCTACCTTTTCCGGCGGGTGGTGTCGTGGGGCCGCAGTTCGAACGTGTTCTTGCGCAACGGTGCGCGGCTATATCTCGACGTGGGCAGCCACCCCGAGTACGCCACCGCCGAGTGCGACAACCTCATCCAGCTGGTCACCCACGACCGCGCCGGTGAGCGGGTGCTCGAGGACCTGCTGATCGATGCCGAGCAGCGGCTGGCCGACGAGGGCATCGGCGGCGACATCTATCTGTTCAAGAACAACACCGACTCGGCGGGCAACTCGTACGGCTGCCACGAGAACTATCTGATTGTGCGGGCCGGCGAATTCTCCCGGATCTCCGACGTGCTGCTGCCGTTCCTGGTTACCCGGCAGCTGATCTGCGGCGCGGGCAAGGTGCTGCAGACGCCGAAGGCCGCGACGTTCTGCCTGAGTCAACGTGCCGAGCACATTTGGGAAGGCGTCTCGTCGGCGACGACGCGGTCACGGCCGATCATCAACACCCGCGACGAGCCGCACGCCGACGCCGAGAAGTACCGCCGGCTGCACGTCATCGTCGGCGACTCGAACATGTGCGAGTCCACGACGATGCTCAAGGTGGGCACCGCGTCGCTGGTGCTGGAGATGATCGAGGCCGGGGTGGCGTTCCGCGACTTCTCGCTGGACAACCCGATCCGCGCCATCCGTGAGGTCAGCCACGACCTGACCGGCAGGCGTCCGGTGCGGCTGGCCGGCGGGCGGCAGGCCAGCGCGCTGGATATCCAGCGGGAGTACTACGCCCGCGCGGTCGAATACCTGCAGACCCGCGAGCCGAATACGCAGATCCAGCAGGTGGTTGACCTGTGGGGACGCCAGCTCGACGCGGTCGATAGCCAGGACTTCGCCAAGGTCGACACCGAGATCGACTGGGTCATCAAGCGCAAGCTGTTCCAGCGCTACCAGGACCGCTACAACATGGAGCTGTCCGACCCGAAGATTTCGCAACTCGACCTGGCTTACCACGACATCAAGCGGGGCCGGGGCGTGTTTGACCTGCTGCAGCGCAAGGGACTGGCGACTCGGATCACCACCGACGAGGAGATCGAGGCCGCGGTGAACACCCCGCCGCAGACCACCCGGGCCAAGCTGCGCGGCGAGTTCATCAGTGCCGCGCAGGAAGCCGGCCGTGACTTCACCGTCGACTGGGTGCACCTCAAGCTCAACGATCAGGCCCAGCGCACCGTGCTGTGCAAGGACCCGTTCCGGTCGGTGGACGAACGCGTTAAGCGGCTGATCGCCTCGATGTAGGTATCGCACCGGACGACAAATTGGCGCGGTCGACGTCGTCGTGGCTCGGGTAGCATTTGCTGCACGACTGCTGGAGGGAATGCCGATTGTGCGCGTCGGAATCGCACCTTCGCGAATTGGCGCTGTTCGGGTGTTTCTGAAGGTGGCCGTGTGACTTTACCGAGGCTGCGCGACGCGGATGCCGAGCGCCCGATGGATCCTGGAGAGCCGTTGCTGGGTGCCGTTGTAGCGACTCCGCGTCGTGTTTCGCTTTCGCGCGTTCGCGGTGCAGATCGCCTTTGGAGCGCGTTTTGCGCGGTGGCGCCAGCTATCGAGGGTGACTTGGCAGGGGGTTTGCGCTGGAGGATGCTGGGGAGGGAACGCATGGTTGACACCGCCCCGCTGGCGAGCGGTGGCAGGGCTATTGGGATCTGCAGGGGTGACATTCCGCCTGTGCCCGCGGTTCCGTTCACCGCGGTGAGGCGGTGACGTCACTGTCGACCATTCTTAATGCGCGCACGCAGGCGATGGAGGCCCCGTTAATCGCGGGTATGCCGGAGGCAAAGCTGATGCGCTGCGACGGCGCAGAGCATCATCCAGCCGGCTGCTGAGCACGAGGGCGTCGATCAAAGTCTCGCAGACCAAGTTCTCAAGGCGCTCGCAGAACCGAGGGCGCCGAAGCGGTTGGTGCTGGGGGACCGGGCGCAGCTGGTGGTGCGCTGACGAGTCTGCTCTGCGAGCGCGGCTCCGGCGGCGGGCGCCGCGCAGCAGGCGGGTCAGCTCGGCCAGATGATGGGCATGCCGATGCAGATGGCGCAGCAGGCTGCGCAGATACCAATGCAATTGGCGGGCATGGCGGCGTCGATACCGCAGGGGATCATGCAGGGCGTGCAGAGCGCGATGCAGCAGGTCGGCCAAATGGCAGGCGGCACAGGGGAAGAGACCGATCCCGAGTCGGATCAACAAGGCGACCAGTCACCGGACGAGGCGAAGCACGCCGAATCGGCCAACGAGAAGCCGGCGGCGCCTTCCGACGGTGCCGCGGGACCGAGCAATGCGGAAAGGGCGCCAGCGACCGGGCCGCAGCCGACACCGTCGCCGGATGTTCCGCAACAGCCGCACAAGCCGGCGCCGACGCGCCCGGCGACATCGGGACCGGAAAGCGTTCTGTGACACGGTTCGCAGACCGCCCACTGGCGAGGTCTCCCCGTGCTGTCACCGCCCGTCCGGCGGCGATGTTGCGTGCAGCGTTCACGTCGGCGTTGCACCGTCCGGCCGTGCAGGCTTCACACTCGAAGACCGCTTGGCTCTTGCGGTTTCTGGGTGCGACGTGCCCGCACGCGGAGCATCGTTGCGACGTGTACGCAGCGGGGATCTGCTCGACCCGGCCGGAAGCCTTGTGCTGCAATCGTGCGACCAATTGGCCCCAGCCGCTTCGGTGGATTGCACGGTTGAGCCCACGCTTCTGACCGACCCTGACGCCTGGTTGCTCGACGGTGCCGCGCGCAGACCGGGTCATCGCCGCACGTCAAGCTCCTCGACCCTGATTGCGTCGAACCGGCTCGCGAGGTCGGTGGTGGTCTTCTCGACCCAGTCCTTCCGCCGATCCCGCTCACGGGCCTTGAGTCGCGCGATCGCCCGTTTCGTCTTGGCGCGACGGGTGGAAGCGCGCTTGGCGCGCGCCAGCCGTTGCTGCAACACTTTCAACCGTTTCGACTCTCCCGGGCTAAGTCTGGGTGCGTGCAGCAGTTCGCCCGTCGACAGCGCGGCCGACACCACAACACCGCGGTCGATGCGACTATGCTGCAGTCACCCGGACCGGGAATAGGCTCGGGTACATGGGCGAAGGCGATATGCCAGCGGCCAGCCGATCACGGGTGACTCGGTAGGACTTGACACCGTCTGGCACCGGCCGCGACAGCCGGAATCGCACCCACCCGACCTTGGGTACCCATATCTGACCGAAGCGGCGGTTGAGTCGCTCGACGTGACGCGGTTTCACGCCGACCTGGCGAAACCCTTCGTGCACACCGGCTTTACGCCACCTCGGGCGGCGGTGTGTGCCATTGAAGAAGTTCTGCATGGCTTGCGCGAAATCCCGCAGTGCCTGCTGCTGGACCGTCTGACTTCCGGCACGAAGCCACGCGTACTCGGCGCGGGCCTCTGTCAACTGCGCATGAACGTTCGTGACGCGAAGGTGTGCCGATGAGTGTGCCCCCGCCGCCCAATCAGTGGGGCTCGCAACCGCCGACGGGTGGTCAGCCCGCGGGCGCGCCGCAGTGGGGACCGCCGCCTGGCGGCCAGCAGGGCGGTGCTCCGCAGTGGGGTCCGCAGCAGCCGTGGGGACCTCCGCCTGGACCGCCGCCGCGTCGTGGCGGCAAGGGCAAGTGGATCTTGGCCGGGATCGCCGTGCTTGCAGTCATCGCGGTGACGGTTGTCATCACGGTCTTGGTGGTCGGCAAGGACTCGGGCGGTGGCGAATCACCGACGCCGACGAACGGCAACGGCTCAGACTTCGCAAGCGCGAATGACAAAGGGCCGGTTGGCGATCATCACCGAGGATCCGACCTGTGCCGCGTGGAGTCGCGTCGCTCGATACACTCGTGGACGAGGAGAACAAAGTCGGATGGCGAGCACGGGATCCGTCGATTCCGGCGACGTGCATGGACTCCGGATCAACGCTCAATGTATGACTCCGTGGGCAAGGCGATGCGCAGTGCCGCCGACCAAACGGTGCCGCTTGTCAAACTGACGCCTCACCGGGTTATTCGTGAATTGTACGAGCAGTTCATCGCATACTCACGTGCACTACGCGGAGCGCATTCCACGTATACGCCGCATGATAACGATCTCGCGGTAGGCGCTGGACACGTGCAGGAACGCCCTCGTGGGATATTTGTGCAGCAATTACGCTACGGTTCTGCGTCCGCGCAGGGCGCCGTTGGTACCGAAGGCCGCGGCCCCGTCAAAGATCGCACCTGCCGGCGATCCTGCCGATCCGCAACGATTCCTTACATAAACGCGATCCGGTCTGCGCCGAATGGACCTCGGCACTCAGCGCAGTTCGACGCGATACCGCGGCCTGGCGAAGCCGTCGATCCCGAATCCGGCCCGCCAGTGGACGCCCGAGCAAAGGGCACTCAATGATGCGGTGGCGCCGGTGATGACGGCGTTCGCGGACGAGATTGAGGCAATCGGTCGGCGCAGTCGGCAATCCCGTCCTGCAGGATTTCGCAGTGCTGTCGGCGCAATATCGCCGCGCATTCGTACGTGCGATGCCGACTATACAGCTACGCCGACAACTACCTCGGAAACGCGTCAACTTACCTAGCGCGGCATGATCGTCGCATGTCGGGCTGTCAGGCGGTGAGAGCCATGGGTAAGAGCAAGACCGTACTGGTCCGCACGCGGACACGAAATGACGGGCGATAGGCGCTTGGCCAGAAACCGATGAGGACGTACTACACCAATCGCGCCAGTCGAACTGGTGGCCGCATTCTGTCCGCGGTGAATGAAGACACTCTAGCGACGTGGCAGAGTCACCAAGCTTCGATCTTCAATGGGCATCCACGTCTGGTCGGGTGATGCCTCGAAAGCAGCTGGAGCCGCAGTCGACGGAGCAACCAAGGCCATGCAGAGAGCACCAGCGGCAACTCAGGCGACGCGATCAGTTGGTGCGACAACGCCGCAGCCAACATCGCCAGCGCCAAGGACACCATCACCGCCAATGTCACGGCTGGTCAACAGGAAATTCATGACGATCGAGAAAGACGGCTGCAAGAACGATCAGCAAACCAGACGCTGCGATTCGCGCTGTCGTTCAACGCAAATAAGGTGAGAATGCCGGCACCATCGACGCTCTCGCAGTTGGCTTGGGCGGCAAGCCCGGCGTATCCGCCAGTCTCCTGCCGACGGGCCAGGCAATCCCGATCCTTCCCAGCCGAGCGAAGGAGCCGATGAGTCGCGCCAGATGCGGGAGCAGGCCTCCGCATGTCGACAGAGTCGGATCCTGGAATGCAGCCGATCGGCTGCTTGGTCCGGCGCTCGATCCAGCTCGCCGCCAACCTGGAAGCCTGGGAACCAGTCCGAGAGCCGCTGTCGCTGCCGACAGCCGACAGCCTCCGGCAGGGCATCCGCGCCGCCTGTTACCGCAGCCCGCCGGAAGTCGAACCGTGCGGGGCCACGCCGGCTCCAGACGCCGCAACAGCCGCAGGACCTCCGCCGTCGCCCAGCCGGTGGGCCCGCTCCCAGTCGGTCTGCTGGTCCCGCGCCAGCCGGACCAGGGCCAAGCCTGGGCAGCGGACCTTCAGGTTCGCCGGGCATAAGCAGCCCCAGCTCGCCGCTTGTCATCGCCTTCGAGCCCGAGCTCGGGCTCTGCGGGCAGTCCGTCCGTGCACCCCGCCTCCGCTGGTAGTGGCGCCCCAGGCGCCGACGCCGCCAAGGCAGCCGCAGGCGGTCAGCCCACGGGCACGCCACCGCAGACCACCCCCTTGACCCAGCAGCTCACCAATACCCCGTTGGCTGCGCAGCCTTCGGTTCCGACGCCGCCACCCGCCCCAGCGCTAGTTCCTGACGCACCAGCACCACCTCCCAGTGCGCCAGCCCCACCGGGCGCCGCGCCGGGCGCCCACGCCGCGCCACCGCCACCTCCTGTCGGCGCAGCCCCAGGCGCTGGTGCCCCGCCCGCGCCTTCGATGCCACTCGGACCGCCGCCCACACCTCCGCCGGCGGGCCCCGTGGCTCCTCCAGGTGCCGCCCCGGCCACACCGATGGGGCCCGGCGTGGCGCCCGCCTCGGCTGCGGGTGCGACCAGTGCCGTGGGAGCGCCTGCGCCAATACCGGTTTCGGCTACGCGGGCCGAGCGCGACGCAGCAGTCGCCGCCGCGACCGCCGGGGCGTTGCGCCGGCAATCCAGCAGCGGCGATCCGCTGCAACTGGCCCGTCGCATCGGCGCCGCGCTCAACGCCGAGCCCAACATTGACTTTGGCTTCTTCTGGGTGACCGCGGTGACCGCCGACGGGCTGATCGTCGTCGCCAACAGCTACGCGCTGGCCTACATCCCCGAAGGCGTCAACCTTCCCGAGCAGGTCCGCATGGCCAGCGCCGACGAATCCATCCCGGTCGGCGACCGCGCCAAGTGGGCGACATATCCGATCCTCGCCGTCCAGGGCTGGGCGCAACACCACAACGTGCGATTGCGCGCCGTGGTGGCGACCGAAGACCAGTTCAAGAACTTCGATCCCGGCACCGCCAAGATCACCCTTCAATCGGAAGACATCCCCGACAGCGGAAAGATGCAGGGCCGCAACCGCTTAGAGGTCATTGCTCCTGGCGCGGCGTCGCATTTGGCCGGCGTCAGAGACAACAGTCTGTCCGAGCTGCTGCCGCCCGCCCCGTCCGACACGAACCCGCCCGCCGATGAGACGAGCAGGCTCTGGTTCGAGGTGATGAAGCCGATGATGAGCACCAACCCCGATCGCGGGGTCGCGCATCTAGAGGCGTTCGTCAACTACGCCGAGCAGGCCCAGGAACAGGCGTTGTATCGCGCGCACACCGCCGCGGAGGCTCCCGCGCAACGCACGGCGATCGCCGACTGGGTGTACTGGCAGCATCTGGGCGTCCTGATCTCCGACGCGCTGGCCGGCTCGGCCGCCAAATGACACGGACCCCGACGCCCTAAGCTGTTGCAAGTGGCGATTTCCAAAGTCGAGCGGTTGATGAATCTCGTGATCGCGCTGCTGTCCACCCGCAGCTTCATCACCGCCGACCGGATCCGCGAAACCGTCTACGGCTACTCCGACAGTCCCACCGACGAAGCGTTCTCCCGCATGTTCGAGCGCGACAAGAACGAGCTGCGCGACCTGGGCATTCCGCTGGAAACCGGCCGGGTGTCGCAGTTCGACCCCACCGAGGGCTACCGCATCAACCGCGACGTCTACGCCCTGCCCGCCGTCGAGCTGACCGCCGACGAGGCCGCCGCCGTCGCCGTCGCGACACAACTGTGGGAATCGCCCGAGCTGATCACCGCGACCCAGGGCGCACTGCTCAAGCTGCGCGCGGCCGGCGTCGACGTCGACGCCGCCGACTCCGGCATCGCGATCACCTCGACCGCCGTGCTGCCCGGCCTGCGCGGCTCCGAGGACGTCCTGGGAATCTTGTTGTCCGCCATCGATTCTGGGCGAGCCGTGCAGTTCCCGCACCGGCCCTCCCGCAACGATCCGTACACCACCCGCACCGTCGAGCCGTGGGGTGTGGTTACCGACCGCGGCCGCTGGTACCTCGTCGGCCACGACCGTGACCGCGACGCCACTCGCACCTTCCGGCTTTCCCGCATCGGCGCCGACGTCACCCCCATCGGGCCACCCGGCGCGGTGAAGCGGCCCGACGGGATCAACCTGCGCGAGATCGTCGACCGCGTGGTCGGAGAGTGGCCCAACACCGGCCAGGCCCGGGTCTGGGTCGCCGACGGCCGCGCCACCGCGCTGCGCCGCCGAGCCACCGTCGTCGGCCCGCTGACGCTGGCTGACCGCGCCGGCGACGAGATCACCGTCGACATCGGCATGCTCGACCGGCTCGCCCGCGAAATCGCCGGCTACGGGCCGGACGCCGTCGCCCTCGAGCCCCAATCGCTGCGCGACGACGTGCTGGCCCGGCTTCGCGCACAGGCCGGCCAGAACGACGAGGTCAACGCATGACCGCCGTCTCCGCCCGGCTGGTCCGGCTGCTCAACATGGTGCCGTACTTCCAGGCCAACCCGAAGATCACCTACGCAGAAGCCGCGTCGGATCTCGGCGTCAGCGTCAAGCAACTGCGCGACGACCTCAACCAGCTGTGGATGTGCGGTCTGCCCGGCTACGGCCCTGGTGACCTCATCGACTTCGAATTCTCCGGCGACACAATCGAAGTCACGTTCACCGCGGGCATCGACCATCCGCTGCGGCTGACATCGCCCGAAGCCACCGGCGTCCTGGTCGCGCTGCGGACCCTCCTCGACGTGCCCGGCATGGTCGACCCCGAGGCCGCGCGCAGCGCGATCGCGAAGATCGAGTCCGCCGCGGGAGCGCTCAGCCACGGGGCCGAAGCCGCCGTCGACGAACCCGCCCCCGCGGAAAGCGAGGCGGCCGCCGCGGTCCGCGCCGCCGTGCGCAACGGCCGCGCGCTGGCGATCGAGTACTACTCGGCGTCCCACGACATGCTGTCGAGCCGCGTCGTCGACCCCATCCGCGTGGTGCTGGTGGCCGACCACAGCTACCTGGAGGCCTGGTGCCGGTCGGCCGAGGGGGTGCGGCTGTTCCGGTTCGACCGCATCGTCGACGCCAAGGTGCTCGACGAGCCGTCGACTCCTCCGCCGCCCGCGGTGCAGGCCGGCCCCGACACCTCGCTGTTCGACGCCGACCCGTCGCTGCCGTCGGCCACATTGCTCATCGACCGGTCCGCGTCGTGGATGTTCGATTACTACCCGCTGCGCGTCATCCGTGAGCTGCCCGACGGTGCCTGCGAGGCCGCGATGACCTATCGCGTCCGACGAGTGGATGGCCCGGTTCGTGCTCGGCTTCGGATCCGCCGTGCGCGTGCTCCAACCCGAGTCGCTCGCGCAGCGGGTGCGCGAGTCAGCCAGCGCGGCGCTCCGCGCCTATGAGGTCGGTGCGAACAACGTAGGCGGGTAGACTCGGCCGAGACGTCTGGAGGTGACCAAATTGGGTGGTCTACAACCCTGGCACTGGTTAATCGTTATCGCCGTATTCGTGCTGCTCTTCGGTGCCAAGAAGCTCCCGGACGCGGCGCGATCGCTCGGTAAGTCGATGCGGATCTTCAAGTCTGAGATCAAAGAGATGCAGTCCGACTCCAAGCCGGACGCAGCGGCGCCGCCAGCCACGCCGATCGCCTCGGAACGGGCCGACACCCCGGCTCCCGACGCCGAGCAGCCGACCGACAAACGCCCGGCCTGACCGCAGGTCGAACCGTGAGCGCGGCGTGATGCCGCGTCTCTAGGCCGCGCCACCTCACACGCCCGTGCACACCCCCGGAATCTTCAAGAAACTCGATCCTCGTCGACGTCAGTCGCGGGCCAATCCCGACGGCACCATGTCGCTGGTCGAGCATCTGCAGGAACTGCGCACCCGCCTGCTGATCGCGGTCGCGGCGGTGGCGCTGACGACGACCGTGGGGTTCTTCTGGTACACCCACAGCGTGCTGGGCTTCCACAGCCTCGGCGAGTGGCTGCGAGGGCCGTACTGTTCGCTGCCGGCATCCGCGCGTGCCACCATCGCGCCCGAGGGTGAATGTCGGCTGTTGGCTACGGGGCCGTTCGACCAGTTCATGCTTCGGCTCAAGGTGGCGCTGGCCGCCGGGATGATCCTGGCCTGCCCGGTGTGGCTCTATCAGCTGTGGGCGTTCATCACTCCGGGCCTGTACAAGAAGGAACGCCGATTCGCCATGGCGTTCGTCGGCGTCGGGGCCACGCTGTTCATCACCGGAGCCGTGCTGGCCTACATCGTGTTGGCGAAAGCCCTGCACTTCCTGCTGACCGTGGGCAGCGATGTGCAGGTCACCGCCTTGTCCGGTGAGCAGTACTTCGGGTTTCTGATCAACCTGCTGCTGGTGTTCGGCATCAGTTTCGAGTTCCCGCTGCTGATCATCATGCTCAACCTCGTCGGCGTGCTCACCTATCAGCGGCTGAAGGCCTGGCGGCGTGGACTGATCTTCGGTCTCTTCGTCTTCGCCGCCTTCGCGACACCGGGCTCCGACCCGTTCTCGATGCTGGCTTTGGCGCTGGCGCTGTCCCTATTGCTCGAGGTTTCGATCCAGGTCGCCCGGGTTCACGACAAGCGCAAGGCCCGCCGCGCCGCCCTTGACGATGTGCCCGACGACCAAGCCGCACCGATCGAACCTCCGACCGCCGTGCCCACACCGGCCCGGGTCGTAGTCGATGACGACGCCACTTAGCGGCCAGCTGGCCAGCTTCGCCGAGCAGCTGCCGTTCGCGCTGGACGACTTTCAACAACGCGCCTGCCAGGCATTGGAGAACGGCCACGGCGTGCTGGTGTGCGCACCGACCGGCGCAGGCAAGACCGTCGTCGGTGAATTCGCCGTACACCTCGCGTTGGCCGCAGGCCGAAAATGCTTCTACACCACGCCGATCAAGGCGCTGAGCAACCAGAAGCACAACGATCTGGTGGCCAGATACGGGCCGGAACGCATCGGGTTGCTCACCGGCGACCAGTCGATCAACGGCGACGCCGATGTTGTGGTGATGACCACCGAGGTGCTTCGCAATATGCTGTACGCGAATTCGCCAGCGCTGTATGGCCTTTCGCATGTCGTCATGGACGAGGTGCACTTTCTGGCCGACCGCATGCGCGGCGCGGTGTGGGAGGAAGTGATCCTGCATCTTCCCGACGAGGTGCGGCTGGTGAGCCTGTCGGCGACGGTGAGCAATGCCGAGGAATTCGGCGGCTGGATCCAGACCGTGCGCGGCGACACCACCGTCGTCGTCGACGAACACCGCCCGGTTCCGTTGTGGCAGCACGTGATGGTGGGCAAGCGGCTCTTCGACCTGTTCGACTACCGCGCCTCGGAGGCGGCGAAGGCCGGCCGTGAACTTCTGGTCGACCCGGAACTGCTGCGCCACATCGCAAACCGCCGCGAGGCTGATCGGCTGGCCGACTGGCAGCCGCGCGGCCGGCCCCGTGGTCGTCCGAGCATCTACCGGCCGCCCGGTCGGCCCGACGTGGTCAGCACGCTGGACCGCGAAGGGCTTTTGCCCGCAATCACATTCGTGTTCTCGCGCGTGGGCTGCGACGCGGCGGTCAAGCAATGCCTGCGCTCGTCGCTGCGGCTCACCTCCGACGAGGAGCGGGTCCGCATCGCCGAGATCATCGATCGCCGCACCGCGGACCTCAACGAGGCCGATCTGGTAGTGCTCGACTATCACGAGTGGCGCGAAGCGCTGCTGCGCGGTCTGGCCGCCCACCACGCCGGGATGCTCCCGATCTTCCGCCACACCGTCGAGGAATTGTTCACCGCTGGACTTGTAAAGGCTGTATTCGCCACGGAGACACTGGCTTTGGGCATCAACATGCCCGCGCGAACGGTGCTGCTCGAGCGGCTGGTCAAGTTCAACGGTGAGCAGCACATGCCGTTGACGCCGGGGGAGTACACCCAGCTGACCGGTCGAGCCGGCCGGCGCGGCATCGACGTCGAGGGCCATGCGGTGGTGCTGTGGAATCCCGATATCGACCCCGCCGAGGTCGCAGGCCTGGCCTCGACACGCACCTTCCCGCTGCGCAGCTCGTTCGCGCCGACCTACAACATGACCATCAATCTGGTGAACCAGATGGGCCCGACGCAGGCGCACAAGCTGCTGGAAAGCTCGTTCGCGCAATACCAGGCCGACCGCTCGGTGGTCGGGTTGGTGCGCGGCGTCGAGCGCGGCGAACGGGTACTCGCCGAGATAGCGGGCGAACTCGGTGGGCACGACGCGTCGATCCTCGACTATGTGCGGCTGCGCCTGCAGATCTCCGAGCGCGAACGGGCCCAGTCCCGGGCGTCGCGGCTGCAACGGCGCAAGGCCGCCAACGATGCTCTGGCCGCGCTGCGCCGCGGCGACATCATCACCATCACGCAGGGCCGTCGCGGCGGCCTGGCCGTCGTGCTGGACGCTGATCGCGACAGCGACGACCCGCGGCCGCTTGTGCTGACCGAACACCGTTGGGCCGGACGCATTTCGTCGGCCGACTACTCCGGTGCGTCGGAACCGGTGGGTTCGATGCAGCTGCCCAAGCGGGTCGAACACCGCAACCCGCGGGCGCGCCGCGATCTCGCGTCGGCGCTGCGCTCCGCGGCCGCCGGGCTGGACGTCCCCTCGGTGAAGGCCAAGCGCAGTGGCCCGCCGAAAGAGCGCGACGTCGATCCCGAGCTGGCCGGGCTGCGTGAACAACTGCGCCGGCATCGCGCGCACGACCTGCCGGACCGCGAAGCCAAGGCCCGGCTGGCCGAGCGCTACCTGCGGATCGAGCGGGACAACGAACAGATCCGGCAGAAGGTCGCCGCGGCGACCAACTCGCTGGCGCGCACGTTCGATCGAATCGTCGTGCTGCTCACCGAGCGCGGGTTCATCGACGATAAAGACGGCGACCCCAAGGTGACCGACGACGGTCGGCTGCTTGCCCGGATCTACAGCGAGAGCGACCTACTGGTCGCCGAGTGCCTGCGCAGTGGCACGTGGGAGGGACTGGACGCCGCGGAACTCGCGGCGGTGCTGTCGTCGGTGCTCTACGAGTCCCGCGGCGACGCGTCCGGCGCGCCCGACGGAACCCACATACCCACCGGCAAGGTCCGCCGTGCCCTGAATCAGACACGCCGGCTGTGGACCGAGCTGCGGGCCGACGAGCAGCGGCACCGCATCACCGGAAGCCGCGAGCCCGAGGACGGTTTCGTGGCGGCCATCTACCGCTGGGCCACCACCGGCGACCTGACCACAGCGCTCGCGGCGTCCGACGCATCGAGCACGGGGACGCCGTTGTCGGCGGGCGATTTCGTGCGGTGGTGCCGTCAGGTGCTCGACCTGCTCGACCAGGTCCGCAACGCCGCACCCACTCCCGCGCTGCGCGCCACCGCGAAACGCGCTATCAACGACATTCGACGCGGCGTCGTCGCTGTTGATGCCGGGTAGTGTGTTCGCCAGCAGCGTGACCCATGAGCAAGGAGAGACATGAGCGGACCGCAAGGATCTGATCCGACGCAGCCGTGGCCGGGTCAGCAACCCGAGCCTGGCAAGGACCAGCCGTCGAGCGAGCCGTCCGGCAACCAGGGATGGCAGCCGCCGACCTCCGGCGCCGACCAACCCACCACCGCGGCGCCTGCGTGGCAGCCGCCGGCCTACGACCCGCAACAGCAGCAGTATCCGCAGTACCCGCAGCAGCCTGCCCCGGCCTACCAGCCGCCGCCCCAGTACCCGCCGACCGAGCAATTCGGCCAGCAGCCCAGCGAGTACAACCCGCAGGCGTACCCGAGTCAGTACCCCCAACCCGGCCAGCCCGGACAGTATGGCCCGCAGTACGGGCAGCAGCCTGGCGAGTATGGGCAGCAGCCCGGCGCACAATACGGTCAGCCGCCGGCTCAATACGGCCAGCAGCCGGGCCAGTACGGGCAGTACCCGCAGTACGGCGCGACGCCGGGTGCCGAAGAGGGCTCGAAGAAGTCGCTGGCTGTCATCGGCGGCGTGATCGGCCTGCTGGCCGCCATCGTCGTCGCCGTGGTGCTGGTGTTGGGCTTCTGGAAGCCCGGCTTCTTCGTCACCACCAAGCTGGACGTCAGCGCCGCGCAATCCGGTGTCCAGCAGATCCTCACCGATGAGGCCAACGGGTACGGCGCCAAGAACGTCAAGGACGTCAAGTGCAACAGCGGCCAGAGCCCGACCGTTAAAAAGGGTGACACCTTCAACTGCGAGGTCAGCATCGACGGGACCAAGCGCCAGGTGACCGTGACGTTCCAGGACGACAGCGGCACCTACGAGGTGGGCCGGCCTAAGTAGCCGGCAGTGCGTCGAGCGCCTTCTGCAGCCGGCCGATCGAGGACGTAACGCCGTACTGTTCGGCGAGTTTAACGACCTTGCGCGGATGCTCGGCTGCTAGCGGCAGGATGTCCGACGGCGTGGAGAAGTCGACATCGGCGTCGGTGGCCACCCGCACCACCGGCCCGGCGGCGTCGATGTAGTCGGTGGCCCCCAGCAGCTTCGTCCGATGGGCCTTGGACATCTTCGATTTGGGGTCGTGCGCGGCGGCCAGGATGCTCTCGAGTGAGCCGTGCTGTGCCAGCAGCGTCGCGGCCGTCTTCTCCCCGACACCAGGGACACCGGGCAGCCCGTCGGACGGATCGCCCCGCAGCAACGCCAATTCGGCGTAGGCGGGTCCGGCGCGGTCGACGGGCACGCCATAGGTCTCGGCGACCTCTGCCGGCCCGAACTTCGTCGCCTTCGCCAGCCCGCGGCCCAGATAGAGGACCCTGACCTCGACTGGGTCGTCGGACACCAGCTGCATCAGATCGCGGTCCCCACTGACGACGACGACCGGGTCCCGCCGCTCTCTGAACGCCAGCGTGCCGAGAACGTCGTCGGCCTCACACGCGGGGGCACCGGCTGTCGGAATGCCGAAGGCGTCCAGGATCTCCATGATCATGTCGACCTGCGGGGTGAGCTCGTCGGGCACTTCCTCGATGTCGGGCCCTTCGGCCTGGACCTCCTCGACCCGGTGCGCCTTGTACGACGGGATCAAATCGACGCGCCATTGCGGGCGCCAGTCGTCGTCGCGGCACACCACCAGCCGGCCCGGGCGCTCCCGCGTGATCAGCGTCGCCACGGCGTCCAGGAAGCCGCGCAGCGCGTTGACGGGTCGCCCGTCGGGCGCGGTGATCGATGACGGCACACCGAAATAGGAGCGAAACCACATGCTGGCGCCGTCGAGCAGCAACAGGGGAGGGGCCATGCCGTCATCCTGCCAGGGCGCCCCGGCGGAGTCGTCGGCGTTGTGCCGCTAGTCGTCCAGGGTGCCTCCGCGCGCGCCCCTACCGGTGTCCGCCCCGGGGTCGGCCTCTACGTGGTGATCCTCACCGGCGACCGGATCCGCGCCATGTCGGCCGGAAAAGGTTGACGTCACAATTCTTGACCGCGGCTCATCGACCGAAACCGGTTGCTACCAAAGTGATAGCGAATATCTAGTGGTTTACCGGCAATCCGGCGTATTGGATTCCGTCGTGTTTGGGGCAGGCGCTCGGCTTGTCGCTCGGTCGGCGCCGATGCCAGCCGGGCAGGCGTAACCTCAAGATGTCCGAGATTCGGAAGGATGGCGCGCCCATATCGAATGAGCACCGGACCGAGGTCCGGCGAGCCTATGACCGGGTGCTAACCGGAACGTCGGTGCGCAGCCGTTTTGTCGAGCTGGATGCTGGCGGCCGCGTCCATCTCCTGGAGAAGGGCTCCGGTCCAAAGGTAGTGCTGCTCCACGGAACCGGGGACTCTGCGGGAATCTTCCTGCCGTTGTTGAATGAACTCCAACAGGTCCGCGCGCTGGCGCTGGATCGGCCCGGGAACGGGCTGAGCGACCCTGTCAACCTCCCACGGGATGGCTATCGTGAGAGCGCGGTCGCATGGCTTGACCAGATCCTTGACGTCCTCGAACTCGACACCGCCGCGCTACTTGGCCACTCAGGCGGCGGGATGTGGGCGTTGTGGTACGCGCTGGCGCATCCGGAACGCGTCGAGCGACTCATCCTGATCGGGCCGCCTGCGCTACCGAACACGCGTTGTCCACTGCCCATGCGGCTGGCCGCCACGCCCCGCCTGGGAGAACTGCTGTCGCGCTTGGTGCCGCCCAGCCCAAAGTCGGTGTTGCAGTTCGCACACCTTGCGGCCCACGAGGGTGACACCCTCGGGCGATACCCCGACCTGATCGACCTGATGGTGGCGCTCCGCCGAGACCCGATCGCCAACCGAGTCACCTCAGAAGAGCTCCGCGTGTTCGTCTCGCCATTCGCCTTGCTCTCGCCGTCAGGATTTCGGCGTCGGTCACGGATGCAACCCGACGAACTGCGCCGCGTTGCCGTGCCGACGTTGGTCATATGGGGCGAGCACGAGCGACTGGGCGGCGCTGCCGTCGCCGGCGCAGCGACCGAATTGATACCGCACGCGCGACTGGACGTGCTACCGACCGGGCACGTGCCGTGGCTCGGGCAGCCCGCGCAGACCGCAGCTGCGGTCACCGAGTTCATGCGCTAACCGCCCGTTCGCGTCATGCACGTCCGAAGCGTTGCCAGCCGGCAGTAGCGTGGCCGCATGGCCTTTGGTGTTGATCGCATCGACCACGTTGTGCTCAACTGCCGCGACGTCGACGCCACCGCCGACTGGTATGTGCGAGTGCTCGGCATGAGGCGCGAAGTCTTCGGCGAGGGGCGCGTGGCGCTGGTCTTCGGCAACCAGAAGATCAATGTGCGTCCCAGCGGCGCGCCGAACTGGGAGACCGGCGCAGTCGACGCCCCCGGCTCACTGGACCTGTGCTTCATCGCCGACCTCAGCCCGGACGAGATCGGCGCCCATCTGCGTGCCTGCGGCGTAACGATCACCGCCGGCCCGGTCGCCAAGAGCGGCGCGCTCGGCCCGATGACGTCGCACTACTGCCGCGACCCCGACGGCAATCTGATCGAGGTCGCCAGCTATTCGGCCCCCGATTAGCCTTCAAGCCATGACCGCCAGTCGATTCAGCACCGACGTGTATGCGCAGCGACTCCGCGCGGCTGCTGCTGCCGCAGCCGATGCGGGTCTGGCAGGCCTGGTCATCACGCCTGGCTATGACCTGCGCTACCTGGTCGGCTCGCGGGCGCAGACATTCGAACGGCTGACGGCGCTGGTGCTGCCTGCCACCGGCGAGCCGACGATGGTGGTCCCGCGGATGGAACTGGCCTCGCTGAAGGAATCCGCGGTGACCGAACTCGGTCTGGCCGTGCGGGACTGGGTCGACGGCGACGACCCGTACCGTGTGGTGGCCGACGCGCTGGGTGGTGCGCCTGCCGCCACTGCCGTCACGGACTCCATGCCCGCGCTGCACCTGCTGCCGCTGGCCGACGTGCTTGGCGTGGTCCCGGTGCTGGCCACTGACGTTTTGCGGCGGCTGCGAATGATCAAGGACGCCGCCGAGATCGACGCCCTCAGCAAGGCCGGTGCCGCGATCGACCGCGTGCACGCCCGGGTGCCGGAGTTTCTGGTGTCCGGCAGAACCGAGGCCGACGTGGCCGCTGATATCGCCGAAGCGATTGTCGCAGAAGGACATTCGGAGGTGGCGTTCATCATCGTCGGCTCAGGCCCGCACGGCGCCGACCCGCATCACGAGTGCTCGGATCGCGAGCTGCGCGCCGGCGACATCGTCGTGGTCGACATCGGTGGCCCCTACGAACCGGGCTACAACTCCGACTCCACACGCACCTACAGCATCGGTGAGCCCGATCCCGAAGTGGCCCGGCGCTATGCGGTGCTGCAGCGCGCCCAGCAGGCCGCCGTCGAGGCGGTGCGCCCGGGGGTGACTGCCGAACAGATCGACGCCGTCGCTCGCGACGTGCTCGCCGCCGAAGGCTTGGCGGACGCGTTCGTGCACCGCACGGGCCATGGCATCGGGCTGTCGGTGCACGAAGAGCCCTACATCGTCGCGGGCAACGCCCTTCCGCTCGAGGCGGGCATGGCGTTCTCCGTCGAGCCCGGCATCTACTTCCCCGGCCAGTGGGGTGCCCGCATCGAGGACATCGTCGTCGTCACCGCCGACGGCGCGTTGCCGGTCAACAACCGGCCACACGAATTGGTCGTAGTGCCCGCGGGCCCGGCTGCGGCGGGCTAATCCTCGGCGCGGTCGAGCAAGTCGGACGAGCCGAGAACCCGCTCGACCCGAACCTCGATCACCACCCGCTTGGGGTTGACCCGTGGCGTGCGGTAGCGCTGGGCGTAGCGCAATTCTGCGTCGCGCACAGCCTCGGTCTCGGTGTTGACCGCGGCCTTGCCCTCCAACGACAGCCACCGGGCGCCGTCGACCTGGCTGAGCACCGCGACACCCCGTTCGTCGGCGTTCACAGCCTTCTGCGAGCCGCCCGTGGTGATCACCCTGGCGATGTGCGTCTTCGGATCGAAGGTGAAACCGACCGCCACCACATGCGGGGAATTGTCCGCGCGCAACGTCGTCAACATGGCCAAATGCCGTTCGGTGAGAAACGCCATCGCGTCGTTGGTGAGCCTGGTGGTTGCCTTCGCCATCAAGCCTCACGGTAGCGCAGGACATAATCGCAACCGTGAAGGACACGGACGCTGGGCTGATCGTGATTTTCGGTGGTCGCAGCGAAATCGGGCTGGAGCTGGCCACGCGGCTGGCGCCGGGCGCGACGGTGTTGCTGGTCGCACGTCGCGCCGACAAGCTCGACGACGAGGCCGCGGCCGTGCGGGCTGCCGGGGCCACCGCTGTGCACGTGCGCGAATTCGATGCCGACGACCTTGCGACCCATGCACCACTGGTCGAATCGATCGTCGGCGAGCACGGCCCGATCCGTACCGCGGTGCTGGCGTTCGGCATCCTGGGCGACCAGTCGCGCGCGGAGAAGGATCCTGGGCACGCGGCGGCCATCGTGCACACGGACTTCGTCGCCCAGGTCAGCCTGCTGACGGTGCTGGCCAACACCATGCGGTCGGCGGGCTCCGGGTCGATCGTGGTGTTCTCGTCGGTAGCCGGGGTCCGGGTGCGCCGCGCCAACTACGTGTACGGGTCGGCCAAGGCCGGGCTGGACGGCTTCTGCAGCGGACTCGCCGACGCCTTGCACGGGTCGGGGGTGGATCTGTTGGTCGTGCGACCGGGGTTCGTGATCGGGCGTATGACGGAGGACATGATGCCTGCACCGTTGTCGAGCACTCCGGAACAGGTCGCGGCAGCGGCGGTGCGGGCGTTGGCCAAGCGACGACGCGAGGTGTGGGTGCCCTTGGCGCTGCGGCCGATGTTCGTCGCGATGCGGATGCTGCCGCAGTTCGTGTGGCGGAAGATGCCGCGATGATCACGGTGATCGGGATCGGCGCCGACGGGATGCCCGGGCTGGCAGCACCGTCGCTGGCCGAGTTACGCAGGGCAGCCGTCGTTTACGGCTCGCGCCGCCAGCTCGGCCTGCTGGACGACACCGTCAAGGCTGAACGCAGGCCGTGGCCGTCACCGATGTCGGACGCGCTGGACACCCTGCGCGACATCGACGGTGACGTGCACATCCTCGCCAGTGGCGACCCGATGCTGCACGGCGTCGGTCGGCTACTGATTCGGATGATCGGCGCGGACCGGGTGACGGTGTTGCCGCACGTGTCATCGGTGACCTTGGCATGCGCGCGGCTCGGCTGGGCGGTTCAGGACACCGAAGTGATCAGCCTGATGACGGGTGAACCGCACACGGCGGTGCGGCGCGGTGGGCAGGCCGTCGTCCTCTGCCGCGACGGCGCCGGTCCGGCGACGCTGGCCCGGCTGCTCGCCGGCGGCGGTCGCGGTGACTCCGAACTGACGGTGCTCGAACAGCTCGGGGGCCCGGCCGAGCGGCGTCGCGACGCCACCGCGCGCGAGTGGGCGGCCAATCCGCCCGGTGACGTCGACGACCTCAACGTGGTGGCGGTGCGCTACCTGCCCGACGACTCCCGGTTGTCGGTGCTGCCCGACGATGCGTTCGCCCACGACGGTCAGATCACCAAACAGTCGATGCGGGCGGTCACCCTCGCAACGCTGGCACCCCGGGCGGGTGAGCTGCTGTGGGATGTGGGCGCCGGATCGGGCAGTATCGCGATCGAGTGGTGCCGCAGCGGATCGCGTTGCCGGGCAGTGGCGTTCGAACGTGACGAGCAACGACGCAAGCGGATCGCCGCGAACACTGTGGCGTTCGGCGCGACGATCGACGTGCGTGGCGACGCGCCGCAAGCGTTCGACGGCGCGCCGCAGCCGTCGGCGATCTTCATCGGCGGCGGCCTGACCCAACCCGGGCTGCTGGAGGCCTGCTATGAACGACTCCCGGCAGGCGGCCGACTGGTGGCCAATGCCGTCACCGCCGAGTCTGAAGCCGTTCTCGCGCAGTGGTATTCCCGGGTAGGTGGGGAGCTTCGACGGTTCCAGCACTACAGCGGAGAGCCGCTCGGCGCGTTCACCGGCTGGCGACCCGCGATGCCCGTCACACAATGGTCGGTGACCACGCGATGACCGTCTACTTCATCGGCGCCGGGCCCGGCGCCGCCGATCTAATCACAGTGCGCGGACAACGATTACTCAGCAGCTGCCCGGTCTGCCTGTATGCCGGCTCGATCATGCCCGAGGACCTGCTGGCACTGTGCCCGCCCGACGCGCGAGTGATCGACACCGGCCCGCTGAACCTCGACCAGATCATCGCCGAGTTGGCCGAGGCCCATGCAGCGGGCCTCGACGTGGCGCGGCTGCACTCGGGTGACCCGTCGATCTACAGCGCGCTCGCGGAACAAAGCCGACGGCTTGACGCGCTGGGCATCGACTACGAGATCGTGCCCGGCGTACCGGCGTTCGCCGCCGCAGCAGCCGTACTGGGCCGCGAACTCACCGTGCCCGGCGTCGCGCAGACGGTGACCTTGACGCGGGTCGCAACGCTGTCAAGCGCTATGCCACCGGGGGAGGACCTCCAGACGCTCTCGGCGCCGGGTTCGACACTCGTGCTGCATCTGGCCGCCGCACAGATCGACGCGATCGTGCCACAACTGCTGGCCGGCGGTTACAAGCCGGAAACCCCATGCGCCGTGGTGGCATTCGCCAGCTGGCCACAGCAGACCGTGGTGCGATGCCCACTGTCCGACCTCGCCGAGGAGACGAAGGCCGCTGGCGTCACCCGCACCGCGGTCATCGTGGTGGGGGATGTGCTTGCCGCCGAGGGCTTTTCCGACAGCTACCTGTACTCGTCGGGACGGGTGCGGCGGGGACGGCATTGATGCGGCTACTGCTGCTCGGCGGCACGTCGGAAGGACGCGCGCTTGCGGCACGTCTGCACCCGGACGTCGACGTGATCAGCTCGCTGGCGGGTCGTGTTCCGGATCCCGCGCTTCCGGTGGGCGAGGTGCGCATCGGCGGCTTCGGCGGTGTCGAGGGGATGCGGCGGTGGCTGGTCGATTCGAAGGTCGACGCCGTCGTCGATGCCACTCATCCGTACGCCGCCACCATCACCGCCAACGCCGCGGCCGTATGCGACGATCTGGGTCTGCCGCATCTGGTGCTGGCCCGACCCGCCTGGCCGCCCGGTAATGCGATCGTCGTGGACTCCGACGCGGAGGCGGCAAAAACCGTTACCGCCGAGCGGTATTCGCGGGTGTTCCTGACCACCGGGCGATCCGGCACTGCGGCTTTCGCCGACGTCGACGCCTGGTTTCTGATCCGTGCGGTCACCGCACCGGACCCGGACACCTTGCCTTCCCACCACCAGCTCGTGTTGTCGCGCGGGCCATACCTACTACGACGACGAACTGGCCTTGCTGCGCGATCACCGCATCGATGCGTTGGTGACCAAGAACAGCGGCGGGCAGATGACCCGGCCCAAGCTGGATGCCGCGGCGGCGCTCGGCATTGCGGTGGTGATGGTGGACCGGCCGCCGTTGCCTGGCGGGGTGACGACTGTGAGCACCGTCGACGACGCGGCGGCCTGGGTCAGATCGACGGGTAGCTGCTGATCAGATCGAGCGTTCCCAGCTCTCGGATCGCCTGGCAGCCGCGGCTCAACATAGCCAGCATCATCTCGTCGCCACGCTCCGTCGACGACGCGAACGCCGTTCCCAATGCGACGAGCAGAGGCGCCTGCACCACACCGAGACGGTAATCCCGCCAACAGGTGTCGATGTCGTAATCGGTGATGCCGTAGCGGAGCAGCGACCGGTGGTAGTCGTTGACCAAGTCCCGCTCAACCTCCGACCGCATCCCCGGGTCGAGGCTGGTTGCGGTGAAGTAGGCGAGATCCCGCCCGGGAAGGCCGATTCCGACGGTCTGCCAATCCACCACAGTGATGCGGGTCCGGTCGGGATCGAAGAGCATGTTGTCGAGCCGATAGTCACCGTGCATCAGTGCGTACCGCTTCGGTTCGGCCATCAACCACGGAGTCACTGCAGACATCGCGGCGACCAGAGTCTCCTGGTCCTCTGCGCTGATCTTCGCGCCGAGCTTGTCGATCACGATGTCGGCAGCCATCTTTGAGATGTCACCGAGCCCTTTGGCCGCGTCGTCGTCGCCCGGCTTCGGCATCGAGATGGCCGACAGGTTCATCCAGTCCGGATCGCACCAACTCGGGCCGTGCAGCCCCGCCAGGGCCTCGACCGCGAGGCGAGCTTCGACTGCGCGTGCAGCCCGCGATCTGATCGCCCTGGACCGCTGGCGCCATATCCGCGAGAAGCAGTACGACATCCGCGCCGTCCTCGGAGATGTCGGTGTGGAAGCTCCGGGGAACCGGGATACGCATCTTGTCGGCGATCCGCGAGTAGAACTCGACCTCGGAGCGGTAGCCGAGGGCCACGCGCTCGCGAACCGCGTCGTCCTGCGCGGACAACTTGATCGCGAATGAGCCTGGCAGGTCGGATCGCTCGGCTGTGTAAGTCGCCGCCACGCGGTACGTCGCGCCGGTCTGCCCGGTGCCGATCGGCGTGACATCGACATCGCCGACGTCGGCGTTCAGCACCGATCCGAGCCAGGCCGGCGTTACATCTTCGGGTCCGCGTGGAATGGTCTGCATCGGGGACTGATCCTAGGTCGGGTAGCGGCGCGGCGTGAAGACACGGTCGTCATACCACTGTGTTTGGGACGACCCGATGATCAGCAGGCAGCGCATGTCGACATCGGCGGGGTCGAGGTCGGCGAGCCTGACCACCTTCACCTCTTCGCGTGGCCCCGACACGTCGCGGCCGATCACCACCGGGGTGCCGGGATCGCGATGGGCCAGCAGCAGATCCCGCATCGCGCCGACCTGCCAGGTGCGGCTCTTCGACGCCGGGTTGTAGATCGCCAGCACCAGGTCGGCCCTGGCGGCGGCCGTGAGCCGCTGTTCGATGACGTCCCACGGCTTGAGCCGATCGGACAGCGAGATGACCGCGTAGTCGTGGCCCAGCGGGGCGCCGACCCGGCTGGCGACGGCCTGCGCTGCGGTCATCGCCGGGATCACCCGCACCTGCACGCCCGGCCATTGCTTGGCCTCCTCCAGCACGGCCGTCGCCATCGCGAACACGCCCGGATCGCCGGAGGACACCACCGCGACCGCGCGCCCTTGTTCGGCCAGCGTGCACGCCAGCCGGGCACGCGCAGGCTCGTCGGTGTTGTCACTGGGGTGGCGGCGCTGACCGTCGCGAGTTCCGACGCGGTCGAGGTAGGGGCCGTAACCGATGAGGTCGGTGGCAGCGGCAAGCTCGCGGCGGCTCTGCGGGGTCATCCAATCGGTGTCGCCGGGGCCCAGACCGACCACCGCGACGCTGGCGGTGGCCGCGTCGCTGCTGTGCTGCGCCAGGGAGCATCGCCAGCGAGAAGTACGGCACGCTGGCGTCGTCGACCTCACCCGCAGGCAGCACGCGCTCACGCGATGTGCTGGCCCGCTCCACGTAGAACGTTTCGTCGAGTCGCCCGGCTGACGAAAGAGCCTCTCGCACAGCAGGATACGAGCGACCCAACTTGAGCACCACCGCGGCGTCGGTGTCGGCGAGCCTGCGCTTGAGCTCCGTCGACGGGCAGCGTGCCGGGCAGGATCGTCAGCACCTCGTCACCCTGGACCAGCGGGGTGCCGGTCGCCGCCGAAGCCGCGCTCACCGACGTCACACCCGGCACGATGACGGCGTCGAACCGTTGCGTCAGCCGTGTGTGCATGTGCATGTAGGAGCTGTAGAACAGCGGGTCGCCCTCCGCCAGCAGGGCCACGTTGCGGCCCGCGTCGAGGTGCGCGGCGATGCGGTCGGCGGACTCGCGGTAGAAGTCCTCCATCGCGCCGGCGTAGCCGCCCGGATGGTCGGTGGTCTCGGTGGTGACCGGGTAGACCAGGTGCTCCTCGATCTGACCTGGCCGAAGGTACGGTTCGGCGATCCCGCGCGCGATGCTGCGGCCGTGACGGGCGCTGTGGTAGGCGACCACGTCGGCCTCGGCGATCACCCTGGCCGCCTTGACCGTAACCAGCTCGGGATCGCCGGGCCCGAGCCCGACACCCCACAGGGTGCCCCTGCTCATTCCCGATCACTCGCGATCGCGTTGACGGCGGCGGCGGCCATCGCGCTGCCACCGCGGCGGCCCTGGACCACGAGATACGCCATGCCGCGGGGCCGGTCGATCAGCTCCTGTTTTGATTGCGCCGAGCCGACGAACCCGACGGGGCCGCCCAGCACCGCGGCCGGCGTCGGGGCGCCGTCGTCGACGAGTTCCAGCAGCCGGAACAAGCGCGGTGGGCGCGTTGCCGATGGCCAGCACGGCACCACCGAGCCGGTCCGCCCACAGGTCCACCGCGGCCGCCGATCGCGTCGTGCCGGTGCGGTCGGCCAGGTCGGCCGCTCTCGTGTCGGCGACCAGCGACACCACCTCGTTGTCGGCAGGCAGCCGGGACTTGGTGATGCCCGCGGCCACCATCGACGAATCGCACAACACCGGCGCGCCTGCGACGAGGGCGGCGTGGGTCTTGGCGACGACGTCATCGCTGAAGGCGACGTGTTCGGCAACGTCGACTTGCCCGCAGGTGTGGATCAGCCGCACCACCACCCGCGCGACGTCGTCCGGGAACCGCGACAGGTCCGCCTCGGCGCGGATCGTCGCGAACGACTGCCGATAGATCTCGGCCGCGTCGCGGGTGTAGTCGAGCACTCGCTCACCCTACGGGTGCGGTGTGCGCAGCCGGTATCCGTCTCCGGTTGCCACCAGCACCTCACCTGCGGGCGGGCTGCCACACGCGCGTTCGCAGCCGACGAAGTGCCGGTGTCCCGCGGCGGGGTCGTCGAGTGCCGCTGCGGCATCCGCGCGAACGTCGGCGGCCGAATGTTCGCAGCCGGGGCTGCCGGTACACGCGCTGACCGCCAGCCAGGGCGAGTTGTCGTCGAACACCAATCCCATCGGTGCCAGCACGCGCAACGCCACATCGGCGACGCCCTCGTCGAGGTCGCAGACCAGAACTGAGCGCCATGGTGTGATCACCAGCGGTGCGCCGATCGCCGCGAGGTACTCCGCGACCGTGGCCTGCAGCACGCCCAGCGGCACCGCAGCTCCCAGGGCCACGCGTCCGTCGTGCTGCGGCAGCCAGCCGACAGGTGGCCGGGTGACCGGCGGCCACGTCGCCCCGGGTTGCGCGCTGGGAGTGAAGTGCTCCAGCAGCGTCGCGGGGTCAGCGAGTTCGGCTACCCGCCAAGCCTTTCCGTGTGTGGCGGCGAACCGTGTGGCGATGGCAATGAGCGCGGGCACGACGTCGGCCTTCTTCAGCCGCACGCCGGTATCGACGCCCGCCAGCAGGAGGGCGGCCGTCGTCTCGTCCAGAAAGTGTGCGCCCACATCGGCGGCGAGCCCCGAGATGTCGGCGCGGCCGTCGTCGACGCCGAACATGAACCTGCCCGGCAACTCGGCCAACGCGGGCTCGGATTGAATCGCGTCGTCCAATTCGGTGACCAGTCCCCGGATGTCGGTTGTTCGGCCGACGCGGCCGGACAGCGGCGACGCGACGATGTTGCGAACCCGCTCATGAGTTTGCGAAGGCAATAACCCTGCTGCGGCGACCATTTCGGCGAGAGCCGCAGTGTCGGTGATGGCTCGCAATTGGATGTTGCCGCGTGACGTGAGCTCCATGGCCGGCGATGCGAACCGCGTCGCCGCGTGGGCAAGTGCCTCCAACTGTCCGGCCGAGATCATGCCGCCGGGTAACCGCACTCGCGCCAGAGCGCCGTCGGCCGCCTTGTGCACCTGCAGTGCGCCCGGGCAGGCGTCGCGATCGCGGGTTCTGGCCACCAGATCACGGTACGGCGCGACTGCACGCAGGGCGACCAGGCGTCGCTCAGCACTTGCTGGATGCATTTACATGCCAGTAAAGAGGGCAAATTTGAGTTTGCCATATCAACATATGCGCGTAATGGTCCAGATAACACAGGTAGTTCGCTACTCGTGAGGATCGCTAATTACCAACCGTAAATTCATCTCATCCAACAGCCGGGTCTGACGGCCCGGAACGACAACTCACAACAGGGGAGAACTGAAATGACTGAATTACTAGCTCCATTCGCCGTTGCACCGGAGGTGGTTGAACAGCCTGCCGACGTCACGGAGGCGTCGCCTCGCACACCCGTCTTGATCACCGAACAACAGGTGCTGTTCGCCACCGCTGCAGCAGTGCCGTTGCAGCCGGCGAAGACCGGTCGACGCTGGACCGAGGTGATGCGCGGTATTGGAGCAAGCGTGAGGGCGGCATTCGTGACGTCCAGCGACGAGGCCCAGCCAAAGCGACGCCACTACCCGTCGCGCAATGATTACCTCGAGGACTCCCGGATGTCGCGGGAGATGTTGAGGCTCTGAGCGTTGCGGGGAAACCAGCCGAACGTTGCTGAGATGGGCGCAGCCCCGCCGCGGAAGCCAGACTTCCCGGCGGGGCTTCGCTCTATTTCCAGGTCAACGCGGATGCCGACCCGTGGCATGGGTGCCCGGTTCGCTACCTGCGTAGGGCTGCGCGAATTAACCAGAAATACAGGTACTCGTCTACGCGTGAGATGTGCCGGCAGCGGCGTTAATTTTCATCCATGAGGGATTCCGGCTCAGCCGGACACCAGAGAACACAGGGTGGGAGCAACTCAAATGACCGACATGGCAACGACATATAACCCCGAGCTCGACGAGAGCAGCGAGAGGCTCGCTACCTCGCTGTCGACCTCGACCGAGACGCAGGCGCTGATCACCGAGCAGCAGGTGCTGTTCAGCACGGCGGCGGCGGTGGCGCTACCTCCGGCGAAAACCCGCCGGTGGAGCGACACCGTCTCCGCCGTCGGCACAGCGTTGCGGGCGATGTTCGCAGCGTCTGAAAAGGCGCCTGCGCGACAGCATTACCCGAAGCGGCATGTCTGGCTGGACAACGCGCTCATGTCGCGCGAAATGGATCGGCTGTAATCAACTCGCCAGCGGGATGGGACTGACCACGTCCGAATACACCGAGGCGTCACCGACCACGGCGCGGCTGTGCTGGCCGTGAACGTCGACCGGGATGTCCCCGGCCAGCGTGACGCGGCTGAGCCGCCGGTACTGGTCGTCGTAGTCCGCGACGGCGTAGTGCTGGGTGGCGCGGTTATCCCAGATCGCCAGATCGCCTGCTTGCCAGTTCCAGCGAATAGTGTTCTCCAGCTTGGTGACTCGGGCCTGAAGCAGACCGAACAGCGTCGCCGACTCGGCCGGGCCCAATCCGACGAACTGTTTGATGAAGTGGCCGAGCAGCAGCACGCGCTTGCCGGTTTCGGGGTGCACCCGCACCACCGGATGCTCGGTCTCGTAATACTCGCGCACGAATTCCCGGCGGTATTCCCGCACCGTGTCGGTGAGTTCGTCGTGCCGGCCGTCATAGTCAGCCGCGTAGTCGTAGGTGTTGGTGTGCACCGCCCACAGATTCTCGGTGAGCGCGCGCAGCGGCGGGGGCAGCTGCTCATAGGCCGCCTCGGTCGAGGCCCATGCGGTGGTTCCGCCGTAGGCCGGCAGCGAAACAGCGCGCAGCAGAGACGCCTTCGGGATGCGGTCGACGAACGTCACGTCGGTGTGCCAGCTGTTGGCCTTGTCGTAGCGCGAGTCGATCGGGAGCACCGATTCGCCGTGCGACAGCGTCGGATGAGCGGTCGTCGGTGTGCCCAGTTTGCTTGCGAATGCAAGCTGGCCGTCGTCGTCCAGGTCGTGCTGGTCGCGGAAGAAGATCACTTTGTGCTCGAGCAGAGCGTCGTTGATCGTCGCGACGGTCTCGGAATCGAGATTCCCGGCCAGGCGTACGCCGTCGACGCGGGCGCCGATATTCGCGCCCAGTTTCACCACATCAATGGATTCAGTCACGGCTTCATTCCGCCACGCGACCGGGGCGCCGTAAACCATTTGGCTGGCCGAGAGCAGAACTCTCGGCCGGCGAGAAGCGATCCAATCCGTCAACAATTTGCGCTGGTCAGCGTAGGGTTCGGAGCGCGGGTAAAGGGGGCACCGTGACACAGAGACGCTCTTTGAACGTCGCGATCATCGGTGCAGGCATGTCCGGTCTGTGCATGGCGGTCAAACTGCAGGACGCCGGCATTGATGCCTACACCATCTTCGAGACGGCCGACGAGGTCGGCGGCACCTGGCGCGACAACACATATCCCGGCCTGTCGTGCGACGTCCCGTCGCGCTTCTACTCGTATTCGTTCCGGCAAAACCCCGGATGGTCACGCCTGATGTCGCCGGGCCCGGAGATCCAGGCCTACTTCACGCAGGTCGCAACAGAGCGCGGCATCCGCCCGCACATCCGGTTCGGCACGGTAGTCACGTCCGCGAAGTACCGCGACGGACGGTGGTGGGTAGCCACCGCGGCCGGGGAGGAAGCATTCGACATCTTGATCACCGCTACCGGTGTGCTGCGGGTCCCGCGATACCCGGACATCCCCGGGCTCGACACTTTCGCAGGGACGATGTTTCACTCCTCGCGCTGGGATCACTCGGTGTCGTTGCCCGACAAGCGAATCGGGCTGATCGGCACCGGGTCCACCGGAGTGCAGATCACCGCCGAACTCGGCGGAAAAGTCAATGAGCTCAAGATCTTTCAGCGCACGCCGCAGTGGGTAGTACCGATGCCGAACCTGCGGTACTCGCGGCTCACCAGGGCGGCGATGCAGCGTTGGCCGGTCCTGGACAGGGTCGGCTACCGCTTCTGGCAGGGGTTCGTCGAGCACGGGCTGGGCCGCGCGGCGGTCGAACCGTGCTGGCAGCGGCGTCTGATGGCGGCAGTGTGTCGCTGGAATCTGCGGGTTTCGGTGCGCGATCCCGAACTGCGCCGCAGGCTCACTCCCGACTACCAGGCGATGTGCAAGCGCCAGGTCATGGCGGGGCATTACTACCAGTCGGTGCAGAAGCCGGGCGTCCATCTGGTCACTGACGCCATCGACCACGTCGAACCCCGTGGCGTCGTCACCGCCGACGGGACCGTGCACGAACTGGATCTGCTCGTGCTGGCCACCGGATTCGACGCCCGTGCCTACGTCCGCCCGATGGAGATCGTCGGTGAGAACGGCCTAACGCTGGACGAAGCCTGGGCCGACGGTCCGCACGCGTATCGGTCGGTCGCGGTCCCGAGCTTTCCGAACCTGTTCATGTTGATGGGCCCGCACTCGCCGATCGGTAATCAATCGCTGGTGATGATCGCCGAGGACCAGGCCGATTACGCGATGTGGTGGATCAACGAGATCCGCGAGGGCCGTGTCACTGCCGCGGCGCCGACGGAAGCGGCTACCAAGGTTTACAACGAGGAGATGAAAGCCGCAATGCCGCAAACGGTTTGGATGACCGGCTGCAAGAGCTGGTACTTGGGCAAGGATGGTTTTCCCGAGCTGTTCCCGTGGACACCGGTGCGGCACCACGAGTTGTTGGCCACACCCCAGACGGACGACTTCGACGTTCGCACCGCCTGACCAGTGTGACCGCCGCCACAGTGCGGCGGCCAGTGATCCGTGCCACACAAGATGATCATTTCGGACCCGTCGCGCCGTACGTTCGGACTACTGCACGCGTGTGCAGTAACCGAATGTCACGGAAGGAACGACGATGTTCGCACTAATCGCATTCGGCGTGCTCCTACTTGTACTCATCGCGGCCCTCGGCCTGCCCTATCCGCAGACATGGCACGGCCGCTGGGGTAGCGACGGCTGAGCACCGACCGCACCACGTGATCGGCGGTGCGGTACGAATGGTGGGTGCCAGAGCCGACCCTTGTGCCGACTGTCCTGCTGCTGTCGACGTCCGACACCGACCTGATCACCGCCCGCGCCAGCGGGACGCGCTATCGATGGGCGAATCCGTCGCGGCTGGTTGACGGCGAGCTCGAGGAGCTGCTGGTCGGCGCCGACGTCGCCGTGGTGCGCATCCTCGGCGGATACCGCGCCTGGCAGGACGGCATCGACACCGTGGTGGCCAGCGGTGTGCCGACCGTCGTCGTCAGCGGTGAGCAGTCGCCGGACGCCGACCTGATGGGCCATTCGACGACACCGGCGGGCGTCGCGCTGCAGTCCCACATCTATCTCGCCCAAGGCGGCGTACCGAACCTGCGGCAATTGCACGCGTTCCTCTGCGACACGCTGTTGATGACCGGGTTCGGTTTCGGGCCGCCGGTGAGCATGCCGAGCTGGGGCGTCTTGGACCGGGCGACGCGCGAAGGAGACGGCCCGACGGTCGCGGTGCTGTACTACCGAGCCCAGCACCTGGCCGGCAACACCGGTTACATCGAGGCGCTGTGCGGGGCCATCGAGGACGCAGGCGGTCGGCCGCTGCCGGTCTTCTGTGCATCGCTGCGCACTGCCGATGCCGGGCTGCTGGATCTGCTCGCGACCGCCGACGCGATGGTGACGACCGTGCTTGCCGCAGGCGGCGCCACACCCGCCACCGCCACGGCCGGCGGCAACGACGACAGCTGGAACGTGGCCCATTTGGCCGCGCTGGACATCCCGATCCTGCAGGGCCTGTGCCTGACGAGTTCCCGCGCACAGTGGCAGGGCAACGATGACGGGCTGTCACCGCTCGACGTCGCGACGCAGGTCGCGGTGCCGGAGTTCGACGGGCGCATCATCACGGTTCCGTTCTCGTTCAAGGAGATTGACGGCGAGGGGCTGATCTCTTACGTCGCCGATCCGGAGCGCTGCGCCCGCGTCGCAGGGCTGGCCATCAAACACGCCCGGCTGCGGGCGATCCCGGCCACCGAGAAACGCGTGGCGGTCGTGTTCTCGGCGTACCCCACCAAGCACGCTCGCATCGGCAACGCCGTCGGGTTGGACACCCCGGCCAGCGCGGTCGCGCTACTGCGGGCCATGCGCGACGCCGGCTACCGCGTCGGCGAGATCCCCGGCGTCGACGCCGAAGACGGCGACGCGTTGATCCACGCGTTGATCGAGCGCGGTGGCCAGGACCGGGACTGGCTCACCGACGGGCAGCTCGCGGGCAACCCAATCCGGGTGTCGGCCAAGGACTATCGCGAGTGGTTCGCCACGCTGCCACAGGAGCTCACCGACGCCGTCATCAAGCATTGGGGCCCGCCGCCGGGCGAGCTGTTCGTCGACCGCAGCCAGGATCGCCGACGGCGAGATCGTGATCGCCGCGCTGCAGGCCGGCAACGTGGTGCTGATGGTCCAGCCGCCGCGGGGATTCGGTGAGAAGCCGGTCGCCATCTACCACGACCCCGACCTGCCGCCGAGCCACCACTATTTGGCCGCCTATCACTGGCTTGCCGCCGATTTCGGCGCGGACGCCGTCGTGCACCTCGGCAAGCACGGAAACCTGGAGTGGCTGCCGGGCAAGACGCTTGGCATGTCCGCGGCATGCGGCGCCGACGCCGCACTGGGCAACCTGCCGCTGATCTACCCGTTCCTGGTCAACGACCCGGGGGAGGGCACCCAGGCCAAGCGCCGCGCGCACGCCACGCTGGTCGACCACCTGATCCCGCCGATGGCGCGCGCCGAAAGCTACGGCGACATCGCGCGACTCGAGCAGCTGCTCGATGAGCACGCGAACATCGCCGCGCTGGACCCGGGCAAGTTGCCCGCGATCCGTCAGCAGATCTGGACGCTGATGCGGGCGGCGAAGATGGACCACGATCTCGGCCTGGAGGACCGGCCCGAGGATGACTCGTTCGACGACATGCTTCTTCACGTCGACGGCTGGCTGTGCGAGATCAAGGACGTCCAGATCCGCGACGGGCTACATGTTCTCGGAGTAAAGCCCACGGGCAGCGTCGAACTCGACCTGGTACTGGCCATTCTGCGTGCGCGCCAGCTGTTCGGCGGCGACCAGACCGTGCCTGGCCTGCGGCAGGCGCTCGGCCTGGCCGAGGACGGCAACGACGACCGCGCCTCCGTCGACGCCGCGGAGGCCAGCGCTCGCGAACTCGTTGCCGCGCTGCAGAACACCGGATGGGATGCCGACGCCGTCGACACGCTGACGGACAACCCCGACGTCGCCCGCATCCTGAAGTTCGCCGCCACAGAGGTGGTTCCGCGGCTGGCAGGCACGTCCGACGAGATTGCGCAGATCCTGCGGGCGCTGGACGGCCGGTTCATCGCGTCCGGGCCGTCCGGCTCACCCCTGCGCGGCCTGGTCAACGTGCTGCCCACCGGCCGCAACTTCTATTCCGTCGACCCGAAGGCGGTGCCATCCCGGCTCGCATGGGAAACCGGTGTGGCGATGGCGGATTCGCTGCTGACCCGCTACCGCGACGACTACGGCCGCTGGCCGCAATCCGTCGGGCTGTCGGTGTGGGGCACCTCGGCGATGCGCACGGGAGGCGACGACATCGCCGAAGTGCTTGCGCTGCTGGGTGTCCGGCCGGTCTGGGACGACGCGTCGCGGCGGGTGGTGAACCTCGAGCCGATCCCGCTGGCCGAGCTCGGCCGGCCCCGCATCGACGTGACCGTCCGCATCTCCGGCTTCTTCCGCGACGCGTTCCCGCACGTCGTCACCATGCTCGACGACGCGGTACAACTCGTCGCAAACCTCGACGAGCCGGCCGATGACAACTACGTCCGGGCCCACGCGCAAGCCGACCTCGCCGAACACGGTGACCAACGTCGCTCCACCACAAGGATTTTCGGATCCAAACCCGGCACCTACGGTGCGGGCCTGTTGCAGCTGATCGACAGCCGCAACTGGCGCGATGACGCCGACCTCGCGGAGGTCTACACCGCATGGGGCGGCTTCGCATACGGCCGCGGGCTGGACGGCGCGCCCGCCGCCGACGACATGAACCGGCAGTACCGTCGAATCGTCGTGGCCGCCAAGAACACCGACACCCGCGAGCACGACATCGCCGACTCCGACGACTACTTCCAGTACCACGGCGGCATGGTCGCCACGGTGCGCGCGCTGACCGGGCAGTCACCGGCCGCCTACATCGGCGACAACACCAGGCCCGACGCCGTGCGGACCCGCACGCTGTCGGAGGAGACCACCCGCGTGTTCCGGGCTCGCGTCGTCAACCCTCGCTGGATCACCGCGATGCGGCGGCACGGCTACAAGGGCGCGTTCGAAATGGCCGCCACCGTCGACTACCTGTTCGGCTACGACGCCACCGCCGGGGTGATGGCCGACTGGATGTACGAGCGGCTCTCGGCGGAGTACGTACTCGACGACGAGAACCGCAAGTTCATGTCCGAGTCGAACCCGTGGGCGCTGCACGGCATGGCCGAGCGCCTCCTCGAAGCCGCCGGGCGCGGCATGTGGACGCAACCGGAACAGGCCACGCTGGACGGCCTGCGCGCGGTGCTGCTCGAGACGGAAGGCGAGCTCGAAGGATAGGTTGGTTTGGTGCCAGTCACCTTTGCCGACGTTGCCGAGTCCGAGTACATCCTGCTGACCACGTTCACCAAGGACGGCCGGCCCAAGCCGACGGCCATCTGGGCGGCGCCCGCCGGTGACCGTCTGGTGGTCATCACCCAGGAGAAATCCTGGAAGGTCAAGCGCATCCGCAACACTCCGCGCGTGACCATCGCCCCGTGCGACCGAAGCGGTAACCCCAAAGGTGAGGCCATCGAGGCCGCCGCCGCGATTCTCGACAAGTCGGCCAACGGCGCGACCTACGACGCGATCGGCAATCGGTATGGGCTGCTGGGCAAGACGTTCAACGTCTTCTCCAAGTTGCGCGGCGGCATGAAGAACAACGTGACCATCGAACTCAAGGCGGCGTGATGATGGCTCCGACATTCGACGAAGTCGCCAAGGCCCGCTACATCCTGCTGACCACGTTCACCAAGGACGGCAAGCCGAAGCCGACGGCGATCTGGGCGGCGCCCGACGGCGATCGCCTGCTGGTCATGACCGAAGAGGACTCGTGGAAGGTCAAGCGGATCCGCAACACACCGCGAGTCACGCTGGCGATTTGCGACCCCCGCGGCAAGCCGAAGAGCGACTCGATCGAGGGCGTCGCCAGGGTCCTCGACAAATCCGAAGCCCTGGCAGTCCAACGCGCGGTCAACAAGCGGTACGGCGTACTCGGCTGGGGGTTCGGCGTGTATATGAAGCTGCGTGGGCTTGACAAGAAGAGCGTCGGTGTCGAGCTGAAGGCGGCCTAACCCGGGCTACCCAGGTGCTCGTTGAAGAACGCGAAGACGCGGCTGTAGGCGTCTTCGGTTGCTGCGTTGTTGTAGCCGAATCCGGTGATCCGGAGTAGCGGCTGGCCCGGCAGCTTGTTCGCGAAGCTGTGGCCGACGTCTGGGTACACCTTAATGTCGGCCTCAATGCCCTTGTCTTCGACGACTTTGCGCAGCCGTGTGGGCGCGCGCATGCCGATCGGGTCGCGGCGGCCGAAGCTGGCCACGATCGGGCACGCCCCGTCCAACGTCTCACTGAGGTGGCGGGGCAACGGCGTGCCGTAGAACGGGGCCGAAGCGCTAAAACCCTTGGGCGCCATCACCAATGCGAATTGACCTCCCATGCAGAACCCGACCACACCGACGGAGCCTGTGCACTCCGGCATTGACTGCACATGATCTCGGGCAGCGAGGATGTCATCGAGGGCGCGGCCGCGCTGCGTCAGCAACTCCCGAAAGACCCTGGTGATGCACCGCGTCCTACCGCCTCGCGAATACAGATTCGGCGTGATAGCGACAAAGCCGGCCGCGGCGATTCGCGCCGACGTCGACTCATTGTCGGGGCCGTAACCGATCGCGTCGTGCACCACAACCACACCAGGCCAGGGACCCTGGCCGTCCGGGACGCTCAGCAGTGCATCGATCGGGCCGCCCGGGGTGTTGATCTCGATCGTCGTCACGTCGGTCAATCTACGGAACCCAGACGGCCCCGGAGACGTTCCACCTACATGGCGATGCGGCTGTTCTTGATCTACACGCTCGTCGAGCTGGCCGTCATCGTGGCGCTGGCCTCGACGATCGGTTTCGGCTGGACCGTCTTGCTCCTGCTCACGACCTTCGTCGTCGGCCTCGCCCTGGCCGGCTCGCAGGTCAAGCGCCACGTCCGGCGGCTGCAGTCCGGTCTGACGGCGACGACCGTGCAGGGAGCGGCGGCCGACAGCGTGCTCGTCGCGCTGGGCACGGTCCTGGTCGTCATCCCCGGCCTGGCCAGCTCGGTCGTCGGTGCCTTGTTGCTGCTGCCGCCGACCCGGGCTGCCGCCCGTCCGCTGGTCACCGCGATGGCCGCCCGGCGGGTGCCGTTGGTCACCGCCGCCGGTGCGACCGCCCCCGGCTGGGGATATACCGCGGCCGGGAGCGGCGACTACATTGACGGCGAAGTCATCGACGTCGTGGACGTCGAACCACCGGCTGTGGAGCGCAAGCCCGAATAAGTGACGATCCTCCTCCTCAACGGGCGGGTGCACAGCCCCGCCATGCCCGACGCCACCGCGATTGCGGTAAGCGACGGCATCGTCGCGTGGCTCGGCAGCGATGACATTGGACGCCAACAGTTTCCCGACGCGCAGATCGTCGACCTCGGCGGCGGCTTCGTCGCACCCGCATTCGTCGACAGCCACGTCCACCTCACCGCCACCGGCCTGACGCTGGCCGGACTCGACCTGCGAAACGCCACCTCACTGCGGCACTGCCTCACGCTCATCGCCGAATACGCCCGGGCCCATCCCGACGGCCCGATCTGGGGACACGGCTGGGACGAATCGGGCTGGCCGGAACGCACCGCGCCGAGCACCGACGACCTCGACGGCGTTCTCGGTGACCGGCCCGCCTACCTGGCCCGCGTCGACGTCCACTCGGCCGCGGTCTCGACCGCGTTGCGCCGCCTCGCGCCGCGCCTCGCCGAGGCCGCGGGGTTCGACCCGCAGCGACCGGTGACCAGCGACGCCCACCACCTTGTGCGAGCCGCCGCCCGCGACAAGCTGACGCCCCAGCAGCGCCATCACGCCCGGCTGGCCGCACTCGACGCCGCCGCCGCGTTCGGGATCGTCGCTGTCCACGAATGCGCCGGACCCGACATCGGCGGCCTGGACGACTGGTACGAGGTTCGAAATGCAGACCACGGTGTCGAAGTGGTCGGTTACTGGGGTGAACACGTCACCACGGCCGAACAGGCCCGCGAGCTGATCGACCGCACCGGCGCCCGTGGATTGGCCGGCGACCTGTTCGTCGACGGCGCTCTTGGCTCACACACCGCGTGGCTGGACCAGCCATACGCCGACGCGCCCGACTGTTGCGGCAACACCTACCTCGACGCCGACGCGATCGCCGCTCACCTGTACGCCTGCACCGAAGCGGGCATTACCGCGGGATTTCACGTCATCGGTGACGCCGCGGTCACCGCCGTTGTGACGGCCCTCGAGCGAGTAGTCGAGCGCTTCGGGGCGCCGGCAGTGGCCGGCTGCGGGCATCGGCTCGAACACCTCGAGATGATCACCAGCGACCAGGCAGGCCGGCTCGGCGCATGGGGCGTCATCGCCAGCATGCAGCCCAATTTCGATGCGCTGTGGGGCGGTGAACACGGCATGTATGCGCAGCGTCTCGGCGTTGACCGAAGCACGGGGCTGAACCCTTTGGCGCTGTTAGCATCCCAAGGCGTGCCAATCGCCTTCGGCTCCGACAGCCCGGTCGCCGACATGAATCCGTGGGCGACGGTTCGTGCGGCGACCCGGCACCACACCCCTGGCAGCGCGATCTCGGCGCGTGCGGCGTTCGCGGCCGCAACCCGGGGCGCGTGGCGCGCCGGCGGAGTGCGCGACGGGATTACCGGCACCCTGGTCCCCGGCGCGCAAGCTTCGTACGCGATCTGGGAGGCCGACGAGTTCGAGGTCAGCGCTCCCGCCGATGCCGTGCAGCGCTGGTCGACCGACCGACGCTCGCGGGTGCCTGCGCTGCCCCGACTCAACGGCCGGTTGCCGCGGTGCAGGCAGACGGTGCATCGGGGTGCCGTCATCCATGGCTAAGTCAGGCCGCAGGCGCGAGTGGGCCCGGGTGACCGACGATACGGATACCTTTCCCGCCGTCGGCGACGAGAACCCCGCTGAATCCTCTCCGACGGAGGACGACGACCAACCAGTCGAGTCCGGACGGCCCAACTATATGCTGTTGCGGCTCAAGCGATTCAGACAGGCGGTGGTGGATCGGCTGCCCCAGCTGAGCGTCGTGATTGTGGCCGGGCTGGCGCTGTGCGTGAGCTTCCCGCCGTTCGGCTGGTGGTATCTGGCCGTCGCGGCGTTCGCCATGCTCGCCTGGGTGCTGACACGCGAATCCACCACGCTCGCAGGCGGATTTGGGTACGGATTTCTGTTCGGGCTGGTGTTCTATCTTCCGCTGCTGCCGTGGATCAGCGGGTTGGTCGGCGCATTTCCGTGGATGATGCTGGCCGTCATGGAGGCGCTGTTCCCAGCCCTTTTCGGGTTGGGCGCGGTCGCGGTCCGGCGTCTGTCGGGCTGGCCGTTGTGGTTCGCCGCGCTCTGGGCGACGCAGGAATGGCTCAAGTCGACCGTGCCGTTCGGTGGGTTCCCCTGGGGCGTAGTCGGCTTCAGTCAGACTAACGGCCCGTTGCTGGCGATTGCGCAACTCGGCGGGGCGCCGCTGCTGTCGTTCGCGGTGGTGCTGACCGGATTTAGTTTGGCCGCAATCACTTTCGAAGTCGTGAAGTGGTGGCGGCACAACGACGAGAGACAGAAGGCCGGGCCGCCCGCTGTGGTGCTGCCCGGTGTGTGCATCAGCGCCGTGCTGTTGACCACAGCGTTGGCGTGGCCGCATGTCCGGCAGTCGGGTCTTGGCGCCGGCGACGACCCGTCGATCACTGTCGCCGCCGTTCAGGGCAACGTGCCGCGGCTCGGGCTGGAATTCAATGCACAGCGCCGGGCCGTACTCGACAACCACGTTCGCGAAACGACTGAGCTGTCCGACGACGTGCGCGCCGGCCGGGCGCCGCAGCCTATGGTTGTCTTCTGGCCGGAGAACGCCTCCGACATCGATCCGCTGGCCAATCCGGACGCCCGCGCCGAGATCTCGATCGCCGCGACGGCGATCAAGGCGCCGATCCTCGTCGGCGGCGTCGTCGCCGCCCCCGGCTACAGCCCCGACAACCCCGTATCGACGAACTCGGTGATCGTCTGGAATCCCGCAACTGGCCCCGCTGACCGGCACGACAAGAAGATCGTGCAGCCGTTCGGCGAGTACCTGCCGTGGCGCAGCTTCTTCCGCCATCTGTCGTCCTACGCCGACCGGGCGGGCTACTTCGTGCCAGGCACAGGCAACGGGGTGGTGAACGCCGCCGGTGTGCCCATCGGGGTGACGACGTGCTGGGAGGTGATCTTCGACCGTGCCGCGCGTGAGTCGGTGCAAAACGGCGCCCAACTGTTGGCTGTGCCGTCCAACAACGCCACCTTCAACGAGGCGATGAGCGAGCAGCAGCTTGCGTTCGGCAGGCTGCGCGCGGTTGAACACGACCGATACGTCGTGGTCGCAGGCACCACGGGTATCAGCGCGATCATCGCGCCCGACGGTCGTGAGCTGGCTCGCACCAACTTCTTCGAACCCGCCTACCTCGACATGCAGGTGCGGCTAAAGACGCAGCTCACACTCGCAACGCGGTGGGGACCCTTGGTCCAGGGCCTGCTCGTGGCCCTCGGTGTTGCGGCTGTGATCGCCGCAATACTGCACAATGGGAGTTTCGTGCGTCGTCGGCTCGGCAGGCGCAGCAATGACAAAGGAGCCACATGAGTACCGGCCAGGGCGATCAGCGCCCGAGTCAGCGCACTCTGGTCATCATCCCCACCTTCAACGAGCGGGAGAACCTGCCGTTGATCGTCGGACGCGTGCACAAGGCGCGGCCGGACGTCCACATCTTGATCGTCGATGACGGCAGCCCCGACGGCACGGGTGAGCTGGCCGACGAGCTGGCGCTGGCCGATACCGACCGAGTGCACGTCATGCACCGCGCGTCGAAGGGCGGCCTCGGCGCGGCCTACCTGGCGGGGTTCGCCTGGGGCCTGAATCGCGAGTACTCGGTGCTCGTCGAGATGGACGCCGACGGCAGCCACCCGCCTGAACAACTGCATCGGCTGCTGGACGCCGTCGATGGCGGCGCGGACCTGGCGATCGGCTCGCGCTACGTGCCGGGCGGAGAAGTGCGCAACTGGCCGCGGCGCCGGATGGTGTTGTCCCGCACCGCCAACGGGTATTCGCGGATCCTGCTCGGGGTCGACATTCACGACATCACCGCCGGCTACCGCGCCTACCGGCGCGAGGTGCTGGAGAAGATCGACTTGGCCGCGGTCGATTCGAAGGGTTACTGCTTCCAGATCGACCTGACCTGGCGCACCATCAACAACGGGTTCATCGTCGTCGAGGTCCCGATCACCTTCACCGAGCGCGAGTTCGGTCAATCCAAGATGAGCGGATCCAACATCCGCGAAGCCTTGTTCAAGGTCGCGGAGTGGGGTGTCCGCGGGCGCATGGACCGGGCCCGCGGCGCCGGCGTTACGCGCTGAGCCCCGGCGGCTGAGCCGCAGGGACCACCCCGGTCAGTTGCCGCGGCGGCGGGTCTTGATGATGTCGAGGCGCTCCTTGAGCAGCTCATCGAGCTCCTCGACCGAACGACGCTCGAGCAGCATGTCCCAGTGAGTACGCGGCGGCTTCACCTTCTTCGGCTCCGGCACATCACCCTCGATCAGGGTGCCCTCCATGCCGTTGCGGCACGCCCAGGTGCCGGGGATCTCGGCGTCGTCGGCGAACGGGACCTCGAACTCCTCGCCGTTCTCGGTGCGGTAGCGGGCGACCTGACGCGGCGCCAGGTCGTGGTTGCGGTCAGTCTCGTAGCTCACGGCTCCGAGGCGACTGCCTCTCAAGACACGATCAGCCATCGTCAACACTCCTCAAGTAACTATTTGTCCAGGAAATCAACGCAGCAACGCGGCGCGAAGTTCCCGACTCGACCGTTGATGATACCGGGATCCGTGCACCCGGCGGTCTACAGTCAGGTTCCGTGGTGCGTCGTCTCCGTGCTCAGCCCTGCCGCTGGTGTGGTCGTGAAGTCGCTGACATCGGTCTGGGGCGGCGCAGGCAGTACTGCAGGCAGTCATGCCGCCAGCGCGCGTACGAACAGCGCGCGATGGTCAGGGGCACCTCGTTGGCGCCGGACTCCGTCGTTCTGACTGCCGACGAGGCGTCCGAGCTGTCCGACCGCGTCTACCAGGTCAGATGCGCCGCAGAGGACGTCGCGACGGCCATCGAAGAGGGAGCCGAAGGGTCCGAGTTACGGGCATTGTGCGACGCGCTGATGAAGGCTGCGAAGGCGGCCGACGGCTGGCGGTAGCTGCACTCTCTTTCCGCGGTGAACACCGCGGGGCGGACACCCGTTTTACGATTGCCAACGACAAAACCCGAGATGGGAACGCGGTGTCCATATCACCAGCAGAAACCGGCGTGTGGCGCTTCGACGCCTTTGTCCTCGACACCCAGCGCTACGAGCTGCGCTCCGCGGGTGAGGTGATCCGCGTTGAGCCGCAGGTGTTCGACGTGCTCACGCTGCTGATCCGCAATTCCCACCGGTTCGTCACGAAAGAGGAGCTCTTCGACTCCGTGTGGGGTGGGCGCTTCGTCGGCGAGGCGGCACTGACGAGCCGCATCAAGGCCGCTCGGCGTGCACTCGGTGACGACGGCGAGTCGCAGCGCTACATCCGGACTGTGCGCGGCCGGGGTTACCAATTCGTCGGCACGATCGTCGCGGACGCTGCGGCAGAGGCGCCTGCTGAACCGCCCCCTGAGCCGCCTGCGCCCCGTCAACACATCGCGTTCTGCCGTGCGGTCGACGGGGTTCGCCTCGCGTACGCGGTAGCGGGGGAGGGGCCGCCGCTTGTCAGGGCGGCCAACTGGATGACCCATCTCGGCTACGACATCGAAAGCCCAGTGTGGAAGCACTGGGTTCGTGACCTGTCGCTGAAGAACAGATTCATCCGCTACGACGAACGAGGCTGCGGCCTATCCGATTGGGACGCACCGGACTTCACGTTCGACGACTGGGTCGCCGATCTCGAGTCGGTGGTTGAAGCGCTCGGGCTGGAGCGCTTTCCGCTTCTCGGGGTCTCGCAAGGCGGTGCCGTTGCAGTGGCATACGCGGCCCGACACCCCGAGCGGGTCAGTCACCTGGTGCTGTGCGGTGCGTATGCGCGCGGCCGTGCGGTGCGGGCCGCCGGCGACGAGGAAAAGCGAGCTGCCGCACTGGATCTTGATCTGGCCAGGGTCGGCTGGGGTCGAGACGACCCTGCGTTTCGTCAGGTGTTCGCCGCGCAGTTTCAACCCGACGGCACCCGCGCCGACTGGGCCGCATTCGATCAGTTGCAACGGCGCACCACCTCACCGGAAAACGCGGTGCGGTTCCTCGAGGAGTTCGGCCGCATCGACGTCCGAGACGAAGCCGAACAGGTGGCGTGCCCGACGCTGATCATGCATTCCCGCGACGACCACCGCGTACCCATGCGCTTCGGTGAGGAACTGGCCGCCCTGATTCCCGATTCCCGTCTGGTCGCGCTGTCCAGCAACAACCATCTGCTGACCGCGGCCGAGCCCGCATGGCAGGTGTTCCGCGACGAGCTCGGCGCCTTTCTGGTGGGCTGAGCGAGCGTTGCTCGGGCGTTTGCCCACAGATCTCCATGCAATCTCCACACATTCTTCATGTGCGGCCGCCCGCAGCGATCCATGCTGGTCACATGAAAAAGCACCTTCGCACCCTGATAGTGGGTGTCAGCGCGCTTATCGCCCTTGGCACCCTGTCTGCTTGCTCCGGCGGCAAAACCACCGAAGCAACCCCCACGTCCGAGGCGGTAACCACCCCGTCAGCGACCGCAACCCCGTTCCCGCAGTCGGCGAGATACGTCGCCGATATGAAGGCGGCCGACGGCAAGACCATGACGATCGGCATCTCCGTCGACGGCGCATCGATCGCCGCGTACGCCTGCAACGGCACCGACGACGAGGCGTGGTTCTTCGGCAACCAGGCCGACGGCAAGATCGACATCAAGTCCCGGTTCCGCGACACCCTCAAGGCCGAATTCAACGGCACCGACGTCGCGGGCGACCTGACGATGAACGGTGTCGCCTACAAGTTCGCCGCGGCACCGGTGTCAGGCGCGGCCGGCATGTACACCGCCGATTTCGAGGGTGTGCGTGCGTCGTGGGTGGTCCGGGAGGACGGTACGGCCATCGGCGTCCAGTTCAACACCGGCAGCATCAGCGGCCGCGACTTCGAACAGGCCGAACTGCAGCAACTCAACGAGCAGCAGTTCCGCAATGGCGTGCGCAACAAGCGGCAGATTCAGCAGGCGGCGCAGATCCAAATCCTGCAGAACAAGAGCGCGAAGTCCAGCATCAACGGCCACGACGTGACGCCGACTCTCGTCAACGGCACCTTCCGCTTGGGCTGATAACTCAATAGCTCTGTCGCCCAACGGCCCTGCCGCGCGATCGCCTCAGCGTTCGCACCGGCAGGGCCGTTCGCTTTTCCCTCACGTAGAACCAAAACCTTCAGCAGCCGTCCGGCGGCGCGTAGCGTCGGGCCACCGTGACTAGTCCCACCCCGCTGGCCGCGCCGCTTGCCGCGCCGACGCCTGCCTCGAAAAGCCGGTGGGGGCAGCGCAAGTTGGGCTTGATCCGGCTGGCGTCGCCGCTGGTGCTGCTGGGCTTGTGGCAGATGGGCAGTGCTCTCGGACTGATCCCACAGGACGTCCTGCCTGCACCGTCACTGATCGTCGAGGCCGGCGTTGAGCTAGTCGAGAATGGGCAACTCGCTGACGCGCTGCGGGTGTCCGGCATTCGCGTGATCGAGGGTCTTCTTCTCGGCGGATTTCTCGGCGTCGCATTGGGAACCGCAGTCGGCTTGTCCCGCTGGCTCGAGGCAACTGTCGACCCGCCGATGCAGATGATCCGGGCGCTACCGCACCTCGGCCTGATCCCGTTGTTCATCCTGTGGTTCGGCATCGGCGAGCTGCCCAAGGTGCTGCTGGTGGCACTCGGCGTGAGCTTCCCGCTGTATTTGAACACGTTCTCCGCGATCCGCCAGGTCGACCCGAAGCTCTTCGAAACCGCTCAGGTACTCGGTTTCTCGTTCTGGCAGCGATTCAGAACCATCATCGTGCCCAGCGCCGCGCCGCAGGTGCTGGTCGGTGTGCGGCAGTCGCTGGCGATCGCGTGGCTGACGCTGATCGTCGCCGAACAGATCAATGCCGACAGGGGGATCGGCTTCCTGATCAACAACGCCCGCGACTTCTTGCGAATCGACATCATCATCTTCGGTCTGATCGTCTATGCGTTGCTCGGCATCGGAACCGACACCATCGTCCGCTCGCTGGAACGACGAGCCCTGAGGTACCGCTCATGACCATCGCCTCTGAACGCCGCACCCGTGTTGCCGGTGAACTGCGGCGCGTGGACAAGTGGTACGGCGACCACCACGTCCTCACCGACGTCTCGGTCCGGATCGAACGCGGCGAGATCGTCGCACTCATCGGCCGAAGCGGCTCCGGTAAATCAACGGTGCTGCGAGTACTGGCCGGGTTGTCGACAGACCACACCGGTGGTCGCGTCGTGTCCGGAGCGCCGGCACTGGCCTTCCAGGAACCACGGCTGTTCCCGTGGCGTGACGTCCGCACCAACGTGGTCTATGGGCTCACCCGCAGCCGGTTGCCGCGATCCGAAGCCCGGTCCCGCGCCGACCGGGCACTGGCCGACGTGGGACTGGCTGATCGGGCCGAAGTGTGGCCGCTGACGCTGTCCGGTGGCCAGGCGCAACGGGTTTCGCTGGCGCGAGCGCTGGTGGCCGAGCCGGAGCTGCTGCTGCTTGATGAGCCGTTCGGAGCGTTGGATGCATTGACCCGGCTGAGCATGCGCGGGCTGCTGCTCGAGTTATGGCGTGAACATGGGTTCGGCGTACTGCTAGTGACCCATGACGTAGACGAAGCCGTCGGACTGGCCGACCGGGTCCTCGTCCTCGAGGCAGGCCGGGTGGTGCACACGATGGACATCGACGATCCGCGAGGGTCGCCCAACGCGGAACGCTTTCGGGCCGAGCTGCTCGACAAGCTCGGCGTTCAGATCTGAATACAACGAATAGGACATTCATGCAAAAGCTCGCTGTGGTGATCGCGCTCTTCGGCCTACTGCTGACCGGCTGCGTGTCGCGCGAAGACAGCTCGGGCGCCAAGGACGCACCCGCCACCGTGCCGTTGTCCGAATTGACCGGCCTGACATTGCAAGTCGGCGACCAGAAGGGCAACACCGAGGCACTACTTCGGGCGGCGAACGCGCTGGATAACTTGCCGTACCAGATCGCGTTCTCGACGTTCACTTCCGGCCCGCCCCAGATCGAGGCGGCGACGGCGGGCAAGATCGACTTCGCGATCACCGGCAACACGCCACCGATCTTCGGTGCGGCGTCGGCTGCCAAGGTGAAGGTGGTGGCGGCCTACGACGGCGGCGGGACCGGCGACCAGATCTTGGTGCACGCCGATTCGCCCATCAAGACGGTGGCCGACCTGCGTGGCAAGTCGATCGCTGTCGGTAAGGGTAGCTCTGGGCACGGCAACATCCTCGGTCAGCTCGACAAGGCCGGGCTGTCCCCGTCCGACGTGAAACTGGTGTTCCTGCAGCCCGCGGACGCGCTGTCGGCCTTCACTCAGCGGCAAGCCGACGCGTGGGCCATCTGGGATCCGTACACCGCGCAGGCCGAAGCGCAACTATCAGTGCGAAGCGTCGCACAGGTCAAGGGCGTGACCAACGGCTACTGGTTCGGCGTCGCTTCGGATCAGGCGCTGGCAGACCCCAAGCGAAACACCGCATTATCGGATCTGTTGGTGCGCTTCGAAAAGGCAGTTCGCTGGGCGCAGGATCACCCGCAGCAGTGGGCGGACAGCTACGCCGCCGCGGTTGGGCTGGATCAAAAGGTGGCTGCGATCGCGCAGGCTCGTAGTCTTCGGCTGCCGACCGAACTCGATGACGAGATCGTGGCCTCTGAACAGAAGCTGGCCGACCTTTTCGCCGCATCCGGCCAAACAGCCTCTCCTGCACCTAAATTCGACAACTGGGTCGACCGCCGGTACAACGACGCGCTTCGACCCCTATTCGTCAGCGCAAGTTAGGACGGAAATGCCCACACAGGCTGAATTGCCCGCTCCGCGGGCGAAATTCTTCTGGTTCCTCCCCACCAACGGCGACAGCCGCTCGATCGTGGGTGCGTCACACGCCTCGTCACACCACACCGTGCCTGCGAACTACCGCGCGCCCAGCCGTCGGTATCTGGCCGAGGTCGCCCGGGCGGCCGATCGGCTCGGCTACGAGGGTGTGCTCACGCCGACCGGGACCTGGTGTGAGGACGCCTGGTTGACCGCCTCGGCGTTGCTCGCCGAAACCGAGCGGCTGAAGTTCCTGGTCGCGTTCCGGCCGGGGCTGGTGCCGCCGACGCTGGCGGCGCAGCAGACTGCGACGCTGCAGAGGTTCTCGGAGGGCCGCGTTCTGCTCAACATTGTCAGCGGCGGAGACGATAGCGAGCAGCGCCGATTCGGCGACTGGCTCCGCCACGACGAGCGGTATGGCCGCACGGGCGAGTTTCTCCACATCGTGCAATCGGTATGGACTCAGGAGTCCGTCGATTTCAAGGGCGACTACTACACGGTTTCCGACGCCCGGGTATCGGCGCCGCCAGATCCGGTGCCACAGATCTACTTCGGCGGATCATCGGGTGCCGCGCTGCCGATCGCCGCGCGATACGTCGACGTCTACCTGACGTGGGGTGAGCCCCCGCAGGCGGCGGCCGCCAAGATCGCGAAGGTGCGAAAGCTCGCCGAAGAGCGTGGCCGCGCCGTGCGCTTCGGCATCCGGTTGCACACCATCAGCCGCGACACGTCCGCGGCGGCATGGGCGGTTGCCGACGAACTGCTGGCCGAACTCACCCCCGATCAGATCGCCAAAGCCACTGACCTGCACGCCAAATCGGAGTCTGAAGGTCAGCGCCGGATGACCGCATTGCACGGCGGCCGGTTGGATCGACTCGAGATCTATCCGAATCTGTGGGCGGGCGTCGGGCTGGTCCGCGGAGGCGCGGGCACGGCGCTAGTCGGCAGCCACGAGGAAGTCGCAAATCTCGTCTGCGAATACCACTCGCTCGGCTTCGACGAGTTCATTCTTTCGGGCTACCCGCATTTGGAAGAGGCCTACTGGTTCGCCGAGGGCGTGCTGCCACTGTTGAAGCAGAAAGGCGTCGCCTAAGCCCGCGAACAGACGCAAATGGCCCCGACACGCCGCGAAATTGGGTGCTTTTGTGTCTGCTCGCGCGTGGAACCGGTCAAGCTTAGGTGTGGACGAATGGTTTGAGCGCAGCCCGTTCATCGGGTTCGTGCCGTGGATCATCTACTGGGTCGTCGCCGACGGCCCCAGCACATGGATGTTCGGTGCGATCTGCGCGGTGATAGCGGCGTTGATTCTCGGTGTGTCGGCGGGGCGGGGCGGACCCAGGCTGCTCGAGGTGGTGACGATCGTGTTCTTCGTCGCGGTGACCATCGTCGGGATGGTCGTCGGCGCCCACGACCGCGACTGGATGGACGGCTATGCGACCACGCTGTCCAGCGGCGTGCTGGCGGTGATGTCGCTCGGGTCGTTGGCGTTCGTGCCCTTCACCGCGCAGTACGCGCCTGAGTCGGCGCCGGAACAGGATTGGGAGAAGGCGGCATTCCGCCGCACCAACCAGGTGCTGACGTTGATGTGGGCGCTGGTGTTCGCGCTCATCGCCGTCCTTGGATACGTGGCCGTCCAGTCTCCGGCCACCACCGACTGGACCAAGGCGGTGATCCCCGTCGTGGTGATCGTCGGGGCGATGGGAATGACGCAGATCTATCCCACGCGGGCACGGGAGAACGCCAAGCAAGCCTAGGAACGCTATTATCTGCGTATGAATGCAGATAAGCAGGTCTGCGGGCGCCGGTTGGCCGACGAGCAGGCCGACCTCGTCGTTGAGGTGTTCCGGATGCTGTCCGATTCGACCCGCGTTCAGCTGCTGTGGGCGCTCGCTGACCGCGAATTGGCCGTCAACGACCTCGCCGGTCGGGTCGGGAAGCCGGCACCGTCGGTGTCCCAGCATCTGGCCAAGCTGCGGATGGCGCGGCTGGTGCGCACCCGGCGCGAGGGCACCCAGATGTTCTACCGGCTGGAGAATGACCACGTCCGCCAGCTCGTCACCGACGCGGTGCACAACGCCGAGCACGCCGCGGGCGGCGTACCCGCGCACCACCTCGACGACGGTGAGCTGCGGCTGCTGCACGAAGAGGGGACGGGCTGATGGGCTCGGGTCATTTTTCGTGGCTCGGCCACGGTGGCCATAGCCACGACCACGCGGGCAGCGTCGACGACGCCCTGCGTGACAGCGCCGCCGGTATCCGAGCCGTCAAGATCAGCCTGGTGGTGTTGGGCATCACCGCCGCGGCGCAGCTTGCGGTCGTCGCGGTGTCGGGCTCGGTGGCATTGTTGGCCGACACCGTGCACAACTTCTCGGATGCGTTGACCGCGGTGCCGCTGTGGGTCGCCTTCTCGGTGAGCCGGCGGGCTGCCACGCGCCGGTACACGTACGGCTTTGGGCGAGTTGAGGATCTGGCCGGTTTGTTCGTGGTGGCGATGATCGCGATTTCTGCGGTGGTCGCCGCCGTCGAGGCGGTCCGCCGGCTCGTCGATCCCGTCCCGCTGGCGCATCTGGGCTGGGTCGCGGCCGCCGGCGTCGTCGGGTTCATTGGCAACGAAGTGGTGGCGTTTTACCGCATTCGGGTCGGCAACCGCATCGGGTCGGCCGCGTTGCGGGCGGACGGAATGCACGCGCGCGCAGACGGTTTGACGTCGTTGGCGGTGGTCGCGGGTGCGCTTGGCGCTGCGCTGGGATTTCCGGCGGCCGATCCGATCGTCGGTCTTGCGATCGCGGTCGTTATCGGTGTCGTGCTGATCGTCGCCGCACGCGATGTGTTCGGGAGGCTGTTGGATCGCGTCGACCCGAAACTGGTCGACAGCGCCGTCACGGTCTTGGCCACCCGCCCGGGAGTCCGTGCGGTTCGACGGGTCAGGATGCGCTGGGTCGGTCATCAACTCGAAGCGGATGCAGAACTCGATGTTGATCCGTCACTGAGCCTGGCCGACGCTCATACTGTCGCCCACGGCGCCGAACATGAACTGGCCCATACGATTCCGAAGCTCGGCTCGGTCATCGTGCACGCCTATCCGGCCCACGACGCCACGCTCAGCAGCTGAACACCTCACCGACCTGCGGCATCGGTGCCGACGGTTTCAGGCATCCGAACGGTTGCACCCCGGCGTCGCTGAACCGTGCCGCCGATTGGAAGGCGTAGTTGACGCAGACCAGGCCGGACTGGTCGCTGCGGCAGCGGTAGTCGCCGAATGCCAGCGACTGGCCGTACGGCAGCTCCGCTCCGCTGCCTGCGGCGAACCGTTCCGGGTCACCCTTGACACGGCCGACCATGATGAGCTTGCCGTCGTAGTCGATCCAGCCGCCCTTCCACTCTCCATATGCGTCGTCGGGTCGCGGTGGCGGGTTCTTCAGATCCACCAGGCACGCCAGCGCGCCGGAGCTGTGCTTCGAGTCGGTCATGCAGTTGGCCGTGCCCGACGGCGTGACGAATGCGACGTCCTCGCCGAGTTGTGTCGTTTCACCGTCGCGCGTCGCGGAGTGATAGCGAGCCAGGATCGGCGGGCTTGCCCGCTTCGACCCAGGCGACGACGTCGCCGATCGGCGCCCCTTGGCCCGGCGGTCGGGCGGGCGTCGTCGAGGTGGGTGGCGTGGTCGATGGTGCGGCGCGCGTCGTGCTCGGCGGCACTGTCAACGACGGCGTCGTCCTCTCGGCATCCCCGCCCACCGAGTGTGAACACCCCGCCACCAGCACAGACGCCGCAATCAGTCCAGCAATCCGCATAACGGCCAAGGCTAGCGGGCCGACATGTGATCGCTTGCCAGGCGCGGCGGGGACCCGATTCGATACGTTTCGATACCGTCGGGATCATGCACGAACAGGTCGTCCGCACAACCATCGAGTCCGGCACGGTCGAAGGCTTCACCCGCGACGGCGTGAACCGGTGGCGATCGATTCCGTATGCCCGGCCGCCGGTAGGCCCGCTGCGGCTGCGTGCCCCTGAGCCGGTGGAGTCGTGGCCGGGGGTGCGGTACTGCCACGGCTTCGGCTATTGCGCACCGCAGCAGCGCATGTACACCATCCTCGCCCCGGGCAAATACCAGCCGATGAGCGAGGACTGCCTGACGCTCAACGTCGTCACTCCCAAGCGTCCTGCGGATCGGCCGCTGCCGGTGATGGTGTTCATCCACGGCGGCGGCTATTTCATGGGTAGCTCGGCAACACCGATATACGACGGCGCGGCCCTTGCGCGGCAGGGGTGCGTGTACGTGTCGGTGAACTACCGGCTGGGCGCGCTGGGATGCCTGGACCTCTCGTCGTTGTCCAACAAGGACGTCACCATCGACGACAACCTGTATCTGCGAGATCTGGTGATGGCGCTGCACTGGGTGCGTGACAACATCGCGGTGTTCGGTGGCGATCCGGACAACGTGACGATTTTCGGGGAGAGCGCAGGTGCGCATGCCGTCGCGACTCTGCTGGCAGTTCCCGCCGCCAAAGGTCTTTTCGCCCAGGCGATTTCGGAGAGCCCGGCCGCCGGAATGGTCCGCTCTGCGGATGTGGCGGCCGAATACGCCACGAAGTTCGCTGCGCTGCTCGGCGCCCGCGAGGAGGACGGTGCGCACGCCGTGATGGCGGCTCGTCCGGCAGAGCTCGTCAACGCGTTTGAACGGTTGATCGTTCAGGGTCAGCGGGAGATGCTCGGTGCGTTTGCGGCCGGTCCTACTAGCGGTGGCGACTACCTGCCACTGGACCCGGTCGACGCAATGCGTGGCGGCAATGCGCATAGGGTGCCGCTGATCGTTGGCACCAATGCGGAGGAAGCCAGGCTCTTCGGCCGTTTCCTCAAGCTCCTCCCGATGACCGAGCCGATGATCGAGCGGTTGCTGGCCGGGACGGAACCCGCTGAGCGCGAACGTATTACCGCCGCGTACCCGGGCTATCCGGATCCGGCGGCATGCATCCAGTTCGGCGGCGACTTCGCGTTCGGCTCGGCGGCGTGGCAGATTGCCGAGGCGCACAGCATGCACGCCCCCACCTATCTGTACCGCTACGACTACGCGCCGCGCACCCTGCGTTGGTCGGGCCTTGGTGCCACACATGCCACTGAACTGTTGGCGGTGTTCGACGTCTACCGCACGAAATTCGGCAGGCTGATCACCGCAGCCGCAGACCGACGAACGGCGCTGCGCGTCAGCGACGACGTGCAGTCAAACTGGCGGGCATTCGCCCGCACCGGCGTGCCCGGTGACGAGTGGCCGGCCTACACCAGTGCCGACCGGGCGGTGCGGGTCTTCGACCGCCGGCCTCGCGTCGAATTCGACCCGCACGCCGACCGCCGCCAGGCGTGGGAGGGCTTCTCGCTGGCCGGCCGCTGAATCCGTCGCCGTGCCGGAAATCGCTGCGCGGCGTGGTGCGGATGTGGTTGCGTAATTTCCGTGGCTTACCCTCTGGATCCGCTGAGCGGCGATGAATTCACTGCGGTCGCGTCGATCCTGCAACGCGAGCATGGCGTCGGCGACGGCTGGCGGTTCGCCGCGATCGAACTGATCGAACCGAGCAAGGCCGAACTGCGCGCGTTCGACGAGGGGGGAGACCCGCCGCCTCGGCGCGCCGAGGTGATCTGCCTGCAGCGGGCGAACAACGCCACCTACAAGAGCGCAGTGTCGCTGACCGATGACCGGGTCGAGTCGTTCGAACACATTCCCGGCGTGCAGGCCAACTTCACCGTCGACGAGTTCGTCGAGTGCGACCAGCTATTGCGTTCGCATCCGGACGTCATTGCGGCCCTGGCCAAACGCGGCATCACCGACATGGATCTGGTGTTCATGGACACCTGGACCTACGGCAACGCGGTGGCGCCTCCGGAGTACCGCGACCGCCGGATCGGCTGGTCCGACACCTGGCTCAAGGGTGGCCCCGGCATGAACCCGTACGCCCACCCGGTCAGCGGTCTGCACTGCGTCGTCGACCTGAACTCGATGGAGTTGTTACGAATCGAGGACAGTGGCCCGTTTTCTAGGGCTGGTGTCGAACCCCCGGCGGTGATGGGGGAGTACGTTCCCAAGCACATCCCGGAGAGCATCCGTGCCTCGTCACGGCGTGAGCCACTCAAGCCGCTGCACATCGAGCAGCCCGACGGACCGTCTTTCACGCTCGACGGCAACCTGCTGCGATGGCAGAACTGGTCGCTGCGCATCGGCTTCAACCACCGCGAGGGGATGACTCTTCACACCATCCGATACCGCGATGGCGACCGGGAACGCTCTGTGGCACACCGGATATCGCTTGCTGAGATGATCGTGCCCTACCGCGACTCCTCCGTGGACCACTACCGGCGCACCGCCTTCGACATCGGCGAATGGGGCCTTGGCTTCATGACCACTTCGTTGGAGCTTGGCTGCGACTGTCTTGGCGAGATCCGCTACCTCGATGCGGTGCTGCACAACAGCAAGGGTGAGCCGTACACCATCACCAACGCGGTCTGTATCCATGAGGAAGACAACGCGGTGCTGTGGAAGCACGTCGATCACGACATCGGCGCCGAGGTGCGAAGGATGCGCAGGCTCACCGTGTCCTCGCACGTGACCGTCGCCAACTACGAGTACCTCATCTACTGGCGGCTGTACCAGGACGGCAACATCGAGTGCGAGATACGGGCCACCGGCATCATGGTGACCACGCCGGTGGCTCCGGGACAGCCGCACCCAAACGGCACCCTTGTTGATGAACGCACCTACGCACCATTCCATCAGCACTTCCTGGTGGCGCGACTCGACATGGACATCGACGGCACTGATAACACCGTCTTCATGACGGAGTCGCATGCCGAGCCGATGGGGCCCGGCAACCCGTACGGGTTGTCGCTGGTGACACGGAACCATCCGCTGCACACCGAGAGCCAGGCCAAGCAGAACGTCAACTTTGCGACACAACGCACCTGGAAGGTGGTCAACACCAACGTCGTCAACGGGATCGGCACCCACCCGTCATACAAACTGGTTCCGAGCGGGGCGATTCCACCGATGTTCGATCCCGACTCACCAGTGATCGAGCGCGCCAACGTCATCGCACACACCCTGTGGGTGACGCCGAACCATCCCGACGAGCGTTGGCCCGTAGGCGAATTCGTCAACCAGTCGGCGCGTGACACCGGACTTGCCAAATGGACGCTGGCCAACAGGTCCATCGAGAACACCGATGTCGTGATGTGGTACGTGTTCGGCATCCACCACATCACGCGCCCGGAGGACTGGCCGGTGATGCCCGTCGACGTGGTGTCCTTCTGGCTCAAGCCGTTCGGGTTCTTCGACCGCAACCCGTCGCTGGACGTGGTCGGGACGCCGCCTGACATGTGCCACACGGAGAGCACCAGCGCGCATCACTAGTTGACACCTGTCAAGTAGAAACCTAGGTTTGGTGCGTGCAGCCGACCAGGAACGCCGTCATCGAACGCCCGGCCGACCTCACGGTCGAACGGCTCACCGCGGCGCTGGGCGTCCCGGTGAGCGACTTCGCCTTCGAACGCATCGGCACGGGTCAGATGAGCGAGTGCTACCGCGTCGGGTTGACCTATGCCGACGGTGACAGCGGACCGAGTTCGGTGGTCCTCAAGGTCGCTGCTACTGACCCGGTGAGCAGGCAGACAGGGCTGGCACTCGGCCTGTACGAACGCGAGGTGCAGTTCTACACGGATGTCGCTCCCCGTATCAACGGCCCCGTCGCGCCATGCCACCACGCCGGTTTCGACGCGGAGACGGGCGCCTTTCACCTACTGCTGGGGGACGCGGGCCCGGCGGTCGTCGGCGACGAAATCCGTGGTGCGACAGTCGAACAGGCCACGCTGGCCCTGACGGAACTGGGCCGGGTGCATGCGCCGCTGCTCGGCGACACCGCGATGGCGAACGCCGACTGGCTCAACCGCGAGTCGCCGATGAACCAGGCTTTGATCGGCCAGTTGTACGCCGGGTTCTTCCAGCGCTACCGCGACCAGATCGCGCCGGAGCATCGCGAGGTGTGCGAGCGTCTGGTCGCAAGCTTCGACGCTTACGTCGCAAGCGAAGTCGCGCCGCAGCGCGCGTACGGTCTTGTGCACGGTGACTACCGGCTCGACAACATGCTGTTCGGCGAGCCCGGCGCCGACCGGCCGCTGACAGTGGTGGACTGGCAGACCGTCACATGGGGTCCGGCGATGACCGACGTCGCGTATTTCCTCGGCTGCGCGCTGCCCGATCAGCTGCGCCGCGATCACTACGAGTCGCTGCTGCGGGCCTATCACCGCGCCCTCGGATCCAACGCGCTGATCAGCCTCGACGACGTTCGTGACGGCGTGCGTCGACAGAGCTTCTTCGGGGTGGTGATGGCGATCGTCTCGTCGATGCTCGTCGCACAAACCGACCGCGGCGATGAGATGTTCATGGTGATGCTGCAGCGGCACTGCCAACATGTGCTCGACACCGATGCCATGGCCATCCTGCCCGACCCCTCGGAAAATCCTGCCGCCGAGCCACTCACGCCTGCGGCTGAGGACGAGGGCCCGCATATGGCGACCGACGAGCCGTTGTGGAACGAAAGCTGGTACTTCGACTTCGCGGATGCGCAGCAGGGTTTCGGTGGATGGATACGGCTGGGGCTCTATCCGAACCAGCACACCGCATGGATCAATGCGCTGCTGTGCGGTCCCGATATGCCGACCATCGCGGTCAATGACTTCGAGGCCGTGTTGCCCGACGACCCCGGCGCTGTTCGCACCGACGCCATCGACCTCGCGCTCGAGGCGACCGAGCCGCTGCGGACATACCGGGTGAAGGTGCGCGGACGGGGCCACGCCTATGACGATCCAGCCGCGTTGTTGCGCGGCGAAGCCGGCAGACCCGTCGAGCTGACAATGGATCTGGTGTGGACGACAGTTGGCACGCCGTACCAATATCGGATCACCCCTCGTTATGAGATCCCGTGCACGGTGTCGGGCACGGTCGTCGTCGACGGCCGGGAGCTCGTCGCGGATGAGGTTGCCGGTCAGCGTGACCACTCGTGGGGCGTGCGCGACTGGTGGGCCATGGATTGGGTGTGGAGCGCACTGCATCTCGACGACGGGACGCACATCCACGGCGTGGACATCCGCATCCCCGGCGCACCCTCGATCGGCGTTGGATACCTGCAGCAACCGGGCCAGCCCCTGGTCGAGGTGCAGGCGGTCACCGCGCGGGAAACGTTCGGCGACAACGACTTACCGCAGGCGACCACGCTCAACATTGGCGACCTGACCGCCACCATCGACATCCGCGGGCACGCACCGGTGCTGCTGACTGCGCCCGACGGGCGGGTCAGCCACTTCCCGCGGGCCTGGGCGGCGATCACCACCGATGACGGCCGCACAGGTGTTGGCTGGGTCGAGTGGAACCGCAACCAGCACTAGAGATTCTCCGCGACAGACCATGTCTGTACGTAGACACGCGGGAAAGTCCCGTACAAATGCGGTCGCTCGCGGCAATCTAGGAGGGTACGCTCCGCGCTGATGCGGATCATCATCACCGGCGGCAACAGCGGAGTCGGAAAGGCAACAGCCGCCGTGGCAGCCGAGAACGGCCACAGCGTGGTGATCGCCTGCCGGAACATCGAGAAGGCCGCGCGGGCGGCCGCCGACATGCCGGGCGACGTCGAGGTTGCGCAACTCGATCTGGCCGATCTCGCCAGCGTGCGGGCATTCGCTGACTCGGTGGAAACCGTTGATGTGCTTGTGAACAACGCCGGCGTAATGGGTGTGCCGCTGACTCGCACTGCCGACGGCTTCGAGGCGCATATGGGGACCAACCACCTCGGCCACTTCGCCTTGACGTGTCTACTCGGCGACAAGATCAAAGACCGGGTGATCTCGGTCGCGAGTGCGATGTACCTCTTCGCTCACATCCACTTCGACGACCTCAATTGGCACACCCGCAGGTATTCGAAAACGGCGGCCTACTCGGAATCCAAGCTGGCCAACCTTCTCTTCGTCCACGAGCTGGCCGGCCGTGGCGTACGGGCGTACGCGTCGGATCCGGGCATGACCGATACCGGCATCACGAGAAGCAGCGCTAGCGGGCTACCCGTGGGTGAGCGCAATCCGGTCTGGCGCATCTTGCAGAGTCCGGCCCAGGGTGCCCGGGCGAGCCTTCAGGCGGTGACGACCGATCTGCCCAGCGGAACGTATCTCGCGCCGCAGTTCAACCAGTGGGGCAAGCCGCGAGTGACCAGATTGCGCAAGAAGGCCCGCGATCCGGTGGCGTCCCGTCGGCTGTGGGAGCTCTCCGCCGAGCTGACGGGTTGCGACTGGCGTTAGGACACGTGGGCGCTGTCGTCGTGAAGGTCGTCGCGGTCCAGGCCCATTGGAGTCGCCGCGGGCACATCACCGGCAGCGACCACTTTGCGAGTAATCGGCGTGAGCGACCGGAATAGCCTCTCGACTTCGTCGTCGTCCAGCGCGTCGAGCGCCGACAGCGCCAGCCGGTCGGTGGTCTCCTCGATGCGCTGTTTGAGGTCTCGACCGGCGTCGGTGAGTGCGCCGTCGCCGTCAAGCAGCCCGCGGCGGGCCAGCCGCTGCCGGTAGTGGTCCCATTGTTCCTCGTCGTAGTCGCGGCTACGCATGATCATCTCTTCCGGCACCCGGCCGGCGGCGGCGTGCAGCACGTTGCTCTCGCGGCCCGATACGCCGAGTGTGGACAGCACGGCCACGTGCCCGTCGCCGCGCTGTTCGCGCAGCAGTGTGACCGCGTGCCACAGCCTGGCCACCGGTTCGTCTGGCCAGTCGAGCGCCACGTTCGCCGCGAACAACGGACGACCGTCCAGCGGCGCGCTGCGCGCGGCCTTCTCGGCGAGTTCGGCCGCGGGGCCTGCGTCATCGTCGGTCACGCCATAGCGGCGAAGCGCCGTCACCGCCGAATCCTGTCGGACGCGCAGCGCGTCCGACGGCGAGGCGATGTCCCATGCCGCGGGTAGCGCCTTGGCGACGCGTTCGGGGGTGAAGTTGTAGAACGCGGCGGTGACGACCGCTGTCGGCACCACCCCGAACGGGGCGGATCGAGCCGCGAAATAACTCATCCAGAATCCGCGAAATCCCAGCCCCTCGAGGGCGGTTCGGGCCTCAGGAGCGAAGTAGGTGACGGCGTGCACCGGTTCGAAACGATCAAAGAAGCGGCGCGCAAGCGAAGGTTGTCTGGCCACTTTGGCAGTTAACCATCACGCCCGCAGCAAACTTGCTATGGTCCCTGCAAGCGCCCGGGTGGCGTGGAGCCAGCAACGGTCCAGGAGGCGACCCTTGCATGCGGTGATTGCAGCCGTGGGCGCACTGGCGACCGCGGGGGCGCTGGTCTCGGGCTGTGATGCGAACGTCGGAGTCGGTGGCACGCCGGCCGTCGGCAAGGATGCCCTGCAAACTGACATCGCCGCTCGGCTCGCCAAGGCCGGCGAACAACCGCAATCGGTGACGTGCAAAGAGGCCCTTGTCGGCGAGGTCGGCAAGACGACGCGCTGCGAGGTGGTGATGAGCGCGACCAACAGCTTCGAGCCGATCATCACCGTCACCGGTGTCGACGGGAGCGCCATCAACTACGAGATGAGCCCCGCGGTGTCCAAAGAGCAACTCGAGAAGGCGGTCTCGAGGCTTGTCACCGACGCGGCACGAGCGCAAGTCGCTTCGGTGTCGTGCGAATCCGGTCTGGAGGGCAAGGTCGGCGCGACCGCGCACTGCGACGTCGACGCAGGCGGAGTCAAGCTTCGGCGCACCGTCGAAGTGAACACCGTCGAGGGTCTGATGATGAACTTCGACGTGGTGCGGGTGTTGACCAAGGAGGAAGTCGCGAGTTCGCTGCTCGACGAGTTCCAGAGGCAACTGGGGCGACGGCCCGACTCGGCGCAGTGCGCAGGCAACCTCGAGGGCAAGGCGGGAAACACCGTTAACTGCACGGTCGTCTCCGGTCAGGACGCCAGGTCCTTCACCCTGACGGTCACCACGGTCAGCGGCGGCAGTATCAACTACAGCTACGTGCCCCGCCCTTAGGACGGTTGCGAAAACTCTTCGGCCACAGCCGATACCGCCTCGTCGATGATCGCGAGCATGGCGCGCTGTGCGGCCTCCTCGTCCCGCAACCGGATCGCGCGCGCGACCTGGTCGTGCAGTTCGATGGCGGCAGGGTTCGGCACGTCGGGCATCATGCCGTGGTGGGTGCGGCCGGTGAGCACCTCGGCGACGACGCCGTTCAGCGCACGAAACATCTCGTTGCCGCTCGCTTCGAGCAGCGTCTGGTGGAAGATCTTGTCCGCCACCAGGTACGCCTCGAGATCTCCGGAGCGGCCGTGCACCACCATGTCCGACACCGCGGCGGCCATGATCCGGCACTGATGGGGGTCGGCGCGCCGCGCGGCCAGGGCTGCGGCGGCCGGCTCGAATCCGCGCCTCAGCTCCGACAGCGACACCAGCTGGGCGGCCCGGTCGCCGGCCTCGAGCCGCCACCGAATCAGCTGGGGATCGAAGACGTTCCACTTCTGGGCCGGCTGAATCGTGATGCCCACTCGGCGGCGCGATGCGACCATGCCCATCGACTCCAGCACGCGGATCGCCTCCCTGGCGACGCTGCGCGACAGGCCGTGCTGCGCGCCGACCCCCTCGAGCGTGAGTACCTCTCCGGGCGGGTACTCGCCAGACACGATCGCGGTGCCGAGCGCGGTAAGCAAATTGTCGTGCAGAGCACCGACGTTTGCCTCAGAGGTCACTCATACATCTTGTCATAGCTTTGCTGACGTTATTAAAACCATACGATTTCGCCGCAGTATTGCAATCGTATGACTATTGAGGCATGCTGTGTGACGTCAAGCACAACTGGGTAGGTGGAGGGTATGGCGTCACCAATCGTCGTCATGGGAGTCTCTGGCTCCGGTAAGTCGACCGTCGGCGCGGCGTTGGCGCAGCGCCTGAGGGTGCCGTTCGCCGACGCCGACGACTTTCATCCACCGGCCAACATCGCCAAGATGACGGCCGGTCAACCCCTCGACGACGACGACCGCTTTCCGTGGCTTGAAGCGATCGGGGAGTGGCTTGCCCAGCATTGCGGCGACGGCGGGGTGATGAGCTGCTCGGCGCTGCGGCGCAAGTACCGCGACCAATTGCGCCGTCATTGCCCGGACGTCGAGTTCATGCATCTGTCCGGCACACCCGAGGTCATCGGCAATCGACAGGCCAGTCGGCCCGGACATTTCATGCCCGCGTCCCTGCTGGCATCGCAGTTCGCCACGCTCGAGCCGCTCGAGTCCGATGAAAGCGGCATCGTCATCGATGTCGATCAGAACATCGATTCCATCGTCGACAACTACGTCACGTTATCCGCAACGCGCACAACCGAACAGGAGCACCGATGACCCCAGATATTGGGCTGGCAATCACCACCCTGGCGGCCGACACCGAGCTGCCAGAACCCGTAGCTGGCGGCTGGCAGCTGATCTTGGCCGCGCTGGCGGGCATCGCGCTGATCGTCGTGCTGATCACGATCGCCAAGCTGCATCCGTTCCTAGCATTGATTTTCGGCGCCATCACCGTGGGTATTGTCGCGGGGGAGAACGTCGGAGACGTGCTCGACTCCTTCGGCGACGGGTTCGGCACCACCGCTGCGGGGGTGGGCGTCCTGATCGCGCTTGGTGCGATGTTCGCCAAGCTGCTCGCCGATTCCGGTGGGGCCGACGAGATCGTCGACAGCATCGTCGGGCACGCCTCACCGCGGGCACTGCCGTGGGCAATGGCGTTGGTGGGGGCGATCATTGGCTTGCCGATGTTCTTCGAGATCGGCCTGGTGCTACTGATGCCGGTCATCTATCTGGTCGCCAAGCGGTCGCAGCTCTCGCTGATAACCGTCGGAATCCCCGCGCTGGCAGGGCTTTCCGCCATGCACGGACTGGTGCCGCCGCACCCCGGGCCGTTGACCGCGATCGACCTGCTGGGCGCCGACCTGGGTATCACGCTCGCGTTGGGTGTGGCCGTGGCGATTCCGACCGTCATCGTGGCAGGTCCGCTGTTCGGCAGGCTCGCAGGCCGGTGGGTGGTCCTGGACGTGCCAGACCGGTTCGAGGCCGACGATTTCGCCCGCAACGGCGGTGGCGGAGTGACGACAGCCGCGGCGGGTTCTGAGGCCGAGGGCGCCACGACGACGCAGACTGCAACCCGCACTGAGCGCCGTCGGCCAAGCTTTGGCATCACCTTGTTTTCCGTACTGCTGCCCGTCGGGTTGATGATGGGCAAGGCGCTGGTCGACATCTTCATCGACGACAAAGGCAACCTGCTGCGCCAAACCTTCGACATTCTTGGCCGTCCGATCGTTGCGCTGTTGATCGCGGTTGTGGTCGGCATCTTCACACTGGGCCGCGGCGCAGCGATGACGCGCGATCAGATCGTCAAGTGCCTTGAGACGTCGCTGCCCCCGGTCGCCGGCATTATCCTGATCGTCGCCGCCGGCGGCGGATTCAAACAGGTCCTGGTGGACACCGGTATCGGCACGATGCTCGCGGATTGGGCGAAGGGCACCGGCATCTCGGTGATCCTGCTGGCCTGGGTGCTGGCCGTATTGATCCGGCTCGCAACGGGTTCCGCGACGGTGGCCACCATCACCGCATCGTCACTGATGCTGGGTCTGGTGGAAGGTATGAGCACCGGCGAGGTCTCGTTGGTCGTGCTCGCGGTCGGTGCAGGCTCGCTGTTCTTCTCCCACGTCAACGACGCCGGATTCTGGCTCGTCAAGGAGTACTTCGGGATGTCCGTGGGTCAGACGATCAAGTCCTGGTCGATCATGGAGACCGTGCTGTCGGTCACCGGCCTGGTGCTGGTGTTGCTGCTCGGGCTCGTGATCTGACGATCTAGCCCTTCACGACCTGGGTGCCGCCCGCGAGTTCGTCGTGCTTGCCCTGCTTGGTCGGGCTGCTGTTGATGGTCACCGCGATCACTATCACCGCGACGATGGTCAGCAGACCACCGACGAACGGCACGATGTTGAGCAAGGTCCACGAGTTTCGGATAGCCGCCTGTTGAAAGTCCGGCTTGGGCGCACCGCCGGGGCCGCGGACGCTTAGGCCAAGGATCTTCTTGCCCGGCGTCCAGCCCTGGGTGGACTCGAAGGCCAGGAAGTACAGGAACGTCAGCAGGCCCGAGAACAGGCCGGTGACCCAGAAGCTCGACAACGTATCGGTGAGCAGCACCAGAACGAGCCAGACAATGTGCACGATGATGCCGTCGATCAGCCGGGCGGCGAATCGCAGGCCCAGGCCACCTGGTTCTTGGCCACCCGATGGCGGCGGGTAGCCGCCGGGTTCGCCGTATTGTCCTGGCTGGGGTTGATAATCGCCGCTTGTCATGCGGCAAATGTACCGCTCACAAAGTCAACAGCGGGCGGTTTGGCGCGCGCGGATCCCAACAAGCGGTCATTGGTGCGCAACGTAATTCGGGGGAGCGGCGGTCAGCGCCCTCGGCTGCGGCGCTCCTTGACCTGGGTGCGGGCGGTCTCGGCGAGCTCGCCGGCACGTTCGCGGGCCACATCGGCGTATTCCGGAGCCCGCTCACGCGCCACCTCGGCCCATTCCGCGCCGCGCTCATGTGCGACCTCGGCGAGTTCGGCAGCGCGCTCCCGGGCCGCTTCGGCTAGGACGGGGGCCCGCTCACGAGCGACGTCGGCGAACTCCGCGCCGCGTTCGCGGGCGACGTGGGCCAGTTCGCGGCCGCGTTCGGCGCCGATCTGCAGACCGTGTCCTACCTTCTCGGCCAGCGGGCTGTCGGCGAGCGCACCGCCGGTGGCCGCTCCGGCGGGCAGGGCGGCGCTGACGGCCTCGGACACCCTGTGGGCGGCGCGACGCCCGCGCCAGCCGAGTGAAGGTCTGCCCTCGGTGTCGACGGCGGCGATGATCAGCCCGCCGATCAGGCTGACGTCGGTCAAGAACGCGCGACGTTCGTCGGCCTTGCGCTGCGGGTCGGTCTCGCTCCAGAACCTATGCCCTCCAAGACTTCCCGGCACTACGGTGAGTGCCAGAGCGGCAGAGGCCACGCGCGGCAGCTTGCCAGTGGCGAGCAGCAACCCGCCACCGATCTGCACCGCGGCGTTGACGCGGGCGACCGTCTCGGCATTGGACGGAACGTTTGTGCCGACGGGATCCGGCAGCTTGCTCAGACCCTCAAGCGTGGGGCGGGCCGCGTCGGCGGCGGGTTTGGGGCTGCGCAGAGCATCGACGCCGCGGCTGATGAAAGCCGCCGACAACATCGGGCGCGCAATTCGTCGGATCAACATGAGTCCTGAGTTCCCCGGGGCAGCAGGCCGCAAACCCTAGTAGCGGTTGTCTTTACTGCTACGCCCAAGCAGCGGGATCACGTACCAGAACGCGGCCAATGCCGCCAGCGTGCAACCGCCTGCAACCCACGCTCCCGTCCTGCCCACCACGGTGTCGAAGATGACGACGGCCACCCCGGCGAGTGCGACACCAAGCAGCACCATTCCGACCATGGCGTAGCTGTGAGCGGCCGACACCAACGTGTTGAGGCGGTGCCGGCGAAACAGCAGGCGATGCATGCTCACGGGGGCGACCAGCAGCACGGTGGCGCCGATCGAGCACGCGACGGTGACCAGATAGACCGTGCGCATGATGCCGTCGAGTTGGGTGAAGCGTTGCTGGAACGGCAGCGTGAGCAGGAAGCCCGTGAGCAATTGGACGCCGGTTTGCGCAACCCGCAACTCCTGCAGCAGGCTGGACCAATTGCGGTCCAGCCGTTGCGCTTCCGTCTCGTCGCGGTCGGTGTCCCAATTCTTCTGGTCCTCCGGATGCTCGATGTCATCCACCGGGCAATTCTCGCAGTCCCGCCGATCGCTATGGCGCGATCGACAGCATTCACGCGGCGTAGCGCAGCAGCGTGATACCCGACCGGAAGGATTTCGGCGGTTCCACCAACGTCAGGTTTCCAATCGCGGTCCCTTCGGGAAAGAGGCGGCGGCCGCGGCCCTGCACCGCCGGATAGACGAACAACCGGTATTCGTCGACGACCCCGCCCGCGATCAGCGCGTGCGCGAGGCTGATGCTGCCGGTCAGCACGATGTCCTTGCCCGGTTGCGACTTCAGCTCGGTGGTGCGCTCGATCGGGTCACCGGTCAGCACGGTCGAGTTCTGCCACGCGGGGTCGGTCATCGTGGAGGACACCACGTACTTGGCGACCCGGTTGAGGTAGTCGGTCACGCCGGTGGGGTCGTCGGTCTGTTTGGGCCAGTAGCCGCGGAAGTCCTCGAATGTCTGCCGCCCGACCAGCAGCGCATCGGCCTGCGAGTCCTGGCGATGCGACTCCTCGAGCAGATCCTCGTCCTGGAGCTGGGGGTCGAACCAGTCGTCGAGCATCTCGACGGACCCGTCCAGCGTGATGTTCTGGGTGATCACGAGCTTTCGCATATTTGTACTGACATCGCGCCGCCGGTGAAGTCATCGGTCAGCCGGCGTAGCGGCCCGCCAGCAGCAGCTCGGAGAGGTGTGTCGTGGTCGCGACGCCGTCGTCGTAGCCACCGTCGCCGCCGAGATCGTTCATCACCGCGAGCGTGTAGCGCTGCCCCTTGCCTGCGAAGCCGACGGTGTTGACGACCCATCCGTGGTCCTCGAGCGACCAGCCGTCCTTATTACCCGGTGCCATCGCCGGGCCCGCCCCCCAGACGCCCCACTGCTGATCGGGATCGACGTGTTGGAGCGCCTCCACGATGCTTGCCGTGTCGGCGGGATTCAGCCGGGTCAGCGTGTAGTTGATCAGACGATCGAGATCGTCGGGGGTCGCCTTCTGGAATCCCCAATACGGGAAGGTGGCGCTGAATCCGCGCTGCGGCCGAAGGCCCGTCATTCCGTAGGCAGGAAAGTCGTTGTTGTAGGCCTGATGGTCGGCGCCGCCGTAACGCGACCACAGGGTGTCGGCCGCGTCGTCGTCGGAGGAATGCAGCATCGCGGCGATCAGGCGGTTGTCGGCGTCGGTCAGCGTGATCGAGCCTGCGCGTTGGCGGCTGAGCAGGTCGACGACCATCGCGAGTTTGATGGTGGAGGCAGTCCACACCGCATCGGCGGCGTGGGCGTTGCGGTAGACGGCGCCGGTCTTGCGGTCGCGCAGCACATAGCCGACGACGCCGGGACGCGTGGTCAGGTACGAGTCCGCCGCGGCGACGCGCGCACGCATGTCGTCATCGGCACGCGCGACGGGCCCAGCCGCCACCGCCGAGACTGCCAGCGCCAGGACCGAGGCGGTGACGACGAACAATCGCATCGGAGTAGCTTCGCAGGCGTGGCACTCGTTGCGGGAATCGACTCGTCCACCCAGTCCTGCAAGGTGGTCGTTTGCGACGCCGACACCGGTGAGATCGTGCGGTCCGCGTCGTCGCCTCATCCCGACGGCACCGAGGTCGATCCGCAGCTGTGGTGGGCCGCACTACAGGCCAGCATCGATGCAGCCGGGGGACTCGACGATGTGGCGGCGGTGTCGGTCGGCGCACAACAGCACGGCATGGTGTGCCTGGCTGGCGACGGGGCGGTGGTTCGAGATGCGTTGCTGTGGAACGACACTCGTTCGAGCGCCGCGGCCGCCGAACTTGTCGACGAGCTCGGCGGCACTGGCGAGTGGGCGAAGCGGATCGGCGTGGTGCCGGTAGCGGCCATCACGGCGACCAAGCTGCGGTGGCTGGCCGATAATGAACCCGCGCACGCGGATGCGACGGCCGCGGTCTGCCTGCCGCACGACTGGCTGACGTGGCGGCTGAGCGGCTCGACGGATATCACGTCGCTGCGCACCGACCGCAGCGACGCGAGCGGTACCGGGTACTTCTCGTCGGAGACCGACAGCTACCAGCCCGACCTGCTCGAGCTGGCGCTGCGGGGGCGACGGCCCGCGCTGCCCACCGTGCTCGGCCCGAGGGACCCGGCCGGTCAGACATCGGCGGGAGCGGTGCTCGGTCCCGGCGCAGGTGACAACGCCGCGGCGGCTCTGGGCCTTGGCGCGGGTCCCGGTGACTGCATCGTTTCGCTCGGCACGTCCGGTGTGGTGAGCGCGGTGGGGAACGCCGCACCGCATGACCCGGAGGGGATCGTGGCCGGGTTCGCCGACGCCACCGGACGCCAACTGCCGCTTGTGTGCACACTCAACGGGGCTCCCGTGCTGGCGGCCGTGACGACGATGCTCGGCATCGACTTCGACGAGATGGACCGGCTGGCGTTGACGGCGCCACCCGGTGCGGAGGGCCTCACCCTGGTGCCGTATTTCGACGGCGAACGCTCGCCGAATCTGCCGGGCGCCGCTGGTGCGTTGCACGGCGCGACGACACGAAATCTCGTGCCCGCCAACGTTGCCCGCGCCGCAGTGGAGGGCCTGCTGGCTTCGATGGCGTACTGCATCGACAAGATCTCAGTCCAGGGCGTGGATGTGCAGCGCATGATCCTGATCGGCGGGGGAGCGCGCTCGGAAGCGGTCCGGCGCATCGCACCGGCGGTCCTGGCCGCGCCCGTGCACGTGCCGACGCCGGCGGAGTATGTCGCGCTCGGCGCGGCCAGGCAGGCAGCATGGACGCTGTCGCAACAGGATTCGCCGCCGTCGTGGTCGTTCGGAGTGACGGCTTCCTACACCGCGGACCCGACACCGCATGTGCTCGAGCAGTACCGTGCGGCGCAGCCACTGACACTGGGGCAATGACCAGCAAGACTGGTTGCGTACGCAAGTGTGACGAATCTCAAAGTGCGGACGTGACGTAGATCATTGCCCTGGCTAACCATCGCTTGGAAATCTGTCGCGATGGCTGACCTCGACTTCGCCTACGACCTCACTCTCGATGAGGCCCGCCGGCGCACCGCCGTGCTGGAGGCGATCGGCGACGACTGGGACCCGATCGCGGTGCTCGCCGAGGAGGAGAAGGCGTACGACATGCTGTACTCCAACCTCGACGAGGAGCAGCAGCGGATCTACGACGAGCTGGTCAGCGCAGGTGTACTGCCGGATCGGACGGTGAATCGTGTTGCCGATTGACCCGACCGCCGATCCGGGCCGTCGCGCCTGGCTTCCGTGCCCCCGCTGCAACCATGACGCCCGCTGCGGCGAGTGCCAAAGCACCAGGAATTGCGCCACGCACTGGCAGTACCTACTGAGCAATAAGGGCACGCTGGTCTACCTGCAGTGCCCGGACTGCGGCTACCTCTGGTCGACCGACACCCGCGAGCGCGCCCGCCGGCAGTCTGACGCGGCCTGATCTTCACCTCCTATTTGGCCTAGGCCGGCTGGCGGATCTGCCGCATGGTGGTGTGCCGGATGACAAGGCGTGGTTCCAGCAGCACGTCGAGCCGTTCACTGCGGCCATCGTCGAGTCGTTCGACGACGGCTTTGACCGCTCGTTCGGCCTGCTGGCGCGGCTCCTGACTGACGGTGGTCAAGCCGATGTGAGCGAGCTGGGCCAGCATGCTGTCGTCGTAGCCGGCCACCGCGATTCCGCCGGGAACCTCGATGCCTGAGCGGCGCAGCTCGTCGAGTAGTCCGATCGCGCTGCGGTCATTGGCGGCACAGACCGCTGTTGGACGTTTCCGTCGCCCGAGTAGTTCTCGCGCGGCGAGTATGCCGGCGTGCTCGGTGAAGTCGCCGTCGATGATCTCGATCGCGTCGCCGAGACCGTGGCGCTTCATCGCGCGCACATAGCCGGATTTGCGATCGTTCGGGATGGTGCCGCTCCCGCCGCTGAGATGGCTGATCCGTCGATGACCGAGCTCGACAAGGTGGTCGACGACCCTGCCGATGCCGCGGGCGTCGGCGGTCCGCACCACATCGACCGAGGGGCAGGGGGTACGCCGACCGACGACGACGACTGGTGCCCTTTTGCCGAGTTCAGCCAGTGTTCCCTCTTCGAGGGTCGGCCCAAGCAGGATGAGCGCCTCGCAGCGGAAGTCCAACAGCGTCTCGACAACCGCGGTTTCGCCGTGCGTGGGCGTCACCGCACCGAGTACCACCTCGTATCCGAAGGCGTCAGCTTCGGCCACGATGTCCTCGACCAGTTCAGCGTGAAAAGTGTTGCGTATGTTGGCCATAACGCCGATGAGATGTGAACGCCGCAGTGATAGCAGCGCGGCGGATCGATTCGGCCGGTAGCCCAGCTTCTCGGCGGCCTCGAGCACGCGCTTGCGCGTTTCGGCGCTCGGTCCCGCGACCCGGCGGAACACCATCGACACCAGCGCCTTGGATACGCCCACGTGGTCGGCGACGTCTTGCATGGTGACCGCGCGGTGACGCCGCGACGCTTCACCACTGTTTTGATCAGTCACTTCCCAAGTCTCTCTTCACTCTCCAGGCGCCCCTTGACGCGCTGTGTGACGAGGGCCATACTATCAAAACTAGACCGGTCTAATAGATCGGTTTAAGCAACGACACTCCGAAGGAATTCTGGACATGACGAGCGCCAACTCCATCGGCGTTGCCGTGATCGGAGGTGGCATGGCCGGCCGGGCCCATGCCGCCGGTTACCGCACCGCCACCACCCTGTTCGGCACCGACAGGCCGGACGTGCGGCTGGTCGCGATCGCCGACACCAACCCCGCCGTGGCCGACGACACGGCCAAGCGCTACGGCTACGAGCGCGCCGAATACGACTGGCACGCGATCGCCGATGCGCCCGACATCGACGCGGTCAGCGTCGTGGTCGCCAATCATCTGCACCGCGAGATCGTCGAGGGACTCCTGGCCGCCGGCAAGCACGTGCTGTGCGAGAAACCACTGGCGGGCTCGCTGGCCGACGCCGAGGCGATGGTCGCCGCCGCAGAGCGATCCGACCGGGTAACGGCCGTCGGCTACACCTACCGCAGGTCTCCGGCCGTCGAACAGATCCGACGCGAGCTCGTCGCCGGCACGCTCGGGGAGCTGGTGCACTTCACCGGGCACTACTGGTGTGACTACGCGCTGGACCCAACATCGCCGATCACCTGGCGCTACCGCGGCGGACCCGGCACCGGGGCACTCGCCGACGTCGGTAGCCACCTGCTCGATATGTCGGAGTTCATCTGCGGTCCGATCGTCGAAGTCAGTGGCGCCGCGTTCACCACACTCATTAGGCAACGGCCGGTGCCGATCGGCGTCACCTACGGCCACACCAAAGCGGCGGTCAGCGATGATCGGGCGCCCGTGGAGAACGAGGATGTCGCCACGTTCACCGCGATATTCGAAAGCGGCGCGGTGGGCACCTTCTCGGCGTCACGCGTCGCCCATAACCTGCCCGACGGACTCGGTTTCGAGCTATTCGCTTCCAAGGGCTCGGCCTCCTGGAATCTGCACCGCCCCGGCGAGTTCGAGATCTCGACCGACGATGTGCGCAGCGATGTCGGCGGCCCGCGGCGGGTGCTGATCGGACCGGAGCACCCCTACATCCGTGGCGGCCTACCGATGGATGCCGGCGGCGTCGGCCACGGGGTGGCTGATCTGTTCGGCTACCAGACCCGCGCCTTCCTCGATCAGATCGCAGGCATCGGTGACCTAGGACCACTGCCGGGCTTCGAGGCAGGCCTGCACGGGTTGCACGTCGTTGCCGCAGTCACCGAATCCGCCCAAACCGGCGGCGTCACCGTCAAAGTCGCCTAACCAAGAACGGAGTTCAGTAGATGAGACTTGGCGTCTACACCGCAATCCTGCACGACAAGCCGCTCAAGGAAGCATTGGAGGTCATCGCCTCCCTGGGGCTGACCGGCGCCGAGATCAATGCCGGCGGTTTCCTGCCGACACCGCATCTCCCGGTCGACGACTTGCTGTCGGGCGCGATGGCACCGCGGCAGTACCTCGCCGCGTTCGAGGGCACCGGCGTGTCGATTGCCGGGCTGAACTGCAACGGTAATCCGCTGCACCCCGATCCTGAGGTCGGTCCCGAGGATGCCGAGGATCTGCGTAAGGCCATTCGCGTCGCCGGTCTGCTGGGCGTTGATCGCGTCGTGACGATGTCGGGCCTGCCCGAGGCTCATCCCGGCGGCCGATGGCCTGCCTGGCATGTCAACACGTGGGACTCCGGCTATCTCGACTCGCTGGACTACCAGTGGAACGAGGTCGCCGTCCCGTTCTGGACCGAAATCGATGCGCTGGCAGGCGACAACGGTGTGAAGGTCGCTATCGAGATGCACCCGCAGAACCTGGTTTTCAACCCGCCCACGCTGCGGCGGCTCGTCGAGCGCACCGGCGCCACCAATGTCGGCGCCGAGATGGACCCGTCGCACTTGTTCTGGCAGGGGATTGATCCGATCGCGGCGATCGAATGGCTGGGCTCGCTGGTGTACCACGCCGCGGCCAAGGACACCCGCATAAATGACAACTGCAAGATCTATGGCGTTCTCGATGAGCGGTTCACCCGAATCCCGTTGAGCGAGAACCCTACCGGGCTCGGCGGCCGGCATGTCGTCAACAAGTGGCCGGAAGATTCGGCATGGGACTTCGTCGCCGTCGGGCGCGGCCACGACGTTGAGTTCTGGGCGCGTTTCCTTCAGGCGCTCGAACGCGTCGACCCGAATATGGCGGTCAACATCGAGCACGAAGACGTCGAACTCGGCCAACTCGAAGGCCTGCAAGTCGCTGCCGACACGCTCAAGGCGGCCAACTCCGCCGCCGTCGGCTGAAGCACGACAGAGAGAAGAAACCGATGAAGAACATTTCCAGCGCTGTACGGATCGGGACTGTGTGCGTGAGTGTCCTCGTCGCCCTGACGGCATGTTCGAGCACTGGTGGCAAGCCGCGGACATCCGGTGACGGTATGGGTGCCGGCCAAGCAGATACGCCACGTTTCACGGTCGCGATGGTCACCCACGGACCGCCAGGGGATACCTTCTGGGATCTCATCCGCAAGGGCGCTGAGACCGCTGCCAAGAAGGACAACATCGACCTCAAGTACTCCGCGGAGCTTCAGGGACCGGACCAGGCGAATCTGGTTCAGAACGCCGTTGACAGCGACGTCGCGGCCATCGCGGTGACACTGGCGCGACCGGAAGCCATTAAACCCGCGCTGCAGAGCGCGATTTCGAAGGGGATACCGATCGTAGCGTTGAATGCCGGCATCGACGATTGGCAGGCAGCGGGCGCAAAGGCGTATTTCGGCCAGGACGAACAGATCTCGGGGGAGGCGGCCGGCAAGAAGTTGGCAGCCGACGGTGCTCGCAAGGTCGTCTGCGTCATCCAGGACCAGGGCAACGTCGCGTTGGAATCCCGCTGCGCCGGCGTCAAGGCGGGCTTTGGCGGTGCGGTCGAGAACCTCAACGTCAACGGAACAGACATGCCGTCGGTGCAGTCGACGATCACTGCGAAACTCCAACAGGACCCGGCGATCGACTACATCGTGACGCTCGGCGCACCGATCGCGCTAACCGCGGTGGAGTCAGCCGACAACGCCGGCAGCACGGCCAGAATCGGTACGTTCGACACGAATGCGCAACTCGTCGACGCGATCAAAGCCGGCAAGGTCCAGTGGGCCGTCGACCAACAACCCTTCCTGCAGGGCTATTTGGCGATCGATTCGCTGTGGCTGTACCTCAACAACGGCAATGCCATCGGCGGTGGACAACCCACGCTGACCGGTCCGGCGTTCATCGACAAGTCGAACATCGACGCCATCGCCGACTACGCCAAGAACGGAACTCGATAGCGATGAAGATCGCGTTGGATCCCACGCCGTTTCATCACGACTTCGAGTTGCGCGAGTTCCCGTCGGTGGTTGCTGATTTGGGCTACGAGTACTTGCAGCTGACTCCGCATCGCGATTTCATCCCGTTCTTCAACCATCCCCGCGCTGATGACGAGCTGGTCGCGAAGTTCCGCAAGGCCTGCGCCGACGCGGGTGTCGGGATTGCGTCGGTGCTGCCGGTGCTGCGCTGGTCAGGTCCCGACGAGGATGCCCGCGAGGCCGCGGTGCGCAACTGGAAACGCGTCATTCAGATCACCGTCGACCTCGGCGTCAACGTCATCAACACCGAGTTCTCCGGCCGCCCCGAAAAAGCCGAGGAATCCGAGCGCGCGTTCTTCCGGTCCATGGAGGAGCTGCTGCCGATCTTCGAACGCGAAGGCATCGACGTCCGGATCGACCCGCACCCCGACGATTTCGTCGAAGACGGGCTGGAGGCGCTGCGCATCATCCGCGGGGTGAACTCGCCGAACGTCGGCATGGTCTACGTCGCCTGCCACACCTATCACATGGGCGGCAACATGGCCGAGATCATCCGCGCGGCGGGCAACAGGCTGCGGCTGGTGCACGTTGCCGACACCATGGATCACCGCCGCAGCCATGGACTGCGCTACATCACCAACCCGCCCGGCAGTCCGGCCCGGGTACATCAGCACCTCAAGATCGGCGACGGCGACGTCGATTGGGACGAGTTCTTCGGCGGGCTCGCCGAGATCGGCTTCTACGACCGACCCGACGCCGTCATGGTGTCATCGGTTTTCGCCGAAGACGAGAACGCCCACGAGGTATCGCGCTACCAACTCGCCACCATGACCAACTACGTCTCCAAACACCGGGACGGCTAGGGACCGGGCGCGGCCACTTCGGGTGAGGTAGCTCGGACCCGTGTGCAGGGCGCATCCGGTCCAACACCGTCCGCAGCGGCGGCCACGTCGCCCGGCCTCGTCGTGTTACCGCGTAGGCCGTCAGCACAGCCTTGGGTTCCGACAGCGGAAGTACCTTGACGCCGACGGTTGTCGGTCGGCCGATCGGCAGCAGTCCCACGCCGTAGCCGGCGATGATGAGATCCTCGACCAGTTCGAGACTGTCGATCTCGTGCGCGATGTTGGGGACGAAACCGGCCAGGGATGCCAGTGTCCGCACGGCATCCTCGTCAGCGGTGTTGCGGGAGTTCACGATCCAGGTTCGATCGGCGTAGTCGGCGATCTCTGCGGGCCCGTCCGGGGCGTCGGCAGGCACGCCCAGTCCCCACGGAACCGACCACAGTGCGACGGTTTCGAGCGCTGGTCCCGGCGAGGCGGGTGCGAGGTTGTAGTCATAGGTCAGCGCGAGGTCGAGGTCGTCGTTGGTCAGCAGGGCGAAGGCCTCGATCGGTTCGTACTCGCTGATCACGAGGTGGACCTTCGGGAACTTCTCTGCGAGTTCGGCGACGATCGGCAACAGCGAGAGCCGGATTCCGGTGGCGAAGCCGCCGACCCGGACGGTGCCTGCGGGTTCGGCGTCCGGGTCGAGGTCGAGGCGTGCGCTGTCGACGGCCGCCAGGATTGTGACGGCGTGGTCGGCCAGGCGTTGGCCGGCGGGCCTGAGTCGCACCCGGCGTCCCTCGGGCTCGATCAGTTGCGCGCCGGCTTCCCGTGCGAGGGCGGCGATCTGCTGTGACACCGTCGACGTGGTGATGTGGTGGGTCTCGGCGACGGCCCGCATGGAGCCGAGCCGCGACAACGAAAGAAGATGTCGGGTCTCAAAGTTCGTGGCGAAACAAGATATCCCTGACCTGCCCGTTTCCGACTGTCTCATCTTTGTGGCGAACGGCTTTGTCTCATTTTTGTGGCGAATTCCCGACAACCCCTCTGGGCTGGCCTCGCACGCCCCGCCGACTTCATGAAGCGCTCATCTCCAACTCATAGCCGGTCGCCCTTGGCGACGGCTTCGGCCCAGCACTGGAGGTGACATCGCTTGATCTGCTGGGCCAGCCGCGACGTCGCCTCGCCGAGCCTACGCGCTGATTCGTTGCAGCGCGCCGTGCTACTTCGCGGAACTCGATGCACCCGACGCCGGGATCGCGCGATCGTCGACGCGCAGGTCGCCGTCGTCACCTTAGCTGGTCGACCGAGCGGCAGCCGCCCGCCAGTACCGGCGTCTCAGATTGAGACGCGCAACCCGCTCAGATCGAGACGTTCAGCATCCGCCCGCTGCGGTGTCATGGGTGACGTCAGCAAATACGCGCCGCCGGATCGGAAGACCGACGATGAGGCAGGCAACGGCAGACAGCGTCGAACGCAACGGCGGCTGGGATCTCAGGCGATCTGCCGCCGGCCATCCCGACACGTGCCCGCCGATGCTGGGCGACAACCACAACGGGATCCAGCGACGAGGCACGGAAAATGACTACCTATCAGCTGACCGATCGCCTACACGGCCGTACCGTACACGTCCACACAGAGCACATCGCCGCGACGCTAGCCTCATGGCTAGCCGAATTGGACGCCCGGAGTCCATTAGTAGAGTTGCTCGGCCGAGCGGTGCGCGACGGTGACTGGCCCGCAATACATGCCATCGCTGACTATCTGTCGGTTGAAGTCCAAGTGGCAGCAGCTTGACATCTGGCGTTGACACAGCCCATTCGAGGCATACACGAGCCCTCGCCGGCACAGCCGTTGTTCGAAGCCGGGTCCGCAACTTGAATCACCGGTCACCCACCACGATGAGCACCCAGAATCCCGATTGTTGTCCGGTGCTTTTGATTCCGGTCAAGATACTCGTCCCAGACGTCTCACCGCTGCAGCGGTTTTGGCCGAAACTGTTGCCCGCCAAAGACTGAGCAATATCGGCGCCGACAAGTTGCCACCGGAGTGCCGCTCGGTCACTCGCCGGCGAGTTTGACGGAAATGGAGGCCCTGGAGCGTTACGCGCTCGTCCGTACCTGTGGGACAACGGCGGCCGGACGCAGGAGTCGGCGCGCACCCTGGGAATGTCACGGCTCACCGTCTACCGCAAGATGAACGGCTACAGCGTCACCCAACACCCCTATTCTTTGGCCAAAAAGTATTGGCTAACAACGATTATGCGAAGCGCCGTGCCCCTGGCCATTTGGTTCCACACGCTCGGCGTACAGGCCGTTAATGTGGTGCGGGCATCAGCAACCCTTTGTGGCAACCCGATGGGCGGTTGACCGCTTGGCGATTTGCGCCGTCCGCCTGGGCAATATCGGGTGCCAGGTCTTGGTCAACAACGCGGATGTCGTTGCGAAAACAACGGACGTTGACCCGTAGACAGGTCTGGTGTGGTTGCTCCTGATGCTCGAATGCGCGGCCGATCACCCGGGTGAATTAGTTCGCTGGGTGATGACCACTCATCCCACGTCGGTAAATGCTGGCTCAATAAATCGCCAGCAGAAGGTAAGTGCAGCCGACCATGTACCGGACCTGCGTTCGCCGCCGCGCAAGCGACCAACGGGTCGCGTTGGCGGTTGACGCGCTGGCCGCGTTGACCACCGCACATCGCCATCGCCACAAATCGGAGAAACCAGATGAAGCGTCGTCAATTTCAACGATCGCCTGCTGAATACGGCCCCGGCGCTGCGCGAACACCGTGGCTGCTGCATCGAGTGCGCGCCGCTGCCGCCTTTGCCCGGCGTCCGGCGCATCGCAAAGGAGATGCCGCGATAGACACCGTCGGGGCGATCGAGGAACAACTTCACACACTGCAGCCCATCTGCAGTGCCCAGCGGGTGTCGACCGGCATTACCTGCGGCGCGCCGGCGGTCGCGGTCGCCGAGATACACGCCGTCGACGGATGCAACCAGATGGGGCTAAGCCCATACGGCGACCTCGTCGAGACGCTCTGCCAAGCCTGCCTGGCTATTTTGCAGCGGGCGATGGCCACCTACGTGGGCGACAAACGCGAGACGGCGTCGCGATGCGGCACCCATCCGGTATGCAGCACTTGCGGGCGTCCCACTCGATACCTGAGCACTGTCTTTGCTGTGCGCCCGATCGGGCCAGAGGGACTGGCATCATGACCGGACTACGCATCGCCTTCCTATTTGTGGCTGTGGTGGCCGGTGATTACGCAGCCCTCATGTTGATCGACGGTCAGCTAGTCGATTTCGGCGTCGCCGCCGCCATTTGTGCGGGATCCTCGGTCGCAGCCGGGCTGATCGCCTACGCCGGCAGGCGACGCCGCAAGGCGGTGGCGTCGGGACGAGCGGCCGTCTGGGAGCGCCGTGACCAGCAGGCGGCTACCGCCGCCGACCGGCAGTGCCCGTTATGCGGAGGCGCGCGCCAAAAACTAAGTGACTCACCCAGATTCGTTGACCGACCGGGTGCTCCGCGAAAGATCGGCGACGAGCAGATCGAGGCGGGCAGGGCCGCTTATGCGGGGCATGCGCGCCGGTCCTCAGCCCAGAGCCGACACGATGAGCCTGCGGCCGGTCTCGGGGCCGGTTCTGATGGGTGAGCAACCCGAACGGGTGCGCCGAGGGACGGCGAGCGCCGCCTTGGCGTCACCTGGGATCGGTTCGGGTGGCGTGGGGCACCCGATGACCCCGACGTGGAAGTGTTGACGTGAGCGCACCCGCCGCCATGCCGGGGTCGCCGCGACCCAGTCGAAGAGCAGCCAGGGCAGGAAAGACTCGACGCGATCCGCTCCGTGCGGGCGCCGTCGTTGAGGTCATTCAGGACGATCCGAGCATGGCCGGGCGCATCGCGTGGCTCAGCGCCCGGCTGATGATCCGGCCCACACTGAGCGTGGGCAGCTTTCTGCCCTCGGCGCCGTGGCCATGGGGCCTCGTCGAGTGCGCCGCCCGCGCCATCACGCCGATACGAGGCACGCTGCGCGACGGCATCGGGCTCACGCAGTGCACCGCGCAGCTCATCCGCGCCACCGGAGTGCTACCGGCCGACGGCACCCGCCGGGTCGTGCTGTATCTGCACGGCGGGGCATTCCTCACCTGCGGCCCCTACTCGCACGGCCGACTGGTGAGCACGCTGTCCAGTTTCGCCGACAGCCCGGTACTGGTGCCCAATTACCGCAAGATTCCCAAACATTCGATCCGCGAGGCAATCGACGACTGCTACGACGGCTACCGGTGGTTGCGCCGAAAAGGCTATCAGCCCGATCAGATCGTGCTGGCCGGCGATTCGGCCGGCGGCTACCTGGCGCTAGCGCTGGCTCAACGCCTGCTCGAGTGCGGCGAGCAGCCCGCCGCGCTGGTGGCCATGTCACCACTGCTGCAACTGGCCACACAACCCAAAACGACCCACCCCAACGCGGGCTCGGATGCGATGTTTCCGCCCAGAGCATTCGACGCCTTCCACGGCCTGATCACTCGCGCCGCGGCACACCGCGACGCCAACGTCGATCCCGAGGCGCTCTACGAACCCCTCGATCACATCCAACCCGGACTGCCGCCCACCTTGATCCATGTGTCCGGTTGCGAGGTGCTGCTCCACGACGCGCAGCTGGCGGCCCAACAACTAGCCGCCGCCGGCGTGCCTGTCGAAGTGCAGGTATGGCCGGGCCAAATCCATGTGTTCCAACTCGCCGCGCCGATGATCCCCGAAGCCACCCGCTCACTGCGCCAGATCGGCCGCTACATCCGCGAAGCGACCGAACAGCCAAGGGGACTGCGGTCGTTGTAGATGGATTTCGGGGCGTTGTGACCAAAATCGACTCCGGCCGCCGGCCCCGACCTGATGGCGTCCACCCCGGATGACTGCCGATCGGCCCCAGTACCGCATTTGTCCTCACCCGGGTGAATTGGCTCGCCGGGTGATGTCCACTCACCCCGGGTCGGTGGATGCTGACTCAACAGCTGGCGAGCGGAGGGTGACCGAGAACGGTGGGTGGTCCGCATTAGAAGGGATGTGCCTCGAGGCTGGCGCAACCGAAACCGTGCGCTGGTGAAATCCGCTACCAGTCACCGCGTTACGGATTCCTCGACCGCGTCCGTCATCTAGGCCTAGGACTCGTCAGCGTACAACCGCAGCTCGCGGCTGACCCGCCCACCGACGATAAGGAGAGGTATCGATATTCAGGCTCTCAGATGCCATCAGGGCGATCGCTTGCCGCACGTTACCGACGGCAGCACTTGGAGATTCGCCGAAATGACACAGCCGCACGACTGGACATAGCACACCCCACCACCTTTCGCGTGTAGCGCGGTCAGTCTCAAACAACAATCCACATCAGGAAGGACGTGTAATGAAAGCCATCGCTGTTTCAGATCGTGAGGCCGGGGTCGCCGGCCTGTCGTTCACCGACTTGCCCCACCCCGAGGCGGCCTCAAACGATGTCGTTGTGCGGGTGCACGCTGCGAGCTTCATATTCAATGAGCTTGAGTGGCCGGACACCTGGACCGATCGCGCGGGTCGTGACCGCACACCGAGCGTACCCGGCCACGATCTGTCCGGAGTCGTGGTTGAGTTGGGGTACGGCACAACCGGATTGAGCGTTGGCCAGCGGGTGTTCGGGTTGACCGACTGGTCGCGCAACGGCTCGCTGGCGGAGTACACCGCGGTGGAAGCCCGTAATCTGGCACCGTTGCCGATCGACATCGATCACACTGTGGCCGCCGCGCTGCCGATCTCGGGATTGACCGCCTGGCAGGCCCTATTCGACCACGGCCGCCTCACCGCTGGACAGACGGTTCTGATCCACGGCGTTGGGGGTGCGGTTGGATCGACCGCGGTGCAGCTTGCTCGTGAGGTCGGTGCGCGCGTCATCGGCACCGGCCGGACCGCGGATCGCGACCGGGCGGCCGAGCTCGGAGTCCATACCTTTCTGGACCTGGATACCGAAAAGCTGGAGGACGCAGGGGAAGTCGACGTGGTGTTCGACGTGATCGGCGGAGACATTCTGGCCCGCTCGGCCACACTGGTGCGCGCAGGCGGAACGCTCGTCACCGTCGCCGAGCCGCCGCAGACCCAGCCGCATGACGGGCGGGCTGTGTTCTTCGTTGTCGAAGCCGATCGCGCCCAGCTCGCCGACCTCGCCGCTCGAGTGCGGGATGGACGCCTCAAGCCGGCGGTGGGTGCCGTGCTGCCACTCGCTGAAGCCGCCGCCGCATTCGCTCCCGACAAGCGCATCTCTGGCAAGACGATCGTGCGCGTAGTCGAAGACTGAAAAGGAACCTCCCACGATCGGACGGCGCCTACGCGGGCCTCCACTCGTTTCTTCGTGCGCTACTGGGAGGCGATGTAGCAGTGCGCCGATCCGCCCGAGCACTCGGAGGTCGAGCCCGCCGCTGGTTGGGGTGCAACGCCAGCGGCGCGCACGACCGCTCATCTGATCAGTGCAGTGGGCGACGATCAAGATGTGGAACCGGCGTGGTCGGTGATAGCGGCCTACTCCCCACTACCTAGCTGCGTCACCCTGGTCTGAGGAGACTTCATACGCACGCAGGTCATCCCAAAAGTGCGATCACATCAGCTAGTCGTCAAGACACCCGAAAAGAAGGCAGCGAAGAATGGCCGTAAAAATATTGCTCCCCGCACTGATCGCTGTTGCGATACTTGCACCTGCAGCCCACGCTGAGCCAGCGCCCGAGAATTAAGGTCAAACCCCAGTTGTCCGAACAGTTTTCGATCAATCTACCAACGTTCCGGGCAAATCACTGGTAGGAGTGACCGTCAGCTATCCGCCAGGGGCCACGAGCGGAGCTCACCACCACGCAAAATCGGCGTTCATCATGGCCTACGTGATCTCAGGAGCGATCCGCAGCCAAGTCGAAGGCGAGCCTGCACGTGTTTATCACGCTGGCGAGACGTGGAATGAATCCCCCGGCGCGCACCACACGATCAGTGAAAATGCCAGCGCCACCGAACCCGCTGAACTACTCGCAGTCTTCTTGCTCGATACCGGAGATGGCCCGCTCACCACAGACGACAACGCACCAGGATGAGCCTCGCGATAGCGATGAAAAATGTTCCCGCTGTTGGACATTAAAACAATGGGCAGATCTGTTTTCGCGATGCGGCACAGCAGGAGGAGTCCATGCACACGCCTTACCGGATCCGGATTGTCCGGATCACTTTACGCTTGTCGCTCGCTGCGGCGTTTTTGTCCGCTGTTGCCGACCGATTCGGCTGGTGGGCGCCGTTTGGACAGGGTAACTGGGGAAGCATGGGTGCCTTCGCCGCCTATGCCCATCAGCTTGTGCCGTTTGCTTATGGTTGGTTTTTGACCGTTATTGTCTGGGGTGCCACCGTGACCGAAGCGAGCCTGGGAGTCTTGCTCTTGATTGGCTGGCGGCCAAGACTCGTTGGCGCGGCGACTTGCCTGGTGCTCATAGTATTTGGAATCGTGATGGCTGTATCGCTCGGTATGGAATCACCGCTTAGCTACAGCGTCTTCTCCGCAGCAAGCGCTGCCGCGGCCTACGCGATCGTTGACCCAACATCGCTGTCAAACGACATTGAAACCACGCACCACCCACGCCGTATCCAGTCTGGATATTCGAGACCGGCGCAAGCCGACTGACGGCGATTACGTTGTAGGGACACTGGATAACACGCCGCATCTGCTTTCAGCGCGGCGCACTCGTATGAAGATGTGAACCCTGACCACGCCCGGCGGCTGGGTCCAACCTGATGGCGCCCACTCCTGGGTTGTGCTCATCCGGGTGAATTGGCTCGCCGGGTGATGACCACTCACCCCGCGTCGGTGAATGCTGGCTCAACAGCTGGAGGGCGGAGGGCAAATGCAACCGACGATGTACCGGACGTGACAATGGGAATGTATCGTGGCGCGCGCACGTACTGAATGTGCCAGCCTGACAGAGGATTCGGCAAGCGCCGCTCACTTCGAGCGTGACGTGATCCCACTGCTCGAGCCCCTCCGCAGGCGGGCGATTCAGATGACCGCCACCATCGCGGACGCAGAGGATCTGCTGCAGGAAACGCTACTCAAAGCCTACGCCGGTAGGCGTTCATTTCAGCCGGAAACGAATCTGAAGGCGTGGCTGTTCCGGATCATGACCAACACCTACATCAACAGCTACCGAACCAAGAAGCGCCAGCCGGCGCAGTACCCGACCGATCAGATCACGGACCGACAGCTTGCAACCAGCGCCGCGCACCGGTCGGCCGGCCTGTGGTCGGCCGAAGACCAGGCACTCGCAACGCTGCCGGACCCTGAGATCAAGGCCGCGATGCAGGCCCTGCCCGAACAGTTCCGGATTGCCGTGTACTTTGCCGACATCGCGGGTTTCTCCTACAAAGAGATCGCCGCAATCATGGAAACCGAACAGGGAACAGTGAGTTCAAGAATCAGCCGCGGCCGAGAACAGTTGCGCAATTTGCTCATTGACTCGGCCAGCCGGCGGCGGCCGCAGCGAGGTTCACGTCACCGGACGGTGCGGCCGAACGACGTCCTACCCTCACCGACGCCAGCCTCGGTGACGCGGCCGGCAGCCGATTGTGACACGTGATGATTCCGACCTTCGACACAACCGCCGACCGGCCGCACAAGGGCAGGTTCGCCTCGACCTCGTCATGGCCGAAGTTCTGCACCGCAGACCCGTTCTCGTCTGCCTCTCACCCGGGTGAAAAGCACAGCTGGATGAGGACAACTCACCCCCTGTGCGCAGATAGTGGTCGCTGACCTGAGCCGCGAGCGGCAGCACTGAACATCAACCTTCTGTGTGAAGGAGCGGAGAGTGTTCGACAGGGCCACAGCGGCGCAACGAAATACGAACGGAGACCGCATGTCATACAATCGCGCCACAGGCATCATGGCTGATGAGCTGAGAAGCTCCCGAACGACCGCCATCGCGGCGCTCGTCGCCCGCTATGGTCTGGTCATAGTCCTAGCCTGGTTCGGCGCGATGAAGTTCACTTCCTATGAGTCCCAGGGTATTTCACATTGGGTGGCCAATAGCCCGCTCTATGAGTTGGCTGTACAACATCATGTCCATCGACGCCTTTGGTCGATTGAACGGATCAATAGAATTAATTGTCGCGGCACTGCTGGCCGTCAAGCCGTGGTTCCCGAAGGCTTCCGTGGTGGGCGGCGTATTCGCCTCGCTGTTCTTCGTGACCACGCTGAGTTTCATGGTCACGACCCCCGGCGTCGGCGAGGCGTCTGCCGGTGGCTTTCCCGTTTTGTCCGCCGACGGGGAGTTCTTGATGAAGGACATCGCGAACCTCGGCTTAGCGCTGTGGCTCCTGGCGGACTGCGATTGACGCAACCCGCAGACAGGCGATAGTCGCCAACGCAGACTGACACTTCCCGCTGATGAAATTGCCTGCGACGAGGAAGACGACGGCCCGCGCACTGCTCGCCGAAACCTCACTCCGCCCAACAAAACAGGAGCCAAGATGACACCGCCAGCCGGCGACCATTACGACCTCATCGTCCTCGGCGCGGGCTCCGGCGGATATGTGGCAGGCATCCGCGCCGCCCAGCTGGGAATGAGTGTCGGGATAGTTGAGGAACGCTATTGGGGCGGAGTGTGCCTCAACACAGGCTGTGTTCCCTCAAAAGCGCTGCTGCGCAACGCTGAGATTGCCTCCATCGTCACCCACCAGTCCGCCGCATTCGGCATCTCCGGTGACATTAGTCTCGACTACTCCCGCGCCGTGTCACGCAGCCGCGAAGTTGCCGAGGCCCGGGTCCGCGGAGTGCATTTTCTGATGCGCAAGAACAACATCACTGAGATCGACGGCCACGGCCGTTTCACCGATCCCCACAACCTTCACATAGACCTGCGTGAGGGAGGCAGTAGGTTACTGAGCTTCGACCACGCCGTCATCGCGACCGGATCGCGCGTGCGCATGCTGCCTGGAGTTGCCCTCAGCGACAACATCGTCACCTATGAACAGCAGATTCTCAGCGCCGATCTGCCCGAGTCCATCGTGATCATCGGCGGCGGCGCCATCGGCATGGAATTCGCCTACATCCTGCACAGTTACGGTGTCCGCGTCGAGATTCTGGAATTCGCCGACCGTGTCCTTCCTAACGAGGACGCCGATGTTTCAAGGGAACTTCAGCGGCACTACCGGCGCCGCGGGATGGCGATTCACACATCCACCCGGGTGGACAAAGTCATCGACCACGGCGAGCACGTCGTCGTCAGCCACACCGGCGCTGACGGAACGTCCGCCAGCGCGCAGGCCGCCCGGGCCTTCATCTGCATCGGATTTTGTCCCAACGTCGAGGAAATCGGTCTCGATGCCGCTGGAGTGCGTGTCACCGCCGCTGGCGCTATCGACATCGACGACTACATGCGTACGTCCGCACCGCATATCTATGCGATCGGCGACGTCACCGCCAAAGTTCAACTCGCCCACGTCGCTTCCGCACAAGGCGTGGTAGCTGCCGAAACCATCGCAGGCGTGGAGACGATGCCGTTGGACTATCGGATGATGCCGCGAGTGACGTTCTGCCAGCCACAAGTCGCCAGCTTCGGCTACACCGAAGAGCAGGCCCGCGCCGCCGGTCACCGCTTGCGGGTCGCTACTTTTCCCATGCAGGCCAGCGCCAAAGCCCACGGACTGGGTGAACGCGGCGGTTTCATCAAAATGGTTGCCGACGATGCGCATGGCGAGCTCCTGGGAGCGCATTTGGTGGGCAGCGAAGTCAGTGAACTCCTCCCCGAGTTGACGCTGGCGCAGCTGTGGGACCTCACCGCCACCGAGCTGGCACGAAACGTACACACCCATCCCACACTCGGTGAAGGGCTACAGGAATGCTTCCACGCCCTGACCGGGGAGGCCATCAATCTGTAGGGAAACTGCGGCACGCAACCGGTCGCTGATTGACGTCCGATCCGTATCGCGCTACTCCCAAGGCCACTCACCCCAAGATGCAGGAAATGCCATGGCCAGACGCAACGGTGCCAGTTGCAGCATGTCGATTTCGATGTGCCCACCCCTGCCGTGCGTGACAGTGCTGGTGTTGACCGGAGACTTCATTCCGAGTCACCGGCTGGGAGCAAGGTTACGGCGAACACTTCGCAACGGAGGCGACGGAGTGACGTGATCGTTTACAACACGCTCACGAAACGCAAAGAGCTCTTCGAGCCGATAACGGCGGGTACGGTGCGCATGTTCGTGTGTGGTCCGACCGTCTACGACCTCAGCCACCTCGGGCACGCCAAGACCTATACCCAGTTCGACCTGATCGCCCGCTATCTGCGTAGACGTGGGTACCGAGTGACATACGTGCAGAACATCACCGACATCGACGACAAGATCATCGGGCGCGCTGCGCAAATCGGTACCGATCCGGCGACGGTGGCAGCTACCCACGAGAAGCGCTACCTAGAGGATATGGCTGCGCTGCACATCTCCAGCGTCGACAGCTATGTTCGCGCCAGCGACTATATCCGCGAAATCATTGCTCAGATAAGACAACTCATCACGGGCGGGCATGCCTACGAACTAGATGACGGCTGGTACTTCGATCTGGCCTCGTTCCCGGATTACGGCAAGCTCTCGGGGCGTATCGATTCGCGTACTGGAGGCTATGTTTCCCGGATCGAACACCGCGCCGGCAAGCGCAATCCCGGCGACTTCGCGTTGTGGAAGGCCCGCAAAGAGGGCGAGCCGTACTGGGACGGGCCGCTGGGTCCGGGAAGGCCCGGCTGGCACATCGAAGACACTGCAATAACCGCATCGATCTATGGGCCGCAATACGATCTGCACGGCGGCGCCGTGGATCTCATTTTCCCACACCATGAAGCTGAGATCGCGCAAATGGAATCGGTGTCCGGCCGTTCGCCGATGGCGCGCTACTGGATGCACACCGGTCTGCTGCACGTCAACGGCGCGAAAGTGTCGAGGAGTGCTGGGGGCTTTGTGACGATCCGTGAAGCGCTGGCGGCCTTTGACTTTCGCACCGTGCGCTATGCCTTCTTGAGTCAGCACTACCGGTCAGCCATGGAGTTCAGCATGCACGCTCTCAACCAGGCGCGCCTCGCGCGTCGGCGTGTCGAGAATTTCGCTCGCAAGATCTCTGCCGCCGAGACGTCCGCGGCGCGGGCACTCGCCGACCGAACCCGCGCCGAGTTCTTCGGCCGTCTCGACGACGACTTCGACACCCCCCGAGCCCTCGCCGTTTTGTTCGACTACATCCGCGAACAGAACCGCAGCAACACACCACCGGGCCCGACCGCCTCCGTGCTGCTCCGCGAAATCAATGAACTGTTCGAGACCTTCCGCATCGACCAGGGAGCGCGTGACGACCGCGAAATCGCCGCAGCGGTCGAACGCCGACGGCAACTGCGCACCAACCGCAGATTCGCCGAAGCCGACGCGATCCGCACGGACCTAGCGACCCGCGGCATCACCCTCGAGGACACTCCTGATGGCACCCGATGGTGGCGTCAGGACAAATAGGAGCTACACCAGCGCGGATACACGCGGCCAGCGAGGGTCACTGGCCATATCCCGCTCATACGCACGCTCCGGTTCACGGCGTCGCATTAATCACCCGGGTGAACATTAATCACCCGGGTGAATAGGTGGTTGGGGCGATGGACAGCTCACCCGGCCTGGCCGCAGTCTCAGTACGACCAGAACCGGGCGGGGTTGTCGGCCCGCTGGCGGGGCGCCGCAGCTGAGGTCGTTACGTGTCGTCGATAGGAGAGCGGCGGCCCAGCCGAAGCCATCAAGGAGAACCAGGAAGCGAGCCTGATATGCATTTTGAGGCCAAGAAGGTCATTGTTGTCGGCGGCAGTGCCGGCATGGGACGATCCACCTCCCTGGTTCGGCAAAGTGGCGACCGTGCGCACGCAATCGCGGGCGGTTGGCGTGGTTGAGCATCGACACGTCGAACTCGACCCCGGGTCGCGACGCATCCAGACCCGCCGGCTGGTGTTGCGGCCATGGCGCCTCGACGACTCGATCGCCGCGTGCGCGATCTATGGCGCCCCGGAGGTGGCTCACTGGTTGTGCCCGGCACTGCCCGCCATCGTCGACCGCAGCGACATGCGACGCATGCTGGGCGTCTGGATGGCCGAGAGCGACGCGGCTGGGTTGCCGCTGGGTCGCTGGGCGATCACCGACAAGCAATCCGGACAGGTGATCGGGGGAGTGGCCTTGCTGCCGCTGCCGCCCGGGCGCAGCGACCTGGAGATCGGGTGGCAGGTGGCCCCCGCGATGTGGGGTCATGGGTACGGCGCGGAGGCCGGTCACGCTGTCGCGCATCAGGCCTTTGAGAACGCGGGCCTCAGTGAGGTGTTCGCGGTCGTGCGGCCGGGCAATCATCGTGGCGTGGCGACGGCACGGCGAGTGGGTATGGAATGGATCGGCGAGACCACCAAATACTACGGGTTATCCCTTCAGGTCTATCGCCTAAGGAAGGCGGACCTGGATCTGCCGGAGCCGGGCTGCGCCGATGTCTCTGAGTCTTGGTCACTGGTCGATTGAGCCGCTAGGCCCCGGACGACACGCCGATCTCCCGTCGAAGTAGCCCGGCGAGTCCTCATCGAGTTCGTTGAAGAAGAAACCGGTTGCCGCCGTGCCGTTTTCGGTGACCGGATTGATCTCTTGACGGATCAAGGCACCAGGCTGTCACGGCAAGGATGTTGCGATGTTGACTTCCGACGTCAGGGTCTGATGAATAGGGCAACGTTCGGCGATGTGGAGCAGCCGTTGCCGTTGAGCGTCATCGAGGTCACCGGCTAACTCGATGTCCCGATCAATATGGTGGATCCATCCGCTGGTGGTTTCGCACTCGACGCAGTCTTTGGCGTGAATGCGGGAGTTCCGCAACGTCACTCGAACTCGCTCGAGTGGCCAGCCCTTGCGTGCGGCGTACATCCGCACCGTCATAGAGGTACATGTCCCCAACGCGGCCAATAGCAGATCGTAGGGTGTTGGGCCTGCGTCGTCTCCGATCGGCCGCGGCTCGTCGGCGACGAGCCGGTGGTGCCCGGCGGTGATCTGCTGCGTGTAAGCGCCCGAACCCGTCTCCGTCACGGTCACCGTGCCCTCGGACGACGCCGTGTCAGGGCTGGTCTTGTGTGTTGTCATGTCACTCTCCTTGGTGGTGAGAACGTCGAACAACGGGCGGACGCCGCTCGACCGGGGCGAAGTAGGTCATTGTGTGTCCTTTCTCAGGGCTCGACTTCGAATGGGTTTGATGAATAAGGCGATTCGCTTGCGTGCGGGCGGTCTTGCACTTCTTGCCGCCATGTCTTCAGTAATGGGCAAGTTCAGATTCGTGGGCGAGTAGGGGATCCCAAACCTGATTGACCGTTGGGTGTGGCGCGACAGCATGGCGTAGGAGATTGGTGGGGACCTTCGCGACGATAGCCAGGGTGGCTGCTTGAACCAGTTCGGAGAACTGCGGTCCGACGAATGTCGCTCCGAGCAGTGTGTTGGTCGCCGCGTCAATGACCAATTTCGCCCATCCTTCGAAGCCATCCCTGTAAAGGGCGAGGAATGCCACTGCGCCTGGGTAACGGGCGGTTCGGGTTCTTACCGTGAACCCTTCTGCTCGGGCCTGACTTTCCGTGCGCCCCACCCTGACTACTTGAGGGTCAGTGAAGATAACCTGCGCCAGACTGCCGGCATCGCGGGCAGCCAGCTCATTCTCCCCCAGTTCTCGCCCCGCGGCCCGGGCCGCGATGATGTCGGCCACGACACGGCCGTGGTACGTGGAGATATGAGACAGCCGAGCACGCCCGGTGGTATCTCCCAGGGCGTACAGCCAGTCGCCTTTGACGCCGACCGCCTGTAGATGGTCGTTCACAGGAACGAACCCGCCGCCCGGCAGGCCAAGGGTTTCCAGTCCGATGTTGTCGGTGTTGGTGCAGCGTCCGGCGGCTACGACGATCTCGTCTACCTCGATGGTCTGGCGGTGGAAAGTTGCGGCGACTGGCCCCCCCGCCACGGGGCGGGCTACCGCCGACAACTCTGTCTCAAAGTGAATCTTGACGCCTTTGCTTCGCAGTGACTGCGCGACGAGCTCGCGGGCTTCGGGTTCGAAGTTGCGAAGCAGGGTGTTCCCACGTACAAAAAGTGTTACCGCTGAGCCCAAACCGGTCAGGATGGTCGCGAACTCGACGGCGACGGGGCCGCCACCCACCACCAGCGCGCGAGGTGGCACTTGCGTCATGGTCGTTAAGTCCCGATTGGTCCACGGGCGTGCTTGCGCCAACCCAGGTATCTCCGGCACGTTAGGACGAGTGCCGGTGGCCACAACGACCGCGTGGCGTGCAGTCAAGACGGCTTCGGTGTTATCGGCATGCGCTACGCGCACCGTTCGTTGGCCGCTCAACCGGCCGAACCCATGGAACACTGCTACACCGGCTTGCCGCAATGATGCTGTTCGGTCTTGATCCGATAGATGCTCGATGATCGCGTCGCGTTTCGCGAAGACAGCCAGCACATCCAGTCCTTTGCCCGAAATAGCTTCTCGCACACCGGGAACCGCCATCGCTAGGTTGAACACCTCGATCGGGCGAAGCAGTGTTCTGCTCGGGTTGCAACCCCAGTAATGACACTCCCCACCGACCAAACGATCCTCAACGAGCGATACCGCAAGGCCTGCCGACGCAAGTTTCCGCACGGCGGCAACACCGCCAACTCCGCCGCCTACCACGATCACGTCGAACTCTCTACCAGTCATATCTACCCTCACTTGCGATGATCGGTACGTACAGAGCTGCCGTGCGACGGCACTGTCGTCCGATCGGCGGACGCTTTTTGGTAGCGAAGGTCGTCGGCGTACATTTGCTGGTCACGCGGGTGCATCACTGCGGATGCTGGCATGAATTCCTCGCTGGCCGAGAACTGGGCCAGAGACGATTGGGCCAACCCGATCGACACCAGCGGCCGGGTAAAAAGAATGTTGGTGAGGTATCCCAGTGCAACGGCCCATCTGTTGGCGTTACGGGGTATTGCGTACAGGTGATAGAGCCGGGTCACGAGTTTCGCAGCGAAACCTGACAGCTGGATGTTGAGCGGATTTGCAACAGCGAACCCGGGACCTAGGTCGACAACGGTTCCTAGATCGCGGTGTCGGTATTTCTGTGCGCGGCCGTGACCGAGGCTGGCGGCGACGTTTCGGGCGAGGACTTTGCCCTGCCGGTTTGCGTGTTGTGCCGTTGGCGGCGTAATCGTTCCAGGGTTGGTGGCATCGGGCACGGCCGCGGCATCACCGCCCGCATAGATGCCGTCGAAGCCGGGCACCTGCAGATCCGATCCGACCTTGATTCGGCCCTTTTCAGTGGGCAGCCCCGTCGCTGCGATAAGCGGGCTCGCGACCACGCCGGCTACCCATGCGACGGTGTAGGTGCCGATGCGGGTCCCGTCGCTGAGAACAACATGATCGGCCGCAACCCGGGAAAGGGTGACACCGACAAGGATCTGTACGCCGCGCCGTCTTAGCACCTGCTCGGCTCGTGCGGCCAACTCGGGGCCGAGTTCAGGCATCAACCTTCCTGAGCGTTCAACGAGTATCAACTGGACATCACCGAGTTCGAATCCGAAGTCGTGTGCCGCCACTGCGGCCATCGCGCAGAGCTGGGCGATGAGTTCTGTTCCGGAGTAGGAAGATCCCACGACCACGATGGTTCTGCGGGCGGCCGCGCGTTCAGGGTCACCGTCGATGCGCGCCAGTTCGAACTGCTCGATGATGTGGTCGCGTAGGTAGAGCGCCTGCGCTATCGATTTGAGGCCGCGTGCGTGCTCGGCCAATCCGGGAATGTCGAACAGGCGGCTGATCGAGCCGGGAGTCAGGACGAGCCGATCCCACGAGAGCTCGTGGGAGGTGTTCTCCTGGTCGCGACAGTGCAGTGAACGCGCGGACAAGTCCACCGATTCGACATAGGCGCGAAACAGCCGGACACCCGGCAGCGTGTCGATCAAGGGCACCGTCGCGAAACGGGGGTCAATCGCTCCACCGGCGACCTCGGGTAAGAGGGGTGTGTACAGCAGGTAGTCGACGGGCGAGATCAGGGTCACGGTGGCGTCGGAGCGGTGCCGCTGCAGCAGCCTGCTGAGTCGGCGTGCACATTCGAATCCGGCGAATCCGCTACCGACAATCAGAATTGAGCAGGGCTGCCGCGTGGGGGCTTCGCGGTGACGGCTCTTGATCGAACCGGCACGTGTTCGGGTTGGACGCATGTGATCTCCCTTGGTCGCGGGGCGTCGGAGGGCGCTGCCGCGCGCGAGGGCTACCGCTGCGGTGCGGTGTGTCCGCGGGCCGGCAGCGCCGGTTTGTATGGCTGGATGTGTTCGGGGCTTCGCGTGCAGCTGTGCTTCTGTCGAACGAGCCTGTCGTCGCGTCGGGTGAATGGTCATCACCCGTGGATCAGGATCACCCGGGTGATCTGTGGCCAGGATCCAGAACACGTTGTCGGGATGCGCGGATGGCGGAACCCCGCCCGGGAAGCAGTTTTCGACATGAGTTCGTTGAAGAAGAAACCGGTTGCCGCCGTGCCGGTTTCGGTGACCGGATCGATCTCCTGACGGATCAAGGCTTGCGCCAGCCGGGGCGCGAGTGTGGCCTTCTGTTTAGAGCTGTGCGCTCGCTTTCGGGCGATTGACGCGGATAATCGGCATCGACTCTTCCTTCACTGTGATGGATGTGTTGGGTCATCTCGCGGTCTGGTCGTCGTCGGTTGCCCGACCGGCCTCGGTCTGCGGCTGCTCGCTGATGAGCTCGAGGCCGAGATCGCGCAGCCGGTCGAGGAGTCCGTAAAGCTGTGATTGGTCTCTGACTTCGCCGGTGAACACGGTGTTGACGGCGCCGGCGCGCAAGCGGTCGGATTGCCGACGAAATGGCGAGCTTGCGAAGGCAGGTGAGGAGGAACCCGTCGCCATGGCGGTAGTTGTCGCCAAATGTTTGGGCTGAAAAGCGTAGGGGTGTTACGCGATGCCGTAGTCGTTTATCTTGCGGTAGATGGTGGCCCGTGACATTCCCAGGTCGCGGGCCGCCTCTTGCTTGTCGCCGCCGTTGTCTTGCAGGCTACAGACAATCGCGTCGCGCTCCAGGGCTTCCATTTGGGTTAGCTTGCGCCGGGTGACGGAGCGGCACTCCGGTGGCAACTTGTCGGCGCTGATAATGCCCGATCGTTGGCGGGCAACGGTTTCGGTCAGAACGCGCCGCAGTTGCGAGACGTTGCCCGGCCACGGCAGCTTGCTGAGTTGGCGCATAGCATCGGGCGACAGCCCCACATCAGCACCCTGGGTGATCTCGCGCAGCAGCAGCGGCACGAGTTCCGCGAGGTCGTCAATCCTGTGTCGCAGCGCCGGCACTGTGACGGTATGGGTAAACAGCGGCAGCAGCTGCTTGATCGGTGCTGACGGAGGCGCGCCGCTGCTGGTCGCCGCGATCCAGCCTCGGCCTGCGCGCGTGGCCAGTATCGAGGTGATCGCTTCGAGTGTGTCCTTGTCGATGTCATCCACGTCGGCGATCACCAGCGCGAAGTCCTCATCGCCGGATTCGGCTGCCAGCTCGGCGACGAGACGCGCGGCGCTTGGGAACGTGTCGGCGCGCATCACCCGAACGGTTCGGCCGGGTTTCACGTCCTGGCCTACCGCCTGGGCCAGCCGGGCCCGTCCGGATCCTTTCTCTCCCTCGAGCATCACCCAGTCTCGGTCGCGGCAGCATTGCCGCACCTGCTGGCAGCAGCGCAGCCAGGCGCTGTTGCGACCTGCCAGGCCAGGGATGTAAGTGTGCGCCGGGTGGCCGATTTGATGTGGGTGCGAGCTGGTCTCGGCGGAAAGATCAACGTGGAAAACGACGTTGGTGCGGCCGCCGCGCAGTGTCGACCGTTCGGCGGCAGTGATTTTGGCGATGTGTCCGCTCGGCAGAACTGCCAGCGCGGTGCCCGACAGCGTGCAGCTGAGCAGATCCGAGGCGTGTTCGAGCAGCGCGGTCTGATCGTTACCGTTAAGTGTCCGACGTAGGTAGGGGTTCATCAACACCACGTCGCCGCCGATCGCAAGGACACCGCTGGAAGAGCGTCGTGCTTGCTGTAAATATGCCTTCAAAAGCGCGGTCTCGCCCTCATGAGCCACCACCCGCATGCGATCCTCAATGTGGCGACTGGCGCTGGTAGCCAGCGCGAGCAACAGTGGATCGGATTCGTCGGCCAGACAACTCAGATTAACGGCGCCGATTACCCTGCGGGTTATCGGATCACGGATCGGCGACCCCGCGCAGGCGAAACCGGTGAACATCGCGACGTAGTGCTGGTCGCCACGGATGAATGCGGGCCGGCCAGTCTCCAGCGTGGTGCCAATCCCGTTGGTGCCCGCCACCTCTTCAGCCAAGCTATAGCCCGGTGCGAGGCTAATCGTGTCCAACGCGTTGAGGATGGACACTTCTGCGGCGCTCCGTTCAAGCACCACGCCGTTGGTTGATGTCAGGACAACGCTGACAGCTTGCGCAGCCAGGTCATCGGTGACGCGCTGCAGCACTGGCGCGGCCGCGCGCGCCAGCCGCGAACCCCTATTGGGTTCGCGTACGTAGGGCAGCTCGACCCGGTCGGGGTGAACGTGCAGGACCTGGGACCGACGCCAGGAGTCCAGGACACTGGGCTGCAGAATGTCCTCATCGACTGAGCGCACCGCGTCAAGGGACCCGACGGTCAGAAACTTTTCCCTGACCCGCTCAACTTCGGTCGTGTGGCCGGTCTGCGACCTCATCCTCCATCTACCTCGACCCCGGCTCGCCGTCACGAAACGGCGGCTCGCCGCCCCTTACCACAGCCGGAAACACGGCGTCCCCTGGCTCCAGATGTCAGACACCTTCTGAGACGCTCACTGTACGCGCGCGGCGTGTTCCGTCTGACTGGTGTCCTCCGTGAGAACGTGGGGGACGCCCTGGGGATCTCCCACAGTCCACTGCTAGGAAAAACACGTCTGGCGACACTGCGGTGAAGATGCGACCATCTGCATGTCATGGACCTGATCAACCGCCGCACTGAGTGCACCCTGCTGGACGGAGTTCTGCAGGCGGTGCGGTCCGGGGAGAGCCGAGTGCTGGTGCTGCACGGCGATCCGGGCGTAGGCAAGTCGGCGTTGATGGACTATATAGCGAGCCGAGTGTCCGGCTGCCGCCTGGTGCGCGCGGCGGGTATCGAGTCCGAGATGGAGCTTGCATACGCAGCGCTGCACCAGCTGTGCGCACCGCTGCTGGATCACCTCGACGATCTCCCGGCACCACAGCGTGATGCCCTGAGTACCGCGTTCGCCCTGAGCGCCGGGCCCACCCCGGACAGACTGCGGCTCGGGCTGGCGGTGTTGGGCCTGGTTTCCGCCGCCGCCGAGAATCAGCCCCTCGTCTGCTTGATCGACGATCTGCAGTGGCTCGATCGTGCCTCGATAGAGGCACTGGCGTTTGTGGCCCGCCGGCTTGGCGCCGAAACGGTTGCCTTGATCATGGCGACTCGTACTGCCGACCCCGAATTCAACAAGTTACCGAAGATGGAAGTCAGCGGTTTGCGCAATGGCGATGCCCGGGCGCTACTGGACCTAGTGTGGACCGCGCCACTGGATGAGCGGGTCCGCGATCAGTTCGTCGCTGAGACTCGCGGCAACCCGCTTGCGCTTCTGGAACTTCCTCGCGATCTGACCGACCACGAGCTGGCCGGCGGATTTGGGATGCCCAGTGCGCTAAGGCTTTCCGGGCGCATCGAGGAAAGCTTTCAGCACCGCCTTGCCATCTTGCCCGAGCAGACCCGCCGACTGCTACTCATCGCAGCCGCCGAGCCGACCGGTGATCCGGCACTGGTGTGGCGAGCGGCCGCACACCTCGGAATCGGCGCCGACGCAGCCACACCCGCGATTTCCGACGGGCTGGCGGAGTTCGGAATTAGGGTGCGCTTTCGGCATCCGCTCGCCCGATCGGCGACATACCGGTCTGCGCCGGCTCCCGAAAGGCAGCTGGTGCACCAAGCGTTGGCCGACGTGACAGATCCGGACACCGATCCCGACCGCCGCGCGTGGCACCGAGCCCAGGCGGCCGAGGGACCACATGAGGACGTCGCCGCGGAGCTGGAGCGCTCAGCGGGTCGGGCGCGGGCACGTGGCGGTCTGGCCGCGACGGCCGCGTTTCTCGAGCGGGCGACCATGCTGACGCGCGCACCCGCGCAACGCGTGGAGCGGGCGCTGGCCGCTGCGTCAGCCAACGTGGATGCGGGTGCCTTCGACGTCGCGCTGCACCTGCTGGCGGTGGCCGAGGACGGGCCGTCAACCGATTTTCAGCATGCCCGCGCCGACCTGATCCGCGCCCAACTTGCATTCGTCACCGGCCGAGGCAGCGACGCCCCGCCGCTGCTGCTAAAGGCGGCTGAGCGGCTCGAGCCAATCGACGCCGCTCTGTCTCGCACGACGTATCTGCACGCCCTGCAGGCGGCGGTATTCGCCGGCCGATTAGCGGTAGGCGGCGGGGTCGTGGACGTCGCACGCGCGGCGACGACATCGCCGCGACCGTCGACTCCAACCCTCTCGGATCTTCTTCTCGACGGATTCGTCGCGAACTTCACCGACGGTTATGCCGCGGGCCTACCGATCTTGCGCCGCGCTGTCAGCGCCGCCCGCCGCGACGTGTCGCAGGAAGAGCAACAATTTCTGTGGCTGGCCGGTATCGCCGCCTTACACACGTGGGATGACGATAGCTGGGATGCAGTTTCGAGGCGCCACGTCGAGCTTGGCCGTTCGGCTGGCGCGCTGGCTGAGCTGCCGCTAGCACTCAGTTCTCGTGCGGTGATGCTCACCTTTGCCGGTGAACTCGCCGCCGCGGGAGCCCTCCATCAGGAATTGAAGACGGTGACGGAAGCGACCGGCGACAGCCTCGCAACCGACCCCGCCATGAGCCTGGCCGCCTTCGTTGGCAACCAGGTCGAGGCGTCGGGGCTGATCGAGGCCACCGCACGAGACGTCATGCGACGGGGTGAAGGTATCTGGCTAAGCGTCGCCGAGTGGTCGGACGCGGTACTCAAGAACGGCATCGGCAACCATCAGGCGGCGCTGACCCCGGCCCTGCGCGCCGCCGAGCAACCTGATCTTGCCCTGTCGGCCTGGTCCACAATCGAACTCATCGAAGCCGCCGCGCGCAGTGGTGCATCCGACACAGCAGCCGACGCCGTCGCACGGCTCTGTGAGATGACCAGTGCCAGTGGCACTGATTGGGCGCTCGGCGTCGAAGCACGATCACGGGCGCTGATCAGTGACGCGGCCGACGCTGAGCCGCTATATCGCGATGCAATCGAGCGGCTTGGCCGTACCCGTATGCGCGTCGAACTGGCCCGGACGCATCTGCTCTACGGGGAATCGCTTCGCCGGGAGCGGCGTCTTGGTGACGCGCGGACGCAGCTGCACATCGCACACGACATGCTCGACACGATGGGCATGAAAGCCTTCGCCGAGCGGGCCCGCCGCGAGCTACTGGCCACCGGGGAAACCGCCCGCAAGCGCACACGCGCCGCAACCGGCGCACAGCTGACGCCACAAGAAGGACAGATCGCGCGGTTAGCCGGAGAGGGGCTGACCAACCCGGAGATCAGCGCGCGCCTCTTCATCAGCGCCAAAACGGTCCAGTATCACCTGAGCAAAGTGTTCACCAAGCTCGGCATCAGCTCACGCAGCCAGCTCCGTACAGCATCTCTCTAGCGTCGCTGTGCCATGCGTGAGTGGTTACGGTCGCATCCATCGCTCTGGTGAACGGCCTCACGCCGGACCACAAAGCGTCGCACCTTCACCGCGGATGTACGTCGCTGCGATTTGTTCACTTCGGGGATGACCCGGCCCTGCCCAGTGAAAAACGTGAATATCGTCAGGCGGCGGTGAATGGTGGGACTATTTGTGTGGGATGGAGCTGATCGACCGATTCGCCGAGCGCGACCTGCTGGACTCAGTGCTGCACGACGTCCGGTCGGGTCAAAGCCGCGTGCTGGTCCTTCACGGTGATCCGGGTGTTGGTAAGTCGGCGTTGATGGACTATGTGGCGCGGCAAGCCGGGGGCTGCCGAGTGGTCCACGCCGCCGGCGTCGAATCCGAAATGGAACTCGCCTACGCCGCACTGCACCAGCTGTGCATCCCGCTGCTGGATCGCGTCGACCACCTCCCTGCACCGCAGCGTGATGCACTGAGCATCGCATTCGGAATGAGCGCGGGCCAGGCTCCGGATCGGCTGGTGATCGGGCTGGCGGTGTTGAGCCTGTTTTCCGATGTCGCTGCGGACCCGCCCCTGGTCTGCTTGATCGACGACCTCCAGTGGCTCGACAATGCCTCGGCGCAGGTATTCGGCTTTTTGGCCCGCCGACTGGCCGCCGAATCGGTGGCCTTGATCATGGCGACACGGGCCGTCAATCCAGAAATGTCCAAATTGCCAAGCTTGGAAGTCAGCGGACTGCGTGACACGGATGCACGGACACTGCTAGATGTGGTGTTGACGGCGCCGCTGGATGAGCAGGTTCGCGATCAAATCGTTGCGGAGACCCGGGGCAACCCGCTTGCGCTCTTGGAGCTTCCTCGCGGTCTCGCAGGCGGTGAGCTGGCCGGCGGGTTCGGGATGCCCAGTGCGCTAAGGCTTTCCGGTTGCATCGAAGCAAGCTTTCAGCGCCGCATGGCCGCGTTGCCGGAGAAGACCAGACGACTGCTGCTGATCGCGGCAGCCGAGCCGACCGGTGACCCGGTACTAATATGGCGAGCGGCCGCCCGGCTTGGCATTGGCACCGACGCCGCCGCACCCGCCGCCGAGGATGGGTTGGCCGACTTCGGCGCCCGGGTGCGATTCCGACATCCGCTGGTGCGTTCGGCGATCTACCAGTCTGCGCCCGTTCAAGGCAAGCAGTCGGTGCACCGCGCCTTGGCTGAAGTGACTGATCCGGACAGCGAACCCGACCGCCGCGCGTGGCATCGGGCCGAGGCGACCGGAGGACCGGACGAGGATGTCTCCGAGGAGCTCGAGCGCTCGGCTGACCGCGCCCGGGCACGCGGAGGACTCGCGGCTGCGGCTGCTTTTCTCGAACGCGCGACCATGCTGACGCTGGAACCTGCTCAACGGTCTGCGCGGGCGCTGGCCGCCGCGTCGGCAAAGGTGCAAGCGGGCGCCTTCGACGCAGCGGTGAATCTCCTCGCCCTGGCCGAGTGCGGACCTCTCAGCGATGTCCAGCACGCCCGCGCCGACCTGATCCGGGCGCAGCTGGCCTTCGTCACGAACCGAGGCAGCGACGCCCCGCCATTGCTGCTGAAGGCCGCCCAACGGCTTGAGCCTATCGATGGTGTTCTTTGCCGAGCGACCTACCTGGACGCGCTATCGGCGGCGATGTTCGCCGCCCGATTAGCCGAAGGTGGCGGGGTTCTCGAAATTGCGCGCGCGGCCGAAGCGGCGCCGCGGCCTGCAACTACGCGCCTGGCCGACCTGCTTCTCGATGGCTTTACCGCATACTTCACCGGCGGATATGCGGCGGGTCTGCCGCTCTTGCGCCGTGCTGTCAAGGCTGCCCGCCGCAAAAAGTCTGCCGGCGACGAGCTGCGTTGGCTGTGGCTGGCCGGCCTTGCCGCATTGCACATCTGGGATGACGAGAGCTGGGATGTGCTCTCGGCGCGTCACGTTGAGCTCGCCCGCGCGGCGGGTGTCCTAACTGAACTGCCCCTCGCGCTGAGTTCACGGGCGATGATGCTGCTGTTCGCCGGCGACCTGAGTGCCGCCGAATCATTGGTTCACGAGGCCCAGACGGTCACAGAGGCAACGGGCGACAGCCTCACCCCTTATGGCGCATTAGGACTCGCTGCTCTTCGCGCCGACCAAGCGATGGTGTCCGAACTCACCGAGGCCACCACAACGGATGCGATGTCGAGAGGGGAAGGCATCGGGATAACCGTCGCCGAGTGGGCCAATGCGATGCTGAACAACGGCATCGCCAACTACGACAAGGCGATGATCACCGCGCAGCGCGCCGCCGAGCATGCCACAGACATCGGCGTGTCGGCTTGGGGAACGGTCGAGCTGATCGAGGCGGCGGTCCGCGGCACCATGAGGGACACCGCTGCTGGCGCCCTCTCCCAGCTTGGCGAGATGACTAGTGCCAGTGGCACTGATTGGGCGCTGGGCCTCCAAGCGCGTTCGTGCGCGCAGCTCAGTGATGGAGCCGAAGCTGAGCGGTTGTACCGCGAGGCGATCGAGCGGCTGGGCCGTACCCGCATGCGCGCAGAACTTGCCCGTGCCCGTCTTCTCTACGGGGAGTGGCTTCGTCGGGAACGGCGCCGCATCGATGCGCGGACACAGCTGCGCATCGCGCAGGAGATGTTCGACGCGATGGGCATGGAGGCGTTCGCCGAGCGTGCCCGGCGTGAGCTTCACGCCACTGGCGAGGTCGCCCGCAAGCGCACCGCCGACGTGAGTGCAGAACAACTGACGGTCCAGGAAGCCCAGGTCGCACGGTTGGCCCGCGACGGCCTAACCAACCCGGAGATCGGCGCGCGCCTGTTCATCAGCGCCAAGACAGTCCAGTATCACCTGAGCAAGGTTTTCACCAAGCTTGGCATCGGCTCACGCAGCCAGCTTCATTAAACCCTGCCGAGCGACATACGTGTGCATGGAGCGCAAGCTAACGGCGATCCGCTCCGCGCGGCTGCATACACTCGCCGAAATAGTCCGGGGTGCTTTCCTTTTCAACATTGGAATTGCGTTCCAGCAGCTTCCCGCCGATCAGCATCAAGACGCTGAACCGCTGTCACTCCTATTCGCTGAGTCGTTCATGGCGGTAGGCGGTTGGTGTAATGGCGGTGCGGTACCTCGCCGGCGTCGTGGCGAAGTGTTGGCCAGATGCGTCGTTGATAAACCGGCACCTTGGACCATGCGGTGCGCAGAACTCGATCCGCACAAAAATGAGTGGGCTCACCCTCCCGACAATTTGGCGGTGACACACTTCCCCTGATCCGAAAATGACCTGTGGTGACCGGTGCCCGTGGTAGGCGAGCGGGCAGGCGACAGCACCCGGTGATTCGGGGAGCGAGCCGGGTTGGGTTGTCGAGGTTGGTGACGTCGGATCCTGTCGGCGGGTCGGTCAGGCGGCTTGGATGGGTCAGGCGGCGTGGATGGGGTCAAACCGGACGGTGTAGCCGAGGGCGTTGGCTTGTCTGACGATGCGGCGCATGGCGCGTTCGGGGTCGAGTCGCGCGAAGTAGTCGCCGCCGAGGTCGTGGTAGTCGACGTCGTCGGTGAGCATGTGCCAGGCCGCGGTGAGAATCGAGTGCTCAACGGCGACGATGGCTTTCTTCTGATCCGGAAACGGTGAACATGGCTGTCGCCTCGTGGACGCCGGGACGGGCACATGCTCGACTTCAGCCGCAACTCCGATCACCTCGACCGGCTCTACATAACCGGGGACATGATGCTGCGCGATGGCCTCGAGGACATTCCGCGCCGTTACCCCGACATGGACTTTGGTCTGATACACACGGGGTGGCACGACCTTCTTGCTCACGGTGGTCACGACGACGGGCCAGACGGATTCGGAGCCAACGGAACTATTTTCGGTCGACATGGCATACAGAGCCGTGACCTCGCTAGCCCCCGGATGAGATTCTCGAATCTGACCCTGCAGGTCAGTCCCGGCCCGTCCACCGATCAATGGGGCGAGCCTCCATTGCCGAGAAAGTCTGGCGGACGGCGACCACTGACTAGTCAGCATGCTGGGTGCGCCGACTAGGCATCGGCCGATGCGAACGCGGAACACCCTGATGCACCCTTTGCTCATTGACGCAATCCTTGCCCGAGAAGGGGCATGGGTCATCGAGGAGGAGTGCACAGATGGAAGTCATCGGCCGTGCTGTCTTATCCGGTTCGGAGTCGGACAGACAGATCACGGCTGCCCTCATGACACTGTCCCAGGAATGGAGAGGTCGCTGGCCCGGAACGCAATCCCGCACGACGAGTCGTCTACTACGCCGACGTCGAGGGGTTTTCGCACATGGAGATCACCGAGATGATGAATACCCCTGTCGGAACTGTGGTCTCGCGGCTTCATCGGGGCCGTCGGCGCCTGCGGACCACCCTCTTCGCGGTCGCCATTCAACGCGGTTTTGCGCTCGACCACACGCTGACCACGCGTTGTGCCTTGGGGCGTCGCAATGAACGGCGCGGTTATGACACCCGATAGCGTTGCGCGCTGCTGGGTTTCGCTCCAGCGAGGACTAGTCCGCGTCGGCGGCTGGCGTTGCTCAGACGAACCGACACATTCGCGGGAAGCCAAGCGGGAAGACGATGACGGGCGTTCAGCGCGCCCACAGGTGTCTCACTTTGAGACGCTCTTTCACTTCATGTTGAGACGCTCACCATCCGCGCGCGGCGGTGTTATGAGTCGCAGAGGCCAATGCAACGACACAGAGGAATTGAGAAAACGATGATGAGCACAGTGTTGGGAATGATGATGATGATGCCGGTGGTGTTCGGCGTCGGTGGGTACGCGTTGGTGTCCCGACGACCATGAGCACGTCAAACGGGCACCGCCAGCGTGCGTGTGCGGTAATCGCGGAGGAGGCATCCGATTTAGTAGGGTTACCGCGATTGCCGGTCAGTACGAGCCCGCCCGGCGCTGCAGGGAACAACGGGGATGCCGAGAAGCCGGTGCCCACCCAGGATGTGTCAACGCCGAGTGTTGCCGCCCGGACGCTGGGTTCAACTGATTCGCGGAGTTCGGAACTGCTGGGCTCAGCTGGACGTAGCGACAACGGCGTCGCAGAAGGCGCTGAGCGAGCAGTTCTGGTCGCCACCAAACTGCACGTCCCGGCCATTGGGGGCGAGGTTGTCCAGAGGGCGACCTTGTTAGACGCCCTGTCGGCGGGACTACGCCGCAAGCTGACGCTGCTGAGTGCGCCCGCGGGCTGGGGCAAGACGACATTACTGGCGCAGTGGGCTTTGAGTGCGGGCCAGGACCAGCGGTTCGGCTGGCTGTCGCTTGATTCGTCCGACAACGACCCGGTGTGGTTTTGGATGTACGTGGTCGCCGCGCTGCAGAAGGTCAGTCCTGGGGTGGGAACTCGCGCGGTCGAACTCCTGACGATGGGCGCCGACCCGGTGCAGGTCGTTCTGCCTACATTGCTGAATGATCTGGACACAATCGAGAGTCCGATGGTGCTCATTCTCGATGACTACCACCGGGTGGTAAATCGAGCGGTTCATGAGCAGATGGCATTCGTTATCGGCCGGATGCCGGCGAATCTACGGTTGGTGTTGGCCACCCGATCGGATCCGATGTTGCCGTTGGCTCGGCTGCGGGCCGCCGGCGATCTCGTCGAGATGCGAAGCGACGATTTACGTTTCGGGGCTATTGAGGCGGGCCAGCTGCTGAACGATGTGCTCGGGCTGGACTTGACTGACGAAGATATTCAACTTTTGCACCGACGCACCGAAGGGTGGGCTGCAGGCCTTTACCTTGCCGCGCTCTCGCTAGCCGGACGTCGTGATGCCGCCGCGTTCATCAGGACGTTCGCAGGCGATAACCGTCATATCGTCGACTATTTGATGGCCGAGGTGCTCGAGGGTCAGCCAGCGCAAATGCGCAGTTTCCTGCTGCGCACCTCGGTGTTGGGACGCCTCAGCGGTGCACTGTGCGACGCGATGCTGCAGACGTCTGGCTCGGCGTCGGTTTTGGAGAAGATCGAGCGCGAAAACTTGTTTGTGGTGCCGCTGGACATGTCGCGTCGCTGGTATCGGTATCACCATCTGTTCGGCGAGTTGCTGCGGGCCGAACTGCGGCGCAGCGAGCCGGATTTTGTTGCGGGTCTGCACCGACGAGCCGCGGCCTGGTTGGAGGCCGAGGGCCTTGTTGATGAGGCGGTGCGCCACCTGGTCGCTGCCGGTGACATCGCGGGAAGTGCGGATCTGATCGCCGCGGATTGGGTCAACGAATTCAACGGCGGCGGCCTGTCGACCGTCTCGGGCTGGCTCGATCTGCTTCCCGACGAGTTTGTTCGACAGGATCCGCGGTTGAGCGCGGCCCGGGCCTGGATCGCGTTGAATGTTGGCCAGTTCGATGACGCGCAGATGTGGATTGAGGCGGTCGAAGCCGCGTCCGCGGCCGATACCGGCGATCACGGCAGCTTCGGCGCTCAACTTGTCGCCTTGCGTGAGGTCCACGCATTCAAGACGGGTGATGTCGCTACGGCGCTCGAGGCGGCTCGCCGCGCGATTACTCTCGACTTCGACGACGCACTGCAGGCCCGGTCGGCTGCCTGCTGCATGTATGGATCGGCGCTGTACTTCTCGGGCAGCTTCGACGAGGCCCAAGCCACCTTCCGGCGGGCCGTGCAGCTGGCTGAGAAGATCGGCGATCGGCGCCGCCGTATCTATGCGTTGGGTTATCTCGCTTTGATCGCGGCCGAATCTGGTCACCTCGCAGATGCCGAGCACCAGATTCGCCGAACAACGGGCGTCGGTACAGACCTGGCGGGTGGCGAGCATTTCGTTAATGCGATCGTGTCGCTGGCGGCGGCCACCGTCCTTGATGTGCGTGGCGACAGGGCTGCTGCCGCGGACGCGGCTCACCTGGCTGTCGGCTTGACCCGCAAGGGCGGAGGAATCCTCGAACTTGCCAAGGCGCTCGTGGTCAGGGCCAAGATCCTCGAGGGCCTTGGTGATCATGAGATGGCGGCCGCCAGCCGGAATGAGGCCAGTGCGCTGCTTCGAGGTTGTGCGGATGCCGATATAGCGCGAACGGTGCTCACCGCGGCCCAGCGCAGCAAGTGCGTCGCGGTAAGTCCCCGTAACCAGTGGGACACGGTCGCCGAAAAGCTCACCGCCAAAGAGCACGAGGTCCTTCGGCTGCTGGCCACCCGATTGTCGCGCCGTGAGATCGGCCAGCGGCTCTATGTCTCACTGAACACCGTGAAGACCCACCAGCGCGCGCTGTACCGCAAACTGGGCGTTGAGAACCGCGCCGCGTCGGTCGCCCGCGCCCGCGAGCTCGGCCTGCTCTAACCCGCCCAGCGACACCCCGCCACGCCAGTCCCATCCCAGATCGCCGCGGGGCGAACAATCCCGCAGTAATCACCCGGGTGAACAGGCAGTAAGGGTGATGACCAGTCACCCCGCCCGGCGGAAACCTCATGGAGAGCAGCCTTCGGCCAGCTCTGATCAGACCGGCACAACGAAGGGCCGGCCGCCGCACGGCGCGGCGACCGGATCGAGAAACAAAATGAAAAGCAACCGGCGGCCCGCCATCAACAAAATCCGGGAAGGGGAAACAGGACATGTATTCAGACCTCGCCGCGGGATGCCTGGCACCGGATCGAATATCAAACAGAACTGCGCTGATGAGTCGCCCGGCCGCGGTTCGCGCCGTGATCGGTCACGGTGCCCTCGCCGCGCAGTGTGAGCTGGGGTTCCTCGACAACGGATTCCGGTGCGCCCTGCCGGCGGTGGCGTACGTGGAATTTCACATGGTCGGGCACTGTCAACGCTTCGATTGTGACGCGCACGGTAACGCGTGTGGTTTCGTGTGTGCTGATCATCTAGACGCGCTGGAGTACACCGCGCAATGCACGGCGGCAGAGATGCAGCCCACGGCCCTGTCGCGGCGGCTGTTCAATCGTGTCGCTCGATGCCCGACGTGTGGCAAAACGCTTCTGAGCGCATCCGACATCCTGCAAGCCGTGGTGGCACTGTGATGCCAAACACGTGGGCAACAGGCATTCATTCGTGGCCGCGTCGCTGCGGTTCACGCCGCGAGAGCATCCGGCCCGCAGTCTCTCTCAACGTCCGCCAACCACACCGTGCGGCCTGAGATGACTGCGACATTGGCGCCATCGGCGAAGGTGAGATCGGCTGGGTCGTCATCGCCGGCGCTGACCGCGGTTGACTTGCCGATCATCTCGGACGCGAACATGGCATGGATGCTCGCCGATGCCGCAGATGTGTGCCTGACGGGTCATGAACGCACCATGACATTTGTCGAATTGGGCTCTGGGGAAGACAATCTCGCGATCGAGCGGATCCTCAACGCGGTCATGTCAAGCCGGATGACGTTGCCGGTGGCGGTATTCGACAGGCTGGCCCGCTGGCTAGACGGGTACGCCGGCAGCTCAGAAGAACCGCGACTGCGCACAATGCTTGCCGAGATTCGGGCACAGCAGTTCGAACCGGTTCCATTGCGCACCCAACAGGCGCAGCGTGGCGATGTACGGCGCACCGCTGCGCCTGCGTGCAGCATTAGCGTCGCGCGGCGACGGCACGCATGACCCGGGAACCACTGCACGCCCGCGCTCCGAAGAACGCATCCACGCTATCAACCGATCGCGCCGACAGTGAGCGGCTCTGTGTGAGCGAAACGCGTTGTGCCGCAGGCCAACCACATGCCGCGCGTCGCCGGCCGGCGACTCACCCGATTCAGCGTCGCGCGTTGATGCAGGGCGCAGGCCGGGTTCGTGACATCGTCATCGTCGGGTCAGGTCCCGCCGGCTACGCCGCGGCGATCTATGCCGCACGGGCAGGACTCGACACCCTGGTCGTCGAGGGCCATCTGCCCGGCGGTGCCCTGATGGCCGCGGGGCAGATGGACAATTACCCCGGCTTTTCTGCGCCCGTGTGCGGACCTAGCCTCGCCCGCGCGATGCGCGCACAAGCACACCGTTTCGGCGCCGAGTTCCACACCGGCGACGTCGACGGGTTCGATCTGGAAGGTGAGGTCAAGTCGGTCGCCATCGACCACGACCTGCGTCACGCTTCCGCGCTGATCCTCGCGATGGGCGCAGTCAACCGGCCCCTCGACGTGCCCGGGGAACGTGAGCTGCGAGGCAATGGAGTCAGCGCCAGCGCCAAACGCGACGGTGAGCAGTTCGCCGACCGCGAGGTCGCCGTCGTCGGCGCCGGCGACGCCGCCACCGAGGAGGCCCTGTTTCTTGCGCCGCTGGCCCGCCGCGTGACCGTCATCCACCATCGGCCCCGACTGCGCGCATCGACTGCCACGGTTGCCCGGCTGCGCGCTTCACCCAATGTCGTTGTCCTGGACGCCACCGAAGTGCTCGCCGTAAAAGGCCGACACCACGTCACCGGGCTGCGCGTACGCGGGTTACACACCGCCGCCGAGTACGACATTGACCTCGCCGCGGTATTCGTGGCCATCGGTCAGACTCCTCGCTCTGATCTGCTGGTGGGACTGGTTGACCTCGACGCCCGCGGCTATGTCCTGACCCGCGGCGAGGGCACCCATACCTATGTCGATGGGGTTTTCGCCGCCGGCGACCTGATCGACCGCCGATACCGCCAAGCGGTCACCGCCGCCGCCAGCGGCTGCCAAGCCGCACTCGACGCGCAGCGCTTCCTCGCCCAATCACACAGTGCCACAACCAATGTCACCATCAGAAAAGGACAGCCCAATGATGACCCAGTCCGATTCGATCACTGTCACCGATGCCTCGTTTATGGCCGACGTTCTCGAAAGCACCACACCCGTACTGGTGGACTTCTGGGCGCAATGGTGCGGCCCCTGCCGTGCCGTGGCACCAGTGCTCGAAGAAATCGCCGCCGAAAACGTCGAGCGCCTCACCGTGGCCAAGCTCGACGTCGACGCCAACCCCCTGACCGCTCAGCAGTACCAGGTGGTGTCCATCCCTACCCTGATCCTGTTCAAGGGTGGCCAGCCGGTCGCCCGCATCGTGGGCGCGCGCGGAAAATCGGCCCTCCTCAGCGAATTCAGCGACTATCTCTGAACCCTGCGCAGAAGCGTTCGCGCCACACTCAACACAAACCCCGATTCCCGTCGGCGTAGCCGCCAAGCGAGTACACAAGAAGAGCCACATTGCGACGCGGCGCCAGCCTCTCACCCGGGTGAATGACGCGGCGGGGCGAGGACAGCTCGCCCACATGCGCGGCATGCTCATTGCCGGGAGCCGGCGCGGCGGTCTGCAGGTGTGCGAATAGGGCAGCCGACCGCACAGTTCGGCGTGACCGCGATAGGGAATGGAGACCGCACCGATGGGGAATTCTGAGTTCGATGACGTGGCAGCCCATCTGCTTGAACCAGAAGAAAGCCTGGACTCCGAACAGACCGGTATCGACCTGGACGAAGGCTATTCACCCCCGGAAAGCCCGCAAGAACTGCGGGCTTGGGGGCTGACCGCCAGTGAAGCGCGCACCCATGAAAGTCTGGCGCGCCGGCTGGCCCGTGAGGTGCCCGACGTGACCGACCGGTGGGATGGCGACGGGATCGGTGACAGCGCCGACAGCGACGGCGAGCTCATCGACGATCAGGTCGGCGACAGCCGTGCAGGTCGGCTCGTCGCCCTCGGCGTCGACCCCACAGATCCCACTGCCGATTACCGCGCCCACGATGTGGGCATCGACGGCGGCGCCGCGTCGGCGGAGGAAGCGGCCATGCATATCAT
>CAWJDL010000008.1:0-26920 GCA_963841555.1 uncultured Actinomycetota bacterium
CAGTTACGCCTTGGCCATGTTGGTGAAGCGCGACAAGTGGAGCTGATGCGCGACGGTAATCGTCTTCGTCGGGCCGTTGCGGTGCTTGCCCAGAATCAGGTCTGCTTCGCCGCCGCGCGGATCGTCCCGCTCGAACGCATCCGGCCGGTGCAACAGGATGACCATGTCCGCATCTTGTTCCAGCGAATTATGAACTAAGTCAATTAGCGACAAAAAAATTTGTGCCGCTTACGGTTCCATCGTAGACATCGTGCTTCCGATGCTGGTGATCTCGACGATCTCATCCCAGAACACATCGTTAGTCGCTAAGTCGTGGAACTCCGATCGTCGAGAAGCGCTGCGACACGATGCAGTCGGACCGGCTGGGCGCGTGCTTCCACATCGTCGATCCGCAGAACTGCGTCCTCATCGCCACGGCGAACTGGCATGTCATCTGCTTTCAGCCAACAACTCTCGAACTCCGTCCACACTTCCTTCGGCACCGTGTCCAAGTTGGTGCGCGTACCTTGGCTTCCAAATTGGAAAGCACTCGTGCGCCGCGAACCACTTCTCACCATTGACATCCATGTGAAGGAATTGGTCTGGTTCTCGGCACCGTAGATGTAAAGATGCCAGCATCGCGATAGCCGGCCTTACGCACCCGCTTGATACGCGCGAATACCCCCAACCGGAGCAGCAACGCTGCGACATCATCGATCAGACGCCGGCTCGTCGATGCGTAATAGATACGTGCCTGCCCTACATTGGCGTCCCAACTCACCGAGCCATCGGTCGCCCACAGGTGGCTCAGGAACAACGCGATCTGATCGTTCGGCGCGCGAAAACTCCTGGGTACGAACTTCTCATGGCTTCGCTTTCCGAACAGCCCAAGCCGTCGAGCCATGCGGCTATCGGATTACGTCGACGATGCGTCAGGCGGTACGGAGCCGGTAGCCGCAGCGTCGTTACACGCGCGGCCGCATAATCGTCGCGCACCGCGGTAACACCGAAGTGCTTCGCCGCCGTCGCCACCGCAGCAAGTTCCGTTCGTCGATGCTGGCGTATCGGATCGGCTGGCGCTTCACACATGACCCGTCGCCGATCATGTGCGCGAGCAAATGACCTCAGAGTCGTCCATGCGCTGCGTCTGAACAGGTTCCGGCACCCGCCGCGGCACCGCAAGGCGATCGCCAACCTTCAACTCGCCCAACGGTGTCCAGCCGTCGAACGTCATGAACGGGTGGTTGGCCGTAGCTTCGACCTCACGGCCCGAGGCCAGCCGCATCTTGAAGACTTCCTTGTGCCCGCTGTAGAAGACATTCGTCATCGGCCGGGCGACCATCCGCTTGCGCTCGTCCAACGACCACACCAGCGGCCGCTCACCCGTCCGCATCAGCTCACCGAACGTCACCTCGGCGCCGTTGTCGGCCCGCAGGATTCGCGTGTTCGCGGTCAGGCAGCCCGACTCACGCAGGTCAGAGATCATCGGCTTCTTATCGGTTCGCTGCTCCGGGCCGCGGTTCAGCTGGCTGATCGCGACCACCGGAACGTCGAGCTCCTTGGCCATCAGCTTGATGCTGCGCGAGAAATCCGACACTTCCTGCTGGCGCGACTCGTACTTCTTGCCGGACGTCATCAGCTGCAGGTAGTCGACAACGATCAGCTTCAGCCCCGCCTTCTGCGAGAGCCGGCGTGCTTTCGCCCGGATCTCCATCATCGTCAGGTTCGGCGAATCGTCGATGAACAGCGGCGCTTCACTGATCTCGCTCATCCGTCGCGCCAACCGGGTCCAGTCGTCGTCGCTCATTCGACCCGACCGCATGTCGGCGAGCTTGATCTTCGCCTCGGCCGACAACAGCCGCATGACGATCTCGGACTTGCTCATCTCGAGGCTGAAGATGACGCTGGCCATCTGGTGCTTGATCGAGCACGACCGGAGGAAGTCGAGACCAAGCGTCGAGTTGTGCGTCGGCACCATCCCTCGGCCCGCCAGATACAGGTGTGCGGCGTTGTCCACCTGCACACAACGCACCGGAGCGGTGCTCACCCGTCGAACCGCGTCGATGTGCAGCACCGGTGCCATCAACGTCGTGGTCCCGCGCCCCGAGTACCGCGCCATCGACCCCGCCGCCGCAATCGTGTCCATGCCGCAACGGAGTTCGGCGGTGGTTCTGATGCCGTAGCCGGTCGGCCATTGATGCGACGCATCCGCGACGATGACTGTCCCATCGGAGAATTCGACCTGATAGCACGGCCGGCCCAGCATGATGTCCGTCGCAGCAATCACCCGCGTCGGTTCGCCGTCGGCGCCCAACAGGAGATCCCCGACGGCGACGTCACCCATCGTGGTCCAGCCCGTCGGAGTCGGCAGCGGCGTATCCACCTTCAGCGCCTTCCCAACACCAGGTCGGGCCGCGATGATGATCATCTGGCCCGGATGCAGGCCGTTGGTCACCTCGTCGAGTTCGACGAATCCCGTCGGCACGCCGCGGGCAAGGCCGCCGTTCGACGCGATCGCATCGATCTCATCCATCGTCGGCTGCAGGAGGTCTTCCAGCGCCACGAAGTCCTCGGACGTGCGTCCCTCGGTGACGTCGTAGATCTCGGCCTGTGCCCGGTCCACGATCTCGGTGACATCGGCGCCGTCCGCGCCGGCATAGCCGTACTGCACCACCCGCGTGCCGGCCTCGACGAGGCGCCGCAGCAACGCCTTCTCCGCCACGATGCCCGCATAGAACCCCGCGTTGGCGGCCGTCGGCACCGTCGAGATCAGCGTGTGCAGATACGGCGCCCCACCGATCCGCCGAAGCAGGCCCCGGCGATCCAACTCTGCGGACACCGTCACCGCGTCGGCCGGCTCGCCGCGGCCGTACAGATCCAGGATCGCGTCGTAGACGTTCTGATGCGCCGGCCGGTAGAAGTCGCCGGGACGTAGCCGCTCCAGCACGTCGGCGATGGCGTCCTTGCTCAGCAGCATGCCGCCCAAGACGGACATCTCGGCGGCGTTGTCCTGCGGGGGTTGACGCCCGAAGTCCTCACTGGGTGGCGGGGTATCCATACCCGGATGGCCTAGGTCATCTACGACAGCCACGCGGCGTCCCACCTCCCCTCGCTCTAGTCGAACGTATGTTCGTCTACCGCTGTCGAGCGTAAGTCAGGCCACCGACATCTGCCACCTCGCGAACCGCGAGTCTCCCTCGCGACGGCCAACGCTAGACGTTGCTGGGACCGGTACAAAACGACCCTGTTTATGAACCTGTGCATGGGGTGTGGATATCTCTGGACAGGCATGTTGAGGCCTTGGGGAGAACCTGTGCATGAATGACTCTGTTTAGCGCGTCCGTGCAGATAAGCGCACGATAGAGCCCGTGACCATCTGTGGATGGCAATTGCCCCGGCGTGTCGGCCTAGGTTGCGATCTCGGGCGTGTTGTGTTTCAAGCGAGCGCCGTAGAGGTTAACAGCCCGTTAGCTTCGCTGCAGACTAACTAATTCACAAAGTTCGCCAGTGGGCACAGCAACGACCGGATGAAGATCGATCATGGTCTTCACCCGGTCGATTTGACGCTGCGCTAATTACCCCGCGACGACGCTCAGGGACACCGAAGCGTCCACGTCCGGGTGCAGCCGGACCGCGATCGGGTGGGTGCCGACCGACTTGATGTGCGCCTTGGGCAACTGCACCGTCCGCTTGTCCAGATTCGGTCCGCCGGCCTTCTTGATCGCCGCGACGACGTCCGCGGCCGTCACCGAACCGAACAGCTTGCCGGTGTCCGCCGCCGCCTTCACGGGCAGCTCCACCGCGCCGAGGCCTTCGATCGCGGTCTTGAGCTCGTTGGCGTGCTCGAGGCCCTTCACGCCCTTGATCTCGCGGGCCCGACGGATCTCCTCGGCCTGGCGCTCGGCGCCACGCGACGCCACGATCGCCAGCCCGCGCGGCAGCAGGAAGTTGCGGCCGTAGCCGTCCTTCACCTCGACGATGTCGCCGGACGTACCCAGGTGGTCGACCTCAGCAGTAAGAATCAGTTTCATCTCTACGTCTTTCTTGGTTTGACGCTACTGGCTCAGCGCGTCGACGAGCTGAACGGCAGCAGCGCCACCTCGCGGGCGTTCTTGACCGCGATCGCGATGTCGCGCTGGTGCTGCACGCAGTTGCCGGTGACCCGCCGGGCGCGGATCTTGCCGCGCTCGCTGATGTAGGTCCGCAGGAGCTGGGTGTCCTTGTAGTCGATCGTCTGCGCCTTCTTGGAGCAGAACACGCACTTGCGCGTCTTGATCGGCTTCTCGGGAGCCGGGCGTCGTTTGGTGGCCTTGGCCATGTGTCTATCTCTTTCTGGAATTGCTAGTTAATTGTGGTCAGAAGGGCGGTTCGTCGTCGCCGCCGGAGAACGATCCCGATGCCGGGGCGCTGCCCCACGGGTCGTCGGTCTTGGTCTCAGAAGAGTCGCCGCCGCTACGGGGACCGCCGCCGCCGCCACCGCCGCCGCCGCTGCCGAATCCGCCGCCACCGCCGCCGCTGCGGCTCGCCTTGTTCACCTTGGCGGTCGCGTAGCGCAACGACGGGCCGATCTCGTCGACCTCGAGCTCAACGACGGTGCGCTTTTCGCCCTCACGCGTTTCGTACGACCGTTGCTTGAGCCGGCCCTGGACGATCACCCGCGAGCCACGGGTCAGGCTTTCGGCCACGTTCTCGGCGGCCTCACGCCAGATGCTGCACCGCATGAACAGCGCGTCGCCGTCCTTCCACTCATTGCTCTGGCGGTCGAAGATCCGCGGAGTGGACGCGACAGTGAAGTTGGCAACGGCCGCCCCGGACGGGGTGAACCGCAGTTCCGGGTCGGCGGTCAGATTTCCGACGACGGTGATGATCGTGTCACCAGCCACGAGTTCCTCCTGGGATTTGGCGGGGTGCGCGCAGTCGCAGGCGAGCCTACGTAAGCACTACGACGAACACACGCCGTTCGGACTAGTGCTTGTCGGTCCGGATGACCTTGGTCCGCAGCACCGACTCGTTCAGCGACAGCTGACGGTCAAGCTCGGACACGGTGGCCGGAGCGGCCTTCACATCGATGACGGCGTAAATGCCCTCGGCATGCTTGAGGATCTCGTACGCCAGCCGGCGCTTACCCCAGATGTCGACCTTGTCGACGGAGCCGCCGTCCTTGCGGATGACGTTGAGGAACGTCTCCAGCGACGGAGCAACGGTGCGCTCGTCAAGGGTGGGGTCGAGGATGACCATGATTTCGTATGGACGCATAAGGAACCCATCACCTCCTACGGTCTAGTGCGGCCACGGTCGTTCCGTGGCAGGAGGGTCGCCTGCGTCGGCAACCGGGCCAGGCTACAGGAACGCCCGCTGATCTGCGAATTGACGTCCTCCCGTCGGCGAATGCCCGGGATTCCAATCCTTCACGCTGCGGTGTGGGGTTGGAGCAGTAATTCCTCGCGGTTTCCTGCTGGTTCCTGCTTCGGCGACGCGACCAAGCCTGACGGCCGGGGCGCGTCTTCACAGGCGGTGACCACAAGCCCTGCGGCCAGAATGCATTTAGCCGCGTTGACGTCCGCATGGTCGGCATGTGAGCAGTGTGTGCACCGGAACACCGCTTGGCTCTCGCGGGATTTCGGGTCCACATGCCCGCACGCCGAGCAGCGTTGCGACGTGTAATGCGGCGGCACTGTTACCACGCGGGTCCCGCTGTAGCGGGCCGCCGACGCCAGTGCCAGAGCGAACTGATGCCATCCCTTGGCCAGGATGGCGCGGTTGAGCCCGGACTTGGCTTTGACGTGGGATCCGGGCTCCTGGAGAGTTCCTTTCGCTGAACGGGTCATCTGTTTGGTCATGAGTGCCTCGATCACCACCAGCGCGTTGTCGATGGCCAGCTCGTGAGCAGTGCGGGCGCAGAAGTCCTGCCGGCGGTGTCGCTCCCGCGCGCGGATCACACCAAGGGCTTGGCGCTTCTTGGCGCGATTTCGGGAGTGCTTGCCCGCCCGCGATAGCCGACGCTGCAACCGCAGCGCCCGGGTGCGTTCACCGTCGCTGAGAAAGCCCCGATCCCGCAGCCGGCCGTCGCTGGTGGCAACGGCCACCACCACGCCACGATCCACACCTACCGCGCTACTGGGCACAGCATGCACGGGCGGGGTCGCTTCTCGGTCGTCGACCAGGAACGACACAAACCAGTGCTGGCCCTCGCGGGTCAGGGTGGCTGAGCGGATCAGCGCGCCGTTCAGCGGGCGTGAGAGCCGAAATCTCACCCAGCCAAGCTTGGGCAACTTCACTCGGGCGTGGCGGCCGTTGAGCTTCTCCACCACCATCTTGTTTCCCTCCGGGAACCGGAACGAGGGCCGCCACCGACGGACCGAGCGCCACGTCACCCCAAACGTGCCGTGCGTGCGGCACGCCTTGTCGAGATCCATCAACGTCTGCTGCAGACAATGCGCGGGTGCCTCGGCCAGCCAGGGATGCTCGGCTTTGGCGTCGGCCAACTCAGCGGCCTGCGGCTGGTAGTTCATCCACGCACCGCGCCGGCGATACTCGCGGCGCTGCTCCAGGCCGGTGTTCCACACCGCCCGACACACGCCTGCGATCTGCTCGGCATACTCAGCCTGCTCGTTGGTGAACTCCACCCGAAAGCGCCGGCCCGTCAACATGATTCAACGCCCTTCTGCGTCTCGACACTGCGTTTGACACCACACCACGTGATGCGCAGACGAACGCGCTTTTCGCATTCGTCCGCAACGTAACAACCACAACCGACAACAGCAGACAGCCAGGCCCTATCTAGCCTCGGCGACGACCATGACACACCGGGCATAGCCACCAGAAAGGCGAAACCTAACGCGCTAGCCCGCCGCCAAGAGCGCGCGTCTTCCGCGCGAGCTTCCGCTCCATCGCGCTGCTCGTCAGGCTTACACTTCCGCCGTGTTCTCGGAGACACGCTATGCGCGCAACGGCGACCTACGCGTCGCCTACCGTGCGTCGCCTGCGGGTGCTCGCGACATTGTGTTCGTCCCGAACTGGTTCACCTGCTGCGAGATCCTGCCGGAGCTGCCTTCTGTTCAAGGGTGGGTCGAGGCGATGACATCGCTCGGTCGGCTCATCTTCCTCGACCAGCCGGGAAGCGGTGCGTCCGATCCCGTCACGCCGGGCGCGTTACCGACCTTGGAGCAGTGGGCCGACAGCATCACCGCCGTGCTCGACCATCTGGGCAGTAGTGAAGCGGTCCTCGTCGCGAACGTCGGTGCGTTCGCGACGGCGGCGCTGTTCGCGGCGACTTATCCCTCTCGCACAACCGCGCTTGTCGTGCTCGAGGGTTACGCGGATCCCGCGCGCAACGATGGGTTCGATACCGAGGAATTGTTTGCCGACATCGTTGCTACGTGGGGCACGGGTGAGTACCAACATTTGATCAATCCGGACATGCCGTGGAACGAGGAGATTCGGGCGGGGTGGGCCAGGCACGACCGCCTCGCTGCGAGCCCAAGCACCGTTGCGCTTCTACTGCCGTTGACGTCCGAATTGGATGTGCGGGCGGTGCTTCCGGCGATCCGTGTGCCAACCTTGGTTGTCCATCACGCAGATGACCCCATGCTCGTGCCCGCGAGGGGCATGTATATCGCTGATCACGTACCGGGCGCGAAGTACGTGGAGTTGCCCGGGCGCAACGTGTACCACTTCGTTGAACCGGGATGGCGGGAGTCCTTCCAGGAGATCGCCGAGTTCCTCACGGGCAGTCAGGCCGAAGTGTCCGACGACCGCGTGCTCGCCACTGTGCTGTTCACCGACATCGTGGACTCGACGCGCCGCGCGGCGGAGATGGGCGACCGGGATTGGCATGCCTTGCTTGATGCGCACGACGCCGTCGTCCGCGCGCAGCTCACTCGGTTTCGGGGCCGTGAGGTTAGCACGTCGGGAGACGGCTTTCTGGCGATGTTCGACGGTCCGCAGCGGGCGATCCGCTGCGCCATGGCAATCCGCGACGCGGTGCAGGCCCTCGGCATCGAAGTGCGCGCAGGGTTGCACACCGGCGAATGCGAAATTCGAGGCGACGACATCGGCGGGATCGCCGTGCACATCGGCGCGCGGGTGAGCGCACTGGCAGGGCCGAACGAGGTGCTTGTGTCCAGCACGCTTAAAGACCTCGTGATCGGATCCGGGCTCGAGTTCGACGACCGCGGCACCTACGAGCTCAAAGGCGTGCCCGGCGAATGGCATCTATTCGCCATCGCGTCCACCAACTAAGCCCGGTGGCGGTAGAACTCAACGGCAAGCTCTTTGGTGGCTTCGGAGGCCTTGCCCAGGTCGCCGGCATCGAACGGCGGCTCCGGGTCGTACTCGATCATCAACTGGCTTGCTTCGGCGGCGTCGCGGCCGACCAGCAGCTCGACCAGCCGCAACGCCATGTCGATGCCGCTGGACACTCCGGCGGCGGTGATGATGCGCTGCGGCAGGTGCTCGACGACCCGCTGCGGCACATACTGCGCCCCCAACGAGTTGAACAGCTCCTGCACCCGCCAGTGCGTGGTCGCCGTTAGACCCGTGAGAAGACCCGCCGCCGCGAGCACCAGGCCGCCGGTGCACACCGACGTGGTGAACCGGGAGTGCTCGTGCGCCTCTCGCACCCAGTCGAGCACCTCGGCGTCGTTGATCAGCACGCGCGTGCCGATCCCGCCGGGGAACACCACCACGTCCGGCTGAGTGAGTTCGGAGAACGCCTTGTCGACCGTCATGCCCAGCATCCCGTTGTCGCTGCGCACTTCGCCTCGTTGATGCCCGACGAACACCACATCGATCGACGGAACCCGTTGCAGCACTTCGTAAGGGCCGACGGCATCCAGCGCGGTGAATCGCTCGAACAGTGGAATCGCAACCAACACGGGCCGCCTCCTCTATGTGCTGCGCGCGAAGTCCGGTTCGTCCTCCGGCTCGGTCTTTTGATCGGGCGTCGGCGTCACCCAGATCCGGCCCGCCTCCGGCCGCAGCCAATCGGGTAACCAGTCCGGCGGCGCATCGGCCGCCCGCTCGAACACACCGCCCGACGGGTCGTCGACCTGACCGCGGCATCGCACCAAATCCAACTCGGGTCGGTAAATCTGCCGAATCACCAACGCGCACAGCATGATCACTGCGATGTCGCGCAGCAGCACCGTCGCGGTGAACCACTGCTCGGGTAGGCCGCGGTTCTGCTCGCCGTACAAGAACATCATCCGCGGTACCCACACCAGTGCGTCGATCGTCATCCACGCCAGCAGAATCCGGCGGTGCGGCAGCGCCAGCACCGCCAACGGCACCAGCCACAGCGAGAACTGCGGGCTCCACACCTTGTTCGTCAGCAGGAACGCGGCCACCACCAAGAACGCCACCTGGACCAGCCGCGGCCGCTGCTTGGCCGTCAGCGCGATGTACATGATTGGGACACAACACGATACGAACAGCACGGCGGTGACCGTGTTCAGCACCGTCGGCGGCTGCCAGAACCCCAGGTGCTGGTCGAAGCCACCCCAGCCGGTGAACGACTTCACCACGTTGTACAGCGAGTCCATGTCGTCACCGCGGCGGGTGTTGAGCCGGAAGAACTCCGACCATCCCCGTGGAAACAGCGCCATCACCGGCAAGTTCACGGCGAGCCACATCAACACCGTCGCGACCGCCGTCTTACCCACTTCACGGAGTCGTCCCGTGCGCACACCGAGGATCACCATAGGCACGAACAGCAGCAGCGGATACAGCTTGGCGGCCACGCCGAGCCCGATCAGCGCACCGGCCAACCAAGGTTTTCGCCGCGCCCACGCCAGCAGTGCGCCCGTCGCGAAAGCCGTTGCCAGCGCGTCGAAGTTCGTGAAGACCTGGAATATCAGGATCGGCGACGCCGCCACCATCGCCGCGTCCCAGATGCGTCGTGAACCCGCCAGCCGCGCGGTGGCCCACACGGTGGTCAGCCACGCAAGCGCCAACCCGAAGGCGGCGATGTTGAAGAACATCACCACCTCGGCGATGATCGGCGCCGACACCAACTTGGTCAATGCGGTGTAGGTCTTGGCCAGCGACATCGACAGGTACTGGTAGATCCCGGTCAGCACCGGATATTCCATGTACCGCACGGCGGTGTTGCCGTCGTACTGGGTGCGGGGCTTGCCTTCGCTGTCGGTTTCGACCCAACTGGACTTGTACGGAAACTTGCCAAGGCTCAACAACTCCGCGGTGTACAGCGGAACGGTGTCGGAATAACAGAGCTCGTAGTAGGCCCTCTGGTTCTGCCAGTTGCCCACCCGCTGATCGGCGGTGCCCGTGCCGGTGGTCTGCAGGCACGCCGCCTTCGTCGAGTAGCCCAACGCGAGGAACACCAACGCGATGATCAGCATCGCCCGCAGCGGCGTGAGGAACCTCGCACGGCCGATCAGTGCGTGCCTGCCCACCGGCCCGCCGATCACCCCGGAGAGCGCGGCGCCAATCGTGTCGGTGCGGCTGGGCAGATCACGGTCGTCGAGGCTGCGCCTGTCTCGGGCCGGCGGCGCCGGCGAGACCGTTGCCGGCTCGGGCTCGGTCACGGGGGCGGAGGAGGTCCAGCCGGCGGTACTCCCGCCGGTCCTGGCGCGGGTCCGACGGGCGCCGGAGGAGCGATGGGCACGGTGGTCGGTGGGCCGATCGGGATCGTAATGCCCGGCGCCACTTCGATTGTCGGCTGAATGACCGTCTCGGATGGCGGGGGCGGTGCGGTGGAGGACGGCGGTGGCGGTGCCTGTGGCACACCCGCATAGCCGCCGATCTCAGTGGGCTTCGGGAACGACTCGTTCTCGGTGTCCTCCAGTGCCCCGTCCATCGTCGACTTCCAGATGTCCGACGGCAAACCAGAGCCGTAAACCGGTGAGCCCGAGGCGGTCTCAAGTGGCTTGGTGCCCTCCGTCGTGCCCACCCAGACCGCCGTGGACAACGACGGGGTGTACCCCACCATCCACGCGTCGCGGTTGGCGTCAGTGTCGCCTAGCTGATTGGTGCCCGTCTTGGCCGCCGACGGGCGACCACCCGCCAAGTTGTGGCCCCTGGACCATCCGGCGATCGGCTGCATGGCGGACGTGACGTTGTCGGCCACCGCTTTGTCGATGCGCTGCTCGCCGCTGTTGTCCTCCTGGCCCGCGTCGAACAACACCTCGCCCCGCGAGTTGACAACTTTCTGCACGAAATGTGGCTTGTGGTAGGTGCCCGACGCCGCCAGCGTGGCGTACGCCGACGCCATGTCCAGCACGCGAGTCTGGTACTGGCCCAGTACAACTCCGTTGTTCGGCGGTCCGCCCTTGCCGTCCTCAGACAGCGTGTGGTCGACACCAGGGAAGCTCTCGGCGATGCCAGCTTTGTGCGCGGCGTCGGCGACGTCTGCGGGGCCGTTCTTCAGCTTCAGCATCAACCGGTAGTAGCTGGTGTTCAGCGACCGTTTCAGTGCCTCGGCGATACTGCAGGTTCCGCACCCTTCGCCCTCGACGTTGTTGATGGTGATCCCGTTGACGGTCACCGGCGAGCTGTCCACCTGGTAACCGAGGCCCATGCCCTGCTGCAGCGCCGCCACTAGGGCGAACACCTTGAACGACGAACCCGTCGGCAGCCCGGCCTGGGCGAAGTCGAAACCGTTGGCGTCGGAGCCTCCGTAGTACGCCTTGACCGCTCCGTTGTGCGGATCGACCGAGACCACCGCCGCGCGCATGTCGGCGTCTTGGCCTTCCAGGTACTTCGACACCGCTTCCTCGGCGCCCGCCTGCGCCTTCGGATCGATCGTGGTGGTGATCTGCAGGCCCTGGGTGTTCAGGGTCTGCTCGTCGATGTTGAACAGGTCCAGCAATTCCTTGGTGACCTGCCGCTCGATCAGCCCGTTCGGGCCGCTCGGCTGGTCCTGCGAGCGAGCCTGCTCCGGCGGCACCGTCGGCGGGAACTGCTGAGCGGCACGATCTTGCGGTGACAGCGCGCCGACGTCGACCATGCCGTCGAGCACCCAGTTCCACCGTTCCGCCGCACCTTCTGCGTTGACGGCGGGATCCAGCCCCGACGGCCGTTGGATGAGCGCGGCCAGCAGCGCACCCTCTGAGACGGTCAACTGTTCGACCGGTTTGTCGAAGTACGCCTTGGCCGCCGCCGAGATGCCGTAGGTGCCGCGGCCGAAGTAGATGATGTTCAGATATGACTGCAGCACTTGGTCTTTGGACCATTCGCTGGACATCTTCGTCGAGATGACCAGTTCCTTGGCCTTGCGGACGACACCGCCGAGACCCGAGCGCGCGTCGCCGACCAACGCGTTCTTCACATACTGCTGCGTGATCGTCGAACCGCCCTGCAGGTCGCCGCCGAAGATATTGTTCTTGAACGCGCGGGCGAAACCGGAGAACGAGAAGCCCGGGTTGGAGTAGAAGTCGCGGTCCTCGGCGGCCATCACCGCGTTGCGGACGTGCACGGGAATCTGGTCGATGTTGACGTCGACGCGGTTGCCTTCGGGCGGAACGATTTTCGCGAGCTCGCTGCCGTCGCTGGCGAGGATCGTCGACACCTGGTTGGTCCGGATGTCGCCCGGCTTGGGCACGTCGACGATGAGATAGGCCATCGCAAAGGTGAGGATCGGCAGCACGATCAGCACGGCCACCGTGGCGTACAGCCCGCGGCGCACCCACTTCCAGTTGATCTGCTGGCGGGCGCTGGGCCTCGGCGCTTGGGGGGGACCGCTGGGTGGTCCACCACCGCCCGGTGGACGCCGCGGCGGCGCCGGCGGCGGCTGCCTCGGAGGCGGAACGCCGTCCAGCGCCGCCTTGACGACGTCGATCGGATCGCGAAGGTGCGCAGGCGTGGCGGGCCGCACAGCTGGCATGACTGCGGTCAACCGGTCGTCGGGCGGAACTCCGGCCGCCCGGTGCCGCGGCGGGCCGTCCGAGCGATGTTGTGGGGCTGCGCCGCCGGGTCGGTTGGGTGGGGGTGAATTCACGCCATCAGCCGCGCGTCCCCTGCGGACATCACTCGCTGACCGGTCGTGGCGCCCTTCGCTATTCACTGGCCGTGCGCGCCCGACCACGCGCCGTCCGTGTGCCACGCGATCCCTTTGGCGGTGGGACAGCGCCGAGCACATACGACTTGACTAAGTGATTCCAACTGCAGGTGCGGCATACCTCCACCACGTGTACCGAAAACTCGTCGTAGCGGGTCGCCAACAAGACCAACTCCTCGGCGGTGCGCGCCGAACCGGACACGGCGCCCAGGTGATCGCCGAAAACCCACGACACCAAGGTGAGCTGTTCCTTGCGACAGATCGGGCACGTCACCGAACTGGGCTTCCCATGGAACTTCGCGGCCCGCAGCAGATAGGGATTGGCGTCGCAGACCTCCGTGACGCCGGTGCGTCCCGAGTAGACCTCGGCCAGCAGGGACCGACGCCGAAGCGCATAGTCCACCACCTGTCGCTGCAGTCGCACGGTGACCAGAGTACGTCGGCCTCTCGACCGCCGAGGCGTGACTACGCCGCCACAATTCGAGGATGACCATCTGGTCTGCGCGGATAGCAACCGAACTCCTACGATCATCGTCGTGGCGACGAGGCAGACAGCAGGAACCCGGGCGAAGGACAGTGACAGGAACGACACCTGTCAGGTTCTCGACAGCGCGCTGGCCGAGGGCCAGCTCTCGATGGAGGAGCATCGGCAGCGGGTGGCAACTGCCACCACCGCCACCACGCTCGGCCAACTCGCGGACCTCGTCTCCGATCTGCAGAACGCCAACGCGCCCGTCACGATGCCCGACCTCAAGAAGCCCTCGCGTATCGGCGCCGGCGGTGGGTGGGGTATGCGCGCCGCGGTGGCAGGCGTGTTGGTGGTGCTCGGCGTTGCGATCGGCTGGGGGCTCTACGGCAACACGCCCTCGCCGCTGAACTTCACATCCGACCCCGGCGCCAAGTCCGACGGCATTCCCGCGGTGGTGCTCACCGCGCCCAAGGAACTCCACTCGTTGGGTGGGCTGACCGGACTCATCGAGCAGATGAAGAAACGCTTCGGCGACACCAACGGCTATAGGCTGACCGTCTACCCCGAATACGCGTCGCTGAGCCGGCCCGACCCCAACGAGGACCGCCGCGAACTCAACTACACCTACCGCGGCGGGTGGGGCGATCCGTCCACGACGTCGAAGAGCGGCGATGCCACCGTGGTCGACCTGAGCAAGTTCGACGCCAAGGCCGTCGTCGGTGTGCTGCGCGGCGCGCCGGAGACGCTGGGCATGAAACCCGCCGACGTCAAGAGCACGTACCTCAGCATCGATCCGAGCCGCGACCCCACCACACCGGGCGCCCTGTCCATCGATGTCTACGTATCCAGCGACTACGGCAGCGGCTACATCGAGTTGGCCGGCGACGGCACCGTCAAGCAGATCAACTACCCCAGCAGCTGACGTTCGCCGCTCGTCAGCAAGTACGCAATCCGATGTAGCGCCGTATATATCGGCGCGATACACTTGCGCGAGGTGTCGAACCGTCGTAGCGGACGAGCAAAGGGGGTGATTCGATTGCTGGAGCTCGCCATCCTGGGTCTTCTGCTCGAATCACCGATGCACGGCTACGAGCTGCGCAAACGTCTGACCGGCTTGCTCGGCGCCTTTCGCGCGTTCTCCTACGGTTCGCTCTACCCGGCACTGCGCCGCATGCAGGCCGACGGGCTGATTGTCGAGGACGCCGCGCCTGACGGCATCCCCAAGATGCGACGCGCACGCCGCGTTTACCGGCTCAGCGACGCCGGCAAGCAGCGCTTCGCCGAACTGGTGGCCGATACCGGTCCGCAGAACTTCTCGGACGACGGGTTCGGCGTGCACCTCGCCTTCTTCAACCGCACACCGGCAGAGGCCAGGATGCGGATCTTGGAGGGGCGCCGCCGTCAGGTGGAAGAACGCCGTGAGGGTCTGCGTGAAGCAGTAGCGCGGGCCAGCAGCTCTCTCGACCGCTACACCCGGCAGCTACACCAGCTCGGGTTGGAGTCCAGCGAGCGCGAAGTGAAATGGCTCAACGAACTGATAGCAGCGGAGCGAACGGCACAGAATCGCGCCGAGCAGCCGTAGGCCTACCGAAATAGCACGAATCAGCACGAGAGGGAGAACGTCCATGACTGTGAACACCGAGGTCCGGGTTGCGATTGTCGGAGTGGGCAACTGCGCGTCCTCGCTCGTGCAGGGCGTGCAGTACTACCAGGACGCCGACGAGAACGCGACGGTTCCCGGCCTGATGCATGTGCGCCTCGGCCCGTACCACGTGCGCGACGTCAAGTTCGTCGCCGCGTTCGACGTCGACGCCAAGAAGGTGGGCTTCGACCTCTCCGAGGCGATCTTCGCGTCGGAGAACAACACCATCAAGATCGCCGACGTGCCTCCGACCAACGTCACGGTGCAGCGCGGCCCGACCCTGGACGGCATCGGCAAGTACTACGCCGAGACCATCGAGCTCTCTGACGTAGACGCGGTCGACGTGGTCAAGACGCTGAAGGACAACAACGTCGACGTGCTGGTGTCCTACCTGCCGGTGGGCTCCGAGGAGGCCGACAAGTTCTACGCCCAGTGCTGCATCGACGCGGGGGTGGCGTTCGTCAACGCGCTGCCGGTGTTCATCGCGTCGGACCCGGTGTGGGCCAAGAAGTTCGAGGACGCCGGCGTGCCGATCGTCGGCGACGACATCAAGAGCCAGGTCGGCGCGACCATTACCCACCGCGTGATGGCCAAGCTGTTCGAGGACCGCGGCGTGCAGCTCGACCGCACCATGCAGCTCAACGTCGGCGGCAACATGGACTTCCTCAACATGCTCGAGCGTGAGCGCCTGGAGTCGAAGAAGATCTCCAAGACCCAGGCCGTCACCTCCAACCTGCAGCGCGAGTTCAAGACCAAGGATGTGCACATCGGCCCGTCGGATCACGTCGGCTGGCTCGACGACCGCAAGTGGGCCTACGTGCGGCTGGAAGGCCGCGCCTTCGGCGACGTGCCGCTGAACCTGGAGTACAAGCTCGAGGTGTGGGACTCGCCGAACTCGGCTGGCGTCATCATCGACGCGGTGCGCGCGGCGAAGATCGCCAAGGACCGTGGCATCGGCGGCCCGGTGGTGGCCGCGTCCGCGTACCTGATGAAGAGCCCGCCGAAGCAGCTGCCGGACGACATCGCCCGCACGCAGCTCGAGGAATTCATCGAGGGTTAGCCTCGACGGCGTGACTAACGCCGAAGTCTCCGACGACGACCTGGCCGGCCTCGACGAGTTCGCGCTGCTTCACGAGAACGCCGAGCAGATCGGCGCCGCCGAGATACCTCCCGTGCGGCGCGTCGAGTCGGGACCGATCAGCGCCATCAAGTGGGGCGACGAACCGCCGGAGGTGGTGTTCCTGCACGGCGGTGGGCAGAACGCGCATACCTGGGACTCGGTGATCATCGGCCTCGGCGTGCCAGCGCTGGCCGTCGATCTGCTCGGGCACGGCCGGTCGGCTTGGCGCGAAGACGGCGACTACGGACCGAAGCTCAACGCGGAGACATTGCGGCCAGTGCTGCGGGAATGGGCCCCTCATCCGCGTCTCGTCGTCGGCATGTCGCTGGGAGGACTGACCGCGCTGCGCATCGCCGCCACCGAACCGACGCTGGTGCCCGAACTCGTGCTCGTCGACGTCACGCCATCGGCTCCGGAGCGGCACACGGAGATGACCAAGGCCCAGATGGGCGCCGTTGCACTGGTCCAGGGCGAGCGCACCTTCCCGTCCTTCGAAGCCATGCTCGACGTGACGGTGGCCGCGGCCCCCAACCGCGATCGCAAATCGTTGCGCCGCGGCGTCTTTCACAACTCCAAACAACTCGACGACGGCACCTGGACGTGGCGCTACGACTCTTTCCGCAAGGGCGACGGGCTTCGAGAACCTGTGGGATGACGTGCCGTCCATCACGATGCCCACGACGTTGGTGCGCGGCGCGAACTCGTTCTTCGTCAACGACGAGGACGCCGAGGCGTTCGCGAAAGGAGCGCCCGGCTTTCAGCGCACCCACGTCGTCGCCGACTCCGGGCACTCCGTTCAGGGCGACCAGCCGCGCGCACTCGTCAACATTCTGCGCGGAGTACTGGCCGGCTAGTAATGGCAACGTTCGTCTTCATCCACGGTGCCGCCGATGTCGGGTGGTACTGGCATCTGCTCGAAGCGGAGCTGCAGGCTCGTGGGCACGACACGGTGGCCCCTGACCTGCCGTGCGACGACGACACCGCCGGCCTCAACGAGTATGCCGACGCGGTGGTCGAGGCGATCGGTGACCGCACCGACCTGATTGTGGTGGGTCACTCGCTTGGCGGATTCACCGCGCCCCTCGTGGCCGACCGAGTCAGCGCCAACGCACTCGTTCTTGTCGCCGGAATGATCCCAGCGCCCGGCGAACCGCCGGACGACTGGTGGGACAACACTGGCTATAAGTCGGCGTCCGACGCCCACGCCCGGCAGGAGGGCTACGCGGATCAGAAGGGCGATCCGTTCGTCACGTTCTACAACGGCGTGCCTCGCGTGTTGGCAGAGGAGGCGATGAGCAAGGAGCGTGGGCAGTCCAGCACTTGGATGGCCGCGCCGTGGCCGCTCAACGCGTGGCCCGACGTGCCGACGAAGTTCGTGGTGTGCCGCGACGACCGCTTCTTTCCTCCGGACCTTCTCCGCCGGCTGGCGAAGGCACGCTTGGGCATCACCCCCGACGAGATCGATGGCGGCCACTGCGCGGCACTCAGCCATCCCAAAGAACTCGCCGACGTGCTCGAAACGTACTCGACGAAGATGTAGCCAAGGCCGAATCCAGTCGCGGCGTTCCCAGTTGTTTACCAATTGCTTTCCAGTTGATTGCCAAGTTGTCGTAGGTTTCGCGAGTCCGGCCGCCAGCCCCGGCCGGTATTCGGTCGGAAGGAACCACACCCATGACGCTTGTGCCGTTGAATCTGCTTGTCACCCACAACGGCCGGTCATCGCGCCAGCATGTGACGTGCCGCTACAAATGCGGCGACGCCTGCTCCAAGCCGGCTCCCAACACCAGCGACAACGAGTACTTCGGCGATATCGCGCAGGCGGTGTCGCGGCGATCCCTGCTGCAGGCCGGCGGCATCGCGGTGCTGGCCGTCGGCGCGGGCTCTGCGCTGGCCGCCTGCGGGCCTCAGGAGCAGCCCGCCGCGACGCCCACCTCGTCGGCGGCACCCGCAGAACCGCCGCCGGGCATGAACTTCACCGCCGTCGCGCCCAACAGCGAGGACACCCTCGTCGTCGCCGACGGCTACGAACAGGCGGTGGTGATCAGCTGGGGCGACCCGATCCTGCCCAACGCGCCGAAGTTCGACGTGAAGGCGCAGACCGCCGCCGCCGCGCGTGGCCAGTTCGGATTCAACAACGACTTCGCAGGCCTGCTGCCCGTCCCCGGTCAGAAGAACCGGTTCCTGCTCGTGACCAACCACGAGTACGTCAGCCCGCAGTTCATGTTCCCCGGCTACAAGGCCGACGCTCCCACCCGCGAGCAGTTCGACATCGAGATCGCCGCGATCGGCATGTCCGTCGTCGAGGTCGAGCGCACACCACAGGCGCTCAAGCCGGTGATGGGCCCGTACAACCGTCGCATCACCGCCGACACACCGTTCACGCTGACCGGTCCCGGCGCAGGGACCGACTTCGTCAAGACGCCAGCCGATCCGACGGGCCGCGCCGTGCTGGGCACCTTCGCCAACTGTTCCGGCGGCGTAACCCCTTGGGGCACTGTGCTTTCGGGTGAGGAGAACTTCCACAGCTACTTCGGTGCCCCGGAAAGTGCACCGAAGCCCAGCCCGGTGGACGCCGACCGGTTCGACCGCTACGGCGTGGCGCTCAAGCCGTCCGAACTGTTGTGGGAGAACTACGACCCGCGCTTCGACGTCGCCAAGACGCCCAACGAGGTGAACCGGTTCGGCTGGGTCATCGAAGTCAACCCGTGGGACCCCAACTCGAAACCGGTCAAGCACACCGCGCTGGGACGGCTCAAGCACGAGGCCGCCACTATCTACGTCACCAGCGACGGCACCGTGGTGGCCTACAGCGGCGACGACGAGCGCTTCGACTACATGTACAAGTTCGTCTCCTCGAAGAAGGTGCAGCCCGGCACGGATCCGGTCGCGATGGCGCACAACCTGACGCTGCTCGACGAGGGCACGCTCTACGTCGCCAAGCTGGCCAGCGACATCCCGGCGAACGAGATCGACGGCTCAGGCCGGATGCCGAAGGAGGGATCGTTTGCCGGCACCGGAACATGGCTTCCACTCCTGAAGTCCGGCCCGGGCGGTGAGGGCGAATCGCTCGTCGACGGGGTGACCGCTCAGGAGGCGGCCGTGTTCACCCGCTTCGCCGCCGACAAGGCCGGCGCCACCAAGATGGATCGCCCCGAAGACTTCGAGGCCAACCCGAAGACCGGCAAGGTGTACGTCGCGCTGACCAACAACGACGAGCGCGGCGCGCCCGGGGAAGCGGCGCCCGACGCCGCCAACCCGCGCAACGACAACAAGAGCGGCCAGATCCTCGAGATCACCGACGACCACGCGGGCACGAGCTTCACCTGGGAACTGCTGCTGGTGTGCGGCGATCCCGCCGCCGCCGACACCTACTTCGCCGGATTCGACAAGACGAAGGTCAGCCCGATCTCGTGCCCGGACAACCTGGCGTTCGACAGCCACGGCAATCTGTGGATCTCCACCGACGGCAACGCGCTGGACTCGAACGACGGGTTGTTCGCCGTCGCGCTCGAAGGACCGAACCGCGGTGAAACCAAGCAGTTCCTCACCGTGCCGCTCGGCGCCGAAACGTGCGGGCCGATCGTGACCGACGATCTGGTCACGGTGTGCGTCCAGCATCCCGGCGAGAACGACGACAACAGCATCGACAACCCGTTGTCGCGCTGGCCGGAAGGTGGGAACGGAACGGCGCGGCCCTCGGTCGTCGCGGTGTGGAAAGCCAACGGACAGATAGGCGTGTAGCGGCGATAGTTTGAGACCGTGACTTCTTCCGTTGGACACCCCATTCGCATCGGCGTGCAGCTGCAGCCGCAACATTCCACCCAATACAGCCATATCCGCGACGCCGTTCGCCGCTGTGAGGACATCGGCGTCGACGTCGCGTTCAACTGGGATCACTTCTTCCCGCTCTACGGCGATCCCGACGGCGCGCACTATGAATGCTGGACGATGCTGGGCGCCTGGGCCGAGCAGACGTCGCGCCTCGAAATCGGGGCCCTGGTGACCTGCAACTCCTACCGCAACCCCGAGCTGTTGGCCGATATGGCGCGCACCGTCGACCACATCTCGGAGGGCAGGCTGATCCTCGGCATCGGGTCAGGCTGGAAACAGAAGGACTACGACGAGTACGGCTACGAGTTCGGCACCGCGGGCAGCCGACTCGACGACCTTGCGGCAGCATTTCCGCGGATCAAGTCGCGGCTGACCAAGCTCAACCCGGCACCGACCCGCGAGATCCCCGTCCTGATCGGGGGTCAGGGTGAGCGGAAGACGCTGCGGCTCGTCGCCGAGCACGGCGACATCTGGCACGGGTTCACCACACTGGAGACCTATCCCGCGAAGGCGGAGATCCTGGCGAGGCACTGCGCGGACGTCGGCCGCGACCCGGCGACCATCGAGCGCTCAGCCGGCGTGCAGGGAAACAGCCTCGACGAGCTGCTGGCCGAAGCCGACGCGTTCGTCGAGCTCGGGGTGACGATGCTGACCGTCGGAGTCAACGGACCCGACTACGACCTGACGCAGGCCGAGGCGCTGTGCCGGTGGCGGGGCCGCCAACAATTGAATGGAAGCTGAACTGGCGGAACGGCTCCCGCTGCGACGGGTACGTGAGATGCTTTGCGCGCCATGCCCAAGAAGTATGGGGTCAAAGAAAAAGACCTCGTGGTCTCGCATGTCGTCAACTTGGTACTGACCGGCAAACTTCGCTCGGGGGATCGGGTCGATCGCAACGAGATCGCGCAGGAGCTCGGGCTCAGCCGCGTGCCAATCCAGGAGGCTGTAGTCCAGCTCGAGCATGACGGCATCCTGTCCACCCAGTACCACCGCGGCGCGTACGTCGAGCGATTCGACGAGTCCGTCGTGCGAGAACACCATGAGCTGTACGGGTTGTTGAGCGGCATCGCGTCGGCCCGCGCCGCCGTCGATGGCCTTCCGCGAATCCTCGACCAGCTAGCCGTGTTGAACGACGCCATGCGCGGTAGCAAAGAGTCACGCACATTTCAGGAGACGGCCTGGAAGTTCCGCAATGTCATTAATGACGAATACGCCGGCCCGCGGTTGCAGGCCGCGATCCGTGCATCGCAGACATTCATCCCTCGCGCGTTCTGGTTGTCCTACCTCAACAACCACGACGAGATCCTTCCGTTCTACGAGGCCGAGACCGCGGCAATCCTCCGGAGCGACCCCGACGGCGCCCGCGCGGCATGCGGCGAGCGGTCCGAGGTGATGGCCAGGATCATGCTCGGCGAACTGGTGCGACGCGGCGTCTTCCGTCCGTCCGGCGCGATTGCGTTCTGATTGAGCCGAAGCCGCTGCCGTAACGGCGGTGCCCACTACTTTGCTTTGAATGCGGCTCGTAAAAGTCTTCGTGCTGGCGTTGGTCGCTCTGCTGATCTCGAGCATGGGTCTCGCGGCGCCTGCCGGCGCCAATGTCGACCAGTGCGCCCCGCCAGGAGTCGAGAGCGCCAGCGCTCTGCCGACCAACCTCGCCGCCGCCGCCCAGGGTCCCGGCGCCGATAAATACACGACCGCGACGGTCGAACCGTTGACCGCCATCAACGTCAACGCACTTGGCCTGACTGCGCCGGGCACACTGACCGTCGGCACGCTCTCAGATGCGCCTCCGAGCATCTGCATCGACTCGTCCGGTCAGTTCACGGGCTTCGACAACGAGCTGTTGCGCGCGATCGCCGACAAGCTGGGGCTGCAAGATCAACTTCGTCGGCACCGAGTTCTCCGGGCTGCTCGCCCAAGTGGCGTCGCGCCGCTTCGACGTCGGGTCGTCGTCGATCACCACCACCGACGCGCGCCGTCGCACCGTCGGGTTCACCAACGGGTACGACTTCGGCTATTTCTCGCTAGTGGTGCCGTCCGGATCTGCCATCACCAGCTTCGAAAAGCTGGCGGCCGGCCAGCGCATCGGCGTCGTGCAGGGCACCGTGCAGGAGGCGTACGTCGTCGACACCCTGCACCTGGAGCCGGTGAAGTTCCCCGACTACAACACCGTCTACGCCAGCCTCAAGACGCGCCAGATCGATGCATGGGTGGCGCCGTCGCAGCAGGCGCAGGGCACCGTGCAGCCTGGCGATCCCGCGCAGATCATCGAAAACACCTTCAGCTTGGACAATTTCGTGGCGTGGGCGGTCGCCAAGGAGAACCAGCCGCTCATCGACGCCTTGAACTCCGGGTTGGATGCGATCATCGCCGACGGCACCTGGGCACGGCTGTACTCCGATTGGGTGCCGCGCGCATTGCCGCCGGGATGGAAGCCGGGGTCGAAGGCGGCGCCCGCGCCGCAGCTGCCTGACTTCGCCGCCATCGCGGCAGAACACCAGCAGCCGGCTTCCCAAGCCGCAGCGCCGAAGTCCACGCTGTCGCAACTCAAGGACTCGTTTCTGAACTGGGATCTCTACAAGCAGGCCATCCCCGACCTGTTCAAGACCGGGCTGCCGAACACGCTGATCCTGACCGTCAGCGCTTCTGTGATTGGCCTGGTCCTCGGCATGGCGCTCGCCGTCGCAGGCATCTCCCGGTCCCGCTGGCTGCGGTGGCCTGCGCGGGTGTACACCGACATCTTCCGCGGGCTGCCCGAAGTGGTGATCATCCTGCTGATCGGGCTGGGCGTCGGGCCGATAGTCGGCGGCTTGACGGGTAACAACCCGTATCCGCTTGGCATCGCCGCGCTCGGACTGATGGCGGCGGCCTACGTCGGCGAGATCTTCCGGTCGGGCATCCAGAGCGTGGAGCCCGGGCAGCTGGAGGCGTCGCGAGCCCTCGGCTTCAGCTATTCGTCGTCGATGCGTCTGGTGGTGGTGCCGCAGGGCGTGCGGCGGGTACTGCCCGCTTTGATGAACCAGTTCATCTCGCTGTTGAAGGCGTCATCGCTGGTGTACTTCCTTGGCCTGGTGGCCAATCAGCGGGAATTGTTCCAAGTCGGCCGCGACCTGAACGCGCAGACCGGCAACCTGTCACCCCTGGTGGCCGCGGGTTTGTTCTATCTCTTGTTGACGGTGCCGCTGACGCATCTGGTCAACTTCATCGACACCCGGCTGCGGCGCGGCCGAAAACCCGCGGAGGAAGACCCGCTTGAGCTGTCCACGTCCCAGGAGATGATCTGATGGCTGATCCGGTGTCGCTGGCCGCCGAACCAGTGTCGTTGAGCGCCACCGACATTCACCTGGCATTCGGCCCGAACGCCGTGCTGCGTGGGGTCGACATCGACGTGCCCGCGGGCACTACTGCGGCGGTGATCGGGCCGTCGGGGTCGGGAAAGTCGACGCTGCTGCGGACGTTGAACCGGCTCTACGAACCCGATCGTGGAGACATCCTGCTCGACGGACGGTCCGTGCTGGCCGACAACCCCGATCATCTGCGGCAGCGCATCGGCATGGTGTTCCAGCACTTCAACCTGTTCCCGCACCGCAGCGTGCTGGACAACGTGACGCTGGCGCCGCGCAAGCTCAAGCGACTCGGAGCCAAGCGGGCGCGAGAATTGGGACTGGAGCAGTTGGACCGGGTGGGGCTGCGGCAGAAGGCCGACGTGCGACCCGGCACGCTGTCGGGCGGGCAACAACAACGGGTGGCGGTCGCCAGGGCGCTGGCGATGTCGCCGCAAGTGATGTTCTTCGACGAGGCCACCTCGGCGCTGGATCCTGAGTTGGTCAAGGGCATCCTGGCGCTCATCGCCGAACTTGGCTCGGACGGCATGACGATGGTGGTCGTCACGCACGAGATGGGGTTCGCCCGCTCGACGTCGGATGCGGTGGTGTTCATGGATCACGGTCAGGTGGTCGAGTCGGGCCCACCGGAGCAAATCTTCGATGCTGCCGAGACGGATCGGCTGCGCCGGTTCCTGTCGCAAGTTTTGTGAGGTTAATTGACGCGCATTCGCGTGTGGCAGCCGCCGACAGGTTAGACTGGCGAATTATGGTGGGGACCGAATCGCAGGTGGGCGAGCTCGCCGGAGAACTGCAGCGTGTGCTGTCCAAAGTCTTCTCTGTGCTGCGCCGCGGCGACACCAACCGGACGGTCGCGGGCGACCTCACACTCGCCCAACTGTCGATTCTGCTGACACTGCTCGACCAGGGCCCCATCCGGATGACGGACCTTGCCGCCCACGAGCGCGTGCGCACACCCACCACCACCGTGGCAATCCGCCGGCTGGAAAAACTGGGGCTGGTGAAGCGCTCCCGCGACCCGTCGGATCTGCGGGCCGTACTCGTCGACATCACGCCAAAGGGCTTGTCCCAGCACCGCGAATCGCTGGCCGCGCGCCGGGCGCAGCTGGCCACGCTGCTGGCGAAACTCAGCCCCGAGGACCTTGAGACGCTGACCAAGGCGCTGGTCCCGCTCGAGCGACTGGCCGAATAGGCCGGATCAACCGAGCCAATCGAGCACCGCGGCGGCGGTCCACGACTGCTGCATGCTGCCGAGCGGTTCCCCGGTGAACGGTTCGTAGTACTCCGCGAACGTCCCGTCGCTGGCCTGTCTGAGCCCTTCACGTTTGAGCATCAACGCGCGTTCGGCCCAGCCGCGGCGCGCGAACGACCAGGAGAACAGCCACGTCATCACCGGCCACACCGGTCCGCGCCAGTACTCGCGTGAGCGGAAGTCCCGCGACACCGGTGACGTCGACGGGATCAGCGCGTACTTGAGATCCGGATGCCCGCAGAACCGAGGGCCCTCCAACAACCGCAGCAGCGCACGTTCCTTGTCGTGCGGCAGTCCGCCGCACAGCAGCGGAGCGAACTGCGCGACGGTCTCGGTCGCCACCCAACGCTCGGTTCGAACATCGAAATCCCTTGCGGCGCCGGTGCGTTCGTCGGTGGTTCGAACGACGCCTGCGCGGAACCGTTCTCCCCACGCGTACAGGTCCTTGACGTCAGCATGGGGCCGCTTGTAGTCCTCGCCGATCTCGGCGAGCACATCGCATGCAACCGAGAGGATGGCCGAGACGAACACGTCCTCGACGGCGAAGCTCATCACCTTCGGCAACAGCTCGTCGTCGTAGCGGGCGGCCTTCATCTCCTCCAGCAACCACAGATACCGCTCGTATTCGATGTCGCTCGGCCGCTGGCTGGCGTCGGTGACGATGGTGTTGTCCTCGCGCTCGTACTCCGGCACGTTGCCGGGAATCACGTTGGCGTAGGCGCTATCCCAGCGCGGCGAGTTGTCCATGCCGGATTCCCAGCCGTGGTACAGCGTGACACGGCCGTGCTCGTGCTGATCACGCGCTTCGGCGAGCCACCGGTGCCACCGGACCAGGTCGGCCCACCTGCGGTCGAGGAACGCCTCGGCGACGGCGCGGGTGGACCGGCCGCGGGTGCGGGCGTGGTCGAGGATGCGTTGCACCGCGATCGCGTGCACGGGCGGCTGGGTGATGCCCGACGTATGCCGGGTACGTGGCGCGTGAGCGGCCAGCGCCGACGTCGCCCACCGCGCAGGCCCAGGGAAATACCCGTCGACCCCGTTGGCGAAGACGATGTGCGGGATCATGCCGTTGGTCCACTGCGCCGAAAGCAGCGTGTCCAGCTCGACGACGGCCCGCTCGACACTCAGCGGGGCCAGGCCGATCGCCACGAAGGCCGCGTCCCAGCTCCACATGTGCGGGTACAGCGCCGGCGCGGCGGTGGTCATCACGCCCAGGTCGTTGCCGCGCAGCAGGTATGCGGCGCGGGCAGCGAGCTGTGTCGGAGCGAAGTTGTGGTCAGGCATTGTGTCCATCATGCGACGGGCAGGCATTACTTGCAGGTCGATAGGGTGGCGACATGCCGACCGCGATGATCACTGGGGCGGCAGGCGGGCTCGGATCCGCCATCGCCACCGCGCTGGCGCCCACCCACACACTGTTCCTCGCGGGCCGACCGTCGGCCCGGCTCGACGAGGTCGCCGAGCAGTTCGGCGCCACCACCTGGCCGATCGATCTCGGAGATGTCGACGACATTCCGGCGGTCGTCGAGCCGATCGTCGAACTCGACGTGCTGATCCACAACGCGGGTGTGGCCTACCCGGGACGCGTCGCCGAGTCGACGGTCGACGAGTGGCAGGCCACCATGGCGGTCAATGTTGTTGGCGCGGTTGCGCTCACACTGGCCTTGCTGCCCGCACTGCGCGCCGCCGGCGGCCACGTCGTGTTCATCAACTCCGGAGCCGGTATCAATGCGTCGCCCGGCCTGGCGTCGTATTCGGCGAGCAAGTTCGCGCTGCGCGGGTTCGCGGATTCGCTGCGCAACGACGAGCGGTCGCTTCGGGTCACATCGGTGCACCCAGGACGGATCGCCACGGTCATGCAGGAGGGCCTGGTCGCATACGAAGGCGGGGACTATGACTCGTCGCGGTACCTGCAGCCCGAGACCGTCGCGAAGGTGGTCGCCGACGCGGTGAATGCGCCGCCCGACGCGCACATCCACGAGGTCGTCGTCCGCCCAACGTGATTTGTGTGCATTTGGGAGCGGTGAGCGCTCTGCTGAGTCTCAGGAGCGGTGAGCGCTCCTGGGTGCGCACAATTCGCTGATGAGCTCGATCGCGGAAACCGCGCCGCGCAGACAGACGCCCTGGCCGATGTGACAACCCTCGAGGCGTACACCGAGTGGATGAAGGGCCTGATGACGATCCTGCCCGACAATGCGCCAGCTCGGCTGGGCCTAGCTACACGACGATGTTCACGAGCCGGCCGGCCACCACGATGACCTTCTT
>CAWJDL010000009.1:0-208049 GCA_963841555.1 uncultured Actinomycetota bacterium
TAATCGTTTAGTAGGGATGGGTTCCCGGTCGTTGAGCGGGTCTGTTCCTGGTGGGTCTGCCGCCCGGGTGATGCCCTGGTGTTTCCCGTCGTTCGACGACTTCTGAAAGAACGGCGCGCCTGGCGGCAGACTCTGTCTGATGGTGGTGGGATTCCGTTGCCCGAGCCCGCCGCAGGGTTGACTTCCCGATGGTTGTTCCCGAGCCTTGAGCTCTTCGACAGAACGAAGTCCTGCGGCGTGCTGGAGTCACGGACGGCTAGTGAGATGACGGACCTGAGAGTCCCACGATTAGGGCGCCGCGTGAGTCCACCGGTAACGGCACAACCATCGATCGAAGGAGTAGTGACACCTTGGGCTTGTTTTGTGGAATCGATTGGGCCACTGAACATCACGATGTCGCCGTCGTCGACGACGACGGGCGTGTGGTGGCCCGCGGGCGGGTCAGCAACGATGCTGCCGGGTTCGCGGCTCTGTTGACGTTGCTGGCCGAGGCCGGTGACAGCGCCGCGTATCCGATCCCGGTGGGGATCGAAACCGATCGCGGCCTGTGGGTGGCCGCCCTGCGCGAGACCGGCCGGGTGATCTATCCGATCAATCCGCTGGCGGCATCGCGGTATCGGGCACGATATGCGGTGTCGGGGGCCAAATCCGATGCCACCGACGCCGTGCTGCTGGCCAATATCGTGCGCACCGACCCCGGCGCGCACCGACCGCTGCCCGCCGACACCGAACTGGCCCAAGCCATCCGGGTGCTGGCCAGGGCCCAACAAGACGCGGTGTGGGCGCGTCAGCAGATCGGCAATCAGATCCGCGACCTGCTCAAAGACTTCTACCCGGCCGCGCTGACCGCGTTCGCCGGGCTGTCCGAAGGTGGACTGGCCCGTCGCGACGCACGCACCATCTTGGCCGCTGCACCGACCCCGGCGCAGGCGGTGAAGCTGACCCCTGCTCGGCTGCGCCGGCTGCTGGTCAAAGCCGGCCGCCAACGCCATCTCGACCGCGACGTCGAACGCCTGCGCGAAGTCTTCACCGACACCTACCTGCACCAACCACCCACGGTGGAGAACGCGATGGGCATCCAACTGTCCGCACTGCTGGGTCAGTTCGACGCTGCCTGCACCGCCGCCGCTGATCTCGCCGAGGCGGCGATCGCCCATTTTGACCAGCACCCGGACGCCGAGATCATCACCAGCTTCCCCGGCCTGGGAAAGCTCGCTGGCGCCCGGGTGCTGGGCGAGATCGGCGATGACCGCACCCGCTTCGCCGATGCGCGCGGATTGAAGGCGTTCGCCGGATCCGCGCCTATCACCCGCGCCAGCGGCAAGAAAACCGTTGTGCTGCACCGCCATATCAAGAATCGGCGCCTGGCCGCCGTCGGGCCGATCTGGGCCCTGTCGTCGCTGCGGGCCTCGCCCGGCGCGCGCCGCCACTTCGACGCCCGCCGCGCCGCCGGAGACTGGAACCATCAAGCCCAACGGCACCTGTTCAACAAGTTCCTCGGTCAACTCCACCACTGCCTTCAGACCGGCCAGCTCTACGACGAACACCTGGCCTTTCCACCTCCTCTCCTCCTCGCGGCTTGACTTTTAACTTCGTGAGATGTCTTTCAGACAGCTCGGCCTGCACCAGATCGCGCAACTGGCCGTGGACAAGGTCGAGGGGCTTGAGATCGCGGGAGGCGCGGGCGACGACGATCGCCCCCTCGATCGAGGTGGTGGAGAGCATCGCGAGCTCTTCGGCACGCGCCGCGGAAACGCCGTCTGCCACCAGACGCGCAGCGATCAGGTCCGTCCAGCGCCCGAAGACCGCCGCCGCGCGGTCGATCACCGGCGTTGCCTGGTCCTGCTTGTCGGGGTCGCCGGCTTCCACCGCCACGGCGACGACGGGACAGCCCGCGCGGTACTCCGAGCGGACCAGTTGCCTGCGGTAGTTGGCGACGAGGTCGTCGAGGACGTCGAGACCGCTCTTTGCATCGGCGATGCGCGCCGCGATGTATTCGCCGGCGTAATCGATTGCTTCGCAGAGCAATTGAGTGCGGCCGCCGGGGAAGTAGTGATAGGCCGACCCACGCGGGGCGCCGCTGTGCTCGAGAACGTCGGCGATCGCGGTCGGTTGCGCGCCACGTTCCCGGATCAGAAGCGCGGCTGAGATCACCATCCGCTCGCGGGGGCTGGGCATGAGTCTAGGATCCCTTCGTCCGACCCGTCTATGTATGTCACCTTACATAATCGAGCGGTGCAGTTCTAGGGGCCGAAGCACAGCTGACCATCCGCAGTTACGTTGACGCGATCCAAACGGCGAGAAACGCCGACATGCTTGCCATGCAAACCAGATGATCACGGCAGATCGATCGCGCGAGGAGCGATTGTTCGGCCGGTGTGCCGACGCGGTTGCCGAGCCGTACCGCGTTCGGGACGGTTCGGACCATCGCCAGCACGATCGGAACGCCGGCCAGTACCGCCGAAGCGACCACCAGCCACCCGGGATCGTCGCCGCGTAATGCGTGAAATCCCAACGCCGCCAACAGGATCACCATCACGAGCGCGATGAGAAGACTCATCGGGCGTGACGTCGTCGTCGCGCGGTGGTAATAGCCGGCGATCGACGCGATGACCGGCTCGGGTAGTTCGTCAGCGCCGCGATGGCGAAGGACCTGACTGTCGAAGATCAGGTCCATCCACAGCACGGCGAGCAGGAAGCCGCCGCAAGCGGCCGCGATCAGACGGTGGCCGCCTCGTTGAGTTCGTTCAGGGTGTTGGTGGCCTCGAGGTACTCCTGCACCCAGCGCTGGATGACCGCAGAGGACTTCTCGACCTTGGTGAACTGACCCACGACCTGGCCGATCGGATTGAACGCGACGTCGACGCTCTCGTTCGGATACTTGTGGGTGGCGGCGACGGCCATGCCGGACACCATGTACTGCAGCGGCATGCCGAGCGGCTTGGGGTTGTCCGGCTGCTCCCAGGCTTCGGTCCAGTCGTTGCGCAGCATCCGGGCCGGCTTGCCGGTGAACGAGCGGCTGCGCACGGTGTCGCGGCTGGATGCCTTGGCGTAGGCCGCGTGCTGGACGGCGGTGTGCTCGGATTCCTCGACCATCAGCCACTGGGAGCCCGTCCACGCGCCCTGCGCGCCAAGGGCCAGCGCCGCGGCGATCTGCTGGCCACTGCCGATGCCGCCGGCCGCGAGCACAGGTACCGGCGCGACCTCCTTGATGACCTGCGGCCACAGCACGATCGAGCCGACCTCGCCGCAGTGTCCGCCCGCCTCGCCGCCCTGGGCGATGATGATGTCGACGCCGGCGTCGGCGTGCTTGCGCGCCTGGGACGGCGAACCGCACAGCGCCGCGACCTTGCGGCCGGATTCGTGGATGTGCTTGATCATTTCCGCAGGCGGTGTGCCGAGCGCGTTGGCGATCAGCGTCATCTTCGGGTGCCGAAGCGCGACCTCGACCTGCGGCGTCGCGGTCGCCTCGGTCCAGCCAAGGAGCTGCAGCGCATCGTCGTCGCTGTGGTCGACCGGAACGCCGTGGTCGGCGAGGATCTTCTTGGCGAAGTCGATGTGCTCCTGCGGCACCAACGCGTTGAGCGTCTTCTTGAGCACCTCGGGAGACAGGTCGGTGGAGTCCATGCCCTCGTACTTGTTCGGGATCACGATGTCGACGCCGTAGGGGTGGTCGCCGATGTTCTCGTCGATCCAGGCGAGCTCGATCTCGAGCTGTTCGGGCGTGAAGCCGACCGCCCCGAGCACGCCGAAGCCGCCGGCCTTGCTCACGGCGACGACCACGTCACGGCAGTGGGTGAACGCGAAGATCGGGAACTCGATATTGAGCTCGTCGCAGATGGGGGTGTGCATGCCTGCTCCTCGGATGGGGCGCTCGCCGAACTGAAACGTGTTCTAGTTTAGCTTAGGCGCCTCGGCGCCATCCGGGAAGGGCGTCGCGCGCTGCGGCTTCGAAGGTGTGCAGATCGTCCTCGTCCGGCCAGTCGAGGACGAAATCGCTAATGCCGATCGCACTGAAACTCTCGAACACGTCGTCGTAGGAGTAGCGCCCTGCCCGCGGGTCCCACGGACCGAAGAGGGTGTACGAGCGTCGTATCGACGCGGGGTCGCGACCGGCCGCCGCGGCCAGCTCGTCAAGCCTGCGGGATTGCTCCGCGGTGGCGGTCAGTACTTCATCGGCGGAGGCGCCCGGCCGGCCGTGGGTGTTCCAGACGTCGGCGTGTTCGGCGGCGACGCGAATCACGGTCGGGGATTGGCCGCCGACGATGATCGGCAGCCCAGGGGACTGCAGGGGACCGGGCACCGCCGTCACATCCTGGACCCACAGCCGGTTTCCGGTGTAGTTGAACGAATCGCCGTCATGGTGAAGCAGGCCGTCAACGATCGCGACGTAGTCCGTGAAACGCAGCGCGCGTTCCTTTGCAGACCATGGCTGTTCGCCGACACTGAGGTGGTCCCAGTCGAAGATGCCTGCGCCGATGCCGAGCTCGAAACGCGCACGTGACAGATGGTCGACGGTGACGGCCTGCTTGGCCAGCTGCGCTGGCGGCCGCAGGATTTGATTGGCGACGAGCATCCCGAGCCGGATACGCGTCGTATTCACGGCGGCCGCGGCGAGAATCGCCCAGCTGTCGAACCACGGCCCCCGGCGATTCTTCAGATTGGCGCTGTGGTCGGGCAGGAATACTTGGTCGAGGCCGAGTTCCTCCAGCCATTTGATTCGCTCGATCAGCACGCCGATCGGCTGATCGGGGTAGAGCATGACGCCAAACTGACGCTGAGCAACGGGTGCGGTCATGCGTGATGCAACGACACGCGGTCGACGGCTATGCCTCGCAGGGCGATTCGGCCTCCCAATCGGCGAGCGTGTCGTAGAGGCCGAGGTGTGCAGTCCTGTTGCGCAGAGACACTTCTCGTGTGTCTAGGTCGGCTGGGTAGCGCGCGAACGTGCCACTATGGAGGTTGCGAGATCAATTGCAGGAAGGGGCCGAAGTTGTCTGACGAACCGTTCGGTGGTCGGCCCCCAACCAGTCACGAACGGATGACGGGCCTGCCCTGGGATGCGTCATATCACGACGGCCCTGCGCCTTGGGATATCGGCCGGCCGCAGCCGGCAATAGTGCGTTTGGCATCCGGCGGCGGATTCGCAGGGTCGGTGCTCGATGCCGGCTGCGGGACGGGCGACAACGCTCTTCACGTCGCCGCTCTTGGGCTGTCGGTGCTGGGCGTCGACGTAGCTGAGACGGCACTGGCGATCGCTCGAGAGAAGGCCGACGGCCGTGGGATCGAGATTGACTTCGCCGCGGCGGACGCGTTAGAGCTGGAGCGTTTGGGGCGCAGGTTTTCCACGGTGCTGGACTGCGGACTGTTCCACACGTTCGACGGCGACGAGCGTCGCGGATACGTGGCGAGCGTCGCGTCGGTGACCGAGCAGGGTGGAACCCTGTATGTGCTGTGCTTCAGTGACGATGGTCCCTGCGCTGGCCCACATCCCGTCAATCAGGACGAGCTGAGGGCGGCGTTCGAGCCGAGCGATGGATGGAATGTCGCCGCGATCGAACCGGAGCGGATTCACACGAGATTCCACGACGACAACGGCGCACCGGCCTGGCTCGCGACGATCAAGCGGACCTAGATCAGTTGCGCCGCTGCGCGCTGGGGACAATCGCCCGAAGCATCGCCGACCCGTAACCTATCAACCGGCGCGATCGGCGCCTGGGGCCGTCGGCCCCGACAACCCGCAGCACCGGCCAGCTTTCGGTAACGGCCATCGCGGCGAGACCGGGGCGCGGATTCACCGGCCGGGGGTTCCCGACCAGCTTCATCAACGCGACATCTTCGTTGCCATCGGCGTAGAAGTAGCTGCGCTGCAGGTCGACGTCGTTTTCGTCGCAGAACCGTCGGACCGCTTTGGCCTTGTTTGCTCCCCAGATGACCGGCCTGGCTATCCGCCCGGTGAGCTGACCCCGATCGTCGAGCTCGAAATGGTTGCACAGCACGTGGGTGATCTCCAGGTAGCGGGCAACGGGTTCGGCGTGGATGGTTAGCGCCGACGAGCTCAACACCACGGTGTGGCCCCGCTGCTGATGCGCACGCACCACCTCGTGCATGTAGGGAAAGACGCGGGAGGACACGCGTTCGACAAACAGCCGCTCGCCGACTTCGTCGAGTTCGGCAAGGGATTCACCCCGCAGATAACCGGCCGCCCTGGTCATCAGCCGCTCGAACTGCATCCGGCCGAATCGGTATCGCATCGACGCCTCGATGACCCCCAGCACCTCGCCGATCCGCGCTTGCCTGCGCCGAATCCGGTCACCGGCATGTGCGGTCGCGGTAAACCCGTCGACCAGTGTGCCGTCCAGATCGAAGAACGCCCCGACCTGCGGGCCAGGCGTGCTCGCGCCGATCTCCGCGACGGTGTGCGGCGGCGACGGCAGCGAACTCATGCCCCCAGCCTAACTAGTTGGTGTACAACCCTTTTCCGGTAACCAGCGGCAGGTCGAGCGTGGTCCGGATGCCGGGCGCTGCCGCGACAACGTCCGGGATGGCGTTCACGATCCGCCCCGCCGCCGCGAGGATGGCCGCGTAGTTGTGGTCACCGCTGCGACTCGTCGGGCAAACGTCCATGGTGTAGCACGGCTCGCCGATGATCTCGACGCGGTACGACCCGCCGGGTTGCGCGGGCTGGGCCCAGTCCGGTCGCAGGTCACCCCGCAGCCGGGTGACGTGCTCGATGACGATTACCGGCTTGCCCTTGACCATGCCCTCGATCTGGAAGCGCAGCGCCGCCACGGTGCCCTTGGCGATGTGACCAACAGCGACGTCGAAGTTCTCCGGCGCAGGCTCCTGTTCGACAGAATCCCTGATCTCGTCCACCTCGATGCCGAGGCCAGCTGCGAGCTGCCGGATGGCCGTGCCCCAGGCGATGCTGAGCACGCCCGGCTGGAACAACATCGGGAAGTCGCCGATCTGATTGCCGAAGCCCATGACGTCGAACATCACCGTCGCCCCGTCATAGGTCGCGTAGTCGGCGATCTCCATGGTGCGCACCTGCTCGATGCTCTGGCACGTACCGGCCAACGCGAAGGGCAGCAGGTCCGTCGCGAATCCCGGATCGACCCCCGTCATGAACACTGTCGAATTACCTTCTCGCGCAGCATCTTCGATCCGTTCGATGTACTTGTCGGGAATCACCTGCCACGGATACTGCAACACCCCGAGCCCCGACCCCACCACGTCGATACCCGCGGCGAGGATGCGCCGAACGTCAGCCATCGCCTCCGGCAGCCGGGTGTCGCCCATCGCGCAGTACACGATGCAGTCGGGCTTGGCCGCGATGATCGCGTCCAGGTCATTGGTCGCGGCAACACCGACCGTCACGTCAAGCCCAGCCAGCTCGCCTGCGTCCTTGCCCACCTTGGCGTGCGACGACACCCAGACCCCGGTCAGGTCGAAGCGCGCGTCGTTCACCAGTTGCTTCAACGCGAGGCTGCCGCAATTGCCGGTCCCGATCAGCGCGACACGGATTGGCCCGGCCTGCGATTCAGTCATGGAGTTTCCCTTTCACAGACTGGAACAGGTTCTACTTGTAGCACGCGGGTTGTAGCACGCGGGGCAAGGTAGCCTGACCCGTCATGGGACGCGTGGACGGAAAAGTTGCACTGATCAGTGGCGGCGCTCGGGGGATGGGTGCCGAGCATGCGCGGGCGCTGGTCGCCGAGGGCGCCAAGGTGGTCATCGGCGACATCCTCGACGAAGAAGGCAAGGCGCTGGCCGACGAGATCGGTGACGCCGCACGCTATGTCCACCTCGACGTCACTCAGGCCGACGAGTGGGACGCCGCAGTCGCCACCGCCGTGAACGAGTTCGGCAGGCTCAACGTTCTGGTGAACAACGCCGGCATCGTCGCGCTCGGCCAGATCGGCAAGTTCGACATGGCGAAGTGGCAGAAGGTCATCGACGTCAACCTGACGGGCACGTTCCTTGGCATGCAGGCCTCCGTCGAGGCGATGAAGGAGGCGGGCGGCGGATCGATCATCAACGTCTCCTCGATCGAGGGCATGCGCGGCGCCGTCATGGTGCATCCGTACGTGGCCTCCAAGTGGGCGGTGCGAGGCCTGTCCAAGTCGGCGGCACTGGAACTCGGGTCGCATCAGATCCGGGTGAACTCCATCCACCCCGGCTTCATCCGTACCCCGATGACCAAGCACTTCCCCGACAACATGCTCACCATCCCGCTGGGGCGGCCCGGCCAGTCCGAAGAGGTCTCGACGTTTGTGGTCTTCCTCGCCAGCGACGAATCCCGTTACGCCACCGGCGCGGAGTTCGTGATGGACGGCGGACTGGTCAACGACGTTCCGCACAAGCTCTGACCGGCAAGCGCACTTCCGCGCCGTAGGCGCAGAGTCATTCTCCCGTTGTGCCCGACCGGAATCCCGGGCGGTGCAAGACTTCAGCCATGCACGAGGTCGACCAAACCACTGAGCAGATGGTGCGCAGCGTGCTCGCCTACGCCGAGAACCGCCTGCGAATGAATCCTGTGCCACTCGACAAGGGGGTACTGGCCGCCGACGAGCTATACGAACGGCTCGACGGCGTGATCCGCGACAGGCCGCGTCTGCCCGACGAGGTGCTCGGCGTCTACACCTCGGTGATCGCACCGAGCGTGATCTCGGCGGACAGCCCGCGGTTCCTCGGCTTCATCCCGGCCGCCCCGACCAAGGCCAGCCTGCTGTTCGACATGCTGGTGTCTTGCGCCTCGATCCAAGGGATCTCCTGGCTGGAGGCCTCGGGAGCGATCGCCGCGGAGAACAGCGTGCTGCGGGTGATCGCGCATGAGGCGGGCCTGCCGACGACGACCGGTGGATGCTTCGTCTCGGGTGGATCGGCAGGCAACCTGTCGGCCCTGGCCGTGGCGCGAGAGACGGCCAAGAAGCGCGGTGCCACCGGCCGGCTGCGCGTGGTCGTCGGCTCGGATGCGCATTCGTCGATCGTCAACACGCTGCGGCTGCTGGAGATGGACGCAATCGTGGTCGACACCCCCGACCATCGGCTCACCGCCGACACCGTCCGCGATGCGGTGCCGCCCGATGCGACCAACATCGCCGCCGTGGTCTGCACATCGGGCACGACGAACGCAGGCATCGTCGACGACCTGGCCGGTGTCGGCGCGCTCGCGAAGGAACGCGGCTGGTGGTTCCACGTCGACGGCGCATACGGCGGCTCAGGCATCTTCGCCCGCTCGCTGCGGCCGAAGTACAACGGCCTCGAGCAGGCCGACTCGTTCATTCTCGACCCACACAAGTGGTTGTTCACACCGTTCGACTGCTGCGCGTTGCTGTACCGGGACCCCGAGCTGGCCCGGGCCACCCACACCCAGGACGCGTCGTATCTCGACGTTATCCACACGTCCGACGGCGAGTGGAACCCGTCGGATTACGCCTATCACCTGACCCGGCGGGCCCGCGGGCTGCCGCTGTGGTTCTCGATGGCGGTCTACGGGCTGGACGCGTATCGCGCGGCAATCGAGGTCGCCGCGTCGCTTGCCGTCCAGACCGCCGACCTGATCAAGGCCGCGCCGCAGTTGGAGCTGATCCGCGAGCCCGACCTCGGGGTGGTGCTGTTCCGTCGGCTGGGCTGGAAACCCGAGGACTACGACGCCTGGGCCCAGCGACTACACCAGGACCAAGTCGCGTTCATCCCGCCGACGAAATGGGAAGGCGAAACGGTGGGTAGATTCGCGTTCCTGCATCCCGACACCAGCCTGGAGCTGGTGCGGGAGGTGTTGGCGCGCACGGAGTGACCAGCGCGAATTCCGTTGCGCTGCTAGCTGAGCCCGGGCCTCGCGCTGCGGGTACGGTGATGCGGTGGACGGGGCGCAGATGTCGGTTGAACGGCCTCGGCACATCGTCTTAAGAGTCCTGCTCTCGGTGGCCTTGTTGCTGCTTCTCTGTGCGGCGGACTTCCCGGACTTCGCCAAGCCAGGACCGCCGCCGGGACAGATTGAGCTGGCGCAGGGCTGGAGCCTTGTCGCGGCACGCGACGTCCGGGCAGACGGGGCGGCCCTCTCCAAGCCGGACTACAAGGCAGCCGGCTGGCATGCGATCCCTCGAATGCCTTCGACCGTTCTGCAGACCCTGCAAGACGACGGCACCTACCCGAATCTCTACTACGGAACCAATCTGCTCGACGAGGTCCCGCAGGACCTCTACAAGCAGGACTGGTGGTACCGCACCACATTCACCGCGCCGGCCGGCCACACGACGTACATGTTGGAGTTTCCCGGCATCAACTACCGCGCCGAGATCTGGTTGAACGGCCACCTGATCGCGGGCGACAACCAGATCGTCGGCATGCACACCGCCCACGAACTCGACGTCTCCCGTTGGGTGAACCAGGGAGCGGCCAACACGCTGGCCGTCAAGGTCACCCCGGAGCGCGCGCTGCAGGATATCGACGGCGTCGAATTGGCCGACAGTTGGTATGACTGGATCAACTGGAATTATCTCGGTTACCAAGGGCCAGGGAAGAATCCGGCCAACGGGAATTCGTTTGTCCCCGACCGCAATGCGGGCATCTGGAAGCCGGTCTACCTCAAAGTGTCCGGCGCTGTGGTCCTCGGTTCGTCCGCAGTCAACACCGAACTTCCGCTCCCGCGAACGAACTCCGCGCGGCTGACGATCTACAGCAGCCTCCGCAATTCGTCTGCCGCACAGGTGCGTGGCGTTCTGCGGGCGACGATCACCCGGCCGGGCAAGCCAGACGTCCAGCTCGAGCAGCCGGTCACGCTCGCCGCGGGAGAGCAGCGCGAGGTCAGCTTTAGCCCCGACAAGTTCGCGCAGCTGACGGTGCAGAATCCGGACCTGTGGTGGCCCTATACCCTCGGCCAGCCCAACCTCTACGACCTGCAGTTGGAGTTCCGGCAATACAACCGGCAGGTCGACGCCAGCCATCTGCGCTTCGGCATCCGCTCCGTCGAGCAGTATCGCGATCAGGACCAGCAGTTCCCCGAACTCGGCAAGGGCGGAAATTTCTATCTGAAGGTCAACGGCAAGGACTTCCTGGTCCGCGGCGCGGCGTACACGCCCGACCTGCTGTATGCGAACGACTCCAACCGCGACGCCGCGATCCTCGGTTACGTGAAAGACCTCGGGCTCAACATGATTCGACTCGAGGGCAAGTTCCCCGGCGATCACATCGCGGAGATGGCCGACGAGATGGGTATTCCACTGATGTACGGCTGGATGTGCTGCAATCAGTGGGAGAAATGGAATCAGTGGAACGACGAGGACAATAGGGTCGCACAAGACAGCCTTCGTTCGCAGATCGAGGGGCTTCGTAGTCATCCGTCAGTGTTTGTGTGGGCCAACGGCAGCGACGGGAAGGCCCCGCCTGCCGTGCTGGCCAAGTACCACGGCGTCCTGTCGGAGCTGCACTGGCAGAACGCGACCGTCGACACGGTGTCCTCCTTGGCAACCGACGAGGCGGGGGAGCGCGACTGGGACGGCATTCAGATGGCGGGTCCGTACAGCTGGCGACCACCGAGCTACTGGTTCTCCGGGCGCTACGCCGCCACCCGCGGATCGACCGCCGAACAAGGCGACAACGAACAGATCCCGCCGTTCGCCAGCCTGAAGAAGTTCATCCCACCCGACAAACTGTGGCCCATCAACGATGCCTGGTTCTTCCACGCCGGCTCGAACCCGAAAAACGGTGAGCTGACCAGCATTCGGCGTGCCGTCGACCGACGTTACGGGGTGTCCAACAGTGCGGAGGAGTTCGCGCGCAAGGCTCAACTCGCGCACTACGAGGCCACCCGTGCCCAATTCGAGGCGTTCGCTGCCGGCGGCTGGGACAACCACAAGATGACGATCTACTGGATGCTCAACAACCACTGGCCGTCGTTCTTCGGGCACCTATTCGACTACTACCTGCGGCCCGGCGGAGCGTACTACGGCGCCAAGAAGGGGCTGCGGCCGCTGTCGGTCGTCTTCGACTCGTACGCGACGGGCAACCATGACCAAGCGAACATAACCGTCGTCAACCAAACACCAAGGGACCAAACGGGTTTGACGGTGCGAGTGCGGGCATACGACCTGCAGGGCAGGGTGCGCGACGATCGCAGCGCAGGCAATATCAACGTGACACCAGGGGGAGTTGTGCAGGCGATGACATTGCCTCGCCTTGCCCGTGATTCGAGCGTTTTCTTCGTGCGCGCCGAATTGCTCGACTGGTCCGGCAAAGTGGTTTCCGAGAATGTGTATTGGCAGTCGCAGCGACTCGACGACGTCGGTGATCCGAGCAACGATTCGGCGTTCGAGCTCAAGCAGGCGAGTTGGGCCGACATGACGGGGCTCAACAACATGGCACAAGTGCCGCTGGACGTGACCGCGTCCAAATCGCCTAACCCAGGCGACAATCGCGTGACCATCCGCCTGCATAATCCTTCACAGCGGATCGCCTTCTTCGAGCGCACCGAGCTCACCTCCACGCCCGACGGTGACGAGATCCTGCCGATCGAGTACAGCGACAATTACGTGACCGTGTTCCCTGGCGAGACGGTCGAACTTCAGGGGCAGGCATGGACCGGTATGCCCGCCAACTGGGTGAGAGTGACGGGGTACAACACGCCACCCGTCGTGGTGGCCGTCAGTCCACCGCAGCGAAGTTGACCGTCGCCGTAGCCCCCACCTCGTCGTCATTACCGCGATAGATGTCCACCTGCACCACCACAGACCGCTTGCCAGTGCGCAGGATCCGCGCGACCGCACGCGCCGGCCCTACCTTGATGGGACGCAGATAGCGGATGAACAAGTCGGTGGTGGCGATGCCCATGCCGAATGAGGTGCTGCGCGAGGCGAGTTGGCCGGCCGTCACGTCCGCCATGGTGGCGATCAGGCCGCCCTGAAGCCCACCGGCGGTGTTGACGGTTCGCTCATCGACGGGCATCTCCATGGTCACGGTGCCGTCCGTCGACGGGACCTCCTGCAGGCCGAGCTGATCGAACAGCTCTCGGAGGGACTTCGGCGCCGTCATGGAGAATGACATTACCGGCCTGCCGTAATGTCGTCAGACGTGAGTGCACGCGCCGGCATCGTTGTCACGGGGACCGAGGTGCTGACGGGACGGGTCCAAGACCGCAACGGCCCGTGGATCGCCGACCGGCTGCTGGAGCTTGGCGTCGAACTGGCCCACATCACCATCTGCGGCGACCGACCCGGCGATATCGAGGCGCAGCTGCGGTTCCTCGCCGACGAGGGCGTGGACCTGATCGTGACCAGCGGCGGTCTCGGCCCGACCGCCGACGACATGACCGTGGCGACGGTCGCCCGATTCGCCGGCCTCGAGCTGGTGCTGGACGACGCGCTCGAGAATCGGATCGCCGACATCATCAAGCGTTTGATGGCGCGCTTCGACAATGTCGACCTTGACGCGGTTCGAGCCGCCAACCGCAAGCAGGCGATGATTCCGGTCGGCGCGCACGTGATCAATCCGGTGGGCACCGCTCCGGGGGTGGTCGTGCCGGGCAAGCCGACAATCGTCGTGTTGCCCGGTCCGCCGCGCGAGCTGCAGCCGATGTGGCCACTCGCCGTGGAAACCGATGCCGTGCAGCGGGCGATCGCCGGCCGGACTACGTACCGCCAGGACATGGTGCGGATGTTCGGGCTGCCCGAGTCGGGTCTGGCCGACACGCTGCGTGACGCCGAGCAGAGCGTCGACGGCTTCGACCGGCTCGAGATCACCACCTGTCTGCGCCGCGGCGAGGTCGAGATGGTCACCCGATACGAACCCGACGCCGCAAGCATCTACGCGAAGCTCATGGAGCTGCTGCGCGAGCGCCACGGACGGGAGATCTTCTCCGAAGACGGCTCGCTCGTCGACGACCAGGTCGCGCAGATGCTTGCCGGCCGCCGGATCGCGACGGCCGAATCCTGCACCGGCGGGCTGCTTGCCGCCCGGCTGACCGACCGTCCGGGTTCGTCGGCCTACGTCGCAGGCGGTGTCGTCGCCTATGCGAACGAGGCGAAGACCGAGCTGCTCGGGGTCGAACCTGACCTGATCGCCGCGCACGGGGCGGTGTCCGAGCCTGTCGCCGACGCGATGGCCGACGGCGCGTTGAACCGCTTCGGGGCGGACACCGCGATCGCGATCACCGGAATCGCCGGGCCCGAAGGCGGCACGGATGACAAGCCGGTCGGCACGGTGTGCTTTACCGTCAAACTCGCCGACGGCGAGACGTTCACCCGCACCATCCGGTTGCCCGGCGATCGGTCCGATATTCGCGAGCGGTCAACGACCGTCGCCATGCACATGTTGCGACGTGCGCTCAAGGGTTGACGGCCGCTCAGTAGACACTTTTTCCGTCATCCGAGCGCCGAACGTGCGCTCACCGCGAATTTTGCTCGATTTTTTCGCAGTAGACGCACGTTCGTTGAGGCCGCGGCCTAGTCAGCCGCCGAACCTCCAGCGCGACCGCCGATGTATCGTCTCCCACCAATGCGGGGCACCACGGGAGGATCGCCGATGACTGCAACCGACGAGCGGCAGACGGTCGCCGATTTCGCCGAACTCGGCGGGTGGCACCGCAGGAACGTCGATCGCACCGACTATTACACCAAGGGCGGTGCCCGGGTGCAGCTGATCTGGCACGGCACGGCCGCGATCAGCGGGGGCTCGCTCTACCACGACGACAACCTCACCGCGTACACGCGGGAACTGAGCACGGTCCAGGGTTGGCTGAAACGCTGATCAGCTGAGCGCCGCCTTCGCTTCCGCCAGGTTGTCCGCCGCCAGCACCAGCCGGGTGTTGGTCGCCAGGTAGGCGGTGGTCAGGTTGACCCTCGCCTCCGCGAGTCTGTGGGCCACCTGGCCGAGGGCGCCGGGCCGGTCCTCCATATCGAGCACGATCACTTCCTGCTCGGCCGCGATCTTGATTCCGGCGTCCTGCAGGGCCTCGAACGCCGACGTCGCGTCCTGCACCAGGATGTGCACCTCGGCCTGCCCTCCGCCTGTGGTGATCGCACACAGGCCGGCGATGTTGGCGCCCGCCTTGCCAAGCACGTCGCCGACCCGGGCCAGCTCGCCGGGTTGGTCATCGAGATAGAGCGTCAGATCGGTCGCCATGACACGCTCCTTCCGTGCGATTCAACCGTATCGGCTGAGCACGAAATTCGGATGCGCTCGGGCATCGCATTGTGGCACCGTCAAGTTCTGTGCTGGCCTCGGAGACTTCGACTGCGCTGGAAATCCGCTCCGCCACGGACGCGGATTGGCCTGCAATATCGCTATTGGACGCCACCAGTTTCGGCAGGTTCGGGCACCCGGAATCGTTGACCACATGGCGGTCGCTGATGCCGACCGACGGCACGGTCCTGGCCTGCGACGGCATCGACATCGTCGGCATGGCCCACTACCTCGATCTGCGGCTGACCGTGCCGGGCGGAGCGGTCCTGCCCGTCGCCGGTGTGACCATCGTCGCGGTCGCGCCGACCCACCGCCGCCGCGGCATCCTGCGGGCGATGTACACCGAGTTGCACAACCGTATTGCCGACGCGCGATATCCCATCGCGGGCCTGACAGCCAGCGAAGGCGGGATCTACGGGCGCTTCGGATACGGACCGGCGACGATCGAGCAGGAGTACAGCGTTGACCGCCGCTTCGCTCAGTTCCGCGACGAGGCTCCCGATCCCGGTGGTGTCCGGATCGTCAAGCCTGCCGATCGCCGCGACGATCTTGCCGAGATCTACGAGCGCTGGCGGCTGAGTACACCGGGCGGCCTCATACGCCCCAAGGCGCTGTGGGACGAGCTACTGGCCGACCGTGAGTCGGTCCGTCGCGGCGGAACCGAGTGGTTCGCGTTCCTGCATCCCGACGGCTACGCCCTGTACCGGGTGTTCGGTGACGACCCGATGTTCGTACGGGTCGGTGAGTTGACGGCGGTCACCGCCGACGCGCACGTCGCAATGTGCCGCGCGCTGCTCGGCCTCGACCTGATGGAGAAGGTCGTCTTCGCTACCCATCCCGGCGACCCGCTGCCTTACCTGTTGAAGGATCATCGGCTGGCCCGTCTTACGCACATCGAGGATGATCTCTGGCTGCGCATCATGGACATCCCGACCGCGCTCGAGGCGCGCACCTATCAGGCGGACGTTTCCGCGGTGATCGAGGTTTCAGACGGATTCCGCAGTGACGGTGGCCGATTCGCGGTGCAGATCCGCGACGGCCGTGCCCGCTGCACACCGACCGACGCCGAGGCCAACATCCACATGGACCTCGATGTGCTGGGCAGCCTGTACCTGGGCGCGCACAAAGCGTCGTCATTTGCCAGTGCAAACCGCTTGCACACTAACGACTCCGGCCTTCTGGCGCGCCTCGATGCCGCATTTGTGAGCGACGTCCCAGCTGTACTCGGATACGGCTTCTAGTCCCACACCAGCCAGTGTGGATGCGATCTGGGATTGCAGGCATTAAGCGATCTGGGGGAGGCTTAGCCGGACTCGCTTTGGAACGGAGCGCGCATGGATCGACGTTCGTTCGCCGCCGCGGTGACCCCTTGGCAGCGCTACTGCCCTCTTCGGCCGCCCCGCGTCAGCGGCACCTCCGGACGGTCCATTGCCCAAGGCCCGTGCCCAAGGCCCGCAACGTGGTGTTGGTGCACGGCGCATACGCTGACGGCTCGTGCTGGTCCGACGTGATTCCGCACCTACAGGCCCGCGCACTCAACGTGGCCTCGGTGCAGAATCCGCTGCGCACGCTGGACGAGGACTGTGAGTTCGCCTGTCGCACACTGGCTTTGGTGACTTCTCCGACGGCTGGATGCCGCCGGCTTCTTTTCACGCGGCTTGCGCGTGAAGGGCCAGTCCAGCCCGTAAGAGGTTACGTGCGGCGTGTTCGTCAGCCTGGGCGCGATGCGAGCATCGCTGGCATTCGAATTCCGCTTGGGTGACGCGATTCTCCGGTGCTGCGTGTCCACAGTTTTCGCAGCCATCGGAGGTGTGCCGGGGGTCGACCTCAATCCACGTGCGCCCAGCTTCTTCCGCTTTGGCGCGCAGAATCGAGATGAACCGGCCCCAGCCGGCGTCACTGATGCTTCGGTTGAGTCCGGTCTTGGCGGCTGCCCCGTTGGGCAGGTATTGACCGGGTTCGTCGGGGTCAGGCACGGGTTTGGCGCGGCGCAGCATGTTGGCGATCTGCAGGTCCTCGACCACCAGCAAGTCATACCGTGTAACGAGAGCGCGGGCCTGTTTGTGGTGAAGATCCCTGCGCTGGTTGGCGATCTTGCGGTGCCGCGCTGAGACAGTTTCCCGTTTGCGCTCACGGTTTTTCGAGCGGCGTTTGGCGCGGGTCAGTCGCTGCTGTGACGCAGCCAGCTTGTCCGCGGCGGCACGGCCCCAGCGGGGATTGTCGATGTGTGTCCCGTCGCTGGTGGTGGCGAAACTGACGATCCCGACATCGATGCCAGCCTGGCGACCGGTCGCCGGTAGCGGATTGGTCGGCACGTCATCACACGAGAGCACCAGCATCCAGTGCCTGCCTTGGCGCTTGATCTGGATCGTCTTCACCCGGCCCTGAACCGGGCGGTGCAGGTCAACCTTGACCTCGCCGACACCTTGCAGATACACCCGTCGCCGCTCAGGCAGCCAGCGCGCACCGTCACCGTCCTTGGGCCACTCCACCGAGTCGAACCGGGCCTTGCCTTTGAATCGCGGATAACCCGCTTTCTCGCCGCGTTTGACGCGGCGGAAGAACCCCGCGAACGCTTTGTTCAGCCGGCGCAGCGTGGCCTGCTGGCTCGAGAACGACCACACCGCTTGATCCGGCCGCACCGACCGGATCTCGGTGAGCTGCGCGGACTGATCCCCATAGTTGATTCGGGTCTTGCTGTGCGACCAGGCATCCCGGCGTTCCTGCAAGGCCGCGTTGTACAGCTCGCGGTGCGATTTCACACACGCCGCCAACCCGATGTGCTGACGGCCGGTCGGGCGCAGCCGAAATACATTCGCGCGTCTCACGATGCCACCGCATCCCACTGCTGCTCGAAATAGCGACGCACCGTCGACTCCGACACACACCCGACCGAGGCGGCGAAATACGACAACAACCAATGCTCGCCGGCGATCTGCTCCGGCAGATCGCCCGGCCGGCGCCGGTACTTTGGGCACCATGCTAGGTGCAAGCCGAGCCAGCACACCCCGCCAGGTGTGCGGCGAAACCCCCGCTCGGACATGCCGCAAACGTTACGAACCGACACTGACAAAACTCACGACCACACACTTCACCAGCCCCGATTCGCCAACATTTCAAAACCGCCCATCCCCGCGGGCGCACCGATGGACGGCCGACGGGGCTTGCCGCCCACTCCTATTCGGGCATGATCGCCACCGAGGTCGGTATCGATCCCAAGGTGACCGCCTTGGTGTATATCGCCGCCCGCGCACCTGACGCCGGCGAGGACTACACCGCGCTGGCAGCGCAGTACGCGACGCCCCCGGCGAGCGCAGGCCTGGTGAAGGGCGGCGACGGATATGCGCAATTATCCGAGTCGGCCTTCCTCAACGACTTCGCGCAGGACGTCGCCCCAGCCCGGGCAAGGGCGCTGCATGCGGTGCAGGGCAGGATCTCGGATGAACTGTTCAACGGCCGCACCACCCAGGCGGCGTGGCGTGACAAGCCCACGTTCTATGCGGTATCGAAGAACGACCGCACGATCAATCCCGACCTCGAGCGGTTCATGGCCCAGCGGATGAACGCGAAAACCATCGAACTCGACGCCAGCCACCTGTCAATCGTGTCCAAAGCCCGCGAGGTCGCCGACCTCATTATCGAGGCCACTGGAGGATGCACCCCGCCGCACGACTTCGATCACTTCTGGTCGATGCGGTCCCAAAGCCCGACCATCGTGCCCAGGATTTCCTCGGCCCTACCTAAACCTGCCAGGTGACTTTCGCCGGGCAGGTGATACAGCTCGACGTCGGGCAGCTTTGCCACGACATGCTGTCCGTGCTCGAACGGCACGATGTGGTCGTGGTCGCCATGCCACCAACGGACGGGCACCTTGACCTCGTCGAGCCGGAAACCCCAGTCGCGGGCGAACACCACGACGTCGGCGAACGGCGCGGCCATCTGCTTGCGGCTGCCGTTCAGGAGGTCGTCGAGGAACATCGCCTTGATTTCCGGCCGCGCCAGCAGTTGGCGGTCTGCCTCCGGTGACACCCGCCCGTACAGGTCGACTGCGGGGGACCCGACCGGTCGTATCAACCGGATGAGCGCACTCGCCACCACTCCAATCGGACCGCCTGCCACTTGCAGCAGCGGCGCCACCCGCAATCCGACGGATCCCATCACACCTCCGGCAATGCCGTCGGAGCCCGTCGTCGGGGCTACACCACCGATGACACCTGCGGCCACCACCCGGTCGGGCATCGCGGCCGCACAGGCCAGCGTGTAGGGGCCACCACCCGAGAGGCCGATGACCTCCATCTTGTCGATGCCGAGGGTGTCGGCGATGGTGCGCAGGTCATCGGCGAATGCGAACACGTTGTCGTACTGGTGCGGCGTCGACGAACCGATGCCGGGCCGGTCGACCCCGATCAGCCGGATCTGCCGTTTCTCGGCGTAGACGCGGGCCTCCGTTGGGATCTGTCTGCGGGCGCCTGGCGTGCCGTGCAGCCAGAAGACGGCGCGTCCCTGCGGATCGCCGAACTCGGCAAACCCGATCTGACGGTCATCGCCGACAGCGATGTTGCCTTCGAGCTTGGGACGGGCGATTGCGACAGGCATGCCCAAAGTGTCTCATTCGGCCGATCGGAACAGATACGACCCCACCGTCGTGATGCGGTCGTCGACTCCTTCGTCGTGCATGACGGTGCGGACGGCGAGCATGCCGTCGGCCCCAGGCATCGGTTCGGTTTCCACGCGGAACGGACCCGTCTTGCCGCGCGCCAGAAACATCACGTGCGACGACACACCCTGCAGCCGATCGGTGCCTGCGGCCTCGGCTGCCCGGTCGACGGCCGCGGTCTCGAGGATGACGAACTGGGGTCCGATGTGTAGTGCGGCGTCGGGCGAGGCGACCTCCACCGCGAGTTCCGGCAGGCCCCAGTGACCGTCGGGCCGACGGTGGCCGCCGAACACCTGCCACAGCGGGGGCAGATCGGGGGAGTCGACCACCTCGAGCGGATTGGCCTCCATGCGCTCAAGCCCCCCGGGCGGTGTGCCAATGCTGACTCCCTGGCCCTCGATCAGAGCGAGCACCCGGCCGGGCTGATCCGCATCGACGATCTTCGCGCGGCTGTAGCCCATTTGGCGCCCGACCTTTAGTTCTTCCGAAACGATCTCGATGCGACGCACGTCGCGGCCGGCGTCGAGGATCTGGCACGAGTGGATGACCGGGTTGGGCACCGCGACCAGATCGGACATGTGACCACTCTCCGGTGCCGCGATTCCCAACACGGCGAACAGCAACCCGCCGGTGGTGTTGCGCATGTCGTGGCGCAGCGTGACGGTGTTGTCTTCAGGGCCGAGGTCCATTGACGCGTAGCTGCGGCCGATGTAGCGGTAGCTCAACAGGCCGCCCCATCGCCTGCGCAGTTCGGCGGCATAGGCCTCGGGAGAATCGGTCAGCTCACGAATATCGCGCAACACACTATGTATTTGGCCACCGATCTGCCCATGGCGCAGCCGTTTCGAGTTGTGCGGCGAGTTGAAGCAGGATCGTCTCGTCGGGCGCCATCAGCTGGACACCGATCGGCAGGCCGTCTGACGTGACGCCGAGCGGCAGCGAGACCGCCGCCCAGCCAGTCACATTCGCAAGAGAGGTCCAACCCGTCGTGGCGAACTCGACGTCAAAGAAGGCCCGCGTCGTGCCGCGCGGCTGGTCCAGCAGCGCGTAGGGCGGCGGCGGAGTGAGCAACGTGGGCGCGAGCAGCACATCGTGGCCGCTCATGCCTTCGACGAAGCGGCGCGTCTGTGCATGCACCGCGCCGATGGCGTCCGCGTAGGCGACCCCGCTGGTGGTGAAGCCCTCGCGGACCATCACCCAGGTGCTCGGCTCGAACTCGTCCTCATGGGGCTCGCGCCCGAGGTGTGCGGTCGCGATGGCGTGCAACTGGGCGTTGCTGACGTTGTGCAGGACGGCGATGGCGTCGGCGACAGTGTCGGCGTCGATGGTCGGGGCGCCGGGCTCGACGATGTGGCCCAGGCCGTCGAGCACCGTTCCGGTCCGGTCGACGGCAGCGACGACCTCAGGGTGGGTGGTCGGCCCTGGAAACGGCGATGCCGTCGCGATCAGAATCCGCTGCGCTTCAGGCTGCCGCGTGATCGCTTGTAGGAACGGTACTTTCGGGGCAGGCGCAGTGTAGGGGTCGCCGGGAGCCGAGCCGGCGACGACGTCGAGCAGCGCGGCGCTATCGCGGACGGTGCGGGTGAGGGCGTGCTCGTTGACCAAGCCCTCCAGCCCATGGCCCCCGCCAGGCGCGAAGGAAGTACGGCCACGGCGTGGCTTGAGACCGACGAGCCCGCAACACGAAGCGGGCACACGGATCGATCCGGTGCCGTCACCACCCGACGCGGCGGGAACGACGCCCGCCGCCACCGCCGCAGCCGACCCGCCACTGGAACCACCCGGCGTGATCGACGGCGACCACGGGTTCACCGTTGGCCCGAACAGCGACGGCTCGGTCGTGCAGTGGTTACCCCATTCGGGAGTGTTGGTCTTGCCGAACACCACCAGCCCCGCGGCGAGGTACCGATCGACGATCCAGGCCGACTCGGTCGCGACATGGGTGCGCAGCGCGCGCGAACCCATCGCCTCCGGCGCGCCGGCCAGCGATGCCCCAAGGTCCTTGAGCAAGAACGGAATTCCTGCGAGCGGGCCTGAACCTCCGTTGCGCACCGCGCCGGAGGCGTCGAGCGTCGCGGCCTGCTGGCGGCCACGATCGAAGAGGTCGGCGATGACGGCGTTCAGCTCGCGGCTGGCCTCGAGGCGCACGATCGCGGCCTCCAGCAGTTCCGTCGCGGACAGCTCACCCGAGGCGACCAGCTGCGCCTGCGCAATGGCGTCGAGGTCGGCGAGGGCGAGGGCATCGGTTGCGTTCATTGGGACGGATCATTCAGCGCCCTCAATCGCGCGGCAACTCGGGGCGGCGCAGCTCGGTGTAATGGCCGAGCCAAAGCTGCGCGATCGACTGCTCGGTGGCGCCGTCGTCGTAGGCGGGGGAGACGAGTTGCGCGGCCTCGGTCACGTCGATCACCACGATGGACCGCACCCGCTCGCGGTTCGTCGCCGACCCCTGCTCTCGCAGAATCTGCAGCCCGCGGTCATACATCTCGCCGCCGGTGTACACGGTCGCTGTCCCCTTGAAACGGAAGCCCTTTCGCAGGATCGGGTCGACGACGTTGACCTCCACATGCGGGTTGGCGAGCAGGTTGGCGACCGTGCCCGGGGACGCGATATCGGCGAAGAACAGCCGTTCGTCGTCCCACAGCCTGGTGGTGCCCTTCGGCGACAGATTCGGCAGGCCGTCGGGCGTGACGGTGGCGACGAACCCGAGCCGTTGTTCGCGCACGACCCGCTGCATCTGGTGGGACAGCTTCATGTCGAAACGATATTCCGCGATGTCTTTTCGGGCGCCGTCGAGTCGTTATAAGTGTGCAGACACATCGAAAGGACCAGACATGAGCGAATCCCTGAACCGCCAATTCACCGCGAAACTACGGAAAAGTGAGAACAAGGGCGGCTGGACCTACGTGGTCATGCCCGATTCGGCGGCCTTCTTCGGTACCCGCGGACTGGTCAAGGTCCGCGGCACCGTCGACGGCCAACCGTTCGCGAGCTCGTTCATGGCGCTCGGCGACGGCACCCACAAACTGCCCGTGAAGAGCGATCTGCGTCAGCGCATCGGGAAAGAGGCCGGCGATGAGGTGACTGTGCATCTCGAGGAACGCGTCCGCTGAATGTTTCTTCGCTTCTGCGACCGGCCGTCGGATTCGCCGTACATCGAACGAGTGTGGCGGGGACGCAGCGATGGCGGCGGGCCCTTCGTCTCCGTCGCCGCAGGCCACCTGGAGCTGGTGGTGACGCGGCTGGCCGACCTCACCGTGGTGACGATGCGCGGACCCGAAACCCGGGCGACGACCATCGACTGCCCGCCCGACGGCGAGTGGGCCGCGATCCGGTTCCGGCTAGGCGTGCACATGCCTGCGCTACCCACCCACCTGCTTATCGATCACCGCGACGTGGACCTACCAGTGGCGGCCGACGGATCGTTCGTGCTCCTTGGATCCCGCTGGCCGCTGCCGGACCTTGAGAATGCGGAACGCTACGTGGAGGGGCTCGCTCGGCGCGGCGTGATCGCACGCGACGACGTGGTAGAGGCTGCTCTACGCGGCGGCCGACAACGACTCACCAGTCGGTCGGTCCAACGTCACTTCCGGCGCACCACCGGTATGACGCACGGGCTGTTCCGCCAGATCGAACGGGCCCGGCACGCGACCAACCTGCTGCGCGACGGCGCATCCATCCTGGACACCGTGCACGAGGCCGGTTACTTCGACCAGGCACATCTCACCCGGTCACTCAAGGTCCTCATCGGTGAGACACCGGCGAGCGTCATGCGGGACGACGCGCAGCTGTCGTTTCTATACAAAACAGGCTGACCTGCGAGGGGCTAACCTGCCGACATGCGTGTTGAGCCCTACGTGTACTTCCAAGGCCGCTGCGAAGAGGCCCTCGAGTTCTATCGCGAAGCCATCGGCGCCGACGCCACGGTGTTCGCCCGCTTCGAGGACAAGGTCGCGCACGCGGTGCTTCGCATCGGCGACACCACGGTGCTCGCCTCCGACGGCCAGGGCGCAGGCCAACCCGACTTCAGCGGCTTTTCGCTGTCGTTGACCGTCTCCGAGGATGCCGAGGCCGAGCGGCTGTTCTCAAGCCTGTCCGATGAGGGCAATGTGCAGGTGCCCATCGCACCGACGCCCTTCGCGTCGCGCCTGGGCCTGGTCGCCGACAAGTTCGGCGTCCCATGGATGGTCGTGTCACAGAATGCGACGAGGTGATCTACCCATCTCGTAGCCGGCGGGAAACGACATCTCGATGACCCGGAGCTGGTCATTGGCTTTGGATTCCAGTTCCAGGACGACGCAACCGCCGCCGAGATCCTTTGACTCCAGAACGATGTAATGCTGGCCGCCACCGTTGACGTCGGTGACGTGTTCCCCCGAGCGCAGTGCCTCGACGGGCACAAGCTCGGGGGCTTTCAGATGGTCTGGTTCCACCCTGGGAACCGTAAGCGAAGAGACCCGGCCGGGGGGCGGCTTTTGCCCGACACGGGTCAGCCGACGGCCATGGCGTACCCGACGCCTCCCAGCACGACCGCGAGTGCGCACAACACGAAAGTTGCAACGGCAAAGGGCCATCCGGGTTTGCGCCGGACGAGCTGGATGACCGTCACCACCAATCCGACGACTCCGATCGCGAAGGCGGCCAGCAGCGCTATCCCGACGGCGGTGACGGCGCCTTCCGCGCTGCAAGTCGCCGGCGGGCAGTAATCCAGGAAAGCAAGCGAAAACAGCCCCATCGCCGCCGCGACCACGCCGAACGCTACCGTGAGGATGAGGGCGCCGATGGAGATGACGAGATCGGTGGTCGCGATGGGCGGCTTCGGCGGCAGCGGCGGCGGGTAGCTGGGATACGCCATGCCACGCGATGCTATTCGGGCGCGGCCCGTTTAGCGGTTTCTCGCCGATTTCGTCGCGGAATCGACGATCATGGCGTCATCAACTCTGGGAGTAGCCATGCAGAGCACGATGCAGGACTTTCCGCTGACCGTGACGGCCATTCTGCGGCACGGCACGGGGTGGAATTCGAGTCGAAGGGTCACGACCGCGACTCCCGACGGGTACCGCGACATCAGCTACGGCGAGCTGGGGACACGAGTGGCGCAGCTCGCTCACGGCCTGCGCCAACTCGGGGTGTCGGACGGGGATCGCGTCGCGACGTTCATGTGGAACAACCAGGAGCACCTCGAGGCCTATTTCGCCGCGCCGTGCATGGGCGCGGTGTTGCATACGCTCAACATCCGGCTGGCCGGCGAGCAGATCGCGTTCATCGCCAACCAGGCCGAGGACCGCGTTGTGCTGGTGGACATGTCACTGGTGCCGCTGTTGGCCCCGGTGCTGCCGGAGTTGACGTCGGTGCAGACGGTGGTGGCCGTCGGCGAGGGCGACGTGGCACCGCTGGCCGCCTCGTGCAAGACCGTGATCCGCTACGACGATCTACTGGACGGCCAACCGCTCGAGTTCGACTGGCCCGATCTGGACGAAAGAAGCGCCGCCGCAATGTGTTACACCAGTGGCACGACAGGAAACCCGAAAGGTGTGGTGTACAGCCACCGCTCGACTTACCTGCATTCGATGTCGATATGCGCCGCCAATGCATTGGGTTTGGCCGATGGCGACCGCGCGTTCCCGATCGTGCCGATGTTCCACGCGAACGCGTGGGGAACGCCGTACGCGGCGGTGATGGCCGGCGCCGACCTGCTGATGCCCGACCGGTTCCTGCAGGCCGCCCCGCTGGTCGACATGATCGAGCAGCACCGCCCCACCGTCGCCGCAGCGGTTCCGACCATCTGGAACGACGTATTGCATTACCTGCACGCCAATCCCGGTCGCGACATCTCGTCGCTGCGGCTGGTCGCCTGCGGAGGGTCGGCCGTTCCGCTGGGCATGATGAAGACATACGAGCAGACCCACGGCGTGGTTATCCGCCAGGGCTGGGGCATGACCGAGACGTCACCGCTCGCCGCGCTGGCCACCCCGCCGCCGGAGGTCACCGGGGAGGACCACTGGACGCTGCGCAGCACCGCGGGCCGCGTGCTGTGCGGCGTCGAGGTTCGCCTTGTCGACGACGCGGGCTGCGTGTTGCCCAATGACGGTAAAGCCGTGGGCGAGATAGAGATTCGCGGGCCATGGATCACCGGTTCGTATTACCAGAACGCTGATCCGTCGAAGTTCGACGACGGTTGGCTTCGAACCGGGGACGTCGGCCGCATCGATCCGCAGGGCTTCATCACGCTGACGGACCGCGCCAAGGACGTCATCAAGTCCGGCGGTGAATGGATTTCGTCGGTCGAGTTGGAACTTCTCATCATGGACCACCCCGCCGTGCTGGAAGCGGCCGTGGTGGCGGTGCCCGACGACCGGTGGCAGGAGCGGCCATTGGCCGCGGTGGTCGTCAACATCGACGCCGCAGTCACCGCCGGAGAACTACGAAAGCATCTGTGCGATAAGGTCGCCCGATTCTGGCTACCGGAGCGGTGGACGTTCATCGACGTAGTGCCGAAAACCAGTGTCGGCAAGTTCGACAAGAAAGTCATCCGGTCCCAGTACGCCGACGGCGTCTTCGATGTCATCGAGTGCCGGGATGAAGCGCCGCAGCAAGTCAGTCCCTAGTGGTCTGCTGCTGATGCTTGTGCGTCGGCTTACCCTCCGCCTTCATGAGCGAACTCGTCACGCCGAGGGCGATCAACACATCGGCCGCCGTGATGAACAAGCCCCACCAGTACATCCACTTCAGCGTCGGATCGGGCTGTGCCGCAAAGTAGCCGATCAGAAAGATGGGCCCAACGATGCCGAAGACGAACGTCATCGCTTGAATGACGATGTACCGCTTGAACGTAGACATCAGCGGTCAGCCTATCCGCCACCGGCGAACTTCAGGCGCCTGCGGTCATCGCCCATCGGATACCACCGACGACTACGCGGCCCGCCATCCGAATGACTGTGGCTTCTACCGGTGGGAAATACGGCAGCAGCAACGGCATTCGCGCCCATGCGGGCAGCATCGACACCGACGTGGCGGCCAGCAGACCGTACGGTGCCCGCGCGGCAATCGGCAGCGGCGGAGTCAACAGCAGGAAGCGGGCGGCCTCACGCGCCGCGGCAGTGCTTGACAGCTCCGGCCGGAATGCATCGATCCGCATCCGCAAGTCTTTCTCGGTCAACGGTGGGTCGGGTACGCCGAGTGCCGTTGCGACACGGGCGGTATCGGCCACGTACCCGTCCCGGCCGCTCTGATCGAGTGGGGCTGCGCCGTAGAGCTGGTGGGCAAGAAGGAAGCTGTCGACTTCGGCGATGTGGACCCATTCCAGAAGGTGCGGGTCCGAGGCCTGGTAGGGCCTGCCGTCCGCGGCGACCCCGCGGACACGTTGGTGGATTCCGCGCACCCGGTCGACCGCGCGCTGTGCGTCGGCGGCGGGGCCAAAGGTCGTCACCGCCAGGAATGTACTGGTGCGCTGCAGCCGGCCCCACGGATCACCGCGGTAATCGGAGTGCTGTGCGACGCCGGCCATCGCCAATGGATGAAGCGACTGCAGCAGCAGTGCGCGCAGGCCGCCGACGAACATGGAGGCATCTGCGTGTACCCGCCGGATCGGACGGTCCTCGCCGAACCAGCGCGGCCCCGCCGTCTGGTGGATGCGTGCCCGGTTGGCAGGCCCATCCGGGCCGGCAACCATGCCGAACAGGCTGCGACCGAGGGTCTGGCGCACAGTGCCGAGGTCGGGCAACACCGTCATAGATTCAACCCTACGCGTATTGATCCGCGGTTTTGCCGCCTGACGAGGCGTTAATAACTAGTCTCGGTAGTACGCGGACAGGTACCGAATGGCAGGTAGCAACTATGCGTCAACGGGCTCTGAACACTGTGGCAGCAATGGTTGTGGCGATCTCGGCGGCATCGACCGTTGGCGTCCAAACGGCGGCGGCCGGCCCGCCGGGTAGCGGTGGAGCAACGTTCCTGTCGTTCGCCCAGATCTTGCGGCGGTGCGATTTCAGCTCCAACATGCACACGGGGCCGACCGGAGTCGCCCGCGCGACCGCGCTCGTGCACAGCACCGGCTCCGAAGTGATCGCCGACGTGGTGATCGTGACCGCGGAACCGAATACGCCCTATGACGTGCGACTGATCCAGATGCCTCGGTCGTCGGCGACGAGTTGCAATGCCGGCGATCCGGGAGTCATCGGCGGTGTGCTCCTGACCGACGGCGCAGGCGCTGGCGGCGTCAGCCTTCACAGCCCCATTGTCTCTGGCGCGACTGGCGCTTGGATGTACATCACTCGGCCTGGTGAGTTCTCGCAGACACCGGCCGAGTTCTACACCTCCGATTTCGTGGTGTCGATCTAGGGCAGCCGTCCGCGGTAGTCGATCATCGGCTCCTGCTTGATCACCGCGCCGCCGGCGGTCACCCGAAGCTCAGCGGCGGAGATCGAGTAGGTGACGCTCTCGTTCTGCGCAATGAACTCGTGCGTCGGCGTGGCGCGGGCCGGCGTCTTGAGCACCGCGTCGTCACTGAGCCGAAGGCCCAGATAGCCGTACCGACCGTCGCTGTCTCCGCATATCACCACGAGTGATCTCGGTGTCCGGCCGATCGCGACGGCCGTCTGGGTTCCGTCGCACCGTGCGCCGGAGTTGACGAAGCCCATGTCGTCGACCGCGAAAGGGTCAGGCGCAGCGACCGGCGGGCTCAGCGGTGCATCCGCAGGCGGTGGAAGGCTCGGTGATGGGCTTGGGGAGACCGGCGTCGACGGACCCGCGTTCGGCTGCGAAACCGGCTGGTGGGTAGCCCACTTCACCAACGCCCCGACGGAGACGACGAGCACCGCGAGGAGAACCGCCGATCCGCCGAGGGCCAGGTGCCGACCCGAAAAAAACCGGCGTGGGGGAGGCTGCTTTCGATGTCGGCCGCGGGTGGGGGTAGGTCGCGTCAGATACCCCGAGCTGGTGACCAAGGTCGCTCCCGTCATGCAACTTCGTGCACTGGTTGTGGGAACATTCTGCACGACACGATCGGTAAGACAACGCATGGCTAGGGTGCGCCGGTGTGGACCGAATGTTGTTGATTCACTGGAGAATGTGCTAGCTACGCATTGACGCTGACGAAAGCGCGACGCCTACAGCCGGTACCAGGCGGCGTTCATGGACGTCTTCCAGCGGTGCTCTGGGACGCTCCTGGCCGTCGATGAAGCGCCGCTGGTCGTAGAGGGCAAGTGGGACAGAGACAAGGGCGTGGTGTCGGCCGTTCCCCATGACTCTGCGCTCAGCGAATGGGCGGAATCGCCTGATTATCAGTGGATTTCGGGAGACCGCCACGCCGGTGCCGACACGGTGGTGTCGCTTGGGCAAGCGCCGCCGAGGAATGACTGAATGTGTGACGGTGTGGCACAGCGAGTTTCACCCGAGGCTGGTCACGCAGGCACGATGACCGTCAGCTCATCACCCCGACGTTCCACCCGCATCCCGGCGCGCCGAGCGACTGCTGCCACCTGTGCGGCGTCGTCGGGCTCGGACCTCGTGGCGGCCAGGGCGCGAGCGAGACGACCCTTGTGCGCCTTGTTGAAATGACTCACCACGGTGCGCCTGCCGTCGGAACGCTCGGCCATAACCTCGACCTTGACCGCGCCGGGCAGCCTTCCGAGCGCCGCGTAGGAACCGGATCGCAGATCGACGACCAGATCAGTCGACGCGATCTGCGCCAGTACCGGTTCGAGCACTGGCCGCCATCGCGCAGCCAACGTGGGTTGTCCGGGCAGCTTCGATGTCGCGGAAAGCCGGTATGCGGGCACCGGATCGTCCGCGCGTAACAGCCCGAACAGGGCAGAGCCGACCGCAAGCCGGGCGTGGGCACGGGCCGCGGGTGCGCCGCGCAGCGATCCGATATCGAGCGCGTCGTACAACACACCGGTGTAGCGGCTGATCGCCGGCAGCGTCGCTGCGCTGCGCAGGGCAGCGTTGCGCTCGATCTCGGCGTGTTGTGACGCGGAGATGCCCAGCGCGCGCCGGCAGGCCGAATGATCATCTGCCAGGTCGACGAGTTCGTCGACCAGCGCGTCACGCAATGGCCCGAGCTCGGGGGAGCTCAGTGCGTCAACGCGCAGAGGCGGCCCGTCGCCGCCGACGCGCTTGGTCTCTGACGGCGGCAGCAGCACGATCACGGTCGAGACGCTAGCCGAGGACGTGAACGGCTACCGATCCGTGCCGGGTCAGGCAGGCGCAGGGATATCCGCCGGTGCCGGCGGCGCGAACGGATCCTCCGGCGGGGGCGGCGGCGCGAACGGATCCGCGGGCGGCGGGCGGCGGCGCCATAAGCGGCTCCGGCTCGGGCGGCGGAGCCATCGGCACCTCGCCTGCCATCATGACCACCGGTGCCTCGGGTGCGTCGGGTGCTATCGGCTCGACCACCGGCATCGGCAGGAACATGTGGTGGCCGAATTGCTTCTGGAAGGCGCCACCGCCACCGATGCGCACCCCACCGCCTTCACCGGACGAGACAGGGGTTCCATCGGGCAGCGTCGCCGCGGTGTGGCCGCCGTTCCAGCCGACGTTGAGGGCACCGGGCTGCGACCCGTACTTGAAGCCACGGGCGAGCAGAGCCCTTTCGATATTGCCGGTGTTGAACCGATCGCCATAGATCGGCCGGCCAGTCGCCGCATTGGTCACCCATGACACCAGGCCCGAGCAGTCCGTGCCCCTGGGGGAATCCCCACCGGAGACGTACGGCGTGCCTGAGACCGAGCTCACAAGCGTCAACAGCGTTACGGTAGCAAACATGCGGCCGGACGTTAACAGAAGTTGCGAAGAGGCTTCAAAATCTGTGATGGCCACCACAATCCGCGGTTGGTAGGGCCTGGTTCACGGAATTCTGTTGTGCTGCGGAGTTATTCAGCACTCCTAAGCAGGGGCTTTGCGATAGTTGCATAATCACGAAAATGGTTCGGAGGCAGCAATAATGCGCTCCGATGCACATCTTGGTGCCAAAATTGAGACGGGCATCACAGTTTGAAGCCATTCTCGCGATGCAAATCTCGCTAATCGCCGCACGTTTAAAGGCCTTCGCCGAGCGGCGATTTCACATAGTCGATGAACGATGCCGATCGTTATTACCAAGCGGCACATGCCCACATTGCGTTCGACAACGAAATCTATTGCTAGGGAACATGTTTCAGTCAGCGGTGGGCGAGCAGCAGCGGAACTTCCTGCTCGGCTGGCGTCAGGGACCCGTGTTGCCCGATCAGCGACGACAACAGCGGTTCCACTGTGCGCCGCATAACCCCAGCTGAGCCGCGTGCCGCGGCAACGACATCGCCGATGCGAAACCGCACGTCATCGCCGATCCGGTCGCCGAACCATCCCGCCGAGATCGCCTCGTCACGCGACACCACCCAGGCCCGCTGCGCCAGCGTCTCCCGCCACGCCGCGAGCACCGAATCTGCAGCGCCGTCGGCGACGTAGACGTGCCGGGCTCGCGGCTCGCCACCGATGGCCTCAACGCCGTCCAGGAGGGGCTCGCAGGCGTCGACATCCACGACCTCCGAAGGGTCAACGGCGACCATGCCGTGGTCGGCCACCACGGCGAGCAGCCCACCGGGCGGCAGACCCTCCACGATCGACTCCACTAGCCGGTCGACCTGTCGCAGCTGCATCCGCCACGCCGTGGAACCCGGGCCATAAACGTGCCCGAGCAAGTCGAGTTCGGAGTGATAGCCGTAGCAGAATCCGCCGTCGGCCACCGCTGACCGCACGCACGCGGCCAGGTCCCCGAGGGCCTGCACGCCCACGTAGCGACCGCCGCGCAGCACGGCGCGGGTGAGCCCAGACCCGGTGAACTGCGCGCCGGATATGACGCTGACCGCGATCCCGGTGCTCGCGGCCCGCTCGAACGTCGTCGGCATGGGTTGGACCTGCTCCGGCGGCAACTTGTCACGCAGGTCGTTGCCCCACGGGTGCGGTCGCCAACCGAGCGCGTTGATCACATCGGCGCCGGGCAGCCGGAAGGAGAGCCCGACCATTCCGTGCTCGCCGGACCGGCAACCGGTGCCGACCGCGGCGAGTCCGGCCACCGTGGTGGAGGGGAATCCGACCTGCAGCTTCTGACCTCGCAGCCCGGCCAGCACGGGAGCGTCTTCGGCGTACGTGTCGAGCAGGTCCACGCCCAGCCCGTCGATCAGCAGCACGCACGCTCCGGCGATCTCGCCTGGCAGGGGAATGGGGCAGTCGAACCCTGCGACGCCCATCGCGGAAAGCACCGATGGCACGACGTCGGCCAGGTGCGGCAGTTTCGGATCTGGCCGCGGCAACTCCACGATTCGAGCCTGTCACACCATATGACGGCGGTGAGTGTCGGCTTGATGTACGCATTTGGGCGATCCGCGTGACCCAACCCGACGCTCGACAATTCTGACCGGCCGGTTGACATGCAGCCTTAAGGCTGCGTATGGTCAGACATGCAGCCAATCAGCTGCATGTTATGGAGATGGCAGAGATGGACGAGGTGTTCAAGGCGTTGGCCGACCCGAGCCGACGTCTGCTGCTCGACAGCCTCAACACGCGCTCCGGACAGAACCTGCAGGAGTTGTGCGCGGGACTGTCGATGGCGCGGCAGTCGGTCAGCAAGCACCTCGCCGTGCTCGAAGCGGCCAACCTGGTCACGACGGTGCGCCGGGGGCGGGAAAAGCTGCACTACCTCAACGCCGAGCCGATCAACGCCATCGCCGACCGCTGGATTACTCAATACGACCGTGCGCGGGTGCAGACGCTCGCCGACTTGAAAACCGCATTGGAGACCGAACCGATGAGCAGTGCTGAGTTCGTTTACACGACCTACATCAAGACGACGCCGGAGCGGCTCTGGCAGGCGATTACCGACCCCGCGTTCTCCCACCGGTATATGGGCCACGCGATGGTGTCCGATTGGAAGAAGGGCTCCACGTACGCGTGGGAAGACCACGGACTGACGATCGAGCACCCCGAACAAGTCATCCTCGAGTCCGACCCGTACCGCAGACTCGCGTTCACCTTCCACACTTTCATTCCCGAACTTGCAACGGCCGTCGAACAACTCGACGACGAGACCGTCGCCACCTGCGCAGCCGAAAGGCGGTCAAAGGTGTCGTTCGACATCGAGCCGGAAGGCGATCAGATCAAGCTGACGGTCATTCACAACGACTTCGGGCCGGACAGCACGGTGCTCGGGCTGATCTCGGGCGGCTGGCCGTGGAAGCTGTCCAACCTCAAGACCGCGCTCGAACAGTCATGAGCGCGATGCCCAGGCTGGTCGACCGAGCCGCCTATCAAACCGAACTCGATGCGCTGCGGGTCCGCGAGAAGGCACACACCCGCGAAGGAGATGCGATCGCCGCAGCGCGGCGCCGGTTGCCGATGGTCGAGGTGGACGCGACAACGCCGCTGATTGGCCCCGACGGCCCCGTCACGTTGCTCGACGCGTTCGAGGGCCGCAGCCAGCTGATCGCCTACTACTTCATGTGGCACAACGGACATCCGGCAGCCGAGCAGTGCGAAGGGTGCACGTGGTGCACCACCCACGTCGCGGAGCTGTCCTACATGCATTCCCGTGACATCACCTATGCGGTGTTGTGTCAGGGGCCGTACGACGAAAGCATCCGCTACCGCGAATTCATGGGCTGGGACATGCCGTGGTATTCCGCACAGGATTCTCTGGACACGCTACTCGTCGGGCGCCAACAGGGACTGATGCACCTTGTGTGCTACCTCCGCGACGGCGACCGCGTCTTCGAGACCTACTGGACGAACTACCGCGGCGTCGAGGAAATGGACTACAGCCTCGCGCTCATGGATCTCACCGTGTACGGACGGCAGGAGGCGTGGGAGGACTCGCCAGCGGGCTGGCCAATATTCCCGCTCGCCGACGACGGCCAACCAATGCGCACAAACGGACGTCCGATCGCTCAATGGTCACGACTGGAAGCCGGCCGCTCCGATGACCTAACGCCGAAATAACAAGGAAGAGAGGGAAAATGAAGACGCCACCGATCGTATCGGCGAAGGAGTGGGATGCTGCTCTGCAGGAGATGCTCCTCAAGGAGAAAGAGGTGCAACGCGCCCGAGACGCGCTAGTGGCCCAGCGGCGCCGCATGCCGTGGACGCCCGTTGAGAAGGACTACGTCTTCGACGGGCCCGACGGCAAGCTGAGCCTGCTTGACCTGTTCGATGGGCGGCGCCAACTGATCGTGTACCGCGCGTTCATCGAACCTGGCACGGGCGACGGCGATGTTCCTGGGCTCCCAGGCTGGCCCGAACACGGGTGCGTCGGTTGCTCATTGATGGCCGACCACGTGCCCAACCTCGCTCATCTCAACGCCCGCGACACCACATTCGTCTACGTGTCACGCGCGACACAGCCCGAACTCGAGCGGATGAAGGCGAAGATGGGCTGGCGGCACCCGTGGTTCACGATCACTGACGATTTCGACAAGGACTTCGGCTGCGATATGTGGCACGCCACAAACGCATTCATCCGCGACGAGAATGACCGCGTGTTCCGAACCTACGCGATCAATGGCCGCGGCGACGAGGTGTTCGTCAGCACCTGGAACTTCTTGGATATGACCGCGCTTGGGCGCCAGGAGGATTGGGAAGACTCGCCAGACGGGTATCCGCAGAGTCCACCGTATGAGTGGTGGCGCTGGCATGACACCTACGCGCGCGAGGACGCTTAGGACGGCACGCTCTCCAGCGCCTGCTCGATGCATTGCGACCAGCGTCGCGTATCGACCGCTTCGAACGCCTTCTCTCCGCCGAAGGCACTGGAGATGACGATGTCCGGCTGTACTGTGCCGAGCAACTCGACGCTGGACCTCAACTCTGTGGCGCCACCTCGACCTGGCACCAGGAACGTCGACCAGGTGCCGTCGCCTGTGGGGAACATCGTGTCCCCGGTGAACAGATACTTCTCGCCGTCGGCTCCGTGCACGAGATAGCACGTGCTGCCGTCCGAATGGCCGGGTGTGGGAATTGCGTCGACGCCGTTCGCGTCGACGTGCCGTGCGTCCACGGGCACATCGACATGCGCGTGGCGGCCGATCGCGTCCAGCTCCGCCGCAGGTGCATGCAACCGCGAGCCGAATCGATCGGCGACCCTGGCCAACATCGGGCCCGCTTCATCGAGATGGGACAGGTACTGGGCGCTCACACCGCCAAGCGCTTCTATCGCCTCGAAGTCGGCGTCGGAGGCCGGGCTGTAGAACAAGACGTTGGCGCTGGGCCCACGCCACAAGTACGGGTGCGTGGTCAGCCCGGGAAGCGGTGAATCCGTGCGAGTCTGAAACAGATCGCTTCGGATCTGGGTCATGGTGGTAGTCATGGGTTCACCGTGCGTCCTCAACCGAACTTGAGGTCAAGCCCCAATCGCTAGGCCGCCGGGCGGGGGTCCCGCGTATAGGCAGCCCATGATTGCGCTTCGCTGGGTAGTGGCAGATAGGTGTGCCCGCATTCCAGGAGCCAGGCACCGCGACCGGCCAACCTTGTCAACCGGAATCGGTTGCAATATCGACAGTGCGCCATGATTTCAACTCCTTTCGTATTTAGCGGCTTCGTCCTGTGTAACCACGGTATGGATTGGCGGCGGCTACCAAAACGGGTCGTGTACCCCTGCGTCGCCAGCTGGTTTAGGGGTTTTTCCGCAGTCGGGACGGGGGGATTAGGGGGCGGCGAGCAACATGCTCGGGGAGGACCTCGCCGGCCGCTTCGATTACCTGTTCGAGCCGCTGGACGTCGATGAGTCGGCCGGTAAAGGCGACGAGCTGGCTCCCCGGGAGCCCGAACAGGACGACGACGATAATCGGTGGCGACACCGACCGTTGAGCCCCAGCGCCCACCGGTTCAGGCGCCGACCACAGTTGCCAGCGAGCCGGCGCCCGCACCGATGCCGCCTCCGCCCACCACGCGTGCGCCGATCAGCGTTTCACCCGAGTCACGTCCACCTTTTCCTGACCAGAGCCCGCCTCGGAACAACGATCAGCGCGGCGGGTTACTCGGCGGACTTCTTTAGCTGACGGATTGCGCACGCGGGTTCCCAGGAACCGCACAGCATTCCGCGCGCGGCAACCGGACGATCACGCTGATATTCTGCGAACGCTGGCGGGTGCGTGACCGCGGGGAGGCGGATCGCCCGGCCGGCGGTCCACGTGGCCTGGCCCGAACGAAACAGCAGAGTCCCTCACGAAAAGAGCGTTGTGCGCAGCGGAGAGATCAAGGCCCTGTCCGGCCTGCGCATCGTCGCCGCAGTATGGGTTGTGCTGTTTCACTTCCGCCCATTGTTGGAGCAAGCCGCACCCGGTTTCCGGTCCGCCCTCGCGCCGGTACTCAACTGCGGTGCACAAGGCGTCGACCTGTTTTTCATCCTCAGTGGATTCGTGCTGACCTGGAACTACCTCGACCGCATGGGTGAGTTGTGGTCGACGCGGGCGACGCTGCACTTCTTGTGGCTACGACTGGCCAGGGTGTGGCCGGTGTATCTGGTCACCTTGCACCTGGCAGCGCTGTGGATCATCTTCACGCTCCACGTCGGTCACGAGCCGTCAAAGGTCGCCGACGAGCTCAACGCCGTCAGCTACGTGCGCCAACTGTTGCTGGTGCAGCTGTGGTTCCAGCCATTCTTCGACGGGTCGAGCTGGGACGGACCCGCATGGTCGATCAGCGCTGAATGGCTGGCGTATCTGCTGTTCGGAGTGTTGGTGCTGGTGATCTTCCGGATAGCCCGCGCGACGAGGGCCAGGGGCTTGGTGTGGCTGGCGTTCGCCGCCTCGCTGCCGCCGGTGCTGCTCCTGTTCGCGAGCGGTCACTTCTATACGCCGTGGAGCTGGCTTCCGCGGATCGTCATGCAGTTCACCGCGGGCGCGCTGGCCTGCGCCGCGGTTCGCAAGTTGCAGATGTCTGACCGAGCGCGCCGCGGCACCGGCTACCTGTCTGTGGTACTCGGCGTCGCCACCGTTGGCATTCTGTACCTCTTGGATGCACATCCCGTGGCCAAGATGGTTGACTCGAGCGGGCTCGTCGACGTGTTGTTCGTGCCGCTGGTCGTGACGCTGGCTGTCGGTATCGGCAGCTTGCCGCGACTGCTGTCCACGCGGGTAATGGTGTACTGCGGGCACATCTCGTTCAGCCTGTACATGGTGCACGAATTGGTGCACACGGCATGGAACTGGGTTGCGGAGCAGTTCGAGATCGTCCTCACGCCCAGCTGGTCGGCGAAGTTGATAGTGGTTGGCGTGCTGGCGATTGCCTTCGTCGGAGCGGCGCTGCTGTACCACTTCGTCGAAGAGCCTGCCCGAATCTGGATGCGCAGAATGGTCAAGACCCGAGATACCCAACCCGGCGCCGCAGCCGCACAAACCGAATCCAGTACCGAGGCCGCCGACCCGACGCAGGGGAAGCTCCAACCGCTCCACGGACCCCGGCAATTGCCGGCGAATGCCGTCGCTGCACGCGCGGGCTGATCGTTGGCAGATAGCCGAATCCTGCTGCGCCCGATGACAAAGCAGCAGTTCTGTAACGCATCGCTTACAAATTCGTCGCCGCCGCCTTTTTCTCCAGTTGGGCCGTACGCTGTTCCGGTGAGTCGTCTGATCACGGCCATCGTCACGATCGCCGTACTTCTCGCCACCGTCGCCGAACACCGAACACCGGTGAGACATAACGCAACACTGAACCAGGCCGTCTCGGTGAACCACATCGCAGTGATCGGCGACTCCTACACGACCGGAGGCGATCTGGGCGGCCTCGGTTCAAACGGATGGACGGCTCGGGCCTGGCAGTGGCTCGCTCAGCAAGGAGTAGCCATCTCGGCCGACGTGGCCGCCGAGGGCGGCGCTGGCTACGGCACGCGCGGAAATCATGGCAGCGTGTTCGAAGACTTGACAGCCGACGCGGTCAAGCCGGACGACGTGTTGGTGGTGTTCTTCGGGTCCCGCAACGACCAAGGCGTCGACCCGACACAGCTGTCGATTCTGGCGTGGGGCACATATCAACTCGCTCGGCGCACCGCCCCGAAGGCACAGTTCCTCGTAATCGGGCCGCCGTGGCCAACTTCCGATCCGCCCGACTCGGTGCTGCGGATCCGCGATGCGCTGAAGTATCAGGCCGGGGTCGCCGGCGCGACGTTCATCGATCCGATCGCCACTGGGTGGTTCGTCGGCAGACCCGACTTGATCGGCAAGGACGGTGTACATCCGACCGACGCCGGGCACGCCTACATGGCCGAAATGATCGCACCGTTGATTCGCGCCCAGTTGTCGTGACACATCCGTGAAAGACAGCGCCCCGCAAGCCATGTCAGCTTGCGGGGCGCCGTTCTCGGTTGATCAGGCCAGGTCGAACCTGTCGTTGTTCATCACCTTGACCCAGGCGGCGGCGAAGTCCCTGACGAACTTCTCTTTCGCATCGTCCGTGGCGTAGACCTCGGCGAGCGAGCGCAGGATCGAGTTCGAACCGAAGACCAGATCTGCGCCGGTGGCAGTCCACTTGGGCGTGCCCGTGACGCGGTCGCTGCCCTCGTACACGTTCTCCGTCGACTCCGAGACCTTCCACACCGTGCGCATGTCAAGCAGGTTCACGAAGAAGTCGTTGGTCAACGTGCCGGGCCGTTCGGTGAACACACCGTGCTTGGTCTGGCCGTTGCCCAGCATCCGCAAGCCGCCGATGAGAACCGTCATCTCAGGTGCGGTCAGATTCAACATGTAGGCCCGGTCCACGAGCAGGTGCTCCGCCGGAGTCTTCTCGCCGGCCCGCAGGTAGTTGCGGAAGCCGTCGGCCCTCGGTTCGAGCAAAGCGAACGACTCCACATCCGTCTGCTCCTGCGATGCGTCGGTGCGCCCCGGTGCGAACGGCACCGTGATGTCGAGCCCGGCGTCCTTGGCCGCTTTCTCGACGGCCGTGGAGCCGCCCAGCACGATAAGGTCGGCGAGCGAGACCTTCTTCCCGCCGGAGGCCGAACCGTTGAAGTCCGACTGGATCTTCGCCAGGGCCGGCAGTACGGTGTCCAGGTCGGCGGTCTTGTTGACCTCCCAATCCTTCTGTGGCGCAAGGCGAATGCGTGCACCGTTAGCGCCGCCTCGCAGGTCGGTACCGCGGAAGCTGGCCGCCGACGCCCACGCCGCCGAGACCAACTGCGAAACCGACAGACTCGAGCCGAGGATCTTGGCCTTGAGGGCTTTGACGTCCTCGTCGGTGACCAGTGCATGGTCGACGGCGGGGACGGGATCCTGCCACAGCTGCGGCTCGGCAACCCACGGGCCCAGGTAGCGCGAAACCGGTCCCATGTCGCGGTGCAACAGCTTGTACCAGGCTTTCGCGAACGCCTCGGTCATCTCCTCGGGGTGGTCCAGCCAGCGCCGAGTGATCTCGCCGTAGATCGGGTCCACTCGCATCGTGATGTCAGTGACCAGCATCGTCGGCGTGCGTCCCGGTCCACCGAATGGATCGGGGATCGTGCCCGCGCCGGCTCCGTCTTTTGCCGTGAACTGCCATGCGTCTGCCGGGCTCTTGGTCAATTCCCACTCATAGCCGTACAGAGTCTCCAGGAAGGTGTTGTCCCACTGGGTGGGGGTGGGCGTCCAGACAACCTCGAGGCCACTGGTGATCGCGTCCTTGCCCACGCCGCTTCCGAAGGAACTCTTCCAGCCGAGGCCCTGCATTTCGAGCGGGCAGCCCTCGGGTTCGGAACCGACGAGGTCGCCGTCGCCCGCGCCGTGGGTCTTGCCAACCGAGTGGCCCCCGACGATTAGCGCTGCCGTCTCCTCATCGTTCATCGCCATGCGTCCGAACGTCTCGCGGATGTCCTTGGCGGCAGCCAACGGATCCGGTTGGCCTTCGGGGCCCTCTGGGTTCACGTAGATCAGACCCATGGTCGTCGCGCCGAAGGGATTCGCCAGTTCCCGGTCTCCGGAATAGCGCTTTTCGGTGCCCAGCCAGGCCTCCTCTTCACCAAACAAGATTTCCTCGGGTTCCCATACGTCTTCGCGCCCGAAGCCGAAGCCGAACGTCTTCAACCCCATGGATTCGTAGGCGCAGTTGCCCGCGAAGATGATGAGGTCGGCCCACGAGATCTGCTTGCCGTACTTCTGCTTGAGCGGCCACAGCAGTCGGCGCGCCTTGTCCAGGCTCACGTTGTCGGGCCAGCTGTTCAGCGGGGCGAAGCGCTGCGCACCTTCGCCACCACCGCCGCGACCGTCGGCGATGCGGTAGGTACCGGCGGCGTGCCAGCTCATCCGGATGAAGAGCGGTCCGTAGTGACCGTAGTCGGCAGGCCACCAGTCCTGCGAATTGGTCATCAGTTCGAACATGTCGCGCTTGAGGGCCTCGACGTCGAGTTTCTTGAATTCCTCTGCGTAGTTGAAGTCGTCGCCCATCGGGTTGGCCTGTGGCGCATGCTTCTTGAGAACCGACAGGTCCACCTGATTCGGCCACCAGTCTTGGTTCCTCAATGGAGCGTGCGCCTTCGGCTCGGGGGCGGGGATTACCGGGTTTTCGCTCTCAGACACGTCGTCCTTCTTTCCGGGAGTGGGTGAATCGGGCTGTGATCACGGGTGTGATCGCGAAGCTTGTGATGCCGAGCAGTCGGGGCACAGACCCCAATAGATGACCTCGGCCTCGTCGAGCACGAAGCCATCAAGAGCACCATCACGGTCGAACGGCGTGAGACAGGGGGCTTCGCCGGTCGCGCAGTCGATGTCTGCGATGACCCCACAGGTCCGGCACACGACGTGGTGGTGATTGTCACCGACACGCGACTCGTAACGGGCAACGGAACCGGACGGCTGGATCCGCCGAACCAAACCCACGGCGCTCAGGGCGGCGAGCACGTCATACACCGCTTGCCGCGAGACCTCGGGCAGGGCGGCGCGCACGGACCCGAAAATCGTCTCGGTGTCCGCGTGCGGATGCGCGTGAACCGCCTCCAGCACCGCCAGCCGAGGGCGCGTCACGCGAAGGTCAGCCGCACGCAGCCGATCCGCGTAGTCCGGTGCGGGGGTCACGGCACCAATAATGCCCCTTTTCTGGAATCAGTCAAGTCTTTCGGAAGATGACTTTTCGGCGCTTGGTAACGCTGTGGTGTGATTTCGGTTGATTTCGCGCCAGGGCGTTACATGCGACGAGCGCAGGGCGGACGCGTAGCGTCGCTCCGATCCGAACATCGGCCAGTAACGCCAGCCCAGGGCACGGCATTCGACCTAGGCAGGTTTGCCGAGACGGTCGCATCGAATTCCGTTGTCAATACAGACAGTTCGCAGACTCGCTGACCTCTCGCAAAGCGCAGATGCACAGTATTGTTCTCGGGGATGCAGGGACCAACGTGCTGAGACGCACCGAGGCCGATGTCCTGCCGAGTTCGCTGGGCGGCTTCGGCCGGCTCGGCCGCGTCGTCGTGCGGTGGCCGCTGCTCGTCATCGTATTGTGGATCGCGCTTGCCGTCGCGTTGTTCCTACTGCTCCCTCCGCTGGCCAAGATCGCGGGGGAGAAGCAGCCCGAGTTCCTGCCATCCGATGCGCCTGTCTTGGTCGCCAACAACGCGATGATCAAAGCCTTCGACGAATCGGACTCGCAGAACAGCCTGTTGGTGGTGCTGACCAGCGACAACGGGGTGGGTCCTGACCAGGAGGCCGTCTACCGCAAGCTCGTCGACAACCTTCGTGCCGACCATCAGTCAGTCGTCATGCTGCAGGACTTCATCAGCACCCCGGCATTGCGCGACGTGGTCACCAGCAAGGACCATAAGGCGTGGTATCTACCGGTCGGGCTCGCGGGCGAACTAGCCACGCCCCCTGCGGCTGAGTCCTACAAGAAGGCCGTCGAGATCGTCAAGGCATCGACGACGGGGACATCGTTGACCGCACATCTCACCGGCCCCGCGGCCACGGTCGGAGACATGACGGCGGTCGGCGAGAGCGACGTACACGTGATCGAGATCGCGACCGCGCTCATGGTGTTGACGATCCTGCTTCTCGTCTACCGAAACCCGCTCACCATGGCGCTGCCGTTGGTGACGATCGGAATTTCGCTCGCCGTGGCCCAGCAGCTGATCGCAGGCGTCCTCGAGTTGGGCATGAGCATCTCGCCGCAGGCCATGGTTCTGGTGAGCGGGATGATGCTTGGCGCGGGAACGGATTACGCGGTCTTTCTCATCTCGCGGTACCACGAATACCTCCGGATGGGCTACGAATCAGATGTCGCTCTGGTCTCAGCCCTCGGGTCGATCGGCAAGGTGATCGCGGCGTCAGCGGGCACCGTCGCCATCACGTTCCTCGGCATGACGTTCGCGAAGCTGGGGGTGTTCTCCACTATCGGGCCCGCGCTGGCCGTCACGATCATGGTCGGCTTCGTCGCGTCGATCACGCTGCTGCCCGCGATGCTCGCCCTTGCCGGGCGACGTGGTCTGTGTAAGCCCAGACGCGAACTCACCAAACGCCTTTGGCGGCGATCAGGCGTGCGGATCGTGCTGCATCCGGTCCGGCATCTGGTAGCCAGCCTCATTGTCCTGGCGATCCTGGCAGGCTGCGTCGGGGCGATCAAATTCAACTACGACGACCGCAAGAACCTGCCCGCTGACGTCGACAGCAACGTCGGATACGCCGTGATGGCGCAACACTTCCCGGTGAACTCGAGTATCCAGCAGTTCATCCTCGTGCAGTCGCCGCGCGACCTGCGAAGCCCCAAGGCGCTGGCCGACCTCGAGCAGATGGCCCGACGCGTCAGCCAGGTGCCCGGCATCGCCGCCGTTCGGGGGGTCACGAGGCCGACTGGCGAGACTCTCGAACAGGCCAAGGCCACGTTCCAGGCCGGCGCAGTCGGCGACAAGCTCTCCGAGGCGTCAACCCAGATCTCCAACCGCGACGCCGATCTCGATCGACTAACGGGCGGTGCACACCAGCTCGCCGACGCCCTCGGCGACGTCCGCAACGGTGTGCTGGATGCGATGACGTCCGTCAGCGGCCTGACGAACGCGTTGGTCGAGATGCAGAGCAAGTACGGAGCCAACGCGACGCTCGCCGACATGGACCGGTCGACGCAACTGGTCAAGAACATGCGCGCGATGGGTGATGCGTTGGGAGTCAACCTCACCCAGGTCGACGACGTTTACCGGTGGGCGGTCCCGATGATGGCCGCGCTGAACTTCAGCCCGGTGTGCTCCTTGGACCCGGCATGCCAGAACTCGCGGGCGGTACTGCAGCGCCTTATCGCGGCACATGACGACGGAACGCTTCAGTCACTGTCCGATCTGGCTCAGCAGTTGCAGTCCGCCGACGGTACCCAGCCGGTGAACAGCACCGTCACCGAGCTTCGCCAGAAGCTTGAGGATGCCACCGAAGCGGCGCAGAAACTCGGGCTGGACAGGCCGGACGGCATTCAGCGCAAGCTGACCGAACTCCAGAACGGTGCCAACACGCTCGCCGACTCGAGCCGACAACTCGCTGACGGGGTACAGCTGCTGGTCGACCAGGTCCGCCAGATGGGCCCCGGCCTCGGTGATGCCTCGTCGTTCCTGATGGCCATGCGCAACAACGCCCGCGAGCCGTCGATGGCCGGTTTCTACATTCCGCCCCAGATCCTCACGAACAGCGAATTCAAGACCGCCGCGACAATGTTCGTCTCAGCCGACGGCCACGCGGTGCGGTACCTCGTCCAGACGGACCTCGACCCGTTCGGCACACAGGCGATGGATCAGGTCGCGCAGATCATGGATGCCGCGCGTAGCGCGCAGCCCAACACCGAACTGGCCGACGCAACGATTTCGATCGCCGGGTTGCCCGCAGTGAACGCGGACGTGCGCGACTACTACAACCACGACATGAGGTTCATCCTCACCATGACGATCGTGGTCGTGCTGTTGATCCTCATCGTGTTGCTGCGTGCCGTCGTCGCACCGCTCTATCTCATTGCTTCAGTGGCGATTTCGTTCTTGTCGGCGCTGGGCATCGGCGTCGTGGTCTTTCAGTTCATCCTCGGCCAACACCTCGCATGGAACGTGCCGGGAACCGCATTCATCGTTCTGGTCGCGGTCGGAGCCGACTACAACCTGTTGTTGATCTCACGGATCCGCGACGAGGCATCCCGAGGGATGCGCACGGCGGTGATCCGGACCGTGGGCGCAACGGGCGGCGTGATCACCTCCGCCGGAATCATCTTCGCCGCGTCCATGTTCGGCCTGACCTTCGGCAGCATCGCGGGGATGGTGCAGGTCGGGTTCATCATCGGCGTCGGGTTGTTGCTCGACACCTTCTTGGTGCGCACAGTGACCGTGCCGGCGATGGCAGTTCTGGTGGGGCGGGCGAACTGGTGGCCGTCGCGAATCCTGAAACCCCTGCATGGGTCGGTCGATGCGGACCGGCTAGACCATCCGCGGCCCACCGAAACCCGGGACAGTGCCGATCGGGATCAGTACCAAGGCGAGGACGAGAAACAAGAACAGCCTCAACTGGTTTGATGTCGGTGGTCGGTCAATCTCGGGCCGGCGCGACGCGAACACCATGAATACGATCGCGACATCGAACGACATGATGATCAGCCACCTGGTCCAGTCGAAGCCGGTAAGGAACACCGGAAAGATCAACAGCAGCCCGGCCGCGACCCACGCCATGCTGCCGCGCAACTGGTCGACGAATGCGCGCAGCGGAACACCTGTCACTCCACTGATTCCGTACATCGTCCCTGCGAGGGCCAAGGCGCCGAACAGCAACGAGACAGTGAGGCCGACCACGCCGATGTTCGCGACGATGCGCATGGCATCCACCACGCCGTAGTCGTATATCGGCATCACGTTGCGGCACACCCAGTCGTGATAGTCGGTTTGACTCTGCTGTACACCGAACACGTACTGCACGAGAGTGGGCAGCGACGTGATCGTCGCCAATGGATTGGGCATCGTGTGATGCGGTACTGCCGAACACAATTGAGGGGCGATGTCGTGACGGCCGAACACCGCAACCACGAGCGCGGTGACGACGCCTGGCGCGACAGCCAGGAGCACGCCACGGCGTCGCGCAGTCCCCAGCGTGCCGCCCAGAACGACGATCGCCAGCACGGCGCCCAGGGCGAACTGCAACCCGATCGCCTCATGGACGAGAGTCAAGACCGCGATGACGGAGCCGTAGGCCAAACACCACGCTGAGGCGACCGCACGGGAGCGCGTGAGCGGCAACGCTACCGCGAACACCGCTAGTGCGGCCGCACCGAACAGATCCGGCCGGGCAGAGTAGGCCGCGAACGGGATTCCGAACGGCAGCAACGGAATCAGCATCGCGACCATCAGCCTGCGCTCGGACCGGCGCCGACCGAACAACACGACACATGCGACCAAGCCAAGGGCGCACAGATAGATCGTCGTCGACAACCAGCGCAGGCCGAGCGCGGCCCCGAAGTAGTGTCCCGGGACGAGCCCGACCAATTCGCCTGCAAGGCCCCGACGGACGAACCCGAACGTGTAGTCGACGGCGTAATACGACATCCAGTACGCGTCGATCGGCACGATCTTGATCGCGAAGAACAGCACAGCCGTCGACCACATCGCGATCGCGACGGCAATGCCGACGTACAGCAGTGGGCGCGCCGAGCCGCGCTGACTGACTTTGATGCTCAAGTTCGCCATCGGATAGGCCCTAGCGGACAGTGGTAGCGGACAGGTGCAGGTCGGCCAGTGCGCTACGCGCCATCTCGCGCGTCGATGCCACGGTGTTCTCGGCACCGCACTGGTACGCGACGACAGTGATGAAACGACTGCCATTGACGGTTCCTGTGCCGCAGAACAACTGGCCATGGGCACGCTCGATGCGGCCGCGTGTGATGCCCTGCTCCGCCAACCGCATCGACACCTCGGTCGCATCCCCGCCGTCAATGCGGCCGACGACTGAGTCGAAGTTCCCGAGGTTGGAACAGCCCACCGGTAGTTGGCCGGTGGCCATGGCGATGCCTTCGGTGTGCCGGACCAACCACCTCGGCGTGAACGGGATGAGCGGAAGTCCGGCGAGCAGTTCATTGGGCTGCTCGACCAGCGATGTCAGCTGGCTCCTGACGTCCGACCGCGCTCTACTCAAATCGTTCAGCACCGCTTCACTGTCGACGGCGATTGTGATCGAGCTCAGCGCATTGGCGCGGTTGTCCTCGGCGGTGCGCTCGCTCACCGGGAGCACGATCGTCACCGTGTTGCCGTCAGGCTGGACCCTGCCCATCCGGTGCGCCAGACGGGCTGCGAATGCGATGCAAAGCGCGTTGCTGCTTCCGCTCAGCTCGCGCGCACGGGCGTCCCACGCTCCGGCATCGGTCTGCATCGTCACTGATCCAAGCTCGGCCTGGTCATCATCTCCGCCGTCTCGGGGACGATACGGCGCTGGTGGCGGAGCCTTCGCATCCGGCGAGAGCCGCAGCAAGATCAGCAGCGTCGCGATCAGTGCGCGGATCACGGCGGGCAGTGCGCGGATGGCGTCGGTCAGGTCCTCCGATACAGCACGCCACCTGCCACGTGAATGTGCCTGCGGGTAACCGAATTCGCGGCTTTCACCTTTGACCGCCTCCGCGATCGCCGTCGCCAGCCCGAGTCCGTCCGCGACGCAGTGCGACGCGACCAAGCTGATCGCCGTGCCGCCGTCGTCCAGCGGCAGCACGCCGAGGTGGAAGGTCGGCCCCCACTCCGGGTCGACCGTGATCCGCGCGCGCTGCTCGATCCAGGCGCCGATGGCGTCGCGCGGTCGGCGGGCAGCCGTGAGGTCGATGTCGGGTGAGCGGCCGCCGGCCGCCCAGCGATGACGCCCGAACGGCAACGGCGAGCGCTCTATCCGGCGCCCGAGCAGGCCCGTAGCGAGATGTCCGTTGAAGATGCGCAATTCGTCGATGTCCACGTCGCGGTCGTACACCCATGTGCACTGACATACGCTGCCCTGACCGGTGGCCCGCAGCCGCAGAAACGCCGCCTGGTCGAGCAGCGCCAGCCTCGTCACTGGCAGCCCGCTTCTGCGGCGGCGCGATACCCGCGCACCGCCATCGGCGCGAACACCGCGACAAGGCCGCCGGCCCACACGGCCGCCTGCAGCAGCGGCCACAGTACGGGCCCACCCTCTGCAAGCCCGCGCATCGCCTCGATCGTCGGCGACATCGGTTGAAGCCGCACCGCCGGTTGCAACCAGGACGGAAACACCTCGGCAGGGGCGACCCCGGTGTTGAAGAAGAGCAGGACGACGCATCCCGCACCCAGCCAGGTCACCATGGCCCGTCCGTCCGCGCGGACGGCGATCGCGATAACTGCGGTCGCAACTCCGACCGAGATCATCACCGGCACAAGAACAAACGCCACTGCCGCAGCCCAGCCTTCAGCGAATCGCAAACCCAATGCGACACCGAATGTGGTGAGCATCACGGCGGAGGCGGCCGTTCGGACGGCTTCGGCGAGCAGACGACCGCTCAGGGAGCTCGCCCGATGGATCGGCAGCACCCACAACCTGGTCAGCAGGCCCGACTCGCGTTCTGCCGGCAGGGCCAGGCCCGCGCCAAGAGTGCCGAAGATTGCGCCGACGACCGCGCACATCGGAACCAGCCCGTAGAGGCTGTCGCTTCCGGTGACGGCCAGCACCGCCTTGCCGATGAGCAGCTTGTAGATGACGAGGAGAAACGTCGGAAACAACAACGCCTGGACGGTGACTATGGGGTCGCGTCGCCAGCGGCGCAGCAGTCGTCCCGCCTCCAAGGCGCTCTGCCGGACAAACGCCGTCAGCGACGCCTCGTCGGTAATTCCTTGTCTCACTGCGGCATTGACGGTCATCGTGTGCGCCTTTGCATGTGCAACGCGAGGCCGCCAAACAGCGCCAGCAATGCGATGCACCAGGCCACCGTCGCGGCCAGACCGGCAACGGTGACGTGGCCGCTGGCGAGCGCACGCAATGTCTCGGTCACCTGCGACACCGGCTGGTAGCGGACAAACGGACCGAGCCATCCTGGAAACAATTCGGCGGGCGCCATCCCGGTGGACAGAAGGACCAGCACCATCTGGGGGAGCAGCAGCAGCTGGCTGGACGACTCGACGGAGCCGATCCGGGAGCCGAGCGCATCCGCGCCGAGGCAAACCGCCATCGCGAACGCCAGCACGATGACCACAAACAGGACGCCGTAGCCGACGCCGCCGGCCATCCGGAAGCCGAACACCGATGCGACGGCGATGCCGGCGACCAGCGCGATCACCGCACGGATCAAGCAGTAGAGCATCCGCGCCGCCAGTGGCACCACCGCCGGAATGGGCAGGGTGCGAAGCCGAACTCCGAATCCCGACAACCGATCCCGCGCGGCGCGGTCAGCAGTCGTCATGGCGCCAAACAGCATCGCCTGCACGATGACGACCGGCAGGACGTACTGCGGGTAGGTCATTTGGCCGGTGTCGATGAGGTTGCCCAACGCCAAGGTGAACCCGAGGAAGCAGCCAACCGGCGCGAGCACAGCGAAGAGCAGGTCGGCATCGCGCAGCGTGCCTGACAGGGTGCGCAGGGTGAGGGCCGTCAGGGCACTCATACGGTGACAGGGGGTGACGTCAAGCTCAGGAATGCCTCGTCCAGCGACGGCTTACGTAACGAGATGTCGGCGAGTTCGATGCCGAGTCCGTCAAGCCTGCGGAAGACCTCGCCGAAGGTCACGACGCCATCGGGTGCAGGCACCGACACGGCGGCCGCCTGGTGGTCGATCAGCGTGTCGCAACCGGCACCGAATCCTGCGAAATCTGCCAATGCCGTGGCGATTTCGGGCAGATTCATCGGGTCAGCGGGCGTGACCTGACAGTAGCTGACACCGAAGCGGCATTTCAGGTCGTCGGCGGTCCCACTGGCCACTACCCGCCCGGAATTCAGCACGATTATCGAATCGCTCAACACGTCGGCCTCTTCGAGGTACTGCGTGGTCAGCAGCACGGTGACGTCCTGATGACGGAGCGCAGACACCAGGTCCCAAACGTCGCGGCGGCTGCGCGGATCAAGGCCGGTCGTCGGTTCGTCGAGGAAAAGCACCCGCGGGGGGACGACCAGCGCGACCGCGATGTCGATACGCCTGCGCATTCCGCCGGAATAGGTGGACACCCGCCGGTCGGCGGCATGCCCCATGTCGAACCGCTCGATCAGTTCATCAGCCCTTCGTCGCGCATACCGGTGCCGTAGCCCGCGCAGCTGACCGAAGAGCATCAAATTCTCACGGCCGGTGAGGAATTCGTCGAGCGCGGCGTCCTGCCCCGTCACACCGATGCTCGAGCGGACCTCGGCCGACTGTCGCTCGACGTCGAATCCCGCGACAGTTGCCGACCCGGCGGTGGGGCGCAACAGGGTGGACAGGATGTTGATCGTTGTGGTCTTCCCGGCGCCGTTGTGGCCGAGTAGCGCACATACCGAGGCCCGTGCAACGGCGAAGCTCACGCCCCGCAGGGCGGACGAAGACTTACCGAACGACTTCGCGAGGCCGCGGCATTCGATCGCAACGTCAGGCATGCGCGTACTGCTCGACACCGTCGGCCACCCGGATGAACTCGGCCCGCATAGCCTCGACGTAGCGCAGCACCGACTCGCGAGCGACCGAGGTGCCGGGGTAGGCGACGACCAACTGCGTTCTGTCGCGCATGCGATTGACCCACATGCACACCGCCTCCGACAGTCGGTTATCGCCCCAGATACCGATCCGCAGACCGTCCCAGTAGTCGCTGAACGGCAGCTTGCGGATGTCGATATAGGACAGCATCGGAACCGGCCGGTCCGGAATCGTGAGAGGCCCCGACGAGGGATCTGGCATCTCGAGCAGGTGATAGTAGGGGACTGGGCCGAGCGCGGTGTTCGCGTCGAACGATGTCTGCGCGGAGGTCACCACACCATCGAATGACGCATCAGCAGTCGGAATGGCCAACGGCACGAAGCTCGCCAACCATCCGACAGCGGTCGCATATGCGGGGTCCCGCCGGTTGTCGAACGGCGTGAGGCCGAAGTACGTCGCGGCGCCGGTCAACCGGTGATCGGCCAAAGCAGCGCAGGCGAAGACCCCGCCACTGAACCGTGCTCCGGCCGCGCGGCAGGCAGATTCGAACCGCCGACCTTGTTCCTCGTCGATCAGGTCGAATACGTCGATGGCGCCTTGCGTATCGGCCGTCGGCTCGCCCAATTCCAGCGGGAACTCGGGCAGGGCCCCTCCGTTCGCAGCGAGGAAGCCTCGCCACGACTGGATCTGGGGCGACTCCTCGTCCAGACTCGCGGTGTATGCGCGCTGGTTGCTGCAGTATTCCCGATAGCTGGCCCCAGGCGTGACTTCAGGCGGGGCGCCCTGCAGAGTGGTGAAGTACGTGGTCTGGATGTCGAGGAAGATCACGCCCGCCGACATACCGTCGGCTCGCAGGTGATCGATCGCGATGTAGACCGTGAAACGGTCCTCTCCCTGGATGATCCCGAAGGTGAAGCAGTCCCACTGCAGCGGGTCCGGTGTGTCGAGAAGCAGCTTGCGGATCTGCGGCGGAGTCATCATGCCGTGATCCGTCGGCGCCAGCGTGAGGGTCTCCGGTTCGGCGATGGCGTAGCGATGGATCTCGTCGTTCTCGCCGAAGGCGAACCGGTCATGGTACGTATCGTGGCGGCGCACATGGGCGTTGACGGCTTGGGTCATGGCCTCGATGTCGCAGATGCCCATGATCTCCCAAACACCGATGCACAAGCGCGGGATATCGCGGCCCAGGCTGGTCTGCCTGCGGTAGTACTGCAGGTGTTGTGACTGTTGGTAGCTCACGGGCGCCGGATGAGGTGCCGCATCGGCGGCGCTCGCATGGCTGGCCTCGGTCGGATACCAGGACACGACGGTGCCCTCTGCTGTCCAGTCGTCAACCGTGCCTAAGAACATGCGCTTTCCTTATCTGTGTTGGGGACCCCCTGTAAAGGTTGGGGATCCGTGGTTGTTTTCGTTGTTTGGCCTCGTTCCGGCCCATGTGCTCGGGGCGGTGGACCGCAGTCGGGGTCGAGGTGGAGCGCCCGGAGCGCAGCGAGGACGAACGACCTTGAGGCCGGCGAGGCTCCGCCGCATACTTTGGTCGGTCAGACGAGGTGAAACGGGTTGTGGTTCAAGTCATTTCTGGTGCCTCCCGTGAAGAGAGCGTGGTGCGTTGAGCGTGCCGGCGCCCAGCCTTATCTGGGTCCACGGACGAGGGTCCGGCGACATGATGATGGATGGGGTGCCCGGCGTGCGGGCTGTCGAAGGGGTGCGGCCGCTCAGTCTTTCCGGGAAGTCCACCCAACAGCGGGGTGGCGACAGGAGAGCTGCGGGAGCTGGCCGCGGGCATCAGCTGAAGTGTGGGCAGGGCACGCGCACAACGCATTTAAGCGGCCACCCCCTTTTCTACGGGGACCGGCATCGCCAGGGCGGCATCGCCAAGCTCACGCAGCGCGTGATAGCAGCGGCGTAGGATTTTGCGCTCCACCGCCAGGGTGGGGTTCTTGCCGTTGTGGCCGTCGTGTTTGGTCGCCAGCCGCTGGTAGTAGGCGTGATCGGGTGAACCACGCCGCGAGGCGCACTTGGCCGCCTCGAACGTCGCCCACCGCAGCTCCGGGGAACCCTGCCGGGACAGATGCCCCGGCGAGCGTTTGTCGGCCGAGGAGTACACGGTGACATCTAGCCCGGCGAAACGCACCAGCTGATCGGAACTGGAAAACCGGCGGGCATCGCCGATCTCGGCCCACATGATCGCCGCGCAGAACCAGCCCACCCCGTACTGGCGGGCCTGCAGCGCCTGACACCCCACCTGGCGCCGCGCGAAGCCGACCAACTGCCTACGCACCGGGTCGATTTCGACGGTCAGCTCGTCGATACGGCGAAGCGCAGTGTCCACGTACTGCCGGCCCGCCGCCGAGAGCTCGGCCTGCGCAAGCGCGTCGCGGCCCGCCACCGACAACAGCGCCCGAATCGGTGGGCAGCCCTGGTGAAACAACTGGGCGTGGATGCGCTGCTGCCAGGCCCGGCGCTCGTCCATCAGCGTGCAGTACAACCGGCCCAGGGTGCGCACCTCCACCACATGCGCCGGCGGGATCCACGACTCCGGAAACCGGCCCTCCAACAGCAGAGTGCGCAGCAACCGCGCATCAGCCCGGTCAGTCTTGGCCCGCTTCTTCGGACCCCGCAACGTCGCGATCTCGGCCGGATCCCCCAAATGCGCCACCACCCCCGCCGTGGCCAGCTCGTCGACCACATACCGCCATCCGGTGCAGCCCTCCAGCGCGAACTCCGCGTCCCCGGCCGGGCAGCGCTCGCTCAGCCAGTGCCGCAGCGTCGTACGGGTCGCCGGCCGGATTTCACCGACGCGAACTAAGCCGTCGTCATCCACGTAGTCGAACGTGATCTGCTTCCGATGCACGTCAAACCCGCCTACGATCGTCATTGGGACCTCCTCGAGCTCCTGAAACATTTCTGACGCCATATCAACGAGCGTCTGTGCCGAGGGGGTCCCCTTCACATGTCATCTTTCGTGTTCGTCAGCTCGTGACGACACTCCCGGGGACGTCAGCGTCACCGCTGAGGGCCGACTGAATGGCGTTGATTGCCAGGGACAGTCGTGGTCCGCACGGCGTGGGAGTGCGGCCCCGCAATTGGCATGCGCGAAAAAATAGCAGGAATCCAACGCATTTGCGCAACTCCAGATTTCCGGCTAAGTCGGCAAAGATGAAGGGCTAATGCGATGACATTTGCTGCATTGCGCCATTGCAGAATGGCCGTGTTTGGGACAAAATTCACAGCAAGTTGCGGGCCAATAACACGGGTTCGTCAAGCCCGCAACAGCTACGTCGGCGATGTGTCTCTGACCGTCAAATCCTTGCCGTACTAGAGATTTTCAGCCCTTCAACCAAGCTAGCGACGCTAAATAAGGGTGACCGGATATTGCCAGGAAAGGTTCGCGATCGGTGTAAGGACATGACAGTGTTAGTTGTCAAATACGCAGCCGTTTGTAACGTGGCTAATTGACGCCTGCCATAATTTGTGGATCGCGACGGATTTGCGGCGAATTCCGGGCTCTCGGCGGGTGCCAGCGCAAGGCCCAAGGATGCCAGCCGGGCATATCAGCAAACCCTAGGAGATATGTCACGCCCGTGAGCGAATCCTGCGTTTGGCAGGCTCGGCTCACGAGCGCGGACAACAGGCGAGCGATCGCGAGTCGATAGCACCTCGGGTCGTCACGCCGGTCGGGCGTACCGTTCGGAGAACCTCCGCAAGATCGTTGGGGGATGGGCGATGCTGCGTTGTCGTGCAGCTGATTTCAGCGACTCAGCCGTCTCGGGAGCGAAGTAACCATAGTCCTTGTAGACGTCGATTCGCGTGCAGATCCCGTCTTCGTCGAGTTCGGGGTGAAACTGCGTCGCATAGACGTTGTCGCCCACGCGAAAAGCCTGGACCGGGCAGTCGGCCGAGAACGCGAGACAGACCAGGTCCGACGGCAGCGCACTGGCACCTTCCTTGTGGCCGCCGTAGGCATCGAAGACGTCGGGCAGATCGGCGAACAGCGGATCGCGGCGCCCCTGTTCTGTCAGGGTGACAGTCATGGCACCGACGGGCTCGGTGGAGGTGCGGTCGACAGTGGCTCCGACAACTGACCCGAGCGTGCCGACGCCGTAGCAGCAGCCGAGGAAGGGAAAGTCGCGATCGACGATACGACCGATCAGCGGCAACAGCTCGGATTCGACGCGTCGCTGCGTCTCCGACTTCGAGTCGAAAGCGTCGCTGACGTTGTATGGTCCGCCGCCCAAAATGATGCCGGACCAGTCGGCGAGGTCGATCTGTCCCAAGGACCTGTGTGTCAGCCGGATACGGTGCAGCCCGTCCGTGTCCAGCCCGGCGAAGCGCATCATCGCCGCATACTCGTCGTCGGCCGCCGCGTCCTCGGCGCGGATCGACAGGAGCAGAAACGGGGCGTGCCCGGCGTCGCTTGCCATCGTCCGCTAAATCTAACGGTCGGCGAAGGGCCTGATGGGCTTGACGCGTTGAACATCGTCGTAGCGCGTACCAAAACGGCGGAACACGCAGTCGGATGGTGCGCGCCGAACTAAAATCGTCACTCGTGACAAGCCCGTCGCATCCCATGTTGATGCGGGATCGGGCGCTGACCCGGAGGCAGGCGCGCCGATTGAGTCGGCGCTTCGGTGGCGTCGGTGTCGCAATCCCCGCGATGCGCCTTCAGCAGATCGCGGCGGGGGCGAGCGCGGGGGACGACGAATGGACGGACGTCAGTTTCGCGCTCACCGCGACGGAGCTACAGCGCGAGGAGCGCCTCGCGAAGCTGAAGCGCAGCCGGCGTCGAGTCGTGCGCTGGCTGATCTTCGCGGGTCTGGTTCTGTTGGCACTGAACTCGCTCTTGACTATGGCGTATCTCTTTTTCAGCCTGGCCCTGCACGCACCTCCCTACTGAGGCCCTAGGACGATCACCTGCTGCGACTGTTCCTTCTCGCCACCGAAAAGCTTTGTCCGACGGCTGTTCTCCTTGACGTCGGTTCCGGAGTACCGATTCCACCGATTCGGAACAACCGGCGATCCTATCGGGCACGCACCCGTCGGAACTCCGTGACCTGCCCGGGCCGGCGCGCTACCACGAACTGGGAAATCCCGCGCAGTTGCTGCTCGATGTCAACGAGGCCAGCGGCTGCGAAGAAGGTCGGGACGGTGGTGCCGTCGAAGACCCGCACTCCGCAGATCGTGGCACCGAGTTCGAGTCCCTTCCGCACCAGGAGGGACTCACGACCGTAGGTTGTCATCACCGCGATCCGTCCACCGGGCGAGAGCACCCGCACCATCTCGTTGAGCACACCGAACGGCTCCGGAACGAGGTGCAGCGCGGCAAAGCAGCTCACCACGTCGAAGGCGCGGTTGTTGAAGGGGAGGTCGAGCGCGTCACCGCGCATGTAGACAGCGTGGGCACAGCTGTTGTCGCGGACGGCGCGCTCCATCATCGGCACCGAGTTGTCCAACCCGATGACGAACCCGTCCCCGGCGAGCTGGCCCGCGAAGAAGCTGGTGAAATTGCCCGGACCGCATGCGACGTCGAGCACCCGCTGCCGACCGCCGAGATGCAGCGCGTCGGACGCCCTCTTGCGCTCCGCGGAGATGGATATCCCGTGCAGACTCATCGCCGCGACCATGATCGGCCGCCAGATGTGCTGATAGATAGCGGCGACCGTCGGGCTGTTCATCGCGCGTTGCGCGAGGCTGCGCCGGGCCTGGGCGCTGGAGCCGAGGAGGTCGGTGTAGCCATCGCAATAGCGCATCGAGCGCAGCACATCCTCGCGGATCAGCCCCCGCGCGAGCGCCGGCACCCACATGGCATCGGACTCTGTCTCCACCCCCGACCGTCGAGCGGTCATACCTTGTGTCACGCAGTCGGCCGTTGAATGGTTCACCGAGATGTGTCGTCGACTTTGCCAGGCCACCAGATCGACGGTCCGATCACCGTGAACAGTGCGGGGATCAACACGGTGCGCACGACGAACGTGTCGAGCAGAATGCCTAGTCCGACAATGACACCGAGCTGCGTAAGCACTATCAGCGGAAGCACAGCAAGTACACAGAAAACCGCTGCCATCACTACGCCGGCACTGGTGATCACCGGGCCGGTCGCCGACACCGCCCGCACGATGCCGTCACGAGTGCCATGCCCTGGCGTTTCTTCGCGAGCCCGGGTGACAAGGAAGATCGTGTAATCCACACCGAGGGCGACGAGGAACAAGAACGCGAACAGGGGAGTGGTGTAGTCGAGAGCGGGCATACCCAGCAGGTGCACGCTGGCCCGGCCGCCGAGGCCCAGCGCCGATACCGAACTGAGCACCATCACTGCCACCAACACAAGCGGCGCAATCGCCGCACGTAGCAACAGACACAGAACGATCAGCACGACGGCGAGAATGGCCGGGATGATCACCTTCCGGTCACGCACCGCCGCGTCCCGAGCGTCAACCGCCTGGGCGTCGGACCCGCCGACGAGGGCTGTCGGATCCGCCGTTTTCACCGATTCGCGCAGCGCAGCAACCGTTTTGAATGCGTCGCTCGATGCAGGCGCGGCGTCGAGGATCACTTTCCATTGCGTCAGCCCCGACGAGGAGCCCGCATCGCTGGCCGACACCACGCCAGGCGCCATCGTGATCGCCGAGTGAATCTCGGCGGCGCGGCCGGTGCCACCGATCACCAAGGTGGGATCGGTCAGACCACTGGGGAAGTGCGCGGCAAGCACGTCGTAGCCCGTCACTGATTCGGCCCTCACCCGGAATTGGTCGATCTGAGACAACCCGATCGGTATGCCAACGAGACCGATGCCCAGCAGCGCGAGCAACGCCGCCGTCGAGACCGCGACGCGGCCGGAGTGACCCGTAACCCGTTCTGCGATGCGGTGCCACACGCCAGCGGTGACGGCTGTGTGCCCGCCCCGACGGGGAACGAACGGCCAGAACAGCCGTGTACCGAACAGGCTAAGCAGTGGTGGCAGCACCAGCAGCACGAACAACACCGCGACCAGAAGGCCGCAGGCTGCGTGCACGCCGAGGCTGCGGGTCGCCGGGGCAATGGCGAAAACGAGAACGAGCAGCGCCAGCACGACGGTGGCGTTGCTCGCCACGATGGCAGGTCCTGCTCGGCTGACGGCGACCCGGAGGGCCAGGCGGTGATCGTCGGTTCGAGTCAGTTCCTCGCGGTATCGCGAGATCAGCAAGAGCGCGTAGTTCGTGCCGGCGCCGAAGACAAGCACGCTGGTGATTCCCGAGGTGGCGCCGTCGAAGGGCAATCCCGTGATGCGTGACACGACGGTGCCCACCGACGTGGCCAGGCCGTCGGCCAAACCGATCACCGCCAACGGAACAAGCCACAGAATGGGTGACCGATACGTGACGATCAGCAGCACCGCCACGACCAACGCGGTCACCGCCAGCAAGGTGATGTTGGCGCTGCTCATCGCAAGGGTGATGTCGGCGATGAAAGCGGGGCCGCCGGTCACTTGCACCGCGAGGTCGTCCGGGGATCCATCTGTCGCGGAGTTGCGGAGCGCGGTAATCGTGTCACTGAGCGCAAATCCAGTCAGACCCGCCGCAATGGGAATGGGCGCGATCGCGGCGCGGCCATCCTGCGAAGCCATGAGCGGTGGACCGGCGCGAACGGCGGCGCGGGACAGCACGCGCTGCCGGGCGGACTCGGCGGCGACAAGATCGGCCGGCGTGAGCGGTTCACCGTCGCGCCGAGAAACCACGAGAATCGCCGGCATTTCGCCTCCGCCAGAAAACGACTCCAATAGTGCTGCCGCCCTTGCTGATTCGGCAGACGGTGGCAGCTGCAGTGGGGGCTTGTCAGCACCGGTGTTCGCCCCCGCGAGCACCATGACGGCGCCGGCGCCAGCGGCGATCACCAGCGCCATCACCCAGGAGCGCCGGTGTGAGACTGCCGCGGCGACGCGGTCCCACACGGCCATACCCGAACGGTAACTGACCGAACGAGCCGCATCCGTGAACCGGCCGCCGGTGCGGACCGTAATCAAGGTATGGACGCTTCCGACGCGACCCGCAATGACCAGCGCGCCAGCGTGACCGTCGATCGCAAGGGCATCATCCATCAATGGGGAGACGCCGTCACGGACGTCGTCGGCTATTCAGCGGACGATGCGCTCGGCAGAAGTCTCAATGTCGTCATCCCGCCCGCTCTTCGGCCCGTGCATTGGTGGGGCTTCGATCAGGCGATGAAGACCGGCCGGTTGAACAAGGAACTGTTCAAAGTGCCTGCCCTGTGCAAGGACGGGCGGATCATCGTTGCGCACGCAACCATTGATCTGATACTCGGAACGAGCGGCGATACCGACGGTGCCGTGGTCACCTTCGTCGGCGTCGGGCCCGCATGGCAGGGGAGGGCGTGGCAAGCTGCCCTTGCACCGGTTGATTTCGCACGCCGGATGTGGCAGCGAGCGCGACCCAGCCGATAGGAAGATTCTTGACGGAGCGCCTCTAGTCTTCCTTGCGGATCAGCCGCTGCAGCGCTTCGCGGTCGGGCGCGAGCAGCTCGTCGATGCGAGGCTGGTTCACATCGCCGACGATGATTTCGCCGACCTCCTGGTACACGTCGCGGAAGATTCCGTGGGACTTCATCTTCTCGGTCTGATAGATGTTGTCCTCGGTGGGCGACACGTAGTACACGATCTCAGCCTTGAAGCGGTGAATCAGCCAGACGTGGATCAAGTCCATCAGGCGCTTCTTGCGCATTTTCTCGGCGAACGTGTTCTGGTCACGCACCGTGAGAATGCTGCGGCCGTGCCGATCCTTGATCGGATCCACGACGACGTTGGCCAGCGGTTCATCGCCGTCGCCGTAGATCCCCAGGTCGAGCACGTCGGACCCGGCGCGCCGCGGCCGCAGTTGCACCCGCAGCTTCTCGCCGATCTGATAGTGGTCGGCCCACAGCGCCAGCCATTCCTCCAGCAGCTTCTTCGGTACCTCGGTTTGCACCAGGTGCTGATGCTGCGTGGAGCCCTCACCCATCGATTTGGTGGTCGCCGTGCGCCCGGACGAGGCGGCCAGCGCGGCGTCGCTGCGCGGTCCGCCGACCAGGGTTTGCGGTGTGCGGTAGGGAGATTCGACGAGTCGCATCTTGCGTTGCAGGCGCGCGAGCGCAAGCATGCCCTCTTGGCGCAGCGAGGTGGCGAACTCCTCGCAGGCGACGCCGTCGACCTGGTGCCCGCCGTAGGTGATGAAGTTGAAGACGAAGCCCATCTTGCCGAGTTCCTCAGGGAACGCCCGCATCTCGTCGTCTGTCATGCCTGTGGTATCCCAGTTGAACGAGGGGGACAGGTTGTAGGCCATCATCTGGTCGGGGAACTCGGCGTGGATCGCGTCGGCGAACTGCCGCGCGTCGGCGAGGTCGGCCGTCTTCGTCTCCATCCAGAGGATGTCGGCGAACGGCGCAGCGGCCAGCGACTTGGCGATCGCGTATGGGATGCCGCCGCGGATCTGGAAGTAGCCTTCCGGCGTCTTCGCCCGCTCGCAGTCCCATGCGACGTCGGCGCCCAGCTCCTTCGCCTTCTCCCGCGCGGTGTAGAGCGGTGCCCGCGCGGCGAACTTCCGCCAATCCGCGGCGCTCATCTCGGCCGGCTCGCCCTCCTTCTCGCGGAAGTCGAGCAGGTCCCCGACGGCCTCGCCATAGGTCTGCAGGCCGGCGTCGACCTGCCAGACGTCGATGAACTGTGACTCGACCTTGTCGAACACGGCGTCGACTGATTCCTCGGCGCCGTCCTGCCATGCCTTGGCGGCGTCCGCGATCGCATTCTGGATGCCATGGCGCTGCAGCCATGCGTCGGCAGCGGCGTACTCGCCGTCGGGAAGCGCGTAGAGAAGATGCCCCTTTAACTCCGTGACTCCCGAGTCGTAGAACCGTCGCATCATCGCCAAGAAGCAGGCCTTGTACGACGGGGTCTTGAGATTGGTGGCGCCGAGAAGGAACGGCTGGTCGCGCTCGTCGGCGCGGCTGTCGAGCAGGTTGGCGGCCTCGGCATCCGTGCGCGCCACGATGATGCCAGGCACCCGCATGATGTCGAGCTGGAAGCGGGCGGTGTTGAGACGCTTGATCTGTTCGTCCGACGGGACCAGAACCTTGCCGCCCTGATGGCCGCACTTCTTCGTGCCGGGGCGTTGGTCCTCGATGTGGTAGCCCGGCACGCCGGACTCGACGAAACGCCGGATCAGGTTGCGCACGTGGGGATCACCGCCGTGACCGGTGTCGGCGTCGGCGATGATGAATGGGCGATAGTCGTACGCCGGGGTCGCAGCTCGTTGCTCATCAGTCATGCGCAGGCGCAGATATTGCTGATTGCGGTCGGCGGTGAGAAGCGCGCGCACCAGTCCGGCGGCTTCGTCGGGCACCTGGCTCAGCGGGTAGCTTGCGAGGTCGGGTCCCGGATCCTCGCTGATGGACCCCTTCGCCGAGGTCGCCCAGCCACCGAGATAGATGCCTTCGATGCCCATGCGCTTCATCACCACGGCCTGCCCCGGCGAATAGGGGCCGAATGTGGTGATGCTCTTCTTCTGGGCGAACAGCTCGCGCAGGCGCGGATAGAAGGCCTCCGCGCCCTCGCGCGCCACCGTGTAGTCGGCGGGGATCGTCCCGCGCTGCTCTGCGACCTGCCGGGCCGAATAGAGGCGAATGATCCCCTCGAAGCGCGGACTGTCCATGTATCGCTGCGTCGCGACGACGTCCTTGTCGAATGGTGTCTGGGGCTGTGCATCCGCTTCGACGATGGCCATGGGTTTACCCCCTTGTTCTGCGAGACTCCCGTTGAGCTAGACCGCTACGTCACCGACCTTACGGCGCAGGTTTCGCCGACGATGGCGTAATCAGCAAGCTGTCGTGCTCCGGTGTCGGGCAAGATGACAGGCATGAACTGTCCCGCGCTGCGAGCGTCCTAGTGCTCCGCGGCCAGCGGCTAAACATGCTGCTGACGCGCGTACTCTCGCTGCGCATCATCGTCATCGTCGCGGCGCTGTCCGTGGTTGCCCTGGTCATCACTCTCGGCGCGTGGGTGTGGTTCGGGGTCACCAACGACCAGTACAGCCAGCTCGACCGGCGGCTTGATTCGGTGAGCAGTTTGGGTGACATCAGCACGCTGCTGCGCAACGCCCAGGACGCCGCCGTCGACCAGCCCGCCATGAACGGAGGCCTGGTACGCACCGCGCGCGTCAGGAATGCCATCGCCTCCGTGCCCAGCGACATCGTGTTGCCGCAATTCGATAATGGCTACGCCAACACCACGATCAACGGCGTCGAGTACCGCGTCCGAACCTTCTCAGCGGGGCTGGCGTCGATCGCCGTGGGCGCGCCGTTGGCCGAAACACAGCATCGCATCGATGAACTTCACCGGCGGGTGTTGCTGATCTGCGGCGGCGTGATCGTGGGCACCGTCCTGGTTGGCTGGGTGATGTGGCTGATCATGATCAACCCGTTCCGGCTGCTGGCCCAGCAGGCCCGCGCGATCAACGCCCAGTCCAAACCCGACGAGGTTCAAGTGCGCGGCGTCCAGGAGGCCGTCGAGATCGCCGAGGCCGTCGAGGGAATGCTCGCCCGCATCGGCGACGAACAGCAGCGCACCAGGGCCGCCCTCGAATCGGCCCGCGACTTCGCGGCGGTTGCCTCCCATGAACTACGCACTCCGTTGACAGCGATGCGCACCAACCTCGAGGTGCTGTCCACTCTTGACCTACGCGACGAGCAGCGAAAAGAAGTGGTCGGCGACATCATTCGGACGCAGAGTCGCATCGAAGCGATGCTCACCGCGCTCGAACGTCTGGCCCAGGGCGAATTGACCACCGTCGACGACTTCGTCCCGGTCGACATCACCGAACTCCTCGATCGTGCCGCGCACGACGCGATACGCAACTACCCCAATTTGCATGTGTCGCTGGCGTCTTCGACCACGGTGCTCATGGTGGGTATGCCAGCGGGCCTGCGGCTGGTGATCGACAACGCGATCACGAACGCCGTCAAACACGGCGGCGCCACCGAAATCAGGCTCAGCGCAGAGAGTTCCAGCGACGGTGTCGAGATCGCCGTTGACGACAACGGCGACGGCGTACCCGAAGAGGAACGAGCCGCGGTGTTCGCGCGATTCTCGCGAGGCTCAACGGCGGCGCGGTCGGGCTCGGGCCTCGGGCTGGCCCTGGTAGCCCAACAAGCCGATATTCACGGCGGTACGGCCGCCCTTGAGGCCAGTCCTTTGGGTGGGGCGAGACTGGTTCTCCGGCTGCCAGGCCCGAGATAACTTAGTCAGCTAGGCGTCTCCAGTGTGCCCAGATCACGCTCGGCATAGAGCCGGTGCTGCCACTCCTCGTTGAGGACTTTAGTTCCCGAGCTATTTGCGTCCTCGACGTTCGCGGCGAGCCTCCGACGGCATGTCGCGAACGCGTGGTCGACTGGCGTTCGCAACTGGTCACGTCGGCCCTGGAAGGGTGCGTCGAAGTTGAACCCGAAACCGTTCAGGGTGCGGAAGGTCTCCCATCGAGGAGGGCGGGTCTCGTACTGGATTTTCTCCGCAAGTGGCGAGCTGCATCGACCGTCGGTCGAGGTGTTGAAGCAGTACAAGGAGTCCAGTCAACAGACATACGCCTACGGCTTGGTTGATCACCTCAACTGGCTTGACGCTGATCGGCTGACGGCCACCTCGGTGAGAGTCGATGACCTGCGGCGATACATGAACGCGCTGACAGGTCAGGGCGCCGGCGTTTATGGAGTGGTGTGGCGAGTCAGGCCACCGCTGAGCAGCTCGGCTGCCGCGAACGTCGCAACAGTCGTGAAGTCCTTCTATCTGGCCTCGACGCAGACGGACCCCTCTGTGATGGCGTGGTTTTCGCAGGACAGCTCGATTCCTCAGCATCGGAGGCGGGCCGTAACGAGGAACCCTTTGTCCCCGCGGCGAGGGTCGGGCCGGCCGCGTTTCTTACCGGACGAGATCGTCACTGCCCTGTTCGAGCCCGGAGTGTTGACCTCTGCCCGCGATGTGATGGTGGTGACGTGGCTCGTTGATTCCGGTATCCGCGTGGGTGGCCTATGCGGCCTGCGCTTCCCGGATCTTCATCTTGTCCGCGACCACCCATGTGGGCAGCGCAAGGATCCTCACGTTCACATCGTCGGGCGCGATGACAACCCGAATCATGCGCGAGCCAAGGCATATCACTCATGGCAGATCAGCTCGGACGGTGGGTCTGCTGCACGAATAGGTGACATCTGAGTTGGCTTGCCCGTGACGGGCGGGCTGGAAGGATGTCCTTGTGCCCAGGCCTTACCCCCGTGAGTTCCGTGACGACGTCGTCCGTGTTGCTCGCAACCGTGATGAGGGTGTGACGATCGAGCAGATCGCCACCGATTTCGGTGTGCATCCGATGACGCTGCACAAGTGGATGCGCCAAGCAGATATCGATGAGGGCACCAAGCCCGGTAGGAGCAGCGGTGAGTCCGGTGAGCTGCGGGATGCGCGGCGTCGGATCAAGTTGTTGGAGCAGGAGAACGAGGTCCTGCGGCGTGCGGCGGCGTACTTGTCGCAGGCCAATCTGCCGGGAAAAGGCTCTACCCGCTCGTAAGTGAGCTCGCCGCCGACGGGATTCCCGTCGCGGTGACGTGCCGGGTACTCAAGCTCGCCCGCCAGCCGTATTACCGCTGGCGCGTTGACCCCATCACCGACGCCGAGATCGTCGAGGCCTACCGCGCCAACGCGCTGTTCGACGCCCACCATGAGGATCCAGAGTTCGGCTACCGCTACCTGGTCGAGGAAGCCCGCGATGCCGGTGAGCCGATGGCTGAGCGCACCGCCTGGCGGATCTGCACTCAGAACAGGTGGTGGAGTGTGTTTGGCAAGAAGCGCGGCAAGAACGGCAAGGTTGGTCCTCCCGTTCACGATGATCTGGTGGAGCGCGACTTCACCGCTGATGCACCAAATCGGTTGTGGCTGGCCGATATCACTGAGCACCGCACCGGCGAGGGCAAGCTCTACCTGTGCGCGATCAAGGACATGTTCTCCAACCGCATCGTGGGCTACTCGATCGACTCCCGGATGAAGTCTCGGTTGGCCACCGCCGCGCTCAGTAGTGCGGTGGCACGCCGCGGCGATGTGGCCGGATGCATTCTGCACTCTGATCGTGGATCTCAGTTCAGGTCAAGGAGATTCGTGCACGCACTGAGTCGTCACGAGATGGTCGGATCGATGGGTCGCGTTGGCGCGGCCGGCGACAATGCGGCCATGGAGAGCTTCTTTAGCCTGCTGCAGAAGAACGTTCTGGACCGCCGCCGCTGGGACACCCGCGAGGAACTGCGGATCGCCATCGTCACCTGGATCGAACGCACCTACCACCGGCGCCGCCGCCAGTCCGGCCTCGGGCGGTTGACCCCGATCGAATTCGAAGCAATCATGACCACACCGGCCAGTCAGGCCGCGTGACCGAAACTGTCACCTGATCGTGCAGCAGACCCGAGCCGCGGCAAGTCTCTACGCGGCAAGCGACTTCAACGCTGAGCTTGTCGCCCAGGAGTTCGGATGGTCTCGGGCTGAGCAAGTGACCGAGCTTTACGGCCGAAGCGCCAACAGACACACGATGAAGTTCTTGAACGAGGCCTGGGAATCCATCCCCGGCCGGCCCACCGGAAGGGACTGAGCATGGTTTCTGCACCGAGTTTGCAGCGGCTCTGATGGTTAAGGCAGCCACTGCGCGGGACGACTACCCCGCGATTGCTACTGTCTCGTCGGCCTCGGACTACTTGGCGCTGCCGTTCGAGCAACGCTATGAAGCGGCCAGCCAAGCCTTCCCCGATTGGCTGCTAGCAGATCCCATCAGTTTCCCGCGTGATCATCGCACTTATGGGTGGGGTTGTCGCGTCCCCGACTGCAACGCAGACCTCGCGAACTCGAACATTAAGTTTCTATGCAACGCGCATGACCACGAATATCGCTTGGTGTCATCACAACTCAGCATCGAAGATTTCGCTAAGCAAGCGAAGCCGTGTCCGTGCAAATACAACGACTGGGGACGTGCCCGACGCGAGGATTGTCGCGTATGTGGACCGCACCGCGAGGCGCTGATCCGCGGGTTGTGCGCGGCGCATGACAACCTTCTTCGCAAAGCGAGAAAGCGCGGAGATGACGAAAAGGCCTGGCTAAGCGCACAAGTGCCCTTCCCCGCACATCCACCATGCTCGGTGCTGCACTGCGTTCACGGTTGCGTACTGTTCAACTTCCGCGGAGAAGGCCGAGCCAAGATCTGCCGCTCGCACTACGAGGTATGGAGGCACTACCGGGGGGAGGAGAACGACGGCGCCATCGCCGCGACCGCATGGACTGAGTGGGTCGCCCGTGAGGCCAAAACCAGACGGATGCAACCCCTGGATGTTCGCGGACTGGTAACACTGAATCGTCTTCCGTATCGGCTTCAGTGCGAGATCCGCTACGCCATCCATCGGCATTCCAATACGGTCCGACGAGGTCATTGGAGACCACGTCATCTGCAGATGATTGTCGAGGTGCTCGCCGCTGCCGGTGTCGAAACGCTCAACGACCCCATGCTCGCCGCACAAGCTCCGGCCTATAAAACTCTGGAAATCAGACGGATTTGGACCGACCTGCCGATCGCGGCACGCAGCTTGACCGTCACGAAACAGGATGCGAAGGACGCTGGTTGGTTCGATCCGGTGATCGTCGGCGCCGCGCCCTTCCAGGACGCGCAAAGCGGTGCGAGTAGGCGCAAAGTCTGGGATCTGACTGGTATTTCGCAGCGCTGGCTTCGCGACCTGCTCTGGGATCACTTTGAACACCTCGCGACGGAAACGAAGCGGCCCGCCGTAGGAAACGTCCGACAACGGATCCGCGATGTCCGACTGCTTTCCAAAGCGCTGCGGCAGTTACGCGCAGACGAAGGCGAGAACCCAGAGCTCCTGGACGCCTCAGACGCCCGCGCATTCAAAGAACTTTGGGATCTGTGGCACCGTGAACAAGTACCTGTCGTCGAGAACAACGCGTCCACGCCACCGGTCCTACGCCCGCTGAGCGACCTGCTTCACAGGACCTACCCCAACGGTATGCGCATCGTCCTGATGTTCGGACGTCAACGAGGCCTTCGCGGACCATCGGACTCATTTGTGCTGGCGTTCCCGCGTTACGTGAGCCCACAAGAAAAGCCCAAACCTCGCCCCATCAGCGACGACGACTTTCGGCTCCTCATCAGTGAAGAGTCGCTCGAAATGCTGGACGCCGCAGACTCTAACAACGTTGGCCTGGCCGACATCTGGTTAACCCACGCTTACCAGGGCGGCCGGATCAGCGAGACGCTGCGTCTTCGGCTCGGCGGCATCGGAATGATCGGCGACGCGCAACCATACCTCTGGCGCGACATCACCAAAATCAATGTCATCGACTACGGCATGCCGTGTCACTTTCCGGTGTATCAGCGACTACTACGCCGACAAGAAATCACCCGGGACAAACTGCGTGCCCGCTATGCAAAAGAACTCGCGAGCCTCAACAAACGCCAGCGAGCCGCGCTGGAAGCCGAGTGGGATCGCACGATGCCACTATTTCCCAGCACAGCCACCAACCCGGACCTTCGACTTCCACTGTCCCAGGGCTACTTCCAAGACAAGTTCGGCACATGGATTGAAAAGCTAGGCCTGGTGGGCATTACCACCCATCGCACGCGTGCCACGCTCGCGACGTCACTGCTGAACAATGGTGCACCCGCCGCCCTGGTCCGGCAGATGTTGGGACACTTCTCCGAAGAATCCCTAGTGCACTACGCACGCTACAGCGACGACAACGTCGTACGTCACCTGCACCAGGTATGGACAGCTGGACCCGGCATGGACAAGCCCGGGAAGGTGTTGATGACGCCGGCGGCGGCCAACGGTTTGGGAAGCAAAGCAGCCATCGCTAACCGCATCGACCTGACCGTGATCCCCGTCGAACATGGCCTCTGCCGCTACGGCCCGGTGGTGGGAGGAAGTGCCTGCCCTGTATCGAAAAACTGCAGCGGTGGACCCAATGGGCCGTGTCCGCATTTCGTTCTCACGGGCGCGGACTTGTCCTATTGGGAACGAAAACGCGACGCCGCATACCACTTCGCCGAAGGCGCTCCCTCCGAGGATGCGCGCGACTACATCCTTGGCGAGTGGAAGCCCTGGGAGAAAGTTCTTGCCGGACTGCGTGATGTACTCGACGAACTCGGCCTCCTCGAAGCCGCTGAGCGGCTCGATCTGCGAAGCCCGATGCAGGACTTCTTCCACCCACTGTTTTCCAGCGGATGGCCACTGGACAGCCTCCCAGGCACATCGTCGACAACTGACCATCCAGAGGATGTGGCCAAGTGACTCAGGCACGACGCCGCAGGCCCGTCGAGGCTATCGAAAGCCGCAACCGCCGCACTGCCGAATGCGAAGACCGCGTTCGCAAAACAATCGCCAAGCTCGCCAAGACTGGGCTGCCGTTCACCGTTGAAGAGATCTGCCGCCGAGCCGACGTCGGAAAAACCTTCATCTACGACAAGAAGCGCCCGGAACTGACCAAATTGGTCCTCGTTGCCAGAGATACCTCGCAGCTGGCCACCCGCACACGCATCGACGAGCAAGACCTAGCCGAGACTGCCTCCTGGCGCGAACGCGCACTCAATGCCGAAGCGCGGGTCAAAGAGCTGCGCATGACGCTGCGCCAGCAGGACGCCCACATCAGCGACCTCACCGGGCAACTCTTCGATCCCGACGGCAACCACCTCGCCGACGAGAACGCCCGGCTACGCGGCCAAATCGACATGCTCAACCAGCAAGTCACCAACATCCGAAGCGACCTCTCAGCGGCGCAACGCTCCCTGCATGCCTCACGCGCCAATGTCAGGCGCGAACAGGAGCGAAATCTCTCGGTGGTACCACTGCGAAGCGGGAACACCACCACCGCACCTGACACGGTGTCATGATGGTTATCTTGTGGGCCGACGACGCGGGCCAACTTCGTAGCGTGGACCTTCAAATCAAGCCGAGGATGCGACCTGTCCGTTATCGAACCGCCTACGGACGGGGAGAGCTCCGCTCGCCGCCCTGTGTCCGCACATCACCCTGCCGCGAGGAGCCGCGTCCAAAAAAGGATCCCCAAACGGACAGCGGGTCGAATCAGCGCGAGTCGGGTGTTCATGTTGAGCTTGACTCCGCCGTACGGGCTCCCCGCGAACGTGCGCCAGCCCGGGGGGCCTCAAGTTACCGCGACAACGCAACCTCGATGTCCGCGCCCAGCAGATCGCGGCGGTGCTACGCACCGAGCAGCTCGCTGCTCCCACCGCGGTCACCGCCGCGTTCGCCGCGACAACCCGCGCCACCGTCGCCATCATCGTCGAGCTGACCCGCCAGATCACCGATCTCGAGGCCGAACTGGCCACACATTTGAGGCACACCCGGACGCCGACATCTACCGCTCCCTGCTAGGACTGGGTGTCATCCTCGGCGCCCGCGTGCTCGGTGAGTTCGGGGACGACCCGAACCGTTACACCAGCGCAAATTCTCGCAAAAATTACGCCGGAACATCACCGTTGACCGTCGCCTCCGGCAAGAAACGCGCCGTACTGGCCCGCCACGTGCGTAACCGGCGACTCTACGACGCCATCGACCAGGGCCCTCTGCGCGCTCACCACCAGCCCCGGCGCACGCGCTTACTGCACGGCTGCCTACGCCACCACACCCTCTACAGCGAACACACCGCCTGGGCACATCGCCAAATCACCCAAGCCGCTTGATGCGATGAAGGGGCGGGGCCTCCGCTCCTCGTGACGTTCCCACGCGGTCGGGCGCCGCCTTGGTGTGACCCGGGGGTGGCCTGGCCGTTACGGGATCGTCAGGACCTGGCCGGGGTGGATTAGATCTGGGTTGTTGATGCCGCTGGCGTCGGCGATCCGTTGGTACTGGCTGCCGTCGCCGTAGAACTGCTCGGAAATGGCCCACAAGGTGTCGGCGGAGACCACGGTGTAGGTCCGCCCGGCGGGCTGCGGCGCGGGCGGCGGCGTTGTGGCTGTCGTTGCTTCGGTAGTGGTCGTGGTCGCCTCGGTCGTCGGCGCGGCTTGCTCGTCGCCTCCCCGCCCGCAGGCGGTCGCCGTCGCGACCAATAGGCACACCGCGGCGATCGCCAATCGGTGACGTCGGGATCGGACAGTGTGCCGCGGTCTTGACGCTGACATTTCGTTGGCCCCACTCAATCCTGAGGATGATTACGAAGGCGACCTGGTCTCGAGGCAGATCAAGGCCGACCAGCTCAGTGCTTGGTGGGGGCGGTCACCGATGTCGGTCCCGCCCCTGTCGGGTGTTGGTGTTCCGTCAAGCGGCGCCACCAGCGTCCGAGTAGGCCAAACCGCTCGGCGCCGGTGGTGGCCTTATCGGCTTTCGCCGGTGCGCTGGTCTGGGCGCCGGTGGTGGCCTTATCGGCTTTCGCCGGTGCGCTCGTCTGGGCGCCGAGGTGCTGGTGGTCTTTGAGCTGGGTGTCGGGGTGGTGGGCCACCGGCGCGCTGTCTTGCCGGCCGGTTTGCAGTTCGTGTCGGGCGTCGCGGCCGCGATTCACCGCGCGCCGGGCGCCGGTCAGCAGCACACTGAGCCCCACCCCGGCCACGGCGCCGACCACGATCCCGTAGAGGAACAGACTGCCGGTCGACCCGGTGACGTGATAGCCCACCACCGCGAAGTGGTCGGTCAACAGGTGAGCCGCCCCCGCATTGGTCAGCACCCCGATCACCCCGACCGCCACGGCGGCAAGAAGGACGACCAACCCGACGATGACGAGCATCTCACACCTCCTGGTGGTGGTACATATTCAGTACACGCCTTGCCGAACCGTGTGTCAACGGTGTAGACATGCATCGATCGTCAACGCTGAGCGAAGGGGTGCTGCTTCTCATGGGCAAACAGCAGACGAACCAGCATGACGTCGGCGGCGACCGTGAGCCCGCCGCCACCGCCTCCGGCCCAGACGGCGGCGCGATCACCCGGGAGGCGATCCTGCAGACCGCGCTGATGCTCGTCGACCGCGACGGCCTGGACGCATTGTCGATCCGCCGCCTCAGCGAGGCGGTGGGCCGCGATCCCACCGTGCTCTACCGGCACATACCGGACAAGGCCGCACTACTCGACGGGGTCGCCGAGACGGTGCTTGCCCAGCTCACCGTGGATACTGCCGACCCCCACTGGGTCGGGCAGCTCCGCACGGTGGCGCGCGACTTCCGCGAATTGGCCCTGGCGCACCCCAACGTGGTGCCGCTGCTGCTCACCCGCCCGTTGACCACCCCCCTGGGTCGCCGACCCCCGGGAATGCTGCGCCCCCTCGAAGGCATCCTCACGCTGCTCACCACGGCCGGGTTTAGCGCGGTGCATGCGCTGCACATCTACCGGCTGCTGTTCGGCTTCCTTTACGGTCACGTCCTGCACGAGCTGCAAGAACTCATCGATCGACCCGAGGAAACCGAGGACTTCCTGCGCCTTGGGCTCCACCGGCTACCGATCACCCAATTCCCGCTCCTGCGCTCCCTGGCACCCGCCCTGGCCGCCTACGACGGCGCCGCCGAACTCGACCGCGGCCTCGACCTGCTGCTGCCGACCCTCACCGCGGCGCTGACCGAGCCCGACGAAACCCCCCAACCCGGATAGCACCAAGCGCCAGCGGCACCAGCCAACGTGGGTAACCCCGTAGATAATGCCGTCACCGCCGGTTAGTCAGTCGAACAGCCCGGCGCTGGCCTCCCGCCTGCGGCGCTGCTCTTCGGGGTCGGGCACCGGCACCGCCGCGACGAGCCGTTGGGTGTACTCGGTCTGCGGGTTACGCAGGATCTGGTCCCGCGGACCCATCTCCTGCAACACGCCGTTGCGCAGCACCGCGACATCGTCGGCGAGCCGGTCCACGACGGCCAGATCATGACTGATGAACAGGCAGGCGAAGTCCCATTCGCGCTGCAGTTCCTCGAACAGTTCCAGCACCGAGGCCTGCACCGAGACGTCCAGTGCGCTGGTGGGTTCGTCGGCGACCAGCAGGTCGGGGCCCAGCGCCAGCGCCCTGGCCAGGCTGGCGCGCTGCCGCTGCCCGCCGGACAGCTCGTGCGGGTAGCGCTCGGCGGTGTCCTTGGGCAGCCGGACCGCGTCGAGCAGCTCGGCGACCCGGTTGGTCAGCTCGCCGCCACGCATCACCTTGTGCACCCGAAGGGGTTCTGCGACGCAATCCCCCACCCGCAGCCGGGGGTTCAGCGAGGTCGACGGGTCCTGGAACACAAACCCGAACTTTGCCCGCAACGGCCGCAGCTGCCGTTGGCTCATACCACCGATATCGCGGTCGAGGATCTTGACCACACCGGCAGTCGGTTTCTGCAACGCGGCCACGCAGCGACCGATGGTGGACTTGCCCGAACCCGACTCCCCTACCAGGCCAAGGGTTTTGCCGCGTTCGATGTTGAACGTGACTCCGTCGACAGCCTTGAAGCCGCCGGGGAACTCGACACCCAGGTTGTCCACCTCCAACACGATGTTGGTGTCGGTGTCCGCGGCGGGTTCGTGCTCGGGATGGCCCTGCCCGAGGTGCGGCACCGCCGCCAGCAGGGTGCGGGTGTAGTCCTGCGTCGGATCGGCAAAAAGCTTTGCCACCGGTGCGATTTCGACCACGCGCCCGGCGTTCATCACCACGACCCGGTCGGCCAGATCGGCGACCACCCCCATATTGTGGGTAATCAGCACGATGGCGCTGCCCAGCCGATCCCGCAGATCGCGCAACAATTCCAGGATTTCGGCCTGCACCGTGACATCCAGCGCGGTGGTCGGCTCGTCGGCAAGGATCACCTCCGGGTCGCAGGCGATAGCGCAGGCGATGACCACGCGTTGCTTCTGCCCGCCGGACAGTTGATGCGGGTAGTAGCCGTACCGCTGTTCGGGATCGGGTAGCCGCACCAGCCGCATCAGATCGATCGCCTTGTCCCGGGTCTGCTTTCGGTCGAGGTCGGTGTGCGCGCGGATGGCCTCGCTGATCTGGTAGCCGACGGTGAACAGCGGGTCCAGCGCCGCGCCCGGTTCCTGAAACACCATCGCGATGTCCTTACCGCGCAGCGCGGTGAACTGCTTGTCGGACAGCCCAGCGACGTCGCGGTCGCCAAGCAGCACCGTGCCGGTGACCCGGGCGGTGTCGGGGAGCAGCCCGATCGCCGCGCGCGACGACACCGACTTGCCGGAACCCGACTCGCCGACGACTGCCAGCACCTCGCCGGGTTTCACGTCGAAGGTGACGTCATCCACGGCGCGGACCGGACCGGCGTCGGTGCTGAAGGTCACCGAAAGCTGTTGGAACGACAGCGCCGGTTGTTCCGGTGCGGGAGGTGCGGGCGCTTCGGTCATCACCCCTCCGCCTGTCGGGTCCGAAGCAGCGGGTTCAGCACCTCATTGACGCTCTCTCCGACCAGGGTCATCCCGAGCACCACCAGCACGATCGCCGTACCGGGAAACACCGCTGTCCACCAGATGCCGTTGGAGATGTCGGACAGCGCCTTGTTCAGGTCGTAGCCCCATTCGGCGGCCTTGGTCGGCTCGATGCCGAAGCCGAGGAAACCCAGACCGGCCAGGGTCAGAATGGCCTCGGCACCGTTCAGGGTGATGATCACCGGCAGTGACGATGTCACATTGGCCAGGATGTGCCGGAACAGAATGCGGGTGGTGCTGGCCCCGGTGACCCTGGCCGCGTCGACGAACGGTTCTTGTTTGATGGCGACGGTCGCGTTGCGCACCACCCGGAAGTACTGCGGCACGAACACCGCCATGATCGCCACCGACGCGGACAGGATCCCGCCCAGCGTCCCGGACTGCCCCGCGCTGATGACGATGGACACCACGATGGCCAGCAGCAGCGACGGCATCGCGTACAGCGCGTCCATCACCAGCACCAGCACACGGTCCAGCCAGCCGCCCAGGTACCCGGTCACCAGGCCCAGCACAACCCCGAGAATTAGCGAGATCGTCAGCGACAACACGATCACCATCAGCGCGGTGCGGGCGCCGTAGATCACCCGCGAGTACACGTCTTCGCCGCGCACCGAGGTACCGAACCAGTGCTGCGCTGAGGGCGCCTGCTGCCGCGCGAATTGAACGCCTCCCGAGCCGGTCTGGGCGAAGCCGTATTTCGCCAGCAGCGGCGCGAAGACCGCGACCAACACGAACGCCACCACCAATACGAGGCCCGCGATCAGGGTGGCGCGTTGCAGCCCGTGGGTGGACCGCAGCAACCCCAGACCCGGGAACGCGCGGCTCTTCGGCTGTTCGACGACGAGCCTGTCGGCGCCGGCAACCGTGGTCATGTCAGAACCTCACCCTCGGGTCGATGAGTGCCACCGCCAGGTCGATGAAGAAGCTCATCGCCGCCACAATGATCGCAATCACCGTCACTATGCCCTGCACGGCGATAAAGTCGCGGGCCGAAAGGTAGTGCGCCAGTTGCGATCCGAGGCCATTCCACTCGAATGTCGTCTCGGTGAGCACCGCACCGCCGAGCAGCAGCGCGATCTGCATGCCCATCACCGTCACCACCGGCACCAGCGCATTGCGGAACGCGTGCCGACGGGTTACCACCCGCTCAGTCAGGCCGCGGGCCCGTGCGGCGTCGACGTAGTCGGCGCGCAGGGTCTGCAGCATGTTGACCCGGACGAGGCGCAGGAAAACCCCGCCGGTCAGCAACCCCAAGGCCAGCGCGGGCAGCACCGCGTGTTTGAGCACATCAACGATGTAGGCGCCGTCGCCGTAGAGGATCGCGTCGACGATCGCGATGTGGGTCCGCGGATGCACCCCCGCCAATGCGATCTCGGTCGAGACGCTGGAGCGTCCTGAGGCCGGCAGCCAGCCGAGTTTCACCGAGAAGAACAGCTTGAACAGCATCGCGACGAAGAACACCGGTGCGGCGTAGAACAGCACCGCCAGCAACCTCAGTGTCACATCGGAGGATCGGTCGCGGTGGGTTGCGGCGAACAGGCCCAACGGGATTCCGAGGATCAACGCGATCAGCAGCGCCCACACCGCCAGCTCAAGCGTGGCGGCGCCGTTGACGACGATCAGGTTGCTGATGGGCCGCCTGTCGGTCAGCGTGGTGCCGAAGTCGCCACGGAACAAGCCCGACAAGTACTCCCAGTACTGCACCAGCAGCGGGCGGTCGAAACCGGCGTCGGCCTTACGCTGGGCGATCTGCGCGGCGGTGAGCCGGCCGCCGCCGGCTGCGGTGATCGGGTCGCCGATACCGCGCATCAGGAAGAACACCAGGGTGACCAGGAACCACGCCGTCGGGATGATCAGCAGAGCCCGCACACCCAGGTAGCGGGCCAGCGCGCCGTAGCGGCCATGCCCGCCCGTACCGGCAGCCGGTTGCGGTGCGGTGGTCGGCGCCGCCGGCGCGGTGGCCGTCATGCCGACGTCTGCCCCGAGTTCTGCAAGGGCGCGAACTCGAACTTGAACGACTTGTCCAGCAGAACGCCGTCAATACCCTTGAGCGCCACTGCAATCTGCTTGCCGGTCAGCAGCGGCAGGGTTGAGATGTAATCGTTGGCCATCAAATTCTGGATCTGGGCGATGATCGCCATCCGCCGGGCCGGGTCGGGCTGCGTCGCCTCATCGGTGATGAGTTTGGTGATCTCCGGGTTCTCGAAGTGGTTGGCCAGGAAGTTGTCCGGGGTAAAGAACGGCGTCAGATAGTTGTCGGCGTCGGGGAAATCCGGGAACCAGCCCAACTGGTAGAGCGGATAGGAGTCCTTGACCCGCTGGGCGGTGTAGGTCACCCATTCCGTGGACTGCAGGTTCACCCGGAACAGGCCGGTGCGGTCCAGTTGGCCCTTGATCGCGGCATATTCCTCCGACGACGACACCCCGTAGTGATCCGGGTTGTACTGCAGATTAAGCAGCACCGGCGTCGGCACGCCGGCATCGGCCAGATACTTCGCGGCCGCCGCACGGTTCGGCTGTGCGCCGTAGGCGTCCTTGAATGCCTCGTTGGCGCCGTCGACGCTTTCCGGAATCACCGAGTACGCCGGCGTGTAGGTGCCCTTGTAGACGAATCGGGACAACGCATCGCGGTCCACCGATGATGCGATCGCCTTGCGGATGGCCAACTTCTGCTCGGGGGTGGCGCCGGGCATGGTGTTCATGTTGAACACGATGTAGCGCAGTTCGCCGCCCGGCCCTTCGTGCACGGTGAGGTTGCGGTTGGCTCGCAGACCCTCGATGTCGGTGGGCGACAGGCTGCGCCACGCCACGTCGATGGCCCGGTTCTCGATGTCGATCTTGAGGTTGTTGGTACTGGCGTAGTACTTGATGCCGACCAGTTCCGACCTCGGCTTGCCGAACAGCCCCTGATAGTCGGGGTTGGCGCGCAGCCCGACCAGTTCGTTCTTGGTGTAGGTGGTCATCTTGAACGGGCCGGCGAACGGCTCGGCGGAAGCGATCGCGTTGTCGTCGAGCACCTTGTCGGGCGGGAACACCTCTTCGTCGATGATCGGCCCGGCATTGGTGGCCAGCACCTGAGGGAAAGTCTGGTCGTTGGGCAGCTTCAGCTTGAAGTCGACCGTCAACGGATCCGGCGTTGCGACGCTGTCCAGGTTGGCCAGCAGCGACTGCGGCCCGTTGGGATCGTTGATCGCCTTCTCCCTGTCGATGGAGAACTTGACGTCCGAGGACGTCAGCGCGTGTCCATTGGCGAACTTCAGGCTCGGTTTGAGCTTGCAGCTGAAGGTCGTCGGTGCAGTGAAGTCGCAACGTTGCGCGATGTCCGGTTTCAGCTCGCCGCTACCCGGAACGAAGTTCATCAGGAACGGGTACACCTGGTTCATCACCTGCAGCGACCCGTTGTCGTACGAGCCCGCAGGGTCGAGGCTGGAGACCCTGTCGGTGGTTCCCACGGTCAGGTACTGACCGGTGACCGCGTCTGCCGGGCGACCGAGTCCGCATCCGGCGACGACCAGCGCGAGGGCGGCTAGGGCCGCACCATGCTTACTGCCGACCAGAGACGCTATGGCCGGTGCAGTGCAGGCATGCTGTCGCTCTCCGATTCCTCAACGCTAGCTCGATCGGCGCCCGTTCGGGCGGAATTGGCGTGTCGTCGACGCGTCCTCGCCGAGTGCGGTTCGCCTGGGCAGTTTGATCGGGGTTTGCCGTCGAAGCAGGCGGCGCGGCGTGCCTTTTTGGGAGCGTTTCAGTTCGCGTCGGGCGTCGCGTCCTCGCGCGGCCGCGCGCCGGCCAGCAGTACAGCAAACCCGATCCCGCCCACCGCCGGCCGCAAGCGGTTTGCACTATTCGGGCGCGGGTCGCGCCATGCAGGAGACAGGCAACAGACAGCAGCGTCGGTCAAGCCCTGACGCTGGTCGGGCTTGCAGTGATCGACATCGCAACGGGGTCACCGTGGTGATCATCCTCGGCATCATCCTTATCACCGCCGGGTTCCTGCTCAAAATTTCCCTTCTCTGGCGGCCGGGGTGGTCCTCGTTGTCATCGGCCTGGTGCTGATGGTCACCGGAGCGCTGGAACGCGCGGTCGGCGGCCCGCCGCTTCTACTACTAAGTCCAACATCTCGCGTAAGTCCAACATCTCGCGCCGTCTTTGGGTGCGGCACCATTACCAACGGAGGAGATAATGTCCACCGTCGCAACGCTTCTCGACAGCCCCGATGCCGTCGGGGAGTGGACTTTGGTCCCCGACCAGTCGTCGATCGCGTTCACCAACAAGACGATGTGGGCGCTGATGACCGTCACCGGGCGGTTCGCCGAATTCAATGGTCACGCCCATATCAGCGACACCGGCGAGGTGGCCGGCCAGCTGAACATCAGCGTCGCATCGGTACACGGGGCTGCGCATGCGTGACAAGCATCTGCGCTCACCCGACTTCCTCAAAGCCGACCGGTTCCCCCAGATCAACATCGTCATCACCGACGTCGACCCCCGCTGAGGGTGATCGCGCCGATCTGCACGCCTTCGTCACCGTCACCGGCACCACCGAACCGCTGTCGCTGCCGGCCACCGTCAGCATGCTTCACGACGGCGCGGTCCGGGTGGCCACCGAGACCACTATCGACTACAACAAACTGGGCGTCCGCTGGAACAGTTTCGGCATGCTCAGCCGGAAAACGACCATCACAGCCGACACCGTATTCCGGCACGCCACTGTGTGATCCGTCTAAGGCGGTTGGTCGAGTCTTCAGGGGATTGCACGGGACGGGGAGGATGGGGGTATTCGTGCAGAAGCCACGCGTCGCCGTAGCCAAGCGTCGTTTCAGCCGGCGTCGCGATAGCCGGGCGCTCGCGTCCCCGCTGCCGCCTCTAGCTGTGCCGCAGCAGCCGGGGACGCTGCCCAACACCGTGCGTGTGTGATCATCAAGGGAAAGGACGCCGCGCATCACCCACAACCGTCCGCGGCTTCCAGGTGCAGTGGTTTGTGGACCAATCGACACCGGTGACCACCTGGCTGGCGCAATCGGTGGCGCCCGGGCGGTGGGTCCGCATGTCAGCTGTGGTTGTGCGGTTTTTTATAGGTGACCTTAATGTTCTGTTGAGTGGTGGCTTGCTGGGCTTGGGCCTGGTCGGTGAAAGTCCGTCTGTCACCGGCCGACAGCTCGACGTTGTCGGTGAACGGCGCCAGCATTGCCCGCGGGTACAGCTTGTCGACCCGGACCACGTTGACCTCCGCGCACACCACGACGGCGGCCGCCGCGAGGAACAAAAAGGCCAGGAGACCAAGCACGATCGCGAAGACACCGTTGGTTGCCGAGGAAGTGCTCGCAACCTTGCGCACCAGCAGCGCGCCGAACGACTGGAGTAGCTGCCACACGACGGCGGCACCGACCGCGCCGGGCGCAACATCCCTCGTGCTCACCGGACGCGCGGTGGTGAGCCGGAATGTAACGATGAATATGACGCAGTTCAATGCCACTGAGCCGGCGATCAGAAGCGCCCTCAACGGACCCGAAAGATGCGCAACTGCCCCGATGCCCGCAATTGCGGCAGCCCCCAGCACAGCGACCCCAATCGTGCCGAGCAATAGCAGTCCCGCCGCGCGGGCGCGGATCGGGTCTGGCCGGAGATAGCGCGGTACCGACCAAGCGGTGTTCATTGCGTTCTGGCAGGCCAGCGTGACACCGAGACCGCCGTAGAGGGCGCCGAGGGCTCCGATCACCAGTCCTATCAGCCCGCCACCGATCCGGTGCGGGTCGCCCAATTCCTGCCCAACGACCGGGAATTGGCTCACCGCGGAGTTGATGATGTGATGCTGCAGCTCTGGATGTCCAACCAGTACGAGCCCCAGCACAGTGGCCAGCAAAAGCAGCAGCGGAAACACCGCGATGAAACCGTAGTACGCGATCAGCGCGGCCAGGTAGACGCCTTGGTCGTCCAGAAATTTGTAGAGAACCGCGATCGGGAAACCTACCGCGGGATGGCGCTGCTGCAGGGCGTCCAAACGCTTGGCAATGCTCATCAAATGCTCTTCGTGTGATTCCGCGCTATGAGGTAGATGTGATCCGCGAGGCGGTGTGTGTGTCGCGCGGCGCGAGGAGCTGTCCCCAGTCGACGAACGGGCGCGCCCCGCGGCCATGAGGTCTTGCGCCACGTGTCAGGACCGCAGTTGAAGGTCTGGAAATGAGCCTGCGCGTCACGGCGCCGGCCAAGGTCCGCTACGACCAGCGCGGCGAGGTCACCGCCGGGTGCAACTGCCGAACAGGCTGCGCCCCAGCAAGTCTCGTTCCGGGTACCGGCCTGGGCAGCCAGTGCGGAATAGTTCGTCAGCGGCCACCGTGCCACTACACGCGGCCTTGTTCAATCGTTACGACATTTTTCCCGACCAGAGGGATCCCCGACCGTTCTGACCCTGGTACTACTTGAATGCTCAGCTCAAGGGCGGGGAGCAGGTTGACCAGTTCGTCAAGGGTGAATTCGTCGATGTTCGCATCGAGTAGCTTGGTCACCCTAGGCCCGGTGAGGTGCAGACCGCAGGCTGCCTGAGCTGCGGTGAGGCGTTTTTGTGTGATGCGCTTGGTTATCGCGGTGATCAGTGTTCGGCGCGCGGCCAGGATGGCTGCGCTCTTTGGGTTGGCGGTGATGTCGTCGACCATATTCGCTTCCGTGCTGTGGGATTCACCGGCCTGACTTTTGCGACTTAGCTTAGGCTGAGCTGTAGCCACTGCTGCTCCGAGACGTCCGCGCCGTTACGACTTGAAGACTGCTGACTGTAAACGTAGCCTGGCGATTCAGATCGGACTGACCGCCATTGTCATTATCTTCGCCATAGCGCTGGTGCTCTACATCGTCATGTCGAGCGATAAGAAGCAGTCCGGTCGGGTCCAGGCGGTACGCGTGGCCTCGAGCAACGTCGTTACCAAGGACGGCAGCGCGACCCAACATCGATCCGCCTGAGGAGAACGCACCATCGAATCCCCAGAATGGGTGACGCCCCTCGGGAGTTCAACGGCGGGGATATAAAAGAGCTGCAGATCCCGACGGGCGACCGCAATCTGCTTCCCGCGGTGGTGGAGGCGTCCGGCGTGAGGAAGCACAGAATCCCGATACTGCCGCAGCTCAGATTTTCCTCAGTTCTATATCGCGCAGCTGGTCCGAAAATGATGGGTGAGTGGGCAGGCCTAAGGCATCCGACGAAGCCGGGTCATGGTGTATTGCGGTCGGTTTGGGGTTATGCTGCGGTGTCGGTGATGACGGCTTTGCCGTCGCGGATGACGATGTGATGGCCGGTGAGGCCCACCGCGCATTCGGCCCCACCCAGAGCGGGGTCGCCTGGGACGGGAACATAGAGCGGCATCCGGAACTCCGGCCGGACCGCCGCTATCAGCTTCTCCAGCAGCAGCCCCGACCGCTACCGGCAGGGTCGACCAAGGCGTTCACAGCCGCACCTCCCGCCCCGTGTACCAGCCGGCCGCTTCGAGCGTCCGACGGGCTTCTTCGACAGTGAGGTGGCCATACGTGTCCAACGTCGTGCTGATCGAGGCGTGTCCCAGAAGCTCTTTCACGCTTTCCATCCCGGCGCCGCGCCGCAGCAGCCAGGTCGCGTAGGTGTGACGGTATTGGTGGGGTCCGAAGTCGATCCCGGTCCGCTCACGCAGCCGCCGCACCAGGTCGTAGACTGCGGGTTAGGCCAGGGTTAGGCCCACGGATGCCCCTTCGGCTCGGACCACAGGTTGACGAAAACATAGACCAAGGCACCGTACTCGCCGTTGAGGTAGTCGACATACAGTCGCATCAGCTCCGGGCTGGTCGGGACCGTCCGGCACACACCAGCCTTGGCCCGTGCCCGATTGTCGTTCGACCGCCGCCGGACTGTGACCGTCCGCTCGGCGATGTCGAGATCCTCGTGACGCATCCCCAACGCTTCGCCGATGCACACGCCGGTGTCGAGCAGCAGGGCAAAAACAGCCGATCCCGCAGATGATCGCAGGCGTCGAGAATCGTCTGGACCTGTTGCGCTGTAAGTACTTTCGTACAATGTCTTGGCGTCTTGAGTTTGATCGCGCGGTGCTGCTCGGGCTTGTCCTTGGTGACGTGGTGCAGGAAGGGCTTGTAGGCCGTCACTGCGCCACCACGGCGACCTGCCGGCTGCATGGTGATCAGCAGCCCCGTCAGCTCGACGCCATGGCGGGCGTGGAACCCACAGAACGACGTCAGCGTAGCTTGCGGTTCACGCTGGCGACCGAACAGTGATGCTCCATGGTAGCCAACACCACGACCTTGCCGTCGCGGGCCTTTGGCGGCAGCCGCAGCCATGCCACGAATCCGGCAACATCCTCCAGCGTCGCGGCCCGCCAGTCACCGGTGAGCAACGAGGTAGGTGAACCAGCCCCTCAGATCGTGGGCATAGGCCTTGATCGTGTTGGGCGACTTCTCGATCGACGCCAGATACGCCAGGAACCGCTCCACCGGCTCGACCGGCAACTGATCGCAACCGAGCACCGTCCAGGACTCGAACTCGGTCTCCGGCATAAGAACGCGCTGAACCCGCAATTGGACACCTCCGGCGTCTCGTGATGGATAGCCGAAGATAATCCCGTCCACGACGCGATCCTCAGGATTTCCAACCCACGTGATACACGTGATGGACGAGCGATCAGCAGCTCAAGATAACGGGCGTCAAGCGGCACATCGCCGTGGATGTGAATGGCCTACTGCTCGCCGTCGTCGTCACCGCCGCCTCGATCCAGGACCGCGACGCCGCACACCGACTCCTGGCCGCACTGCGCGGCAGCTTCTCCACCATCGCGCTGGTCTGGGCCGACGGCGGTTACGCGGACGGTTGCTCATCTGGGCGAAAGACGTGCTCACCCTTGCTATGCAGATCATCAAACGCATCCCCGGCGCCACTGTTCCACGTCCGGCCCCGCATTTGGGTGGTCGAGAGAAGTTTCGCGTGGATCAACAAGCACCGCCGCTGCGTGCGCGACTAACGAAACCAGACCCGACCACCACGAAGCCATGGTCCACCTCGCCATGATCACGACCATGACCAGGCGACTCGCCCGAACCTGACGGTTTTCAAACACCCTCTCAGCATGGGCCGACGACCTTCTGTGGCAGTACGGGTAGGCGGGTGACCTTGGCCGTTGGGTTGCCGGCGGCGCGGAGACGGAGGATCTCTTCGTGTTGCGCGGCCAACCGCGCCAGTGCCTGTGTTCGAAAGTCGGCGAGTTGATCGATTATCGTATTCGCCTGCGCGAGGCGGGTTTTGAGCTTGTCGACATCAGCTTTGAGCCGCTCGATCTGCGTTGTCTTCGGGTCGGGTGCGTCCGTCGTGTCGTAGCTGCTGAATCCGTTGCTCGAATTCGATGCGCAGGTGCCCGTAGGGCCGGCTGCCGTAGAAGGCGGTGCGGTCGACACCGGCCTCGCGGGCGAGGGTTTTGACGTCGCAGTTCCCCGTCGGGCGGAATCTCGACGCGTAGCAACCGGTCCAGGGCGGCGCGGATGCGGTTTTCGTTCTGGATGCGTTGGGCGGCGCTGATTCTCACGCGTCGGCCTCGTTGTCTGCGTTGGGCGCGGCGGCGGCGTCGATTTCGGCCATGACGCGCAGGGCGCGGTTGTAGTCGCTGGCGAGGCGGTCGCGTTCGGTGGCGCGGGTTTTTGCCGAGTTGACCGAGGAAGGTCTTGGTGCGTTCGGCGTGCTCGACCCAGACGTGCCGGTGGATGCTGTTGGCCGAAGGGCCGGTGCGCGGTGCCGTCCCGGACTAAAATGAGTAAGCGCGCGCGGCGTCCGTCATCAAGTCGTAGGTATAAGGGCACCCACTTCGGGTACTTGGACCGGACCAGCGGTGTACGGCTGCCTGGGCTCCACGCGCGAGGAGGCGCCATGAGTGATCTGGACATCCGAATTCGTTCCCATGGCGGGAGGATGCGCATACCGCGCAGCCGAGGGGCCGTAGTTGGATTGCTCTTGATGTTCCTAGGCCTATGGGGCGCGTTGATTCCATTCCTGGGGCCCTATGTGAACTTCGCCTCCACCCCGGACGAGGAATTGGCATGGACGGCGGCACGCGGCTGGCTGCAGGTGCTTCCCGGAGTTGTCACGGTTGTCGGTGGTCTTCTGCTTACGGTGTCCCGAAACCGTGCGACCGCGATGCTGGGCGCCTGGATGTGTGTGGTCGGCGGCGCCTGGTTTGTCGCAGGCAGGGCGGTTGCTGCGCCCTTGGGCCTCGGCGACGCCGGCACACCGGTCGCCGCAACCGACGCCAAGGGGGCGTGGCTGGAATTGACGTATTTCACCGGCCTCGGCGCAGTGATTATCTTCCTTGCTGCACTGAGCATGGGCCGGCTGTCGGTGCGGAGTCTGCGCGACATCCGCTATGCGGATGGGCCGGTCATCATGGTCGAAAAACAATCCGGCCCAGCCTCGCAAGCGGGGATCTCGAAAACCGGTGAACCAAAAGCCGAATCAGAGGCTACGACTGACGCTCATCCGCGGCGCCGCCGGCTGGCGGACCTGCTCCGCCGACGGGACGCCACATCGGCTCGCTGACCCTTGCTGAAAGCAGTGGTCGACTCGTCCACGCTTAAGCTGTTCGGCGGCCGCGGCGGTGTCGCTGGAACGATCGTCGGTGCATTGATCGTGGCCGTACTTCGCAGCGGCCTCACGCAGATGGGTATCGACTCGAATTATCAGAATCTGGCGACCGGTGTCCTCGTCATCGCCGCGGTCGCTTTCGACCAACTGACACGCCGGAGAATGTCATGATCACGGCGTCCGACACAGCCGGTCCCGCCATCGGTCCGGACACCGATCCCGTGCTGTCGGCTCGGGGCCTTGTCAAGCGGTATGGAAACGTCTCCGCTATTCGCGGCTCCGATTTCGATCTGTTTCCCGGCGAAGTGCTGGCGATCGTCGGCGACAACGGGGCCGGAAAATTCAGCCTCATCAAGGCCTTGACGGGTGCGTTGATCCCGGACGCCGGAACGATCACGTTGAGCGGCGAGGAATTCCGATTCGGGTCGCCGGCCGACGCGCGGAACCGCGGCATCGAAACCGTCTATCAAACCCTTGCTGTCGCACCGGCACTCGACATCGCGACGAATCTGTTTCTCGGCCGCGAAATCCGTCGCCGTGGTCTGCTGGGGCGGCTGCACATACTCGACCGCAATGCCATGCGAACCCAGGCAAAGGAACAACTCGACGCGCTCGGCATCGCCACCGTTCAGGACATCACTCAGCCGGTGGAGAGTCTTTCCGGTGGGCAACGGCAAGCGGTCGCCGTCGCGCGGGCCGCGATGTTCGGAAAGATGCTGGTGATCATGGACGAACCGACCGCCGCGCTCGGCGTCAGGGAAACCGAACACGTCTTGGATCTGATCAAACGAATTCGCGACAAGGGCTTACCGGTCATCCTGATCAGTCACGACATGCCTGCCATATTCGAAGTCGCCGATCGTATTCATATTCATCGCCTCGGACGGCGCATCGGAGTTGTCGACCCCAAACACGTCACGATGTCAGACGCTGTCGCTTTCATCACCGGCGCCAGCGAGATCCCCTCGACCCCAACGCAAGGACCGGAGCAATAAGCTCACCGAACAAAGCTACGGGGACAGCCACCGGTTATGTAGTGTCTCAAACTTCGTGGCCACCGGCGATTGACCGTTCTTTCGGAAGTCTCCACGTGTTGCGCAACGTGCACATCACCCCGAACGTTCCTGATGTTGCAGGTTCGTCAGCCCCTGAGCACGGGCCGCGGTGTCACGCCGAGTGCGGATGACGCCGCCGGCCCCGGCCCGCGTACACCGCCGCAGGTTCATCAGCCCCCGGCGGTCAGGGTGGGTGCCTCGGCGTCGACAGTGTCGTTGTGCCGGCGCCGGTTGAGCGCGTCGACCATCTCGGTGGTGGCACACCAGCGCAGGGCGTCCTTGCCGTCGGCGCACGTCGTGACATTTCGGTGACGTCCGTCACGGTTTGCCCGGTGGGGGGCGTCCGGCCAGCGCAGTATTGATGTGTCGGGTGTAACGCCTAACCCGTTGACTGGCACGAAGCATCAGGTCGCCGACATGGCGACCGGTCAACAAGGAGGTTGAAACAGAGATGAGGAAGTACACCCGCGCCGCCCTGGTGGTGGGGGCAGGCGCGGTGATCGCGCTGGGCATGCTGACCGCGCCCACCAGCACGGCGGCCCCGATGCCGCCATCGGCGACCTTCATCGCCGACATGCCGGAGAACGACGGCGCGACCATGACCATGGCCGTCACGGTCGAAGGCGAAAAGGTCGTCGCCTACGCCACCAACGGCACCAACGATGAGGCCTACTTCTTCGGTACCCAGAAGGATGGTCAGCTGGACCTCATGTCGATGTACGGCGACAACCTGAAGGCCTCGTTCGACGGCGCCACACTCAACGGTGAAGTGACGATGAACGAGACCGACGCAAGCCCGCTGAAATTCGCCGCGTCGTCGGTGGCGGCTCCGGCCGGGCTGTACACCGCAACCCATGACACTGCCCGCGCCACCTGGGTGGTCCGCCCGGACCACACCATGACCGGGGTGATGGACAACAGTGCACCGGGTGATCACAAGGTGACCGACGCGATCATGGCTCGTGAGCAGGCGTTCAAGGACCAGGTGCGTCAGATGCGGCTGGACCGCCAACTGCAGCCGGCCCCGCAGATGACCTATGGCACCTGGTCGATGACCATGGGCGGCTCGACGGTCACGGCCGTTCGGGTCACCGGCGACATGTCGTTCTGACCACGCAACCATAGTTGGGAAATCCCGGGCAGGCAGCAGCAAGCACCTGCCCCGGAGCTGCACGTCACCTTGCTGACGTCGGCCCGGTGCACCTGCAGGGCGTCGTGGGCCATGGCGATCGGGTGGTGTTGCCGGGCCGCGGCTGGCGGCATTGGATTCTCGAAGCCCCAGCGATGTCCGGTCGGGGACCGCCTAAGGGACACGAACTCGGCCTTAGCTCGCCACCCGGCGACATGCCGCAACTGCGTTTCGACGCCGTCTCATTAGGGTGGTCCGAAGAAATTCTCACTGAGCCCTGGCTATCCGTTACAGCCAGCGATGGTCGGCGGCATCGGAAAGAAATGGGCTTCGAGCGCGGCATGTCGCGAACGCGTTCTCTATAGTGTGACCAGCCTAAACACCGGCATCAAGGCCGGTTTGGGCGCTAAGCCTCGATCCACCGACGGACCGCGGTGACTGATAGCGGGCTTGTTGTTGTTGATCGTCGGGGGCGTGGGCATGAGGTAGCTGCTGGTCTGCCCAGCTTTTCCTGTGTGCTCCGGTCGGGCCTTTTCGGCGGGTGGTCAGGGGGTCGCGGTCAGTGGTGGGCTGTGTCCGATGGTGTTGTGCCACAGTGCAAGCCAGGCCTTCGACCAGGGCCAGCGGCTGGGTAGGTGCAGGATCGGGCGGCGTTGCGGTCTGGCGAGTCGGGCGGGAATGTTGATGATCCGGCGGCGCAGGGTCGATCCGCGTGCGCGGGTCTGGTGGTCACCGGCGAGCACGCTGGCCGCGCGCAGCAGGTTGTGGGCGATCGCCGCGCACAGGATCCAGGCGGAGTTCGCCCCGAAGCGGCCCGACGGGATGTGTACCAGCGGTCCGTCGATCAGGTCGGCGAACACGGTCTCGATGATCGCGTGCTGGCGGTGGGTGATGTCGGCCTGATCGGCGGGCAGGTCGGTGTTGGTGAAGAACGGGTGATACCGCCAGATCGGGAACAGCGCATCGGGAAACCGGGCGTCTTTGACGCGGCGCACGATGAGGCGGGCGGTGATTCGATCGGGGGTGGAGGCGAAGGCGGTGTAGGGGATTTCGGCGACTTCGGCGTCCGAGATCCAGGCCCCGGTGTCGGGATCTTGGACCGCGCCGGGATAGGACACCGGGGTCCACGCGCTCTCGTCGATGGCGGCGAGCGCGCGTTCGACGGCAGGGTTTCGGATCATCACTAACGAGAACCGGGCACCCGCGCGCAGGCAGGTCCGCACCACCGCCCGGTTGCTATAGGCCGAGTCGCCGCGCACCAGGATCTGCCCGCTGGCTCCGGCGGCGCGGGCGGTACTGATGGCTTGGGCGACCATCCGCCCGGCACCCTTGGCCGAGCCGGCCTTGCCCGCGCGTAGCCGCATCCCGGCGATCACCGGCGCCGACCCCGCGGTGCTGATCGTGGTGGCTAGCGGTGAGAGTCCCTTGCGCAGGATCTGCTTGCCGGCGATCTTGGTGTGTCCGTAGGAGGCGCCTTGTTTGGCGTGTCCGTAGACCGGGCGTAGCAGCGAGTCGATGTCGATGAACACGGGCTGCTTAGCGGCGTCGGGGAGCAACTCGACCCTTCCACACAGCGCCACCAGGTGTTCGCGCAGCACCGATTCAAGTTGGCGGGCGTGACCGAAGGTGAACTCCCGCAACAACGTTCCGACCGTCGACGGTGCATACACGCCGTCGAACAGCGTCTTCATTCCGCCGCTGCGGAGCAGGTCGATGTCATCGATGCAGTCCGCGCCCGCGCACATGCCCGCCACCACGGTGGCCAGCTTCGCCGCCAAGTTCGCCGACCCAGACTTGATCCGCGGCGCGACGATTTGGACCTTCTCCGAGAGAAGCCGAGTCAGCCCGGTCTGCTGGGCCAACGTCATCACCGGCACCAGGCCCGCCGACGACACGAGATTGTCCTCATCGAACACCGCTGATTCCGCGGCCAACCTATGCGAAACTTGCACCGGAAGTGCCTTTCCGAACCGGACCTGATTGCTGTGTGAGAACTACAATCATCCCAGTTCAGAGGGCACTTTCCTCATTCCGACACCCCGGACAACACCCAGTCCGTCGGTGGATCGAGGCTAAGGGCCAAGATGCGGAGACATTCCTTGACGGGGAAGTTCTCCATCTGGGGCCAGCCGGGCTCGATACGAGTCACGTCGGCGGCGAGTTGCTCGTCGGTCAGCGATTCCAGGACGTGGCGGACCATCGCCTGGCGTTGGCGTCGGACCGTGAGCACTTCATCGAGTGAGGGTCGCGCCTTGCGGTCCCACGGAATGCCGTCCCAACCGGGCGCCTCGTCCCACGGCAGATCCAGCGGGTGCCATGGCGAGGCGTTGCCGCGCACCATCCGGGCCACCCAGGCAGCGCTGGCGAAGTTGAGATGGCGCAGGGTTAAGGGCTGCTGGGCGAGATGTGCGTGATCGTGTGCGCTTGTGAGCGTTGGTGAGTGGTTGCGGTTGTTGTCGGTGCGTTCTGGGATGGTCGGGTCATGCATCACGTATCGGCGAATCTGTCACTGGCCGTCGGGGCGTGGTGATGGCGCGGTTTGAGGTTCCCGATGGCTGGGTGGCCCAGGCGTATCGGTTCGCGCTGGATCCGACCCCGGCGCAAGTCAGCATGTTGGAGTCGCATTGCGGGGCATCGCGGTTCGCGTTTAACCACATGCTGGGTGTAGTGAAGGCGAATTTGGATCAGCGAGCCGCGGAACGCTCCTACGGCGTCGCTGAGGAGGAGTTGACCCCGGCGCAGGGGTGGTCGTTGGCCAAGCTGCGCAAGACCTGGAATGCGCGCAAAGATGACGTGGCGCCGTGGTGGGAGGCCAACAGCAAGGAGGCCTACAACTCGGGTTTGGATGGGCTGGCCCGCGCCTTGGAGAACTGGTCGAAGTCGCGTTGCGGTGAGCGGGCCGGTGCCCCGGTCGGGTTCCCGAAGGTCAAGGCCAAGCATCGCTCGGCGCGGTCGGTGCGGTTCACTACCGGGGCGATCCGCGTGGACCCGGATCGCCACCACGTCACGCTGCCGCGGTTGGGCACCATCCGCACCCATGAGTCGACCCGCAAGCTGGTCCGCCGACTGGAGGATGGCACAGCGCGAATTCTGTCGGCCACGGTGAGTTTGTCCGGGGGCCGCTGGGTGTGCGCCTTTCAGGTCATCGTCGCTGGCAAGACTCGCCCCGCCCACGCCCGCCGATCCGAGCGGACGGTGGTGGGTGTCGATGTCGGGGTCAAAGATTTGCTGGTCGTCGCAAGCCCGGACGGGGTGGAAGTCGACCGGATTCCAGCGCCGAAACCGTTGACCCGGGCGCAGTCTCGGCTGCGGGCGGCGCAACGACAAGCGGCGCGCCGGTGCGGGCCCTACGATCCCGAGACGAAGACCCATCGGGAGCCGTCGAAGCGCTGGGCGCGGTCCAATGCCCGGGTGGGGCGGATTCATGCGAAGGTGGCGGCGATCCGGGCCAACGCGATCCACCAGGCGACCACCGAGTTGGCTGTCGGCCATGAGGTCGTGGCCGTCGAGCAGTTGTCGGCTAAGAACTTGGGCCGCCGGGGTGGGCGGCGCAAACGCGGCCTCAACCGCGCGCTCGGGGATGCCGCGCTGGGGCGGATCCGCACCCAGCTCGGCTACAAGAGCAGCTGGTATGGCACCGAATTGGTGACAGCGCCCAGGTTCTTCCCGTCGACTCAGTTGTGTTCGCGCTGTGGGGTGAAAACCAAGCTCGGGCTGCGTGATCGCATCTACCGTTGCCGCAGCGGGTGCCCACCGCTTGATCGGGATCTGAATGCGGGGATCAACCTCGCCCGCCTCGGCGACCCCAGCTGTGGGGGAACGGGGACCGGTACCGGCAGTAGGTCGGCCGCCAGCGTCACGGCTGGAGATGGACGTGGAGCCATCCAGAAGACCAGCCCCACCACCACTCCGGGTGCGGTGGGGACGGCAGGAGGCGACGAAGCGTCTACCCCGCACACCACTGAACCGGGTGCGGGGACCGCTGCTCCGCAAGGAGAAGCTGCCTGAAATGCCCAGTCACTCAAACCCTCATATTTCAGGTAACGGTCTGGATGAAAGACCACTCTCTCTCGTCGTCGTCGACGGTGCGGTGAAGCGCTGCCTCGGGCAACGTCATCGCACGTGCCACCGTGCCCCTCCACAGCCGCTCCATTGCCCACGCCTCACGGAAGCCTTCGGTGTCGTCGGGGCGCATCTTCGCCCGCTCCGGCATGCGGCGGTTCAGTTCGGCCTCGATAAGCGGTGCGATGTCGACGCCGTTCACCACGACGTTCTGCAGTTCGCCGCTGATCTCGATATCGACGAGCTCGACGCCGCGCATCCGGGCGCCGGTGAGGTCCTGCTCGTGGAACCGGGTCATAGGCATCACGCTAGGGGAGTCGACATGTGAGCGAAACCACAACTAGCCGTGTGAAATTCGACGCTCGGTTACGAACAGTCAGCGTCGTGGTCACGGTACGACAAAGAATTCGTCGCCGACCAGGGAAAGTTGGCCCAACCGGAGTTTGCTGTTGCAGAAGTGAATATAGTGACAGGTGTTAACTTAGTGGCGACGATGACGCCCAAGCAAAGGAAGTTCCAATGAGACGCATCTGGGCCGTGACGATCGCTCTGGCGTTGTTGGTCGCGACGCCCGGTATTGCGATGGCTGACTCGACCCGCCAGCAAGCGATCAACGCCGTAATCGCGCGGGCGCTTTCACAGCGCGGCGTGCCGTTCGCGTATGGCGGCGGCAACACTGCAGGCCCCAGCCTCGGCACCGTGTCGGTGGAGACTCCCGCGCCCGCCGCAGACGCCAGCCTCGGTACCGCTCCACTGTCGAGCAACGTCGGCATCCCGGGTCTCACCACTGTTCCCGTCGCCACCCCTGTCGTCGAACCACCCCGTGTCAGCAGGGTCGGATTCGACGCCTCTGGTCTGGTTGTCTACGCATTCGGCGGGGTCGGGATCAAGATGCCGCGCTCCTCGGGCGAGCAGTACAAGGTCGGCCGCAAGATCCTGCCGTCGCAGGCGCTACCCGGCGACTTGATCTTCTACGGTCCTGAAGGCAGCCAAAGCGTCGCAATGTTTGTTGGCAATGGCCAGATGATCGAGGCCACCGACCCCGCCGTCACGGTCTCGCCGGTGCGCACCAACGGAATGGCGCCCTACCTGTCACGGATCATCGAGTACTGAACCTCCGCCGTACCCTCCCGAACGGGATAGCGTGTCGCTGTCGCGAACGGGAACGGCGGAAGGGATTCTCGATGTCCGAGGAAAAGACGGGTCAGACCAAGCTGTTCGACGCGCTCACGACCAAGGGCACTGCGTTCACCGACGCCGAACGCCACAAGTACGGTTTGCTGGGTCTGCTCCCGACCGCAGTGAAAACCCTCGAGCAGCAGGCCGAGCACTGCTGGCACGAATTCTCCACCCGCCGTGAGGGGCTCGACCAACACATCTACCTGCGCGCGTTGCAGGAGCGCAACGAGACCCTGTTCTACCGGGTCCTGCGCGACCACATCGCCGAGACGATGCCGATCGTGTACACCCCGACCGTCGGTGAGGCGTGCCAGCGCTTCAGCGAGATCTACCGGCGGCCGAGGGGACTCTTCGTCTCCTACCCGGAGCGGGCCTACCTCCGTGAAGTACTGCGAAACCGCCCCCATCGCGAGGTCGACGTGATCGTGGTGACGGACGGGCAGCGCATTCTCGGCCTTGGCGATCAGGGCATCGGTGGAATGGGCATCCCGATCGGGAAGCTCTCGCTATATACCCTCATCGGCGGCATCGACCCGGCCCGCACGCTTCCGATTCTGCTCGACGTCGGGACCGACAACGTCGAACTCCTCGAAGATCCGCAGTACCTCGGCTGGCGGCACCGGCGCATCCACGACGACGACTATTACGCGTTCATCGACGAATTCGTCGCCACCGTGCGCGAAGAACTTCCCCACGTGCTGCTGCAGTGGGAGGACTTCGCCACCGCGCACGCGCTACCGATCCTCGAGCGCTATCGCGACAAGCTGCTCACCTTCAACGACGACATTCAAGGCACGGCCGCCGTCGCCGTCGGCGCGCTGCACGGCGCGGCGAAGGTCGCGGGCCGCCCCCTATCGCAACAGCAGGTCGTGATGCTGGGCGCGGGTTCGGCCGGAATCGGCGTCCTGGACATGGTCAAGCGCGAGATGGTGGCGCGGGGGCTGTCCGAACAGGAGGCGTCGGCGCGGATCTGGGTCGTCGACATCCAGGGTCTGCTCACTGACGACCGCACGGATCTGTCGGAGGAGCAGCGGAAGTTCGCCCAGCCGGCGAACCGCGTGGGGGACTGGGGCCTATCCGGGCCCGCCCAGCTGGCCGACGTCGTGCACCACGTCGACGTCGGCGTCCTGCTTGGGCTGTCCACTGCGGCGGGTGCGTTCACGGAGGAGATCGTGCGTGAGCTCGCGGGCAAGACCGAGCGGCCGATTATCTTCCCGCTATCCAACCCGACAAGCCGCGCCGAGGCGCATCCGGCCGAATTGGACGAATGGACCGATGGCCGTGCGCTGATCGCCACGGGCTCACCGTTCGCACCGCTGCATCGCGCTGGTGTGGAACGGCCAATCGCCCAGTGCAACAACGTGTATATCTTTCCCGCGATGGGACTTGCCGTCACCGCGGCGCAGGCCACTCGAGTCACCGACGAGATGATGCGGGTCGCGGCAGCCACCCTCGGCGACGCCTCGCCCGCCCTCACCGACCCGGACCGGCCGCTGCTGCCCGCGTGGTCGGACGTCCCCGATGTCGCCATCCGCATCGCCCACGCCGTCGGTGTCCAAGCCGTAGCGGACGGCGTTGCCCCGAAACGCACCGATAAAGAACTGAGCGACCGGATCGCGCAGGTGCGTTGGACACCCGAATATCCTTCAGCGCCAGCCTAAGTGCGGGGGAGAAGCGAAATCTTCTGCCAGATCTTGTTCGAGAGATCGGTGGTCAGGGTTTCGATGTAGGAGACCGTCTCGAGCACGACCCCGTCGGTGCTGTGCTCCGCGCAGAGCGCTGCTGTCTTGGCCGTCAGGCTCAGCATCTCCGAGCAGTAGTCGAGGTAGTGGTGCAACTGGTCAGCATCCAGGCCGTGCTGGACGCTTTGTGCGGTCGGCGTGTAGTTCGGGCTGGTCTGCTCGGGGTCCTTGGAGAGCTGGTGCATGTCGATGACGTGGGCCAGCGAGCGCAGCCGGTGCAACAGCCGTAGCAGGTCGCGCCGCTCCAAGCGCTCGGGGAAAGCCCATAGGAACACGACCGCGATCGCGGCGAAAACGAGGTCGTTGACGAGGCTCTCGGTCAGGGGCACCCAGTCCGCCGTACGTGCGAGCCCTTCGACGACGGCCGAGCGCAGGCTGAAGGCGAGCGCCACCACCGCTCCCGCGACGATCGTGATGCTCAAGGCGCGGGCGGTCAGCGTCGTGCGGCGGAGACGCTCACGAGATTGGGCCGCCTCGCTCTGAACCAGCAAGACCAGGGAACCCAGGTCGCGCGCCGCCTTGGTCAGTCCCCGCTCGCCGAACCGCGCGTGGATGCGACGTTCGAGCTGCTCCACGGTGGATCCGACGTGGCCAGCTGCCAGCTGGACCTCGTCTCCGGCGGGGCTTGTATTCGCCACGGCCCTATCGTTTGTCGGTCTGGCCCGAGGCGATCGCATCTGCCGCCTTCGCAGCGGTGGAGCCCGCCAATCGACCAGAGATCTCGGGCGCCATCATCGCGAAGCGGGCGAGCGCTCGCTGACGAAGTGGCGCCACACTGATTTCCGACTTGTCGCGCTCGATCGCGCGCACCACGGCATCGCCGACCTGCTGGGGTGTTCCCGTGCCCAGCCCGGGTGGCGGCGCGGCGCCGCTGTCGGCGAACATTCCTGCGTCGCGAATCGCGCCCGGCGTGATGACTGAAACACCAACGCCTGTGCCGCGCAGGTCCTCTCGTAGGTTGAGTGCGAAGCCGCGCAGGCCGAACTTCGTCGCCGCGTACAGAGATGCCCGGGGAGTGGAGGCGAAACCCGAGATTGAGGAGATGAAGACGAAGTGCCCGCTGCCCCTCTTTTGCCAAGCGGGCAGCAGCTCGCGGGTCATTCGCACGGGTGACTCGAGGTTGACACGAAGCGCGCGGCCGATCTCGTCTTGACTGAAGCCGTCCAGCTGGCCCGACGCGGGTAGTGCAGCATTGGCGACCAGCACATCGATGTCGCCTGCCTGCTCGAGGAGCGCAAGCGCCGCGCCTTCCTCGGCGAGGTCAGAAGCAAGCGTCGTGTGGCCCCCACCCGGGAGCGATCTGGCGAGCTTCACCAACTCCTCGGTTTTGCGAGAGCTCAGGATGAGCCTCGCTCCACGCGCCGCGAGCGCGTTGGCAATCGCCTGCCCCAGGCCTCCGGTCGCGCCGGTGAGAAGTGCCGTCCTGCCCCCAAGGTCCATACACGGCAACCTACCGCGGTAATCGGGTGATTCGAGGGCAACTCAACAAGCGCAGGCAACGGCCCGGGAACCAGCCAAGTATTGGGCCGCATCGGTGCCGATCGTGAGACTCTGAGGTAGTGGTCAGGAGCCGACGTGAACACGAATGATGGCGACTCCGAGCTTTCCCGTCGACTCTTCAACAACCCGCCGCCGAAGAACACTTCCGCCGGCGCCACCATCACATACGACGCCGCTCTCCTCGAGCAGTACAAGTTGTACGTCGAGATGGCAGACCGGATCAGTGCGCGGCGGGGGCTGACGAACACCTTCTTCTTGACGATCAACACCGGCATCGCCGGACTCATCGCCGCCCTCCACAGCTTCCCCACCGGCACGAGGGCGTGGTGGCTGGCGATTCCGCTTGTCGTGATCCTTGGCCAGTGCTACGCCTGGTTCTATATCGTTCGTAGCTACCGACAGCTGAACGGCGCGAAATACCGGGTCGTGGGTGCCCTGGAAGAACGACTGCCCGCGTCACCTTTCTGGCGTGCCGAATGGTGGGCACTCGGTGAGGGGAAAGACCGGGCCCTGTACTGGCCGCTGTCTCATATCGAGCAATGGGTGCCCATTCTGTTCGCGCTTACCTACTTGGTGGGATACCTCGCGATACTTCTCGTGTAGCGGCTATCCGCCGGGCCGCCGAGTCGGCGAGACAAATAGGTAGCCCAATACTCGTTACTCAACCCCATTGGGGTGCCTACCCTTTCTTCATCGGTGCCGCTCCCAGCACAAGAAGGGCTCCCATGATCGCCCAAGTCCTTTCCCGCAGCTTCGTTCTCTCCTGGCTTGACGCGGTCGAGCAGACTCTGCCCGACCTCGTCGCGGAGTCCGGGGATCCGGCGGGTGACTACGCCGCCGCGCTCGACGGAATTGAGCAGGTTAAGAAGTCAGGCGTACCGGGTCAGCCCGATGACAGCGAGACCGGCCGACGCTCGGGGTGGGATGACGCGACGACGATGGACGAGATGTCCTTCTTCAGCCGCGATCCGGTGACGAGCCTGCTGCAGTCGGCCGTCGAGGAGCTCATCGAAACGAAATACGCGGGTTTGATTGTGGAGGACGGTAATTCCACGGATCGCCGCGACGCAGGAGCCCCGGTAGCGGCAGTCACCGATAGAAAACTGGACATTGGTGATCTCCAGTTCGATTCTGACCGACGCCTTTTCGGACCTTTCGAGATCACTGACGTACGGTGGGTCGCCTCGGTCGGGCTGGCCAAGGCATTGCAGATGTGCCGCGACCGCCATCCGTTCAATCCGGAGCCGGCCACGCCGGTGCAGCTCGCCGAACGCGCACGGCTGGTGCTCGTCGGCGATTGGGGATCCGGACTGCCTCGGGCACAACGGATCGCCCAGCACATGCGCGTCGCGATCGACGACGGGATCGCCGACGGTCGCCAAGTACACGCCATCCACCTCGGGGATGTGTACTACTCCGGCTTCGCGCGGGAGTACAAGAATCGCTTCCTTCGCTACTGGCCGGTTCACGAGCATGAGGCCGGCAACGTGTACTCGTGGTCGCTCAATGGCAACCACGACATGTATTCGGGCGGCCACGGCTACTTCAAAACGCTGTTGGCCGATCCGCGGTTCGCTTGCCAGCAGCAGTCGAGTTGGTTCTCGATCGAGAACCAACATTGGCGGATTGCTGGAATCGACACGGCGTGGGACGAAGAAGGCATCCACGACCCGCGGACCGAACGCGGCCTTGCCGACCCGCAAGCCGCGAAACTGCAGGAGTGGGCGCAAGCCGACGATCGGCCGTTCATGCTGCTCAGCCACCACCAATTGTTCAGCGGTTACGAAAAGCCCGGGCCCTCGCTCCGCAAGAAGTTGGCGCCCCTTCTGGATGACGGACGCATCCGAGCCTGGTTCTGGGGGCATGAACACAAGTGTGTCGTTCACCAGCCCTACGAAGGTGTGGAGTATGGCCGCTGCGTCGGCCACGGCGGAGTGCCGGTGTATGCGGTGGGCACCGCCGAGACTGACGAGCCGCGAATCGATTGGGTTGAACAGCGTTTCCTCGACGGGCTGATCGAGCGTTGGGCGCTGTTCGGTTTCGCGATCGCCGACTTCGACGGCCCAGACGTCGTTGTGCGCTATATCGACGAGAACAACGAACTGGCCTACGACGAATCGTTCAGTGCTCGGTAGCGCGTTAAACCTGTTGGGAGACCATGTGTGATCGACACGAAGAGCCTGGATCGAGCGCAGTCCGCCCTACAGAGTCTGCAGGAGAAGGACCTCGAGCCGCAGCAATGGCTCACGGTCGCAGAGATCGTGCAGCGGATACAGCGCGCCCTACACGTTGGTGACATCGACGAATTGAACGACGCCGTTTCGGATCTGTTGCGAGCCACGAGCACTCGACCCGACCCATCCGGGCGGGGACCGACCGTTGGACGCCTGCCCAATGGCGGCCGCCCCAGAAGCACCGGCAGCCCGGCCACGACCAGCCCTGCCGGTCCTCGGGTGCAGGCGCCTGGTGAGCTGGTCTCCGCGATCGGCGAGGCCACCGCGGCTGTGAAGGCGACGACGGCTGAGGTCGCACGCATTCCGCACATCGATCTGGACACCGACGTGCCGGTAAAACCCGGGCAGAGCTTCACCGTCGAGGTGTACCTCGACAAGACCCCATCACGGCCGGGGGAGACAGCCGTCGCATTCGAATTGCGGGACCCTCCGGCCGACTTGGAGGACATCAAGGTGTGGCTGACGGCGACGCCGCACTTTGCGATCGGCGGTCCCGCAACAAATGTCATCGTTGTGCGCCGCGGCGACGACGCATCCACCCGGGCACGGTTCGCGCTGACCGTCGTCGACCCGGTCCCCGCAGACCCCGACCCACCGGCCCTGAGCGCCCGGTTCGACTACCGCCTGCGTGCCAGCGGTTCAGTGCGTCGCGAAGTACCGATCGCATTGGCCGACAAAATCATTGGGGAGACCCAACCGCAAGGAGCAGCGGCGGGTGCTCCGCCTGCTGCGTCAGCACCGGCGGGCGTGGTGATGCAGACCCGTGCTGCCGCCCCTGATCTCGAAGTCAGTGTGGCACCTACATCGTCCAGTGATGTCTACAAGGTGGTGATCAAGACCGGACTGCTCGGCGGTGTCGTGGTCGAAGATGACTGGCACCTCAGCGATGATTCGGCGACTTATGTCTCCGAGACGATGGCCAGTTTCCTCGCCAAGAAGGCGGGCGAACTGAGTCGCCGACGCGCGCTGGAGGGCGCCGGCATGGAGTTCTTCGATGCCGCTCCCAAGAAATTCCAGGACCTGTTCTGGCGTTTGGTCGACGAGGGCGCACCCCCGAAGACGATGCTGCTCATCTCCGAGGAGCGTTCGGTGCCGTGGGAGTTGATGATTCCGAGCCGGCACCGTGCCGACGGCCAGTACGAGCAACTGGATCCGCTAGGCGTGATGTGCGCGATCGGCCGGTGGCACGGCGAGGACTACGTCAGCCCGGGGCAGCGGATTCCGTTGCACGACAGCCTTGTTCTCGCGCCCGCGTACAACCCTCCGTTGGCCACGGCCAGCGCGGAACGCGACCTGGTGCTCGAGATGTTCCCGGGCAAGAACGTCCCAGCCACCTTCGACGAACTCGACGAGTTCTACGCCGCTAACACGGCCAGCCTCTTGCATTTCGTGTGCCATGGCCGGGATGCGACGCTGCAGGCCATCAAACTCCTTGCCAGTGACGAGCTGTGGGCCCACCAGATCAGGCCCGGGGGGTTGGGAGCGGCATGTCGCAAGGCGCGCCCGCTAATCTTCCTCAACGCCTGTGAGGTCGGCCGGCCCGGCGCTGGGCTGGCGGCAGTCGCGGGATTCGCCGCGTCGTTCATCGCCAGCGATGCCGCCGCCGTCATCGCTCCGCTGTGGGCCGTCGACGACGGGGTGGCTCACCAGGTGGCCGTGACCTTCTACCAGGCGGTGAAGAACAATCCCGCAACGCCATTCGCCGACATCCTGCGCGGACTGCGCTCACGTGCCTACGCGGACAACGGAGCCGACAGCTACGCGGCGTACTGCTTTTACGGTGACCCGAACGCGTCCGCGGCGCAGTCTTAGGCGTGAACTACGCCTAGCGCACCGACTGCAACGCCGGTCAAATCCGGCCAGCCTTGACCAAACCCCAGTAGTGCTTGCCGAGGGCGGTCAATCGACAGCCGGTGGAATGCATTGCCGCGTAATACATGTGCTCTTCCCGAATCGGCTCCACAAGCCGGCACGCCCGGTACTTCTGCAGCCCGGAGAAGATGACCTCGTTGGGGCTTGGGTCTGCGTCGGCGGTCGGCTCGTACGTGGGATCCAGCGGATAGTCGTATTCGGGTGTGGGAAACCACTCGGTCAGCTTGCGCAGGACGTCCAGTGGGACTCGGGGTTTGCACGTGCGGATGTCGTGCAGTCGGTCGATGTTGGCCTTGAAGGTCGGCCGCTGTTCCCATGCCCCGAAGGATTCCGACAAATAGGAATACAGACCGGCGACGTTCACGTGGCCGAGCACGTCGGCGGCACCGGCGTCGAGCGCTCCCTCGAGGTAGGTGGAGAACAGCCCTCTGGCATCGGTTGTCTCCTGCGAGACCTGATCGTGGCGGCTGGCGGTCAGCACAGCCAATCCATCGCGCAGGTTGGCCAGACCGTTGTGCAATGCCTCGATTGTTGTCGCGCCGCCCGAAAAACAACAGTCCAGAATGACGGTGATCTCCGATATCTTGCTGCTGTTGATGCTGGCCAGGATCTCAGAAAACATCACCCCCGGCGTTGTCGGCGTGCCATCCGAAGTCGCCAGTGCCACACCGGAACTGGTCTGCGCACCATGGCCGGCGAAGTACAACAGGGCGAAATCTGCCCCGTCGGCGAGGAGTTCGTCCACCATGACGAGCAGGTCGTCGCGGGATAATCGGGTGTCGGCGTCCGTCGCGCCAGCGAGCCGGCACTCCAGGTTCGGGCTGTTGTCCTCATTCTTCGCCAGCAACGGGTGCATCGCGGTGGCATCGTTCGCACAGCCATATAGCGGTGGGAAGTTCTTGTAGTTATCGATTCCGACCAGCAGCGCTCTCTTCACCGAAGCTCTCCTCCACAGCGTGTTATCGATGTTGGCGGTCGTTGCCTCACGAGGCATGTGCAAGGGCGAGACCGATGATCCGACGACGCATATGCCACTCCCTTCGCCGATCAGAAGGGTTCGCTGTCTAATCGGCACGGTAGTGGGTTGGCCGGTGTTACGAACGCGTACTGGACTACCTGTCTTGCTGTTTGTCGCGATGGATACCGGTCGGTGGTCGTCAACTATCGATTACAGCCCTGTCACCGGCATCGAGGGATGGGATGGGCGCAACTCAGTAGGCGCGGGCGACATAGGCGAGCGCACCCGCGTCGTCATCGGTTTCGGGCAGCGATCCGTCGCTGAGCTGCAGGCACCTCACCGTGAGGCCACCAGTGGCGAGGTCTTGTTCGCCCGAGGTGCCGACCAACTCCCAGGGCAAGCGGGCGACGCCCGTCTGCGCTACATCGCGCGCCTGGTCGAGGGTGGTGCGGTCGGAGACGGTGGCATCGCGGCGTGCCGTCGCTGCTTCAAACATGTCCATCTGGATCCGGCCGGTCAGCCGCTGCGCCTCGTCAACGACGTTGTCGATGCCCACCTTGTTCTTGTCGCGGGTGTCACGCCGGTAGAGCATGACGGCGTTCTCCGCGACGTCCCGTGGTCCGAGTTCCACCCGGATCGGCACGCCCTGCAAGTCCCACTCGGTGGCTCGCCAGCCGAAGGCCTGGGCGACGTTGTCGTCCAGGCTGACCCGCATGCCACGCGCCCTCAGCTCGTCAACGAGGGCAGAGGCGGCATGGGTGACGGCTCCATCGGTGTCCTTGACCACCACGACGACTACTTGGACCGGTGCCAGCGCCGGCGGCAGGACGAGCCCGAGGTCATCGCCGTGGCACATGATCAGTCCGCCCAGCATCCGCGTCGACGCGCCCCACGACGTGGTCCAGCAGAGTTCGGTCGCGCCCTCGGCGCTGGAGTAGCTGATGTTGAAGGCGCGGCTGAACCTCTGGCCAAGCTCGTGCGACGTGGCCATCTGCAGTGCCTTGCCGTCGCGCATGATGCCCTCGCAGGTCATCGTGTTCTCCGCGCCTGCGAACCGTTCCTTGACGGTCTTTCGGCCAACGATCACCGGCATGGCCAGGACGCTGCGCATGAATTCGAGGTAGACGTCGTGCAGGATGCGGCGGGCATATTGGCGCGCATCGGCTTCGGTGGCGTGCGCGGTGTGGCCTTCCTGCCACAGGAACTCGGTGGTGCGCAAGAAGATTCGCGGCCGTAGCTCCCACCTGACGACATTGGACCACTGATTGAGAAGCAGCGGGAGGTCACGGTAGCTGTCGATCCATTTGGCCATGTATTCACCGATGACGGCTTCGCTTGTCGGACGGATCGCAAGCGGTTCGCTCAGCTCCTTGCCGCCGCCATGGGTCACGACGGCAAGCTCAGGACTGAATCCCTCGACGTGCTCGGCCTCACGCTCGAAGAAGTTCATCGGGATCAGCAACGGGAAGTAGGCGTTCTGTGCGCCGGCGGCCTTGATCCGACAGTCGATCTCCGCCTGCATCCGCTCCCAGATCGCATAGCCGTTCGGCCGGATGACCATGGTTCCGCGGGCTGGACCGTTCTCGGCCAGCTTCGCCTTGGTCAGGACATCTTGGTACCACCGTGGGAAGTCCTCGTGCTGAGGAGTCAGCACCGCCATCTCGTTGTCCTCTCCGGCTTCTCTGCCATGCGCGGCTGCGCCAAAATCTACAGCCCGCGGGTGCCGCCGGTACCATTCCTCACGGTGACCTGAACTGACCGAACCAACCATCGAGGTGCCCGACTTTCGAGGAATGCAGGCCCTGAACGCCTGGCTCGTCGGGCATGATCACGGGCTGCTTCTTCAGGGGCCTGATCCGGACAGCCCCGAACCGGTGATGCATGGAATCGTCATCAATCAGCGGCCGGCGCCCAGAGCCCTGTTGCGGCGCTGGGATCCCGTGACCGTTTGGATCCAGCCGTCGCCCGAGGACGGCAGCGGCGTGCGCGAGCCGCTGCGGCCGCTGCCGCCGGTGCGGACGAACCGCGCTCACTACGATGAGGATTGACGACACTTTCTGCGAATCTCGCTGGAACACAGGAACATAACGCGGATAGACGACCTCGCGAACTTTCGGCGAAGCCCGTCATTGCCCACCTGTGACAGCGGATCTGGTCATCGAAAGGTCATGGGGTGAAACCCATTTCGGACAGCGCGAGCCGCAGTGCTCGCAGTGCGTAGTGCAGCCTTGACTTCACGGTTCCATCAGCAATCCCGAGGTCGGCGGCGATCTGCGCCGTCGTCCAACCCTGGAAGTACGAGCGCCGAACCACCTCGCGGTGCTGCGGGGTCAACCGCGCCAGCGCGTCGCCGATCAGTAGCCGGTCCATCGCGGCATCCACCTCGTCCGGGCAGGCACCGTCGAATGCACCTACGTCGTCCGGCGTGCTCAGCTCACGGCGGAACCGTGCGCTGCGGCTCTCGTCGATGACAATGTTGCGTGCGACGGTGAACAGCCACGCTCGTGCCGACCGCTCGTTGTTGTCTGCAACCTCGGGGTGCTGCCATGCGCGCAGCAGCGTCTCCTGTACGACATCCTGGGCGCGAGCCTCGTCACCGGTCAACCGACGGGCATAACGCCACAAAGCGGCGGCGTGCTCATCGTAGAGCCCCTCGACCGTAGCGGCCTCCCGACCCGCCAGGCTCTTCACCGGATTAGCGAAATCGGCTGTAGTAACGTCTGTTTCGAGGCTCGTCGTCATGTCCTGGACTCATTCCGATGTGTTGGTAACAACGTCCTGTCAGCTAAACCGGCTGCGGCAGTGCAGCATTTGGCATACAGCGTCGGCTCGTGGCGACTGTGCCCGCCGGACGGATAGGCCGTGTTCGTCGACTACTCCTTGACTAGACAGCCCGGGAGGTGGCGACTGCTAACACCGACAATGGCATTCACGAGGACCTACGGGTAGGTGGCGGCAACGCTAGTAGTGGCGCTACCAGTCTCGTTCTCGGCGCATCCCGCACAACCTGGACATGCCGTTGATCAGGCCAAAGAGCTCGATCAGCTCCAGAAATCCGGTACCGGTTTGCAGCTAGCTGGAGTGCGAAGTTGGGTGCGTGCTGGGGCGACAGGGTCTCGCAGGCGGGCAATTGTGTACAAAGCGACGGGAAGCCAGCGAATGGGTTTCCGTGCACGCCCTACCAAACCGCTGAGGCGCAACAATGAAGCACAACGCCGCCATGATCGGCCAGTTCCTTACAAGCCGCCGGCGTCAGCTAGTACGCGCCCACTTCGGCCTACCCCAAATCGCCGGCCGGACGACTCGCGGGCTGCGTCGTGAGGAGGTGGCCTACCTGGCGGGTGTCAGTGTCACTTGGTACACGTGGCTCGAACAGGGGCGCGACGTCACCCCGTCCCGCCAGGTCGTCGATTCCCTCGCCCGGACCCTGCGGTTGTCGCACCCGGAGCATGCCTACTTGTCGGCGCTGGCCGGGCACAGCGCGCCTCAACCTGCCGAAGACCCGAGTTCGGGCACCGTCCCGGCTCACATGCAGCGGCTACTCGACGCCCTCGCGGACTACCCGGCCTTAGTGATCACCCCGGACTCGGCCATATTGGGATGGAACGCCATATACGAGGCGCTGTACCCGAACGTCGCAACAGTAGCTGCGGCCGATCGCAACTTTCTATGGCTGCTTTTCACCGACCCCTACCTGCGCACGCTGATGCCGGACTGGGAACTCACCGGCGTGTACAACGTCGCGTCGTTTCGGGCCGAGGCCGGTACCCGGCTTGGCGAGCCGCCCTTCGCCGATCTTGTCAGTCGGCTTCTCCAGACCAGTGAAGCGTTCCGGGCGGCGTGGGAAAGCTACGACATCGAAACACTGCCCTCACGCGAGCGCCTGTTTCGCCACCCCGAGGTCGGCGATCTTCACATGGAGCAACACAGCCTGGCGCCCTCGGACCATCCGCATCTTCGTTTGGTGACCTTCATCCCCATGCCGTCGACTGACACAGCCCAGCGGCTACGTCGCTTGCTCGACCCTCGAGCCCTGCGTCTCGCGGGTGCGTGACGTCACCCAGGGACGGACGTGTCCGTAACCGGTTGCACAGCAAAAGATCTCTGCCATGTCCGTTGAACCGCACACGGGTCTGCATCGTATTACTGCCGGGAAATCGTGACGATGGAGTCATGCCGCTTTGTTCAGCAATCGCCGCGGGGAGTATGTCTGTCGAAATCGTCTGCACGTGTGTTAGCCGCTGCTCCACCGCTGGTGCTGCTGCATCCTCTGGGCTCGACGGGAGCGATGTCATGGACGTCACTCGCCGAATCGCTTCGGGCAGCGGGCCATCGCGTCGCGGCACCGGACCTGCCTGGGCACGGGAACTCCCGTGAGATCTCGTTTACGTGGGAGCATGCTCGGGCGGCGGTCCATGCCGCGGCCGAGCGGTTCGGGCCGGAGAAACCGGTCCTTATCGGCCATTCTCTCGGGGCCGCGACTGCGATATACGCCGCCCAGCGTGAGCCGAACTGCTTTGCCGGTCTGGTACTCAGCGGTGCGGGGGCCTGCTGGAACGACCGCTAGCTCCGGAGCGGGTTGACGGTGGCGGCGGCCGTCGGAGCGCTGTCGGCAGCGATTGGCCGACGCGAATTGCTCGCCCACGCCGCAGGCGCACGCGGCCGTGAAATCGTGACCGCCGCCCGCTCTGCTTATGTCGGGCCGGTCCAACTGTGGCGCGCCGCAAGGCAGTTGACGCAATTCGATGTCCGCAACACACCTCCGCCGTCGATACCGTGCGCTGTGATCGTGCTGACCGATGACCGGCGGATGCCGCCCGGGCTCCAACGGGCACTGGCCAGGTATTTGGGCTGTCCGCACGTCGACGTCGCCGCGGACCACGACGCACCGGTCCGCCAGACCGCCCGGTTTTCTTGCGGCATGCAGACCGCGCTCACCTTACTTGGAACAGGAAGATTCCGATGACCGCACACCTTCAGGACAGCCGCGACGTTGTTGTCATCGGGGCAGGCCCAGCCGGCCTCGCCGTCGCACGTCAACTCGAGCATCAGCACGGCATCAAGACCCTCGTTATCGACCGAGCAGCGGCGCCGGCAATTTCGTGGCGCACGCGCTATGACAACTTCCGCCTCAACACCGCCGGGTTCTTGTCGCATCTTCCCGGACAGCGGATTCCGTTGACCGCCGGCCGTTGGCCAACGCGCGATGACATGGTTCGCTACTTCGACAACTACGTGGGGCGGCAGAACATCACGCTCGAGCTGGGCTGTGAAGTCGACGGGGTCGACCGCATCGGAGGCGGCTGGCGCCTCGACACATCGTCAGGCGAAATCCGAACACGGGCAATCGTCCTCGCGACGGGCAACTACCGCACGCCCTCCATCCCTCCCTGGCCAGGCCTGAGTCAATTCAGCGGCGAGCTGGTCCACTCCGGCAACTTCAGAAACGCTTGGCCCTTCCGCGACCGCGACGTCCTCGTTGTGGGCGCCGGGAATTCGGCCGCCGACATCGCCGTCCAACTCGCCAACAACGGCGCGCGCCGGATCTGGCTTGCGGTCCGCACGCCGCCACATCTCGTGCGGCGCGCCATCGGACCGTTTCCATCGGACATCTTGCTTGAGCTCTTCGCCTGGGCGCCCGCGGGCGCGGTCGATCCGATCATCGGGTTCTCCGAGCGCCTGATGTGGGGTGACCTGTCGGCCTACGGCTTCAGCCAGCCGCCGATGGGCCTGAAGGCGACGGTGGAACAGACAGGCCGCATCCCGACGCTGGCCGACGAGCTCGTCGGCGCCGTGCGGGCCGGCCGCGTCGAGGTCGTCGCTGCCGTTGAGGCTGTTGAGCGCGACAGTGTGATCCTCGCCGACGGCAGCCGCATACCGCCAGCGGTGATCATCGCCGCCACCGGCTTCAGCATGGATCTCGACGGTTTGGTCGGCCACCTTGGCGTCCTCGACGAACGCGGCAAACCGCACGGCGGATTCGCCTCGCACATCGACGATGGAATGTTCGCGATCGGCTACGGCATTCCGCCCAACGGCCCACTCCGCGCGATTCGCCTCAACGCGACGCCACTGGCCCGTGAGATCGCGGCCTACTTGTCAGCCGATTCCATCGTGGGGGAGCGGTCGCTGCGAATGTCGCGTTGAGGGCCGTCATTTCGACCCAAAACCCCAGGCGCCGCACAGCATAACGACAGATGATGCCCAGCTTCGGCAGACGCCGGAGTGTTTCCACGGCGCAGTCTGTGACGTCGACCACTCCGAATGAACAGAAGCTACTCGCAAGTCGTGTCACTGGCATCGGGAGTGTTAGGCCGAACCGCGGAAAGAAGTTGCTAATGGGCGCAATATATTTGGTCGCTACGGTGGTGTCGCCGCCAAACCTCCCGTAGCGCAGTCAGCGAGAAGCACACTCACAGACTGCCGATGCTTATCCGACCGGCGCCAACGCTGCCGTCCGAAATCAAAGGGGACGCAATGGTTTTGCTTTCCGTCGAGAAGTACTACGTCCGCGGCGCCGAGGGATATGAAGCGGCCCGTCGTGAGACGGTGTGGAATGGCCTTCTGCCGGACCGCTTTCCTGACGTGATCGTGCAAGCTCACGACACCGACGACGTAGTCGCGGCGATCCGCTATGCGCGCGCCAACGGCCACAAGGTCGGCGTACGTTCGGGAGGGCACAGCTGGGCTGCTAGTCACCTGCGCGACGGCGGCCTGCTGCTCGACGTCAGCCGCCTCGACCATTGCACCGTCGACAGAGATCGGATGACCGCGGACGTCGGGCCGGGCAAGATCGCCAACATCTTTGCGGCCGAACTTGACTCGCAAGGGCTGTTCTTCCCTACGGGCCATTGCGAAGGCATTCGCCTCGGCGGCTATCTGTTGCAGGGCGGGTACGGCTGGAACAGCAAGGTGGTCGGACCGGCATGTGAAAACGTGCTTGGACTTGAGGTTGTCACTGCCGACGGCGAGCAGATCTACTGCGACCCCGAGAACCACCCTGACCTGTACTGGGCCGCCCGCGGCTCGGGCCCTGGCTTCTTCGGTGTGGTCACCTCGTTCAAACTGCGGATTCACCGGCGCCCGGCGGTGGTGGGCACCTGTCTGTACATGTACCCGATCGAGCTCGCCGACGAGGTGTTCACCTGGGGGCGCTCCATCAGTCCCGAGATCGACGACCGCGTCGAGCTGCAAATCCTCACCACGCGCTCCTTTCCGGCAGCCGGGATCGACCACCCCGCCATCACCATCGCCTCGCCAGTCTTCGCCGAATCAGAAGAGGATGCGACGAAAGCACTTGCCCTACTTGGCACCTGCCCGGTTGCCGATCAGGCGATGATCAACCTTCCGTATGCGCCGACAAACCTGGCGAGCTGGTACACGGCCGTGATGACCAATTACCCGAAGGGGCATCGGTATATCGCCGACAACATGTGGACGTCGGCGTCAGCTGAAGAACTACTGCCGGGCATCCGCAAAATCATCGAAACGATGCCACCGCACCCCTCGCACTTCATATTCACGGGCTGGAACCCGTCCCCGGACCGCCCGGACATGGCGTTCAGCGTGGAGGACGAGATCTACATGGCCCTGTACACCGTCTGGCAGGATCCCGCCGACGACGAACGGTACCGCGACTGGTCAGGGTCCAACATGGCGGCGATGTCGCACCTGGCGACCGGCATCGCGCTCGCCGACGAGAATCTCGGCCGACGCCCGGCGAAATTCATCACCGATCCGAACATGGCGCGCCTCGACAAGGTGCGCGCGGCCTACGATCCGGACGGTCGCTTCCACAGCTGGATGGGCCGCGGATGAAAATCGCCATGCGTCGGATCCTGGTCATAGGCGCTGGGGTGGGCGGCATTTCCATTGCTCGGGGATTACTGCGAGACGGACATGACGTCACCGTCTTCGAGCAACGGCCGGATATGCGGCCCGGTGGCGGCGCGGTGACCATCTGGTCCAATGGCTCGACGGTTCTGGAGCAGCTGGGCGTCGATATGGACGGGGCAGGTCAGTTGCTGTCCACGGTGCGGATCGCGACATCGACTGGTCGTCAGCTGGTCAATATCGACGTGACGACGATCGTGGACCGGCTGGGTGGCCCTGTTCGGATGGTCCCACGTCGAGTACTGCTTGACCGTCTGCTGCAAGGCTTTCCGGCCGAACACATCCGATGCAACTCCCGTGCGGTCGGGGCGGTCGGTACGCAAGACGGGGTGCGGGTCGAGTTCGACGACGGCAGCTCTGCCGAAGGCGACCTGTTGATCGGTGCGGATGGGCTTCACTCGATGGTCCGAGATATCGCCGGTGCGAAACCCGCGAAGCCGACCGGCTGGTGCAGCTGGCAGGGACTGATCACCCTCCCGGACATCGCCGACAAGGACGTCGCAGTGCAGATCATCGGCGAGCGCGGAAACCTTGGCCTGTGGCCGGCGGGCGGCTCCGATCTGCAGTGGTGGTTCGACTTGCCGTGGTCGCCCGACTTCGTCAGACCGGAACGCCCGATCGATATGATCCGGTCCAATTTCGCAGGATGGTCCGACGTGGTCGATCAAGTACTCGCGACGTTGACCGACGACGATCTGGCGGCTTCGCCGTTCCCGCATTTTCGGCATCCGATTCCCCGCTCGCCGCGCCGGGGCGCGGTGACGTTGCTCGGCGATGCCGCACACACGATGCCACCCATCCTCGCGCAGGGGACCAATCAGGCGCTGCTCGACACGATGGTGTTGTGCAAGGCACTTTCGGATTTCCGGAAGGGACCCAACGGCAACAACGGTGATCTCTCGAGCGCGCTGCGCTGGTACGAGAAGACCAGACGACGCAGGCTTACCGCCGTGTCCTGGGTGACGTCGCGGCAGATGTCCCAGAGTGAGTCAGTGTTGAAACCCGCCGCCATGATCTCGGACTCGTTGGGCACCTGGGCGATGACGACGTTTTTGCGTTCGATAAGCCACCGGCGGATATCCGCGGAAGTCAACCGAGACCTGTCTAGCCGGCTCATCCGCTGCTGATGATCATCCCTACGACTGTGAAGGGTCGGGCGATGTCGACGACCGCCAAGGTGCCACCCGCCAAGCTGGCCCGCGTTGTCGAGCGGATTCGCCATCACCTGTATCGGCTCCATCAACGGCTGACACCCGCGTCGGCAGCGATGATCGAGATGATCCTCGCCGGTTGGACGTCGCAGGCGATCACCGTGGCGGCCCAACTCGGTGTCGCCGATGCCCTCGCCGACGGTCCGTTGCCGATCGACCAGTTGGCGGCCCGGGTGGACGCGGACGCGGACGCACTGCGCCGGCTGTTGCGGGCGTTGATCAGCAGAGGCGTCTTCCGTTATCGCCGCGACGGCCGGTATGAGCTGAATTCCCTTGCCGACACCCTGCGTTCGGATGCACCGGCGTCGATGAAGTCGGCTGCACGGTTCTACGGGTCGCAGGAGCAGCGCGAGCGCTGGACCCTGCTGGTGGATTCGGTCCGAACCGGGACTTCGGTCGTCCCGGCACTGCGCGGCAAGTCGAGCTTCGACTACTTCGCCGAGGAGCCCGAGCTCGCCGAACTCTTCAACCAGACCATGACGAGTGTTTCGGAGATGACGGATGCGACCGTTGTCGCCGGCTACGACTTCGGCGCCTACCCGACGATCGTCGACGTCGGTGGCGGACATGGGCCACTGCTGGCCGCCATCCTGGCGGCTGCGCCGGCCTCGCGCGGCGTCCTGTACGACCTGCCGCTGGTCGTCGCGAACGCCCCGAGCCTGTTGCGGGAGCAGGGTGTAGCCGACCGGGTTGTCATTGCCGAGGGGTCGTTTTTCGACAGCGTTCCTGGCGATGGGGACGCCTACGTCCTCAAGAACATCATTCACGACTGGCCGAACGAGAAGGCGGTCGAGATCCTGCGGAATGTTCGCGCAGCCGGCCCCCGAGCCACCGTGTTGCTGGTCGAATTCGTCATCCCAAGTCACAACCGCGAGTTCCCGGGAAAATGGGTGGATCTGGAGATGATGCTGAATTTGGGGGCCCGTGAACGCACCGCGGTCGAGTACCGAGACCTGCTCAGCCAAGCGGGATTCCGTATGACACGGGTAGTGCAAACCGCTTCACCACTCAGCGTGGTGGAGGCCAGAGCCGCGTAGCCGAACGTCACCAGCGTGACGTCGGCGTGGACCGCGCGCGATCTATCGGTCGATGCGAAACACCGGATACTGGTCGACGATGCGCTCGAAGTCACTGAGCGACGCGCGGCGGTCGATCGGAAAGAACGGACGCGCTCCGGGCGCCAGCTCGAGGTACCGACGCAAGATCGCCGGGCGCCTATCGGAGAGGTCCTCCACCAGAGACACGTCTTCGCGCTTCCTGCGTTGCAACACCGCGCGGCCGTCGCCGGCGCGCAGGTTTCGCACCCAGTTCGTCTTCTGACCGAGCATGGCCACCAGAAAGCGCTCGCCGTGGTAGTCGGTGACAACTACCGGGAACGAAATCGTCCGCCCGGACTTGTGGCCACGCACTTCAACTGTTGCAGCTTGGCTGGGTCCGATCCCGGACCCAAAGATGATGGCGCCCAACCGGTTTGTGATGCGCGCCGACCACCGAGGACGACCTCCGCGATACTGCCATCGTTGGATCCTGCTAACAACGCCACCCAGCATGCCTCCACGGTACTGGCGGGCGTCAGCCGGTCGTCCAGGTCCGGAGCTTCTCCGGGTTGCGTATTGCCCATATGCGCTTGATCCGGTCGCCCGCGACATCGAATGCGTACACCGTCACGGTTTCGCCGTCCAGCTGAGCCACGAGACCGGGCTGACCGTTGACCGTGCGCTCCAGGATCTTCAGGTTGGGCGCCATGCCGGCGACGTCGACGTAGGCGCGCGCGATCTGCTCGCTGCCTTCGATCGGGCGGAGGTGGGCCTTGGCGAGGCCGCCGCTGTCGGCGATCGCGGTGGCTTCGGGGTCGAGGAGGCCGATGAGAGCGTCGATGTCCTTGGCTTCCCATGCCTGCTTGAAGTCTTTGACCATGTCGGCCTGCTGGATTGTCGGAGTCGGGAGAGCCTGCGACACACGAATGCGACGGCGGGCCGAGGAGGCCAGTTGCCGACATGCCGCGGGTGTCCGCCCGACGATCTCGGCCACTTCAGCGAAGGCGTAGCGGAAGACATCGTGAAGGATGAACGCCACGCGCTCGGCCGGGGTCATTGATTCGAGCACGACCAGGAAGGCCATGTTGATCGACTCATCGAGGGTGACCCGATCGGCCGGGTCCGCGGCGGTGCCGCCCTCCCGACCGCTGACCCACTCCGTAGATGCGGGCACCGGCTCGGGGATCCATTCGCCCACATAACGCTCCCGCCGTGCCCGTGCCGAGCCGAGCAGGTCGAGGCAGATGCGGCTGGCGACCGTCATCAGCCAGCCGCCGGGGGATTCGATCGCTTGCTGCTGTTGGCGAGACATCGCATACCACCGGACGTAGGTCTCTTGAACGACATCCTCGGCATCGGCCAGGGAGCCAAGTAGCCGGTAGGTGAGATTGATCAGCTGACGCCGCTCGCTCATGACCGCGCTCAGCCCCGGATCGGCCCGGTCGTCGCCTGGCCCTGGATGGGTGCTCATGGTGCCGCCAGCCTTCCCTTGGTCGGGGTTCTCTCAACAGTTCGACGAGATACCGCACCGAACTGTGAGGTTGGCACGTCGCCTGACATTCGGCGGGGCTGTGTCGTCGTACTGGTAAGGGCACACAATCAAGGAGAACACCATGGACGCTCGGCTCGACATCCTCAATAACAACGTTGCATTGAAGGCCGTCAAGTACTTGGTCTCGGCGAACAAGGCCGCGACTGATTCCCTGCCGACGGCGACCCAGGAGCTGATGAAAATCCGGGCCAGCCAGATCAACGGCTGTGGCTTCTGCCTCGACATGCACACCAAGGACGCCGCGCAGGCGGGCGAGACCTCGGTGCGGCTCAACCTGGTAGCCACATGGCGGGAGGCGAAGGTCTTCACGGAGGCCGAGCGGGCGGCGCTGGAGCTCACCGAGCTGGGAACCCGCATCGCCGACGGCGGTGGTGTCACGGATGACGCCTGGGCGAACGCAGCCAAGCACTACGACGATGACCAGCTTGCGGCCATTGTTTGCCAAATCGCCGTCATCAACGCGTTCAACAGAATGAATGTCATCCTCCAGCGGCCCGCGGGCGACTACCAGCCCGGGCAGTTTGGGTAGTGGAAGTCAGGCCCGAATCACCCAGGGGCGCAAGGCTTAACGAATGCGCAGGGCGCCGTCGAGCTGGAAATAGAGTGCAGCCAGCCGAGTACGACCAGGGCTCCGAGCCGGGAACCGCCGCACAACCTCGCGCACTGTCGACGAGGCGCGCTCGATCGCCCAGTGCACCTCCTCATCACCGACACTCGGGTCATTGCCCGCCGCTAACTCACGCGCCTGTGCCTGATAGACCGCAGGCCCGAGAACGTGTTTCGATTGGTGAGGGGTCGCCAATGCGTGGGTGTAAGGCGTCGCCGCTGCGAGACCCGCGGCGCGAGCGGCGGACGCGGCAACCGGATCACCGACCTCGCGTGCGGCTGAGTGAGCCGCCAAGGCAAGAGAGCGGAGCCGGGCTGTCCGCTTGCCATCGAGCGCGAACGCCCGGGCGCCCTCGATCGCGGCGCGTGGACGGGTGTCAGCGGGAGCTTTCGCCTCGAACAGTGGCAACACCCGTTGGGCGCAATCGGCAGCCCAGCGTGCGACAAGGCGACGGTCTTCGTCGCTCAGCGTTATCGCAGCGGGTTCGAGGTCCCCGTGCGATGACACTTCTCCACCGTAGTCGAGCTGATGGGGCTCGAATCGTCCTGGGCCGGGCGGGGTTTCGTCTGCCTATCCGCTCGACATGCTGGCGAACATCCCGGGCTCGTAGGAACCCGCCGGGTTGCGCACGATCACGTTGATCCGGTTGGCCGCGTTGATCAGTGCGACCAGGGAGACGAGCGCGGCGATCTGGTCGTCGTCGTAGTGCTTCCGCACCTGGGCCCAGGTCTCGTCGGACACGCCGTGGTGAGCGTCGGCAAGCCGGGTGCCCTCCTCGGCGAGCGCCAGCGCGGCCCGCTCGGCCTCGGTGAACACGGTGGCCTCGCGCCAGGCAGCGACCAAGTTGAGCCGGACACCGGTTTCACCGGCGGCTGCGGCCTCCTTGGTGTGCATATCGGTGCAGAACCCGCAGCCATTGATCTGACTGGCCCGGAGATTGACCAACTCCTGGGTGGCCTTCGGCAGCGACGATTGGTGGATCACCAGGCTGGCATTGGCGAACCGCTTGCCGAACTTGGCGGCGAGCTCGTTTTCCAACATGTTGAATCGGGCGTCCATGACTTTGCTCCTCACTCGTGGTGTTGCGCTGAACGAACATGAGATGCCGACGACCCGATGCATGTGACAGCGCCGCAGCGTGACGTGCGCCACACGGACTGGCCACCGTCGCGTTGTCACAAAGCGGCAGGGTCCGGTGTCTAGTGGGTGATACGTCGAGAGCAAGACAAAGGAGTCGCCGATGACCGATACGTCGCAGGACGTGGACCCGGCCACCGTGGCGTTCCTCGCCCACCGCAACCTGCTCTTCACTGCCGCCTACGAATTGCTCGGTTCGGCGTCCGATGCGGAAGACGTCGTGCAGGAGACCTGGCTGCGGTGGGTGGACGTCGATCTCGACACTGTGCGCGATCAGCGCGCATACCTGGTCCGGATCGCCACCCGCCAGGCGCTCGGCCGGTTGCGTACGCTCGCCCGCCGCAAGGAGTCGTACGTCGGGCCCTGGCTGCCTGAGCCGCTGCTGACCACGCCCGACATCGCCGAGGACGTCGTGTTGGCCGACAGCGTCTCGATGGCGATGTTGCTGGTGCTGGAGACGCTTACGCCGACCGAGCGGGCCGTGTTCCTGCTGCGTGAGGTGTTCGATCTGGAATATGACGAGATCGCGGACGCCGTCGACAAGACCCCGGCTGCGGTTCGTCAGATCGCCCACCGGGCACGGTCGCACGTTGCTGCGCGCCGGCCGCGCGGGGTCGCTTCTCCGGCCGAGACCCGAGACGCGGTCGGGGCGTTTCAAAGTGCGATCGAAACGGGCGATCTGCAGAGCCTCGTCGACATCCTCGCGCCCGACGTCGTCCTCCTGAGTGACGGCGGCGGAGTGAAGCAGGCTCTGCTGCGGCCTATCGTTGGAGCCAAGCGGGTGGCTCGTTTGCTGGCTGTCGGCATACCCAGGATCGTCGGTGAGATGTCGGTCGAGTCGGTGCAGATCAATGGCTGCCCGGCGCTGATCGTCCGACTCGACGGGGAGATCGACAACGTCGTGGCGGTGCGGATCGACGACGGCCTCATCGCCGGGCTCTACATCGTGCGCAATCCTCAGAAGCTGTCGCATGTGCAGCGCGAGACGGCTCTGCGCCGCTGAGTCGGGCGCCGGGGGATCCCGAGGCCTACGCCAGCGTGTTCACCCCCAGACGCGGATCACGTCACGTTCTTGGGCTATCGACCCGTGACGGCCGGGCGCGTGAACGAGGTGACGCCGCACGCGTTAAGGCGCTAGCCTTGCTCGCAAGTCGGGTCCGGCGGTCCCGCGCTGCTCCCGTAAGGAGTCCTCGCGGGCGCCACCAGAGAGGACGACCAGGATTCATGACCGAACGACAGCGCGCCACGCCACCCGTCTACGCCGCGAGGATCGCGGTCGTGGGCGTGATCATCGCCGGCGGTGCATTGGCGATGGCCGGCCAGGCCGGAGCGGATCCGGAGCCGCCCTACCCGACGCCGACGCCACTGGTTCCGGGCGTGGCCGCTCCGGCCCCCGGCCAGCCCGTGGTGGAGTCCACGGATGGACCGGCGGATGCAGCCGCGCCTCCACCTGTCTTCGCGCCATCGGTGCCAGAGATCCAGAACCCCGTTTACGGGTCTGGACAAACACCGGGCCAGCTCGGGTACCTCAGGGATATTTGGCACACGTTCCACACAGGTAACCCGATGGACGCGCTCACCGCACCTGCGGAACAGCCACCCGGCCCGCCGCCTGGAGCGGGTCCACCGCCGCCGCTGCCGCCCGGGTACGTGTCGCTGACCGCGCCGCGTCCCTCGACCCCGCTGCCGGGAGCAGAACCCGGCGCGGCAGGAACAGAACCGGATGCGCCGCACCCGCCGCTGCCGCCCGGGTACTACCCGCTGAACGGGCCACCGCCGCCCGGGTACGAGACGCCTACGGGGCCCGACCCGGCCGCGCCACCAACAGACGCGCCGGTTCCGCCGACGCCCTAGTCCCTCGGGTTGCGTTGTAAATCAACGCGTTGCAGCTGACATCAAACGCGTCACAGCGTCGGCGGCGGACCCACGATCTCGATGCCATACGAACTCGCCATTGCCGCAAGGGCGGCCGGGTCGGGCGGTACCGCCTCGGGTGGCGCCGTGGCAGGTGTTCCAACGGCGAGCGTGAACCTGTCGAAACCGGCCGGCGTATGAAACGTGCGATACCGGACCTGTGGATCGGCGGTCGTCACCACTGGCCGTAGTGCGGGCCATCTGGGTGCTCGACGACGACTGCGTTTTCCGGAATCGCATCGATATCGCGCGGACCCTTGTATTCGCGCGACATCTCGTAGGCGATCTCCCGGGTGATCTTGCCGTTCTCCAGTTCAAACAGGTGAACCAGCCGCATGCTGATGCGATCACCCTTCTTGAAGCCAAGATTGGGCATCTCGTCGCCAACGACAGTCAGATCGGCGATCTGATCGTCGAACACGAAGTTCTCGGTTGCGTATCGCCGCAGCGTCGTCGTCTTGTTGTAATGCACCGTCCGAAAGATCGCCATGTAGGCGTCTTTCACGTCACGTGGATCGGTGTAGACCTGACCACGAAAGGGCGCCTCCCACACGATGTTTGGTGCGTAGAGGGCAAGGGCTTTGTCCACCGACTCAGGATTCTCGTGGTGGAAGTGGGCCTCCACAACTTTCAGGTTGTGGGCGATGAGTTCATCTTTGCTCACCTTGGAGACGTCGACATCGGGATCAACGTCGGGATTGTCGCTGGCGATCGAAATCGACGTCATCGGGATTCCTCACCTCGTTTTGTTGTGCGCTGCGAGAGGATGACCTGGATCACAGGTGACTTCATTCTGTCAACAGAATCACGGGCTCGTCAACACCGATCCCAGAGTTCGCTGGTAATTGACGCGCTTCTTGGGTTGAATGAGCCTATTTCTGTCAACAGATTGCCGTGGGAGTCCGGGTGAGCCGGTTAGTCGGCAATGCTCACTGGTCGGGGACCAATGGCGTCGGCGGGGGGGTGTCACCGCAGACCAGGCGAAGCACCTCGCGCACCGGGCGTGGATCGTAGGAGGGGTCGGTGACCGATACCAGGGTCAGGGCGGTGCGGCCCAGGTGTCGGGCCAGGGCCACGGCTGCTGCGGTTTGATCGCCCGCAGCGCATGCCTCGGCTATGGCTCGGTGTTCGCGAGCGCCGATTGTGAAGCTGATTGGGCTGCGTTGCAGGAGCGCGCGCCGATAGCGCTCGCAATAGTCTTGAAGATCGTTGACGCTACGGGTGATTCGCGTACCGGCATGCGATATCAGTATTCGGTGGAACTTGCGATGGTGCTGTTCCCATTCCGCAAGTGTCTCTGCCGACTCGAGCGCTGCCATCTCATCGAGAAGGTGCTCGATCTCGTCCAACTCGGCTTGGGTGAGTTGTGGAACGGTGAGGCGGATGGCGATGGACTCCTCTGAGATGCGAAGTGCGTAGAGGTCCACAAGGTCTTCGCTCGTCAGGTTGGTCACTCGGATTCGACGGTTGTGCTCACCTTCGATCAGGTTTTCCCGTTGCAGCATTCGAAGCGCTTCGCGCAGTGGTGTCCTGTTGATGCCAAGACGTTCCGCGAGCTTGACCTGCGACACGACGGCACCAGGTGGGAGCGCGCCGTGCAGGATCTCGTCCCGTAACAGCCGGAAGATGGCATCGACAGTCAGCGGTGCAGTGCCCGGCACCGAGATAGTTGTGGCGGGTTCTGCCGGCTCAAGACCTGCTACCTGGACCAACTGCGCCTCCCCACTCAATACTCTGCTTTCGCAGCGAGGCCGTACGGCAACTGCGAGTCAACAATACCGTGAGCGCCGCCCGCGAGTGCGCGGACTGACGACACCTTGACCTTTGCTCGATCATGGTTATCCGCGCGACCAGGGCGTAGCTCACTTTTCTGTCGGCAGTAACACAGCTGCCTGGCGCCCGCGGCGAAGCAGGTAACTCGCGCGGTCTGTGGCGCAATCGGTGTCACCGCGATCTGACGGGTGCACGAAAGGCCGGTGCGGTTGCAACCAGCAGACCCGCGGGTCCGCGGCGGAAAACATGCGCGCTCGCCTGGTCGCGACATGGTAGGGATCACGAACTGTGAATCTGGGTGGCTCAGGTGTGGGGTTGAGCTGCTGAGGTCACGAGCTGGGTGATCTGGCTGACCGATTCGGCGGTGCTGAGTTGTGCGGTATCGATCACTAGACGGTCGCGGTCCCATGGCTCGTAGTGCCGGTCGTATACCTGCTGCCAGGTCGGTAGGACCAGTCCGGGGATGTCCGAGGTTCGGGTTTCGACTCGCTTGCGGTGTTCGTCTTGGTCTGAGCAGATCAGTTCTACATCGACGATCCAGCACTTGTGCTCGGCGGCGATTTCATGCCAGGCGTCGCGGGTGATTTTGAGTGGATTCACGCATTCGGCGATTACCGACCTACCGACTCGCAGTTGGTCTGCCGCCAAGGCGTATCCGAGGTAGTAGCCGACGGCAACGGGTGCCGCACCGAGTTCACCGGAACTCACCAACGCTTGCTCGATGGTGTCGATCCGTATGTATGCCGCTGACAGGTGGCGAGCGGCCGGAACTGCAATCGTCGATTTGCCCGTGCCGGGAAGGCCGGCGATCACCACGAGGCCAGGCCCGGAAATCGGAAGTCGTTGATCGTGCATCAGCGCTGGGACTGTTTGCAGGTATGGGCCACGCGGTAGGAGTCGGCGCCGGTTTCGATGATGGTGCCGCCGAAGGTGAGGCGGTCGACGATCGCGGCGCACAGGCGTGGGTCGGTGACGGTCTTCGTCCAACCGGAGAAGCTTTCATTGCTCGCAATGGCGATGGCGTTCTTCACTTCCCGCTCGGTCGACACCTGGAACAGCAACTCGGCGCCGCGCTTGTCGAGTCTCATATAGCCGAGTTCGTCCAAGAGTAGAAGATCGACGCGTGCGTCGGGACCGGTCGATCGCGCACCGAGACCGGCGCGGATATGTTCCAAACATCTAGAGACTGAGCGCCGATCCCAACGGATGCAAGGCGCTTCTGCGGTTGAAACGCGTCGGAGTGGGTGGCCTCAACGGTTGTACGGCTGCTCCTGTACCCAGTTGAAGCCGCGTTCGACGAGCGGGAACGAGCTCGGGTCCATTCGGGTGAACCATGCGTGGATTCGGTGTCCGGCGAAGTCCTCGCCATCGATCACCATCCGGTCGGTGCCAGGGTCGGGCCACCAGTAGGTCAGCCTGATCCTCGTCGGCTTCTCCTCGAAACTGCCCAGCTCTATCCGGTTGCCGACGTCGATGAAGTGCTTGGCCGGATCAATGGTGCCGCCGAACACCTCGAACGAGTCATCCATGTGCTGCACCGTCACCATCACGGGATCTGACATCAGGAAAGGACGGTCGAATATCACTCGACGCCAACGGAGTTCGTCGGTGAGTAACGGATCGCGCCGGTAACCTTCGGCGCTGAACCCGTCCACCTGCCAGATGCCGTAGAGGTTGGGCGTCGGTCGGGTGAACTGTTGCCATCCCTGCCCGCCGAATGCGGCCAGCAGGACTAGGCCGACACACACCTGCGCAATCAGCGCCACGCGGTTGGCGCGACGACCGGTGAACAGCGGCACGGATTCGGTGGCCGGGATCGCACGGTCGGTGAACAACACCACGAACAGTCGACGTGCGTGTGGCGCAAGGAGGAACAGGCTCAATAACAGCAACTGGGACGACACCGACTTGAGGCGGATGTCGTAGGTCATGTTGAGGATGAACACCTGCGTCAGGTCGAACGCGCACACCAGTGCTCCGGCCGCCGCCATCCGAGGCAGCAGGAGTAGCAGGCCACCAAGCACTTCCGCCGCGCCGAGCAATATTTGATATGGCTGGGAGATGCCGACCTGCGCCCAGAGCGCGCCCGTCGGGCTGAAGTTGCCGTACGGCTCGACCAGTCGATTGAGCACGAACGGCATCTGCGTCGGGATTACCTTCGCCATCCCGAAGTAGAACATCGCCGTAGCAAGCATGAGCCGCAGGACCGTCCACACCCATGTCTGTAGCCGGTCATAGCGTCGCCGCCGTAGGTCGAGCAATGTCCAGATCATCGTTGCCCATGCCGACATGACCGCGATGCAGAAGAGCGCCGTCCACTGAAACGCGCTGTCGCTGCCGACCTGGGTGCTTTCCACGTGCAGCCCAAGCAGGTGCGTGCCGATCCAATCGATCGGCGGCCGCATCCCGTGAATCAGCCCGCGCATCGCCGACCATGGCCCGTCGATTCCGATGCCCGCCAGGATGACCGGGATCAGGCCGATCAACAACGCGAGTCCGAAAGAACCGAAATAGCAGGTGCCGAACCGGAAGGCGATTAACGTCGCCAAGCTCCATGGTGGCCGCTGTGCCGTGGCATCGGACGTGTCCGTGGCCTCGGTGCCGGTCATCACCCCATAGTCAGGGCTGCACGGTCAACACTCAAGCCGCTAAGACGACGCTCATCCGGGGGACACTTTTCTACCAGCTGTATCGCGGTGCTTGCACCCCGGCCAACAGCAGGGCCGGCGCTGGCCTTCCTCCAGCTCCTCCTGAGTCCGGCGGATGCGACGTTCTCGGGTCATCTGTTGCTTGGCATCCTCGACCCAACAAATGAACTCGTTGCGCGCCAAGGGCGTGATGTCGTTCCATGCAGCCAGTGCCGTGCCGTTGGCGATCAGCGCCTTGCGCATGTCTGCGGGCAGCTTGTGCACCACGCCGCCCGGCACTCGTTGGCTGCTCATGCGGTCAGGGTAACGCCCAGCGGTTGGTACGTTGACCGTCGTGGACCTCGACTCGAAGCTGCGTCCCGTCGCCGAAGCACTCCTCACGCAGGGCGAGGAGCTACGCGGCGTCTGCGTCGCGACGCAGGTCGGCATGTTCAAGGGCCGACAGGTCCTGCTCGGTGTCACCGATCGCCGGCTGCTCGTGCAGGGCATGAACCGCAAGTTCGAACCGGTGGGCGACGCCATCGCGTTGCCGCCTGAACGGATCGCTGAAGCGTCAGCCGAGGGTGCCGGAGGTGGATGGGTGAACGTCGGGCTGGCGATTCTGGGCAGCGCTGCCGTGACGCTCAAGGTCCGCACCACAGACGGCGAGAAGCTGAAGCTGACCATGATGCGCGGCACCGGAGTGTTCGGGAAGCTCGGCGGCGGTGATACGCAGCGCCACGGCCTCGAAGCGGTCGCTGCATGGTTCACCGATCACGCCAGGTAGCGATACGCACAAAACCGTTGGTGCGCAAGGTCTGCACTAGCCGCGCAGGCGCTGCCCAGGTTTACGTGAACGGAAGGAAGCCGTCATTGATCCAAACGCCCCAATGTCCGCCCGAACCCCAGTCCCACCACACCATCGGGTAGCCGTGCCATGACTCCGCCGGTTTCTTCGGCGCCCACGCCGGCGCTTCGAGACTCGGGGGCGGGGGAGGCGGGTCGGCACTGGCCGTGCCCGCGTCCAGGCCGATTGCCGCCCCGATGATCGCGCCCGCGGCCGTAACGGCCACCAAAGCCGCCTTGGTCAAGATCATCAATACCCACCTCGGTGTTTGAGACTGAATCGGATACCCAAAGCTTAGCCAAGCGAAGCGATCAGTAACCAGTCGAACTGCGCTTTCTCAATGTAACTGTCACTCGACGGATCGACATGAGTCTGAATCGGACAGCGGGAAAGCATAGTTTCGAATTCGGCAGAGGGTTCGCTTTCTGGTTACCCCTGGCCCGCTCGCCACCTGTCCAGAATCCGACGGTCCCGCTTGGTCGGGCGCCCGGCACCACGATCACGGGCCGCCACCAGAACTTGAGAGATCGCAGGCGGCGCGGGCGATCGGTCGAGGTAGCAGGTCGCGGCATCGGCCGCACCGACCCGCTTCTGGATCACCCGTACCACTTCGAGGATCCGCGTCGTATCACCCACCCTGGCGCGCACCTCGTCACCAGGAGACACAATCGTCGCCGGCTTCGCCGGCCTATCGTTGACTCGCACGTGCCCACCTCGACACGCCGCGGCGGCGTCCGGCCGGGTCTTTGTCAGCCGGACTGCCCACAACCACCGATCCACGCGGGTCGACTCCATAACATCCATCATGGACCGCCGACCGGCAGGGGACAGTCGAGCACGGGTCGCACGAACGTCGGGCCATACCGCGCCCGCAGTCGGCGTGCGCGACGCGATCGGCATAGGCATCGTCGCTTTAGGTGCTCGTCTCAGCAGAACTGGTACTCGACATCCCAGTAATTGCCCGCCCACCTTGCCGCGAATGGACCGCCGAGTGCCGGGTTGGCATCACTAATCATTCCCGAGCCTCCCTCCGGAGAGAATCCAGGCGGATTCCAGGTGATTGAGTCGAAAACAGGGGAGAGATCAGGGGTGCAGTCCATCTGCTTCACGATGTAGCCGTCCGCGATCGCGAACTCTGCGTTGTCCTGCGTCTGGACCGGAGTGTAGGGGTCCGCGCTCGCCGCGGGTGCGTGCGCGATAAGGGCGCACACGCTGACCGCAGCTACCGACAGCACGGCGACGACACTGCAGTGGAATGGCTCCCTCATGACTTCCCCTGAATTTGATCTTGTCAGGAGTATCCACTGCAATCGTCGTCACCATTCAGGAAACGAAGGGTCCGACCTGACCTCTTCGAGTCGCTCAGGCTGAGGATCCACAGCCGCGTCAGGGGAGACGCGGCCGACAATAGGGAAGTGTCGACGCATTCACGCGACACCATGCAATCTTGGCAAATATTATCGATCGTGTAATATACGCTACGGGTGGGATATCGCATGAGGAGTGAGATGCCAGCAAATCGCCAATGCTTTACGCCTCCCATTGGACGCTTGAGTGCAAAGACGCACAGCTCGTGAGCACCGAGATGATGCTGCGCTTTGTCTTCCTGGGTGTAATCGCCGCGCTGCTTCTCATCGGCTTCACCATGAGCAAAGACGCCTACCAGCCTCCGCAACGCCGGCGACAACCAGCCGCTCCCGAAACCGGCACGTCCGTCGTGAAGACAAGTTCGTCGGCTGCCAGTGATGCGGCTTCGGTTACCGCTACCGCACCCGCGGACGACACGATCGCAATTGGGCGCTGATTCAGCGTTATGCCGGGTCTCAAGCGGGGGACCGGCGGCCACCGTACGGCGCCTGATTCAACTGATGAACATGCTGAGATTACCGGTAACCCTACATATTCGATCCGGCCGTATTCAATTGGTCTGACTGGGTCGAGGCGCGTGCCGACTCAGCCTGTGCGGCTCAGATCGTCGCAACTCAACTCGAGGCGCCGAGGATGTTGATCGCGAAGACGAGCGTGTCACCCTGCTGGATTCCAGCGCTGGGCTGACCGTCGGGGTAACCGTCGGCAGAGGTCATTGCGACAGCGACCGTGGACCCGACCTTCTGTCCTGCGATGGCCTTCTGGAATCCCGGCACGACTCCGTCAAGAGGAAATTCGGCCGGTTCGCCACGTTCGTAGCTGCTGTCGAACACCGACCCGTCACGTCCATTGACGCCCATGTAGCAGACCGACACTGTCTCAGTGTCTGCGACGATCGGCCCGTCACCGGCCTTCAGTGTGTGGACCTGGGTTTCGGTCACGCTGAACGGTCCGTCCACCTTGACGAGCGGCGCCGCCGCATCCGTGGATCCGGTGACCGCGACGCTGCCGGTGGCCCCAGACAGCGTCCATTCGGGTGTGCCTCCGCTCGCCGGCGGTGCCGTCGGGCACGCGTTGGCTTCGGTTGCCGTTTCCGCGATGGAGGGCGGCGTGAACACGTCGGAGACGGAGGATGAGCTCGCCGCCGGAGGCTCCGCGTCGGAGCCGCACGCGGCGAGCGTCATAACGAATGACGCAGCACAGGCCACGAGCGCGACGGAAGAAGGCACACGAGAGGAGTTCACGGTCGTCACGCTACAGCCGCATTACGCAGTCTTTGCCGGTGGCCCTGCCCCCGTGATGTCGGCGATGGGTCCATCGGGTACGACATCAGGGCCAAGGCCCGGAATCAAAATCCACGACATACTGACCCTAGGCGGCAGGCCTCCTGACAGGCCTGGGCTGCGATGTCGACATAGCCCCGCAACGCCCACCCTCGATCCGCAATCCGCGCGGCGAGCACCTCTCTTTTCCCGGTCGTTCCCTGACACCGGACGCTTCGCCTCTCTCCCGAAGTCGATCGCCGCACCGCCGCCTTGTGTCATGCAGCCCGACCGATACAGACCGCAAAGGCCTCAACGAAACAACAGAATGGAGTGAAAGCCCATGAGTACCATCCGAATTACCAACGGCGCCGAGCGAGCGATCGTCGAGAACATGCTCGACCGCAACCGCGAAGCGCTCATCGAGACCGCACGCGGCCTATCTGACGCGGACGCCCGTCGAAGACTCGTTACGTCGCTGACGACACCGATCTCATTGATCAAGCATGCCGCTGCCGCGGAACGGATCTGGTTCCAACGGTTCTGGGCGGGACTCGACAAATTCGAATGCGACGGATACTCCAACCGCGACGAGGGCACCTTCGCCGTCGCCGATGACGAGTCGCTGACCGACGTCATCGCCGAGTTCGAGCGTGCAAGCGAGCGATCACGAGTGATCGCGTCCCGCTTCGACCTCGACGACAGTAAGGACAATCCCCGCGAGGGTAAGGTCAGCATGCGATGGACCCTGCTCGCCATGGTCGAAGAATTCGCCAGGCACGCAGGTCACGGCGACATCCTCCGCGAACAGATCGATAAAGCCGCACTCCGACAGCCGAACCCGTGAAACTTCGGCTCTACCAAGCACATGTTGTGGTGCAACATGATTACGAATATGGAGCAATTTACTCGTAACCCGCCATATTCGTTTCCGCCGTACTCCTCCCGATACGCAGCAGCGCATCGGTCGAGATGTGGCAGGGGAGAGGCGCTGGTTCCCGGGATGGCTGTGGCCTGATCAACTTGCGCGCCCCTGCAGGGTTCCGAGGCAAGTTCGTTTACTGAAGCGTGCGAACGGCGTGGTGCATCAGCGTTCCAACTGGCAGGCTAGCGTGTCGACAGCCGGTCGGGTCGGTGGTCAGGAAATGGGTTGGACGGGATTCGGTTCAGGTTGATAGCGTGCGCGAGACCGTGACATCACGCGAGGAGGTGAGACCCATGAACGCAGTAACCATGTGGGTGCTCCCACTCGTGTTCGCGGTCGAGCGATAGACGTAGGTGTCGCCGGGAGCGCCTGAACAAGGCAATCCCGAAAGGCAACACCATGCAATTCACCTCTGAGACATCGTCGAACGGTGTCATCGAACGTAATTTCATTCTGGATGAGATCACCGGCGTGCTCTGGTCGCCCACATCCGGAACCGTCGGCTCACGCCTGCTGCTGGCGGGGCACGCCGGCGGCATGCACAAGAAGGCGCCGGGGCTGCTAGCCGGTGCACTCCACAGCGTGACCAACTACGGGTTCACCGTCGCCGCCATCGACGCGCCGGGACATGGTGACCGGCCGCGAAACCTTCAGGATCAACAGTGGGCCGAGGCGATCCATCAGGCCCGGGCGGCGGGCGAGCCGATCGCCCCGATCGTCATCGACTACAGCATGTCGCTGGCGGAACGTGCGGTGCCGGAATGGCAGGCGACCCTGGACGCCCTACAGGCGCTACCCGAGATCGGCGTCGAAACGCCGATCGGCTACGGCGGCGTGTCGTTGGGTGTCGTGACCGGGCTGATGTTGACGGCGGTCGAATCCCGGATCGCTGCCGTGAGCTTCGGTTGGGTTTTCGTGGACGACGCTCTGATCGAGGCGGCAGGAAAAATCACCGTCCCGGTCGAGTACCGGATTCCGTGGGACGACGAGGAATTCGACCGCACATCCGGGGTCGCGTTGTTCGACGCCTTCGCCTCGAAGGAGAAGACATTGCACGCCCACTCGGGCAGGTACTACCCGGTGCCCGAATACGAGCGCGACAGCTCGGCTCGGTTCTTCGCCCGCCACCTCGGCCGGGCCGCCGACACGGCTTCGGACTGACGTGAACACGCTATCGCTTGGTGGCCGTCAGCACTTCCAGGGTGACGGGTTCGATGAATCGTCCCGCCGGGTCGATCGCGAGCAATGTGTCGGTGACTTCTTGTTCGAATGCTGCCCGCCTGCTGCCGAGTAGTCGATGTAGGGGCATCGAGGTCGAGTAGAGGTAGCCGATTGCCTGCTCGATCGTCCAGGTCCGCGAGAATTGGTAGGCCCGCTGTTGCACATGTCGGAAAGCAGAGCGCGCCAGTATTTCCTCGTGAGGCTCGTGGCCGTCGGCGGCGGTCGGGATGCCGGTCTGCCAGTCCGGCGGCAGGAACCGCTGCTGGATGTCTTCGATGGCTTGCTGCCAGGTCGTCGCCGACCGGATGAGGCAACTGTCGTTGGCGATCACGAGACCGCCGTCGTTGTCGACCATGCCATCGAGAGCTGTCAGGACTTGCTCGCGGTCCATCCAGTGGAACGAACGGCCCATGGTTACCAGATCGAAGTGTCCGAGCTCACCCGGCAGGTCTGCCGAACTGCCTTGGGCCCAGGTGACATTGCCGACGCCGGCCGCATTTGCTTGTCTGGATGCTTCGGTCAGCATCTCGGGCTCGGGATCGATGCCGATTGCTGCGGCGACGTGCCCTGCGAGCCGGAGGGTCAGCTGACCGGTTCCGCAGCCCAGGTCGAGAAGTCGTCCGGTGCCGTCGAGGTGGAATCGTGCGACGAGGTCCGTGAAGAACATGCTCGGATAGCCGGGCCGGTATCGCGCGTAGTGCCAGGCAGTGCCGGTGAAAACAGTGCGGTTGGAGCCGCCGGGGGAATCTGTCACACGTATCTCCTGCCGCCCGTCCACGTCGATTCGCGTGTGCAAGATCGCGGCGATCATGCCACATTGGCCAGGTTCATTGAGCCAATGGCCAGATACACCGAGCCATGCGCCGATGAGTTCTGGCTCGCTCGACGGTCGAAAGTAGTGGACCTGCGAACAGGAGGACCGAGCGTGAATGGACGACCTATGAGCGTCACCCACGGAGCCGTGTTGGAGGTCGCATGTGCAAACTGATCTACTCGATGACGGTCTCGCTCGACGGCTACATCTCCGGACCGCAGGGAGAGGGCGACTGGGCGATACCGGACGAGGAGTTACATCGGTTCCACAACGACCAGGTGCGTGAGCTCGGTGGGCATCTCCTCGGGCGGCGCCTCTATGAGGTCATGAGCTACTGGGAGACGGCCGAGGAACGGAACCCGGCGGCCCCGCAATACGCGCTCGAGTTCGCTCGCATCTGGAAGGATCTGCCCAAGATCGTCTACTCGAACACGCTCACGAAGGTCGAGGGCAAGACGAGGCTCTCGAGCGAGGATCCGGTCGCGGAGGTCTCGAAGCTGAAGGAACAGCCAGGGGAGCCCCTCGCGGTGGGTGGCGCGACCCTCGCCGCGACCTTGATGCGACACGATTTGATCGACGAGTATCGCATCTTCGTCAGCCCGGTCGTCCTTGGCGGCGGCAAGCACTTCTTTACCGAGTTGGAGCAGAGTATCGGGCTATCACTCGTCGAGACGCGCACCTTCGGCACCGGCGTCGTCTACCTGCGCTACGAGCGTCGATGACTGCGGCAATTTATCCGAGTCGTGCGTCGCGCAGAGCTTCCCCGCGTTAATCTTTGCCGATGATCGCGGGCGAGACGGCGCCTGACTTCACTCTGTACGACCACACCGGTCGGCCTCGGACACTGTCCGCGCTCCTTTCCCAAGGGCCGGTTGTGCTGTTCTTCTTCCCACTAGCGTCCTCACCGATCTGTACAGCCCAGGCTTGTCATTTTCGGGACCTGAGCAACGAATTCGCCACGGTGGGCGCCCAGCGGGTCGGCATCAGCACCGACACCGTCGACAAGCAGGCCCATTTCGCCCAACAGCGATCGTTCGACTATCCGCTGCTCTCCGACGCGGACGGCGTGGTGTCCGAGCTGTTCGGGGTGCGCCGAGGCAGGCTCGCCAAGCTGCGTAGATCCGTCGTTGCGCATGAGGCGGCCCGGCGTAGCCGGCACACTCGGCGCCGTGGCCTGCTGGCCCGGCTGCTGCCGGTCAGACGGACCACATTCGTCATCGACACCGACCGCACCATACTCAAGGTCGTCTCCAGCGAGGTGCGCGCATCGGTGCACGCCGACCAGACGTTGTGGTTCTTGGAGAACTACAACGTGCCGCATCGTTCGCCCCATATCCGGGGGAAGCACACCGACACGCATCAGCAGTCGGAGGGCAAGGGCGAACCGATCGGCGACTGGTTCACAGAGCCAGAAACCGCGGACGAGCCGAGCTTGGTCCGGCCATACGCGCTGACAGCAGGCCGTACCGACTCTGGTGTCGAACTGCCACTCGAGGCTCCGGTCGAAGCGCTGAACACCATAGCGAAGCCGCCGCGCTGGCCGAGAAATGATGTGCGGGGCCAGATCCTGACGTGGTGCGTGCACAGCACCACGGTCGCAGAGATCGCCGCTGGTCTGTCCTTGCCGCTCGGTGCGACGCGGTTCCTGGTCGGCGACCTGGTGACACAGGGCTATTTGCGGGTGCGCGCCCCCCTCGGTGACTCGATGACAATCGACGAACGACGTGAACTGATAAGCAGGACCCTGCGTGGCCTACGAGCACTCTGAGGGGTGGGGCGCCGCCTGTCCGGTTTCGTTAGACGGCGTCACTTGCTGGCATCCGCCAGTTCGACCGAGACATCCCAGAGTCCGCCAACGTCAAACCTTCTGGCGGTTCTTTTCGAGCGGCGGGGCCTTACCGGGTGAAGACACCCGCCGGAGCGCACCGCGCGACGACGCGCTTGACAACCTCAAAGCCAAGCGTGGGTTCGGGACGAGATATGAGCCGCTGCCACCTGACGTGTTGCGGCCAGGGAGGGGAGTGTCGAGGCATATTCGCCGGCTGTCTTTGACTAGCTTGGTCTCATGACAAGCGGCCCGTTGAAGGACTGGCTGTTGGTATCCGATCCGGCGTTGCGCTGGCAAGTTGAGCGCGATCTGCTCGATGCCTCACCGGAGGTATGGGAGGCGACGCGGACACGGATCGCAACCGGGGGCTTCGGCGCACGCCTGCTTGCTTTGCAAGATACTGATGGCCAGTGGGCCGGCGGTTCCTTCTTCCCGGCGGACTTCGACTTCGAAGGCGCTGAGAGGTCCGAAGGTGGTCAGCCGTGGACGGCCACCACCTGGACGTTAAACACATTGCGAGAGTGGGGCCTTGACGCATCCGCGTTGCGGGAACGCCGGACCGCCGAGTTACTTGATGAGCACAGCCGCTGGGACTACGACGGCTCGTCTTACTGGTCGGGTGAGGTGGATTGCTGCATCAACGCCTGGACACTGGCCAATGGTGTATGGCTGGGTGCGAACGTCAATGGCATCGCTGACTGGTTTCTCGAGCATCAGTTGCCTGACGGCGGGTGGAACTGCGAGTGGGTCAACGGGTCGCGCCGGTCGTCGTTTCATTCGACACTGAATTCACTGAAAGGGCTACTCGCCTTCGAGGCGGCCACCGGGAGTACAGCCGACACCCGCGCTGCGCGGCATCGCGGCGAGGAGTACCTGCTGGAACGCCAGCTGATTCGCCGGCTGACGACGAATCAGCCAGTGGCGCAATGGGTGAACGACTTCATCTACCCCATTCGCTGGTCCTACAGCGCCCTCAACGCTTGCGAATACTTCCGCCTGGCCGCCCTGCACGATGGTGCCCTCCCGGATCCTCGGATGGGCCAGGCAATCGGCATCGTTCGTGCTGCCAGGCAGTCCGACGGCAGTTGGCTGCAGACCGGTCGCCAACCCGGACGAGTGTGGTTTGAAGTCGATGTTCCTGCCGGGGAGCCTTCGAAGTGGCTCACCCTGTACGGGACACGACTGCTCACCTGGTGGGATTCTGCGACATAAGCGCGGTCGCCTGCGGCAGCTAGGGAACGATTACAGTCGCTGCTTGCAGTGACACTGGTAGATACTTGAGTCCGTGCAGTCCGATGCTGTCGTTGAAGGCCGACTGGGAGAGTAGTTGACGTGTCAGCAAGTCTTCTCGTGCGTTCGGCTTCACGCGAACTGGCGGATGCCGGTCAGACCTACGGCGTCAACGTGGCTGTCACCAGTGTGCACGCCCGCAACGTCAAGTTCGACATCAAGGTCGACGACCAACCAAAGCCCTGATATGACCCTGTATCCACCACCTCGCGCCGAGGTCTACTTGGTGAAGAACCGCCTCAACCCGATCTCAACGCGAGCCGCGCTCGAACTCACCGATGAAAATTTGCGCTGCACAGTCAAGGAGTACTCGAAGTGGGTCGAGAAGGCCTTGGGGATTTCAGATCTCAGGTCTCGGCTTCAAGCAGGCGAGGCGGTTGCGGCGTTTGATTTCCGGCGTGATCAGCTGAAGATCAAGTGGCTCAAGCAATTTCTGAAGGCGGGCTTTTCCGTTTGTGAAGGCGGCTCGCGCCGTTGGCTGGTGTCCCTCGTTTATCCCACTGGAGTCATCGCATTGGTGGAGGTGGTGGACGGCTGGGACGTCCACCAAGAATGGCGGCGGGCTCTGCCTCCGACCTGACCCGCGGGTTCCGAAATCAAGCACGGCCCCGGCAGCACCGCAGGGGGTACCGACACCAGTTACTGGTAACCCGCCGTATTCGATTCCGCCGTATTCCTCCACGCAGGAGTGCTATGAGCGATGACGCGGAGCGCGGGACGAGTTCAGCCGCTCTCCTCAGGGTCGCAGGGTAGCGGTGTCCTGGGCTGGGCAGTCCGGTGCGGGGTCCGCGGATCGCGCGGTATCGCGCCAGACCGGAGTGTCGACCAGTTCGGGCTTGCGCGCCGAGATGTGCCGCAGGGCAGCGATGGCTTCCAGCCGAACCAGTGTGGCGCCGAAGCAGTAGTGCGCGCCGTGCCGAAGGTCAGCGGCGGTGGTCCGGAGCGGCTGGGCCAGTAGAGGTTTGGCTTCTCGTAGGTGTGTGGGTCTCGGTTGGCCGCAGCGAGGCAGACCACGACACTTTGGCCGCGCCCGATATCAACGCCGTCGATGCGGTGGTCGGTGGTGGTCGGTGCGTGCGGTGGCTTGGACGGGGGAGTCCAGGCGCAACAGCTCAGTGAACGAGCCCGGATGGTCAGGGTCCAACGTCTCGGCCAGTCGGCCGGCGTCTACTTGACATAATGTGGCTTATCGGCGTTTAACAGCCGCGAGTTGCATTAGATGAAAGTTCTCGCACCCCTTAACGATTGGCTGATGCTCTCAAGCGGATCTGCACCCATGCGCACCGCTGACCTGCATGAAACAGAATCATTGAGAAGCCGCACGGCTCGACGCCGGGCAAGTTCCCGCTGTATTGTCATGCGTACGCCTGCTCCGGACGGCCGACCACCCCGGCTCCCCTCTCACTGCACCGCCAGCAATACGTCACTGTGACGAATTACCATGGGGCGCAAGGCTATTGGAGTGCCGCGTTGACTGTGCCGCCTATCGGCCAGCGGGCCTGGAGGCGCATCCATTTTGCCGGAACCGTGAGAACTTAGAGTGCCGAGTCAGGTTTGGGGCCTGGTTTTGAGGATGTCGTGGAACAGAGCATGGCGCAGGTCGAGTTCTCTTGGATCGCTGACTGGGTGGAACCCTAGTCTGTTCATCACGTACCCGTAGCCGATGCCGGTGTCCGGGTCGGCGAATCCGAATGAGCCCCCACTCCGGGCGTCCCAAACACCAATCTCAGATCCGCCGGTCGCGGCGCTGCCGTACAGTCTTGCAAGCGACAGCGCGGTTCCGGTGCCGTTGACGGCCGGCATCTCGAGGACCCGTAGTTCGTCCCGGTTAAAGTGGGCGGCACCCGAGATGCCCTTGGCGATAACGAGGGACCGTGCTGTCAGGCTGAGCGGGTTGAGAATGGCGCGACGGTGCGTGGCGGCCACAGGTTGAGATGAAGCAGCAGTTTGGCCACGGGCCAGGCATGCAGATACACCACGCGGTCGCGATCAACCGAGGCTGGCAGTCCAATATAGGAATCTAACCCGAGCGGCTTGGCTATACCGGCGGCAACGAATATACCTAGCCACCCCAATGCGTCACTGTGACGTATGGGGCACTAATGGCGGAGCGGCAGAACAGCTTCATGAAGCGACATGTTCGTCAAGATGGCGGTCGACAACCTCGGCGCCCATCTCGACGCGCCATTTCACCGGATAGCCGACTTCTACCTCGCGCACGTGCCCGCGATCGTCCGGCTATGGAACTCAGGGCCGCGCACGCTTGTGCACGGCGATCCGCACATCGGCAACCTGTTCGTCGACGTGCGCGACGGTGATCGCACCGGCTTCCTCGACTGGGCCTTCCTTGGCCGCTCCCCCGGGCTGCGCGACGTCGCCTACGTCATATGCAACTCGATCCCCGGCCACGTGCGCGCCGCGGCGACATCGACCGCTGGCATGGCCTCGAAATGGCAGCCGCTGCACATCGGTTTGGCCGGCACCCAGCGGGCGACCGATGCCTGCCAACGGCTCCAATCCGTTGAGCTGCTGGAAGAACTTCTCGCCTAAAACGCAGTGGCCGTAAAATCGCTGCATGCAATTGCATGATTGACTACGGCGGGTTGCCGTTGTTCGCACATCTGAACCTAGGCGGAACCACTCCCCTAAAGGGCTACGGAGTAACTCGCACCTCTTTAACACGCACCATTACCAGGTAAGGGTAGCGAGTTGCATTAGATGAAAGTGCTTGCACCCCTTGATAATTGGTGTCCCTTCTCAACGTTTCTTCGCTCTTATCACTCTTTCAGCGCCGGGCGGTCATTTTTCTCAGTGAATCTGCGCCGGATTGGTCTTCGCGTCGCCGCGCCGAGACCTAGTCGCGATCACGCCCCACGTCGCGCCAGTCAGGCCGCCCGTCACCCGACGGCGACGCGCTGCCGAGTCACCTCGACCAGGTTCGACGGCGCACACATTTCGTCACAGTGACGCAATGTGTGCGCCCAGACTGGATGTGCTCATGGGCGCCTGGGATGGCGAATTGCCCTCCCGTGCACCGATTTCCGCATCAGGAGGTAGTCCGTCGACAGATTTCAAAGATGGCGAGATCGATAGCTGGCCGTATCGCCAAGCGGTCACGGCTCTAACCAAGTTAGACTCAGGGCCACCCGCGAAATCGCTGACGGGCTCGCGGAAGCCGACGCCGACCATACCGCCGACAACACCGTTAGCGGTGCTTGACTCAACCGGTGGGTACCTCGTCGGCCCATACCCTGAAGCTCGTCAATGTGGTGGGACCGAAGGTGTTGCTGAGCGCGACGTCGGCGGCGTCGCGGCCACGCGCGATCAACACCCTGCCGATGCGCGGCGAGTTGTGGCGCGCGTCGAAGGTATGCCATTGTCCGCCGAGGTATACCTCGAACCAGGCAGAGAAATCCATCGGCTCGTCCACCGGCGGCACACCGATGTCGCCGAGGTACCCGGTGCAGTAGCGCGCAGGGATGTTCATGCAGCGACAGAAGGCAACGGCAAGATGCGTGAAATCACGGCAGACGCCGGTTCGGTCGTAAAAAGCCTCCAGTGCGGTCCGGGTCATGCGCGCGTGTTCATAGCCGAACGTGAGATGTCGGTGAACGTAGTCGCATATCGCCTGAACACGTCCCCATCCCGTTGGCGCCTGCCCGAAGAGATTCCACGCCGTCTCGGACAGCCGATCGGTTTCGCAATAGCGGCTCCCGAGCAGGAAGACAAGCGTCTCCTCGGGCAGGTCCGGCACGGGAATCTGCTGCGCCTGGGGAACGATGACGTCGGGGACTCCTGTGTCGTTGACGAGCGTATCGGCCGAGACGCTCGTGCGGCCCTTGGGCGCAACAATGCGGGTGCACCAGTTGCCGAAGCCGTCACGATAGGCTGCCACCGGGACAGGCGGGTCGAACACCAGGGCGTCACGGCCGACGAGATCGGACACCCGTGTGAAGTGGACGTTGAGGTTGAATATCATCGGGGTCGGCTGCGGGCAGTCGTAGATCATTTCGAAGCCGACGTGAATGTGCATCATTTGCCTCCGGTATCCGGCAGGTGAGGTCGCGTATGGCCGATGGCGTAGATGGTCGAAAAGGTTGTCACTGGCGCTACTTCACGCAGGATATGAATCATGACGCGCTCACGCGGCCCATGCCGTCCGTAACGAATCGATCAGTATGCGCCGCAACGCCGTCCAGCGCCGGCCTGCGGCGAAGACTACGCCCTGGTTGACTTCCAGTTCGATTCCGACGTAGTCGCACGGCGCGAAGCGCACGCGCAAGTGCGAGGTCAACCCGTCTCCTTTGCCGGCATAGGGGTAGTTGCGGCGTACCCGAAGTTCCGGAGCGAATGCCGAAAGCGATTCCTTCCAGCGGGCACACAACTCGGCCTCCCCGCGCCGACCGGGGTGATAGAGCAAACCCACATCGGCGCCGCGCACCCTGCCATCCAGGTCCGCGGTAAAGCTGTGCGACGAAATGTGGATCACGCGATGGCCGCGCGACACCGCTTGCCCGACAAGACACTCGACCTGCGTGCGATGGGGCCGGTAATACTGTTCGACGATCTGCGCGCGGGTCTCGGCCGGCGCGGCGCGGGTCACCACCGACAAAAGTTGTGGGTGGCCGATCGAACGATTGAGATCGATAAGCAGGCGGCTGACGGTCGAAGCCACGAGCGGCGCCCGGTACGCATTGGCCAGTGCCTTGGCCATGACCAGCGAACCGGGATCGTACCCGCGGTGGGAATCCAGCAGCGCCCGTTGTTCCCGAAACAGCCGCCGATACGGCGCGGGTATCCGGTTACCGCCGTGCTCACAGGTAATAATGAAGGTGTCCATCGTGACAACCCGTCACCAGCGTAACTCGGGCAAGTGGCGAAACACCTTCCGCACACCTTCGCCCCATTCGTCGCTGAGCGCGGTGAAATAGGGGTCCCCCTCATCGAATCGCCGCCGCCACTGCACTTCGAGGCTGTCCCGTTCGTAGCAAATCAGGTCGATGGGCATGCCCACCGACAAATTGCTGCGCATGGTCGAATCGAAAGACACCAGCACACACTTCGTGGCATCGGCAAGGGGCGTACGTTGCGTAAGTACGCGGTCGAGGATCGGCTTTCCGTACTTAGTTTCACCGGTCTGAAAGAAGAGCGTGTCGATCCCTGCTTCGATGAAATTGCCCTCCGCATAGATCCGGAACAGCCGTATCGGCTCCCCGCCGATCTGCCCACCGACGATGAACGAGGCATTGAAGCGGATGCTGCTCTCTTGCAAGTATCCAGCGTCGCGTTTCTCGATATCGCGCATCGCATCCGCGACCAGCCTCACGACGTCGAACATCGTCCGGGCACCCCAGAGATTGGTGGCCGCGTCGCCGTCAGCACAACGCTGCGTCAATACGCTGATGACGGCCTGAGTTCCGGCCAAGTTTCCCGAACTCAGCAGAACGACAACGCGGTTGCCGCGACGCTCGAATACCGTCATCTTGCAGAACTTGGCGAAGTTATCCACGCCGGCATTCGTACGAGAGTCCGAGGCGAAAATCATGCCCTTGTCGAGCATTACGCCGATACAGTAAGTCACGCGATGCACCTTCTGTGCAATCGACCCCCGTTCACAGTGCCACCAACTTCAGGTTGGTGGCTGACGCGCAGGTGTGCGATTCCCAATCCCGATGTGATCCTGTCCCGATTTCTTCGCGAGCACCCAGCCTACGCCGCTCGACGTGCGGCAACGGCTAGATATCTGGGGCGATATAACGGGGCGGATCGACCCAGAAAACTCTGCGGAACAGTCATGATGATCCCGATGTGCAGACGTCACCGGCATGTAGGCGCGTTGGTAGCCGACATGAGGTGAGCCCGTCGTAGTGGTCCAGTCGTTGTGGGACTCTGTTGCCCGAGTGTTCGGGCAGGAAGAATCGACGACGACATGGCATCGAACAAGCGCCGGCGGCATACGCCGGATCAGATCATCCGCAAGCTCGCCGAGGGCAACAAACTCCTCGCGTCGGGCCAGGAGCTGGCCGAGGTGTGCCGGCATCTGGAGATCGCGGAATCGACGTGGCATCGCTGGCTTGCCCAGTACGGCGGCATGAAGGCCAACGAGGCCAAGCGCCTCAAGGAGCTCGAAGCGGAGAACACCCGGCTCAAGAAGTTGGTCGCCAACCAGGCCCTCGACATCGACATGCTCAAGGACCTCTCGGCGGGAAACTTCTGACCCCGAACCGCAAGCGCCGCGCCGTTACGGTGCTGTGTGAGCGGTTCGGGGTTTCGCAACGCCGAGCGTGCACGGTGGTGGGCATCCACCGTTCCACGATGCGCCTGAGCCCACCGCAGGCCACTGCAGAGGAAACCGAGTTACGGGCCTGGCTGCGGCGGTTCTCCACCGACCGGCCTCGCTGGGGATGGCGACGGGCCGCCAAAATGGCCCGCCGCGCCGGCTGGCAGGTCAACAACAAGCGCATCCGCCGGCTGTGGCGTGAGGAGGGCCTGCGGGTCCCGCAGCGCCGCAGGAAGAAGCGGTTGACCGGTATCGGTGTCGCCGTGGGAGCGATGTCACCGATTCGCCCGAACGTCATCTGGGCGATGGACTTCCAGTTCGACACCACCGCCGATGGCCGCACCCTGAAGATGCTGAATGTGATCGACGAGTTCACCCGCGAAGCCCTCGCGATCGACGTCGACCGCGCCATCGACGCCGACGGCGTCGTCGATATCTTGGATCGGCTGGCCCTCACCCACGGGTCGCCGCACTACGTGCGCTTCGACAACGGCCCCGAGTTCGTGGCGCACGCGGTCAGTGATTGGTGTCGGTTCAACAGTGCCGGTTCACTTTTCATCGATCCTGGGTCTCCGTGGCAGAACGCCTGGGTCGAGTCGTTCAACGGCAGGCTCCGTGATGAACTGCTCAACTCGTGGCGCTTCGACTCGCTGCGCGAAGCCCGTGTGATCATCGAGGACTGGCGCTGCGACTACAACGCCAACAGGCCCCACTCCGCCCACGGCGAACTCACCCCAGCCGAGTTCGCTCTACAGTGGACCACGACCCACCAACCCCAAGCCGCATAGCGACTGGACCACCAAACGGGTCCCCCTCAGACACTCCTGGACTTACATTTTGGTGGCGCTCTGGGAGTGCACTGGCATATTCGGCCATTGGAAGCACCTCGTCGTTCTCCGACCATGCGACGGTGATTGGGCACGGCAACGGGTCCAGCGGCGCGATGTGCCATTCGTCCGCTGAAAGGTCATCCAAGATTGCGCCGTCGAGTGAGTCGCTAATGATCTCGACCGCCTGGGCAGGGGTCAGCCGATCCCCACTCCCCGCTTTGCGTTACGCGAAATCGATTCGAACGATCGCACTGTCGGGCCACACCTTGCGATCGCGGGCACGCCGCAGCTTCTCGCGCAGTGACAGACTGCGATGCACATTGGTGACGCCAGGGATCTTGAGCAGCGGCACGACGTTCCACTGCCAGCCATAGCGCCGATGCAACGCCCGATTGGCCTCCTTCGCCTCGATGCCCGACAGAATCATCGCCCGGCCGGTGTAGGTCTTCGCATTGTTGTCGAGTTGACCTCGGTAGTCGCATGCAGTCAATTCGACATCCGGACGTGTCGCCAGGCGCTTGGTCTTCGGTCCGATCTTGGTCCGGAACACCACTGCGTTCGTCTGGACGTCGAACCAGATCGGAGTGTCGACTGCCGTGCCGTCCCGGAATTTTTCAAGGTGGATGAGTTCAGTGGGTGTTAGGCGGCTGTCGTGTCGGTCTCCTGGGTGGCGTCCTGGGCTGGTCGGTTGATCCAGACGGTGTCGGGCAGATCGAGGATCTTCGGCACCGCGTTGGTGGTGCCGAAGCGGTGTGGGTGTCGGTCGCGGGCGTCGGCGAGCACGGTGCGTCGGTCGGCGGCTTTGGCGGTGGCCAACCCGAAGTGCACATCGGCGGGGGTATGCAGTCCGATGCCGGTGTGACGATGTTCGTGGTTGTACCAGTTGGCGAAAAGTTCCATGAATTGCCTTGCATCACTGAGTGATCCAAACCGTTCAGGGAATTCCGGCCCGTACTTCAAGGTCTTGAACAGCGACTCGGAGTACGGGTTGTCATTGGACACCCGTGGCCGCGAATGCGACCGGGTGACTTCCAGATCTGCGAGCAGCACCGCGACGGTCTTGCTGGTCATCGACGTGCCGCGATCGGCGTGCACGACGAGGGGCACCCCGTGCACGGTGAAGATCTGCTCCATCATCTCCTTGGCCAGGACCCCGGATTCGTGGGCGTGGACCTGCACGCCGACGATGTAGCGGGAGTAGATGTCGATCATCACGTAGGCGTCGAAGTAGGTGCCCTTCACCGGGCCCGCGAGCTTGGTGATGTCCCACGAGTAGACCTGCCGCGGTCCGGTCGCGACCAGCTCCGGACACACCTTCGCTGGGTGCCGGGCCAGCCGGCGGCGTTCGGCGACCAGCGTGTTCTCGGCCAGTACCCGGTACATCGTGGACACCGAACACAGGTAGCGGCCCTCGTCGAGCAACTGCGCGTAGATCTGCAACGGTGCGAGATCGACGAACCGGTCGCTGGTGAGCACGTCGCGGACCCGGCGCCGTTCCAGATCGGTCAGCTTGTTGGCCGGGTCGCCCACCGGTTGCGCCGCCGGGGTGGGCGCGGTGGCGACGTGGTGCCGCCGGGTCGCGGTGGAGCGCACCACCCCGGTCAAGGTCGCTGCGTGCCTCGTCGAGACACCACCGGCGATCAGCGAGGTGTAGGTTGCCGTCATCGATTCTTGCGCTTCTCGTCGGAATCCGCTCTCTCGGAAAGACTTTCCAAGAGAGCGTGTGCTTTTCCCATGATGTCCAGGGCGGCCTCGGTGGTGGACAACCGCTTGCTCATCAGGGCGTTCTCCCGCGTGAGACGGGCGATCTCGGCTTGCTCGGCGGTGAGCCTGCCGACCTTCTCCCCGGGCCGCTTACCGGCTAGAACCCCGGCATCGCGTTGCTTGCGCCATTCGCTGATCAACGACGAATACAAGCCCTCCCTCCGCAAGTACGCGCCACCTTCACCGTGCTCGCATGCCTGCTCGTAGGCCGAGAGGTACGCAAGCTTGTCGGCCGCGGTGAACGCGCGGCGTCGCCGCGGTCCGTCGGCTCTGGGGTGGGTCGGATCCATCCGTTCATTGTCGTTCACCGAAATAATCGTGGAGCTGGTCATGGTGTGCCGATCCGTATCTCGCCCCGCGTCAGGCTGATTTGCTCTGAACCAGTGGACTCAACTCACCCTGACACGCAGGGTCCTGCCGGTAGGTCCGCAGCGAGGCGTAGCGGGCGGTACGCAGCTCGCTAAGGAAGTCGACTGGCTGAGTGTGTTTCTGCATGGCTCAAGTCAACAACTTAGAGTTAACTCTAAGTCAAGCCCCCGGATCAAGGGAGACCGCATGGCCACAACTCTGACGATCGGCGAACTGGCGCTTCAGGCGGACGTCGCCGCGACAACTCTGCGCTACTACGAGCGGATCGGGCTCATACAGTCCCCTGCCCGAGTCGGCGGTCAACGCCGCTACGACGATTCGATCGTCGCCCGCCTCGACGTGATCAGGCTGTGCAAGGCTGCCGGCTTCGCGCTGGATGAGATCCAGCTGTTGTTCGCCGACGACGCCCCCGGGCGACCCGCCAGCCGCGCCCTCGCCGAGACCAAACTGGCCGAGATCGACGCTCGGGTCGCCGAACTGCAACGCGCCAGGGAGATCATCGAGTGGGGCATGCGCTGCACCTGCCCGTCGATCGACGACTGCACGTGCGGCATCCATACCGCTAAGCCCGCCAATTCGTCACGGTGACAATTGGGGCGCGTGAAACTGTTTGGCCAGCAACCTGTTTGATTGCATCGTAGATGCCGAGTCGGGGGTTCATCTAGGAGACGCGGCGACGAGCGAGCTCCTTCATCTCGTCCGGCAGTGCGTCCGCCGCGAGGAGACGAGGCAATAGCTCCGGCTCTAGTGTCAGGGCTCGAAAGACGACGCCAATCGTCACGTCGTGCTGCGGCCTGTCGACGACGACGATCGAGTCCCCACCGCGCACCGTTCCTGGCGCTATCACCCGCAAGTAGGCGCCGGGCGTAGCGGCCTTGGCGAACGTCTTGACCCAGCCTTGGATCGCGAGCCAAACCGCGAATGTTCGACAAGGAATACGGGGCCGTGACACCTCAAGCACCAGACCGTCGGAGCCGACCTGCCAACGCTCGCCGATGCGCGCGCCGGTGACGTCGAGCCCTTCTGTCGTGAGGTTCTCACCGAACATACCGTTGCTGAGGTCGCGGTCCAGGTCCCTCTGCCAGACGTCGAGATCCTCGCGCGCGTACGCGTACACCGCCTGATCGTCGCCTCCGTGTGCCTGTGAGTCGCCAATGAAGTCGCCCACGAGGCCACTGCCGGCGCCGCCGTGCATCGGGCCGGGAGCCCGCACTCCAATTGGGTCGTCCGTTGGCCGCCTATCAATGCCGGTCAGCAACTGCCCCTTGTCCGAATTCGGTCGCGGGTGGGCTACGTTGACCGTCAACACGCTCGCCATGTATGGAGCGTACTTATCGGCAAAGCGGTCCGCGCACCGGCAAAGCGCAGACAGGCCAGTCTGCGTGCGGCATCGTTGTGATATGAGCCAGAAGGTTCCGAGCCCGAAAGATATCAAGGCTGCCGCACAGGCGGCAGCGGAGACGGCGCAATCGGTCGCTAGCGGAGCGATGCGCATCCCACCCGCTTCGATACAACTCGTCAGTCAACTGCCGGATCTCGTGGAGAATCTGGCGACTGCGACGGGGCGCCTCAACGAGGCCATCGATCGCGCCGAACGCTACCTCGCGCTGGCCGATCCGATGATTCGGACGATGGATGCGATCCTGCCGCAACTCGAAGCTCTTGTCGCGACGGGCAACGAGGTATACAACGCCGTAGCGTCGGTCCCCGGCGTCTCCACGCTGAGCCGACTCGCCAATCGCGGTGCAGAGGCAGTACCAAGAAAGCAGCCGTCCAAACGTCGAACCGCGCCGAAGAAATCCTGACGGGTGTCCCTGCGATCATGTCTGCTTCAGCGTTGGTGTAGCCAGTCGCGTGCCCGTAATCGCCACGTCGCCTTGGCATAGTCGAGTTCCGAGTGCGGCCATTGGGTGACGATGCGCCCCGTCGGCGACCGGTAGTAACTGTCGCAACGCGTCCATATGGTCTGCTCCAGGTCGGCGGAAACCCGCTCGTTGAAGAGATGTTCGACGTCCGGCCGCACGTCGAGGTATCCGCCCCGTCGCGCGAGGCGGGCCACCGCGCTCGCCACCATCCGCGCGCCGGCCTCCAGGATGTAGATGACCGAGTTCGCGCCCTGATTGGTATTTGGGCCATACAGCATGAAGAAATTCGGGAACCCGCTGACAGCAACGCCGAGATAGGCACGCGGGTCCAAACCCCAACGGTCGTGCAGAGATTCGCCACCGACCCCGATGACGTCGAGGCCGGAAAGGTAACTGCTGGTCTCGAACCCAGTCGCCAGCACAATCGCGTCGATGTCAACGACGTCTCCGCCCGCTGTGACGACAGATGCGCTGGTAATGCGTTCGATCGGGGCGGTCACGAGATTGACGTGGGCACATTGCAGTGTTGTGTAGTACTTCTCGCCGAGCAGGACTCGCTTACACCGGAACGGATAGCGCGGCGTCAACACGTCGCGCAGCCCCTCGTCCGCAACATGACGCCGTAGAAAGTTCTCCGACAGCTCTTGAACCGCGGCCAGCTGCGGGTGGCCGGGGGTCAACGCGGTGTTGTCGTGTTGCAGCTTCCACAGCCGCCACCGTTCACGAAGCGGGGCCCACGGACTCCGACGGAAGCGCGACAGCTCTTCGATGCTGAAGGGGCGGTCCTCCTTGGGCACCATCCACGGTGGTGTGCGTTGGAAGACCGTTAGTTGCGCTGCCGTACTGGCAAGTTCGGGTATGACCTGCACGCCACTCGCGCCCGTACCGACGACTGCCACCCGCTTGCCGGTCAGTTCGACAGTGGTGTCCCACTGCGCGGTGTGCATCACATCGCCTGAGAAGTCGGCGAGGCCCTTGATATCGGGGTACCTCACGGAGTGGAACAAGCCGACCGCGCTGACGACGACGTCCGCGACAACCATCTGCTCGGCGCCGTCGCTGTCCAGCGTCACCTCCCAGTGCAGCGCTTCTTCGTTCCAGACCAGGCGGCAGACTCTCGTGCCGAGCACCAGGTGGCGGCGAAGGTCGAAGTCGTCAGCGACCGTTTCCAGGTAGGCAAGGATCTCCGGTTGATACGCGTACGTGCGACTCCACGCACGGTTGGGTGCGAAAGAGAATGAATACAAGTGGCTCTGGATGTCGCACGCCGCGCCCGGATAGACATTCCGCCGCCAGGTTCCGCCGACACCGTCGGCACGCTCGACGATCAACAGGTCATCGATGCCCTTGCGTCGCAACGCCACCGCTGCGGCAAGTCCGCCGAAGCCAGCACCGATGATCACCACTCGCGGCGACCGACGGCGAGTCAGCGCCCGCACCCGACCGGCGAGGTATCGGCGGCCTGAGATCACCGGGGTACACCTGTGTGGACCTCAAGTCCATCCAGCGACCCCTGGGCCCGCCACGCCTCGAGGATGTCGGCGTATTCGGTCGGACTGCCGAAGAAGAAGCTGCCTTGGCGCGTCTTCGCGTTCGCCTGACCTTCCCGGTTGTAATAGCCCGGGGTGCACGCCTTCGCGCGCTCGGCGCTCGCCGCCGACCGCGCGACGACCGTGTCGACCCAGGCTGTTTCGGCCTCGGCGGTGGCCTCGAGCTCGATTGCGTCGTTTTTCAACGCCCAGGCAATTACCCAGGCCGTGTGACTCGCCTGAACGTCCAGCAGATACGGGAAATTCACGGTGAAGCCGGACTGGGCGATGCTGAGCACGAAGCAGTTTGGAAAACCGTGGACACTCAGCCCGTGGAGGGTGCGAACGCCGTCGCGCCATTTGTCGGTGAGCGTCACATCGCCTCGGCCGACGAGCTCGAACCCAGTACGCCGCGAATAGTCTGTTCCGACCTCAAAGCCCGTGGCGAAGATCAGGCAATCGACACTGTGCTGCGTGCCATCGACCACGACACCGTCAGCCGTAATCCGTTCGACGCCCTGACCGCGGGTATCAACCAGAGTCACGTTGTCGCGGTTGAACGTCTGCAGATACTCGTCGTGAAAGCACGGTCGCTTGCAGAAGTAGCCGTACCAGGGCTTGAGTGCCGCCGCCGTGGCAGGGTCAGTCACGATCGAATCAACGCGGGCCCGGATATCCTCCATCTTGGCGAAGTCGGCCATATCGACTGCGCGCAAACGGTCTTCGTCGGACATACCCGCGATGCTCGTCTGCCGCATCACGAAGAGCTTCTTCACAATGCTGGTCCAGGCGTCGTTAACCAAATCCTCGTCGGCCTCGCCGCCGGCGGTGAGTAGTTGGAAATTCTCGATGCGGCGGCGTTGCCAACCATCTTCCAAATCTGCCGACCAAGCCGGATCAGTCGGCCGATTGTCGCGCACATCGACGGTCGACGGGGTGCGCTGGAAGACGAGCAAGTGTTCGACGGATCTCGCCAGGTGCGGCACACACTGGATCGCGGTGGCACCGGTTCCGATGATGCCCACCCGCTTATCTGACAGCTTGGCCAGGTCGGAGTCGGTGTAGTCGTAGTCCCACCGGCTGGTGTGAAACGCGTGCCCTCGGAACGCGGTAATACCCTCAATGCCAGGCAGTTTCGGCTTCTGTAGGTACCCGTTGGCCATCGCCACGAAACGCGCCCGAATCGCGTCACCGTGGTTGGTCGAGATGATCCAGCGCGAAACTGCTGGATCCCAGCGAATCTCATTGACCTCGGTCTGAAGGCAGATGTCGCGATACAGGTCGTAGTGCTCGGCGATGCGTCGGCAGTGCGCGAAGATCTCGTCGCCCTTGGCGTATTTCTCGGTTGGGACATAGCCCAACTCCTCCAGCAGCGGCATGTATACGTACGACTCGACATCGCACGCGATGCCCGGATACCGGTTCCAATACCAGGTGCCACCTACGTCGGCGGCCTTGTCGATCAGCCGGATGCTCTGCACGCCGAGTTCGCGCAGCCGGGCCCCGATTAGCAGTCCTCCAAAGCCGGCGCCGATGATCGCGACATCAACGTCGTCGGACAATGGGTCGCGCGTGAAATGAGGATCGCTCCACGGATCGTCGGCAAATCCAGCAAACGGCCCGGCTATCTCGACGTACTGCGCGATGCCGTCAGGACGCAATCGCCGGTCCCGTTCAAAGGCATATTTCTGCCGCAGAGCATCTACGTCGAAACCCACGTCGGCGTCCTCCACCCGGCCCCAGCTAGCCTTCCCGGAATCTTGAACCACTGCCGAGAATCTGGCAAGGAACCGCGGTGACGGTTAGTCGCCGACGTAATCCGCGAGGTGCTCGCCGGTGAGGGGGGCGTTGGAGGTGCGCGGCGCCAGCACCCACAACCTCCGGGACGTCGACGTCGACATCCCGCTCGGCGCGCTGGTGATGCTGACGGGGTGGCGGGACGGTCAGGTCGATGCGCTGGCAGTGCCCCGCAGGATCTGGATGACGGAGGAGTCGTCAGCGCGTCCGAGGCCGGCGCCGCGGGCGGCGAGGTAGAGCTGTTCGGACGCGGAGGCTAGCGGGGTTGGGTAGGCCTTATCGCAGGCCGCTTGAGTAACCAGGCCCATGTCCTTGACGAAAATGTCGATGGTGGAGCGGATTTCGTTGTTCGGGTTGTCAATCATCCGGGCGCCGCGGTCGTCGAGCATGAACGAAGCGGCGGCGCCGTGCCGGAGCACTTCCCAGGTCTCACCGGCGTCAAGGCCGAGCGCCTCGGCGTAGGCAAGGGCTTCCGCGGCAACGGCGATGTGCACACCGCACAGCAGCTGGTTGACCAGTTTTACCTTTTGCCCGTCGCCGGGATGGGTGCCGACAACGGGGGCGTTGCGGGCCATCACGTCCAGCAGTGGTTGCACGGTGGCCAGCGCTGTCTCCGAGCCGCTGACCATGATCAGCAGATCACCCTGCCCGGCCCTGGCGGCACCACCGGAAACGGGGGCGTCGACGATTTGCGCGCCGCTCACGGCCAGGCGCCGTGCCCAGTCTTCGACTGCAGCTGGCCCGACGGTGGCCATGAGCAGAACAACACTGCCCGGTTTGAGTGCCGCGGCGGCTTTGCCGTCGCCGTAAAGCACTGATTCGGCTTGTTCGGCGGTGGCGACCATTAGCACCAGCACATCCGCATTCGCCGCGACGTCGGCAATGGTGTCGGCTGGTTTTACGCCGTCGGCGCCGAGTGCGGCGACCTTCTCGGGGTCGATATCGAAAGCGGTCACGGTGTGCCCGGCCTGCGCGATGCAGGACGCCATCGGGGCGCCCATCGCTCCCAGACCGATCCATCCGACGTTGGTCATGCCTGTTGTCTTTCTTCGGGGGTCATGGATTGAGCCGGGACGCGCTTATCGGCGTCCGGCGAAGAGGTCGACGACGTCGGCCAGGGTGTTGTCGTCACCGACGTTGCCGGCGAAGACGACGTAGGGCGTTCCGACCGCTTCCGGGGCTGCTTCGATGGGGCGAAACACCGACACCATGCCGGGCAGGAGCTGGCCGACGACCTCGGCGCGCCGGATGCCGAGCCCGCGGACGGCGACGTCGTGGGAGGTGATGCCGCCTTTGGCGACCACCCAGGCGGGGCGAGCCGCAAGAGCGGCCTTGACCACGTCGACGACGGCGGTCGACACGGTGCGCGAAATGGCCAGACTGTCGTCGGCGTCGCCGCCACGCAGCAGGGTGCGGCTGGTGAAGAGCAGCACATCGGAGGTGGCCAGTGCCTCGGCGACCTGCTCGCCGATATCGGCGACGTGGCCGTTGCGCCGCTCGGGGTCAAGCAGGGTGGTTACGTGCAGTTCGTTTTCGGTCAGGCCGCCTCGCTGCTGTGCCGCCGCGACTTGACGGCTCGTCAGGCCGACGTGCGAGCCGACGACGACGAGGCCGTGGCCGCCGGGGCGACCGCTCGGCCAGATCTGCGCCGCCGTGAGCGGTCCTTGCGGCTCGAGCCCGGCGAGCGCGCGCACGAACGACGGACCGCACCGGTACCCGAACGACCGACCGCGCCGCTGCGCCTCGAGCAGGGCGAGCACGACAATCTCCAGGTCGGCATAGTCGGTGGCATTCACCACGACCCACGCGCCGCCGGTGACCGCGGCAAGGAGATCGGCGACGCGCTCGGGTCCACCCTGGCGGATGTCGGTCAAGCTGATCGAATGGACCTGGTCGGCGGCGATCGTGCCGTTGCTCTTCTCGGCGACGAACTCACGCAGGTTCGACGAGGTGTAGCCGAACGTAGCGTCCTTGGCGAACTCACTCTCCCCGACCGGGACGGGTTGACCCGACACGACGGCCCAGTGGATGTCACCCGCAGTGAATCGGCCGGCCTCGAAGTAGGCGGGTACGAGTAGCACGCCGTCGAATCCGGTGCCGGTGACCCGGCGCCGCGCGGCGTCGATGGCCTGCATCTCGGTGAAGACGTGGCCGCGGAGGGTGGAATCGCTGCGGCTGACGACCTCGACCGGTGCGCCCAGGGTCTGCCCCAGAGTGAACAGGCTGGAGGCGACGCTGGTGCTCAGTTCAACCGCGGTGTCCTGGGGCAGGCTGCGGGTGTTGGTCAACACGAAGCAGGTGGAACCGGGTTCGGCAAGACCGGCCGCGTATTCGGCGTCCTCGAACACCGTGACCACCGAGACGTCGTGCACGGTCTGTGAGCCGGTGGGGTCGTCGTCGAGCACGGCGATCCGTCGTCCGGCCGCCGCGTGGGCGGCCCTGATCCGAACCCGCGCCCCGGGTTCGTGTCGCACCGGCGGGGCGACGGCGAGGGCTTTCTCGGGTTGGATAGAGACGTTCACGAGATTTGCAGGCCGCCATTGATGTCGTAAGTCGCCGCGGTGATGTAGCCGGCGTCCTCGCTCATCAGAAAAGTCATCAGGGCGGCAACCTCTTGGACGGTGCCAACCCGGCCGAGGGGAATGTCGGCGCTCATCTGAGCCTTGCGCTCGTCGGTCAGCGTGCCACCCATGATGTCGGTGTCGACCGGCCCGGGGGCCACCGAATTCACCGTGATGTTGTGCGGGCCCATCTCGCGGGCCAACGCCCGAGAGAACCCCACCACGGCCGCCTTGGACGCGCTGTAGGGCACTTTCGAATACGTCCCGCCGCCACGCTGCGCGGAGATGGAGGACACACTGACGATCCGGCCGACGCCGGCGGCGATCATGGCAGGCAACACACGCTGGGTGACCAGGAACGTGCCACGCATGTTGACGTTGAACACCCGGTCCCATTCGGCCGGTGTGACGTCGAGGAACTCGGTCGGTGAGCTGACCCCGGCCACGTTGGCCAGCCCGATGATCGGCGGCAGGGTCGACTCGACCTGCGCGATGGCCGCTTCCACCGAAGTCTCGTCGGAGATGTCGGCGCCGACACCCAGGGCGGACACCGAGTAATTGTCGGCCACCTCGTCGGCTGCAAGCTTGGCGGCGACCCCGTCGATGTCGAGGATCGCCACCGACCACCCGTCGTGGGCCAGCCGGTCGGCGGTGGCGCGGCCGATACCGCGGGGGGACGCGCCGCCGGTGATGACGGCCGTGCGCTCGGTCGGGAGCGGAGCACTCATGACAGGACTTCCTTGGCGCGCGCGTCCTCGTCCGAGCCGGTCGGCACCTTGCCGGCGTCGATAGTCCGGCCGTACAGGAAGGTGGCAGCGGCGGTGATCAACAGCACCCCGGCCAGCAACAGCAGCCCGTACTTTGAATCGCCGGTCAGGTCGACCAACGCACCGACCGCGTACGGCGAGGCGAATCCGCCCAGGTTGCCCAGCGAGTTGATCAGCGCGATGCCGGACGCTGCGGCGGCCCCTGCCAGGGCGGCGGATGGCAGCTCCCAGAACGGTGAGATCGCTCCGAAGATGCCCATTGCTGCGACGCAGATCGCGGCCAACGCCAGGACTGGACTGGTCTGGATGAGGAACCCGGAGCCGACCAGACCGATGGCGGCCAACAACATGGCACCTGAGGTATGACCGACGCGTTCACCGGTGCGGTCCGAGTGCCGACTCCAGAAGTAGACGAAGACCGCGGCACACACGTACGGAATGGGGACGATGAACCCGACCTGCGTTGTCGACAGCTCACCCATGGCCTTGACGATGGACGGCAGCCACAGGCTCAGCCCGTAGATGCCCATCACGAGACCGAAGTAGAGGGCCGCGAAGATCAGGGCGCGGGGGTCCTTCAGACCAGCCATGAAGCTGTGCTTGTGACCGGTCCCCTTGGCCGCGTCTTCGGAGTCCATCTTGTTCTGCAGCCAGGTGCGTTCCTCGACTGTCAGCCACGTCGCGTCCTTGGGGTGATCCGTCATTGCCTTCAGCGCTACGGCGGCCATCAACATCGCGGGAACACCCTCGACGATGTACATCCACTGCCACCCGGCCAGACCGAGGATGCCGTCCATCTTGAGCAGCAGGCCCGAGATCGGTGCGCCGATCGCGTTGGCGATCGGCTGGGCAAGGATGAAGATCCCGAGCACCGCGACCCGTTGGCGAGCAGGGAACCAGAACGTCAAATACAGGATGATCGCGGGGAAGAACCCGGCCTCCGCGGCGCCCAACAGGAATCGGATGACGTAAAAGGTGAGCTCGTTGCTCACTGCCGCCATGGCCGTGGCGAAGAAACCCCACGTGATCAGGATTCGGGCGATCCACTTGCGGGCACCGAACCGCAGCATGCCGGCGTTGCTGGGGATCTCGAAGATGGCATACCCGATGAAGAAGATCCCGGCGCCCAACCCGAAAGCGGTTGCGCTCAGACCGATGTCCTCGCTCATCGTCAGCTTCGCGAAACCGACATTGTTCCGGTCGAGGAACGCGATGAAATACAGAAAGACGATCAGCGGCAACACCCGCCGCTTGACCTTGCGGATCGTGCGATCGCCCAATTCACCCAGTGATTCGACGGATGTTCGGGATGCGGCCATGGTGGCCTCCAATCAGGTAGGTGGACGAGAGGGATGGACGGTCAGCGCTGGTCCGTGTGGAGGACGTACCGGCGCAGATCGGCTTCTGTTTGGTTCATGTGGGCCTCCATGGCGTCCCGACTCCGCGCGGGATCACCGGCGGTGAGTGCCTCGAGAATCGCTTCGTGTGCGGCGATGGCGTTGAGCTGGATCTCTGGGAAGGCCGACGTCTCAGTGCGCGCCTTGACCAACAGGTTTCCGAACGGCTCAAACATGAAGGGAATGAACATGTTTGCCGTGGCGTGCATGATCACGTCGTGAAAGGCGATGTCCGCCTCGACAAGGAGATCGACCCGGTTCAACCTGTTGGCCAGCCGCATCTCCTCGATGCTGGCGGCAAGTGAGTCGAGATCCTCCTTCGACCGGTTGGTGGCCGCCAACTGTGCGGCACCGACCTCGACGATCCGCCGGGCCTCGATCAAGCGTTCCGATACCCGGCCGGTCGGCGAATGGCGTTCCTCGATGCGCACGACAGCGTCCAGCGAGGTCCACGCCAGGGGCGGGTTGACGAAGGTGCCGCGACCGCGACGGATGGTCACGATGTTCTGCGACCGCAGGATTCGTACTGCTTCACGGACCGTCAGTCGGCTCATCCCGTACTTCAGGGCCAACTCCCCCTCCGAGGGCAGGACCGATTCGACCGGGATCTGGCCGTCAACGATCGACTCGAGAAGCTTGTCCGCGAGTTCCTCGGGAAGTGCCACCAGTCCCACCTCTCATCTGACGTCTGATGTCTGACGTCCTGAGTGTGACCCGGCGCACATCTGATGTCAAGTGTGATGTGAAGAAGGCGAGCCCAGAACGGCACCACGGCGCGAAAGGACAACTCAGAACGAGCCGTCACGAGTTCGGAACTACGATGCCCCGCGTGAAGGCAGAGCTGGCGGCGGCGCACGCGGCAGTGGACGAAGCGGTCGCGATCCTGCGGGACGGGCGTGCGCGGCCGCATGAGCGGATCGAAAAAGCGGCTAAGGACTTCCTCACCGACGTCGACCTGGCCAGCGAGTCAGCGATGAAGCGCTCGCTCGCGGCATCCACTCCGGAGATCGGCTTCTACGGCGAGGAGGGCGGCGGGGCGGCTCTCGACTCGGGCAAGGTCTGGGTCGCGGATCCGCTCGACGGGACTGTCAACTACGCGACTGGGTCACCGCTGTGCGGAGTGATGCTCGGCCTGCTCGAAGACGGCGTGCCGACACTGGGCGTGATCGACCTGCCGTTCCTCGGCGTACGGGTCGACTCGGGTGCGCTTGCCGACGTTGGCTCGCTCGAGGAGGCGATCGTCGGGATGGGCGACGCCTTCCACCAGGGCGGTGCCCGACTGGATGCATACCTCGAACTGACTATGAGCGTGCACCGACGCGCGCTGCGCTTTCGCTGCGTTGGGGCGGCGTCAGTCCTCTGGGCCTGGCTCGTCAGCGGCCAGATTCAGGGCATGCTGCTGGCCCATAACAACCCGTATGACGTCGTCGCCGGGCATGCGATCGCTCGCGCCGCGGGGGCGATATGCACCGACTACGCTGGCGCCCCGCTCATCCTGGAGTCGCGCGGAGCCATGGCTGCTGTCCCCGGCATTCAGTCTGAGCTCGTCAGCCTCGCTGCCGACCTCGCGACGGCGGCAGCGCGAAAGAGCTGAGAAGTCTCCGGCGCTCGCTCGATCGGACGTCCGCAAGGACCTCTCAGCTGCCGATGTAGGCAGCGAGGTGCTCGCCGGTGAGGGTGGAGCGATCGGCGATCAGGTCGGCAGGTGTGCCCTCGAAGACCACCCGGCCGCCGTCGTGGCCGGCGCCGGGACCGAGGTCGATGATCCAGTCGGCGTGCGCCATCACCGCCTGATGGTGCTCGATCACGATCACCGACTTGCCGGAGTCGACGAGCCGGTCGAGCATGCCGAGCAGTTGCTCGACGTCGGCGAGGTGCAGACCCGAGGTCGGTTCGTCGAGGACGAGGACGCCGCCCTTCTCGCCCATGTGGGTGGCCAGCTTGAGCCGCTGCCGCTCGCCACCCGACAGTGTGGTGAGCGGCTGGCCGAGGCTGAGGTAGCCGAGACCCACATCGGCGAGCCGGACGAGGATCGCGTGCGCTGCAGGAACTTTCGCGTCGCCGTCACCGAAGAACTTCTCGGCCTCGGTCACCGACATCGCAAGCACCTCGGCGATGTTTTTGGAGTTGTTCGAGTCGCCGAATCGATATTCCAACACCGACGCCTCGAACCGCTTGCCCTCACACACCTCGCAGATGGATTCGACGGTGGCCATGATGCCCAGCTCGGTGTAGATGATGCCGGCGCCGTTGCAGTTGGGGCAGGCGCCCTCGGAGTTGGCGCTGAACAGCGCCGGTTTCACCCCGTTGGCCTTGGCGAACGCCTTGCGGATCGGCTCGAGCAGTCCGGTGTACGTCGCCGGGTTGCTCCGCCGGGAGCCGCGGATCGGAGTCTGGTCGATGGCCACCACGCCGTCCCGCCCAGCCACCGATCCGTGGATCAGCGAGCTCTTCCCGGAGCCGGCTACGCCCGTGAGAACGCACAGCACCCCGAGCGGGATGTCGACGTCGACGTCGCGCAGGTTGTGCGTCGCCGCGCCGCGGATCTGGAGCTCGACAGTGGGCTTTCGCAGCGTCTTCTTGAGCTCCGACCGGTCGTCGAAATGGCGGCCGGTGATGGTGCCGCTGGCCCGCAGCCCCTCGATGGTGCCTTCGAAGACCACCTCGCCGCCTCCCGTACCGGCGCCCGGACCGAGGTCGACGACGTGGTCGGCAATTGCGATTGTCTCCGGCTCATGCTCCACGACAAGCACCGTGTTGCCCTTGTCCCGCAGCCGCAGCAGCAGATCGTTCATCCGCTGGATGTCATGGGGGTGCAGGCCCGTGGTGGGCTCGTCGAACACATAGGTGACGTCGGTGAGCGAGGAGCCGAGGTGGCGGATCATCTTGGTGCGCTGCGCCTCGCCACCCGACAGCGTGCCCGACGTGCGATCTAACGACAGGTAACCGAGCCCGATCTCGACGAACGAATCGAGGGTGTGCTGCAGCGCCGCCAGCAGAGGCCCGACCGTCCCCCGCGCGTGGCTAGCGCCACCGTACGCGCGGGTGGTGCCCCCACCTTCGTCCAGACCCTTCACCCATTCGGCGAGGTCGCTGATCTGCATCGCGCACGCGTCGGCGATGTTCTTCCCCTTGATCTTCGACGACCGGGCCAGCTCGGACAGCCGGGTGCCGTCGCACTCGGGACACGTGCCGAACGTTATCGCCCGCTCTACGAAGGCGCGGATGTGCGGCTGCATCGCGTCAACGTCCTTGGACAGGAACGACTTTTGGATCTGCGGGATCAGGCCCGCGTACGTCAGGTTGACCCCGTCGACCTTGATCTTCGTCGGCTCCATATGGAGCAGCGCATCCAGTTCCTTCTTGGTGAACTTGCGGATCGGCTTATCCGGATCGAAAAACCCACAGCCGCGGTAGATCCGGCCATACCAGCCGTCCATGCTGTAACCCGGGATCGTGAGCGCGCCCTCGTTCAGCGACTTGCTGTCGTCATACAAGGCCGTCAAGTCGAAGTCGGAAACCGACCCCCGCCCTTCGCATTTCGGGCACATGCCGCCGGTGATGCTGAAGCTGCGGCGTTCCTTGACGGTCTTCCCACCGCGCTCGAGCGTGACCGCGCCCGCCCCGCTGATCGAGGCGACGTTGAATGAAAACGCCTGGGGCGAGCCGATGTGCGGCTTCCCGAGTCGGCTGAAGAGGATGCGCAGCATCGCGTTGGCGTCGGTGGCGGTGCCGACCGTCGAGCGGGGGTCGGCACCCATCCGCTGCTGGTCGACGATGATCGCGGTTGTCAAGCCGTCGAGCACGTCGACCTCCGGCCGCGCCAGCGTCGGCATGAAGCCCTGTACGAACGCGCTGTACGTCTCGTTGATCAGCCGTTGCGACTCCGCGGCGATCGTGTCGAACACCAGCGAGCTCTTGCCCGAGCCGGAGACGCCGGTGAACACCGTCAGCCTGCGCTTCGGCAGCTCGACGCTGATGTCCTTGAGGTTGTTCTCGCGCGCGCCGTGTACGCGGATCAGATCGTGGCTGTCGGCAGCATGCAGCGCCGGCGACTTGGCATCCGCCTTGGTGGTCTTACGCCGCGTTTCCCCCATGGTTCAGCGCAGCTCCTGGATTCGGACCATGTTGCCTGCAGGATCGCGCAGGGCGCAGTCGCGAACCCCGTACGGCTGCTCGGTGGGCTCCTGGACGACCTCGACGTCGCCGGCCTGCACCTGCTCGAACGCCCCGTCGAGATCCTTGGTGGCCAGGTTGATTTGGGCGTAGGTGCCCTTGGCCATCATTTCGGCGATGAGGCGGCGCTCGTCGTCGGTGAGGCCGGGGGTGGCTGACGGCGGGTACAGCACGATGTTCGTGTCGGGCTGGTTGGGAGGGCCCACCGTGATCCAGCGCATCTTGCCCCCTCCGACGTCTAGACGGACCTCGAAGCCGAGGGTGTCGCGGTAGAAGGCCAGGGATTCTTCTGGGTCGTCGTGCGGGAGCATGCTCGAATTAATGGTGATGTCCATGGCGCTCACGCTAGATGGAGCTTGACGGCCGGCGCTTCTCGATTCCTGATCGGTCTGGTCACTTGTTTCTCCACGCAGGACGGTATCCCCGGCGTCACGCCAGCTGTCTTTTCCTGATAGGCGCTGGGCGGCATCCCGACCAGCTCCGTGAAACGCGTGCTGAAGGTGCCGAGCGACTGGCAGCCGACCGCAAAGCAGACCTCGGTGACAGACAGGTCACCACGACGCAGCAGCGCCATCGCACGCTCGATGCGCCGCGTCATCAGATAGGAGTACGGCGACTCGCCGTAGGCGAGCTTGAACTGGCGAGACAGGTGCCCTGCGGACATGTTCACACCGCGGGCAAGCGCCTCGACGTCCAGCGGCTGCGCGTACTCACGGTCCATCCTGTCGCGGACGCGACGCAGCAGTTTGAGGTCGCGCAGGCGCTGCTCCTCCGCGGGCGTGCTGGTCACGCACCAGATCGTACGTCGCGGCAGGCCGCCGCTGGCGCCTCACCCAGCGACGTGTCGCAATCGCAAGTGGCGGTACATATTTGACGGCCTAGAGCCAGTATTCGTTCATGGGTTGTGCGAATTTGTCGTTGTTGGTGAGTGGGGGCAGTCCGAGGGAGTCTTCGATGGTGCGCAGCAGGCTGTAGTGGTTGTTGTAGTCGTCGGCAATGAAGGCGCCTCCGCGCATCCCGGCGGCCACGGCCCCCGGCGACGGGATGACGACGGTGACGATGTGATTGCCCTGGTTGCCGATACCCAGCGAAATGTTGTTGTAGTCCTCGTCGAACGTCAGGAAGATGGCGCTCTTCTGCGTCGGGTCGTTCCAGACGGCCGAGTTCATGATGACGGGCAGCGTGTCCTGGAGCCACTCGTCACCCGCCTTGACGTTGTACTGATGTCCGCCAAGCGCGGCTGGCGTGAGCTGGCTCAAAGCCCACTGGATAATGCCGGCAAGGGTATCGGTGGGGCCTTCCATGTTGGTCGCGTCGTCCGCGGCGAACCATACGAAGTTCGGGGCGGTGGCAGGCGAGGCGAGATCGGTTCCCATCTGTGTCAGGTCGAACAGGTGTGCCTGGACGCGGGCGGGGTCGTTGTAAATATCGCTGAACGCCAGGAAGGGCAATCGGTCGGTGGGGGTCGTGTAGCCGCCCCCACCCTCCGCGTAGCCGGCCCACGTCTTGCCCGCCGCCTCGATGTTGTCGGCCAGGTTGGGCTGATCGAAGCAGTTCGCCGGGCAGTTGTAGTTGGTGCCGAAGTCTGATCCGCCGAGGATCGGATAGTAGTTCGGGTCGCTGGGGTGGGTCAGCGCGTAGTAGTTCGATCCGAATCCGTAGGTGTTGATGAGGCTGTTGAGGTACGGCGCGTTGGGGCTGCCGACAATGTCCGTGTAGCCCTTGTTCTCCATGTAGACCATGAACACGTGATCGAGTTGGCCGACCGTCGACACCGGTGGCGTGAGTGGCGCGGGGGCGAGGTTCGCAGCGCCGACGGTGAACGACAGGTTGTCGGCGTAGGCGTTGTTGTAATTGCCGAGTACCGGGTTGCAGTCCGTCAAGGTCACGACCACCTGCGCGCTGCGAGTGCCCACCGGAATCGTCGCGGATGTCTCTCGCTCGAGCAGCCTGGTCTGAAGCCAGCGATCAAGCACAGTCACCGGCCTGATCCGCCCAGTGCCCAGGATGGCCCCGTTGGCGCCCAGGAAGTTGACGGTGACCGAGGCCGCAGACGGGTCGATTAAGAAGCCGCCGAGGTCTCCACTCAGCTCGTAGGGCACGTTGCCTTGGTCGATCGCGGCCGCCGCGCCGCTGAGGTCGACGGTTTGGGTGAGTGTGGACGTGGCCACGGGTCCCCCGCCGAAGAATTGCTCGCCGCTGTCGGGGGGCGCGCAGTTCGCGCTCGGAAATCCTAGGAACGCCGGAAGGGTCGGCCCCGGCGATGCGGTCGGCCACGGGAAACGGCGCAATGTGCCGTATTCGATGACGGTCGGGTTGCCGGTCACCGTCCAGCCCGGCACAGTAACCGAACTGTATCCCGACAGCGACGGGTCGCCGAGTTCTGCGCCGGGGTTGACCAGGAGATTCGGGCTCTGAACGAGACTTACCGTTGTAGCGGGCCCCACACTTGGGTTGTCGCCGATCAAGGTCTGTTCGATCTCGCGGCGAACCCACGCCAACAGCGTCCACAACATCGGCGTCTGAGCAGGCGCGCCGGGACTTTCGGTCATCGACGGACCGAAGCCCGCCCACTCCAGCAAGCTAGAAATGACACCCGTGACAATGTTCAGCGGCGCCAAGGGTCCACTGAACGGGGCCGGATCAGGCTGCCGTGTAACCATCTCGGTCGGCGTAGCCGCCAAAGCGAATGGCGACGATCCTGCTGCCGGCGCGGCCAGGGTGAGTGTTCGAATGTCGGGATTCGGTGTCATGTCCGTCGAGCGAAGATCGGTCGGCGACTGCAGTGTTGAGGCGCTACTCCTTGGACTCCCGTGAGGAATCGGGGATGTCGAAGCACGTAACGAAGCACTACGTGATGACGGCTTAGGCTCCCCGTCCACATCAGCTCCCCGCGCTGGTTCTGTCGGCGGGGCTGTGCTCGTCGATGCAGGCGATGGCTCGCTCGACGGTGCCGGATTCTGGTCGGTGTCAGTTGTATTCGGGCTTGTTGGTCCGTCGCCCGTGGTTTGCACGACGCCGGTGGGCGGGTCAGGCGTCGTCGATGGATCCAGCGACGACGAGCTGCCCGTTGCCGCCGACGACGTCGACGAAACCGTCGTCAACGACGGCGATTTTGAATCCGTCGGTGACGTCGACGCCGACGACGAATTGGAGGGAGGGCTCGACGAACTGTTGTTGTCCGTGGACGAGGAATCCGTTGACGAGGAAGCTGACGAAGTCGACGAGTCCGCAGTCGAAGAGCTGGACGACGAGCTGGAGTCCGATGGCTCCGCTATTGCGATTCCCGGCATGGTCGCTACTGCAGAGCCCACACCGAGCGCAATCGCTAACGCCCCGACCCTGCCGACACATCTGACGTAACCCATCATGGCTCCTAGCTGGATGGGGGTGTCCGGCGCCACGAAACACTACGCCGACCGACGATCAGTAAGGGTCGAAACAATCGAATATTTTCGCCAGCGTGAATAGTCGCTCTGGACCCGTGGCAGCTCGATGGCCTGGTTTGACGATGATGATTGAATCCGTCGTCGAATCTGCCTGCGCCCGAACGCTGCTCACATAGCACGCGGATCTCGCTAGTCGCCGTCCGCACGGCTCCCGCGAAGCGTTGACAGCCGCCGTACGGCTTGGGCAGTCGCTGCGCAGTCTGGGCCAAAAGCGTATCGCCGAAGCTGGCATCGAAACCGATTGATACAGCGGCACTTCGATGCGCTGAGCAGCGGCGATAGTGCCGCAATAACCACCGCCGAGGACGACGGCATTAGCATCAATGTGTGACTGATCGCGAAGCCCCGCCGGATCGGGGCTTCGAATACCTGCCGGACGACCCTTATGAAGACGACGGGTGGTTTGGCCGCGAGCAGGTCGCCGAGTACGCGTCGGTGAACGAGGTCGTCCCTGACCATCCACCTGTTCAACCCGCGAACAACGTGTGGGAGGAACCCTATGTCGCCCCCCGCGATGTAGACCCTGCTCCCCCGCCGCCCACCCGCTGGCTGGCTTCACCGACTGTCAACACCTGGACGGCGAACGGGCAACTCCGCGCCTCGAATAGCAGCGGGTTGACGTTCAAGACCCCACCACGGCCGTGGTATCGGACCAAGCAGGCAACGATCGCGCTAATCGCCGCCGCATCCGCCGCCGCGGCCGTGCCGGTTGTCTTGCTCGTGTGGCCCAGTAGTCCTGCAAGCAGCCCAGGGGAATCGACGTCCGTCTCACCGAAGCCATCGACGAGCGCCCAGCCGGCGCCCAGCGCTCAGCCCACTCCGACCAACGCTCCCCTGCCGCCGCCACTTCCACCGCCGCCACCTCCGACTGAGGACGCTGACTCCGCACCGGCGTATACGCAGCCCGACCCATGGACACCGTCACCGACGGAGAAGCCGGACGTCGGCGTGACACGCACACCCGTGACCAGGGCGCCGATCAGTGTGGCGCCAGTGCCGCGACAGCCGACCGAAAACAACTCGTCCACCCCAGGGGAAGGCCGCAAGCGGGGTTGTGGAGGTTGGTGCTGACATGGGGCCTGCGGTGACTTCTACTCGTAGTTGAGACCCTTCAGCGGAGTCACACCGCTCGAGAAGTCGATCTGCGCCGCAGGGTTGGCGACGGCGGTGACCAATCCCGATCCGAACGCGCCCAGATGGTCGAACAGGGTCGCGGTGCCAACGGAAATACCGTCCGATGCCCAATGCGAATCCGCCTGGACGCCGATCCAATCGTCAACGGGTAACCGAGAAAACGCCGCTGTCAGGTCGCCGTTGATGTAGCCGATGCCGTGCGTGCCGAGATTCGTCACCAAGCTCGTCGCCTCAGCAATAATGACGGCCCGAACGAACGGAGAGTTCTCCTCTCCTGCAAGCACTTTGATGCCATCGTTGTAGAAGCACTTACGCGAGTCGTTCTGATGCGCCGCAGGCGATCGCGTCCAACCCGCGTCATCGCTTCCCACATGCGGCAAGATCTGGTCGTCCGGTGGTGGCGGCTGCACAAGCGAGTTCGGCGCAGTCCACTGGCGGCCGGGTGGCGCCAACGAGCGCCGGTATTGGACCAGCGTCGCCCTCGCCACGGTGCGGCCGTCCTGCACCACATCACATTCCGCACTGCGCACCCGTCGTCCGTCACGCACCACTCGTGCGTCGATCGTCGTCGGGGCATTGCGCGCCGCCCTGAACAAATCTGCGGTGAACCGAGTCGGCATGAAGTCTTCAGACCCGCAATGGTTTTCGAGCGCCCGCGCGGCCAGCCCCACGACCGCAGGCCCATTGAGTTGGTCGTCGCCCCAGTGACTCAGCGCGAACGGCGTCGGCATGAACGCGCCACCCTCGATCAGCGTGAAATGCGCCGCTTCCGTCGACATTCGACCATCGTTACACAGCGTCGAATCGCCTAGGTGTTGCGCCCGCCGTTGACGCCGAGAATCTGCCCTGTGATGTAGCCAGCCTCCTCGGAGATCAGGAAAGCGCATGCGGCAGCAATATCTTCCGGCCTGCCTATGCGCCGGACCGGCGTCGCATCGATGGTCGCCTGAACGTCGCCGAGCCTGCCGCGGGCCTCGGCGTTGCGCAACATCGGCGTATCGATGAAGCCCGGCGGCACCGCGTTGACCGTGATGCCTGCCGGTCCGTACTCCAGCGCCAGCGACTTGGTCAAGCCGTTGACCGCCGACTTCGCGGCCACATAGTGCGACATATACGGCGTGCCGGAATGGGTGCTCGACGAGGAGATGTTCACAATGCGTCCCCAGTTGGCGTCGACCATGTCGGGCAACACCGCCTGAATGCAGTGGAACACGCCGTTCAGATTCACGTCGACCACTTTCTGCCATTCCTCGAAGGTGATGTCGGTGAACCGCTTGAACCCGTCCAGGCCCGCAGCGTTGACCAGGATCGTCACCGGTCCCAACTGTGCCCGGATCGCCGACAGTGCAGCCTCCACCTGCGCTCGGTCGGTCACATCCGCCGTTTGCGCAAACTCGCCTTCGGATGGGTTCAGGTCGATCGTGGCCACGTGATAGCCATCGGCCCGCAGCCGATCCGCGACCGCCCGACCGATGCCCGAGCCGCCTCCGGTGACGACAGCCGTCTTCATAGCAGTTCCTTCCCTGGCCTTCCATGCCATCTGAGATCGGTTGAATACTTTGGTGATTGGCCACTTACGCCACGCGTCGGGGCGCGCGCAGACCCAACGTGCGACGGCCGGCCTCCACGAGATGCTCCCGCAGCGACTCGTCATCGAGGTTGCCCCATGTCGGACCCGCCGCACCGGCCATCCCGGCGAACACCATGGCCGCCTTCACCTCGCCGGCCGGTCCAGGGTCAACATCGGCGAGCAGTGCCAGCTGCCGCCTGATCAGGTCTCCCCATTCGGCGCGCTCGGTGAGCACCGTGGCGACACTGGGGTCGGCCGCAAGCACTGCCACGAGTCCTCGATTCCGCACCGCCAGCGCGGCGTAGCCGCTGAGCATGTGTTCCGCTCGGGCGTGCGGTGTGCGTCTTGTCTCCGCCGATTCGACGACGGTTCGAAGCTCGTCGAGCATCGGCGCGATCACAGCGGCGAGCAGTTGCTCTCGGGTGCGGAAATGGTGGTAGATGGCCGCTTTGGTGAACCCCAGCTCGTCGGCGATCATCTGCAGCGACGTGCCCGCGAAGCTGTGCCGGGTGAACAGGTCGATCGCGACCTCGATCAGTCGCGTCCTGGTGTCGGTGGTTTCTAACGCCTCCCGGCTGACCACTGCCGCCATCGCCAGCTCCTCAATTCGCCTCGCTTCAGCTTTACGATCGTATGGTAGCGTACTTGCCATTCGTAAAGCCAGTTCCTTTACGATCGACTAGGCACGAAGGAGCATTGACCCGATGAGCGACATCCAATCGAAGGACTTCTTCCGGGACGACCAGCTCGTCGACGACCCATACCCCTACATGGCGGCAATGCGCAGCAAGTGCCCGGTGCACCGCGAACCGCATCACGACGTCGTCATGGTGACGGGTTACGACGAGGCGCTGACTGTCCTTGGTGACTCGACGACGTTCTCGTCGTGCATGGCGGTGACGGGGCCCTTCCCCGGATTTCCCGTACCGCTGCAGGGCGACGATGTCAGCGAGCTGATCGATGCGCATCGCGATGCGATCCCGATGAGTGACCAGATCATCACGCTCGACCCGCCTACCCACACCGACCACCGCGCGCTCTTGATGGGACTGATCACGCCGAAGCGCCTCAAGGAGAACGAGGCGTTCATGTGGGAGCTGGCCGATCGTGTCCTGGATTCCTTCCTGACCGGGGGCCGCGGCGAGTTCATCGGCGAGTTCGCGGCACCGTTCAGCTTGCTCGTCATCGCCGACCTGCTCGGGGTGCCCGAAGAGGACCGCGACGAGTTCGCGGCGGTGCTCGGACGGCCATCGGAAGCCGGCGTCGGCAGCACCGGCGACGACACCCTGCAACACGGCCCTCTGGAATACCTCTACGAAAGGTTCTCGGGCTACATCGATGATCGCCGCCGCGAGCCGCGCGAAGACGTACTGACCGGCCTTGCCACGGCGACGTTCCCGGACGGGTCGACGCCGGAGGTCATCGACGTCGTGCGGGTGGCGACCAACGTCTTCTCGGCCGGCCAGGAGACAACGGTGCGCCTACTCAGCTCCGCCCTGAAGATTCTCGCGGAGCGCCAGGACATCCAGCAGCTGCTGCGTCGCGAGCGTGACCGGATCCCCAACTTCATCGAGGAGACCCTGCGGATCGAGAGTCCGGTCAAGGGTGATTTCAGGCTGTCGCGCGTACCGAGCACCGTTGGCGGCGTTGATATTCCGGCCGGCACCACCCTGATGGTGCTCAACGGGGCCGCCAACCGAGACCCGAAACAGTTCGACGAACCCGACACACTCGACCCAGCGCGTCCAAACGCCCGGCGTCACATCGCTTTTGGGCGAGGAGTTCACTCGTGCCCAGGTGCTCCACTGGCTCGTGCCGAAGCACGGGTCTGCATCGAGCGTCTTCTCGACCGCACCACCGACATCAGGATTGCCGAGGACAAGCACGGCTCCGCCGAGGACCGTCATTACCAGTACGTCCCGACATTCATCCTGCGCGGACTGACCGAACTGCACCTCGAATTCACGCTCTAGCCTGCGCCGACCCTCAACATGCCGTCGGTCGAGATGTCGATGCGGGTTGCGAATCGGCGGCTCATCTCCGCCACACTCGCCCGCAACCACTCGGCGTCCTCATCGGGCGCGCGCTCGAGCCGCATCTTCCGCATCCGCATCGGCACCATGCGCAAGACAGCGAGACCGCCGGACTCGGCGTCGACTGAGGCGAAGTACAGCAGCCGCAGCTCGTGGCGGAACGCCTCATACGTGGAGATGCCTTCGTAGTCGTCGATGGTGTCCCCGCACCCGTACATGATCAGCTTTCCGCGGTACACCTCGATCGGCCGCGGATGGTGCGACGAGTGACCGTGCACGACATCAACGCCTTGGTCAATCAGCCTGTGCGCGAAGCGGACCTGCGCGGGGTCAACGTCGTACCCCCAGTTCGAGCCCCAGTGCACGGACACGACCGCTATGTCGCCGGGGCGTTTCAGCGCCAGCATCCGGTCGGAGATCGTGGCGGCACTGCTGTCGGACATGTCGGGTACGTATGCGACGCCGGGGCGACTTCCGGTCGCCGCCCACCCGTGCGGAATGCCGCTCGATCCCATACCGCAGGACGCGATTACGACACGTGTCCGGTCGGGCAGCTCGATGACGGCCGGGCGCTCGGCTCGCTTCGCGTCCAATCCCGCGCCGACACCGCGTATCCCGGCGCCGTCGAGCGTTCGGAGGGTGTCGGCGAGCCCCTCATGCCCGAAGTCCAGAACGTGGTTGTTGGCGAGCGCGCAAACATCCGGCCGGATCGCGGTCAAGCATCCGACATTGTCCGGATTCATCCGGTAGTGCACCGCCTTGCCCGGTGCGAAATCGCCGCGGGCGGTGATGCTGGTTTCGAGATTGATCAGCCGGACGTCGGGCGCGAATTCGTCCACGATGGCCAGCGATTCACCCCATGGCCATGCGTAGTCGACCGGTGCCGGAATGGGTCCGTTCGTCTGCTCGGCAAGCCCTACATAGGTGCGCGCGTCGGACACGACGGCTTCGCGCAACGTTCGGTCGCCCGGGTGCGGCAGCAGTTGATCTATCGCACGGCCGGTCATCACGTCACCGGTGAGAAAGATGACCGTCACGGCGGTTCAGCGAGTGCCGGCCTCAGCGAGGTCGGCCACCGAGTTGATGTTCGTCTCGTCGACGAACGACGGTCCGGTCAGTGTTGGCTGGCCACCACCGATCACGTTCTTGTTGGTGAAGTACAGCCACAGCGAGTCGACGGCCAGATAGCCCTGGAGGAACGGTTGTTGATCGATGGCCCATTCGATCATTCCGTTCTTGATCGCGTCGACGACGCCCTCGTTGGTGTCGAATGTCGCCACCCTGGCGTAACTGTTCGCTTCGCCAACCGCCTCCAACGCGGCCAATGCCATTGGCGCACCGAGGGTGAGGATGCGGTCGATGCTGAAGTCCTGTTGCAGCTTTCCAAGCACCGCGCGCTTGACCGTCGCCCTGTCAACGCTGTCCACGTAGAGCGTCTGCGTGTGGCCTTTGAATCCCCTTGCCAGTCCGTCACATCGCGCCTCGAGTCCGACGTGCCCTGGCTCGTGAATCACGCACAGTGTGTTCCGCCCGCCCTCTTGGGTGAAGCGTTCCCCCGCGGCCTGACCCGCGATCGTCTCGTCTTGTCCGAAATACTCCTTCACCCCCAGTGCTTTCCAGTCGGCTATCCCGGAATTCACTGCCACAACGGGGATTCCGGCGGCGATTGCGCTCTGCACGGCCAGCGCCATCACTGCGGGATCGGCGAGCGTTACGGCGATCCCGGCGACCTTTCCGCTGACTGCCGAGCGCACGAGCTCGGCTTGAGCCGCCGCGTCAGGGTCATGGGAGTACTGCAGGTCGAAGTCGTCCTTCGTGGCCGCGGCTTCGGCGCCGCGGCGTACCAGATCCCAGAACGTGTCGCCTGGCGCCTGATGGGTGATGAGTGCGACCGTCGCACGCGAAGCGCCGCCGTTGGGTGTGCCCGACGTGGTCGACGTCGCACCTCGCTCGCCGCCCGAACATGCCGCGACCGCAACCATCAGCACTGCGAGGATGTATGCAAAGAACATTCGGGCCATCGATCTGCCCCTCCTACGCGAGCCGCCGCGACCACACCGCGCGGCGTGGGTCACACCGCCATAATCGCAGGTAATCGGCCCGAGATGTCGAGTTTACCCCGAACGTGGGCCCTGTTCTTGAGCCGACGCCTCGCCCGCGTCGGCGGTGTCTCGACGGCGCTCGCGCAGCACGAATGCGGCCAGCGCCAGAACCAGCACCACCCCGCCGAGCACACCGATCTCCACGACCGCGCGCGAGAAATCGGGCCCCTTGTCCAACAATGTGGCCGCCTCGACCGACAGCACCACGATCTCCTTGATGCCTGCCAAGATCCCGACGATGAGGAACGGCTCCGCGACGATCTCGTGCGAGCGCAGGCTTGACCGCACGGCATAGAGCAACTCCACGAAAATAAAGATCAGCAACAGCCCGTCGAGTATCTCGATCATCACGGTGGAGGCAGGGGTATTCCTCAGCCTCAGCATCGTGTTGAACTGCGCTATCACCAGTGCGACCGAACCGACGACGAGCAACAGCGCGATCGCCCAATAGACCGCGTCCTCAAGCATTCCCAGAGCGCGGTCGGCGAAGCGCTGTCGATCCTCCTCGTCAGCGTCTGCCTTTGTCTGCCTTGCTATCGTGGCCTCCTCGGGCTCCTCAGTCGCTGCGATTGAGCTGCCAAATGCGCGTCGACAGCAGCGTCGCGAACGCACACCACGCCGGATAGAGGCCGAGGGCGGCACCGACGGGGCCGCGCGTGGCGATGGCCCGTCTTGTGAGATCCGCGCTACTTGCCGTCAACGCCGATACGGCGGCGATGTCCGCGTAGAGGATCGGCCACACAATCGGAAGTACCTGACGCGGCGGCTGGAAAGTCGGCTTCTTCAGCCGCGCATACCAGGCCGACTCGGCGGGCCGGCTCGCCAGACCGCCGAGTGCTGCGGTGGCGAACACTGCTCCGACGGTGGTGACCAGCGTCTTTGCACGCATCCACTTCTTTACCCCAAACCCGATGTCACGAATCGCGGCCCTGCATGCGTCTGGGGTGTATCAACCGCCGAAACGAAAGGCAGAACGATGAACGAGATCCTGATTCTCGGCGCCGGCTACACCGGCATGGCCGCCATCACCGGGTTGGCGGGCCGGCTGAACGGCCGCGACGACGTCCACATCACCCTGGTCAACCCGCAGACCAGGTTCACCGAGCGGCTGCGGCTGCACCAGACCGCGTCGGGTCAGACGCTGGCCGACCTGCAGATCCCCGATCAGCTCGACGGCACCGGTGCGGACTTCGTCCAGGGCTGGGTGACCGGCATCGACGCCGACGCACAGACCGTCCGCATCGACGATGCCTACACGCTGCGCTACGACACCCTGGTCTACGCGCTGGGCAGCGTCGCTGACACCGAGGTGGTCCCTGGCGTCGACGAATTCGCCTACACCCTGAACAGCGCGCAGGACGCCTTGCTTCTGGCCGAACAGCTGGACCGAATCGCCGACGGCACCGTCGTGGTGGCCGGCGGCGGGCTCACCGGCATCGAGTCAGCGGCGGAGATCGCTGAGCAGCACCCCGAGCTGGACGTCGTCCTGCTGAGCCGTCAGCTGCCCGGGTCGATGATGGGTGACAAGGCGCGGGCGCGGCTGCACGCGGGCCTGGATCGGCTCGGTGTGCAGGTGCATGCCGGCGTCGAGATCGTCAAGGTGATGTCCGACGGTGTCGCCCTCGACGACGGCGAGGTCGTCGATGCGCGGGCCGTGCTGTGGACGACGGGCGTGCGGGTGTCGCCGATCGCGGCGGCGGCCGGACTAGACGTCGACGACCGCGGCCGCATCGTGACCGACGAGTCGCTGCGGTCGGTGTCGCATCCCAACGTCTACGCCGTCGGCGATGCGGCCGCGATCCGGCAGGGCTACGGGGTTATGCACGGCACCTGCCAGAGTGGTATCCCGACCGCGCTGCATGCCGCGGCGTCGATCGTGCGTGAGCTGAAAGGCAAGCAGCCCAAGAAGTTCCGCTTCGGCTATGTGCACCAGCCGGTCAGCCTTGGACGCAACGACGGCGTCATCCAGTTCACCCACGCTGACGACACCCCTGGGCGGTTCTACTTGGCCGGCCGGTTGGCCGTCGCGTACAAAGAGACGGTGAGCTCCAGCCCGTGGCCGACCTACCGCCTGCTCAAGGCGCTGCCATCGCTGGGAGCATCGACGTGGCGGCGCGGCGGCCGGTCGACACGATGAACGCCGACCAGCAGACGTTCGCCGACCACCGGAACCTGCTGTTCTCGATCGCCTACCGGATCCTCGGCTCCGCCGCGGACGCCGAAGACGTCGTCCAGGACGCATGGTTCAAGTGGTCGGCGGACGACCGATCACAGGTCTCCGACCCGAAGGCCTACCTGGCCCGCATTGTGTCGAACCTGTCGATGGAGCGGCTGCGCTCGACCCGGCGCCAACGCGAAACCTATGTGGGGCCGTGGCTTCCGGAGCCGATCCTCACCCAGGCCGACGCCGCCGACGACGTCGCCGCCGCTGAATCGGTGTCGATGGCGATGCTCGTCGTGCTGGAGACCCTCAGTCCCCTGGAGCGGGCCGTGTTCGTGCTCAAGGAGGTGTTCGACTTCAGCTACGCCGAAATCGGTGACGCCGTCGAACGGTCCGAGTCGGCGGTGCGTCAGGCCGCCCACCGCGCGCGTGAACACATTCGCGCCCGGCGGCCCCGCTTCGAGACCGACCGCGTCAAGAAGCGCGAAGCCACCGAGCGGTTCTTCGCCGCCGTTACCGGTGGCGACATCAATGAACTGATGGAACTGCTCGCGCCAGAGGTCACGCTGTGGACCGACGGCGGCGGCAAGGTCCGTCAGGCGATGCGTCCGATCATCGGCGTGGACAACGTCGCGAAGTGGATCGCGGGCACGATCAAACGTCCCTACGAGGGCGTCGAAATCAGTGATATGACAGCCGAACTCGTCGACATCAACGGCGGCCCGGGCATCGTGATGAGCGGCGGCGGCCGCGTCATCGCCACCATCACCGTCGACCTGGACGCCGACGGCCGCATCCTCACCGTGCACAACGTGGCCAACCCGGACAAACTGCACGCGGTGGCAGACGGGGTCAAGCACATCTAGCGTGGCGTGATGACCGATTGGCAGGTGCGCACCGGCGGCGCCGCGGACTTGGATCTTGTCGGCCCGCTGTGGGTCGCGGTCCATCACCATCACTCCCAGACCATGCCGCAGCTGGCGCCCTATGTCAGCGACGATGAGACGTGGCGGGTGCGGCGGGTGTTGTACGAGGAGCTGCTCGCCAAGACCGACACCCTGCTGCTGCTCGCGTTCGCCAGCGACGCGGTCGTGGGCTATGGACTTGCACACGTTCTGCCCGTTGATGAGACGTGGATCCCAGATACCTGGGAGACGGGCGCACGGATCGGCGAGATCGAATCGCTCAGTGTGCTACCGGAGTACCGTGGCAGCGGATTGGGCTCCGAGCTGCTCAATCGACTCGAGCAGCACCTGAACGCAGCCGGCGTGAAGGATCTGATCCTGGGGGCGCTACCCGGCAACACCGACGCCATCCGCCTGTACGAACGGCGCGGCTACCAACCGACGTGGCTTTACCTGTCGCGGTTTGAGGGTAGATAGTGACTGGACATCACGAGGGGGCACTTCACATGACCGAGATGAAGTACATGGAGCTGCACGGCGATCGCGTCGCGTACCAGGATGTCGGCAGCGGCCCCGAAGCGTTGCTGCTGATCCACGGAATGGCCGGGAGTTCCGAGACGTGGCGGGCGGTGATCCCGCAGCTTTCGCGGAAATACCGCGTCGTCGCGCCCGACTTGCTGGGACACGGTCAATCCGCCAAGCCCCGCGGCGACTACTCCCTCGGCGCATTCGCGGTGTTGCTGCGGGACTTGCTCGACGAGCTGGGGATCGCCCGCGCAACGATCGTCGGTCAATCGCTGGGCGGCGGCGTGGCCATGCAGTTCGTCTACCAACATCCGGACTACTGCCAGCGGCTGATCCTGATCAGCAGCGGCGGGCTGGGCCCTGACGTCGGGTGGACGCTGCGACTGCTGTCGGCCCCTGGCGCCGAGCTGCTCCTGCCGGTCATTGCGCCGCGACCGGTTCTGACTGCCGGCAACAAGTTGCGCTCGTGGTTCGGGGCGGCCGGGATTCGATCGCCCCGCGGTGCGGAGATGTGGAGCGCCTACTCATCTCTCTCGGATGCGGAGACGCGCCAGGCTTTCTTGCGGACGCTGCGCTCGGTGGTCGACCATCGAGGCCAGGCGGTCAGCGCCCTGAATCGGCTGCATATGGCAGGCGAATTGCCCACCATGGTCATCTGGGGTGACCAGGACCGGATCATCCCGGTTGAGCACGGCTACGCCGTGCACGAAGCGCGGCCAGGGAGCCGGCTCGAGGTGCTCGAAGGCGTCGGCCACTTCCCTCACGTTGAACGGCCGAGCGAAGTGGCGGACCTGATCGACGACTTCATCAGCACCACGTGTCAACCCACGGATGCGGTCGAGCGGCCCCGCACCAGCCTGTAACCGCCGTAAAGCAACGCCGCCACAATCAAATTCACGAAATAGGCGACGTCGGCGCCGTGCCACGCCCGCGCGACCGGACCCTCGATCAGCGACGTGTTCATGAACGGAATCGCCGCGGCGTATGCGAGCACGAACACGATCACCGCGGCCGCTGCGTCGCGGCGGTCGGTCGGTTCCTCGGCAGGGTTGATGCTCGCCCTGCCGCGGATCCGCAGCAGCCAGTCGATGACCACTATCGCGACGAACGCAGGGATCCAGTAGCTCACCAGCAGCAGCACATCCTGGAAACGGGTCGCCGTGTCCGCGGAGTGTAGCCACAGGATCAGCGCGAACGCGAGCACCGTCACGATCACGGCCGACACCGGCCTGCGCACCCGCACCCCGATGGTCTGCAAGGCCAATGAGCCGCTGTAGTCGTTCATCACGCCCGATCCAACCGACGCCAGTGCGATGACGACAAGGGCCAGCCCGCCCAGCAGCCCTCCGCCCATCACCGACCGGACACCCTCGGCGGTGTGTTCGGCAAGGGCGGCGCCCGCGGCGATACCGATGCCCTGAACGAAGATGTACGCCAACACGATTCCAGCGAACGTGAACCCGAATACCCGCGCCCGCGACGAGTCGGCAGGCAGGTAGCGACTGAAATCAGCGGCGTAGCTGGCCCACGACACCGCAAGGCTGAACGCGATGGTCACCTCGAGGACGAACGCCCCGGCAAGGTCGGCGCCGTTCACGCTTGCCGGTGTGATGACCTCGTGTCCCCCAACCAGTTTCACCGCGAACACCACGAACGTCGTGAACAGCACCACGGTCAGGACCGCCTGCAACCGGTGGATCAACTCGTAGCCGAAGAAGCCGACCGCACCCTGCACACCGAGCACGATCAACACGGCTACCCAGAACGGGATACCCAAGAGCACTGCGAGGGCTTCCCCGCCAAACAACCCGACCAACGCGTCCCACGCGATCGACGACAGCCATTGCAGCGCGGCGGGCAGCACCACCCCGCCACCGAACGCCATCCGCGAATTCGGCAGCTGACCGGTGCCCGTCCGCGGCCCCCACGTCGACAGGTATCCGACCACCAGCGATCCGAGCACCGTGCCGATCACCATCGCCAGCAGTCCCAGCCAAAAGCCGAGGCCGAGCACGATCGCCAGCGTGCCGGTGAACACCCCGGTCATATTCACCTGCGGGGCGAACCACACCGTGAACAGCCGACTGGGCGAGCCGTACCGCTGATCTTCGGCGATGGGCGCGATGCCGTGCGTCTCGACAGACAGATCCCCGGCACCGACGGGTCGATGACCGGCGAAGGTCGATTCGGTCAATGCGCTCGAAGACGTCCCTTGTGACATGCGTCCATTCGATCACGGGCGCCCGGAGTCGACGCGCCCACATCGATTCGATTCGATGGTGACCATGACGCACACCAGTGATGGCCGGCCACGGGCGCGCGGGCTCGGCATCGTCCTGCCCGGTGAACCGGGACCGCTCAACGCGATCACCGACGTCGCCGGCGTCGAGGTCGGCGTGACGACGTTGATCGGCGGCGACGGCCCACTCGTCGTCGGCACCGGCCCGGTCCGCACCGGTGTGACCGCGATTCTGCCGCGGGGCCGCCAAGGAGTCGGACAGCCGTGCGCGGCAGGCTGGTACTCGCTCAACGGCAACGGTGAGATGACAGGCACCACGTGGATCGACGAGGCGGGATCGTTCAATCTGCCTGTCGTGCTGTCGAATACGCACGCCGTCGGCGCCTGCCACACCGGCGTCGTCAGCTGGGTGAACCGGATCAATCCACTACTCGCCCGGCAATGGCTGCTGCCCGTGTGCACCGAAACGTGGGACGGCTACCTCAACGACATCAACGGCGGTCACGTCCGACCCGAACATGTCGAGGCGGCGCTCGACGCGGCGAGCGCGGGTCCGGTGACCGAAGGATCGGTCGGCGGAGGGACCGGGATGAACTGCTACGAATTCAAGGGCGGCAACGGCACCGCATCCCGCCGTGTCAGCTACGGGCGACGGACGTTCACCGTTGGAGCGTTCGTGCAGGCAAACTTCGGCTCGCGCGGCGAATTGACCGTAGCTGGAAGGCATGTCGGCCCCGAATTGCTCGACGACAACCCGATGGCGAGCGATTGGTTCGAGGTTGAGCTCGGCATGCGGCCGCCGCCCGGCGCCGGCTCCGTCATCGCGATCGTGGCCACCGACGCACCGCTGCTGCCGGGCCAGTGCAAGGCCCTGGCCCGCCGCGTTCCGCTGGGCCTTGCCCGAACCGGCACGGCGGGCAGCCATTTCTCCGGCGACATCTTCCTGGCCTTCTCCACCGCCGACGTGCCCGGATTGGCCAGTGCGTTTCCCGTCGGGCCGGTCGGCGACGACGAGTTCGGCACGCTCACTTTCGTGCCGTGGGGCCGCATGGACGACCTCTACACCGCGGTCGTACAGGCCGTCGAGGAAGCGGTGCTCAACGCGCTGGTGGTCAACGACGACATGGTCAGCCGCGACAGGCACCGCTCGCCGGCGCTTCAGCACGATCGGTTGATGGCGCTTCTGAGCCACAAGACATAATCGGAAGAGCCGAAGATGAGCTAATGATCGGAGCGGGCCGTGGTCGAGACCGAAGCGCCGCGGTCCGGCCTCGGCGGTGACACGCGACCCGGGGTGCTCATTGGCGGCCTGTCCGTGGTGGTGCTGACTGTCGCAGTGCTGCAGACCGCCGTCGTTCCGGTGCTCGGCATCATCGCCCACCAGCTGAACACCTCGATGGTGGCGGCCACTTGGGCGGTCACCGCCAATCTCCTCGCCGCGGCCGCCGCCACCCCGCTGATCGGCCGGCTGGCCGACCTGCACAGCAAGAAGCGGGTCCTGCTGATCGTGCTCGTGGTCGTGCTGCTCGGCTCGGTGCTCGCCGCCACCACTTCGTCGTTGGCGCTGCTGATCATCGCCCGCGTGCTGCAGGCGGCATCGTTCGGGCTCTACCCGATCGGCATCGCGATCCTGCGCGAGGAGCTTCCCGAGAATCGGATGGGCTCCGCGATGTCGGTGCTGTCGGGAACCTTGGGCTTCGGCGGCGGCACGGGACTCGTGGTGGTCGGCCTGCTGATGAACGGCAACGCCGGCTATCACCGCGTCTTCTGGCTGACGACGGGCTTCACGCTCGTCGTCATCGCGATCGTGGTGCTCATCGTGCCCGCGCGGCCCCGCAGCTCGACGGGGACCATCGACTGGCTCGGGGCCGTCGGCCTGGCAGCGGGTCTTTCGACCGTGCTTCTGGCGATCACGCAGGGCAACTCGTGGGGCTGGACCTCGCCGGCGACCCTTGGCTGCGTGGCCTTTGGCCTCGTCGTGCTCGGCGCCTGGTGGTTCTGGGAGCGACGCGCGAAGCAGCCCCTGGTGTCCACCCAGATGATGACCCGGCGACCGATCATGCTCACCAACCTCGCCACAATTTTCGTCGGCATGGGACTGTACTTCGCGTTTCTCGGGTTGACACAGTTCGTCCAAATCCCCCACGCCGCAGCGGGATACGGCTTCGGGGCAACCGTGCTGGAAGCCAGCGTCGTCTACCTGTTGCCGGGAGCGATCACCGGCTTCCTGGTTGCCTTGGCCAGCGGCCGCTTCATCGACCGATTCGGCGCCAGACCGGTCCTCATGATCGCGGCGGTCGCGGGCATCGCGGGCTTCCTCTTCATCGCACTGGCTCACGATGCGCCCTGGCAGATCATCGCGGCCAGCATTCTTGCCAACGCCTACATCGCCCTTGGCTACGGCGCGCTGCCCGCGCTGGTGGTCGCGGAGGTCGACGCCGGCGAGACGGGCGTGGCCACGAGCATGAACGCGATCGCGCGGACCGTTGGAAGCTCGACGGCCGCGGCGCTGGTCGCGGTCCTACTGGCCCGCACCACCGCCGGTGTGCCCATGGAGAGCAGCTTCGTCGCGATCTTCGTGGGCGGCGCCGCGACCGCGGCACTTGCGATGGTGCTGATCGCGTTCTCCCGCCCGCAGGAACGGCCTATCGAATCCGTCGAGGCGCGCTACGAATCTCGTGCCATGAACCACGAATGGGGTTAGCGAAGCGCGGCCAGGTTCTCCACTGACGTGCGGACGTCGGACTCCAGCACCTTGGCGACGAGCCGTCCCAATGGGGTGCTGAGCAAGCCTCCGGAGAGGTCGGCGACAACCTGGAAAGTGGATCCAGGTCTGTCGTCGCTCACGCATAGGGTCATCGCGATTCGGATTCCCGGCCTGCCATTGCCGATGAGCTCGATCAGCTTCGGTTCGTCGTAGCGAGTGACCCGCCAGTGCACGACGTTGCGAAAGCCCTTCACCTTCATGCATGACGACACGCACGTACCGACCTCGATCTGCGCCGGAACCTCGCTGCGCCAACCGCCGAAGATTGTCAGCCATTCGTCGAAGCGACGCAGATCCGAGGCCAGCGCCCAAGCCTGTTCCGGACTCAGATCCGAGGACACCGCCACGTCAACCTTTGCCATGTCCACACCACTACCCCGCGACATGGGTCAGGTAAACGACGTCGCCGGTTTCCACCGACCACCACCCACCCGGCTGACAAACTGAGTACGCGCGCTCCCATCACACCCGGCCGACTGCGACGACCAGGCGGTAGCTGATCACGCCCGCTTCAGCGGATTCTCTCGGTCTCCCCCGCAAGCGACGAAGGATTCCATTGTGAAAATGTAAATTCGTTGCGGAATCGCTTGCGAAGGACCGTCTGATCCGCGATGGTTTACCCACAGCTTCACGGCTGTCCCTGAGGAGGATCTGCCCTGACCGGCACACACACCACTCCCGTCGAGCAAGCGGCGGGGTCCGACGGGGCCACCCGCGCCAAGGGCGGCCCGGTCATCGAGATCGACCATGTCACCAAGCGCTTCGGCGACTACGTCGCCGTATCGGAGGCCGACTTCTCCATCGCATCGGGCGAGTTCTTCTCGATGCTCGGACCGTCGGGCTGCGGAAAGACGACGACGCTGCGGATGATCGCCGGGTTCGAGACCCCCACCGAGGGCGCGATCCGGCTCGAAGGCGCCGACGTGTCCCGCGTGCCGCCGCACAAGCGCAACGTCAACACGGTGTTCCAGCACTACGCCCTGTTCCCCCACATGACGGTGTGGGACAACGTCGCGTACGGACCCCGCAGCCAGAAGAAGGACAAGGCGGAGGTCCGCAAGCGGGTCGACGAGCTGCTGGAGATCGTGCGGCTGACCGACTTCGCCGAGCGCAAGCCCGCACAGCTCTCCGGTGGCCAGCAGCAGCGCGTGGCGCTGGCCCGGGCGCTGGTGAACTATCCGAGCGCGCTGCTGCTCGACGAACCGCTCGGCGCCTTGGACCTCAAGCTGCGCCAGGTCATGCAGTTCGAACTCAAGCGCATCCAGCGCGAGGTCGGGATCACGTTCATCTACGTGACCCACGACCAGGAGGAAGCGCTGACGATGAGCGATCGGATCGCCGTGATGAACGCCGGCAACGTCGATCAGATCGGCACCCCCACCGAGATCTATGACCGCCCTTCGACGGTGTTCGTGGCCAGCTTTATCGGCCAGGCCAATCTGTGGGCCGGACGCCAGACGGGCCGCGCCAACCGTGACTTCGTCGAAGTCGAGGTGCTCGGAACGACGTTGAAGTCCCGTGCCGGCGACACCACGATCGAACCGGGTGGCCAGGCCACTCTGATGGTGCGCCCCGAACGCGTTCGCGTCTCGATGGACGCGCCGACCGGCGACGTCGCGACGGTGCGAGCCACCGTGCGCGACCTGACCTTCCAGGGCCCGGTGGTGCGGCTGTCGCTGGCTGCCCCGGATGATTCGGCGATCCTCGCCCACATCGGCCCCGAGCAGGACCTGCCGATGCTGCGCCCCGGAGACGAGGTCCACGTCTGCTGGGCGCCCGATGCGTCGCTGGTGCTGCCCGCCGCCGACATTCCGACCACCGAGGATCTCGAGGAGATGCTCGACGACTCGTAACCGTTGGCCGTAATCCGTTTTCTCCCTTCGGAAATCCACGAAAGGCACAGCCGCCATGTCCAACGAAATCGATCCCCGGCTCCTCGCCCGCCTTGCGACCAACCGGACCTCGCGCCGGCGCTTCATCGGCGGCGGCGCCGCGGCCGCCGCAGCGGTGGCCATGGGCGGGTCCTTCCTTGCCGCGTGCGGGAAGGATGAAGGCGCTGCCCCCGGGACGACGACCACCGAGGCGGGCCCGGCCAGCGGCACGTTGCGGATCTCGAACTGGCCGCTGTACATGGCCGACGGCTTCGTCGCCGACTTCCAGAAGGCGTCCGGCATCACCGTGGACTACAAGGAAGACTTCAACGACAACGAGCAGTGGTTCGCCAAGGTCAAGGAACCGCTCTCACGCAAACAGGACATCGGCGCGGACCTGGCAGTGCCGACCACGTTCATGATGGTCCGGCTGCACAACCTCGGCTGGCTCAACGAGATCAGCGATGCCGGCGTGCCGAACAAGAAGAACGTCCGCCCAGACCTGCTCGAGGCCAGCGTGGACCCCGGCCGCAAGTACAGCGCGCCGTACATGTCCGGTCTGGTCGGCCTCGCGTACAACAAGGCGGCGACAGGCCGCGACATCACCAAGATCGACGACATGTGGGATCCGGCCTTCAAGGGCAAGGTGAGCATGTTCTCTGATGCGCAGGACGGCCTCGGCATGCTCATGATGTCGCAGGGCAACTCGGTTGAGAAACCCACCACTGAGACAGTCCAGAAGGCGATCGACGTGGTGAAGGAACAGAAGGACAAGGGCCAGATCCGACGCTTCACCGGCAACGACTACGCCGACGACCTGGCTGCGGGCAATATCGCTGTCGCGCAGGCCTATTCGGGTGACGTGGTGCAGCTTCAGGCAGATAACCCGGACCTGCATTTTGTCGTCCCCGAGTCGGGCGCAACCACCTTCGTCGACACCATGGTGATTCCGTACACCACCCAGAACCAGAAGGCCGCCGAGGCGTGGATCAACTACGTCTACGACCGTGCCAACTACGCCAAGCTGGTCGCGTTCGTGCAGTACGTCCCTGTGCTCTCGGACATGACCGACGAACTGAACAAGGTCGACCCGGAGGCTGCCAAGAATCCGCTGATCAACCCATCGCCGGAGGTCCTGGCCAAGTCGAAGGGTTGGGCACCGCTCACCGACGAGCAGACGCAGGAATACAACACCGCGTACGCCGCCGTCACCGGCGGCTGATCAAATGGCCGGTGCAGCCGCCAGCAATCGGCAGCGGAGCAAGATCGCCCCGTACTTGATGATCCTGCCTGCGCTCGCGTACCTCGGGATCTTCTTCGTGGTGCCGTTTTACTCGCTGGCCCGCACATCGCTTTCGTCGTCGGGCGGTTCGATATACCTGCCGACGCTGACCTTCAATTGGGACTTCGGGAACTATCTCGACGCGTTCAGCCACTACCAGGATCAGATCATCCGGACCTTTACGTATGCGTTGGTGGCCACCGCGCTGTGCGTGCTGCTGGCATTTCCGCTGGCATACGTCATCGCGTTCAAGGCGGGCCGGTACAAGAACCTGATCCTCGGGTTGGTGATCCTGCCGTTCTTCGTGACCTTCCTGATCCGCACGATCGCGTGGAAAACCATTCTGGCCGACGACGGTTGGGTGGTCAGCGCACTGGGCGCGGTCGGGTTGCTACCCAGCGAGGGCCGGCTGCTCTCCACCAGTTGGGCCGTCATCGGCGGCCTTACCTACAACTGGATCATCTTCATGATCCTGCCGCTGTACGTCAGTTTGGAGAAGATCGACCCGCGGCTCATCGAAGCGTCGAAGGACCTCTACTCATCGAATAGGCGCAGCTTCACCAAAGTGATCCTTCCGCTGGCGATGCCCGGTGTTCTGGCGGGCAGCCTTTTGGTGTTCATCCCCGCATCCGGCGACTTCATCAACGCCGACTATCTGGGTAGTACTCAAACGACCATGATTGGCAACGTCATTCAGAAACAGTTCCTCGTGGTCAAGGATTATCCCGCCGCCGCGGCGCTGAGCATGGTGCTGATGGCGATCATCCTCGTCGGCGTGCTGCTCTACACTCGGGCGCTCGGCACAGAGGATCTGGTATGACGACTCAAGCCATGGCCGAGGTCGGCACCACCGAGCCGAAAACGATCAAGGGCACCCCGAAATGGGGCGACCTGATCCTGCGCATTGTTGCGGGACTGGTACTGCTCTATCTGTTCCTGCCGATCTTCGTGATCATTTTGTTCTCGTTCAACAATCCGCAGGGCAAGTTCAACTATTCGTGGCAGGGCTTCACCCTGAACAACTGGCTGCATCCCTTCAAGTACCCGGCACTGACCGACGCGTTGAAGCTGAGCCTCAACGTCGCCGCGGTCTCCACCGCCTTCGCTCTCGTGTTGGGCTCACTGGTAGCCGTAGCCCTTGTGCGCCAACGATTCCGGGGGCGCACCGCGGTCGACACGTTCCTGATACTGCCGCTCACCGCCCCCGAGGTGGTGATGGGCGCGGCGCTGCTGACCCTGTTTCTCGACCTGAGCTGGGCGGCCGGCTACACCACGATCCTGATCGCGCACATCGCGTTCGAGATCAGCTTCATCGCGATGACGGTGCGCGCCAGGATGCGCGGGTTCGACTGGACGCTGGAGGACGCCTCCATGGACCTCGGCGCCAGCCCCATTCGCACGTTCTTCAAAGTGACGCTGCCACTGATCATTCCGGGCATTGTGGCCGCCGGCATGTTGTCGTTCGCGCTGTCGCTCGACGACTTCATCATTACGTATTTCGTCAGCGGGTCGACGGTGACTTATCCGCTGTACGTGAACGCCGCAGTGAAGGCCGCGGTGCCCCCACAGATCAACGTGCTGGCGACGGCCATCCTGCTGATCAGCCTTATCCTGCTCGCCGTGGGAACGCTTTACCGGCGCAAGCGAATCGAGGGCTAGTCGAGCTGGACCGTGACCTTTACGCGGCCATTCTCGTCGCGGTCGGCGACCGCGTGCCCGGCGCGGTCGGCGCCCTCGAGCTTCAGCAGTGTGATCGGGCCGCCCTCGCCGAGGAAGTTGCGCCACCACGACTTCGCGTCGGGTGACATGACGTTGATGGTGATGGTGTCGCCGGACCGCCGATAACCGACCGGCGTCTCGATGGTCTTACCCGAGCGTCGGCCGACATAGCGAATGTTGATCAACCCGCGCCGCACGAACGGTCCCACGATGGGCGCGTCAATCAAGCCGACGAACAGTTTGTTGACGATTCCGACGATGGGCGTGTCAAAGATTCCGGATGCCATGTGGCGCAGAGTATCAGCCGACCTCGACGGGCACCGGCGACGAGCGAGCACCGGTGCGGGCTGCACCGATGCCTGCGGCCACCACGAAGCAGATGCCGACGATGCCCGCCGGGCCGGGGACTTGGTGGAGCACCATAAGGCCGACGATCATCGCGAACGCGGGCTCCAGAGCCATCAGCGTGCCGAACGCCGCGGTGGTCAACCGGCGCAACGCCATCAGTTCGAGCGCGAACGGCACCACCGGCAGCAGGATTGCCAGGCCGATGCCGATGAGCAAGATGTCCGGCGTCATCCGCGGCAGGACAACGGGACCGACGGCGATGGTCGCGACCAGACCGGCGACAGGCATCGAGACTGCCAGCGCGTTGATGCCGGAGACCTCGTCGCCGGCGCGCTGCGTGAGCAGGATGTAACAAGCCCAGCAGGCGGCCGCGCCGAGCGCGTACAAGACGCCGATCGGGTCGACGGCACCGGCCCACGGCTGGGTCAGCAGAACGACGCCGAGCGCGGCCAGGCCCGGCCAGACGACGCGGTGACCGCCCTTTCCGTGCGCGACTGCGACGCCGAGCGGCCCAAGGAATTCGATGGCGCTGGCGGTGCCCAGCGGGATGCGGTCGAGCGCTGCCATGAACAGCAGCGTGACGGCCGCTGTGACCACCCCGAGCACCACGCACACGCGGAACGTGGCCCAGGTGAACGCCGTGAACTTCGGCCTCACGATCACGAGCATCAGCACGCCGGCCCACGCCAGCCGCAGCCACGCCGCGCCCTCCACGCCGATGCGGTCGATCAGCGTCACTGCGATCGCCAGACCGACCTGCACGCACAGCATCGAGCCCATCGCCATCAGGGCGCCGGTGCGGGCCTGGTTCGTGGTCACCTCTGCATTGAACGGCACAGCAACTGTTCGCGTCCACGTGATTTTTCTGGACATACCGTTCATGAATCATGAACGGTATGTGATGCTCCGGCGGATCAAACTGCTGCTGGTGGTGGTGATGGTGGCAGTCCCCGTAGCGTTGTTCGGCGGGCTAGTGCTCCGGTCCTTGCGTTGGGGTCGAGGGGATCTCGGTGGCGCCGGTGATGAAAGCGACGGCGTCTGACATCGTGACCTGTTTGGGGTCGACAACTCCGATGCGCCGTCCGAGGCGATGAATATGAATACGATCGGCGACTTCGAATATGGCAGGCATGTCGTGACTGATCAGGATGACCGGTAAGCCCTTTTCGCGGATTCGTTTGATCAGATCCAAGACGTGTTCGGTTTCCCTGACGCCGAGCGCGGCGGTCGGTTCGTCCATGATCACGAGCATCTTTCCGAACATCGCGGCGCGCGCGACGGCGACCGCTTGCCGTTGCCCACCGGAAAGACTCTCCACCGGCTGAGTGATGTCCTGAACGGTGGCGATGCCGAGCGCGTCGAGTTGTTCCTTTGCCTGGGTTCGCATGGCCTTGCGGTCGAGTATGTGTAGCCGTCCCAGCAGACCACGGCGACGGATTTCGCGGCCGAGAAACAGATTCGTCGCGATGTCGAGTGCCGGTGCGACGGCGAGGGTTTGATAAACGGTTTCGATGCCGCGGTTGCGCGCGTCGGCGGGCGATCCGAATCGGATCTCCTCGCCGTTCAACGTGATCGTTCCGGCGTCCGGGATCAACGCACCCGTCAAGGCCTTGATGAGGCTGGATTTTCCGGCCCCGTTGTCGCCGACGATCGCCAGCACTTCGCCGGGAAACAGATCGAAATCGGAGCCGCGGATAGCGGTGACGTTTCCATACCGCTTGACAAGGCCCCGAGCCGACAGCACGGGATCGGTGTCTGGACCGACGGCCGGACCGGCTGTGTCGGACGCAGTGCTCATGACATTCTCCGGCGTGTCAGTTGGTCGAAAGCGACCGCGGCGATGACGAGGACACCGGTCGCAAGATTCTGATAATTCGAGTCGATACCCATCTGCGTGAGGCCACTGCGAAGTACGGCCACGATCAATGCGCCGATGATCGTTCCAGCGACCCCGCCGCGTCCGCCGAACAGGCTGGTGCCGCCGATGACGACGGCGGTGATGGAGTCCAGATTCCCGGTCTGATAGGCGTTGGGGTCAGCGGTTGGCGTGCGGCCCATGGCGATCCAGGCCGCAAAACCGTAGATAATGCCGGCAACGATGTACACGCTCACGAGGTTGACCCGCACGTTGATGCCGGTCAGGCGGGCTGACTCGGGATCGTCGCCGATCGCGTATACGTGCCGGCCCCAGGCTGTCTTCGCCAGCGCTGCCCAGGCGATCGCGAATAGTATTGCGGTCACGCCCATTCCGTATGTCATCGGAATGCCGCCGAAGAGGTAGGTCTGCGTCCCCAACCAGGTGAGCAGTCCTTCGGGAACGGGGTGCGTGGTGCCGCCGCTGTACAGGTTGGTGACTGCGGTCATCACCGCCAGCATCCCCAGGGTCACGATGAACGGAGGTAAGCGCAACTGCGTGACGAGCAGTCCGGACACCATTGCAATCGCACCGCATGCGATGATGCCTGCGGCCAGCCCGATCGGTGAGGGAAGTCCGCCGCTGACCAGCTGGGTAATCAGGATGGTGCCGAACACGGCGATCGCCGCGTTGGCGAGATCGATTCCGGCAGTGAGGATTATCAGAGTCTGGCCGAGCGCGAGCGTGCCGATCACGGTTGTCTGGTTGACCACCGCGGAGAAGTTGTCGATGTTGAAGAACGTGTTCGTGGCGATCGAGAAGAACGCGACCGCGATCAGCAGCGCCACCGCTGGACCGAGCGCTGGATTGCGGGCAAACACCACGCCCGCGTTGTTGCTTTTCAGCGAATCACCGAGTCTGGTTAGTGTGGTCGCCATTCCGCCGTCCCTGCAGTGAGTTTCAGCCCCAGCAATTCGCCGCACCCCAAGTGGAGTCTTGGGAAGCGATGCCGGGGATCGGTTGGTCGGTGATCAACGTCGCGCCCGTGTCGTGGAATCCACTGGGGCTCTTGCCGGTATGGACGGCGTCGACCACGGCCGACACCCCGTCCTCGGCCATCTTCTTGGGGAACTGCATGACGGTTGCCACGAACTTGCCCGCCTTCACGTCCGCGATTCCTGAGCAACTGCCGTCGATGGCTCCCACCAGAACCTTCGATGTGAGGCCGGCGCCGGCAAGGGCCTGGTAGGAGCCCCTTGCCGCGGGTTCGTTGATGTTGTAGACGACATTGACCTGTGCCGCCGATCGTTGCAGCAGGTTTTCCATGGCCTGCTGCGCCTTGCTCTGATCGCCCTGGGTGAGCGCCGTGCCGATGACCGCGGGAGTGTCAAGCGGCAATCCCATGCCTTCAAGGAACCCGTTGTGGCGAGCGATACCGACGCTGGCACTCGGGTCGAGGTCCATCGCGAGGATCTGCGGTGGCGTATTGCCCATCCTTGCCTTGATGTACTGACCCAGGAGCACCCCCGCCTGCTTGTTGTTGGTGGCGAAGGTGGCATCGACAACGGTTTCCGGCTCGGTTGCGGTGTCGAGCGCGATCACGATGACGCCCTGCTGCCTGGCCGACTTGATAGCGCCGAGAACCCCGCCAGTGCTGCTCGGCGTGATGAGGATGCCGCTCACCCCCTGCCGCACCAGATTCTCGATCGCAGTGACCTGCCCCTCGTTGTCGCCGTCGAACTTGCCGGCGAGTGCGAGCACCTCTGCGCCATGCGCGTCGGCGGAGGCTCTGGCCGCATCACGCAGCTTGACGAAGTATGGGTTGGATTCCGTCTTCGTGACCAGACCGATCTTGATCTTCCCGCCTTCCCCGGTGCGAGAGCTGCCACCCCAGTGTCGCTCCGCGGTACACCCAGAGAGCACCAGCAAGACGAGCAGCAGTGCCGCCGATATCACGCTTCGCGGGCCGACGAACGAACTGGTTCGCATCTGCATTCCTTCGGCCGGCGGGCCACCGCCGACATCGACAGAGTGATGTGGATCACTCTAGGTACCGGCAAGCAGGCTGGGCAAGAAATTGCGCACCGCGTTGGAATCGCCGTGAGATGCACAGGGAAAGTCACAGGTCAGCGGGCACCGGCGATGTCACCAAAAGGTGCGAACCTACTGCGTGGCCGGCTCGTATTCTTCGATCGCTTCGACCTTGCCGGCCGATGCGCTCTGCGGGTCGAACTCGTACCCAATCCATTCGCGAGCCAACCGACGCGCGAGCTCGAGGCCGATGACGCGCTGGCCGAAACACAGCACCTGGGCGTTGTTCGACAGCACCGACCGCTCAACGGAGAAGCTGTCGTGCGCGGTGACGGCGCGAATGCCGGGCACTTTGTTGGCGCTGATCGCGACACCTAGCCCCGTTCCGCAGACCAGCAGGGCCCGGTCGGCCTTGCCCTCGGCGATCAGCCGTGCCGCCGCCACCGCCACGTGCGGGTAGTCGGTGTCCTCGTCGGCGCCGACACCGACATCAGTGACTTCCGCGACGCGGGTGTCGGCGGACAGGTCACCCTTCAGCGCCTCCTTGTACTCGTATCCGGCGTCATCAGAACCGATAACGATCCGCAAGCGAGACATCATGTCAGAGGCCCCCTTTCGCGGCTAACGTGAAGCAGTCCGCGACGGTGCGTGCACACATGGCGAGCGATGTCGCTCCGGCGTCGGGTGTGCCGACGCTGCGTTCGGCGAGCGGTCTCGCCCGCCCGACCTTGGGACGCAACTCCGCCGTCGCGCGCGCCGCTTTGGCGGCGGTTTCTGCCGCTGTGCGCCAGGCCTTTTGCCACGGTTCGCCCTCGGCGACCCGCTCCTCGAGTTCTTCCACGAACGGCAACAGCGCATCGAGCATCGTCTTGTCCCCCGGCGCCGCCCCGCCGAGCCGGATCAACGCGTCGTACCCGTCTCGCACGCCTGCGGCGATCGTTGCCGAATCCGGTCTGCCGCGGTCACCAAGTCGCGCTCCGAGCGCGCTCAGCATCGCGCCCCACAGCACACCCGAAGTGCCACCGGCCTTCGCGGCCCACGACCTGCCCGCCACGGTTAGCACCGAGCCCTGTCCAGCGCCCTCGTCGACAGCTTTCGCGGCGGCCTCGCTGGCAGCGGCCGAGCCCTTCACCATCCCGCGACCGTGATCACCGTCGCCGGCGATCGCGTCGATGCGGCCGAGTTCATCTTCGGCGTCGGCCAGCATCCCAGCCATCGCCTCCAGCGCTCGCGCAACGAGCTGGCCGCCCCTGCGGCCCTCTAGGTCGGACAGGTCACCCGGTTGCGGTGTGGTGGTAGCGGCGTCGGCGTCCGCTGCGCCTCGCCTCTCATCCATTTGACGCCCGGCCGTAATGGCACCTTTGCGGTAAGCCGGGGTGTCAGCCGGTGCGGTCCAGTACTTTTCGAGTTCGTCGTCCAGCCACATCACGGTCAGCGAGCAGCCGGCCATGTCCAGACTGGTTACGAGCTCCCCCACTTCGGGCTCGACGATTTCATAGCCACCGTCGCGCAGTAGACGCGCCACCTCACCCCACACGACGAACAGTTCTTCATACTTGGTGCGACCAAGTCCGTTGAGGATCACGGCGATTCGTTGTGACGGCGTGTCCGGCCGGTGACCCAGCACACCTTCGACAAGGGTTGCCGCCAGACCGGCAGCGCTCGGCATCGACTCCTCGGCGACACCGGGTTCGCCGTGGATACCGAGGCCGAGTCCCATCTGTCCGTCCGGGACAGTGAACAGAGGATGGTCGGCGCCTGGCAGCGTGCAACCGTCGAACGCGACGCCCAAGGTGCGGGTCGCGGCATTGGCCGCCCCGGCCACCCGGACCACCTCGGCGAGATCCAGCCCCTCCTCGGCCGCGGCGCTGGCGCATTTGAAGACGGTGAAATCGCCTGCTATACCGCGCCGTTTCGCTTCCTCGCCCTTCGGTGCGCTGGCAACGTCGTCGGTCACGGCGAAGTAGTGTGCTTCGATGCCCTCGCTGCGCAGTTGGCTGACCGCCAGACCGAAGTTCATCACGTCGCCGGCGTAGTTGCCCGTCGTCAACAAGACTCCGGCGTCACCGTGCGCGGCGCGCGCCACCGAGGCGGCCTCGTCGGTGGACGGTGAGGTGAAGATGTTGCCTACCACCGCACCATCAGCGAACCCGGGACCGACGGTTCCGCAGAATGCCGGATAGTGGCCGGACCCGCCGCCGATCACCACGGCCACCTTGCCCGGCCGGGTCGTGTGAGCGCGCACTACGCCACCGGGCACACCGGCCACATAGTAAGCGTTGGCGTCGAGGAAGCCGACAAGCATGTCCTCGGTGAACCGTGCGGGATCGTTGAAAAGCTTAGTCATCGAAGTCGTTTTCCGGATTCCATGTCGAACAGGTAGACGCGCTCGGGCGCAGCAGTCACCGCCACTCGCTGCTCCGGTTCGTAACTGTCGATGGCAGGGGTCTGCACGACGATGCCTTCCTCGACGCCGGTGACCGTGGTGGTTGCGAGGCCGAACTCGAGCAGATGCTCGAAATAGGCGACGGTGGTCATGATGCCCTCCGCGGGATCATTGCTGATCGCGCAGTCCTGTGGTCGGATGCCGACCTTGACGCGGATACCGTCGGGCACGTCGGCGACAACGGTGTCCAGACTCCCTGCATTGGAACCGATCTCGACCCGCACTCGGCCGGCGCTGACTCGCGCCACCCCACGCAAGACGTTCATCTGAGGTTCCCCGACGAACTCCGCGACGAACAGGTTCGCCGGGTCGTCGAACACCTCATCGGGGGTGCCGAACTGTTGCACGACCCCGGCGTCCATCACGGCGAGCCGGTCGGCGAGCGACAGCGCCTCGACCTGATCGTGGGTGACGACGATCGTGGTGTACCCGAATTCGCGTTGTAGGACCTTGAGTTCACGACGAACACGCTGCCGTGCGGACGCGTCGAGGTGGCTGAGCGGCTCGTCCAGCAGCAGCACTGGTGGGTTGCGCACCAGGGCACGGGCCAATGCCACGCGCTGTTTCTGGCCGCTGGACAAGCCGGCCGGCCGGAGCTCCAGCATGTCGTCCATATCCAGTCGGCGGCTGATGGACGCTACGATCTGCTCGGCGCCCTTGACCTTGCGTGCCTTCAGGCCGTACAGCAGGTTCTCGCGGACGGACATCGGCGGGTACAGCGCGTAGCTCTCAAAACCCACACCGATGCCACGCTTGGCTGGGGGCAGCTGGGAGATCTCCCGGTCACCGATGCGAATGGAACCGCTTGTCACCGTTTCCAATCCGGCGATCATCCGCAGGGTGGTGGTCTTACCGCAGCCGGACGGGCCCAGCAGGGCGACCAGTTCGCCCGCGTCGATGGATAGGTCGATGCCCTTGACCGCTGTGACGCTTTCCCTGCCCCGCGACGAGTAGGTCTTGACCAGGTCGGCCAGGGTCAGACTCTGTGCGGTGTCCGACGTGTGGGCCGAGTTCCGGGCGCGCGATCGAGTCGTTGTCACACTCACTGTGCTGCCTCCAATGTGGACTCGCGGCCTAGCCGTGGGGTGTCACCCTCGCCGGCAGCGAAGACGTGGATGTCGGAATCCGCGACGGTCATCGCGATTTGGGCGCCCTCCCCGACGCCTTCCCGCCCGGAGGCGAGCACGATCAGCTGGGCACCGCCGACATCGACGGTCAGCTCGACATTGCGGCCGAGGCGCTCCGCCAGGACCACGCGACCGCGCATCCCCGACCCGTTCGTGTCGGCACCGACGACGTGAATATCGCAGGGCCGCAGGCCGACTCGTACACGATCGCCGCGCGTGCACTGCGTGTAGGCCGGGACCGGGACGTCGAATGAGCCGTTGCCAAGGCGTATCCGGCCGTCGTCGACGACACCGTCGAGGATATTGATTTCCGGCTGCCCGAGCGCGCGGGCAACGAACGTGTCGGCGGGCCGTCGCCAGACCTCCTGCGGTGTGCCGATCTGTACCAGCCTGCCCTCGCGCATCACGGCGATGCGGTCGCCGAGAGCCAGCGCCTCCTGGTAGTCGTGCGTGACGTAGAGAGTGGTGGTGTTCGACATCGCGCCGAGTTGTTTGAGTTCGGCCCGCATCGCCGCCCGTAGTTTGGCGTCGAGGTGGCTCAGCGGCTCGTCAAGCAGGTAGATGTCGGCGGGCCGGACCAGCACCCGGCCCAGCGCCACCCGCTGGCGCTGTCCGTTCGATAGCTCCCGCGGGAAACGGTTGAGCAGCTGGTTGATGCCCAACGTGGTCGTGACCTGGTCGATGCGCTCGGTGCGTTGACTCTCCGAGTACTTACCGGTGCGGCCCGATTTCAGTGGTGACGCCAGGTTCTCACTCACTGTCTTCTGCGGGTAGAGCGCGTAGCTCTCGAATGCCATCGCGACATTGCGGTGGTAGGGCTCGACGTTGGTGACGTCGTTGCCGCCGATGTTGACCAGCCCGCCGTCGATATCGATCAGGCCGGCGATCGACTTTAAGGTCGTGGTCTTGCCTGCCCCGCTGGGACCGAGGATGACGAAGAACTCGCTGTCGGCGATGTCGACCGAAATCCCGTTGACAGCCTTGGTTTTTCCGAACGACTTGTGCAGATCGGAAATCGTGACCGTTGACATCAGGCCTTCACCGCCCCGAATGACAGGCCCCGCACCAGGTAGCGCTGAATGGTCAGCGCCAGGATCAGGGGCGGAAGCGCGGCGATGATCGCCGCCGCCGCGGTCAGGTTGTAGTAGGCCTGACCGCCGCCACCGAGGAACTTGGTGATGGCCACCGTTACGGTGCCGGCATTGGTGTCGGCAAGGATCAGCGGGAACACGTAGTTGTTCCAGGCGAAGATGAAGGCCAGCAGCGCCGCCGCAGCGATGCCCGGCCGCACCATCGGCAGGGCGACCATCAAGAAGGCGCGCCTGCGGGTGTAGCCGTCGAGCAGCGCGGCCTGCTCGAGATCCTCCGGCAGGTCCTGGAAATACGATCGCAGGATCCAGACCACCAGCGGCATGGTGACCAATTGCAGCACCCAGATCATGCCGACCTTGGTATCGAACAGGCCGATCTGGTTGTAGATCACGAACAGCGGGACGATCACCATCAACTCCGGCGCGAACCGGAACGAAAGCATCTGAAACATCAAGTCATTGCTGCCCCGGTACTGCCAGCGGCCGGCCGCATATGCTGCGGGAATGCCGATCACCAGAGACACGATCACCGCGCCGCCGCAGTTGATCAGGCTGGTCAGCAGCGACGCCTTGAAGTCGACGCTGGTCATCTCCGTTCCCTTGTCCGAGAGGACCGTCGCGAAGTTCGACCAGGTGGGGCTGAACTGGAAGTACGTCGTCGTCTGTTGTTCGGCGTTCTTCAGCGCGAGCAACACCATCCACGCGATCGGGAACAGCGAGAAGATGAACCAGAAGAGCAGGCCCGCGTCGGCGGCCACCGAGCCGATCGAGAGCCGTTTCTCACCTGGAAGTAGTTCGCGCTTGGACAATTTGAGTGCCATTGGTCAGGACTCCGCTCCCGCAGCGCGACGCTGCGCCTTCCCGAGCACGCTCACGAGATAGCGCGCTGTGATGAACACGATGATCCACAGCAGCAGCATGTAAGTGCTGCCGCGTGAGTAGTCGAGGTTGATGATCGAGTCCTCGAACGCACCGATCTGCAGCGTTCGGGTCGCGACGCCCGGGCCGCCGGCCGTCAGCACATAGATATGGTCGAACACCTTCAGGTTGTCCATGAACCGGAAGATCACCGCCACCAAGATGTACGGCCAGAGCATCGGCAGCATGAGCTTGCGGAACATGTAGAACCAGCTGGCGCCGTCGACCTCGGATGCCTCGAAGGGTTCCTTTGGCAGTGATCGGATGCCCGCGAGTACCAGGATCGCGACGAACGGCGTGAAGATCCAGACGTCGACCAGGATCACCGACCACAGCGCGGTGGTGCCCGACAACCAGTCGAACGTGCTGCCCAGTCCCAAAACGTGATTGAGGATGCCGAACTGCGGGTTGAACATCAGCTTCCAGATCACGCCTGCGATCACCGGCGCGATCATCAGCGGGACGATCAGCACCCTCTCGAAGAGCCTGCCGATGGTGCTGGAGCGGTTGAGCAGCAGCGCCAGTCCGACGCCGAGCACCGTTTCGACCGCCGTCGCAACCAGCGCGAAGATGCCGGTGACTGTCACGCTCTGCCAGAAGATCTGGTCGCCCAGAACGGATTTGAAGTTGTCGAGCCCGACGAAGTGCGGGTGGGGGTTCACCGCGGCGTAGTTGAGGAAGGCGTAGTACGCACCGACCACGAATGGGTAGAGAATGCCGATCACGATCACGACGGCGGGGATCGACAACAGGTAGGGCCGCAATTTGCGGCGCCAGGTCGGCACCTCGGGCAGGGTGTGGGGGGCGGTCTGGGCGGGCTGTTGCGACGTGCCCGCCGGGGCCTTGGATGTCTGCGTTGTCATGGGGCAGCTCCTACAGGTTGACCTTGGAGGTGTTCGTCTTCGCGAGGCTGCGCAGACGAGACGCCGCGTCATCGCCGCCGTAGATGTCTTGCAGCGCGACCGCCCAGTCCTTGGTGGTGTCAAAGAACTTCTTTTGAGGGGTGAACTGAATCTTCGACGAACCGATCACGGTCTCGAACGCCTCGAGATAGCCGGGTTGGCTGGCCGCCACTCGCTTGAACGTGGTGTCGAACACCGACTTGCGCACCGGGTCGGCATATGTGCCGCCCTCGACGGCCTTGTTCAGCGAGTCCTTGCCGGTGGCCCACTGAATGAACAGCCACGCCGCAAGTTTGTTGCGGGAGTTGGCATTCATCGCCCAACTCCACGTCCACAGGTTAGTCCTGTAGTTGCCATCCGGTCCGGCCGGCCCGGCGTACCAGCCGAGGTGTCCCGCCTGGGCGCTCGCGCCGGGCTGGTTCTTCGGATAGGTGGCGCTGTCGGCGTCGTACACCATCATCGCTTTGCCGTCGCCGAGATCGCCTGTGGCGTTCGGGTATTCGTAGGCGGTCCACGACGTCGGCCCTGCCTTATGTTGCATCTCTATCCACTTGCGGGTGAAGTCGACGGCCTTGTCGCTGGCCATCTCGGCGACCAACTCGCCGTTCTTGAACGTGTAGTCGACGGCGCCCTCGCGGACGTACTGCGTCATGAAGCCGGGGTGGATGGTCGCCCAGGACTTCGATCCGCGCGTCGCGATGCCATACCGGTTCGCGGAACGGTCGGTGAGGTCGACCGCCAGTTGGATGAAGTCGTCGAAGCGGTCCGGCAGTTTCTTGATGCCGCGCTGGTCGAAGTACGTCTTGTTGTAGGCGACAACGTTGTTCTCAAAACCCCACGGGATGGCCCATTGCCCGCCGCTGCCCAGCGGGTTGCCCGCGGTGAAATCCCAACGAGTGGAAGTGCGCAACCCCTCGAAGATGTCCTCGAAGTCGTAATCCGGACCGGTGGCCGCGGAATTCTGCAGCCACGGGTGCAGGTCCTCGATCCAACCCGCAGGCCCGTACTGCCAGATGAAATAGGCGCCGAGCATGAAGGCATCGTGCTTACCGGTGCCGCCTGCGAGTTCTGTGTTGAGCTTGGTGAAGTAGTCAGCCTCGGGTACCAGGTCGACGTTGACGTTGATCCCGGTGAGTTCGGTGAACTCTTTCAGCAGCGGCTGATACGACTTCTGGTAAGGGTGCGGGGTCTGCAGGATGTTGATCGTGGTGCCCGACACCTTCTTCCAATCGAAACCACCACTGACATCGGCGGCTCCGTTGGGAGCGCTGGCCTTGCCGCCGACACCGCAGGCACCGAGCACGGGGATGCTCGCAACCGCGGCGCCAGCCAAGCCCATGGCCGCCAACATGTTTCGGCGCGACATCGGTCGCCCAGTGAAATCGCGTGTCATCGGATCGCCTCGCTATGCCGGGATCAGGGAGACTTTGACCGACTCTTGTCCGCTGGCCACCAGGTCGAGTCCCTTCTGGAATTCGGTCAGCGGCAACTGGTGCGTGCATATGTCGTTCATGGGCAGCACGCCGTTTTCGATCATCTGGATCGCAGCGGGCCAACAGTACGGCCCGAGGTGAGCGCCCAGCACGTCGAGTTCCTTGTCGTCGCTGATGATGCTCCAGTCGACGGTCACGTCGCTGCCGAACACGCCATACTCCACGTATCGACCGAGCTTGCGTAACAGGTTCAGCCCCTGAGGAACCGCCGATGGATGGCCCGTTCCTTCGAGGTAGACGTCGGCGCCGTAGCCGCCGGTCAGGTCCTTCACCATGGCGACCGCATCCTGTTCGGCGATGTTGATCGTGATGTCGGCGCCGCAGCCCTCGGCGAGCTTCAGTTTCTCGGGCGCCATGTCCAACGCGATCACATGCATCGGGCTCTTGGCTCGCGCGCCTGCGACCATGCCGAGGCCGATCGGCCCGCACCCTGCGACCACCACCGTGTCCTCGAAGGTGATCTGGGCCCGTTCGACCGCGTGCAGCGAGCACGACAGCGGTTCGGTGAAGGCGGCGTGGTGCGCGGGGATGTCGCCGGACACCTTGTGCACCAACGCTTCCGCGGGATACACCATGTAGCTGGCCATCGCGCCAGGAGTGCGCCGCTTGAAGCCGTAGAGGTCGTGCGGCTGGCACATGTGGTACTGACCGCGTCTGCAGTACCGGCACTGCCAGCACGGGACGATCTGTTCGGAAACCACTCGATCCCCCACCGCAATGCCCCAGCGTTTGGCGGCCTCGTCATCGAGTTCCACTACGCGGCCGGCGAATTCGTGGCCGGGAATGACCATGGTTTCCGCCCACGCCGGGCGGCTATCGTCGCCCCAGAACTTCGCAGCGCCGTGGTAACACTTCAGATCGCTGGCACAGATGCCGACGGCCTCGACCTTGATCAGCGCCTCCCCCGGCCGGCGTTCCGGCACCGCGACCTCTTCGAGCCGGTAGTCGTGTGGCCCATGACAAACGACCGCTTGCATCTTCTCGGGGATCTGATCGGGCATCTTCTGCTCCTCTGATCGAGCTGTCCGTTCGGCTCAGCGGCTGGTCACGTTGAGATATCGATGTGGTTGCAGTCACACTAAATCAACGTATGCACATATGTCCAGAACAAATGTTCATCGAAATTTGGCCGCGAACAGATGTTCAGTGTCATACTCGTCACGTGCCTCGGTCCGCACAGCCAACCCAACCGACAGGCGTCGACAGCCCCGCGTCCGACGCCGAAGCCGGCCATTTCCCGGCATCCCTCCTGTACTCAGCAGCAAAGCTGTACTACAGCGAGGACGCGACTCAAGCTGAGGTCGCGGCGCAGTTGGGCACGAGCCGGGCAACTGTCAGCCGGCTGCTGGCGGAGGCCAAGCGGCGCGGCATCGTCCGCATCGAAGTGGTGCCGCCGGCCGAAGTCGCGTCCGGCGATGTCGCCGACCGGCTAACCCGCGCACTTGCACTGACGAAGGTGTATCTCAGTCATCCGTTGCCGAATCCTGGACCCGGTCGGTCGATCCTCGACGTGATGGGAGGCGCACTGGCACCCGCTGTCGGTCGTGCGCTGTCGGCGGCCGGACTGCTGCCCGGCGACGTGCTTCTGGTGTCGTCCGGCCGCACGGTCTACGAGGTCGCGCAGTATGACTTGGTCTCGTTGCCCGGCGTCCTCGTCGCACCCACCGTCGGCGGCAACGACCAACCCGAGGAGTGGTATCAGACGAACGAGATCACGCGGTTGGTCGCCAATCGGATCGGCGGCCGCCCGAATTATCTGTTCGCTCCAGCGCTGCCCGGGCCGGAACTGCATCCGTCACTGATCAATGACCCCAGCATTCAGCGGGTGCTCCAGCTGTGGCCGCGTGCACGGTGCGCACTCATGGGCGTCGGTGCGCCGCCGCTGATGCGTTCTGACATTCCGTCGTTCGTGCCTACAGTGTCGAACTCGTTGCGGGACTCCGTCGGTGACGTCTGCTCACGTTTCTTCGACCGCGCGGGCGACGGAATCGATTTCGAAGGCAGCGACCGTCTCATCGCTGTCGAGCTCGAGACTCTGCGGCACGTGCCGGTCACCATCGCGGTGGCCGTCGGCCGAGAGAAGATCGACTCCCTCGTCGCCGGCGCCAAGGGCGGTTATTTCAACCAACTAGTGACCGATCCGGCCACCGCCACGGCGATCCTCGAAAGCATTGAGGGTGCATGACGACGCTTGAAGATCCCCGCTACGCCGGCGCCCTTCGGCTGGATGGCAAACGGGCACTCATCACCGGAGCCACAAAAGGCATCGGTGCAGACGTCGCGCGGGCGTTCGCATCAGCGGGCGCAAGCCTGGTGCTCAGCGGGCGGGACGAGACGGAGCTCAGCACGATGCGTGTTGCGCTGGCCGATGAGTATGGGTCTGAGATTCACACCGCCGCAGTTGATCTCGCGCAGCCTAAAGGGCCGGCCGAGCTTGCCGTGCGTGCCGGCGAGGCGTTCGGCGGGCTGGATGTTCTGGTCAACAACGCGGGCATCTCGCACCCTCAGCCGGTGGTCGACACCGATCCCGACTTGTTCGACGCGACGATCGCGGTGAACCTGCGCGCGCCCGCGCTGCTGGCGTCGGCGGTGGGCGCCGCGATGGTCGCCCAGGGCACTCGCGGGTCGATCATCACCGTCGCGTCGGCGGCGGCATTGGCTCCGTTGCCCGACCACTATGCATACTGCGCGTCCAAGGCGGGGCTGGTGATGGCGACCAAGGTGCTGGCCAGAGAGCTTGGGCCGCACGGCATCCGCGCGAATTCGGTGTGTCCGACTGTGGTGCTCACCGAGATGGGCCAACGCGTGTGGGGCGAGCAGGCCAAGGCTGCGCCGATGATTGCGCGAATTCCGCTCGGCCGCTTTGCCGTTCCCCGCGAGGTTTCTGACACCGTGGTGTGGCTGGCCTCCGATGCTGCGAGCATGATCAACGGCGTCGACATTCCTGTCGACGGCGGCTACACGATGGGTTGAGCTCCGCCCGCGGCCAGGCGGACGCCAGGCGGTGTACTTTGCGCCCGCCTCTGAGCGACTACTCAGCGACACGCTCGGTCGTCGCTCGGTTTGAACCGCCCCGGGTTTGATGCCGGCTTCATTGTTGAGACATCGCCGGCTGGGACGTCTGGGCTTGAGCGTAGTAGGCGGCTTCTGTTCGTCGGGCGGGACGTAGGCGCTTTGGCTGCGTTGCGAAAATCCGGTCGCGTTTAGAGGGTTATGCCGAGGTTATTGGGTCGGTCAGCGCGGTGGACCAAGGATGACTTGCCCGAACTGTTGCGATGCTTCGGTGAGAAGCTCCGGCGGGATCTCAAAGCCGTCCGGGCGCGGCGCTGACTTATCGCGACCCGCATAGCGGAACATGCCTTCGATTCCTGACGGGGTATTAATCATCAGCAGATCAGCCTTACGGGAAGTGATGCGGTATGCATGTGGAATCTCCTTGGGTAAGTAAACGATTCCGCCCTCGGACAATTCCATCTCCTGGTCATCGCACCAGACTAAAGCGGTGCCCTTGATCAGCATGAACACCTCGTCCTCGCGCGTGTGCTTGTGGTAGGGCGGCGCTTCGCCCTCGCTGACATCGAAGCGTCCGATCATCAACTGGCCGTTGGTAGCCTTGCCGTCGAGCAGGATCGCCAGTGTGCTGCCATCGAGCCATTCCAGTTGTTGCTGCTGCTCTGGTTGCGCGAGATAGGCCATGCTCATAGTCGTGCTCTTTTCGTTTTCGAGGTCATGGTGCTTTGAGTCTGCCGTGTCGAGGACGATGATGCGCGGCTCCCTAGCAGTCATTGAGCTGCTATAGCTTCGCTGCGCCTTCGGCGTCGTTCGCGTCGGTCGCGGCCAGGCGGTGCACCTGGCTCTTCGTGGCCGGGTACAGCTCCAGCCATGTCGCGTACAGGTCGTCGTAGAGGTCACGGTTGCGCGGATTCGGTTTGATTTCGCGGGCGATCTTCGCCCAGTTCGTGGTCGGCGGGACGAGGCCGACGCCGATCGCGGCCAGAAGGGCGTCGCCGTAGCTGGCGCCGATCGCCTGTTCGGGGACCAACTGTGGTCGTCCAGTGATGTCGCTGAGGGTCTGCGCCCAGATCGGGCTGCGCAGGCCACCGCCGACAGCGACGGTCCGCGTGCCGGTATGGGCGTCGTCGAAGCGTTCGAGGATCTGTCGGATTCCGAACGAAATGCCTTCGTAGGCAGCGCGAAACAGATGTCCACGTCCGTGGCGCAGCGTGAGTCCGGCGACAACGCCGCGGGCCTGCGGGTCGAACACCGGCGTCCGTTCACCTGCCAGGTAGGGCAACACCAACAGTCCTTCACAGCCTGGCGGCACCGACTGCGCCTCGGCCATCAAGTCCTCGAACGACGCGCCACCGGTGACGCTCTGTAGCCAGCCGATCAGGCTTCCCGCCGTTGAAGTGCCAGCGGCCAGCGCGAGGCTCTGATGGTCAACGCCCGCGGTGGTCCACAACGTGGGGTCGCAGTAGTACTCGTCGATGATCTGCACCAGGAACATCGTCGATCCGTACATCAACATCTGGTCGCCAGGACGGCGAACGCCGACCGAGAACGCCTCCGAGTACGCGTCGACGGTGCCCGCGGCGACAGGCGTGCCGGCGGGGATGCCTGTCGCAGTGGCCGCCGCGGGAGAGACGGTGCCCACCACGTCACCCGGCCAAACGAGGCGTGGTAGCGGCAGATGCCCGCAGATGCGCTGCGCCCATTCGTGATTCCAGTCGAACTCACGAGTTGCGTACAGCGGATCACACTGGCTGGCGGTGTGATGGTCCATCACGTACTCGCCCGTCAGCTTCGCGGCAATGTAGGAATTCGAGCCGTACCAGCCGGCGGCCTGCTCGAAGACCTGCGGTTCGTGCCTGCGCACCCATTCCAGCTTCGGGCCGACGGCTTGGCTCGACAACAATGTGCCAGCCCGCTCGAGGATGTTCTGCTCGCCGAATTCAGCTGTGAGCGACGCGATTTCGTCGATAGCTCGAGTGTCGACACCGTAGAGGATGGCGGGTCGCAACGGTGTCAAGTCCGCGTCGCACAACACCAGGCACGGACCGACGCCGCTGACACACATGCCCGCCAGCACCGCGCCACTGGGCTTCTGCGCCATTAACGTGGTGCTGATCGCGCACACCTCGCGCCACCACAACGCCTCGGCGTCGACTTCGGCCCAACCCGGGCGCGGCAGGTTCATCGAATGGGCGATGGTCTCGGAGGCAATCACCGAACCCGACGTGTCGACGAGGACACCCTTCGTGCTCCCCGTGCCCATGTCGATTCCGAGCATCAAGTCCACGCGACAAACCCTAGTCGCTGTGCCAGACGGCACTACTGTTCGGCCATTCGGCCAGTATGTCGACAAATCGTTCAAGAATCCTGAACAATCTTGTGCGTGGACACACGCCGCCTGCAGTTGCTGCTGTCGTTGTCGCGATTGGGCTCCATGCGAGCGGTCGCGGAGATACACCACCTCACCACGTCGACGGTGTCGCAGCAGATCGCCGCTCTCGCAAAGGAAACCGGTGCCCAACTCATCGAGCCCGAGGGGCGCCGGGTGCGCCTCACGCCGGCCGGCCAGCGCCTGGCCGACCATGCCGTCACGATCCTGGCAGCCGTCGACGCCGCGCGGTTGGACCTCGACCCGGAAGCGGAGCCTGCGGGCACGGTGCGGGTGGGCGGCTTCGCCACCGGCCTGCGTCTGTCGCTATTCCCGATCGTCGCCGACCTCGCGCAGCGCTATCCAAAGGTCGACTTTGTGATCAGTGAGTATGAACCCATCGAGGCCTTTGCACTGCTCACCGACGACGACCTGGACCTGGCCCTGGCATACGACTACAACCTGGCTCCGGCATCATTCAGCCCGGTGCTGGAGACGATGCCGCTCTGGAGCGTCGCCTGGGGACTCGGCGTTCCCATCGATGCTGCCGACGGCCCTGCCAACATCTCCGACTATGCGGACCACACGTGGATTGTCAACTCCCGCAACACCGCTGACGAAGACGCGGTGCGAACACTCGCAGCGATGACAGGTTTCTCGCCCAAGATCGCCCACCAGATCGACAGCCTCGACCTGGTCGAGGACCTGATCGTAGCGGGATACGGCGTCGGCCTGCTTCCGATCGGACGGCCCGCCGGTCGCGGCGTCAAGGTACTGCCCCTTGCCGATGCCAACCCCATCCTGACCGCGTACGCGGTGACCCGCCGCGGCCGAGCCACCTGGCCACCGCTGCGTGTGGTGCTGGACAGGCTGCGGCCACCGCCCGATGCCCCACTACCGCGCCCGCAGTGGCCGCGACCGGTTCCGTAGCGCTAACGCTTCTAGCTCGCATTGGTCACGAACGCTCGCTGGCGATGCTGCTCCGGCGAGGTCGATGGTTGGATCGCCCAAACGGCCTACGCAGACAACGGCCTGGGGGTTGGGATATGGGGTCGCTCGGCGCTCGCCGAAACACGTAACTATGCCGGTCTATCCCGGCGTGTTTCCCGTCATCCGAAGGGCTGGCGTACCGATCTGTCGGTATGCGCGGAACGATTCGGTCATACACAGCGCCTGCCAGCAGGCGTTTCGATCCTGAGCGGGAAGCTGGAATTCGGTACGGCGGGAGCCGAAAGGCGTTGCGGCCGAATCACCCGGGTGATTCGGCGGCCCGGACGGTGACAACTCACCCTGCCCATAGCCAGGATATGCCCATGGCAACAACGGTTGACCACCTGGCAGGTAGCTACTCACTGGTCGCTTCGCGCGACTCAGAGCTGACCACGCGGTTCGTCAACAACGCGCTCCCGCATCTGAATCAACTCAACGACCGCGCCCGCGGACTGACCCGCAACGCCGTGGACGCCGAAGATCTCGTGCAAGAAACGATATTGAGGGCTTACACCGGGTTCAACACCTTCTCCGAGGACACCAACCTTCGGGCGTGGCTGTTTCGCATCATGACCAACACCTACATCAATGGTCTGCGCCGCGCGCAACACCGCCCAAGCGAGTACCTCTGCGACCACATCACCGACCGGCGACTGGCCGCCCATGATCAGCAGTCCTCGCAAGCGCCACAATCGGAACAAGTCGAGGCGCTCGATGCGTTGTCCGACATCGAACTCGCCGACGCGCTGGTGACACCTCCCCTGCAATTCCGGCCGGCTGTTTACTATCGCGATAACGCACGACTCGGGTGCCGAGACATTGCCGGGATCCTGGCGTGCTGCGAAGGCAACGTCATGTCACGTCTGCGCCGCGGGCGCCAACGGTTACGAACCCTGGTGCGAACCACAGACGGTCGGGCATGAGTACCAGCACGACGGCGACCACGCGGTCCCGGTGTCGATGCCGGTTGCTCCTCCTGGCCGTGGGTTTGGGCGGCCTCATCGCTGTTGTTCGCCCAGCCCGAGCCCAGCGACCTACGCTCATTGCCACGAGGCAAATCCTGCTGCGGGGAGCTTTGCTTCTGGCATCGTGGGCGATCGGACTGTTGATTGCGGCGTGGATTGTTCCCAGAGTTTTGTTGTCGGCGCCGGGCTTCATCGTCGGGGCAGCGGTATTCGTGGTTACGCAGGCGATCCTGTCCTTGTCGATCTTGAAATTGCCTCATCGGTACGCGTCGCTGCTACTTGGGGGCACCGGCCTTGCGTTGACGATCGTCGCGTTGATCCTCGCGTCGGTATTGACGCACGGACTCACTATTGACGGCATCGCGTCCTGGCTCGCCACGACGGTGGTTGTGTGGCTCGTGACAACGATTGGGGCGATTACGCTGCCCGAGCTGCTCATCCGCGAGGGGGCCGACCCGACCTGACCAAATACACGCCGGCTCTAACCGATGTCTTTCGGTGGTCCGGTCGAGATTCTGCATTTCGCCAGGGTCCGCGCAGTGAGTAAACATTTGATATCTCGTCCAACGACGGAGGGAGCGGTGATGGGCGACACGCATGACGATCCGACGGATCACTCGCGGACCACGCAACCGCACGCGGGTATCGCGATGAAGGACAACTTCTTCTGGCCAGGGTTGATCCTGCTGGTCGTAGCGATGTTCGGGCTGATCAGCACGGCGGCAACTGCCGCCTATCGACATTACGAATGGCTTTCCACCACGGTGCTCATCGCCATTCTCGGCGCGGCCGCCGGAGCGCTGTGGCTCGTCGTGGAGAATCGCCGCGTGAACCGCATCGAGGCGCAGTGGGACGCCGCGCACCCACGTAGTCGGACGCGCGCCCGCGCACTCGCTAATCCCGACCGAGCAGCCCCTCGCGGTGGTGTTCAGGGACGTCCCAACCGCGACATTGACGCCGCTCCCCCAGCGCGAAATTGATTGCAGCCAGCTATTTTTGGCTAGCCCTACGGGTCACCTTCGGACGGTACGTTCCTGCGCCACATGTGCTACTTGTCGAGGTTCAAGAGCGGAGACTCATCGCTGGGTCCAGAATGAACCTGACTTCGCGGAACCTGGCCCGGCTGAGGTGATGGTGTTTGCGATTCGCGTCGAATATGCCGGACTGTCGCCTCGTTGAGCACAAAAGGTCGAGGTCGACGTCGGCACTACAAAATTGCGGTTGGGTTGAAAAGCGTTGTTGGGCTAGACACACGCCGTTTTCCCAGATCATCGTTTGACCATCCCAGGCGAGGTCGGTGGTGGATTCGCCCTCCCCCGCCGCCGCGTAGATGTACGCGGCGACGCAGCGCAGCGACGCCGATTGAGCCAGGAGGCACCGGTCGTCGGCTCGGCCGATGGTGACGGGGCTTCCCGATAGGTTGGTCAGCACAGTGGCCCCGGCCAGGGCGGCTTGAGCGCTGGGCGGGATGGGGATCCACATGTCTTCGCAGATCTCAACGTGGAGCGTGAAGCCGGGCAGGTCGGCGGCGGTGAACAGCAGATCGGGACCGAACGGCGCTTGCACGCGGGTTGTCCTGCGGCCCAACGAGATTTCGTCGTATATGCCGTCGCCAGCGGCCATCTGGCGAAGTTCGTAGAACTCGCGGTAGGTCGGTAGGTAGGACTTTGGCGCGACGCCCAGTACGCGGCCGCGGTGTATCACGACGGCGGTGTTGTAGATGCGGTGCAGATAGCGCAGCGGGGCGCCGATCACCAGAACCGGCGTTAGCTCCACGGAAGCTTGTGTGATGCGTTGTAATTCGTCTTCGACGGCGTCCAGAAGTGCGTCTTGCAACAGGATGTCGTCGAGCGAGTAGCCGGTCATTGCTAGTTCGGGGAAAACCGCCACAGCGGCGCGTTCGTCGTGGCATTCGCGCGCGATGTCGAGCACAGCATGTGCGTTGGCGGCCGGATCGCCCAGCGTGGTTCGCAGGGTGCAGGCCGCGACGCGGACGGTCCGCGCTTGATGGTGGGAGGAGTCCATGACTGAGTGTTGGGCGTGACGTTCGGTCAGGCGGCTTGTGGATTTTCCAGAATCATTGCCACGCCTTGGCCCGAGCCGATGCACACGCCGATGGCGCCGTAGCGGAGATTTCGTTCGCGCAGTTCGGTGGCTAGGGTCAGTGCGTAACGGACGCCGGTGGCGCCGAACGGATGCCCGATGGCCACGGCACCCCCGTTGGGGGTGAGTTTGTCGTCGGGAACTTGGAATCCGTCGAGTTGGTTGGGCAGCTCTCGTAGTACACCCAGGGCTTGTGCACTGAAGGCCTCGTGGATTTCCCATACGTCGATCTGTTCGGGGGTCAAGCCCGCCCGTCGCAGCGCCAGCGGTAGCGCCCAGGCCGGCGCGATGCCCATCAGCAGTGGATCGTTGCCGTAGACGGCCGATGACACCACCCGGGCCAGCGGGACGACGCCGAGGTCGTCGGCCCGAGCGGCGGAGGCCAGGATCAGCGCGGCGGCCCCGTCGGACAGCGGTGTGGAGTTGCCGGCGGTCATCTGGGTCGTCCCGGGCTGAGCGGGTAGGGCAGCCAGCCGCTCCAGGGTGGTGTCGTCGCGGATGAATTCGTCGTGACTTACGGTGCGGTGCGGGGCCTTTCGGGTCGCGGGGATCGTGATGGGCATGATCTCTTTGGCCAGCCTGCCCGAGTCGCGGGCGGCGCGGGCGTGCTGTTGGGAGCGCAGCGCGAACGCGTCGATCTCTTCGCGACTGAGTTGGTAGCGATCGGCGACATTCTGCGCGGTTTCGATCATGCCGATGTAGGCGTTGCGGCCCAGCAAGATGGGGTTGGGTGGCCCGCCGGCGCCGGACCACATGGTGTCGAGGAGCAGTTGGGGTCCGCGCGGGCTGAACGGGGCCTCGCCTTTCATGTACGCGAACCCCGAGCGCGACATCGACTCGGCGCCGCAGGCGATCCCGACACCGAGGTCGCCGGCCTTGATCGCATGGGCGATCATGGCCATGGCGCTCAGTGACGATCCGCAGAATCTGTTGATGGTGGCTCCCGCTGCCCGGTCGGGGAAGCCGCCGGCCAGCGCTGCCCAGCGGGCGAGATCTCCCATGCCTTCATGCGCGGGGTTCACACATCCGGCGATGATGTCTTCGATCTGGTCGCGATCAACACCGACGCGTTCGCAGGCCCCGGCCAAGGCCAACCCGAGCAGGTCGTCGAGCCGCAGGTGCGATAGGGATCCGCCGTAGCGGGCGAAAGGGGTGCGCACACCGCCAAGTAGATAGGCCTCGGTCACCGTGTTCTCCTGTCGTGCAATCATTCTGCGGCGGCCGGCACCACCGGTGTCTCACACTCGTCGCGGGCGGACGGGACGCAGAGTGTTGAGGTGGTCCGGGTGCTGCTCCTCGCGGCTCAGGTCAGCGATCACTATCTGTGTGCATGGGGTGAATTGTCTTCACCCGGCTGCGTATTTCACCCGGGTGAGAGGCCCTCGCGGAAGAGATGCCCGCTGAGAGGCTCCCAGCCATGACGCTTTGAGGCCGGTCAAGCGACCCGCCGCCGCGGTGATGACGGACCCGCGCCCACTCCACGATGGCGCGAAGGCTGATCGTCTTGTCACGGTCAACGCATGTTCGAGACGGTGAATAGTCCGACCACGCCAACGCCGTAAAGGATGACGACGGCCAGCGAGTCGACCCCCAGCCGGGCGATGCGGCGGCGGGGCCGAAACAGCAGACCCGCCGCGTAGATGAGTGTCAACACGATTCCCAGCGCCGTGAGATAGATGTCGGTGCGCTGCGCCGCTGGCAACACGGCGTGCCCCGACAGCAGCGTTGCAGGCACAAAAAGCACTGGCAGGAAGGCGTTTCCGCCGAAGATGTCGGATACCGCGAGCTGGTAGTCGCCATGACGCACCGACCGCAGGCCGGTGGACAGTTCCGGCAGCGAGGTGGCCGCGGCCAACACGGTCGCACCGAACAGCACACCGGACAGGCCGATGTGGTCGGCGATAGCGTCTCCGCTGCGCTCCAGCACGACTCCGGCGATCAACGTGACCGCGGCGGCGAAGCCGAAGCTCACCGCGGCCCTGGCAGTACTGGCCCCCTCAGCGGTGGCCTGCTGCTCGGTCATCGCGGTGCGGTGTCCGCGGGGCTGCTTCTGGCCGTCGGGGGGCTGGCCCGATTCGTGCCAGGGCAACGACCGTCCCGCCCGTTGCAACAACACCAGGCCCAGCACCCACACCATCAGGATCAGCACCGGGGCGGGCGTCAGCCGCGCTGTGATCAGCGTTGCGGGCATCTGGGTGCCGCCGATCACAATGGCCAGCACTGCGACGACCAGCGCGGCCTCCAGCACCAACACCAGCGACGCAGCCCGATAGGTCAGCGGTTTGGATCCGCGCACGCCGAAGGCGTCAAGGGCCACCAGCACCACCGTCTGGATGGCGATGCCGCCGAGGATATTACCCACCGCCACACCGATATTGCCCGACACCGCTGCAGTGGCGACGATGGCGATCTCGGGCAGGTTGGTGGCGATTGCCAACAGGATCAGACCGCCGAGCGCCGAGCCGAGGCCCAACCGCATCGTCAGCACATCCGTGTGGTCCGATAGCGCAATGCCTGCCACCCAGATCGCCGCTCCTGCAACAAGAAACATCACGACCAGCAGCCACAACGGTGATCCGCTCACGACACAGTTTTCCGGCCGCTGTTCGGAGGCGACCCCAGATCTAGCCCATTACCCCACTCGTCGAACGGCACGTCATCATCCCCCGATCACGATCAGTCCTGCGGTCATGAGGCTTCGGTCCTTCTAACCGCTAGTCGATTCTCACTGTCTCCCAGTGAGTTTGGGCTTTCACCTCTGATTGCGGCGATGGACGCCGCATCCTCCACCGCGACTTGGTTGGCGGTGTGCAGCACAGCGCGCACGTCGTCGGCCGGTATCACTGCGGCGCCGGAAGCGTCGGCGAAGACGTAATCTCCCGGACAGACCGGCACTCCGCCGATCACCACCGGGCGGTTCGCCTCGTAGGGGGTGACGGTGTCACCGCCCCACCGCGTTGTTTCGCCACGGCAGTAGATGGCAAGGTCGTAGTGCTCAAGCTCGGCGAAGTCGCGCAGCCGCCCGTCGGCGAGAATGCCGGCGAGCCGATGGTTTTGGACACGCGACAGCTTTGTCCCGCCGCCCAGTGATGCATCGGTGTAGCCGTTGCTGGCCAAGACCAGCACGTGCCCCTCAGCGCCGCCTTCGATGGCCTGGTAGAACAAACTCTTGAAGTTGTAGCGCTCGGGCGGCAAGGCGGTCCCGCACGCCGGGAAGTAGGAGATGGTCACCGCGGGGCCAAAGAGTCGGCGACCGGGCGTCGGGCTCACCAGGTCGAGGAGATGACAATGATGTTGGTGCAGTCGCCCCATCGCATCCACGATGTCGGCGGTGCGCACCCGACTGGCGAGCCCGGCGAGGGACTCCATCAGCGGGCCGGGAAAGGGATACGCCAGGACTGGGCGCCGCGCAGGTCAAGCCGCACGTCGGTCGGGGTTTGCACGAGCCGGGCCAGGACATGTTCGCAGCCCGGGCAGCGCACCACGATGCCCGGGGCGCGGTGATAAACGTGACTCTCGGCGAAGGCTACGGCGCGACCACAGCCGGCGCAAGTCAGCGTCGCGGTGGTGACGTCGAATCCCAGCACGTCTGCGAAGGCACCCGCGGCGGCGTTACCGTCGACGTGTGTCGGTTCTGTCATGATTCCCTCTTCCTTGATTAGCCGCTCGGGCCGAACCGCTCGGTCCGGATGGCTGATGGCCGGTGCCCCTGGCCGATCAGTTTTGTCGTCACCGATTCCACGAATCCCGTTGGGCCGCAGACATAGACGCGCAGACCGTCGTCGGGCGTCCATCCCGGCACCGCGAGATCACTGACGCCGATGCGGCCGGGCGGCCGGGCAGTCTGGGGCGTGGCCACCCGGGTGTAGACCACAGCGACCCGCAGCCAGTCACAGTCGCGCTCGAGTTGGCCCAACTCTCGGGCATAGTAGACGTCGGCGGGACTGCGCACCGAGTAGACAAGCCGAAACTCTGCGTCGCCCAGCACTATCCGCTCTCGCAGCATCGCCATCAACGGCACGATTCCCGATCCGCCGGCGACCAACAGAATCCGGGCCTCCTCGTCCGGCCGCCACACGAACCAGCCGCCAATGGGTCCGCGAAGCTCGATCTCCTCGCCGGGTCGCACTCCGGTGAGATATGGCGATACCTCTCCGTCGGCAATCTGCTGCACGGTGAGCTCGATGCGCTCCCCGTCTGCCGGTCTGCTCAGCGAATAGCTACGTTGTGCGCTATACCCGTCCTCAGCGGTCAGCTTGAGATCAATGTGTTGACCGGCCAAGTGACCGCGCCAACCCGGTACGGCAAGCCCGATCGTTTGTGCAGAGTCGGTCTCGGGTTCAGAGTGCACCACCCGCGCAACCCGCCAGTGCAACTTGGATGTCGAACCATCGTCCATGGGTCAATCCCCGGCGTAACGTTGTTCTCGCCACGGGTCACCGTAGCCGTGATAACCCAAACCCTCCCAGAATCCGGGGGTGTCGCTGTTGCGCAACTCGATGGATCGCACCCACTTCGCGGACTTCCAGAAGTACAGATGCGGCACCAGCAGCCGCGCCGGGCCGCCGTGCACGGGGCTAAGCGGTTCGCCCTGGTAGCCGTAGACAATCCAGGCCTTTCCACCGACAAGATCGGCCACTGGGATGTTGGTGGTGTAGCCGCCGTAGGAACCGATCAGTGCGAATTCGGCGGTGGTGTCGACTGATTCGAAAAGCGTGTCGAGCGAAACGCCTTCCCATTTGGTGTCCAGTTTGGACCAGGTGGTGACGCAGTGAATATCGACAGTGAGCCGCTCGCTTGGCAATAGCTTCAGCTGAGCCCACGTCCAGACGTGCTGGTGTCCTCGCTCGTCGCGGATGGTGAATCGCCAGTCGTCGAGGTCGATGTTCGGAGTCGGTCCTGCCTGCAGAACTGGGAAGTCCGTGGTCAGATGTTGACCGGGCGGCAACTGCCGGGCCGACTCCATGCGCCGCCCGCGAAAGCCTTTGTTGGCGATAGCCATTGGTACTCCTCGTCGTGGTGATGAGCCATCTGTCAATGTCGGCTCGTTCTCGGTGTGCTATCCGGTATTTTCTCTGTTACCTGGGATGGCCGTCGGCGCCATTGGTGCGCGCACCGTGGGCGTGAACTTGTTTCCTCCGGTGGGGCTGATGCTCTTTTCGGTCGGCGCGGGTGGCGGTGCCCCCGGGGCCGGGGACTGCGTGGTGGTGGTTGTCGTCGTTGGCGACTGTGTGGTCGACGGCGCGTTCGAACCGTTACCGCTACAACTGGCGATCGACGCCGCCAACCCGGCCAGAACCGCCACACCCCCCACGACACGTGCCAGGCGACCAGCATTCGAGTTTTCCATCATGACATCTCCAATCGATTCGGTTTGATAGCTGACTCACCGCAACGGCGCGGGCGAGACCCTTTGATAACCAGGTTTATTGATGCTCATATCAGCACCCAGAACTGAGATGGCCCCTTTCGCTTCGAGGATGACCAGATGAATATGGTCGGCGTTGGGATGCCCGTGTTCGCGAAGCACCGCTTCTAAATCCGCGGCGGTCAGACCGCAGCGGCGCAAGTTGCGTCGGTTCACTTCTCCGTCGCTGACCAGGATCATCAACGGCGGGTCGATGAATCGGCGCAGGGCGGGAATCAGGCGGAGTCGCGCGAGGACTGCGTGGGCGGCCATAAGGGACAGCAGCGCGGTGGTCGCCTGCAGCCACGCGGTGTCGGTGGCGGTGGCCGCGCGACCGACGATGGCACCGGCGGCGACGGCGGCGATCCAGTCGAACGGTGCGAATTCCGCCAGAGTGCGTCGTTCGGTGAAACGGAACAGGATCGCCGCCGTCAAAAATACTGCCGCAGTTTTGATCGCCACGTCCCCGACCGCGGGCAGATCGCCGATGAGGACATGCACGATCCGGTTCACGTGGGCTCCGCCGATCGGTGGGTGCCTCTCAGCAGGTGTCGTGCTGTGCTGTTGATACTCGCTGCGTTGATTGCCGCAGCCTCGAGCAGTTCAGTAAGTGCACCGGAACCTGGCACGATGCGAATGGCTGGGTGCGCCAACCGAAGTGGAGGACCGACCGCCTCATCGAGTCGTATGGCCATGCCCCTACACCCGATATACGGCACGCGCGCCGTCGGCCAAGGTGCTGAACGGATGAAAGCAGTCCGCGCAGTACCGCTGGTAAAGCGGGCGCTGTAGATGATGCTCGTGGCACGGATCGCACGCCAGTGCCTGAACCCCGCAGCACTTCATCACGTAGATCCATTCGGCTGGTTTGGAACACTGACCGATCACCCTGAAGGGACGCACCGTGGTGTCGACCGTCTTGGAGTCACAAAGACGCTCGTCCTCACCGATGTCCAGGACCTCGTCGACGGGACGTTCCAGCAGACGTACAGCCATCATCCCTCCGGACTCCGGCACCGGACACAATTGATCTCGAGACCCGGGTAGCGCCAGTCGTTGCACGTAAAACGCTGGGATAACACGGAATGCGGATCGCGGTAACTCCTCTATGTGCCGGGAAACCATGGTCACAATCTCTTCGAACTGACCTGTCAAGTGACCTCTTTTCCGCTGTTGCCCCGACCGCCGTCGCACGATCTCGACGCGTGTCGCGGCGGGCGTGGCGGACATGGGTTTCGTCGCGCATCCGCTGAACCATGTGTGGGTAATGCAGCTCGAATGCCGGGCGCTCCGAACGGATTCGGGGCAGCTCGGTGAAGTTGTGCCGCGGTGGCGGGCAGCTGGTCGCCCACTCCAGCGAGTTGCCGTAGCCCCACGGGTCGTCGACCGTGACCGGCTCGCCGTAGCGCCAGCTCTTGAACACGTTCCACACGAACGGCAGCACCGAGACGCCGAGGATGAACGCACCGATCGTCGACACCACATTCAGCGCGGTGAACCCATCGGTGGGCAGGTAGTCGGCATAGCGGCGCGGCATGCCCTCGTCGCCCAGCCAGTGCTGCACCAAAAACGTGGTGTGAAAACCGATCAGTGTCAGCCAGAAATGCAGCTTGCCCAACCGCTCATCCAATAGACGCCCGGTCATCTTCGGAAACCAGAAATACACCCCGGCGTAGGTAGCGAACACGATCGTGCCGAACAGCACGTAATGAAAGTGCGCCACAACGAAATACGAGTCGGTGACGTGGAAGTCGATCGGCGGGCTGGCCAGCAGCACGCCCGACAGACCACCCAGCAGGAACGTCACCAGGAACCCCACCGAGAACAGCATCGGTGTCTCAAACGTCAACTGGCCCTTCCACATCGTGCCGATCCAGTTGAAGAACTTGATACCGGTGGGCACCGCGATCAGGAACGTCATGAACGAAAAAAACGGCAGCAGCACAGCGCCGGTGGCGTAGAGATGATGCGCCCACACCGCGATCGACAACGCGGCGATCGACAGTGTGGCGTAAACGAGTGTGGTGTAGCCAAAGATCGGCTTGCGGGAGAACACCGGGAAGACCTCGGAGACGATGCCGAAGAACGGCAACGCGATGATGTACACCTCCGGGTGACCGAAGAACCAGAACAAGTGCTCCCAGAGCATGGTTCCGCCGTTGGCCGGGTCAAAGATGTGCGCGCCCAAGTGACGGTCCGCGGCCAGCCCGAAGAGCGCCGAGGTCAGCAATGGGAATGCGACGAGCACCATCACGCTGGTGACCAGGATGTTCCAGGTGAAGACCGGCATCCGGAACATCGTCATCCCTGGGGCGCGCATGCACACCACGGTGGTGATCATGTTGACCGCGCCCAGAATTGTGCCCAGGCCGCCGACGATCAGGCCCAGGATCCACAGATCCCCGCCCGCACCCGGAGAGTGGATCGCATTCGACAGCGGCGTGTATGCGGTCCAGCCGAAGTCAGCCGGCCCGCCGGGGGCGAGAAAGCCGCCCAACGCGATCAAGGCGCCGAACAGAAAGAGCCAGAACGACAACGCATTCAGCCGCGGGAACGCCACATCCGGCGCGCCGATCTGCAGCGGCAGCACCAGGTTGGCGAACCCGAACACGATCGGGGTCGCGTAGAACAGCAGCATCACCGTGCCATGCATGGTGAACAGCTGGTTGTACTGCTCGTTGGACAGAAACTGCAGGCCCGGCGCGGCCAGTTCGGTACGGATTAACAGCGCCATCAACCCGCCGACGAAGAAGAACACGAAGCACGCGACGACGTACATCATGCCGATCAACTTGTGATCGGTGGTCGTCACCAGCTTGTAGAGCAGCGTGCCCTTAGGACCCAGCCGGGCCGGAAAGGGACGGCGGGCCTGCAGTTCTCCGATTAAGGGTGCGTGGGTTGTCAACGGTCCGGTTCTCCCCTGCCCTGCGCATTTTCGGCGGCTCCCGCAGATGCGGGATAAGCGTCGAGCAGTTGGCGCCAGGAGGCTGCGAACTTGGCGACGCCGTCGTCTTCAAGCACGCTGAAGACATCCTCTACGTCGACGCCGACCTCGCTAACCTCGTCGAGCGCCGTTTGGGCCTCGATGGCCGTGCCGGTGATGGAGTCGCCGATGATGACGCCGTGATCTGCGAGGGCCTCCAGAGTGCGTTGGAGCTCGGCGATGGAGTCCAGCAGTTCGAGCAGATTCGCTGCCAAGACATCGAACTCAGAATTCCCCATCGGTGCGGTCTCCATTCCCTATCGCGGTCTCGCCACGCAGCGCGGCCCGCTGCCTTTATCGGACACCTGGAGACCGCTGCGCCGGCTCCCCGCAATGAGCATGTCGCGAAGTGGGGCGAGCTGTCCTCGCCCGGCTGCGTCATTCACCCGGGTGAGAAGCCGGCCTGGCATAGGACCGTCGCCCTACTTATGAAGTCGCTCCGCAGGGATTCTCACGTGCGGCAGGCGCTAACTACCCGTCCATCACTGAACCTCAGGTGCGGGTGCGGTGTCCCGCGTGTTATGCAGAATCTCAATCCACGATTTCGGTCCGAAAGGCGTTGGGTGTTATGCGATGCCGTAGTCGTTTATCTTGCGGTAGATGGTGGCCTGTGACATTCCCAGGGCGTGTGCCGCCTCTTGCTTGTCGCTGCTGTTGTCTTGCAGGCTACGGACAATCGCGTCGCGCTCCAGGGCTTCCATTTGGGTCAGCGTGCGCCGGGTGACCGAGCGGCACTCCGGTGGTAACTTGTCCGCACCGATAATGCCCGATCGTTGGCGGGCAACGGTTTCGGTCAAAACCCGCCGCAACTGAGCATGACGCTTGCCGTCATTCGCCTACAGCAGTTCAAGGCGGTTAATTGCATGCCCAAGGAGTGATCGTCGGCGGCCCGCAGGCTTGGAGCTTGCCGATCAGACCGGCGCCGCTCCGGGATCTGCCGCTCGGGTCTGCTCTTCGCTTGCAGCCCAATAGCTTCGCGGAGTGTCGGCATTTGCTCGGGCCGGATTTCGACCACAGGTCCATTTAACCCACGGCTGCATCGACTTATGGCGCCATCACGGATCAAACCCCCTGGATATATCGCCGCCTTCGGCCGTTGATCACTCCGAGACAACGATCAGAACATCTCAGCAACAAAGAAATCCAAACTGCTTACCGACATGTTCCATTGTGACAGCATCTACTCATGAATATTCTGGTTGGCCCGTCATGATCACGCAGCATGCAGTATGAAGTGGGAATATAATCAAATTGATGAGCCTGGTATAAGAAGTTCTTTCAACCTAGGTTGTTCGAGGTCGCGACGCCCGGCCACTCCGGTGTATGTTTCTCTGTGGAGCGAGGGATAGATGAATTCTCATCCAAATCTGTGATCGCTCCTTCAGGCAATCCATATGAGGGCCTGCTCTGTAAGAACGTTTCGTCGAGAGGTGCTTTCTATGGCCGCAGGAAGTAACACCTTCCCTGTCACAATTCTGAACGCTGAGCCAGTAGTTAGATCGGTTGGAAATATTGATGTCCGCTATGGGTCGGCGATTATTACTCTGGCGATATTGCGTCAAATAGGGAATCGATATTGTCGCTGACGCCATGGAGGGCGATCGCGCGTCGCGTAGTGCCGATGGAAATAGCATGATGGAGGTACGGCTGTCGTCAATTGATGGGTCGAGATCTCCCGAGAGGGCTCCGACGAAGAGGAAGGCCTGCGGCGTTCTCAGCGCTGTAAACGTCCTTCGAGTTGACGGTTGCGATGTTGGTAGCGATCAAGCCCGCCGTCCGGGAAGCCTCGATCATGGGCGGCGTGCTGGCCATGCCCTTCTTCGTGTCCACCGTCTCTTTTCTGTTCACCGCTCCAGGTGTCAGTGAGTCGATGGGTCTCGGGGTTCCATCACTGTCGGCGCTAGGTGAGCTTCTGTTCAAACACGTTCTGCTGCTGGGGCTTTCCTTCTGGACAATTACCGACTCGATACGGGCGGGCAGCCGCGGTCATGGCGGAATGATGAAATCGACTTACAGCCGTGGGGAATTCGGCGGCCGCGCTCAGTAGACCCGACACCTCTTGACCCGGACAAGATAAGGAGCGCGATGAATTCACCGGCAAGCACGCCCGCCGATGTTCTGGTGATCTTTGGTATCACCGGGGACCTGGCGAAAAAGATGACCTTTCGGTCCCTGTACCGTCTCGAGCGCCGCCACTTGCTCGACTGCCCGATCGTCGGCGTCGCCCGCGACGACTGGTCCTCTGCGACCCTGCGCAATCACGCGCGGCGCGCCATCGAGGACACCGGCGAGACGATCGACGAAGAGGTATTCGGCCGGCTCGCACAGCGCCTGGCGATGATCTCGGGCGATTTTGGGGATGCACAGACCTATCATCGAGTCGCTGAGGCGATCGAAGGGCGGCACAGTCCTGTCTTTTACCTCGAGATCCCGCCGTCGCTGTTCGGCCTGGTAGTACGCGGACTTGCCCATGCCGAACTCACCACCGGCGCTCGGGTTGTGGTGGAAAAGCCCTTCGGCCACGATCTGGTCTCGGCCCAGACGCTGAACGAACAGCTACGCAAGGTCCTGGACGAACGCCAGATCTTCCGCATTGACCACTTTCTGGGCAAGGAAGCGGCGATGGACATCTTGTTCCTGCGGTTCCACAACTCGGTGTTCGAGCCGTTGTGGAATCGCGACCGGATCCAGGCCGTCCAGATCACCATGGCCGAGGACTTCGGAGTTGAGGGGCGGGGCAGCTTCTACGATCCCGTTGGGGCCTTGCGCGACGTGGTGCAGAACCACCTGCTGCAGCTACTCGGTTTGTTCGCCGCCGAGCCGCCCAGCGTCGCCGGTGCCGACGGGCTGCGCGATAAGCGGGTGGAGGTGTTTCGGACCATCCCGCCGGTTGACCCCAAGCATTACGTCCGCGGCCAGTACCACGGGTATCAGGCCATCGAGGGGGTCAAACCCGACTCGCAGACCGAGACGTTCGCCGCGCTGCGGCTGGAGATTGACAATTGGCGCTGGTCGGGCGTTCCGTTCTTCATCCGGGCCGGCAAGGCTTTGCCGGTGCGGGCCACCGAAATTCGGGTCATCTTCAAGCGGCCACCCAAATTGGCCATCATCGAGCACGCCCCGGATCCCAACGAGCTCATTCTGCGCATCGATCCCAACCCCGGCGCAAATCTGGTCATCCAAGCTAAAGAGCCAGGCGCCAATCGCACTCGCACAGTCGATCTCTCGCTGAACTTCGCCGAACAGCTGGGCGAAGCGCCCGAACCCTACGAACGGCTGCTCAACGACGCAATGAACGGAGACTCCAGCCAATTCACCAGGGAAGAGAACGTGAAGCAAACCTGGCGCATTGTGCAGCCTCTGCTGGACGCACCACCCCCAGTGCGGCGCTACAAGCCCGGGTCGTGGGGCCCGACCGGAACCGACACGCTGCTCGACGGTTACCCCAGCTGGCGATACCCCTGCCTAGAAGGGAATCAAG
>CAWJDL010000010.1:0-400401 GCA_963841555.1 uncultured Actinomycetota bacterium
ACGTCACGGTAACGACCGCCGCCGGCGTCGAGCCGTTGTAGTTGGTATTGAAAACCTGCTTGGCCGTTGCGAATTGCGAACCGCTGTCCGGTAGTAACACTTGCCCGCCGATGGCGGCAGAAAGACCGTCCCAGCCGGAGGTGTTGGGATCGGCGATAGCACGGACCGAGCCGAAAACCGCGCCGGCGGCCAACGCTCCGGTGGCACCCCGCAGAAACGTCTGGCGTGAGATCTCACGCGCCAACGTCGGGCCCCCGCGATTGCGTCATGTCCCGCATTGTCAACCACGGGACGACAAAAACCGCGGTACCGCATGACGTGTCGCGGGACGATTAGCCTGTAACCGATATGCGCATATCAGACATATTGGACAACGATTGGCACTCGAAGATTGCTGGTGGGGCGGGCGGGGCTCGAACCCGCGACCAACGGATTATGAGTCCGCGGCTCTAACCAACTGAGCTACCGCCCCGATCACAGTTTCGCGGCACCAATGGTCGCATACGCTCCAAATGCCCGGCGCCAACGGGCGGAGCACCATGTACGACCTCGGGCAGGCCCTCAACGATCACGACGCCCCCTAGCTGGCGCAGACGGTCTGACCGTCGGCGTCAACGTGAAACAGCTCAGTCCCCTCCTCGACCCGCGGCGCGTCGGCGCCCAACGAGACCATGATCTTGTTGCAGGCGTTGCGCATGACGTCCAGTGTCAGCTCCCACGCTTCGTCCTGCGAGAAATGTGTCCACACCCCGGCGGCTATGTCCGCGCCGATGGCCGAGGGCTCCCAGATCAGCGCGTCTGAGTACCGCAGTGCCGCCTTCTGCGCCTCGGTCAGGCTGTCGGCGGACTCGTATCCCTCGATCTGGCTGTACAGGTCCTCCGAGCCGCCGGCATCCAGCGCGTTTCCCTCGCGCCGCGACTTGCAGAGCCGACAGTTGTGCTGCGTCGCACCGCGCAACCGGACGATCTCGGTCGTCACCGGGTCGATCGCGCGCAGACGCGCCACTGCGGGCACGAAGCCCTTCAACAATGCCTTCGTCGGATCGGTCTCGTGGTCCCATTCGACGGCGGTACCGTTGCCCGGCCGTCCGAGGTCGAGCGCCTCACAACCGGCCCAGACCCTCGGCACGAAATCGGCGATGAAGATCGCCACCACCGTACGGAAAGCATTGTCGCCCAACGTGGAAAACAACTGCTTGCGTTGATGAGCTCCGATGCCCGACACGTCGATCGCGAACTGTTCGGCGAACGCCGTCACCACCGACTCGCCCTCGGAGCTTTCGTCGATCAGATCGACCTCGGTCGGCAATGGCTGCAGCGTCAGCGCCCGTCCGCAGGTCAGCCGGATCAACGTGTCGAGGCGCCCGTCGCCGGACGACATCGCCACCAGCGCCGCCAGCCGTCCGGCCAGTTCGTCATCAGCCACGCAAGGATTATTGCGCTTGGCTCACCGACGACATGTGAAAGTCCGGGATCCGCAGCGATGGCATCGCCGCGCGCGTCGCCCAGTCACCCCACTCCCGGGGCAGCGTCACCTCGCTCGCGCCCGCTTCCGTCGCCCGCCGCAGCAGGTCCAGTGGGCTTTCGTTCAATCGGAAGTTGTTGACGGCCGCGGTCACCTTGCCGTCCTCGACCAGATACACACCGTCGCGGGTCAGGCCCGTCAGCAGCAACACCGTCGGGTCGACCGTGCGGATGTACCACAGCGTGGTCAGCAGCAGGCCCCGCTCGGTGCGCGCGATCATGTCCGCCAGGCTGGCCGAACCGCCCGTCATCAGCAGGTTGTCGGCGGGCACCGCCACCGGCGCATCGAACTCCGCCGCCGCGGCCCGCGTGTATGCCAGCGCGTTGATGGTGCCGTCGCGGATCCAGTCCACCCGCGCGATGTCCATACCGTTGTCGAAGACCGACACCCGCTCCGACGAACTCGGCGCCGCGACAAACGGCGTGCACACCAACCCCTCCGCCGCGGGATCGGAGTACAGCGTCAGCGGGAGACCGGTGAGCTTCTCCCCCACCCGCGTGCCCCCGCCGACAGCCGACAGCGCCGTGCGACCTTCCTGCGCACCCCGGCCGTCCATCGTCCACGCCAAATAGATCATCATGTCCGCCACCGTCGACGGCGGCATGATCGTCTCGTACCGTCCTGCGGGCAGCTCGACCGTGCGTCGCGCCCAGCTCAGCCGCGTCGACAGCCGCTCGAGAAGCGAATCAATAGGCACATCAACGAAGTCGGGTGTGCCGACACCGACCCACGCGCTGGCGCCGTCGCGCTTGGCGTTGATCTCGACCGAGCCGGTCGGCTGCGTGTAGCGCCTCCGCAATCCGTGCGACGTGGCCACAAACGTCGTCTCCACCACATGCCGTGCGTACCCGTACAACTGATCCGGGCCTCGAAATCCGCGCGCCGCCAGGCCGCCCGCCAGTCCCGCGAAGGCCTGTGCGCCGGTACCCGGCACCGGCGCATCCCAGTCGGCAGGGACGTCACTGCCCGGCAGCGGCGGCGCACAGTCGCGTGCCTCGGGTGCGGACAACGCGGTCTGCTGCGACGCTGCGACGAGGTCGGCAATGACGGACGGGTCCACGTCACTGGACCGCACCGAGCCGACATGCGCCGTGTTGCCGTGGCGCACAATCGATATCACCGTGGTGTGCCGGCTCACCGACTCACCGTTGGTGGTCATCGAATTGCCCGCCCAGCGCAGCGACGCGTCGGCGCGATCGGTGACCAGCACGATAGTCTCGTCGGCCTTGCCCAGCAGGGCGGCCTCTGCCAGCGCGGTGTCGACGACCTGCTGTGCGCCAATCATCGGTTACAGCCCGGCCTCGGTACGGGTGTTGAGCACGTTGATGCCGCGGAACAGCGCCGACGGGCAGCCGTGACTGACCGCGGCCACCTGGCCCGGCTGCGCCTTGCCACAGTTGAACGCTCCGCCGAGCCGCCAGGTCGACGGCCCGCCAACGACTTCCAGCCCACCCCAGAAATCCGTGGTAGTCGCCTGATACGCGACGTCGCGCAGCTGGCCGTCGAGGCGGCCGCCGCGGATTCGAAAGAACCGCTGTCCGGTGAACTGAAAGTTGTAGCGCTGCATGTCGATCGACCACGATTTATCGCCGACGATGTAGATGCCGTCCTCGACGCGGGCGATCAGGTCGTCCGTGCTCAGCTCGTCGGCGCCCGGGCGCAGGGACACGTTGGCCATCCGCTGGATCGGGACGTGGTGCGGCGAGTCGGCGTACGAGCAGCCGTTGGACCGCGCCACGCCCAGCCGCGGGGCGAACACCCGGTCCAGCTGATAGCCCACGAAGATGCCGTCGCGCACCAGATCCCAGCTTTGCGCCCGCACGCCCTCGTCATCGAAACCCACAGTGGCCAACCCGTATTCGACCGTGCGGTCGGCGGTCACGTTCATCACCGGCGATCCGTAGCGCATGTTGCCGAGCTTGTCCGGTGTGGCGAACGAGGTGCCCGCATAGGCGGCCTCGTAGCCGATCGCCCTGTCGTACTCGGTGGCGTGGCCGATCGATTCGTGAATCGTCAGCCAGAGGTTGGACGGGTCGATCACCAGGTCGGTCGGTCCCGCCGTCACGCTCGGCGCCTTGGCCTTCTCGGCGAGCAGCGACGGCAGCTGCGCCAGCTCGTCGGTCCAGTTCCAGATGTCGTCGCCCGCGACGTACTCCCAGCCTCGCGCGGTCGGCGGCGCCAGCGTGCGCATGGTGTCGAACATCCCCGCCGCGGCATCGACGGTGACGGCCTCCAACGTCGGCAACACCCGCACCCGCTGCTGGGTGATCGACGAGCCGAACGTGTCGGCGTAGAACGTCTGCTCCTTCGCTGCATGCAGCCCCGCCGACACATGGTCGACGCCGTCGGCGGCCAGCAGCCGTCCGGAGTACTCCCCCAACACCGCGATCTTGTCGGCGACGCCGATGGCGAACGGATCGACGCGGTAGTCCGACACCCAGCTGACATCGGAGTACACCGGCTCGGCGGCCAACTCGATGCGCTCAGCGTTCAGCGGAGCCAGCGTCGTCGCTACTTGCACCGCCCTCCGTGCGGTCTCGGCCGCCACATCCGGCTTCAGCTCGGCGTGTGAGGCGAAGCCCCAGGTTCCGTCGACGATGACGCGCACCGCCAGGCCGATCTCGCGGTTGACGACCGCGGTTTCCAACTCGCCGTCGCGCAGCTGCACGATCTCCGTCGTGATCCCCTGAACGCGCAGGTCGGCGTAGCTGGCCCCGGCCGCCACGGCTGCGGACAATGCGGCGTCGGCCAGTTGATGTCGCGGCAACCCGAGGAACTCGGCATCGACTCGGTGGGGCGCAGTCACGCCACTACCGTAGTGGCAGACCACCGCTGGAGCTTTAATGACTCGGTGGCAGCCAACCGTGTCCGGTCTACGGCACTGGGCTATGCGCTGCTCACTCCCAGCCTGTTCGGCGTGGTCACGTTCCTGCTGCTGCCGATGCTGGTGGTGTTCTGGCTGAGCCTGCACCGCTGGGATCTGCTTGGCCCGATTCGGTCTGTCGGACTGGACAATTGGCAATCGGTGCTCACCGACCGGTCGTTTGCGACCTCGCTGGTCGTCACCCTGGCGTTCATCGCGATTGTGGTGCCGGTGCAAACCGTGCTCGGCCTGATCGCCGCCGCGATGCTGGCGCGCGGGCTGCCCGGCACCGGGTTCTTCCGCACGCTGTACGTGCTGCCGTGGATCTGCGCGCCGCTGGCGATCGCCGTGCTCTGGCGGTGGATCCTCGCGCCGACCGACGGCGCGGTGAGCACCCTTCTCGGTCACCGCATCGAGTGGCTCACCGATCCGGGGCTCGCGCTGCCTGTGGTGTCCTCCGTCGTCGTCTGGACCAACGTCGGCTACGTGACGCTGTTCTTCCTGGCCGGAATCCTCGCCATCCCGGAGGACATCCATAACGCGGCCCGCACCGACGGCGCGACGGCATGGCAGCGGTTCCGGCGCATCACACTGCCGATGTTACGGCCGACGCTGTTCTTCGTGACGGTTACCGGGATCATCAGTGCGGCCCAGGTGTTCGACACCGTGTACGCCCTTACGGGCGGTGGCCCGCAGGGCCGCACCGACCTGGTGGCCCACCGGATCTACGCCGAAGCGTTCGGCGCTGCGGCGGTGGGGCGGGCGGCGGTGATGGCGGTGGTGCTATTCGTCCTGCTGGTCGGTGTGACAATCGTTCAGCACCTGTACTTCCGGCGGCGGATCACCTATGACATCACCTAACCGGGTCATATCCGGCGCCGTCATCTATTCCGTTCTGGCGGTCGGGGCGCTGATCACGTTGGCGCCGTTCACATTGGGCCTGCTGACATCGTTCACTTCGGCGCACCAGTTCAACACCGAGTCGCCACTGTCGCTGCCGAGCCCGCCGACCCTGGAGAACTACACCGGACTCGCCGACGCCGGATTCGGTCGAGCATTGATCGTTACGGCGTTGATGACTGCGGTCATTCTGCTCGGGCAGATCACGTTCTCGGTGCTTGCGGCGTATGCGTTTGCACGGCTGCGGTTTCCTGGCCGAGACCTGCTGTTCTGGCTTTACATCGCCACCCTGATGGTGCCGGCGACGGTGACGGTTGTCCCGCTGTATCTGATGATGGCCGAGGCCGGACTGCGGAACACGTTCTGGGCGTTGGTGTTGCCGTTCATGTTCGGCTCGCCATACGCGATCTTCCTGCTGCGGGAGTACTTTCGCGGCATCCCGGCCGACCTGATCAACGCCGCCCGCGTCGACGGCGCCAACACGCTGGACGTGATCGTGCACGTTGTGGTGCCGGCCAGCCGGCCGATCCTGGTCACGCTCGCGTTGATCACCGTGGTGTCGCAGTGGAACAACTTCATGTGGCCGCTGGTCATCACCAGCGGAAGCAAGTGGCGGGTGCTGACCGTGGCGACGGCGGGATTGCAGTCGCGCTACAACGCGCAGTGGACGTTGGTCATGGCGGCGACCACGGTGGCGATCGCGCCGTTGATCGTGTTGTTCGTGGCGCTGGGCCGCCACATCGTCCGCTCGATCGTTGTGACGGGGCTCAAATGAGTATCAGGCCACGCGTTTCCACACTCGTCGCGGTGGGTGTCGCCGCCACCATCGCCGTCCTGCTGGTCGCCGCGATGCTGCTGGGCCGGCCCGATGAACCAGCAGGCCGGACCGTGGTGACGGTGCGGCTGTGGGACGAACAAGTCGCGACCGCGTACCGGGAGTCGTTCGCCGAGTTCGCCCGCGAGCACCCCGACATCGAGGTGCGGGTCAACGTCGTGGCGTATTCGAGCTACTTCGACAGCCTGCGCACCGACGTGGCAGGCGGCGGCGCCGACGACATCTTCTGGCTGTCCAACGCCTACTTCTCCGGTTACGCCGACAGCGGCAGGCTAATGAATATCGCCGAGACGCTGGGTGCAAACGCCTCTCAGGCGTGGGAGCGCTCAGTGGTCAACCAGTTCACTCGCAACGGTGTGCTGTGGGCGGTGCCGCAGCTGACCGACGCAGGCATTGCGCTGTACTTCAACGCCGATCTTCTCGATGCCGCGGGTGTGGAACTGGGCGAACTGCTTTCACTGCGCTGGTCACTCGACGGGGATGACACGCTGCGGCCACTGCTTGCCCGGCTGACCCGCGACGTCAACGGTCGGGCCGCGGGCACACCGGGATTCGACGCAACGCGGATCAGCCAATGGGGCTACAACGCGGCCAACGACCTGCAGGGCATCTACCTCAACTACATCGGGTCTGCGGGCGGAGTGTTCTCCGTCGGTGACCGATTCGCATTCGACAACCCGCAGTCGGCTGAGGCGTTCGAGTACCTGGTCCGGCTTATCAACACCGATCACGTCGCGCCGCCCGCGTCGGACACCAACGACAACGGCGACTTCTCGCGAAATCAGTTCCTCCAGGGCCGGATGGCGCTGTTCCAGTCCGGCACCTACAACCTAGCCGCCGTCGCCGACCAGGCGCCGTTCCGGTGGGGTGTGGCCATGCTGCCCGCCGGGCCGAAGGGCCGCGTCAGCGTCACGAACGGCATTGCCGCCGCGGGCAATTCGGCCACCAAACACCCCGACGCAGTGCGGCAGGTGCTCGCCTGGATGGCCAGCCGCCGCGGCAATGAGTATCTCGGCGCCCGTGGCGCCGCCATTCCCGCCGTGCTCGCGGCCCAGCCGATCTACTACAAGTACTGGGCGTCTCGCGGGGTCGATGTCAGCCCGTTCTTCAAGGTGCTCAACGGTCCTCGCATCCCTGCGCCCGGTGGCGCCGGGTTTGCCGCAGGGTTCGATGCCGTCAAGCCGTACTTCGACGAGATGTTTCTTGGCCGCAGCGACGTGCCGACCAGCCTCGCCCATGCTGAGCGGGCGGCGAACACTGCGACCGAGCGCTGACACTACTCAGGCTCAGTGGGTTCGACATGGCGTGGTCACGCCATCGCGTCTACCATTGCCAAGTGTCCCTCGAAGCCAAGCGATTTCGCCATGGTGCGATAGCGCTCGACGAACCCACGGTAGGCAACGGGGTCCTGGCAGGCACGCGCCATTAGAGCTCGCATGCGCAAGAGCATGATCTCGCCGAGAACGAAGTCATCGCCCATCGCGGCCGTCAATCGGTCGATGGCTGCCTCGGCTTCGTCCACAGCACGTTCGACGCCATGGTCAAGCAGTGTCTCCACCAGCACGGCTGTTGCCGAAACAGCCCATGGGATCTGTCCCCGCCTGAAGAACTCGTCTACAGCTGCCCGTAGCGGCGGCAGCGCACGATGGCGGTCTCTGTGCCTGGCTTCCTCCCGTGCGGCGTACACGTCAGCGAGCGGCATCTCCAACGAGGAGTAACGCCGCTCTTGCCCCATTTCTCGGACCCCCGCCAGCAGGTCCAACCCGCGCTCATGGTCAGGGTTCGGCCGATGCACCAGCGCGAGCCCCATAGCAATCTGGGCGTTGCCGAGGGTGTCATCGTCGCTGATCTTCTCAGCGATCTGTAACGCTTCATCGATCTCGCGCAGTGCGGTCTCATCGGCGAGGAGCACACCACCGGGGATCAGCGGCACATACTTGTAAGCAACGACGAGAACATGCGTCAGCGGGTCGGTTGTGCGGGCCATCGCGACAGCTCGGTCGAGGTCTTCGCGCCAACCACGATGGCCTAGGAAGCATCGGACCAGTCCACGCAGTGCGATCACCGCCGCCAATGGTGATCCCATGATGATGTTTCCCTTGGTCGGGTCTCCGTCGGCAAGATCAATAGCTGTCTGTGACCACCGAAGCGCGTCGGCCAGCTCGCCCGTCTCCAGCTTGGCAAAGATGGCCACTACAGAGAGTCCCACCGTGAGCGTCGGATCGCCGATCGCATCCAACAGCTCCATATAATCTGAGGCCAGCCGCGATGCCTCTTGCACCCGGGCGTACAGCATCTGCGTTGCCACCATTCCGGCCATACCGATGGCGAGTGACGCCTTGTCGCCGACTGCGGCACACAGCTCTTGCAACTCCTCGAAACGGACGAACACATCTGGGTACACGCCTTGCCACGCGCTACCGCATAGCAGCGTGCGGGGAGCGATACGCATTGTCGCGCTACCCAATCCATCGGTGGCAAGTTCGTCGGCAACGTGGCGAGCGCGCTCCCAACTCAGCCGCGCCGCACCGATGTCTCGGCTGGCCGCCCAAACACCAGCGCGCATGTGCCAGCCAAACGCTGCGGTGAAGTCGCCAGCGGCCTCTAGATGCTCCGCGATCATCGCCGCGTTCTCGTCGGCTGATTCCGGATTACTCTCCTCGATCGCGGCGGCCAGGCGGCGGTGCATCTCGTTGCGATCGGATTTCAGCTGCGATTCGTAGGCCACCATGCGTATCAAAGGGTGACGGAATGCGAATACCGCCGATGGCGTGAACTCCACCTGCTCGATGAGCTCTGCCTTCATGGGTTCGTCGAGTGCCGGATCGATTCCCAGGCTGGTCAGCAGGTCGAGATCAAATCGCGATCCGATCACGGCCGCGGCGCTGACGGTTCGCTTGGCGGCATGATCAAGGCGGTCGATGCGCGCGGCGATGGTGGCCTGCAGTGTCGCGGGCACGCTGACCTCGGCGATCACGGAGCTGCAGGTGTAACCACCGCGGTCGCCGGTGAGCACCCCCTGTTCTGCAAGCTCGCGGACCATTTCCTCGGCGAAGAAGGGGTTGCCCGCCGCCCGCGCGCCGATCAGCGCTGCGACTCCCTTGACCGTCGGATCTGCGCCGAGCTGTTGGCCGAGCAGGGCCGAAGTTTCCGAATCAGTCAATGGTGCAAGCGAAATCGTTTGTTCTCCAGGCGCCTTCGACAGTGCGCCGTTGTACTCGGGGCGATAGGTGATCAGGACCATCGAGCGAGCCTTCGCCATTACCGCGATGAAGTCGGCGAGCATCGACTCGCTCACCTCATCGATCCAGTGTGCGTCTTCAATCACGAAGAGAGCCGGCTCGGTACGCGCCGATCGGAGGTTGTTGATCAAGGCGGTCAATCGACGCCGCCGCGCGTCAGCCTCGATATTGGGCTGCGGGACAGCGGGATCAGCGATACCCAGCAGATCGTCGAGCAGTAACAAATCCTGTGGGTCGGCTTCTGGAATCTGCGCACGGATACGTGCGCGGGCGGTTCCATTGTCAAGACCACTGACGCCCGCGAGCGCCGATAGCATGCGGGCGACAACACCGAACGGGATTTCTGTGGCGTGGGACTCGCAAAATGTTGCGAACACTTCAACACCACTGCTTTTCGCGAACGACACAGTCTCATGGACAAGTCGGGTCTTCCCGATCCCTGCGAGTCCGACCACACCAACTACGCACCCGCGGCCGCTGATCGATTGGTCGACAAGGCGCTCCATCATGTCGACTTCCGATCGACGACCCACCAGGGTCGACTGTGGGATTCCGGCCGACTCGCGTGCTACGACGGCGATCAGCCGGCGAACGGGAATTGGGTCCTCGGCGCCCTTGATGTGCACCAGCTCGGGTTCGCCTAGCACCGCGATGTTCTGCGCGAGCCGTGCGGTGGATTCGCTGAGCATTACTCCGCCCGGAGGCGCGGCGGACTCCATGCGCTGGGCCATTCCCACCTGCTCACCGATCGCGGTATACACCAATGACCCCGCGGCAACCTCGCCGGCGATCACCTGACCCGAATTCAGCCCAATGCGCAATTGCAGATCGATACCGTCGCGAGCATTGACTTCACCGGCAAGACGGGCAGCTTCGTCCTGAATGCCGAACGCCGCTAAGCATGATCGAATTGCATGGTCCTCCAATGCAACTGGCGCACCGAAAACCGCCATGATCCCGTCACCGGTGAACTGGTTAACAGTTCCGCCATACCGTCGCACAACCGCGGTCGAGCGTTTGACCAACTCGGCCATTATTTCGCGAAAGCGCTCGGCGCCCAGCGCAGCTGCGATGTGCATCGACCGCACGACGTCGGCGAACAGCACGGTCACTTGCTTGTATTCGGCGGGCTCATGCGACATGGAGATCGGGGCACCGCAGGCATCGCAGAAACGAGCGCCGTCTCGCGGTTCGGTGCCACACGACTCGCATACGGTTGATGCCGACATCATCCCGACCCCCGCCATTCCACGGTCCGAACGGGCCGTTTAGGCCAAGGATAGAGCGGATATCCCTGACCAGGTCGTTTATCGCGCGGACGCCGCGCTAAAGCGTGCCCAGGACCGTCAGTTCAAGGGTCACTGCGATGGCACACAGCAGGATCGAAATCGCAAGCGCAACCCAGTCGGCCCGTTCCGGCCGTGACGGTGCGGCGGAGATCTGACCGGCGCCGCCGCGGGCGGTGATCGCATCGCCCATCTCGTCGGCCCGGCGCAGCGCCACGGTGATCCCAACGGAGATGATGTCGACGAGCTCCACTGCCCACCGCCGACGGCGCGCGCGTCGAGTGGTGGGCACCTCTTTGGGCCGCAGCCTGCGGGCCGCGTACAGCACGCGGAACTCGTCGATCAGCATCGGGAATGCCCGCATCGCCAGCGCAAGCGTCACCGCCCAGTCATCGACCGGTACCCGTAACGGGCGCAGCGGCCGGCCCAATGTGGCTACGGCGGGCGCGATTTCGGCCACGTTGGTGGTCCACGACACCAGCGCGCCAAGCCCGAGCAACACGATCGACACGGCGGTGATTCGCAGGAAGGTGACCAGCCCACCGAGGCCGACTTCGAACGAACCCAGATCGATGACCGGGCTGCCGCCTGCAAACGTCGCGGTAGCACCGCCGATGAACAGCACGATCCACAGCCAGCGTGGAATCGACGGCAACGCGGAGCGCGGAATGTGAGCCAGCCAAGCGGTCGTCAGTATCAGGGCGGCCACCAAACCGATCGGCACCCAGCCCGGGTAGAACGTCAACATCACCCCGATGCCGGCCACCACGATGAGTTTCGTCCCGGCCCACAGCCGGTGGATGACGCTGTCGCCCGGTACCGGCCGCAACAGCACCACCGGCTTACGTTGCTTGGTGGCGGTCGGGGCCGTCACGACATGCCCCCCGCCGCCGTCGGCGCGGTCAACGCGCCGTCGTGCAAGTGCAGCGTGCGCGGGCACAGCTCCTCCAGGCCCGAAAAGTCATGGGAGATCACGACAACAGTCAGGTCAGCGCGCCGCCGCAGGTCTTCCAGCAGCCGCAGCAGACCGCGCTGGCTTGCCGCGTCCAGCCCGGCCAACGGCTCATCGAGGATCAGCACGCGCGGTGAGCGAGCCAGCAGTCCCGCGAGCACCACGCGACGCATCTGGCCGCCGCTGAGCTGATCGATGCGTCGCTTCGCCAGCGCAGGATCCAGTCCCACGGTGGCCAATGCCTCGACCACTCGGCCGTGGTCGCTGGCCGAAAACCCGGCCGCCGAGGCCACTTCCAGATCGACGCGACTGCGCATCAGCTGCAGCCTGGCCGCCTGAAACGAGATCGCCACCCCGCCAACCTGATCGGACACCGGCGCACCGTCGAGCAGACAGCTGCCGACAGTCGGCACCGTCAGACCTGCCATGATCCAGGCCAGTGTCGACTTGCCCGACCCGTTCAAGCCGTGGATCAGCACGCCGTCGCCTTCGTGGACTGCGAAGTTGATGTCGCGTAAAGCAGTTGTCGCCCACGGCGTTCCGCTGGCGTATTCATGTCCGACGCCCTTGAGTTCGAGTACGGGCTCGTCGGAGTGATGACCCATATACACAGTGGCGGCCGGCGCGGCGCTCGTCTCTACCATCTCGGTGTTGTCGGCGGCGCCACCGTTTCCGGTCAGATTGATCGCGCGGTCCGCGGCGTCGGCTTCGTCGTTGTAGTGCGTGATGTGAACCAGCGACATGCGGTGGTGCTGGGTCAGCCCTGACAACACCGACATCAGCGAGTTACGCCCGTCCTGGTCGACCATGCTGGTGACCTCGTCGGCGATCAGCAGCGACGGCTCACGGGCCAGCGCCGCCGCCACCGCGAGGCGCTGCAGTTCTCCGCCGGACAGGCCGCCGGTGTCGCGCTCCGCGAGTCCGTCGAGGCCGACCTCGGTGAGCAACTGGTGCACGTCGGTGGTCTTGCCGGGCGGCAGTCCCCACACGACGTCGTCGGCAACCCGGGTGCCAAGCACCTGGCTTTCAGGGTGCTGCATGATCACCGCGGTGCCTCCGAGCTTGCCGAGCCCGACGGCGCCGGGTCGGTCGATGGTGCCGGAGGTGGGATCGCGGCCGGCGAGCATCAGCATCAGCGTGGTCTTGCCGGACCCGTTGGCGCCGGTCACGGCGAGGTGCTCACCGAGTTCCACGTTCAGCGACACCGGGCCGAGGGCGTCGTGGTCGGCCTTGGGGTAGCGGAATCGCACGTCGTGCAGCCGGGCCGGTACCGGCGCGATCTGACCTGTGTCGGTCGACGACTGCAGCTTGTGGACGTCGGGAACGCCGAGCAGTCGGCGCATCACCCGCGACAGCGCCCACCAGCCGATGAAGGTGACCATGACGATCGACAGCACCGACGAGCCAAAGAACAGGTACGGCCAGTAATCCAGCATGGTCGCGAAATCGCGCTTGAGCCGTTCGGCGAAGGGTTCCATGTCGGGAATTCGGGCTATCACCGCGGCAAGGCCGTTGATGTTGGCCGTCACGGACTCGAAGATGAGATGGCGCATCCGGGCCAGGATCGCCAGCGCCGCCACCGTGGCGACGCCGAACAGCGCGCCCGCGACAAGCGCCGCACCAAAGACCGTCGGGAGGCCGCGGCCCCTGCGCTTGACGATGCCGGTGAGCCCGCCGATGTAGGCGCAGTTGACGACGGTCATGAATCCGCCCATGCCCGCGATCAGGAAGGCGATGACGGCGCCTGCGACGGTCGCGGCGATCAGCACCCGAAGCCGATACCGATAGGCGAGCAGGCCCATCGGGACGGTGCCGAGCAACGACACGCCGGCAGCGAATGGGACGACGACGGCGATGATCGCGGTGGCCGCGCACAGCGCCGCCATCACCGAGGCCTGCGCGAGCTCGACCGGTTGAAGCGAGCCGGCCCGTTGAGGGGCGCTCGGCTCGGTCGCGGTCATTTCACGATTCTGCCAGGCCCCACGTGAGAGCCCTCGCGACCACGCTGTGACCGGCGACACCGGCGCGTGCGTTTGAATGCATAGTAAACCTATGTAATCATTGGAGTCATGACCGCGACGCTCGGAGCCGATCTGCTTGCCGTGGTGGCCCGGATCAATCGACTGGCCACGCAACGGGTCCGCATGCCGCTGGGTTTTGCCCAAGCGCGGCTGCTGTCCACGATCGAGGACCAAGGCGAGGCCCGGATATCCGACCTGGCCACGCTCGACCACAGCTCGCAGCCGACGATGACCACCCAGGTGCGCCGGCTCGAGGACGCGGGTCTGGCATCGCGCACCGTCGACCCCGAAGATGCGCGGGCGGTGCTGATCCGCATCACGCCGAAGGGCGTCGACACCCTGAGGCAAGTGCGTGTCGACCGCGGCGCGGCCATCGACCCGTATCTGGAGCGGCTTGACGCTGCGGACCGACAAACGCTCACCGACGCCGTGCGTGTGCTGCGCCGACTTCTCGAGGATGCGGCCGCCCCCACCCCCACAAAGTGACAACAGAACAGGAGTAGCCGCACCGTATGTGGCGCCAACCCAAGGCCGTTTGGGCCGTTGCCTTCGCATGTGTCGTCGCGTTCATGGGCATCGGTCTGGTCGACCCCATCCTCAAGCCGATCGCCGACAACCTGAACGCGTCCCCATCGCAGGTGTCGCTGTTGTTCACCAGCTACATGGCGGTGATGGGCGTGGCCATGCTGATCACCGGTGTGGTGGCAAGCCGGATCGGCCCCAAACGCACGCTGTTGCTCGGCCTGCTTGTCATCATCGCGGGCGCGGGCCTGGCGGGCATGTCCGACACCGTGGCCGAAATCGTTGGCTGGCGGGCACTCTGGGGCCTGGGCAACGCATTGTTCATCGCGACCGCGCTGGCCACCATCGTCGGCTCGGCACGCGGATCGGTGGCCCAGGCCATCATCCTCTACGAGGCAGCACTGGGCCTTGGCATCGCCGTCGGCCCGCTCGTCGGTGGCGTCCTCGGATCGATCTCATGGCGCGGACCGTTCTTCGGGGTATCGGCGCTGATGGCTCTCGCACTGATCGTCACCACGTTCCTGCTGCCATCCACGCCGCGCGCCGAGCACGCGACCACACTGGCCGACCCCTTCTGCGCGCTGCGCCACCGCGGTCTGCTCGGCGTCGCAATCACCGCGCTGCTGTACAACTTTGGCTTCTTCACCCTGTTGGCGTTCACACCGTTCCCACTCGACATGAGCGCCCACCAGATCGGGCTGATCTTCTTCGGCTGGGGGTTGGCGCTGGCCTTCACGTCGGTGGTCGTCGCGCCGCGGCTGCAGCGCCGGTTCGGCACCTTGCCGACCCTGATCGTCAATCTCTTGGCGATGACGGCGACGTTGGCGGTGATGGCCGTGGGCACCGACCACAAAGCGGTGCTGGCGACGTGTGTGGTCGTCGCGGGCCTGTTCATCGGCATCAACAACACGCTGATCACCGAGACCGTCATGAAGGCGGCGCCCGTCGAACGCGGCGTGGCCTCGGCGGCCTACAGCTTCGTGCGGTTCTCCGGCGCAGCGCTCGCCCCGTGGCTGGCCGGCGTGCTTGGCGAACAGGTCAGCGTGCACATGCCGTTCTGGGTCGGCGCGGCGGCGCTGCTGCTGGGCGCGGCTGTACTTTTCGCCACCCGGTCGCATCTCGTCGGTATCGACGTTGAGGAATCCGAGCTCGACGAGATCACCGACCAGGCGATGGCGATCACCGTCGGCAGCGACAGCTGATCGCGAGCTAGGTCGTTACCGTACCGATGAGACTGCCGACCAAATAGGTAGCGGCAATCGCGACAGCGCCAAATGCCAACTGGCGCAATGCTGCCCACCACATCGGCTTGATGGTGAACCGAGAGGATACACCGCCGGCGATGAGCAGGCCAACTCCTCCGAACAGCAGCCCGAACCACAGTGATTCCCATCCGATCAGATACGGGATCAGCGGAACGATGGCACCGATCGCGAACATGGCGAACGAAGAGCCGGCGGCAACCCACGGCGACGGCTTCTCCCGCGGGTCCACGCCCAGCTCCTGCGCCACATGAAGATTCAGAGCACGATCCTCGTCGCGGTGTATCTCTTCGGACGCCTTCTCGGCGGTGCCCGGAGTCATGCCCATTTCGACGAGCATCCACACCAGCTCTGTCTTCTCCGCCTCTAGATCCGTGCGCAAGGCACGCCGCTCCAACCGCACCTCGGCATCGATCTGCTCATTGGCGGTGGTGACCGACGTGTACTCCCCCAACGCCATGGAGAATGCGCCGGCAAGCAGACCGGCCACACCGCTGAGCACCACGGTGTGAGCACCCGCGCTCGCCGCAACGCCCGCGATCAGGGCGGTATTGCTGACGAGCCCATCCATCGCACCGAACGTCGCGGCACGCAACCAGCCGCCAGAAACATCGGAGTGACGGTGGCCCGGAATGTGCGGCATACCGGTGGGCGATACCGGCGCCTCGTCTGACTCGGTCATGCCCCGATTCAACGTTACGGATTTCTGCTGGTCTAGCTAGGTTTGGCTACGTTTGCCACATCCCAGTTTCCGCGGGCCCCGGAACGGCTACCGTCTGGGTATGACCACCACTGCGGAGCATCTGCGCAACACGCTGGACGGCCGTTGGCGCGATGTGAAGAACAGGATGCGGGAGCAACTCGCCAGCGAGGTCTTCCGCCCGCACTACACCCCGAACACCGTCATCGCCCGCACCAAGGTGGCGGAACAGCTGAAGATCATGGCGGCCCACGGCGCCGCCGAGGACGGGTTCAAGAAGGAACACGGCGGCAACGGCGACGTCGGCGCGGCGATCGCCCAGATCGAGATGCTGGCGATGTCCGATCTGTCGCTGATGGTCAAGGCCGGCGTGCAGTGGGGCTTGTTCGGCGGGGCCATCGAAAACCTCGGCACCGAGCGTCACCACCAGGCGTACGTGCCGCGGATCATCAGCCTGGACCTACTCGGCTGCTTCGCGATGACAGAGACCGGTCACGGTAGCGACGTGCAGCAGCTGGAGACCACGGCCACCTACGACGCGTCGACCGAAGAGTTCGTCATCGACTCCCCCACCCGCACCGCACGCAAGGACTACATCGGCGGTGCCGCTCAAACGGCCACCGTCGCAGCGGTATTCGCGCAATTGATCACGCCCGACGGCGAGGGCCACGGCGTGCATTGTGTCGTGGTGCCGATCCGCGACGACGAGGGCAACGACTTGCCTGGTGTGACGACGACGGATTGCCATTACAAGGGCGGGCTGCCCGGCGTAGACAACGGCCGCATCCAGTTCGACCACGTGCGCGTTCCGCGGGAGAACCTGCTCAACAAGTACGCCGACGTCGCCGAGGACGGTACGTACAGCTCGCCGATCGAGAACCCGGGCCGCCGGTTTTTCACCATGCTGGGCACGCTGATCCGCGGCCGGGTCACGGTCGGCGGAAGTGCGGGTGCCGCGGCGCGCGTGGCGCTGGACATCGCGACGCGGTATGCGTTGCAGCGCAGGCAGTTCCAGGCTCCGGATGATGACCACGAAGTGCTGCTGATGGACTACCTGGTGCATCAGCGCCGGTTGTTCCCGCTCATCGCGCGGGCGTATGCGCTGCAGTTCGCACAGAACGAGCTGGTGGCCAAGACCCATGACCTGCAGACGGCCGACGATCCCGATCCCGAGGAGCAGCGGGAGCTGGAGTCGCGCGCCGCCGGGCTCAAGGCCGCCAACACCTGGCACGCCACCTGGGCGATCCAGGAAGCGCGCGAAGCATGCGGCGGCGCTGGCTATCTCGCCGAAAACCGGCTGATCGCGCTGAAGGCCGACACCGACGTGTTCACCACGTTCGAGGGCGACAACCATGTGCTGATGCAACTTGTGGCCAAGGAGTTGCTCACCGCCTACGCCGACGACATCAAGGGGATGAGCCCGGTGGAATGGGTGCGGTTCGCCGCGAACTTCGCCGGCGAACGGGTGCTGAAACGCACTGCGGCCGAGACGATCATCCAGACCATCATCGACACCCGACAGGACAACGAGGAAGAGGGCAGCCTCTTCAACCGCGGTACCCAGCTCAAGATGTTCGAGGACCGTGAGGAATACATGATCGCCACGGTCGCCCGCCGACTTCAGGGCAAGTCCAAGGAAATGTCGGCGTTCGACGCGTTCAACGCGGTGCAGGACCATGTGCTGCACGCTGCCCAGGTGCATATCGACCGGGTCGTCCTTGAGGCCTTCGTCGCAGGCATCGACTCCTGCGAAGACGATGAGGCGCGCAAGATCCTGGGGTTGGTGTGTGACCTGTACGCGCTGTCGGTGATCGAGGACGACAAGGCGTGGTTCGTCGAGCACCGCTTCCTGTCGACCGAACGGGCCAAGGCCGTGACCCGCGGCATCAACGACCGCTGCCGCGCCCTGCGGCCGCACGCCGAACTTCTGGTCGACGGTTTCGGGATCCCCGAGCAGCTGCGTTACGCCGAGATGCTGCACCCGGAGAACATCCCCGACGAATAGCCGCCGGGGATTTGTCGGTGGCGGATGCCAAACTCGCCGCATGGCTGACACCGAATTCTCCGGACGGACCGCGCTGGTCACAGGTGGCACCCGAGGCATCGGTAAGGGCATCACCGATCGGCTCCGCGCCGGCGGTGCCCGGGTGCTGGTTGCGGCGCGGTCCGCGCCGGCAGGCCAGCCGGAAGACGACGTCGTCATCGCCGACGTGAGCACCTCCACCGGCGTCGCCGCACTGGCCGCAGAGGCGCTGGACCGCGTCGGTGGGATCGACATTCTGGTGCACAACGTCGGCGGATCCGGGCAGCACGAAGGCGGGGCCGAGGCGCTTACCGACGACGACTGGCAGTCGGCGTTCGAACACAACCTGTTCGGTGCGGTCCGTCTCGACCGGGCGATCATCCCAGGAATGGTCACGCGCGGTTCGGGGGCCATCGTGCACATCACGTCGATCCAGCGCCGCGCGCCGCTGCCCACCACCCTGCCCTATGCGGCGGCCAAAGCGGCACTGACGAACTACAGCAAGGCATTGGCCAACGAGTTGGCGCCCAAGGGAATTCGGGTCAACGCGGTCTGCCCAGGCTTCATCGAGACGGAGGCGGCGCGCGCGATGGTTGAAGAGATCGCCAGCATCAACGACGTCACCCTCGACGAGGCACGCACACAGATCATGGATTCGATCGGCGGCATCCCGCTAGGCGCACCCGGCCGCCCGGCCGACGTCGGCGAACTCGTCGCGTTCATGGTCTCCGACCGCGCTGCCTATATCACCGGCGCGGAGTACGTCATCGACGGCGGCAGCTTGCGCGCCGTGTGACCTAGCCGTTGGGGATCGGGTCGAGCACCTTGAGCTTGCCGTTCTCGATCTTGACCCGCACGCTGCCGATGCCCGTCGGACAGCACGCCGGGTCTTGGCCCTGACGCCATTGGTACTGCACCGCCGCGGCGTCATTGCCCATGGCCGTAATGGTGATGTAGGGCCGAGGGTCCGGGGTCGGTGTGCCGATCGGCGACTTGCGGTCGAAGAACAACACCTGTCCCGGGCTGTCGGACGCGTCGCCCGAGCTGACGACGACCCAGTGCAGATTGCAGTCGGCGGTGTGCCCGCTGACGATCTCGCGCCACTGCGCCGCGGGCAGCTTGGCGATCTCAGCGGCGACGATATCTGCGCTTGGCCCGTCGGCCTGTGTGCAATTAGCCGAGCTGGTCGGCGGCGCACTGGCCGGGTCGTACCCGCACCCCACTGCGATCAGGGCCAGGGACAGTACAACCGTGATCAACCGGGTTAGCCGCATGGCTCCGAGCCTACGGACGCAGTACGACGCAAGGAGTCGGCCCGCCACCGACATGGGTGACGGGCCGACTCATGTAGGGCGGAGATCAGTTATCCGGACGCGAGTTGCTTCTTGCCGTACACGCGCTCCATCAGTGCCGTGTCTCCGTGGGTCCGTACCTCAACGGTCTTGCCGTTGCGGAGGACGAACACGTCGGCGTCCTCGCCGGTTTCGCCGCCAGCTGTCACTTCGGTGAGAGCGATCACCGTATCGCCCTCGGCGACAAGTTTGTTGAGCTTCACCGTCAGACCCTTCTCGGCCAATCGCCCGAGATGCTCCATGACTTCGGTCTTGCCGTGGAAGGCACCGCTGACTGTGCTGTCGCCCGGTTGTACCCAATCGATGTCGTCGTCGAAAAGACTCATTACCGTTTCGATGTCGCCCGAGGCGAAGGCTGCGTAACCCCGCTGGATGACCTCTTTGTTGTCCTGCTCCGACATTCTGACCCCCTTGGTTGTGACATCGGATATTTCGGCCGCGAGAGGCGTGGCCGGTCTGGGGAGTCGCATGTCGCAGCTCCCGGATCGGTTAGACCGTTCGCCGCCGTATCGATTATCGGCCTCGGTTACTCACCGATATCGGTGATCAGCACAAATAAATTGACGCTGTTGCACACGCAAGTAGGTGGGAGATTCGGGCGGTGAGCTCGACGTGCGGCGCCGTGAATTGTTGCTCCCCCGGCTGGACTCGAACCAGCAACCCTTCGGTTAACAGCCGAATGCTCTGCCAATTGAGCTACAGGGGACCGTCGCCTGAACGCGGACACCGCCGCGAACCAGGAGATGACTTTAGCGCACGCCCCGACGGAGCCGCCAATACACCGCCACCCCGCACGTGCACAGGCAAGTGAGGCAGGATGGACGGCAATGCACCGTCGTCCGGGAGGGGCCCTGTGATCCGGTATCTCGTCATATTGGCAGTCGGCTACGTGCTGGGTTCGAAGGCCGGACGGCGCCGATATGAACAGATCGCCGGCACTTACAAAGCGGTCACCGAGAGTCCGGCCGCCAAGGCCGTGATCGATGCCGGGCGCCGCAAAATCGCCGACCGGGTGTCACCCGATCCGGCGTTGGTCACGCTGACGCCGATCGACTCCGAAACCGCGGTGCTGGAACCGGAGACGGCCGCGAAGAAGGAACGCTAGCCGCTAGCCGATGCCCCGGTTGATACTGGTGCCTGGGAGAAGCGGCCCGCTGCTGCAGCCGGCGTCGGGGCCGTTGCCGCCGTTGCACCACGGCGTGCCGACGTAAACGGGCTGGCCGTTGGAGTAGGACAAGCACTTGCCGTCGTCTTTGTTCCCGAACCATGCCAGGCAGGCTGGTGCAGCCGTCACCTGGGTGCTGTCGGTCGACACTGCCGCGGCATAGAGCGGAACGGCCACAGCGGCGGCGGCCACGAAAGCGCCCGCCATCAGCCGAGTTAGATTCGTCATCAACTCCCTCTCCACACGGTCCCCGACAGCGCCTAACACCATAACCTGCCGAGGGCGGTCACGCAGTAAGGTCGTCGCCGCTGGCCTGTTCGAGCAGGCTGCGCCGGTAGGCCTCCATCGCCACCAGGTCACCGAACAATGCGTGATACTCGTCGCCCTGCTCCACCGGCGACATGCGCTGCAGCTTGGACTTGACCTCGGCGATCTGGCGGCCGACCCACACTTCCTGCAGCCGGGCCAGCACCCCGGCGATGTAGCGCGACAACCTGTCGTCGTCGTCCACATTGATCGCCTCGACGCCCAGTTCGTTGACCAGGCTGGCGGCCGCCGGCGACGCCGTCTGTTCGCGCACCGCCTCGATCCACTGCGCGCCCGCAAGCCCCGCAGCCGTCCCGCCTGCCGCGCCGATGGCCGCCCGTGCGGCCGCATAGCCGGGGTGGGTGAAGGTCTCCACCGCCAACGAGTCGAACACCGGCCCGGCCAGCGCGGGGTACTGCAGCGCCGCCTTGAGGGCCTCGCGCTGCGGCCACAGCGTGGGATCCGCCGGATCGGGCCGGGCCGGCTCGACTTTGACGTTCGGCGCGCCTCCCTCGACCTTCATCCGCGCACCTTGTGGCTTGACGGCGACGCCGCGCTTGCCGCCGGTCTTGGCCTCCTCGCGCACCCGCCCGATCACTTGGGCTACATCAGCCCAGCCGACCCATCCGGCCAACCGGCGGGCGTACTCGTCGCGCAACATGCTGTCTTTGATTCGGGCCACCATGGGCACGCACCGCCGCAGTGCCGACACGCGACCTTCCGCGCTGTCAAGGTCAACTTCGGAGAGCGCGGTGCGAATCACGAACTCGAACAACGGTGTGCGCCGCGCTACCAGATCCCGTAGCGCTCCTTCGCCAGACTTCAACCGCAGATCGCACGGGTCCATCCCGTCGTCGGCCACGGCGACGAACGACTGTCCGGCAAGGTTCTGCTCCCCTTCGAAGGCCTTCACCGCAGCCGCACGTCCCGCGGCGTCGCCGTCGAAGACATAGATCAGTTCGCCGCGAAAGAAGTTGTCGTCCATCATGAGTCGCCGCAGCATCGACAGGTGCTCGTCGCCGAACGCGGTGCCGCAGGAGGCGACGGCTGTAGTCACCCCGGCGAGGTGCATGGCCATCACGTCGGTGTAGCCCTCGACCACCACCGCCTGATGCCCCTTGGCGATGTCGCGCTTGGCCAGATCGAGGCCGAACAAGACCGACGACTTCTTGTAGAGCACGGTCTCGGGGGTGTTGATGTATTTCGCTTCCATCGTGTCGTCGTCGAAGATGCGTCGCGCCCCGAAGCCGATGACCTCGCTGCCGCTGGCCCGGATCGGCCACAGCAGACGGCGGTGGAATCGGTCCATCGGGCCGCGTCGGCCCTCCCGCGACAGCCCGGCGGCCTCGAGTTCTTTGAACTCAAATCCCTTGCGCAGCAAATGCTTTGTCAGCGAATCCCAGCCCGACGGCGCAAACCCGCAGCCGAAATGCGCTGCGGCCGCAGGGTCGAAGTTGCGGTCGAGCAGATACTGCCGCGCAGGCGCGGCCTCCTCGGACTGCAGGGCCGCAGCGTAGAACTCCTGAGCCCCCCCGTTGGCGGCCAGCAGCCTGCTGCGGCTGCCCCGGTCGCGTTGCACGTTGGTCGCGGATGCACCCGTGTAGGTAACGGTGTAGCCGACCCGGTCGGCCAGCAGCTCGACGGCCTCGACGAAGCTGACGTGCTCGATCTTCTGGACGAACGCGTAGACGTCGCCGCCCTCGCCGCAACCGAAGCAGTGAAAATGCCCGTGGTTGGGCCGGACGTGAAACGACGGCGACTTCTCGTCGTGAAACGGACACAGCCCCTTCAGCGAATCCGCGCCGGCCTTCCGCAACTGAACGTAGTCGCCGACGACGTCCTCGATCCGGACGCGTTCGCGAATGGCCGCGATATCGCGATCAGGAATCCGGCCGGCCACCGGCTCAGTCTAGGCCGGGCTCCAGGCGCTCCAATCGCCCTTCTGTGAACGACGCGATCTGGTCGACGACGACTCGCAGCCGGGCGCCGTCGTCGTCGGCGTCGTTGAAGGCGGGAACAAAGATCGGGTCGAGTGTGGCCGGCGCACCTGCCAACACCCACTGCGCCACGCGGTGGATGCGTTCGCGCTGACGTGCCTGCAGGTCCAGGTGCCGCGGGTCGGACATGATGAATTGCAGCGCCAGGATCTTCAGCACCGCGACTTCGGCGCGCACCAACTCGGGCACCCTTAGCGCGGCCTGGTAGCGAACCAGCGGCCCCGCGCCTGCCGCCGCACGGGTGGCGGTGATGGCGGCCGACGCGAACCGCCCCACCAGCTCACTGGTCAACCGCTTCAGCGCGACGGCCGCGGCCAGCGTGGCGTCGTACTTGCCGACGGCGGCCACCACGGGCAGCGCGGACAGTCGCTCGGCGGCGGCCACCAGGTCGTCGGCGCGCAGTCCCGCGCCAACCCCGCTGGACTCGCCGAGGCGACCGAGCACCGCGGCCGCGTCGTCATCGGCCAGCACCCGCATATCGATGCGGCCGGAGACGACGCCGTCCTCGACGTCGTGCACGGAGTACGCGACGTCGTCGGCCCAGTCCATCACCTGGGCCTCAAGACACGGCTTGTCGTCCGGGGCGCCCGACCGCATCCAGTCGGCCGCGGCGGCGTCGTCGGTGTAGAAACCGAACTTGCGCTTCGCGGGCCCGCGCTGCCACGGGTACTTGGTCACCGCGTCGAGCGCGGCCCGCGTCAGATTCAGCCCCGCGCTGCGGTCTTGGGGGTCAAGGACTTTGGGCTCGAGCCGGGTCAGGATGCGGAAGTTCTGCGCGTTGCCCTCGAAGCCGCCGTGCTCGGCGGCCACCTCATCGAGGGCTCGTTCGCCGTTGTGGCCGTAGGGCGGATGCCCGATGTCGTGGGCCAGGCCGGCCATGTCGACGAGGTCGGGATCGCAGCCCAGCCCGATGGCCATGCCACGGCCGATCTGCGCCACCTCAAGTGAGTGCGTCAGCCGGGTGCGCGGCGTCTCGCTCTGGCGTGGACCGACGACCTGCGTCTTGTCCGCGAGCCGGCGCAGGGCGGCGCTGTGCAGGACTCGCGCCCGGTCACGGGCGAAATCGGTGCGGTGTTCGGTATCGGTGCCCGGGAGCGAGGCACCCTTCGCCGGTTCGACCACCAGACGCTGCCGGTCGAACTCGTCGTAGGGATCTCCAATCACACTCACCGACGCACAGTCTGCCAGTACTACATTGACGACCATGCGAATCGCCCGTTTGCTCGGCCTGTTGTTGGCGGTACTGACAGTCGGCGTTCTGCTGGCGCCGACGGCGGCCGGTCAGCCCCCATTCCGGCTGCCCAGCTATGTCAACGACGGCGCAAATGCGCTCAGCGGGTCCGAGTCCAGCGACGTGCAGCAGGCCGTCGACAAGCTGTACAACGACCGGCACATCCGGCTCTGGGTCGTCTATGTCGACACCTTCTCGGGACAGGACGCGGTGAGCTGGACCGAGCAAACCCGGCGCCTCAGCGATATCGGCGGCCAGGATGCGATTCTCGCCGTCGCGACGCAGGACCGCGCCTACGCGTTCCTGCCTCCGACCTCCGCCCCCGGTGGCTTCGATGTCAGTGCGTTGCGCAGCAACGAAATCGAACCCAAACTGCGTCAGAGCGACTGGGCCGGGGCCGCAGTCGCCGCCGCCAACGGGCTCAACCCCGCGGCGTCGTCGACGGGGACGGGCGCGGAGATCTCATGGTTCGGCTTCCTCGTGGCGTTCGCAGTGCTCGCTCTCGCGATCCTGTTGCTGTGGCTGTGGACTCGACGCCGTCGTCGCAAGCGGCGCGAGGCGGAGTTCGCGGCGGCGCGCCGCGTGGATCCGGCCGACCCGAACGCGTTGGCCTCCGTACCGATCGACGCCCTCGACGACCTGTCCAAGACGATCGTCGTCGACGTCGACAACGCCGTCCGCACCAGCGACAACGAATTGGGTTTGGCGGTCGAGGAATTCGGCGCTGAACAGACCGAGCCTTTCACTCGTGCAGTCGCCAATGCCAAAACCACGTTGGCGCAGGCGTTCAACGTGCGGCAGATCCTCGACGACGCCGTGCCCGAAACCCTTCAGCAGCGGCGCGATCTGCTGACCCGCGTTGTCGTCGCCGCGGCGAAGGCCGACCGTGAGCTCGACGCCCAACAGGAAGCGTTCGAACAAATGCGGGACCTGGTGATCAACGCGCCATCCCGGCTGGACACACTGACCCAGCAGATGGTCGATGTGACCGCGCGGATGGCGCCGTCGGAGCAGGCGCTCGCGGCGCTACGCAAGCAGTTCTCCGATTCCGCGCTGGCGTCGGTCGCCGGCAATATCGAAACGGCCAAGCAACGCTTGGCTTTCGCCGACCAGAACATCACCAATGGGCGCACTCTGGTGTCCCGGCCGGTCGGGCGCCAGTCCGGTCTGGTCGACTCGATCCGCGCGGCGGAATCGGCGCTGGGCCAGGCCCGCTCGCTGTTGGACGCGATCGACAGCGCGGGCACCGACATCAACCGAGCGATCGCCACCCTCCCCGCGGCGATCGCTGACATCCAGCAGGGCATCAACCAGGCGGGAACGCTGCTGGCACAGGGCAATACGCCGCACGCAACCGACCTTGGCGCGGCTCGCGACGCCGCGGTCAAGGCCGTGGCCGACGCTCAAAGCACCGGCGCCACAGATCCTTTGGGCGCCTTCACCAAGCTGACGCAGGCCGACGCGGAGTTGGACCGGCTGCTCGCCAGCATCGCCGAGGAACGCGAGGCCACCGAGCGGCTCAGCCGCACATACGACCACGCCCTCATCACCGCGCAATCACGGGTCAGGGGCGTATCGGACTACATCGACACGCGGCGCGGCACCATCGGTCCGGAGGCTCGCACCCGGCTCGCCGAGGCGGTACGCCAACTTCAGGCCGCCCAGGACAAGAGGTCCGCCAATCTGAATGAGGCCATCGCCCACGCCAACGGCGCCTCCATGTTGGCGGCGCAGGCGCAGGAGATGGCCAACGCAGACGTCAGGGCAGCGCAACGCTCCTACACTGGGCGGTACGGCAACACCAGCGGATCAAACATGGGTGCCGTCATCGGCGGCATCGTCATCGGCAACATCCTGTCCGGCGCACTGCGCGGCGGGCTGGGCGGCGGCATGGGGGGCGGGTGGAGCTCGACGTCCTTCGGCGGGTCCGGATCGTCCGGCGGTTGGAGCGGCGGCGGCGGCGGACGTTTCTGACGAAGACAATAATATTTGCCTCTGCAACTTACTACGGGCACCTGAGCCGCATCGTCGCCAAGCCGATCAGGGCCTTCGCCAAGGCGGAAATCTGCAGTGCGACGCGGTGCTGAATCCCTGCTAGGCGACGTCCGCTAGCAGCCCTTCAGCCGCGCCGACAGATAGTCGGAGACGGTGTCGAGCGCGACGCGGTCCTGCGTCATCGCGTCGCGCTCGCGGATGGTCACCGCCTGGTCCTCGAGCGTGTCGAAGTCGACCGTCACACAGAACGGCGTGCCGATCTCGTCCTGGCGGCGGTACCGCCTGCCGATGGCGCCGGCATCGTCGAATTCGACGTTCCAGCACTTGCGCAGCTCGGCGGCGAGGTCGCGCGCCTTCGGCGACAGGTCGGCGTGCCGGGACAACGGCAGCACGGCGGCCTTGATCGGCGCAAGCCGCGGGTCGAGCCGCAAGACCGTGCGCTTGTCCACGCCGCCCTTGGCGTTGGGCGCCTCGTCTTCGGCGTAGGCGTCGATGAGAAAAGCCATGAACGACCGGGTCAGTCCGGCGGCAGGCTCGATCACGTATGGCACGTAGCGGGTGTCGGTCGCCTGGTCGTAGAACGACAGGTCGACGCCGGAATGCTTTGAGTGCGTTGACAAGTCGAAATCCGTGCGGTTGGCGACGCCCTCGAGCTCGCCCCACGGATTGCCCTGGAAGCCGAACTTGTACTCGATGTCGACCGTCCGGTCGGAGTAGTGCGACAGCTTGTCCTTGGGATGCTCGAACAGCCGAAGGTTGTCGGCATCGATTCCGAGGTCGACATACCACTGCTGCCGGGTGTCGATCCAATACTGGTGCCACTCCTTGGCGCTCGCCGGCTCGACGAAGAACTCCATCTCCATCTGTTCGAACTCGCGGGTGCGGAAGATGAAGTTGCCAGGGGTGATCTCGTTGCGGAAGCTCTTGCCGATCTGGCCGATGCCGAACGGCGGCTTGCGGCGTGCGGTGGTCACCACGTTGGCGAAGTTGACGAAGATGCCCTGGGCGGTCTCGGGCCGCAGATAATGCAAGCCTTCCTCGGTTTCGATCGGGCCGAGGAAGGTCTTGAGCATCATGTTGAATTCGCGGGGCTCGGTCCACTGACCCGGCTCACCGGTGTCGGGATCGCGAATATCGGCCAGCCCGTTGGCCGGCGGATGGCCGCGCTTGGCTTCGTACGCCTCGATGAGATGGTCTGCGCGATAACGCTTGTGCGTGATCAGCGACTCCACCAGCGGGTCGTGGAACACCTCGACGTGGCCGGAGGCCACCCACACTTCGCGGGGCAGGATGATCGACGAGTCGAGGCCGACAACGTCGTCGCGACCGGTGACCACGGCGCGCCACCACTGCCGCTTGATGTTCTCCTTGAGTTCCACGCCAAGCGGTCCGTAGTCCCACGCCGACTTCGTGCCGCCGTAGATCTCGCCGGCCTGGAACACGAATCCACGTCGCTTGGCCACGTTCGCGACAGTGTCGATGATGGACGCCACGGGTGCACAGCCTAGCGACCACCCACACAGCGTTGACATGCGCGGTCACGCATGTATTCTGGCGCCATAATGAAAACCGTTTCCACTTTGCCTGATGATGCGGTGCACGACCACGGTGGCGCTCCGCCATCGGACCTGCCGTCGCGCGACGTCCTCGACACCGCGGGCGACCTGCTGCGTGCCCTGGCCGCGCCGGTGCGAATCGCGATCGTGCTGCAGCTGCGTGAGTCGGCGCGCTGCGTGCATGAACTCGTCGACGCGCTCGCGGTGCCGCAACCACTGGTCAGCCAGCATCTGCGGATTCTCAAAGCTGCCGGCGTGGTGGCGGGTGAGCGCTCGGGGCGGGAAGTGATGTACCGGTTGGTCGATCACCATCTGGCCGACATCGTGGTCGCGGCGGTGACCCACGCCGCCGAGGGCGGCGAGTGAGCACGACGGGGGTGCGGGCCACCCGGCAGCGCGCTGCGATCTCGGCGCTACTGGAGAACCTCGACGAGTTTCGGTCCGCGCAGGAGCTGCACGACGAACTGCGCAGGCGCGGCGAAGGCATCGGGCTGACGACCGTGTACCGGACGCTGCAACAGTTGGCCGCCAACGGGCTCGTCGACACGCTGCGCACCGACACCGGCGAGTCGGTGTATCGGCGCTGCTCCGAACACCACCATCACCATCTGGTCTGCCGAGCCTGCGGCTCAACGGTTGAGATTCAGGGCGGTGACGTCGAGGCGTGGGCCGCCGAGGTCGCACGCGAACACGGCTTCTCCGATGTCAGCCACACCATCGAGATCTTCGGCATCTGCGGCGACTGCACAGCCAAGATGCCGTCAGGCAACTAGCGCCCGGCGCACGTCGCCGCCGGTGGCCAGCACCATCAGGATCAGCGTGCGCAGCGCGTCGTCGGTCAGGCCCGCGGCGGGAAAGTTGTAGCGCAGCAGCACATCCGCGCTCTTTTTGGAGTTGCGTTTGGCGCCTTCGCTCTTCTCCATCAGCGACACCGTGCCAAGCAGTGTGTCGTTCGCATGCTTCGAGACTTTCGCGCGCAGCTTGGCGTCCAACGGCAGATCCCACGCCAGGATCTGGGTAAGCGACACCATGTCGAGGTCCTCGGCGATCGTCACGACCCGCAACGAGGCGAACGTGTCGTCGTGGTGCACGGTGACCGCGCCGTCGTCTTCGTGCTGGATCGGCAGGATTTCGCCGAGGACCGCGGCCACTCTCTCCTGAAGTGTCATCATGCCCTGCCGAATCGACGGTTTCGGCTCACGTACTCTTCGCACGCCGCCCACAGGTCGCGGCGGTCGTAGTCCGGCCACAGCTTGTCCTGGAAGACGTACTCGGCATACGCCGCCTGCCAGATAAGGAAGTTGCTTGCCCGCTGCTCCCCCGACGTCCGGATGAACAGGTCCACATCGGGAATGTCGTTGCGGTGCAGGTGTTTAGCGACGGTGTCCTCCGTGATGCGTCGCGGGTTGAGCTCACCCGCGACGGCTTCCTCGGCGACGGCCCTTGCGGCTTCGGCGATCTCGGTGCGGCCGCCGTAGTTGACGCAGTAGTTGACGGTGATGACGTCGTTATCGACGGTCATCTGCTCGGCGATGTCGAATTCCTTGATGACGCTGCGCCACATCCTGGGCCGCGAACCCACCCAGCGCATGTTCACGCCCATCGCGTCGAGGTTTTCGCGCCTGCGGCGCACCACTTCCCGGTTGAAGCCCATCAGGAAGCGCACCTCTTCGGTGCTGCGCTTCCAGTTCTCGGTGGAGAACGCATACACGCTGAGATGTTTGATGCCCATTTCGATGGCGCCGCAGGTGACGTCGATCAGCACCGCCTCGCCCATCTTGTGACCCTCGGTGCGATGCAGCCCCCGCTGGGTGGCCCAGCGGCCGTTGCCGTCCATCACGATCGCGACGTGGTTGGGTACCTGGTCGGCGGGCATCTGCGGCGCGGCGGCCTTGGACGTGTGCTGCGGAGGGCGGGCGAAGCTGCCGTTGGTACGCGGCGCCAGCTGCGGGAAGACCACCGGCCATGTGGACGTGTCGGGGAACGTCGGATAGTCGTCAGGTGCCTGAGGCAATTGGGGGTATTGGGTCTTGTTCGCCCGTCTGATTGCCATGGGCCATATCCTGCCCGAACAGCGCCACCCGCTGGTCAGCGACCGTGCGATCGACCCGATACGCCCGTTCGACCAGCGGCAATGTTCGCAGCTGACGTTCCAGATGCCACTGCAGGTGGGCGGCGACCAGCCCGCTGGCCTGACTGCGGTACGACGGCGGCGACGCCTGCGCGTGCTCCCAGTCGCCATCGTTGAGCGCGGCCATCAGGTCCAGCACGCCCTGCGGCGGGGTCACCGACCCGGACGGGCGGCAGTGCACACACACGCTGCCTCCGGCCGCGACGTGGAACGCCCGGTGCGGGCCCGGCGCGGCGCAGCGGGCGCATTCGGTCAGGGCAGGCGCCCAGCCCGCGATCCCCATGGCGCGCAACAAGTAAGCATCGAGCACGAGTTCGCGGGGGCGGCCGCCGTCGGCCACCGCCCGAAGCGCGGCCACGGTCAGCCGGTGTAGCGCGGGTACCGGAGCCCGCTCCTCCCCCGCCAGCCGCTCCGCGGTTTCCAGCACCGCACACGCGCAGGTATAGCGGCCGTAGTCGTTGACGATGTCGGTGGCGAACGCGTCGATGGCCTGCACCTGGGTGACGATGTCGAGGTTTCGGCCCGGATGCAGCTGAACGTCGATGTGCGCGAACGGCTCCAGCCGCGCCCCGAACTTGCTGCGGGTGCGCCGCACTCCCTTGGCCACCGCACGCACCAGCCCGTGGTCACGGGTGAGCAGGGTGACGATCCGGTCGGCCTCGCCGAGTTTGTGCTGGCGCAGCACGACCGCTCGGTCCCGGTACAGCCGCATCGTTACAGTCTCTCACTTCGATCCGACGGCAACCGGTTCGCAGCGCCGTATTCTGTTAAGTGATGGTCGAATCACAAGGAAGCGGAGCCCGATACTCCGCCAATTTTCCTACGATCACCAACCAGCTTTATCAGCTCGCCGCCGGCACCGTAACGTCAGAGCAACTGGTACGGCGATCTCTTGATGCCATCGAAGCGAGCCAGTCGACGCTCAACGCGTTCCGTGTGGTGCTGAGGAAACAGGCGCTGACCGACGCGGCCGAGGCAGACCGCAAACGCGCGGCGGGCGAACAACTTCCGTTGCTCGGCATTCCGATCGCGGTCAAGGACGACGTCGACGTCGCGGGCGTGCCCACCCGGTTCGGCGCCGGCGGATACGTGCCGAAGGCCCACCACGACGCCGAGGTGGTGCGCCGGCTGCGGGCTGCGGGCGCGGTCATCGTCGGCAAGACCAACACCTGTGAGTTGGGTCAATGGCCGTTCACCAGCGGCCCGGCGTTCGGGCACACCCGCAACCCGTGGTCGCGCGAACACACGCCTGGCGGGTCGTCGGGCGGCAGCGCGGCGGCCGTGGCAGCCGGATTGGTGGCGGCGGCCATCGGCTCGGACGGCGCGGGCAGCGTGCGGATTCCCGCGGCGTGGACGCATCTGGTCGGCATCAAACCGCAGCGCGGACGGATCTCCACCTGGCCGCTGCCCGAGGCGTTCAACGGAATCACGGTCAACGGGGTCCTCGCCCGAACGGTCACCGATGCCGCGCTGGTGCTGGACGCGGCGTCGGGCAACGTCCCCGGCGACCTGCATCAGCCGCCGCCCGTCCGGGTGTCCGATTTCGTCGCGCAGGCTCCGGGCCCGCTGAAGATCGCGATGTCGACGAAGTTCCCGTACACGTTCTTCCGGGCCAAGCTGCACCCGGAGATCCTGGCGGCCATGAAAACTGTCGCGGGTCAGCTCGAGGATCTCGGGCACACCATCGTGGCCGACGACCCGGACTACAACCTGCGGATGTCTTGGAACTTCCTGTCCCGGTCGACGTCGGGATTGCTCGATTGGGTGGATCGCCTCGGCCCGAACGTAACGCTGGACAAGCGGACCGTGGCCAATACCCGCACCGGCTGGATGCTGTCGCAGAACACGCTGCGCAAGGCCCGCGCCCGCGAAGCCGAATCGCAGCGCCGCATCGGATGGATCTTCAACCTCGTCGACGTCGTGCTGGCGCCGACGACCGCGCTGCCTCCTCCCAGGGTGAACAGCTTCGACCACCGCGGCGGGCTGTCGACCGACCGCGCGATGATCCGCGCGTGCCCCGTTACCTGGCCGTGGAACCTGCTGGGCTGGCCGTCGATCAATGTGCCCGCCGGGTTCACCTACGGCGGGCTGCCAATCGGCGTTCAGCTGATGGGTCCGGCCAACAGCGAGCCGCTGCTGATCTCGCTGGCTGCCGAGCTGGAAGCGCTCAACGGCTGGGTGATGCGGCAGCCCGACGTCTGGTGGAATGGTGCCGACCGCGCGCCAACCCCGGAGCTGGTTTCCGAGGCAGCAATGGACAATCTTGCAACGCCGGAGCCGGTTCCCGGCGAGGTCGCGTAATGTCCCGAACGTGACAGTCAGCGATACGGCCCGCCGCGGGGCACGCGCGCTACCCGTCCTCGCCCTCGTCGGCGCGGCGGTCGCGGGCATACCCGCCGCCAACGCCGACAACAAGCGGCTCAACGACGGGGTCATCGCGAACGTCTACACCGTCCAGCATCAGGCCGGCTGTACCAACGATGTGACGAAGAGTCCGCAGTTGCAGCTGGCAGCGGAGTGGCACGCTAACGACGTGCTCAACAACCGCGCGCTCGACGGCGACATCGGCTCCGACGGGACGACGGCGCAGGACCGCGCCAACGCCGCCGGATTCAAGGGTGTCGTTGCCGAAACCGTTGCGATCAACCCGGCCCTGGCGATCAACGGCATCGACATCCTCAACCAGTGGTACTACCGCCCCGACTACATGGCGATCATGTCGAACTGCGCAAACACGAAGATGGGCGTGTGGTCGGTGAACAGCCTGGACCGCAGCGTTGTCGTTGCGGTCTACGGCCAACCCGGTTAAAAGCCCAGCCGTCCAAGCTGTTTCGGGTCGCGCTGCCAGTTCTTGGCGATCTTGACGCGCAGGTCGAGGTACACCTTGGTGCCGAGCAGCTTCTCGATCTGGGTGCGCGCGGCGGTACCCACCTCACGCAGCCTGGCACCCCCCTTGCCGATCACGATGCCTTTCTGGCTGTCGCGTTCGACGTAGAGGATGGCGTGCACATCAACGAGCGGGTTGAGATCGTCGCGGCCCTCGCGCGGGCTGACTTCCTCGATGACGACGGCCAATGAGTGCGGCAGCTCGTCGCGCACGCCTTCCAGCGCGGCCTCGCGGATCAGCTCGGCCATCAGCACTTCCTCGGGCTCGTCGGTGAGCTCCCCGTCGGGATAGAACGCCGGGCCGGGTGGCATCTGCGCGGCGAGCACGCCAGTCAAGACGCCGAGATTCTCACCCGTGGTCGCCGACACCGGAACGATCTCGGCGTCCGGCCCAACGAGCTCGCTGACGGCGAGCAGCTGAGCGGCGACCCGGTCCCTCGACACCTTGTCGGTCTTGGTCACGACGGCCACAAGCGTGGTGTTCGGCGCGATCGCACGGATCTGCTCGACGATCCACCTGTCGCCAGGGCCGATCTTCTCGTCGGCCGGGATGCACAGCCCGATGACGTCGACCTCCGAATAGGTGCCCTTCACGAGGTCGTTGAGCCGCTGGCCCAGCAGCGTGCGCGGCCGGTGCAGGCCGGGAGTGTCGACGAGGATGATCTGGAAATCGTCGCGGTGCACGATGCCGCGAATCGTGTGCCGGGTGGTCTGCGGGCGGTTCGAGGTGATCGCCACCTTCGTGCCGACCAGCGCGTTGGTCAGTGTCGACTTTCCGGTGTTCGGCCTGCCGACGAAGCAGACAAAGCCCGAACGGAACTCGGTTTCGCGGACGCGAGGAGCAGAATCGGTCAAAGCACAGTGCCCGCCCGGTCGGTGACGATGACCGTCGCGTCGGCCGACAGCTCGCGCACCGCGGCCACGCCCGCGTCGTCGGCCGAGCCACCCACCAACACGGCGGCCTCGAAGCCGGTCGCGCCGCTGGACACCGCCGCGGCGACGGCTGCCTGCAGCGCAGTCAGCTGCAGGGCATCCAGTGCGACGGGCGCACCTGCGTACGTGCGGCCGTCCAAATCGCGCACCGCCGCTCCGCTGGGGGCCTCCGCCCTACCCATCGCGCCACGGGCCAACACCACCAGTTTGGCGTCCTCGGCGTCGAGCTCGGTCATTCGCGCTCCCCTTCTCCGGCTTCGGTCGGGCTGACCAGCACGGTGGGAATCCGGACCCTGCCGCGATGGTCGGGCCCGCCTTCGGCGCGAAGTCGAAGCCCGTCCCACGTCACCTCAGCGCCAGGCAACGGGACACGGCCCAGCTCGAGGGCCAGCAGACCGCCGACGGTGTCTATGTCGAGATCCTCGTCGAACTCGACGTCGTACAGCTCGCCGAGGTCCTCGATGGGCAGCCGCGCCGACACCCGGAAATGCTTGTCGCCCAGGTCTTCCACCGGCGCGACTTCGTCGGTGTCGTACTCGTCGGCGATCTCACCGACGATCTCCTCAAGCACGTCCTCGATGGTGACCAGGCCTGCGATGGCGCCGTACTCGTCGACGAGCAGCACCATGTGGACGCGGTCGCGCTGCATCTCACGCAGCAGCGCGTCGAGCGGTTTGGAGTCGGGGACGAACACAGCTGGGCGCATCACCGCGGACACCTCGGTGTCGCGCCCGCCGTTGGTCGAGTAATACGTCTTCTGCACAAGATCTTTCAGGTAGACCACGCCGATGACGTCGTCGACGTTCTCCCCGATCACCGGGATCCGCGAATGCCCGCTGCGTACCGCTAATGACGTCGCTTGACCCGCGGTCTTATCACTTTCGATCCACACCATCTCGGTGCGCGGCACCATCACTTCACGGGCCGGGGTGTCACCCAACTCGAACACCGACTGGATCATCCTGCGCTCGTCGTCGGCCACCACGCCGCGCTGCTGGGCCAGGTCGACGACCTCGCGCAGCTCAATCTCGGAGGCGAACGGGCCGTTGCGGAAACCACGGCCGGGTGTCAGCGCGTTACCAATCAACACAAGCAGCCGGCTGATCGGGGTGAGCAACACCGAGATCGCCTGCAGCGGAAGCGCAGCCAGCAGTGAGATGGTGTACGCGTTCTGCCTGCCCACGGTCCGCGGGCCAACACCGATGGCCACGAAGCTGACCACCACCATGATGGCGGCAGCGGTGGTCAGCCCCCAGCCAACGCCGAGACGGCCGTCGAGGTAGGCGACCAGCAGCACCGTCGCGGTGACCTCGCAGATGATGCGTAGCAGCACAACGAGATTGATGTAGCGCGGGCGCTCGCCCATCACGCGCGCAAGCCGCACCGCGCCGGGGCGTTCATCACGGACCAGTTCCTCGACGCGCGCCACCGACACTGTGCTGATGGCGGCGTCAATGGCCGCGAACAGCCCGCCGAGACCGATGAGCACGATCGCCCCGAGCAGCGGGGCTATACCGGTCACGGCTCGTCGAAGAATCGGGACTTGTCGAGCAGGCGCCGGTCCTTCTCGGACTGGCGGTCCTGGTGATAAGCCTCGACCTGGTCGGCCACCCACTCCTCGAGCAGTTGACGCTGCAGGGCGAACATCTCTTTTTCCTCGTCCGGCTCGGCGTGGTCGTAGCCCAGTAGGTGCAGCACACCGTGCACGGTCAGCAGCGCGAGCTCCTGGCCAAGGGTGTGGCCCGCGGCGGTGGCCTGTTTGGCCGCGAATTCCGGGCACAACACGATGTCGCCGAGCATCGAGGGCCCCGGCTCGGGTGCATCGGGCCTGCCGCCGGGTTCGAGCTCGTCCATCGGGAAGCTCATCACGTCGGTCGGGCCGGGAAGGTCCATCCACCGCATGTGTAGGTCGGCCATCGCCGCGGTGTCGAGCAGCACCATCGAAAGCTCCGCGGCGGGGTTCACCTTCATCTTGCCGATGACGAACCGCGCGACGCTGACCAGTTCCTCTTCGGAAACGTCGATGCCCGACTCGTTGGACACCTCAATGCTCACGCGCTCACCTTCGCGGCCGGGTGCCCGTGGCGCGCCGCTGCGCCCGGTTCATCAGCGTGGGTTCCTCGGATTTGGCGTAGGCGTCGACGATCTCGGCGACCAGGCGGTGGCGCACGACGTCGGCGCTGGTGAGTTCGGCGAAGTGAATGTCGTCGATGCCGTCGAGGATCCGCATGGCCGCGCGCAGGCCGGAGCTGTTACTGCCGGGCAAGTCGACCTGCGTGATATCGCCCGTCACAACTACTTTCGAGTTGAACCCCAGCCTGGTCAGAAACATCTTCATCTGCTCGCCGGTGGTGTTCTGCGCCTCGTCCAGGATGATGAACGCATCATTAAGGGTGTTGTGAGTGAGCAGGAAATCCTCGGTGACGTAAAGCGAGTCCTCGGCAGCGACCTGAATACACACTGCTTCCTCGGTCCCCGCCGGCTCAATGTGGTCGACGAAACGCACTGGACGCCCACCGCCCGTGGCGTCGTATTTCGCGACCTTGCGAGCCAACCGAAATGGAGCAAAGCCCTTAGGCAGGCGGATGTCGAGGGTGTGAGCGTCGAATCGGTGATATACCTCTCGACCACGCGCGACGCCGGGCTTGCGTCCTTCCGCCTTCCTAGTGCGCTGATAGACGACGCCACCGAGAGACTGCACCAGGAACACGACGTCATCGCGCAGTCGATCTGAAACGGTCGTGAACTGAACACGGCAGGTCCGCCCTTGCTGTGCGACCGGTCCACCGTCGGAATCGAACAGCCCCTGGAGAACGGCGAGCCGCACATCGGGCGAATTGAATAGGTAGTCGTCGGGAACAAACTTGGTGTTCGACTTGGCACCTATAAGACCCAGTCGGCGCATGGCGCCCGTAACCGGGTTCTCGATCGTGATGACCTCGCCGGGTGTGGTAATGCGATTCAGCACGTAATCGATGCCTGTTTTTCGTCGGAGTGCGATACCCGGAATGAGGCGCCCCAGGGCTTCAGCGAGCTCATGATCGGCCGTGGTAAACCCCGGTGTGGCTCTGCACGAGAAACACCCATCACCGAGCAATAGACCGAGCGCGTAGGGATCCAGAGGCACTGACCGAGACTCGAAGCTCACTGGCTGACTGAGCAGCGGCAATTCGTAGCGGTGGTAGTGCGCCGCGCGCAAATTGCCGATCATCTCTTTTGTCTGGAGCACACGCGGCGGCTTCCCAGAGCTCCGATCCCTGCGTGTGTACACAGACCAGAGGTGGTCACCCGACGCGAGAGTCGACGAACCGTCCTGTGTGTGGACTCGGTAGATCGCCTTGAAGCCCTGCGGATAGACACCCAGGACTTCAGTCGGCCGTCCATCCGAGCCGATCACCAGATCGCCGACGCTAAGCTCACCGATCGGCCGGAAGCCCGTGGGCGTCAACACCTTTGTAAACACCGGTTGCGCCCTGCCCCGCATGTACCCGAGTGGGGCGACCTCAATTACCCCTGCGCTCATCAACTTTGGGATCAGGGCGGGATCCATCATGTCGTGCAGCGCGTCATACAACGGCCGCAGATACGGATCGATCTTCTCGCTGAGCGTGCCTGGTAGGAAGCCGAGGCGCTCGCCAGCTTCCACCGCAGGACGCGTCAGGATGATCCTGTTGACCTGCTTGGTCTGTAATGCGTTGACCGCCTTGGCCATTGCCAGGTACGTCTTGCCGGTACCGGCGGGCCCGATGCCGAACACGATGGTGTGGGCATCGATCGCGTCGACGTAGCGCTTCTGATTCAGCGTCTTGGGCCGAATCGTCTTGCCGCGCCGCGACAGGATGTCGAGCGTCAGCACCTCAGCCGGTGACTCGTCGCCGGTGCCGGTGAGCATCGCGACGCTGTGCCGCACAGCCTCGGGTGTCAGCGGCTGACCACTGGCCACGATCGCGATCAGTTCGGAGACCACTCGCTCGGCAAGCGCAACGTCGGCAGGCTCACCGGTCAGGGTGAGCGCATTGCCGCGGACGTGAACATCGGCGGCCAGAATGCGCTCGAGTGCGCGCAGATTTTCGTCGGCGGAACCGAGCAGGCCCACGACGAGGTCGGGCGGAACATCAATGCTGCTGCGAACCGATGCGTCCGAGTCAGCGTTCGTCTCGCTGGGCGTCACGTGGGGCTTTCTGCCTGCTTTCTGGGGTCTGGCCTGGCGGTTTGCTCTGGTACACCCATTTTACCGCCGCGTACCGACGCATCCCAATGCTTAAGTCTCCAGCGCAGTCAGGCCCACCGCGACGTCAACGCACCCAATGCGCCAAGAGCAACGGCCGCGGCTGTCGAGGTCCGCAATACCGTCGGTCCGAGCTGCACCGGCGTCGCCCCGGCCGCCGACAGCGCCGCGATCTCGTCGTCGGCGATGCCGCCTTCCGGACCGACAATAAGCAGCAGCGAATCCGCCTGCGCCACCGGCAGTTCCGTCAGCTTGACGGTGGCCGACTCGTGCAACACCAGCGCCGCCGCGCCGCCGTCACGCACCCGCTGCGCCAACTCGGCCGTCGACACCACCCCGGTTACGGGCGGAATGTACGGGCGTCGCGATTGGCGGGCGGCCGACCGGGCCACCGCACTCCAGCGGCGCAGACCCTTGTCGACCTTTTCCCGCCCGTCCCACCGGGCCACACAGCGCGAGGCCTGCCAGGCGACGAACGCGTCGGCGCCCGCCTCGGTGGCCAGCTCGATGGCGAGCTCGGAGCGGTCGGACTTGGGCAGGGCCTGCACGACGGTGATGGCGGGCGCGGCAGCCGGGTCGGTGCGGCGGTCCAGCACCCGTGCCGTCAACCGGCCCTTGGCGACGTCCTCGACAACGCAGTGCGCCACCATGCCGTCGCCGTCGCCAAGGTCGAGTTCTTCGCCGGTGCGGATGCGACGCACGTTGGCCGCGTGGAAGCCCTCGTCGCCGTCAACGACCGCGAGCTCACCGACCTCGGGCAGCGCGTCGACGTAGAAGAGCCCGCGGGTCACGGATGTCTAGCGGCCGGTGAAGGTTTCGCGCAACCGGCTGAAGAACCCGCTACCCGTCGACGCACTCCGGATTGAGCGAACCTCGGCCACGTCCTGAACTCGCTTTTCCTTCAGCTTGTGCAGCAGCTCGATGTCCTCGTGGTCGAGCCGCGACGGAACCACAACATCGATGTGGGCGTGCAGGTCACCGCGCACCCCTGAGCGCAGATGAGGCATGCCGTGCCCACGCAGCGTGGTCACCGAACCGGGCTGGGTGCCTGCGGGGATGGTGAGCTCGGTCGGACCGTCGATGATCGCGTCGACCGTGACGGTGGTGCCAAGGGCGGCGTCCACCATCGGCACCGAAATCGTGCAGTGCAGATCGTCGGCGTCGCGGACAAAGATGTCATGGGGCTTTTCATGGACCTCGACGTACAGGTCGCCTGCAGGCCCACCACCCGGGCCGACCTCGCCCTGAGCGGCCAGCCGCACCCTCATCCCGTCGCCGACGCCTGCGGGAATCTTCACGCTGATGTCCCGCCGCGCGCGGATTCGGCCGTCGCCGCCGCATCGGTGACACGGGTCGGGGATGACCTCACCGACCCCGCCGCACACGGGGCATGGCCGCGATGTCATCACCTGGCCGAGCAGCGAGCGCTGGACGGTCTGGATCTCGCCGCGGCCGCCGCAGGTGTCGCAAGCGACCGGTGTCGAGTTGCCGTTCGTGCCCTTCCCCTGGCAGAGGTCACACAGCACCGCGGTGTCAACGGTCACCTGCTTGGTCACACCGGTGGCACATTCAGCCAGGTCAAGCCGCATGCGCAGCAGCGAGTCCGAGCCTGGCCGGACCCGGCCGACCGGGCCGCGGGAGGTCGTCCCGCCGCCGAAGAAGGCCTCGAACACATCACCAAGCCCGCCGAAACCGCTGAAGCCGTTGCCCGCCGCGGCGGCATTCTCGAACGGGTCGCCGCCGAGGTCGACGATGCGCCGCTTCTCGGGGTCGCTCAGCGCCTCGTAGGCGAGGCTGATCTCCTTGAACCGTGCCTGCGCCGCTTCGTCGGGGTTGACGTCGGGATGCAGTTCACGGGCGAGCTTCCGATAGGCGCGTTTGATCTCCGAATCACTCGCGCCCCGGCTGACGCCGAGCATCCCGTAATAGTCGCGTGCCACGCCTGACCTTTCAGATGCCGAGTTACCGGCTACCTAAGACTTCACCTATATAGAGAGCAACCGCAGCGACATTAGCGATAGTTCCCGGATAGTCCATCCGGGTGGGTCCCAATACACCCATACCGCCGTACACCTTGCCCGAACTTCCGTACGCGGTGCTCACCACCGAGGTGCCCACCATCTCCTCGGCCTCCGTCTCGTGGCCGATGCGCACGGTGACCTTGCCTGCCTGCTGCTGCACCGCCAGCAGCCGCAGCACCACCACCTGCTCCTCGAGGGCTTCCAGCACCGGCCGCAACGAACCGCCGAAGTCGGCGGTGTTGCGGGTCAGGTTGGCGGTGCCGCCCAGCAGCAGGCGCTCCTCGCTGTGCTCGACCAGCGACTCCACCAGCACGGTCGCCGACCGGCCGATCGCGTCGGCGAGGCCGCCGTGACCGTTCAGGTTGGTCGCCAGATCGGAGACAGCCACGGATGCCGCTGCCAGAGCCTTACCCTCCAGCGCCTGGCCGAGCGTGTCACGCAGCTTGGACAGCTCATGCTCGTCGATGGCGTCGCCCAGTTCGACGATGCGCTGGTCGACGCGGCCTGAGTCGGTGATCACCACCAGCAGCAGCCTGGCCGGCGTCAGGGCCACCACCTCGAGATGCCGCACGCTCGACGTGGACAGCGTCGGGTACTGGACAACCGCGACCTGACGGGTCAGCTGGGCCAGCAGGCGCACCGCACGGCGCAGCACGTCGTCGAGGTCGACGCCGGACTCGAGGAACGACAGGATCGCGCTGCGTTCTGCGGCCGAAAGCGGCTTGATGTCATCCAGCCGGTCGACGAACTCGCGATAGCCCTTTTCTGTGGGCACCCGGCCCGAGCTGGTGTGCGGCTGGGTGATGTAACCCTCGGCCTCCAGAACCGCCATGTCGTTTCGCACGGTCGCGCTGGAGACGCCGAGATTGTGCCGCTCAACGAGGGTCTTGGAGCCGATCGGCTCCTTGGTGGACACGAAGTCGGCGACGATGGCGCGCAGCACCTCGAAGCGACGGTCATCGGCACTACCCACGTGTTCACCCACCCCTCGCACTCAGTTGGCATTCATTTTACGGCCATCAACAGCGGCGATACCGCGCGAGAGGCTGTTCGCGTGGCGAACCGGCTGGTTGCGACTAGCCTTTTGAGCGTGAGGCCGACGCCTGGGGGAAAGAACCGAGGGATAGCTGGGCGATGATCTTCAAAGGGGTCCGCGACGGCAGACCGTATCCGGACCATGGCCTTTCTCATCGACAGTGGGCGCAGATCCCGCCCCGCCAGATCCGCCTTGACGAGTTGGTGACCACGACGACAGTGCTTGCGCTGGACCGGCTGCTGTCGGAGGATTCGACGTTCTACGGCGACCTGTTCCCGCACGCAGTGAGGTGGAAAGGCATCGTCTACCTCGAGGACGGGTTGCACCGCGCTGTGCGGGCGGCGCTGCGGAACCGGACGGTGCTGCACGCGCGGGTGTTCGACATGGACATGCCGATCGCGCAGCACGCCTAGCCGACGTCCCGGCCTTCAGGCCGGGTCAGCACGACGACGGCGCTGAAGACCTGCGGCGCGCGCGAGCTGCGCACGATTGGTCATCTGTATCGACGTCACAGCATTGACGGTGGGGCAGGCACAAAATTCAGCCCGAATCGACGCGCACCTCACGCTCCCCAAACAGCACGGGCGGCACGATCGCGGGTGTGCTCGACGACGGGCACGTCCTGACTCGATTGGAGAACCCGCATGACCATATTACGAAGAGCAACAATGGCTTTCGTTGTCGCTACCACACTGGTGGCGTTGTCTGTCGTAGGAATTTCCGGTGTCGCCGGTGCGGATCCGGGAATCGGATGGGGCGCACCGGGACCCGGGATCCTGCCCGGGCCGGGCTTGGGCGGTTGGGGCGGGCCCGCGTCCGGGCTCGGCCTGCTGCCCGGCCCGGGCTGGGGTCTGCCGGGCATCGGCCTCGGCGGTGTGGGTGGCCCGGCCTCCGGGCTGGGCGTGTTGCCCGGCTTGGGTATCGGACTGCCCGGGCCTGGGGTCTTCTGACCCCTGCAAAACCGGCGGGCGTGCCGCGCCACCGCTCTTACAGGCGCGGCGCGCTCGCCCCGCGCGGCGCACGCTTGCGTCCTCACGTCGCGCAAACGCCGTCGGCAGGCACGATGGTGCTGTGCGAGTTCTTGTAGTCGAAGACGAACGGCTATTGGCCGACGCGATCGCCACCGGGTTGCGTCGCCACGCGATCGCAGTGGATGTGGTCTACGACGGCGCCGCTGCGCTCGAGCGCGCAACCGTCAACGACTACGACGTGGTGGTCCTCGACCGTGACCTTCCGGTCGTCTCCGGCGACGAAGTGTGCACCACCCTCACCGAAGTCGACGGTGAAACCCGGATTCTGATGCTGACGGCCGCAACCGCTGTCGCCGACCGGGTGACCGGTCTGCGCCTGGGCGCCGACGACTACCTGATCAAACCGTTTGCCTTCGCCGAACTGGTCGCACGGATACAGGCCCTGGCCCGTAGGGCACGGCCGGCCATCCCACCCGTGCTCGAGCGAAGCGGAATCCGACTCGACCCGCACCGCCGTACCGTAACCCGGAACGAGATGCCAATTTCTTTGTCGCGCAAAGAATTTGCCGTGTTGGTCGAGCTGCTGCAGGCCGATGGCGGAGTGATTTCGGCCGAACATCTCCTGGAGAAGGCCTGGGATGAGCACATCGACCCGTTCACCGGTGTGGTTCGGTACACCATCATGATGGTGCGGCGAAAACTTGGTGATCCACCAGTCATCGAGACCGAACCCGGCGTCGGATACCGACTCCGATGACGGGTCGGCGATCGACGATTCGCATGCGCCTGACCGCGCTATACGGCGGTGCGTTCTTTCTCGCGGGCGCCGTTCTCATCGCACTGATGTACTTCTATCTTGCGCAGTCGCTGCACAACCGGCCCGCAGGCGCGCAGGGCATTGTTCAGCAGTTCCTCAACGAGCGGGGGGTGCGCAACCGGCCCGTGGTCGACAGCCTCTTCAGCGCGATCGCTGCGCAGGCAGAGCGGGAGCGACAGGAGACCCTGCGGGGGATGCTGGTCTGGTCGCTGGTCTCGCTCGGCGCCGTCGGGGTCACCGCGGGTGGCTTCGGATGGCTACTGGCCGGTCGGGCGCTTCAGCCGCTGCAGAACGTCACCGCAACGGCCCGGCGCGTGGCCGAGCGCAGTCTGCATGAGCGCATCGCGCTCGACGGCCCGCATGACGAGATCAAGGACCTCGCCGACACCTTCGACGCGATGCTTGAGCGGCTGGACCGCGCGTTCGACGGGCAACGCCGCTTCGTCGCCAACGCGTCTCACGAACTGCGGACTCCCCTGGCGATCAATCGCACTCTCATCGAGGTTGCGCTTGACGATCCAGATGTGACGTCGGCAACGCGCAAGCTCGGTGACACGCTGCTGGAAGTCAATCGCCGCAATGAACGTCTCATCGACGGCCTGCTCGTATTGGCCAAAGGTGAACAGCGACTCGACACGTACTCTCGCGTCGACCTCGCCGACGTCGCGCATCGGGCGATCACGACGGCAGCCCCGGCAGCGCGGGGCACAGGAATCCAGATCAATTCGGATCTATTGCACGCGTACGTGGTTGGCGATCCGGCACTCCTTGAGCGCCTCGCCCAGAATCTCGTCGACAATGCGATTCGGTACAACATCGCCGAACGGGGCTGGGTGCACGTGAGTGTCACCGGGGACGCACTGTGTTCCCGCCTCTCGGTCGTCAACACCGGTCCCGTTGTTGCACCGTTTGAAGTGGACGGGTTGTTCGAGCCGTTTCGCAGGCTGGCATCCAGCGAACGAATTACCGAAGGTGGTCAAGCGGCAAGCAGTCGAGGCGCCGGCCTGGGCTTGTCGATCGTCCGCTCGGTTGCAAATGCCCACGGCGGCGACGTGCGTGCAGAAGCCCGGCCCGATGGCGGACTCGTCGTGACGGTCACGCTTCCGTTCGGTCAGTAGTTGTGGCACGTGGCGGCGATCCCCGCCAGCATCTGGATCTTTGCTTGCCCTTCCGGAGTGTTGCGCTTCTGGTCGATCTTGGCCCGCACGTCCGGATTCCGGTCGAGAAACTGCTGGAGACGCTGCTTGCGCTGATCGACGGACAACGCAACGAACTCCTGCAGTTTCGCTTGCGCGTCAGGGTGCTCGGCGAGGCGAGCCGACGCCGCGGGACCCTCGACTTGCAAGGCAGCCATGAGTTGGGCGTAGGAACATGTCGTCTCGATCAATGGACCGTCGCCAGGGTCGGCGATAGCGATCCCGGCACCACACAGTGACACCGCCGTGAGCACACCGACTCCGGCAGCGACTTTCACCAACAAACAGTTCATGGCGCCAGTCCAACAGCAAGGGTGTTTGGTCAGCGCTAGGGATGCCGAGCGTGAGGGATATGTACGAAATGGCATGCACCGCTTACGCGCGCGGCGGCGGCTGAGCTCCGGCGTCCTCCGGGTCGACCTCGACGGCATACGACGTGATCGCCGCGATCTCGTCACCGGCGAACTCGTAGATGTCGCAACTGGCGACCGCGGTCGTTCCATCGGGGCGGGTGTAGCGAGCGAACGTGTCGACGGCGACAGTGTCCGAGCCGGCCGCGACCACACAGCGGTCGTAGGTGGTCGTGGTGCCCTCGAGGCTTTCGGTGGTGTCGCGGCACGTCTGCCGGACCGCCTCGGCGCCTTCGAGCACCATGTATCCGACGATCGTCCAGCGCACATCCTTGGCCAGGTGGCCGAGTGCCTCATCGAACCGATGCTCGGAGAACGCGCGACCGACGGCGCCGGGATCGATTGCCATGAGCCGACGGTAGCGTGAGGCTGTCGGTGAGTGGAAAGGATGGCCACATGGATCTGTCGGGCGTTGGCGTATGGAGTTCCCAGTTGCGGTACGGCAACCCTGCGGAGTCAGCCGAGGCCGCCGCCGAGTTGGACGAACTCGGGTTCACCGCGCTGTGGATTCCCGATGTCGGCGGTCCGGTCCTCGATTCGGTCGATCACCTGCTGGCGTCGACCAAACGCACGGTCATCGCCACCGGCATCCTGAATCTTTGGATGCACGAGCCATCCGACGTAGCCGCGCGGTACGCATCCTTGACCAAGACGCACGGTGAGCGGTTTCTCTTGGGTATCGGTTGCAGCCACGCCCCGCTCATCGACTCCAAGGAGCCCGGCCGCTACCGCAAGCCCCTGGCCGCCACGCGCTCATTCCTCGACGCCCTCGACGCCACCGAGCAGCCGGTGCCCGTCGAGAACCGAGTGCTCGCGGCGCTCGGACCGAAGATGCTGGAGCTGTCCGCAACGCGTGCCCGCGGCGCCCATCCCTACCTCGTCACACCCGAGCACACCCACCAGGCTCGGGAGGTGCTCGGCCAAGGACGGCTTCTCTTGCCCGAACAAACCGTGCTCCTCACCGAGGACCGCGCCGAAGCCCGCGCCGTCGGAACCGATTGGCTGCGTGCCTATCTCGCATTACCGAACTACGCCAACAACCTGTTGCGGTCCGGCTTCACCGCCGACGACCTATCGTCGGTAAGCGACCGGTTGTTCGACGCGATCATCGCGTGGGGCGACGAGGAGGCCGTCCAGCGCCGGGTCAACGAGCATCGCGCGGCCGGAGCGGACCACGTCTGCGTCCAGGTTCTCACCGCCGACCCACGGGAATTCCCGCGTGAGCAGTGGCGCCGCCTAGCCCCCGCATTGAACTAGGCGAGGATGCCCAATTCGCGGCCCCGACGGATGGCATCACGTCGGCCCGGCACATCGAGCTTGGTCAGTATCGCCGAGACGTGATGGTCAACTGTCTTGGCGGACAGGTAAAGCCGGTCGGCCAGTTCGGCGTTGGTCAGCCCTTCGCCGATGAGGCGCAGCACCTCGATCTGTCGCGACGTCAATCCCGCGGGATTGGCGAGGGTGGTCGAACGACGACGTGCGGGCACGACTGCCATTCCGCGGGAACGCAGATCACGGCGAACCTTCGCGGCCACGGCAGCAGCGCCGAGCCGATCCAGCTCATCCAGTCCGCTACGCGCGAGGTCGGCATCTCCAGAGTCGATGAGCGCCAGTGCAGCGTCGTAAGGCATTGAGAGTCGCTGGAATTCATCCGCTGCCGCTTCGAACTGGCCGTCGAGGAGCAGTTGGCAGGGCTGCGCGAGGCCGTCGGCCCAGACGGAGGGATCGAGTCGGTGCAGCCATACCGCCAGCTCACCGCGCGCCCATTCCAGCCCGAGGACGGGCGCGTTGTCGAGCAGTGTGCGGAACTCGTCGAGTCGTTCGTCGGATGTGCCGGACAGCCAGGCCGATTCGGTGATCGCTGCTGCCGCGGGTAGCACCCGCAGTGGTTCGCCGTATCAGCACGCGAGCTGCCACGCCTCGTCGATATCGTCGCTGCGCGTCCCATCACGACGGAGCGCGACGAGGGCGCGAATGAGCAGTGGCCAGGTTCGGGCAAGCGGCGCACTTGGAGCGTCCAGCACGGTGTTGGCGTCGGCGACCGCCTCGTCCCAGTTACCTTCGAGCATCCCGAGTCTGCCGCGAGCACCCATCTGCCACGCGTAGCAGACCGGCAGATCACGCTCGATGGTCATCGCGAGGCTCTCGTCGAGCAGATCCGCCGCCATTTCGAATCTTCGCTGCTCGACATCCAAATAGGTCAGATTGCTGTATCCGCCCGAGTAGATCTCGTCGAAGTTCTCGGGATTGGACCGCACGATCGACAGAATTGACTCGCGGCCCTTGTCTTTCCCGCCGAGCACCGCCAGGTAACCGTCGATCAGCTTCACGCGGACCATGAGCGATGGATCGTCTGCCTTGTCGGCAATCTCTTCCGCCCGCGATTTCAGTGCGGACGCGTGCTCGAGATCTGTCGTCTGTACGGCGAGGTATGCCTGCATCGCGAAGGCATGGCCCAATTGGGCTAGTTCCGTGGAACTTTCATCTGTCACCCGACCATCAAGGACGGCGACGGCCTGAGCTACGTGCTGGTCGGCGGCACTTCGGTTCGCGTTGTACCACTCGTACACCGACAGCGCGTGATGATCGGCGCTGACGTACGCGGAGGCACCCATCTCCTGACGGAGATGCATTGCGCGCTGGCACGCTTTGATTGCATTGTCGAGTCGATCGGTCAGGTAGTACTCGGCGGCCATCAGCTCAAGCAGCTCCGCCTCGCTCTCCGCAGGCAACTCGCCGCCCTGGTCGAGCGCGATCCGGTAGAACTCCGCCGCCTGTGTGTGCGCGCCCGACCGCGTCGCCGCTTTCCCCGCGTCGGTCGCTGAGCGCTGGATGCGTTCGCAATCACCGGCGCCGAGGGCATGGTGCGTCAGGACAGCGGGATCGGTCCGCGCCGCCGCTTCATACGCGTCGATCATTCGCCGGTGCAGTTCGACTTCGGCTCCCGGCGGCATGACGCTGGCGACCGCGAGTCGACACAGGTCATGGCGGAAGGTGACACCGCGGTCGGTGCGCCGGATGAGTTTGACTTCGTCGAGGGTGCGCAGCGCCGGCACGGTGACACCGAGGTGCGTGAGCAGGTAATCCGGAATCGACTCCGGCGCACACGCCATCAGATACAACAGATCCCATGCAGCGACGTCGAGGCCGACGGTACGAGCCAGAATGGCGTCGCGCACGGTAGTTGGCAGTTCATCGCTGGTTTGGTCGAGCATCTCCACGACGAAGAACGCGTTTCCACCCGTAATACGGTGCAGCCGAACAGGATCGACCGTCCGGTCCTTGGCGAGCTGGGTAATCGCGTCGAGGCTCAACGGAGGCAAGGCAAGCGACGTAGCGGAAGTCGAGCGCGCCACGTCGCCTAGCAAGGAACGCATCGGGTGCGTCGGTGCGATCTCGTCGTCGCGCACCGTCAGTACGGCAAGTGAGTGTGTGCGCCGAATGCGTCGCAGCACGAACCGCAACAGGTCGACCGTCGCCTGATCCGCCCAATGCAGGTCGTCGATGATCAGAACCGACGGTTGTGTGGCGAGCTCGTCGAAGACGGCGCCGTGGATCTCGTACGGGTGATCGCTTTCGCGCAGGACCTTGCGTGTGTCCGGCTGAAACTGCTCGGCGAGATCGTGGATCGGTCCCAACGGCCGCGGAGTATCCAGCGGATCGCAGGCACCCCATAACATTCGCTCGTCCTGCGGCCACCGCTCCAGGAAGGTTTCAACGAACGCCGTCTTGCCTGCGCCTGACTCCCCGCAGACGACAACCACGCCGCCGCGGCCCGCGCGCGCCTCGTCGGCCCGGGCAGTGAGCGCTTCGAGCTCGCGATCGCGTTCGGTGAGTCGCACGCAGCGAATATTACCGGCGCGCAGGTGCCCTAGCAGGGAAAACGTCTACCTTGAGGGCCGTCGGGAGACGTAGGGGGTGCCGGGCCGATCAGCAATATGGGGAACGTCTCCCGATGTGATCCGGGGCCCGAAAGTCGAGCGTGAATGTCGCACGCCGAACCCGGCGGGCCACAACACACGACAGGAGAAGACGAAATGAAGCGGTTCATCATCGAGCGCGAGATCCCCGGGGCGAGCGAGCTCACGGAGGCCGAGCTTGCCGAGATCTCGAAGAAGTCCAAGACCGCGATGGCCTCCCTGGGCGTTCCGTACCGGTGGGTCAAGAGCTACGTCGCCGCCGACAAGATCTACTGCGTCCACGAGGCCGAGAGCGAAGACGTCATCCGCGAACACTCGCGCCGCGGCGGCTTCCCGGTCAACAACGTGGCCGTCGTCGCCAACGAGTTCGGCCCCCAAACCGCCGAGCACGTCAACAGCTGACCCGAACTCAGAGGAAGGGGACCGGAACGAAGGCCATGATCACTGCGGTGCTGGCGGGCGGCGTGCTCGCCGCAGCCAGCGCCGGCACGATCGGACAGGACGAGCCCACCGCGGCGATACAGATTGCGAAGCTGTCGTTTGAACTCGTCTGCGGCATCGGCGAATCGCTTGTGCGCCTAACCCGCTTCGCCGAACGCCGAAAATTGGGAGCTACCGCAGCGTCTTGATCGCCAGTGGCTCGTTGCTCCCGGTCACCCGGATGTCGACCGTGCGAATCTGCGACGTCGGGATGCTCGTCGCCGCCGACAGGCCCGTCGCTTCATCCCCGGCGGGCTTCCATGAGCCCACCGCACTCTGAACACCGTCGTGCGTGGTCACCACGATGTCGTAGCTGCCGACGTTCCTCGACCAGTCCTTGGTGTACTGGCACGCCCAGTTCAGCTCCGTGCCCCACTTCTTCTCGGTGACGGCGAGCTCGGCGGTCAGGCCACCGCGCGGGGTCGGCTGCATCGCCTGCATCGCGACCGTCTGCACCGGCGCAGGCGACCGCGGGAAGACCGTGGCACCGACGACTCCGCCCGTGATCACCAGCGCTGCGGCCGCGGCAACCGCCGTCGCGAGCCAGGTGCGTCGCGATCGCTGCTGCCGCTTGGCTGCCGCGTTGGCCAGCGATGAAACGTTGTCGGGTCGATCCTGAGGCGGCTGCGCGCCCGCAAGGTCGGTCAGCGCGACCGCTTCGTCACGGCTCAGCGCGTTGAGAATGCCGGGCATCCCGGCAAGCTCGGTGAGCTCCGCGGAGCGTGCCGGGTTGGCCGCGAGATAGTTTTCGTAGGTCCGCCGGTCCTCCAGGCTCAGCGCCCCGAGAACGTAGGCGGCGTCCCACTCGGCAAGGTCGTCGTCGGGTGCATTACTAGTCACCGCACAACCCCCCTTTCTTGCAACGCAATTCGCAACGCGCGAAGCGCGTAGTGAAGCCTGGACTTGACAGTGCCCTCCGGGACCTGCTCCTGGTGCGCTATGTCGGCGACGGTTTGGCCGAGATAGTAGGCGCGGACGATCGCGGTGCGATGGTCCAGAGACAGCGACAGCAGAGCGTCGGACAGTATCCATTTGTCGAATGCCGGGCCCATCGCGTCGGGCGACGGCCGTTCGGGGAGGTATTCGGTCTGCAGTTCGCGGGTGTACCTGGCGCTGCGCCGGTCGTCGATCACCAGATTGCGCGCCACGGTGAACAGCCACGCGCGCACATTGTCCGTCGGCTGCTGCAGCACCTCCGGCTTACGCCAGAGCCGCAACAGCGACTCCTGCACCACGTCTTCGGCGAACGGCATGTCACCCCTGGTCAATCTCAATACGTATCGCAGCAGGGACTGGGCGTGCTCGTCGTGCACGGCCCGCAACAGCGCCGCCTGCTCGGAATCGTCAGTCATGACTCACGCACCGCGCATCCCTTGCCTCCGGTCGGCCTTTGTTGAGCACAACGATGCAACGCGGGCGAATCGTTCAATAGCGATTTTCGCGGATTGGCCTTAGTCGAGCAGCATTCGAACGACCGCGTCGGCCAACAGGCGGCCCCGGTCGGTGAGCAGCAGCCGGTCGGCGGCCAGCGCCACGAGGCCGTCACCGATCGCGGTCTGGGCGCGGGCGCGTTCACCGTCGCTCAACACTGCCACCGGCAGACCGTCGCGCAGCCGCAGCCGCAGCATCACCTCCTCGATGTGCTGAGTCGCGGCATCGAGCCGCTCGAAATCGGCCACAGGCAGCAGCCCGTCGGTCAACGATTGCGCATAAGCGTTGGGGTGCTTGACATTCCACCAGCGGGTAGCGCCGACATAGCCATGCGCTCCCGGTCCGGCGCCCCACCATTCGCCGCCGTTCCAGTACCCGAGATTGTGTCGGCATTCGCCGCCGGGCCTGCTCCAGTTGGAGACCTCATACCAGTCGAAGCCCGCCGCCGACAGGTGCGCGTCGAGCAACTCGTAGCGCTGCGCGAGCACGTCGTCGTCGGGGGCCGCGATCTCACCGCGCCGCACCCGGCGTGCCAACGCCGTCCCGTCCTCGACCACCAACGCATATCCGGACACATGATCGACGCCGGCGCCGATCGCGGCGTCGACGGAACGGCGCAGGTCGTCGTCGGACTCCCCCGGCGTGCCATAGATGAGGTCGAGGCTGACGTGGTCGAAGCCTGCGCCGCGGGCTTCGCACGCCGCGTCGAGTGCCCGGCCCGGCGAGTGCACCCGATCCAGCACCGCCAGCACGTGCTGAGCGACGGACTGCATGCCGAGCGACAGCCGGGTGAACCCGGCCGCCCGCAGTTGCTCGAACAGCTGCGGCGATGTGGATTCCGGATTCGCCTCCGTCGTGACCTCGGCGTCCGCGGCCAGCGTGAAGTGCGCGCGGACCGCGTCGAGCACCGCCCCAAGCCCAGCGCCGCCCAGCAGCGACGGTGTCCCGCCTCCGACGAACACCGTGTCGACCTGCCGCCGGACGAGAGGAGGACCTAATCGATGTGGCGAGCCCAGCCGCGACGCGGCAAGACCGAGCTCCGCCCGCAGGGCCTCCAGCCACCGTTCGAACTCGGTGCTCCTTTCGTCCGCGCAGGAGTTCGCGCCGCCCAGCTCGGAGGGTGTGTACGTGTTGAAGTCGCAGTAACCGCAGCGGGTGGCGCAGAACGGCACGTGGATATAGATGCCGAACGGTCCGCCCGGCCTGGCGACCAGGTCGGGGAGCTCCACGGGAGCCGTTCGGACCGTCATACAACCAGTCTCCCAGAGGTGACTTCTGCTCACCGTGAGCGCAAATCTCGCCCGGTTAGGGCAGTGACGGGATTCCGTGGCACAATTGGCGACGTGATCGCCGCCCGCATCTTCACCCACCGCGTCTCGCTGGTGGCTCGGCGGCATGTCGATTTCAAGCGCGTTTGTACCTGTTGTTGTCTGCCTTGACGTCGTAGACCTGCCCACCTGTACTTTCAGCTGGCCGCCGGATCTGCGCCGCCGGACAGCCCACCGGTGAACAGCGCGTCCGAACGCCGGCTCCACGAAGGAGCCACACCCCCAATGACGGAAACCCCGACCAAACGCCCGCCGAAGCGTCCGCGTGGCGAGGGCCAGTGGAAGCTCGGCTACCGCGAGCCGCTCAACCCGAACGAGCAGTTCAAGAAGGACGACGACGCGCTGAACGTGCGCGGCCGCATCCTCGACATCTACTCCAAGCAGGGTTTCGACAGCATCGACAAGCAGGATCTGCGCGGCCGGATGCGCTGGATGGGCCTGTACACGCAGCGCGAGCAGGGCTACGACGGCACCTGGACGGGCGACGAGAACGCCGACCTCCTCGAGGCCAAGTACTTCATGATGCGGGTCCGCTGCGATGGCGGCTCGCTGACCAACGCCGCGCTGCGCACGCTGGGTGAGATCTCCACCGAGTTCGGCCGCGACACCGCCGACATCAGCGACCGCGAGAACGTGCAGTACCACTGGATCCGCATCGAGGACGTCCCGCAGATCTGGGAGCGGCTGGCCGCAGTCGGGCTGCAGACCACCGAGGCGTGCGGCGACTGCCCCCGCGTGGTGCTGGGCTCGCCGCTGGCCGGTGAGTCGCTCGACGAGGTGCTCGACCCCACCTGGGCGATCGACGAGATCGTCCGCCGCTACATCGGTAATCCGGAACTCTCCAATCTGCCGCGCAAGTTCAAGACCGCGATATCGGGCCTGCAAGACGTCGCCCACGAGGTCAACGACGTCGCGTTCATCGGCGTCAACCATCCCGAACACGGCCCGGGCCTGGACCTGTGGGTGGGCGGCGGATTGTCGACGAACCCGATGCTGGCCCAGCGAGTCGGCGCCTGGATTCCGCTGGAGGAGGTGCCCGACGTCTGGGAGGGCGTCACCTCGGTGTTCCGCGACTACGGCTACCGCAGGCTGCGCTCCAAGGCGCGGCTGAAGTTCCTGATCAAGGACTGGGGCATCGAGAAATTCCGCCAGGTGCTCGAGGACGAATACCTGGGCCGCAAGCTCATTGACGGCCCGGCGCCCGAGCCCGTCAAGCATCCGATCGATCACGTCGGCGTGCAGAAACTCAAGAACGGTCTCAACGCCGTCGGTGTCGCACCGATCGCCGGGCGGGTGTCCGGCACCATCCTGACGAAGGTGGCCGACCTCGCCGCGGCCGCGGGTTCGGACCGGATCCGGTTCACCCCGTACCAGAAGCTGGTCATCCTCGACGTTCCCGACGACAAACTCGATGAGCTGGTCGCCGGCCTTGACGCGTTGCGGCTGCCGTCGCGGCCGTCGGCCTGGCGGAAGAACCTGATGGCCTGCACCGGCATCGAGTACTGCAAGCTGTCATTCGCGGAGACGCGCAACCGGGCTCAGGTGCTCGTGCCCGAGTTGGAGAAGCGCCTCGAGGACATCAACGCGCAGCTCGACGTGCCGATCACCGTCAACATCAACGGCTGCCCCAACTCGTGCGCCCGCATCCAGGTCGCCGACATCGGCTTCAAGGGCCAGATGATCGACGACGGCGACGGACCGGTCGAGGGCTTCCAGGTGCACCTGGGCGGCAGCCTGGGCCTGGACAGTGGATTCGGCCGCAAGTTGCGCCAGCACAAGGTGCTGTCCACCGAGCTGGGCGACTACATCGACCGGGTAGTTCGGAATTTCGTGAAACAACGCGAGCACGGTGAGCGTTTCGCTACGTGGGCAGTACGAGCAGACGAGGCGGATTTGCGATGACAGAAGTGATGACAGAGACAGACCTGCAGCGGCTGGCCGAGCGTGGAGCGGCTGAGCTCGACGGCGCCAGCGCCGACGACCTGCTGCGCTGGACCGACGAGCACTTCGGCGGCGACTACATCGTGGCGTCCAACATGCAGGACGCGGTGCTGGTCGATCTCGCGGCGAAGGTCCGCCCCGGCGTCGACGTGCTCTTCCTGGACACCGGCTACCACTTCGTCGAGACCATCGGCACCCGTGACGCCGTCGAGGCCGTCTATGACATCAACGTGGTCAACGTCACCCCTGAGAACTCGGTTGCCAAGCAGGACGAGCTGTTCGGCAAGGACCTGTTCGCCCGCGAACCCAACGAATGCTGCCGGATGCGCAAGGTCGAGCCGCTGGGCAAGGCGCTGCAGGGCTACTCAGCGTGGGTGACGGGTATCCGCCGCGTGGAGGCGCCGACGCGGGCCAACTCGCCGCTGATCAGCTGGGACAAGGCTTTTGGGTTGGTGAAGATCAACCCGCTGGCGGCGTGGACCGACGAGGACATACAGAACTACATCGACGCCAACGATGTGCTGGTCAATCCCCTTGTGTTCGAAGGCTATCCGTCGATCGGCTGCGCGCCGTGCACCGCGAAGCCAGTCGAGGGCGCCGACCCGCGCAGCGGCCGCTGGGCGGGACTGTCGAAGACGGAATGCGGTTTGCACGCCTCGTGAGCATGCTTGTCCTGACGGCGCACGGCAGCGCCGATCCGCGATCGGCGGCATCGGCACACGAGGTGGCGCACACCATCCGAATGGTGCGACGCGATGTCGACGTGCGGGTGGCGTTCTGTGAGCAGACCACCCCAAATCTCCGAGATGTGCTCGTAGCCTCTCCCCGCGATGCCGTCGTCGTGCCGTTGCTTCTCGCGAATGCGTATCACGCCCGCGTCGACATCCCCGCGATGATCGGCGAATCGGGTTCCGCTGCGCGGCAAGCCGACGTCCTGGGTGAGGACGACAGACTCGTTCACGTTCTGCGTCAGCGCCTCGCACACGCTGGGGTGTCGCAACTCGACCCCGATGTGGGCGTTCTCGTCACGGCAGTGGGTTCTTCGCGCCCCGAGGCCAATGCGCGAACGGCGTCGGTCGCCAAGTACCTCGTGCAGAACACCCGCTGGACGGCGACCATCGCGTTTGCCACGGGACCGCACGCATCGCTCGCAGAGGCCGCCGACATCCTGCGAGACCGCGGCGCCACCCGATTGGTCATCGCGCCCTGGTTCCTCGCGCACGGGCGGATCACCGATCGCGTCGCAAACTTCGCGCGCGCCAACGGGATTGCGATGGCCGAACCGCTCGGACCACACCGGCTGGTGGCGGAGACGGTCCTCGATCGCTTTGACGAGGCGGTCGCAGCCCGGGTCGCGGCCTAAGAGCTACTTCTGAGTCACGCCTTCGTCAGCGCTTCGCCATCGTCGGCCTTATCGACCCTTGGGATTTCGGTGCCGCCCGGCAGCGGCGGCACCCGGGTGGCGCGCACATACACTGTGTCGCCTTCCTTCAGCCCTAGCGCCTCGGCGTCGCCGCGGGTGATCTGCGCGGTGAAGGGTGTACGGTCAGCCGCGTTGGTCAGTTCTACGCGAACCTCGAAGCCCAGCACCACAATTCGGTCGATAGTCGCTCGCACGACGCCCGTGGACTGAACCGTGTCGTCACTGGTCGCTATCGCCATCTCTGGGTTGCGACCCACTCGGATGTCGTGCGGACGAACCAGTGTGCCGTTCACCGACGACACCGCCCCCAGGAACGACATCACGAACGCATTGGCGGGCGCGTCGTAGACGTCCGTCGGTGAGCCGACCTGCTCGATGCGTCCCTTGTTGAGTACCGCGATGCGATCCGCGACATCGAGGGCTTCCTGTTGGTCATGCGTGACCAACACGGTGGTGACGTGCACCTCGTCATGGAGTCGGCGAAGCCAGGCCCGCAGATCTTCGCGGACCTTGGCGTCGAGTGCACCGAACGGCTCATCGAGCAACAGCACCTGCGGGTCCACCGCGAGCGCGCGGGCCAACGCCATGCGCTGGCGCTGGCCGCCGGAGAGCTGGTTGGGATAACGGGTCTGAAAGCCACTGAGCCCAACCACTTCCAGCAGGTTGTCGACCTTCTCCTTGATCTCGGCCTTCGGCCGTTTGCGGATCTTCAGCCCGAAGGCAACGTTGTCCCGGACGGTCAGATGCTTGAACGCCGCATAGTGCTGGAAGACGAAGCCAATACCGCGCCGCTGCGGTGAAATATGCGTCACGTTACGGCCGTGGATCGTGATCGTGCCGGTATCGGGCAGGTCGAGTCCAGCGATCGCGCGCAGCAAGGTGGACTTACCGGAACCGCTGGGGCCGAGCAATGCGGTCAACGAGCCGTTCGGCACCTCGAAGTCGACGTTGTCCAGCGCGGCGAAGTCTCCATAGCGCTTGTTGGCGCCCCGCACGATGATTGCGTCGGTCATGTCTTGAAGTCTCCTTAGGCCTGCTTGCTCGCTCGCGAGCGCCGCGCGTCGAGAACTACCTGAACGATCAGGACGACCACGGCGACCGTCATCAACAGCGTGGAGACGGCGTATGCACCGTATTCCGCACCGCGGCTGTACCGGTCCGCCACCAACAGTGTGAGGGTTTGCGACGTTCCCGGCAGGTTGGACGACACCATGATGACCGCGCCGAACTCGCCGAGCGTGCGCGCGACGGTCAACACGATCCCGTAGGTCAGGCCCCATCGGATGGACGGGAGGGTGACCCGCCAGAACGTCTGCCACCACTGCGATCCGAGTGTGGCGGCCGCCTCCTCCTGGTCGGTGCCGATTTCATGCAGGACCGGTTCGACCTCGCGGATCACGAACGGCACGGTGACGAAGATGCTGGCCAACACGATGCCGGGGAAGCCGAAGATGATCTTGAAGCCGAGGTCGTTCTCGACGAACCCGAACAGCCCAGCCGATCCCCACAACAGGATCAGCGCGACACCGACCACGACCGGAGAAACAGCGAACGGGAGGTCGATCACGGCCTGCAGGGCGCTCTTGCCGCGGAACCTGTTGCGCGCCAACACCAATGCGGTGGGAACTCCGAAAAGGACGTTAAGGGGCACGACGATCGCGACCACCAGCAGCGACAGCTGCAGTGCCGAAACCGCCGCCGGGGTGGTTATCGAGTCGAAGAACGCCCCGATACCGGGCGTGAACGTACGCCACAGAATCAGCGCGACGGGCACGATGACAAGGATCACGACATAGGCCAGCGCGAGGTAGCGGAGGAGGAGCCGCACGACCGGTGACAACGTCATTGCGCAAGCTCCTGACGTTTGGCCGCCCGCGACCCGACCACTCGCAGGATGAACAGCACGACGAACGAGATCACGAGCAGCACAATGGAAATCGCCGCGGCGCCGGTTCGGTCGTCGTTCTCGATGAGCGTCCGGATCCACTGCGATGACACCTCGGTCTCACCGGGCACAGCGCCGCCGATCAGCACCACAGAGCCGAATTCGCCGATCGCGCGCGAGAACGCCAGACCCGCTCCGGACAGCAGTGAGGGCAACAGCGCGGGCAGCATCACCTTGGTGAAGATCGTCCAGTTGCTGGCGCCGAGAGAGGCGGCCGCCTCCTCGGTTTCGCGGTCGAGTTCCAGCAGCACGGGCTGCACCGAGCGCACGACGAACGGCAGGGTGACGAACAGCAGCGCGATCCCTACACCCCACTTGGTGTGCTGCAGGTGAAGATCCACCGGGCTGTTCGGCCCGTAGAGGGCGAGCATCACCAAGCTGGCGACGATGGTCGGCAGCGCGAACGGGAGGTCGATCACGGAGTCGACGAGGCGCTTGCCGGGAAAGTCGTCGCGGGTGAGTACCCACGCCACCAACAGCCCGAACACGAGGTTCACCACGGTGACACCGGCCGAGATCGTCAGCGTCACACGGAAGGACTCAATCGCCGCGTTGGAGGTGATCGCGGTCCAGAACGCGTCCCAGCCGCCGCCTGCGGACTGCCAAAGTATTGCGGCGAGCGGCAGCAACACGATGATGCTGAGCCATATCGACGCGGCGCCCACTCGCAGCGACGTCGTCCCGTACCGGCCGCCGAGAAGGCCGGGCGCCCGGCCGCCCTCACCGTCGGTGAGTTCGGGCCGGGTCGCCTCGGGGTTGGGCTCGAGAGCAGCCGTCATCCAGTTGCCTGCTTGTAGATCTTCGTGATGCTGCCGTTGTCTTTGTCGAACAACGCGGGATCCACTGTGCTCCATCCCCCCAAGTCGGCGATGGTCCACAGCTTCTGCGGCGTCGGGAAGTCAGTGGCGAAGTCCTCCACTACCGACGGGTCGACTGGCCGGAAGCCTGCCTGTGCCCAGATCTTCTGCGCCTCCTTGGTGAACAGGTAGTTCTTCAGCGCCGTTGCCTTGTCCAGGTGGGCGGTGGAGGTCACGACGGCGACCGGGTTCTCGATCTTGAACGTCTGCGGCGGGTTGATGTGCTCGACAGGCTTGCCCTGCCTCTCGATGTTGATGGCCTCGTTCTCGTAGCTGATCAGCACGTCACCGGTGCCCTGCAGGAACACATCGGTGGCCTCCCGGCCCGAACCCGGACGCGTCTTGACGTGCTCGGTAACCAGCTTGTTGATGAAGTCCAGCCCGGCCTGCTGGTCCGCACCACCGTTGCTCTTAGCCGCGTACGGCGCCAACAGGTTCCACTTCGCCGAACCGGAACTCAGCGGGCTCGGGGTGACCACCTCGAGCCCCGACTGCAGCAAGTCGTCCCAGTCCTTGATGTTTTTCGGGTTGCCCTTGCGCACGACCAGCGAAACCACCGATCCGAAGGGGATGCCCTTGGTGGCGTCGGCGTTCCAGTCCTTTGCCACCTTGTTCGCTTTGACCAGGCGGGTGACGTCGGGCTCGACCGAGAAGTTGACGAGGTCGGCGGGCTTGCCGTCGACGACGGCGCGCGACTGGTCGCCGGAGGCACCGTACGACGTGGTCACGGCCACACCCTTGCCCTCCGGCGTGGCGGCGAACGCCGGCAGGATCTTGCTCCACCCCGGCTCGGGCACGGCGTACGCGACGAGCGTCAGCGTGGTCTCGGCGGCCGGCTGCTGACTGCCCCCTGCGACGTCGCTGGATCCGCCGCCGCACGCCGCGAGCAGGGTCGCTGTGACGGCCAGGGCGGCGGCGGGGCGCCACGACTTACGGATGTTGAGCATTGGTGACCTTTCCTTGCAGGGGTTGAGACGGGCCCCGTTACGACGGCAAGGCGATGGATCAGTATCGAGGCATCCGAACAGCCGCTACCGACACCGAACCGCGAACGGGCATGGAGTCAGCGACAACAGTGGACGTCTGCAACAGCGCACGTACCCACGGCAATGAGGGCCAGGATATGGCCCTCGGTACTGCCGGACACCGCATGCATGGCGCGAAGAATAACAGAGACGTTAAGGACGCTCACCTCCGCCATATTCGCCGCTCCGCGGCGGCGCCTTAGCCGGCTTAACGAGTTAGCAGCCATGTGACGAGCACCAGCACCACGAGGATGACGAGCACCAACGTCACCCGCGACCGGGGCAGCCCACTCATCCGGAGTCCTCGCGCTCGTGGCGCGCGTGGCGCAGCAGCCGGATCCCGTTGCCCAATGCGCCGTCGAGAGCGATCGCGATGCCGTACGCCAGCGCCAGCACGACAGGCATCACCACGGCGGTCTGGACGACGAACGGCAGGCCGGTTAGCCATAGTTCGACGCCGTCCCACCAATTGAGGAAGCCGCCCACTCGGCCAGACTATTCGATGCGAAGATGGCCGAGTGCCGGCCGACGCGGACCACACCGAGAAGACCACCTGCGTCATCGCCGGCGGCGGTCCCGCGGGAATCATGCTGGGCCTGCTGCTCGCTCGCGGCGGCGTCGACGTCACCGTGATGGAAAAGCACGCCGACTTCCTGCGCGACTTCCGCGGCGACACCGTGCACGCCAGCACGCTCCGACTCCTTGACGAACTCGGCTTGGCAGCGGATTTCGCTCGGATGCCGCACCGCGAGATCGATACGTTGAGCATGACGATTCAAGGCACACCGGTCGAAATCGACCTGCGCCGAATTCCGGGTCCGCACAAGCACATTGCGCTGGTTCCTCAGTGGGATTTCCTTGAGCTGCTGGCAGCCGCCGCCGATAAGGAGCCGACCTTTCGACTGCTGCGCAGCACCGAAGTGCTCGCGCCGATAATCCGCGCGGGGACGCGGAAAGACAGAGTGATTGGTGTCAGTTACCGCGACAACCTGGGGCAGGTGCGTGAGCTTTACGCCGAGTTGACAGTGGCCTGCGACGGGCGCTCGTCGACGCTGCGCAACACAATGGGGTTGAAGCCGAGGAACTTCGGGGCGCCGATGGATGTGTGGTGGTTTCGGCTGCCGCGAAACGCCGACGATCCGCACGGCTTGGCTGGTGTGCTCGGCGCAGGCCACGCGTGCGTCGCGATCGACCGCGGCGACTACTTCCAGATCGCCTACATCATCCCCAAGGGTCGCGATGCGGAGCTGCGTGCGCAGGGCATCGAAACGCTGCACCGCGGGGTGGTGACACTGGTGCCCTGGCTGGCCGGTCGCGTCGAGGCGCTCACGTCGTTCGACGACGTCAAGCTGCTGGACGTTCAGCTCAATCGGCTGCGGCGCTGGTACACCGACGGAATGTTGCTGATAGGCGACGCGGCGCACGCCATGTCACCGGTGGGCGGGGTCGGGATCAACCTGGCGGTCGCCGACGCGGTGGCGGCCGGCCGCGCACTGGCGGGCCCGTTGCGCCGCGGCACCGTCTCCACCAGGCAGTTGGCCCGCGTGCAGGCGCGGCGGTGGTTGCCCGCCGCGCTGATCCAGTCGATCCAGCGGGTCATCCACAGCCGAGTCATCGCGGTCGCCGTTTCGGCGGGTCAGCCCGTTAAACCGCCCCTTTTGGTGCGGATAGCCAATAAGGTGCCTGCCCTGCGCACCGCGGCGGGATATGCCGTCGCGATCGGTCCATTGCCCGAGCATGTGCCGGAGTTTGCCCGGCGCTGAGCCGAACGCCGCAGGACACGCGCCCACACAAGTGGACGCCGGGCCTCCCGGCAGTCGATGATGTCCGCATGGTCCTGCAAGACACCGAGCCTTCCGACGGGGCGCCGAAGACCGCCGAGGCCGACAACGGGTCGAGGCCCGCTCATGTCGGCGAGTCGGAGGCCCCGTTCACCGTGACGGCACCGGTGCCGTATGTCTCCAGCGGGTCGTTGCGGAACCCCTTTCCGCCGATCGCCGACTACGCGTTCCTGTCCGACTGCGAGAACACCTGCCTGATCTCGTCGGCCGGCTCGGTGGAATGGCTGTGCGTCCCCCGCCCCGACTCCCCCAGCGTGTTCGGCGCCATCCTGGACCGCGGCGCCGGCCACTTCCGGATGGGTCCATACGGGGTGTCCGTGCCCGCCGCGCGCCGCTACCTGCCGGGCAGCCTGATCCTGGAGACCACCTGGCAGACCCACACCGGCTGGGTCATCGTCCGCGATGCCTTGGTTATGGGGCCGTGGCACGACATCGAAACCCGGTCGCGCACACATCGGCGCACCCCGATGGACTGGGACGCCGAGCACATCCTGCTGCGCACCGTGCGCTGCGTGAGCGGCACCGTCGAGCTGGTGATGAGCTGCGAGCCGTCGTTCGACTATCACCGCAACAACGCCACCTGGGAGTACTCGGCGCAGGCGTACGGCGAGGCGATCGCGCGGGCCAACAAGGATCCCGACTCGCATCCGACCTTGCGAATCACCACCAATCTGCGCATCGGCTTGGAGGGCCGCGAGGCACGGGCCCGGACTCGAATGACGGAGGGCGACAACGTATTCGTCGCGCTGAGCTGGTCCAAGCATCCGTCGCCACAGACCTACGACGAGGCCGCGGACAAGATGTGGCGGACCAGCGAAGCGTGGCGGCAGTGGATCAATATCGGCGACTTCCCCGATCACCCGTGGCGGTCGTACCTGCAGCGCAGCGCACTGACTCTGAAGGGCCTGACGTACTCGCCCACCGGCGCCCTGTTGGCGGCACCGACCACGTCGCTGCCGGAAACGCCTCAGGGCGAACGAAATTGGGACTATCGCTACGCCTGGGTGCGCGACTCGACATTCGCACTGTGGGGCCTCTACACGCTGGGGCTCGACCGCGAGGCCGACGACTTCTTCGCGTTCATCGCCGACGTGTCGGGAGCCAATAACGGTGAAAGACATCCGCTGCAGGTGATGTACGCCGTCGGCGGCGAGCGCAGCCTCGTCGAAGAGGAACTGCATCATCTGTCCGGCTACGACAACGCCCGCCCGGTGCGCATCGGCAACGGCGCCTACAACCAGATGCAGCACGACATCTGGGGCACGATGCTGGATTCGGTGTATCTGCACGCCAAATCGCGCGAGCAGATCTCCGACACCCTGTGGCCGGTGCTCAAGCAACAGGTCGAAGAGGCGATCAAACACTGGAAGGAGCCCGACCGCGGGATCTGGGAGGTGCGCGGCGAGCCGCAGCACTTCACCAGCTCGAAGATCATGTGCTGGGTGGCGCTGGACCGCGGCTCCAAGCTGGCCGAGCTTCAGGGCGAGAAGAGCTACGCGCAGCAGTGGCGCGCCATCGCCGAGGAGATCAAGGCCGACATCCTGGCGAAGGGCGTCGACTCCCGCGGGGTGCTGACCCAGCGCTACGGGGACGACGCGCTGGACGCGTCGCTGCTGCTGGCGGTGCTGACCCGGTTCCTGCCCAACGACGACCCGCGGGTGCGGGCCACGGTGCTCGCCATCGCCGACGAGCTCACCGAGGACGGATTGGTGCTGCGCTACCGCGTCGAGGAAACCGACGACGGCCTGGCCGGCGAGGAAGGCACATTCACCATCTGCTCGTTCTGGCTGGTGTCGGCGCTGGTCGAGATCGGCGAGATCCACCGTGCCAAGCACCTGTGCGAGCGTCTGCTGTCCTTTGCAAGCCCGCTGCACCTATACGCCGAGGAAATCGAGCCGCGCACCGGGCGGCACCTGGGCAACTTCCCGCAGGCGTTCACCCACCTGGCGTTGATCAACGCCGTGGTGCACGTCATCCGGGCCGAGGAAGAGGCCGACAGCTCCGGGGTGTTCGTGCCTGCTAACGCCCCGATGTAGGGCCGATTGCGCGCTGGTGAAGAGGCGGTAGCGGTTCAGGATCATCCTGGCTTGATGTCTTGTTTGGCCTGTCCCGGTTGAGCACGATCGCATCCATGAGTTATCGCGTCGTGGACGACACATCGCGCCGAGTGATCGACGTGGCCATCGGGATCCTGGTCGGGTTGCGCGGCTGCTCGGACCACGAAGCATTCGACGAACTGGTCCGCGTGGTGCATCAAACGGGCATCGGCATCGGACGATTGGCAGCGGGGTTGGTGGCGGTCGCCAGCGGATCGTCATCTGCAGAGCATGTCGAGGCGTTCACCGTCTGGGGTGACCTGATCGACCGCGCCCGCCTGGTTTCGCTGGCCAACTAGGCAGAAATGCCTGCCGCACTGCGGGCGCCCAGCACGCGCTCGGCGTAGGCGCGACCCTTCTCGGCATCGCCGACGACGTAGCCGACGATGTCGGCCAGCCTGTTGATTCGGCCCGCGCCGCCCCATGTGCCGTCGGGAATCTCGTTGGTGAATACCCATACTCGGTTGGCGTCATAGGGATGCGAACCGTTTTCGGCGCGCAGCACGGCGTCGGTGACGTCGCGCACGATGGCGGCCCGACGCTCGTCGTCGAACTGTCCCTCGGGAACCGACGCGATGAACCGGTACCGCGGTTCGGCGGCGTGCTCGCCCGCAACGAAGACCTCGGCGGGGCGGTGCAGGAAAACCCAGGCGATCGCGCGGGCCCGCGGATCGGACGGGTCGGCTCCTTCGTGTCGCAGCAGGAGGTCGGTGAGCTGGGATATCAACGCCCGTTCAGCGACCGGTGAGAGCGCGTTTTCTGGGATGTACGCGTCGAGCATGGGCATGGCCAAACCTCCATTGGTTCGAGCTGAGTTTATTTTATGAACTTAGATTGCTAGGTTTCGATTGTCAACCCAGCTAGACTCTGGATATGCAGGCAGACAGGCTCCGCTACAGCGCCGCAAATTGTTCGATCGCGCGCACCCTGGGCGTGGTCGGCGAGAAATGGACGCTGCTTATCCTGCGTGAGGCGTTCTACGGGGTCCGGCGGTTCGATGACTTCCACACCGCCCTCGGGTGTGCGCGAAACCTTCTCGCGGCGCGCCTGAAAACGCTTGTGGCACACGAACTCTTGGAGCGAGTGGCCTATCAGGACGACGGCGGCCGAGGCCGGCACGAATACCGTCTGACCGACAAAGGCCGCGACCTGTTTCCCGCCGTGGTTGCGTTGATGCAGTGGGGCGATCGGTGGATCGCGGACGAGGTCGGCCCGCCGGTGCGGCTGTTTCACCGTGATTGCGGCGCACCGGTGACGGTTCAGCTCACCTGCGACGTGGGCCACGCTCCCCTTGGTGCGCGCGATACCGAAGTACGCCCAGGACCAGGAGCGGTGACGGTCGCCTAGCCGCGGTCAGGTCAGCCTGGGCCGGATGCGACCGGCAGGCCGGCCCGTGCCCATTCGGGGAAGCCGTCTTCGAGCCGTCGCGCGCGGTGGCCGCGGGCGACGAGGGCGCGGACGGCCTCGTCGGCGTAAACGCAGTACGGACCGCGGCAATACGCAACAACCTCGCGGTCGTCGGGCAGCTCCGCCAGCCGCCGCTTCAGCTCGCTCGGCGGGATCGGACGGGCACCCTCGATGTGTCCGGCGCGGAACTCCGCCTCCGGGCGCACGTCGAGCACGATGACATCGTCCCGCCGCAACCGCTTCGCCAGCTCCGCGCGCCCGATCGTCTCCAGGCCGTCGCGTTCCCCGAGGTAGTCCGCGACCAGACGCTTCATCTCCGCGAGATGGTCAACCGCGAGTGCGCGCAGCGTGGCCCAGGCCTGACCGACCTCGGGACTGGTCAGGCTGTAGATGATGCGGGAACCGTCGCGACGGCTGCGGACCAGACCCGCGTGTGCGAGCTGGCGCAGGTGCTGCGAGGTGTTCGCGGTGCTCTGCGCGATCGCCTCCGCAAGATCCTCTACTGACCGTTCGCCCTGCATCAGGACATCGACGATCTCCGCGCGCCGCCCACTCGCAAACCCTTTGGCCACCACGGCGAATCCGTCGTAAAGCGCATCCTTTGCAGCCCGATCCACCATCGCCGACCCTTCCCGAGATTTCGTATTGACTTAAGCATTCCATCGTTCTAGTCTTCAAGCAATTAATTGAATTCTAAAGGAGGTGCGGCATCACGATGAATCGCTATCTCACGATCGGCTACGGCGCCGTGTGCTACGTCGTCTTCCTGGCGGCATTCCTCTATGCGATCGGTTTCGTTGGCAACCTCGTGGTTCCGCGCACCGTCGATCACGGCATTGAAGCGCCCATCGTGCAAGCGGTAGTGGTCAACGTGCTGCTGCTCGGCCTATTCGCCGTGCAGCACAGCGTGATGGCGCGGCCGGCGTTCAAACGCTGGTGGACGCGGTTGGTGCCCAAGACCATTGAGCGCAGCACCTACGTACTGCTGTCGAGCCTGATCCTCTTCCTGCTGTTCTGGCAGTGGCGGACGATGCCGGCGGTCATCTGGGACGTGGCATGGCCGCCCGGTCGGATCGCGCTGTGGGCCCTGTTCGGTGCGGGCTGGGCGACGGTTCTGGCGTCGACGTTCATGATCAATCACTTCGATCTGTTCGGCCTGCGCCAGGTGTACGTGGCGTGGCGTGGAAAGCCGTATACCAACCTCGAATTCCGCACGTCGCTGCTGTACCGGGTCGTGCGCCACCCGCTCATGCTCGGTTTCATCGTCGCGTTCTGGGCCGCGCCGACCATGACGGTCGGTCATCTGCTCTTCGCCGCGGCGACAACGGCGTACATCCTGATCGCGGTACAGCTGGAAGAGCATGACCTGACCGCGGCGCTTGGCGAGCAGTATCACGACTATCGAGGCCGGGTACCGATGCTGATCCCTGGGCTTCATCGGCGTGGTGGCCACCCAGCGCCCGGGCATACTCCCCGACCGGCATAACACGCTAGGACCAATGACATGTCCGTCAACCCAACTGTACGGAGTCGCCTTGAAGCTCAAGGCTTTTGCGGACTCGACGATGCAACGCTCGGGAAACTGGCGCCATGGATGCGCTGGACGTACACGCTCGGCACGCTTATCACGGTGATCGGTGTCGCGATGATGTCGCCCATCGTGCTGTGGGCGCTCGCGGCGATTACATCGGTGGGTATCTTCCTCCCGTTCCACCCCTTCGATCTCCTCTACAACTACGGAGTTCGGCATCTGACGGGCACGGGGCCGTTCCCGAATTCAGGGCCACAACGACAGTTCGCTTTCGGCGTCGCGACCGTCTCTCTGGTTGCGACCGGCTGGGCCTTCTACATCGGCGCGACCACTGTGGGTATCGCGCTCGGCGTGGCGTTGATTCTGGTGGGCGGACTCGCCAGCACCACGAATTTCTGTATACCGTCGTTCATCTACAACACCGTCATCAGTAGGCGAACCGACCCGGCGGTCTTGGGAAGAAGTTGACCGTGTCCGGTATCGAGCTGGTTCCGCTCGTCGACGAGGGGCTCGGCAATTCGGCCTACCTGGTCGATCTCGGTGACGGACGCGCGTTGGTTGTAGACGTCAGCCGTGATCTGCGTGCGGTGCACGCCGCGGCGGCCCGGCGTGGCCTGACCATAGCCTTCGCCGCCGACACCCACCTGCACGCCGACTTCCTTTCCGGCGCACACCAACTCGGTGCCGCAGGCCAGGCGAAGGTGCTGGCGTCGGCGGCCGGCCATCGCGAGTTCGCGCACACCGGTCTACACGACGGCGACGAGGTCGATCTCGGCGGTCTGCGCCTGCGTGCCCTGCTGACACCTGGTCACACCCACGAACACTTGGCGTTCCTGCTGCTCGACGGCGACCGTGAGGTCGGGGTGTTCACCGGCGGGTCCCTGATCGTTGGGTCGGCCGCCCGCACCGATCTGGTGTCCGACGAACGCACGGAGGAGCTGACGCGAGCCCAGTACTCCTCGCTCCGGCGGTTGGCCACCCTGCCCGGTGGCGTGGAGGTGTGGCCGACGCACGGCGCCGGATCCTTCTGCTCGGCGCCGCCGGGCGCGGAACGCACCAGCACGATCGCCCATGAGGTGGCGACCAACCCGCTACTCCAGATCAGCGATGAAGACGCCTTTGTGTCACAGCTTCTCGGATCGCTGGGCAGCTATCCGCCGTATTTCCGGCGACTTGGCGAGATCAACCGCATTGGGCCGCAACTACTCAACGGCGAGCCGACACTACGCCCGTTGTCCGTCGACACGGTGCGGACCTTAGTGGCCGACGGCGCGGTGGTCATTGACGCTCGTCCGGTAGACAGGTTCGGCGCCTCGCACATACCAGGTGCGATCTCGATCCCGTTGCGGCCGGTGTTCGCGAGTTGGCTCGGGTGGCTGGCCCCTGCGGACCAACCGCTGATCATCGTGCGCGACCATGACCAGGACCCCACCGAAATCGCCTGGCAAGCCGCCAAAATCGGATACGACACCATCGTCGGCGAACTCGACGGAGCGATGGCAGCGTGGACGGCTGCCGGCCACGACACCGCGAGCATCTCCCTGAGGCGGGCCGCAGACCTCGGTGGGCGTCGCGTCCTAGACATCCGCCAGCGTTCGGAGTATGTCGGCGGGCATCTTCCCGGCGCGCTGCACGTCGAGCTCGGCGATGTCCCCAAGCGCGCCGCCGACATTCTCGATGGACCAACCGTGGTGATGTGCGGCCACGGCGAGCGGGCGATGGGCGCGGCGAGTCTGCTCGAGCGGGCCGGACATCACGATCTCGCCGTGCTCGATGGCGGACCCCAGGATTGGATCGGGGCCACCGGCGGCAGGCTCGTGATCGGAGAATGAGCACGACCCATCGCGAACCTCGACTAGGGTTGCGCGCCAACCTGGGTCAGTTCTGCCTGCTGGTCGTCGTCAACGCATTGGTCGGCGGCATGGTCGGCCAGGAACAGACCGTGCTGCCCCTGCTGGCGAAGCAGCATTTCCACCTGACCGGCTACACGTTCCTGCTGACCTATGTGCTGGCCTTCGGAATCACCAAGGCCGCCACCAACTATTTCGCCGGCACCTGGTCGGACCGCTTCGGGCGCAAGCCGGTACTGGTCGTGGGATGGCTACTCGCCATCCCGGTTCCGCTGCTGCTGATTTGGGCACCGTCGTGGGGCTGGGTGATAGCGGCCAACGTGCTGCTGGGCGTCAACCAGGGCCTGACCTGGTCGACCACCGTCGTGATGAAGATCGACCTCGTCGGTCCGCGGCAACGCGGCCTGGCCATGGGCTTCAACGAAGCCGCCGGTTACGGCGCCGTCGCGCTGACCGCCGTGCTCGCCGGCTATCTCGCCGCTCACTACGGACTGCGTCCCGCGCCGTTTCTGCTCGGTCTGTCGTATGCATTCATCGGCTTGGGCCTGTCCGCGGTCTTCGTGCACGAGACCAGAGGCCACGCCCACCTGGAAGCGAGCCACCACGGCGACGCCGAAAGTCACGTCGGGCCGTCGAACCGAGAGATCTTCAGCCGCACCAGCTTCACCGAACCTGCGTTGTCGTCGGCGAGCCAGGCAGGCCTGGTCAACAACCTCAATTTCGGTCTGTCATGGGGGCTGTTCCCCCTTCTGTTCGCCACCACCGGATTGTCTGTCGAACGCATCGGGATCCTGGTCGCGGTGTACCCGGGGGTATGGGGAGCGGGCCAGATCCTCACCGGTGCGTTATCCGACCGCTGGGGCCGCAAGCACCTCATCACCGCCGGGATGCTCACTCAAGCCGCGGCGCTGGCACTGATCGCCTCCGTCGACTCTTTCGCCTGGTGGACCGCGGCCTCTGCGCTGCTGGGCGCCGGCACAGCCATGGTCTATCCCACCCTGCTGGCCGCCATCGGCGATGTGGCCCATCCGCTCTGGCGGGCCCGTGCCGTCGGGACCTACCGACTCTGGCGCGACAGTGGCTATGCCGCTGGCGCGATCGTCGGAGGTGTCGCCGCCGACCTGTGGGGGCTGCGTGCAGCGGTATGGGCCGCCGCCGCCATCACCGTCGTCTCGGGGCTTGTCGTCGCCCTCCGCATGTACGAAACCCACCCGCGCGAAAGTCGGGGACGCTGACAATTTCGGTAAGTGTGTACGAACGGTTGACACAAACTTACCGTTCGTGGAAACTTACCAATGTGGCAACTTCGGCAGAGGCGGTTCTCGACGCACTTGGCGATCGCACCCGACGCGCGATCCTTGAGCAGCTGGTGTCGGGCCCCGTCGCCGTCGGTGTGCTGGCCGATCAACTCCCGGTGTCGCGGCCGGCGGTATCCCAGCACCTGCGGGTACTCAAGGACGCCGAGCTGGTCGTGGAGTCGGTGGCGGGCACCCGCCGGCTGTATCGCATCAACCAAGCGGGGCTGAGGGCCGTGCGTGACTACTTCGACCGGTTCTGGGAAACCACGCTGGACAACTTCGCCATCCTCGCCGCCGCCGAGGCCGAATCGGACACCCAAAAAACCGATGACAAGTGAGGAGTACCGATGAGCACCGAATCCACTGCAGCAGTCGAGGTTGTCCGGTCCGTGAGCGTGCCGTTGTCCCAAGCGCGGACATTCGAACTGTTCACCGCGAGGATGAGCGAGTTCTGGCCGAAGGAGCATTCGATCGGTAGCTCGGAAATCGCAGAAGTGGTGGTCGAACCCCGCCAGAATGGTCGCTGGTTCGAGCTTGGGGTCGACGGTTCCGAATGCCCCTGGGGCCGCGTCGCCGCGTGGGATCCGCCACGAAGGGTCGTGCTGTTGTGGCAGATCGGCGCCGACTGGAAATTCGATGCCGATTTTGAGACCGAGGTCGAGGTGACTTTCACCGAAGAAGGATCGGCTCGTACCCGGGTGGACTTGTGCCACCGCAACCTGCAGCGCTACGGCGACCTCACCGAGCAGATGCGCGCGATCTTCGATTCGCCTGGCGGCTGGACGGGCACCCTGACGCGGTTCGTCGAGCTGGCCAACTCCGAGACGTGATGTCCGTGGAGGGACAAGCCATTTCGACGATGCAGATGGCCTGCGAGGAACGCGCAGACTTCGTCGACCTGCTCACAGGCCTATCGCCCCAACAGTGGGAGCAGCCGAGCCTTTGCGAGGGTTGGCGAGTACATGATGTGGTCGCTCACGTTCTCAGCTACGACGAGCTCAGCCGCTGGGCATTGGTGAAACGCTTCGCCAAGGGCGGGTTCTTGCCCAACCGCGTCAACGGCGTCGGTGTTGCGAAGTACGCCACACGATCACCCCAGCAACTCACCGAGCTGGCTCGGGCGTGCATCCGCCCACGCGGTCTTACCGCGGGTTTCGGGGGCATGATCGCGCTTGTGGACGGCATGATCCACCAGCAGGACATCCGCCGACCTCTCGGCATTCCCCGCACGATCCCCCCGGAGCGGCTGCGCGCCGTGCTGAATTACGGGCTCACCGCGCCGGCGGTGCGCGGTGCCAAGCGCACCCGCGGCGTGCGGTTGGTCGCCACAGATCTCGGCTGGAGCCATGGCGGCGGGCCCGAGGTCCGCGGGGCCGGCGAAGCGCTCCTCATGGCCATGGCCGCACGGCCAAACGCCCTCGACGACCTGACCGGACCCGGGAAAGCGATGCTGGTCCGACGCATCGGCGCGTCCTGAGACACTTGACCGATGCCAACGGCGCAGCAGGGGCGGGCAAGTATTGACATCGCTGCCCCACCGGATCTCGTATACGACCTCATCGCGGACGTGACACGCATGGGCGAGTGGAGCCTTGAATGCTATCGGTGCGAGTGGCTCGACGGCGCGAGCGCCGCCGCCAAGGGGGCGCGCTTTCGTGGATACAACCGGCGCGGTGTCGCTCGGTGGGAAAGAACCGCAGTGATCGCGACTGCTGTACGTGGTCGCGAGTTCGCGTTCACGACCGTCAACGATCGCGCCGGACGCGACGAAACCCGGTGGCAGTACACGATGGAGCCGTCGCCGTCCGGCACAGTTCTCACCGAATCCTTCCGATTCGTATGGTGCTCACTGGCGACCAGGACGGCCGAGATGTTCATGCCACGGGGACGTCAGGTAAACCAAGGCATCGAGGAGACGCTGCGACGTATCAAGCGCGCCGCCGAAGGCGTGGCGACCTGAGCCGGCCGACCTATCACCACCGCACAGGGAGTTCGGTCAGGCCACCGGTCAGCTCGTCGTTTCGCATCTCCAAGTCATCCACGTCGGCGGCGAGTCGCAGGGTGGGGAACCGAGAAACCAGTTGGGAGAACACCACTTGCAGTTCGATCCGGGCCAACGGCGCCCCGATGCAGTACCGGGCGCCGTAGCCGAAGGTGAGATGGGACGTGGCCGGCCGGGTGATGTCCACCCGATCGGGATCGGCGAATACCGCCGGGTCGTGGTTGCCCCCTCCGAGCTCTAGCAACACCAAATCGCCCGCCTTGACGGTGACGCCGCCAATTTCCAGATCGGTACGCGCATACCGAACCATCTGCCCGCCACCCCTGCGCGACGTCCGCAGCGTCTCTTCGACGGCGTTCGGAACCAAACCAGGATTGTCGACGAGGGCCTGCCACTGCTCACGGTTGGCCAACAGCAGCAACGCGGTCAAACCGATTTGGACAACCGTGGTTTCATGTCCGGCGAAGAGCAGAAACATCGAGTGCTCGGCGGCCTCGTCATTGGAGACCCCCTCGGTCGCACACAACCGGGAGATCACGTCGTCGCCGGGATCACGTCGTTTGGCGGCGACGAGTCGCTGACCGTAGGCGAACAATTGGTCGAGCCCACGTTGGGAACGGGCATGGTCGCGGGTGTTGCCCGCGTCGTCGGTCCAGCGCCGGAATTGGTCGCGGTCCTCATACGGCACTCCGAGCAGCTCGCAGATCACCAGGATCGGCAGGGGCAACGCCAGCACCGCGTGTAGATCCGCCGGTGGCCCTTGCTCGGCCAGCTCATCCAGCAGCCCCGTCGCCAGGGCCTCGATCCTCGGTTGCAGCGCCCGCATGTGCTTTGGCGTGAAGTGCGGCTGCAGCAGCGCCCGCAGCCATTGATGGTCGGCGTGTTCGGTTGCGAAGTCTCCGAGCGGTCCACCGAACAACGCCGACTCGCCGGTGCGGGCGGCCGCCTCCGGCGCGGGATGGGATCGACCCAGCCGGTCGTCATCCAGGAGCCGCCGCACCTCTGCATGGCGGGTGACCAGCCAGGCCGAATCGCCAACATCGGTGCGAACACGATGGACCGCGCCCTGGGCCTGCAGCTCCCGCAGCCGCGGCGCGACCTGCAACGGATTGGCCTGCTCGAAAGGTAACTGCGCAGCGACGACCATGGCGATCTCCATCAGGTTCGGCAAGTCGTGTATAAGCGAATTTGGACAACTGTATTTGTATAGTTTGTCTTAAACAAGAAGGGAAGCGCGATGGCGGTTCGGCAACGGATGGCGCGTGCCGAGCGGCGCGAGCAGATCCTCGACGCAGCCACCCGCGCGTTCGCCCGCACCGGCTTCACCGGCACTGGCCTCGACGCCATCGCCGCCGAAGCCGGCGTCACGCACGTGATCCTCTACCGTCACTTCGCCTCGAAAAGCGAGCTCTACCGCGCGGCGCTGGACCGTGCCTGTACCAAGCTCGCCGACACGGTCGGCGTAGACGACTACGACGATGGCAGCATTGCCGCGTTGTTGCGTGCCGCCGCCGCCGACCCGGATGGGTTTCGGTTGCTGTTCAGGCACGCCGCGCGCGAGCCGGAGTTCCGCGACGTCATCGACACCATTCGCGCCGCCTCCACCGAGATCGCCGGCCACCACCTCGCCGAAAGGATCCCGGACGGGCCCTGGCGGCACTGGGCTGCACGACTACTCCCCACCGTCACGCTGGAGGCCGTCATCGCCTGGCTCGACACCGGCCAACCCGACCCCGACCGCGCCGCCGAACACATCTCGTACGCTATCGACGGCGTAATCCACGCCGCGCTAGGCGAGCATTCAGACGCGGCGCGCGGTGCCGAGGATGTGGGTCTTCGGCGGGTCGAGCGCTGACACGCTGAACACGAATCGCTCGACTCTATCGATGCGAAAACCGCCGTGCTCCAATGCCGTCCGCGTGTCGCGCGCTAAGTGGCAACCACCCGACACTGTCGGCCAAATCGTTGCATCGGCCGTCCGCTGCAGCGCGCGCCCAAGTGGGCGCTCCGAGACGATGTGTTCGTTGAAGCGGATTTCACCGCCTGGTCGGACGACGCGGTGCAGCTCGGCGATGGCCTGAGCGGGATTCCTGACCGAGCACAGCACCAACGAGGCCACCGCGGCGTCGACGCAGGCATCCTCAAGCGGAAGGCCCTCAGCGACAGCGTCACCCACCTTCACGGGAACCGCCGCATCGTCGGCCGCGCGCGAGGCCAGCGCGCGCAGATACGGGTCGGGTTCGAAGGCATGCACCAACGTCACCGCGTTGGGGTAGTGCGAAAAGTTGAGTCCGTTGCCGCCGCCGATCTCGACGATCTCACCGACAAGCCCGGCCAGCATCCGGCGCCGCTGATCGGCCACGCCTCGCGATTCGGCGACCTCGGCCTGCTTGGAGTACAGGCGTGCGCATAGCGGATGGCTGACTGTCGCCTGGCGACTCATGGCTCTGGCACCGGACGTTCGGGTAACGGACAGGAACGCCGCCACGGCCAGCGCGCGGCGAGCCTCGAGAACAGGATCTTGAGCGTATTCACCGGTTCCTCCTTCGGTTTGACCCCAAAGCTATCACAACGATCGTTATGATCATAGATAACGTATGATTGTTCCATGCGCAATTCCTCCACACCCAATCGCCTGATGGATGCGGCGTTGAAGCTGTTCGCCGAGCAGGGCTCCAAGGCGACGACGGTCGGCGCAATCGAGAGCGAAGCCGGCATGGCACCTCGGTCAGGGGCGCTCTACCAACATTTCAAGGGCAAGCAGGAGCTCCTCGAAGCGGCGTTGGACCGCGAGCTGGCCGGGATGGACGAGTTGACGCACGCCATCGCGATGTTCCCGCTCGGCGACCTGCGGGCCGAACTCACCATGCTCGCTCGATGGAACTTTGCCTCGCTCGATCAACGAACCGCGCTGACACGGTTCGTCCGGCGCGAGGCCGACCTCCTCCCCCAACGCCTCCGGGCCAAGTTGTACGACCGTCTCGTCGCCAGGCCGTACGCCGAAATCGTGGCTTGGCTCGGCAGTCGGTTTCGGGAGGCGGGCATCGAACCGCCGGACCTCGACGTTCTGGCCCTGATCCTGATCGAGCCGATGGCCGCGTATCGGGAATTCGACCGGCTATTCGGTCGAGTTCCGGCAGCGATCGATGACGAGCGTTTCATCGAAACGTGGGTCGATGCTGCCCTCGCGATTGCCCAGCGGTACGGATTGGACTGAGTCGCCTACTTTTTTGCCGCGTTGGCGATCATGTCGTTCGCCATGGTCGCCGCCTCGTCCTTGATGGTGTAGCCGCACGCCCAGGTCTCGACGATCACGTTCGACACCACCGACATGGCGTGCTGGCATCCCCACCCCTCGGCGTCCTCCTGAGCGGTCATCTGACTGATCAAGGTGTCCTCGGCGGTGAGGCTGTCGATCTGCCACAGGTATGTGGCGTCCTCATCGTCGACGGAAACCGAGTAGCCCGCACATCCCTCCCACGACGACTTCGAGTCGTCGAAGAACTTCTGCGCCTTCTCGGCCGACGGATAGAGCACCGCGGTCTGCTCCACCCAGTGTTCGTTGTCCTCGCCGGGTTCGCGCGCTACCTGGTCACGCAGCGCCGTCCATCCGCTGCCGGCGTACACCGGCTCCTCCGCGCCGTAGATCGCACCGAGGCAATCGGGGTCCGACACCTCCCCGGAGTGATCGGTCATCTCATCCAGCTCGCTGGTGACCTTCATCTGCGACGACCCCATGATGCCGTTGAGTTCGCCAATCGAGAGCAGCACATCGTCGAGCTTGGCGTCGGTCAGCGGCGGCACGTCGATCGGGGCGGCGTTATGCGCGCGCACCGCTGTGCCGGACACGGTGCTCTCACACCCGGAGAGCAGGACGGACGCCGCGATGACGACCCCGACCGCGCATGCGCGGGTAGCCGTGCCGATGTTGGTCACCGCGTTATTGTGACCGACCGCCGCGGGAAGTGTCGGGTAGGCGTCAATTTTGCTGGTTCTGTTCTTAAGAAACGGCGATCTTCTGCAGCATCAGGTTGGCGACGTCGACGGCGCCACGTGCTCCGCCACTCCGGTCGGCATCCGTAATCTCGACGTCGACAACGCAATCCGATGCCACGCCAAGGGCCCGCTGGATCGTCGAGCCGTCGTCGTGCAGAACCACCGCCGAGACCACCGTGCTGTCGACGACGACGTCGGTGATCCGGCTAACGCCGTCGGCCCCGTGCTCGGGTTGGTGCAGCACCAGCGTCTGGCCGTTGCACCGCCTCCACTTGTCGGCCGATGCCGCAAAGAATCCCTGCGCGGCGTCGGCCGTCGCGAATTTGACCGCTCCGAAGAACCCGGACAACGGCGGGCCGTTGAAGTCGCCCCCAGCCCACGATTGGCTGGCCACCTCGCGCACCGGACTGGCCGCATAGACGACCTTCTGCAGCCGGTAGCCGGCGCTCACGCATTCGATGGGCGTCGCCTCGGATTCGCCGACACCCTGCAGCAGCATGTCGGCACCGCCCACGACGAGCTGACCCGAGAAGCCGGGCCCGACGCCCAGGGTGGCCGTGAGCTCGTCGCCCGCGGGCAGGACCTGGTTCAGCGGTCGCGACACGGAAGGCTTGGCAGCCTCCTTGATGCGGACGACGGGGGCGCTGTCAACTGGGGTCGACGAGCATCCCGCGAGCACCGCGCACGCCGCCGCGATCGCGATGCCGCACTGTGGTTGTCTCATGCGTTTCCCATCCGCCCCGGCCGTAACAACCCTGAATAGCATGTCGCCTGCGAGCTCGATGGCGTTTCACTCAACCTTGTCGAGCATTACCTCGACGAGGCGGACCGCCGGTGTCGGCGCGGTTGGCTGCCCCTCGCCCCGTGGCGCCTGGCGGCTTCGAGAACCGGTGCAGGTTCGTAGACGATCCGTGGCGGGGTGTCTGTGACGGCAATGCGTCTGGGCTATTTCTTGGCCTTGTCGGCGGCGGCGTCTGCCGACAGAGCCGCGACGAAGGCCTCCTGCGGCACCTCGACCCGGCCGATCGTCTTCATGCGCTTCTTGCCTTCCTTCTGCTTCTCCAGCAGTTTGCGCTTACGCGTGATGTCGCCGCCGTAGCACTTGGAAAGCACGTCCTTGCGGATCGCCCGGATGTTCTCGCGCGCAATGATTCTCGAGCCGATCGCGGCCTGGATCGGCACCTCAAACTGCTGGCGCGGAATGAGCTCCTTGAGCTTCGTGGTCATCTTGTTGCCGTACGCCGCGGCCGAGTCCTTGTGCACGATCGCGCTGAATGCGTCGACCGGCTCACCCTGCAACAGAATGTCGACCTTGACCAGATCGCCCTCCTGCTCGCCGGCTTCTTCGTAGTCGAGGCTGGCGTAGCCGCGAGTGCGGGACTTCAGTGAGTCGAAGAAGTCGAAGATGATCTCGCCCAGCGGCATGGTGTAGCGCAGCTCCACGCGCTCCGGCGAGAGGTAGTCCATCCCACCCAGTTCGCCGCGGCGCGACTGGCAGAGCTCCATGATCGTGCCGATGAACTCGCTCGGCGCGATGATCGTCGTCTTGACGACGGGTTCGTAGACCGCGCGGACCTTACCTTCGGGCCAGTCCGACGGGTTGGTGACGACGAGCTCGGAGTCGTCCTCCTTCACGACGCGGTACACGACGTTCGGCGACGTGGAAATCAGGTCCAGATCGGACTCGCGCTCCAACCGCTCGCGGGTGATCTCCATGTGCAGAAGCCCGAGAAACCCGCACCGGAAACCGAACCCCAGTGCCACCGACGTCTCCGGCTCCCAGACCAGGGCCGCGTCGTTGAGCTGCAGTTTGTCCAGCGCATCGCGCAGACCCGGATAGTCGGAACCGTCGACCGGATACAACCCGGAGTACACCATCGGCCTTGGCTCGCGGTAGCCGGTGAGCGCCTCTGTTGCTCCGTGTCGCGCGCTTGTCACAGTGTCGCCGACCTTCGACTGGCGGACGTCCTTGACGCCGGTGATCAGGTAGCCGACCTCCCCCACTCCGAGGCCGACGGACGGCTTGGGGTCCGGGGACACGATGCCGACTTCCAGCAGCTCGTGGGTGGCGCCGGTGGACATCATCTTGATCCGCTCGCGCGGCGTGATCTTGCCGTCGACCACGCGAACGTAGGTCACCACACCGCGATAGATGTCATAGACCGAGTCGAAGATCATCGCCCGGGTCGGCGCGTCGGCGTCCCCCGTCGGCGGCGGTACCTCGCGAACTACGTGGTCGAGCAGTTCCGCGACGCCGTCGCCAGTCTTCCCCGATACCCGCAGCACGTCACCCGGCTCGCAGCCGATGATGTGAGCGATCTCGCCTGCGTACCGGTCGGGGTCGGCCGCGGGCAGGTCGATCTTGTTGAGCACCGGGATGATGCGCAGGTCGCGGTCCAGCGCCAGGTAGAGGTTGGCCAGCGTCTGCGCCTCGATGCCCTGGGCGGCGTCGACCAACAGCACCGCGCCCTCGCACGCCTCCAGCGCACGCGACACCTCGTAGGTGAAGTCGACGTGTCCGGGCGTGTCGATCAGGTGCAGGACGAACTCCTCGTCCCCCACTTTCCAAGGCAGACGGACGTTTTGGGCCTTGATGGTGATGCCACGCTCGCGTTCGATGTCCATCCGGTCCAGGTACTGCGCTCGCATATCCCGCTCTGCGACGACCCCGGTGAGTTGCAGCATCCGGTCGGCCAGCGTCGACTTGCCGTGATCGATATGGGCGATGATGCAGAAGTTCCGAATCTGCGCCGGCGCGGTGAAGGTCTTGTCGGCGAAACTGCTGATAGGAATCTCCTGGTCGGACGGGCCTTGTGCACTACCAGGGTATCGAGGCGAGGCCTTCTCGACACAATCGTGCGGCGCCGGCGTCACTTATGCTCGGAAACATGGCTCCGCCATGGAAGACGTTTCAGCGGTTCGCGGAGAACCTGGTGTTCAACGAGGCACCGAAATTCATCCGTCAGCAGCTGCAATCCGACACCGTGTCACGCGGCATCCAGCAGGGCATCAGGCTCGGTCTGGACGCGATCGCCGGAACTGCCCCTCGCTCCGATGCCCCCGCCCTCACCTCCGGCCGTCCCGTCAGCCAGAACTTCGTGCCGACCGCCCACCGAGCCCGCAAGCTGGTGTACGCGCCGGATCTCGACGGCCGCGCCGATCCCGGCGAAATCGTTTGGACCTGGGTGGTTTACGAGGACGACCCAACGAAGGGCAAGGATCGACCGGTGCTCGTGGTGGGCCGTGACCGGTCCACGTTGCTCGGCTTGATGCTGTCCAGCCAGGACCACCATCGCAACGACCGCAATTGGGTGGGGATTGGCAGCGGCAGCTGGGACTACGAGAGCAGGGACAGCTGGGTGCGGCTGGACCGGGTGCTCGACGTGCCCGAAGAGGGCATCCGCCGCGAGGGCGCGATCCTCGAGCGGGAGACGTTCGAGGTGGTCGCCACGCGGCTGCGCGCCGAATTCTCCTGGAGCTAGCGTGCCGCCCGCCACATCGGCCACATGCTGGGGCAGCCGCCCGGCAGCCTCATCTCCTCGATGACTTCGAAGCCGAACCGCATGTAATACGGCACCGTCTCCTGCTTGGTCGATTCCAGGTAGGCGGGCGCATGCTCAGAGTCGCACCGGTCCAGACGCGAATGCATCAGCGCCTGGCCGAAGCCTCCGCCCCTGACCGTCGGATCACTGCCGATCGCGAACAGATACCAGTGCGGTTCCTCGGGATGCTTTTCCTTCATGATGTCGGCGATCCTCTGGGCCCCCGCCATCCTCGAGCGAAACGCCAGCAGGAAGGCCGGCGCCATCCGCAGCTCTTCACTCGGCGTCTGCTTCCACCGCCCCGGCGGGTCCCACAGCGCGGCCGCTCCAACCTCGGATCCGTTTGTGGCGACCTCGGCGCCGCCGCCTGCCAGGTAGTGATGCCGCGTCATCGTGGCCCACATGCGGGGCAGCGCCTTCGCCCGGCGTGCATCGTCGGGCAGCATCCACTTCATGATCGGGTCGTCGTAGAAGGCGCGGCCCAGCGTGGCAGAAAGTGCGCGCACGTCTGACTTCTGTGCGTGCCGCACGTCGATGTCCGTCGGCACCAGGCGTCAACGCCCCTGAGTGATGTAGGCCTGCAGCTGTTCCTGCTGGGCCTCGAGCTCTTCCATCCTCGTCTTCACCACGTCGCCGATGCTGACGATCCCGGTCAGCCGGCCTTCCACGACCACAGGGACATGTCGAACCCGCTTCTCCGTCATCAACGCGCTGAGATGGTCGACAGAGTCGTCGGGTGTGCAGGTCGCCACGAACGTGGTCATGATTTCCGACACCGGCCGCCTCAGCAGCTCGGCGCCCAGTTCATGCAGTTTGCGCACGACGTCGCGCTCCGACACGATGCCCACCAGCCCGTCGGGCGACACCACCACCATCGCGCCGATGTTGTGCACGGTGAGCTCGGTGAGCAGCCCGGCGACCGAGGTCTCCGGGGTGATGGTCGCCACCGACGCACCCTTGTTCCGCAATACGTCCGCGATACGCATCGATGCCCTCCACTCCGTGATCTATTTCACAGGTTAGGGCGGACTTGCCCGGCGCGAAAGGAAACGACGGTTGCAACAACGTCACATCCACGGCCGCAATGCGACGGCGGTCGCCCGCTGCAGTCGCTCGCGCAGCACGTCCGGGTCGCCGTGGCCGTCGCGCAGCAACACCTCCAGTGCGCCCCCGATCGCCCCAACGAACGCGCCGACCAAGGCGGCCGCCTCGACCTCGTCGAGCACATCGGGAAACGCTGCGTGCAGTCGGTCGGCGATCTCGGCCTGTGCATCGTGCTGAAGCTGTAGGCCCCGACCGCGCACGGCTGGCACCGACCGCACGAACCGCAATCGCAGTGCCGCCATGGGGCCTACGAGATCGCCGCCGGCGTCACCGAGTTCGGTAAGGGCGCGCAACAGGATCTCCGTCGGCCGTTCATCGGGTCGCCGCTCGTCGATGGCCGTGAGCGCCGCCAGCACCCGCGCATCGGCGTCCGGAAACAGCACGTCTTCCTTGCTGGCGAAGTAGGAGAAGAACGTTCGTGTGCTGATGTCGGCCGCGGCAGCTATGTCGGCGATCGTCGTGCCGTCGTACCCGCGGCGCTCGAACAGCTCCGCGGCGGCCTCGATCAGCGCCTCCCGGGTGCGGGTGCGCTTGCGCTCACGCAGTGACGCCATGCTCGGGACCCTATCGCGAATCTGTGGGTTTTCTGCATTCATTGCAGTTTTGCACTTGATGCAATTAGGCTCGGTGTATGCGAAAGGCATTGATTTCTGGTGCAGGGATCGCCGGCACCACAGCCGCATATTGGCTAGCCAAGGCCGGTTTCGACGTGACGATCGTGGAGCAGGCCGCAGACCTGCGATCAAGCGGCAGCCCGGTCGACGTCCGCGGACCTGCCGTCGAGGTCGCCGAACGGATGGGCGTCATGGCGCGGATCCGCGCCGCCGACACATGCGTGCGCGCCATGCTCTTCGTCAACTCGCGCGGACACGTGGTCAGCCGCGTCGACATGCGCAACACCTGGGCCGAACGTGGCGACGTTGAGCTGTCCCGCGGCGAGCTCGCGGCGATCCTGCGCGACGCGCTGCCGGACGACGTGGAGTTTCAGTTCGGCAACTCGGTGACGGCGGTCAAGCAGGACGCGGACGGGGTCACCGCCGATTTCGTCTCGGGACCTGCCCGTCGCTTCGACGTCGTCATCGGCGCCGACGGGGCACATTCGGGCGTCCGCGCGCTGGTCTTCGGGCCAGAGACCGACTACCTCAAACACCTTGGCGTCTACATCGCGACGCTGCCGTTGGACGGCGAGACGGGCACGGACCTCGTCATGTACAACACGCCCGGTCGGGCCGTCGCCATCCACCCTGCGGGTGGCCACCCGGGCGCAGCGTTCATGTTTCGCGCACCACAAATCCCCCAGTTCGATCACCGAGACATCGACCAGCACAAGCGCCTGCTATGTGGCGCGTATGCCGGGGCGGGATGGCGTGTGCCCGAACTGCTGGACCGAGTCCGGGCCGCCGACGACCTGTACTTTGACTCGGTCAGCCGGATCCAAGTGCCGACGTGGTCTTGCGGTCGGATCGGCCTGGTCGGTGACGCCGCATCGTGTGTCTCGTTGTTCGGGGACGGCTCGAGCCTGGCGATGACCGGCGCGTTCACCCTGGCCGATTCACTGAATGGCGACATACCGGCAGGCCTGCGCACCTATGAGGTACGGCATCGCCCCCAACGGGCGGCCAAAGAGAACTCCGTGGCATACGCGACGAGGCTCTTGATCCCCGCCACCTCGGCAGGCATCGCGGTCCGCAACGTCGCCATGTACCTCATGCCCCTGGTCAATGCGGCGCAACGCTTGGGCATTCCGCGCGGGAAATGGCACTCCCGGTCGTCAAACTCGCGCGAAACTGTATTCCAGCAGAGAAAGTTCGACCCAGAGTCGAGGCCTGCTGCAAAACAGTTTCGGTGACACTCGTTGGGAGTAGTCATGACAAGCGCTAGCTCTGTGCCCGCGGTCAAGCTGGGTGACGAATTGTCCGTCAGCGCAATCGGTTTCGGTGCGATGGCGCTGACACCGGTGTACGGCGATGTCGACGACACCGAATCGCTGGCCACCCTGAATCGAGCCGTCGACCTCGGCGTGACGTTCATCGACACCGCCAACGTCTACGGCGGCGGCAACAACGAGCGGCTGATCGCCAAACTCCTCGCCGACCGCCGCGACGAGGTCACGCTGGCAACCAAATTCGGCATCGTCGGCAACCCCGCCGACCGTGCGGCCGGCCAGCTCAACGCTCGCGGCGATGCCGCCTACGTGCGCCAGAGCATCGACGAGAGCCTGCAGCGACTGCAGACCGACGTGGTCGACCTCTACTACATGCACCGCCGCGACCACGGCGTACCGATCGAGGAGACCGTGGGCGCCATGGCCGAATTGGTGACTGCGGGCAAGGTCCGCCACCTCGGGCTGTCGGAGGTAACCGCCGATGAACTGAGCGCCGCGGTTGCGGTCCATCCGATCGCCGCCGTGCAGAGCGAATGGTCGATCTGGAGCCGGGACGTCGAGCAAAACGTGGTGCCTGTGGCTGCCGAACTTGGGGTTGGCTTCGTGCCGTACTCGCCTCTGGGCCGAGGCTTCCTGACGGGAACGATCCAGTCGGCCGCTGATCTGGCGCCGACAGACTTCCGTCGCAACATGCCGCGGTACGCGGAGGGCGCGCTCGATGCCAATCTCGCGGTGGTGGAGATCATCAAGGCCATCGCGGCACAGCAGGACGCGACACCGGCGCAGGTGGCGCTCGCGTGGCTGCGCTATCGTGCCGGTGCGCTCGGCGTCGGCTCGTCGCCAATCCCGGGTACCCGCAGGGCCTCCCGCGTGGAGGAGAACCTCGGCTCGATCGACGTGGTCCTGACTCCGGAGCAGCTCGATACGCTTAACGCCGCCGCGGCGTCGGTGTCGGGTAACCGGTTCGGAGATCTGAGCTGGGTTTCGGCGGGACGCGAGTAGTCAGTCCGGCTGCGGCCGACTGACACGAAGGGCGATCGTCGCGTCGTCGAACTGGGCGGCCTGCGCGCTAATCCTGGCGATCTCACTCGGGCGTTTGAGCAGCCCGCGGACGGCGATGATCGCGACTTGCTCGCCAACCCGGATGGCCTCCTCGGCGCGGTCGCCCTCATCCGTGTGCAAGCGGGTGCGCTTCTGTGCGCCTTCGTCGAAGTTCAGCAGCAGGCCCGCGGTTTCCTCCCGGTCGCAGTCGATGAACCTGCCTTCGCTGATCGCGGCCCCGATCAGGTCGACCACCCAGTCCTTGAGGCGTTCGTAATCCGTCCAGAACTGGTGGAATTCGGTGCGCTGATTGTGGGCGATGCGCTGGATCTCGTTGAAGTCGATCGGTGAGAGCGCCAGCTGCATGGTGTCGAACCGCAGCAGCCGGTACAGCTTGACCGCCGGCGAGCCGGAGCCGGCGCCGACCTCGGCGATGAACTTCAGCGGCGCCCGGTTCACCAGCAGGGTCTCCTGCAGCAGCTGTTCCTTGTTGCGGAACCAGTAGTACAGCGACGACTGCTGAAGGCCCGACGCGCGCGCGATATCGCTCATCGTCGTTTGGGCATAGCCCTTTTCGGAGAACAGCTTCGTCGCCGCGTTGACAATGTCGGCCCTTGGTGACGTCGTCGGCGCGGTGGCGGTGTTGTTGCGGGGTCGTCCGATGGAGTGGATCTTAGCCAAGCGGCGGCCTCTCAATGTGGGCTCGCTCGACCACTTCTCGTGCCGCGGTGACCACGTCGTGCCACAGCTCGAGCCCCATCGACTTCGAGGCGCGCGACGGGTATCCGGTGACCCCGTTGGTGGAGACATGCTGGACCGCATAGCGAAAGACGGCGCCCACGGTGCGGTCGGGATCGTCGGCGTCGCGCATCTTGTCGGTGTCGACGAGTTCAGGGCGCAGCGCGAGCATGATCGAGGTCTCCGCCGCGTTGGCGTGCCAGTCGGCCGCATCCTCCGTAGCCCGCCGCGCGATGTCGGGCGTCAGATCCCACCACTGCATGACCCCGATCCGCAGGTCGGGAAACTCCCGCCGGAAGCGGTCGCACGCTATCCACAGTGCGGCCGCGTTGCCCACGTGACCGTTGACGAAGAGCAGCCGTCGGAAACCCGAGTCCACGCACGCTTCGGCGACCAGTCCGGCCGTGACGGCCGTCTCCTCACCCGAGAATGCGACGGTGCCCGCCAGCCGCGTGCCGTGAAAGAAGCTCGCGCCGAACGCGAGTGGTGGTAACACCACTGCCGCATCGCCCGCCGCGGCGTCGGCGAGTGCCGTCGCGATGATCGTGTCGGTGCCCACCGGCAAGTGCGGGCCGTGTTGTTCGGTCGCGCCGACGGGTATCAGCCCCACGCACTCCGGGTCGGCAACGAGGCGGTCGGCCAGTTGCGCCGACGTCAGGTCCTCCCACTTGTGGCTCACGGTCACCAGAACCTCAGGTAGCGTTCGGACTCCCACGCCGACACGTGCGCGTTGTAACCGTCCCACTCGGCGCGCTTCTCGGTGACGAACGACTCGAACATCTCGTCGCCGAACACCGACCGCACCAGCGGATCGGCCTCGAGTGCGTCGATCGCTTCGCCCAGTGACCTCGGCAGCCAACCGATTCCACGCTCGACAAGATCAGCCTCGGTGAGCCGGTAGAGGTTGTCCCTGTTCGGGGCGCCGGGATCGAGTTGCTCTCGGATCCCTTCCAGCCCGGCGGCCAGCATGAGCGCACCACCGAGGTAGGGGTTGTTGGCGGCATCGGCCGCCCTGCATTCGACCCGCCCGCCACCCCTCGGTATGCGCAGCATGTTCGTCCGGTTGTTGTCGCCGTAGCAGGCGAACACCGGAGCCCACGTAAGGCCGGACATGCTGCCCTGCTTGACCAGCCGCTTGTAGCTGTTGACCGTCGGCGCGATCACCGCGCAGATGGCGTGGGCGTGCCGCAGCACCCCGGCGATGAACTGGTATCCGAGCGTGGAGAGCCCGCAGCCACGCGGATCATCCACGGCGGCAAACAGGTTCGTCCCTGAGCCGTCGGCCAGCGACATGTTGTAGTGGGCGCCGCTGCCGGTTCGGTCGGCGAACGGTTTGGGCATCCACGACGCGAACAGGCCGTGCTTGCGGGCGATCTCGCCGACCATCATCCGGAAGAACACCAACCGGTCCGACATGGACACCACGTTCGTGTAGGTGAAGTCCGTCTCGAACTGCCCGTTGCCGTCCTCGTGGTCGAAGGAGTAGACGTCCCAGCCGAGTTCGTTCATCGCGGACACGATCTCGTCAACGACCGGGTAGTTGTGCAGCATCGTGCGCAGGTCGTAGCACGGCTTGTCGAGGTTGTCGTCGATGCTGGCGGGTGCGGGCTTGTCGGTGTCGGTGAGCAGGAAGAACTCGGTCTCGATGCCCAGGTTGAAGCTGTATCCGAGCGCGGCTGCGTCGGCGGTCACGCGCTTGAGGATCTGCCTGCTGCAGGCGTTGAAAGGGGTATCGCCGATCCACAGATCGCCTGGGAACCAGGCGACTTCGCGGTTGAACGGCATGACGATCGGGTGGTCCAGATCGGGATGCGGCGCAACCTCATCGTCGTTCACGTCCTGGGGCACGCCGTCGAGCGCAGCCCCGGTGAACATTTCCGACCCAAGGGCCGCTTGGGTCAGATGGCCGAGCGGCACCATCTTGGATTTCGGCTTGCCGTGCATGTCGACGAAGCTGATCGCGGCGTACTTGACGCCTTTGGCCGCCAGCTCATCGGCGACCGCGCGGGCAGCCGACGCGACGGTGGCGGTTTGCCCGTTCAGGGTTGTCGTCATCTGGTGTCATCCTGCCGATGCGAGAGTCGAAGTGGGGTTGAGGATTCCGAGTTCGCGCCCGAGGTAGCGGTAGAACTCCCATAGCGGCCGCTCGAGATGCGACAGGCGTCCGGTGCTGCTCACTCCGGAGCGGATCGCACGCTGCACCGCGGCGCAGACGTCGAGATCCTCGCGGTGGATGTCGCAGATCATCTTGACCAGCTCGCTGCGCCGTTCCTCGAGGCCCGGCGCGGCAAGCGCGGCCGGCGACATGCAGATGTCGAGCTGCAGCTCGATCTTGCCCGCCCCGATCGGAAGTGTCTTGAGCCAGTACATATATGCGGGGCCCATCGCGATCTGCAGCAGCGGATAGGCGATGAAGATCAGCGACTTGTGGTGGTGTTCGGGGCTCAGCGTGTCGGCGCCCGGCGTGAGGAACGGCGGCTGCGCGGGGTAGCCGGGAGCCTGCTTCGACCACATCGTGGTGAAGTAGTCGCCGACCTCACCGGTGGAACTCAGGGCCGCAGGGAACTCCGTCTCGAGCGACCCGCGGTGCGGACCCATATGGTGGTAGCACTCCATGAAGTTGTCCACCATGATCTTCCAGTCCCAGTCGCACACGCCCCAGTCGGTCTGCTCGACGGTCTGGTAGTTCTCCAGGTCGTAGGGGTCGACAATGGGATCGAGTGCGGCGTATTGGCTCGCCAGCGGTTCGGCCTCGCCGTCGAAGTTGACGAAGACGAAGCCCTTCCACACGTCGTGCCGGAACTTCTTGAGCGGATAGTCATTCCGGTCGAAGCCGGACGACTTCTTCATCTCCGGCGCCCCTGCGAGGTGCCCGTCAAGGCCGAACGACCACAGGTGATACGGACACTGCAGCACGTTGGCTTCCCCCGCACCGCTACACACCTCCATCCAGCGGTGCGAGCAGTTGCGCGACAGCACCCGAATCTCCGAGTGCCGGTCCCGTGTGACCACCAGCGGCGTGCCGAGGATGTCGATGCTGCAGTAACTGCCGGGCGTTGGCACCTGCTCGATGCGACACAACGGCACCCAGCCGTGCTTGAAGATCCGATCGACCTCGGCGGCGTACAGCTCGTCGCTACCGTAGGCCTCGGGCGGCAGCGTGATCGCCTTGTCGGGCGAATCGACGGCGCACGTGGCGGTGAGGCGGGAATAGTCGAAAGACACTGTTGCTCCTCGTGTCTCGGATGGCAGTTACCGCTGACGCTATGGGCGCTGTGTTGCGGGTCGGTTTCCTGGCCGTAAATGACCTATTGAAACTTCAGCGGTAGTTGGTCGTTGCGATTGCGCCAGCGACATGCGTCTTTCTGCCTCCGTCTCAATAAAGTATTGAAACGCGGGTTTGGCCATGTGACGTGCTCGAAACCGGTAGGAATGACGTCATGATCGAGGTGACGCTGCTCGGCACCGGTAGTCCCATCCCCGACGCCGATCGAGCGGGCCCGTCGACGCTTGTGCGGGCCGGCGGACAGACGTTCCTGGTCGACTGCGGCCGCGGTGTGCAACAGCGCATGACCGCGGTCGGCGTCGGCGCGAATGGATTGACCGCTTTGCTCTTGACGCACCTGCACAGCGATCACATCGCCGACCTGGGCGACCTGATCATCACGCGATGGGTGACCACCTTCGACCCCAACCCGGTGCCCCTGCAGATCATCGGGCCACCTGGCACGGCCGAGGTGGTCGACGCCACGCTCAAGGCCTTCGGTTTCGACATCGGCTACCGGATCGCGCATCACGCCGACCTGACCTCGCCACCGCCGCTGGAGGTGCATGAGTACACCGACGGCATGGTGTGGGACCGCGACGGGGTGACGATCCGGGTGGCGCCGACGGATCACCGACCGGTCGAGCCGACCATCGGATTCCGGATCGAACACGACGGTGCCTCGGTGGTGCTGGCCGGTGACACGGTCCCGTGTGAGAGCCTCGACGCGCTGGCAGCAGGGGCAGGTGGATTGGTGCACACCGTGATTCGCAAGGACCTGGTCGACAAGATGCCGATGCAGCGCATCCGCGACATCCTCGATTACCACTCGTCGGTCGAACAGGCCGCGGACACCGCGGCGCGCGCCGGTGTCGGCATCCTGATCCTCACCCACTACGTGCCTGGTATCCAACCGGGTCAAGAGGACGAATGGCGCGCGTTGGCGGCCACCGTGTTCGACCGACAGATCGAACTGGGCGATGATCTGCACCGGGTGGAGGTTCACCCCGGCGTGTGCGCCAAACCGGCCAGCTGATCTGCGGCGCCCGCAACACAATTGAGGTCCACGTCGGCCAGCGGCCGCCCGCGGGCGATGACAACGACGTGTTGTACCCCGAGGTCGGCCAGCGCGCGGCAGCGCTCGGCCAGCTCCGCGGAGCTCTCGCCCTCCTGGAGCGCCGTGGTCACTGTGCGCTCGATCTCCTCCGGCGCCCGGCCAACGCCGACGCAGTGACGGTCCAGCACGTCGAGCTGCCTGCGGATCGCGGCACCACCGTCGGGCACGTCGAAGAGATTGCACGCGTCGCCGTATTCGGCGACCAGCCGCAGTGTGCGCCGTTCGCCGGTACCGCCGATCAGCACCGGCGGGCGGGGTGTCGTCACGGGTCGCGGGCTGCCGACCGGGTGCTCGAGGTCCAGATACTCGCCGCGGAACGGGGTTTCGTCGCCGTTCCACATGTGCCGCGCCAGCCGCAGCAACTCGGTCATCCTGGCGAATCGCTCGGCGGTCTCAGGGAGGAAGAGCCCCATCGCGCGAGCCTCGTCGCCGTTGTAGCCGGCACCTATTCCCAGCCACGCGCGGCCGGCCGACAGCACGTCGAGCGTGGTGACGGCCTTGATCAACAAAGCGGGGGCGCGGAACGTCGCAGCGGTGACCATGGTGCCGAGTCGGATCCGCGACGTCGCGGCCGCGAGATACCCCAACACGGTGTAGGCCTCTAGCATCGGTTCGTCGGTCCGGCTCGCGGGATCGGCCTGCAATAGGTGGTCGGGCACCCACAACGTGTCGACCGCCGTGTCGTCGAGGAAACGCGCGAGCGAGGCAAGACGGTCGTGGAGGCGATCGGCCCACGAGTAATTCGTCACGCTCACACTCAGTTTCATCGCCGCACCCCCGCCTCGGCGTCCTGCCAGTTCCGTCGGCGCAGCGGAAGCAGCGCACCGGCCACGATCAGCCAGATCAGTCCGGCGAAGCGGGCGACCGGCAGCAGTGGCGATAGTCCCGGCCAGATCAGCACCAGTGTGGTCAGTTCTGCGAGACCCGCGATCACCAGCCCGGTCCACGCGACCGGTCTGGGCAGCAAGCCGACGATGAGGCCTGGCACCGCCATACCTGCGATCAACAGGCCGAGCGTGACCACATGCCAGGGACCTCCGGTCAGGTAGGTGAGGTAGTACAGCGCGCGAACCAACGCGGGATCGGAGGTGACCTCCGGCCGTGACAGCGTCCAGGCCGTCAGGCTCGACAACGCGAGGCCGGCCGACGCGAGGAGGCCGCCAGCCAATGCGATCGTCGCCCCCGGTGCGGTAACGCCGAGTTGTCGCAGGCGTGCGCTCGCCGTGGCGGCGTAGATGGCCAGCGGTATCGACGAGCCGAATGTTCCGACTGCGATGGCTACGGCCGCAGCGTGGTGACCCGCGACGTAGTCCTGTATCGCCGTCGCGGAGCCATACGGAAGCGGCATGACACCGGCCAGCGCGACACCGATCACGAGTCCGGCGAGCAGCAGCACCAGGGAGATCGCCGCAAGCAGCGCCAACGGAGGGCCACCTTGTGGTGGTCGTCCAACCGCTCTATTCGTATCCGGTGATGAATCGTTCATATTCTGAACGATATGCCTGATCGAGGGCACTGGCAAGAACATTCAATAATTTGCAAGAACAATCGTTCACAACTGATACGATTTATCCATGTCAGCAGCATCAAGCGACGGTGACAATGTGGCGTTCCTACTGTCCCAACTCGGCCACCGTTCCGCCTCGGTGTTCGCCGACCTGATCGCGTCGATCGACCTCACTCCGCCGCACGCCGGGATCCTGCGTGCGATCGCGGCCGAATCCGGGCGCAGCCAGCAGGCGCTCAGCGGCCAGTTGGGGTTGTTACCGAGCCGGGTCGTGGCCTACGTCGACGAGCTGGAGCACCGCGGCTACCTCGAACGTCGCCGCAATCCCGACGACCGCAGACTGCATGCGCTCTATCTGACCGCGTCCGGCAAGAAGGTGCTGACCAAGATCGGCGAGCTGGGACGTCAGCACGACCGGCTGCTCACCGCAGGGCTGGATGCGCAGCAGCGCGACACCCTGCGCCAACTGCTGGCGACGATCGCCGAGCATCAAGGCCTGACGCCACACGTTCACCCGGGCTACCGCACGCTCGGACGTGCCACCAATTCGCGCTAAGCCAGCCTGGTGATCTCGACGACGACGTCCAGGTCGGTCGAACCCTCTCCGGAGTAGATGCCCTTCAGCGGTGTGACATCCGAGTAGTCACGGCCGACGCCGACGCTGATGTACTGCTCGTTGATGTCGGCATCGTTGGTGGGGTCGTAATTCCACCAGCCTCCGGTCCAGGCCTGCACCCACGCGTGGCTCTGCCCGTCGATGGTGTCACCGACCTTCGCCTTGCCCTTGGGATGCAGATAGCCCGAAACGTATCGCGCCGGAATACCCATGCTTCGCAACAGGATCAGCGTCAGATGGGCGAAGTCCTGGCAGACGCCCTTCCCTTCGCGGTGCGCATCCAGCCCCGACGAGTGCACCCCAGTAGTGCCTGGGACGTATTCGAGTTCGCTGTGCACCCAATTCGCGGCCGCGGTGACGGCCTCTTGCGGATCGTGGTACTTGGCGATGCGCTCCCCCACCCGGCGGATCCGTTTGCTCTGCGGCGTGTAGTGGGTCCCGCTGAGCACCTCGTCGAACCGGTCGAACACCACCTCTGAGCGCAGGTCGTCCCAGCTGACCGTGTCCTTGGGCATTTCGCCCCGGTCGGTCTCCACCACCGACGACGAGGTGACCTCCAACTCGGTGTGCGGCGCGTGCAGGTCGAACGCTGTCACCGCGGTGCCCCAGTAGTCGACATAGCGGTACGACCGTGTGGCGGGCACGGTTTCGACGCGGTTGAGGATGACGTTCTGGCGGGAATCCGAGCGCGGCGTCAGCCGGGCCTCGTTGAAGGAGGCCGTCACCGCTGACTTGTAGGCGTAGCCCGTTGAATGCACCACCCGCAGCCGCCACATCAGAGTCTGCTCTTCGCGCAAGCGCTCATCGTTAGACTTCGCCTTCCTCAATGACCAACGAAGCGTTCTGACCCGCATCGTGCCACGCCACCCACGGTGCAGAGTGAAAGTACTGCAGCGCCAGTGCTTCTCCGACATCACGACATGTTTCCTGCAGGCCGCCCAGCCGCTTCTCCAACGATTCCAGCAGCACACCGGGACGCAGGAATTCCAGTTCGCTGCGCGCCCGGCCAAGCAAGCGCTGCGCCTCCGCGGTGGCGCCGAGCCGGTTGTGCGGCCGCTTCATCAGCTCGTCGAGGCTGTGCTCGGCCAATCGCAGCGAGTAGAAGATCGACCGCGGAAAAAGCCGGTCCAGCAGCATGAATTCCACGACCCGATTGGCGTCCATCACGCCTCGGTAGGTCCGCAGGTACGTGTCGTGGGCGCCAGCGGAGCGCAGTGTGGTGACCCACGCCGGTGACGACGCGCTGTCGCCTACACGGGAAAGCAATAGCCGCACTGTCATGTCGACGCGTTCAATCGCGCGGCCAAGCACCATGAACCGGTAGCCGTCGTCGCGGGATAGGGTCGAGTCAGCCAGTCCCGCGAACATCGCGGCGCGGCCCTCGACGAAGGACAAGAATTCGTGCGGGCCAAGGCGTTTGGCGGCGCGTTCGCGTTCTGCCAGCGCGTTGTAGGTGGTGTTCAGGCATTCCCAGATCTCGGTGGAGGTGACTTCGCGTGCGCCGCGGGCATTTTCCCGCGCGGCCGAGATCGCTTCGACGATCGAGCAACCGCTGCCCTCCGTATCCCGGCTGAACGCGACGATATCGGTCAACGACCACACGTCCAGCGCATCCTTGGGCGATTCGATGCCCAGGACACGCAGCAACGTCCGCGACGCCTGGTCGGGGTCGACGCTGGAGTCCTCGAGCAGCTGGTGCACCATCACGTCGAGAATGCGCGCAGTGTCGTCGGCACGCTCGACGTAACGGCCGATCCAGTACAGCGATTCGGCGTTGCGCGCCAACATCAGTCCACCACCTCCTATTGCTGCTGCTGCTGACTCTGCTGCGAGCCGTTCATCGGGGGCAGCACCTGCGATTGTTGTTGTTGCCGCTGCTGTGTCGACCCGTCGGAACCGTTCTCGGCCTTTGCCTCGTTGACGGTCTTAGGCAGCGACCGCACCACCTCGGCGGCGGCGAGTTCGCGGTCGGCGACCGACGCGCGCGACGCGAGCACCCAGGTGTCCTTCGAGCCACCGCCCTGGCTGGAGTTGACCACCAGCGAGCCCTCGGGCAGCGCGACCCGGGTGAGTCCGCCGGGCAGCACCCATACCTGGTCGCCGTCGTTGACCGCGAAGGGCCGCAGGTCGACGTGGCGCGGCGCCAGCTTGCTGTCGATCTGCGTCGGCACCGTCGACAGCTGCACGACGGGCTGCGCGATCCAACCGCGCGGGTCGCTTCGGATCTTCTTACTGATCGTTGCCAGCTCTTTTTCGGAGGCCTCCGGGCCGAACACGATGCCGTAGCCGCCCGAGCCCTCGACCGGCTTGATGACGAGTTCGTCGACCCGGTCGAGCACCTCCTCCCGCTCCTCGCCGAGCCAGCAGCGGAAGGTGTCGACGTTGCCCAGCAGCGGCTTCTCGCCGAGGTAGTACTCGATGATGGTCGGTACGTAGGTATAGACGAGTTTGTCGTCGCCGACGCCGTTGCCCACCGCGCTGGAGATGACGACGTTGCCGGCGCGGGCGGCATTGAGCAGACCCGCCACCCCGAGCACCGAGTCAGGCCGGAACTGCATGGGGTCGAGGAAGGCGTCGTCGATGCGCCGGTAGATGACGTCGACCTGCCGCTCGCCCTCGGTGGTGCGCATGTACACGGCGTTGTCGCGGCAGAACAGGTCGCGGCCCTCGACCAGCTCCACGCCCATCTGCCTGGCCAGCAGCGAGTGCTCGAAGTAGGCGGAGTTGTACACCCCGGGTGTCAGCACCACCACCGTCGGGTCGGCGACGTTGTTGGCGGCCGCGTTGCGCAGCGCCCGCAGCAGATGTGCGGAATAGTCGCCGACCGCACGCACCCGATGCGTGGCGAACAGGTTCGGGAAGACCCGTGCCATCGAGCGGCGGTTCTCCATCACGTACGAGACGCCAGACGGTGAGCGCAGATTGTCCTCGAGGACCCGGAAGTCGCCCTTGGCGTCGCGGACCAGGTCGATGCCCGCGACGTGGATGCGCACGCCGTTGGGCGGGACGATGCCTGCTGCCTCGCGGTGGAAGTGCTCACAGGAGGTGACCAGCCGGCGCGGGATGACCCCGTCGCGCAGGATTTCCTGCTCGCCGTAGATGTCGTCCAGGTAGTGCTCCAAGGCCTTGACCCGCTGCGTGATGCCGCGCTCGAGCCGCGTCCACTCGGCCGCTGAGATCACCCGCGGGACGAGGTCCAGCGGGAACGGGCGCTCCTGGCCGGACAGCGAGAAGGTGATGCCCTGGTCGATGAACGCGCGACCGAGCGCGTCGGCGCGAGCTTCCAGCTCAGAGGCATCGGACGGGGCAAGCTCGGCGAAGATGCCCTTGTACGGGCCGCGCACGTTGCCCTGGGCGTCGAACATCTCGTCGAAGGCCTTCGAGTAGCTACCGAGCCTGTTGTAACCGTCGAAGATGCCCTCGTACCGTTTGGACGTCCGCGCGTTTGTGCGTGACGTCCGCGCGGTCTCAGTCGGCAAGGTTCGAAGGCTCACCCTTCACATGCTGCACCACTGGAGCCGTTTCGGCAGGCCAGTGGGCGTCGCTTTGGGAGATTCATGGGCGCGCTGGTACCCTGAACAGTCGCTGCCCGTCGCCGGGCGCCTTACGGACTTGCCCAACCCAGTCGAGATTTGCGAAGGAACACACGCGTGGCCAACATCAAGTCGCAGCAGAAGCGCAACCTCACCAACGAGCGCCGCAGGCTGCGCAACAAGTCGGTGAAGTCGTCGCTTCACACGGCGGTCCGTGGATTCCGGGAGGCCGTAGAGGCCGGCGACAAGGACAAGGCCGCCGAGTTGCTGGCGTCGACCAGCCGCAGCCTGGATAAGGCCGTCAGCAAGGGCGTCATTCACAAGAATCAGGCGGCCAACCGCAAGTCGGGCCTCGCGGCCGCCCTCAACAACCTCTGAGCGCTCAACAACCTCTGATCATTCTGCGGCCAGCTCGGCTACTTTCCTGACCGCTGCCTCCAGCGCATAGTCGGCGTCGGCCGCCGCGCCCTTGACGTCGGCGTTGAGTGTCGCCACCAGCCGCATCGCCTCCGCGACCGACGCGCGCGACCACCGTCGCGACTGCTTCTGCGCCTTCTGCACCCGCCACGGCGGCATGCCCAGCTCGGCCGCGAGCCGGTACGGATCCCCTGACAGCGGCGCGACCCTGGCGATGGTGTGCACGGCCTCGGCCAGTGCGTCGGCCAGCACCACCTGCGGCTCGCCGCTCATCATCGCCCACCGCAGCGCTTCGGCGGCCCCCGCGACATCGCCCATGACGGCCTTGTCGGCGATGTCGAAACCCTTCACCTCCGCCTTGCCGGAGTGGTAGCGGCGTACCGCCATCGCGTCGACCTGGCCGTCGGTGTCGGCGACCAACTGCGAACAGGCAGAGGCCAGTTCGCGGATGTCGGAGCCGACGGCATCGAGCACGGCGGTGACTGTGTCGTCGCTGACCTTGACCTTCAACGCGCGGAATTCGCGGCGGACGAAGTCGGCCCGCTCACTGGGCTTGGTGATGCGCGCGCACGGATGCACTTGTGCACCAAGGTTTTTCAGTTGGTCGGCCAGCGCCTTGGCGCGTCCTCCACCGGAGTGGACGACGATCAGCATGGTGCCAGGGGGCAGGTCGGCGGCGGCAGCGGCGATGAGGTTGACCGCATCCTTGCCTGCTTCGGCGGCGGCCTCCAGCACCACCACCCGTTCGTCGGCGAACAGCGAAGGGCTCAACAGCTCGGCCAGCTCGGCGGTGCTGACATCCCCGGCACGCAACCGATTCACCGGCACATCGTCGGTGCCGGCCTGCTTGCGCGCCTGCCGAAGGACAGCGGCGATCGCACGCTCGGCGAGCAGCTCTTCATCACCCAACACCAGGTGTAGGCCTGCGACCTCTTCGCTCACCCCACGATCGTGTCATGACCGCCCGACAGTCCCGACACCGTCCACGCGAGCAGGCACAACGCGGCCGCACCGGTTGCGATACGAACCGACCGCCACCGCCACGACAGCACCGCGGCGATACCGGCGGCAGCGACACACGCGACGCCGAGCAGACCCGAAGGAACGCCGACGCAAGCACCGGGAACACCCGATGCCCACCGGGCCACCCGCAACAGGCACCACAACTCGGGACCGGTGAACCGGATCAACAGCTGCGCGCCCGATGGCCACAATGGACACATCGCGGCCGCTACCGTGCCGACGACTGTGATCGGGGGAATCACAGCGGCCACGGCGAGGTTGGCGACAACCGACAGCACACTGAAGGTGCCCGATATCCCGGCCACCAGCGGGGCGGTGACGAGCTGCGCCGCGACGGCCACGCTCACCGCATCGGCCAGCGGCTTGGGCCAGCCGCGACCGACCAGGCGCCGCGACCACACCGGTGCGATCACGACAAGCGCCGCGGTCGCCGAGACCGACAGCGCGAATCCGACGTCGACCGCCAGTTCGGGCGCGGCGATCATCAGCATGATCACGCTGGCCGACAACACCGGGATTGCCTGCCGACGCCGATGCGAGACCACGGCGAGCAGCGTGATGCCTCCCATCACGGCCGCCCGCAGCACGCTGGCCGAGGGCTGCACGACGATCACGAACGCCACCAGCGCGAGTCCGGCCAGCGCGACGGCCAGCCTGGGCCCGAACAGTGCAGCGGTCATCAACACCGCCCCGCAGACGATGGTGACGTTGGCCCCCGACACCGCGGTCAAATGGGTCAACCCGGACGCACGGAACTCCGCGGTGGTCTGCGCGGTCAACGTCGATGTGTCTCCTAGCACCAGCGCAGGCAGCATCGCCGCCTCATCTGCGGGCAGCGCGACGCGCGCGGCGTCGGCAAAAGCAGTGCGCACGTCGTGGGCGACCCGGTCGATCGGCGCGGCCTCGCCCAGTTTGGGCTTACCGGTTGCCGACAACACCGCGACGGTCAGGTCCCGTCGGGTTGGTCGACCGATGCGGGCGCGGAAACTCGCTGGCCGACCCGCCGTCAGCTCGGTGAACTCCACGGCGCGCGTGAAAACGACTACCCGGCCGGATGTTTCACTGTCGCCGATTCGCTGCAACGACCCACGGAACATCATCCGGCCGCCGCCAAGCGAGCGCGGAGTCTCGGTCGGCGTGACGACAACGGCGGCGACCGTGCCGTAGTGCTCGACGACCGGATGACGGCGCAGTTCGTCGACGCGCAGCCCGACCGCAACGGCGAAACCCACGCCGACCACCGCGACAGCGACGGCCCCAGTAGCGACCGCGCCGATGTCAACCCCGGACTCCCGGCGACCACTACCCCACCGCCCGATGGTGGCGGTTGCGATGACCGCCACGGCAACAGCAGCGACCGAACCGCCTAGCTGCCAGAGGATTCCGGCCGCCGTCACCGTCCAACTGGTCAGCGCCGCCGGAACCAGCCGCAGGTCGAGCCGCGCCGCGCCGGTGTCCACCGGTCTCACGCATGGACGAGGTCACGCAGCTTCTCCAGCCGCGCAGGCCCGATGCCGTCGACGTCGCCGAGCTGATCGACGCTGGTGAACCGCCCATTGGCGTCGCGCCACGCGATGATCGCGGCCGCGGTGACTGGACCGATACCCGGCAGCGTGTCCAGCTCTTCGACTGTTGCGGCATTTAGATCCACCAAACCGCCTGGCGCCGATGTTTTTCCGGAAGTCGAAGGCGCATCCGTCGGTGCGGCGGTGGCGGGCCCGGAACTGACCGAACTGCCCATCGCCGCCGGCTGTCCCGGTGCCGCGACGATCCCGACAATGATCTGTTCACCGTCGGTGACTCGCCGGGCCATGTTCAGCCCGATCAGATCGGCACCGTCCAATACGCCACCGGCCTCGGTGAGCGCATCGGCGATCCGCGCACCCGGTGCCAACGTGACAAGTCCCGGCTTGTGCACGAGGCCAACCACGCTGACGACCACCGGTCCCTCGGCGTTGGGTGGTGCGGGTCCTGGCGTCGGGCTGGCCGACGAAACCATCTCCACCGGTGGTAGTTTCGCCGATGCCACCGGCGGCGTCTTGTCCCGTACCAGCGTGAACACGGTCACCAGAACCGCGATGACACCGACGACCGCCAACGCGATGACACCGGCCCGGCCAGGGTCGGCCCGGACAGCCGCCACCCAGCCGGCCGTGCCATCGGCCTTGGTGGTGTCGGGCAGCCACCGCGAAAGCGACGTGTCCGGCTCGCCGTCGCCGTCGGCATCGGAGTCACTGTCAGCACCGAGACGGCGCTGCAGCCGCTCGGCGGGCAATTCGGTTCGCATGCGGTCAAGCTAGGCGCGCAGTCAGACCTACCAGCCCGCGCGCGGCGGCCGGCAACGCGCCCTGTGGATGAAATCCCGTCTGTGGATAGCCTGGGTGTCTACAGTGATTCGGTATGGATCGTCGTATCCCGATGATCGCTGGAATCGCGTTTGCGGTGCTATTCGCCGCTGCGCTGCTTATGGTTCCGACGCTTCCCGGCATTGATAGGCCGGGGTACGACATCGTCTCGCACGTCAACGAGCATTCCGGCGCGATGCGAATGCAGGCGCTGTTGGTGACGTTCGGGTCGTTGGCATTGGTCGTGGTGCTCGGGTATGCGCGTGATCGCCTGGCAGGCCCGCCGGGCTACGTGTTCACCATCGGCTCTGCCGTCGTGCTCGTCGAGGTGTTCATCGCGATGTGGTTCACGGCTGGGCTCGCACTGCATCCCGACCAACTCGGATCGGCGACCGCACGCACCATCACCGACATCGCCACCATGTGGGGGCCGATCCTGACCGTCGCCGACATCATGGTTTCGGCGCCAATCCTGTTGGCGGCCAATGATGGTCGATTCCCGCGCTGGCTGGGAATAGTCGCCGCGGTGTTCGCCGTCGAGCAGCTGATCGAGACGATCACGATCATCGGCCCACCGGCCAGCTTCATCTCCCCCGGCGGCGCGATGAACTTCTACCTCGGCGGTCCGCTGTTCATCATCTTCTTCCTCGCCCTCGGGGTCGCGTTGACTCTGGAGCAGCCGGCCGAGGATCAGCCCGCCGCCGTCGACGAACCAGCCGAAGACTAATCCAGCGACGCGCGATACCGGGACCGAGCGTTAGTTGCCCGGCCCCGGCATCGCACTGGCACGCCGAAAGTCACTGCGTCACAGCAGATTTCAACCGGCGGTAGCGTTCAGTCGATCGACGGCGGCGACGATCTCCGGCTTGTCGGACTGCAGGCTTTGTCGCCAGCCGACGTTGCGCAATGGGTAGTGGTTGATGAGCACGAGCACCTCGTCGACGTTGGCAACCCCGGTGAATGCCTCGCCGATCGCTCCCTCAATCTTTTGCACGAGTTTCCGTTTGGCGTCCAGGCTGGCTAGCTCGGGCGCCTCCAACGAGCACACCGGTCGCACCGGCTCGGCCGCCACGCGCCCGTCTTGGGACACGTTTTCGACCGGGTACTCCCGCAGCCAGCCGCGGGTGTCGGGGAAGTGGTAGGCCTCGTCGAGCGCATCGTGAATGTCTTTCATCATCTTCTGCGTCGCCTGCAGACCCGCCCCGAGCGGTGCGTCGATAGTGAATACGGGCATTTCGTCATCTCCTTGTCAGTTGTCGGGAAGGCCGACAGTTGGACAATACATCTTGTTGATTGGAAAAACCAAGTATCTACTCGGAGTACCCGACTTCTGCTGGTAGGATGGGGTCGTGGTAGGTAGACGGAAGTACGACGATGGCTGTGCGATCGCGCAGGCTCTGGATGTCATCGGTGAGCGATGGGCACTGCTCGTTGTGCGGGAACTAGTGCTCGGGCCGAAGCGCTTCACCGACCTGTTGGCGGGTCTGCACGGAGTGAGTTCCGACGTGCTCACACAGCGGCTGCGCGATCTCAGTGAGGCGGGAGTCGTGCGCCGGCGTCGCCTGGGGCCACCGGCCGGCTCCTGGGTCTACGAACTCACCGAGTGGGGCGCCGAACTCGAAGACACCATCCTCGGGCTGGCGCACTGGGTTCACAAATCCCCACACATGCGCTACGACCTGCCGCTCGGAGCGGACTCGCTGATGCTGGCATTGAAGACGCGTTTCCATCCCCCCGCCGCAGACGGCGTGGACGCCACAATCGGCCTGTACCTCGCGGACGCACATTTCCGTGTCCGCATCGCCGACGGCAACCTGGCCATCGATCGCGGCGATGCCGAAAGCCCGGATCTCATCCTGGACACAGACCAAACCACGCTGCTGTCGCTGGCGAGTCCAGATGGCTCCATCGACGACGCGCTTGCCAGTGGACAACTACGTCTCACCGGAGATAAAGCAGTGGCCGAAAGGTTCAGAGACTTTTTTCCAGTACCGGAATCGGGCTAGCCGGCCTTCGCATCGGGACGTCTGTCGGGGTGGCCGTCCTTGGTGCTCGCCGGGTCGTGAACCTTCTTCTCATGCTTCACCGGATGATCGACGTCGGCCCTCGTCGCACTTGACTTGCTGGTGGCGGTCCCTGGATCCGATCCCTTTTTGCCGGGCGGTGGCGCCATCGGCGCACCGGCAAGTGCGCCGATCCCCGCGATGGCAACACCGGCAATGACAGATGAAGGAATATGCGCGCGCATATCACCCCTAACGGGATTGTGTCGGCGGGATCCACCGATAACCACGGCTGGTGCCCGCGAAAAGTTCGAATCCGCGCGAAGCAATCACCGTAGGATTCGACGGGTGGACGGCGTGCACGACCTCGGCGGCCTCGACGGATTCGGCGCCGTCGAGTACACGGCCGCCGAGCCCCTCTTCGAGCAAGAATGGGAGCGGCGTGCCTTCCGGGTGATGATCGGTTGGATCACGACGCAGGCCCCGCCCGGCGGAAGGTTCCGCCATTCGATCGAACGCATGGCACCCGAGCACTATCTTTCTTCGCCGTACTACGAGCACTGGCTGACCGGCGCCGCGACGATGGCCGTCGAATCGGGCGTCACGACCCAAGACGAGCTCGACCGCCGCGCAGGCGGGCGCTTCCCCCTCTCCCGACCCGATCGCGGTGTGCTGCCCGATGACCTCACCCCGCGTACCGAGCCGCGCTTCACCGTCGGCGACGAAGTCCGCGTTCGCGCATGGCACCTGCCCGGCCATACTCGTGCGCCGCGCTACGTGCAGGGCAAGCGCGGCACCGTCGCGCGATTCGACGGCGCGCACGACATCGACGACATCGCTGCCCACGGCGGCGGATCCGTTGCCGACCCGCTCTATTCGGTGCGCTTCACGTCACGCGAGCTGTGGGGCGAGGCCGGAGCCGATGGCGACGTCATGCACGTCGACCTGTTCGAGCGCTATCTCGAGGATCCGCAATGACGGCTGACCACCACCACCCGACCGAACTGGCACCGATCGAAGCCCGGGTCGCCGCGATCGAATCGGTGCTCGTCGAAAAGGGGGTCCTCGACACCGACGCCCTCGATGCGATCGTCCAGAATTTCGAGGACAACCTCGGTCCGATGAACGGCGCGAAGGTGGTGGCCAGGGCGTGGTCCGATCCGGCCTACAAGGAGCGCCTCCTCTCCGACGGCACCGCCGCAATCGCCGAACTCGGCTTCGAAGGGCCCCAGGGCGAGCTCATGGTCGTCGTCGAGAACACCCCCGAAGGTGCACAACCTGGTGGTGTGCACGCTGTGCTCCTGCTACCCGTGGCCCACGCTCGGACTGCCGCCGAAGTGGTACAAGTCGCCTGCGTACCGGTCACGCGCCATACGCGAACCGCGGAAATTGCTCGCCGAGATGGGCACGATCATCCCCGCCGACGTCGAGATCCGGGTGCAGGATTCCAGCGCCGAGGCGCGTTATCTGGTGTTGCCGATGCGGCCGGACGGGACGGCGGACATGTCCGAGGAGCAGCTCGCGGCGATCGTCACCCGCGACTCGATGATCGGCGTGCAGCGGCTGTGACCGGTGCACCGCTAGACGACGCATCGCTGCCCCGCGACAACGGGGAGCTCGTCTTCGAAGCGCCGTGGCAGGCGCGCGCGTTGGCGCTCGCAGTCGCCCTCGTCGACAAGCTCGGCCTGCCGTGGGATGCGTTTCGCCGACGGTTGATGGACGAGATCGACAAGAACCCGCAGCGACCCTATTACGAAAGCTGGGGCACGGCACTGGAATCCATGGTCGTCGACCTGGATCTGACCACGCCCGCGGCGCTCGACGCCGCCGCGCCGACCGAACGGGCGCCGTTCTAGGTCATTGGCCGTGCACGGCCAGCACGACAATCCGTAATCCGGCAACGTCGTCGGTAACCAGAAAAGTGACTGTGGGGCAGTCGAATTCCTCTCCATCAGCATTGCAACGGGACAAGGTCCCTCGGTACAGCGCCGAGACGGAGTTGAGTACGGACACTTCCGAATGGAGCACCTCGGTGTGGTGATAGCCATTGGCGCGCAGGCCGTCGACAAGGCTCTGCATCACCGCTGCCGCCTCGTCGTCGGTCATGAGTGTGGTGACACCGGCGTCACTGGTGAAGATCAGCGGGAGGCCGTAATTGCTCAGCAGCTCAGACATGTCCCGCTCGCCTCGAGCGCACGCCTCGAATGTGGCGAAGTATTCGTCGAACCAGCGGTTGACCACATCGGTGTCTACGGGCATGACCCGATCATGCCCCACATGTTTGCCGGCGCTAGGCGTTCTGGCCGGAACGCCGTCCCTTCAACGGTTCGTCGAGCGAGATGCCGCGAACATCGTCGGGAACCTTGGGCGCGGGCAGTTCCGGCGTCTCGCCGTTAGTAGCGGAGGTGGCTTTCTCGTCGCGTTCCGGTGTCGAGCGTTCCAGGAATCGCAGCAGCTCGACCGGGAAGGGCAGGATGAGCGTGGAGTTCTTCTCGGCGGCGACCTCGACCACGGTCTGCAGCAGGCGCAGCTGGAGCGCCGTCGGCTGTTCCGCCATGACCTCGGCGGCCTGGGCGAGCTTCTCGGATGCCTGCAGTTCGCCCTCGGCGGTGATGACGCGGGCCCGTCGCTCACGCTCGGCCTCGGCCTGCCGCGCGATCGAGCGCTTCATCGAGTCCGGCAGCACGACGTCCTTTATCTCGACTCGGTCGATGTGGATGCCCCAGCCCAGCGCGGGGCTGTCGATCAGCAGCTCGAGGCCCTGGTTGAGCCGCTCCCGGTTGGACAGCAGATCGTCCAGGTTGCTCTTGCCGATGATCGAGCGCAGCGACGTCTGCGCCACCTGCCCGATCGCCGACATGTAGTCCTGCACGTCGACCGCCGCGCGCACCGGATCCTCCACCTTGAAGTAGATGACCGCGTCGACGCGCACGGTCACGTTGTCGCAGGTGATGCCGTCTTGGGCGGGCACCGGCAACGTGATGATCTGCATGTTCACCTTCTGCAGGCGATCGGCGAACGGGACCAGCATCGTCAGCCCTGGTTGGCGAACGCCGCTCTGGACGCGGCCGAACCGGTACACAACACCGCGTTCGAACTGCTTGATGACCCGGATATTCTGCAGTGCCAGCCAGATCGCTCCTAGACCGGCCGCCCCCGCCATTGCGAGTGTGTAGAGGATGCTCATTGGTGTCCTCCTCGACAGACCAACCCGCGGCAGTCCTTTTGGCCCCGCGGGCCTCATGACCCGATTGTCGTCCCCCAGCCGTCGCTTCGCCAGCACACCCAATCGATCTCGACGAGGGCACCTACCGCGAGACCGGTGACGCCGACACACGTGCGCGACGGCAGCCGGTCGGTAAACCAGGCCGAGTAGGCGGCGTTGAAGGCGCCGTAGTCATTCCAGTCGAGAAGGTAGGCGCGGACGGAGACGACGTCGGCCAGTCCCCCACCGCACAACTCGGTGACTCGCAGCAGGTTGCGCAGCACCTGATCGGTCTGGATCGCGACGTAGTCGCCGACAAGGGCGCCGGTGACATCGGTCGGCATTTGGCCTGTCACGTACAACGTAGGCCCGGCGGCTGTTGCGTGGGCGAACGGCGCTACGGCCGGTGGCACGCCGTCGGCGGGCTTGAACGTGAAAGAGCGAATTGCGTTGTCGCTCACGCCGGTATTCCGGTCCAGCGCGGGAAGCAGCGTTTGTCGATGCGGCCGTGCACGCCCTGACGCTGGTCGACGACCTGGGTGACGGTGAAGTCGGCGGCGACGGACATGAACGAGTAGGCGTCAGCACGCGAAAGCCCAAGGTAGCTCTGCAGAATGCCGTGTGTGCGCAGTGCCGCAGCCTTCATCGCATCGTCGAGCGTGTCTCCGAATCCGTGCACGAGCAGTTCGGTGGCGGTCTCCAGGACCGGCACCGTGAACGGCAGGTCGCGGCGAATGGTCAAGCGCAGCAGACCATTCAATGATGCCTCAAGGGCGGTGCCGCTCACTTCGCCGTCGCCTTGCGAGACGTGGGGATCGCCGACGGACAGCAGTGCCCCGGGCACTTGGATCGGGTAGTACATCGTCCCGCCGGCCCCGATGCGCCAGTTGTCGACGTTGCCGCCGTGGTCGCCGGGCGGCACCGACGACACCCGCTGCTGGGCCGCGGGCGCGACACCCATGGTGCCGAAATGCGGCCGCAGGGGCACGACGACGCCGGGCAGCGCGGGCTGGCGGGCGTTCTCGTCGGGGCTGACGATCGTTCCAGGCTGGTCGGCCAGTGGTGTCGCGGTCCAGTCGTAGGCGAACAGGGCCCGGCCGAGGCTGGCTTCGGTGTCGAATTCGTAGACGGTCACCCGTTCGACGGGAATCTCGCCGTACAGAAAGCCCCAATGCGCCGCCAGGTTGGAGCCGTATGGCAGCCGCGGTGTGGCCTCGAGGATGTCGACCTGCAGCACGTCGCCCGGACGGGCACCGTCGACGGCAATCGGGCCGGTCAGCAGATGGGGGCCTGGGCCGCGGTCGGTGACGCGGTCGAAGACATCGGTGATGCCCGCGTCCATCAGCAGGTCGGGTGCATCGCCGGCGTGGTGGGTCAAGGTGTCGATCGCCACCAGGTCCCCTGACGCGACGGTGAGTACCGGCTCGAGGCGCGGGTCGAAGTAGCCCCAGTGCACGGTCGACGGGGTCGCCGGCAGCCGATGCACGGTCAGCGATTCGGTACGGCTGAGCACCATCGGATGATCATGCCAGCCGGTCGCGATGGCGTCGCCCCGAGCGAGCACACACGTCAACAGATTTGTTGCTGCCAACTGTCGATCAAATTCTGCCAGTGGAACTAAAAGCGGTGATCTTGACCGTTGAACCGGTAGCTGCAGCGGCACGAAACAAAAGAAGAAGCACGAAACGAAGAAGGCACAGGCACCCAAATGAAGAAGATCGGATTCGCCACTGTACTTGCCAGCGGACTGACCGCCGCTGTCCTCGGTCTCGCCGCACCGGCGGGCGCCGCCCCGACCGGTCCGGGCAACGCCCAGGAGACCATCAACCAACTGCAGGCCGACGGCTACAACGTGATCGTGAACCGCGTTGGGGCGACGCCGTTGGATCAGGCCACCGTGGTCGCGGTGCGACCCGGCCAGACCTACAGCCGGACCGATTCCGGTACCCCCGGTGACAGCTTCGGCACCACGATCACCGGTAAGACGGTCTACGTCGACGTCAAGTAGACCACCCAAAACGCAAGGGGCACCCCCACAAGGGGTGCCCTTTCGTCGTGGAATCTCAAGAGTGGCCAGCCAGACTCGTCCACTGATCGGAACTGCGGGGTGGATTCCGTATGCCACGATGCCAAGCTGAGGTATGACCCCACATGCAGCGACGGGATCGGTGATGGCAGAGGAACTGACCTACGACGGCACGCTTCGTGAGATGCCTACCGATTCGGGCGTCCTGCGTTATCACGAGGCAGGTGAGGGCTATCCCCTGCTGCTCCTGCACGGCTCCGGTCCCGGTGTCACCGGCTGGAGGAACTTCCGCGGCATCCTCGGCACGTTCGCCACGCAGTTCCGTTGCCTGATTTTGGAATTCCCAGGTTTCGGCGTCAGCGACGACTTCGGCGGTCACCCAATGGTGACCGCACACGGTGCGTTGGTCACCTTTGTCGAAGCGTTGGGGCTCGACTCCGTTGACATCATCGGCAATTCGATGGGTGGCGGCGTCGGCATCAATTACGCGATCCGTCACCCGGCCAAGGTTCGACGGCTGGTCACGATTGGCGGAATCGGAACGAACATCTTGACGCCCGGCCCGAGCGAAGGCATCAAACTGCTGCAGGAGTTCACCGAGAATCCAACTCGCCAACGACTCATCGACTGGCTGAACTCGATGGTCTACGACCCGACACTGGTGACCGACGAACTCATCGAGGAACGCTGGGCGTTGGCCACCGATCCACCGACGCTGGAGAGCGCTCGGCGCATGTACAGCAAGGCGGCGTTCGGCCAGATGATGGCAGCGATGCGGGCATCGGATGCCCCGATGGCATGGGCCATGATGCACAAGGTGCAGGCGCCAACGTTGCTGACATGGGGCCGAGACGACCGGGTCAGCCCGCTGGACATGGCGTTGATCCCGATGCGCACGATTCCCAACGCCGAGTTGCATGTATTCCCCAATTGTGGGCATTGGGCGATGATCGAGGCCAAGGAAGCCTTCGTAGCCACTGTGCTGGCCTTCCTGTCTCGCGAATAGCTTTGCCGCGGAAGGTCAGCGCTGAGTGTTGCCCGCGTCCACGCGGAGCGTGACAGCGGTGCTGTAGCGCGCCTCGTCCGACGCGAGGAACAGGCACGCGTTGGCAACATCGACCGATTCGACCCACGGAATTGGCAACATGTTCATCGACCGTGCCGCGTCCGCGAACTGCTCACGGGTCACAAACTCGAGGTGGGGCCGGAACGCGCGCCGCACATGGTCGTTCTGGATCATCGGGGTGTCCACGTTGGTTGGGTGAACAGTGTTGACCCGGATATTGTGCGGCGCAAGCTCGTTGGAGAGGCTGCGCATCAGCCCGACGACGCCGTGCTTAGCGGCGGTGTAATGCGCTACCCCGACCAACCCCCGCAAGCCGGCGATGGAACTGATCAGAATGATCGACCCTGCGCCACGATCGATGAGGTACGGAGCCGTTGCACGGCACGTACTCCATACACCGGTCAAGTTGACGTCAAGCATTGTCTGCCAGGCGTTCTCGCTGAGATCGGCGGCCATCCCGCGCGACGTAATCCCCGCTGTTGCGCAGACAACGTCAAGGCCGCCCAGCTGTTCGACACCACGGTCGGTCGCAGCTTGCACACCGTCCGTGTCACGGACGTCGACGACCTCGGTGACGATCCGGCCTCCTGCCGCGGTGACAAGCCGCGCCGTCTCCGCGAGATCTGTCGGTGCAGCGGGCGGAACGACGACCGTGTCTACCGGGCCGCAGATGTCGAGCGCGATGATGTCGGCGCCCTCCTGCGCGAAGCGCACTGCCTGCGCGCGTCCGATGCCCCGCGCCGCGCCGGTAATCAGCGCGACCTTCCCCTTCAACCGGTCGCCCATCATGCCTTTTCGAGCAGCCCCGCGTCGACGACCAGCTGGGTACCGGTGATGTAGCGGGCTTCGTCGGACACCAGGAATACGACGGCGTTGGCGACGTCGACTGGGTCGACCCACGGCACCGGGAGCAGGTGACGTGCGGCCAGCACCTCCGCGACGTCCTCGGCAGTTGGCTTGTCGAGGTCGGGCCTCAATCGCTTGAACGTCGCCTCGTTGAGCGTCATCGCGGTGCCGACCGCGCCGGGATGCACGGTGTTGACCCTGATCCGCCGCCCACCGAGCTCGTTGGCCAGTGTCCGCGCCAAGCCCACCACCGCGTGCTTACTCGCGGCGTAGTGCGCCGTGTTCGCCGTGCCACGTAGTCCGTTGGCGGAACTGATGATCACGATCGAACCGCCGTCGTCACCCAAATGGCTCAAGGCCGCCTTGACGGTGTGCCACACGCCCGTCAGGTTGACGTCGAGTGTGCGACGCCACGCCTTCTCGGTCAGCTCCCAGGTAGGCGCGCCCGCGGTGTGGATGCCGGCATTGGCCACGATGATGTCCAGCCGCCCAAGTTCAGCGACGCCGGCACCGACCGCCGCTGCCAGCGCATCGAAGTCACACACATCTGCCAGGCCCGTCACGCAACGTCGTCCACGTTTCTCGACCGCTGCCGCGGTGACCCCCAGATCGGTTGCTGCGGCGACGATGTCGAGTGCGATAACGTCCGCGCCCTCATCGGCGAACCGCTCACAATGGGTGCGGCCGGTGCCCCGTGCGGCTCCCGTGACTACGGCGACCTTGTCGAGCAATCCGGACATCACGACCCCTTGATCAGGTTGAAACCCTTATAACCCGCGTCGGCGACCTTTGCACAGATGTCGTTGTAGACCGCGAAACCGCCGATGAACAACATGAACACCCGCGGCTTGCCCGGCACGTTGGCCCCCAAGTACCAGGAATTCGCCTTGGGGAAAAGGGTGGCGTCAGCGCGCTGGGCGCATTCAGCGATCCAGTTGTCCACCGCGTCCGAAGTGGCCTCGATCGCAATGTAGCCATGCTCGTCGAGGTAACTGATGCAGTCGGCGATCCAGTTCACATGTGCTTCGGCGTGCAGCACCATGTTGGCCAGAACCGCGGGGGCGCCGGGTCCGGACACCAGGAACAAATTGGGGAACCCGTCCACCCCGAGCCCCAGGTAGGTCCGCGGACCGTCGGCCCAATCGTCGCCCAGCTTTTCACCGGCCCGGCCGACGATGTCGATTCTCGCCAGCGTCCCCGTCATCGCGTCGAAGCCCGTCGCGAGCACGATCGCGTCGACGTCGTAATGCGTGTCGGTGGTGTTGATTCCGGTCGCGTCGATCGACTCGATCGGCGTCCTGCGCACGCTGACAAGTTTTACGTGGGGGTCGTTGAAGGTCTGGAAGTAGTTGGTGTCGGTGCAGATTCGTTTGGTGCCGATCGGATGATCGGTGGGGATCAACAGATCGGCGACCTCCGGGTCGTCGATGACGGCGCGGACCTTCTCTTCGTAGAACTTCCTGGCCTCATTGTTGGCTGCCGGGTCGATCATCTGGTCGGAGAAAGTCTTCGAGAACAGCACACCGCCCAGCTCCCAACGCTTCTCGAACGCGTCGCGCCGCTCCTCGGGAGAAGCCTCCATCGTCAACTTGGGGTGAGCGAGATGCGGTGAGCCGCCGCCGCTACGCCACGAGAGTCGCCGCCGCTCGTCGTAGTTCGCCTTGATCTCGGCGACGTCGGCGGCGGTCAGCGGCTTGTTCCCGGCCGGGACGCTGTAGTTCGGGGTGCGCTGGAAGACGTACAGCGCCTCGGCCTGTTGGGCGATCACGGGAATCGACTGAATGCCCGACGATCCCGTGCCGATGACGGCAACCCGTTTGCCGGTGAAGTCGACGCCTTCATGCGGCCACTGCGCTGTGTGGTAGAGGTCGCCGGCGAACGTGTTCAGGCCATCGAACTTCGGTGTCATGGCCGCCGAGAGCGGACCGGTAGCCATGATGCAGAAGCGGGCGGTGACGACTTCACCGCCTTCGGTGCTCACCGTCCAGCGCATCGTGCTCTCGTCGAGGACCGCAGACGTGACCCGTGTGCTGAAGGTGATGTCGCGGCGCAGGTCGAGCCTGTCGGTGACCCAGTCGATGTAGCGAAGTATCTCCGCCTGCGTCGCGTACTTCTCGGTCCAGTTCCACTCCTGCTGCAAGTCGGCGGAGAAGGAGAAGCAGTAGTCGACGCTTTCGACGTCGCAGCGGGCACCCGGATAGCGGTTGAAGTACCACGTGCCGCCAACGTCGGGAGCCGCCTCGAACACCCGCACCGAAAGACCCTGCGAGCGCAGCTTGTGTAGCGCGTACAGGCCCGCGAAACCGGCACCGACGACAACGGCATCAATGCTCACGATCGGGAACGTACGAGGTTTCGGCCGGCCACGGTGGATTCCTTCCCGGTCACCGGACGGTCTTGTTTGTCCCTCCCGAACATCGGGCGCTGACGACCGCTACCAGCCGTCGCGACCCGAAAATGCCGACATGGCCAGCGCTGATGTGGACCTCGACGGACAACGACATCGCGTCGATTGGCCGCGGCAGTCCACCCTCGTCGACGTGATGCTCGCAGCGGGCATCGATGTGCCTCACTCGTGCCGCGAAGGCCATTGCGGTTCGTGCGTGTGCACGGTTATCTCCGGCGAGGTCGACATGGCGCCGAGCGACGTCCTCGAACCCGAGGATCGTCAGGCGGGCCTCATCCTGGCCTGCCAGGCCCGCCCCGTCTCCGACGAAGTGAGCATCGAGTTTTGACGGCCGCCCCGGTTCCGCTGACTGGGATTGCCTGCGGTGCCGAGGCTAACTGCGGTACACCATAATCACGGCCCCCACAGTAAGGACGAAGGTATGACCGAGCGGGTAATCGACCGGGTGATGGAGATGGCCGGCCAACTGCGCGAGCAGGCCGCCGAGGCGGAGACCATCGGCCGCTTGACCGACCAGACGACCAAGGCGATGAAAGCGGCGGGCAACATCAGGCTGCTGCAGCCCGCCAAGTACAACGGCTCCGAGGTCCACCCTCGCGAGTTCGCCGAAACCGTGATGGCCACGGCGTCGCTCGACCCCGCTGCGGGATGGATCAACGGTGTCGTCGGCGTGCACCCCTATCAGTTGGCCTATGCGGATCCCCGTGTGGCCGAGGAGATCTGGGGCGACGACACCGACACCTGGGTCGCCTCGCCTTACGCGCCGCAGGGGGTGGCCAAGCCGGTCGACGGCGGCTACATCTTCAACGGTCGCTGGCAATTCAGCTCAGGAACCGACCAATGCGAGTGGATCATCCTGGGCGCGATGCTCGGTGACGCCGACGGCAAGCCACTGATGCCGCCGCAGATGCTGCACATGATCCTGCCGCGCAAGGACTACGAGATCGTCGAAGATTCGTGGAACGTGGTGGGCCTGCGCGGAACCGGATCCAAGGATGTCATCGTGCGCGACGCCTTCGTCCCCGACTACCGCACAATGGACGCCACCGAGGTGATGGACGGTACCGCCCAGCGCAAGGCCGGCATGACGTCGACGCTGTATCTGATGCCGTGGTCGACGATGTTCCCGCTGGGCATCACGTCCGCGGTGGTCGGCATCGCCGAAGGGGCCCTCGCCGCGCACCTGGATTACCAGCGCGACCGGGTCGGCGCCTACGGCGCGGTCAAGGACGACCCGTACGTGATGTACGCGATCGGTGAGGCCGCCGCTGACATCAACGCCGCTCGCCAGGAACTGCTGGCCAACGTCGACCGCATCTACGACATCGTCGACTCCGGCAAGGAAGTGTCGTTCGAGGACCGCGCCGCGGGCCGCCGGACGCAGGTCCGCGCGGCGTGGCGCGCTGTCGCGGCAGTCGACCAGATCTTCGCGCGCTCTGGGGGCAATGCTTTGCGGATGGACAAACCGCTGCAACGCTTCTGGCGCGACGCGCACGCCGGCCTCGCTCACGCGATCCACATTCCCGGCACGCCGTACCACGCGTCCGCACTGAGCTCGTTCGGGGTCGACCCCGAGGGTCCGCTGCGAGCGCTGATCTAGATGAGCGACATCAAGAGCCTGGGCTACATCACGGTTGCGGCAAGCGACATCGAGCGGTGGCGCCAGTTCGCGTTCGGGGTGCTGGGTTTCGCGGAGGGCAAGGGGCCCGACCCGTCGGCGCTGTACCTGCGGATGGACGAGCGGGCCGCACGCATCGTAGTGCTGCCCGGCGACGTGGACCGGGTCGTCACCGTCGGCTGGGAGGTGCGCGACCACGCCGCACTGGAACAGGTCAAGTCCACCCTGGACGCGGCCGGCGTGCCCTTCACGGAGCTGTCGGCGGCCGAGGCCGACGAGCGACGAGTCGAGGAAGTCGTCACCTTCGACGACCCGGCAGGCACGACCCTCGAGGTGTTCCACGGTGCGGTGCTCGACCACAGCCCGGTCGTCACACCCTTCGGGGCGCGGTTTGTCACCGGCGATCAGGGCCTGGGCCATGTGGTGGTGCCCGCGATGGATCCCAACGGCCTTGTCGAGTTCTATACCGACGTGCTCGGCTTCCGGTCCCGTGGCGCATTCCGGGTGCCGGTCCCGCCGGAGTTCGGTCCAGTACGCGTTCGGTTCCTCGGCATCAACGAACGGCACCACAGTCTGGCCATCTGCCCTGCGACAAACCAGGAAGCACCCGGGCTCGCCCACGTCATGGTGGAGGTCGACAGCCTCGATGCGGTCGGGCAGGCACTGGACCGTGTCAACGCGGAGGGGTTCCAGCTCTCGTCGACCTTGGGCCGCCACACGAACGACAAGATGGTGTCATTTTACGCGCGCGCGCCCGGCGACTGGGACATCGAGTTCGGCACCGGCGGCATGCGCGTCGACGAAACCTATTACACCGCAGAGGAAATCACCGCCGACAGTTACTGGGGTCACCAATGGGTGGGCGATCTGCCGGCGGCGATACGGCGATAGCGGATGAATACCGACGTCTATCCCAAGTCAGCAGACCAGATCGAGAACTGGGATTTCGAAGCCGATGTCGTGATCGCCGGGTATGGCATCGCCGGGGCCGCCGCAGCCGTCGAGGCGGCCTCCGCCGGTGCCGAGGTTCTCGTCGTCGAACGCACCGGCAGGCTGGGGCGGGGCCGCCGCGATGGCGGGCGGGTTCATTTACCTCGGCGGCGGAACCGGACTGCAAAAGGCCTGCGGCTTCGACGACTCCGTCGACAATATGGCCGCATTCCTGAACGTGGCGATGGGGCCGGGTGCCGATGAGAACCGGATCGCCGACTACTGCGAGAGAAGTGTCGATCATTTCGACTGGCTGGTGCAGTGCGGCGTCCCGTTCAAGCCGGTGTTCTGGGGTGAGCCAGGCTGGGAGCCACCCGGGGACGAAGGTCTGATGTTCACCGGTGGGGAGAACGCATTTCCGTTCAACACCATCGCGAAACCCGCTCCGCGCGGCCATATTCCGCAGATGGCCAACAAGCGGGCAGGCGAAGCCAGTGCCGGCTACATGCTGATGAAGCCGTTGGTCGACACCGCCACGTCATTGGCCGTGCGGGCGGTGTACGACGTCCACGCATCGTCGTTGGTGGTGCAGTCCGACGGCCGCGTCGCCGGACTCATCGCCCGCCAGTACGGTAAGCCGCTCGCTATTCGCGCGCGACGGGGCGTGATCCTTGCCTCGGGCAGCTTCGCGTACAACGACGCGATGCTCGCGCAGTTCGCACCGCGGCTCGTCGGGCGTCCCGCCGCATCGATCGAACAGCATGACGGGCAGGCGATCCGGATGGCCCAGGCACTCGGCGCGGACCTGGCTCACATGGACGCCACCGAGGTGGCGTTCCTGATCGATCCCCAGCAGACCGTCCGCGGCATCCTCGTCAACGGGCGCGGTCAGCGCTATGTGCCTGAGGACATGTACTCCGGGCGGATCGGGCAGCTCACGCTGTACCAACAGGACGACACCGCATTCTTGATCATCGACGGCGACGCGCAGGCGGAAGCCATGGCCGCAACCTCCGCCACCCCGTTCCTCAAACGCCCTGCGACGTGGGTCTGTGAGACGGTCGCCGAGCTCGAAGGCGAGATCGGACTTCCAGCCGGCTCTCTGCAGGCCACGGTCAGCGTGTACAACGAGGCCGCCGCGCGCGGTGAGGATCCGTTGCTGCACAAGAAGCCAGAGTGGTTGAAGCCGATCGGGACGCCCGTCGGCGCGATCGATCTGCGGGCAAGCTGCGCCGGTTTCACACTGGGCGGGCTTCAGACAACTCTGGATGCCGAGGTGCTGCACGTCAGCGCCGAGCCGATTCCCGGCCTCTATGCGGCGGGGCGCTGCACCGCGGGCGTCGCCGCGTGGGGTTACGCCAGCGGCATCTCGCTTGGCGACGGCAGCTTCTACGGCCGCCGCGCGGGCCGTTCCGCGGCCAAGGGCTGATCGCCTCCACTTTTTCGTCGATTTCTGCACCACGGCTGTTGTCGTGGCGATTTCACGACCCTGACGCAGAAATCGCCGCGCCGAACGACGTGACACCGGCCACATCCTTATGGTACAAACAGTCATATTACTGTTAGTCATATGAGCGCGAGGAGGCGTCATGACCGTCACCGTCGAAACCACCACTCCGAGCGCCGTCATCGACCGGGTGTCGCTGGTGTTGGACGCCTTCGACGGACCGGGACGGCTGACGCTGGCCCAGATCGTCCGCCGCACCGGCCTGCCCCGGTCCTCGGCACATCGCATGCTCGAGCGGTTGGTTCAGCTGCGGTGGCTGCGCCGGAGCGGCCGCGATTACGAGCTGGGCATGCGGCTGGTTGAACTCGGATCGCTTGCCGTGCACCAGGACCGGCTGCATCGCGCGGCGATCCCCTTGCTGCACGATCTCCACCGCGCCACGGGGCTCGTCGTACACCTGGCCGTGCTCGACGGCTCCGACGTGGTTTACCTCGAGAAGATCGGCGATCGGATGATCGCGGCGATCCCCACCCGCGTCGGCGGACGCCAGCCGGCGCATTGCGCAGCCGTGGGCAAGGCGATGCTGGCCTACAGGGAAGATGCTCACGTCGTCGATCTGGCCACGCGCAAGACGAGGTACTCCATAAGCACGCCTGGGCAACTGGCGGCCGAATTGGACAAGGTTCGTGCCCACGGTGTGGCCTTCGATCGTGAGGAGACACTGCCCGGGTTCGGTTGTGTGGCAGCGCCGATCGGCGCCCTTGGCGAAGCGGTCGCCGCGGTATCGGTGTGCGGTCCGATGATCCGGATGATGTTCGATCAGCGACTTGCCGCACCCGTGCGCATGACAGCGATGGGCATATGGCGCAACGTGGAAGACGGCCCGCAGCGTGTCGTGCCGACACTGCAGCAGCCGCGCCCGCTGCGCAGCGCACTGCGCGCAGTCCCGGCATGAATCTGGACCCGCAGATCGCGGGAATCATTGAGGTGCTCGACGCCGGATTTCCGCCCGTGCACATGATGACCGGCGCGCAGGCCCGGGCCGCAATTCGGTCGCGCTTCGTCGCGTCGTCGACACCCGAAGAGGTCGGTGAGAGCCGTGACGTGTCCGTTCACGGCCCGGCAGGCGATATCGCGGTGCGCATCTACCGCCCGGCGTCAATGTCGGGCCCGGTGCCGACGCTGGTATACGCCCATGGCGGCGGGTTTGTGTTCTGCGATATAGACAGCCACGACGGCCTGTGTCGTAGCTTGGCGAATCTGATTCCCGCCGTAGTTGTTTCGGTTGCATACCGGCTGGCGCCGGAAGACCGGTGGCCAGCGGCCGCCGAGGACATGTTCGCGGTAACCCAGTGGGCTGCCCGCAATGCGGATGCGCTCGGCGGCGATGCGGCCCGCATTGTCGTCGGCGGCGACAGCGCGGGTGGCAACCTGGCAACCGCCACCACACTAATGGCGCGCGATCGAGGTGCACCGTCGCTGGCGGCGCAGCTGCTCCTGTATCCGATGATCGCTCCGAACTTCGACACCGAGTCATACCGCATGTTCGGCAAGGGCTTCTACAACCCGCGCCCCGCACTGCAGTGGTATTGGGATCAGTACGTGCCCTCGGCCGCCGATCGTGAACACCCCTACGCATCACCGCTCAACGCGGACTTGCGTGGGCTGCCGCCCGCCGTCCTGGTCATCGCCGGCCACGATCCGTTGCGGGATGAGGCAATTGCATTCGCCAACGCGCTGGAGGCTGCCGAGGTGCTGACGGTGCAGTGCCGATTCGACGGCGGCATACACGGGTTCATGACAATGCCGGCACTGGACCTGGCTCAGCAAGCTCGCAAGCACGTCTGCCGCGAGCTGTCCACACTCTTTGCCGGGGCTGCTCGTGGCTGAGGGCTCGGTATACGTCATCGACCGCGTGGTGACGCAGCCGGGGTGTGCCCGCAAGTTCATCGACTGCTACCTCGCCGAGTATGCACCCGGCGCCCGCGAGCGCGGAATGACGTTGCGGGACATCCTCGTCAGTCCGCCGGTCTGGTTTACCGACAAATCGAACACCATCACCATCACATGGCGACTGCCCAGTGCACGCGCGTGGTGGGAGATGACGTGGAAGGGCAGGCCCGACCCCAGCGTCGGCCAATGGTGGGCGGGCGTCGACGAGCTCATCGCTGAGCGATCGCGCAGTGTCGCCGCCGCCGCCGGCGATGTCAATGGGCTCTGCGATGTATAGCGTCACCAGGCTGATTCACACGTCTGGCCCCGATCGCCTTCTACCCGAGCTACGTGCATTCGCCACCGCTGCCGACCACGCAATCGTCGCGCCCACGCTGCCGGGGGTGCGCAATGGCGGCGACATTCTTATGCATCTCCGCTTCGCGGACGGCGGCGAGTGGTCCTCTGTGGCAGGCGATCTCGGCGGCATCCTGTCGGAACCGTCTGTCACGCACGTCGACGGCGTGGAGTACCGCGGAATTCCCGAAGCGGCAGACCCGTCCGCGCCGGGCGCCGTATATCGCACGCTGTTAATGCGGATTGCGCCAGACACCGACGCGGCTTCGATCGCACGATTCGAGGACGACCTACGGCTCTTACCGCGATACGTCCCGGCCATCACCGCCTGGCAGCTCAGCCGCGTCGAGTCGGCCATCGGGCAGTCCCCCTGGACCCACGTGTTCGAACAGGAATTCCGCGGCCTCGACGGCCTGATTGGCCCCTACCTCATGCACCCGATTCACTGGGCTTATGTGGATCGCTGGTTCGATCCAGAATGTCCGGAAGTCGTCGTCCGAGATCGCGTGTGCCACAGCTTCTGTCGTATCAGCGTCACGGCATGACATGCAACTGCTCAGATCGGCACACCATCATCGCCGTTCTCAACTCCTATGCCACCTGTCTCGACACCCGCGATTGGTCCGGTCTCAACGACGTTTTCCATCTGGATGCCTCCGCGGAGTACGGACAACGGCTCGAAGGGAGGCCGGCATCGTCGACTCGATCCGTGGTTTCCTCGGCGGATGCGGACCATCCCAGCATCTGCTGGGCAATTACGAGATCCACGTCGACGGCGACCGCGCAGAAGCGGTGACGAAGGCGCGGGTCATCCACGTGGGTGCTGGGCCTCGCGCGGGCCTGACGCCGTATGAGGCGATCGGTGCGTACCGTGACCGACTAGTCCGGACGTCCGACGGTTGGCGAATCATTCACCGTACTTTCGACGTTCACATCTCCATCGGCGACATTGCGGTATTGCAGCCGGCGCGCTGACTAGATCCGGTCGGGCAGAATATTCGGATTGGCCGTCACGGGTGGTTCGAACGGCGGCAGCACCGAGATGCCGTCCAGGCTGTGAACGGTCAGCTTCTGCGACCACGGGTAATGCAGGCTGAATGCGACCAGCCCGGTGCGTTCGGCCGCAGGGAGGTGGCACATCGCCAGCACGGTCTCGGCGAGATATTCGACGGGTTCCGTCGGGAAGGTGTCCGGGATCAGTTGGGCTGCACCAGGTGTGCGGATAGCTGTGGACGGACCGACACAGTTGACCGCGATGTTCGCATCGACCAACTCGGCCGCCACCCCCTGCGTGAACCTGTGCAGCGCGGCCTTTATCGACGCGTAGACCACATCGCCTGACGTCTTGTTGTACTCGCGGTACGGCCGCACCGGCGCCACTCCCGTCACCGATCCGACGTTGACGATCCACCCCGCGCCCCGCTTGCGCATGTGTGGCACCGCGGCCTTCGTGAGCACGAACGGCGTGCGCAAATAATGTTCCACAGTGCGATCGAACGTCTCCAGCCCCATGTCTTCGACAAGTCCGTAGTCGGCGAATCCCGCGTTGTTGACCAAGATGTCGATGCGGCCGGTACGGTCAAGTGCCTGATCGACCAACTGGTCACGCTGGTCAGGATCCTCGAGATCGGCGGCGACACCAAACGCCGTTCCGCCTGCCTCCTCGATCAGCTTGATTGTTTCGCCGATCGTGCCGGGTATCGCCAGCGCCTCCCCTCCGCGCACCGACGGCGATGGCACGTAGGAGCGCGCCGTCACCACGACCGTCGCACCCTCGGCCGCCAGCCGCTGCGCGATTGCGCGACCAATCCCCCGGCTGCTGCCGGTGACCAGAGCCGTTTTTCCGCTCAGCAATTGCGTCATCGCACCACGAAGTGTTCTTCGATGGGCGCGCGGTGTTGATGCCAGAGGTCGACCAGTCGGTACGGGGTAGCCACCACCACCCGGCCCGAACCAGAGCGGTAATACGTGTGCGCATTGGGGGTGTGACACCACACCGTGCCCGCCATCGCCGCGTCGATCCCTGCGACGTAGTCGCCGTAGGCCTGCTGCGTCACTTCCATCGTTGTCGCGCCGCGGAGTGCCATCAGTTGCAGGCATTCCATGATGTAGTGAGCCAGCACCTCCATCGAGAAGTTCGCTCCTGCACCGTGTCCGGGGCTGTAGTTCGGGGCCGAGTTGATGAACAGGTTGGGAAAGCCAGGCGCTGTCCCACCGCGGTAGGCGCGCGGGCTGTCACCCCACTCGTCGGCCAGCTTGCGACCGCCGCGGCCCCGGATGTCGATGGTGGACAGGAAGTCCAGATGGTATCCCGTCGCGTAGATGATCACGTCGAGATCAATCTGACGTCCGTCCACCGTCACTATTCCCCTCGCGTTGACTTCGGCGGGCTCGCTCGCTTCCACGTCGACGTGGTCACGGGTCAGCGCCGCGTAGTAGCCACCCGGGTCCCGAATGATCCGCTTGCCATACGGGGCGAAGTCCGGGGTGACCTTCTTCGCCAATTCCGTTCCCTCACCGAAGGTTCGGCCGATGTAGTTCAGGCACATCTGCAGCAGCACGTCGTTGGCCGGTGAGATCGACAGGTGACTCTTAGCCCATTCCGGATCCTGCAGGATCACCGGATAGTTGTTGTCCGCAGTGCCCCAGAACGATTTCAGCCGGTGCCAGTTCGCGTAGTACGGCAGGTGGCGGCCGAGGTACCGACGGTGTTGGGGCACGTCATCGGAAAGCCGCTTGCGAGGCGCGACCCAGTGCGGCTGCCGCTGAAACACCGTCAGGTGCTCCACCTGATCGACACATGCGTCGACGATCTGCACAGCCGTGCAGCCCGCGCCGATGATCGCCACCCGCTTGCCCGACAGATCCAGCGATGAATCCCACAGGGCGGAGTGAATGCTGGTGCCACCGAACGTCTCCCGGCCGGGCAGGTCCGGCCAGCGGGGCCGGTTGAGGTAGCCGGCGGCGGTGATCACCACGCTAGCGAAGCTGACTTCACGGTTACCGTCGCGATCAACCGAATGGATCTGCCAGTGATCGCGGTTCTCGTCCCACCACAGGGCCTCGACCTCCGTGCCGAACCGCGTGTGCTCGCGCAGACCATACTTGTCGGCCAGCGACACCAGATAGGTCTGATACTCACCGCCCTGCGGATAGTAGCTCGACCAATCCGGGTTCAGCTCGCGCGACAGGGAGTAATACGCCGCAGGTGTATCCACGCCGATGCCCGGGTAGGTCGTCGTCAGCCACGTGCCGCCGACTTCGTCGTTGCGCTCGAAGATCTCGTAGGCAACCCCCGCGTCGGCGGCGGCGAGCGCGGCGACGATGCCGGCAAGTCCGGCACCAACGATGGCCACCTTCAACGTTTCCGGAATCGGCACCGTTCGCGGCAGCGTCGGCTGCGAGAGCTGGAAGCCACCCTGCTCGAGCAACAGCGGAACGAACTCGTCGTCGACGTCGGAGCCCAATGCCAGCGGCAGCAGTCGTCTGAAGAGGTCTGGGTCGACGGTTGCGAGCGCGCCCGCAGCGCGCGGAGCGTCCAGGGCATCGACGACGGCCGCAACGAGCGCCTCCACGGTGTCCGGGTCGGCTACAGCCGAGCGCTCCGGCGGGTCGGGGACGTGCGAGATCGCAGGACCGAACCGGTCGATCACCGATGCATCGCCAGTGATCTGAGCCAGCACCGCCACGAGCACGCCAGCGTCGGCCTGGCGCAGATGCGCCCGCAGTTCACCATGAGTCGTCACAACTGCCGAGTATCGAATCGTCCGGCGCCGATGGGGCCGGTCCCTTCTACTGAGCGGGACACGTGTCCTTTGCGGGCCGCCCGCGTGCCTACGCTTCGGCCATGCAACGGGTGCACTACGACGCTGACCACCGCGCGTTCGCCGAGCTGGCCGGTGATTTCGCGGCGAAGGAAGTCGCACCCAATATCGCCGACTGGGAAGCCGACGGCATCATTCCGCGCGAGGTGTTCGCGAAGGCTGGCGCGGTCGGGTTGCTGGGTTTCGCGGCCGACGAACGCTTCGGCGGCGTCGGCGCGCGGGACTTCCGCTACAACCAGATCCTGATCGAAGCGTTCATGGACGCCGACTGCGGCGCGGTCGGCCTGAGTTTCGCGGTCCACAACGACATCTGCCTGCCATACCTGGCCGATCTGACGACACCCGAACAGCGGGACCGCTGGCTGCCCGGCTTCGTGGGCGGCGAGCTCATCGCGGCAATCGGCATGACCGAGCCGGGCGCCGGATCCGATATCGCCAGCATTCGCACTTCGGCCGTCGACGCAGGCGACCACTTCGTCATCAACGGCGCCAAGACCTTCATCACCAACGGGCAGAACGCCGACCTGGTCATCACCGCCATACGGACCTCGCCAGACCGCCACCGCGGCCTCACCCTGATGGTGCTCGAACGTGACCTGCCCGGTTTCGAGCGTGGCCGCAATCTCGAAAAGCTGGGACTGCACTGCCAGGACACTTCAGAGCTGGTGTTCACTGACGTGACGGTGCCCAAGGAGAATGTGCTCGGTGAAGTGGGCCGCGGATTCGACTACATGATGAGAAACCTTCCGCAGGAACGCATGCAGATCGCGGTGGGCAGCCTGGGACGCGCCCGCGCGGGGTTGCGCTGGACGATCGACTATGTGCGGGAGCGCACCGCGTTCGGCAAGCCCATCGGCGCTCTGCAGAACACCCGCTTCGCGCTCGCGGATGTGTCCACCGAGGTGTCGGTCACCGAGGCGTTCATCGATCGCTGCGTGATCGAGCTCAACGCAGGTCGACTGTCGGCCGCCGACGCCGCCAAGAGGCCAAACTGTGGGCGACCGAGATGGAGTTCCGGTGTCTCGATTCCTGTCAGCAGCTCTTCGGTGGCTACGGCTACATGCGCGAGTACCCGATCGCCCGATCCGCCGTCGACGCCCGCGTCACCCGCGTCTACGGTGGCACTTCCGAGATCATGCGCGAAATCATCGGCCGTGACCTGAATCTCGCACGGAAACTGTGAAGGACACCGACATGCAGGTGCGTAGCCACGCACTGAGTGACATCCCGCGACGCTCCGCACGCAGATACCCGAACAAGGTCGCGATCATCGACGGCGATCTCGCGTTGACCTTCGCTGAATTCGACGACCTGGTGGATCGAGCGGCGGCAGCGTTGCGGGACAACGGTTTTGCACCGGGCGATCGGATCGCCCTGCTCGCGCACAACTGCTGGCAGTACGCCGTGCTGGCGTTCGCCACCGCTCGAGCAGCGTTGGTGCTCGTGCCGATCAACTTCATGTTGACCGCCGAGGAGATCGCCTTCATCCTCGGGCATGGTCAAGTCCGTGGCTTCATCGTCGAACATGATCTGATCAGCACGGCAGAACAGGCGATGACCCATAGCGGCTCGATGATCACCAAGGTGGCATTGAACGCCGACGGGCAACGGGCGCCCTACGGCTGGAACGATTTCGCGCAGTGGCTAACCACTACGACACCTGCACCAGAACTCGAAGTCGCCGATGATCAGTTGCTGCGGCTGATGTACACCAGCGGCACCGAATCGCGGCCGAAGGGTGTGATGCACTCCAGCCGCAGCCTGGTTTCGAACTATGTCAGCACCATCGTGGCCGGATCGATGTCGGCCGACGACGTCGAAATTCATTCGATGCCGCTGTACCACTGCGCACAGCTGGACAACTTCCTGGCAACCGACATCTACCTCGGCGCGACCAGCATCTTCATCCCGCGGCCCGATCCGAAAATGATCTTGCGGGGCATAGAGGCGTATAGCGTCACCAATTATTTTGCACCACCGACGATCTGGATTGCGTTACTGCGTTCGCCGGTTTTCAACCAGGTCGATCTGAGTAGTTTGCGCAAGGGATACTACGGCGCATCGGCGATGCCGACCGAGGTTCTTCACGAGATCCGCGAGCGCCTGCCCAACCTGCAGTTGTGGAACTTCTACGGGCAGACGGAGATGGCGCCGTTGGCCAGCGCGCTGGGTCCCGATGACCAGGGCAAGCATGCCGGCGCAGCGGGGCGGCCCGTGCTCAACGTCGAGACCACAATCCTCGACGACACCGATACACCCGTCCCCCACGGGATCGTCGGCGAGATCGCACACCGTGGCCCTCACCTGATGCTGGGCTACCTCGACGATCCGGTGCGCACCGCTGAGGCGTTCCGCGGCGGGTGGTTTCATTCCGGGGATCTTGGCTACTACGACGAGTTCGGCCTGCTGCACGTCGTCGACCGCAAGAAGGACATGATCAAGACCGGCGGCGAGAACGTCGCAAGCCGTGAGGTCGAAGAGGTCTTGTATCGGCACCCCGCCGTGCAGGAAGTGGCGGTATTCGGCGTCCCGCATCCGGTGTGGGTCGAGGCAGTGGTGGCGGCCGTGGTCGCGCGCGAAGACGCCGGCCCCACCGCCGACGAGCTGGTCGCCCACTGCCGCAACCACCTCGCCGGATACAAAACACCCAAGCAGGTGTTCTTCGTCGATGCATTGCCGAAGAACCCCAGCGGCAAGTTGCTCAAACGCGAGCTACGGACGCGCTTCGGCGCCGAACAGAACGTGTTCCACTGACCGGACGCAACCGCGCTCTCGAGCACATTGCGGCGGTTGACTCGGTCCATGAGCAACGACATCACGCTGTCCGAAGTTCAGGAGTTCATCTCCGGCTTCTGGTACCACTACGACCAGGGCCATTTCGACGAGCTGGAGGTCCGCATCGGTGACGAGATGGAGTACCTGAGCCGCTCCGAATCCGGCGCATGCCCATTCGAAGACCTGCTCACGGCCGAGTTGCACGGCGGTGCCGAAACTCTGGCGTGGTTGACCCGGCACCGCAACGAGAATCCGTACCCGCTGCGCCACCACGCCACGAACGTCTTCCGCACCGGAATCGACGGCCCGGTGACCAGTGTCCGCTTCTACTTGTTCGTCAACCAGGTCACCAACGCCGTGCCGTTCGCGGTGTCCAGCGGTGTGGTCGACGTCGGGGTTCGGCGGGCCGCCGACGGCCTGGTGTTCACCTCGATGAAGGTCATCCTCGACGCCGATGATTCGGTGCCCTTCGCCGAGTACAGCAGTGCGGCAGCGGCGACGGGCGCGTAGCCGCCGATGACCGCTCGCGACACGTTCGGCGGCGGCGTGGCCGTCATAACGGGTGCCGGTGCGGGCATCGGCGCGGGTCTGGCCCGTCACGCTGCCCGGCTCGGCATGACGGTGGTGCTCACCGACATCGACGCCAAAGCGGTTGCGGCCCTTCGTGAGGAACTCACCGCCGAAGGCGCAGTCGCCGTCGACGTCGTATGCGATGTCCGTGATCCCGAGGCCGTGCACGCGTTGGCCGAGCGGACGTACCGCGATGTTGGGCCAGTTCGGCTGCTGGTCAACAACGCCGGCGTCGAACAATTCGGATACCTGTGGGATATCCCGGTCGAGAACTGGAACCGGCTCGTCGATATCAACATCAGCGGCGTGTTCCACGGTGTGCGTGCGTTTCTGCCGAGGATGCTGTCGTCGTCGGAACCCGCGTGGGTATGGAACCTGTCCTCGATCGGTGGCGTCGCCGTCGTACCCTTGCAAGCCCCGTACATCATGAGCAAGCACGCCGTTCTCGCGCTCACCGAATGCCTACGGCTTGAAGTGCAGCTGGCCGGGCACGAGCATCACATCCAGGTGCAGGCCGTGCTGCCCGGCGCGGTGGTGTCGAACATCTTTGAGTCCGCCGGTGGCGTGGACGGCGGCGATGTCGCGGCCGCCGAATCACAGCGCTCCGCCATGCTCGACATCAAGGCCGAGGCAATGGACCCAGTCGCGGCGGCCGAGGCCGTGTTCGACCAGGCCGCCGAAGGACGGTTCTACCTACTGACCCAGCCCGACTACGTCGGTTCGGCGATGGTCGAGCGTGCCGAAGTCCTTGTCTCCCAACGGCCGCCGACATCTAGGGGCCGTCGCTTCGACCCCGCGCACCAATGAGGCTCGACCCGGACGCCGCCGCGCGGATCGCCTCGTTCGGAGAGATACCGCCAATGCGTATGCGTGGTTTGGCCGACGTGCGGGACGCGATCGAGTCCGCTCCGCGCCCAGACAACATGCCGGCGATGGCGCACATCGAGGACTGCGCGATTCCCGGCCCGGCCGGCCAGATTCCCATCCGGATCTACAGCCCATCAACCGAGTCGCGCCGGCCCGTCCTGGTGTATTTCCACGGCGGCGGACTGGTGATGGGCTCCAACCATTCGTTCGAGCCGCTGGCGAGAACGCTTGCCGCCGAGTCCAACGCCACCGTGGTATCCGTCGACTACCGTCTCGCACCTGAATCGCCGCCTCCGGCGCAATTCCACGACGCCTACACCGCGACAACATGGGTGGCCGACCACGCCGACCCACTCGGCGTCGATGCGACGCGGTTAGTGGCCATCGGCGACAGCGCAGGCGGTTCGCTTGCCGCGGGTGTTGCGCTGGCCGCTCGCGATCACGAGGGTCCGGCCATCTTCTGCCAGGTGCTGCTCTACCCCGGCCTGGACCGGGACATGGCGGCTCCCTCGGTCGTCGCGCTCGGGGACGCGCCGTTCCTCAATCACGACGACATCGTCTACATGCACGACCTCACCGACGCGGGTGCTGGCACCCCGCACGACCACTACCGCGTACCTGCATACGCGACGGACCTGGGCGGACTGCCGCCCGCGATCATCGTTACCGCGGAATGCGATCCGATCCGCGACTGGGGCGAGCGCTACGCGGCCAGGCTGCGCGACGCAGGCGTACAAACGACCGTTACCCGTTACCCGGGCATGTACCACGGGTTCCTGATGCGTTCCGATGCCACGGCGCGGGGCCGACTGGCGGTCGCAGAGATCGGCGCGCTGCTGCGGGCGAAATTCGCTCATCCCCTGCCGTTTTAGCCTCCCGATCACCGGGCAGGTCCGCACTGCACCGCCGATTTCGATCACAGAATCGACATAGCCAAGAAAGAGGAGACCCTGATGCTGACTGATGAGCGGCGCATGGAGCTATCCGAGGTGTTGCGGCCCGCGTCACCACCGGTCGAGATCGATGGCGTCTACACCGACGACCAACGGGATCGCCTGCTTGACGTGGTCCGCACTCAAGGGCCGTGGAAGCTGATCATCGCTCAGCATTTCGCGTCGGCCGACGAGCTGATGGCGACGATGAGTGGCGCGTTTCCTGAAGGTTTCACGCCGTCGTTGGACCTGTTTCTGACGCCAACCTTTCGCGGCTACCTCGCCAACTACGGGACAGCGCTGTACCCGGAACTGCACGACTGCTTCTACAACGAGCAGTTTCTGCAGATGGCGAAGCACTACTGGAAAGCCGAGTACGCCAAGCCGGAGATGATGCTGTTCAACATCAACGGACCGTGCGCCAACCGCGACCCGGGACATTTGGATTCGCCGAGTTTCCGGGGAGTGCGTCACGAGAACGCCCCGACCTGGGTGTGCAGCGTGATGGGCAAGTCCGGCCTGTTTCAGGACTATCTGATCAAGATGGCACAGGTGATCACGTGGTTCTCACTCGATGAGGGCAGCGGTTTCACCTATTGGCCGGACGGTCCGCTCAAGGCGCCGCGGCGCCTCCTCCCGCCGGTGTACAACCGCGGCGTCGTTGTGCAGAACGAGATGATGGTGCATCGCGGAGAAGCCAATGGTCCGCTCGACCAGCAGACACCTGCCGGGCTGGCGTTCGACACCGTATTCACCGGTGATCCGGAGGACCGAGATCAGTGGCTGCTGAAGAACGGCGGCGATGTGATCGCCCGGCATCACACCAGCGAGCTTCGATTCTTGGTGCACTGGTCCGCCGAGGTCTTCTCCGACTACGACGAGCTGAAGAAAAACATGGACGGCTCAGATGACCTGACCATTGATCGGGTGATCGACACCCTCGTCAAGGACGTCAACGCGCAAGGCATCAAGCTGACCATGCCCAACGACCCGTTGCACGATCCGGAATTCATCCGGACGCTCAATGCGGCATACGATCTCGGCGGGCCGGCAACCTATCCCAGCGAGGCGCCGCTCAGCGCATTCCAGCTGGCGTGAACACTCATCGCACAATCACCGGGCTCGGTTCCCGCGGCGCGCCCAACATCTCCCGGTGCGACGGGGGCTGCCGGCCGTCCTCGTCGGTGATGCCGTAGCGCTGCGCGAGTTCCGCGCCGATCACGGTGTGCCCGGACAGCTCAGCAACATCAGGGTCGTGATAGACCGCGTTGATCAGATGGCCAGTGAATTCTGGTGTTTCGGCGTGCTTGATGGTCTCCGCGAGGGCCTCGGGATGCCCCACGAACGCGCTGCGGAACTGTTCCGTGAGCAGGATTCCCATCCATATCGAGATGGTCGCGACCCCGGTGTCGCGGAAGTCGACGGCCATGTCAGCAGTCAGCTTGTCCACACCCGCCTTCTGCGCGCCATAGGCCGGGCCGTGCATGTAGCACACGGATCCGGGAGACGACGTGCACGCGATCAACCCGCGGCCCTGACGCACCATCAGCGGTGCGGCGTGCCACGACGCCACATAGGCGGAGCGCAGCCCAACATCGAGAACGTCGGCCAATTCGAGCGGCTTCTGCCAGAACGGCTTTGGATTCGTCAGGTCGTCATGAATGGCTGCGGCGTTGTTGACCAACAGGTCCATCCGGCCACTTTCTTGTTCAACTCGCTCGAACAGCGCGGCAACCGCTGCGTCGTCACCGTGGTCGACGGGCACCGCAATTCCACCGTCGCCAGGATCAGCCACCGTTCTGCCGGTCAGATACACCCGCCAGCCGTGGGCAACGAGCGCCGCGCCGATACCGCGTCCGGCGCCGCGGCTCGCTCCCGTCACGACCGCCACCGGCGGCACACTATGCGTCACAGGTACGAAACTACGTCGTCGCCGACACCGTTTCGTCAACCACCGGCAAGTCGCCGTGACGTACGGCATCGACTATCGAGTCGCTCAGCGCCGAACAGGCGAGGAACAGACCTCGCACCGAGTACGGGGCCAGGTTCGCAGCGTCGCGGCGCTCGAGGCAATTCGCGGACGCCTCGGCGTCCCACTGCACGCTCGTCTGATTCCAGCTGCTCTTGCGCGCCAAGACCTGTGCTCCACAGCGCCGACAAACCACCGGCACCATTGGTGAGTCGGCGTATCGGTTGTCGGGCCGGACGGTCATCAGGTGGTTCCCGCGGCGGTCCTCGCGGCGAGGTTGGCGTTGACTACCTTCATCCATTCCTCGTGCGGACTGGTGGTGTCGAGCTCATATTCGAAACGGTCGACCATGTCGGGCGCCACGTCGGCGACGTCGACGTAGAACTGCTCGTACCACCGGCGAAGCTGGTAGACGGGGCCGTCCTCCTCACACAAAAGTGGATTGTCGATACGCGCCTTGTTCTTCCAGATCTCGACGTCCTGCTCGAAGCCCATCTTGACGAAATCCCCCAGACCGATCGCGGTCTCCAACGCCAGATCACCCGGCAGCGCCTCCGACTTCTTCACGATGATGCCGTACTGCAGCACAAAGGAATTCGCGTCGATCGGGTAGTGGCAGTTGATTAGCACCGTTTTGTGATCGACGTCTGGGTAGTGATAGGTCAGGTCGTCAATCATCAACGATGGCCCGAAATACGATGCCACCGACGTGGTTCCGAGCATCTGCGTCTCCCCCGGGTCGCCGATATCCGGGCGCCCTGCGCCGTTCATGTACTGCGTTGCGACGTGGCCTTCGAAGATGTTCTTGAAGTGTGTGGGCAGCGAGCCGTGGATGTAGAAGAAGTGCGCCATGTCGACGACGTTGTCGATGATTTCGCGGCAGTTGATGTTGACGACGGTGGTGTACCAGTGCCAGTCCGTCCACTCGTCACTGGTCGCGCCCTCGATGCGCGGAATCGTCACCTCCGGCGGGGGCGGCTTGCGCTCGGGGTCGTTCCACACGAACAGCATCCCGTCCTGCTCGAGGGTCGTCCACGTCGCGGTGCGGGCCAGCTTAGGCACCCGCTTGCTGTAGGGCACCTTCTTGCACCGGCCGTCCCCGCCCCACCGCCAGTCGTGGAATGGGCACGCGATTTCGTCGCCTTTAACCTCGCCCTGGGTGAGGTCGCCGCCCATGTGCCGGCAGTAGCCGTCGAGCACGTTGATCTTGCCGTCTCCGCCGCGGAACACCACCAGCTTCTGCCCGAACGCGTGCACGGCATGTGGCGTGCCGTCGCCGAAGTCCCTGGTCAGCCCCAGACAATGCCAGCCACGGGCGAATCTGGTCGGTGCCGCTTCGGCCTCGATCTGCCGAATCTCATCGGTATCTGACTGCAACGTCATGATCTTGTTCTACAACCCTGGCACCGGTTACTGGAGCAGATCGTCCCGCTGGAAGGGAAAAACCGCCGCACGCCCGATTCCGCGACTTAATGTCGTGAAACGTGACTACTGCTCAACCAGGCACCATCCCTGCCGGGATGCCTGTCCACGACACCACGGTGGACTTGCTCGTCGTCGGCTCCGGCACGGGCATGGCCGCGGCGCTGGCGGCCGCCGAACGTGGCCTGAAGGTGCTGATCGTTGAAAAGTCGTCTTACGTCGGCGGGTCGACTGCCCGGTCCGGCGGCGCGCTGTGGCTGCCCGCGAGCCCGATCCTCGAGGAGAACCAAGCCGGCGACACCATGCCGCGGGCCCAGACCTACCTCGCGTCGGTCGTCGATGGGACCGCGCCACAGCAGCGGCCTGCAGCGTTCCTGTCACACGTCGGCGAGACCGTCGAGATGCTGCGGCGCACGACACCGATGCGGTTCACGTGGGCACGGGACTACTCCGACTACCACCCCGAGCAGCCCGGCGGAATGGCCGCAGGCCGCACCTGCGAATGCAAACCGTTCAACACGTCGGTGCTAGGTCAGTACCGGTCGCGGCTGCGTCCCAGCATCATGACGGCCTCGATACCCATGCCGACCACCGGCGCGGACTACCGCTGGATGAACTTGATGGCGCGGGTGCCCCGCAAGGGTTTGCCGTTGATCGCGAAACGTCTGAGCCAGGGGCTGGGCGGCCTGCTGTTCGGGCGACATTACGCCGCAGGCGGGCAGGCACTGGCCGCTGGCTTGTTCGCCGGCGTGCTGCGCTTGGGCATCCCCGTCTGGACGGACACCGCGCTGGCGCGCTTGACCTCTGACGGCACCAAGGTCACCGGCGCGGTCGTCGAACACGACGGACGAGAAGTCACTGTGACAGCGCGCCGCGGGATCGTGTTGGCCGCTGGCGGATTCGACCACCGCATGGACATGCGCTGGAAGTTTCAGTCGGGGTCGCTCGGCGAGCACATGAGCCTTGGCGCTGAAACCAACACTGGCGACGCGATCCGTACCGCCCAAGAGGTCGGTGCCGCAATCGATCTCATGGACCAGGCATGGTGGTTCCCGGCTGTCGCGCCCCTGCCCGGCGGCGCGCCGGTGGTGATGCTGGCCGAACGGTCACTGCCCGGTTCGCTGATCGTGGACCAGAGCGGCAACCGGTTCGTCAATGAGGCGACTGACTACATGTCATTCGGGCAGCGTCTGCTGGAGCGCGAACGCTCCGGAAATCCCGTGGACACCATGTGGATCATATTCGACCAGAAGTATCGCAATAGCTATGTCTTTGGTGCCGAACTGTTTCCGCGGATGCGGATTCCGCAGGCGTGGTACGACGCCGGTATCGCCCACCTGTCGGACGGCCTCGCTGAACTTGGGGGGCTGATCGGTTTGCCCCGGGAGCAGTTCATCGCGACCGTGTCACGATTCAATGAGATGTCGTGCGCTGGAGACGATTCCGATTATCATCGCGGACGCAGCGCCTACGACCGCTATTACGGCGACCCCACCATCACCCCCAACCCGAACCTGCGGGCTCTCGACAAGGGGCCGTTCTATGCGGTGAAGATGGTGCTCAGCGATCTCGGCACCTGCGGCGGCCTGCAAGCCGATGACCGTGCCCGGGTACTGCGCGAAGACGGCAGCGCCATCGATGGCCTGTACGCGATCGGCAACACCGCCGCCAACGCGTTCGGCGCGACCTATCCGGGCGCGGGCGCGACGATCGCGCAGGGTTTGGTGTACGGCTGCATCGCCGCACACGATGCCGCTGAAAAGTAATCAGTCGGGCTCGTCGGCGTCGGCCTTCTTTTCGATCTCGTACCAGAATTCCGGTGGCGGCCAAGGAGTCTTCGTGCCGCCGTCCTCCGCCCGAGGGAAGGCGGCCTCCGCCTCGTCGAGTTCTTTGATCATCGTCAAGGCGAGCTCACGCTCGTTGGCGTAATACCGCTCGGCCCATTGCAACCCGACCCGCGCATATGCCCACGACGGATCCGCGCCTGCCCACTTGGCGTCCTTCGCTGCCTTGCGCTGCATCTCGTCGGCATAAGCCACGTGTTCCTGGAGGATCTCTTTCAACCTGGCCGGGTTGGTCAGATGCCCGAGCGTCACCCGCAGCAGGGGGCCATGCTTCAACGTCGGCGGGTCGACCGGCGCCTCGTTCGCCCATCGGGTGACCGCGTCCAGGCCCGCTTGAGTGATCTTGTACAGCCGCCGATTGCGGGTGCCGCTGCTGTTCTCCACCCGCGAGGTCACCAAGCCGAGTCGCTCAAGCTTCTTCAGCTCGGAGTAGATCTGGCTATAGGCCGGACTTCCGTAGTAGAACTGCATGCTCCAGTCGCTCCACTTCCGGACGTCATAACCCGAAAGTTCATGCTCGTACGAAAGCATGCCGAGCAGCGCCCAGCTGGTGGCCGCCAGATTCGGCTTGCCCTGCTGATCGCCATCTCCCACTTTGTCAGAGTAACAACACAGGTCACGGGCATGAACGTCACTCACCACTGGCCGGGACACCGTGTTGCGACGACCGGAGCGTGGCGCGCACGCTGCAAGGATGACCACCCTGAGACTCGACACACCAAGTCCGGTGACCATGCGGAGCGTGCTCGGGCATTTCTGTACGGGCGTCGCGGTGATCACCGGTCATGACGGCGACCGCCCGGTGGGTTTCGCCTGCCAGTCGGTGACGTCGGTCTCTCTGGATCCGCCGTACGTCAGCTTCTGCCCCGCCCACACCTCGTCCAGCTGGCCGGCGATTCGCGCGACCGGGCGGCTGTGCATCAACATCCTGTCCGACGACCAGCATGGGGTGTGCGCGCAGTTCGCCGTCAGCGGCGGCGATAAGTTCGCCGGAGTCGACTGGAGCCCGGGAAGGAATGGCGCACCCGCATTGCACGGTGCCCTCGCCACGATCGAAGCGGATCTCGAGTTCGAGCACAGCGCGGGCGATCACACGATCGTCGTCGCCCATGTAACCGGCCTGCGCGCTTCCGAAGGTCGCCGCCCCCTGCTGTTCTACCGAGGCGGCTACGGCGGATTGTCGTGAACGAACAACTCGCGCAGTCGGTGCGTCGGCTCATCGATGCGACTATCCGTACCGAGGTCGACGTTGCCACCTTGACCGCGGCGCAGAGCAAGATCGACGGGGCGACAGAGCAATTGAGCGCATCACTGATACCAGTATCGTTCGGCGTGCGGCAGACCTCCGACGGCCAGAGCACGGCATTGGGAAACGTGGTCATCGGCGCCCGCAATCCGGTCGCACCTCCCCTGGTCATTCACAAAGATGCCGACGGCGCGGTACGCGCGGACTTCGTTCTGGGCGCCGCCTATGAGGGCCCGCCAGCTCACGTTCACGGCGGTGTCTGCGCATTGATCCTCGACCACGTTCTCGGCGCGACCGCGCACTTGCCGGGCAAGCCGGCTTACACCGGCACCCTGACCATCCGGTACCTGCGCGGCACACCCCTCGGACAGCCGCTGCGCGTGCAGGCGCACGTCGACCGGATTGACGGATCGAAGACATTCGCAGTCGGGCATATCGCTGACGCCGAGGGCGTCACCGTAGAGGCTGAGGGCGTGTTCATCCATCCGAGGAAAGCTCAGCGTTGACGACCTGGGACGACGAAACCGACGTCATTGTGGCCGGATCTGGTGGCGGGCTTGTCGGCGCATACACCGCCGCCCGCGAAGGTCTGTCAGTCAAGGTCGTCGAGGCCAGCGACCAGTTCGGCGGCACCACGGCGTACTCCGGCGGAGGGGGGATGTGGTTCCCCTGCAACCCTGTTTTGCGGCGCGCCGGAAGCGACGACACCCTCGATGCCGCGTTCGACTACTTCCATGCCGTGGTCGGCGATCGCACCCCCGTGGAGCTGCAGCGCACGTACGTTTACCGGGGCAGCGACCTGATCGCGTACCTGGAAGAAGACGATCACTTCGAATTCGATGTGCTGCCGTGGCCGGACTATTTCGGCGGGTTGCCGCACGCTCGCCTCGACGGTCTGCGCCACACCGTGATGAAACCGCTTCCCGCGCAACGCCTCGGCGACCTGGCGCACCGGGTGCGGGGGCCGTTGGACAGAGAACGGCTCGGCGCCGACGTGCCGAAGTACCTCATCGGCGGGCGGGCCCTGATCGGCAGGCTGCTCTCGGCGATCACCGCATATCCCCACACCTCGCTACACACCAACAGCCCGCTAGTGGAGTTGGTCACCTCGAGCGAGGGCGTCGTCGGTGCCGTCGTCGAGGAGGACGGCCGTCGCCGCGCAATCCGTGCCCGCGCCGGGGTGCTGCTCGCCGCGGGCGGTTTCGAGAACAATCCCGCGCTGCGCGAGCGCTTCGGCGTGCCCGGTGACGCCAGGGACACAATGGGCGCGCCGGGCAACACAGGGCTGGCCCTTCAGGCAGGAATGGCCGTCGGTGCCGCGATCGACCTGATGGATCAGGCATGGTGGTCCCCGGGGTTCACCCATCCCGATGGGCGCTCAGCGTTCTCGCTGTGGTTCACCGGCGGGATCTTCGTCGATCAAGATGGGAAGCGGTTCGTCAACGAGTCCGCACCCTATGACCGGATCGGCAAATCCATCATCGAGCAGATAGCCCACGGTGCAATGACGTTGCCGTACTGGATGATCTACGACGACCGAGACGGCCTGGTGCCGCCCGTGAAGGCCACCAACGTGTCGATGGTCGAGTCCGAACAGTACGTCGCGGCCGGCCTGTGGCATACCGCCGACACCCTGCCCGAACTGGCGGCGAAGATCGGTGTGAACGCCGACAACCTGGTGTCGACGGTGACGCGGTTCAACAAGTTCGTCGCCGCGGGTGTCGACGAGGACTTCGGCAGGGGTGGCGAGGCCTACGATCGTGCGTTCTCGGGCGGCCAGTCACCGATGGTGCCGATCGACACGGCTCCGTTTCATGCGGCCGCGTTCGGCCTTTCCGACTTGGGCACCAAGGGCGGACTCGTCACCGATTCCCACGCGCGAGTGCTCGATACCGAGGGGAACCCGATCGACGGGCTATACGCGGCGGGCAACACGATGGCCGCGGTCACCGGAACCGCCTACCCCGGCGGCGGCAGTCCGATCGGAGCGTCGATGCTGTTCAGCCATCTCGCGGCAGTCGACATGGCCGCAAGACGGCCACCGCGGAGTGGGACAAAGCGCTGACATCTCGTAACCCGCCCAGCAGTATCTGCCTATGGCATCTCTTCAGCGATACAGCGACCGTCGCGTCCTGATCACCGGCGGTGGTTCTGGCATCGGGCAAGCGACAGTGTTGCGCATCTTGGACGAAGGCGGCCTGGTCGTCGCGGCCGACATCAGCGAGTCGGGCCTGAAGGACACCGTCGCGAAGGCCGAAGCGCATGGTGACCGGCTCACCACTGTCACGATGGACGTCGGCGCCGAGCAGTCGGTACGGAACGGCGTGGCGGATGCCGTAAAGGCCCTTGGCGGCCTGGACACCCTCGTCAACGTGGCCGGGATCCTGCGGTCGGCTCATTTCGTCGACACCACACTCGCCGATTTCGAGCAGGTGCTGAGGATCAACCTCGTCGGGACCTTCCTGGTCACCAGGGAGGCCATCCCCGCGTTGCGCAACGGCAACGATCCCTCCGTTGTGAATTTCAGCTCCACCTCGGCCGCCTTCGCGCACCCCTACATGACCGCATACGCCGCATCCAAGGGTGGGATCCAAGCGATGACCCACGCGCTCGCGCTGGAGTTCGCCAAGGAAAGGATCCGGTTCAACTCGGTTCAGCCCGGATCCATTTCTTCTGGAATGACCGACGGCACAGGCGAATCCAAGCAGAGCATCGGGCCTGGACTGCCTGCCGATGCGGACTACTCGCTGTTCGGCAAGATCACCCCGGTGCTGCCGCTCGACGGCGGCGCGATCTTCGCCAAGCCCGACGCGGTCGCCGCTGTCGTCGCGATGCTCGGCTCGTCGGACGCCTATTTCATCACCGGAACAGAGGTCCGTATCGACGGCGGAACACACATGTAGATTGCTGCAAATGAGTACCGTTGACCGACCCCTTCGGGTGATCCAGTGGACGACCGGCAACATCGGGCGGCGGTCCCTCCACGCGATCATCGGGCGCGACGACATGGAATTGGTCGGCGTCTATGCGCACGGGGCCGACAAGGTTGGCGTCGACGCCGCGGAGTTGTCCGGCTGGCCTGAGCCGACCGGGGTGACGGCCACCAACGACATCGATGCGCTCCTGGCGCTCAAGCCCGATGCCTGTTGCTACAACCCTCTCTGGCCGAACATCGACGAACTGGCCCGGCTGCTCGAGTCCGGCGTCAACGTGTGCTCGACCGCGGCGTGGATCACCGGCGGGAAGCAATCGCCGGAGGATCTGGAACGCATCCGGAAGGCCTGTGAGAAGGGCAATTCCACCATCTTCGGCAGCGGTGCCCATCCCGGCATGACCAATATGGTCGGCATGGTGCTCAGCGGATCCTGCGAGCGCGTCGACGAGATCCGCATCACCGAGTCGGTGGACTGCTCGACCTATGAGTCGGCAGGCACCCAAACCGCGATGGGGTTCTCGCAGGATCCCGACACCCCCGGCCTTGCCGAAAACGTTCGACGGGAGAGCGAGGTCTTCGCCGAGTCGGCGGCGATGATGGCCGACGCGATCGGCGCCAAGCTCGACCGGATGACCTTCGACGTGCAGTTCACCGCCGCCACCGATGACACCGATCTCGGTTTCATGCAGATCCCGAAGGGCACCGTCGGCAGCGTCTACGGCTATCACCGCGGCTGGGTCGGCGAACGCAACGTCGTCAGCGTCGGCTTCAACTGGACCATGGGTGACCATGTCACCCCGCCCAAGCCGCTGGAGCACGGCCACGTCATCCAGGTGTTCGGCCTGCCCAACATGCGCACCGTGCTGCATTGCCTGCCGCCCAAGGACTGGACCGAGCCCGGGTTCATGGGCCTCGGCATGATCTACACGGCCCTTCCGGTGACCAACGCGGTGCCCGCGGTCGTCGCCGCCCCGCCCGGCATCGTGACGCTGAAGGACCTGCCGCCGATCACCGGTCGCGCCGCAATGTAACCGCGCTTAGATATATTGGGCGAGCTCGCCTTCGAACTGCAGGGCGTGGCCGGTCAGCCGTTGAACTTCTTGATCGCATCCTCGGTTACCGGCGTGAAGTAGTTGACAAGATTGCCGTCGGGATCGCGAAACAGGATGGAGCGGTTACCCCAAGGCATCGTGGTTGGCTGCTGCACCCACTCGCTGACGAGCGGCTTGAGCCGCTCGTATTCGCTGTCGACGTTGTCGACCTTGAACTCGATGATGACGCTGCGGTTGTCGGCAGCGCGAGCAGAGTCCTCGCCGAACAGGTGCGTCGTCTGTGTGTGGCCGATCGCCAAGGTGAAGGACGGCATGATCAGCTCGGCGAACACGGGCGTGTAGCGCACCGCAGCGACGCCGGTAACCCGCTCATAGAACCGGACCACACGCTCGAGGTCGTCGGTGATCATGCGAATCGAAACGAGATCCACAGGGCAGCCCTTTCAGTGGGAGACACTACATAACGCTACGCTACCGTAGCGTAGCGTTATGGCAGAATCAACCCATGTCGAAACCAACCGGTGGCCGAGCCCGTCGCGCTGGAGCACCCGCGAAGCAGCGCGGCGACAGCGAGGTCGACGGCCGCGTCCGCCGATCACGAGATCGCGTCCTGACGACCGCTTTCGAGCTGCTCAGTGAGAGCGGCGTCGGCGGGTTCACCGTTGATGAAGTGGCTCGTCGGTCCGGGGTAGCGAAGACGACCATCTACCGTCATTGGCCATCTCGGGAGGCACTTGTGCTCGATGCCGCCTCCCGGATCAGCGCCGAGCAGGACGTGCCCGATACCGGATCTCTGGCGGGTGACGTCACTGCGATCCTTGCCAATATCGGCCACCTGCTGGGCACAGCCCGGTGGTCATCGGTCGTGCCTTCAATCGTCGACGTCGCCGAGCGCGATCCGGAGTTCGCCCGCATCCACGGCGAGATCCAACGCGGGCACGCGGCACCGCTCAGAGCAGTCATCGAGCGAGCAGCAGCGCGGGGTGAAATGCCGGCGACAGCCGACGCGTCGCGCATCATTTCGGCACTGATGGGGCCGCTTTATTATCGCCGCTGGTTCTCTCGCGAACCGATCGACGATGAGTTCGTCAAGGCGATCGTACGGAACGTAACCAGCAGTACCGTCGCCATGAACGACTGACGTCAGTGCCGTCCACGGTGCCTGGACAAAACCCTGACTGCGCTCAAATATGCTGCGCGAGTTTGGCTTTGCCCGTGCCGTCTAGATCGTCCAACGCGGCGCGACGGCCTGCCATCGCCATCAACAGGGCCTCGCCGCTTCCCCGAACCTCGGGACCCTTTCCGTAGGCCCAATCCAAGTCGGTGGCGACGAGGCGAACACCGCGCGCCCGCCAGGCGCCGCGGATGGTCGGCGCGAAGCGGGCGAAATCCAGCGCCGTGCGCAGCCGCTCGGAGTCGATGGTGCGCGGCAGGCCGACCGACCGTCGGATGTCCTGCTGGTGGATCATGCCGTCGGTGAGCGCGATCCTGCCACCGAAGCCTCCGGTCAGCCCGTGTGGTTCGGTATTGGCTCGGATCATCGCGATGATCTGCTCGGGCGCCCTGTCGGCGTAGTCGGCGACACCAATCGCATTGATGCGGTCCGTGTTGAGCCGACCCTTCAGAAAGCGGCCGACCAAGCCGCCCGTCGTGAGCTCGTCGTAGCTCACCGTGTGAATAGCGACCTCGCGGACGCTCCACAATTCGCACAGCGTCGGACTCTCCCACTGCTGCGGCGTCAATCCTTCCAGCAGCGCGGCGAACTCTTCGCGCTCGTCACGCGCCATCTGCATCGCGGACGTCACGGCCGCCTACTCGGCGACCTGCACGGCGACACCGACCGCGCCGCCGCCGACGTGAATCGACAGCACCGGCCCCATATCGGTGACGACGAGCGACTCGATCTGGGGCAATCGCGTCGTCAATGCCGCACCGATCTCATCGGCGGCGTCGTGGTTGTCCACATGATGTACCGCGATCGCGGCCCGACGCTCCCCGACGACCTCGGCGACCCGGTCGACCAACGCCGCATGCGCCTTGGTGACCGTGCGGATCCGTTGATCGAGCACTAACCGGCCGTCGACGTCGAGACACAGCAGGGGCTTGAGCGACAGCGCGGTGCCCAGCCACGACGCCCCCTTGCGGATACGGCCGCTGCGCCGCAGATTGTCCAGCCGGTGCACGACGACGAACACATACCCGCGCGACTGCGCCGAACGGGCCACGGCCTCAACCGAATCGAGATCTGCACCCGAAACTGCAGAACCCGCCGCGGCCAGAGCGACGAAGCCGACACCCATCGCCGCGGAACGCGAATTCACCACCCGCACCGCTGAGCCGAACTCGCGTGCCGTCTGCACGGCGGAGCTGTATGTGCTGGACAATGCCGCAGAAAGATGCACCGCCACAACGCCGTCTCCGCCGCTGTCGCTCAGCGCCTGCTGATAGGTCTCGGCGAGTTCCGCGGGCGTGGCACCGGCGGTGGTTACCCGCGCACGATCGTGAATGTCGTAGGGCACGTCGTCGACCCCGTCACGCAGATCGGTCCCGTCGACGAGCACATGCAGTGGTACCTGGCGGATGTCGAACTCCTTGAGCTCATCTGGCTGCAGGCGGGACGACGAATCGGTCACCACGATGACGGACATGGCTACCGCGAATCCTCTTGCTGCACACCCGCTTCTGCAAGCGCTTTGAGCATCAGCTCGGCGACAGCCTGGTGTGCCTCGAAGTTCCAGTGGATGCCGTCGGGATTGCCTCGACCACTCATGACATGCTCACCGACCGCCGCCTTGAGGTCGACGAGCGGGACGTTGTGCTGCTCTGCCCATTCGCTGATCGCCCTGACAGTGGCCGGCCGGCCTTGGTGCGCCTTGCCGTATGTCTCGGCGACGTGGACCGACGGCAGCGACGCGACCATCGGTATTCCCGGCCGATTGAAGTCGATTGCCCCACGGGTCATTTCGAGGTACTCCGCGGAAAGGTGCGGCGGGAGGGCGGCACGCGATATCGGCGACAGCCGCGGCTGCACCCAGCCGTATCCGTCGCGCACCCAGCGCCGTAGCCACGCCGGCCGGACGTACCGGATCAATTCGCGAAGCGCGGTGGGTACCGGCGATGGCAGCGAATCCATGCCACCGGTCGCGAAGATCACCGCGCCGGCCCGTGGCAACGCCGCCCACGCCCGCGGGTCCTGGGTGGCGGCCCACCAGATGTCTCTGCAAGTCCAGCCGATCCGCCCGATCAGCTCGAGGTCCCAACCCAGATGAATAGCAACGATATTCGGCCAGATGCGAGAGTCGTCGGCGGGCAGCCCGCCGGTCGGTCCGTAATAGGACAGTGAGTCGCAGAAGACGAGAAGCGTCCGGCGGGCAGGACCTGGGGATTGGCTTGGCCTGTCAGAGGACATCGTTGGCGACCTGTGCCGAGGCGTTCCACACATCGAGTCGCCAGCGGATACCGTCCAGCGAGGCGCCGGCCTGCGAATGCCCAGACAGCTGCACCCAGCTGGCGTTGCCCATACCGCCGAGCACCGGCCAGTTGTCGACCGGCAGCGCGAGCAGTGCCCCGGTCAGCGCAGCGATCAGTCCGCCGTGGGCGACCAGGACCACCGGACGCTCGGGTGCATCAACGCCCCACTCGGTCTGGTCGGCGACGAGCTCAGCCAGCAGTGGCATGCTGCGCGCTGCGACGTCGACCCGGCTTTCGCCACCGTGCGGGGCCCACCTGGCGTTGTCTCGCCACGCGAGCCGCGCGCCAGGGGCCGTTTCGTCCACCTCGAGATGGGTCATCCCCTGCCAGTCACCGAGGTGCGTTTCGCGCAGCCGGGTGTCGACGAGCACCGGCATCCCCGACCGCTCACCAAGCGCGACCGCGGTATCCAGCGCACGCCGCAGGTCCGACGACACGATGGTGAGAGGTTGCCGCTTCGCCAGCACCCCGGCGGCGGCGGCGGCCTGCTCGCGACCCAGGTCGGACAGCTCGGTGTCGAGCTGGCCCTGCATCCGGCTGCCTGCGTTGTACTCGGTCTGCCCGTGACGCAGCATCACCAGTCGACGCACCCTCATGGCGTCGCGTCCAGATCCACCGGTACGACCGGGCAGTCGCGCCACAACCGGTCCAGGGCGTAGAAGTCGCGCTCGTCCTGGTGCTGGATGTGCACCACGATGTCGACGTAGTCCAGCAGCGTCCATCGACCCTCGCGGGCGCCCTCGCGGCGGGCGGGTTTGTATCCCGCGAGACGCATCTTTTCCTCGACCTCGTCCACGATCGCGTTGACCTGGCGCTCGTTGGACGCCGACGCGATGACGAAGCAGTCGGTGATCACAAGCTGTCCGGACACGTCGATCACGACGACGTCTTCGGCGAGCTTGGCCGCCGCCGCGCGCGCCGCTGTGGTGGCCATCTTGACGGATTCGTCGGAGGCGGTCATGTCTGATGCTCTTCCGTCGCGATCGGCTGGGCGGCGTAGAGCCGGCGCTTGGTCACGTACTGCACGACGCCGTCGGGCACCAGGTACCAGATCGGCCTGTCCGCTTCGGCCCGCTTGCGACAGTCGGTCGACGAGATCGCCAGCGCGGGCACCTCGACGAGAGTGAGCGCGTCGGGCGGCAGCTCATCGAGCGCCGCCTTGATGTGCTTGCCGTCGAGCTCGTAACCCGGGCGGCTGACGCCGACGAACTTGGCGATCGAGAACATCTCCTCCCAGTTCTGCCACGACAGGATCGACGCCAGTGCATCTGCGCCGGTGATGAAGTAGAGCTCCGAGTCGGGATTCAGGGCGCGCAGATCGCGCAGCGTGTCCTTCGTATAGGTCGGGCCGCGGCGGTCGATGTCCACCCGGCTCACCGAGAACCGCGGGTTGGACGCGGTCGCGATGACGGTCATCAGGTAGCGGTCCTCGGCGGCTGTGACGTAGCGGTGGTGCTTCTGCCAGGGCTGGCCGGTCGGGACGAACACCACTTCGTCGAGCTCGAACAGATCGGTAACCTCGCTGGCCGCGACCAGGTGCCCGTTGTGGATGGGATCGAACGTCCCACCCATCACCCCCAGCCGCCGAGAAGTCACAAACAGCCAGCTTACGGGAGCGCTCGCAGGCGCTTAGACCGGCAGCAGCTGGTCGATCACCGCGGCCAGCTGCTTCGCCGACCGGCATTCATGCATGGTGATGACGTCTTGGTAGCGCGGCACCGCCGAGTCGCCACTGCCCCACAGGTGCTTGGGCTCGGGATTGAGCCAGTGCGCGTGCCTGCTGGCGTTGACCATGTGGGCCAGCAGGTCGGTTTCCGGGTTGCGGTAGTTGTTGCGCCCGTCGCCGAGGACCAGCAACGAACTGCGCGGCGACAGGACGTTCGGCCATTTCTCCATGAATGATGCGAACGCGTTGCCGTAGTCGGAGTGGCCGTCTCGCGTGTAGACGCCCGCTTCGCGGGTGATGCGCTGCACGGCCACGGCCAGGTCGGAGTCGGGCCCGAACAGTTCGGTGACTTCGTCGGTGGTGTCTATAAAGGCAAACACGCGAACTCGTGAAAACTGCTGGCGCAGCGCGTGCACCAGCAGCAGCGTGAAGTGGCTGAACCCCGCGACCGAGCCGGACACGTCGCAGAGCACCACCAGCTCCGGCCGGGCGGGATGCGGCTTCTTCAGCACGACGTCGATCGGCACGCCGCCGGTGGACATCGACTTGCGCAGCGTCTTGCGCAGATCGATCTCGCCGGACCGCGACCGTCGCCGCCGCGCCGCCAACCGCGTCGCCAGTGTGCGGGCCAGCGGCACCACTACGCGCCGCATCTGGCGCAACTGCTCACCGGAAGCGCGCAGGAACTCGACGTTCTCCGCAAGCTGCGGAACGCCGTACATCTGCACGTGCTCGCGACCCAGCTGCTCGGCGGTGCGGCGCTTGGTCTCCGCCTCCACCATCTTGCGCAACTGAGCGATGCGTTGGGCTGCAAGGGCTTTGGCGATCTGTTCCTGTGTCGGCGTTGGCTCGTCCCCGTAGGGTGCGAGCAGGCCTGCCAGCAGCCGGCCCTCGAGGTCGTCGAGGCTCATCGCCTTGAGCGCCTGATACGACGAGTACGACGGGCCGCGGCTGGAGTTGTAGCGGCCGTAGGCCTCGACGATCTGCGCGATCATGGCCGCCAGTCGCTCGTCGAGGTTGGCCAGGTCCGCATTGTCGCCGAGCATGTCGACCAGCTGGGCGCGCAACGCCTCGATGTCCTCGGGCGGCAGGCCTTCTGGCGCGTCGTCGTCGTCATCGTCGAGCAGGAGGGTCCTGGCGCCGAGCGCCGCGGGGAAGAACAGGTCGAACATCGCGTCGTAGGTGTCGCGATGGTCGGGCCGACGCAGCACCGCGCACGCAATGCCCTCGCGCAGTGTCTCACGATCGCCGAGCCCGAGGACCGACATCACTCGACCTGCATCGACGGTCTCTGATGGGCCGACCGAAATTCCCTGCCCGCGAAGCGCTTCCACGAACTCCACCAGGTGGCCAGGGATTCCGTGCGGCGCCAGCGGCTGCGGCGGACGGGTGCGGCGGACTGCCATCAGTTCAGCCTCAGCTCCCCGGCCGCCTTCACCTGGTCCGACTGATGCTTGAGCACGACACCGAGTGTCGCGGCGATCAGCTCATCGTCGATGGTGTCGAGTCCGAGCGCCAGCACGGTGCGCCCCCAGTCGATGGTTTCGGCCACCGACGGCAGCTTCTTGAGCTGCATGCCGCGCAGCACGCCGATGATCTTGACGAGTTCCTCGGCCAGATGTTCGGGCAACTCGGGCACCCGGGACAACAGGATACGGCGCTCCAGATCGGGATCGGGAAAGTCGATGTGCAGGAACAGGCATCGGCGTTTGAGCGCCTCGGACAGTTCGCGCGTGGCGTTGGAGGTCAGCAGGACGAAGGGGGTGCGCTCGGCGGTGATGGTGCCGAGCTCAGGCACTGTCACCGCGAAGTCGGACAGCACCTCCAGCAGCAGGCCTTCGATTTCGATGTCGGCCTTGTCGGTCTCGTCGATCAGCAAGACGGTGGGCTCGGTGCGGCGGATCGCAGTCAGCAGCGGACGCGACAGCAGGAATTCCTCACTGAACACATCGGTTTTCGTCTGATCCCAGTCGCCGTGCCCGGCCTGGATCCGCAGGATCTGCTTAGCGTGGTTCCACTCGTAGAGTGCGCGCGCCTCGTCGACGCCCTCGTAGCACTGCAGGCGTACCAAACCGGAGCCGGTGGCCTGCGCGACGGCACGGGCAAGCTCGGTCTTGCCGACGCCTGCGGGGCCTTCCACCAACAATGGTTTGCCCAGCCGGTCGGCAAGGAACACCGCTGTGGCCGTTGCGGTGTCGGGTAGGTAGCCGGTTTCCGCCAAACGTCGCGCGACATCGTCGATGTCGGCGAACAGCGGTGCCGAACGTGCGGGGACGCTCACTGTCCAATCCTCTTCGCGCAAACGCTCATCGTTCTCCTGTTAGGCCGGGCGGGTGTGGCCGTCTCCCCACACAATCCACTTGGTTGACGTCAATTCGGGCAGGCCCATCGGTCCTCGGGCGTGCAACTTCTGGGTGGAGATACCGATCTCGGCGCCGAATCCGAACTGCTCGCCGTCAGTGAACGCCGTCGACGCGTTGACCATCACCGCGGCGGCGTCGACGCGCTCGCTGAACCGCTGAGCGGCGGCAAGATTCGTCGCGACTATGGCTTCGGTGTGCCCGGTGCCGTACTCGTTGATGTGGGCGATCGCGGCGTCGAGGCCGTCGACCACTGCCAGGGCGATGTCCATCGACAGGAATTCGGTGCGCAGTTCCTCCTCGGACGGGTCGGTGTGCACGGTGACACCGGCGTCCTGCAGCGCCTTGGTCAACCGCGGTACGGCCTGTTCGGCGATCGACGTGTCGATCAACAGCGACTCGGCCGCGTTGCAGACGCTGGGCCTGCGCGTCTTGGCGTTAAGCAGAATCCGTTCGGCCATGTCGAGGTCCGCCGATTCATGAACGTAGACATGACAATTGCCGACCCCGGTTTCGATGGTGGGGACCATTGCGTCGCGCACGACCGCGTCGATCAAACCCGCTCCCCCACGCGGGATCACCACATCCACGAGACCACGCGCCTGGATCAGATGCGTGACGCTGGCGCGGTCCTCGCTGGGCAACAGCTGCACGGCATCTCTTGTGAGGCCCTCGTTAGTCAACGCTGCCTGCAGCGCCGCGACCAATGAGGCGTTGGAATGTGCCGCTGACGAACTGCCGCGCAGCAGCACCGCGTTGCCAGACTTGAGCGTCAACCCGAATGCGTCGACGGTCACGTTGGGCCGGCCTTCGTAAACAATTCCAACCACGCCGAGCGGAACCCGCTGCTGTCGCAGCTGGAGTCCATTGGGCAGGGTACGGCCGCGCAGCACATCGCCGATCGGGTCGGGCAGCCCGGCAACCTGGCGCAGCCCGTGGGCGATGCCGTCGACGCGCGCCGGGTTGAGCGCAAGCCGGTCGAGCATCGCCTCCGGCGTACCTGCCGCCTTGGCCGTCGCAACGTCCTCGGCGTTGGCCGCCAGGATGTCGTGGGTACGCGCCAACACACAGTCGGCGGCGGTGTGCAGCGCTCGATCCTTGGTCGCGGTGCTCAGCGTGGCCAGCTCGCGGGCCGCAATCCGGGCGCGCCGCGCCGCATCGTGGACCTGCTGGCGCAAGTCGGCAGCTGCTGGTGCTTGCAGACTCATTGACCCAGCGTATCGGACCTGCCTGCGGTGCTCGACAGCTGTCAGGTGGCCCACTAACGCATAGGTGCGCACGACGGGCGGCGGCTGGTCTACTTTTGGTGTTTATGGTGGCGCGGGTCTGCGTAGTGGGCAGTGTCAACGCCGATCTCACTTTCACGGTGGAAGCCCTGCCACGGCCGGGCCAAACCGTTCTTGCGTCATCGCTCTCGTCGTCGCCGGGCGGTAAGGGCGGCAATCAGGCAGTGGCCGCCGCCCGCGCGGGCGCGGCCGTGCAACTCGTCGCGGCGCTCGGCTCCGACTCGGCGGCCGATCAGCTCCGCGCACATCTGCGGGACAACGATGTCGGGCTGGACGGCGTGGTCAACTTGCCAGGGTCCAGCGGCTCGGCGGTGCTCATCGTCGACTCCGCGGCAGAGAACACCATCGTCGTCGCGCCGGGCGCCAACGCGCACCTGAGCGTGACGTCCGCCGACCTCCGCGCGGTGATCGCCGACAGCGACGTGGTGCTGCTGCAACTCGAGATCCCGATCGCAACGGCCGTCGCCGCCGCGGGGGTGGCGCGGGCCGCGGGCGCAGTGGTGATGCTCAACGCGTCGCCGACCGGGGCCGAACCACACCATCTGCTGGCCCTGTCCGAACTGGCCGACGTGGTCGTGGTGAACGAGGCCGAGGCGCGCGAATGGCATTGGCCCGTGCCGCATCTGGTGATCACCCGCGGTGCACGCGGCGCGAGTTACCTTGGCGAGGACGAACGCTTCGACGTGCCCGCCCCGCCCGTCGAGGCCGTCGACACCACAGGCGCGGGCGACGTGTTCGCCGGGGTGCTCGCCGCCGGATGGCCGGCCGGGCACGAGAATGCATTGCGCCGGGCCTGCGCGGCAGGTGCGCTGTCGACGCTGGTGCCAGGAGCCGGCGACTGTGCGCCGTACGCCGAGGCGATCGACGACGCTGTGATCAACCGCAGGGCTGGAGAAAGGCAGATATGACGACAACCACGCCACGTCCACCCGAAGGCGACTGGCTGGGCACGCCATATCTGCGCTTCACCCGCGAGGGACCGTTCGGCGTGTGCACGCTGGACCGGCCGGAGGCGCGCAACGCGATGACGCCTGCGATGTACTTCGGCATCCGGTACGCCGTCCGGCACGTCGACGCCGACGCCGACCTCGCAGGCCTGCTCATCACCGGCACCGGTGACGTGTTCGCGCCCGGCGGCGACATGGGCGGCGGCGACGGCTCGGACAACTGGCTGACGTTCGGGTCGGCGCTTGGCATGGACGTCACGCCGTTCGAGACGCTGCGCCAATCGGTGAAGCCGGTGGTGTCGGCGGTCAACGGGCTGTGTCAGGGCGGTGGGCTGCAGATCGCACTGTGCAGCGACATGACCGTGGTCAGCGACCGCGCGACGTTCCGCGTACCGGAACTGTTCCGGGGCATTGCCGACACGTATTACAGCCAGATGCTGGCCCGGCTGATCGGACCGGTGCGCACGCGGGACCTGATGTTCACGGGGCGAACGTTGACCGCGGACGAGGCTCAGCAGTGGGGCATAGTCGCGCGGGTGGTGCCGCATGATGAGCTGCTCGACGCGGCCCGCGAGGTCCTCGGTCAGTGCTGCAGGACCGCGCCAGCGGCGCGGAGCACGGTGAAATCGAGCCTCGACAACTACATGGGCCTGTTCGACCGCATCGGCATGCAGGCCAGCTACTCCTCGCCCGAGGCGCTCGAAGGCTTCCGTTCGTTCAAGGAACGCCGTTCCCCCGACTGGGTGCATCCAGACCTGAGGATCGACGGGCGAATCTGACAGTTCAGTCTTTCCTGGATACAGAATCTGCTGTACTGTCTTTCGTATGCGAACGGTGACCCACAGCGATGCCCTGGCGCGGTTCGGATACGCGCTGTCGGACGCGACTCGCACCGAGATCCTGTTGATGTTGCGCGATGGCCCTGGCTATCCGTCCGACCTCGCGGAGAAGATCGGGGTGTCGCGGCAGATCCTGTCCAACCACCTGGCGTGCCTGCGCGGCTGCGGCCTGGTGGTGGCGCAACCCGAGGGTCGGCGCAGCCGCTATGAGCTGGCCGACAAGCGCATCGCCCACGCACTCGACGACCTCATCGGCCTGGTGCTGGCGGTCGACCCGACCTGCTGCCCCGACGCCGAGACCGAAGTCTGCTGCTGATGTCCGCCCCGCCAGGGACACGGCGCGCGACGCTCGAAGGCCGAATCCGGCTCCTGGTCGGCGCAACGATCACCTACAACGTGATCGAGGCGGTGGTCGCGCTGGCCGAGGGCACGCGCGTCTCGTCGTCTGCGTTGATCGGCTTCGGACTCGATTCGGTCGTCGAGATCTCGTCGGCGGCCGCGGTCGCCTGGCAGTTCTCCGCCAAGGATCCCGAGACGCGTGAGAAGGCGACTCTGCGGTTCATCGCGATCTCCTTCTTCACACTTGCGGCATACGTCGCCGTCGACGCGGTGCTGTCGCTACTCGGCCTTGGCGCGGCGCGGCCGTCGCTGATCGGGATCGTGCTCGCGGCGGCAAGCCTGGTCGTCATGCCGGTGCTGTCATTGGCGCAACGCCGTGCCGGCCGCGAGCTGGGGTCGTTGTCGGCGGTGGCCGATTCGAAGCAGACGCTTCTGTGCACCTACCTCTCCGCGGTCCTGTTGGCGGGTCTGGTGCTCAACAGCCTGTGGGGCTGGTCGTGGGCCGACCCCGTTGCCGCTCTCGGCATCGCGGCGATCGCGGTGCGAGAGGGCGTGAACGCGTGGCGCGGGGATCCATGCTGCTGATGAAATTCCAGGTGGGAACGTCCATGCCGCTCGTCGCGCTCGTACTATTCGCCGTCTTCGGCGCGCTCGGATTCGGTTGGCGCAGTTGGGAACAGCGGCGCCGAACCGGCTCGACCGGGTTCCGCGGGATTAGCGGCAGGCTGGGTTCGACGGAATGGTTTGCCGGCGTCGGCTTCGTCGCCGCGATAGCGGCGGCCGTCATTGCGCCCGTGCTGCAACTCGTGGGTGTGGTATCGCCGTGGAGTGTGTTGCACGCGCAGTGGATCCAGACTGCCGGAACCGTGATCGCGATGATCGGAATCGCAGCGACTGTCTACGCGCAGCTGGATATGGGTGACTCGTGGCGCATCGGCGTGGATCCCAGCGAGACGACGACGCTGGTGCGCACCGGTGTGTTCGGTTGGGTGCGCAATCCGATCTTCACCGCGATGATCACGTTCGGTTTCGGAATCGCGTTGGTGGCACCGAATCTGGTGGCGCTCGCCGGATTTCTGTTGTTGGTGGCCACGATCGAGCTTCAGGTTCGGGTCGTCGAAGAGCCGTATCTGCTGACCGTGCACGGCGAGGCGTATCGCGGCTACCTGGCGTCTGTTGGCCGGTTCCTTCCTGGTGTGGGGCGCGCCCGCTAGCGCGCGGTGGCTGACGGGCACCTACGAGCGCTGACCTGCGCCGTCGCCCGGCGCGCTAGCGTGGGTTAGATGGCACGCAAGCAGATGAACAGCAAGCAGGAAGCTGGCTGGCTCTGGCTGCCGTTGATCATCGGTCTGATCATCGGCGTCACCGTGGCAGCGATGACCGATCAATGGTGGTGGTCGACCGTCGGAGTGCTCAGCGGGGCGGCGTTCGGCTGGGTGGGCCACTCCAGGCTGAGCTAGTCCTCAGGGATTTCGCGTTCGATCTCGTCGAGCCAGGTACGGGCCGACATGTCCGACGGCGCCCGCCAGTCACCGCGCGGCGATAGCGATCCGCCGTGGGATACCTTCGGTCCGTTCGGCATCGCTGAGCGCTTGAACTGGCTGAACGAGTAGAACCGCTGCGCGAAGACCTGAAGCCACTGGCGAATCTCCTTCAGCGAGTACGCCGGCCGCGTGTGCTCCGGGAATCCGGTTGGCCAGTCGCCGCGCTGCGGGTCGCTCCACGCATGCCAGGCCAGGAACGCGACCTTGGACGGCCGGAAGCCGTACCGCAGCACCTGAAACAGTGAAAAGTCCTGCAGCACATACGGCCCCACCTTGGCCTCGCTGCTCTGGATCTCCTCGTCCTCGCCCACCGGGATCAGCTCGGGAGTGATCTCGGTGTCGAGGACGGACGACAGCACCTTGTTGACAGCGTCGTCGAATTGATGCGAGGAGATCACCCAGCGGATCAGGTGTTGGATCAGCGTCTTGGGCACGCCACCGTTGACGTTGTAGTGCGACATCTGGTCGCCCACACCGTATGTCGACCAGCCGAGCGCCAATTCGGAAAGGTCGCCGGTGCCGAGCACGATGCCACCGCGCTGGTTGGCAAGCCGGAACAGGTAGTCGGTGCGCAACCCCGCCTGCACGTTTTCGAACGTGACGTCGTACACCTTCTCACCGCGGGCAAACGGGTGATCCATCTCCTTGAGCATCAGCTCGGCGGTGGCCTTGATATCGAGGGTCTCGAACGTCACACCCAGCGCCTCGGCGAGCCTGATCGCGTTGCCCTTGGTGCGCTCACCGGTCGCGAATCCCGGCATCGTGAACGCGAGAATGTCGCTGCGCGGCCGGCCTTCCCGGTCCATCGCGTGGGCGGCGACGATCAACGCGTGCGTGGAATCCAGCCCGCCGGACAACCCGAGCACCACCGTCGGGTAGTTCAGCGCACGCAGCCGCTGCTCCAGACCGGCGACCTGGATGTTGTAGGCCTCATAGCAATCCTGTTCCAGCCGTGAGGGATCCGAAGGCACGAACGGGAACCGCTCGACCTCGCGGCGCAGACCGATGTCACCCGACGGCGGGTCGACCCGGAATTCCACCCGCCGGAACGACTCTGCGGTGATCCGATGGTGGATGCGGTTGTCGTCGAAGGTGCCCATGCGTAGCCGCTCCGAACGCAGTAGCTCGAGGTCCACGTCGGCGACCGACCGCCGCTCACCCTTGGGGAACCGCTCGGACTCGGCGAGCAGTATCCCGTTCTCCCACACCATCGTCTGGCCGTCCCACGCCAGGTCGGTGGTGGATTCGCCCTCCCCCGCCGCCGCGTACACGTAGGCTGCCAGGCACCGCGACGACGCGGAACGGGCCAGCAGCGCACGGTCTTCGGCGCGCCCGATCGTGATCGGGCTGCCGGAGAGGTTGGCCAACACCGTCGCACCCGCCAGCGCCGCCTGCGCACTCGGCGGGATCGGCACGAACATGTCCTCGCAGATCTCGACGTGCAGGGTGAAGCCCGGCAGATCGGTCGCGGTGAACAACAGATCGGGACCGAACGGCACGTCGGCCTCACCGATGCGGATGGTGCCGCGCACGTCGTCGCCTGCGGCCATCTGGCGTCGTTCGTAGAACTCCCGGTAGGTCGGCAGGTACGACTTCGGCACGACACCCAGCACCGTGCCCCGGTGGATCACCACAGCGGTGTTGTAGATCCGGTGCTGATCGCGCAGCGGCGCGCCGACCACCAGCACCGGCATCAATTCCGCCGAGGCCACCACGACCTCGAGCAGCGCGACCTCGACCGCGTCCAGCAGGGCGTCCTGCAGCAGGATGTCCTCGATCGAATAGCCCGACAGCGTCAATTCCGGGAAAACAGCCAGCGCGACGCTGTCGTCGTCGCAGTCGCGGGCCAGCCGCAGCACCGACTCGGCGTTGGCGGCGGGATCGGCCAAGGTCGTGTGATGGGTGCACGCAGCCACCCGCACGAACCCCTGCCCGTATGCGCTGTAGAAGTCCATCACCCTCTATTGTCGCCCGTCAAAGGTCAAGATTCGGTGACGGGGTACATACGGGCAGGTCACCGACCCCTGTGTCTAGGCGGGAAACCGCCTGCACAGACGCCGACCTTGGCCTCGTGTTGGTCTGCAGTTCGCCCGGAGGCACCTCACCTGATCCGGCGAATTTGATTGCGTCGCGCATCGTGAATCAGACCCGCCGCACCATCACCACAGCGCGAAAATCCCTGGAGGAATTGTGAATAAGTCTGCCGTTCAACGTCAGTCGCGTCCCTTGCTGCCCGAGCTGTCCGAACTCTTCAATGGCTTCCCGACGTTCGCCAACCTTCCCGCGCTCGCAAGTCTGCGTCCGTTTTTCGACAGCCACCTGCTGCGGTTGGAAGACGAGATGAAGGACGGGCTCTACGAAGTTCGCGCCGAGCTTCCTGGCGTCGACCCGACCGACGACATCGAGGTCAGCGTGCGAGATGGCCAGCTGACGATCAAGGCCGAGCGCACCCAGACCGAGTCCAATGGGCACTCGGAGTTCTCGTACGGCTCGTTCATGCGGACGGTGCCACTGCCTGCGGGTGCCGACGAGGACGACATCAACGCCACCTATGACAGGGGCATCCTCACGGTCTCGGTGCCGCTCTCCGAGGACCACCCGACCGAGAAGCACGTCGAGGTCATCGAGACCATCCTCGTCGACGAGGACGACGTCGAAGACGACGACGAACAGGACGACGAACACGACGATCAGGCTGAGGACGCCGACGTGCGCGAAGATCACGCGGCGGACGAGGAGCAGCATCAGCCGGCCAGCTGAATCGGATCACCTAGCCTGAGAGGCGTGGAAGCACCGGAACTCGTCGCCATGCTGCACGGGAGGCGTGTTGCGGTGCTCACGGGCGCGGGGATGTCGACGGATTCGGGCATCCCCGATTACCGCGGGCCGGACTCGCCGCCGAGCAACCCGATGACCATCCGCCAGTTCACCTCCGACCCGGAGTTTCGCCAGCATTACTGGGCGCGCAATCACGTCGGCTGGCGGCACATGGACGAGACGCTGCCCAACGCCGGTCACCGCGCGCTGGCCGAACTCGAGCACGCAGGCGTGGTATCCGGCGTGATCACCCAGAACGTCGACCTGCTGCACACGAAGGCAGGCAGCCGCACAGTGATCAACCTGCACGGCTCCTATGCCCAGGTGATCTGCCTGGACTGCGGCCACACGATGTCACGCCCCGCACTTGCCGATCTGCTCGAAGCGGCCAACCCCGGGTTTGTCGAGCGCGCGGAGGCGGTCGGCGGCATCGCAGTGGCTCCTGACGCCGACGCGGTCGTCGGCGACACTACGTCGTTTCGAATCATCGACTGTTCGCAGTGCGGCGGCATGCTCAAGCCAGACATCGTGTATTTCGGCGAGAATGTGCCGAAAGACCGTGTGGACGCAGCGTATTCGCTTATCGACGGAGCCGACGCACTACTGGTAGCCGGGTCGTCGCTCACGGTGTACTCGGGATACCGTTTCGTCCGCCATGCCGCGGCGCTGGGCATGCCGATCGCAATCATCAACCGGGGCCGCACGCGCGGCGACGATCTTGCGACGGTGAAGATCGACAACGGCTGCTCCCCGATGCTGGCGCTGCTGGCCGATGAACTACCGGCCGTGGCGAACTCCGCTTAAATAAGCGCGTGTCCGAAGCCGACGACACCGACGACGTCTCCTGGCTGCAGTCCCTGCTGGAAAGCAGGCGGCCCGACCCAGGTCCCGTCGTCGGGCGGTGGGCGCTTGGCATCGGCGACATGGTGGCCGACCACCCGCTGACGCCGGACAAGCTGGGCGGGCTGGCCCGCAAGCTGAACCACTTCGGTGGAGTGGCGATCAGCGAGGAGGGCGTCGAGTTCGACGGCGATAAGGTCAAGTGGGTCGATGTGATCGAAATCCGCACCCGCACCCTGGTCGAGTATCTGTTCTCCGGCGGCATCGATACGCAGGTCGACAAGCTGCCGCTGCCGTGGTTCCCCTTCCGCAGGAAGGTGATAGAGGCGATCTCGCGCGCGGCGCTGACGCTGCTACTCGCGACGGCCAAGCAACAACTTGACGCGGGCGCGCTCGACATCCGGATACCCGCCGAGGTGGGCTACCACGGCATGCTGCGCACACGCGAGCTGTCGCCGGGCATGCTCGCCGCGGTGGTGTTGGCCGACCCGGCGGTTCGTCAATGTTTCGAGGCGACCGCACAGGTGCATGGCGTCGAGACCCGCCCCGCCGACGACGACGTGATGGAGGACGCCGACGAGCGTGCCGAGCAGATCAAGTCGATGCTCGACCGCCTCAAACCGTGATTTCGGCGCGCTAACGGACGCTGAGCGGGACGCTGAGCGGGAGTAAGCGCGCCGAAATCGCTTAGACGGCGACCAGATCGTCGGCGTGGACGGCGGGACGGCGCATCTCGGCGGGCAGATCGGAGGTTGAGCGGCCCAACATGGTCGCCAACTCAGCGTGGTCGTAGGCCACCACACCGCGAGCCACCATGGTTGCGTCCTGTGCACGCAGCTCGACGACGTCGCCGCCGTAGAACCGCCCCGACAGCGCCGTGATGCCGGCAGGCAGCAGCGAACGTCGTTGCCGCACAACGGCGCGCACCGCCCCGTCGTCGAGCGTGAGCGCGCCCGCCGACTCGGCGGCGTAGCGGACCCAGAACTTGCGCGCCGACATCCGTTCGGGCCGCGGGGCGAACACCGTGCCGACCGATGCGTCGGCTAGCGCGGTGGCCACATCCGACGCGGCGGCCACCAGCACAGGTACGCCGGCGTCGGAGGCCAGCAGCGCCGACGACAGCTTCGACGCCATCCCGCCGGTGCCGAGATGGCTCCCCCTGCCCGCGACGACGCCGTCGAGATCTGCCGGGTCGTCGACTTCGGAGATGAACCGCGCGTTGCCTTTTCGCGGATCGGAGTCGTAGAGGCCATCGATGTCGGACAACAGCACCAGGGCGTCGGCGCCGACCAGATGCGCAACCAACGCGGAAAGCCGGTCGTTGTCACCGAACCGGATCTCGTTGGTGGCCACGGTGTCGTTCTCGTTGACGATCGCGACCGCGTGCAGCGCCCGCAGCCGGTCAAGCGTGCGTTGGGCATTGGTGTGCTGTACCCGCATCGAGATGTCGTGGGCAGTCAGCAGCACCTGGCCGACCGCACGGTTGTAGCGGGCGAACGCCGCACTCCACGAGTTCACCAGCGCCACCTGCCCAACGCTGGCCGCCGCCTGCTTGGTGGCCAGATCGGCGGGCCGCTTGGTCAGCCGCAGCGGTTCGATGCCCGCGGCGATCGCACCCGACGACACGATCACCACGTCGGAGCCGGCCTTCATCCTGGCCTCAATCGCGTCGGCCAAGACGGCCAGCCTGCTCGCGTCGAACACCCCGGACGGCGTGGTCAACGCGGTGGTGCCGACCTTGACGACGATGCTGCGCGCGGTGCGGACCGCTTCTCGATGCGGGCTCGTCATGACTCGTCGCCTGGACGGCGCCGTTCGCGACGGGCGGCCTTCCGTTCGTCGGCGCCGACGCGATCCGTCTGCTCAAGCCGTACGTCGGTGCCGCGACCGGACAGCGGCACATCGATCCCGGCGGGGGTCTGCGGCTCCCAGTCGAAGGTCATGTCGCCGATGGTGACCGCGCAGCCGGGCTGCGCGCCGAGCCGCAGCAGTTCGTCTTCGACGCCGAGGCGGGCCAGCCGGTCCCCGAGGTAGCCGACGGCTTCGTCGTTGTCGAAATTCGTTTGGCCGATCCAACGTTCGGGCCGCGTACCGCGCACCACGAAACCGCCACGGCCATCCGGCACGACGGTGAAACCGCTCTCGTCGACCGCGATCGGTCGGATGACGGGGCGACGGGCCACGATGGCCGGTTGCGAGTCGCGATACGCCGAGACCATGTCCCACAGCGCGAACGTCAACGGCCGCAACCCTTCCCGACTGACCGTGGACACCTCGTGTACCGGCCAGCCGAACCGACGGGTGATCTCCTCACGGACGAAGTCGGCTAGCTCACGCGCTTCCGGAACGTCGATCTTGTTGAGCACCACAGCCCGCGGGCGCTCGGCCAGGTCGCCCAAGGTCGAATCGCCCTGCAGCGTAGGGGTATACGCGGCCAACTCGGCTTCCAGCGCCTCGATGTCGGAGATCGGGTCACGGGCGGGTTCCAGCGTCGCGCAGTCGACGACATGCACCAGCACCGCGCATCGCTCGATGTGCCGCAAGAAATCGAGGCCAAGGCCGCGGCCTTCGGACGCGCCTGGGATCAGGCCAGGCACATCGGCGACGGTGAAGGTGTGGTCCCCTGCCGACACCACGCCAAGGTTGGGCGCCAGCGTGGTGAACGGGTAGTCGGCGATCTTCGGCTTGGCCGCCGAGATGACCGACACCAACGACGACTTGCCCGCCGACGGAAACCCGACAAGGCCGACGTCGGCGACGGTCTTGAGTTCCAGCGTGAGGTCGCGGACCTGGCCCTTCTCGCCGAGCAGCGCGAAGCCGGGCGCCTTGCGGGCCCTGGACGCCAGCGCGGCGTTGCCGAGTCCGCCGCGTCCGCCCGCAGCGGCTTCGAAACGGGTACCCGCACCGACGAGGTCGGCGAGCAACCGGCCGTTCTCGTCGAGGACGACGGTGCCGTCTGGAACCTTGACCTCGAGATCGGAACCGGCGGCGCCGTCGCGGTTATTGCCTGCGCCCGGCTTGCCCGACGGAGCGTCGACATGCGGGTGGAAGTGGAAATCGAGCAGTGTGTGCACCTGCGCGTCGACGACCAGAACGATGCTGCCGCCACGCCCGCCGTTACCGCCGTCAGGTCCGCCAAGTGGTTTGAACTTCTCGCGATGGACCGAGGCGCAGCCGTGACCACCGTTGCCTGCCCGCGCGTGAATCACGACGCGGTCGACGAACCGGGGCATGCTGAACTCCTTCGAAAGTAACGCCAGGGCGGAAAAGCGTTCGCGAGTCCGCCGTAGCGTTACAGTCGCGAAGCTTAGGCCTCTGGTCGCGTGGCGCGGACGATGCTGACGGTCTTGCGGCCACGCTTGGTGCCGAATTCCACGGCGCCGGGGGCCGTCGCGAACAGCGTGTCGTCGCCGCCACGCCCGACGTTAACGCCGGGGTGGAAGTGGGTTCCGCGCTGGCGGACGATGATCTCGCCGGCCTTGACGACCTGGCCGCCAAAGCGCTTGACGCCGAGCCGCTGAGAGTTCGAGTCGCGACCGTTGCGTGAGCTGGAAGCGCCCTTTTTGTGTGCCATGTGTTCGCTCCCTACTTACTTGATGCCGGTGACCTTGAGGACCGTCAGCTGCTGACGATGACCCTGCCGCTTGTGGTAGCCAGTCTTGTTCTTGAACTTGTGGATGCGGATCTTGGGACCCTTGGTGTGCTCGAGCACCTCGCCCGTGACCGCGACCTTCTCCAGGTCCTTGGCGTCGGTGGTGACCTTCGCACCGTCCACGACCAGGGCGACGGGCAGCGAGACCTTGGAGCCGGGCTCCGACTCGAGCTTTTCGACCTTGAGCACGTCTCCGACGGCGACCTTGTACTGCTTGCCGCCGGTCTTGACGATTGCGTACGTCGCCATCGTTCCTCTTCGTCTCTGGGCAGGCGCTACCGGTGGGTGCGCGTGCGGGTCTTGGGGCGCGGGAGTCTGGGAAGTCCCGCTGTCGTCGGCATCAGCCGAAAGACAACTGGTCCAGGGTACGTGAGGTGCGCCTACAGGGTCAAATCACCGCAGGTCACGGCTTGTGCACGGTGCGCTTAGCGTCATACCACCGTTCACCGGCGGGCTCACCTGCCAGATTCCAGCTCCACGACACCGTCGGGGTGATGCGGCTGTAGAGCCCTGGCCCGACCATGCCAACCCGCTCGACCGGCGGCTCGGCTTCCCCGTACACCCTCAGCGCCCGCGCGATGAACGGCTCCATCGAAACCAGATCGTCGATCACCAGCGACACCTTCGTCCGGCCTGCGCCGATGTTGCGAAGCTTGCGGGTGTGTGCGACGTCGGGGCCGACGCCGCCGACCCAGATGTACGGGCCGTCGAGCTCGAACGCGACGGGTACGACATCGGGTTGGCCGTCGGCGTTGACCGTCGCCAATCGCGCGACTGGCTGCGACTGCAGGTAGGCGATCTCCTCGTCGCTGAACGCCACCGCTCAGCCTTCGTGAGCCGGCGGCCCCGCGGGGCGCGCCGCGGCGCGGCGGCGATGCCTGCCAGCCGGGGCCGTCACCTCGGCAGGTTGCTCGTCGGCGCCGACGTCATCGTCCTCGTCATCGTCCTCGTCGGAGTCATCCTCGTCGGAGTCATCCTCGTCGGAGTCATCCTCGTCGGAGTCATCCTCGTCGGAGTCATCGGAGTCGTCTTCGTCGTCGTACTCGTCCTCGTCTGAGTCCTCGTCGGTGTCGCCGTTGATGACTTCGATGTCGTCGTCGATCTCGTCGTCTTCGTCGTCGGCGTCGAGATCGATATCGTCCTCATCCGACTCGTCCTCATCCGACTCGTCGAAGTCGTCGTCCTCGAGTTCTTCGTCGGTGGCCTCGGCCACCGCCTCGCGGATGGTGTCCGGATCGAGTTCGGCGACTTCCTCGGCGGCCTGCTTGCCGTCGACGTCCTCGCCCTCGTCGTCGTCTTCGTGACGCCCGTTGGCCGCGGCCATCGCCTTGAACATCGGATGTTCGCCTGCGGGATGGTCCGGCACCTTGGCCACGGCGACTTCGTCGCCCTTGCCGCCCTTCTTTCCGCGCTTACCGCGACGGCCGCCGGTTTCAGATTTGCGGCCGGTCGTCGACGTGGAGTCGACGGGATCGCCGTGGAGCAGGATTCCCCGCCCACCGCAGTGCGTGCATGACGTCGAGAAAGCTTCGATGAGGCCAGTGCCCAACTTCTTTCGCGTCAGCTGCACGAGCCCGAGTGATGTCACCTCGGAGACCTGATGGCGGGTGCGGTCGCGGGCCAACGCCTCGGTCAGCCTGCGCAGCACGAGGTCGCGGTTCGATTCGAGCACCATGTCGATGAAGTCGATGACGACGATGCCGCCGATATCGCGCAGCCGCAGCTGGCGCACGATCTCCTCTGCGGCCTCAAGGTTGTTCCGGGTAACGGTCTGTTCCAGGTTGCCGCCCGAGCCGGTGAACTTGCCGGTGTTCACGTCGACCACGGTCATCGCTTCGGTGCGGTCGATGACCAGCGTGCCGCCCGACGGCAACCACACCTTGCGGTCCATCGCCTTTGTCAGCTGCTCGTCGATGCGGTGCACGGCGAACACGTCGGGACCGTCCGACCCGGCAGGCTCGTACTTCGTCAGCCGGGGAACCAGCTCTGACGCAACGGAATTCACGTACTCGTTGATGGTGTTCCACGCCTCGTCGCCCGACACGATGAGCCCGGTGAAGTCCTCGTTGAACAGGTCGCGGATGACCTTGACCAGCACGTCGGGCTCTTCGTAGAGCGCTGCGGCTGCACCGGCAGCCTTCTTCTTGGTCTCGTCGGCCTTGGTCTCGATCTCGGTCCACCGCTCCTGCAGCCGATTCACGTCGACGCGGATGTCTTCTTCCTTGACACCCTCCGAGGCGGTGCGGATGATCACGCCGGCCTCCGGCGGAACCACCTCGCGCAGAATCTCTTTGAGACGCTGGCGTTCGGTGTCGGGCAGCTTGCGGCTGATGCCAGTGGACGACGCACCCGGCACGTAGACCAGATAGCGGCCGGCCAGTGACACCTGGGTCGTCAGCCGTGCGCCCTTGTGTCCGACCGGGTCCTTGCTGACCTGGACGACGACGTAGTCGCCGGGCTTGAGTGCCTGCTCGATCTTGCGCTGGGCGCCGCCGAGACCGGCGGCCTCCCAGTTGACCTCGCCGGCGTACAGCACGCCGTTGCGCCCGCGGCCGATGTCGACGAATGCCGCCTCCATCGACGGCAGCACGTTCTGCACGATGCCGAGGTAGATGTTGCCCACCAGGGAGGCCGATGCCGCCGACGTGACGAAATGTTCGACGACGACGCCGTCTTCGAGCACCGCCATCTGCGTGTAGCGGGCGCCCTCGTGTGGCGGCTCGGTGCGGACCTTGTCGCGGACGACCATCATCCGCTCGACGGCTTCGCGCCGGGCCAGGAATTCGGCCTCGCTCAGGATGGGCGGACGGCGCCGGCCGGCGTCACGGCCGTCGCGGCGGCGCTGCCGCTTGGCCTCCAGTCGCGTCGATCCGCTGATGCCCTGGATCTCGCTGTTGGCTTGATCTCTGTCGGCCTTATCTTTTTGGGCCCGCGGCGCCCGCTCGTGCACGACGGTGTTGGGCGGATCGTCCGGGGAGGCCCCGTTGCCGTTGCCGTTGTCGTCACCGGAGCCGGACTTGCGGCGGCGACGGCGGCGACGGCGACGGGTGGCGCCCTCAGCGCCGCTGTCCTCGTCACCGCTCTCGTCGTCGGAATCGTCGCCGGAATCCTCGTCGCCGCCCTTGGCGTCTGTCTGCGCATCGTCGGAGTCGCCGTCGTCGGCGTCGTCGCCACCCTGCTCGCCGCGACCACGGCCGCGTCCGCGGCGGCCGCGCCGGCGCCGCCGGGCTGCGGGCCGGTCGCCCTGGTCCTCATCGGAATCCGGTCCGCCGTCGTCGTCGTCCTCGTCCTCGTCGTCCGTGTCGGCAGCGTCGTATTCAGCCTGGACCGGCTGCGGTGCCACGAACAGTGGCAGGTAGTCCGCCCGCTCGGGTTCAGGAGCGGTCTCGAGGATCAGCCGCGACTCCGGCTCGTCGCCGTCGACCTCGGCGGCAGCCGGTTCGTCGGCGGCAGCCGGTTCGTCGGCGGCAGCCGGTTCGTCGGCGGCAGGTTCGTCCGCAGGGCTGTTGGCCAGCGCTTCCCGCACGCGCTCGGCCTCGTCCTCCGCGACGGTGGACTGCGGGCTGCGGGGCCGGCCGTCGAGTTCGGTGAGTGCGTCGAGCACACGCTTGCTAGTGGTGCCAAGCACACTCGCCAGCGAGTGGACCCTCAGCTTCTCTGGCTGATCCTCGCTGGGCTGAGTCTCTTCTGATTGGTCTTGGGTAAGGGCATCGTCGGCCACGTATTCTCCTCAAGCCCCCGGGCGCGTCATGGTTGACGCGGCCACGCGAGGGCTTTCGCTATGGACCCGGGCTACTTCTCCCGGGCTTGTTATGGTCTCGCCCCGAGGGGTCCCAGTTCGGAACCGTCTCGGTGCCGGTCTGAATGATGGCTGGACGGTCGGCGCCGCACCACGGTTGCGATGGTCGCGCTCGTCGAAGTCTTCATTCGGGCATCCGGCCCGCGTAACAGGCCGACTACCCGAGGCCAGTATCCCACATCACGCGTCGGTGACCGACCAGGCTGGACAACCCGGCTATCCGCCAGGAAACCAGAGCTCGATTTCGCGGGCCGCCGACTCGGGCGAATCAGACCCGTGCACGAGGTTGTCCTGGGTGATAAGTGCCAGGTCACCGCGGATTGTGCCGGGCGCGGCCTTCTCAACGGGATCGGTGGCGCCGGCAATCTGGCGAAACGCGGCAACGGCCCGCGGGCCCTCCACGACGGCCGCCACGACGGGCCCCGACGTGATGAACTCCAGCAGCGACGGGAAGAACGGCTTCCCCTCGTGTTCGGCGTAGTGCCGGCGGGCGAGGTCGTCGCTGACCTCCTTGAGTTCGAGGGCCGCGAGGGTCAGGCCCTTGCATTCGATACGGCCGAGGATCTCCCCGACCAGGCGCCGCTTGACGCCGTCGGGCTTGATCAAAACGAGGGTCCGCTCAGTCACGGCGGTCAGCCTAGTCGGGCGGCGACTGTTGCCCGGGCAGAAGGCCACGCTTCTGCCGGCGCAGCACCTCGGCGCGCAGATAGGCGATCAGTAGCCATACCGCGGTGAAGATGACGCCGATGAAACCGACCGCGCCGTGCACCAGCCATCCCGCGATCAGCACCACCTGGATCCCGAGGTTCACCCAGATTGCCCAGGGTCGCCCCTGCACACCTCCCAGCAGCACAAGCACCACCGCGAATCCGATCAGGTAGCCGGCCGTCAGCGGTGTCAATCCGTGGTCGGCTGCGGCGACGACCGGCAGCGCCAGCAGCACCACGATGGCCTCAAGGATCAACGTGCCTGCCATGACACCGCGGAAGCTCTTCCACGGGTCAGGAGCCGCCTGGCCGGCGTCATTGGGCTCCGGAGCCTGCTGCGGCTGCTCGGTGCTCATGCCTCGACTCCCGCTCGCTCCGGTCCTCGCTCGTCCCTCGCTGCGATCCTCACTCGCGATCGTCTTCGGGTCATTCGGGGTCCCTTCCGAACAGAGTCCGCGCCGCCCCGGCCGTGACGACCGAGCCGGTGATCACCACGCCTGCGCCGCCGAACCCTTCGACCTCGTCGCCGGACTCCTCGACGAGGGCGGTGGCGGTCTCGATCGCGTCCGGCATCGTGGCGGCGGTGATCACCCGCTCCGGCCCGAACCGTTCCTCGGCGCGCAATGCCAATGCCTCGACGTCGAGCGCGCGCGGTGATCCGTTGTGGGTCACCACGATTTGGTCGAATACCGGCTCGAGCGCGGTCAGGATGCCGTCGACATCCTTGTCGGCCATCACCGAGACCACGCCGGCGAGGAACCGGAAGTCGAACTCCTCCTGTAGCGCCTCCGCGAGCGCGGTGGCGCCTGCCGGGTTGTGGGCCGCGTCGATGAACACCGTCGGCGCGGTGCGCATCCGTTCCAGCCGGCCTGGGCTGCTGACGGCGGCGAAGCCCGCCCTGACCGCGTCGATGTCGAGCTGTCGGTCCGCGCCTGCGCCGAAGAATGCTTCGACCGCGGCTAACGCGACCACCGCATTGTGTGCCTGATGCGCACCGTGCAGCGGCAGGAAAATCTCGGAGTACACGCCGCCGAGGCCCTGCAGTTCGAGCAGCTGCCCACCCACGGCCACCTGGCGACCAAGCACCGCGAACTCGGAATCTTCGCGCGCCACGGCGGCATCGGCGCGAACCGCCTGCGCCAGAAGCACTTCCATCGCCTCCGGCACCTGCTGGCCGATAACAGCGACGGTGTCGGTCGGCACGAGGTCGTCCTCCTGCTTGGTGATGATGCCGGCCTTCTCGCCTGCGATCTCCGCAATGGTGTCGCCGAGGTAGTCGGCGTGGTCCACACCGATCGGCGTGATCACGGCGACGGGCGCGTTGACGACGTTGGTGGCGTCCCACCGCCCTCCCAGGCCGACTTCGACGACGGCCACGTCGACCGGGGCGTCGGCGAACGCGGCGAACGCCATGGCCGTGACCACCTCGAACTTGCTCATGGCCGGGCCGCCTGCCGCTTCCGACTGCTGATCGACAAGCTGCACGAACGGTTCGATCTCGCGATAAGTCGCCACGTACTGCGCCGGGCTGATCGGCCTGCCGTCGATGGAGATGCGCTCCACAGCGGACTGCAGGTGGGGGCTGGTGGTACGGCCGGTGCGGCGGTTCAAAGCGGTCAACAGCGCATCGACCATCCGGGCGACCGACGTCTTGCCGTTGGTGCCCGCGATGTGGATCGACGGGTAGCCGAGCTGCGGCGAGCCGAGCATCTCCATCAGCGCCGAGATGCGGGCCGTGCTCGGCTCCAGTTTCGTTTCAGGCCAACGCTGGTCGAGCAGGTGCTCGACCTGTAACAGCGAGGCGATTTCGTCCGGGGTCGGGACCTCTTCCGGAAGTGGCCCGCCGAGCGGGTCCGGGTCCGTCATTTGAGGCTAGCCAGCCTCGCCGTGATCCGGTCGACCTCTTCGCGGGCCAGCTGCTGGCGATTGCGGATCTTCTCGACGACATCCGCGGGCGCCTTGGCGAGGAAGGCGTCGTTGCCGAGCTTGCCTGTGGTGCCTGCCAATTCCTTCTCTGCTGCGGCCAAATCCTTCTCGAGCCGCCGGCGCTCGGCGGCGACGTCGACGGTGCCCGACGTGTCGAGTTCGACGACGACCGTGCCCCGCGATAGCCGCACCTCGACCGCGGCCGACGGGCTGAACGACTCGTCACTCTCGGTGAGCCACGCCAGCGACCGCACGGCAGGGATCTGCCCGTCGATGTCGGCGTTCGCTATGTCTGACAGCCGTGCCGGCACCCGCTGACGGTCGTTGAGGCCCTGGTCGCTGCGGAACCGGCGGACCTCGGTGATCAGCTTCTGCATGTCCGCGACGCGTTGTCCCGCAACGGGATCCACTGTCACGCCGGACGGCTGCGGCCAGTCGGCGATGACGATGGACTCTCCGCCCGTCAAGGTCTTCCACAACACCTCGGTGACGAACGGCATCACCGGGTGCAGCAGCTTGAGCAGAGTGTCCAGCACGGCGGCCAGCACCGCCGTGGTGTGCTGCACACCTTCTGCCAACTGAACCTTGGCGAGCTCGACATACCAGTCGCAGAACTCGTCCCATGCGAAGTGGTACAACGACTCACATGCCCGGCTGAACTCGTAGCTGTCGAACGCCGAATCCACCTCGGCGCGAACTTCTTCCAGCCGGCCCAGAATCCACCGGTCGGCGTCGGTCAGATCGCCTGCCTCGGGCAGCGGTGCCGGGCTGGCCCCGTTGATGAGCGCGAACCGGGTGGCATTGAACAGCTTGGTGGCGAAGTTGCGCGAGGCGCGGGCGTGGTCCTCGCCGATGGACAGGTCCCCACCCGGGCTGGCACCCCTGGCCAGGGTGAAGCGCAGCGCGTCGGCGCCGAACTGCTCGACCCAGTCCAGCGGATCGATGCCGTTGCCTCGCGACTTGCTCATCTTGCGCCCGAACTCGTCGCGAATAAGGCCGTGCAGGAACACATTCTCGAACGGCACCTGCGGACCGCGCTTGCCGTCGAGCGTTATGGCGGCGTCGTCGCCGACGAACGTGCCGAACATCATCATCCGCGCGACCCAGAAGAACAGGATGTCGTATCCGGTCACTAACACGGTGGTCGGATAGAACTTCGCGAGGTCGTCGGTGTGGTCGGGCCAGCCCAGGGTGGAGAACGGCCACAGCGCCGAGGAGAACCAGGTGTCGAGCACGTCGGAGTCCTGCTCCCAGCCCTCCGGCGGCGTCTCGTCGGGTCCGACGCAGACGGTTTCGCCGTTGGGACCGTGCCAGATCGGGATGCGGTGGCCCCACCACAGCTGACGCGAGATGCACCAGTCGTGCATGTCGTCGACCCAGGCGAACCAGCGGGGCTCCAGGCTGGGCGGGTGAATCACGGTGTCGCCGTTGCGAACCGCGTCCCCCGCGGCCTTGGCCAATGACTCGACCTTCACCCACCACTGCAGCGACAACCGTGGCTCGATCGCCTCACCGCTGCGCTCGGAATGCCCGACGCTGTGCAGGTACGGTCGCTTCTCCGCGACGACGCGGCCCTGCTCGGCCAGCGCCTCGCGCACCTTGACACGAGCCTCGAAGCGGTCCAGCCCGTCGAATTCGGTTCCGGTGTCGGTGATCCGGCCCTTGGTGTCCATGATCGACGGCATCGGCAGCTGATGGCGCAGCCCGATCTCGAAGTCGTTCGGGTCGTGCGCCGGAGTGACTTTGACTGCACCCGTTCCGAATTCGGGGTCGACGTGATCGTCGGCGACGATTACGATCTGCCGGTCGATGAACGGGTGCGGCAGCGACTGTCCGACCAGGTGGCGGTAGCGCTCGTCGTCGGGATGCACCGCGATCGCGGTATCGCCGAGCATCGTCTCAACTCGGGTGGTGGCGACCACGATGTGCGGTTCGCTGTCGTCGGTGGAGCCGTATCGGAACGACACCAGCTCGCCCTCAACGTCCTCGTATTTCACCTCGAGGTCCGAGATTGCCGTCTCCAGCACCGGCGACCAGTTCACCAGCCGCTCGGCCTGATAGATCAGCCCCGCGTCGAAGAGCCGCTTGAAGATCGTGCGCACCGCGCGGGACAAGCCGTCGTCCATGGTGAACCGGTCGCGGCTCCAGTCCACACCGTCGCCGAGGCGGCGCATCTGCGCGCCGATGGTGCCGCCCGAGTCGTGCTTCCAGTCCCAGACCTTGTCGATGAACAGCTCGCGGCCGAAGTCCTCCTTGGTCTTGCCGTCTACGGCGAGCTGCTTCTCCACCACACTCTGGGTGGCGATGCCTGCATGGTCCATGCCCGGCAGCCACAGCACTTCGTAGCCCTGCATGCGTTTGCGCCGGGTCAGCGCGTCCATCAGCGTGTGATCGAGTGCGTGGCCCATGTGCAGGCTGCCGGTCACGTTCGGCGGAGGCAGCACGATCGAATACGCCGGCTTGCCGCTGGACGCCTCAGCCTTGAAGTACCCGGCCTTGACCCAGCCCTCATACAGCTGCGACTCCGCCGCGCCCGGATCCCAGGACTTGGGCAGGGCTTCAGCAGAAGGTGTGGAGCTCGGGGTCACCGCGCCATTCTATGGAGTGCGGCGCGCCAGCTCGTCGGGGCTTACTTCTTGCCGCCCAGCAGGCCGCCGAGAATCTCCCCGATCGGATTGCTCTGGCCGCCGCTGCCGCCAAGGACACTGCCCAGGATGCTGCCGAGGGGGTTGTTCCCGCCGCCACCTGCGCCGCCGGCACCACCCAGGATGCTGCCCAAGATGTCGCCGAGGCCTCCACCGCCGGGCGCGGACTGTGCCTGGGTTTCGGCCGGCGCGGCGTTGCCCTTTGTCAGCTGTTTGCCGATGTATGCCAGCACGATGGGTGCCAGGATCGGCAGCAGTTTCTTGATCAGATCACCACCACCGGCCCCCGTTCCCGCCAACGCCGAGGCGACCGCGTTGCTGTCGTTGCCGCCGAAGATGCGCGCGACGAACTGGTCGCCCTGCTTTGCATCGACCTGGTCGACGCTGACCCCGCCGTCGAGCAGGCCGCTCGCGCCTTGCTCGGAGACGGCGGACTCGAGATCGCTCGAGTCGATCTCGTTAGCCTGGACGTTCTCCGCCAGCCCGCCGACCAGCGCCGGCACCAGCGTGCGGATCGCGTTGTTCACCTCGCCTTCATCCGCGCCGATCTTGCTCGCAATGTCCTTAACGGGGATCTCTGCGAAGAGATCGTCGAGACCAGGCATGACATGTCCACCTTCGTTGCTGGGATGTTGCACAACCGCGGTGACGACACTAGCCGGTTTGATCTTGGCGCACAGGAGTTCCGCGCGTGCCAATCAATTCAATCGGGATGTCTCCAATGACACACCGGCAGCGGGGAATCGGGCGATCAACGCGTCACCCATCGCCGCCGCCGGGGTGAGCACACCGCGCAAATCCGACAGCCGGTCACGGTCCAGCGCGAGCGCCAATCCGCTCTCGCCGAGCAGCACCGAGGTCGCCTTGTAGCCCGGGTCGCCCTTCTGCGACATGGTGGCCTTGTAGCGCGCGCCGGTGGTTGTCGTGGTGTACGTCTCGACCGTGTAATGGCCCTGTTCGCGGGCGCGTTCACTCGGGCCGGTGCCTGGCTTTGGGGCAATGCGCTCGACGAGCTTGCTCGGCAGCCGGTTGAAGTAGCGGCTGCCGAGGGCCATCGTCGCGGCGTTGCCGCCCGTTGCCATGGCTGCCGCCACCGGTGCGGCGAACGAGCGGCCCATGCTCATCTGTTCGGCGTACTCGAACCGTCTGCCATAGGCATAATCCAGTAAGGCGTTGGAGCGCCGGACAATTCGAGTGTTCGCGGCCGCCATCACGAACGCCCCGACCCAGTAGCCCTTGAGTTCGGGCGCGATCTCGCCGCCCCGGCGCCAGCGCAGGTCCGATTGTCCGCCGAGTTCGGGTTCGGCGGCGCGGTCCGGGCTCAGCGTGTAGGGGTCGTTCATCAGCCGCCTGGCCTCGGGATCGGTGGAGGCCGTACGCATGAGCTCCAGCATCGAGGCGACGGTCCCGCCGGACACGCCGCCTGCGAATGAGCGCACCACGAGGTTGGTGTCGCCGAGCTGACCGGCCTGTTCCTGTACGGCGCTGCGGTAGAGCGCGTAGACCGTGAAATCCGAAGGGATGGAGTCGAATCCGCATGAATGCACGATGCGGGCGCCGGTGTCGATAGCCTGCTTGTGATAGAGGTCGATGCTTTCGCGGATGAAGATCGCCTCGCCGGTCAGATCGGCGTAGTCGGTCCCGGCCGCGGCGCAGGCTGCCACCAACGGCAACCCGTACTTCAGATAGGGACCGACCGTCGTCACCACCACACGGGTCTGCTCGGCCATCGCGTTCAAGGTCGACGGCTGCGACGCGTCGGCGGCGATCAACGGCCACGACTGTGCCTTCTCCCCCAGCTTGTCGCGGACGGCGAGGAGCTTGTCTTGAGACCGGCCCGCCAGTGCGATGCGGGCGTCGCCGCCGGCCCTCGCCAGGTATTCGGCCGTCAGTTTCCCGACGAAGCCCGTCGCGCCGTACAGGACTATGTCGAACTCACGCTCCGCTGCGCTCATAGCAGGGACGCTACCGTTACTGTTGGAGTTGGCCATTGTTGGCCGGTGCCGGGGTAACGGTTGCCCGGCCCAGGTGCCGCGTTCTTGCCCGACGGGGTGGACGGTATTCGATTCCCCGTGTCCCTGGCCGGTGGCGGTTGCTGGTACTCACCTGTCGGTCGTCGGGTGCGGCCTGGTCGGTAGCTCTCACGACGCGATCCTCTGGTCGCGTGCATGTCACACCTTTCCGTCGCCGCGCCTTGTGGCCTTGGGCGCGTCTTCCAATCACGGTGGCGGCTGCCTCGTGTCGGGTGACGTTCTCATATGGCGTGCGCCAATGTTGGTCTCCCCACGCACTGGTGTAGGCGGGGTTGACCGCGTATAGACGTATGCCGCCCCGATGGGCCTGTGCGGCAAGGCGATTGCGGAACACCGCGGTCGGGATGCCAGCTACTGTTCGGCGGAAGCGTTTGCCGCGTGAGCCTCGGCCCATCGCTTCCCGGCCCACGGCGCGGGCGTCGACGAAATCGAGGTCTTCCACCGCGATGACGGAGACGTCGTGTCGCGTCGTGTAGCGGAGAAGCCGGGTGATCGCGTGGCGGACCTGGGCATCGCGACGAGTAGACGATCCCGATAGGTCAAAGTCGACTCGGTGCGCACGGCCGATCGGATTGCCATGCTCGTCGATGCGGCGAAGGGCGAGATGTCCGTCGTTGAGGTCCACGCCCATGACCTTTCCGCGCGCCAGAACTTCGGTGTCCGTTGCCTGAGGGCGGACGGTTTCGGGTGTGGTGGGCCAGGCGGCGGTGAGGTAATGGCCGACTCGCCGGTGATTTCTGTTGATCGCATACGACACGGACTTACCGCCAGTGATTCGGGTGCGCCACTCGTCTCCGCGATAGCTGAACACCGCCTTGCCGGACAGGACGTAGCGGCCGTGGTTAGCGTTGGCCAGGTGCTCCAGGGGTTTCGGCAGCCGCAGGCTGACTTCTCCATCCGCGGTGACGGTGATGGTCAGGTTGCCGAACGGTTCATCGCCCGATCCGAGGGCTTCGATGCGGGACCGGGCACAATCCCATTGCTCGCGCCAACCGGACACAGCCCGCTCCGGCGCGGGCAGGTTGTGGCGGGTCTTGGCCAGGCGTTTGCCGCCCTCCACGACATGTACGCGCTTGTTATCCCAATCGGCAGACACTCGGCCCAGCTCGGCCCGCAGCCGCTGCAAGCGGCGCTGTTTCTGGAACCGCTCGGCCTGCGTCGGGTAGCCCTGCGGCAGCTTGGCGTTCCTGCGCGCCGCGCGTTGCTCATGGGTCAGAGTGTCGGCCGTCGGTTGCGTCAGCCGCTTTTCGATAGTGACGATTGCCGCCCTTAGCCCGACGATGTGGCGGTGCTGGGCATCACGAGCCAGCCGGTACTGATCGTCGTTGCAGGCAATGATCGCGCTCGCCCACCGCGCACTCGACTCGGCCGTCAACGCCCTTTTACGGGAATTAAGCCGGTTCCGGCGAGCTTGCCGCTTGGACGCGGAGTCGCCCGCCGGGTCGAGCGCCTGGGGTCGGGTGATGGCGACCAAGTCCGCACGGCGCAATCTGCCGAGAAGCTCCGCGACCAAATCGAGCACGCGCTCCTCGTCCGGCGTGGTCCGTAACCGGGTTCTGATTGCCACCCCCGATGGGCCGGCCACCCGCTTCACGCCCCACCATTCCCGCAACCTCACTGCCGACATGCACCCGATCATCTCGGACAGGTACGACACGGTCGGCTCACCCCTACAGGCCCACAACTTCGGTGGCTGCTCGCTACCCGAGCGCCTCCGGCAGTTCGACGTCCTCACCCAGCACGTGACGAGCGAGAAAAGCGGTCACCACCTGGTACCAGATCTTGGCGTGTTGCGGGCTGAGCACCCAGTGGTTCTCCGATGGGAAGTAAAGGAATCGATGCGGGCTGCTGCCGTCCTCCGCTGCTGGCAGGCCGGACTCGGTCAGCAACTCGAACCACAACCGCAACGCCTCACCGATCGGGACGCGATAGTCCTTGTCGCCGTGGACGACAAGCATCGGCGTCCGGATCTGGCCGACGAAGCGGTGTGGCGAATTCGCCGTCGCCATGTCCCGCGTCATCTCACGCAGCCAGTAGTAGGCGGCGTCGGTGGTGGGGTTGAACTGATCGAACGCCCACAGGCTGGCGTGGGTGATGATCGCGTCGAACCGGTCGGTGTGGCCGGCCACCCAGTTCGCCATGTAGCCACCGAACGAACCACCCATCGCCGCTGTCCGACCGGCGTCGATCCGAGGGTGCGCGCACGCGCCGTCGGTCGCGGCCATCAGGTCATCGAACGGAGCGCCGCCCCACGAGCCCCACCCGCGTTGGACGAAGTCCTGCCCGTAGCCCGTCGACAGCCCCGGATCGGGCAGCAGCACCGCGTACCCCTTCGCGGCAAGCAGCCAAGGATTCCACCGCCACGACCAGCAGTTCCAGCTGCCAAGCGGGCCACCGTGGATCCAGAGTAGGAGTGGAGCGGGCCCCCCGCCCTCGGAGTCGTCGGGCAGCACCAGCCACGACCTCACCTCTGCACCGTCGGGCGCGGACGCGGCGATCTCGGTGAGTGTGCCGGGCAAAGGCGGCAGGTCGATGCACGGCAACTCCGTCACGGTGCCGTCCTGGTCGACGCGGACGGGATGGGGCGGTGCCGTATACGAACTCCGCAACGCGTAAACCACCCCGCCGGGAGCGGCCACCACGTCGGTATAGGCGAAGTCGTCCGACGTGACCTGGCTGACGTCACCGTCGTCGAGCCCGACCCGGAATATGGGGCCCCGGCCGGCCTGGTCGGCGGTGACGATGAGCGCCTCCCCGTCCAATGACCATGTGACCGACGTCGGCCAGCGGTCCCACTCCGAAGCTAGCTCCACACGTTTTGCGCCGAAATGCAAGCAGCACAGGCTTATTCGTGGCGCCTTCTCGGGCGTCGAGTACGATTCGCGGACATATGCGACCGCGGATCCGTCGGGTGCAATTGTCGGACTCCACAGGTCGGCGTCTGGTTCGTCGGCGATCACCGCCCGCTCACCGGTGTCGACGTCGATGCGCACCAGCACGGCATGCTGCGACGCGCCCGCCGACGGCTGCTGCCAGCTGGTGACGACGAATCGCCCGTCGGAACTGACGTCGAAGTCGGCGTCCCGCAGCGCGCTTCCTGCCGCGGGCGTGAGATCGACTGGCGCGGCTTCGGCGGCCGGATCGAGGCCGAACAGATGGGGCTCGCCGGGCCCAAGGTCCTTGTCCCAGTGCCGGATTGGATAGCCGCGATGCAGGATGGCGGATATCTTATTGTCCTTGCGGAATTCCCGCAGCCTGCGGTCGTCGTCGATGCTTTGCGCCGACGGCAGCACCGGTCCACGCACCACCGCCACCGGAGCCGCCCGCGCCGTGCGGACCGCCTCAATGCCCCCCGGCAGCGCGAGCGCCTCGACGGCTTCTCCCCCTGCGGCGGGCAGCCGCCACAATGCCGCGGGCGGCTTGTCGTCTTCCTCGGTCGGACGGACGGCGACGAACAGCACATCCCCGTCGGCGGTGAATACCGGGGCCGACTCCCCCTTGGCACCCCGGGTCAACCGGCGGGCCGGATGCTCGCCCGTCGGGTCGACTTCCCAAACCGCGCTGACGTATTCCGTGCGCTTGTCGTTCAGTTCGGTCACGGTCGTCACGACCCGCGATCCGTCCGGTGAGACCGCCAGGCCGGCCACCCGTGGCAGCGCGATGTAGTCGTCGAGGTCGGAGAAGGGCGTCGACGCCGTCTCTGTCATGACCCCGTTCGTAGCACACTGCAGTGAGTTTGACTTTCAAACTCACTGCTGCAATGCTGGCCGCATGAGCACAGTGGTGCTGGCCGAGCTAGCGGGGCGACCGTGCCCGATCGCTGCGGCCCTTGAGCTTGTCGGCGAGCGCTGGGCGCTGCTCGTTGTCAGGGAGATTGCGCTCGGCGCGACCCACTTCAGCGACATCGTGGCGGGCACGGGCGCACCGCGTGACCGGATTGCTGCCAGGTTGAAGGCTCTGGAGAGCGCGGACGTCGTCGTCCGGTCGCCCTACCAGAGTGCTCCCACGCGCTACGAGTATCGGCTCACCGCATCGGGCGAAGCGCTCATTCCAGTCCTCGATGCCCTCCTGGCCTGGGGCAAGGTTCACGCCGTCTCCCGCGACGATCCCGATCGCCAGCACAAGTACCGACCCTTCAGCGAGCTAAAGGAATCTCGATGACCCTGGAACTGACGAAGCCGGAGAACGACGCCGACTGGGGGCCGCAGCGCTCGAAAACCGTGACCTGGCACTCGCCGGGACCAAGCACCGCCAAGGGCCTCACCATGTCCGGCGTCGACTACCTGCGTGCCATGGTCGACGGCGACCTCCCGCAGGCGCCGATCGGCGGGTTGATGGAATTCGCCATCACCGGGGTCGAGCCGGGCCGCGTCGTATTCACTTGTGTGCCTGACGAATCGGCGTACAACCCCATCGGTGCGATCCACGGCGGGCTGATCTGCACACTGCTCGATTCGGTCACAGCATGCGCAATCCACAGCACGCTGCCGCAGGGCAAGGGCTACACCTCGATCGAGATCAAAGTGAACTATCTCAAGGCGGTCCGGCTGTCCAGCGGGCCGCTCACCGCGACCGGCACGGTGGTGAAGTCGGGTTCGCGCGTCGGCTTCGCCGAAGGTGTCGTGACCGACGCCGGGGGCGCGGTCGTTGCGACGGCCACCAGCACTCTGCTGATCTTCGATCTGTAGCTCGCCGCACTCGCGCTACGTTCGACGGGTGGCGCAGCAGATCTTGGTTATCGGGGCGGGCATTACAGGTTTGGCGACCGCCGTGGCACTCCAACGCCGCGGCCATGACGTCGCCGTCATCGAGGAACGCACCGACACCTCGTCCGGCGCAGGCATCAGCATCTGGCCCAACGCGCTGGCCGCGCTCGACGAGATCGGCGTGGGCGACGCGGTCCGCGAGGCCGGCGGCAGAGTGACGGCGGGAGCGCTGCGCTGGCGCGACGGCGCGTGGCTGCGTCATCCGACACCGCAACGGTTGGTCAAGGCGCTCGGTGAACCGCTGGTCGTGATTCGCCGATCCGCACTGACGAACGTGTTGGCCGGCGCGCTCGCCGACGGCACCGTGCATAGCGGCCTGTCAGCCCGGGAGCTGGTGACGACGGCCGACGGTGCGCGAGTCACCCTGTCGGACGCGAGCACCCGCGACGCGGCCGCGGTCGTCGGCGCCGACGGCACCCGCTCCGTCGTGGCCCGCCACCTCAACGGCGAGCTGACCCACCGATACGTCGGCTACACGGCGTGGCGCGGGGTGGCCGACTGCACCATCGACCCCGACGTCGCAGGCGAGGTGTTGGGCCCTGGCATCGAGTTCGGCCACGTTCCGCTCGGATCGGATAGCACGTATTGGTTCGCCACCGAGCGTGCGCCGGCCGGCCACGTCGCGCCGCAGGGCGAGCTCAACTATCTGAAGGCGACGTTCGCCTCGTGGGCCGATCCCATCCCCGCTGTGCTCGCGGCGACCGATCCCGACGAGGTATTGCACAACGACCTCTATGACCGCGACCAGGCCCGGCAGTGGTCGCGCGGTCCGGTTGTCGCGGTCGGGGACGCTGCTCATCCGATGCGGCCGCACCTGGGCCAGGGCGGCTGTCAGGGGATCGAGGACGCCGCCATCTTGGGCAGGTTCGTGGACGGGTCTGGTGACCTGGCGACGGCGTTCGGGCGGTTTTCGGCGTTCCGCCGGCCGCGGGTGCGTTCGCTGGTGCGCGAGTCGAAATTGATCGGCCAGGTCGTGAACCTGCGCCCGGCGTTCCTCAGCGCGCTCGCGAGCCGCGCCACGGTGCTGGGACCCGAAATGCTGGTGACCCGGCATCTGGCTGCGGTGGCGTCTCGGTCGGCGTTCGTGCTGCCGACCGAGCGCGACCTCCAGCCCGCGTGACGGTGGCGCTCGGGCCTCTGGTCGTCGATGCCGTCGACCCGGCGACCGCGCAGGCGTTCTGGGCGGCTGCCCTCGGCGAATCCGCGCAGCGGGCTCTCCTATCGTTTCGCCCGCAGCAGCGTCCGAAGGTGGTGAAGAACCGCGTGCATCTGGACGTCTACGTCCGCGGCGTGGAGCCGCTGCTGGATCTGGGCGCTCGGGTGCTCGCCGAATACCCTCCACAGCGCGTCACGCTCGCCGACGTCGAGGGCAACGAGTTCTGCGCGTTCCTCGACTCCGCCTTTGACGAAGGACCACCGGCCCGGGCCTTTGCCGTCTGCACCGACAGTGATCGGCCCGAGGAGCTCGCCGCCTGGTGGGCCGCCCAGGTCGGCGCTGAGGTCCGCAACGGGCCGGACGGCACTCCTCGCTGGCTCTACGGTTCAGCGGGCTGGGAGGGCCTCATCTGGAAGTTCGTCCGGGTGGACGATGTACGGGTGGTCCCGAACAGGTGGCAATGGACGGTGTATGACGACTCCGATGCCGATGGCGTGCGCGTCGACCCGCAGGGCAACAAGTTCAGCGCGGTGTCGCCAACGAGCCCAGCGGATTGAGCAGGGCGGTGCACATCTGACGCGGGTTGATGAAGCCGAGCAAGCCACTGGAGGGCATCGCGGCACAGCCGGTCGTCACGGCCGGCGCCGTCGGCGCGGTGGGCGTGGTCCACACGGCGGGGCTGCCGGCCTGGGCACCGCACTTCGGCCAGGCCTTGAGGCCTTGGGTACGCAGAACGTTCTCGGCCACACGAACCTGCTCGGCGCGAGGGGCGGTCGCCGGATTGCCCACACCGCCGTTGGAAGCCCAGGTGGCCGGCTTGAACTGCAGGCCACCGTAGTGACCGTTGCCCGTGTTGGTGGACCAGTTGCCGCCGGACTCGCACTGCGCGATCGCGTCCCAGTTGACGCTGTCGGCACTGGCGGTACCCGTCGAAAGGGCCATCGGAACGACTGCTAGCGCCCCGGAGATAGCGGTGGCCATCAGGCCTTTGGTGACTGCCTTATGAATGTTCATCACTGCGGTCCTTCCCCGACCGTTTGAAACAAGGCCCGCAGCTGAGGAACTTGTGCGTTCTCCCGATGCGGTTATCTGGTGTTTCGGGTGATCAACATCACGTGTTACCCAAGTGTCAAAAGATTTAATCGTTACTTAATTGGTGTAAGAGGCCTCTGAGACAGAAGAGGCGGTGCCAGGCAAACTCCCGGCACCGCCTCGTTCACGCTTTAGTTGACTAGCCGCGCCTGCCGCAGACCGGCCACGCGCCGATGCCCTGGGACCGCAGCACGTTCTCGGCAACGCGGATCTGCTCCGCCTTGCTCGCCTGGTGCGGTGAGCCGGAGCCACCGTTGGCCCGCCAGGTGCCCATGGTGAACTGCAGGCCGCCGTAGTAGCCGTTACCCGTGGCAATCGACCAGTTGCCGCCCGACTCGCACGCCGCGACGGCATCCCAGTTGACGCCGCTTTCCGCACTCGCGGTGCCGGTCCCCAGCGCCAGCGGCGCAACTGCGAGCGCGCCGGCGAAGGTGGCCAGACCAATCGTCTTGCGGATGTTCTTCACTTCGATCCTTTCGCCAAGCGCGCGCCATCAACACCCGCGCGGACGCGCGGGCGCAGCTGCCTGTTACACAGGCGAGGGAGTTGGGCCGCACCGTCTCGGTCAGGTGCGGCAGCGGGAGGCATGAAGTGCCTCGCCGGGCAACAGGCCCGGCGACCGTCGAAAGCGGAAAGCCGCCTTCTAGTTGCGTGACAGCCCCGACTCACACGCAGGTTCTTGGTTTGAAATTATTTGCTCCGTTTGGAGCTGTTTGGGACCGTACAAACCCATCGGCGCAAAGTCATATCGTGCGAAGGGTGTGTCGCGGTTAGATCACGAGGAGATCACGACCGAACCTGAGAATCGTCTGAGCAGGTCAGCGGCGAGTTTGACGCGATCGCGGAATCCGAAGCCCGGCGTGTCTCCGTGATTCAAATCACGATCATTTTGTGAGCTGGAACACCGGATTTCTGGCCACCATCGACATCGAAATCGCCCATGTGACTGGCAAAGTCACCGGTCAGAGCGTCGAACTGGCGATCTCTGACAAGCGGTTGCTGTCACAGAACTCGATGGATGACGTCGCAACTTGAGTCGAAACCTACTGTCCTCACGCGGTTTTCACCGATTTCAGATGCCCGTGATTCGCGCCGCCCGAGCGAAGGCGACGCCGCTGGCCAGACGCGCTGCCACTGAAAATAACTGATCTATAGCGCTTTTCGAACCCAACCGTGCATCCCGCCGTCCTGCGTGCCACAGGGGGCAGCCGACGATCGCCTCAGCGGCCGGCCTCCTCACGCCCGGAATGCTCGTGAGTCGCAAGAACCACCGAACAAGTGGGCGATTGGGCCCTCAGCCCCATTCGTACCGTGACGAAATTTATGCTCACCGATCGTCGACCCTCATCAAATGTGTTGGGATATAAGAGATTTCATGAGTACGGGCGGAATCGGGGCGGCGCGACAAATACCGTCACCGACGGATTCGGCGTTTATCACAACAATTTCTCGGTAAATTGCCTGGGCAGAAATATGCGCGCTAGAGAATCAAATTCAATGGTTTTAATCAGCGAATTTGCTAGGCAATTTGCGGCGGGAGCGCGGTGCTGAGGTCGGCGGGCGTGTTGACGTTGGTCAACGACCGCTGCTCGTCCATCACGATCCGCTGGGTGTCGACGGTGTCCACCAGCGCACGCATGCTGCGCTCACCGGCCGCGACCAGCTCGGCCACGTGGTCAGCCAGTGAGGTCCGGTAGATCCCGGCCAGGTAGTGGTCGCGGCCGTCCCACGGCAGCACCACATCGGCGCCAAGACGCGCCGCCGGACCTGCGAGTGAGTCGATCAGCTCGGCATCGAGCAGTGGCATGTCGACCGCACACACGAACGCCAGCTCCAGTCCAGCGTCGGCGGCCGCCCGCAGCCCCCTCTCCGTCGCCAGCAGTGGACCGACACCGCGAACCTCGTCGCGCAGCACCTCGGCCTCGAGTGTGGGCAGCGGTTGTCCCGGCGCGGCGATCACGAACACGGGCGAACACCGCGGGCGCACGATCGAAACCGTGTGCTCGACAAGCGTCGTGCCTTCGTACGGAAGATTCGCCTTGTCTCGGCCCATTCGGCGGGATGCCCCGCCGGCCAGAACGACTGCAGCAAGCGGCACGGGGGACGTCACGTCAGAGAGGTTAGTCGACGGTCCAGGTGTCCTTGCCGCGAAGCAGCGACTGCAGTGCAGCCGTGTCGTACGGCTTTGCGTCCCGCGCCGATGCGACCTGATTGCGCGCCGCATCGTCGTAGGTCGGCTTACTGACCTGGCGGAAGATGCCCATGACCATGTGATCGAGGTTCTGCTCAGACAGCCGGGACAGCGCGAACGCGTACGCCGGATCGTTGAGCTGCGCATCGTGCACGACGATCTCGTCGGCCGACACGTCGGCGGTCTTGGCGACCTCGAGTCCGTAGCCGGACTTCACGACGCAATACGCGCCGTCGGCACCGAATGTGATCGGCTCGCCATGCCTGACGTTGATGAGCCGCTCCTCGGCGCCTTCCTTGCGAAGTGCGTCGAACGAGCCGTCGTTGAATATCGGGCAGTCCTGCATGATCTCGACGAGCGCGGCGCCACGGTGCTCGGCAGCACCTCGGAGAACCTCCGAGAGGCCCTTGCGGTCAGAGTCCAACGCGCGACCGACGAACGTCGCCTCGGCGCCGAGCGCCAGCGACACCGGGTTGAACGGATAGTCCAGCGAGCCCATTGGTGTGGACTTGGTGACCTTGCCGACCTCAGAGGTCGGCGAGTACTGACCCTTGGTCAGCCCGTAGATCCGGTTGTTGAAGAGCAGGATCGTGAGGTTCACGTTGCGGCGCAGCGCGTGGATCAAGTGGTTGCCGCCGATCGACAACGCGTCGCCGTCACCGGTGACGACCCACACCGACAGGTCTTCGCGCGCCAGGGCCAGCCCGGTGGCGATGGTCGGCGCGCGGCCGTGGATGGAGTGGAACCCGTACGTTTCCAGGTAATACGGGAAGCGACTGGAGCATCCGATGCCGCTGACGAACGCGATGTTCTCGCGGCGCAGTCCGAGTTCCGGCAGGAAGTTGCGGATCGTGTTGAGGATGACGTAGTCACCGCAGCCCGGGCACCACCGGACCTCCTGGTCACTGGTGAAGTCCTTGGCCTTCTGCGGCTCGTCGGTCGTGGGTACCCCACCGGTCCCGGGCGTCAACCCGAGATCTACTCCGATCACGTCTGTCATGCGTTAGCTCCCACACCAGTTGCATCGGTTTCGACGGTAGCCGCCGCCAACCGTGCGAACTTGGCCTTGTCAATTTCCTTGTCGCCCAACGTCCCATCCAGCGCGGCATCGATGATGCCCTCGACCTCTTCGGCCAGGAAGGCCATGCCTTCCACCTTCGTCACCGACTGAACATCGACCAGGAACTTGCCGCGCAGCAGCAGGGCGAGCTGGCCGAGGTTCATCTCCGGCAGCACGACCTTGGGGTAGCGACGCAGCACCTCGCCCAGGTTGGCCGGGAGTGGGTTGAGATTGCGCAGCTGCGCGTGGGCGACCCTGATGCCCTTACGTCGTGCGCGCCGGCACGCCTCGCCGATCGGACCGTAGCTGCTGCCCCACCCGATCATCAGCAGCTCGGCGTCGTCGGTCGGGTCGTCGACCTCGAGATCCGGTACGGCAATGCCGTCGATCTTGGCTTGCCGCAGCCGCACCATCAGGTCGTGATTCTTTGGCTCGTAGGAGATGTTGCCCGAGCCGTTGGCCGCCTCCAGACCGCCGATGCGATGCTCCAGACCGGGCGTGCCCGGGACGGCGAACTGGCGCGCCAGGGTCTCCGGGTCGCGAGCGTACGGCTGGAACGGCTCTCCGGTTTTCGCGAACGTGTGGTTGATCGGCGCGTAGGTGCTCACGTCGGGGATGCTCCACGGCTCCGAGCCGTTCGCGATCGCGCCGTCGGACAGGATGATCACCGGGGTGTGGTAGGTCACCGCGATGCGCGCGGCCTCGACGGCGACGTCGAAGCAGTCGGACGGGGTCCGCGGCGCCAGCACCGCGACCGGCGACTCGCCGTTGCGTCCGTACAGCGCCTGCAACAGGTCTGCCTGCTCGGTCTTGGTGGGCAGCCCGGTGGACGGTCCGCCGCGCTGCACGTCGATGACGATCAGGGGAAGCTCGGTCATCACGGCCAGACCGATCGCTTCGGATTTCAGCGAGATGCCAGGGCCGGAGGTGGTGGTGATACCCAGCGCGCCGCCGTAGGAGGCGCCGATGGCCGCGCCGATGCCGGCGATCTCGTCTTCAGCCTGGAACGTCAGCACGTTGAAGTTCTTGTGCTTGGACAGCTCGTGGAGGATGTCCGACGCCGGGGTGATCGGGTAACTGCCGAGCACGACCTGAATGTCGGCGAGTTGACCTGCGGTGATTAGCCCGTAGGCCAGCGCCGTGTTTCCCGAGATCTGCCGGTACTCACCGCACTTCAGCTTGGCGGGCGACACTTCGTAGGTGCTGGCGAACGCCTCGGTGGTTTCGCCGTAGTTCCAGCCGGCCTTAAGCGCCAGCACGTTGGCCTCGGCGATATCGGGCTTGCGGGCGAACTTCTCGCGGATGAACGCCTCGCTGTGCTCCAGCTCGCGGCCGTACATCCACGACAGCAGCCCGAGCGCGAACATGTTCTTGGCGCGCTGGCCGTCCTTCTTGGTGGCGCCGATCGATTCGACCGCGCCCAGCGTCAGCGTGGTCATCGGTACGGGCTGCACGACGTAGTCGGAGAGCTCCTCGCTCTCCAGCGGGTTGGCCTCGTAGCCGACCTTCGCGAGGTTGCGCTTCGTGAACTCGTCGGAGTTGGCGATGATCAGGCCGCCGCGGGGCAGATCGGACACGTTGGCCTTGAGCGCGGCGGGATTCATCGCGACGAGCACATCGGGACGGTCGCCAGCGGTCAGGATGTCGTAGTCGGCAATCTGGATCTGGAACGAGGAGACGCCGGGCAGCGTGCCCTGTGGCGCACGGATCTCGGCGGGGTAATTCGGTTGCGTCGCAAGGTCGTTGCCGAACAGAGCGGCCTCGGAGGTGAACCGGTCACCTGTGAGCTGCATACCGTCGCCGGAGTCACCGGCAAAACGAATGACGACCTTCTCGAGCTTCTGCCGCGTGGCGCCGTTGCCGTTCGCCCCCACTCGCCTGCCTTCCGTATTTTTGAGCCCTGCCGGCGAATGTCCTCCGAGTCGCGGTCAGACCGACGCGCCGTCGGTGGACGTCCACCAAAGTTTTGATGTCACTACCAGTACCGATTATTGCACTTCTCTTAGGCAGCCCTTTACCCGACGCGCAGGCGACGCGCTGGTGACCTCGGATCGAACCCACTGCTCAGCGCACGTGCCGAAGGGCGGCGTGAGACATAATTGTGTTTTCAGTCACTTTCCAGGCGGTGTAATTTCTAAGGAATTGGTTACCGATCAGTAGCCACCGGCTAGCACTAGCTCGGCAGGTTGTACGGCGTGATGACCTGGATCGGGACGGATCGTGGGAGCTCGACCGGCAACGCGCCGCGCTCCTGCAGGATCAGCCGCATCGCAAGCCGCGCGTCGGCGCGCAGATCGTTGTGCAGCACCACCGAGATGCGGCCTTCGCGCAGCAACCGCCGGTTGTCGGCGTCGAGATCGTGGGCAATAAAGACCCGACAGGCGCGACCTACTCGTTCGAACGCCGTGGCCGTGGCGGTATTGCCTCCGCCGACGGAGTAGACGGCTTCCACGTTGGGATGTTGTTCCAGTGCCTCGAGCACCAGCCGCTCGTTGGTCGCGTCGATGCCGTCGCTGTCGCTGACTTCGACGATCGCGCGTCCCGAGCCGCGCAGTGCCGAACGGAAGCCGACCTCGCGCTCTCCCTCGCCGCGGAACACCGCGCGGCTGAGTGTGATGAGCACATCCGACGACGCCTGCCCCAGCCATTGGTTCATCAGATATGCAGCCGTCACCCCCGCCCCGTGGTTGTCGATGCCGACGTAACCGCAGCGCGAACTGGCCTGCACGTCGGTCGCGTAGGTCACTACGGGCACTCCGCTGTCGACGAGCCGGTCGATCGCGTCGACCACCTCGGGTTCGTCCTGCGCCTTGAGCACCACGCCGTGGCTGCCGCGCAGACCGCCGAGCGCGTCCACCATCTGCGCCGACGAGCCTGACTCCCACAGATGAAACCGTGCCCGCACCATGGCAGGCGCGAATGCGGGCAACTCGGCCTCGACCGCGGCCCGGAAGGCGTCGGAGAACCGCTGCGGCGTCTGCATGACCACGTCGATGAGGTAGCGGCGGCCGACCAGGCGCAGCTGGGCGCGCTGCTTGTCCAGGTCGGCGATGGCCTGCAGAACCTCTGCTCTGGTGTTCTCCCGCACCCCAGGCCGCTGGTTGAGGACGCGGTCGACGGTGGCCTCGCTCAGCCCGGACTGCTGAGCAATCTCGCGGACCTTGTAGCGGTGCGGCATCGAGTTCCGTTTCTGCGCATTCTGAGGTGTTTTTGATGGGTTTTTGGCGTTGAATGCGGTCTCAGTCACAGCAAGACTAGCTGCCATGGCAGCACCCGTGAGCGCGACATACCAGCAGTGGATCGACGACTCCGACTGCAGACTCGAGGACTTTCGCGCGCAGGTGCTGCGCGACACCGATCTCGCCGACTTCCCCCTGGCGACAGATGCGCGAAGCAACGTGCTGGTTTACTCGTCGGCCACGATCGGTTCCGCCGACCGCCGGGAGTTGCAGTCGGAACTGATCCGAGCGCTGGCCGACGGGCCCGGCGTGGTGATCTTCGAGGATGCGTTCTCCGCTGACGTGGTGGACCGGGCCAGCGAGGCGTTCTTCGCGATCATCGACACGCAACAAGCGACCGGTTCGGCCGCCGGTGACCACTTCGGTAAGCCCGGCGCCAACGACCGGATCTGGAACGCCGCGCAGAAGCTTGCGCTGCATGCCCCACAGGTGTTCGCCGACTATTACGCCAACGACGCACTAGCCGTCGTCTGCCAGGCGTGGCTGGGCCCGCGCTACCAGGTCACCTCGCAGGTGAATGTCGTCAATCCCGGTGGGACACAGCAGGTTCCACATCGTGACTATCACCTCGGCTTTGTTTCCGCCGAACAGCTGGCCGATTACCCCGCGCACCTGCACCGCACGTCGCCGGTGCTGACGCTGCAGGGTGCGGTGGCGCATTGCGACATGCCGGTCGAGAGCGGCCCGACCATGCTGCTGCCGTTCTCGCAGCGATTCGAGGGCGGCTACATCGCGTTCAACCGCCCGGAGTTCATCGATTTCTTCGCCGAGCATCATGTGCAGGTGCCGCTGGCCAAGGGTGACGCGGTGTTCTTCAACCCGGCGCTGTATCACGGTGCGGGGTCGAATGTTTCGACGGGAACCTCGCCAATCCGCCGGATCGCCAATCTGCTGCAGATCTCGTCGCCGTTCGGTCGTGCGATGGAGGCGCTGGACCGCACGGCGATGGTGCGGGCGGTCTATCCGGCATTGCGCGCGATGAAGGCGGCGGACCGCCCGCGGCGCGAATTGCTCAACGCTGTGGTGGCGACCGCCGAGGGTTACGCCTTTCCCACCAACCTCGACAGCGACCAGCCAATCGGCACTCTGGCCCCGCCGAGTCAGGTCGACACCGTCCTTGCCGCGTTGGCCGACGACATGACCGGAGAACAACTCGATGTCGCGCTGCGCGACCAAGACGATCGGAGAAAGCCATGACCACTATCGGCGTAATCGGGCTGGGCCGCATCGGCGCCTTCCACACCGACACGCTGTCCGGCATCGACGGTGTCGACGGGCTTGTCGTCGCCGATGAGCGCCCTGATGTGGTTGCGGCGGTCGCCGCCAAACATGGTGCAAAACCCGCAGACTCGGTGGAGGAGCTGCTGGCGTCGGGAGTCGACGGTGTCGTGGTCTCGGCCGCAACGCCCGCCCACGCCGAGCTGACGCTGGCGGCCGTCCATCGCGGTCTGCCGACCTTCTGCGAGAAGCCGATCGCCGCGACAGCCGCGGAGAGCGCGAGGGTCGCGGAGGCGATCGCTCGTTCCGGAGTGCCGGTACAGGTCGGCTACCAGAGGCGGTTCGACGCCGCATTCGCCGCCGCCAAGCGCGCGGTCGACGACGGTTCGCTGGGCCTGCTGCACACCGTCCGCAGCACCACCATGGATCCCGCTCCCCCGCCGATGGACTACATCGCCGGTTCCGGCGGCATCTTCCGTGACTGCGCCGTCCACGATTTCGACGTGCTGCGCTGGATCACGGGGCAACAGGCCGTCGAGGTCTACGCGACCGGCAGCGTGCAGGGCGACCCGAGGTTCACCGAGTACGGCGATGTCGACACCGCCGCGGTGGTGGTGACATTTGATACGGGCACCCTCGGGTTGGTGTCCGCGGCCCGCTACAACGGCCACGGGTACGACTGCCGGCTGGAGGTGCACGGCTTCCATGACACCGTGGTCGCCGGCTGGGACCAAGGTGCACCCGTGCGGAATGTCGACCCGGACAACGAATTTCCGGCCGGTCCTGCGCACCACTTCTTCATGGACCGCTTCACCGACGCGTTTCGCGCCGAATTGACCGCGTTCGTCGACGTGGTCAACGGCACCGCCGCTCCCGCGTGCACGGTGGCCGACGCAGTCGAGGTCGCCTGGCTGGCGGAAGCGGCGACAGAGTCGATGAAGCGAGGTATCCCGGTACGGATCGAGGATGTGAGATCGCAGTGAAAATTGCAGGTGCGCCAATTTCCTGGGGTGTGTGCGAGGTGCCGGGGTGGGGGTACCAGCTCAGCCCGCAACGCGTACTCGCCGAGATGCGTGACGTCGGGTTGGCCGCAACCGAACTGGGACCCGAGGGCTTCCTGCCGTCCGATCCCGACCAGCTGAGTGCCCTGCTGGATTCCTATGGGCTGAGCTGTGTGGGGACCTTCGCGCCTGTCGTGCTGCACGACGCGGGGCACGATCCCCTGCCCGACATCGCAGCCCCGCTCGACGCGCTGGTGGCGTGCGGGGCCAACGTTCTCGTGCTGGCCGCGGCGACCGGTACCGACGGATACGACTCCCGGCCGACGCTCGACGACGACCAATGGGCAACCCTGCTGGGCAATCTCGATCGACTCGGCGCCGCAGCGGCTGAGAAGGGCGTGCTCGCGGTGCTGCACCCGCATGTCGGCACGATGGTCGAGACCCGCAGCGACGTCGATCGGGTGCTGGCCGGTTCGCAGATCAAGCTGTGCCTGGACACCGGCCACCTACTGATCGGGGGAACCGACCCCCTGCAGTTGGCCCGCGAGGTGCCTGGCCGCATCGCCCACGCCCACCTCAAGGACGTCGACGCCGCGCTCGCGGCCCAGGTTCAAGCCGGTGAACTGACCTACACGGAGGCCGTGCGAAAGGGCATGTACACGCCGCTCGGCGCCGGTGACGTCGACGTCGCAGGGATCGTCACGGCCTTGCGTGGCAATGGCTTTGATGGGTGGTTCGTGATGGAGCAGGACACCATCCTCGATGGCGAGCCGACCGACGAAGGACCGGTGTGCGACGTGCGAATTAGTGTCGAGTACATGCGCAGGACTTGTTCCAGCGTGCCGGCCTCCATCCCGGTATGAGCCTGCGGATCGGGGTGCTCGGCGCGTCCCGAATCGCCGAACTGGCCATCGTCGGGCCGGCGCACGAGCTGGGTCACCGGCTGGTCGCCGTCGCGGCGCGTGACTCACAGCGGGCGCAATTGTTCGCCGAAAAGCATGGCGTGGAACGCGTTTTGGCCTCCTACGACGACGTTGTCAATGATCCCGAGGTCGACGTCGTGTACAACCCGCTGGCCAATTCGTTGCACGCGCCGTGGAATCTGGCGGCCGTCGCGGCGGGTAAGCCGGTGCTGACGGAGAAGCCGTTCGCTCGCGACCGCGAGGAGGCGCAGCGGGTCGCCGCAACGGCCGACGCCGCGGGCATCACCGTGATGGAGGGGTTTCACTACCTTTTTCATCCGGTCACCCGCCGCGCACTGGAACTGGCGGGCGACGGCACGCTCGGTGAGCTGGTTCATGTCGAGGTGCGGATGGCGATGCCTGCGCCGGAGGACGGCGACCCGCGGTGGTCACTGGAATTGGCCGGCGGCGCTCTGATGGATCTGGGCTGTTACGGCCTGCACATGATGCGCCGGCTGGGGCATCCGTCGATCGTCCGCGCCCACGCCGAGCAGCGCAGCCCGGGCGTCGACGCGTGGTGCGACGTCGACCTCGCTTTTCCCGGCGGGGCGACAGGGCTGAGCGCGAACTCGATGGTCGCCGACGACTACACGTTCACGATTCGCATCGTCGGCACACGCGGAGATGTATTGGTGCACAACTTCATCAAGCCCCACGATGACGACCGGCTGACCATCAACACTGGAGAAGGCACGACGGTTGAGCGGCTGGGCACCCGGCCGTCGTATACCTACCAACTCGAAGCGTTCGCCGCACATGTGCAGCACGGGGCACCGCTACCGCTCGATACCGGCGACGCAGTCGAGAACATGGGTTACGTCGACGTCGCGTACCGCGCCGCAGGCATGGCCCCACGCTAAACCGCGGTCGCGCCATTGAGGCGACTAGGCAGCTCCTCGAGCAGCTTCTCGCAACTGCGTTCGGCAACCGCAGCGATGGTTTTGGAAGGATTTCGCCCGATGGCCCTGGGAATCACCGACCCGTCCATCACGAACAGATTGTCGTAACCAAACACCTCGCCCATGTGGTTGGTGACCCCCGCACCCGCCGCGGCGGCCATGTTGCAGCCGCCGAGCGGGTGCGGTGTGACCAACATTCGCAGCCGCTTCCATGTGAACAACGGGATAGGTTCGCCTCCCGTCGCGAGCGTCATCGCGACATGAACGTCGTTGAAGGTGTCCAGCGCGCTAACCGAACGTTGCGGATTCCAATCCAGCCGTGTCCTGGCCCGCCAAAACCTGAGCGGGTTCTGAAGCGAGAACTCACCGTCTGCGGCGTCGATCGACTGACCGAACCAAGGAACCATGTCGCTGAAGTCGGTGAGGGAGCTGGCTTTCCGGTACGCCCATCCCTTCGGCCCGCCTTTTTCCTTCCAGCGCTTCAGTAGATGCGCCCCGAAGTTCGGCAGACCGCCGTCTTCGACGTAGATCCTTCCGTCATAGCCGATCATATTGTCGTCGGGCAGATCGACGCCGCCGAGGAAGTCGATCACCCCGCCGATGGTGGGGCCCTTGGTGGGATGCAGCGGGTTCCCATTCTTGTAGCGGGCCAAGGTCAGGAAATCACCGTTGGGGCTCCAGCCCCTACCGAGGGCGCGGGGAAGGTTTTTCAGCGTGCGGAATCCGTCGCGCGAGCGCAACAGGATCTCGGTGGATCCGATGGACCCCGCTGCGAGAATCACGATCTTGCCGACGATCTGGCGCTTGCGGCGGCCCAGGCCCGCACCGACATCGAGGTAGTGCACGCGCCACGCGCCGTCGGGCCCCTCCTCGATGTGGGTGACCATCGACAGCGGCCGAACCTCGGCGCCGTGCTCTCTCGCCTCGGTGAGGTAGTTCTTGTCGAGCGTGTTCTTGGCGTCGTGTTCACAGCCGATCACGCAGTTCCCGCAGTGCACGCACGTGCCGCGCGCATACGACTCGGGATTGCGCCAGGGCTCTGTATTGGTGTCACCTACGGTCTCGTCGAACGTCACTGCCAGCGGGAGGGTCTTGTACCGTGCCGCCGCCCCGATCTCGGCTGCGGCCCGGTCCAGCATCGCCATCCGCGGGTTGATCTGGCCTGGCGGAATCTCTTGTGGTTTCATTACTTTGGCTACCTTGAGGTAGTAGCCCATCATCTCGTCGGCCGTGATTTCAGACGGCCAGCCGCTACAGAAGACTCGGTACGGCGCGTCCACGCACACGTTGGCGTAGATCAACGAGCCGCCACCGACGCCGGCGCCTGTGGCCACCACCATCTGGTCGAGGAATCGGATATCCAGCCAGCCGTTGAGCAAGTGCGGCATCCTGCTCGAGTAGAGGTACTCGCGAACCCCTTGGGGCGTCTTCGTCTTCGACCAGTCGCGCCCACGTTCGAGCACCACCACACTTCGGCCTGGTTCGGCCAGGCGACAGGCCGCAACCGCGCCCCCGAACCCACTTCCGATGATGACGACGTCGGCGCGATCCTCGCCGTTCACCACCGCCGGCCCTTGATATACGTGTTGATCAATGACGACACGAAGAACCGGTAAAACGAGAGCTTGTGGATGCACCTGTCGAACAACCCGAAGTTGCCGATCACGCGCATCGTGAGGAGCTGGCGGAGGAATGCCCACAGCGTCAACCGAAGGACACCCGCCGCAATCGGCTCGTCCGTTTCGCCGCTCGCCGGGAACAGTTGCACGTAGAGCGTTGTCGTCGCGGGCCACACCCGCCACGGCGGCGACGGTTCGACGTACTTGCGTCCCCGCATCTTGTATCGCTGGCCGCCCACCGAGAATTCGGTGTCGTAGACCAGTTCGCGCACACCCTTGTCCGCCCGGATCGCGCGGCGGAAGAGCCCGAAATCACCGTCGCCCATGCCGATTACGTCACCGCCCAGCACCGGTATCGAACCCGACGCGCGCCACTGTCCTTTGTGGTTGGGATCCTTGATGAACCCAGGCAGGTTCGGCAGTGTGACGGTGGCGTGCAACCGCATGGCTATGGCGGCATCATTCTCATACCCCTTTGCCGGATCCGTGATGCCCATGGTGATCATCCCTGCCATCACTTCGCTGAAGCGCAGACCCGGACGGGCGACCCGCAGCTTCCCGCGGACTTCCTCGACGGTCGGCGTAGGCACCGGTTCGGCCCTCTCGGCGGGATTCGCTTCCATCACCATGGCTTGCTCAATTCGTCGAGGATGAACGGGAATACGTCACGGGACGAGTACTGCCCTAAGAACACGTCGAGATGTCCGTAGCCTGCGAACTTCTGGAAGGTGTGTTTGCCGGGCGCGTGCCGCTCGTAATACTCGAAGGTCCGGCCCATGCCCACCGGCAGGAAGGTCTGGTTCCTGTCCCCGGTCATGAAGACGAAGCGGGCCTTGGTATCCGGTGGCTTGGCGGTGAACAGCGGCGGCAGCTCGGGGTACGTCCCCGTCGATACCATTTCACCCGCCGCCGACGAGTCCGCGATGTGACCGTAGTACGACATCGGCACCTGGCCGAACTCACCCTTGATCCATTCGTGGGTGGCGTCGTTGAGATTCTCGTGGCGCCACAGGGTGGGGTGGCCGTACCCGTACATGAAGCTCGTGTGGTTGCATACCGCGTTATCGCATTCGTCATGCGTGGCCTTGACGTACCAGTCGAGGATCTTGGGCAGCAACCGTGGCGCGTGCAGACCCCACTGCGGATTGATTCCGCTGATCTTCTCGCGGTTCAAAAAGGCCACGGCGAACGGAAGTTTCAGCCGCGCCTGCCACGGCATGACGGGGTGCAGCGCCGACGAGTTCGAGATCACCAGGGACACGTCCGGGAGGAGTCCCGCGGTGATCGCCATCATGAACGCGCACGAACCCTGGCAGTGAATGAGCGCCTTGATCTTGTCGGCACCGGTCCGCTCGCGCACCTCTTGGACGGCACTCGGCATGTCGAGCACCGCCGCATCGTCGAGCGTGTACCTGACCGCGGGCAGGTCGATGCTCGACCGCCAGTTGAGCATCCACGGGTCGAAACCATTCTTCGTCAACTGCTTCAGCAGATTGTCGGTCGGCGGGTTCCAGAGGTTGGCGCGGGTACCCGTGCCTGCGACCATCAACAGCGGCTCGCCTGCCACCCCCGACGCGGGCTTCAGGCGTTTGAAGTTCAGTACGAGACCGTCGCGGGCCTCGAACTCGATGGTCTCGAAGCGGTCGGGGGGAATCGGCTCGATCGGGTCGGACTCGCTGGCCGACGGGGTCTGCCCATTGCTCGACGGGGGCGCTGCGATAGCCATGTGACCTCCTGCGCGTCGCGGCTTACCGGACTACAGCGTGCTCGGCGATCGCGGGGACGTCTTGCGTAGTCCGCTACTCGTTTTTGCGGCGGCGACGACTTCGGCCAGCAGGGTGCGGTCGGCGACGTTGAGTTTCATGCACGCGCGGTAGATGTGCCCCTCGACCGTGCGCACCGAGACGCACAGTCGCTCGGCGATGGCCTTGTTGGTCATCCCCTCGGACACCATGATCGCGATCTCGAGCTCCCGGCCGGTCAACGGCAACGGGTTCAGCACCTGGTCGAGGGCGGGCGTCGACGCGCCGCCTGCGAGTTCGGCGGCTCGGGCCATGGCTTCAACTTCGCCCTTGCGCTCGTGGCGGGCGGCGAACACCTTGGCCGCCTGCGCGGCAGCGTCGGCCGCGGCGCACTTCATGCCGAGGTCGGCGAGTTCGGCTGCGACGGAAGTCAGGCCTTTGGCATCGGCGGCCGCCAGGGCGCGGCCGTGTGCCAACGCCGCTCTGCCTGCCACACAGTCCAGGGCGCCCGCGACGCGGGCGATCGCATCGACGGCCGTCTCGTCGCCGAGCCGAACCGCGTCGTGCAACGCCTGCAACGCGATGGCCAGCTGTCCTGACCGTTCGGCAATCCGGGCGGCGTCGCGCGCGGCGCTGATCGCTCCGTTCATATTGCGGGCGGCGGCCAGCGTCCACGCGCGTCCGAGGGCCAGCTCTGGCGCATACAGTTCGGACCTCAGGCTGTGCCGGGATTCGGCGCGCGCCAGTATCTCTGCCGAACCCGCCGCATCGCCCTGCTGACCTAGTGCCTGCGCGAGGTACATCAGCGCGAGCGGTCCCCATGAGTAACCGGTCTCGGCCAGCGCGGCGGCGGACTGTCGCAGCAGAGACGTCGCGAGGTCAAACTCCCCCGTCGCGATCAAGGTGCGTGCCAACAGAACTTCGCCGATCGCCCGGCCCGGTTGCTGCAGCTCAGAGAACTCCATGAAATGGCGCGCCAGACGCTGCGCGTGCAACACGCTCTTGGTCATCATCTGCGTGGTGATTTCACCGAGCCCGATGGTGAACCGCAGCAGCCCGGGATGCGCCGCCGCCAAGCCGCGTTCGGCAAGCGGGCCGACGTCGTCGAACCTGCCCAGCCGCGCGCTCGACAGAGTGGCGGTCGCCGCCGCCCACGCGACGGCGAGGTCCTGGCTGGCAGGTGAGCCCAGTACCTCGGCGGCGATCTCCACCGCTCGCCGGGGGTCGCCGGAGTTCATCGCGAAGGTGGCCACCAGCGCGTCGATGGTGGCGACGGCCGCAGGCTCCGAAACGCGGTCGCGCATCGCATAGAGGAAATCGACGGCGGCCTCGGGCTGATCGAGCATCCAGAACTGGTTGGCGGCCTTCGGCAGTGTCCACGCGGTGAGGTCCCACTCCGAAAGCGTGTCGGGGTCGACCGGGTTCAGCACCTGGTCGGCATCGGGACCACGACCCAGCCATGACAGCGCGTGCGCCAGCGGCAGTCTGGCCTGCAAGCCGCCCGAGCGGTCAAGGGCGCTTTGCGCCAGGCGCTCCCCCAGCAACAGGTCACCCAGCCGCATCGCCTCCCAGGACGATGTGACGACATCGTCCACCGGCGGCGGGGTGTCGCTGTCGATTGCCAGCGCTGCGAGCCGCAACCTGGCGCTGACGTGCTCGATCGGCTTCGACTGCAGCTGCGCGACCAGCTGCGTGCGCAACCGCCGGGTCGCGATCTGGCCGAGCGACGCCCGCACCTGCTCGGCGTAGAGCGGGTGAGCGGAGTGCACGACGAGATCGTCGCCGCGCTTGACGACCTCGATGACGTGCTGATCCTCGGCTTCCTCAAGGGCCTCTCGGCCCGCCAGCTCAGTCAAATCCCGCAAGCTGAGCGGCTCCTCCACCGCGAGGTATTCCAGGACCGACGTCACCGTCGGGGGCAGAGCCTCAAGATGTCGGCCAATCAGCGCGGAAAGCTCGGCCGACAGCCCGATATGCCCACGCAATTGCCAGACACCGTCGACTTGGCGCAATGCCCCCGAGCCAATCGCGCTTTCCGCCAAATGCCTTAAATACAGCGGATTGCCCTGACTGGCCGCAAATACCGCGTCGGCACTCGACGTCTCCATCGGCCCGCCAAGCACCGCCTCCAGCAAACTCTTCGTCTGATCGGCGTCGAAAGGCTCGATATCGAGCCTGTCGAGCAACCGGTCCTTCCACAGCGACGTGATCGCATCTGGGGCCTGCTCGCCCGCCCTGACCGTGATCACGAACCGCGCCGATCCGGTCAACGCCAGTTGGTGCACGAGTGTCGCAGAGAGATTGTCCAGGTGATGCGCATCGTCGATGGCGAGCAGCAGGCCCTGCCCGCCGTGCTGCAACAGCGAGGCGCGGGCCGAACGCAACAACGTCGGGGAGTCGCCGACCCCGGCGACGTCGACCAGGTGGCTGAATGCGCCGAACGGGATCTGGCGGGCCGATGCGGTGCCGGCCAGCCATTGGACGGATACGCCGCCGTGCCGCTCAGCAAACCGGTCAACGGCGTGCCGAGCGAGCACTGTTTTGCCGACTCCGGCCGAGCCAGCAAGTACTGCGCCCAGCCGGTTCTTGCTTTTCAGCGTCGACTCCAAAAGGCCCAGCGACCGCCCGCGCGGGACTGTGCGCCATTCAATGGCCATTCGCGGATCTTAAAGCGCCCGCCCAGATTTCTCACAGCATACGAGCAAACTGTTGCCGACATCGCTCCCCGCGGCTGACCTGCAGCGCGTCAAGACAGGTAGTGGACTACGCGTGTTTTCCAACGGCGTGCGTCCCTACCCTGCGGTGACCGAGCAAACTCCGTGACCTTCCTGGGAACTGATAGGAGATGAAGGCGTTGGGCGCAGCAAGATACATCGAGCGGGCGGGCGCTTTGGCGCTCGCGTTGGGAGTAGCGATCGCGATGTCGGCAGAACCGCTGATCGCTCACACCAACCGCGGCGAGATCGCCCCCACCGGCGTCGGAACGTGGCCCCCGATCGCAACCGAGATGTCCGCGCCGGACCAGATGTCGGCGTCCGGAGGCTGGATCGGTGTCGTCTCGGCCATCCTCGTGGCGTTGGGGTGCCGTCCGTCGGCAAGTGCCAGCTCCCGATCGTCATCGGGCCGACCGCTGATGGAACTGGTTCGGTCGGTGTTCGGGCGGCGCGCCAACGGGTCGTCGGCGACCGCTGCCCGGCCGGCGAGCACGCGCACGTCCGACGAGCGGGACGCAAACATCGCGCCGGTGCACACGGTCGCGGGGGTTGGCCCGGTGCGCGATATCGCAATCTCGCGTGATGGCCGGTACGCGTACGTCGCGACCTCAGGCGGAACCGACACGTGGACTGTCAAGGTGGTCGATACGGAAGCCAACACAGTGGTCAAGACCATCGCAGATCTGGCGGATGTCGTCCCGACGAGCCTTGCGGCCAGTCCCGACTCGTCGCGACTCTACGTCGCAGATCGCAATGCCACGACCATCCGCGTGGTCGACATCAGCGAAGGCAGCCCGACGCGCAACCGGGTCGTGGATTCGCTTCGCCTGGAGGGAACATCCCCCGTTGGCCACGGCGCACCCACCGCGATTGCCCTCAGCCCCAATGGATCACGGCTGTATGCGCTGATGACGGGCGCCGCCAATCCCGCGGTGCTCATCCTCGATCCCGACGCACGCGTATTGGCCGGAACCGTTGCCGGCGGTGATTCGATAGCGATGTTCTCGGCCGGCGAGCGCATCTACGTGTGCGCCGACGATCGTCTGGGGCACACCAATGTCACGGCGGGGGTGGTGATCCTCGAGGCCGACACGGGCCAAGAGCTCGGTTCCTTTGGTTTGAACGATGCCCCCGCATTCATTCGTCAGCCGATCCTGGCGGGCAGTAGCGGTCAGTTGTACCTCGACATCGACGACCTCGATGGCCGCCTGGAGGTGGTGGACACGTCGACGTTGAACGTGGTGGCGCAGATCAGGATTGACGCGTCGCCGGATCGACAGCTGCGCAGCATTCCGACTGCCGCGGTACTGAGTCCCGACGGCCGATATCTGTACGTGGCTATTCAGGGCGTACGGCTGTCCGCAGACGAGGCAACCGAAGTCGGCTGGGTTTCGGTGGTCGACACACGACTCAACGAGGTTGTCCACGACATCGCACTTCCGCAGGCCGGCATCGACGAATGTCGGGGCGCCAACCCGCAATTCATCGCGATCAGCCCCGCAGGCGACCGCTTGGTAGTACTGAACGAGTACGGGATTGCGTCGGTCATCGACACCGCATCCAGGTTCGTCGTCAACACGGCGACGCTCGGGCATCGGACGGACCAGCCGCGGGTAGTGGTGGTCAATCCCGCGTGCAACGCCGTCTACGTCGGTACCACCGGCGATGCAGGGCTAGCGGTGATTCCGCTGTAGCGGTCGCCGTCGCGCGGGGCGCGCGTCGTTCTGCGGGCGTCGCCGGTCGTCTTCGGGGGCCGCGCGGCGTTCGTGCCACCGGAGCCGCAGCAGTAACAGGTGACGGTGCGCCCGGAACCCCACCGACAGCGGGTCACGCCAGACCGGCGTGTGAGCCTTCGCCTCAGGTTCTGTGTGCACGTCCCCATTGTGCCGTCTTGTCGGCATGCGGGCTGGGCTGGCACTCTGCCGCCCAGGTGAACGATCGCATAACGTTTGTGACGAGCGAGGCCCCGTTGGCCTCAGTTATGTGCCTTTACCACGCAATTCGTGCGACAGCGCCTCCAGCTCGTCGCCGCCTGCCATCTCCTGTGTCAAGTGCTCGAGAGTGATGTCGTCATATGTGCAGTCGAGCTTCTGACGACCGCGGTTGAGCAGCACGAAGTGGTCACCGACCATGTGCGCGTGGTGCGGGTTGTGCGTGATGAACACCACACCGAAGCCGGCCTCCTTCGCCGCGGTGATGTACTTCAGCACCACGCCGGACTGCTTGACGCCGAGTGCGGCGGTCGGCTCGTCGAGAATCAGCACCCGGGCACCGAAGAACACCGCACGCGCGATCGCGACGCATTGCCGCTGACCGCCCGATAGTGAGCCGATCGGCACGTCGACGTCGGGCAGGTCGATGCCCATCTTGGACAGCTCCGTCAGGGTGGTGGCCCGCATTGCGTTGGAATCCAACGGGAACGGGAACGTCTTCTTGCGGATCTCCTGACCGAGGAAGAAGTTGCGCCACACCGGCATCAACGGCACGACGGCCAGGTTCTGATACACCGTCGCGATGCCTTTGGCCAGCGCATCCTTCGGTGAGCTGAATCTGATCGCCTCGCCGTCGACAAGCAAGTCGCCTTCGGTCTGCGGGTGGTATCCGGCGATGATTTTGATCAGGGTCGACTTCCCCGCGCCGTTGTCACCGAGGATGCCGGTCACTTCGCCGGCGTGCACCCGCAGCGAAATATCCTTCAGCGCAGTGATATTGCCGTATGACTTGCTGACGCTCTTCATTTCGACCAGAGGCACCTTGCCTCCGGATGGGGCTTCTTCGACGGGACGATCAACTGTTGCAGTCACGGGTCACCTCTTCGCCGCGTAGTTACGGAATGCGTTGTTGGCGATCACCGCAAACAGCAGCATCCCGCCGAGGAAGAACTTGAACCAGTCGGGGTTCCAGCCCGCGTAGACGATGCCCTGGTTCACCATGCCGAAGATGAACGCGCCGATCGCGGCGCCGATCGCGGTGCCGTAGCCGCCCGTGAGCAAGCAGCCGCCGATGACCGCGGCGATGATGTACAGGAATTCGTTGCCGACGCCCTGGCCGGACTGCACGGTGTTGAACGCGAACAACAGGTGCATGCCGACGAACCAGGCGGAGAAGCCGACGAACATGAACAGGCCGATCTTCACTGCCGTCACCGGCACACCGACCGCACGGGCACTTTCCTGGTCGCCGCCGACGGCGAAGATCCAGTTGCCGATCTTCGTCTTGAACAGCACGTAGGTCGCGACGGCGGTAAACAGAAGCCACCACAGCACGGTGATGCGGACGCTGATGCCGCCGATGGTGAACGACGATGAGAACACCGCCTTCGCCGAATCCCAGCCCTGCATGTCCGACACGCTGGGCGTGGCAACCTGTCCCGAAATCAGCTTGGTGACAGCCAAGTTGATGCCGGTGATCATCAGGAACGTGCTCAAAGTGATCAGGAAGCTCGGGATCTTGGTCTTCATGACCAAGTAGCCGTTGAGGAAGCCGACCCCCAGCGCGAGGATCAGCGCCAGCCCAGCACCCACCCAGAGATTGAGGTGCAGGTTGTAGGCCAGCATTGAGGCGGCCAGCGAACTGAACGTCACTGCAACACCGGATGACAAGTCGAATTCGCCACCGATCATCAGCAGCGCGACCGCACATGCCATGATCCCGATCGTCGAGCTGGCGTAGAGCACGGTGGCCAGCGCCTCGGGACTGCGGAACGGCGCCGCGACGATCGAGAAGAAGATGAAGATCGCGACCGCACCGATCAGCGCCCCCATCTCGGGACGAATCAGCAAGCGCTGTATTCGGTTTCGTTCCTTGACTCGTTCGTCGTGGACGACCTTGCGTTCGGATAGGTCCACGTGTGTACTCATCAGCGTGTTCCATTCTTTGCGTACTCTGCGACGGCGTCGATGTTCGACTTCTCGATGAATGCGGGCCCGGTCAGGGTCGGCTGACCACCACCGATGACGTTGCCGTTGTTCATGTACAGCCACAGCGAATCGACGGCCAGGTAGCCCTGCAGGAACGGCTGTTGGTCGACGGCCCATTGCACGTCACCGTTCTTGATCGCATCGACCAGCGCGGCATTCGTGTCGAAGGTGCCGATCTTCGCCTTGCTGCCCGCGTTCTTGGCCGACTGCACAGCGGTCAACGCGAATGGCGCCCCGAGCGTGACGACGTAGTCGATGCTCGGATCCTGTTGTAGTTTCGCGGTGATCGTCGATTCGACCGACGGCATGTCCTTGCCGTTGACGTTGAGGTTCTCGGTGGCGGGGAACGTGTTCTTCAAACCGGCGCAGCGGGCCTCGAGGTCGACGTGGCCCTGCTCCTGGATCACACAGATCGCCTTCTTGGAGCCCTCCTTGGTGAGCCGGTCGCCGGCGCTCTGCCCAGCGATGTAGCCGTCCTGGCCGAAGTACTCCTTGACGCCCATCGCCTGCCAGTCCTTCAGCCCGGCGTTGAACGCCACAACGGGAATGCCCTTGGCCTCGGCGGCCTGCACCGCGGCGCGCATGGCGTCGGGCTTGGCCAGCGTCACGGCGATACCCTTGACGCCGCTGTCCACGGCCGTCTGGACCAGGTTGGCCTGGTTCGGCGCCTCCGGATCGTTGGAGTAGCGCAGCTCGATGTTGTCCTTCTTGGCGGCGGTCTCGGCACCCTTGCGGATCAGATCCCAGAAGGAGTCACCCGGCACTTCGTGCGTGATCATGGCGATGGTCGCCCGTGGGGTGTCTGCGGTGCCGCCGCCCATTCCCCCGCCGTTTTCCTGGGGCTTGCCCCCGGTGCCAGAACATGACGCGATTCCAACCACGAGCACGCTCGCTCCGGCGGTCGCCGCGAGCCGGCTAAACCTCATTGCTTCTCCTTGCTCTCGAGTGCGGCGTGACACGCCCCTCAATCTCGATGTAATACGGCTCACACCTGAAAGTCAATAGTTTGTCCTGACATTAGGACTGCATATCAAATGTTAGGGTCGTCCTTGCTGGTCAAAGTCAAGGAGGTAACAAAGCCATGAGCGACTTCGAGCTCGCGGTCTGTTCCGAGATGGTCTTCACAGACCTGCCGATCACTGATCGAGCGCGGCGCATCGACGACATGGGCTTTGCCGTCGAGATCTGGAGTTGGCATGACAAGGACTTGCAGGCGCTGGCCGACACCGGCGCCCGGTTCTCCTCCATGACCGGCTACCTGCACGGCGATCTGATCGACCCGCAATCCGCCGACGAGGTCGTGCGGACGGCCGAACTGTCGATCAAAGCCGCTGAGATACTTGGTGTTCCGCGGCTCAACCTTCACACCGCCGAGCTGGTGGACGGCAAGGCAGGGCGGCCCCGCTACCGGGCCACCGGCGAGATGTGGACGACGGCGCTGCGCGCGCTGGAGCGCATCGGCGAGCTGGGCGCGACGGCCGGCGTGACATTTTGCGTGGAGAACCTCAACACCATCGTCGACCACCCCGGCGTCCCACTCGCCCGCGCCAAGGACACGCTCGCGCTCGTCGAAGCCGTCGGCCATCCGAACGTGAAGATGATGCTCGACCTGTATCACGCGCAGATCGGCGAAGGGAATCTCATCGAGCTGGTTCGGCGCTGCGGCGACGCGATCGGCGAGATCCAGGTCGCCGACGTGCCCGGCCGGTGTGAACCGGGCACCGGCGAGATCAACTACCCAGCGATTGCAAAGGCATTACGAGACATCGGCTTTGCCGGAACCGTCGGCATGGAGGCCTGGGCGTCGGGCGACAGCGTTACAGCCCTGGAAGGATTCCGTAGCGCGTTCAGTTCTTGGGCCGAGCAGAGAAGTTAGCGGTCCACCAAGGTGGTGTCGAAGTAGTAGCGCGATGCCCGGTAGCAGTGGGTGCCGTACTCGACCGCGGTACCGGAGTCGTCGAACGCGGTTCGTGCCATCGTCAGCAACGGCGCGTTGGGTTTCTCGCCGAGCAGCCGGGCCTCCGAGCGGGTGGCCCCGCGTGCGCCGATGCGCTGGCGGGCCAGTCGAATGTGCACACCGCGCGCCCGCAGCGACTGGTACAGCCCGTTGCTCTCCAGCTCGTCCGGTTCCGGCGCGAGCTCGGCGGGCAGATGGTTGATCATCACCGCGAGCGGCTCGCCGTTGGCGCAGCGCAGCCGGTGAATCGACACCACCTCCCGGTCCTCGGCCAGGGTGAGTTCGCGGGCGACCTCTTCGTCGGGCGGCCCGACGCGGTAATCGAGCAGCTGCGTGGTCGGCTCCTGGCCGGCGCGGGCGAGATCGTCGAACAGGCTGGTCAACTCGACGCGACGGTGCACGGGGTTCTGCACCACCTGCGTGCCCACCCCCCGCTTGCGCACCAACAGGCCTTTGTCGACGAGCTCCTGGATGGCGCGCCTAGTCGTCGGCCGCGACAACGTCAGCCGTTTCGCCAGCGCCAGTTCGTTTTCGAAGCGATCGCCGGGCGCCAGCTCGCCGTCACGGATCGCAGCCTCGATGGCCTGAGCGAGCTGATAGTAGAGAGGAACAGGGCTGGACCTGTCGAGCTCCACCGTCATGGGCACGTCGTCTCCGATCTCGTCTGGGACCAGATGAGCAGTAGCTGCATCCTAACATCGCATGATCGAAAGATAGAATGTCAGGACAAATTGTTGACGGGGTTGAGTCACGCGGGGAATCGTCGATACCGAGCGATCAATTACCTCCGGAAAGCCGATCTTGACTACCACGGAGTCATTTGACGTCCCACGCCATCGGCTCTCGTTGAGCGCACATTCATCGTCGACGGATCGGCAGCTCGGCGATGCGGCGATCCTTCCAACAATCTGTCTGGCGCACCATGTTCCATCTATCTGGCACACCACGTTTGGCAGCGCCGTTGACATCGGACCTCCTTCACGCAACGGGGCTTAGGGTGCTCCCACCACCGGGATGCCGGCGGCTTCGGTCAGACCGTGGGCTAGTTCCAGCACGCGAGCGGCTTCCTCAGCGGTCGCACCTTCCGGCGCTGCCCCGCGTGCCTGCCGGGCGAACGCCTCGGCCTGCAACTTCAGGGCATGCAGCTGCGGTCCTTCCCCGGTCACCGGCGAGACCACGTCGAAACGGGTGTGACCCCTGGATCCGTAAAGCTCCACGGAGACGATGTCACCGCCTTCGTAGAACCGGCCGAGCGATATCACCGTCGATGTGCCGTCCGAGAGCATCACCAGCGCTTGCGCACTGTCGACATCGTTCTGGGCCCCCGGGTCTTCGGTGGTCGGAAACACCTGCGTCTTGACCTCGGTGAAATCCTGGCCGAGCAACCACAGCGTTTGGTCGATTTCGTGGACGCCCATGTCGATGTAGATACCGCCGCTGTAGTGCCGGAAGCTCAGGGGTGGCGGAGCCTCGTCCCACTGTGAACACACCAAGAAATGGACGGCGCCGTACTTGCCGTCGGCCAGATCGCAGCGAAGCGTCGTCAGGTGCGGCACGAATCGCCGCCAGTAAGCGATCTGCAGGGCCAGTTCCCGTTCGCTCGCGAGTTTGCCTACCGCCCGCGCCTCATCCGGCACCAGGCCGAATGGCTTCTCGCACAACACGGGAAGACCGGCTTCGAGAGACCTACGCGTGATGTCGATGTGTTGGGGTGTCGGCACGGCGATCAGAACGCCGTCGAGCTCCGAATCGGCGAACATCTCATCGACCGTCGGATACACCGCAAGACCCTGCTCGCGAAGGGGCGCCGCCGCGGTCTCCACCGGCTCGGTGACTGCGACCACCGTGACTTCCGTCGAACCATCCAGGGCCCGCAAGTGGGTGCGGCCCATCCGACCGCCACCGATCAGACCGAACCGAAAAGGTGCGCTCACAGGCCACGTGCCTTCAGGAACTCACGGTTCGCCCGTTGGTCGGCGGCTGCGCGCGCGAAGCGCTCCGCTGTGGTCGGGAAGATGTCCTGCTCGACGACGAGCCAACCGGCGTAATCGATCTCACGTAACGCAGCCAAGAACGCATCGACATCGAGCGCTCCTTCGCCCAGTTTCGGGAAGACCTCACGCTCCCAAATCGCGTTGGTCGGCAAGCCCTCGTCGACAACCTGCTGGAACCGCGGCAGATCTGCGGTCTTGATGTGGACATGGTCGATCCGGTCACCCCACTTCTTGACGTACTCAACGGGATCGCCGCCACCGACCAGGAAATGGCCTGCATCCATACACAGGCCGATTTCAGAGACTTCCAGCATCTTGCTGACCTCGGCGGGCGCTTCGACAAAGGTGCCCGTCTCGTTGTGGAACACCGGCTGGTAGCCACGCGAGCGGCACCGATCAACCACAACTGCCATCCCCTTCGCAAACATCGCCCACTGCTCATCGGTGTATCCGCTTGCAGGGTTTCGCACTCCTGAGCCTGGGTTGTTGCGACGGAAATCGGCGCCATCGCCGACACCCAGGTCCGCCAGCGTCGGACGCGGGTCGGGGCCGAGCCCGAGCGACTTGATCGAGTCGAAGATATCGAGCATCGCGTCGAGTTCGGGAAGCGTCTTCTCCAACAATTCCGGGTCCGCGTAGGGCAGCTCCAGGTAGGCACCCGCCAGGCCCAGCCCACGCTTGGCAAGCTTGGCGCCGAGATTTTCGGTGCTGCCCAGGTAACCGACGGGGCCGAGATCAATGCCGGCGTACCCGGCGGCGCTGACCTGATCCAGGATATCGTCGCCATCGGGAACATTCGGGTCGAACCCGATGGTGACCTCGAAAGCGCCATAGCTGACAGGGGCGTTCGCGACGATGATGCCGTTGTCGTTGCTCATGTTTCGTGTCTTTCTAATTGGCAGACGCCAGCGCCGGGATTGCGCTCGGGTCTGTGATCGGTCGCCGGTCTTGGACGAATCGGATGATGGCCTCGCACAGCGCGAGGTCGTGAATTGCGTCTTCGGCGCTCGTGGCCGGGACCTCCCCGGTTGCCACGCAGCGGTGGAAGGCTTCCAGCTCGAGCTTGAAAGCGCTTTCATACGATGTGATCTCACTGATACTGCGCGACTTGGTTGTACCAGTTTCGCCCTCGACGATCTCGACGGTCGCCGGTGCGCTGCGAAGGAACGGCGAAGGAAAGCTCAAGGTCACGCGCTGCTGCGGGCCAAATAGCGCGAATTCCATTTCGTAGCGGGTGATGCCGGGCAGATCCATCCAGTGGATCGCCACCGACAGTTCGCCGAACTTGAGAACAACGGTCAATTGACCGCTCTGCATGTCCACATACTCCAGGCTGGTCGGTTCACCGAGTACGCCACGCACGGTGTTGAGCTCGTGGACAAGCGTGTCCAGCAGAACCAGGTGATATTCCTCGCGCAGGAACGGGTTCGCCTCGCCGATTGCGCGGGTGATGCTGGCCTGGGTCTCCGCGGTGAAGTTCGCAATCGCATCCTTCGGGATCGGCGCGACCGGTGTCAGCGCGTAGTGGCCGATGTACGGGAGGAAAGGCGACTCGAACGTGGTGACTCGCATGAGCCGTGGCTCCGCGACATTCACCGCGACCTCGCGGAAGCGCTCGAATGCCGGGTCGTAACGCTTGGGGTAGGCGACCATCAACGTCACCCCTGCCTCCTCGGCGGCGGCCTTCATCTCCAGACCTTCGGCGACGGAGAAGCACATCGGCTTCTCCACCAAGACGTGCTTGCCCGCTTTCGCCGCGGCGATGGCGATCGGTGCATGACTGCCCGAGGTCAGAATGAAGACGGCGTCGATGTCCGCGTTTTCAAGCATTTCCCGCCAGTCAGTGAACGTCGTCGAAATGTTGTACCGCTGCGCGTTGTTCGCGGCGTTCTCACCCGAGATATCGCACAGTGCAACGATTTCGAAGCGGTCGGATAATTCACGCAGATAATTCAGATGCATGACCTGCGCGATTACTCCGGCACCGACGACACCTACCCTGAGTCGGTCTGTCATTGGGTCTGCCTCCTGTTTTCGGTTGCGGCGCTTAGTGGGATCCCGCAAGCGCGGACTTGATCAGAACTGCGCTCTCCTTGACTCCGGTCTTCGAGTCGACGAACGGATCCTCGTGCTCGATGGAGAACGCCTGGACCGCGGAGCCGTCGAAGCGCGCGATGAACTGGCGCCACCATGCGGCGTCCTTGCCGTGGCCGGGAACCGAGAAGTTCCACGGCATGTTCTCCGGGCGGGTGGGCCATCGGTGGTCGAGCAGGCCGTTGAGACCGAGGGCATCCTCGTTGAAGGTCACGTCCTTGGCGTGTACGTGGCCGATGCGCGGCATGATCCGCTCGACGACCCGGTCGGCATCCATCTGCATCCAGAAGAAGTGGCTGGGATCGAGGTTCGCATAAAGGTTCTCACCGAGAGTGATGAACTTCTCGAAGGTCTCCACGTTGTAGACGGTCGTGCCCGGGTGCAGCTCGATGCAGATCTTGACGTCGGGGTTCTCCTTGGCTGCGAACTCCGACAGCTCGGACCAGTACGGAACCACGGACTCCTCCCACTGACGGTCGTGCACGCCTTCCAGATACGGGAGCCAGCCCCCGGCACCGAACACCGCGGCACGGTCGCCTGCGGCACCCGCGGCAGCACCCGACATCGCCACGATCGTGCCGGTACCAAGCTCACCCGCCAACCGCACCGCCCGGCGCAGCGCCGCGTCGTGATCGTCGGCGATCGCCTTGTCGGGATGCAGCGGGTTGCCCCACACATTCAGCGCGTCCAGCTTGATGCCGTGGTCTTCGAGTGTGCCCAGCCAAGCCCGTCGTGCCGATGCATCGGTGAGCAGGTCGTCGGGATCCAGATGGGGGTGCGGGGCATAGCCCCCGGCACCGACCTCGATGGCAGTGACCTCTGGTACCTCGGTACTCAGCCAGGTCAGCGTCTCCTCGAGGGACTGGTCGAGGAAGGCCTCGAGCACTACCGAAACGTCACACTTCTGCACTTGCGGGTTCTTCCAATCGTTTGGTGTTCTTGGTGACCGAGGCCAGCACCTTGACCAGGCGCAGCGCCCCGAACGTTCCGCCGGCCACGGCCAGCGTGCCGAGCAGCATCAACGTCGCCAGGGCGTTCACCTCCGGCGTGATGCCAAACTTGAGCTGGTTGTAGATGTAGATCGGCAGCGTCTGATCCGCGCCGATGATGAAGTTGGTGACGATGAACTCATCCAACGAGAGCGTGAGTGCTATCAGCGCCCCGGCGATGATGCCCGGATATATGAGTGGCAGGACCACGAATAGGAGTCGCTGCAGTGGGTTGGCACCCAGGTCGGCGGCGGCGCGCTCGAGGTTGCGGTCCAATGCCTCCAGCCGGGACGACACCACCAGGATGACGAACGGTGTCGCCAGCACAGTCTGTCCGATGATCGCTACCCGCAATGAAGGCTGGATGTGCAGCACATTCGTCGCCAGCACCAAGATGGCCACGCCGATGAGCAGACCCGGCATCATGATCGGCAGTGTGATGAAAACCCGCACCCCGCCACGATTTTTGATGTTGGCGCGAACCAGCGGAAAAGCCGCCGCGGTACCGATGAGCGTCGCTAGCACGGTTACCCAGAAGGCGACAAACAATGACTTTTCGAGCGCATCCAGAATGACGGCGTCGTGAGACAGCCTGGCATACCAGTTTGTTGTGAAGCCCGCCATCGGGAATCCGACCACAGTAGAAGAGTTGAACGACAACAGGATCAGCACGGCTATCGGAGCGAACAGGAAGATGTAAATTCCGACGCCGTAGACCGACAGAAGAATTCGGAACAGCCGGGCCCGCGGATTCACCGCCTGCAGATCGTCAGACATAGATGTCCTTCGTATCGAGGCTGCGCCGGAACAGGATCAGTACGATGAGGATCACCATCGCGATCAGCACGCTGGCCGCCGATCCCAGCGGGAGCAAGTAGCCGGAGAAGAAGTTGGCGACCAGGTTTCCCATCAACACGCCATTGGTACCGCCGATCGCCGCAGGTGCGAGGTACTCACCCAGAATGGGTATGAACACAAAGATTCCGGCTGTCACCATCGCCAGGCGCATCTGCGGGAGAAGGGTGTTGGCGATGGCCCGCATCGGCGATGCACCCAGGTCGACGGCGGCGTGCAGGAGCCGCCAATCGAACCGCTCCAGCGATGCATACAGCGTCAGCGCCGCGAACGGAAAGTACAGGTAGACCAGGACGATGAATACGCCAGGGTTGTCGTACAGGAACAGCCGAATCGGCTGGTGGGTCAGGCCAAGCGCCTTGAGCAACGAGTTGATCGCACCGTGGTCACCCAAGATCGCCACCCACGAGTAGACCCGCAGCAGATAGCTGGTCCAGAACGGCAGGACCACAAGAAGAATCAGTACCCGCTGCAGTCTCTTGGGTACATAGCGCACCAGCCAGTAACAAAACGGGAACGCCAGTGCCAGCGCGGTCATCGTGGCAAGGAAGGCCATCAGCACCGTCTTACCGAACGTCTTCACGTACGTGGTCGTCGTGATGATCGTGGCGTAGTTGTTCTTGGTGAAGGCCGGGACCAACTCGTAGTTCTTGGTGACCCAGAACGAATAGACGACGATCAGGCACAACGGAGCGATGAAGAAGACTCCGAAAAGGATTGCGGCCGGCGCAAACCCGACGTACTGACGCCAGTCTCGGCGTTCCTTCTTGACGTCAGCACGTCGTCGTTTTGTCTGACCCGGCCCCCCGCCCGCATCGCGGGCGGTGGAGGCAACGGTCATGTCACGCCCCGAAGACCTTGTTGAACGCCTCGGTGTACGCCTGCTGGTCCTGGGCCGGGCCCTTGAGGGTCATTTCCAACGCCTTCTCCGGGTTGTCCATAAAGAGCCTCTTGGCGTTGTCCGCTGTCTTCGGATCGGCCGTCAGAGTCTTGGCCGCCGCCTCGTTGAACAGCGGGCGCCAGTTCGTGGTGAAGTTCTGCACGATCCACTCGGATTTCTGCATCGCATCCAGGAACGGCTTGACAAGCGGCTTATTTGCTCCCTTGGCGGTGATCATCTCCGAGTCGATGAAGCCGATCGTGCCTTCTGGCGGGTACGCCGACTTGAGCGCGGGGCCGCCGGCGTCCTTGACGCGCACGTCGGTACCGAGATTCGAGATACCAATAGCGGCTTCCCCACTGGCCATCATCGTCACGATCTCGTTGTTTTGTGACGCGAGCTTGACCACGTTGGGTTTGAGGGCTCCCAGGAAATTGGACGCGGCCGAGATCTGCTCGGGCGTCTGCGCGTAAGGAGACTTGGAACCGGTGGCGATCCCTGCGATCGCCATCAGGTCGGTCGGGATGTTCTCCGCGACGATCAGGCCCTTGTACATCGGATCGGTCAGTGACTCCCAGGATGTCGGCGGAGTTTTGATCTTGTCCGGGTTGTAGTAGATCTGCACTGTCGACCACGAGAACGGGTATCCGAGGGCACCCTTCGGATCGTTGAGGAAGTCGAAGTTCTTGGCCATCGAGTACAGCTCGGAGCTCGACGAGATCGAACCCAGGTCGAACGGTTCGATCAGGCCGCTCTCCATATACTTCTTGACCCAGAGCGCGTCGGCCGAGACTATATCGAACTGGGGTCCGGTCTGCTTGAGCTGTAGGAAAGCATCGGCGTTGTCAGAGAACAGCTTCGGACGGCCAGTTATCTTGGTACTCGAGGCAACCTTGGCGAGCTGGTCATTGGAGTAGTGGTCCGACCAGGTCAGCCAGTTGACGTCCCCGCCGGAGCCGGACCCACCGCCACTCGATGAATCGCTCCCGGAAGAACACGCCGACAACAGGAGCGGACTTGCCGCGCCCAACATCAGCGCTCCCCGGACGAACGAGCGGCGGTCTAGTTTGATATCAGCGATTCCGGACATTGCGACTTCCTGACTCTCAATTGACCTCTACAGAGGATGGGCTGCTTCCTTCGACCAGGACAACTTCACGAATTCACCTGTTTCAAGGCCGATTTCGGCTAGATTCCGTATGTCATCGTCGTTCAATGACAACACCACTTGCATTTCCGAATTCTCCAGCTGAAGCACCATGCGTGTGATTGATCCGAGGTATCCACGCGAAAGTACTTGTGCGCCGATGAATCCGTCTTTGCCGATCTGCAGGGCCTCGGGCCGGATTACCAGCGAGGTGACGGCGTCGGGCGCCTGCGCTGAGATCGGTACCCTGGCACCGTTTTTCACTACGAAGGTGTCGCCGTCCTTCTTGCCGTGCAAGATGTTCGACTCTCCGATGAAGTCGGCGGCAAACAGACTGGCAGGCCGGCGGTAGATCTCCTCCGGAGTTCCGATCTGCTCGATACGGCCGTCGTTGAGTATCACGATGCGGTCCGCGAGCGCCATCGCCTCTTCCTGATCATGTGTGACGAACACAAACGTCGTGCCGACATGGCGCTGGATCAGCGACAGCTCGGTCTGCAGTCGCTTGCGCAGTTTCAGATCGAGGGCACCGAGCGGTTCATCGAGCAGCAAAACGCTTGGCTTATTGACCAGCGCGCGGGCGATCGCGACGCGTTGGGCCTGGCCACCGGAAAGCTGGCTGACCGGCCGCTCGGCGAACGTTCCCAGACCAACCAGCTCCAGGGCTTCCCTCGCCCGGTCGCGCTGTTCGTTCTTGGGCACCCGGGCCATCCTCAGCCCAAAGGACACATTCTCAACGACATTCAGATGCGGGAACAACGCGTAGGACTGGAAGACCGTGTTGACGGGGCGCCGGTTGGGCGGTCGTTTGGTCATATCCTCTCCGCCGATCCGGACTACACCGGACGACGGCTGGACAAAGCCACCGATGATGTTCAGCGTCGTCGTCTTCCCGCAACCGGACGGACCCAGCAGGCAGAAGAACTCCCCATCCAGGATATCGAGGTCGACGGGGTGCAACGCCATCTCGTCGCCGTAAGTCTTTCCCACGCCCCGCAATTCGATCGCGTTCGCACGCTCGGCCGTACTGCCCGCGGGCTTTGCCAGGAGTTCGTCTACCGGGAAACTAGTCAATGCTGACCGCCCTTCGGGTCCGTGCACTCGTTTGGATTGCCTCGACCATGGCAACCATGCGATACCCGTCGGTAAGAGTCGGATAGCAGACGTCGGCTCCACCGATCGCCGAATAAACGTCGCGAAACAGATTTCGGAAGGCGTCGCCGAAGCCCTCGGCGTGACCTGCCGGCGAGAACGACAGGCGGGCGGCAGCAGGCGCCAAGGCTTCTGGGTTCCGGATGATGGTTCCCACGGATCCGTCAGCACGGCGATGGATGATTTCGTTGGGACGATCGACCTTCCAACCGAAGCCACCATCGATGCCGTCGACGTCGATCGAGCAGCCATTCGGCTCACCGGCTGTGACACCCGAAAACGTCGCAGAACCGACTGCGCCGCCGGTGAAGTCCAGGAAGATCCGCACGTAGTCCTCGGCGTCCACCTTTACCGGCTGACCGTTCCGATACCGGGTGGGACGCAACGTGGAGAACCGGGCATCGACCTGGGTGATGCGGCGGTCGGTGACGTGCTCGGCAAGGTCGAGCCAGTGCACGCCGAGATCAGCTGTGGCGTAAGAGGTTCCGGCGACCTTGGGGTCAAATCCCCAACCCCAGTTGTCGTGATTGGAATCCCAGGACAGGAATCCGCCGCGAATGGCGTTGACCTGACCGAGTTCGCCGGCCAGGATTCGTGCGCGCAATTCGGCGACCATCGGGTACGAACGCTTGGTAAAGCAGACGGCAGCGTGCACGCCGGCGTCCTTCGCAGCGGCGATCACAGCCTGCGCGTCGGCCTCGTCGGTCGCCAAAGGCTTTTCGACAATGACATGGATTCCGCGCTTGACCGCTTCGATGGCGTGCGCCGCGTGTAATCCGTGCGGGCTGCAGACGTGAAGTACGTCGGGCTTGGTTTGGTCGAGCATGGCGCCGAGGTCATCGAAGGCATCTACCGGCACACTGGTCGAGATGTGGCCGCCCGGCTCATCGAACCGTCCAGCAGGACGGAAATCGTTCGCAACCGAGCGGGCATTCGTCACTTCGCGCCCGCAGACACCGACGACGGTCGAACCGAGGTCCTGTAGACGCCAGCCGTGAATGCGGGAAATTCCGCCGGTGCCCACAATCGCCGCCCGTAGTCGGGGAGCGTAGTAGCTCTTAATCCCATCTTCAGCCACACCGGCTTCCGCGGACAAGTTGTTTGCTGCAACTACTGCCACGTGCTCTCTCCATCGAGCAAATTTCAGACCCGTTCGGGGCGCCTACGGTGAACCTGCACCGACCCCGGCGTGTCGTGTGAGTGAAGTCTGGACATGTGCTGATCGATTGTCAATACATCACGACATCCGTCCACTACGAGCAACCGCCTGCAGCAGCTCTGCCTTCGCCGCGGGGCCGATGACACGCGCCGCGGAGGCACGAAACCCTCGGCTCGACCGCAGGTGAAGACCCGCGCGTCGTGGCATCACCGCCAGAAAGAATCAAGCGATTCGAGCCGGTGTTTTAGGGGGGCGACGAGTGTGTCCGGGATTCGCTGGCAGTGGTGCAAGCCCACCTCATGTCGTCATCGAAGGGCAGTCAAAACTCGCCGGTGACTCAGAATCGGCTGAATGCGTCGAAACACTGCCGTTGATGGGTCTGCTGCGCGCCGAGGGCGGCGCGCTCCCTGTAACCCCAACACCCGTGGTGGCGACTCCTAAAGGCTGATCGACGTCGACACCGTCGCGGTGGCACAGTAGGCGCTGAGCCACGGCATTCCGCACGCCCTTGCAGCCTGGTGGTCAGGCAGCGAGCGACCGGCACCTCACCGCGCAATTGCCACCCCGACATCATGGATGTTCCGGAAGCGGCCGCCTGCTGCCGTTTGACGAGTCCGTGGTCGGGGCGCCCGGCGCCGACCCTTACGCCAAATACTTAAATGACCGAATGTCAGGACAAAGTATTGACAGCGCCGCGTGACGCGGGCACAGTCGATACCGAGTCGATCACTTAAACCCTCGGAAGGCTGACATTGAGTACCTTGCAGCCATTTGACGTCCTCGCTATCGGGCGCTGCGGCGTCGACATCTATCCCCTGCAGGTCGGTGTTGGGCTGGAGGACGTCACGACGTTTGGAAAGTTTCTGGGTGGCAGCGCCGCCAACGTCACGGTGGCCGCGGCCCGGTTGGGCAACCGCGCCGCGCTGATCTCCGGCGTCGGCGACGACCCGTTCGGCAGCTATGTCCGCGGCGAGCTGGCCAATCTGGGAGTCGACAACCGCTACGTGGCTACCCACAGCGAGTACCCGACCCCGGTCACGTTTTGCGAGATCTTTCCGCCTGACAACTTTCCGCTGTACTTCTATCGCCGTCCCAGCGCACCCGACCTACAGGTCCGCGCCGACGAGATAGACACCGACGCAGTGCGCTCCGCACGGCTGTACTGGTCGACGGTCACCGGGCTGTCCGAGGAGCCAAGTCGCAGTGCGCATTTCGCCGCATGGGAAGCGCGCGAGCGTAAGTCCTTTACTGTCCTCGACCTGGACTACCGGCCGATGTTCTGGGAGTCGCCTGCCGCGGCGACCGAGCAGGTCCAGCGCGCCCTGCAGCATGTGACGGTGGCGGTCGGCAACAGTGAGGAGTGCGAGATCGCCGTCGGTGAACACAACCCACGCAAGGCCGCCGATGCACTGCTCGACCTCGGCGTCGAGCTGGCGATCGTCAAGCAGGGCCCGCGCGGTGTGCTCGGCAAGACCCGGCACTCGTCGGTAATGGTGGCGCCCAACGAGGTCGACGTGGTCAACGGCCTCGGCGCGGGCGATGCGTTCGGCGGCAGCCTCTGCCACGGGCTGCTGCACGGGTGGCCCCTGGAGAAGACGCTGCGCTACGCCAATGCCGCGGGGGCCATCGTCGCATCGCGGCTGGAGTGCTCGACGGCGATGCCGACAGCCGCCGAGGTGGCTGAGCTTGCCGAGCAGACCGCGGCGGAGGCCGTCAATGTCTAGGCACAGTGATGCGCCGGTTTGCGCTGACTACACCGCGATCACCGAACTGCGCGCAACCGACCCCGGCGCGATCGCGCGCGCGTGGCAGAACCGCACTACTCGGCCGACCGTGCGCGGTAGCGGCAGGCTGATGATCGTCGCCGCCGACCATCCCGCCCGCGGTGCGCTCGCGGTGGGCGCGCGGGCCACGGCGATGAACAGCCGCACCGACCTCCTCGACCGGCTGCGCGCCGCGCTTGCAGACCCCGGCGTGGACGGTGTGCTGGCCACCGCCGACATCCTCGACGACCTGGTGCTGCTTGGCGCGCTGGACGACAAGGTGGTGTTCTCGTCGATGAACCGCGGTGGCCTGGCAGGCGCGCAGTTCGAGCTCGACGACAGGATGACCGCGGCCACCGCCGCGGCCACCGCCGCCGCCAGAATGAACGGCGGAAAGATGTTGTGCCGCATCGATCTCGGCGATCCTGGCACCGTCGCCACCCTCGAGGCGTGCGCGCGGGCCGTCGACGAGCTGGCGTCACACGGGCTGATCGCCATGGTCGAGCCGTTCATGTCGTCGCGGGTCGACGGCAAGGTCCGCAACGACCTGTCGCCTGACGCGGTGATCAAGTCGATCCACATCGGCCAGGGCCTCGGCTCGACCTCGGCATACACCTGGATGAAGCTGCCGGTGGTCGACGAGATGGACCGGGTGATGGAGTCGACGACCCTGCCGACCCTGCTGCTTGGCGGCGATCCCGCCGATCCCGACGAGGCATTCGCCAGCTGGGAGAAGGCGCTCGGGCTGCCGTCGGTGCGCGGCCTCATCGTCGGCCGCACACTGCTCTATCCGGCCGACGACGATGTCAGCTCCGCGGTCGCGACCGCCGTCTCGATGGTGAGGGCTGGGGCGAGCGAAGCGACGGGGAGGACTTGAGCATGCACAGCAAGTACTACATCCCCGCGCGCAGCGCCACTCCCCCATACACCGTCGACGTCACCCCCGAGTCGGCCGGCTGGACCGAGGCCAGCCTCAAGGTAGTGGAACTGGAGTCCCCGCAGGAGCTCACACTGGACACCGGCGACACCGAGGTGATGATCCTGCCGCTGTCCGGCCACGGAGCGATTGAGTCCGGCAACGAAGCCTTCGACCTGTCCCCGCGCGCATCGGTTTTCGACGGCCCTGCCGACATGGTCTACATCGGCACCCAGAACTCCTACACACTGCGCGGCGAGGGCCGTATTGCCATTTGCGGTGCCCGCGCCACGCGGCAGCTACCCAACCGGCGGGTGGCCGCCGCGGACGTGCCCGTCGAGCTTCGTGGCACCGGCAACTGCAGCCGACAGGTGCACAACTTCGGCACCGCAGGGGTTTTCGAAGCAGACTCGCTGATCGCGTGCGAGGTCATCACACCCGGCGGCAACTGGTCGAGCTACCCGGCGCACAAGCACGACGAGAACACTCCGGTCGAGTCGGCGCTGGAGGAGATCTACTACTTCGAGATCGACTCGGGCCCAAGCCTTTCCCGCGGCTTCGGTTATCACCGCGTCTACGGCACACCAGAACGTCCGATCGAGGTGCTCGAAGAGGTCCGCAGCGGCGACGTCGTCCTCGTCCCGCATGGCTATCACGGCCCGTCCGTCGCCGCGCCCGGCTACCACATGTACTACCTGAATGTGATGGCAGGCCCCGGCCAGGAAAGGGCATGGAAGATCGTCGACGATCCCGAACACGCCTGGCTGCGCGGCACCTGGGACCACCAGGACGTCGACCCCCGGCTGCCCCTGCGTTCACGAGGAGTGTGACGTGGTCTCCAAATCATCCGCATTCAAGACGGCAGACGCCGAGCCGACCGTGCGGCTCACCGTCGCCCAGGCGACAATTCGGTTCCTCGCCAACCAATACGTCGAGCGCGACGGTGAGCGTGGCAAGTTCTTCGCCGGTTGCTTCGGCATCTTCGGCCATGGAAACGTGGCCGGCATCGGCCAGGCATTGCTGGAGACCGAAGTCCAGGCCGCGCAGACCGGGACCGAGCCCGCGCTGCGATATGTGTTGGGCCGCAACGAGCAAGCGATGGTCCACACCGCGGCGGCATATGCCCGCCAGAAGGACCGGTTACAGGCGTGGGCGGTGACGGCCAGCATCGGTCCGGGGTCAACCAACATGCTGACCGGCGCGGCGCTGGCCACCATCAACCGGCTGCCTGTGCTCCTGCTGCCGTCGGACACCTTCGCCACCCGGGTCAGCGCGCCCGTCCTGCAACAGCTCGAGGCGCCCAACGACAGTGAACTAACCGTCAACGACGCGTTCAAACCGCTGTCACGCTTCTTCGACCGGGTGTGGCGCCCCGAACAGTTGCCTTCCGCCCTGCTGGGTGCGATGCGCGTGCTCACCGACCCGGTCGAAACCGGCGCGGCCACGATCTCGCTGCCCCAGGACGTGCAGGCCGAAGCGCACGACTGGCCGGAATCGCTGTTCGTCGAACGAACTTGGCACGTCGCACGGCCGGTGCCTGAGCGCTCGGTCATCGCCAGGGCCGCCGAGGTGATTGGGTCGGCGCAGCGCCCGTTGATCGTTGCGGGCGGCGGCGTCATCTACTCCGGCGCCAACGACGCCTTGGCGGCATTCGTAGAAAAGACCGGCGTACCGGTGGCGGAGACGCAGGCCGGCAAGGGGTCGCTGCGGTACGACCATCCGCAGTCTGTCGGCGCGATCGGTTCTACCGGGACGACCGCCGCCAACGCACTGGCCGCCGAGGCCGACGTCGTGATCGGGATCGGCACGCGCTACGGCGATTTCACCAGCGCCTCCCGCACCGCCTTCAACGACCCCACGGTGCGGTTCGTCAACGTCAACGTCGCGTCGTTCGACTCCGTCAAGCAGGGCGGGCTGTCCGTCGTCGCCGATGCGCGAGAGGCGATCGACACCTTGTCGGTTGCGTTGGGCGCTTACTCGGTGAGCGACGAATACCGGGCACGCACAGCTGAACTCGCCAAAGACTGGGATGCGACGGTCTCGGCTGCCTACCGCGTGGACGACGACGGCAGGGCGCTGAACCAGAGCCAGGTGATCGGACTGGCGAACACGTTGTCCGATCCGCGCGACGTGGTGGTCTGCGCGGCGGGCTCGATGCCGGGTGATCTGCACAAGCTGTGGCGCACCCGCGACCGCAAGGGCTATCACGTCGAATACGGCTACTCCTGCATGGGATACGAGGTGGCCGGCGGCATCGGCATCAGGATGGCCAGCCCCGACCGCGACGTGTTCGTCATGGTCGGCGACGGCTCGTATCTGATGATGGCGACCGAACTGGTCACCGCGGTTCAAGAGGGCGTGAAGGTGATCGTGGTGTTAGTGCAGAACCATGGCTTCGCCTCGATCGGCTCGCTGTCGGAGTCGTTGGGCTCGCAGCGATTCGGCACCTCATACCGCTATCGCGGCGCCGACGGTCGGCTGGACGGCGCCAAGCTGCCCGTCGACCTGGCGGCCAACGCCGCCAGCCTCGGTGCCGAGGTGATCCGCGCGACGACGGCCGCGGAGTTCACCGACGCGGTGAAGGTGGCCAAGGCCAACGAGCACACCACCGTCATCCACGTCGAGACCGACCCACTTGTCTACGCACCGGACAGCGAGTCCTGGTGGGACGTCCCGGTGAGCCAGACCTCCGCGCTGGACTCCACCCGCAAGGCCTATGAGACATATGCCGAGTGGAAAAAAATCCAGCGCCCGTTCGTAAGGCCCTCCGAATGAGCACCATTCTCGTCGGCTCAGCACCCGACTCGTGGGGCGTATGGTTCCCCGACGACCCAAACCAGACGCCGTACACCCGCTTTCTCGACGAGGTGGCCGCTTCGGGTTATCAGTGGATCGAGTTGGGGCCGTACGGCTATCTGCCCACGGACCCGCACAAGCTGTCCGACGAACTCGCATCCCGCAACCTGAAGCTCTCGGCGGGGACAGTCTTCGAACACCTGCACCAGGACCATTCGTGGGACGCGGTGTGGAAGCAGATCGAGGACGTCGCGAAGCTGACTGCTGCCGTCGGCGGCAAGCACGTCGTCGTCATTCCCGAGATGTGGCGCGACCCCGCCACCGGCGAAGTGCTCGAGGACCGCAACCTCACGGCCGAACAGTGGCGCAAGAAGACCGGCGGCATGAACGACCTCGGCAAGGCGATGTTCGAAAAGTACGGCGTGCGAGCGCAGTACCACCCGCACGCCGACAGCCACGTCGACACCGAAGAGAACGTCTACCGCTTCCTGGACGGCACGAACTCCGAATACGTGAACCTGTGCCTGGACACCGGCCACATAAGCTACTGCGGTGGCGACAACCTCGCGATCATCAACCGCGCCCCCGACCGAATCGGGTACCTGCATCTCAAGCAGGTCGATCCCGAGGTGCGCGCCAAGGTCGAGGCCGAGGACCTGCCGTTCGGTGAGGCGGTCAAGCTCGGCGCGATGACCGAACCGCCACGGGGCATCCCCGAGATGCCGCCGCTGCTTGACGCCGTCGAAAAGCTCGGCATCGACGTGTTCGCGATCGTCGAGCAGGACATGTACCCGTGTGATCCCGATCAGCCCCTGCCGATCGCGCAGCGCACCCGCACCTATCTCGGGTCGTGCGGTGTTCGCTCGGTGAAGTTCTAGGAGTCGAAAGACCATGTCAGATTTGCGCATTGCCGTGCTGGGCGTTGGTGTGATGGGCGCCGACCACGTCGCCCGCATCACCAGCCGAATCAGCGGCGCATCAGTCACCGTCGTCAACGACTACCTGCCGGAGAAGGCAGCCGAAATCGCGAGAGCGGTTCCTGGTGCCCGAGTGGCCAACGACCCGTTCGACGCGATCGCCGCCGACGACGTCGACGCGGTGCTGCTGGCCACCCCCGGTCCGACGCACGAGAAGCAACTTCTCGCGTGCCTGGAGCACCGTATGCCGGTGTTGTGTGAGAAGCCGTTGACCACCGAGGTGGAGACTTCGCTGGAGGTGGTGCGGCGTGAGTCGGAGCTCGAAAAACCGCTCATCCAAGTGGGATTCATGCGCCGCTTTGACCCGGAATACGAGCGATTGAAGGCGTCGATCGACGGCGGCGAGCTGGGCCAGCCGCTGGTCATGCACTGTGTGCACCGCAACCCGGCCGTGCCGCCGAGCTTCAACTCCGCAATGATCGTCAAGGACTCGCTGGTGCACGAGGTCGACGTGACGCGGTTCCTCTTCGGCGAGGAGATCGCGTCGGTTCAGATCATCAAGCCGACACCCAATCCCGGTGCACCCGACGGACTCCAGGACCCGCAGATCGCGATCTTCCGAACGCGGAGCGGTCGCCACGTCGATGTCGAGGTGTTCGTCACCACCGGTGTCGCCTACGAGGTCCGCGCCGAAGTCGTCGGTGAACACGGAAGCGCAACAATCGGTTTGGGCCAGGTCACACCGGGTTTCCGCGAACGCTTTGGGACGGCTTACGACATCGAGGTGCAGCGGTGGGTCGATGCGATTCGGTCCGGCACGAACGTCGACGGGCCAACGGCATGGGACGGGTACGCCGCCGCGGCGGTGTGCGCAGCGGGTGTGCGGTCGCTGGAGTCCGGCGAGCGCGTCGCGGTCGAGCTGGCCGAGCCGGTGGGTACCTGAGATGAAGATTGCCCTTGATCCCACGCCGTTTCATCACGACTTCGAGTTGCTCGAGTTCCCGTCGGTGGTTGCTGATTTGGGCTACGAGTACTTACAGTTGACTCCGCATCGGGATTTCATCCCGTTCTTCAACCATCCCCGCGCCGATGACGACCTGGTCGCGAAGTTCCGCAAGGCCTGCGCCGACGCGGGTGTCGGGATTGCGTCGGTGCTGCCGGTGCTGCGCTGGTCGGGTCCCGACGAGGATGCCCGCGAGGCCGCGGTGCGCAACTGGAAACGCGTCATTCAGATCACCGTCGACCTCGGCGTCAACGTCGTCAACACCGAGTTCTCCGGGCGCCCCGAAAAAGCGGAGGAGTCCGAGCGCGCGTTCTTCCGCTCGATGGAGGAGCTGCTGCCGATCTTCGAACGCGAAGGCATCGACGTCCGGATCGACCCGCACCCCGACGATTTCGTCGAGGACGGGCTGGAGGCGCTGCGCATCATCCGCGGTCTGAACTCGCAGAACGTCGGAATGGTCTACGTCGCCTGCCACACCTATCACATGGGCGGCAACATGGCCGAGATCATCCGCGCCGCCGGCGACAGGCTGCGGCTGGTGCACGTCGCCGACACCATGGATCACCGCCGCAGCCACGGACTGCGCTACATCACCAACCCGCCCGGCAACCCGGCGCGGGTACACCAACACCTCAAGATCGGCGACGGCGACGTCGATTGGGACGAATTCTTCGGCGGGCTTGCCGAGATCGACTTCTACGACCGCCCCGACACCGTCATGGTGTCCTCAGTCTTCGCCGAAGACGAGAACGCCCACGAGGTATCGCGCTACCAACTGAAAACCATGACCGACTTCGTCAACAAATACACGAACTGAGAAAGACTATGGCTGCCAACACAATCACCCATTGGATCAACAACAAGGCGTACGCAGGCACCGGCGACAACACGTCACCCGTGACCAACCCGGCGACGGGTGAGGTCACCGGCGAGGTGGCGTTGGCTAGCGTGGAGGACGCCCGCGCGGTGATCGACGCCGCGGCGGCGGCGTTCCCGGCGTGGCGGGATACGTCCCTGACCAAGCGCACCCAGATCTTGTTCAACTTCCGCGAGTTGCTCAACGCGCGAAAGGGCGAGCTGGCCGAGATCATCACCAGCGAGCACGGCAAGGTGGTCTCCGACGCGCTCGGTGAAGTCAGCCGCGGTCAGGAGGTCGTCGAATTCGCCTGCGGCATCCCGCACTTACTGAAGGGCGGCTTCACCGAGAACGCCTCGACCAAGGTCGACGTGTACTCCATCCGCCAGCCGCTCGGCCCGGTCGGCATCATCTCCCCGTTCAATTTCCCCGCCATGGTGCCGATGTGGTTCTTCCCGATCGCGATCGCCGCCGGTAACACCGTCGTCCTCAAGCCGTCGGAGAAGGACCCGTCGGCCTCGCTGTGGCTGGCGCAGCTATGGGCCGAGGCCGGGCTGCCGCCGGGTGTGTTCAACGTCCTGCAGGGCGACAAGACCGCTGTCGACGAACTGCTCACCAACAAGGCGATCAAGTCGGTGTCCTTCGTCGGCTCCACCCCGATCGCGCAGTACGTCTACCAAACCGGCACCGCGCACGGTAAGCGCGTCCAAGCCCTCGGCGGCGCCAAGAACCACGCGGTGATCCTGCCCGACGCCGACCTGGACCTGGCCGCCGACGCGATGGTCAACGCCGGTTTCGGCTCGGCCGGCGAACGCTGCATGGCCATCTCAGCGGCCGTCGCGGTCGGCCCGATCGCCGACGACCTGGTCGCCAAGATCGCCGAGCGCACCACACCGCTCAAGATCGGCGACGGCACCGGTGACGCCGACATGGGCCCGCTGGTGACCAAGGCCCACCGCGACAAGGTCGCCTCCTACATCGACGCCGGTGAGGCCGACGGCGCCAAGATCGTCGTCGACGGCCGCACCGTCACGGCCGACGGTGGTCAGGATGGCTTCTGGCTCGGCCCGACGTTGATCGATCATGTGAAGCCTGAGATGAGCGTCTACACCGACGAGATCTTCGGCCCGGTGCTGTCGGTGGTGCGCGTCGAGACCTACGACGAGGCGCTCGAGCTCATCAACTCCAACCCGTACGGCAACGGCACCGCCATCTTCACCAACGACGGCGGCGCCGCCCGCCGCTTCCAAAACGAGGTGGAGGTCGGCATGGTCGGCATCAACGTGCCCATCCCGGTGCCGATGGCCTACTACAGCTTCGGCGGCTGGAAATCCTCGCTGTTCGGCGATACGCACGCCCACGGCGCCGAAGGCGTGCAGTTCTTCACCCGCGGCAAAGCCATCACCAGCCGCTGGCTCGACCCCAGCCACGGCGGAATCGAACTAGGCTTCCCGCAGAACAAGTAGCACCCACTGTGTCGTTTGTTGCGGCGTTCACCAGCGTTTCGCCGCAACAAACGACACACTCGGTGACATGACTGATCGACTGGTCGCCGGCATGGTCGGCGGCGGGCCTGGCGCGATGATCGGCGTCGCGCACCGCCATGCGATGTGGCTGGACAATCAATACGTCCTTGCTGCAGGCATTTTCGGCCGCGACCCGGCGTCGTCGGCCGCGTTCGCGCAGAGCCTCGGCGTCGAGCGCGTCTACGACGACCACCGAGACATGGCGGAACAGGAAGCCAACCGCGACGACGGCGTCGACGTCGTCGCGGTGGTCACCCCCAACGACACCCATTTCGAGATCGCAAAGGCCTTCCTCGCAGCGGGTATCTCGGTGGTGTGTGAGAAGCCACTGACCAACGACTCGAGCACGGCGGCCGAACTGGTTGCGATCGCCCGGTCGAGTGGCGCGATCCTCGCTGTGCCCCACATCTATTCGGCCTACGCGATGGTTCGACACGCCGCCCGCATGGTCCGCAACGGCGATCTCGGCCGGATCCGGTTCGTCGCCGCGGAACACGCGTCGGGCTGGGCATCGGCGGAGGTCGATCAGTGGCGCATGGATCCCGACATCGGCGGGGCCGCCAGCGCCGTCGGCGACGTCGGCACCCATGCGTTTCACCTGCTGCGCTACATCACCGGACTCGAGGCCACCCGCGTTTCGGCCGAGTTGAGCACGCTCGTCCCTGGACGACGGGTTTTCGACAACGCGACCATCCGGCTCACGCTGTCCAACGGCGCGCCTGCGACCGTGTGGGCGACCATGGCGGCCACCGGCCACGAGCACGGCCTGCGCATTCGGGTGTTTGGCGACGACGCGAGCCTGGAATGGCGCCACGAAGATCCGCAGCACCTGCTCGTCCGCGACCCAGATGGCGGCGCGACGATTCTCGCGCAGGGCATGAGCACGTTGTCCGACGACGCCGCCCGCGTCACGCGTGTCGGGCTGGGGCATCCCGAGGGATTCCTGGAGGCGTTCGCCAACTTCTACAACGACCTCGCCGACATGTTGCGCGGCAACCCGGGCCGCGAACTGTCCATCCCCACCGGCACCGACGGCCTCATCGGTGTCCAGTTCGTCGAAGCGGCCACCGCCTCGCACACCGACGACGCAGCGTGGATCGCTCTCCCGTAGTTCCGACAGGGATCGTCGAGTGTGGGGGCTGCGGGTTACCAGTGTCCGCATGGGCGGACACAACCCCCACACTCGACGACGTCTCATCTACAGGATGTAGAGCATCTCCTGATAGGTGGGCAGCGGCCAGAGGTCGTCGGCCACAATGCCTTCCAGCGTGTCGGCGGCGGCGCGGACCGCATCCATCTTCGGCAGCAAGCTCTGCGCGTGGGCGGCTTCCTCGGCGGCGGACTCCCCACCGTGTTCGGCCAGGCCCGCCTTCAACGCTGCCAGCGCAGCGGTTAGCTCCGAGATCGGAGTGCTGACGGCCTCCAGCATCGTCATGTCCGGCGTCACACCCGCCTTCTTCAGCGCCGCGACGTTCTGCGCCAACTCGGTCTGATACCGGACCGCCGCGGGCAGGATGACCGTCGACCCCAGTTCCAGCGCGAGTTTGGCCTCGACACCGATGGTCAGCGCGTACATCTCCAGGCGGACCTCGTAGCGGCTGTGCAGTTCGCGCTCGTTGAACACGCAATACTTCTCGAACAGCTCGATGGACTCGGGCTTGATCAGTTCGGGCAGCGCATCCAGCGTGGTCTTCAGGTTCGGCAGTCCGCGTTCGGCCGCCTCGATCTGCCAGTTCTCCGAGTAGCCGTCACCGTTGAAGACCACCGCGCCATGCTCGGTGATGATGTCGGTCAACAGCTTCTGGACGGCCTCGTCGAAGTCCTCGCCGTCCTCCACGGCCTTCTCCAGGATCGTGGCCATGTAGTCGAGCGAATCGGCCATGATCGTGTTCAGCATCATCATCGGCACCGCCACCGTCTGACCCGATCCCGGGGCACGGAACTCGAACCGGTTGCCGGTGAACGCGAATGGGCTGGTGCGGTTGCGGTCGCCAGGGTCGGTCGGCAGAACCGGCAAGGTATCAACGCCGATGATCATGCTGCCCTTGCCCTTTGACGACGTCGCCGCGCCCTTGGCAATCTGCTCGAACACATCGGCCAGCTGGTCGCCGAGGAAGATCGAGATGATCGCGGGCGGGGCCTCGTTCGCGCCGAGGCGGTGGTCGTTGGTGGCCGAAGCCACCGAAACCCGCAGCAGGCCCGCGTACTTGTGGACGGCACGGATCACGGCGGCGCAGAACACCAGGAACTGCGCGTTCTCGTGGGGCGTATCACCGGGCACCAGCAGGGAGCCCAGCTCGGCGTTGCCCAGCGAGAAGTTGACGTGCTTACCCGACCCGTTGACGCCGGCGAACGGCTTCTCGTGGAACAGGCACTCCATGCCGTGCTTCTTGGCAATCGTCTTGAAGACGGTCATCAACAGCTGCTGGTGGTCTGAGGCGATGTTGCCGCGCTCGAACATCGGGGCGATCTCGAACTGACCCGGCGCGACCTCGTTGTGGCGGGTCTTGGCGGGGATGCCGAGCTTGAACAGCTCACGCTCGGTATCCATCATGAAGCCCAGCACCCGCTCGGGGACCGCACCGAAGTAGTGGTCGTCGAACTCCTGGCCCTTGGGCGGCTTCGCGCCGAACAGCGTGCGCCCCGCGTTGATCAGGTCGGGACGGGCCAGGAAGAAGTGACGGTCAACGAGGAAATACTCCTGCTCGGGCCCGCAGAACGCGACGATCTTCTCCAGGTTGTCGTGGCCAAACAGCTTCAGGATCCGCTCGGCGTGAGTGCCCATCGCCTGCTGGCTGCGCAGCAGGGGCGTCTTGTAATCCAGCGCCTCACCGGTCATCGACACGAACACCGTCGGGATGCACAGCGTGTTGCCGTTGGGGTTCTCCAGTACATACGCCGGGCTTGTGACATCCCAGCCCGTGTAGCCGCGGGCCTCGAAAGTGCTGCGCAGGCCGCCGGACGGGAAGCTGGAGGCGTCCGGCTCACCCTGGATCAGCGTCTTGCCGGCGAACTCGGCCAGCGTCTGGCCGTCGGAAACCGGCTCGAGAAAGCTGTCGTGCTTCTCGGCGGTCAAGCCCGTCATCGGGTAGAAGACGTGGGCGTAGTGCGTCGCACCCTTCGACAGCGCCCAGTCCTTCATCGCTGAAGCCACCGAGTCGGCGACGGCCGGATCGAGCTTGGCGCCCTTCTCGATGGTCGCCACTACGGACTTGAACACCGACTTGGGCAGCCGCAGCTGCATCTCGGCCTTCGTGAAGACGTTCGCACCGAACACTTCGCCCGGCGCCTCGGCGGGGTCGAAGCTGATTGCAGGAGGCACGTACGCCTCGACGTTGTTGATCGCCTGCAGGCGTACTGCATTTCCGCTCAATGGAGTTCCTATCGCTGCGATCGCCCGCACCCTTTGCGAACGTTGACCGGCCAACCCTAGGGAGCTTCGATAGCAAACTTGTTACGTGCGTGTCACCGACAGAATGTGAGGTCGGCGCGGTGCGCTCACCGAACGTCCTAGGCTGGACACATGGGCTCCCGCCGCCATCCCGACCTGGATATCGACGCCGCCATTGACGAGCACGCGGTCGAGGTCACCGGCGCCGAGCACGAAGCGGCCGGCGTGCGGGCCGTCTTGGTGTCGCTGCAACGCGGGCTTGAGTCCATGGGCGCTGTCCGCACCGCCGCCGCGCTGGCCCGGCTCAACCAGCGGCACGGCTTCGATTGCCCCGGCTGCGCGTGGCCCGAAGAGCACGGCGGCCGGAAGCTGGCCGAGTTCTGCGAGAACGGTGCCAAGGCCGTCGCCGAGGAAGCCACCAAGCGCGTCGTCACGCCCGAGTTCTTCGCCAGGCATTCGATCGCCGACCTGGAGGGCAGGCCCGAGTATTGGCTGTCGCAGCAGGGCCGGCTGACCCATCCGGTGGTGCTGCGTCAGGGCGACGACCACTACCGGCCGATCGGCTGGGACGAGGCATACCGGCTCATCGCCGACGAACTGCGCGCGCTGGACAGCCCGAACGAGGCGTTGTTCTACACGTCCGGGCGCACCAGCAATGAGGCCGCGTTTCTCTATCAGCTTTTGGTGCGCAGCTTCGGAACCAACAACCTGCCGGACTGTTCCAACATGTGCCACGAGTCGTCGGGCACCGCGCTGATCGAGGCGATCGGCATCGGCAAGGGCTCGGTCACGGTCGAGGACATGACGCTGGCCGACCTGATCGTCATCGCCGGTCAGAACCCGGGCACCAACCATCCGCGGATGTTGTCGGTGCTGGAGAAGGCAAAGGCCAACGGTGCCAAGATCATCGCGGTCAATCCGCTGCCGGAGGCGGGGCTGATCCGGTTCAAGGACCCGCAGAAGGTGCACGGCGTGGTCGGGCACGGCGTCCCGATCGCCGACGAGTTCGTGCAGATTCGGCTCGGCGGGGACATGGCGCTGTTCGCCGGGGTGAGCAGGCTGCTGCTGGAGGCCGACGACGCGGCACCCGGCACGGTCGTCGACCGCGAATTCATCGCCGCGCACTGCGCCAACTTCGACGAATACGAATCGCGCACCCGGGCAATCGATATCGACACCGTGCTGGAAGCCACCGGCATCGATCGGGCGCAGCTGGATTTAGTGGCCAAGATGATGGCCGCCTCCGAGCGCACGATCGTGTGCTGGGCGATGGGGTTGACGCAGCACCGCCACGCAGTGCCGATGATCTCGGAAATCTCCAATGTGTTGCTGATGCGCGGCATGATCGGCAAGCCCGGCGCCGGCCTGTGCCCGGTGCGCGGTCACTCCAACGTTCAGGGCGACCGGACGATGGGCATCTGGGAGAAGATGCCCGAGCAGTTCTTGGCCGCACTGGATTCCCGGTTCGGCATCGTAAGCCCGCGCGAGCACGGCGTTGACACCGTCGACGCCATACGGGCGATGCGCGACAGGCGCGCCAAGGTGTTCATGGGCATGGGCGGCAACTTCGCGATGGCCACGCCAGACACTGCGGTCACCGAGGCCGCGTTGCGCAGCTGCTCGCTGACGGTTCAGGTGTCGACCAAACTGAACCGCAGTCACGTGGTCCACGGCGCCACAGCATTGATCCTGCCGTCGCTGGGACGAACCGACCGCGATATCCAAAACGGCGCCAAACAGCAGGTGTCGGTGGAGGATTCGATGTCGATGGTGCATCTGTCACGGGGCAGCCTGCACCCGCCAAGCGACGAGGTGCGCAGCGAGGTCGCGATCGTCTGCCAATTGGCTCGCTCCGTGCTCGGGCCGGATCACCCGGTGCCGTGGGAGCAGTTCAACGACGACTACGACACCATCCGCGATGCGATCGCTGCCGTGGTGCCGGGCTGCGACGACTACAACCGCAAGGTCCGCGCACCCGACGGGTTCCAGCTCCCCCACCCGCCGCGGGATTCACGCGAATTCCCCACCAGCACAGGCAAAGCCAACTTCTCCGTCGACCCCCTGGAATGGGTGCCGGTGCCGGAAGGTCGGCTGGTGTTGCAGACCATGCGCAGCCACGACCAGTACAACACCACCATCTACGGCCTCGACGACCGCTACCGCGGCATCAAGGGCGGCCGACGCGTCGTCTTCGTCAACCCCGCCGACATCGAACGCTTCGGCCTCGCGGAGGGCGCCCGCGTCGACCTGGTGTCCGAATTCACCAATGGTGACGGGCAACTCCAGGAGCGCCGAGCCAAGGACTTCATGGTGGTCGGTTACTCGACGCCTGTTGGTAATGCCGCGGCCTACTATCCGGAGACCAATCCCCTTGTGCCGCTGGATCACACCGCCGCCAAGTCCAATACGCCGGTGTCGAAAGCCATCGTCATCAGACTGGAGCGCGCGTAAATGGGGAGGGTGACGGCCCGGCGCAGGGTGCACCACGTGACCGCCGACGATGCGGTCGCGCGGCCGGAGACGCTGGTTGTCGAGGAGCCGCTGGAGATCCGCGTCAACGGGAAACCAATCACCGTCACCATGCGCACACCGGGATCGGATATCGAGCTGGCGCAGGGCTTCCTGCTCACCGAGGGCCTGATCACCTGCCGCGACGACGTGGTCACCGTGCGGTACTGCAAGGGCGCCGGGCCCGACAACGTCAACACTTACAACGTGCTCGATGTGACACTGGCGCCCGGTGTGGCAATGCCCGACGTTGACGTCACCCGCAACTTCTACACCACGTCGTCGTGCGGGGTGTGCGGCAAGGCGTCACTGGACGCGGTGCAACTGATCAGCAAGCACGGCCCCGGCGACGATCCGTCCACGGTCGCCGCGGAGACGTTGTCGGCGATGCCAGACCGGTTGCGCGAGGCGCAGAAGGTGTTCGCCAGCACCGGCGGGCTGCACGGAGCGGCCCTTTTCGGCGTCGACGGCACCACCCTGGTGGTCCGGGAGGACATCGGGCGGCACAACGCGGTCGACAAGGTCATCGGCTGGGCGCTCGAGCAGGACCTGATACCGCTCACCGCGACCGTGCTGCTGGTCAGCGGGCGGGCATCGTTCGAGCTCACCCAGAAGGCGGTGATGGCGGGCATACCCGTGCTGGCGGCCGTGTCGGCGCCGTCGTCGCTGGCCGTCGACCTGGCCAGCCAGTCCGGGCTCACGCTGGTGGCCTTCCTGCGGGGTGACTCGATGAACATCTACACCCGCCCAGACAGGATTACGCGCTAGCGCGCTGCCTGCAATCTTCACCAGATCTGTAACTGTGAAGCTGCGGTCATGCTGCCTTCGCGAGCTGTGAATACCGTTGTCCGAGACGATAAACCAGCGCTGTAGGTACCGGGTCGGTCTCGATGCCCGTGGCGATCGTGCGGCTGATTGCGTCCGTGACTGCGTGGGAGGCCTCGTGAGGAAGCATGTGCCCGGCGGTGGGGATGTGCACGTGTGTGGCGCCGGGGATGGCGGCGGCCAGGTCGCGGGAGTGGGACGGCGGGGTCACGAGGTCGGCTCCGCCGCTGATGACGGTCGTCCGGGCGCGAATGGAAGCGAGCGTGGAGAATTGGTCGAAGGACCGCAGGCCGGGGAGGAACCCGACGGCGGTGGTGAGGGAAGCCGCGGCCAGGGCCGTATCGAACAGCGATGTAAGTGTGGCGCGCGCGTGGTCGCCGACCTGGAGTGCGAAGGTGGCGCGCACCGGCGTGGTGAGTAGGCGAACAGCCCGTTGAGGTACGCGAGCCGCGAGCTTGCACAGCACGTCCGTAGCGGGACTGGCCAGAAGTCGGGCCACGCCGTGCTCAGCGAGCCGGCCGGCCGCAGTGGCGACGAGGACGACGCCGTGCGGCTCCACGGGCCGATCGGCCGGGGGCCTGCCAAGGTAGGCGAGGGCGACCATCCCGCCCATCGAGTGGCCGACGAGGGTGAGCGGGCCGGTCACGTCGAGCGCTGCCAGGACGTCGGCGAGGTCGGCGGCGAGCTGCTCGACGACGTAGGTGCTTGTCGGGGCCGTATCCGACCTGCCGTGGCCGCGGTGGTCATAGCTGATGATCCGGATTCGATCGCCCCACCGCTGGGTCAGGTCACGGATCTGGCCAGCCCACGATCCTTGCTCAAGGCAGAGACCGTGCAGGAGCACGACGGTGGCCTCCGCGTGGATAGGCCCTTGGTCTCGGACCGCCAGCCGCACGCCGTCGCGGACAGTCACTGTCCGGTCGGTGCGGGCCGCGGTTCCTGTAGTCATGACGGAAATCGTCGTTGATCAGGTAGTGGCTCCGTAATCGTCGGGAAGCCAGATTCCGCTCCATATAGGGAACAGTTTCCTATCCGTCAGGTAAGCCTCGGTGTGGGTCCCCAGCCCTCTACCTGCAATCTCCACTCGATCTCCACAGAACCTCCAAGCGTGGGCGCCGCCACTCGCCGAGCATCGAGCCCATGCCAGAAATTCTGATTGCCTCGCTATCACCGATCGGCCACATCGGTCCCCTGCTGAACGTCGCGCAGGGGCTGGTCGACCGCGGTGACCGCGTCACTGTCTTGAGTTCGGCCGACCACGCCGGCAAGATCCGCGCCGTCGGCGCCACCCCGCATGCGATACCCGCGGAGGCCGACTTCGACATGACCCGCCTGGACATCGACCTGCCCGGCCGCACCGACACGTCGGGCATCAAACGAGTGAACTTCGACATCGTCCGGCTCTTCGTGCAGCCGATGCCCCATCAGGCGCGGGCGCTGGCGGAGTTGATCGCGCGGACGCAGTACGACGCCATCATCGTCGACGCGGGATTTTTCGGGATCCTTCCGTTCCTACTCGGTGACCGCGCCGCCCGCCCGCCAGTCCTGGCGTACACCACGACGCCGCTGATGATCACCAGTCGCGACACCGCGCCGAGCGGCATGGGCCTGCCGCCGTCGTCGACCATGTTGGGGCGCGTTCGCAACCGCGCGCTGAACGTACTGTCGCAGAAGGTGCTGTTGCGCCAGTCGCAGAACGCCGCGAACTACCTGCTGGACAGGCTGAATAGCCGTCAGCTGCCGATGTTCATTCTGGATTCCGGGCTGCTGGCCGACCGGTACATCTCGCCGACCGTTCCGGAATTTGACTATCCGCGCAGCGATCTTCCGGCCAACGTGCGCTACGTCGGCGCGGTGGCTCAAGCGCCATCGGATGGCTTCCGCCTGCCGCCGTGGTGGTCCGAACTCGACGGTGATCGACCGGTCGTGCACGTCACCCAGGGCACCATCGACAATGCCGATCTGAGTCGGCTGCTGGAGCCAACGATCAACGCGCTCCGTGACGAGGACGTCATTGTGGTGGCCACCACCGGCGGCCGCGACGCGTCCACGCTCAAGATGCCGGTGCCACTGAATACCTATGTCGCGGACTACATCCCACACGACCTGCTGCTGCCGAAGGTCGATGTGATGGTCACCAACGGGGGCTATGGCGCGGTGCAACGCGCACTGTCGACTGGTGTGCCACTCGTCGTCGCCGGCAACACCGAAGACAAGCCCGAAGTGGCGGCGCGAGTGGCGTGGACAGGCGCGGGCATCAATCTGCGCACCGGAGCGCCGACAGCGGGTGCGGTGCGTGCCGCAGTCCGCGAGGTGCTCGGCGACGGACGCTACCTGGCCGCCGCTCGAACTCTCGAGACCGCGTTCGCCCGGCGCGACGGTGTCGCAGAGATCGCGGCACTCGTTGACGAGGTCATCGGTGAACACAGCAGGGCGGCGCACCGATGAGCGCGTGTGCCGATCCCTTCAGCCGCCCATCGGTCGCGCCGCAGGACGACGTGCGGGGCGAGTCCACAAAGTCGCGTAGTCGGCTACTCGTGTGTACCGCCGGCATTCGGAGAAGCCTTCAACCATGGTTACCGAACTGCAGTTCGTCGCGATAGCGGCCTTCTTGATCTGGTGCCTGATCAGCTCGCTGAGCGGCGTGCTCGATCCAGATCCCGACGAGGCACGGCTGGTATGGCGCGAGCATTGCCCTGCAGGCTGGAGCAAGTGGCGCCAGGTGCACTTCGGATTGACCGGCGCCGACCGCCGAGTCCTCACGCAGCCCGAGTCGGCTCTCGACCGCGCTGCGTGCGCCGCACTCCTTGACACTGTCATGCATCAGGCCAGGCATCCCGATTCGCTGGCCATCCAGTTCGCCGTCGTCCGGCTAACCCCCGACAGCGCTCAAGCCACGGCCGTCTTCGTGTCCGACCACATCGCCGTCGCTTCGGCAAACGCATCGCTCGAGGCCCGCACAACGTAGCCATCGAGCGAAGCGACGCGCTGCCGTAGACTCGATCTCAGGAAGCGACGTTCCTGCCTGGACCGCTGGTCCGGGCGCTCCACCGGTCGCAAACGGGTGGACTTACAGGCGCCGAGAACGTGGATGCCCGGCACAGCGTGCGTGTCCACGGATGGGACGGAAATCACACGCGCATCTGAATGACGCGCGCTTCATCCCATCAATCCAAGGACTTTGAGTGGCTATCAGCCAGGTCGCTGCCTACGCGCATCTGTCCGAAGTGGACGTCGACTCGCTCGGACGCGAACTCGACGCGATCCGCGCCAACATCGAGGACAGCCTCGGCGCTAAGGACGCTGCCTACATCCGTCGCACGATCAGGTCCCAACGGATGCTCGATATCGCGGCACGACTGGTGATCGGCTGCAGCCGGACGCGCACGGGCTGGCTGCTGGGCACGACCGCCCTCGCCCTCGCGAAGAGCATCGAGAACATGGAGATCGGCCACAATGTCGGTCACGGGCAATGGGATTGGATGAACGACCCGGAAATCCACTCCAGCACATGGGAATGGGACATGGCGGGTCTCTCGTCCCAATGGCGCTATTCGCACAACTACACGCATCACGTGTACACCAACGTGCTCGGCATGGATGACGACATGGGCTTCGGAATCATGCGGATCACTCGCGACGAACGGTGGAAGCCCGTCTACCTGGTTCAGCCGCTGCGAAACCTCTTGCTGGCAGCGATATTCGAATGGGGTATCGCCCTGCATGGCCTGCACTCGGCGCACGAGCGCGCTACGGACGACTCTTCAAAATCCGCCGAGTCGAAGGCGCTGAAGGCCAAGGTCGCACGCCAAGTAGCGAAGGACTATCTGCTGTTTCCCGTGCTGAGTGGACGGCGATGGCGGCGGACACTGACGGCGAACGCGAGCGCCAATCTCATCAGAAACCTGTGGGCCTACGTGGTGATCTTCTGCGGCCATTTTCCCGATGGCGCAGAGAAATTCGACCCTGACGTGGTCAAAAACGAGAGCAAACCCGAATGGTATCTACGGCAGATGCTCGGCTCAGCGAACTTCGACGCCGGACGCGTTCTGGCGTTTCTCAGCGGCAACCTCTGCTACCAGATCGAACACCACCTCTTCCCCGACCTACCCAGCAATCGCCTAGCCCAAATCGCTCATGAGGTGCGGGCCCTCTGCGACAAGTACGACCTGCCCTATACCACCGGCCCGCTGCCCCGTCAGTATCTGTTGACACTGCGCACTATTCACAAGCTCGCCCTCCCCGATCGGTTCCTGACCGCGACATCCGACGACGCGCCCGAGACCGCGTCCGAACGTAAGTTCAGCGCCTCCACCGCGGCGGTATCAGCCGGAGTGGCGCCACTCGTCAGGCAACTTGGGTTACGCACCGCCTTGCACAGTGGTCGACCGAGGCGGACGCGAGAGTGGTTGCGGAAGCGCTGGATAAAGGCGCCAAGCGTGTGAGGTATTGATGGCATTCGCACGGTTTCACGGCTAGAGAGGAGCGTCGTTATGACGCATGAAGAGGCCCGCCTGGGCGTCGGCCGGCACCCCACACCACCGGACTACACCCCCCGCCTGCGATTGAAGCCCAAGGCGCCGCGGTCCGGCTATGTCGACGGGGCTTGGTGGCCGTGGAGTGATGATCTCACCAGTGAGCTTCCAGATCTGCTCGCCGTGCTGTCAGTTCGGCTTGGCCGCATTGAACGCGTGATGTACAACCTCGGCGAATGGGCGACAGCCCCAGCCAAAGCCATGCTCGGGGAACGCGTTGTCCGGCTCGACGGATACCGGCGCCAGCCGATCAACACGCTCGAGGTCCTTGGCGTCAATCGCGACAAGATCGTCTTGTTGGTGGTTCCGCCCAATACGAACTCCGACCAGGCGCACGCCACGATGATGGCCGCTGCCGCCCCGAACGACGACTCGAGCGTCGAGGGCCTACTGACGGCAGGCGTTTGAGAATGCAGAGCCGCTGAGATTTAAGCGCTCTTGTCGCGCCGCTCGGTTCGAGACGGCTTGCGCGGCACGATCGTCGGGAGCACGTTGTCCTCGACGGTCTCCTTGGTGACGACGACCTTGGCGACATCGTCGCGGCTGGGGATGTCGTACATCACCGGCAGCAGCACTTCTTCCATGATCGCGCGCAGGCCGCGGGCACCGGTGCCGCGGTGGATGGCCTGGTCGGCGATCGAGTCCAGTGCCTCCTCGGTGAACTCCAGCTCGACGCCGTCCATCTCGAACAGGCGGGTGTACTGCTTCACCAACGCGTTCTTCGGCTCCGACAGGATCTTGACGAGCGACTCCTTGTCCAGGTTCGTCACCGAGGCGACGACCGGAAGCCGGCCGATGAACTCCGGAATGAGCCCGAACTTGATCAGATCCTCGGGCATCACTTCGGCGAAGTGATCCTGCGTATCGATCTCGGCCTTGGAATGCACCTCGGCGCCGAAGCCAAGGCCACGCTTGCCGATGCGGTCGGAGACGATCTTCTCCAGACCGGCGAACGCGCCCGCGACGATAAACAACACGTTGGTGGTGTCGATCTGGATGAATTCCTGATGCGGATGCTTGCGGCCGCCCTGCGGGGGCACCGACGCCTGGGTGCCCTCGAGGATCTTCAGCAGTGCCTGCTGGACGCCCTCGCCGGACACGTCGCGGGTAATCGACGGGTTCTCGCTCTTGCGGGCGATCTTGTCGACCTCGTCGATGTAGATGATGCCGGTCTCAGCGCGCTTGACGTCGTAGTCGGCGGCCTGGATCAGCTTGAGCAGAATGTTCTCGACGTCCTCGCCGACATAACCGGCCTCGGTCAGTGCAGTGGCGTCGGCGATGGCGAACGGGACGTTGAGCATCTTGGCGAGGGTCTGTGCGAGGTAGGTCTTGCCGCAGCCGGTGGGGCCGAGCATCAGGATGTTGGATTTGGATAGCTCGACGGGCTCGGCGCGGGAGTCGCGCATCTTCTCCTGGGCCTGGATGCGCTTGTAGTGGTTGTAGACGGCCACGGCCAACGTGCGCTTCGCGGTGTCCTGACCGATCACATAGCCCTCGAGGAAATCGCGGATTTCTACCGGCTTGGGCAACTCGTCGAGCTTGACGTCGTCAGCGTCGGCCAATTCCTCTTCGATGATCTCGTTGCACAGATCTATGCATTCATCGCAGATATAGACGCCTGGGCCCGCAATGAGCTTCTTAACCTGCTTTTGACTCTTGCCACAGAACGAGCACTTCAGCAGGTCACCGCCGTCTCCGATGCGCGCCATGTGGTGGGGTCCTACTTTCCTCGCGTCGGTAATGCAGCTGGTCGTGTGGGTCGCTCGGGACCGTCTTGCGTGTTGGTCCCGACGCTACCCGCATGTTCCGGCGCGGTGCGACCGATAAAGCCGAATCGCGTCGGTGGTATTTATCTGTGTTCGCAGAACATATCGCCTGACTCGCCTCGTAGGCCCCCGCAACCCGCCACTGTGTCCCTGGCGTGTCGCCGCCGTTATCGGACCGAGAGGCCGCCCCCCGTAACTGGCCTAGAGTTTGCGATGTGGTGTTCGCTGCGCCCCACGATACCGTGCTGATCACAGACGGTGGTCTGGCGACCGAATTGGAGGCCCGCGGCCACGATCTGTCCGACGATCTGTGGTCGGCACGGCTGCTCGTCGACGCGCCGGATGAGATCGTCGCCGTGCACTGCGCGTTCTTCCGCGCGGGAGCCTCGATCGCCACGACGGCGAGCTATCAGGCGTCCTTCGACGGGTTCGCTGAGCGCGGAATCGGGCGAGACGACGCCGCCCGGCTGTTGCGCCGCAGCGTCGAGCTGGCGAAGGCCGCCCGCGACGAGGTAGGCGGACAACGGTGGGTGGCTGCGTCCGTCGGGCCGTATGGCGCGGCTCTCGCCAACGGTGAGGAATACGTCGGCCGCTACGGTCTTTCGGTCGCGCAGCTGGCGGATTGGCACCGACCGCGGATGGAGATCCTTGCCGACTCCGGCGCCGACGTGCTGGCGCTGGAGACGGTGCCCGACGTCGACGAGGCCGAGGCGCTCGTCGGCCTCGTTCACGACCTCGGTGTTCCGGCTTGGCTGTCCTACACGATCTCCGGGACGACGACGCGCGCCGGGCAACCGCTCGCCGACGCGTTCGCGGTGGCCGTCGATGTACCGGAAATCGTTGCGGTGGGCGTGAATTGCTGCGCACCCGACGACGTCGAGCATGCGGTCCGGGTCGCCTGGGAGACGACCGGAAAGCCCATCATCGTCTACCCCAACAGCGGTGAACGCTGGGATGGCGAGCGCCGAACGTGGGTCGGGACGTCAGGCTGGTCGGCCGACCTCGCGCCGCGATGGGTCGCCGAGGGCGCGCGCTTCGTCGGCGGGTGTTGTCGAGTCCGGCCCGCCGATATCGCCGAGATCGCGGCGAACGTCGGTCAGGCGGTCTGAGCCGAGAGCTTGCGGTACTCCAGCACCGTGTCGATGATGCCGTAATCCTTGGCCTCCGCGGCGGTGAGGATCTTGTCGCGGTCGGTGTCCTTGCGGATGACGGCGGGATCCTTGCCGGTGTGGTGGGCCAGCGTCGTCTCCATCAGGGTCCGCATCCGCTCGACCTCCGCGGCCTGGATCTCCAGATCGGAGAACTGGCCCTGGATGACACCGGACAGGGCGGGCTGGTGGATCAGCACCCGCGCATTGGGCAGCGCGAGCCGCTTGCCCGGCGAGCCGGCGGCCAGCAGCACCGCTGCCGCCGACGCAGCCTGACCCAGGCACACCGTCTGGATGTCGGCGCGCACGTACTGCATGGTGTCGTAGATCGCCATCAGCGAGGTGAACGAGCCGCCGGGCGAGTTGATGTACATGGTGATGTCGCGGTCGGGATCCAACGACTCGAGCACGAGCAACTGCGCCATGATGTCGTTGGCCGACGCGTCGTCGACCTGAACCCCGAGGAAGATGATGCGTTCCTCGAAGAGCTTGTTGTACGGATTGGACTCCTTGACGCCGAAGCTCGAGTGCTCGATGAACGACGGCAGGATGTAGCGGGCCTGCGGCTGCAACCGGGGATCAGTGTGGTCGGTCATGATGGCGAAACTCCGTTGACGTGGGCGCTGGTGATGATGTGGTCGACGAACCCGTAATCGAGCGCTTCCTGTGCGGTGAACCAGCGGTCGCGGTCGGAGTCGGTCTCGATGCGTTCCAGCGTTTGCCCGGTGAACTCGGCGTTGAGCCGGAACATCTCCTTCTTGATCACCGCGAACTGCTCGGCCTGGATGGCGATGTCGGACGCGCTGCCGGTGACGCCGCCCAGCGGCTGGTGCATCAGGATTCGGGCGTGTGGCAGCGCGTACCGCTTGCCCTTGGTGCCGGCGGCAAGCAGGAACTGAGCCATCGACGCGGCCATGCCCATCCCGTAGGTGGCGATGTCGCACGGCGCCAGCACCATCGTGTCGTAGACAGCCATGCCGGCGCTGATCGAGCCACCTGGTGAGTTGATGTAGAGGTTGATGTCCTTGGTGGGGTCCTCGGCGGCCAGCAGCAGAATCTGCGCGCACAGCTTGTTGGCGATGTCGTCGTCGACCTGGGAACCCAGGAAGATGATGCGCTCGGACAGCAGCCGCTCATACACCGAGTCGACAAGGTTGAGGCCCTGCGAGGCGCCACGCATGTCAGTCACGACTGGATACCTGCTTTCTTCTTAAGTCTCGGGACGCGGTGTCCGTCTCCAAATGACACTAACCAACCTGCGCCGTCGCGCACTCCCTAGACAGTGCCCGTTCGCTCAGAGCGTCACTTGGCGTCGGCGGATACCTCGTCTGATTCGCTAGCGGCCTCGTCGGATTCGCTGGCCGCCTCGTCGGAGCCCTCCGCAGCAGCCTGCTCACCCGTCGGCCCGAAGAACTCCGTGGTGTCGATCACGTTGTCGTCGGTGTCGGTGACGGTGGCATCGTTCACCACCGCTGCGACGGTCAGGCCGCGACGCACATCGGCGAACATCGCAGGCAGCTGGTTGTTCTCCTGCAGATATTGCAGGAGCTGCTGCGGTTCGAGCCCGTACTGCCGAGACATCAGCACCAGCCGCTCGGTGAGGTCGTTCTGCCCGACCTGCACGTTGAGCTTGTCGGCGATGGAATCCATCAGCAGCTGGGTCTTGACGGCCTTCTCGGCGTTGGTCCGGTTGTCGGCGTCGAACTCCTCCCGGCTGCTGCCCTGCTCCTTCAGCGCCTCCTCGAACCGCTTTTCGTCGTGCTCGAGGCCGTGGATGGCGTTGTGCAGGGTGTCGTCGATCTGGGCCTGCACGATCTTCTCCGGCAGCGGGACCTCGACCTGCTCGAGCAGCACCTCCAGCGCCTTGTCGCGGATCTGCTCGGCCTGCTGGATGCGCTTGACCCGCTGCACCTGGTCGGTCAGGCTGTTTTTGAGCTCTTCGATCGTGTCGAATTCGCTTGCCAGCTGGGCGAATTCGTCGTCAGGCTCGGGCAGCTCGCGTTCCTTCACCGACTTGACGGTGACGGTCACCTGCGCCTCCTCGCCGGCGTGATCGCCGGCGGCCAGCGTGGTGGTGAAGACGCGGCTCTCCCCGTCCTTGAGGCCGACGATCGCGTCATCGAGACCCTCGATCAGCTGGCCGGAGCCGACCTCGTGCGACAGCCCTTCCGTCGCGGCCTCGGGGACCTCCTCACCGTCGACGGTGGCGGACAGGTCGATCGAGACGAAGTCGCCGTTCTCCGCGGCGCGTTCGACGCCCGTGAGCGTGCCGAACCGGGCGCGCAGATTTTGAAGCTCGGTGTCGACCTCTTCGTCGCTCACCTCGATGGGGTCGACGGTGATCTTCAGCGCCTCCAGATCCGGGAGCTCGATCTCGGGCCGGACGTCGACCTCGGCGGTGAATTCGAGGTCCTCGCCGTAGACCTTCTTGGTGATCTCGATCTCGGGCTGCCCGAGCGGACGCACGTCCGCAGTCGTCACTGCCTCGGAGTACTTGCTCGGCACAGCTTCGCCGACGACCTGGTCGAGCATGGCTTCCTTGTCGATGCGCGCCTCGAGCAGCTTGACGGGCACCTTCCCGGGCCGGAAGCCGGGCATCCGGATCGACTTGGCCATCTCCTTGAGGGCACGGTCGAATTCGCCCTCCCATTCGGTGAAGGGCACCTCCACGTTGATCCGAACCCGCGTCGGGCTCAACTTCTCGACGGTGCTCTTCACGCTCGTGCTCCTTGTGTCTGTAGTGATATTCGTCCGGAGTCGGGGTGACAGGATTTGAACCTGCGGCCTTCCGCTCCCAAAGCGGATGCGCTACCAAGCTGCGCTACACCCCGGTCTGGCAGCTCAACGCTGCACCGTGACCACGGCGATACTACGGCCTGACCACGCGATGCCTTTAATTGGATTTGATTCGGGCGACGCCGGTACAGTCTGCTGGTGCTGCACACGCGGGCGTAGCTCAATGGTAGAGCCCTAGTCTTCCAAACTAGCTACGCGGGTTCGATTCCCGTCGCCCGCTCCACCGCTGGTCCTGATAGGGCCAGTACGCGACCGGCCAACGCGCGGCGAATGGCTGGCGACCCACCCGGAAACCGGACGTGAGCACCGGCGCCAGCCGTCGCGAATGGGTATCGTTGCGGCCCGCGGGCTCCAGATGCGGCACCCGACTGGCTGGGGGGACATGGCGGCAGAGGCGGCGGACCCGACAACCGAGGATGGCGTGGCTCTCGAGGGTGAGGTCCGTACGGCCGTGGTGATCGTGCACGGCATGGGCGAGAAGCGTCCGATGGAGACTCTCGACGACTTTGCGAAGACGGCACTTCGCCCACGCAGCGCCCAAGGCGAGACGAGATGGGACTACTACTCGCTACCCGCTGAGATCACGGATTCCTACGAAGCTCGCCGCTTCGCCTCGGCCCAAGCCGAGATCTACGAGTATCACTGGGCATTTCTGATGACCGCCAACAAGTTCGCCGGTGCGATGCCGATGACTCTGCGGCTGTTCCTGCGACGGGCCAGTAACGTCCCGGACGCCCTACTCGGGATCTGGCGCGCCGTGTGGACCGTGCTTCTGGCGATCCTCCTGGCGATCCCCGCACTGTTTGTCACCGGATATGCGCTCAACACGGACGTTCCTGTGTGGATTATCGGGTTGATCACCAGTGCAGTCGTCCTGGTTTTCTGGTTCGGCCTTTACCGCATGGCGGCGAAGGCGTTGGTGAACAAAACCACGACCTCCTTGGTCGACGTCGCCCGCTACCTGGACACGTCGCCGTACTCGTATGCGGCACGGCGAGCCATTCGAGGCGGTTTGGTCGACCTGTTGCATGCACTTCACGACGGTCGCTACTCGCGCATCGTCGTGGTGGCCCACGGCGTCGGCGCCTACATCTCGTACGACGCGCTGACCGCATTCTGGGCGGAAACGCACAAACTGCACGCCGGACCGCCGGCTCCGGTCAAGCTCGCCGCCCTGGACAGCCTTGAGGCGGCCGCCGACCGGCTCATCGCTGACCCCGATGCAGACGGCGCTCTGGATGATTTCCAGGACCGGCAGTTCGCATTGTGGCAGGGCCTCCTGCAGCAGGGAAACCCGTGGCGCATAACCGATTTCGTTACTGTCGGCGCACCCATGGCCCTTGGTGACCTCTTGGTCACCCGGCCCGGGCTCTTCAGCGGATTCAAGAAGTCCGACAGCGAGCTGAGGCGCGAACTCTTCGACGGGCTGGTACGTCGCGGCGCTCTGGTCCTCTGCCCGCCACGGTCCGAAACGCTGCCCGTCGACACCTCCCACTCCCCCTTCGCGGTCACGCGCTGGACGAACCTCTGGTTTCCCGTGATTCGGGGCAGCCTGCAAGGCGACTGGTTCGGCGGTGCGATCCGCCCGCTGTTCGGCCCCGGCATTCGCGACATCGCGGTGCAAGGCAACAAGCCCGAACGGTTCAAGCGCGGGTCGGCGCACAACGAGTACGTCCGACATCCCGAAAAGGACGACGAAAGCGACTTGGCCTGGCACCTGCGCAAGACGCTGGCGCTGTAGACCCACGCCGTCCTCAGTTTGATACCAAGCTGCAATCGACCTACCAGCGGTTTCACCAAATAACGCGGTACCGTCGAGACGCCTTCCAAAGGAGGATCCTTGCTCGACGAGTGCGGAGTCCCCATCGGCGGTGCGTGCGCTCCCGGCTTCGACCGGGTCCGCTACGCCTTCGAGTCCAACTTCACCGACCGCGACGACATCGGCGCAGCGGTCGCGGTCTGGGTGGAAGGCGACCTCGTCGTCAATCTGTGGGGCGGCTTCGCCGATGCCGCCGGCGTGCGGCCCTGGCGGGAAGACACCCTGGCCAGCATCTATTCCGGCTCCAAGGGGCTGACCAGCACCTGCGTGCATCTGCTGGCCGACCGCGGTGAGCTCGACCTGCACGCCCCGGTGGCCAAGTACTGGCCGGAGTTCGGCCAGGCCGGCAAGCAGGACATCACCGTCGCGATGGTGTTGGGGCACCGGTCGGGCGTCATCGGGCCGCGCACCCGGTTGCACTGGGCCGACGCCGTCCGACTGGGACGCGGTGTGCACCCACATCGCCGCAGCCGAGCCATGGTGGGAGCCCGGCACCTCGCAGGGCTATCACATGGTGACGTTCGGCTTCATCCTCGGCGAGGTGGTCCGCCGCGTGACGGGACGCACCATCGGCCAGTACCTGCGCACCGAAATCGCCGAGCCGCTCGGCATCGACGTGCACATCGGCCTGCCGACGGCCGAGCACCGCCGCTGCGCCGAGATGGTGAACAAGCCACACATCCGCGACGTGCTGGCCGCCGGGGAGGCGCCAGGACATCCCGCGTCGCTCACCGAACACCCGATGGCGGGGCTGGCGGTGGCGATGGGGTTCGTCCCGGACGACGAACTCGGGTCGAACGCGCTCGAGTTGTGGCGCTCGCTCGAATTCCCCGCCACCAACGGCCACGTGTCGGCGCTCGGCATGGCGACGTTTTACAACGCGCTGGCCCAGGAGAAGCTGCTGTCGCGTGAGCACATGGAGCTAATCCGGGTGTCCCAGGGCGGATTCGACACCGATGTTGTGCTGGGCCCGCGGGTCGCCGACCACGGCTGGGGTTTGGGCTACATGCTCAATCAGCGCGGGGTCGCGGGCCCGAACCCGCGAACGTTCGGCCATGGCGGGTCCGGCGGCTCGTTCGCGTTCGTCGACCTCGAGCACCGCATCGGCTACGCGTACGTGATGAATTACTTCGACGCCACGAAATGTAACGCCGACCCGCGCAGCGTGATGCTCTCCGACAAGGTCTACTCCGCCCTGGGCGTAAGTCGCGACTGAATCGCCGCAGGCTCACACGGCGTGGCTAAGTCGACGAGCCCATGGCCGCAAGCGCCGCATCGTAATTGGGCTCTTGAGCGATTTCGGGTACCAATTCTGCGTATGCGACGTTCCCGTCCGCACCGATCACCACGACCGCGCGTGCAAGGAGTCCGGCCATCGGACCGTCGGCGATGGTGACGCCGTAGTCCTCGCCGAAGTTGTCGCGGAACGCCGATACCGTCGTGACGTTCTCGATGCCCTCCGCGCCGCAGAATCGTTTCTGCGCGAACGGCAGATCGTTCGACACGCATAGCACCGAAACACCACTTCCGGCAACACGCTCGTTGAAGGTCCGCACGCTCGTCGCACACACAGGTGTATCTACAGACGGAAAGATATTGAGTAGCACGGGCTTACCGCCGAACTGCTCGCTGCCGACCACGCCCAGATCGGTACCGGTGAGCGCGAAGCCGGGGGCCCGCGATCCGACGGTGGGCAGTTCGCCAACCGTATTGATGGAATTACCACGCAGCGTTATCTGTGCCATGCGCATAGTCTGTCAAAGCAATCGGACCGTCCCTAGCCGGGGTGCCGACTCGACGCAGGAGCGCCAAAGCGGACGTGACTCCGCTCTGGGCGTAATTCGCACCTGGTTCGCCGCCCGGGTCGGCTTTTTCCTGTCGGTACGCTGGAAGCCATGAACGGCGTCTTGCTGGTCCTCATCATCGTTGTCATCGCCGCCATCGGGTTGGCCGTGTACAGCTCCTCGAAGGCCTCGGGCAGGCGCACCGCCGCCTCGCTGGCCGACGCGAAGGCCGATGCCCGTCGGCTCATCGAACGGCTCGGCGGGCAGGTGCTCAACGTCACCGGCACCGACAATGCCTCCAAGCAGGCCATGGCCGACGCGTCCGAGCGGTACACCGCCGCCTCGTCGCAGATCGACCAGGCGACCACTCCGCGACAGGCCGTTCTGGCCAAGGAGAGCGCCATCGAGGGTCTTTATTACGTCCGCGCGGCACGCACCGCGATGGGAATGGACCCGGGGCCGGAATTGGAGTCGCTGACCGGGCAGCGGTCGGCGGGCACCGTCACCGAAGACCGTCGGATCAACTTCGAGGGCCGCGAAATCGAAGCGTCGCCGACACCGTCAGAGCGCACCCCGAACTACTACCCCGGCGGCCGCGTGGCGGGCCGCCCCGTGCCGGGCGGCTGGTATTCGGAGCCGTGGTGGAAACCCGCCTTGGTCGCCGGCGCATGGGGCCTCGGATCTGTCCTGCTGTTCGACGCGATGTTCTCGGGCATGCACGGAGTTGACTACGGCGCACAGGGTTTCGAAAGCGGCTACGGCGACGGCTACCAAGACGGCTTGGACGCCGGGCAGGATGCGGGTGGTGGCGACGGCGGCTGGGACGGCGGAGGCGCCGAAGCTAGCGGTGGCGACGGGTAAGCGGGGACGGTGGAGGCTGGGACGGCGGCGGCTGGGACTTCGGGGGCGGCGACTTCGGGGGCGGCGACTTCGGCGGCTTCTGACGGCGTCGATGGCCGCATACGTCATCTCCGAAGTCGAGATGCTCGACGAGGACAGCTTCGAGCAGTACCGCACCCGCGCTCAGATCTCGATCGAGCAGCACGGCGGGCGCTACCTCGTGCGGGCGGTGCTGCCAGAGGCGGCCGAAGGTGATTGGTCCCCGCAGCGACGGCTGGTGATCGTCGAATTCCCCCGACATGGACACGCTGCAGCGGTGGTATTCGTCCGAGGCCTACGCGCAGGCGCTGGCCTTCCGGGGCACGGCGTTGAGTCGGCGCCTGTTGTTCGTCGACGGAGTCTGAAGCACGGCCGATCAGGGTGTGGCGTCCCATAGCACCGAGGCGACCGATGCCCACAGCTTCGGATCGGCGATGACGGTGACGGGGCGGTGCGGGCTATGGCGTCCCCAGATGCTGAGAAGCCGATGCGCTGGGTCGGTTTCGACGAAAGCATCGCCGTCAGCCGGTTGATCGGTGTCAGCGAGTTCGAACCGGGCGCTGTCGGGGTTGATGTCCATCACGACATCGGGTTGGTCGGGGCTGCGAAGCACGATCCGCAGCTTGCGAACTTGCGCAACGCGTGCACGGGAGAGCGGGGCCTCGCAAAGGATCGGCAACGTGTTGAGTATCTCCACAGCGTGCCTGGTCAGCTCCGGCGCAGAGAGCAATTCCATGCTGGTCTCGTCGTCACCGGCGATGTCCCAGCGGTGGATCGCCGCTTCGCTGCGACCGTGGGTATGAGCCAAGGTGGCGGAGAACGGTCGACCCGTGAATTGATACGTCGCATCTGGTCCCCGAGCGGCAAGCTCCTCAACCGCAGCAAGTTTGCGGCCGGATTGGTCGATCAATTTCCGGCGGAGTTGTTCGTCGGGCATCGCGACGAATACCGCTTCACGTTCTGCGAAGGCCCGGGTCTCACGGGCAGGGCGCCCGGCCAGTGCGTCCTCGATCAGATCGGCGTTCTCCTTCGCCCCGGCCGCCAGGTGCGCAACCAGATCGTGCACTGTCCATTCCGAACATGCTGTACGCGCTGCCGGGTTGGCGCCGGCCAGCGTCCCCATCAATTCCAAGCTTTCCCTTGGCAGATCCATACCTGGTAGACGATCCCCACCGATGAGATGTGAGATTGCCGCATTGGGCGCTTCAGAACCGGCTCTCCAGGCGAGACGAAACTCCGGCCTCCTGTAGGTCGAGCCTCTCGAGCATGGCCCGCGCCGCTTCGTCCTCGATGCCGCCGGCGTCGCGTTCGGCGATCAGGGCGGTCCGTTGCGCCGACAGCACCTCGCGATACAGCGACGAGAACACCTCGGCGCGCAGCGTGTGCGACTCGGGGTCGGGCATCTCGTCGGCGTCTTGCGAATGCCGGGAGATCGTCAGCCTGATGTTGGCCAAGCGTCGCGGTGTCGAGCCCGGCCGGCGGGTCGGCGGCAAACCGGGCCAGCACGTCGTCGGCGGCGGTGTGCACGATCTGCTCGGCCTTGCGCGTTTCGGCGTCGTCGGAGACGCGGTCGGCCTCGAATGACGACCCAAGCCACCGGATCAGCAGCGGCAACGTCCAGCCCTGAAGTAGCAACGTGCCCACGCTCACCGCGAACGCGATGGCCTGAATCGTCGCCCGTTCCGGGAACGGCTGGCCGTCGACGGTCATCAGCGGAATGCCCGACGCCGCAGCCAGCGTCACCACCCCGCGCATGCCCGTCCATGACACGACGACGTTTTCCTGCCAGGTCAGCAGGCGGCGGTCTATCAGGGCAGACCGCTTGCCTCCGTTGGGTTTTCGGGTGCCGAGCGCGCCGCGCGCACCAACCACCGGAACCGGCACGCTGAGCCGCGACTCGACATGCCGCGACAGCAGGCCACGGCCGAACATCAGGAATACCCACGCAGGCCGGATCAGCAGCACCACCACCAGCACGACACCGGAGGCCAGCGCGACCTCGGTCAGCGACTCGTGGGCCTCGCGCAGATCCTCGAGGACGAACCGCAGCTGCAGCCCGATGTAGGCGAACACGAACGCCTCGAGCATCACGTCGACGGAGTTCCACACGTAGCGCTCCTGCAGTCGCGTCTGATAACCCGCGTCGAGTGCTCCGTGGCCCACCACGAACCCGGCGACCACTACGGCCAGCACCCCCGAGGCGTGCAGATGTTCGGCGGAGATGAACGCCGCGAATGGCACCACCAGACCCTGGATGGTCTCCAGCCCGGGATGCGCGAGCCGGCGGCGGATCCACAACGTGACGTAGCCCAGCGCCGCCCCGACGGCCGGGCCAAGCACGGCGCTGTAGCTGAACAGCAGCAGTGGGTTGGAGATGAACGCCGTGCTGCCCGCGACCTGGGCCACCGCAATGGAGAACAGCGAGAGCGCTGCCGCGTCGTTGACCAGGCTCTCCCCCGTCAGGATCGCCATCACTTTCTTCGGCAGGCCAAGTTTGCGGCCGACCGCGACGGCGGTGACGGCGTCAGGCGGTGCCACCACCGCGCCCAAAATCAGGGCCGTCGCGAACGTCAGCGACGGCACCAGCCAGGAGGCGATACCTGCGACGGCGAACGCAGTGACGACGACGAGCCCGACACCGAGGCCGAGGATCGGCCGGATGTTGCGCAGGAACGTCGGGAACGAGAAATCCAGCGCCGCCGAGTAGAGCAGCGGCGGCAGCACCACCGAGAGCAGCACCTCCGATTCCAGTTCGATGCCTTCGAATTCCGGCGCGAACGACACCGCGAATCCGACGACAACAAGAATGAGCGCTGGTTCGAGGCCACGCCGATGCGCGATGGCAGTAACCACGATGGCGCCGACGACGACAAGGATCAGTTCCACCCGCCGATTGTCGCGTCCTGGCCTACTTCTGGCAGGTCGGACACCAGAACAGGTTGCGGCCTTCCAGCTCCGCGGTGCGGATCGTGGTGCCGCACACCCGGCACGGCTCGCCGGCCCTGCGATAGACATAGGTGCGTGGCCGGCCGGGCCCATACGACGGCAGGCCATGGTCGTCCTCGGGCCGGACGACGACGATCTTCCCGCGCCGGAAGCCGACCTTCATCAACTCGACGAGATCGGTCCACATCGCGTCGAATTCGGCTTCGTCGATGCGGGTGCCCGTGCGGTACGGGTCGATGCGGTGCCGATACAGCAGTTCGTTGCGGTACACATTGCCAACCCCGGCGATCACCGTCTGATCCATCAGCAGCGCACCAATAGGCCTGCGGGACTTGCTGATTCGCGTCCAGGCCAGCGCGCCGTCGGCGTCGCGCCGCAACGGGTCGGGCCCGAGTTTGGCGACCACGTCAGCGACCTCGGGTGCCTCGATTACCTCGCACACCGTCGGGCCGCGCAAGTCCGTGCCGTATTCGGTGCCGATCATCCGCATCCGGACCTGACCGACCGGAAGCGGCATCGGTATCGGCACCTCGGTGAAGGTGCCGTACAGGCCGAGGTGCACGTGCACGACGCGGCCGCCTTCGTAGTGGTGAAACAGGTGCTTGCCCCAGGCGCTGGCCTTCTTGAGGACGCGTCCGTTGACCGCCGAGGCGCCGTCGACGAACCTGCCTTGCGGGCTGGACACCATCACCGGGGCGCGGCCGAACCGACGCTGATGCAGCCGGGCCAGCCGGTGCAGAGTGTGCCCTTCGGGCATCCGATCAGGCGGGCGCGCCGGGCACCGGCGGCGCGATGTGGGTCTTCTCGTACTCGGCGAGGATGTCGATACGGCGTTGATGCCGTTCGGCTTTCGACCACTCGGCGCTCAGGAATGCGTCGATGATCTCCAGCGCTTGCTCGACGGTGTGCATGCGGCCGCCGATGCCCATCACTTGAGCATTGTTGTGCTGGCGGGCCAGCGTGGCGGTCTCGACGCTCCAGGCCAGAGCGCAGCGCACACCAGGAACCTTGTTCGCGGCGATCTGCTCGCCGTTGCCCGAGCCGCCGATCACGATGCCGAGACTCGCCGGATCGGCGACGGTCTTCTCCGCGGCGGCGATGCAGAATGCCGGGTAGTCGTCCTCCGCGTCGTAGACGTAAGCACCGCAGTCGATCGGCTCGTGGCCTGCGGTGCGGAGGTGCTCGATGATGGCCTGCTTGAGTTCGAAGCCCGCGTGATCAGAGCCCAGATAGACGCGCATGGCGGTCATTGTGGCAGAGGCCCGAGCACCTTTGGAAGCCGGTAATGCGGTGGCGGACCAGGGCCATACTTGCCGCAGGGCCGAAGGAGATCACGATGAAGCTGCACGACTTCCCGCGCTACCCACTCACCTTCGGGCCGAGCCCCATCCACGAGCTGGACCGGCTGACACACCACCTCGGTGGTGCGACCATCTGGGCCAAGCGCGAGGACTGCAATTCAGGGCTCGCCTTTGGCGGCAACAAGGTCCGCAAGCTCGAGTACCTGGTCCCCGACGCACTCGCCAAGGGAGCCGACACGTTGGTCTCAATCGGCGGCGTCCAGTCGAACCACACCCGCCAGGTCGCGGCCGTCGCGGCAAAACTCGGCCTGAAGTGCCGCCTCGTCCAGGAGAAGTGGGTCGATTGGGACGACCCCGTCAACGACAAGGTCGGCAACATCCTCCTGTCGCGCATCATGGGTGCCGACGTGCGGCTCGACCCGGCCGGCTTCGACATCGGCATCCGCAGCTCGTGGGAAGACGCGCTACGTGAGGTCGAGGAGGCCGGTGGGACGCCCTACGGTATCCCGGCCGGCGCTTCCGAGCACCCGCTCGGCGGACTCGGCTTCGCCAACTGGGCGTTCGAGGTCGTCGAGCAGGAGAAGCAGTTCGGCGTCTACTTCGACACGATCATCGTCTGCACGGTGACCGGCTCCACGCACGCCGGCATGATCGCCGGCTTTGCGGCCCTGCAGGAAACCGCGGACGACCGCCCACGCCGGGTGCTCGGCATCGACGCGTCCGCGACGCTCGACAAGACCCGCGACCAGGTGGCCCGAATAGCACGTCGCACAGCCGAACTCATCGAACTCGGCCGTGACCTGCGCGATGACGAGATCACCGTTCTGGAGGGCTGGGCGGGCGACTTCTACGGGATCCCGGTCAAATCGACCGTCGAGGCGATCAAGCTGAGTGGCTCGCTCGAGGGCATGATCATCGACCCCGTCTACGAGGGGAAGTCGATGGCCGGACTCATCGACCTCGTCACCTCGGGGGAAATCCCCAAGGACTCCACCGTCCTCTACGCCCACCTCGGCGGGCAGCCCGCGCTCAACGCCTATTCCGGCATCTTCGACTGAGAACCCATCAACCGACGGTGATGGCGTCGAGCCGCTCCTTGATGAACTCCGACGATGTCACCGGTTCCAGCCCCGATACCCGACCGATCGGCGGCGAAAGCGGGGCGACCACTGCATCGTGGTTTGCCTCGTAGAAGTAGATCAGCGAGACCAGGTCCTCCTCGGGGGCATGCGGTTGCGGCGGCAGCACCCGATGACGGCCCGACGGCCAGCGCCGCCCACTCCAGTACTCCAACAAATCACCGATGTTCACGGTCAGCGCCGCTGGGTCGTACGGCGCGTCACTCCACCCATCGGCGTCGGAGTACACCTGCAGACCACCGGCTCCTGGCTCGCGGTCGAGGATCGTCACCGTGCCGAAGTCGGTGTGCGGGCCGATGCGGAACTGGCCGGGCTCGGGTTCTCCGACCACACTCACCGGCGGGTAGTGGTTGATGTTCATGGTCCAAGTAGGCCGGCTCGCCAACGACGCGAACGGGTTCTCGAGCAGACCGAGCGCATAGGCGAACAGGGCCAGCAGATCGTCGGCCAGCCGGCGCATAGCAGCCGTGTACTCGTCGACCAGCGGCTGCAAAGACGGCACCTCGTCGGGCCAGACGTTGGGCGCAAACCAGATCCTGTCGATGCCGGGGTCACCGGTCGCGGTCTCGGCGCCAAGGCTGTAGCTCTCTTTGAGGTCCGGCGGCGTCTCGCTACCTTCGGCGTAGGCGTTGGCCTCGGCGCCGGGGCCGATCCAGCCGTGCCCCGCCACCGGAACCGAGTACCGCTGTTTGACGGCCTCCGGCAGGCTGAAGAACTCCCGTGCGGCCGCGCGCACTTCATGGGCCAATGCCGGGTCGATGCCATGTCCAGTGACGAGGATGAAACCCGCCCGCTGCAGCCCTTCGTCGACGGCTGCGGCCACTCTGTCGGCCGTCGCGCCACCCTCATGCCAGTGCGAGATGTCAACGGTCGCAATCACTTGGCAACTCCAATATCTTCGTTCCACAGTTCCGGGTTGGCGGCGATGAACTCAGTCATCATTGTCACGCACCGTTCGTCGTCGAGGATCGCGACCGACACCCCGTGTTCAGCCAGCCAGTCGTGCCCGCCCGTAAACGTGCGGCTCTCCCCGATCACCACAGCCCCGATGTTGAATTGGCGCACCAGCCCGCTGCAGTACCAGCACGGCGACAGCGTCGTCACCATCAACGTCGACCGGTAGTCGCGTTGCCGGCCAGCCGCCCGGAACGCGGCGGTTTCGGCGTGCACCGAAGGGTCATCGTGCTGGACCCGCCGGTTGTGACCGCTGCCGAGCAACGCACCGTCGGTGCTGAACAACGCGGCGCCGATCGGAATGCCACCCTCCACCAAGCCTTTTCGGGCCTCCTGATAGGCGACCTCGAGCATCGCGGCGGGATCCATCTAGACGGCGACCCGCTCTGCGGCGATCTTCGACCGGCATAGCACGAGATACGCCGCACCGGACAACAGGAATCCGACGAAGAACGTGACGTCGCCGAGTTCGGGATATGCCTTGGCCACCCACCCGACGAACTTCTCTTGGTTGGAGAACAACGCCACCGACACCACCAGCCCGATCACAAATGACAACAGGCCGTTCCAGTTCGTGTACGAGCGGTCGTAGAGGAAACCAGCCAGGGTCTGGCCTTGACGCAGGTACTGGTCGGCGAACATCACGCCAAGCCAGGGCCCGATCCAGTAGGCGATGATCAGCAGGAACGCCTCGTAGCTTTGCGCGGCGTCGGGCAGCGCCCACCAGGCCACCAGGAACCCCGCCACGCCGAAGAACACGGTGACCACAGCCCTGGCGATGTGGTGGGGCAGCTTGATACCCAGCGTCACGAAAGCCATTGCGCCCGAATAGATGTTGATGGCGTTCGCCGCAATAGCGCCGATCGCGATGGCCAGCAGCGTCGCCTTGGCCAGCGGCGAGGCGAGTTGGCTCGTGAACGCTGCGGTGGGGTTGTCCAGCGAGTCGCCTCCGATGGTGACCGACGCGGCGCCGACGACCTCGAGAAATACACACGACAGGAATAGCCCCGCGGCCGCGAAAAAGCCGGTGCGTGCGGTGGACACCGTCGCGGGCAGGTAGCGGGTGTAGTCCGCGGCGTACGGCGTCCATCCGGCGGCGTAGCCGAACGCGGTGCCGACGGTCAGCAGGAAGCCGCCCATGCCACCGACACCGCCGGCGGCAGGCGCCCCGAAGTGCGACTTCGACAGGATGACCACCGACGCGATCGCGAAGACCAATGCCAGCACGGGGAACGTCCAGCGTTCGAACGCCTGCACCAAGTTGTGCCCGAAGAACGCGAGGCCCGTCTGCAACAGCACGATGATGACCAGCCCGAGCAGTGGCCCGAACCCGAACAGCGTGGCCAGCGCGTAGGCGCCGCTGACGCTGTTGGTGGCGAACCAGCCGACGCCCGCGGTGACCGACATCAGGACCGCCGGAACCGCATTTCCCTTGAACCCGAACGCAAGTCGGCCCAGCACCATCTGCGGCACACCGTGTAGAGGCCCGCGCGCGGACAAGAAGTAATGCGCGATCGCGCCCAAGCCGGTGCCGATCACAATGCCGAGCGCCGCCTGCCAGAAGTTCATGCCGAAGACAGCGACGGCCAGCACGCCGACGAAGATCGTCGCGAACTCGAGATTGGGCGAGGTCCAGGTCCAGAACAGCTGGCTGGGCTTGCCGTGGCGGTCGGCCTCGGCGATGTATTCGTTGCCGCCCGGTTCCACTGCGGCGATGTGGTCGCGGTAGGTGCCGTCGGTCTGCACGGTAGGTTCGGTCAGTGTCACCGTCATACGGTCATCCCCGCGGCACTGCCCCGCAACCGGAGTCAACATGGCGGAAACAAACGCGCTCATCTGCCAGTTGGACATCGGCGTGAAGACACTGGTGGTGAGCGCGAGCCCGCGCGAAGACGGCAACTCCCATGTCCTTGCCCGTTCCGCCATCGACGGAGCCCGCTCGGAAGGCCACGACGTCCAGCACGTCTTTCTCGACGACTACGTCGACCGCATGCTGGGTAACTGCCGGCAATGCCGACGCGTCGAGGACGGCAGCTGCTCACTCGACGACCGTTACGAAGAGCTGCTGATCGACCACATACTGCCCGCCGACGGGCTGATCTTCGCGATGCCGCTGTACTTCTACGGGATGCCGGCCCGGCTGAAGACGGTATTCGACCGTCTGTTCTGCTACACGGCGAACAGCGCACCCATGCAGGACAAAGTGGTCAGCGAGATCATGGACAAACGGGTTGGCGTGCTGATCTCCTGCGAGGAGAGCTACGTCGGCGCGACGCAAGGCGTCATCGCCCAATTCCAGGAACTCACCCGGTATCTCCACCAGGACTTGGTCGGAGTCGTCGTCGGCAATGCGAACAGCCGCGGCGAGATCGTGCGTGATCCCAGCGACCCGGTCTCGTGCGCACGGGACCTGGGCGCCCGGCTGTTCGACATCCGTGTCACCGACTACCGACTGGATACCGCGCGATCCAACCAGGTATGGGAGCGACCGGCCTAAGTCAGTCGAACGTCGGCGGCTCGGTCCGGGTGCGCTTGAGCTCCCAGAAGTGGGGATAGGACGCGAACGTCACCGAGGCGTCCCACAGCTTGCCGGCTTCCTCGCCGCGCGGGATCTTCGAGAGCACCGGGCCGAAGAACGCGACGCCGTTGACGTGGATGGTCGGGGTGCCGACGTCGTCGCCAACCGGGTCCATTCCCTCGTGGTGGCTCTTGCGCAGCGCCTCGTCGTACTTGTCGGTGCCGGCCGCCTCGGCCAGCTCGGCAGGCAGCCCGACCTCCTCGAGCGACTCCTCGATGACTTTGGTGAAATCGGGGTCGGAGTCTCGATAGCTCTGATTGTGGATCCGGGTGCCCATGGCGGTGTAGAGCGGCGCCAGAATCTCGGGGCCCTTGGCCTGCTCGGCGGCGATGGCCACCCGCACCGGCTTCCACGCCTGCTTGAGGCCTTCGCGGTACTGCTCGGGCAGGTCCTCCCTGTTCTCGTTGAGCACCGCCAGGCTCATGACGTGGAAGTTGACCTCGATATCGCGTACCTTCTCGACCTCGAGGATCCACCGAGAGGTGATCCAGCACCACGGGCACAGCGGGTCGAACCAGAAATCCGCAACAGACTTTTCGGGCATTCCTGTTTGGTCCTCTCGTATGACGGTCGGCGATCCGTTCAGCACAACTATGCCCGGGGCGCAGGTGTTCCCCACTGCCACGACTTCCGGGCAGTCGCCACATAGGACACGCATAGTGTGCAAACGGTTACACAAGCGTGTTGCTGATGTGACCACTGTGAACCAGTGTTGTTCCCGTGAATAAAGCGAAACGAAATCTGACCGTGACTTTGGTAGGAATCGCGACGGCAGTAACCGTCGCGGCGCCGGCACACGCCGACCCGACCACCGACGACAACTTCCTCGGTGCGCTGACCAACGCCGGCATCGGCTACAACGATCCGGCTTCCACCGAGCAGCTCGGACAGTCGATCTGCCCGATGCTGGTCGAACCGGGTAAGAACATGGCGTCGATTTACTCGACCGTCTCCAACAACGGCATCAACCCCGCGATGGCGTCGTTCTTCACCGGCATCGCGATCTCGATGTACTGCCCGTCGATGATGTCCTCGATCGGCAACGGGACATTCTTGAACCAACTGAGCGGGCTGAGCGGGATGGGGATACCCGGGCTGTAGCGGGCCGCTTGGGGGCGCGGCCGATAAGTTGGACGCGTGGCACTTCCCAATCTGACCCGCGAGCAGGCCGCCGAACGCGCCGCCCTCGTCACCGTCGACAACTACCGCATCGCCCTCGACCTCACCAACGGTGAGGGTAAACCTGGCGAAGACACCTTCCGCTCGGTAACCACGGTTCAATTCGAGGCGTTGGCCGGCGCCGACACCTACATCGACATCGCCGCCGACTCGATCCGTAGCGCCACGCTAAACGGGCGCGACATCGATGTGTCCGGGTACGACGAATCGACTGGCATCCCGCTGCGCGGTCTGTCCGAGCGCAACGTTCTCGTCGTCGACGCCGACTGCCGATACTCCAACACCGGAGAGGGTCTGCACCGGTTCGTCGATCCGGTCGACAGCGAGGTATACCTGTACTCGCAATTCGAAACCGCCGACGCCAAGCGAATGTTCGCCTGCTTCGACCAGCCCGACCTGAAGGCCACGTTCGACATCATGGTGGCCGCGCCGCTGAACTGGCGAGTCATCTCTAACGGCGCCAGCGGACACGTGCACGGCGAGGACGATGCACATGTGCACACCTTCGTCACCACACCGCGAATGAGCACATACCTCGTCGCGCTGATCGCCGGGCCGTACGCGCACTGGAGTGACACCTATTCCGACGAACACGGCGATATCCCGCTTGGCTTGTACTGCCGCGAATCACTGGCCGAGTTCATGGACCACGAACGGCTTTTCACCCAGACCAAACAGGGATTCGGGTTCTACCACAACAACTTTGGTGTTCCGTACGCGTTCGGCAAGTACGACCAGTTGTTCGTTCCCGAATTCAACGCCGGTGCAATGGAAAATGCTGGCGCGGTGACGTTCCTGGAGGATTACGTCTTCCGCAGCAAGGTCACCCGGGCCTCCTACGAGCGACGCGCCGAAACCGTGCTCCACGAGATGGCGCACATGTGGTTCGGCGACCTCGTCACCATGCAGTGGTGGGACGACCTGTGGCTCAACGAGTCGTTCGCGACGTTCGCGTCCGTGCTGTGCCAGGCGGAAGCAACCGAGTACACCGAGGCGTGGACGACATTCGCCAACGTCGAGAAGTCGTGGGCGTACCGGCAGGACCAGCTGCCGTCGACGCATCCGGTCGCCGCCGACATCCCCGACCTGCACGCCGTCGAGGTGAACTTCGACGGGATCACCTACGCCAAGGGCGCCAGCGTGCTCAAGCAGCTCGTCGCCTACGTCGGCCTGGAGGAGTTCCTGTCCGGTCTTCGGGACTACTTCCGCGACCACGCCTTCGCCAACGCCACCTTCGGCGACCTGCTCGGCGCACTGGAGAAGGCCTCCGGCCGTGACCTTTCCGGCTGGGGGCAGCAGTGGCTCAAGACGACTGGGCTCAACACGCTCCGCCCCGACTTCGATGTCGACGCCGACGGGCGGTTCACCCGCTTCGCGATCGCCCAGAGCGGCGCGCAGCCGGGCGCCGGTGAGACCCGGGTGCACCGCCTTGCGGTCGGAATCTACGACGACGACGGCACAGGCAAGCTGGTCCGCACCCACCGGGAGGAGCTTGACGTCGAAGGTGAGACCACAGATGTTCCTGCGCTGCAAGGAGTTTCCCGAGGCAAGCTGATCCTGGTCAACGACGACGATCTGACGTATTGCTCGCTGCGCCTTGACCCCGAGTCGTTGCAGACCGCACTCACCCGCATCGCCGACATCGCCGACCCGTTGCCCCGCACACTGGCGTGGTCGGCGGCCTGGGAGATGACTCGCGAGGCCGAGCTGAAGGCTCGCGACTTCGTCGCGCTCGTGATGAGTGGTCTGCACGCCGAGTCTGAGGTGGGCGTGGCACAGCGCCTCGTGTTGCAGGCGCAGACCGCGCTGGGCTCCTATGCCGAACCGGGCTGGGCGGCCACGAACGGCTGGCCGGCCTTCGGAGATGCGCTGCTGGACCTGGCGCGCGAGTCGGCTCCGGGTTCGGACCATCAGCTGGCGTTCGTCAATGCGCTGTGCGCATCCGTGCTGTCGCCGAACCATGTCGCCGTGCTGTCGACGCTGCTGGACAACGAACCCGCAGCGGTGAACATGCCGGGCCTCGAGGTCGATACCGATCTGCGCTGGCGCATCGTTGCGGCCTTGGCCGCGGCCGGCGCGATCGATGCCGACGGCGCGGAGGCACCGTTCATCGACGCGGAGGCGCAGCAGGATCCGACCGCAGCGGGCCAGCGGCATGCCTTGGAGGCGTCCACGGCGCGACCCCAGGCCGCGGTGAAGGAGTCAGCCTGGGAAGAGGTGATCGAGGACGACACGCTGCCCAACGTCACCGCGCGGTCGATGATCGGCGGGTTCGTGCAGCCCGGCCAGGGTGAGGTGCTGGCACCGTTCCGGGCGAAGTACTTCGACGCCATTTCCGGCGTGTGGGAACGACGTTCGAGCGAGGTCGCGCAGACCGTCGTCATCGGGCTGTACCCGTCATGGGACATCAGCCAGGCCGGTCTGGACGCCGCGGATGGATTCCTGGCCGACCCGGATGTTCCGCCGTCGCTGCGCAGGCTCGTCATCGAGGGCCGCGCAAGTGTCGAGCGCGCACTACGGGCACGCGCCTTCGACGCCACGTAACTGCCGCGAGCGTGCTCCCCCTTGCACGCGGGGTGGGGGTACCCCCAGCTTGCGAGGGGGAGTGCCCCCAGTCTGCTCCGCGACACGCCGCTCCCGGCGGACATTTTGCGCACGCTCACCCGCATACGCTTGCGAGGTGGCGGTCAGCCGAAGTCGCAGGGCAAGGGCGGCCCGTAAGCGAAAGCGCCGCCTGGATCTCGTCGACAACGACCTCACCGGCGAGCAATGGGCAGCGCTCAAGGAGGCCTGGAAAAGTTGCGCCTACTGCGGCGCGACCGACGGCCCGTTGCAGCGCGACTGTGTCTTGCCGATCTCTCGAGGCGGGCGGTACACAGTGGACAACGTGGTTCCCGCCTGCGCTGCCTGCAATACGAGCAAGTGCAATGACGAGGTCACCGGCTGGCTGCGCCGAAAGCGGCTCGACGAGCGCAGGTTCCTGACGCGCTATGTCGAGATCCGTGCTGCGCTCGCGTGAGCGTCAGGGTGCGGAGACGCCTGCGCTGAGCACCCGGACGGCGCTGATCAGGCCGTCCATCAGGTTGCCCTCTTTGAACGACGCGGCGGCGGCGGAGACTCCGAGCGGGGCGGCCTCTTCGATGCCGCGGCCCTTGACCTCGCTGCCGTAGACCACCTCGATCGCGCGCTGGTTCGGCGAAACAGCAAGCAGCACCGCGTTATCCGGCGTCGGCACCTTGGCGAGTATGTCGCGCGCCGTGGCGGCAGTGTCCTCGCCGAGGTCGCCGAGGTACACCGCGAAACGGGCCTTGGCCGCTCGCGAGCCGTACTTCAGCGCGTCGTCGAGGACGACCAGATCGTTCACGGGGAACGGGTAGGTGACCGAGACCGCGCCGGGCTCGGTGACTCCCGAGATCCGACCGCTGGACGTTACGACGAATCCCCGCGGCAGCTCGGCTAGTTCGGCCGGCGCGACGGTCGCGACTTCACCACTTGCCACTGGCGCCGCCTCCTACCGTGAACGGACCGTGGCCACCGTGGCCGTGGTCGGCGGGTTCCTCGGACGCCCACAGGATCGGAGTGTGCGTCCAGGGTTCGGACAGCTTGTAGGGCGCCGGGTGCGGGCCCTTGCGGTTCTTGCTGACGCCCCAGATCAACGCGATCAACGCCAGCGTGACGGCCAGCGGAACCCCTCCGAGGAGGGAATGTGCAAGTGCGATGCTCACGACGGAAACCGTAACCTAAGCCGCGCTTAGGCCGCGCCCTCACCCAGGTATCTCACCCACGCCGGGTCGAGTTCCTTGACGGACGACAGCAGCCGCCAGTGCTGCCCCTTCGGCGGCACTGGCACAGAACGCAGTGTCCAGCCCAGCTCGCCGAGCAACCGATCGGCCTTGCGGTGATTGCACGTCGAGCAGGCCGCCACGCAGTTCTCCCACGTGTGGTCACCGCCGCGGCTGCGCGGCACCACGTGATCGACGGTGTCGGCCTTGGCTCCGCAGTAGGCGCAGCGAAACCGGTCGCGATGCATCAGAGCGGCCCTGGTCATCGGGATGCGCGCCCGGTACGGCACTCGCACGTACGAATGCAGCCGGATCACCGACGGCACCGTGATAGACCTCGTGGCCGAGTGGATGACGGGGCCGTTCGGATCGTCGTGCACGACGGTCGCCTTGCCGCACATAAGCATGATGACCGCCCGGCGCATCGGCAGGGCGGTCAACGGTTCGTACGTGGAATTTAGAAGTAGCACACGACGGCGCCCCCAGATGGAGCCGTCGTGGGTCGTACTAGGTGGATGAGTATCGACGCTGTGCAGGACGCGCGTCTGGGCATGGGTCATCGCAGCCCCAGATAAGCCCGCCGCGGCCCCGTGATGCCGGTGGCCGTGGCCCTTCTTGCGATGCGCCATACGTCCTCCGACCGACAGTCCACCATGGATTGGGGTCGATCGCATAACAAATTGGTTCGTGTCCGCAGGTCAGTCCCGTGAACATACGATGACGCGACCGGCTGACCGGGGCCTTCGCCACCCACAGGCACAATGGTGCCGTGACACAGCCGGAGCAGTCTTTCTATGACGCCGTGGGCGGCCACGACACCTTCCACGCCATCGTGTCGCGGTTCTACCAGCTGGTCCGCGAGGACGAGATCCTGCGCCCGATCTACCCCGAAGACGATCTCGACGGCGCGGAGGAACGGCTGCGGATGTTCCTCGAGCAGTACTGGGGCGGACCACGGACCTATTCCGATCAGCGTGGCCACCCCAGATTGCGGATGCGCCACGCCCCGTTCCGAATCGGCTACATCGAGCGCGACGCTTGGCTGCGCTGCATGCACACCGCGGTGGCGGAGATCGACTCGCAGACGCTCGACGACGAGCATCGCAAGGAATTGTTGGCCTACCTGGAGATGGCCGCGCACTCGATGGTGAACTCACCGTTCTGATGACAACCTGGTGGTCGCACGCGGTGTTCTATCAGGTGTACCCCCGGTCGTTCCGTGACAGCGACGGTGACGGCTGCGGCGATCTCGACGGGGTTACCGCCAAGCTGGACTACCTCAAGGCGCTGGGCGTCGACGCGATCTGGCTCAATCCTGTGATGGTCTCGCCCATGGCCGACAACGGCTATGACGTGGCCGACCCCCGCGACGTCGACCCGCTCTTCGGCGGGATCGATGCGCTGGACCGGCTCACCGACGCCGCTCACCGGTTGGGCATGAAGGTGACGATGGACCTGGTGCCGAACCACACCAGTTCACAGCATCCATGGTTCCAGGCCGCCCTTGCCTCGAGCCCCGGCAGCGACCAGCGCGAGCGGTACATCTTCCGCGACGGCAGCGGCGCCGCCGGCATTCATCCGCCGAACAACTGGGTGTCGATCTTCGGCGGCCCCGCGTGGACCCGGGTCGTCGAGGCCGACGGCAACCCCGGCCAGTGGTACCTCCACCTGTTCGACTCCGAGCAGCCCGACCTCAACTGGGACAACCCCGAGGTCTTCGACGACCTCGAGAAGACGCTGCGCTTCTGGCTGGAGCGCGGCATCGACGGGTTCCGGATCGACGTCGCGCACGGCATGGCCAAGCCGCCCGGGCTACCCGATATGGAAGCCATCAAGGCCGAGGTGCTCCTTGCCGACATGGACGACGACCCGCGGTTCAACAACGACGGCGTGCACGACATCCACCGCCAGATCCGCACGGTGTTCAACGACTACGCCCACACGGTCGCGATCGGCGAGGTCTGGGTGTACGACAACGAGCAATTCTCCCGCTATGTCCGGCCCGACGAGCTGCACCTCGGCTTCAACTTCCGGCTGTTGCGCGCGAAGTTCGATGCGGCCGACATCCGCGGGGCCATCGAGAACTCCTTGACCGCGGCCGCGATCGCGGACGCGACACCGACCTGGACGCTGGCCAATCACGACGTCGACCGCGAGCCAACCCGCTACGGCGGTGGGCAAATCGGGCTGGCCCGCGCGCGTGCGATGGCGCTGGTGATGCTCGCACTACCCGGGGCGGTGTTCATTTACAACGGCGAGGAACTCGGACTTCCGAACGTCGACCTGCCCGACGAGGCACTGCGGGACCCGGTGTGGGAACGATCAGGACACACCAGGCGAGGACGCGACGCCAGCCGGGTACCGATGCCGTGGGAGGGCGACACTCCCCCATTCGGGTTCTCTGACAATCCCGACACCTGGCTGCCGCTGCCTCCCGAATGGGCGGCGTTGACGGTGGAGAAACAGATAGCCGACTCTGAGTCGACGCTGTCGTTCTTCCGCCGGGCGATCGAATTGCGGCGCAGCCGACCAGGATTCGGCGGTTCGGCAGTCGAATGGCTCGACTCGCCCGCAGACGGTCTTGTGTTCCGGCTCAGTAGCGGATTGGTGTGCGCGCTGAACGCCGGCCGACGCACGATGACGCTGCCCGATGGCGAGGTGTTGTTGGCGAGTGCCACGCTGGCGGACGGCAAACTGCCGCCGAACACCGCCGCGTGGCTGCTTTAGCGAAGCACCAGCGCGGGGTCGCCGCGACGGCGGTACACCGAACCGAAGCGTGCGTCGATGCGCAGCCAGGCCGGGAGCGCGCGCACCCGCACGATCTCGTCGGCGGCGACGGTCTGGGGGTCCAGGCCCGCGGCCTCCGACTGCGGCAGGAAACCCATTGCGGTCAGGGCGAATACGCAGCGCATCGGGATACCGATACTGGTGTCCCCTGAGCTGACCGCAACGACCTCCTGATCCAGCAAGGACGCGGGCGGCCCGTGCGAGCTGGAATGTTCCTTCGCCAGGGCGACGCCTCTCTGAGCAAGCTCGAGCACGGCGCGGGCAGGCACGTCGTCGAGGTGGACGAAGCCCGTCTCGGGCGGCAGCGCCCCGCGCCACGCCGAGTCCATCGGAAATCCAGGTTCCACGTAGCCGCTGCGGTCCATCGCCGTCAGCCCTGCTGTGAGCGCGTCCGCGCCCGCGCACAGGTCCGCGGGCCGGATCCGTCCGCCGACCACCCGGCTGGCCAGCACGTCGAAACCGGTTGCCACCCAGGCGACCACAAGACCGCCGCCGCGCTCACGTAGCCGCACGACGGCGGCGTCGTCGAGGCGCAACGCCCGTTCGGTGAATGTCGCCAAGTCCTCGCGGTGTGTGGCGTCGTCGAGCCAGATACCGCGTTCGGGTTGGGTCATCGCGTCCAGTGCTGAAGATAGTCACGCTGGGTGGGCGAAAGCCGTTCCAGCCGTTGCTCCTCGATGTGGACGGCGGCCAGCTGCGTCTCAGCGATCACCGACGGCTTGGTGTCCGGCGTTGCGTGTGCCGGGCGCACCTCGTAGCCGATCGTGAAGTCGACGGCGCGCACCCGCTTGGACCACATCGTCACCTGCAGCGGCGAGTCCACCAGCCGCAGCTGACCCTTGTAGGCGATGTTGACCTCGGCAATCAGCAGACCAATCGTCGTGATGTTCGCGCCGAAAGGCTCGCGCAGAAAAGGGATTCTGGCCTCTTCGAGAATGGTGACCATCGTGGCATGGTTGATGTGCTGATACATGTCGATGTCCGACCAGCGCACGTGCACCGGCGCGACAAACCCTGTCGTCACCCAGTTTGTCCCGTCCCACTCGTTCGCGTCATGCTCCGGATCTGCCGTGCCGCTACGGACAGCGTCGCCAGGTCGAGTTCGCCGCTTTCGTAGATCTCGGACAGCGTGCGCTGGGCCCGGCTCACGCGGGAGCTGTTCGTCGCCTCCCATTCGGCGATCTTCTCCTCGCCACTCTCGTCCGGCTCACCCACGGCCAGCACGTCAAAGCACAGCGCCCGCAACGAACCGTAGATATCGTCGCGAATCGCCAAGCGGGCCAACGAATGCCAGCGATCGTCGCGAACGAGTCGGGACACCGCAGTCAGCAGGCCGTCGGTGCCGAGGCGATCCATCAGTGCGAAGTAGGTGTCGGCGACCTCAGCCGGATCGCGGTCGACGATATCGGCGATGTCGATCACGTCGAGCAGGCTGTACTGATACAGCCCGGTCGCGACCATGTAGGCAAGGTCCTGCGCGACGCCCTGCGAACTGAACTCACGTGCTTCCTTCTCGACGATGGCTTTGTCGTCGCCGCGCAGCCACTCCGACATCCGCGGGGTCAGCATGCGGACTTTCTCCGCGAACCGGTTGATCTCGGCGCCCACCGCAAGCGGCTGGGGACGGTAGTTCAGCAGCCAACGTCCCGCGCGGTCAATGAGCCGGCGTAGGTCAAGGGTCATACGATCAGAGACCGCGACCGATATGTCCGCGGCGTGGATCTGACGCCACAATTCGCCGATTCGGAAGATCGCGTCGGCCGCTACGTAGCTGCGCACCGCGTCGACCGGTCCGACACCGACGTCTTCGGAGATCCGGTATGCGTAGGAGATCCCGCTGGTGTCGACGAGGTCGTTGACCAGCATGGTGGTGACGATCTCCCGACGCAGCTGGTGTTGGCGGATGTCGTTGGCGAACTGGTCACGCAGGTTGGATGGGAAATACCACGGCAGCCGAGAGGCGAACGCCTCCTGGTCGGGCAGCTCGCTGGCGAGCAGCTCCTGCTTCAGCGCCAGCTTGACGTGAGCCATCAGCGTCGCGAGTTCGGGTGATGTCAGCCCGATTCCGGCTTCGGTTCGGCGCCGGATCTCCTTCTCCGACGGCAGCGCCTCGAGGTCGCGGTTGAGCCCGTGGTCCTTGACGAAATCCTTGATCATGCGGGCATGCACGGGCAGCAGGCTGGCGGCGTTGGCGCGGCTGGTACCCATCAGATCGTTTTGATCCTCGTTGTCGGCCAGCACCAGCCGGCCGACCTCGTCGGTCATCGACACCAGCAGCGCGGTCCGGTCCTCGGCCCTGACCTTGCCTGCGGTGACCAGCGAGTCGATGAGGATCTTGATGTTGACCTCATGGTCGGAGCAGTCGACACCGGCCGAGTTGTCCATTGCGTCGGTGTTACAGCGGCCGCCGGCCAAGTTGAACTCGATGCGACCCAACGAGGTCACGCCCAGGTTCCCACCTTCACCGATCACCTTGGCCCGCACCTGATTTCCGTTCACACGGACCGGATCATTGGCGCGGTCACCGACGTCGGCGTCCGACTCCGTCTCCGCTTTGATGTAGGTGCCGATTCCGCCGTTGAACAGCAGGTCGGCCGGAGCCTTCAGGATCGCCTTCATCAAGCTCGGAGGCGTCATCTCCTCGACGTTTTCCGCGATACCCAGCGCGGCACGGACCTGTGGGCTGATCGGGATGGATTTCTGTCCGCGGCTGTACACCCCGCCGCCCTCGCTGATCAGCGACCGGTCATAGTCCTCCCAGCTGGACCGCGGCAGGTCGAAGAGTCGTTTGCGCTCATTCCAGGATGTCGCGGCGTCGGGATTGGGGTCGATGAAGATATGCCGATGGTCGAACGCGGCCAACAGTCGGATGTGTTTGGACAGCAGCATGCCGTTGCCGAACACGTCACCGCTCATGTCGCCGACGCCGACCACGGTGAAGTCCTCGGTTTGGGTGTCGACGCCCATCTCGCGGAAGTGGCGCTTGACAGCCTCCCACGCACCCTTGGCGGTGATGCCCATCGCCTTGTGGTCATAGCCGACCGAACCGCCTGACGCGAACGCATCGCCGAGCCAAAAGCCGTATGACGCGGCGACCTCGTTCGCGATGTCGGAGAACGTTGCGGTGCCCTTGTCGGCCGCCACCACGAGATACGCGTCGTCGCCGTCGCGGCGAATCACATCTGGCGGGGTAACGACGTCGCCGGTGGCCTTGTCGACGTTGTCGGTGAGGTCCAGCAGCCCGGCGATGAACAGCTTGTAGCACGCCACGCCCTCGTTGCGTTGGGCATCGCGATCTACGGCGGCATCGCCGGTGGCGACCGGGGGGGCTTTGACGACGAAGCCGCCCTTGGCTCCGACCGGGACGATCACCGCGTTCTTCACCGCCTGCGCCTTCACGAGGCCGAGGATCTCGGTGCGGAAATCCTCGCGACGGTCCGACCACCGCAGGCCGCCGCGCGCCACATGTCCGAACCGCAGGTGCACGCCCTCCACCCGCGGCGAGTACACGAAGATCTCGAACTTTGGCCGAGGCAACGGCAGTTCGTCGATCAGGCCGGGGTTGAGCTTGACCGACAGCACGTTCTGCTGACGCGCTGAATCCGGGCTGCTGACAAAGTAATTAGTCCGCAGCGTGGCCTGGATCATCGACGCGAACGCCCGAAGCACGCGATCGGTTTCGAGGCTGACCAGTGCGTCGATGTCTGCTGCCACAGCGGCGGCGGCCGCCTGCGCGTCACGGCGCCGCGTCTCGTCCGAGGGGTTCGGGTCGAATAACGCCTGGAACAACTCGACGAGCGAGCGCGCGGTGCCGGCGTTGTCGTTGACCACCGTTTCGATGTGGGACTGACTGTACGGAAAACCCGCCTGCCGCAAGTATTTCGCATATGTGCGCAGTATGACCACCTGGTACCAGGTCAGGCCCGCGCGCAACACCAGCTCGTTGAACCGGTCGATTTCCATTCGACCGTGCCAGATCGCAGTGACCGCGTCGGCGAACCGCTGGGCCATCGCCACGCGTTCGGGACCCGCCGGCGGCGTCGGAATGTTGGGATGCGGCGAAATCTTGAACTGGTAGATCCAGACCGGCAATCCGTCGGCGCGGGTCACCGTGAACGGGCGCTCTTCGAGCACAACCACACCCATGGACTGCAGCATCGGCAGCAGTTGACTCAGCGACGCCGACCGCCCACCCAGATACCAGGTGAGCTGCGCGACCCCGTCGGGGCCGCGGTCGCCGAGCACCAGTTTGACCGCATTGTCCTGCAGCTCTTCGATGATCGCGATGTCCTTGATCGCGTCCAGTGGCGCGAAGGCCTGCTTGTAGACCTCCGGGAATGCCGACGAGTACTGCTCGGCCATGGCATGGGTGATCGAGCCGGTCCTCACCGCGCCCATCAGCCGGTCGCCCCACGTCCTGGCGGCCTCGGTGAGCAGGTCCTGGATTCGGGTCTCGTTTTCTAGGGAGACGTCGATGTCCTGTTGACGGGAACCTTCGGGTAGCCGAACAGTGAAATGCACTACTGCCCACGGCGATTCGCTGACTCGCGCGGCGTAGTCGATGCTCACTCCGCCCAGCTCGCGGACCAGGATGTCCTGCATCTCCAGCCGCACCGCGGTGGTGTACCGGTCGCGCGGGAGATACACCAGGCACGACACGAAGTGAGCGAGTTGATCGGCGCGCATGAACAACAACGTCCGGCGCCGCGAGCCGAGATCGACCACCGCCATCGCCATGTCCATCAGCTCCTTGGCGGAAAGCGCGAAGAGCTCCGAACGCGGGATGGTCTGGATGATGTCCAACAGCAGCTGGCCGGGATGACTCGGATCGCGGTGCGCCATCGCGAGCGCGTCATTGACGCGCCGTGAAATCAGCGGGATCTCAAGCACATTGGCGTTCATGGCGGCCACCGTGAACAACCCGACGAAGCGGTGCTCGATCGCCGTCCCACGGGCGCGTTCGCGGATGACCACGATGTACGGGTATGCGCCGTAGCGCAGGAAGCTGGGCATGGTGGCCTGCGCCAGCACCAGCAGATCGTCGCTTTCCGTGAGTTGCGGCAGCACGTCGGACCGCAGCCGCAGCACACCGAGACGACTGGACGGATCGACCGAGGACTGACCGTCGCCGACCTGGCAGCGCTGGTAGCCGAGCAGCACGAAGTGTCCGTCGGCCAGCCAGCGCAACAGCGCAGCGACGTCCTTGCGGTCGGAGCCGGGGAACCGGCCCTCGGGATCGGAATCGAGTTCGGCCGCGAGGCTGCGCAGCATGGCCGCCATCGACGTGGAGTCCAAAGCCACCTGACGGGCGTCGGCGAGGACGCTGGGCAGCAGGCGCTTGACCTCCTCCACCGCCTTGGGGTCGACCGATTCGGCCAGCTGGACATGGATCCACGTCTCGTCGATGCCGTGACCGAACGGCGCGTCGGACGCCGGCTCGATCTCCAGCAGGTCGCCGCTGGGCCCGCGCCGCACCCGGAACACCGGGTTCATGATGGCCGTGTAGGCCACCCCGAGCCGGTGCAGCAGCACGGTGACGGAGTCCATCAGCATCGACGCGTTGTCGGTGACGATCTGCAGGGCGGGGCCGAATCCTGCCGGGTCGTCTTCGGCGTAGACGGCAACCCCGGTGTCGCCGAAGGACCGGTGCTGACCGAGACGGCAGTGGGCCTCCACCAGGGCCGGCGACGTCAGCCTGCCCAGCGCCGTCCGGTCCACCGGCGCGGTCACCGCCGAGTCGGCGCCCGGCGCGTCACCGTGGGGCCCACGGTAGGTCGCCATATAGGCCCGCGCGAGCCTGGCAATGGCGTCCTTGCTCAGCGGCGGTGAGTCGGTGGATCCGTCGACGCCTGTGCCAGTCCCCGGGTTGACCTCCATCGCACCGCTCTCCTACTCACGCCTGCGTACCGGCGCTGGCACGCAAAGGCGACACTAGTCGCGCGTGAGCCGGCGGTGGGTCACCCTGTGCGGACGGGCCGCATCGATACCAAGTCGTTCCACCTTGTTCTCCTCGTAGCCGGCGAAGTTGCCTTCAAACCAGAACCATTTGGCCTCGTTGTCGTCGTCGCCCTCCCACGCGAGGATGTGCGTGCAGGTGCGGTCGAGGAACCAGCGGTCGTGGGAGATCACCACCGCGCAGCCGGGGAAGTTCTCCAGCGCGTTCTCCAGGGACGACAGGGTCTCCACGTCGAGGTCGTTGGTCGGCTCGTCGAGCAGGATCAGGTTGCCGCCCTCCTTGAGGGTCAGCGCAAGGTTGAGCCGGTTGCGTTCACCGCCCGACAGCACGCCGGCCGGTTTCTGCTGATCGGGGCCCTTGAAACCGAAGGCGGAGACGTAGGCCCGCGACGGGATCTCGTTCTGGCCCACCTCGATGTAGTCCAGCTTGTCCGACACGACTTCCCACACCGTCTTCTTGGGGTCGATGCCGGCACGGCTCTGGTCGACGTAGCTGAGCTTGACCGTCTCGCCCACCTTGACGACGCCGCTGTCCGGCTGCTCGAGCCCGACGATCGTCTTGAACAGTGTGGTCTTGCCGACACCGTTGGGTCCGATGACGCCCACGATGCCGTTGCGGGGCAGCGTGAAGGACAGGTCCTTGATCAGGGTGCGCCCCTCGAAGCCCTTGTCGAGATGCTCGACCTCGACAACGACGCTGCCGAGTCTCGGGCCCGTCGGGATCTGGATCTCCTCGAAGTCGAGCTTGCGCGTCTTCTCGGCTTCCGCGGCCATCTCCTCGTAGCGCCCCAGGCGGGCCTTGCTCTTAGCCTGCCGGGCCTTGGCGCCCGACCGCACCCAGGCAAGTTCGTCCTGCAGCCGCTTCTGCAGCTTGGCGTCCTTGCGGCCCTGCACGGCGACGCGCTCGGCCTTCTTCTCCAGGTACGTCGAGTAGTTGCCCTCGTACGGATAGGCGCGGCCGCGGTCGAGCTCGAGGATCCACTCGGCGACGTTGTCCAGGAAGTACCGGTCGTGAGTGACGGCCAGGATGGCGCCCTTGTACTCGGCGAGGTGCTGTTCGAGCCACAGCACGCTCTCCGCGTCGAGATGGTTGGTCGGCTCGTCGAGCAGCAGCAGGTCGGGCTTGGACAGCAGCAGCTTGCACAACGCGACGCGGCGGCGCTCTCCCCCGGACAGGTGGGTTACGGGCTCGTCGGGCGGTGGGCAGCGCAGCGCGTCCATCGCCTGCTCGAGCTGGGAGTCGATGTCCCACGCGTCGGCGGCGTCGAGTTCCTCCTGCAGATGGCCCATCTCCTCCATCAGCTCGTCGGTGTAGTCGGTGGCCATCAACTCGGCGACCTCGTTGTAACGGTTGAGTTTGGCCTTGATGGCCACGCCGTCCTCGACGTTCTCGCGCACCGTCTTTGTCTCGTCGAGCTGGGGCTCCTGCTGCAGGATGCCGACTGTCGCGCCCGGCTGCAGGAGGGCGTCGCCGTTGTTGGGGGTGTCCAGTCCGGCCATGATCCGCAAGACGCTCGACTTACCGGCCCCGTTCGGGCCGACGACGCCGATCTTCGCGCCGGGAAGGAAGTTCAGACTGACGTCGTCAAGGATCACCTTGTCGCCGTGTGCCTTGCGGACCTTCCGCATCGAGTAAATGAATTCGGCCATGCCGTGGTGTTGCCTTTCCGAAGGAATGCGAGTCTTTGGTGTTGCTCGCGGACCATCGTAGGCGTGGCCGGATCTGACTACGCGGACAGAGGCAGCGCCTTCCCGCCGTCGGCCGTCTCGCCGTCCACGGCTTCTTCGCCGTCGGACGTCTTGGCGTCGGCGCCGGTCCCCTCATCGGTGCTCTCGGCGGGCGCCTGCCCGTCGTCGCTGGTGCCGGGGTGTCGGCGCGTCTCGATACGGGCGATGCACCGTGCCAGATCCGGGCCCACCGAGGTGGCCCGCACTTCCACCGACGATCGACGGACGCCTTCGCGGTCCTCGTATTCGCTGGTGTACACGTATCCAACAACGATGACGGCGTCGCCCTTCCCAAGCCCGGCGCCGACCCCGGTGACGAGCTTTCCCCAGCAGTTCACCGTGACGAAGAACGAGTTGCCCGGCTCCCAGTTGCCGTCGGCGGTGCGGCGACGCGAGTTGCTGGCCACCCGGAACTTGATGAGCTCCTGATCGCCGACCCACTTGCGGTCGGGTTTGGTGACGATGTTGCCGACCACGGTGATCGGTGTCTCAAACATGCTGATTCCTTCCATTCATCTTTTTCGACGGGCGCGGTGCATGCCCGGCTCGTCGGTGACACGGCCCATTGACCGCGACGGCGCAGACACCGCGGCCCGGCCGCCGGTGCAACCTGCGGCTCCTGTGGATGAACTGAGCACTGTGGATCGTCGGCCCCTAGGTTGTTCCTCATGACCGTGTGGATCACTCGCAGACCCGACGCGGACGTGGCGACCGAACTCGCAGAAAGCCGAATCGCGGGCGGTGCCCTCGCCGGTGTCCGGCTGGCGGTGAAGGACAACGTCGACGCCGCCGGAATGCCCACCACCGCGGCCTGCCCGGAGTTCGCCTACACGCCTGACCGCGACGCTGCTGCTGTGGCGGCGCTGCGGGCGACCGGCGCCGTCGTCGTCGGCAAGACCAACCTCGACCAGTTCGCGACCGGCCTCGTCGGCACCCGCTCGCCGTACGGCGCGGTGCCCGACAGTCGCAGGCCCGAATTCATCAGCGGCGGATCCAGCTCGGGATCGGCGGTCGCGGTGGCCACCGGCGAAGCCGACATCGCGATCGGCACCGACACCGCCGGCTCGGGACGCGTGCCCGCAGGCCTGCAGGGCATCGTCGGGATCAAACCCACGCTCGGGGTGATCAGCACCGACGGCGTCGTGCCGGCGTGCGAATCCTATGACTGTGTAACGATTTTCGCGCAGAACCTCGATCTGGCGAACCGCGCCATGGGTGTGATGGCTGCCGGCGCAGGTGATCGCCAATGGCCCTGCGACGTTCGGCTCGCCGCACCGCCCAGTCCCGTCGTCGCGGTTCCCAGTGAGCTGCCCGAGCTGGATCGCGAGTGGCGCGCCGCGTTCGACACCGCAGTCGGCCGGCTGGTCGAGGCGGGCGTCCGTGTCGTCACCGTCGACATCGCGCCCTTCCTGGCCGCGGCCAAGCTGCTCTACGACGGCGGGTTGGTGAGCGAACGATACGCCGCCGTAGGCGAATTCATCGATACGCATCCTGACGCCGCGATCGATCCGACTGTGCGGCGCATCATCACCGCGGCGCGCGATATCCCGGCGCATCGGCTGGTGCGCGACCGCCGCGAGGTCAACCGTCTGTGTGCCGTCGCGATGACGGCTCTCGACGGCGTCGACGCGTTCGTGGTGCCCACCGCTCCGACGCATCCGCGCATCGACGAGGTGGCGGCCGACCCCGTCGGCGTCAACTCCCGCATGGGCACCTACACCAACTTCTGCAATCTGTTCGATCTGTGCGCGGTGGCCGTGCCAGCGGGCACGGCAGGCCAGGCGCAGTTCGGGATTACCGTGCTCGCGCGTGCCTTTGAGGATGCGGTCGCCGTGGATATCGCCGCGCTGGCATCGGGAGACGAAGCGCCCCTGGATGTTTGGCCGCTGGCTGTGGCGGAGTCCGTCGAGCTGGTGGTGTTCGGCGCGCATCTCCGTGGCGGACCGCTGGTTCATCAGCTCACCGATCAGGGCGCCCGCTGGGCCGGCGAGGTGACGACCGCGCCGCGCTACCGGATGTCGGTGTTGCCGACCGTCCCGGCCAAGCCGGCCATCACCCGGGTGCCCGACGGGCAGCCGGGCGCCGCGCTGAGCGGACACCGGTGGCTGTTGTCCCCTGCGGCGCTCGGCCGGTTCCTGGCAGCATTGCCCGCACCGATGCAGCTCGGCAAGGTCGAATTCGACGACGGCACATGGCGAACCGCGTTCGGCTGCGACGCGGCGGCGGCCACCGGTGCCGACATCAGCGCGTACGGCAGCTGGCCCGCAGCAATCGCCGCCGGCGCGGTCTAGTACAGCGGTGACCAGGCCGAGGTCCGCAGCAGCCGGCTCTCCCACTGGTCGCGGTACTTCAGTGCCTCGAACATGTAGCTGCCCGGCCCCCGGTGCTCTGGCGCGACGTCGGAAGTGAGCAGGCGGACAAGCGTCGCGTAGTCGTTGGCCGGTGAGATCTTCTGCCACAGCATGGCTTCTCGCCGCTTGTAGCTTCCGTGTGCCACCTGGAAGCACGCCTGGATATCGAGTATCTGCGATGTCTTGGACAGCGGCCGGTAGTAGATCTCGTCCCATGACCGGATGTAGTCGTCCAGCGGCGCATAGGGCCAGCCGGTGTCCTCCATGAAGAGGCTGGCCGGGTGCGTCGTCCCGTCGGTGGGGACGCTCGCGAGGTCGACCTCCTGGAGCGGTGACCACTCAACCGGCAGCAAGATCTTGCCTGTCACCTCGTGACGAAGGTTGTCGAGCTCCCGCATCCACGGCTGCAGATCGCCCGTCTGGGTCCGGCGGGCCAGGCGCTCCCACGCCGCGCCGTCGGCGATCCCGGTGATGGTGACGACGCTGTAGGACACCCCGGAACCGTGAGCGTGGTTGGTGTACCAAAGAAGTCGTGCGTCATCCCCTTGGGCCAGTGTGGGCATCCAGCCCTCGCGGTAGGCCGCCTCGAACTCGTCCTCGCGCGCACCGACGACCTGGTGGGTCTCGTGAAGAAACAGCACGGCGGCTCCTCTCGCTGGCTCAGGCCGGGTCCACAATCAGCGTGGCAAGTTGCCGGCGGTTGACCTTGCCGGTGTCGCTGTACGGGATGTGGTCGACGAACTTCAAGTGCTCCGGCAGCTTGAAGTAGGCGATCAGTTCGCGGCAGTGGGACCGGAGGTCTTCGAGTGTCAGCGGAGACCGGGCTACCACGGCTGCGCCCACCCGCTGGCCCATCTCCTCGTCGGCGATTCCGGCGACCGCCACGTCGCTAACGGCCGGATGGGTCCTGATGGCGTCCTCCACCTCGATCGGACCGAACTTCTCTCCCCCGCGATTGATGGTGTCCTTCAGCCTGCCGGTCGGATAGATGTAGCCGTCAGAGTCTTGGCGAGCGAGATCCCCTGTATGCAGCCAGCCTTCGATGACGTTCTGGGTGGTGTTCACCCACAACTCGCCGACGGTTCCTGCCTCGACATCGATCCCGCTGTCGGGGTCTACCACTCGGACCTCTACACCGGGTAGCGGTCGGCCCACCGATCCCACCCGGTTGGGGTCGCGATGGTCGTCTGGCAGCAGAGTCGTGTACGCGCCCAAGGTCTCGGTCTGACCAAACACGTTGGCGAATCCCACATGTGGCATCGCAGCCATCGCCCTGCGTATCAACGTGACGGGCGCGGCCGCCGCTCCGTACGCGATGGCGGCCAGAGACGTCAGGTCGGTGCCGCCGAAGTCAGGATGGTCGAGGATCCGCTGCAGCATCGTCGGCACCATGAAGGTGGACGTCACTCGGTGCTCTTGCACCAGGCGCAACCACTCTCCGGCATCGAACCGGCGCTGCAAAACGTACGTGTTTCCCGAGTACAAGTTGCCCAGCACGCCGATAGCGCCGCCGACGTGGAAGAACGGGACGCTCATCATGCTCAAGGCCGGCGTCGCATCCGCCAGGAATGGTGTTGTGATGCCGGTGATTCGCGCGCTCAGTTGTCCGTGGGTGACGCAGATCGCCTTTGGCAGCCCGGTCGTGCCGCTGGTGAAAAGGATCAGCGCGTCGCGGTCGTCGACTTCGTCGGCGGACGGCGGTGCGGCCAACTCGTTGCCTAGCATCTCTGTGTCTGAAAGTACTTGGGGCACATCGGCTTCCTTGACCCTATCGACGTACGCCTCCCCGGCAACAGCAACATCGGCGCACGCTGACGTGCCCATAAGCTCCTGTATTTCCGGCGGTGTCAGGGCAGGATTCATCAGTGCCGCCGCAGCGCCGATCCGCGCGGCACCGAACATCGTCGCGATCGACAGCAAGCTGCCAACGTCGACGACGGCAACGCGCCTGCCGGCCACTCCGCCGGCGGCCAGACGCGCGGCGCACCGCTCGACGGCCACCGCCAGCTCGCCGTAGCTGATGACGCGCCCATCGATGATGAGCGCGGCGCGAGCGGGGTCGCCTGTCGCGGCGGCGTCGATGATCGTTCCGATGTTCATGCGACGCTCAAAAAAGGGGTGACCACGAGGAGGTCCGCAGCAGCCGGCTGGTCCACTGATCGCGCAGCTCGAGCGCGTCGTGCATCCATGTTCCCTGGCCGCGGTACTCGGGCGGAATCTCGGTCTGGAGGAGTTTGAGCAGCGCCTTCGGGTCGTGGACGCGCTGCATCAGAGCCACCTCGCGGCGGAGGTGGCTGCCGAGTGCCGGCTGGAAGGCGGCCTCGATTGTCAGCAGCGGGTTGGGCCGGTCCAGGCTCTTGGCGTACACCTCGCCGGATCGGTCGATGTACTCACCGAACTTGTCCTCGTAGGGCCACATGGTGTCTTCCATGTAGAGGGTCAGCTCGTGTTCCTGGCCACCTGTCGGCACCTTGTTGAAGTCCACGTCCTTGAGCGGCGACCACGGAAGCGGCACAAGCAATTTGGCCTCGACGTCGTGGCGGAGTTCATCGAGATCGCGCATCCATGCCCGAAGATCGCCCTTCTGTATTCGAAGGGCCAGGCGCTCCCACGCGGTTCCGTCGCGAACGGCGGTCACCGTGACGACCGTGTAGGCGGGGCCGCTGCCGTGCGCGTGGTTGGTGTACCACAGCAACCGGGCATCGTCGCCGGTGCCGAGCATGGGCATCCAGCCGTCTCGGAACATGGCCTCGAAGTCGTCTTCGGCGCGTCCGCGCACCTTGTGCACCTCATGCATGAACAGCATGCGGCGACCTCCCACGCACGGATACTCGATCTGGACAGCGACACCGAGAATCTGGTTTCCTCAGAATGGTAACGGCCTTCGCATGCAGGGAGTTCATTCATGGCAAGGCTCGAGGTACCGGACGGCCCCGGCGGCGAAGCCGCGATGATCTGGACGTTGCGCCCTGAACTCGGCGGCATGGTCGAACGAATGATCCGTGGCGCCTATCAGGACAGCATCCTGCCCGCTGACGAGCGAGAATTGGCCAGGATGCGGATCGCCCAGATCAACGATTGCGTCGCGTGCTCGGACTTCCGAGCACCGTCGGTGCTCGACGCGGGGATCGCGCCGGAGCTCTACGAGAACGTCGCGGCGTACGCCACCTTCCCCGGTTACTCGCCGCGTCAGCGCCTTGCGATTGAGTACGCCGAGCGCTTCGCCAACGAGCACCCCTCCATCGACGACGCGTTTTTCGGACGGCTGCGCGAACTGTTCAGCGACGAGGAGATCCTCGACCTGACCCTGTGCATCGCCGTCTTCCTCGGCCTGGGGCGGTCGTTGACCGTGCTCGGCGTCGATCAGTCCTGTGCGATCGACGTCTGAGCGACCTTTGGACATCTCCTCGGTCGACGAGCTTCTCACCACCACACGGTCGGTGCGCAAACGCCTCGACCTGACGCGGCCGGTCGAACGTGACGTCATTCTGGAGTGCGTGCGGCTCGCGATGCAGGCGCCGACCGCGAGCAACGCGCAGGACTGGCGCTGGCTGGTGATCACCGATGCCGACAAGCGCGCAGCGATTGCCGAGATCTACCGCAGCGTCGGTGCCGAATACTTGGCCCACGCCGCCTCCACAGCGTCCGATCCCCAGACCCGGCGCGTGTATGAGAGCGCCCACGGGCTCACCGAGACGTTGGCCAAGGTCCCAGTTCATGTAATCCCTTGTCTGGAAGACCGTTTCGACGGAACCAACCAACTGGTCGCCGCGTCTGCGTGGGCGTCGATAATCCCTGCCGGCTGGAGTTTCCTGCTGGCGCTTCGATCACGCGGTCTGGGATCCGTCTGGACGACGATGCATCTGGCCAAGGAGCGCGAGGTCGGCGAGCTGCTGGGAATCCCCGACACCGTGACGCAGGCGGCGCTGTTCCCTGTTGCTTACACGATCGGCACAAACTTCCGGCCGGCCTCGCGGCCGCCCGCGGAGAGCGTCACCTTCTGGAACAGCTGGGGAGGAGAACACTGATGCAGTCCTACACCGTGCGATTCCATATCGACGCACCTCCGAGAAGGGTGTGGCGCGTGCTGCACCCCCCGGTGCCGCCGAACTCGCCAAAACCGCGGGTCCTCAAATGGCCAACGGGCAGCATGGAAATCCTCCACGAAGGCGACGAGGCCGGAGAGGGCCTGGTCCGCACCTGCATCTTCGAGGTGCCCAAGTATCTGCTTTCGGGGGGCAAGGGGCGGTCATTTGAAACGGTGACCGAAGGCAAGCTCAACAAGCTGTCGCGATACGTCGCGGTCGGCGCGCCGCTGTGGTCGCGCGCCGAGGGCTATCACGAACTCGAGGAACAGCCCGACGGCACAACGGTGCTCACGTTCCACGAGACGTACTACGCCTACAACCCCGTGCTGCGGTTCCTTCTCGAACGTCCCGTGCACGCGAAAATCTCTCGCGACAACCTCGACACCTATGAGCACGCGCTGGGCTTCGCAGGCACCGTCACCCGACTGAGTTAGCGTGCCGCCGACCTAGCGGCCGTCCCGCTTGGCCATCTCGGCCAGCATGGCGTTGTAGGCGGCCAGGTCCGCGTCGTCGTCGCGGTCGGCCGCCCGGTCGAGTCGTTTGGCGGTGCGCTGATCGCTGCGTCGCCACTGGATCAGCAACGCGATCATCACGACCACGAGTGGGACTTCGCCAGCCGCCCAGGCGATTCCACCGCCCAGCCGCTGGTCGCCGAGTAGATCGGTATGCCAGCTCAGCTGCAACGATCGATAGAAGGCCTCGCCGAGAACGGTCTCCATTCCCATCAACACGACGCCGAAGAATGCATGCAGCGGCAGCGACGCGAACACCATCGCGACCTTCGCGAGCTGCGGGATCTGCCGCGGTGTCGGGTCGATGCCGATCACCACCCAGTAGAAGAGGTATCCGCTGAGCAGGAAGTGAACGTTCATCAGCACATGCGCGGCGTGATTGCTCACCGCGGCGTCGAAAACGCCACCGAGGTACAGGCCGTAAAAGCCCGCGACGAACACCACGGTAGCCACGATCGGGTTAGTCAGGAACCGCGACACCCGCGAATGCAACGCCGCCAGAAGCCATTCCCGAGGCCCAGGCGGCTCGCCCCGTCCCGCGGCCGGCAGCGCGCGAAGGGCAAGTGTCACGGGTGCGCCCAAGACGAGCAGGATAGGCACCAGCATGGATAGCAGCATGTGCGCCACCATGTGCATCGAGAACATCGCAGGCATGTAGCGGCCCAGTCCCGACGACGTCGTGAACAGCAGCACCGCGCAGCCGCACATCCACGCCAGCGTGCGACCCATCGGCCACGCGTCACCGCGATGGCGCAACCGGCGCACTCCGAGCAGATACAGCACCGCCATCACAATCGCGGCAGTGCCGAAGATGAGGTCGAAGCGCCAGTCGAAGAACACTCGGGCGACGGTCGGCGGCCCGGCGAAGTCATAACCGATCGCGACCTCGACGGGACTCGGTTCTGTGCGCAGCGGCGGGGGCGGTGTGCGGCCCAACCCGACCGCGATGCCGAAGGTCGTCCCGAAGACGGCCGCCTCGACCAGCGCCAGCCGGATCAGCGGCCCGTGGGCTTCCGGATCGGTGTTCAGCGCCGCGAGCCCGCTGCGACGCTGGCGCCATCCGATGACACCGAGCAGACACAGCGCGACGAACTTGCCGATCACCAACCACCCGTATTCGGAGCGGACGAGCTCGGGCAGTTGGATCCGCACCAGCGCGTTGACAACGCCGCTGGCAGCCATCGCCACGAAGCACCACAGCGCCAGCGCCGAGAACCGCCGGGCCGCGAGGTCCGCGTGCTCCCCCGAACGCATCGCGTGGGCCAGCAGCGCCAGTAGACCGCCCGCCCACACCGCGCCCGCGATGAGGTGGATGAGCAGGCTGTTGGTCGCCAGATCGTGCGCGCCTCCCGCCGACGAATGACCGGTGAGGCCCAGCGGTACGAGCGAGCTCACCGCAGCGGCGAGCAGCACCGGCGTCCACGACCAGCGCAGCACAGGAAGGCTGGCCAGTGTGACGGCGGCCGCTATGAAGGCGGTCCAGCGCCAGGCGGTGGCGGTGTCGATGAGGCTGGCCGCCGACCAGATGCTGACCGGATTGAGGTGTTCGCGCAGCGGCTGCCCCGAGACGTCGGACACGGTCAATGGCACGAGCAGCGCCGCACACACCGTCCACACGGCCGACGCGGCCGTGCCGAGGCGCAGCGCGCGATAGCCGCCGGCGTCGAGAACGCCGTTGGTCTGCGGCGGCACCAGAAAAGCCGCGAACAGGAAGGATCCCACCGCCACCACGGCGGCGATCTCCCCCGCCGCCCGCACGAACGGCAGACCGTAGGTAGTCACCGGGCCCGGGTTGGGCAACCCGGTGGCGGTCAGCGCGTCGGCCAGCGACAGCGCGCCGATGCCTGCGGCGATGGCGCCGGCCAGCACTGCGACGCCGACGAGCACAGGCCACACCGGGCTGCTGCGCACGCTCGAGGCCACCGTGGTCATGTGCCCAGCGTATGGCGTGGCGAGCAGCTCGCCCGCGGGCCGTCCTGGCCCCGCAGATGGATAAGCACCAACAGCACTCGCACGGCCAGGGGTAGCGTCCGGGGCGGTGCCGGTGTGGGCGGGAGTCGGTGTTGGGCCGGGGTGCACATGGTAGGAACCTGCCCGGCGGTAAGCCCGGTGAGCGGCATGAGGTTTGGCCATCGGTGTGGTAGCGGGTTGGTGTCGGTGGCCGATGGTGTCATGAGGACATGGCAGCGACGGGCACCGACATCACCACCGCGACCAGCGGTGAGGTGGGAGTGCCGCGGCGGCGCGGCAAGTCGAAAGCGCCGAACTTCAAATACGAGGGGCCGGTGTCGGTGATCCGCCTGGAGCTCGACGCCTCCGATGAGCGGGTGCGCCGGCGGCTGGAGGGGCAGTGGGAGGGGGTGTTTCGGCTCCGGCGAGCTCTGCAGCGCGATGCCGCCGATCGCTGCCGCGCGTACTGGGCGGCCCATCACGAGCGGGCCCGTGATGCAAAAGCGCTGCGGGAGCGGCTCGGGTTATCCCGCAACGGAATGGAGGCCGCCGCCAAAGGCCATATCGAGGCCAGTGGCTGGATGCGGCACCATCTGACCAAGGCAGTCGGGTTGCACGTCGCCAACGAGGTGTGGGAAACCGTGGACCGGCACCTGTTTGCCGATGCGTCCGGCCGCCGGCATGGGCCGCCAAGGGTCGGCTCGTGGTGGGATTTCACCCGCATTCCCGGCCGGGCCCGCTCGCATACCAAGACCAAACCCAGGTGGGAGACCTATCGGCTGGCCGGCAGTTTGGCCGGGCACCTGGCCACATACCGGCACCCGGGGCTACCCGCCACGGTGAGCACCGTTGGGCAGGCCGCCGGCCAGCCGCCCGGGTCTTCGATCCTGGCCCAGCCGCCCCGGCTACCGACCCCGTCCAGGCCGCCGAGCGGGTCGTGGTGGGATCACGACGGCGCCGTGGCGGTGGTATTCACCGGGCTGCCCGCGGGGGATCTGGTGCTGCCAGTGCGGCTGCCCCAAGGGGCGGGCCAGTGGGCGCACCTGGCGCATTTTCTGGCCGATACGAGCGTCTGGCACAAGATCGATCTGGTGCGGGTCCGTGACCGCCACGCACCCGGCGGATGGCGGTACTACGCCCATCTGCTGGTGCATCAGGCCGGATACCAGTCGCCGGCCACGCACGCCCGGCGATCCCAGATCCCCACCGGCCGGCGGGTCGGTGTCGACGCGAATGTGTCCAATCTTGCGGTCGCGTCGTTGTCCACCGCTCATCCCGAGCAGCTGGTCATTGACCAGATCAACTGCACACCCCAGCAGCAGACGGCCGCCGAACGTGCGGCCAAGCAGGCCCGGGTACGCCAGCGGGCCCTAGATCGGTCGCGCCGCAACACCAATGCTGACCAATACGGACCGTCACCGCGGCAGGCGGCCCGGGCGCTTCGCCGCGCTGGCCGCGGATTGGCGGCCAGACAGACCACCAACCCCGGCGGTGCCCGACATGCCCGTGCTGACGGCGTGCCGCTGCGCAGCTACCGCCACGACACCCTGTCCGACCGCTACCGGCGGATCCGCTCTGATCATGCCGCCCAGGCCTGCGCAGCGAGTCAGGCTAAACAGGCCCGCGCCCACGACATCGCGGCGCGGATCGTGGCCACCCACGGCAGTTCGATCACCGTGGAGGACTGCCGGATCTCCACCTGGGCCAAGTTGTGGGGCAAACGGATCGCCCTGTTCAGCCCCGGTACGCTCGTCACCGCGCTGGCGACCGAATGCGCCGCCACCGGCGGCCGGTTGTACCGGGCCGGCACCCGATCCACCGCGCTCAGCCAGCACTGTCTATGCGGGGCGCGAGCCCCGAAAACCCTGTCTCAGCGCATCCATGACTGCCCGGCGTGTGGGCTGTGCGGTGATCGCGACATCACCTCAGCGATGCTCGCGGCCTGCGTCGACCTCGACGACCCCGACGACCCGGCCACCGCACGGGTCGACTTCGATCTTGCCCGCGCCCTCCGGGCGTCGCTAGCCTCCCAGCAAGAGTGGGAGGGCTCAGTCAACTGGCACCAGCCACCAGCAACACCCGTTGTGCTGGACCGGCCAGGACCGGCAGCCACCACCCAACCGTGGCCTCTGCTGAGCGAGCAGCACTCGGCCTACCCCCGAACAGACCAGGCCACCAGCCTGGACGTCACGGGACCAGCCGAAAAGAACAGCCCCACAAGCTGTTCGGCGCTGCATGACCCATAACGGGTCAACTCTTACGCGGGCTCGCTGCGCAGGCTCCGGCGCGCCATCTCACGCACGTAGAACTGTTCGCGCGCGACCTGCTCGACCCTGTCCATGTCGCCGAGGATGCCGCGAAGTTCGTCGCGGAACGCGGTGCGCCGCTCATCGAGGTCGCCGGCGGGTTCGAGCAGATGCTGGTCGGCGGCCACCTGCCGGGCGGTCGCGAACAGCAGCGCCGACACCGCCTCGTTGCTGCGCACCCGGTTCTGTGCGGCGTACTGCCGGCCAACCGCCAGTGCCCTGTTCGTCAGGTCCTTCTCGCCGATCTCCACCGGGGCGTCACGCAGCACGTCGGCGACGATCTCGTAGGCCTCGAAATACGGCCGCAGCATGGCTCCCGCGATCAGCGGCTTCTTCGCACGAAGCAGCATGTCGACCTCGCCCGCGGCTACGTGGTCCTCCCAATCGTCGAGCCACGACATCTCTTCCGCCACGTGCTCGCGGAATGCCGCCGAGTCGGCAAAGTAGAAGTCGAACTTCAGCAGATCCCGCAGCCGCATCACCTGCGACCAAAAGGCTTCCAGCCGTTCGGTTTCGGCACGAGCGGCGCAAGCGAGCGCCAGCTCGACGATCGACGTCTCGAGGAACGCGTCGATGAGCGTATTGCGGTAGAACGCGGCCTCGTGTTCGTCCTCGGGGGCGATCCTCCAGACCGGTTCCCTGCCGCCGTCGATACACGTGATCGGATGGCCGTTCGACAGCGCATCGAGTGCCGCCCGGACACCGTCGGCAGTGCGCAGCCGCAGGGCGCTGTTGGTCATCGGGGTCTGCTTGCGCTCCAGGTAATCCAGCGAGTCCTGCAGCGTGTGGTGTAGCTGGTCAAGGGTGAGCGCGACCCCGCGGGTGGTCAGCAGCAGAGCGGACACCAGCGCCGAAGCGTTGACCGGCGTGACCCGCAGGATTCGCCAGGCCACTTCGAATGCCATCTTCTGCAGCGCAAGGCGTTTGGCGGCGTCGTCGGTGGTCAGTGGACCGTGCGGCTCGCCAAGGTACTCGCGCATCGACACCGCTTCGGGGAAGCGGACGTAGATCTTGCCGTAGTTGCGCTCGCCCTGCGCCTTGATGAAGTTGTACAGCCAGGACAGGCCTTCTGGCGTCTTCTCGCCGCCACGCGCGTATGCCGCGTACTCGGCGGTCTCGTGCAACTGATCGAAACTGATCGACACCGGCTGCAGCAGAATGTCGTCGCTGCGGCCGTCGAGGTAGGCATCGGCGACATAGGCGAGCAGGCCCAGCTTCGGCGGCAGCATCTTTCCGGTGCGAGATCGCGTGCCTTCGATCGACCAACTGAGGTTGAACCGCTTCTCGACGATGTAGCCGACGAACTGCCTGAGCACATATTTGTACAGCGGGTCGTCGAGCTTGCGGCGAAGGAAGATGACGCCGGAGTGGCGCATCAACGGCCCCATGAACCCGAACGACAGGTTGATGCCCGCGAACGTGTGCACCGGCGGAAGGCGGTTCTCCTGCATCGCCACCGGCACAATCACGCCGTCCAGATAGGACCGGTGCGAGAACAGCAGCACGGCGGGATGGTCTTCCAAGTTGCGTCGCATCGCTTCGACTTCGACGCGGTCGTAGTCCACGTTGGGATCGAAGCCTCGGCTGAAGATCGCGCGGCCCAGCGACGGGATCAGGTCGACCGAGAATCGGCTCCATCCGGTGGACAGTTCGTCGAGCATTTCTCCGGCCTTGTCCACGGTCGCGCCGGGAATCCGTTCGAGGCCCTCACGAAAGCGCGCCGACGCCAGCAGCTCGGGCTTGATCAGCCGGGGGGACTTGTACTCCGGGCCCAGCAGGCGCAGCTCGACGCGTTCGATCGCCAAGATAGCGCGCCGGATCACGAAACGCGCGAATTCCCTGGGGTTTTCGGCGACCGTGGTCTCGCTCCACTGCTGGCGCAGCTCCGCTACTTTCGCGGGCTCGCCCGCGACTACCCGCGCGCGTGATGGATCCTTCGTCAGGATGCGGTGCTGCAGCAACTTGGGAGGGCGGTAGGTATCCCGGCCGGACAACAACGCCACCACCTTGGAGCGCGTGGGTAATCCGCCTGGCACCCAGAACACCCGCACAGGCACGACCGATCGGTCTTCGTCGGCCTCCAGTTGTTCGACCAGCCGCGCCAGTACTCCAGCCGGCGGATCGTCGTCTCCGGGCAACTGAAGCACCTCGACATGCGTGTCGGGATGCTCGCGCCGCTGGCGCTCAAGCCAGTCGTCGAGCATTTCCCGTTCGGCCGGCGAAGACACTGACGCCAGCACGAGAGCGTCGTCGGTCGCGGTGAACGGCGCGAAGTGGTCGGCGGGGACTTTCACGGCCGGCCTTTCGCGGCAGTCCTTTTCGTCACTTTCTTGGCGGCCGTTTTCTTCACCGGTTTCTTCTCGGCGGCCTTCTTGGCGGTCGCCTTGGCGGGCGCCTTCTTGGCCGCCTTCTTCACCGGGGCCTTCTTACGGGTGTACAGCCCCGGGGTGGGCAGCTCGTCGTGCGGCCAGTCCATGAGCGTGTCGAGATAGAGCTGACGCACCTCGGCGATGCGGTCGGTCAGGTTGTCGTGGGTCCAGTCCTCGACCGGGATCGGCGGGTACACCACGACGTCGACGGTGCCGGGGTTGAACGTGGTCGAGTCACGAGCGGCGATGACCTCGGCGTTGCGGATCACGATCGGCACGATCGGGATTCCGGCCGACATCGCGATGCGGAACGGTCCCTTCTTGAACGGGCCGACCTCGGTGGTGTCCAGACGGGTGCCCTCAGGCGCGATGAGGATCGACAGCCCCTTGCGCGCGAGCTCCTCGACCTTCTTCAGCCCTTCGACGGCCTTCTTGGGGTCGTCGCGGTCGATGAACGCGGCGTCCATGATCTTGCCCATGGTGCCGACGATCGGATCGTTCTCGAGCTCCTTTTTTCCGACCGACGTGAAGTTGTCGCTGACCAACTTGCCGGCGATGATCGGGTCAACTTGGTTGCGGTGATTGAAGATAAACACCGCAGGCCGCTGGGCGGTCAGGTTCTCCTTGCCCAGCACATTGAGGTTGACGCCGGTGGCCGTCAACAGCGCCCGCCCGAAGGTGGACGTGAAGAAGTTGACGCCGGTGCGCCTGTTGCGGGTCACCAGCCCCAGGCCGATGGCACCGGCAGCGATCGGCATCATCGACGCGATACCCGCGACCGTTCTCAATTGCGAGACCGGGTTGCTTCCACTGCGGCTGCTGAATCTCAGCACCGGCCAGCCGCGTTTGGCAGCCACCGCAGCGAGCTTGCCCGCGGGATTGGTCGGCCGCGGATTGCCGACGAGGTACATCAGCGCGACGTCTTCGTCGCCGTCGGCGTAGAAGTAGCTCTCCGACAGGTCGACACCGTTGCGAGCGGCGAATGCCTGTACCGCCCTGGCCTTTCCAGGTCCCCAGATGATCGGCGTGAGCACCTCCCCGGTGAGCCGGCCGTGCTCATCGGTCTCGAACTTGTTGCTCAACACATTCTGGATGCCAAGGAACCGCGCGACGGGCTCCACCTGGACCGTCAGCGCCGACGAGCTGAGTACGACGGTGTGGCCGCGGGCCATGTGAGCGCGGACGAGTTCGCGCATCTCCGGATAGATGCGACCGACGATCTTCTGCTCAAAGAGGCGCTCGGCCAGTTCATCGATGTCGTCCAGGGAGTTGCCGCGCAGCATGCGGGCGCCCTTACCGATGAGGTCCTCGAACTCGGAGCGGCCAAGCTGATGGTTGAGTCCGGCCTGCACCATGCCGATGAACTCGCCGACCGACATCTGCCGCCGGCGCAGCCGGTCTTGGGTCATGATGACGCCGGTGAACCCGGCGACCAGCGTGCCGTCGAGATCGAAGAAGGCACCCACCTCAGGCCCCTGTGGACTGGCCTCGATCTCGGCAACCGAGCCAGGCAACCGCATGGTCTTCGGGTTGGGCTGACCGTTGGCCGAAGTCATTGCGCCGCACTTCCGTTGGGTGAGACTGGGGAGGGTTCCGGGGCTTCGATCGTGAACGACGCCGGCGAGGCTCTACCGTCGCCGCCGAGAGCGAGCACCTCGTCGAAGCCGGCCAGCAAGCAGCGCGCCCATAGGTCGGAGTCGGCGATCGACGCGCGGTCGTAGCGTGTGGAGATCGTGCAATAGCCGGCGCGGGAGATGAGCACCACCATCATCGCCACACCGGGCAACGGGCCAAGGCCGTACTGCCGCAAGATCTTTGCCCCGGCGATGAAGGTGTCACCGGCGTAGACCGGCACATTGCTGGCCTGGACATCGGAGTTGACGATCGATCCGGCCATCGACTCGAGCACGCTGTCCGGCAGCAGGGTGAGCACCGGGGCGATGGCGCCGACCATGTCGATGGCACGCTCATCGCGCTTGCGCGTCATCTGCGACCGGATGTTCTTGATGCGCATTTCCGGGTCGTGCAGGCCGATAGGCGCGGCGAGGTTGACACCGGCGAATCGGTTGCCGCCCGCGGGATCCGCCTCCGACCGCAGGTTGACCGGCACCGCCATCGGCAGCGCCTCGATCGGCACGCCCTTGGCCTGGTGATAAAGGCGCAACGCCCCGCACAGACCGGCCAAGTAGGCGTCGTTGATTGAGCCGCCCGCCGCTTTGGCGGCCTTGTGCAAGGCGCCGAATTCGATGTCGATGGCCTCGCTGCGCGATGAGAGGCTGCGGCGCTGCAGCACCGGCGACGTCGGAGCGACGGGTCCGACGACGCGGGCACCGGACATCGCGTACTCGACGACCTCACCCATTCTTGATATCGGGTCGCGGACCATCTCGCCGACAACGTGCGCCGCGCCGAACAGCACGCCACGCACCCGACCGGCGATCGTGCCCGGAAGCCGGTTAAAGCCCTGGCGCATCAGGTCGTTGGGTGACAAGTCCTGTGGGACCGGCAGCGGTGGAGGGGCCTGCGGTGGTGGGTCACGCTCGAGGTCGTAGAGGTTGGCGAACATCTCGACCCCACCGACACCGTCCGTCACGGCGTGACTGAGGTGCACCATCAGGGCGGCGCGGCCATCTTCGAGGCCCTCGACGAGGGTCGCCGTCCACAACGGCCGGGAGATGTCCAGCGGTGACTGCGCGGCGACCTCGGCCAGATCGAACACCTGGCGCAGCGTCCCCGGCTCGGGGACCCGCATCCGTCGCACGTGAAAGTCAAGGTTGAAGTCGGGGTCGACGACCCACCGCGGCGCCACGGTGGGCAGCGTCGGCATGACGACCTTCTGTCGCAGCCGAAGGACCTTGCGCGAGGCGTTGTCGAACCTCGCCCGGAAGCGCTCCCAGTCCGGGGTCGCGTCGAGCAGCTCCACGGTCATGATGCCGGAACGGGTGCGGGGGTGGGCTTCGCCGCGATGCAGTATCTGGTCGAACGCGCTGAGTTCCTCCGGAAGTCCGGCCGCGTCGAGTTCCGGCACGTCACTCATGCCCGTCGCTCCCCTCCCACGCCGAAGTATCTGCTCACCACGCTAGTCCGCCGCCCGTCGGCGCGAGAGCCCTTTAGAGGCTGTCACAGGGAAGGGCGCGCCCGAGGCGCCGGACTCAGCGCATCGTTAATGACGACAATTCCGCTGAGGTCAACGGGGAACTGCCCGCGGCAGCTCGCGGAATGCGGCTGCATCCAGAACTCCTGCTTGCTGGCCGTTCCTGCTGGGGGTAATCCGGAGCGTGACCGATGTGCCATGTGCGTCGGGCCGGACGTAGTAGCACTCGTCGGTCTCCGGGCAGTAGATGCACACGGCATCGATTGCGCCCTTATCCATTGGTGTCATGTGCGTCCCGTTGCGGTCCGCCCATATAGACCGGAACTGAACTTTGAGGGCACCGGCACGCGCCGATCGGTACTTCACCTGAAGGCGGTGAAACTCTCCGGCCGCGTATGCAACAAGATCGAACGGCGCATGCTCCGTTGCCGGAAACAGGACCGTGAACCCTTGGCTTACCAAGTCTGCATGGACTTTGGCGATGCCTAGGTCACCCTTGTCCTTCGTGTGGTGGCTCACCATCGATTCCAGAGTAAGGGATGACCCATCCATCGGTTGGCGGGAATTCGCTAGGGTGGGTGCGCCGCCCCCGTAGCTCAGCGGATAGAGCAGCCGCCTTCTAAGCGGTTGGTCGCAGGTTCGAGTCCTGCCGGGGGCGCTGGTCCGAGTATTTTTCGGCCCTGCCAGGGGTGTACGTCAATGGGCATTTTTGGACGCGCCGAAATCGGCGGTCATCGCTTATTCATCGTTTATGTCCGTCACTGCGCCGTCCAGCAGGTCAGCGACCTGCGTGTGAACCCGCCCGCGGGACACCATCGGCCTTGCGACCACTTGACCCCAGTCGGACATGATCTGAATTGCATTGTCCCGCAACGCTTATCGAAGACTGCTGACCATGTGTATTGTCTCACGCCGTCCCCAAACTCTCCTCACTACACCTAGGTGTGACAACGACGCGACAAGGTCTGATCTGGCTTCGACGTAGCGGAGCCGTCTTCGCGCCGTTCACAGCGAGCGCCGTCATCTCGGTGTTTGTGCGGCCGTTGTCTGTCTTCGCATGAACCACTCGGGCTGCGGGTTGTCCGCAACTAATTCCACCGGCTTGAATCAAGTTCAGTTGAGGTGCCGCGGGTGTCGTATCGAGCGTGCCGCCGATCGTCTCGGTTATAGGAATGAAAACACCCCTAACGAAGGAGGAAGGTCGGATGCCATCGAGTACGAAGCCCAGCCCATACCGGATTCAATGCAGGGGGTATAAGCCGTGAAGTATGTGCTTTTGTTCGTCGAAACCGAGCAGTTCACTAGCGATATGGCGGCCTTGAGCCCATCGGAGCGAGAGCGGGCGTACGACCGAGTCAACGAATGGTTCGCTAACCACGCGGACAAGCTGCGGGGTGGAAGCAAGCTGAAATCACCCGAGACGGCAACGACCGTGCGACTCGACCGTGGTGAACCAGTCATCATCGACGGGCCTTTTGTCGAGGGCAAAGAGGTCGTGAGCGGGTACGTCGAGATCGACGTCAACGACCTGGATGAGGCGCTGCAAGCGGCCAAGACCTGGCCGGGCTGCCCGGTCGTCGAAGTCCGCCCAGTGGAGTTTGAGTCCATGTGACGGATGCGGTGAATGCTCAGTTAGCCCGCGTGGTACGGGAACACGCGAGCCAACTGGCCGCGTCGCTGATGCGGGTAACGGGCGATTTCGCCACCGCAGAGGATCTGGTGCAGGACGCCGTGTTGGCTGCGCTGCGACACTGGCCGGTGGAGGGGATTCCAGAGCGACCGGACGCCTGGCTGTTCACCGTCGCCCGGCGCCGCGGCTTGGACGTACTACGGCGCGAACACAACTACCTCGCCAAGCTGGCGCAGCTACCGTTGCCCGTCCAGCCCGAGCCCGACGAACGGCTGCGGCTGATCTTCACCTGCTGTCACCCGGCATTACCCCGGCAGGCGCAGATCGCGCTGACGCTGCGGGTCGTGTGCGGCCTGACCACAGCCCAAATCGCTCGAGCATTTGTGGTGCAAGAGACGACGATCGCGCGACGAATCACCCGTGCCAAGCGAAAGATCACAGACGCGGGAATTCCCTACCGGATTCCCGCCGAGGACGAGCTAGGCCCCCGCCTGACCGAGGTCCTAACCGTGATCTACCTGTTGTTCAATGAGGGCTACCTGTCGACCGCCGAACGGGCGCACTCGCGCGATCTCGTCGACGACGCCGAGTGGCTGGTGTCCCTACTCCACCAACTGATGCCGACGGAGCCGGAAGTAGCGGGCCTGCTCGCACTGATCCGACTGCACCGCGCCCGTGCAGCGGCCCGCTTCGATCTTCACGGTCGCCTCGTGCTGCTGCAACAGCAGAACCGGTCGCTGTGGGACAGAGAAATGATCGAAGGGGCCACTCAGGTGCTGGCCCGCGCCGCCCAACAACAGCGCCCCGGCCCCTTCCAGCTACAAGCTGCTATCGTCGCCTGTCACGCCGAAGCCCAATGCTGGCAGGACACCGACTGGGAGCAGATCGTGCTCCTCTACGACATGCTGCTTCACCTCGCGCCGTCCCCCGTCATCCGTCTTCACCGGGCCATCGCATTGCGCTACCGGTCGGGGCCACAGGCGGCGATGACCGAACTGGACACGCTCGCAGGCGAGCTCGACCGCTATCACCTCTACCACGCCACCCGCGCCGATCTCCAGCGCGAACTCGGCCGCCCCGACGAGGCCCGTGCCGCTGATCGGCGCGCCCTCGAGCTCACCGCCAACCCCGCCGAACAGGCCGTCCTCCAACAACGCATCGCCTGCACCTACCAAGAGGAGAACTCCAACAACGATGACTGACATCACCCAACTGCATCGCGCGCTTCTCGCTCGCGTCCTCGACCGCGACGGAAAGGCGCCGGCCGAGCTGCGCTGGGCCGCGTTCGACAATGCCGGCCTCAGTGAACCAACACGCACGCTGATCGAGAAGGTGGCCTACCACGCCAACAGGGTGACCGACGAGGACGTCGCCGCTGTGCGCGCCGCGGGTCTAAGCGAGGATCAGATCTTCGAGATCGTGGTGTGCGCCGCCATCGGCGAGGCGAACCGCCAGTACAGCAGCGCGCTGGCCGCCGTGGCGAGTGCAAGCGGAGAGACCGGAAGTCGGCGATGAGGCTCGAAATCCTCGATCGGGGTCACCGCCTGCGCACGAAGGCCTTGTTCGCGTTGATCCGGCTGGTTTCGCGCCAGCCGGTGGTCGACGCCGTCAAGCTGGCGCTCTACCGCCCCGACTTCTACGGCGGCGGTGATCTCACCCACGAGGCAATGCGCGGACCCTCGGACTGGTCGATCGGCGATCGCGAGTTGATGGCGGCGTTCGTCTCCCAGTCCAACGAATCATCGTTCTGCGTCGCCGCGCACTCCGCCACGTCAAGCCTGTGGTACCGCGATGCCGCGAAGGTCACCGCCGCCCTTGCCGATTTGGATACGGCACCGATCGAGGAGCCGCTGCGGGCAACGCTGCGCATGCTCGGCAAGCTCACCCGTGATCACACGATTGATGCAGACGACATCCGAGCCGTGCTGGCCGCGGGCGTTTCCTCTCAACAGATCGAAGACGCCTTGGCCGTATGCCTAGCCTTCGACATAACCGCCCGTCTGGCCAACGCGTTCGACTTCAGAATTGCGAACCCCGCCGCCATGAACGCCGGTGCCCGGCACCTCTTGAGACGCGGTTACCGATAAGCCGTTCGCATGACGAACAGACTGCGAGCTCCGGCAAGGACGCGGAAGCCGGCACGTCCCGAAAGCTGGCACAGTCGAATGTATGGCTGCGCCCAGCGACCGCGACTACTGGAACCACAACACCGCCTACCACCCGTGGCTGGTCGGTATCGCCGCCGAACATCGCGGCGATGTCCTCGATGTCGGCTGCGGCGACGGTCTGCTCGCCCAGCGGCTCGCGCCGGTGTCACGGTCGGTGACGGGTATCGACCCCGACCCCGCGGCGATCGGACGCGCGTCCGATCGACTCGCGTCAGTTCCGCACGTCACCGTTTCTCACGGCGATTTCCAGGACTACCAGCCAGGCGCGCACCGCTTCGACCTCATCACGTTCGTCGCCAGCCTGCACCACATGGATCTTCGGGCTTCCCTGGTCAAGGCGCGCGGTTTGTTGACGCCGACCGGCGAGATAGCTGTGGTCGGATGCTGCGCCAATAAGACTGTGCGCGACTGGGTTTGGTCAGCGATGTGCGTGCCCGCCGCGCGAATCGGGTCCTGTCTGCACTCGGAGACCCGCAACATCGGTGTCAAGGTGCAGGACCCCCAGGAGGGTCTCGACGACATCCGCAACACGGTCGCCGAGGTACTACCCGGAGCGTCGATGCGACGGGCGCTCTACTACCGATACCTACTGCGGTGGACCATCAGATAGCTCGTTATCTGGGCAGCTTGGATTCGACCTTGTCGGCGATGTCGACGGCTTGCGTCACGGCGGACTGCTGCTGCGGTTTGCACGCCTGGATATCGAGAATCAAGTTGGCGGCGAGCGCGAGAGCACGCTGGCACGACCTGGTCTGGTCGCCAGAACCTCGGGTATACGGCACGGCAAGCTCTGCGTCGGTCTTGGTGAGATCGCCGCTGCGCCAAGCAGGCAGCACCTGGCCATTGAGCTGAATGTTGACGTTGTGATTGGCACACTTCGACCACCGGTCCGTCGACTCGGTAAAGAACTCCCGCGCCGCATCGGCGGTGCGGTAGGAGACGACGGATTGGACGACGAGGGAATCCCATTGGTCGGTGTCCGGCGTTCGAGACATTTGTTGGCGCACCGACTTCCAGTGACTGGACTCGTAGATCGGTGCTTCGTTGACTTGCCACACCCCCAGGCAGTTGAGGTTGGGAAGGAGGTTGCGGTGATCACCCATCTGCGACACGGGCGGATGCGCTGTCATCCCAGTGGTTTCCATGACGGCGTTAAGGTCATCGGCACTGAGGAGCAACCCGGGGAGTGCAGAGTCCGGCACCAACTTCGGCGGTTCCGACGCGCTCGACGCCGCTCCTCCACCGCAACCCGCAAGGACAAGACTGAGCGCTAGCGCGCCAAATAAACTCGCCTTCACCGAATTACGCGTGCGTCCCGGCCGCGGCGCAGGCCACTTGAACCTTCTCGGCTTGGTTGTTCATCTCCGTGGCGGTGCTGTTCAGGCTATCGCCCGGAATGCGCAGCCCCATCTTGAGAAGGAGTTTGGTTGCGCCGAGCGACCAAATTCGCATCGGATCGGCGATCGCCGGATCCAATCCCGGAGTTTGCGCCGACTGCATGGCTACCGCGGCGGACTGTCGCAGCGCGGTGCGGCCAACCTCGTTGCTGCTGTCGACAGCGGGGTCGTTGTAGCTCGACCCTTCGAAGGAGTCGGCAAAGTCCCCGTAGTAATTCGAGGAGCCGTCCAGCACCTCGGCGAACTGCCCACATGCCTGCAGCGCGGCGGGAGTGGCGTTATCCGACGTCGGACCCGCGGCAACCTGTACGGGGCCCGGGTCTGACCCGTCGACGGTTACGTCATCGGCCGAGGCCGTCGGAACGACCGTCAATCCGACGGAGAAAGCGAAGAACGACGCAGCCAGCGCTCGTTCCCACATATTGGATGACCTCAACGTTTCCTCCAAGGTAGTCGGTCTCGCAGGGTTAGCTTGGTTTCAATTCACCCGGTGGCAAGCGGTCGCACCGGCCAGCCAAACCCACGTCGACGAGCCCGGTCCAGTCTCGAGGGCAGTAACGCGAACTACGGTCGACGGGTCAGGTGTCCGAATGCTGAACACACGGCAAACGGTCCATATCCAATAGCGGTCCATTGACCGTCTCGAACCTGTGAACGCGCTTGGGGCGCAGCGTGTTACACGCCACACCGCGTGGACGCCCACTGGATGGAAATGCGGCGTGAACTGTTTGGCGTCCGTTCACCGTTTGGCAACCCGACCATTAGATGCTCCGTCGCGACAGATCCGTTACAGACCCGTTGTATTCCGACCACGAGAGGCGCCAATACAACATGTTCAACCGCTTTGCCATCCTGGCATCCGTCTGCGTCGCGATACCGCTCGCGGCCGCGCCCCTCGCGCAGGCCGACCCGCCTCCGCCCCCGGATCCGGCAGTGCCGGTGAACGCCGCCAATCCGCTCCCGCCGGAGGGCGCCGTTCCGTCGGCTCCTCCCGGAGTCCTCGACACCCCGGACGGCTGGCACCTCGAGGTGGTCGGAAGCAATGAGACGCAGCTGCCGGTCGCGCCGCTGACCACTGCGATCTCGTCGCGCGAGTACCTGATCGCCGGCACGTTTACGGGGAAGATCACGGGCGGCGGCAAGACGAAGCTGACCGGCGGTTCGTTTGAGGCCGGGGAGCAGATCGGTTGCGGCATCATCTCCGACGAGGTGGAGATCAACCCCGGTATGAGCCTCACGCCCGGCATCGCCATACCGCTTGCGAACAACGATCCCGTCTTCGGTTTCGGCGTCAGCCTCCAAGGCAAGGTGTACCTGAAGCCCGGCACCGTAACGACGGTCGCGATCGACAAGAAGAAGTTCAAGGGTACGACGACCCGCATCACGATCACCGGCGTGCGGATCAAGACCGACCAGTGCGCCGGCCAGTCGTTCATCCGCTCGTACGCCACGCTGACGAGCTCGACCGACAATACCGACGACGTCATCACCTACCTCGGCGTCACCAAGGCCGTCTGACCCCTGCGAACTCGAACGGAACACAACCATGTTGAATCGCTTTGCCACACTGGCTACTTGCATGCTGATCCCGCTCGGTACCGCACCGGTTGCGTTGGCCGATCCGCCGGCCGATGATGTCGGGCCGCCTCCGGACACCGGAGTCGTTGGCTCGGCGGAGCCCGGCATTGTGACGACCCCGGACGGCTGGGTGTTGACGGTGGTCGCCAAGGATGAGACTCAGCTGCCGGTGGCACCGCTGACCACTGCCGTCTCATCGCGTGAGTACCTCGTGGGCGGCACGTTCACCGGGACAGTCACGGGCAGCGGGAAGACCAGCCTCAGCGGTGGCACGCTCGAGGCCGGTTACCAGATCGGCTGCGGCATCGAACTCGGGCAGGTCAGGCTCATCGGTCAGGTCGGCATCGGCACCTCGGGATCCCGCATTGCCGGCGGTCTGGTTCCGACGGGCCTCACGGTCCCGATTTCGGGGACCATCGAGATCCACCCGAAGCCCGGCACGGTGTCCACCGTCACGGTCGACAAGAAGGATTACAAGGCCGCGCCCGTGCGCGTCACCCTCAAGGACACCCACATCAAGGTCGACGGCTGCGTCGGTCAGTCCTTCCTGCGGTCCTACGCGACACTGACGAGCGCGACGACGGACACCGACGACATAGTCGCGTACTACGGCGTGACCAAGGCAGTCTGACGTCACGAATGGGTCGGCATCGAAAGAAAACACTGCACCGGCGGAAAAGCGCGATCGCCAGTGCGACGGCAGCGGGTTTGGCTACATTCGGAGCGGCGGTCGCCTTCTCGGCGACCGCTGCTGCGGATCCTCCGCCGCCTGAGCCGCTTCCCGCGCCCGGGGAACCCGCGCCTCCGCCTCCTCCTCCCGGTCCAACCATCCCGGTGGCCGGCGCGCCGCTCGGGCCCGCTGGCTTCAACGTGCTCGGGCAGAACGGCGAGGCGCCCGTCGCGGGGGCGCTCGGAGCGCCCCCGGTCGCTGGGCTAGATCGAGACACCGTTCTGGGCCAGAACGCGCTTCCGTCGGCGCCGGGTGCGGGCCCTGGCGTCGTCCCGAGCCTCAATCCGTTCAACAATGCCTACGGGCCGCAGCAGTACGTGCAGCCCTCGGCACCGGGTCAAGGCGAGCAATTCGACGTCGCTCCGGGCGATGAGAACGCGGACGTCAGCCGTCGGGAGTGGCTCGGACGGTACGTCGACATGTACCGCGCCGGGATGCTCAAGGGCGGACTGCTGGGCCAGACGCCGCAGGAACAACTCGGTGAACCGCTGCCCGGCACCGCGCCACCGCCAGGGACGAACATCCCGCCGGGGCTGGTTCAGTTCCAGCCGGACCCGCCGCCACCGCCGGATGCACCTGCGCCACCTCCGGCGCCAGGTGCACCGCCGCTGCTACCTCCCCCACCTGCAGGCTGACGGGGCTCAGCGCCAAAGGATTTGAGCGCGACGGGGTCACATCAGAAGGGTGTGATGGGTGTAGGTTGTCATTCTCAGTGGCGGACCGCAGTCTTCCTAGCTGGAGGTTTGTATGGTCGCCATCAAGCCCGGCGGACGAGGACTTGCCATATATCTGGCGGATCCTAAAACCGCACTGTTGTGCACGATCTGGCGCGGCACCAGCCGATAATTCGTCTGTGATCACCCGTCTTCAGCGGACGAGTCCGCTTGAGCTGGCACCACCACCCGAGCTGTAATGAAATGATGACGGTGTCCTCGGACCCGAATATCCGGCTGCGTTCAGCGACCACCGAAGACACGGCCTTCATCGTTGAGATGGCTCGCCATGCCTGTGTCATCGAAGATTGGCCCCTTCCCGACGCGGACTCAGAAGACACTCAAAGCCTTCTACCAAGCAGCGGCGAAATGACCATCGTCGCCGCTGAAGCAGCAGGCGTCAGCCTTGGTGCCGTGTGGACCCTTTCGGCACGACCCCCCGCTCCTGGTCGACGCCGACGGCGTTTCCTTACCGGAAATCACAATCGCCGTCGTGCCGGAGATGTGTGGACAGGGACGATCTGCGTTGCCATCGACCGGGCTCGCGGGCGTGGTGGTCGAGTAGCAGTGAAGGCTGTCAGATTTCACCGGGCTACTTTGACAGAATCGTGGGGTTCTAAAACTTCCTGTCAATCTGGCCTGCGCAGCGCGCTCCACTCCCGGTGAGTACGCTGTGTAACTAGCGTCATGGACAGTGCTTGGCTTTGACTATCGACCGTTCCCTGGATGGGTGGTAGGCGAATCAGATGTTCGGACACTCTGTTGGCGTCCGGTGATGGGCGCTCATCAATCCTGAACCTTTGTGGCGGTGGCCTTCTCGACCGCATCAGCGACCGGGCGAATGCTCGACGCCCACGGGCGTCCGAGCGGGTGAGGGCCGGGTTCGTCGCGTAGCCTAGCGCGGCGTCGGTTAGGTTGTGCCGGTGGGCCGTTCCGTCGCTGGTGTGGCCAGGCCGCCGTCGCCGCGGCTGCCGATCGCAGCCAGGCCGAGTACTAACTTCGCGTTCTCGACGACAGCTATGCGCGGGTTGATCGCAGGATCGCCGAATATCAAGCGGCCCTGGCCCTGTGCGAATCTCTCGGCGAGGTCGAGGACGCGCGCCGGGTGCGGCGCATCCTTCGCAACGAGGAACGCGACCGACATGACCTCGACCGGATCATCGATAACCTGCACCGGCGATTCCCCCCGCCGGCTGATAACCCCGTGGCGGGCTCTGTGGTGTATCGGATGCACGCCACACCCGACGTCGCGCCACCTATGCGGATGTCATAGGACTGGCAACCGCCGTCTCCGCACCCATAACCACTGCTCGTGGTGTAACCACTCGACGCAAGCGGCGCATCGTTCGATGGGGCACAGTTGCCCAGCCGCGCGGCGCTCCTGCGGCAAACGGTCTCAGCCGACCTAGTCAGCGGCAACGAATCTGCTGTGAATCACCTTGCAATCCACCGAGATGACAAGGGTGACAAGCGGATCGCAGTAGCTTCGTCGGCATGCGATGCTCCGACGAGACGCGCATGGGACGCATCGGCATGTGGTCGGCCCTCGCGATACTGACCATGGCGGTGATTGGTGTGGTGGTGTTGTCTGTACCGACGGTGGCGTATGCCGACCCGCTGCCGCCACCACCACCGGCATCGGCCGATCAAGACGCGCCGCCCGATCCTAACGCGGCACCCCCACCAGATCCCGATGCAGCGCCGGCGCCCGATCCCGATCGGGTCAACGTCGATGCCGGGGGCTTCAGCTACGACGTGCCGGCGGGCTGGGAACGTGGTGATGCGTCGAAGATCAATTACGGCCAGGCGCTGCTGACCAAGACGGCTGCGCCCGGCGCACAACCCCCCAGCGACACCATGATCCTGCTGGGCAAGCTCGATCTGCGGCTGTTCGCCGGCGCCGAGCCGGATAACGCCAAGGCGGCCGTCCGGTTAGCCTCGGACATGGGCGAGTTCTTCATGCCATACCAAGGCATCCGGATAAACCAACAGGTCATCCCGCTCAACGCCGCCGGGGCGCCCGGTGCGGCGTCCTATTACGAGGTGAAGTTCAACGACATCACCAAGCCCGACGGCCAGATCTGGGCCACGGCGCTGGGGTCGGTCACCCCGCGCCAGGGGAACCAGCCTCCACAGGACAACCGGTGGTTCGTCGTCTGGTTGGGCACCGCCGACGACCCGATCGATAAGGCCGCCGCCCAGGCGCTGGCCGAGTCGATCCGTCCCTATACGCCACCGCCGCCTCTCGACCAGCCACCGCCGGATCAAAACGCACCCCCGCCGGCGCCAGGCAACAACCCACCACCCCCGGGCGGACTCGCACCGGTCGGTGTGCCGGTCCCGGTGCCGCCGAACCCCGACATGATGCCCCCGTCCTGACCCGACGAGCGATGATCTGAAGCCGTGCCCGTAGCGACTCGTTGATCCTGACGGTCGCGGCGGCCGCTGTGGTGTTTGTCGCGGCGGTCGGCTGCAGTTCGACCGGCACCCCCTGTCGATCACCGTGTTCGCAGCCACGTCGCTGCAAGCCACGTTCACCGATATCGCCCAGCGGTTCGAGACCGCGAATTCCGGCACCTCGGTACAGGTGGAGTCTGCCGGCTCGTCAGAACTGCTTACCCGGTTGAGGCGCGGCGCCGTGGCCGATGTGTTCGCCGCGGGCGACACGAAACACGATGAACACCGCCGCGCGGGCCGGGCTACTGGCCCACGTGCCGATCGACTTCGCCGCCAACACACTGACCATCGTGGTTACTAAAGGCAACCCGCACCACATCGGCACATTCGCCGACCTGAACCGGCCCGGACTGGCTGTGGCGCTGTGTGCTGCACCGGTGCCCTGCGGGTCGGCCACTCAACGTATCGAGGACAGCACCGGAGTCGCGCTTCATCCCATCAGCCAAGAATCCTCAGTCAGCGATGTGCTGGCCAAAGTGATCCACGGACAAGCCGACGCAGGCCTTGTGTACGTCAGCGACGCACTGAGCGCCGGCGACGCGGTGGCAACCGTGCCGTTCCCGCAGAGCATCGCTGCGGTGAACACCTGCTCCATCGCGCTGCTGCGAGACTCCAAACACGCGGGCTTGGCCAACAGGTTCATCGCGCTGGTCACCGGCGGCGCGGGCCGAAACATCCTCGCCCGAGCCGGCTTTGCCAAACCCGCATAGATGCCGCAATCATTGGAGAATCCCGGCGACCAGCACAGTGACTAGGCGCGGCAGTGGCCGACGGCCGAACTCACCTGGCCGCGCAGTTGGGTTGCAGGGCGGCGGCTCCTGCTCGCCCGTAGTCTGGTCGATCGTGCTGAGTACCTCGGGGACCGCGGCGCGCTCGGCGCGGCACCGCTCGCCGCGCTGGCGCTCGGGTGTCTGCTGGCTTGCGGCGGTCATCGCCGTGTTGCTGGTCGCGTGTCAGGCCAACCCGCCGGATCGACGCGCAGACGTCGAGCGGTTGGTTGCGCAGATCCGTGACATGGCCGGGGTGCAGGCCGCCAGCGACCATGTGGCCGACAACCTGGCGCAGGGGTTGGTCTACTTCCGGGTGCGTGTTGACGTGGCCGACGACATCACCGCCGACCAACTCGCGGCGATCACCGCTCGGTATCTGTTGAATCTACGCAGCGTTGATTACAGTGGCTACAGCGCAGAATTCGACGCCCGCCGCGGGTGGAACGTCTTCAGGGTCGACAGTGGTGAGCTGCCGGTCACCAACGGGGATCAGATCGTGTCGCAAGCCCGCGACTGGGCCGCACTGCGACGCCAATTTCCCACAGCCACACTAGATTTGCGCGCCACCATCACCCATCCAGGCGGACACTTGCCCGTGCAGGAGTGGGGCCACTCCAATCTCGGCGCCATCCAACTGGCCGACGCCGCCGACTACACCGATGTCAGCGCGGCGGTCACCACACTGGCCGCTGCGTTCCCCCAATTGGGCAGCCTGGACTGGACGATCAGCGCCGGCAAGCAGCACCCCGCCGATATTAAGACCTCGCTGCGCTACCCCACCGCCCAAGAGATCGAGGTGTTCAACCGACTCAACGCCGACCAGACCATCGCCCACATCGACAAACTGCGAATCAACCGGCCCCGCACCACCGCAATCTGGGTGGCCGAGAAAACCACCCAATCGCGCGACCCATCGGTGGCAGCACAGCTGGCCCAGCAGCACCTGTCGATCGTGGCCACGCTGCCCGCGCCGGTGCTCTACACCGCCGGCGATCATCTCTCCGGCCACCTCGGCGGGCGCGGGCAAGTCACCGGGCCCTTGGCCATCACCGTTGGCGGATGCACCGCCCGCGACTGGCCGAACACTTTGCCCACGCCTGCCGAGCAGACCTTAGCCGTCATCTATGAGCACTGCCGCTGACCAGTAGCGGACCCTCAGATGTTGAGCTGTGCTCTCGGTGAACGCGGCGACCGTCAGTCAAGGCTTGGCGCGACGGTCGCTAATCGTCAGGTTCCGTTGGTGTTGCCGCCGGAATTCTGGTTCGGGATATCGGTGATGCGGAAGTTCGGCATCGGCGGCGGCGACGGGGTGGCTGGCAGGCTGGGGATCTCGGCGGCCGGAACATCGTCGATATCGTTGGCCGGTGGACCGTTTTCGCGACTGCCGTAACTGGTGCCTGGTGCCCGCACGCCGATCAAGTGGGTGCGGTGACCAGGTGATAGCCGTTGGCTTTGAGGACTGGGATGAACTGATACACCAGATCGACGGTGCTGGAGTAGGTGTCGTGAAGCAGCACCACCGAACCGGGCTTGATTTGCGTCTTGAGCATGTAGGCGGTGGCCGCTGTGTTGGCGTCGTTGATCCAATCAAACGGGATCACATCCCAGTTGATATCTGCCAGACCCTGCTGTTTGGCCGCGGCCAACACAGCGTCATTGATCAGCCCCCAGCGGTGCGAAAGATCGTTGGCCTGTGGCCAGTCGCGGCCGCAATAGCGTCACCACCTTTGGACAGCTGACTGGGTACATCTTCGGGCGGAACGGCCGTCATGTTGGCGTGCTCACAGGTGTGGTTGCCGATCTCCATGCCGGCGTCCGCGACCCGCTTGGCCCAGTCGGGATGTGCAGCAACCTTATTGCCGATCATGAAAAACGTGGCCTTGGACTCGCTTTGTTGCAAGACACGCACCAGCCGATCGGTATAGGGGGTGGGGCCGTCGTCAAAAGTGAGCGCGACACACTTGAACCGTAAGCAGTCCACCGCGTCGGCGTTAGCGAGCTTGACGTGGCCGGTCACGCCCCCGACCACCAGCACTAGCGCCACCCCAGCCGCGCCTAATACGGTCCGCCAACACGGCCACGTCGACCCTTCCGGTCTGCTCGGCACGTCAATGAGATCCCTTCACGCTTTCCGGGCACACTACTGCGGTTCGACCCGGCGCTGCGAACACGTGAGCGCAGCAGGACAGTTCTCGCCGCGCTTCACAAGTACCGCCCAACGATCCGGTGCCGTCCTCACGGAGATAACCGCCGCCGACCAATCGCCGCAGAACGCGCGGTCCGAGCCCATCGGCGCCGGCCTCGGATCGGTAGGCCCCGCGTTGGACGTGCGACGCACTCGGTGCGAGTCGGGTGCCGAACTGCTCGAGGTGGGTGGATATGGCCAGAGCCGCGGTTGTGGAAGCGGCCGATGCGACCGGCGCATCGTGTTAACAGAGGACGGTCCGCTGCTCATCGGCGCGACACCGCTCCCAGAAGAGGTGGGGCATGCCCGGCCGTCACCGGGTGCCGCAACGACGCATCTCCGGCAAACTCATTGATAGGCAAGAAGACTCGCGGCGTCATCTTGAGTTTGTCGGGTGTCACAGCACGAATCCTTCGGCCTTGCTGACCTGCAGCAGCGGTCACATCTGGTGCAGCGCGGCGAACACCCGCTCGGTGTAGTCGGCTAATACCTCGGCGCAATGCTTCAGCTGCTGATGCGCCTCGGGGGCCGCCGGCGCCCCGAACACATCGCGCGCCGCCAATTCGCGATGCCAGCGCCGCAGCCGCTCCAGGCTGTGTTCCTCTTCTTCCAGCTCGGCCATGGTGAACTTGCCGATACGGATCTCGTTGGCGACCTCGGCGTAAAACTCTTCGCAGTCAGCCAGGAATTCCTCCCACTCGTCGGTGCGCTCCGCGGTGAACAGGGCTTCCAGCCGGGCCGCGTCGTGCTCGGTGCGCCCGCCCGCAGCCAACACCACCACCTCGCCCCCACCGCGCTGGGCCAGCTCAATCACCCGCGTGACCCCGTCGGTGAATACCGGAGCATCCGGCACCGCCCACGCGCCCTGCCCCAGTGACAGCGCGCCCACCCGACGCAGCTCGCGCCACACGGCCACCCGATGCCGCGACGGCACCGCGGGCACCCGCACCATCAGCACCAGCCAACGCGCTCCATCGAAGGCCGTCACGCAGATGAATGTAGCACCAGTTACAAGTTCCGACGTGTCAGCTTGGCACGGGCGTTGTTGAGAGCTATTTGCCGTGGGGTCGAGCGAGCCATCCCGCCAATCTTCACCACTGGCTTGCGAGAAACCTGAGCGACAGCTGCTGGCGTGCTGGATGTTTGGGAAGCGAAGGCCTGCGCCGCCGAGCTTCGGACACGATGGAGTTGACGCCAGTGCGACACCAGCGCGTCGCCTAGCAACCGCCACTTTGGCGAAGCCGCCCCATCATCGGCTTCTTCCAGACATTCGCTCGGCTCGTCGGGCTCAGCCCCTCTGGTATCGCCATGTTGCGCCGCAGGGTTCGTGTCAGCGTGGGGATAGACACGCCGTCGGTAGGTCGAACCAGCGCAGGTGTTCAAAGTCCTCAGACAGGGTCATTGGGTGCTGGGTGATCGCACCGTCGCGGTGTGCCCGTGGGCCTGTCAGGATCGCCGTGGCCTCTTTTAGGTAGCGTTCGAGGTCGGTTTCGGGCGCGCGATTGTTGTGGTGCGGGTATTGCATTGCCCCGTTCTCGTCGTAGGAGATTTGGCGCAGCCGCAGCGGTGGCTCGACGGGGCCGAGGTGGTGTCGCCAGATTCCACTGGCCGGGTCGAAGCGGTAGTCCTCGAGCAGTCGCCAGCCGTCTCGGGCGATGAGCCGGACTGCCTCGACGAGGTAGGTGAAGACCGGCTCGGAGATGAAGTAGTTGAAGTTGATGCGGACCCAGCCCGGTTTGATGCCCTCGCAGCCGTGGGTGATCTCGCGTTCGAACTCATGGGAACGGTCCAGGTCGATGCCCAGCAGGGCATGTCCGTAGGGGCCCGCACACGAGCAGCCGCCGCGGGACTGGATTCCGAAGAGGTCGTTGAGCAGGGCTACCACGAAGTTGTGGTGCAGGTAGCGGCCGCTGGGGGCGCGCATCACGAACGACACGATCGAGAGCCGTTCGGCGTCAAGGTTACCGAGGATTTCGATGTGGGGCTCGTCTTGCCAGGCCGCGATCGCGCGGCGCAGGTAGTGCTCCTCGTGTGCGCGGATCACGTCGACGCCGACGGCTTGTTTGAGCTGGAACACCAGGCCGGCGCGGATCGATTCGATGATGGCCGGTGTGCCGCCCTCCTCACGTTGCGCGGGATCTTCGAGGTAGCGGTGCTCGGTCGGATTGACGTAGGCGACGGTGCCGCCGCCGGGCACATCTGGCACCCGGTTGCGCAGCAACTCCCGACGGACCACCAGCACCCCGGGGGTGCTGGGCCCCCCGATGAACTTGTGCGGGCTGAGAAAGATCGCGTCCTTGTAGTCGAGGCGATCCTGGGTCTGGTCGCCGTACATCTCGATGTCGACGTAGGGTCCTGCCGCGGCGAAGTCCCAGAAGGACAACGCGCCGTGCGCGTGCAGCAGCGCCGAGATGCGGTGGGTGTCGCTGACGATTCCGGTCACGTTGCTGGCCGCGGAGAACGAGCCGATCTTCAACGGACGCCCGCGGTGGACAGCGAGCTCTTTCGCCAGGATCGAGGTGTCGATGTGGCCGTCGGCGTCCTGGGGAATCACCACGACATCCGCGATCGACTCCCGCCAGGGCAGCTCGTTGGAGTGATGCTCGAAAGGCCCGATGAAGACCACCGGGCGTTCACTGGCCGGGATTGCGTCGCGCAGATGGTATCGGCCTTCCAGTGCGGCCGGGATGCGCAGCCCGAGGACGCCGATCAGCTTGTCGATGGCACCGGTGCACCCGGACCCCGCGAAGATCACGACGGTTTCGGCGTCGCCGCCGACAGCGTCGAGGATGATCGAACGGGCGTCCTCGCGCAGCCGAGTGGTCTGCAGCCCGGTTCCGCTGGATTCAGTGTGGGTGTTGGCGTAACGGGGCAGTACCTCCTCGCGGATAAAGTCCTCCAGGAAGCTGAGCGCCCGACCCGAGGCGGTGTAGTCGGCATAGGTCACCCGACGTGGCCCGTACGGACCGGGCATCACCTGATCCTCACCGACCACCGAGTCCCGGATCCGCCGTAGCAGTGGGGTATCGAGAAGTACGGGCTGATTCACATCACCGAGGGTAGGCCTGGAAGCGGTCGGGGTTATCCGAACTCAACCGCGGATCGGGCCGACGCCGTGCATGGCCTCGACGGTAAAGGGGCGCTGCCCCTCAAAGCCATAACTCGACTGGCACCCGGTGCTGATATACCAAGAGGGGTATCGGACTGGATGACCGACGTATGGGCATTTGTGGTGAGCGGATCGGCGAAAAGGAGTGCTCGATGAGCGGGGACCGCCGACGCGAGCCCACGTCGCCAACGCTGCCAGCGTGGAGTTCGATGTTGGCCGTCGTCGCCCACCCTGACGACGAATCCTTTGGCCTGGGAGCGGTCCCGTCACCCAGCTGGCAGCCGTGTCGCAGGCCCGCGACCGGGCAGGTTTCAAGATAGTCGCGAGCGGCTTGCGGGACTGTGTCCCTGACGACCGTGCCGGCGGGGCCAAGCCGATGACCGAAGCCGAATTGGAGAAGCTATTCCTGGCACTCGTATGACAGTTGCACCAACCCCAAGCGAGCCGCCGAACATTCCGCTGGCGATCGATGACTGTTCAGCTACCGTCCCCGAGTTCGATCGGAACGCCGACGAGTGAGCCGTATTCGGTCCAGCTGCCGTCGTAGTTCTTGACGTCGGCGTGCCCGAGCAGCTCGTGCAGCACAAACCAGGTGTGCGACGAACGCTCACCAATGCGGCAATAAGCAATCGTCGGCTTCGACCCGTCCAAGCCGGCGTAGGCATAGATGGCGGTCAGGTCTTCGTCGGACTTGAAGGTGCCGTCCTCATTGGCGGCCCGGCTCCACGGCACGTTCATCGCGCCCGGGATGTGCCCGGCGCGCTGCGCCTGTTCTTGGGGCAGGTGCGCGGGAGCGAGAATCCTGCCGGAGAACTCATCCGGTGAGCGCACGTCGACCAGATTCTTGTTTCCAATCGCGGCCAGGACCTCGTCGCGAAACGCCCGAATGCTGTTGTTGGGCGCCTTGGCTTTGTACTCGGTGATCGGGTGGCTCACCGTCCCGGTGCTCAGCGGACGGCCGTCCAGTTCCCACTTCTTGCGCCCGCCATCGAGCAGCTTGACCTTCTCATGGCCGTACAGCTTGAAGTACCAATATGCATATGCGGCGAACCAATTGTTGTTGCCGCCGTAGAGGATCACCGTGTCGTCGTTGGCGATACCACGATCGGACAGCAACTCGGAGAACTGGTCCTGATTGACAAAGTCGCGGCGCACCGGATCCTGTAGGTCCTTGCGCCAGTCCAGCTTGACCGCGCCCTCGATGTGTCCGCCGTCGTAGGCGGTGGTTTCCTCGTCGACCTCCACGAATACCACGTTGGGGTTATCGAGATTGAGCTCCGCCCACTCGGCAGTGACCAGAACGTCGTTGCGGCTCATGCGATGACTCCTCGTGTTTTGACGGCCACTTGGTCCCAAGTGATGACCTTGCTGGGGATATCGCCCGGGGCGTCATTTACCAATCTCAATAGCAGATGATCCTCTGAGTGTGACTGGCAGATAGTTGTCGGGCGGGCAACGCGATGCTCCCGTACGGGAGAACGCTTCGAACAGACAGCAAATCACCTCCCCGACAGCAGATTTCACGCAAGTATCCCGGCAGCTCAGCTAGGGCGCGGTCGGCGGCATCAGCATCGATTGCGTCCGTCGGGCCCGATGTATTCGCCCGTCGCCGGGTCGTAGGCGGCTACGGCGAGCGCCGGCAACGCAGCCGTGGGCGGGGCAACCCGCGGAGCGGCTCCCGGTCGATATTGCGGCACGCCCTGGCCGCTGAGAGGGGCGTTGGGGTCGCCCTTCCAGTTGTCGCCGTCGTTGAAGGGCACGTACTCTCCGCTGCTTTCGCACGTCTCGACGGTGGCGGCGCGCTTGCCGGGAACAGTTTCGCACGGAAGGTTGCGCGCACCGCGGACGTGGAACGTCGAGTCCTGGGGCAGCCGACAGCAGCGTCATCAGTTCGTCACCGATCTCGACATCACTCAACCGCTGCCCGTCGGCACATGCAGTCGGGATCCATCCAGCGGAGCGACGTGTAGCGTGCACGGCTGCCTACACCACCACAGCCACTACCCGAACACACCGCATACCCAACGCCACTTGACACTACGAACCTGGGACGTCTAGGCGGACTGAGACTGTGATGCGCCGAGGGAATCGATGGCGGCGTGCAGTTTCGTAGCGACTTCGTCGGCGATTGGGCGTAGTTCGGGCTCACCGGTTGCGTCGACCAACACTTGGGGATCCAGTGCCTCGACGAGCACGGCATCCGCATCGTCTGGGTGGGCGCGCACGACGACGTTGCAGGGCAACAGCAGTCCGATCTGGCGGTCGACGTTGACGGCGCGGTGGGCCAGCGGCGGGTTACAGGCGCCGAGGATCAGGTAGTCCTCCATGTCCTCGCCGAGTTTGGCTTTCAGTGTGGCCTTCATGTCGATTTCGGTCAGCACCCCAAACCCCTGCTCGGCGAGCGCCTTACGGGTCCGCTCGACCGCGTCGTCGAACGACGTATGCAGTGTGGTGGACAGTGCGATGCTCATGTCAACCCCTCTCCCCCCGCGCGTCAGGCGAGCGCGAGGAACAGTTTTTCCAATTCGGTTTCGGTCATCGGCGTGGCGCCGTTGGCCGCCGCGCCACTGACGCATTCCCGCAGACCGGTTACGACAATCTTGAAGCCGGCCCGATCCAGGGCGCGTGATACCGCGGCGAGCTGGGTCACGACGTCCTTGCAGTCGCGCCCCTGCTCGATCATCGCGATCACTCCGGCGAGCTGCCCGTGGGCGCGACGCAGCCGGTTCAGCACTGCGGACGTGGCGTCTTCGTCACCAACCATCGTCTGACTCCTTTCTGGGGCGCTGCTGACATAGTACCCATGGGGGTATGTTGGCCGATCAGGCAGCCGCGGCAGTGGCACCCTGCCGGCCGACGGGCCCGCGCAACGGACAACGCGTGTACCTGCTGCACCCGAACGTGATGCCGGCAGCGATCAGCGTCAACCCGGCCGTGGTGATACCCACCGCAGGATGGATCTCCTGACCGAGGATGACCGAGGACATCGCCAACACGAACCAACCGAAGGCCTTGCGCAGCGCGTCGGGATTGACCACGGCGGTCAGTCGTGCGCCGATCAGTCCGCCGAAGAGCGCCGCAACGGTGACCGCGGCCGCCAAACCCCAGTTGATATGGACGCTTTCCATGTACCCGGCCAACCCGGCGAACGACTTCATCGCGATAACGACCAGTGACGTTCCGACGGCGATCGGCATCGGGAGTCCGCCGAGCAGGGCAAGTGCGGGCACCACCAGGAATCCGCCGCCAGCGCCGACCAGGCCGGTCACCAGTCCGACGACAAGCCCCTCGAGCACGATCTTGACGACCGGCAACGGATGTGGGCCGATTTCGGAGCTGAGGTCCTTGCGTCCGCGCAGCATTGCGATCGCGGTCGCGATCATGATCACGGCGAACCCGATCAGCAGCACAGTCCCCGGAATGAAGCGGGCGAGGAGGCCGCCGGCGTAGGCACCGGCCATGCCGGCCACGCCGAACACCAGGCCGGTTCGCCACTGGACACGGCCGGCCCTTGCGTGCGAGACGGCGCCGACCGCGCTGGTGACGCCGACCACGAGCAACGAGGTGGCGATGGCCTGTTTCGCGTCCATGCCAGCCACGTAGGCCAGCAGCGGGACGGTCAGGATCGAGCCGCCGCCACCGAGCAAGCCCAGGGAGACGCCGACGAGAACGGCGAGGGCGATTGTTAACGCGATCATGGCTGTCGGCTCGCTTTCTTCTGGCTGGTGGGGGCGTCGACAAGCTGGGAGACGACCGTGGCCAGGTCACAGCTGGCGCCTCGGTTGTAGGGCAGCCGGGCTAATAGCATGCCCATCGCACAGGTGTTGGTGAGCGCCGCAAAAGTAAGCCCCGCGCCGATCGCGAACGCCAGCCACTTGGCACCCGGAATGACGATGCTGACGAGGATGCTCAGGGCGACGAGCGACCCGGCGGCCAGCCGGACCTGGCGCTCCAGGTCCCAGCGTTGGGCGCCTCGATTGACCGGCAGCCCCTTCCCTATCCAGGCGGCGATTCCGCCGTCGAGGACGTGCACGTTGGCCAGACCCACTTTGCGCAGCGACTCTTCGGCCTGCGCGGCGCGCTGCCCGGCCTGGCAGACCAGTACGACGTCCTCGTCGAGGTGCTTGATGATCTCCTGACGGTGCTCGCGCAATAGGTCGAGCGGCACGTTGTACGCACCAGCAATGTGCGCGGTCTCGAACTCGCCGGGCGTGCGGACATCGAGCACACGCGGCGGCGCCGCGGAGTCCAGCAACGCACTCAGCGCCGGCGAATCGATGGTGGCGGGCGTCGAGGTGTCCATCGTGGTCCTTTCGGGTTCGGCCGGCGGCACTTGTCTCTCATACCGCCGGGGGTATATCGTCATCCATGGTTACATACCCCCCACAGTATGTGCAAGTCTGGAATAAAAATACCCAAAGGGGTATTTGATATACCTATAGGGGTATACACAGGGATGGTGTAGACCCAGCCAGAAAATTAAGGAAGAAAGATGATCCTCGAGCAGTACTACATCGAGTGCCTGTCGCACGCGTCGTACCTGATTGGCGATGAAACCACAGGCCGCGCCGTGGTTGTCGACCCGCGCCGCGACATCACCGAATACCTCGACGACGCCGCCAAGTACGGCCTGACCATCGAAGGGGTGATCAACACCCACTTCCACGCCGACTTCGTCTCCGGACACCTGGAGCTGGTCGAGGCCACGGGGGCGTGGATCGGGTTTGGCGAGGCCGCCCAAACCGACTACCCCATTCGCCGGCTGGCCCACGGGGAACACATCTCGCTGGGTGAAGTCGACCTGGAGGTCCTGTCCACCCCTGGCCACACCTGGGAGTCGATCAGCGTCGTAGTCCGCGAACATCCCGGTGCCGAATCCACCGCCGTGTTGACCGGTGACTCGCTGTTCATCGGCGATGTCGGCCGACCCGACCTGGTCAACATCGGCGACAGCTCGACCACCGATCTAGCGCGCGCGATGTATCACACCATCCACGACACACTGCTCAAACTGCCGAACAGGGTGACCGTCATGCCCGCCCACGGTGCGGGATCGTCATGCGGCAAAAACCTGTCCAGTGAGCTGACATCCACCATCGGCGAACAACGCCGCACCAATCCGTCGGTGCAGCCGATGAGCGAGGCCGACTTCGTCGAAATGATCACCCACGGCCAGCCCGCCGCCCCGGCGTATTTCTCCGTCGATGCGGCGATGAACAAGCGGGTCCATCCGCTGCTGGACCAGTCCCGCGAGATCGCCGCACTGACTCAGGCGCAGATCCGCACGGCTCTGCAGGACGGTGTGCGGGTGGTGGATGCACGAAGCGTCGACGATTTCTCGGCCGGACACCTGCGCGGCTCGGTCAACGTCGGATTCGACGGGCGTTTCGCCGAAACCGGTGGAATGGTCGCCGACATCGGGGAGCCGATCGCGTTGATCACCTACCCCGGTGAGGAGCAGGACGCCGCGCTGCGATTGGCCCGCGTCGGCTCCGACAACGCGATCGGATACCTCACGGTCGACCATGACGGCGTGTTCTCCGCGGAGTTGGCCGACCTGGTGCAGCCCGCGCCGCAGACCAGCGTCGCCGAGTTGCACCGGCTGCTCGCCGACGACGCCGCGATACTGATCGACATCCGCAATCCCGGCGAAGTCGAACTTGGCAGCATCCCCGGCGCGATCCACGTCCCGCTGGCCCAGCTGCGGACCCGACTGGACCTGGTGCCCACCGACAGGCCGATCGTCGTGCACTGCGCCGGCGGCTGGCGCTCCAGTGTGGCCGCCTCGCTGATGCGGGCGCAGGGATTTGACAACGTTTCGGACCTGGCCGGCGGCTACAACGCATGGGCCGAGGCCCATGCTGTCGCCTAATCGACTACACCACAGAGGATTTGAAAGGGCACTCTCATGACCACGACCCACCTGACCCTGGCGGACTTCGAATCGACGATCGTCGACAGCCCTATCGTGCTGGTCGACTTCTGGGCATCATGGTGCGGGCCCTGTCGGGCCTTCGCCCCGGTCTTCGAACGCTCGGCGAGCAAGCACCCCGACGTCGTGCACGCCAAGGTCGATACCGAAGCCGAACAGGAACTCGCCGCGACCATCGGTATCCGATCGATCCCGACAGTCATGGCGTTCCGCGAGGGCGTGCTGGTCTACAGCCAGCCCGGAGCAATGCCGCCGGCCATGCTCGAAGACCTGATCAGCCAAGTCAAGGCCCTCGACATGGACAATGTGCGCGCCGAAATCGCCGCCCGCAAAGCCGCGACGACGGCATGACGAGCCAATCACTCTCCCACTTCTGAAGGAGGCAACATGTGTTATCCCGTTTCGTGCCGCGCCTGCGGCAAGACCGGCTGGGACGGCTGCGGTCAGCACGTCGACGAAGTCATGAGAACCGTGCAGGCATCCGAAAGGTGCACTTGCCGCACACATCTCGTCAACACCGTCGGGAATCACCGAAGACGGCTAGCCGATCTCGGGACTCGGTCTCGCCAATAGGCAGATCAGGATTGACTCCGCATGCGATCGCGCCGCGGCGTAATGGACCGTGACGCCAACTGCGGCAACGAAATCACTGTGCCCGTACTCAGTCGTCTCGGTCGCGCACACGTCCGGCTCGGCCGCCGCGCGCAGTTCCCCGCGCGGCTGCCGGACCCGGCGGTAGTGCGGCTTGCCCAGGGGCGAGCTCCCTTCTTCCCCATCACCTGGCCGACTGCAAAGTGACTATCAGCGATTGCCAGAGGACTTTCGACCGCATCCCGGCGGACTCGGTTCCTGCGATGTTGATGGTGCTGATTGACCCCAATTTGCTCAGACGGGCTTCATATCAAGCATTTGGACAAGACAGGAAATGGAATGATGCCATGACGATCGCCGAAGCTTCCGACCGTGTCACGAGCATGCCGCGCATCGGTGATGCCGCACCGGCTTTTACTGCAACGACCACGCAGGGTGAGCGCACCTTCCCGGCCGATTACGCCGCCAAATGGGTGATCCTGTTCTCCCACCCCGCGGATTTCACCCCGGTCTGCACCAGCGAGTTCATGACGTTCGCCTCGATGCAGCAGCAGTTCGCGTCCTACAACACCGAACTCGTGGGCCTGTCCGTCGATGGGCTCTACAGTCACATCGCCTGGTTGCGATCGATCAAGGACAAGATCTCGTTCCGAGGCATGAAGGATGTCGAGGTCACCTTCCCGCTCATCGAGGACATCTCGATGGAGATCGCTCACAAGTACGGGATGATCATGCCGGGTGAAGATTCCACGAAAGCGGTGCGCGGAGTCTTCGTTATCGATCCGAAAGGCGTCATCCGCGCGATCATCTACTACCCGCTGAGCCTCGGCCGCAACTTCGACGAGCTCTTACGCGTCATCAAGGCCCTGCAGACGGCCGACCACTTCGAGGTCGCCACGCCCGCTGACTGGCGTCCCGGCGAGCCCGTCATCGTGCCCCCCGCGGGCTCCTGCGGCACCGCCAAGGAACGCATGGAGGGCCACGCGGAGGGCGTCGAGTGCCAGGACTGGTATTTCTGCACCAAAGAGATTCCCGCTGACGAGGTCGAATCCGCCATCCGGGTTGGATAGCGACAGTCAGCCCCTTGACTCTGATACCACCGGGGGTATATTGGAGGCTGACTTGTGGATACCCCGGGTGGTATCACTACACGAAAGGACCGCGACCATGAACTTCATCCAGTACTACTTGGACTGCCTCTCGCACGCTTCTTACTTGGTCGGTGACGAGACGACCGGACGGGCTGTCGTCGTCGATCCGCAGCGCGACGTGTCCGAGTACCTCGCCGACGCAAAGGAGTTCGGCTTGACCATTGAACTCGTCATCGAGACCCACTTCCATGCCGACTTCCTGTCGGGGCACCTCGAACTGGCCAAGGCCACCGGCGCCAAGATCGTCTTCTCCTCGGTCGCCGAGCCCGAGTTCGACTTCATGGGCGTCACCGACGGCGAGCGCTACTCACTGGGCGACGTGACGCTCGAGTTCCGGCACACGCCCGGGCACACCCCGGAGTCGCTTTCCATCGTGGTCTACCAGCATGCGGGTGACACTGTCCCCTACGGCGTGCTCACGGGCGACACGCTCTTCATCGGCGACGTGGGCCGGCCCGACCTCCTGGCGTCAATCGGCTTCACCCGCGACGAGCTGGCCGACAAGCTCTACGACTCGCTGCACGACAAGCTGATGACGCTGCCCGACGCGACCCGGGTGTACCCGGCACACGGCGCGGGCTCGGCCTGTGGCAAGAACCTGTCGACCGACCTGTGGTCGACGATGGCCGACCAGAAAGCCACCAACTACGCGCTGCGCGCCCCCGACAAGGCGACGTTCATGGAGCTCGTCACCGAGGGACAGCCACCCGCGCCGAGCTACTTCGTCTACGACGCGATCCTCAACCGCAAGGACCGCGCGCTGCTCGACGAGACCAAGATGCCCACGGCGATGACCTACGAGCAGGTGCTCAAGGCGATCGACGACGGCGCCGTGCTGGTCGATGGCCGCACTCCCGAGGAATTCGCCCAGGGCCACCTGCGCCACGCCATCAACATCGGACTGGAGGGCCGCTACGCCGAGTTCGCCGGTTCAGTGCTGCGCTCGGATGTCGACATCGTGCTGTTCACCGAACCCGGCCACGAGCTTGAGGGCAAGAACCGGCTCGCCCGCATCGGTTTCGACCGGGTCATCGGCTATCTCGAGGCGCCCTACCAAGAGATGTTCGAACACCAAGACGACGTTCAGGTCGCATCGCGGTTGACCGCCACCGCGTTCGATGAACGGGCGACCGAAATGACCGAGCTGCAGGTCGTCGATGTCCGCAACCCCGGCGAGGTCGCGGCCGGCACGATCCCGAACGCGATCACCATCCCGGTGGGCCAGCTACCCGCCCGGCTGGGCGAACTCGACCCCAGCGTGCCCACCGTCGTGTATTGCGCCGGCGGGTACCGGTCCTCGGTCGCCGCCAGCCTGCTGCGCCAACACGGCTTCACCGACGTCAGCGACATCCTGGGCGGCTACAACGCCTGGGACGAAGCCCACCAAAGTGCCTGAGCACCAACAGAAGAGGAACACCATGACTACCATTGCCAAGCACCAGATCCTGATCGTCGGTGGCGGCACGGCCGGCATCTCGGTCGCGGCCCGCCTGCTGCGCAAGGGGTATCGCGACGTCGCGGTCATCGAGCCGTCGAACACGCACTACTACCAGCCGCTGTGGACCCTGGTCGGCGGCGGGCAGGCCAAAGCGTCGACGACCGAGCGCACCGAATCCTCGGTGATGCCCAAGACGGCCACCTGGATCAAGAAGTCCGCGTCGGCCTTCGACCCGGACAACAACACGGTCACATGCGACGACGGAACGACCTACGCCTACGACGTGCTGGTGGTCTGCCCCGGCATCCAACTCGACTGGAACCGCACCGAAGGACTCGAAGACACCCTCGGCCGCGACGGCGTGTCGTCGAACTACCGCTTCGACCTCGCCCCACGCACCTGGGATTTCATCCGCGGCACACGATCGGGCACCGCGGTGTTCACCATGCCGTCCGGACCGATCAAGTGTGCCGGCGCGCCCCAGAAGATCGCCTACCTAGCCAGCGACTACTGGCGATCCCAAGGCGTGCTCCCCGACATCGACGTCCACCTCGTCGTGCCGACACCACGGCTGTTCGGCATCCCCGCGATCGCCGACAACCTCGATGCGATCGCCGCCGACTACGGCATCACCGTTCACACCAACTCCGAGATGACGTCGGTGGACGCGGCCAGTCGCAAGGTCACCGTCACCAGCATCGGCCAAGGCGGAACCGACACCACACTGCCCTTCGACGTGCTGCACGCCGTCCCGCGCCAGTCGGCACCGGACTGGATCAAATCCAGCCCACTCTCAACCGGCGACCCCAACGGCTACGTCGACATCGACAAACACACGATGCAACACGTGCAGTACCCGAACGTGTTCAGCCTCGGCGACGCCGGTTCATCACCGAACTCCAAGACCGGCGCCGCGATCCGCAAACAAGCCCCGGTCGTCGTCGACAACATCGACGCGTTCCTCAAGCACCAGCCGCTGCGCGCCGAGTACAACGGCTACGGATCATGCCCCATCGTCACGTCATCGCACGCGATGCTGCTGGCCGAATTCGACTACGACTTGAACTTGACACCGTCGATACCCCTGCTCGACCCCACCAAACCGCACCGGGCCTACTGGTACCTCAAAAAGTACGGCCTGCCCTTCATGTACTGGAACCTGATGCTCAAAGGCCTCGCCTGACCCGGGCGTGGGTTTTAGGTCAACGCGAGCGCGTCGTCGGCCCGGAAGGTGTAGCCGTCGCTCGATGAGAAGCGTGCACTCACGCTGAACCGGTCACCACGGATGAGGCTGTGCCGTACCTCCACTGGCTGCGACCGCATATAGCCGAGTCGCCTGATCGTCAGAGCGGCCGATCGAGGAGGAAGTTCGAGCAGTGCGGCGTCGCCCGGCTCGGGCACCACTGCGGTGATATCTTCGCGGCCGCCGGTCAGTCGGATACCGCAGCGGATGTCCAGCTCGATATAGAGGGCAGTGTGGGTGAAGTCGGCCGAGAGCAGCGGTTCGGCGACCTCGGCGGGTAGCCAGGCGTGGTCGAGAGCCAACGGCAGGTCGCCGGCCATCCGCAAACGTTCCAGATAGACCAAGGGTGCATCCGGGTCGAGTTCCAGGGTCGCCGCTACCTCCGGGTCGTGGCGGATTTCCAATGCGCGCACAATGCTGCGCTGGTTCAGTCCCTTGGCCTCCACGGCGGCGAACAGGCTGTAGAGCGCGCCGAGGGGCTGCTTAATGACCGGCACATTTGCCAGCCGTGTCCCGCGGCCGCGTTCGGCGACCAGGACGCCGTCGTGGCGCAACTGGCGTAGCGCTTCCCGCACGGTGTGCCGGCTCAACCCATAACTGGAGGTCAACGCATGCTCGCCGGGGAAGCCGTCGGCGAACTCACCCGCCGAGATGCGTTTGAGCAGGTCGGAATGAAGTTGCGCCCACAACGGCAGCGCGCTGGATCGGTCCATCCGTGCACTGACGTCGTCCACACTCACCGCTGACTCCGCCTCCCGTGGCTGCGACAGAAACGCCGGTCTGCTCGTCAACCGCATCCATCGCAACCGGCCAAGCTCTACTGTAGCCCAAATGTACGTACATCCTTACGACCGGTCGGGGATCCGCTCCCCCACAGCCGGGCCACTCGACGGCCACGCAAGGTTTGAGACACGCAGCCACCCCGTCACGGCGGATCAAGATGGCGCACACCAACGGTTTGCGACAGCTTCCCGGCGGTCCACCATTCCCGATGGACGCGTCGACAACTGGCTGCCACCAGGGGGTCGATGCCGTCGAATGAGCAGCGCACCATGGCCGCTCCGGCGAAGTCCTGGTCCGCCGTGTAATCGGTGGTGACCACCACCGTGGCCAGGCACGCTGCTGCGGCGGCGTGCAAGCCCAGTTCCGAGTCCTCGACCGCCAGCGCGCTTTCCGGCGATACGCCAAGTTGGCTAAGCGCGCGCAGGTACACCTCGGGATCAGGCTTCAGTCGGCGAACGTCGTCGCCGGTTACGACGTTCTCGACGATTCCGTCGCCGAGCATCTGTGTCAGTAATGGCTCGACCCAGGCTCGCCGGCCGGTCGTCGCCACGGCGATGCGTATGCCCTGGTCGACTAGGCTCCTGACCAAGCGGAGCAGTCCGGGCCTGGGCAGCAGGTCGCCGGCGACAATCCGGTCACGGAACAGTTCGGTCTTGGTGTGATGGATTTCGACGGCGAGTTCCTCTGCGGCGTCGCCGAATCCGCGTGCCCGCAAGTCGGCGGCGATACGGCGCTTTCCACCGGTGATCTTCAACAGGCGCCCGTAATCGTCGACGCCCCACGTGATGTCGAGGCCGTGGACCGCAAACGCCGCATTGAACGCCGGTCGGTGCCCGTCGCGCTCGGTGTCGGCGAGCGTGCCGTCAACGTCGAAAATGACTGCCGCAAGCACCGGAACGGGGGCACCGTCGGACTGGGCCTCGCGCGGAAGCGACAAGTGACGCCCTGCCCGCTCGGGGCAAGGTGTGGGCGGGTCAGGGATGCTAGCGGAGCCCATCGAACAGATGGTGCAGCAGGATCATCTGTGTTATCGCCAGCGGCGTGCTTCGCGTATCGGAATCGATGACACCGAGGCTGTCCGGTATGGCCGTGCGCGGATCCCCCAGGGCATGCCAGATCATTTTCTCCGCGGCGGCATTCTCCTCAGCACTGGTGTAGCCGTGGATATGCAGGCTGTCGACGGGCCGGCCGTCGGCGTCACGGCCCAGCCGGAGGTGGATCGTGCGTGTCAAGTCGGGATGCAGGATTTCGGCCAGGTCCGGCTGGCGAATCGTCGGGCGCAGCAGCAGCTCGGCCGACAACGGGGTATCCGGAGGATCATCGCGTGCGGCGATCGGGCCGAACCTCACGACGATGTCGGCATGGGCGCGTTGGGGCCGGATGAACAGTGCGGATTCGGCTTGGCTGGTGAGCACTTCAGCGGTGACCTGGTCGGCGGTATATCCCCGAACGGCGGTGTCGCGCTGGATCTTCCAGCCACGCCGGACGTCCTCGGGAGGGTCGAGGAAGACCGTGACGTCGAAGCACGCTCTGGCCAGCCTGCTGTGCAACGGCAACAGGCCGTGGACGATGATGAAGTCGTTGGGCTCGACGAGCTCTGGCCGGACAAGCCGGCCGGTGGAATGGTCGTAGACCGGCTTGAGGACGGGTTGGCAGGTAGCCAGCAGCTGCAGATGCTGCTCGAGGATTTCGATGTGGTTACAGTCGGGATGCAGCGGAGTGAATGGCTTGTCCCGGCGCTCCTCCCGGTCGAAGCGGTGATAGTCGTCGGCGGACATTGACACACACCGGTGCGCCCCGAGCGCATCGACGAGCCCCGCGGTGACGGTTGTCTTGCCCGCTGCACTGTCACCGGCGATCGCCAACATCACCGGTCGTCGACGGCCAGTACGGGCCGCGCGGCTGATGCGAACGTTCTTCTCGGGCAACGAGTCACTCACCCCAGCTCGCCGCCCGGCCGAGGGCGGTAAACGCGGCGTTTGCGATCGAGACGGGCGTCAGCCCCAGGTGTGCGGCCACCTGCGATCCCGGCCCACTCTCGCCGAATCGCTGCAACCCGATGACCTGGTCGCGGTCACTGGCGATGGCGCGCCATCCGGTCGGCACACCGGCTTCGGTCCAGACGACCGGCGCCTCGGGTAGGTGGACGGTGGACAGCGCCTGCTCCAGCCGTTCGCGCCACATGACGGAGATGACGGTCGCGCGCACTCCACGACCGGCCAGCAAGTCGGCAGCCTCGAGCGCCAGCGCCACCTCCGATCCGCTGGCGGCGAGAACAATGTCGGCCTGACCGGCGTCGCCCTGCACGACACGGAAGCCGTGTTCGCGCATCTCGTCGAGCCCTCCCGCGGCCAGCATCGGCAGCTTCTGCCGGCTCAACACCAGCGCCGTCGGGCCGTCTGTGTTTCTGGTGGCGATCTCCCAGGCCAGCGCGGTCTCTGCGGCGTCGGCGGGCCGAAGCACCGTCAATCCCGGTATCACGCGCAGAGATTCGGTGTGCTCGATCGGCTGGTGGGTGGGTCCGTCCTCGCCGACGTGCACCGAGTCATGCGTGAAGACGTAGATCACCGGCTGATGCATCAGGGCCGACAGCCGAAGCGCCGGACGCAGATAGTCGGCGAACACCAGGAAGGTGCTGCCGAATGGCCGCAAGCCCCCGTGAAGTGCGATGCCGTTCAGGGCTGCGGCCATGGCGTGCTCACGGATGCCGAAATGGATTGTCCGCCCGGCATAGTCGTCGGCGCTGACGTCTCCGCCCGGGATTGCCGTGTTGGTGGATCCGGCCAGGTCGGCGGAGCCCCCGACCAGCGCCGGATACACAGCGGCAAGTGCGTTCAGCGCCGCCCCCGAGGCCTGCCGGGTCGCCATCGGGCCGTCATGCTCGTCGGCGAGGACCGCCAATACCCCGACGTCTCGCGGGGCCGGCACCCGATTAAGCGCGAAATCGGTGGCCCGCTGCGGGTGGTCGGCACACCAGTTGGCGTAGGCGTGTATCCAATCCGACCGTGCTGCAGCGCCTTTGGCCGCGAGCTCGACGGCGACACTTCGGACCTGCGCGGGCACATGGAACGGTTGGTCGGGCCAATCGAACCGCGCGCGCATAGCCGCGATCGCGTCGGCACCCAGCGGACTGCCGTGCGCCTTCGACGTACCCTCGATACCCGGCGCGCCGTACCCGATGGTGGTGCGCAGACTGATGAACGTGGGCGCCGAGTCGACGTTGCGAGCCTCGGCCAGCGCCGCGTCGATGGCCGCGATGTCGTTGCCGTCCTCGACGGACAAGGTATGCCACCCATACGCGGCGAATCGCGCGATCGCGTCATCGCGGCAGCTCAGCGTGGCCGGACCGTCGATCGTGACGTCGTTGTCGTCGAAGATGACGGTCAACCGTCCCAGCCCGAGCCGTCCGGCCAGCGAGGCGGCCTCGTGGCTGATCCCTTCCATCAGGTCACCGTCGCCCGCGAGCACCCAGGTGCGGTGGTCGACGATGTGGTGCTCGCCGCCGTTGCAACGCGCAGCGAGCATGCGTTCCGCCAGCGCCATGCCGACCGCGTTCGCCAATCCTTGACCCAGGGGCCCGGTCGTCGTCTCGACACCGGGTGTCTGCCCGAATTCCGGATGGCCCGGGGTTCGGGAACCGAGCTGACGGAATTGACGCAGTTCGTCTAGGGACATGTCATAGCCGAACAGATGCAGGAGCGCGTACAGAAGCGCCGAACCGTGGCCGGCCGACAGCACGAACCGGTCCCTGTCGGGCCACCGCGGGTCGGCGGGGTCGTGGCGCAGGTGCCGCGACCACAGCACCCACGCGGCCGGGGCCGCGCCCAACGGGAGCCCGGGGTGCCCGCTGTTGGCTGCCTGAACCGCATCGGCGGCCAGAAACCGAAGTGTAAGGATCGCCAACCGATCGACCTCGGTCAGTGCGTCGCGGTCGTTCGTCGTGGTGGGTGCGACGCTCATCGCTGCTCCGCCCCGACACAGGCCGCATCGCGTAGCGCCGCCACGCGGTCGGCCATCGTCCCGGGACCGCTGAACAACGCCGAACCGGCGCAGAACACGTCGGCGCCGGCGCGCGCCGCATCACCGATCGTCGCCCCACCTATTCCGCCGTCCACCTCGAGCTCGATCTCCAAACCGCGGCTGTCGATTTCGGCTCGAGCGGCGGCGATCTTGGGTTCCATACTCGACAGGTATTGCTGGCCACCGAACCCGGGGTTGACCGTCATCACCAGCAGCAGGTCGACCAGATGCAGCACGTTTGTCACCGCCTCCAGCGGAGTGGCCGGGTTCAACGCGACGCCAGCACGCGCGCCGAGGTCGGCGATGGCAGATAGCGTGCGGTGCAGGTGCCGAGTTGCCTCCGCGTGCACGATGACGAGTTCACACCCCGCTTCGACCCACCGCGGCAGCATCGGATCGGGATCCTCGACCATGAGGTGCGCCTCAAAGCCGACCGTCACATGGCCACGGTTGGCAGCGATCACGCCAGGCCCGAACGTCAAATTCGGCACGAACCGGCCATCCATTACGTCCCACTGGATCCGATCGACGCCGGCCTTCTCCAGCTGCCTGACCTGTTGGCCGAGCTCTGAGAAATCCGCCGGCAGAACCGAAGCGACGATCATCGGCGCGCGCGTATCCATCCAACCTCCTCCTGGTTGCCAGCGATGCTATGGACTCGACCGCGGCCCAGTTCCCCCCGAAGCGGGGGGTTGACCGGGTTATTACCGCGAAAGTCCGATGACGACGATCAAGCCCACCCCTATCGTGTTGACATGCTGGCGGCGGTTACGGGACCTGTGCGACTTGTGCTCGTCGATGACCACCAGATGGTCATCGAGGGGCTCAAGGCAATGCTGGCCGGTTTCCAAAACAGGGTCCGCGTCGTCGGCCAGGCAGTCGGAGTGGAACGAGCGGCCGGCGTCGTCGAGAGCCTCGATCCCGATGTGGTGCTGTGCGACATACGGATGCAGGGTTCCAGCGGACTGGACCTGTGCCGAGCGCTGCGCCAACGCTACCCCGAGCGCAGGGTCGTGATGCTGTCGGTCTACGACGATGAGCAGTACCTGTTTCAAGCCCTGCGAGTCGGAGCCTCCGGCTATCTGCTCAAGAGCATCAGCAGCGAAGACCTGGTGCGCCAACTGGAACTCGTCCACAGCGGGGAAACCGCGATCGACCCGGGGATGGCGGCCCGATCGGTGGACACCGCGGCGTGCCTGAGGCGCGACGAGTTCTGGCCAGGCGCTCGTCAGGGCCTCACGCAGCGGGAGAGCGAGATTCTGTCATACATGGTGACCGGTCTGTCCAACCGTGGCATCGCCAACAAGCTGGTGATCGGCGACGAAACGGTGAAGAGCCACCTTCGGTCGGTCTACCGCAAGCTCGGGGTCAGCGACCGGACCACTGCGGTGGCCACCGCGCTGCGAGAGGGCATCTTCCTGTGAGCGGTCCTGGTGCGATATCGGCCGCGCGTAAGGTGCCGTCGCGCAACAAGACTGGCAGCCGCAACGCTGTGCGCGATGTGGTCGATGCCGACCGCGAACTGGCCCTGCTGCGGGAACTGATACAGGCCGCCTCCAGCGGGCCGGGGGTGGAGCCGCTGGCCGCCGCCGCGGCGCGGATGATCACAGCGGCCACCGGCACCGACGTTTGCGTCGTGCACGTGCTGGACGACACCGATCGATCACTCACGCTGGCCGGTGCGACGCCGCCGTTCGACACCCAGGTCGGAAAGATCCGAGTGTCACTGGGGTCCGGGATCTCCGGTTGGGTGGCCAGCCACCGCAAGCCCGTCGTGATCACTCACGGCAGGGAGTTCGACTCGCGATACCTAGAGATCGAGTCACTGAGTGGCTTGGATTTCACGTCGCTCGTCTCGGTGCCGATGGAGACCGACCCCGGCGGGTTGGTGGGTGTGCTCACCGTGCACACCGTGCAGCGGCGGGAGTTCACCGAGCGCGATGTGGAGCTGCTTCTGGTAATCGGCCGGCTGATCGCCGGTGCCTTGCACCAGGCGCGGCTGCATCGTCAGCTAGTGGCGCGTGAACGGGCGCACGAGAACTTCGTCGAGCAGGTGATCGAGGCGCAGGAGATCGAGCGGCGCCGGCTCGCCGCCGACATCCACGACGGCATCATGCAACGGTTGATCACGCTGTCGTACCGCCTGGACGCGGCCGAACGAGCCATGAGCGAGGATGCAGCCGAGGCATCCGGGCAACTCGCGGAGGCGCGCGAACTCGTCGAGTTGACGCTGCAGGAGGCGCGTGCGGCGATCGGCGGCCTGCGACCACCGGTGCTCGACGATCTGGGCCTGGCCGGCGGGCTGGCCAGTCTGGCCCGCTCGATCCCACAGATCGCCCTAGACCTGGAGCTGTCCGACGCCCGCCTGCCCGAGCACATCGAGTTGGCTCTGTACCGCGTCGCCCAGGAATGTCTGCAGAACGTCATCAAACACGCTGGCGCCACGATTGCGCGGCTTAGCTTTGCAGTCGACGGCCACACCGCGCGGCTCGAGATCGTCGACGACGGAGTGGGTTTCGACACCTCCGAGCATCCGCTGGGCAGCGACGAGACCAGTGGTTATGGTCTGCTGTCGATGGCCGAACGCGCCGAACTCGTCGCCGGACGATTGAACATCCGGTCGCGCCCCGGCTCCGGCACGGCCGTCACCGCCACGATCCCTCTGCCGGCTGCGAGTGGTTAGGAACCCCTTGCCATCTTGCTCATGAGGTGCCCGCAGCCCTGGGCTGTGCGGGTTCCGCGTGTCTTGCCTCCAGCTCCGCCAGTGCGCACCGAAGCGCGCGCGCTTCGGCCGACCCGACCCGTTCGACGAAGTGAACCAGGGCGGCCTCACGGCTTCCGAAATCGGCGACACGGTCCAATGCCTCGACCATCAGACCGACAACCAGCTCGTCACGGCTGTGTAACGGTGTGTACCGGTGCGCCCGCTCGTCGCGGTCCTGCAAGACAAGACCCTTAGCTGCCAACCGCCGCAGCACCGTCATGATCGTCGTGTATGCCAGGTCGCGCTGCGCCGACAGCGCCCCATGTACTTGACGCCCCGTCTGTGGTTCAGGTGCTAGCCACAGACAGTCCATCACTGCGCGTTCCAGCTCGCCCGAAAGCCTCCACTTAGGCATGTGACGCTCATCTCCTGCCGGCGCGGCCGCCACGATTTACGTCTGTGCGTTATGTCGCAACGAAAGCTATCTCAAGCCGCGATGGAATGGCCTCACCCAGCCGGTGGGCGGACAGGGTGATCACTCAATCATTCACTTCACTATCCACGACTGATTCTCAATAGACATGTTCAGCATCAGGTGGCAGCATTCCCGGCATGACCGATCGATGCGACACGATTGTGTTGTTGGTCGCCTTCGGGATCGCAACGCACCCCGACGACCGACGATGAGCCACCCGACCACCGAAACATCACGTAGGTCGTTCGGTTTCGGCGGAACTTCGGTTTCCGGCCCACAGCTGCAGCCCGATCCCACCGAGCCCGAGGCCCCTCCCCTACGGCCGGATGCGGTGGTGGACCTGGCCGCGGCCCGCAGGCAGGCCGGCGTGGACGAGGTGTTGGCCAAGCTCGATACCGAGCTGGTCGGGCTGGGTCCCGTGAAAACCCGCATCGCTGAGATCGCAGCGCTGCTGTTGGTCGACAGGATGCGTGCCCTCTATGGCGTCACCGCGCCGCAGCCAACGCTGCACATGTGCTTCACCGGCAATCCGGGTACAGGCAAGACGACGGTCGCACTTCGGATGGCCGACTTGTTGCACCGGCTGGGCTACCTACGTCGCGGTCATCTGGTCAGCGTCACTCGCGACGACCTGGTCGGCGAATATGTGGGCCACACCGCACCCAAGACCAAGGAAGTGATCAAGCGGGCAATGGGCGGCGTGTTGTTCATCGACGAGGCCTACTACCTGTACAAGGCTGAAAACGAACGCGACTACGGGTCCGAAGCGATCGAGATCCTGTTGCAGGTGATGGAGAACAATCGCGACGACCTCGTGGTCATCCTGGCCGGATACGCGGACAAGATGGACCGGTTTTTCTCGGCCAATCCCGGGATGCAGAGCCGCATCGCCCACCACATCACCTTCCCCGACTACACCGTCGACGAGCTCGAGCAGATCGCGGCCCTGATGACCGACCAGATCGGCTATTCGCTGTCGGCCGATGCGCAAGTGGCGTTGCGCGAATACCTACACCGACGAATCCGCCGGCCCTGGTTCGCCAACGCACGCAGCGTGCGCAACGCCATGGAGCGAGCGCGGCTGCGTCACGCGCGGAGACTGATGACGAACCCGGACTCCTCCGCGAACCTGGCGGCGCTGACCACAATCGAAGCCGCGGACCTGCTCGCCAGCCGTGTCTTCGATGACACGGACAGCGAGGCCGAAGCGCCGTGACCACCAACGCCCGGCTGAACGCGCTGGTAGCACTCGCCGACACCGGATCGGTCCGCGGCGCCGCCGCGCGCCTTGTCGTCACCGAGTCGGCAATCTCGTCCGCGCTTAGCAACCTAAGCGCCGAAATCGGTGTCCCACTGATGGATCGACACGGCCGCGGCGTCCGGCTGACACCGGCCGGGCACCGCTACGCCGAGTACGCGCGACAGATTCTCGGACTGCACCGCGAAGCCGTCCTGGCAGCCCGCGGCGAAGCCGATCCCGAGCACGGATCCATCCGATTGGGCGCGGTGACAACCGCAGGTGAGCTGCTGATCCCCGCATTGCTCGCCTCATTCACGGCCAAGCACCCCGACGTCGACTGCAAGCTGCAAGTCGCGTCCCGAAACGCGATCTGGCCCATGCTCACCCGCCACGAGGTCGATGTCGTCGTCGCTGGCCGCCCGCCCATCGACCTGAGCGCGGTCCAGGTGCAGGCAGTCGCCGCCAACACCCTCGTAGTGGTCGGGCCGCCGGACACCGCACGCCATTTCGACCCGGCGCAGGCGACCTGGCTACTACGTGAATCAGGATCGGGAACCAGGGCCACGATGGCGACACTATTGGAGGAGCTGGAGATTACACCGCCGCAGATGGTGCTGGGCTCACACGGGGCGGTGGTGGCCGCCGCGATCGCGGGGCTCGGTGTGACGTTGCTGTCGCGGCAGGCAGTGCGGCGGGAGTTGGATACCGGAACACTGGTGGAACTGGCCGTCCCCGGCACACCAATGGACCGGCCGTGGCACGTTGTCACCCAGTCGGTGTGCACGGGCTCCACCGAATTGCTGATCAAGCATCTGCTGGCCCACCGCGAACTGGGTTGGCGCGCAGCGGGATAAGCCACCCGCGCGACCACCCAGAAAGGGGATGACCGGCGGCGGCCCTATGACTAGCTCTTCAGGTATCCCGATTGAGGAGGAGTCATGGGGACTGGCCATCACGATCCGACGGATCACTTCCGCACCACCCAGCCACATGCGGGCGAGTCGATGAACGACGGCTATCACTGGCCCGGCCTGCTCTCGCTTGCGGTGGGTGTGATCGCGTTGATCGGCTGCGTCGCTGCAGCCGCCTACCAGCATCCCGAATGGCTGGTGCCGACCGGGCTGGTAGCTGTGATAGGACTCGGGTTCGGCGGTATGTGGTGTGCTGTTGAGCATCGCCGCGTCTGCCGGATCGAATCTCGGTGGCACGCTGAGCATTCCGAGCGACGCTTGGATCGACCAGTTGCGTAGCCCCGCGATCGTGGCGTGACGGTCCTATGCGATTAGCCGGCCACGCAGGAGCGGCGTAACGGTCTCGGTCAGGACAAGAGGGTCGATGGGGTGCGGCACGGCCGCGTCTGCTCGTGACCACCGGGCCAGCCACGCGTCATCGTCACGGCCGGTGAGAACCACGACCGGTGGGCATTGCGACAGTTCGTCTTTGAGCTGCTTGGCAATGCCCAGGCCGCCCGCTGGGGATGCCTCGCCGTCGAGGATCGCCACATCGATTGCTCCCGACGCCATGTGTTGCATGACCGCGTGCTGTGTTGCTGCGTTGATGAAATCGACTGGGGCCCCATCGACATCCGGTCGCCTGCCCAGGTTTCGTTCGATTAGGAGTCGGGCGTTGGCGTTAGAGCTGTAGACGAGCACCCGAAGCGTGGCATACCGGCGGTGTCGAGCTGTGTGCGGGATCACGCAACGGATGCTAGCGATCGGGCGCACTCTCGTGAATCCCCTTGTTCGTCCCCCATGTCGGGGTGCTGACCTGGGTTAGCGATTCGTCAGCGTAGACCTCGCAACGAATTCAACGAAAGGTCCGCACGATGAACCCGTATCTACCGATCCTGGCGCTGGCCGGGATCGCTGCGGCGTTCGCGGTTTTCTCGGTCGTCGTGGCGAGAGTGGTCGGCCCGTCCCGGCATAACCGCTCGAAGCTTCAGCCCTACGAGTGCGGTATTGAGCCGATCAGCCATAACAACGGCGTCGGCCGGTTCCCGATCAAGTACTACCTCACGGCGATGTTGTTCATCGTCTTCGACATCGAGATCGTGTTCCTGTACCCGTGGGCGGTCAGCTATGACGCACTGGGCGTGTTCGCACTGGTTGAGATGTTGCTGTTCATGGTCACCGTTTTCGTCGCCTACGCGTACGTGTGGCGCCGCGGCGGCCTGAGTTGGGACTGAGGGCGCGCGTGGGCCTCGAGGAGAAGTTGCCGAGTGGGTTTCTGCTGACCACGGTCGAAGGCTTAGCGGGGTATTTCCGGAAGCACTCGTTGTGGCCGGCCACGTTCGGGTTGGCGTGTTGTGCGATCGAGATGATGTCAACGGTGTCGCCGCGGTTCGACATCGCCAGGTTCGGTATGGAGGCGTTCCGCGCGTCCCCTCGGCAGGCGGACCTGCTGATCGTCGCCGGGCGGGTCAGCCAGAAGATGGCACCGGTGCTTCGGCAGGTCTATGACCAGATGGCCGAGCCGAAATGGGTTCTGGCGATGGGGGTGTGTGCCTCGTCGGGCGGCATGTTCAACAACTACGCGATCGTTCAGGGTGTCGACCACATCGTGCCGGTCGACATCTACCTGTCGGGCTGCCCGCCGCGCCCGGAAATGCTGTTGCACGCGATCCTGCGGCTGCACGAGAAGATTCAACAAATGCCGCTGGGCGTGCACCGGGAACGCGTCATCGCCGAGGCCGAAAAGGCCGCGCTGGCAGCCACTCCCACCATTCAGATGCAGCGGTGCTCAAGGTGAGCGCAGAGCAACAGGATTCGCGTCCGCAGGAAGCCGACGCGATTGGTGTGCGCCGCGGCATGTTCGGGGTGACTGACACCGGCGACACCTCCGGCTACGGACGGCTGGTGCGCCGGGTCGCGAAGCCCGGCGGCTCCCCGCGACCCTACGGCGGCTACTTCGACGAGGTCGTCGACGCGTTGGACGCCGCGCTCGAGCGCACCGGTGTCGCGTTCGCCGACCTGATCGAAAAGGTGGTGGTTCTCCGCGGGGAGTTGACGCTGCATGTGCGCCGCGAGCATCTGGTTGCGGTGGCCCGCCACCTGCGCGACGACGGTGCGTTGCGCTTCGAATTGTGCCTGGGCGTCAACGGGGTGCACTATCCCGACGACGCCGGCCGGGAACTTCATGCGGCCTACCCGTTGATGTCGATCACCCACAACCGCCGCATCCGGCTGGAAGTGGCTGCCCCCGATGCCGATCCGCACATCCCGTCGCTGTTTTCGCTGTATCCGGCCACCGACTGGCACGAGCGCGAGACCTACGACTTCTTCGGGATCGTCTTCGACGGACACCCGTCACTGACCCGCATCGAGATGCCCGACGACTGGGTAGGTCATCCGCAGCGCAAGGACTACCCGCTCGGTGGGATCGCGGTCGAGTACAAGGGCGCCCAGATTCTCCCGCCCGACGAGCGGAGGGCCTACAACTGATGATCGATCACACCGACGCACCCGCTGAGGGCGCGAACATTACCGTCAACGGGCAAGACTGGGACCGGATCGTCGGTGCTGCCAGCCCGTTTCCCGAGGGTGAGCGCATCGTCGTCAACATGGGGCCGCAGCATCCGTCCACGCATGGGGTGTTGCGGGTGATCCTGGAGATCGAGGGTGAGACGGTTACCGAAGCCCGCTGCGGCATCGGCTACCTGCACACCGGGATCGAGAAGAACCTCGAATATCGCACCTGGACGCAGGGCGTCACGTTCGTGACGCGGATGGACTATCTGTCTCCGTTCTTCAACGAGACCGCCTACTGCCTCGCGGTCGAGAAGCTACTCGACATCACCGAACAGATTCCCGAGCGCGCGAACGTCATTCGGGTGATGTTGATGGAGCTCAACCGGATTTCCTCACACCTGGTTGCGCTGGCCACCGGTGGCATGGAGCTGGGCGCCATAACCGCGATGCTGTTCGGGTTCCGCGAACGCGAACTGATCCTGTCCGTGTTCGAGAAGATCACCGGCCTGCGGATGAACCACGCGTACATCCGGCCAGGCGGGCTGGTTCAGGATCTTCCCGACGACGCCATCCCCGCCGTCCGCGAACTGCTCGGGATCCTGCCGAAGCGGTTCCGCGACCTGGAGAACCTGCTGTCCGAGAACGACATCTGGAAGGCCCGCACTCAAGGCATCGGCTACCTGGATCTGACCGGGTGCATCGCACTGGGCGTCACCGGACCGATCCTGCGTTCCACCGGGTTGCCGCACGACCTGCGCCGCGCCCAACCGTATTGCGGCTACGAGCATTACGAGTTCGACGTGATCACCGATGACGGATGCGACTCCTATGGCCGCTATTTGATCCGCGTCAAGGAGATGCGCGAGTCGCTGAAGATCGTCGAGCAGTGCCTCGACCGGCTGCGCTCCGGCCCAGTCATGGTGGCGGACCGCAAGATTGCCTGGCCCGCCGACCTGGCTCTGGGGCCCGACGGGATGGGCAATTCACGCCAGCACATCGCCAAGATCATGACCAGCTCGATGGAGGGGCTGATCCATCATTTCAAGCTCGTGACCGAGGGCATCCGGGTGCCAGCCGGGCAGGTGTACGTCGCGGTGGAGTCGCCGCGCGGTGAGCTGGGCGTGCATATGGTCAGCGACGGCGGCACCCGGCCCTACCGCGTGCACTACCGCGACCCGTCGTTCACCAATCTGCAGGCCGTTGCCGCCATGTGCGAGGGCGGCATGGTCGCCGACGTCATCGCCGCCCTCGCCAGCATCGACCCGGTGATGGGTGGTGTTGACCGCTGATGAGCGCTCGCGCGAAGAAGAGACTGCCGATGACGGTGTTCATCGAGGTCGGGCCCAAGCCCGGGGAACCCGGCCAGCTGGAGGGCCGCGCGTGCTATGCGAGCGAGGTGCGGGCCCGGCTGGAGGTCGACGCCAAGGCGATCATCGCGCGCTACCCGCAGCCCCGGTCGGCACTGCTGCCGCTGCTGCACCTGGTGCAGGCCGAGGATTCCTGCATAACGCCGGCCGGGATCGAATTCTGCGCCGACCAGCTCGCCATGACCGGCGCCGAGGTCGCCGCGGTGGCCACCTTCTATTCGATGTACCGACGCCGGCCCACCGGCGACTATCACGTCGGCGTTTGCACCAACACACTGTGCGCGATCATGGGCGGCGATGCGATCCTGGCGGCGCTGTCCGAGCACCTCGGCATCCGGCACGGTGAGACGACGCCGGACGGCAAGGTCACGCTCGAACGCATCGAATGCAATGCGGCATGCGACTACGCCCCGGTGGTGATGGTCAACTGGGAATTCTTTGACAACCAGACCGCGGGGTCCGCCGGCGCACTCGTCGACAAGCTGCGCTCCGGCGAACAGCTCACCCCCACCCGTGGCGCGCCGCTGTGCACATTCCGCCAAGCCGCCCGCGTCCTGGCGGGTTTCCCCAAGCCCCGAGAAGCCACCACCGCCGGCGCCGCGACGCTGGCCGGGCTGCATGTCGCACGTGAAAGAGGTATGGCCGCACACGGTTTGGAAGGCGAGGAGTGACATGCCGCTGATGCCCGTGCTGACCCGGTATTGGGACCATCCCAAGTCGTGGACGCTCGATACCTATCACACCCATGACGGCTACCAGGCGCTGCAGAAGGCGCTGGCCATGGACCCGAACGAGGTCATCCAGACCGTGAAGAACTCCGGGCTACGCGGCCGCGGCGGCGCAGGCTTCAGCACCGGCACGAAATGGTCCTTCATTCCGCAGGATTCGGAGGGCGCCGACGCCAAGCCGCACTACCTGGTGGTCAATGCCGACGAGTCCGAACCGGGCACGTGCAAGGACATCCCGTTGATGATGGCCACCCCCCACGTGCTGATCGAGGGTACGATCATCGCGGCGTACGCGATCCGAGCGCACCACGCGTTCATTTACCTCCGCGGCGAGGTCCTCCCGGTGCTGGCGCGGCTCCAGGAAGCGGTCGCGGAGGCCTACACCTCCGGCTATCTGGGCGCTGACATTCTCGGCTCCGGCTACGACCTGGAGCTGGTGATCCATGCCGGCGCCGGCGCCTACATCTGTGGCGAGGAATCCGCGCTGCTGGACTCGCTGGAGGGCCGCCGCGGGCAACCGCGGCTGCGCCCGCCATTCCCCGCGGAAGCGGGACTGTATGGGTGTCCGACAGTGGTGAACAATGTCGAATCGCTCGCATCGGTTCCCGCGATCATCCTCAACGGCGTCGAGTGGTTCCGTTCCATAGGAACCGAGGACTCCCCCGGCTTCACGCTCTACTCCCTCTCCGGGCATGTGAACCGGCCGGGCCAGTACGAGGCGCCGTTGGGTATCACGCTACGCGAACTGCTCGAGTACGCCGGCGGTGTGCGCGACAGGCATCGGCTGAAGTTCTGGACGCCGGGCGGCTCGTCGACGCCTCTGTTGACCGACGAACACCTCGATGTGCCACTGGATTACGGAGGCGTGGCCGGGGTGGGGTCGATGCTGGGCACCAAAGCGTTGCAGATCTTCGACGACACCACGTGCGTGGTGCGGGCGGTGCGGCGCTGGACCCAGTTCTACGAACACGAGTCCTGCGGCAAGTGCACACCGTGCCGCGAAGGCACCTACTGGCTCACCCAGATCTATGAGCGCCTCGAGGCCGGAGCCGCGACGACCGGCGATCTGGACAAGCTGGCCGACATCGCCGATGCGATCATGGGGAAGGCGTTCTGCGCGCTCGGCGACGGTGCGGCCAGCCCAATCATCTCGTCGCTGAGGTACTTTCGCGACGAATACCTGGCTCACGTTACCGCGGACGGATGCCCCTTCGACCCGTGCGAGTCGATGCTCGCACCGAGGGACATCCCGGCATGACGCTCATTTCAAACGCGGACGCGGCCGCCGGCACCTCCCCTGCCGACTCGGTGACGCTGACTATCGACGACACCATCGTGACGGTGCCGAAGGGCACGCTGCTGATCCGCGCCGCGGAATTGATCGGCATCCAGATCCCACGGTTCTGCGACCATCCGCTACTGGAACCCGTTGGCGCGTGCCGGCAATGCCTGGTCGAGGTGGGAGGCCAGCGCAAGCCGATGGCGTCATGCACCACCATGGCGAACGACGACATGGTGGTGCGCACCCAGCTCACCTCGGCCGTCGCCGCGAAGGCCCAAGACGATGTGATGGAGTTGCTCCTGATCAACCACCCGCTGGACTGCCCGATCTGCGACAAGGGCGGGGAATGCCCGCTGCAGAACCAGGCCATGTCCGCCGGGCGGCCCGAATCCCGGTTCGACGACGTCAAACGCACGTTCCCGAAACCGATCGCCATCTCGTCGCAGGTGCTGCTGGACCGGGAGCGCTGCGTGTTATGCGCTCGCTGCACACGGTTTTCCAACCAGATCGCCGGCGACCCGTTCATCGAACTGATGGAACGTGGGGCGCTGCAACAAGTCGGCATCTACGCCGGATCTTCTGCTCACTCCGATCGCGCCGAGCCGTTCGAGTCGTACTTTTCGGGCAACACCGTGCAGATCTGCCCGGTCGGTGCCCTGACCGGGGCCGCCTACCGATTCCGGGCACGTCCGTTCGACCTCGCCTCCAGCCCGAGTGTGTGCGAGCACTGCGCGAGCGGCTGCGCGCAGCGCACCGACCACCGCCGCGGCGAGGTGCTGCGCCGGCTGGCCGGGGACGACCCCCGGGTCAACGAGGAATGGAATTGCGACAAGGGCCGCTGGGCGTTCACTTATGCCACCCAGCCGGACCGGCTCACCGGTCCGCTTATCCGCGACGCCGGCGGCGGCCTGGTACCGGCGTCGTGGTCGCAGGCGCTGGCGGTGACCGCGCGCGGGCTGTGGGCGGCACGCGGCAGCGTCGGTGTGCTCGTCGGCGGCCGAGCAACATACGAAGACGCTTACGCGTATACGAAGTTTGCGCGTATCGCGTTGCGCAGCAACGACATCGACTTCCGTGCGCGTGCGCATTCCGCCGAGGAGACACGTTTCCTGGCCGCCCGTATCGCCGGGCGGCCGATGACGGTCAGCTACGCGGATCTGGAAGCGGCCCCGGTGGTGCTGCTGGTCGGGTTCGAGCCCGAAGAGGAATCGCCGATCGTGTTCCTGCGGCTGCGCAAAGCGGCGCGCATGAACCAGGTAGCGGTCCACGCCGTCGCGCCCTTTGAAACCCGTGGCCTGGCGAAGATGTCGGGCCGGTTACTGCGGGTGCCGCCCGGCGGCGAGGCGCGTGTTCTCGACGGTCTGTGCAACGGCGACGTCGGAGAGCTGCTGCGTCGACCGGGCGCGGTGATCATGGTCGGTGAACGACTTGCGTCGGTACCCGGCGGTCTGTCGGCGGCGGCTCGGCTAGCCGACAACACCGGCGCGCGCCTGGCGTGGGTACCGCGACGCGCGGGCGAGCGAGGCGCGTTGGACGCCGGTGCGCTGCCGAACCTGCTGCCCGGCGGCCGTCCGCTGGCCGACCGCGACGCCCGACTGCAGGTTGCGTCGGCATGGAATGGCGCTGGGCTGCCATCCGAGGCCGGACGAGACACGGCCGGCATCCTGGCCGCGGCGGCCAACGGGGAGATAGGCGCATTGCTGATCGGTGGCGTCGAACTCGCCGACCTGCCCGACCCCGACACCGCCCGGCGTGTGTTGGAAGCGGCGCCGTTCGTCGCCAGCCTGGAACTGCGTCACAGTGAGGTCACCGAACGCGCCGATGTGGTCCTCCCCGTCGCGGCGGTCGCGGAAAAGTCGGGCACGTTCCTGAACTGGGAAGGCCGCCAGCGCCCATTCTCGGTCGCGCTCCGCGACCCCGGCGTGCTGGACGACCTACGTGTGCTCGACGCGATCGCCGCAAACATGGGCCTCGACCTCGGCCTTCCTGACGCCGCCGCGGCGCGCGACGAACTGCTGCGACTCGGTACCTGGGATGGCATGCGGCCGGAAGCGCCGCAAGTCGGAGCCGCCGACATGCCGCAGCCCGGCCAGGGTGAGGCGATCCTTGCGGGCTGGCGAATGCTCGTGGACGGGGGCCGTTTACAGGACGGCGAACCGCATTTGGCCGGCACCGCCCGCACACCGATGCTGCGGCTGTCGACGTCAACCGCTGCCGAAATCGGTGCGGCCCAAGGTGATTTGGTCACGGTGAGCACCGCACGGGGCTCGATCACGCTGACGCTTGCGATCACGGACATGCCAGACCGGGTTGTGTGGCTGCCGATGAAGTCGCCTGGCTCGGCGGTGCACGAGCAGCTCGGCGTGGAGCTGGGCAGCGTCGTCGCGATCGGGGCCGGCTCATGACCGAGTTCGGCCACGACCCGTGGTGGCTGCTGGGGATTAAGGCGATCGCGGTGTTTGCGTTTCTGTTGTTCACGGTCCTCGCCGCGATCCTGGTCGAGCGCAGGGTCCTGGCCCGGATGCAGATGCGGCTAGGCCCCAACCGGGCAGGCCCGGGCGGTCTGCTGCAGAGCCTGGCCGACGGGATCAAACTCGCCCTCAAGGAAGGCCTCACCCCGTCCGGGGTGGATCGGCCCGTATACCTGCTGGCCCCGATCATCGCGGTCATCCCCGCGTTCATGGCGTTTGCGGTCATTCCGTTAGGCGGCATCGTGTCGATCTTCGGCCACCGCACCGTGTTGCAGCTCACCGATCTGCCCGTCGCCGTGCTGTACGTACTGGCCGTGACATCGGTGGGCGTGTACGGGATCATGTTGGCCGGCTGGGCATCTGGATCCATCTACCCATTGCTCGGCGGGCTGCGGTCGTCCGCGCAGGTGATCTCCTACGAGATCGCGATGGGGCTGTCGTTCGCCGCGGTGTTCCTCTACGCCGGCACGATGTCGACGTCGGGCATCGTGGCCGCCCAGGACCGCGTTTGGTATGTCTTCGTGCTGCTTCCGTCGTTTCTGATCTATGTCACGTCAATGGTCGGCGAGACAAATCGTGCGCCGTTCGACCTGCCCGAGGCCGAGGGCGAATTGGTCGGCGGGTTCCACACCGAGTACTCGTCGTTGAAGTTCGCCATGTTCATGCTCGCCGAATACGTCAACATGACAACGGTTTCCGCGCTGGCCACCACGCTGTTCCTCGGCGGTTGGCATGCGCCGTGGCCGTTCAACGTGATCGACGGCGCCAACACCGGGTGGTGGCCGTTGATCTGGTTCTCCGCCAAGGTGTGGGGTTTCCTGTTCATGTTCATCTGGCTGCGCGCGACGCTGCCGAGGTTGCGCTACGACCAGTTCATGGCGCTGGGCTGGAAGGTCCTGATCCCGGTCGCGCTGGTGTGGCTGATGATCGTCGCCGCCGCCCGCGCGCTGCGCGCAGAGAGCGATCAACTGGCTGGCCAGGCGGTCACCGTCGGTGGAATCCTCGTGGCGCTTGTGTTGCTCTCGGCGATGCGCAACGTGTCTTCGTCGAGTCGTTCCACGATCCGGACAGACCGCTCCCTATGCACCCCAGCGCATTTCAATCCTACGGCTGGCGGACATCCCGTTCCACCCTTGCCGAGCCAACGCAGGCTCGACCCGCTGATCGTCGTTCGGCAGAAGGAAATCGATGCGTAGGCTCTTCGACGCGGTGGCCGGTTTCGGTGTCACCTTCGCGACGATGTTCAAAAAACCGGTCACCGAAGGCTATCCGGAAAAGCCCGGGCCAATCGCCCCGCGCTATCACGGCCGGCATCAACTCAACCGGTACCCCGACGGGCTCGAGAAGTGCATCGGTTGCGAGCTGTGCGCATGGGCGTGCCCGGCCGACGCGATCTGGGTCGAGGGCGCGGATAACACCGAGGCGCACCGGTATTCACCCGGTGAGCGCTACGGCAAGGTCTACCAGATCAACTACCTGCGCTGCATCGGCTGCGGCCTGTGTATCGAAGCGTGCCCCACGCGAGCGTTGACGATGACCAACGACTACGAGATGGCCGACGACAACCGTGCCGATCTGATCTTCGACAAGGACCGGCTACTGGCACCGCTGCAGCCCGGCATGATCGCCCCGCCGCACCCGATGGCCCCCGGTGCCACCGACGAGGACTACTACCGCGCCAACATCCCGGAGACGAACCGATGACGACGACACTGCTGGCCGAGACCGTGACCCGCACCTCGACCGGCGAGGCGGTCCTGTTCTGGATCCTCGGACCGATCGCGGTCATCGGCGCGCTCCGCATGGTGATGGCGTCCAAGGCGGTGTACTCCGCGATCCTCCTCGCGATGATCATGATCATCCTCGCGATTTTTTATATCGCCCAGGACGCCCTGTTTCTGGGTGTGGTGCAGGTGGTGGTCTACACCGGCGCGGTGATGATGCTGTTCTTGTTCGTGATGATGCTCATCGGCGTCGACCTGTCAGAGTCGCTGGTGGAAACCATTCGCGGGCAACGCATCGCGGCGATCGTGACCGGTGTCGGTTTTGGGGTTCTGCTCATCGCCGGGATCGGGAGCGTGTCGGTGACCGGGTTCACCGGCCTGGCGCAAGCGAACGCCGGCGGCAACGTCGAGGGGTTGGCGCAGCTGATCTTCACCCGATATCTGTGGGCGTTCGAACTCACCGGGGCACTGCTGATCACGGCGGCGATCGGCGCGATGGTACTCACCCACCGGGAGCAGTTCGATCGGCGTAAGGATCAGCGAGAACTGTCCCAGGAGCGGTTCCGGAACGGCGGCAGGGCGACGCCGCTACCCAGTCCGGGCGTCTACGCCCGGCACAACGCTGTCGACATCCCGGCCCTGCTACCAGATGGCTTCGCCTCCGAGGAGTCCGTGTCCCGGATCCTGTCCCCGCGGCCCGTGCCGCCGCGACCCCACGCCAGCACCACACGGTCGCATCTGCGACTGGTAACTCTCCCGCCCGATGGCGTCACCGATCGGGTGAACGGGATCGTCGATAGCTATCAGCCGAACGGCCAATCATGAATCCTGACAACTATCTCTACTTGTCGGCGTTGCTGTTCACGATCGGCGCGGCAGGAGTGCTGCTGCGCCGCAACGCGATTGTCATGTTCATGTGCGTCGAGTTGATGCTCAACGCGGCGAACCTCGCGTTCGTCGCGTTCTCCCGCATGCACGGCCATCTGGACGGCCAGGTGGTGGCGTTCTTCACCATGGTGGTCGCCGCCTGCGAGGTGGTGGTCGGCCTCGCGATCATCATGACCGTCTTCCGCACCCGCCGCTCGGCCTCGGTCGACGACGTCAGTCTGCTGAAACACTAAGGCTGCCATGACAACTCTGGTGTGGCTGGTGATCGCTCTCCCGCTGGCCGGTGCGGCGATCCTGCTGCTCGCGGGCAGACGAACCGACAGCTGGGGTCACCTGCTGGGCTGCCTGGCATCGCTCGCGTCGTTCGCCGCAGGCGTCGTGCTGTTCGTCGACATGCTCGGCCGCCATGCAGAAGACCGGATCGTGCACGAGGCGCTGTTCTCGTGGGTGCCGGTCGCGGGCCTGCAAGTGGACTTCGGCCTGCAGCTGGATGCGTTGTCGATGTGTTTCGTGCTGCTGATCACCGGCGTCGGCTCGCTGATCCACATCTATTCGATCGGCTACATGGCCGAAGACCCGGAACGCAGGCGGTTTTTCGCCTACCTCAACCTGTTTCTCTCCGCGATGCTGCTGTTGGTGCTCGCCGACAACTACCTCGGCCTGTACGTCGGGTGGGAAGGCGTGGGTCTGGCGTCCTACCTGCTGATCGGCTTCTGGTCGTACAAGCCCTCGGCCGCGACCGCAGCCAAGAAGGCGTTCGTGGTCAACCGCGTCGGCGACATGGGTCTTGCCATCGCGTTGATGGTGATGTTCGCCTACATCGGCTCGATCTCCTTCGCGGGTGTCTTCTCGGCCGCACCGCACCTCGGTGAAGGCACACTGACCGCCATCGGGCTGCTGCTGTTACTCGCGGCGTGCGGCAAGTCGGCCCAGGTGCCGCTGCAGTCCTGGCTCGGCGACGCGATGGAGGGCCCGACACCCGTGTCGGCGCTCATCCACGCCGCCACCATGGTCACCGCCGGTGTGTACCTGATCGTGCGGTCCGGTCCGGTGTTCGACCTCGCGCCCACCGCACAGTTGGGTGTGGTGATCGTCGGCGCGGTCACGCTACTGTTCGGCGCGATCGTCGGCTGCGCCAAGGACGACATCAAGAAAGCGCTTGCCGCGTCGACGATGAGCCAGATCGGCTACATGGTGCTGGCCGCAGGGCTGGGTCCGGCCGGATACGCGTTCGCGATCATGCACCTGCTCACTCACGGCTTCTTCAAGGCCGGCCTGTTCCTCGGTGCCGGGTCGGTGATGCACGGCATGAACGACGAGGTGAACATGCGCCGCTACGGCGGGCTGCGAAAGGTGCTGCCGATCACCTTCGCGACGTTCGGGCTCGGCTACCTGGCGATCATCGGGGTGCCGCCACTGGCCGGCTTCTTCTCCAAGGACGGCATCATCGAGGCCGCGCTCGGCGCGGGCGGGGCCAAGGGCCTGATACTCGGCGGCGCGACGATACTGGGCGCGGGCATCACCGCGTTCTACATGACGCGCGTGATGCTGATGACGTTCTTCGGCGAAAAGCGTTGGGCTTCCGAGGCGAGCGAAGCGACGGGAGACAAACCGATCGCACATCCGCACGAGTCCCCCGCCGTCATGACCTGGCCGATGATCCTGCTGGCGGTCGGGTCGGTGGCTTCGGGCGGATTCTTCGCGATCGGTGGCACGCTGCAACACTGGCTCGAACCCGTCGTCGGCGCACACGAGGCCGAACACGCGACCCCGGCATGGGTCGTCACGATCGTCGTACTGGCCGTCGTCGCCGCGGGAATCGCGATCGCCTACCGCATGTACGGCACCCGCCCCGTCCCAGAAGAGGCGCTCGCCGGGTCCGCCCTCACCGTCGCCGCACGCCAGGACCTCTACGGCGACGCATTCAACGAACGGGCGTTCATGCGGCCAGGGCAGCTCCTCACCAAGGGTCTCGTCGAGATCGACGACAAGGGCGTGGACGGTGCGGTCACCGGGATGGCCACGCTGGTGGGCCGCGCCTCGGAGGGCTTGCGGCAGTTGCAAACCGGCTTCGCCCGCTCGTATGCGTTGTCGATGCTCGCCGGTGCGGCCGTGGTTGTCGGCGCGATCCTGGCGGTGAGGCTCTGGTGACAAACTTTCCGTGGCTGAGCGTGCTGTGGCTGGTGCCGCTGGCCGGTGCAGGCGCCGTGATCGTGTTGCCCCCCGCGCGACGGCAACTCGCCACGTGGGTGGGCCTGGTGGTGTCCGTGGCGGTGTTGGCCCTCGCGGTCGCGCTGGCGTCCCTTTTCGAACCCGGCGGTGCGCCGTACCAGTTCCTCGAATCGCATCCCTGGATACCATCTTTCGGCGCCAGCTACACGCTCGGGCTCGACGGTATCGCGCTTGTGCTGGTGCTTCTGACAGCGGTGTTGGTGCCGCTGCTGATCGTCGCAGGTTGGACCGACGGCGGCGACCGCAGACGAGCCACCCACACCTATGTCGCGTTGACCCTGACCGCCGAGGCGATGGTGATCATGACGCTCGTCTCGCTGGATCTGCTGCTGTTCTACGTCTTCTTCGAGGCCATGCTGATCCCGATGTACTTCCTCATCGGCCAGTTTGGCGGAAGGCATCGATCAAGAGCTGCGCTTAAGTTTCTGCTCTACAACCTGTTCGGCGGGCTGATCATGCTCGCCGCGGTGATCGGCCTCTACGTGATGACGGCGACAGCCGGCGACGGCACATTCGACTTCGGTGAGCTCGTTGCCCGCGCACAGGAAGCGAACCCCAACCTGTTGAAGGTCGTGTTCCTCGGATTTCTGGCGGCGTTCGCGATCAAGGCGCCGCTGTGGCCATTTCACACGTGGCTGCCGGGCGTGGCAACGGAGGCCACGCCCGCGACCGCGGTGCTGATGATGGCGGTGGTCGACAAGGTCGGCACCTTCGGCATGTTGCGCTACGGCGTGCAGCTCTTCCCCGAAGCATCGACGTATTTCCAGCCGTTGATCATCACCCTGGCGGTGATCGGCATCGTCTACGGCGCGATCGTCGCGATCGGCCAGACCGACGTGATGCGATTGATCGCCTACACGTCGATATCCCACTTCGGGTTCATCATCCTTGGCATCTTCGTGATGACCAGCCAGGGCCAGTCCGGCTCCACCCTGTACATGGTCAACCACGGCATCTCCACCGCCGCGCTGTTCCTGATCGCCGGATTCCTGGTGTCGCGCAGGGGCACTCGCCTGATCAACGCCTACGGCGGCGTGCAGAAGGTCGCCCCGGTGCTGGCAGGAACCTTCCTGGTCGCCGGTCTGGCGACGCTGGCGCTGCCCGGGCTCGCGCCGTTCATCAGCGAATTCCTCGTTCTCATCGGCACATTCACCCGCTACCCGGCCTTCGCGGTCTTTGCGGCCACCGCGCTTGTGCTCTCGGCGATCTACATCCTGTGGCTCTACCAGCGGATGATGACCGGCCCGGTCACCGACGACAACAAACGAATCCGCGACCTTGCTGGGCGTGAACTGGTGGTGGTGACACCACTGATCACACTGCTGCTCGTGCTCGGCGTCTACCCAAAGCCGGCGCTCGACGTGATCAACCCCGCGGTCGGCCACACCCTGAGCACCGTCGGCCAACAGAACCCCGCACCGAAAGTGGTGGCCAAGTGAGTATGCCCGTCCCCAACGTTGAGTACGGCGCGTTGTCGCCGATGCTGATCGTGTTCGGCGCCGCTGTCGCCGGTGTGCTCATCGAGGCGTTCCTGCCCCGCCGTCACCGCTACCCCGCTCAACTCGCGCTCAGCAGCGGTGGGCTTGTCGCGGCTTTGATCGCCGTCTTCATGCTCACCGGCCAGAGCCGCGCCGCGGTCATGGGCTCCGTCGCCGTCGACGGGCCAACGCTCTTCTTACAGGCCACGATTCTGTTGATCGGGATCGCCTCGGTGGCATTTATCGCCGCGCGGCGCCTGAGCGCGTTCGTCTCGTACGCGTCTGCTGTTCCCGGCGGATCGGCCGAGCTCCACGCCTCCCGGGCCGGCATCAGCCAGACCGAGGTCTTCCCGCTGACCATGCTGGCCGTCGGCGGAATGCTGCTGTTCCCGGCATCGAACGACCTGCTGACGATGTTCGTTGCACTGGAAGTCCTTTCGCTGCCGCTCTACCTGTTATGCGGGCTGGCGCGCCGCCGCCGACTGTTGTCGCAGGAGGCGGCGCTGAAATACTTTCTGCTCGGCGCGTTTTCGTCAGCATTCTTTCTGTACGGCATCGCATTGCTCTACGGGTACGCCGGCACGCTGACCCTACCGGGCATCGGCGAAACGCTCGAGAAGGGCAGTGGCGACGAGCCCATCGCGCTGACCGGTGTCGCGTTGCTGGTGGTGGGTGTGCTGTTCAAGGTCGGCGCGGTGCCCTTCCACGCCTGGATCCCCGACGTTTATCAAGGCGCCCCCACCCCGATAACCGGATTCATGGCGGCAGCGACAAAAATCGCGGCGTTCGGCGCACTGCTGCGCATCCTCTACGTGGCGCTGCCGGGTCTCAGCGCGGGCTGGCTCCCGGTGCTGTGGTCCATCGCGATTCTCACGATGTTGATTGCCGCAGTTCTGACGGTCGCGCAGACGGATATCAAACGCCTGCTTGCGTACTCATCGGTTGCGAACGCCGGCTTCATCCTGACCGGAGTAACCGCCATCAACAGTGGCGGGCTGCCGTCGACGATGTTCTACCTCGTCGCTTACGCGTTCAGCACCCTGGGTGCGTTCGCAGCCGTCAGCCTCATCCGCACCCAGGATGGCGACGAGGACACCGACATCTCCCGATGGGCCGGGTTGGGCCGTCGCTCGCCTCTGGTGTCGGCGGTGATCGCGCTCTTCTTGCTTGCCTTGGCAGGCATTCCGCTGACCAGCGGGTTCGTCAGCAAGTTCGCTGTCTTCAAGGCCGCGCTGACCGACGGGGGAACCGCACTCGTCATCGTCGGCGTACTCAGCAGCGCGATCGCGGCATTCGCCTACGCACGAGTCATCTTCGTGATGTTCTTCTCGGACCCGAATCACGATACGCCGCGAGGCACCGCCCCGGGTGCGCTGACTGCCGGGGTGGTCGGCGTGAGCGCGGCCGTCACAGTCGTGCTCGGAATCGCCCCGCAGCCCGTGCTCGATTTGACCACTGAGGCCGGCCAGTTCATGCGTTAGCACACACCCGCGACCCCAAGGCCTGCGCACGGGAGCGGCGGAATAGGGGAACACGCCGCCCCCGTGCGTATTCAGGCTGACTTGAGTTCGGCGCGCAGCCGCGCCGCTGAGCCGTTGGCGGCGACGCGCTCGGCGAGCGCCGCCTGCCCATCGGCCACACGGTCGGGGTCGCCGTGCCACGCCGTCAGCGCGGGTGACACCAGCGCACGGCCGAACGAGAACGTCATCGGCCACGGGGTCTGATGTTCCTGCATCGCCTCGAGGTTCGCCGTCGCCCGCTCGGGAGCCTGACCACCCGACAAGAACGCAACGCCCGCAAGGTCACCGGGCCACGCCCGCAGCACCGAAACCGTGATCTCGGCGATCTCCTCGGGAGTGGATTGCCGGACGTAGCCCTCGCCCTCGAGGACCATATTTGGTTTCAGTACGATGCCCGCCAAGTCGACGTTCAGAAGCGCGAGCTCGGTTCTCACGGCGGTATGTACTTCACTGGTGATGTCTCGGCAACGCCCGCGGTTATGATCGCCGTCCATGAGCACCTCCGGCTCGACGATCGGGACGAGACCCGCCTCCTGGCAGGCTGCGGCGTAACGGGCCAGGGCGTTCGCATTCGCCCTTATTGCACCCCGGCTCGGCGTATCGACGGTGATTCTGAAGACGGCCCGCCACTTGGCGAACGCCGCGCCGATCTCGGCGTACTCGGCCAAGCGTGTCGGGAGTCCGTCGAGACCCTCAGTGACAGTCTCACCCGGCAACCCTGGGCACGGCTTGGCGCCGGTGTCGACCTTGATGCCGGGCAGGATTCCCAGCTCGGTCACCGCCTGCGCGAAAGGCCTTCCATCGCTGAAGGTCTGGCGCAGCGTCTCATCGCAGAAGATGATGCCCGAGATGGTGTCGGAAAGCTCCGGTGCGGTGGCGAGCAGTTCGCGGTAAACGCGACGGCTCTCGGCACTCGGCTCAACACCCGCCTCCTGCAGCCGCTTTGACATCGTCGCGATGCTTTCATCAGCGGCGAGTATCCCCTTGCCGGGCGCCATCAGTCGAGCCGCGGTGTGCCTACATGTGGTCATCGTTGGTGTCCTTCGTTGCGGTTGTCCGTCAGGAAGTTATCGAGACGCATGGGTGGTGGCCTCACCCAGGCGGTGGATGCGTCGGGTGAATCAGTTAACTTCCGACTTCAGGATCTATGGCGGATTCTCAATAGACATGTTGAGGAATCGGATGGCAGCATTCCCGGTATGACGGATCGATGGAGCGCCGGGGTGATTCCCTACGCCGAAATGGGTTACTGGCAGCCGGATTACGTGCCGAAGGACTCGGATGTGCTGTGCGCCTTCCGGATCACCCCGCAACCTGGTGTGCCGCCGGAGGAGGCGGGCGCGGCGGTCGCCGGCGAATCCAGCACGGCAACCTGGACGGTGGTGTGGACCGACCGGCTGACCACCTTCGAGCACTATCAAGCCAAGTGCTACCGGGTCGAGGCGGTGCCGAACAGCCCAGGACAGTGGATCGCCTGGATCGCCTACGACCTCGACCTGTTCGAGGAGGGTTCGATCGCCAACCTGACCAGCTCGATCATCGGCAACGTGTTCGGCTTCAAGCCGCTCAAGGCGTTGAGGCTGGAGGACATGCGCATTCCCACCCACTATGTGAAGACCTTCCAGGGCCCCGCGCACGGCGTGGTGATGGAGCGTGAGCACCTCAACAAATTCGGCCGCCCGCTGTTGGGCGCGACCACTAAGCCCAAACTCGGACTGTCTGCACGCAATTACGGCCGCGTGGTCTATGAGGCGCTGCGTGGCGGGCTCGACTTCACCAAGGACGACGAGAACATCAACTCTCAGCCGTTCATGCGTTGGCGGGACCGGTTCTTGTTCTGCATGGAAGCGGTCAACCGGGCCCAAGCCGCCACCGGCGAGATCAAGGGTCACTATCTCAATGTCACGGCCGGGACCATGGAGGAGATGTACGAGCGGGCCGACTTCGCCAAGGAACTCGGCTCGGTGGTCGTGATGATCGACCTGACCATCGGCTACACCGCCATCCAGTCCATGTCGAAGTGGGCACGCGCCAACGGTGTGCTGCTGCATCTCCACCGCGCCGGGCACGGCACGTACACCCGCCAGAAGACCCACGGTGTCAGCTTCCGGGTGATCGCAAAGTGGATGAGGCTGGCCGGCGTTGACCACATCCACGCCGGCACGGTGGTCGGCAAACTGGAGGGCGACCCCAACACCACAGCGGGCTTCTACGACACATTGCGGCTCGACGACATCCCAGCCGACCCAGTCAAAGGGCTGTACTTCGACCAACAGTGGGCCTCGATGCCCGGTGTGATGCCGGTGGCCTCCGGCGGGATCCACGCCGGCCAGATGCACCAGCTGCTGCACTACCTCGGTGAGGACGTGGTGCTGCAGTTCGGTGGTGGCACGATCGGTCATCCGATGGGCATCGCCGCAGGCGCCGAGGCGAACCGCGTCGCACTCGAGGCGATGATCAAGGCCCGCAACGAGGGCGTGGATTACTTCGACAAGGGTCCAGAGATTCTCAGGAAGGCCGCATCCCGCAACCGCGCCCTCGACACCGCGCTCGCCACATGGGGCGACATCACTTTCAACTACGAATCGACCGACACCCCCGACGTCGTCGCCACACCGACGCACACCTGAAAACCAGAGGACATCCATGCGCATCACCCAGGGCACCTTCTCCTACCTTCCTGACTTCACTGACGAAGAGATCACCGCCCAGATCAATTACGCACTGAACAACGAGTGGCCGCTGTCAGTCGAATTCACCGACGACCCGCACCCCCGCAACGTGTACTGGGAAATGTGGGGCCTGCCGATGTTCGACCTCAAGGACGCCGCAGGGGTGATGCTGGAAGTCAACGCCTGCCGCAGCGCATATCCCAGCGCCTACGTCCGGCTCAACGCATATGATGCCCGGCGCGGTCGTCAAACCACGGCGTTCTCATTCATCGTGCAGAGACCCGCCGAGGAGCCGGGCTTCCGGCTTGACCGCACTGAGGGCAGCGACCGGCGCATCGGCTACACCACGTTCTCTTACGCCACCCAGCAACCGCCCGGGCACCGCTACGGCTCCCCATGACTCCCCCGTTCACGCCGGTTGCACTCGGATCGATCCGTCACGTGGACGCGGTCGAGGGATTCTGGGTACCCGTCAGGGTATCGGGCCCGGCCAAAGGCCGCGTCGTGGTCATGTTCGACGAGACGCCAGCCGAGACGACCGTATTCGATGCCGTGCGTCAACGGCTGCACGTCGCAATGCTTCGCACCGTTGTGATTCCAACGGATCGGCGCCTGAATGCCAAGTCGGTGGTCGGCCTTCTCGACCGGCTCGGAGTGGCGGGCGGCCTGCTCGTTGGCGACCGGGCTAGTGGCGACCTGGCCTGGAACGTGGCCGCGTACCAGCACGAACGCTTCACCGGCCTGGTGGTGATCGACAGCGGCCACCCGGGGGTGGCCGACACCAACGGGATGATCCGTGACCAGCATTGCCCGCCTGTATACGCCGACACCACCGCGCTAGTCAGTACCCCTGCGGCGCATGCCGTTGGCCGCGCGAGCCGGCGGTATGTCCACGGCGAATTCCGGCTGACGGAGCTGGCCGGGCGGCGAAAGTCCCGGCATTTCACAGCGCAACTGGCTGCCGAGATCGTCCTGCGCTCGCACTCCTGGTGACGGCGCAGCCGTCAGTCGGCGGCTCCACCTCACCTCCGCTCCATGCGGCAAAGCTAAATCGGCAGCGTCGCAACCCAAGTGGGCTGCGATGTCATCGTTCAGCGGGCGGCGAGTTCGTTGTTGCGCCGTTCGACAAGGCGCAGAATCATTGGGGTGAAGATCAGCTGCATAGCCAGGTCCATCTTGCCGCCCGGGCAGACGATGGTGTTGGGGCGCGACATGAATGAGTCGTGCAGCATGGAAAGCAGATACGGGAAGTCGATGCCGTGTGGGTCGCGGAACCTCATGACTAGCATCGACTCGTCTGCGGTGGGAATGGTTCTGGCGATGAATGGGTTTGAGGTATCGACCACAGGGACGCGCTGGAAGTTGACATCAGTGGCTGAGAACTGCCGACATATGTAGTTCACGTAGTCAGGCATTCGGCGCAGAATGGTGTCGGTGACGGCTTCGGAGCTGTATCTGCGAACCGCCTTGTCGCGGTGCAGTTTCTGGATCCACTCCAGGTTGATCACTGGGACGACTCCGATGCGCAGGTCGGCATGGCGGGCAACGTCCACGGTGTCGGTAACGATCGCGCCATGCAGGCCCTCGTAGAACATCACGTCAGAATCCTGCGGCAAATCCTCCCACGGTGTGAAGGTGCCAGGCTCCTGACCGAACGGTTCGGCCTCCTGTTCGTCGTGGAGATATCTACGGAGCTTGCCCGTGCCAGTCTCGGCATAGACCCGAAATAGTTCTTCGAGTTCCTCGAAAAGGTTTGCCTCAGGCCCGAAGTGGCTGAACGAGTGATTGCCGCTGGCATGCGCGTCGGCGATCGCTGCCTTCATTTCGGCACGGTCGTAGCGGTGAAAGCTGTCGCCCTCGACATAGGCGACGTTGACGCCTTCGCGCCGGAAGATCTGCTGGAATGTCCGCATCACCGAGGTGGTGCCAGCGCCGGATGACCCGGTGACCGAGACGATAGGGTGCTTGCGTGACATCGCCGCTCAACCAACTGGAACACGGAACAGGCCACGGGTTCCGTAGAGTGGCCAGGGATTCGGCGGCTCATAGGTCTCACCGTGGTATGTCTCTATACGCTCAACTTCCTCACGGGACCCGAAGACGAACGAGATGCGTTGGTGCACATCGTTAGGAACGATGTCGAGAATTCGGCGGCGGCCGGTGCTCGCCGCACCGCCGGCCTGCTCGATCAGAAGTGCCATCGGGTTGGCTTCGTACAGCAATCGCAATCGCCCTGGCTTGGCCGGTTCCCTGGAGTCGCGGGGGTAGAGGAACACTCCGCCACGAGTGAGAATCCTGTGGGTCTCCGCCACCAATGAGGCAACCCAACGCATATTGAAGTCCTTGCGCCGCGGCCCCGACCGGCCGGCCAAGCACTCCTGGACATAGCGTTGCACGGGCGGTTCCCAGAACCGTTGATTGGACGCGTTGATCGCGAATTCCTTGGCAGCAGACGGAATTTGAATGGACGCACGAGTAAGAATGAACTCCCCTAGCGAAGGGTCGAGAGTGAATGCATGCACCCCGGTCCCCACAGAGAGCACGAGCATCGTCGACGGACCGTAGATCGCATAACCAGCGCACACCTGCTCTGCACCCGGTTGCAGGAAGTCCTCCGGTTGCGGATCCGCTCCCGGTTTCGGCGCCCGCAAGATCGAAAAGATGCTGCCCACCGACACATTGACGTCGATGTTCGACGAGCCGTCGAGCGGGTCGAATAACAACAGGTACTTACCCCTTGGGAACCCGTCCGGCAGCAGGTACGGCTCCTCCAGTTCCTCGGACACCATCCCGGCCGCGCGGCCGCTCCACTCGGTGGCGCGAAGGAAGTACTCATTGGCCAACACGTCCAGCTTCTGCTGCACCTCCCCCTGCACATTGGTGTGATCGGCCGAACCCAGCACACCGTCCAAGGCGCCGAGCGCTACGCGATTCGAGATCGCCTTGCACGCCAGCGCCACATCGAGGATCAGGCCGTTCAGATCGCCGGAGGCGCCGGGATGACGCCGGCGCTCCTCGATCAGAAACTGCACCAGCGTGGTGTGATCGGCAAGCATGGCTCAGAGAATGTCCCGGTCAATGGCCACCGTCCATCCCCCTGCTGGGTGGGCGTTCGGGTGGAACCGGGTCGTCGGGCGAAGCCGGATGACCTGACGTCTGGCATCGGTGCGTCAATCCGGATTTGTGGCAGGCTGATTGCCATCTATCCGACATGGTCGCTCACGGGGGCCGATGGGTAGTTCACGATGGAACAGCCACCCCGACGATTCGGACGGTCGTGCTTAATGGGCGACGGCGGTCGGCATCCCCGATCGTCTTACCCGGAATAGTGTCACGTCGTCCTTGACGCCCTTGAAGCGCCGCGTGCCGGCCGACTCCCACTCGAATGCCGGGTTGCTGGCGACTGCGTCACGGGTGGACCCGGCGACCAGCACTGTGCCGGGCCGTGCCGACTGGGCGATGCGGCTGGCCACGTTGACCGGGCTGCCGAACCAATCGCCGGCGCGGCTGACCGCTTTGCCGGAGGCAACACCAATCCGAAGGCTCGGCAAGCCATTTGCCGCAGCGGCGGCGGTCAGATCGAGGATGGAGCGCAACAGGGGCGCGGGGTCGGAGGAGACGAGCATGACTGCGTCACCGATCGTCTTGATGAACCGCACGGGCGCTACCGCGACATCGCGGGCTAACTCCGCGAGCCTGTTGGCCAGACACTCAAGCTCTTCGGGCTGAAGCGCCTCACCAAGTTCGGTGAACCCGGCGATATCGGCGAACGTCACCGTGATCTGGCGCGCCCCCAAGAGTTTGCTTGCGGAGCGCTCGGCCGCACTGACGGCCTCCGTCTCGAACGAGTGCCGCAATTCAACAAAGAACAACTCCTGGATCATCGGCCCTATCCGCGGTACGCATTTGCGGGCCAGCTCCTCGGATGCTTGCGCGAGTTCGATCTCAGTGGCACCCGGCCGCATCAGAGTCTTAAGAGCCACCTCCCGCATGATCGTGGCGGCATGACCGAGGCTCTGCATCAGCGCACGCATCGCCGCCACCGTCTCGTCAGCATCGACCCCCATGTCGATGAAGAACTTGGCGTGTGCCGCCGCCTCTGCGTCGGCTCGCAGCAACACCGCCGCGTCAGGATCCTCGATTCTGGGTAGGCCGACCGCACCGTGCAGGCGCTGCAGCAGCTCCAGTTCGACTCCGGTCGATTCGCAGATCTGCCGCGCGGAAACATACTGACCGTCGTCGCCGAGCACCCTGTTTGCCGGCAATAGAGCTGGTGCCGCGAGGGACCCACTGATGCGATCGAGGTTAAAGCCCTGGTTCAATAGCCATGCGAGCAGGTCCGCCCGCTCTTGGCGCGATTGACCCTCAAGCCCGTCGAGCACCAGATCCATCGCTGCGGGATCGATGTCTCGCGTCATAGCGCAACGGTACTATTCGAGCTCGCCCCACGGAGACGACCGCGCTTGCGGGGTTCACCAGCGCAGCAGCAGCCGGCGCCATGGATGTGCCCGGCCGGTTTCGGAAAGTTTATGTCGCTCACGCCAATCCGGCCCCCACGTTGACCGAGAAGCGGTTCAGCACACGCTCGAACGCTGGCCGTGTGCCAGCTCGCTGCGCGCCGGGTCGGCCCCGACGATCACCAGCGCGCCGGCGTCCGGGCGTTCGGCGGTTGCACCGGATGGCAATGATTGCCGACCGCGTTGCCTTCAGAAGATTTCCGAAACACCTTCTCATCGAGCGGGTCTCGCCCAGACTTCGCGGTGGCGCCCGTCAGTCGTGACATGGTCTTAGCCACCGATCGCACTCACGGGGCGATCCAGCTGCGTGAAACCCAGGTCGTTGATGCGCTGGCCGGCGGCCTTGGCCCACATCGCCGCCCGCCATGCTGCCTCTAGTGCGCCATCGGTCACACCATTGCGCATCAGACTGCGACGGTCGGTCTCGTCTGGAGAGGACAGGCAGTTACGTCCCTGGCCATCGGCCGTTAATCGCGTCCGATCACAACCGGAGCAGAACGGGCGCATCACGGAGGCGACGATGCCAACCTGCCCGGTGGCTCCTGGGCCGTCGTCGACCTGCCACAGCTGCGCGGGAGAAGAGCTCCGCGGAGCTGGGTCGGGGCCATATCGCGAAATGCTCGCGCAGTGCGGTGAGCACGGCGTCGGCGCTTAGCGCTGTGCCGCGTTGCCACTTGTGTCCGGCGTCCAACAGCATCTGCTCGATGAAGCGCAGCTGATAGCCGTTCGCTAGGCAGAAGCGCAGCAGCGACACGACGTCGTAGCGCCCCGTGGTCGCGTTCAGCACCGCGTTCACCTTCACCGGTCCCAGTCCAGCCGACGATGCAGCGGCCAGGCCTGGCAGCACGTCGGGCAACCGGTTCCGCCGGGTAATCGCCAGTCCGGCGAACGCCAATGCTTCGGCGCGCCGGGCCAGGCCCCGTTGGTCGTCAGCGCGATCTCGGGGCGCGGCCTCAGCTGCGCTGTGGCTGCCAGTACCTCGTCCCGATTCTTCGATAGCAGCGGCTCGCCACCGGTGAAGCGCACGCTGGTATTGCCCAACCGGGTTACAGCGATACTGAGCACCCGGACCATCTCGTCGGTACACAGCAACTCGTCGCGGGCCGGCCATTCCATCCCCTGGGCAGGCATGCAGTAGGTACATCGCAGGTTGCATCGATCTGTTAGAGATACCCGCAGGGAGGTGGCCACCCAGCCGAACGAGTCGGCCATGGGACCTTCGGCGGGCATCCGCGCCGGTGGCGCATTGCCGATACGGCGCACCGAAGGCAGCCCGACCGAGATCAATCCCATGCCGCCGCATCTCCTTTGACAGCCGTCGTTGCAGCTACCGCCGCTTCAAACGGGCGCCGTACCGGTTGCCACAACCTGTGCCCGCAGCCATGTTCATCGCGAACAACAGGCGCACGTCCTCGCTGACCATGACGACTTCAATATGCGGGTTATTGCATGAAGCACGCAGGGCGGTTACGGTAGCAGATGTACGTACATCCGTATGTATGGAGGGTTTGGATGGTGGTTTTGTGCATGTGGAAGTGATCGCAACCGAGGATTTGGGTGACCGCAGCTACCTCGTCCACGACGGCGAGTCGGCGGTGGTCGTCGACCCTCAGCGCGACATCGACCGGATTGATAAAGCGTTGGCCGACCAGGGTGTCCGGTGCGCGATGGTGCTCGAAACACACATACATAACGACTACGTCACTGGCGGCTATGAACTGGCACGGCGCAGCGGGTGTCCCTACGTGGTGAGCGCTGAAGACCCGGTGTCGTTCGACCGCCTCGCGGCGCGGGACGGGGATGAGCTCTCGGTGGGGGCGATGACCATCCGCGTGGTGTCGACGCCTGGTCACACCGACACCCACTTGGCGTATGTGATCTCTGTGCGTGCGGAGACGCCGGCGGTATTCACCGGTGGATCGTTGCTGTATGGGAGTGTGGGCCGCACGGATCTCGTTGATGCGGCGCGCACCGAGGAATTTACCCGCGCACAGTTTCACTCGGCCCGCCGCTTGGCAGACGAGCTCCCCGATGCCACCGTCGTGTACCCGACCCACGGATTCGGCAGTTTTTGCTCCTCGGGGTCGGCCGCGGGCGGCGACAGCTCCACTATCGGCGACGAGAAGCAACGCAATGATGCTCTGATCACCGATGACGAAGACGCATTCGTCGAGACGCTGATCGCCAACCTCACCGCGTATCCGGCGTATTACGCCCATATGGGGGCCCTCAACCGCGGCGGCCCCACCGCGCCGGACCTTTCGCCACCTACTCCTCTGGACGCCGACCGGCTTCGCACTCGCATCGAGGCCGGCGAATGGGTCGTCGATCTGCGGGATCGCACCGCATACGCTGCCTCCCACGTTCACGGAAGCGTTGGAATTGCGCTGGGAAACCAATTCTCCACCTACTTGGGCTGGCTGATGCCGTGGGGCGCACCGCTGTCGCTGATCGGCGACTCGGCAGGCGAGGTCGCGGAGGCGCAGCGGATGCTGGCGCGCATCGGGATCGACGAACTGCAGGGCGCGGCAACCGGATCCGCCGAGGACCTCAGCGCCGGAACACCGACGTCGTCGTATCCGCGATGCACCTTTGCCGAGTTACCAGAAGGCATAGTTGCCGCGGATCAGGCCGTCGACACCGATGCGGTCATCCTTGATGTGCGCCGGGACGACGAATACGCCGGCGGCTACATCCCTGGGGCGGCACACATTCCGCTGCACAGCTTGTTGCAACGGCTCGACCAGCTGCCACCCGGCCAGCTGTGGGTGCACTGCGCCGGCGGATACCGCGCATCGATCGCTGCGAGCCTGCTCGACCGCGCCGGCCGCGACGTCGTCCTCATCGACGACGACTACGACAACGCTGTAGCGGCAGGAATGACCACCAATGCCTAAGCCCGAGGAGACGCAATGACTGGGCACGACGACTCGGCGACCAGCACCGCAACCCACGGCGTGGTTCTGACTGATGCGGCGGCTGCCAAAGCCAAGGCGCTGCTGGACCAGGAGGGCCGAACCGACTTGGCGCTGCGTATCGCCGTCCAGCCCGGCGGGTGCGCCGGGTTGCGCTACAACCTCTTCTTCGACGACCGGTCACTCGACGACGACGTGACGGTGGTGTTCGGCGGTGTCACCTTGACGGTCGACAGGATGAGCGCCCCGTACGTGCAGGGCGCCACAATCGATTTCGTCGACACCATTGAGAAACAAGGCTTCACGATCGATAATCCGACCGCCACAGGGTCGTGTGCCTGCGGAGATTCGTTCAATTGAGCTAGTGCCGCCGACAAGCCGGTGAGCATGTGTGGACCCGCGAAGCTGCGCCGGTCGGCGATTCGTCACACCGAGCCACACCGACTACGTCGACCATGTTCTGCACCGAGCCCGGCTGAAGTACGTCAAGTCCAACGACTACGAGCCCACCCGCGCCGCTGCCGGCATCAACCCTGCTCACCGGCGACTCGTGGGCCGCGCACCGAGCCGCCCTGAATCCAACTGGCGGGGGCGACCGAGTCGAGTTCGACATCCACGCGACGATGGTCGCGGCGACGCTTCGGGTGGTTGCCATCGCACCGTTCAGCCAGGATTCGGGTCGCTCGTGCACGGCATGCACGAGCTGGCCACCGCGGACTGCGTCGCGCGGAAAAGCTTGAGCGGCTGGGCCTTTGGGGAGTCATGCCGCCGCACGTCTTCCGCTACCCCGCCGCACTTGCGGGAGGGACAGAGGATCTCGCTGACGCTCGACAAGGCGGTCAACGCGGCCCTGCAGTACTACTCGGGAATCATTTGCGGTTCTCCTGTTTGGGCCCGCCATATCCGGGTGCCGTACCGATGTACCCCATAGGGTATGTATTTCGCGCTTGCATATACCCCTGGGTGTATGATAGAGTGATACCCCATCAGGTATATATTTGGCCACCGGACCGACCAGGAAGGAATCGGATGACCGCGACCAGCACGACCGTCGACCCGCTGTACCTGCGGGAGATACTCGACTCCAACACTCCGCCGCGCGTGCTTGACGTGCGGACTCCGAGCGAGTTTGACAGCGCGCATATCCCGGGCTCCTACAACGTTCCACTGGATCTGCTTCGCGAGCACCGCGAGGAGATCCTCGATCATCTCGACGACGATGTCGTGCTGGTGTGCCAGGCAGGTCAGCGGGCCGCACGGGCCGAGGAGGCCTTGCGCGGGGCCGGCATGGCGAACGTGCATGTGCTCGCCGGCGGCATAGCGGCCTGGCAGGGCAGGGGATTCGTGGTCAATCGGGGCGCCCAGCGGTGGGACCTCGAACGACAGGTGCGCCTAGTGGCGGGGTCGGTGGTCCTGGCGAGCGTGCTGGGCAGCCTCGCCGCGCCAAAGATGAAGTGGTTGGCCGCGGCGGCCGGTGGAGGATTGGTCTTCGCGGCACTGTCCAACTCTTGCGCGATGGGCAGGCTACTCTCGCGGCTGCCCTATAACCGTGGGCCGTCCTGCGACTTGAGCACCGTCGTTTCGCAACTCGTCGAACCCTCAACCGCCCCGGCCTCGTTGACGGAATGAATCGCTTGTACTGGTGCGGGGGCGCATGATTAATCGTCACCATACCCCCGCGGGTACAGTCAGATAGTTGAAGCTACGGAGGAACCATGGTTGGAGACGAAGAGACCATTGCGCAGGTGCTCAATCGGCTACGGCGGGCACAAGGGCAACTCGCCGGCGTGATCTCGATGATCGAATCGGGCCGCGAGTGCAAGGACGTCGTGACCCAGCTGGCTGCCGTCTCGCGAGCACTGGATCGGGCCGGCTTCAAGATCGTCGCGACAGGGCTCCGGCAATGCGTTTCCGGGGCCGAGGCTGACGGGATGACCGAAGCGGAGTTGGAAAAGCTGTTCCTGGCACTCGCCTGACGGGGACTCCTGCCCAGCGATCTTCACGAGCGATTAGTGTTCGCGTCATTCCGATCGGCGACGAGCTGACAGGCGAATTGGGCGAGATCGCCGTGGCCACAATAGTTTTCAGCCCGTGCCGGGACTCGGAGATCGATCGAAACGATGCCCTGGCCGATGTGGTCGACGCACTCACGAAGCCGACTCAGCGACGCCGTCTACGACCTTCGCTGTTGGACATCGCTTCGGTGGAAGCCACGCGGGACGTCAGCGCAGGGCCGGTGGCACCAGCATCGACTGCCAGGTGGTGGCGTGTGATTCGGCCAAATCCCCCTGGATGTGCCGACGTCCGTCAGGCCCGATGTATTCGCCGGTCGCCGGGTCGTAACTGGCAACGGCGAGCGTCGGCGGCGCGGTTTCGGCTGCTGCCGGTGGCGGCCCGGTCACAAGCGGCGCAGGTCCGGACGGCGGTGGCGTCTCCCCTGCCGATGGCTGGGCGGCCGGCGGACCGGCGCCCGGTGGGTACTCGGGCACGCCCTGTCCGCTGAGGGTGGCGTTCGGGTCGCCCTTCCAGTTGAAGCCGTCGTTGAGAGGCACGTATTGCCGGTCGCTTTCGCACATCTCGACCGTCGGCGCGCGCTTGCCGGGCGCGGATTCACACGGGATGTTGCGCGCACCGCGAACGTTGAACATCGAATCCTGGGATACCCGGCAGTAGAGGTCCCCGTTGGGCCTGTCGGGCGCGTCCACGAACGAGGGTGTGCGGCGCTGGTTGGCGGGAAGAAATCCGGTGGTGCAGGGCGGCGGCAGGTTGAGGTTGAGGTTGAAGTCCAGATAGATGCCGCGGTAATCCTGCTTGGTGGCGGTGTTGGGAACAATGGCCCCTCCCATCACGGCCACGCCCTGCGGGAAGAGCACCAGCAGCTGCTCCACGTCGTCGCGGTAGGTGACCGCGATCTGACCCAGGCTGACCAGATTCGCCAGCAGCACGGGCAGCGTGGGTGCGATACGGTCGAAAAGCGCTCGGCCTTCCTCCAGGCCGGGGCCGCCCTGGGTGATCAGGTCGGCGAACGCGGTGTCCTGGGCTTTGAGTTGGCCGGTGATCGCCGCCAGCCGATTCGCCCATGCCGCGATCGAATCCGAGGTCTGCACCTGCGACTCCAGCACGGACGGCGACTGGTCGATCAGCGCCGTCATGGAATCGATGGACTTGCCCGCCTCGATTGCCAGCGAGGTCGATCCGTCGACGATGCGTGACAGCTCCGGTCCGAGACCGCCGACGGCCTTATAGGACTCGTCAACGACGGTGCGCAGGTTGTCGTTGGGGATGGCCTTCAGGTCCCGATTGGTGGCGTCGAGCAGGCGTCCGATGTCAACGGGCACTTCCACCTTGCCCACAGGGATGACGTCGCCCCGACGAAGTTCATTCTTCTCGTCGGCGCCAGGCCGCGGGACGAACTCGACGTATTGCTCGCCGAGAGCCGACCGGCTGTGGACCTCGGCGGTGACGCCGGCGGGGACTGGGTGGTCGGTATAGAGGGACAACTCGGCGCGCACCCCGTCGCGCGTCGCCGCCACCGACGTGACCTCACCGACCTGGGTCCCGCGGTACGTGACGATCGAGCGCGGATAAAGCCCGCCGGAAGAGGGCAGGTCGACCGTGACGGTGTAGCGGCCCACACCGAACATCGTGGCGGGCAGCTTCATATAGCTGAACACCATCAGACCTGCGAAGACGACCGTGATGACGGCCAGCACCGCCAGTCGTATCCACGTGCCGCGGGGCAGGCGCACCATGCTGATCAGTAGCCTCCCTCGTGGTAGGGGAAGGTCAGCGGGTTTCCGTGCGTGTAGGGACTTGGTTTCATCCCGATAGTGCGACCCCACTGAAGCTCGAGTTCGGTCAGGTCGCCCTCCCATCGGGTACCGGTGAAGATGCCGGCGTCGATGCGGCTCAAGGTCAGGTCGATGACCATGGTGATGTTGGCGTAGTCGCCGCGGAACCACTTGTCGGCGGTGGACTTCGGCCACGGGTAGGTGAGCAGCATGTCGAGCCCCTTGGTCAGCGCGGGGCCGGCGTCGGCGAGGGACTTCAGCACGGGTGCGAAGTTGCGCAGGTTCGCCACCAGCGACTCTTTGCTCTTGGCGACCGTGTCGGCCGCGACGCCGCTGAACTTGCCTAGCGCGTCGGTGGCGTCCGCGAGCTGCTCGCGCTGGTCGGCCAACGCCGCCAGCGCCCCGGGCAGGTTCTGCAACGCACGGTCGACCGTCGGATCCTGGGCCGCCACCTGGGAAACCAGCGCGTTGAGACCGTCGATGGCGGCGATGATGTCCCCGGTCTGACCGTTGGCCTGCGCGATGAACTTGTCCAGCTCGCCCAGTAGGCTGCGGGCGTCAGCCTCGCGTCCGGACAGGGCTTTGGCGAACGACTGGACGATTTCCTGAAGCCGGCCCAAGCCGCCGCCGTTGAGCAGCATCGAAACCGCCGCCAGCGTCTGCTCGGTGGTCGGATACATGCTGGCGCGCGACAACGGAATGAGCGAGCCGTCTTTGAGCTCGCCCTCTGGCGGCGCGTCCGTCGGCGGCGCCAGCTCGATGTGCATCGAACCTAGTAGGCTCGTTTGCCCCACCTTCGCGGTGGCGTTCGCGGGCAGATGGACGTCGCCGTTGATGCGCATAGTCACCAATGCATGCCAGGCCTGCACCTTGATATCGGTGACATTGCCGACGCTGACGTCGTTGACCCGGACCGCCGAATTCCGCTGGATGGTCACGACGTCGGGCAGCTGCGCCTGAATGGTGTACGCCCCAGGTCCACCACCGGAGGTGCCCGGCAGGGTGAACGAGTTCAGCCCCTGCCACTGGCATCCGGGAATGGCGGCCAGCGAGACGACGCAGGCGACCGCGACCGTCGCGCGCTTCACGGCGTACCTCCGCTGGGTTCGTTGGCGTCCCCAGCCGGCACCATCAGCCCCTGCAGTCCCAGACCGGGATCGGTCGCGGTGGCCTGCGGTGCGGGCGCCTCGGCAGGCAGCGGCGCGTCGGCCGGGGACGGTGCTGCCGCATCCGGGGCGGGGTTCTGCTGTGCGTCCGGCGGTGGTGGCAGATACGGATTGAGCCAGTCCTGGCTGTAGGTGACCTCGTTGGGACGGGCCTGGGAGCCGACGAACGGGTTGACCCCGATGGGCAGGAAGTTGTACGCGCGATTCTTCACGATCGGCGCCAGGTACTGCACGCACAGCTTCGACGAAGCGTCGGCGCCTCTGCGGGATGCGGCCTCTATCGCGCCGCAGATGAAGGAAACCGTGTCGGCGAAGTTGTTCAGCGCCAGAATTCCCGTCAACCCCCCCTGCGCCGGCTGGTATATGTTCATGAAGTTCTGGAACACCGACGGTGCCACGTGCGCCACCTGCTTGATGTCGTTGCGGCTCTCGTTGAGCGCGGTGGTGATCGAGCTAAGCCGGTCGAACGTCACGCCGATCCCTTCGCGGTTCTCGGCGACAAACCCGCGCAGATCGGACAGCGCACGGTCGAGGCCCTTGATGGCGTTGCCGACCTCGTTGGGGGTGTTGGTCAGCACCGCGGTCGCGCTGGCGAAGTTCTGGTTGAACGAAGCGAGCAGCTCGCTGCTGGAGTACAGCGCCGACACCAGCAGCTGTAGGTTGCGGATCGTGCTGTAGATGTCGGTGCTGTGGTCGCCGAGCGCCGAGATCGCCTGCGAGAGCTTGATGATCGTGTCCCGGGCGGTGTCACCCTGCCCGCGCAGGTTGGCCGCGGTGGAGTTGATGAACTCGCCGAGCGTGTTCACCCCGCCGGGGGCCGTCGGCTGCAGGGTTTCGGTCAGCTTCTGCAGTTGCATGCGGAAGTCGTCCCACTCGACTGGGACGGCCGTGCGCTCCAGCGGGATGGACGATCCCGGCGGCAGCTTCGGGCCGCTGGTATACGCCGGGACAAGCTGGATCGCTCGAGCCGAAATCAGCGACGGAGAAAGGATCGCCGCCTTGGCGTCGGCAGGCACGGGGTAGCGGGATTCGACCGAGAACGTCACCTTGCTGTCGGTGGGCCGGGGCTCGATCTTGTCCACCGCGCCGACCGCGACGCCTGCAATGCGAACCTCGTCGCCGACGAACAGTCCGTTCGTGTTGGCGAAATAGCCAACGTAGGTGGTCTTAGCGGTGCCACCCCACGGGATGACCACCACGACGAGCGCAACCGCGATGATGGTCACCAGGGCGATGGCGGTCACGATCCGCACGCCGCGGGTCCTCCGGCGGAGGCGGGAGATGTTCATTGGCCACCGTCCCCGGTCTGCGGACCGTGGGGAGCCGACCCCGGGGGCACCTCACCGGGCGCCGGCACATAAACCGGCGACGGCGTGGGCTCCGGCACCGATTCCTGCCCCGGTGGCGGCGGCGCGGGTGGCCCAGGTGGCGGTCCGCCGGGCGACGGCGCCGGCGGCGGCTCGCGGTAGGGGTAGCAGCCGGGGCCCGGCAACGGTAAGCCGGGCAACCCGCACGGACGGTCCCCGGCGTTGCCGGTGATCGCATCCGGCAACGTCAGGTGTGGCTCCCCACCCTGCCCGGTACGCGGATACGGCATCGGCAGCGCCGGCGTCCCTGGTTGACCAATCGGCGGCTCGGTCAGCGCCGACGGCGGCAACACGTTGGGATCGAGGCCCAGATCGGAGAACGCCGCGTCGATGAATGGTTGGGTGAGCTGGCCGGGCAGCAGGTTGGCCAGGTAGGCCTTGAAGAACGGCCCGGACCCGAGGACCTCGCCGAACGTCATCGCGTACTTGCCGAGCAGGTACAGCGAGCGCTGTAGTTCGCGCTTGCGGTTGTCGAGGATTTCCAGGACGCCGTTGAGTTGGTCCAGTGCGGGCTTGAGTTGTGCGCGGTTGTCGGCGACGAGGCCGGAGATCTGAGCGGACACGGCGGTGAGGTTGCCCATGAGGGTGTCGAGCGCGGCTCGCTGCTGCAGCACTTCACTCAACAGCGAATTGGCGTTGACGACGAGGCCGGCGATCTGTTCGCTGCGCTTACCAAGCACCCCGGTTACCTTGTTGGCGTTGGCCAGCAGGTTGCGCAGCTGGGCGTCGCGGGCGTTGAGCGTCTCGGAAAGACGCGCCGTGCCTTCCAACGCGGGGCGCAGATTGCCCGGTGTCTCGCGCAGCGTGTCAGCCAACGTGGTCAGCGCATCGGACAGCTGCGTGGTGTTGAGGCCGCTGATCGTGGTGGTCAGATCGCCCAACGCGTCCGGCAGGTCGTAGGGCGAGCGGGTGCGCTCGACCGGAATCGGGCCCGAAAGCCGTCCGTCGCCGCGCGTCGTCAGCTCGAGCATTTTGGCGCCCAACACCGTGTCCGTCTTTATCGCGGCCTCGGTCCGGTCGCCCAGCTCGACGGACTTCTTCGCCATGAAGTCCACCCGGACCATGGGCACTTCGAGACTGACACTCGTCACCCGGCCGACGTCCATACCCGATGCGCGCACATGGCTGCCGGGCTTGATGCCTCCGGACTCCTTGAAGTAGGCGGTGTAGTCCCTGCTGTCGGTGATGAACGGAAGCCTGTCGTACTGGAAGACCCCGACGGTGACGCCTGCGACGAGGGCCAATCCGACCAGGCCGACAATCACCGGGTTGCGCTGTCTCAGCGTTTTGATTTTGATTCGTCTCATTTCGGCGCGCACCGCCCTGTGACCTGCTCGACGAGCCTGACGTATACCGGCTGCCCGCCCTTGCCGTTGAGCTTCAACACCGCCTCGCACATGTAGAACATGAAGTAGTCGCCGGACAGGCCCTGTCGGGCCAGGACCTGATAGGTATCGGGCAGGGTCTTGAGCAGATTGTCGACGTAGTCGCGGTCGGCCATGATCTGCCGCGCCGCGCGGTCCGTCTGCACCACGGTCTCCTTGAGCGGTGCACGCGCCTGGGTCAACAGGTCGGCGACCTCCGCCGCGCCCGCGTTGATGTACCCCACGTCGTTGGCGATGTCGGCCTTGCGCTCATTCAGGCCCTGCACGAACTGGGACAGCTTGTCGATGGTTTCGGAGAATTCACCGTTTCGTGTCGCGAACGTCTGCATCACGGTGTCGAGGTTCTTGATCAACTCGCCGATGAGCTCGCCGCGGTCCGCCAGCACCGCCGTCAGCGTCGACGTCTGCGCCAGCACCGAAGCGACCGTGCCACCTTGACCCTGGAACACCTGCAGCAGTTCGCCGGTCAACTCGTTGAGCTGATCGGGTTCGAGTGCCCGGAACAACGGCCGGAAACCGCCGATCAGTGTGTCGAGGTCCAGCGCCGGGGAGGTCCGCGCGAGCGGGATGGTTTCGCCCGGGGCCATCCGACGTACCGAGCCGGGCCCGTCCTCCAACGACAGGTACCGGTCGCCGACGAGGTTCTCATATCGCACGGCCGCATGGGTGCCCTCGGTGAGGGGCAGACTTCTGTCGATGGAGAAGTTGACCGTGACGGTGCCGTCGCGGTGCAGGTGCAGGCCGGTGACCTTGCCGACCTCGACGCCTGCGATGCGCACGAAGTTGCCGGACTTCATACCCGAGATGTTGGTGAACACGGCCTGGTAGGGGGTGCGCGGCTCGAAACGGAACTGCCCGAACACTGCCACCAGGGCAAAGGCGAAGGCCAGCGACATGATGACGTACACCGCGACCCTTATGGCGGTACCCCGGATGCGGCGCCTCACCAGGCCGGCCCGTGGACGTCCGGCGGCGCCGCCGCGACGATGGTCAGACGCCGGACCGCGCCGTGATGTGTATGTCTCAACATTGCTTCCCCTGGCTGTTGGACGGTGGTCATGGCGCGGGTGGTGGGTTCGGCACGGGCGGGTCCGGTGCGGGCGGCGGGGGTTGATTGGGTGGCGGGGGGTAGAGCGGGGTGCCGTCCGGCCCATACAGCGGCGCCCCATACGGCGGCGCACCGGGATACGGCGGCACGGGCCCGGGTGCCGGCGGACCGAGGTATCGGATGCTCGGTGGCTCCGGAACTGCACGGGTCACGGGCAAGAAGTCCATCCAGCCGGGGAAGCCGATGCCCGGGTTGGGCCTGATGTCGAGCCCGGTCCCCCATCCGGTGTTGGTGACCAACGCCTTGACCGGGTAGTTCGCGCTGGGGTCGGGCAGCGATCCGCAACTCGGCTTGCCACCGGGTCCGCCCTTGGCCGCCGTGATCGGCAGGTTGTCGGGGTAACGGTACGGGTCGTCCCCGAACAGCAGCGCGACATCCATCACCACCGACCGGCCGTTTCCACCAAGCGCATCACGCCCGCCGTGCTCCAGGAACCATTGCGCGCCCTGGAACGTGCACGCGAAGGTGGGCGAATACTGCAGCAGCAGGGCGGTGGTGGGCTCCAGCAGGTCCAGCGACCGGACCAGGTTGGGCTCGTTGCCGCCGATGACATTGACGCCCGAATTCCCGAACCCGACCGCCGACAGCAACAACGCGTCCAGCGATTTCTGGTTGGCCGTGATGGTGGCAGCGGTGGTGGACAGCGAGTCAAGCGTCGACAGGATGTCTTGTGCTGCACCGGAATACGCCTGCGCCGTTTGACCGAGCAGCTGCCAGTCCCGTTGCACCGTGGGCATCCGCGGATTGACCGCGAGCAGCACGTTGTTTGTGTCGGTGATGGCCTGCCCGAGCCGCTCACCCTTGCCGCGGAGTGCGTCGGCGAACGCCGACAGCACCGCGTTGAGCTTCGCCGGGTCGACGGCGCGCAACACCGACTGCAGGTTCTCGAACACCGTGTTGACCTCGACGGTGACGTTGCGCGAGTGCAGCACCGCCCCGGCGGCGAGTGGTTTGGGGCTGGGATCGGGGGGCACGATGAGGTCGACGTACTTGGAGCCGAAGGCGGTGGTGGACCTGATTTCCGCCTCGACGTTGCTGGGTAGCAACTTGAACGGTCCCGGGTCGATGTGCAGCTGTAGCCGGGCCGCGTCGACGTTCGTGCCGATGGAGTCGACTCGACCGATCTCCACGCCGCGCAGCCTTACCTTGGCGCCGTCTTCCATCACGAGCCCGGCCCGGTCCGAGACCAGCGTGACCGGCTCGTAGGACGTGAACCGTCCCGTAAAAAGCATGGCGACGACGGCGAACCAGACGCCGACCACGATCAGCACCACCGGGGCCCACCAGATCGGATCGATCTTGCGTCCGCTGCGTTTATCCATTAGCCGGTCGTCATCCCGAGAGGTGGAAGTTGCCCGACTGGCCGTATACCGCCAGCATGAACGTACAGACGACGAAGGCCGTCGCGATCATCGAAGCGCGGACCGATCGACCGACCGCCTCACCCACACCGGCCGGCCCTCCCGAGGCGGTGAAACCGTAGTAGGTGTGGATGACCATCACTGTCGCCGCCATGACCACGGTGGCGATGAACGACCAGATCAGGTCGGCGGGCTGCAGGAACGTCGAGAAGTAGTGGTCGTACACGCCCCTGGACTGCCCATAGGCGAAGATGGTCAGGACGCGCGCGGCGAAGAATGTCATGATGACCGCAATGCAGTACAGCGGAATCACCACGAGGATGCCCGCAACGATGCGGGTCGACGCCAGATAGGTCATCGAGCGGATACCCATCACTTCGAGGGCGTCGATCTCCTCATTGATCCGCATCGCGCCGAGCTGGGCGGTCGCGCCAGCGCCGATGGTGGCCGACATCGCGACACCGGCGGTCGACGGGGCGATCATGCGCACGTTGAAGAACGCCGACAGGAAACCGGTCATCGCCTCGACGCCGACGTCGGACAATGTGGCGTAGCCCTGGACGGCGACCAGCGAACCGGTGGAAATCGTCAGGAAGCCCATGACGACGACAGTGCCGCCGATGATCGCCAGGGCGCCGACCCCCAGCCCCATCACCGAGATCACCCGCAGCAGCTCGCCCGGATAGCGCCGCACCGCATCCGGGGTGGCAGCCAGCGCCCTGCCGTAGAAAGCGGTCCGCTCTCCCCGGGCACGTATCGCGCCGACCAACCTCTGGAGGCCCGCCGTCCACCACGGAAACAGAGTCGACGGGCTACTCACTGTGTCACCTTCACGCCGACCGCGGTCATCACCGCGTTGATGAGAAACAGTGCCATGAAGCTGAACACCACCGTCTCGTTGACGGCGTTCCCGACACCGGTTGGACCCCCGCCGGCGGACAGTCCCTTGTAGCAGGCGATCAAGCCAGCTGACAAGCCGAACAGCGTGGCCTTGATCAGCGAGATTATGATCTCGGGTAGCCCGACGAGCAGTGTCATTCCCGCGACGAACGCGCCCGGGGTGACGTGCTGGACATACACCACGAACACGTAGCTGCCCACCAGTCCAACCACGGCGTCCAAGGAGTACAGCATGAACGCCGCGATCGTGGCGGCGACGACTCGGGGCACCACCAGGGCTCGGATCGGGTCGACGCCGATCACCTTCATCGCGTCGATCTCCTCGCGGATGGTGCGCGCACCCAGATCCGCGCACATCGCCGTGGCGCCGGCGCCGGCCACGGCCATCACCGTGGTGACTGGCCCGACCTGAGTCACCGCCGCCAGTGCCGCGCCCACCCCGGACAGATCGCCGGCGCCGATGTCGACGAGCAGAATGTTGAACACGAACACGATCAGCACCGTGTATGGAATCGCCAGCATGATGATTGGCGCGAATGACACGCGCGTAATGAACGCTATTTGCTCGAGCAGCTCACGCCACGCGAACGGCCGGCGCGGCAAGGCGGCAAACGTTTCCGCCGCGAGCACGAAGAACTCGCCTGTCGCGCGCATGGGCTTTGCGAGAGCCGTTCCGTTCATTGCGGCCCTGCGCTGGGAGCCGAGAACACTCGAGGCCACGCTAAGCAGCCCAAGCCCGCCCGAAAATGAGGTCCAATCGGCAGTGTGACGTCGATCACGGCGTCAGTGTAATGAACATGCACGTATCTGTATATGGTTTGGCCTGATTGCCGATATCGTCAATTTGGTCCTCGACACAGCCCCGGCCCCTCGGTTTGCCGGAGTGCCGTTTGGCCCCCACATCGCCATGTATCGCGATCAACGGAAGACGCGACTCCAGTAGCCAGGCCGCCATTGCGGGCCGTCGACGGGACGCGAGTGACTGCACGGACGTGACCGGCGGGCTGTGACCGATCAGGCCTATTGCCGGTGCCGCACGATCGCGGGCGATCCATTTGTCGAGCAACCGGCATTACCCCGTAGGGTATGATCCGGTTCCATAGCGGCCCGGATTACGGGTCGTTACAGTGATATTGTTGTCCGAACGTCCGGACAGGCTGGAGCGCTTCGTGCTCAGGGGACGAAACGATTCGTGGCGCCGTACGGTGCTACGGGATGTGATCGCCGGGCTGAGCGTGGCCTTGGTCATCGTGCCGCAGTCGCTGGCCTACGCGGAGCTTGCCGGGATGCCGCCCATTGTCGGGCTGTACGCCGCCGCGGTGCCGCTGATAGCCGCCGCGGTATTCGCGTCCTCTCCGTACCTGGGGACCGGTCCGGTCGCCATCACCGCTTTGCTGACCTTCGGCTCGCTGTCCGCGATCGCCCAGCCGGGGAGCCCCGAATACGTCGGTCTCGGCCTTGGGCTGGCGCTCATGGTCGGCGTGGTCCGGATCCTGCTCGGCCTGTTGCGGGCGGGCTGGCTGGCCTACATGATGTCGGCGCCCATGCTGCTCGGCTTCGTGCCGGGCGCCGCTATCCTCATCGCAAGCTCTCAGACTCCCAAGGCACTGGGGATGTCGCCTCCGGAATTCGGGAACGACATCGCCCGCGCGGCGTGGTCGCTGGCCCACCCGACCCAATGGAGTCTCGCGGCGATCGGGCTGAGCGTGCTGACCGCGGCCCTGATCCTGGGCGGTCGCCGGCTGCACGCGCTGTTCCCGGGGGTGCTCGTCGCGACCGGGCTCGCGATCGCCGCGTCCAACTTCGGGCTCTACTCCGGGCCGGTCATCGACTCGATCCCGGCGGGCTTTCCGCCGTTCACGGTCGACGACATTCCATGGGATCGCCTTCCGGAGCTGGTGCTGCCGGGGATCGTCATCGCGCTGATCGGTTTCTCCGAGGCGGCCTCGATCTCCCGGCGGTTCGCGTCCGAGGACCGGGTGCAGTGGAACGCGAACCGCGAGTTGATCAGCCAGGGGGTTGCCAACGTCGCGGCGGCGGCGACCGGCGGGATGCCCTGCGGGGGCTCGTTCTCCCGCAGCGCACTGAACCGGATATCCGGTGCGGCGACCCGGCTCTCCGGTGGCATCACCGGTCTGGTCGTGCTCATCGTCCTGCCGTTCGCCGCGATCTTCGAACCACTGCCGTTTGCCGTCCTCGGCGCGATCGTCATCGTCTCGGTGGTCGGCCTCATCCGGTTGCGACCGCTCGTGCGGTTGTGGCGGGTGTCGGTGCCGCAGGCGGCCATCGCCTGGGGAACGCTCCTGGCCACGCTACTGCTCGCGCCGCGCCTGGACATCGCCGTGGTGATCGGGGTCGGGCTGTCAATCGCGGTCCTGCTATGGCGCTTGCTGCAGTTGGAGATCGACGTGGACTACGAGGACCAGATGCTGACCTTTACTCCACGGGGTGTGCTGTGGTTCGGCACCGCGCAGCGGCTGGACGCGATCCTGCTCGACGCGCTGGCGGCCCACCCCGACGCGCAGCGGCTGGTCATCGACCTGGCGCGGCTCGGTCGCATCGACACCACCGGGGCGCTGGCGCTGCGCTCGGCGCTCGACCACGCTCGCCTGGCTGGCCTCGCCGCCGAGGTGCGGGGCGTCCCGCCGCAGTCGCAAGCCCTGGCGGACCGGGTGCTCAAATCGGCAAACGACCCGCTCGGTTAGAGTCAGACCGCCGCGGTCCGCACGACGTCACCGCGGTGGCGGTGCGCATCACCCCAAACGAGAGCAGGAGTTGCCGATGTCCCCGCGCAGGCCACCATTGCGGACGGTCGGCACCGACCCCGACTACCGCTTCACGCTGGCCAACGAACGGACATTCCTGGCCTGGCTGCGTACCGGCCTGGCACTGCTGGCCGGCGCGATAGCGCTGGCCAGCCTCGTGCATGACTTCGGCCCGCGACCGGTGCGGATCGCGATCACGGTGTTCCTGCTGATTCTGTCGGTGACGGTCGTCATCGGCGCCTACGTGCGGTGGGATCGGACCGAACGCGCGCTCCGTGAGAACCGCTCGCTGCCGACCGACCCGATGCCGAGGATCATCGTCGCCGGCGTCGCGATCGTCGTCGCCGCGGCGGCGGTCCTCATATTTCTCGCCGAGACCGGCCGATGACCAACTCCGAAATGATGGATGTCGGGGCGCAGGCCGAGCGCACCGCGCTTGCCTGGCAGCGCACCGGCATTGGAATAATGGCGGTTGGCGCGCTGCTGGTGCGGTGGAACGTGGAACAGCACGTGCCAGCGTGGCCGGGCATCCTGCTCACCATCGTCGCTGCCCTGGCCATCCTCGTGCTCGTACCGCATCGCTACCACCGGATATTGCGGACCGCCCGAGCCGGACACACCCCGCTGTCCCGCGGGATGGTGCCAGGCGCGATGCTCTTGGTGCTGGTCCTGGCCCTGGGCATCGGCGCTGGTATCGGCGCCGAACTGCTGCGCGGCTGACGTCAGCCGACCGCCGTCGCGGGGTCGGAGTCGACCAGATCGGACGGAACTTCGCCGTCGACCATGAACTCCGCCATGAACTCGCGAAGGAGGTCGATGGCGTCGATGACCTTCCGGCTGTTCAGCGAGTAGTAGATGGTATTGCCCGAGCGGGATGTGGTGACGACGTTGCGGTCGCGGAGGATGGCCAGGTGCTGGCTGGTGTTGGGCTGAGTGAGCCCCAGCTCGTCGGCGATGTCGCCGACCGCACGTTCGCCGTGACGCAACGCGTCGAGGATCAGGAGCCGCTTCGGGTCGGCGATCGCCTTACAGAGGCTAGCGTGCAGTGCGTACATCTCGTGCACTGTTGCCTGACTCATATGCACCTCCTGGTGGGTACTCTCTAGCCAGTTAAACTACCAGTTGGAACTACTCCACTGTTTCCTCAACGATGATCCCGACTTGGCCGTTGGCGATGACCACGGGGAAAGTCGCGATGTCGCTATCTGCCGGTCCACGCGTTCGCTCGCCGGTGCACACGTCGAACTGGCTTCCGTGCCATGGGCAAGTGATCTGCCTCCCGCTTAGCTCCCCTTCCGACAGCGGCGCACCGGCGTGCGGGCAACGGTCGGCGACCGCGTGGACCGCGCCGTCGATCTGATAGATGGCGACCGGCCCCAGGGGCGTGTTGTCAGCCCTTGCCACCAGGCCGAGCCGGCCGGCCAGATCGGCCTCGTCGAGGACCGGGAAGGTGCGCCGCCCGGCACGTGCGCCTGCGAGCAGCGGGCGCAGCCGGGCGGTGAGCGCGCCGCGGTTGGCGACCAGGTCGCACCCGGCGCGCTGGCCGGCGATCCAGGTCTCGGGGTCGGGCATGGTGAGATAGCCGGCGATGATCGCGGCCGGCCAGCGCCTCCGCGCTTGGCGCACCTCATCGATGGCGCCCGGCGCCGCGAGGTCGACCACCACGAGGTCGGCCGAGTCGGCGGACTCCGAGGTGACCCAGCTCAGCCCGTACTCATCGTCCAGTCTGGCCAAGCGCCGCGCAATCCAGCGGTCCTCGCCGATCAGGACCGACGTACGCATCCTGCGTGTACTCAGATGAACAATGTGATGTCGGCGTCGGCGGCCATATCGAGGAAGCTCGCGGCCCCCATGCTCGGTTGCAGGCCGTCGATGAAGTCTTCCTTGCGCAACCCGTAGAGATCCATGGTCATCTGGCACGGGTACATCCGAACGCCGCAGTCCAGGGCCATCTCCATCAGCTCGGTGGGGTCCGCCACTTTGTAGTCGCGGGCCAGCTTCTTGATCATCGCGGTACCCGCGCCGCCGAAGTGGATCTTGCCGAGCTTCAGGTGGTCGGTGCCACCTCGGTCGACAAGTGACTCACCCTTCTGCATCCAGTTCGTCCCGGTGACGCGCTTGTCGTTGCGCTGCAGCACCCGCAGACCCCAGAACGTGAAGAAGATATCCACTTCCATGCCCGAGGCCGCGCCTGTGGTACCCAGGATCAGCGTTGGCCAGACCCTGTCGAGGTCGTTACTCCAGCAGACGATCGCCATCCGTTTGGTGTCATCGTCGATGTCACCGGCGTCGCCGGCGTTGATGTTCGAGCTCATTTCCTATCTCCTATTGTTTTCGACGCCCCCACTGGGGACGAGTGCTCCTACAGCTGACCCACCAGCCAGATCAGGCCCTGCACCAGGCGGAAGGCCAGATAACCCGCGAATATCACCACCAGCGTCACCAGCCACCAGGCGCGCCGTCCGCGCCTGCTCTGCTGGGTGCCCTCCGGCTTGCCCTCCATGCCACTCCTCACTTCGTCTCACTCCGCGCACCGATAGCAGCGGATGTCCCGCTCGTCGATGAAGTCTCGGTAGAACGCGTACGCCGCCTCACTGTCGCGCAGGTGCGACCTCTCATCATCGAGAGATGACGTCCGGACGCGTGCCATCCAACCGGCGCCGTAGGGATCACGATTGCCGATGGCGACGTCGTCCTCGAACGCCTGCCGGTTGACCGTTAGCAATTGCCCCGACAGCGGTGTCGGGAACGGGCCCACCCATTTCGCGCTCTCCACGACCGCGATGGTCTGCCCGCGGCGCAGGGTCCGCCCCGGTCGTTTCCAACTGACCTGTACCACCCGCCCGCTCATTGTCTGCGCGATATCGGTCATGCCGAGCACGGCCTCATCGCCGTGGAGCCGGACCCAGACATGCAGCTCAAGGTCGTAGAGCCGGTCGTCCGGCACTACGCACCCGTTCCACACCCGGTCCGCCATCGCTCATTCCTCGCAGAAGATGCCCTCGCGTTCGAGGAACTGCTCGTAGGCAGCGATCCCCTCGGCACCGGTGACCAGGCCTAAGGAGTCGGACGCCCAGTCCGTGGGCTGGATCCGGGCGATCCAGCCCGCACCGTAGGGATCGGAGTTGATCAGTCCCGGCGCCGCGACGACCGCGGAGTTCACCTCGGCGAGCGTGCCGGCCACCGGGCACGGCACTGGGCCGACCCACTTGCCGCTCTCCACGGTGGCGACGCTCTGCTCGGCACGCAGTGTCCGGCCGACCTTCTTCGGGGTGACCGAGATGATGCCCTTCGCCATGTTCTGCGCGACGTCGGTGAGCCCGATCTCGATGAGCTCGCCCACCTGTCGGACCCAGACGTGTTTCTCCACGAGGTAGTAGACGTCGTCGGGGAGGTTGCAGTTTCGGACGGCGGGCATGGTCGTTCCCCTTTACGGCTCTGCGTGCTCGATGCCGTGCTCGGCGAGCACGTGGTTGATCAACATGTCGAAGGCCACCAGGTGGATCTGGCGTTGGTACTCGGCCAGGAAGTCCGGGTCCTTGGCGCTCTTCTTCATCGGCTGGCGGTAGCGTTCCGAGCAGTACGGGCAGGTGACGGTGTAGGCCGTGCGCTCCCCGACCTCTTCGGTAGTGATCTCGCCAGCGTGGTCATTCGCCAGATGCGCGTGCAGGTCGCGAATCGGCTTGTCGACACCGCAGAACGGACACTTCACGGGGCCTCCCCCGCGGCGACGAGCAGGTCCACCATCGTCAGAACGGCCGCACCGGCGGCGGTGAGGCGGACACCGTCAGACACGGGGTCCCGCTGCAGCAGGCCCACCTGGACCAGGTCGCCGACGGCCTCCCACAGTGCGAGCCGGGGCCGACCGGTGAGCTCCGCGAGCCCGGCGGCCTGCGAGGTGCCTGACGCGACCGCACGCAGGATCACGTCGTTGTCCCGGTCCCCCGCTATCCGCAGCGCCCTCAGGACGAACTCGCGTAGATCCTCGCGAACCGGCCGGGACGCCTCGGGTCCGCTGCCGCCGATGGCGAGCCCGTCGAGCCGCCGCACTGCAGCCGCGACGTCGCGCACCCGCTGACCGAGCGCCCCACCCAGCAGTTCGAGGTCGGGTGCCGATGTGGTCGCATGCTCGGGTGCTGTCATACCGGCACACCCGCCTGCTGCAGTTCATTCTCCGGCGGGGCGACCGCGGTCGCGACCAGCTGAGTGATGTCCAATACCGCGAGCCTGTCGGCGTGGCCGGTCGTCTTGGCCGCGTCGGAGTACATCGTCATGTCCTTCGGGCAGGACACCACGAAATGCGTGACATCGAGGCTCGCCGCCTCTTTGATTCTGTTCTCGCTGGGGCGCTCGGCGAGGAACGAGTCGTCCATCCAGATGCGCCCGCCGCCGGCGCCGCAGCAGAAGGTGTTGGACCGGTTGCGTGGCATCTCGACCAGTTCGCAGTCCAGCGCCGAGAGGATCCGCCGGGGAGCCTCGGTCACGCCGTTGTAGCGGGCCAGATAACACGGGTCGTGGTAGGTGACCTTCAGCTTGAGCGGCCGCACCGGGATCGCGCCGGTTTCGATCAGGTGGGCCAGCACCTCGGTGTAGTGCCACACGGTGTAGGTGGCGCCGAGCTTCGGATACTCGTTGCGCAGGGCGTTGAGCGAGTGCGGGTCGGTGGTGAAGATTTCCTCGAAATCCGCGGCGCGCAACGCCTCGATGTTGTGCTCGGCGAGCTGCTCGTACAGGCCTTCCTCGCCGACGCGGCGCACATCGTTGCCCGAGTTCCACTCGTCCTCATACAGAATGCCGAAGTCGACGCCCGCCTCAGTGAGCAGCCGGGCCAGCAGTCTTGAGTTCTCGGCCAGTCGGTCGTCGTAGGCGGCGTAGTCACCGACGAACCACAGATACTTCACCCGCTCCTTGCGCGCGTCCTTGATCGGGGTGTCCAGCTTCTTGGTCCATCGCGAGCGCATCCGTGCCGACTTGCCGAAGGAGTTGCCCTGGCCGGCCAGGTTCTGCAGCGCCTGCTGCAGGGTCGGGTCCATGGTGCCCTCTTCGACCAGGGTGCGCCGAAGCTGGACGATCGTCGACACGTGCTCGATGCCGACCGGACACGTCTCGACACACGCCATGCAGGTCGTGCACGACCACAGCGTGCGGGCCTTGATCACGTCCCCGGCGATCGCGGCGTCCGCGCCCGGCATGGCGGGCCGCTCCTCGCGGTCGAGTAGGGCGAGCCCCCCGGAGTTCACGTCGACCCACTGCCGCAGGTCGAGAATGAGGTCGCGCGGGGACAGCGGGGCTCCGGCGGTGCGGGCGGGGCACACCTCGTGGCAGCGGCCGCATTTCGTGCAGGAGTCGAGGTCCAGCAGCTCCTTCCAGGTGAAGTCCTCGATCCTGGTGTAGCCGGCGTGTCCGGTGTCCGGCGCGGGCGCGGGCAACGCGCGGGTGGCGTCGCGGTCGTGTGCCAGCAGGTTCACCCCGTCGGCCAGCATGTGCATGGACTTCGCGTACGGCAGGTAGGCGACAAAGGCCAGCGCGAGCAGCGCATGCACCCACCACAGGACGGTGTGCAGCGTGAGGGCGGCCGGGGCGCTCATCCCGACCAGCTCGAGAGACCTGCCGATCACCCACCCGGCGGGCGACCACAGCTCGAACGGGGGGAAAGTCGCAGCCCTGATCCGCGCACCCTCCACCAGCAGGCCGGTCAGCAGGATCAGCCCCAGACCGCCGGCGAACAGCCAGTCGCCGCGGACGAACTGGCTACGGCTGTACCCGCCCTCCGGTTCGGCGGCCCGGGTGTAGTCCAGCCGGTAGGGCTTGAACAGCCACCGCCGCAGGATCAGGTAACCGAGGCCGAGCACCGCGGCCAGCGCGAACGTGTCCAGGATCACCGAGTAGATCAGGTAGAACCAGCCGTGGAAGAACCGCACGTCATGGCCGGTGAACAGCCGGCCGGCCAACCGCACCACGTCGTAGTCAATGGTCAGGATCACGGTGCCGATGAACAGCACGATGAAGCCCCAGAACACCCCGAAATGCGCCAGCCCCACCGCACGGGACCCGCGACCGATGGTGACGTTCGTGGCGACGACGGCCGCCGAGCCGCGATCGCCACGCTCGCGCACGCCGGCGAAGGGCCGCCCGAACAGGCCCTCGCGGATCGTCGCCCAGCGGCCCGCCGGTCGGCCCCGCCGGTACTTGCGCATCCGCCGCCACACGCCGTAGCCGAAGACCAGAATGCTCGCGGTGGCGAGCACGTAGAAGACGATCTCGCCGACATGGCCGATCCCCTCGAAGATCGGCCTGGTCACCGTCTCGCCGGCCACCTATCCCTCCAGCTTCTCGACCAGGGCAGGCGCGAGGTCGAACAGGTCGCAGGTGGTGCCGTAATGCGCGACGTCGAAGATCGGCGCATTGGCGTCGGTGTTGCAGGCGATGATCAGCTCGGCGTCGCGCATGCCTTCGAGATGCTCGGGCGCGCCCGAGATCCCGAACGACAGGTAGGCCTTTGGCTTGACCTTCAAGCCGGACTTGCCGACCTGACGGGACTTGGGCAGCCAGCCCGCGTCGATCACAGGCCGGGACGCGGACAGCGGCACCCCCAGCGCGTCGGCGATCTCCTGCACCGTCTCCACGTCGTCCTTGGATCCGATGCCGCGCCCCACCGAGACGAGCATCGGGGCGACGGTGATGTCGACGTCACCGCCCTCCGGCTCGATCAGCTGCTGCAGGCTGGTCCGCGGCGAGTCAAGCCCGGCGGGCGGGTCGAGCGTCACCACCGAGGCCTCCCTGTCGGCGCGGCCCGCCGCGGCGGGGAAGGCGCCGGCCACCACGGTGCAGATCCCGCGGTCGCCGGGCAACTCCACCTCGGCCAGGATCTTGCCGCCGAGGATCTGGCAGGTGGCGATCGCCATGTCGCCGTCGGCCTCCAAGCCGACCACGTAGGCGGCCTGCGGCGCCGCCCAGTCGACCGACAGCGAGCTGCCGAGGTCGAGTCCGACGGTGTCGTTGGGCAGCAACAACAGTCGCGGCGAGCGCTGCTCGAGGACGTGCCGCAGCGCCACCTCGTAGGCCTCGGGTACGTAATCCGACAGCGCCGGGTGGTCGATCGACACGATGGTGTCAGCGGCACCGAGCTCGGCCGCCGGGTCCGAGGTGCCGAACAGCGCCACCTCCACCTGCCCGCCCCACGCGGTCGCGAGCTGGCGGGCCGCGCCGATCAGTTCGAACGTGGAGTCGGTGAGATCTTTGCCGGTCCGTCCGGCCAACACCATGACGTTTCCCATACTGGTCACTCCTTAATCAGGGCACGGCCGCGAAGCAGCTCGATGATCTTTTCGGCGACCTCGTCCGGCTCGCCGGTCAGCATCTCGGCGTGCGAGGTCGATACGGGGGCATACATCCGCCGGATCGTCAGCCCGGGCTGGGTGTCGAGCGGTTCGACGCTGACTTCGGTCAGCCCGCCGGCCTGCATGGCCTGGCGAACCTTGCTCACCGGTGCGTAGCGAGGCGTCTGCCGGGCAGCCTGCAGCCCGACGACGGCCGGCAGAGTCATCTCCAGGTCGGCGCCCCGGCCGCCGCTGAACTCCTGTCGGACCCGCACCTTGTCACCGGCGGGCTGGACCGAGACGACCACCGACGCGTGCGGCTGTCCCAGGTGCGCGGCAAGCGCAGGCGCCAGCTGGCCGTCCAGGTCGTCGGGCGCCTGCACGCCGGTGATCACCAGGTCGGCCGGGTTCTCTCGCAGGTACGCGGCGAACGCGGCGGCCCGCGTGTGGGTGTCGGCCGGGGTATCGGCGTGCGTCGCCCCGGTCAGCTTGACCGCGACGTCGGCGCCCTTGGCGAGCGCGGTGTAGAGCGCTTGGTCGATGTCCGGGTCGTCGGCCAGTGCAACGGCCACCACCTCGGCGCCATCGGCATCCTTGATCAGCAGGGCTTCCTCGAGCGCCTGGTCGTCCCACTCATTGAGGACGAACTTGAGGTACTCGCGGTCGATGTCCGTTCCGTCGTCGGAGAGCTCGATCTCCTCGACCAGGTCGGGAACCGCTTTCAGCGGCACGACAATTCGCATCAGAACTCCTCGGGTCGGGGCTGTTGGGCCAACGGAACACCCAGCGCGAGCTGGTCGCGGATCTCGACCAAGTCATCCGCGGTCGGGGGGAACGGAAAATCGCGGAAAGGCTCGGTGGGCCGGTAGGAGCCGTAGGGGCGGGTGCAGCCGGGCTGGCCCTTCTCCCCGGGGCAGCCGTTCGTCATGAATGGGATGCCACCGGCGATCGCCGCTGCCACCGTCGACGTGTCGACGCCCATGTCGACGAGGTCGCCCGCGTCACCGAAGGTGAAGTCGGCCATCCCGTAGCCGGATTCTTCGACCAGGTGACGGGCCAGCTGCACGCGGCGCCAGCGGGCGATGGGCGACTTCGGGTGGGAGCCCATGCGCGAGTCCGGCTCGGGGTTGAAACAGAACAGGTAGGAGTAGATCTGCTCGTCGCGGAGTCGGCAGAACAGATCGACCAGGTCCACGTCTCGCTCACCGAGCCCGACGAGCGTGTGCACGTTGACCTTCCACGGCCCGAACACCTCCCGGGCCGCGCGGACGATCTCCCAGTACTTCGTCCACTTCAGACCGCCGGCAGGCACTTCGGTGCGCAGGTTGCGGAACAGGTCCTCGGTGACCGCGTCCAGCCCGATGCCGATCATGTCCACGCCCAGCCGCTTGAACTCCTCGAGCCGCTCGCGGTTCAGCGTCGGCGGCGCGACCAGGATGGACAGCGGAGCGGACACGCGCTCGGCGATGCGCCGGGTGATGTCGCAGGTGTCTCGGTACGCGTGACCGTGGGTCACCATCGAGATGCACAGCCGGGTGAGCCGGTCGTGGTAGCGCACCATCCGGTCGACGAGCTCGTCGGTGCCCACCAGCGGCCACTCCACCCTGATGAACGACTTGTCGGTGTAGGTGCCCGGGCGGGTGCGGGCCAGGCCGCAGTACCCGCAGTCGGACAGGCAGCCCTCGTCGTAGTTCAGCAGGAGGTTGATGCCGCCGAAGTCGAAGTCCCGGGTGAACCGCCCGGAGCGGAACCGAAGGGCGTAGGCGCTGGCCATCGAGATGCGCACCCATTCGGGGCTGACGCGCGCGGGCGCCGGCGGCCCGTCGACAAGCGGTAGCGGGGTGAGGGTCACGGGCGGCTCCCTTGCTCTGGGAAGTAACAGGATCCGGTCGGTCGGACCGGTGCGGCGGACCGGTCGACGGCCCTGGCGCCGGCGTCGAGCACGGCCGCGACCACGTCCTCGTCGCGCCGCCAGCCGGCGTCGGCCCCGGTGGCCGAGCGCACCTCGGCAACAAGCCCGTGCACGGTGTCGGCCTTGAGGTGCCGCCAGCGCAGCGTGTTCTCAAGCCGTCGCAGGCCCTCGGGCACGGCGTTGAAATCGCCGGTGAACTGCAGGCTCTTGACCAGCGAGCCCTGCGCCGCAACGAAAACCCGCACCAAGCCGTCCGGGGAGCGGAAGGTGGCGCTGCCGGTGCCGTCCGGCTGCGCACCCTGCTCGGCCAGCCAGGAGGGGTTCGCGTACCTGCTCGCAACCAGCTCCTCGGCGGCGGCCCGCTCGGCCTCGTCGGGCTCGCCGGACGACAGCGTCACCCCGAAGCGGGCAGCGAAGCCCTCGGCGACCACGTCGCGCAGCGTGTCCACGTCGGTCGGGCGACCGAGTTCCCGGCGGACCGTGGTGACGCGCTCCGCGACAGCGGCTGCACCCTTGTCCGCAAGCTTCGCGGCCGGGATCCGCAGGACTCGCAGCATGAAATCGACGTCCAGGTCGACCAGCAGGCTCGTGTGGAACAGCAGCGCGCCCTGCCCGTCCAGATACATCCCGAGCCCGGCAATCTTGCGCCCGCCCGCGAGCAGGTCGTTCTTGCCACCGAACTCGACCCGCACGCCGATCCGGCGCAGACCCTCGACGACGCCCTCGCCCAGCTCGGGGATAAGCGTGCGCGGCGCGGCCGCGGGCGCAGGCAGCACCAGGGCAACGCCGAGCTGATCCCGACCCATCACGATCGCCCCGCCGCCGGTGGGTCGCCGGCTCACCCCGGTTCCGGTGGCCGCGCATGCCGCGACGTCGACCTCGGCGGCCAGAGTCTGGTAGCGGCCGACGAGCGCGGCGTGGCTCGCGTAGGTGTAGAGCCGCAGAGTTGGCCGCGCCGCGGCGGCAGCGTCGCGGCCAACCCCCGCCATCAGGGCCTCGTCCAGCGCCAGGCCGTCGGCGGCGCCGGTACCGTCGTCGGAGAGCAAACGCCAGGTCGTCATGTCAGTTCACCTGGACCTCTGCGTAGCCGCCGTCCTGGCCGCCGGCCCAGGTCAGCGAGCAGCAGTACTCGTAGCGGCGTGCGGTGATCCCGCGGGACTCGGCGTAGCCGATGATCCCGTCGGCGGGGTAGGCGATCCCGTTGAGACCGATATCGACGGCGGCCTGATCGAGATCCACCTTGACCTGCCCCATCGGCCGCGCGCAGCCGAGGTTCACCGGGATCGACGGCGCCGCCGCCCGCGCGGTCGCGAAGAACGCCGTGACATCCTCGGTGGGCGGCGGGGGCAGGTGCGCCATCGGCGTGCCGACCAGCGGGACCAGCACGACCAGGATCAGGGTGCTGACCGGGTGCGCTGTGACCATCTCCAGCGCCCGGTGCTCGCCCAGGAATTTGCCGTAGTGCAGACCCAGCACGATGTGCGGGATGATCCGCAGACCCTGCTCGGCGAGCACCCGCAGGGAACGGGCGAAGTCCGCGGTGGTCAGGTCGAGGTGATAGACATCGCGGATCGTCTCGTCCGCGCCGATGATGTCCAGCATCACCCCGTCCACGCCCGCCTCGGCAAGCTGGTCGGCGAGCTTCGGCGAGACGACTCCGGAGTGCACGATCACCTTCATCCCGAGCTCGTCGCGGATGCGCGGCACGTGCTTGAGGTGCGCGGTGAGCGGCACGCCGCCGGTGCGCGTCGAGCCGCCGGAGACGAGCATTCCCTCACTGCCGCCTGCCTTCATCCGCGCCGCGACATCGAAGAGGGTCTCGCCGGTGGGGATGCCGGCCATGCCGTGCAGCACCTTGGTCTGGCAGTGGTCACAGGACAGCGCGCAGGCCGACCCGGTGACCGACACCGGCAGAAACCGCCTCGGGTTCGTCGGGGTCCATTCCGGAGTGCTCCACTCCTTGAGCCCGGGAGCGAAGAAGTCCATCACGTCGCCGAAGTGGCGGCTGCGGATGTCGAAGCCGGTGGATGTCACTCCGCCAACAACCCCTTCTCCCGGTAATCGGCGATTTCACGGGCGAACCAGGCACGGGCGTCGTCACCGCCGACAAGTCGGGGGGCCGAACCGGCCTCGGCGAACTCGGCCAGCCAGCCACCGTCGTACGGTTCCCGCAGGACCAGCTCGGGGTCCGCGAGCACCGCGAGGTTGACGGCCGCGATCACGCCCGACACCGGTGCGGTCAGCGGGCCGACGAACTTCGCGGCCTCCAGGCTGCCGAACACCTCGCCGCGGCCGACCGGCGTCCCCACCCCCGACAGCTCGAGCTGAGCCAGGGCTCCGTAGGTGTCCGCGGTGAGCGCGTCCAGCCCCACCCGCACCCGGCCGTCCGCGGTATCCATTACCCAAAGATGGGAGTCCGGGTCGTAGCGCCGGTCCAGTCGCAGCTCGTAACCGTCGACCTCGGGTTGAGTTGTCATGCCACCTCCGCGTGCGCGGCGCGAATGGCGCTCACCAGGGCGGTGGCGCCGTGCTCGCGCTGAAGTTCGTGCTGCGCCTCGTCAAGTCGCAGGCCGACCAGGTGCTCCCGGCCGGTGGCCACTTCCACCACGCCGCCGGCGATCCCGAGTACGACCCGCTCACCATCGCGGCGCCAGTCGTGTACCCACACCCCGGCGCGCACCTTGACCGTCCGCACCGGGCGGACCGCACGGGGCGTACCGGCGACGAACTCGTGGTTGCCCAGCCGGCTGTCCATCCGCGTCAGCTGCTGTTTCGCCGCCGGGGTGAGCTGGTCGTCGGTTGGTTCGCTGCCGAAGTGCTCGGCGTACTCGTGCACCATCGCGGCCTGCCAGGCCGCCGGGTCGACGGGCGTCGCCGCGACGTAGCGGCGCATCAGCGCCAGCACTACCTCGCGCACATCGGGGTCGAGCCGCAGCACCCGGGTGGCGCGCTCGTGGTCGAAGGCGCTGATGAGGTTGCCGACGATCGCCGCGCCGTCGCCGAGCTGGCCGGCGCCGTGCCCGCACACCTTGGCCGCGCCGACGCTGATCTCGCCGAACCGGTCCAGCTCCGCGTCGACGCCGACTGCTCGCAGCGCCCTTACCGCGGGCTGCAACAGCGTGGCCAGCGCCGTGGAGCGCCGCGCCGGCAGGTCTCGGGCTGGCAGGATGATCTGGAAGAACAGCTGGTCGGCGTCGCAGTAGACGGGTCCGCCGCCGACCATCCGCCGATAGACCGGCACGCCACCGGCGCGGCAGTAGTCGGTGTCGACCTCGACGAGGTCGCGGTGGTAGCCGATGCTGACGTAGGGCTCGCTCGGCCGCACGAACGACAACACCGGCGTGTCGCCCGGCCGCACGGCGCGGCACAGCGCGTGCCAGACGGTCTGGCTGCGCAGCGCGGTCACCGTGCAGAAGTCGATCACTCGCATGCGGCTCACGCCGCCGTCGGTGAGCCCATGGCGGTGTCCAGCATCTCGGCGATGTCGAGTACCTGCAGCTGGTCGTTGCCGGTGGACTTGGCCGCGTCGGAGAACCGGGACACCTCGTAGGGGCAGCAGACCGCCAGGATGTCCGCGCCCGACTCGGCGGCCTCGCGGACCCGGCGCTCGGACAGCCGCTCGTCGATCTTGTCGCTCATGAACCCATCGAGCCACATCCCGCCGCCGCCACCGCCGCAGCAGTACGCGTTCTCTTTGCAGCGACCCATCTCGACCAGGTCGATGCCGGGGATGGCGCGCAGCAGTTTGCGCGGTGCGTCGTACTCGCCGTTGTGCCGGCCCAGATAGCAGGGGTCGTGGAAGGTCACCCTCGCTTCGAGCGCCGTGGTCAGCTCGAGCCGGTCCACCAGCGGCGCCAGGAACTGGGTGTAGTGCGCGACGTCGTAGGTGTGGCCGTGCTTGGGGTACTCCTTGACCAGCGCGTTGAACCCGTGCGGGTCGGGGGTGACGATGCGGTTGAACTCGTAGCGAGCCAGCGTCGTGGTGACGTCCTCCATCAGCGAATCGAACAGCCCGCGCTCCCCCGCCAGGCGCTGGGAGTCTCCGAGGGTCTTCTCCTCGGCGCCGAGGATCGCGTAGTCAACCCCGAGCGCGTGCAGGATGCGGGCGAACGCCTGCGCGGCCTCCTGCCCGCGCGGGTGGTAGCTCCAGTAGTCCTCGACGTAGAACAGCACGTCGACCGGGGCCGGGTCCTTGGGTAGCTCCCGCACCGGAACCCCCGCACCCTTGGTCCACGCGGCCCGCCGTCGCGGGTTCGCGCCGAGCGCGTTGCCGTGGCGGAACGTCGATTCGAACACCTGCTGCAGCTCGGCGGGAACCTGCCCGCGGCTTATCGCCTCTTCGCGCGCCGCCGGCATGAACTCGATCATGTTCACCTCCTTCGGGCAGACCCGAAGGCAGTTGGCGCAGGTGGTGCACATCCACAGCTCGTCACTGGCAAGCAGGTCCTCGCCGGTCTGGGCCATGCGGTGCAGCTTGCGCGGCCCGTACTCACCGACCAGGTCGACCGGGCAGACCGGCACGCATTTCCCGCAGCCGTAGCACCATTCCAGCGACTCCGCTCCGGAGAGCAGGTTCAGCTCGGTGAAACGCTCGGGACCCATCTCGGTGATCACCCGCGGCTCGAACATCCGGTTCCAGTTCGCGGTGAGGTCGACCGACCGGTCGCTGATGGTCGACTTGACCGTGGCGACGTCGAACTCGACGGCGGTCGGCGGGACCTTTCGTCCTCCTACGGGCATAGTCAGGCCTTTCTATTGGTGGCGTGGTGGACACCGAGTAGGCGCCGGGTGAGCTCGGGCAGCGAAGGCAGGATGCTGGTGAACTCCTTGGACATCCGCATACCCACCACCGTCTGCAGGTAGACGCCGTATACGGCGGCGAGGAAGACGTCGGTGCCGAACATCCCGGGCCCGAGGTCGGTGAAGCCGGCGGCCTTCCCGGTCTCCTCCACGAACGCCACCGGCCGGCCCAGGGCGAGATAGGTCTGGCCGCGGCCGGCTCCCCCATCGCCGGCATCCAGCTCCGCCTCGTCCATCGTGACCAGGGCCAGCGCGCCCGTTCCCGCGTCGGGGTCCCACATCCAACGGGTCCACAGCCAGTACCGACTGGGATCGAGGAAGTGCAGCAGTTCGCCGGGCAGGTCGGCAGCGACGGCGGGCAGCGGGTCAAGCAGCCCGGCGAACCGGTCGTACCGCTCGACGATCCCGCCCGGCCCGTGCAGCAGCGCGGCAATCCCCGCGGCCAGCTCATGGGGTTCCACCACGGCGAAGATCCGGTCCACCTTCCGCCGCGCGCAAAACACCCAGCCGAGCAGCTCACGCAGGGCGACGTCGTCCATGGTGGACGGATCGTCTCCGGCGAGGGCTCTCATCGCGGCAGACTTGTGTCGCACGTCCTCGCCGATCCCGGACAGCTCGTCGCGGGTGGAGACCGCCAGCACCTGCTGGAAGAACTCCGCCGCGGTCGACGTGTCGACAACCTGGCCCGCGATCATGGACCGCCTGCGCTCCCCGCCGGTGCGGCGGCATGCCCGCGGACGAAGGCCACCGCGCGCATCGCGGCGTTGGCCGCCGAGGACACCGTGTCCTCGAGGTCGGCCGGCCCCAGCGCGGCGCCGCACGCATAGATGCCCTCGCCGCTGGTGGCCACCGGGTCGAGCGGGGCCTCCACGGCGTCGATGAACCCGAACCGGTTCGGGCGGATGCCGAGGATCCTGGTTACCTCGCGGGTTCCGGCCGATGGCTCCATCCCGACCGAGAGCACGACCATGTCCATGAGCAGCTCCATCGGCCGGCCCATCGTGGTGTCCTCGCCGCGAACGATCAGCTGGTCGCCTTTGGCCAGCACCTCGGTGATGATGCCCTTGACGTACTGGACGTGGTGCTTCTCCTGGGCCGCCCAGTAGATCTCGTTCTCCCAGTAGCCGTACATCCGCATGTCGATGTAGAAGATGAATACCTTGCAGTCCGGGAGCAGCTGGCGAACCTCGATAGCCTCCTTGGACGCGACCCCGCAGCACACCTTGGAGCAGTACTCGTTGCCGATGTGCCGGTCGCGGCTGCCGACGCACTGTACGAAGCACAGCGAAGTCGGTGGCTCACCGGTGGACGGCCGTAGCACATTGTGCTCCTTGAGCATCGCCTCCAGGTCCGGCAGCGTGAGGACGTCGTCGAACTCGTAGTAGCCGTAGAGCTGGGTCTCGCGTCCGGGGTCGAAATGCTGGAACCCGGTGGCCACGACGATCGAGCCGCACTCGATGGTGTCCGGCCCGCCGGGTCCGGCGACCTCGAGCCGGAACGCGCCCGGCTCACCGGAGAGCCCGGTGGGCGTGGTCTGCAGCCGGACCTCGGCGAGTGGATGGCTGGTGACTTTGTCGGCCATCCGGCGCATCATGGGCTCGGCGGCTTCGCCGTGCGGGGTGATGCCCGCGTAGTTCGCGTGGATCGGCATGCCGCCGAGGACGTCTGACCGCTCGAGCAGCACGACCGGGGTCCCGACCTCGGCGATCCCGTGTGCCGCGCGCAGGCCGCCCGGTCCCCCACCGATGACGACTACAGTGTCGAAAGACATGGCTTCCCTAAGGTATGTTCGTCCGCCCGGAGAGCTCCGGTTGGAACAGTTCGGATTTGTTCTGTTGTGCTGGACCCGTCAGTCCATGTCGTCCCAGTCGAGGTACTTCTTCTCCCCACGTTCTAGGCGGCCGAGATCCTCCTGGAATTCCGCCCACGCCTGCTCGTGGTCGATGCCCATCTTCTCCAACATGGGCTTGTAGTTCGCCGAATGCCAGTGCAGCTGAACGACTTTGTACGGGTGTGCGCCCATGGCCAGGGCGGCGAACTGCGCCTCGGACAGCACGGCGACACCCACGTTGCGGTCGTGTGCCTGCGCGGCGAACTGGCTCTTGTCCAGCGTTGTCACGCACCCGGTGTCGTGGGTGAGCACGACGTCGGGGTCGGCTTCCTCCTTCATCCGCTCGATCTTGCGCAGCGTGGAGAACGACCGGGTGAAGTCGCGCTGCACCAGGATGTGCCGGAAACCGAAACCGCAGCAGTCGAACCACGTCGAGTAGTCGCGGACCTCCGCGCCCAGCGCCTGTGCGAGCCCGGTCACCACGGCGGTGCGCTGTCCGCCGTAGACGTCCGGGTCGTAGATCGCGTCGCCCTCGACGAGCTTGTAGTAGTGACACGCGGGGTGCACGGTCACCGCGATGTTCGACATGTCCCGCACCTGCAGGGCGGCGATCTCGTGGCGCATCGCGTAGAACCACTCGGAGTAGTGCACGATCTCCTCGGGCAGCACCAACTGCTTACCGAGCTTCTCCATGATTTTGCGGACATCGGCACGCAGCTCGGGGTGTAGAAGCAGCTCGTGGCGGACCTCCTTGTAGTGACCGTAGGAGGTGCCGCAGTGGATCAGCGGGAAGTACCCGGTCTCGTTCGCAGCTGCGAAGTTGCGCACCGCGACGGCAGCCTGGGCGGCCGCGTTGGAGGTGGCGCTGGCGTAGTAGTTCCACGCCGTGCACGAGGTCTGGTCCTTCGGATCGTGGTAGTCGTAGCCGAGTTTGCGCATCACCCAGAAGATCGACGTCGAGTAGCCGGGAATGTGTCCACATTGGCCACACGACTTGTGGTGCCACAGATGAGCTTTCTGGATCTTCTTCGGCCGGCCGTACTTGGTCGGGAGCTCGACCGTGTCGCCGGTCGTCTTCTGCACGACGATCTCGCCGGAGCGCTCGAGTTCGGCAAGTTCTTCCTTGAAGTCCGGGTAGCGGCCTTCCTCGCGGGTGAAGCCGGCCTTCTTCTTCGCCTTGAGGGCTTCAATAGGGATGGTCGTCATAGTTCGATCCCTTCGTCTTCGAGGAGCTCCTCCATGAGCTCGGAGAGTATGGAGTGCAACGGTTGGTCGATCTCGGCGATCATGTCGAGAGCGCCGGTGCTGAGCCAGATCACATACAGCTCGACGAGCGTCCGCTCGGAGATCTCCCAGCTGGTGGACGTGGTGTGATGCGTCTCCGCCGGCAACGCCCGCCGCCACAGGTCCAGGTTGTCCGAGACGTCGCCGGTTTCCGGGCCCCAGTCGGGAAAGGCGTCCCGCTGCAACATGTCCGGTGACACCTGCGTGCCGGTGGACATGATCTTGTAGATGATTCTGGAGTAGCCCCCGAGGGCTTCGGTGGCCGAGGCGAGGCCGTTGTTGACCGAGACCTCACGCATGATCGTGATGATCCCGCCGGGGTTGTTGCCGCGCGGACAGCGCAGGCAGGCGAAGCACTGGGAACACTCCCAGATATCTTCCTGCATCTGCTGGTAGAACAGCTCGACGTCCTCACGAGCCGCCGCCTGGGCGATCCGCCGCGGGCTGAAGTCGTAGAACCGCGCCGACGGGCACGCGGCCACGCAGATCCCGCACTCGTAGCAGCCGTACAGGTAGTCCTTGTACCGCATGTCCGACTTGACTTCGTCGAACAGCCGCTGCTTCTCTTCGAGCGGCACGTCGGCGTATCCGGCGACTTCTGGTCGCTTGTAGTACGCCGACGGCGCCGCGCTCGTGGTCATCAGAAGCTCACGACGGCATCGGCTTCTAACGCGAGGTCGTTGAAGGCCGCACCACCGATCATCTGGACGCCATCGATCAGGTCGTCGATGGCCAGATCGTTGAGATCGAGTGAGGGCTGGCACACCAGCAACCGCACGCCCAGCCCGGTGGCCTGCTCGATGAAATACGAAAGTGGTTGGCCCCGGTCACCTTTCGGGCCGATCTTGTCGACGACCTCACGTTGCAGCAGTGTCGGCCCGTACATGGTGAAGTAAATCATCACCTCGGCGTCCATCGCCGCCGCCGAAGCTGCTAGGAAGAACGGGGTAGCGCACCGCCCGGGGTCGCTCACCCCGTGCGTGTGCACGTAGAGAATCTTCGACTCGCCCTCACCGGTCCACATGGCGTCACTTCGTCTTACGGATCAGCACGTGGTACACGTCGCCGTCGCGGTTGATGCTGACCAGTTCGTTCCCGGTGCGTCGAGACCAGGCGTTCATGTCCGGCTCCACACCCGGGTCGGTCGCAAGCAGCTCCAGCAGCTCCCCGGCGGGGAGCTTCTTGATCGCCTGTGCTGTCTTTACGACCGGCAATGGGCATTGCAGCCCAATACAATCCAGCACTTCTGTCGGCGTTTCGGTCACCCGTGACCCCTGTCGCGTTGTGAGAACTAGTGTGATGCAAACCGCACCTATATTCAGAGATTCTCATATAGAATTCGGGGCGTCAAGCGATGGACGGATGCGATCGATGACGATCTCGGACCTGAGATGCGATATCTGCGATGCCTTGTTACCCGGGCTGATCGCCGGACCCGGTGACAACCCGGCTCGCGGCGTGCGGTTCTCCTACCATCCCGGCGATCCTGGGCTGCGGGACGATTCGGGCGTGCTGTGCGGCGCCTGCTGGTCGACATGGGCTCAGTGGCTCGGCGAACCCCGGGCACGGGTGTGCGCGGCATGCGGCACCGCGGTCACCCGGACGTCGAGCCTGCACCTGCGCAGGCTCGATACCCGAGAGACCTGGCAGCTGTGCACGCCGCACGCTGCCGACCTGCTCAATCGATTGCGCACCGTCCAACCCAAACTCGACCCCGCGTCGTTCCGGCTCCCGCTGGACCGGCAGGAATTTAGGAGCTCTGATGCCTGACCCCGCGACACCGACGGCAACCACCCCGGCGACACCGATCGAGGAGATTTTCGAGGCCCTCCACGACGTCGTCGACCCGGAACTGGGCATCAACATCGTCGATCTCGGTTTGGTCTACGGCGTGCGAATGGACGGCGATGTCGCCATCCTCGACATGACTCTGACCTCGCCCGCCTGCCCGCTGACCGACATCATCGAGGGCCAGGTGTTCCAGGTGCTCGACGGGCTTGTCGCTGACCACACCATCAACTGGGTCTGGGTGCCGCCGTGGTCGCCGGAGAAGCTGACGCCGGACGGGCGGGAGCAAGCCCGCGCGATCGGGCTGGGCATATGAGGTACGGCTTCGCGATCGATCAGCGCACATGCATCGGATGTCACGCGTGCACCGTCGCATGTAAGACGGAGCATGAGGTCCCGGTCGGTCAGTTCCGGACCTGGGTGAAGTACGTCGACCAGGGGGTGTTCCCCAACAACACGCGCGACTTCGGAGTCATGCGGTGTAACCACTGCACCGACGCACCCTGCGTGGCGATCTGCCCGACGAAGGCGTTGTTCAAGCGGGATGACGGCATCGTCGATTTCGACTCCGACCGCTGCATCGGGTGCAAGAGCTGCATGCAGGGCTGCCCGTACGACGCGATCTACATCGACGACGACACCCACACGGCCGCCAAGTGCAACTTCTGCGCCCACCGCATCGACAACGACATGGAGCCCGCGTGCGTGGTGGTCTGCCCGACCCACTCGATCTGGGTCGGCGACCTGGACGACCCGGAAAGCGGAATCTCGAAGCTGGTCAACACGAATCCTGTCACCGTGCGCGCCCCCGAGCAAAACACCGGACCGAACGTGTTCTACCTCGGGGCAGACCGCGCCGTGCTGAATCCGCTTGCCGCACCGGTGGATTCGAGCTATATGTTCTCCAGCCCCGATCCGCACCGCGTCGAGGTTTCAGCCGATCTCCCGACCGACCCCGTGAGCCACGCGCGGACCACGATGAACACCGCGCACCCCAGGCCGTGGGGCTGGCGGGTCACGGCCTACCTGTGGGCCAAGGGGCTCGGTGGTGGTGCGCTGGTTGTAGCCGCACTCGCCGTCCTGCTGGGCGTCGACCTCGGCGTGCTGACCACGATCGTCGCCCCGGCCCTTGGCCTGGTCGGCACCGCGGCCACCGGCGGGCTGCTCATCTGGGATCTCAAACGGCCCGAACGGTTCTACTACCTGCTGACCAAGTCCAATTTCGGGTCGTGGCTCGTGCTCGGCTCGTACGCATTGGCCTCCTTCGCCGCGGTATCCGGGATCTGGCTGTTGCTGGGCATCGCGGTTGAGGCGGGCCTGATCGGCTCCGCCGCCACGGCATTCACCGTCCTGGCGTGGCTGGCCATCCCTACCGGTGCCATGGTCGCCGGCTACACGGCGTTCCTCTTCGGCCAGGCTGAGGGGCGCGACCTGTGGCAGTCTCCGCTGCTCTTCTGGCATCTGCTCGCCCAGGCGGTCATGGTCGGCGCCGGGGCGCTGGCGGTGGCCGCGGTTATCGCCGGCACCGCAGCAGCAGGCGTGACCCTGATCGGCGCCGCACTGACGATAGCGACCGTCGTGCACCTGTTGATGCTCCTGCTGGAATACGGCGGCAGGCATGCGACTGCGGGTGCGGCCGCGGCCGCCCACATGGTCACCCACGGCAGGTACGCACCGGCCTTCTGGGGCGGCGCGGTCGGGCTGGCCGGGGTCGGCGCTGTACTGGCCGCGGTCGGCTGGGCAGGCACCACGGTGCTCGCTGCAGCGCTGGCCGGGCTGGCCGGGCTGGCCGTGCAGGTTGCCCTGCTGATCTACGAGTCCGTGTTCGTCCGGGCCGGGCAGGACGTTCCCCTGTCATGACACCGACCCACCCCCCCCACTACCTCGGAGGCATGACCGACACCGCCCACGACGCCCCGGCCACCCATGAGTTGCCCGGGGCGCGCACCCACGAGCACCTGCGCAACTACCCACCCGTTTCGGACTGGGACAACCACGTCGAATACGACGCCAAGGCGCACCCGCGCAAGGTGCCGCACACCTATCTACTCGTGCCGACGACCTGCTTCAACTGCGAGTCGGCGTGCGGGCTGCTGGCCTACGTCGACAAAGAGGATCTCTCGATCAAAAAGGTCGAGGGTAACCCGGCCCACCCGGGTTCGCGGGGACGCAACTGCGCCAAGGGGCCGGCGACGATCAACCAGGTCAACGACCCTGAGCGGATCCTGCATCCGCTGGGCCGGGTGGGCGAGCGCGGCGGCGGCCAGTGGCAGCAGGTGAGTTGGGACGAGGCGCTGGACGACATCGCCGGCCGGATCAGGAAGGCCATCATCGATGGCCGCACGGACGAGGTCGTCTACCACGTTGGACGACCGGGCGAGGACGGCTTTGCCGAGCGGATGCTGCAGGCCTGGGGGGTCGATGGGCACAACAGCCACACCAACGTGTGCTCGTCCGGCGCCCGCCTGGGTCAGACGCTGTGGGGCGGCTACGACCGCCCGTCTCCCGACCACGCCAACGCCAAGGTGATCCTGCTGCTGTCCAGTCACCTGGAGACCGGCCACTACTTCAACCCGCACGCCCAGCGGATCATGGAGGGCAAGCAGGGCGGTGCCAAGCTCGTCGTGGTGGACCCGCGGATGTCCAACACCGCGAGCCATGCCGATGTGTGGATCGCCCCGTGGCCGGGCAGCGAGGCCGCGATCCTTCTTGCCATCGCCTCCTACCTGCTGCGCACCCGCTCGATCGACGAGCCGTTCCTGCGTCGCTGGTTCAACTGGGAGACCTACCTCTCCCAGCGCCACCCGAGCAAACCGCGGACGTTCGAGGCGTTTCTGGACGCGCTCGAGGCCGACTACGCCGAGTACACCTTCGAGTTCGCCGCCGAGGAGGCCCAGATCCCCGTCGAGCGCATCGAGGAGATCGCCCGGCTCGTCGCGAACTGCGACCATCGGCTCGCCGCCCACGTCTGGCGCTCCGCCGCGGCCGGCAACCTCGGCGGGTGGCAGGTGGCACGCGCGCTGTGGTTCGTGCTGGCACTGACCGGGTCGATCGGCACCAAGGGCGGCACCAGCCCCAACGGGTGGGACAAGTTCATCCCCCACGGCCCCGATGTGCCTGCCCACGACGGGTGGAACGAGCTGGCCTGGCCGCGCGAGTATCCGTTGACCTGCAACGAGATGTCGATCCTGCTGCCGCACTTCCTGAACGAGGGCCGGGGCCGGCTCGAGGTCTACTTCTCCCGCGTGTTCAACCCGATCTGGACCTACCCGGACGGTTTCACCTGGATGCGGGCGCTGTCCGACAAGGACAAGGTGGGCCTGCACGTCGCGCTGACCCCGACCTGGTCGGAGACCGCGGAATTCGCCGACCTCATCTTGCCCGTGGGGCATTCGACCGAGCGGCACGACACCCACTCCTACGAGACGCACGCCTCGAAGTGGCTCGGTTTCCGCCAGCCGGTCCGCCGGGTTGCCATGGAACGGCTCGGCATGGAGGTCGGCGACACCCGCGACGCAAACCCCGGCGAGGTGTGGGAGGAGAACGAGCTGTGGTTCGAGCTCTCCTGGAGGATCGACCCGGACGGCTCGTTGGGCATCCGCAAGCACTTCGAGGCCCCCGACCGTCCCGGTGAGAAGGTCACCGTCGACGACTACTACGGGTGGATCTTCGAAAACCGGGTACCCGGCCTGCCCGAGAAGGCCGCCGCGGAGGGCATGACCCCGCTGGCCTACATGCGGCGCTACGGCGTCGTCGAAGTTCAGTCGGATGTTTATCGGCTGGACGAGCGCCCGCTCACGGCGGCCGAGCGCGACGGGGCCGAGCCAGACGAGGCGGGCGTGCTGCGCAAACCGACTACCGACGACTCGGTGCCCCCGCTGATCGGCGAGGCCGGCGCGGTCGGGGTACGGCTCGACGACGGCAGTGAGGTCGCCGGATGGCTCACCCCGAGCCGCAAGCTCGAGGTGTACTCCACCACGATGCGGGACTGGGGCTGGGAGGAGTACGCCACGCCCGGCTACATCCGCTCGCATGTCGCTCGCGACGAGATCGACCTCGACGCCGGCGAGCTGGTGCTGGTGCCAACCTTCCGGCTGCCGACGCTCGTCCACACCCGGTCGGGCAACGCCAAGTACCTCAACGAGCTCTCCAACTCCCACCCGCTGTGGCTCAACTCCCGTGACGCGCAGGCCCACGGTGTGAAGTCCGGCGATCTGGTTCGGCTGAACACCTCGATCGGCTACTTGGTCGCCAGGGTCTGGGTCACCGAGGGCATCCGGCCCGGGGTCTGCGCGCTGTCCCACCACATGGGCCGGTGGCGCCTGCACGGCAACGAGGGCAGCAGGTGGGTGCAGGGTCTGGCGGACATCAGCCACCCCGACGGGCCGGACTCCTGGCTGCTGCGCTACCGCGGCGGCATCGAGCCGTTCGCCTCCGACGACCCGGACTCCTCGCGGATCTGGTGGACGGACCCGGGCGTGCACCAGAACCTCGCGTTCGGTGTGCAGCCCGACCCGCACTCCGGTATGCACTGCTGGCTGCAGAAGGTCCGAATGGAGCCGGCGCATCCTGGCGATCAATACGGCGACGTGTATGTCGACGCGGGGCGATCGACTGCGGTCTATCGTGAGTGGCTGGCCAAGGCCCGCGCCACTCTGGGCCCCGGCGGTCAGCGGCGGCCGGAGTTCCTGATGCGACCGGTCAAACCACGCCGCCGCGCGTTCCGAGTGGACAGTCCTAATGGCCGCGCACATTGACCTGGACCGGGTGCGCGCGGCCGCCGCTGCCGTGCTCGACCCGGAGATCGGCAGGCCGCTGGGCGACCTGGGCATGATCGGCGAGACGTCGCTGGCGCGCGGCGGCCGGGTGCGCCTGCAGCTGCGGCTGACTACCGAAAGCTGCCCTCTCGCAGGCGAACTCCGCACCGCCGTCGAGGCTGCGGTGCGCGCCGTCGATGGCGTCCGCGATGTCGAATTCGACCTTGTGACGATGCCGCCACGCGAGCGGGTCGAGCTGGCGGAGCGGCTCAAGCGCACCACCGCGCCGCTGACCGGTGCGCTCGGCATCGGCGGCACCCGGGTGTACGCGGTGGCTAGCGGCAAGGGCGGGGTCGGCAAGAGCACAGTGACCGCCAACCTCGCCACGGCACTCGCCGCCACGGGCAAGCGGGTGGGACTGATCGACGCCGACGTGTGGGGCTACTCGATCCCCCACCTGTTCGGAGTGCGGCGCAGCCCCGTCGTTCTTGGCGAGCTGATGCTCCCGGTGCCCGCCTACAGCGTCGCCTTGATGTCGATCGGATTCTTCGTCAACGAAGACCAGCCCGTCGTCTGGCGTGGACCAATGCTGCACAAAGCGTTGCAGCAGTTCGTCACCGACACCTATTGGGGCACGCTGGATACGCTGTTCGTCGACCTGCCGCCTGGCACCGGCGATGCCACCCTTTCGCTGCTGCAGCTGCTCCCGGACACCGCGCTGCTCGCCGTCACGACCCCGCAGGCGGCGGCCCGGGTCGTCGCCACCCGGGTGGCCCGGATGGCCGCGGAGACCGGCGTCCCCGTCGCCGGCGTCATCGAGAACATGTCCGCCGCCGAATGCGGGCAATGCGGTGCACAGACCGCGATATTCGGCAGCGGCGGCGGCGCCCAGCTGGCACAGGAGTCGGGCGCGCCGCTGCTCGGCAACGTCCCGCTCGACCTCGCACTGCGCGAAGCCGGCGACCGCGGCATTCCCGTCGTAATCGACGCACCCGGGGCAAGCTCTGCTCGCGAGTTGACCCGAATCGCGGCTGCCCTGCCAACCCCCGCGCGCAAGTTCGCCGGCAAAGCGCTCCCGTTGGCTGTGGTCTGACCCAACGTGCAGCACCCCTCGATTTGGAGATGGCCATGACAGCCGAAGCGCCCCCAATCGGTGAACTCGAGGCGCGCCGACCGTTCCCACCGCGGCTGGGCCCCAAGGGCAACCTGGTCTACAAGCTGGTGACCACCACCGATCACAAGTTGATCGGCATTATGTACTGCATCGCCTGCTTCATCTTCTTCTTCATCGGCGGGCTGATGGCGCTGTTCATGCGCACGGAGCTCGCGATGCCGGGCCTGCAGTTCCTGTCCAACGAGCAGTTCAACCAGCTGTTCACCATGCACGGCACGGTGATGCTGCTGTTCTATGCGACCCCGATTGTGTTCGGGTTCGCAAACTTGGTGCTGCCGCTGCAGATCGGCGCGCCCGACGTGGCGTTCCCGCGGCTGAATGCGCTGAGCTTCTGGCTGTTTGTTTTCGGAGCGACGATCGCGCTAAGCGGCTTCATCACCCCCAACGGCGCGGCCGACTTCGGTTGGACGGCCTACACACCACTGACGGACGCCATTCACTCGCCGGGGGCTGGTGCTGACCTGTGGATTCTGGGCCTGGCCGTCGGCGGTCTGGGCACCATCCTCGGCGGGGTCAACATGATCACCACCGTGGTCTGCATGCGGGCCCCGGGCATGACCATGTTCCGGATGCCGATCTTCACCTGGAACATCCTGGTCACCAGCGTGCTGGTGCTGATGGTGTTCCCGTTGCTGACCGCAGCGCTGTTCGGGCTTGCCGCCGACCGCCACCTCGGCGCGCACATCTACGACCCCGCCAACGGCGGCGTGCTGTTGTGGCAGCACCTGTTCTGGTTCTTCGGCCACCCCGAGGTGTACATCATCGCGTTGCCGTTCTTCGGCATCGTGTCTGAGATCTTCCCGGTGTTCTCCCGTAAGCCGATCTTCGGCTACACCACGCTGATCTATGCCACCTTCAGCATCGCCGCCCTTTCCATGGGCGTGTGGGGGCACCACATGTTCGCCACCGGCGCGGTGTTGCTGCCGTTTTTCTCGTTCATGACGTTCCTGATCGCGGTCCCAACCGGTATCAAGTTCTTCAACTGGATCGGCACAATGTGGAAGGGCCAGTTGACGTTTGAAACACCAATGCTGTTCTCGGTGGGCTTCCTGGTGACCTTCTTGCTCGGTGGCTTGTCGGGTGTGCTGCTGGCCAGCCCGCCGATCGACTTCCACGTCACCGACTCCTATTTCGTTGTAGCGCACTTCCACTACGTGTTGTTCGGCACGATCGTGTTCGCCACGTACGCGGGCATCTACTTCTGGTTCCCGAAGATGACGGGCCGGCTCTTGGACGAGCGACTGGGCAAGCTGCACTTCTGGCTGACGCTCATCGGCTTCCACACCACGTTTTTGGTGCAGCACTGGCTGGGTGACGAGGGGATGCCGCGCCGCTACGCCGACTACCTGCCCACCGACGGCTTCACCACGCTGAATGTCGTTTCGACGATCGGGGCGTTCATCCTTGGCGTGTCGGTGCTGCCGTTCACGTGGAACGTGTTCAAGAGCTGGCGTTACGGCGAACCGGTAACCGTCGACGACCCGTGGGGCTACGGCAACTCGCTGGAGTGGGCGACCAGTTGCCCACCGCCGCGGCACAACTTCACCGAACTGCCCCGCATCCGGTCGGAGCGGCCGGCATTCGAGCTGCATTACCCGCACATGGTGGATCGGATGCGCGCCGAGGCACACGTCGGCCGCAATGACACCGCGCTCCACACGCGCTGACCGCTATCAGCGGGTCTGGCAACCCTAGTCGTCTGTCACAGACGACACACTGGACTTCGAACCCGGCTTCTGGCGGCACGGCGAGGAATGTTCAGAATTCGAGGGTCCTATGCAGGACCCAGATGACAGACCCGTGGGTCAGGCTGGGCGGAAACACCAACACCGTTCGCGGCGTCACATCGTTGAATCACCACAGCGTTTCACCAGGACTGTGGGTGCGCGAGAGTCGGCACATGCCGCCAACCTGGCGGTATCAACCTGGGCTGGAACCGCCGGACGGTCGTCCGGGGCCGCTTCCCTGCCGGCCGGGGAAGGCGGGGGACTTGACGAACGCGACGATCACCGTGTGCGCGCAGCTCACAGCAATGGCCAAGGTTTGGCTGTTCATGATTGGGCCGTGACACCGTCGCTGATGGGTTTCGCCGCGACGACGTGGGCGGATCAGGCCGCACAGTTGCGGCACCACGTTGGGCGCTTGTCGTTGATGCATGGCTGGGCGCCGGCAGTGGTGCAGGCGATCACCGTGCTGGTGTTGTTGGGTGCGATCGGCTGGCGAACGCGCCGATGGCGGGTGCGGTGGCTACCGTTGATGTCGATCGCGGCGACAGCGCTGCCGGTGTGGACGCGCTACTACATCGGGTCGGTCGGTGTGGCCGGTGATCCTGCGCCGCGGGCGCTGTGGTTATGGATCGGGTTGGCCGGGCTGGCAGTCGGCGTGCTGGTTTTGGGTTGGCGCAGCGCGCGCTGGTGGCGGGGCGGGGTGTCGGTGCTGGCGGTGCCGCTGTGTCTGCTCAGCGCCGCACTGGTGCTCAACCTGTGGGTCGGCTACTTCCCGACGGTGCACACCGCCTGGAATCAATTGACCGCAGGACCGTTGCCCGACCAGACCGACCGGCTCAGCGTGACGGCGATGCAGCTCACGGGGGCGCGGCCCGCCAAAGGTGTTGTCGTTCCGGTAACTATCGGCTCTGAGGCGTCGAAGTTCACCCACCGCCGCGAGTTGGTGTACCTGCCGCCGGCGTGGTTCGCGAGCAATCCTCCGCCACGGTTGCCGACGGTGATGATGATCGGTTCGGCGTTGAACACCCCTGCCGACTGGATCCGTGCCGGCAACGCGATCACCACCATCGACGACTTCGCGTCAACCCACGGCGGCAATGCTCCGGTGTTGGTGTTCGTCGATGCCACGGGTGCGTTCACCAACGACACCGAATCTGTGAATGGCAGCCGCGGCAACGCCGCCGACCATCTCGTTAAAGATGTTGTGCCTTTTATGATTTCGAACTTTGGGGTAGATGCGAACCGGGACCGATGGGGCATCGTGGGATGGTCTATGGGTGGTACGTGTGCGGTTGTTCTGACCGCTGCGCATCCAGACAAGTTCAGCGCCTTCGTCGACATCGCCGGTGACCTCGGCCCCAACACCGGTACCAAAGCCGAGACCATCACCCGGCTGTTCGGCGGCAACGCTAGTGCGTGGGCCGCGTTCGATCCGACAACGATCATGACCCGGCACGGCAGCTACACCGGAGTGTCGGCGTGGTTCGACATCGCCGGCACGCCCGAAAACCAACAACCCATCGGCACGGCGGGCGACACCGGCGAGGCCATCGGAGGCGGCGGGGGCGATACGGCCGCCAATCCCGAGGGCCAGGACCAAGCAGCCAACACACTGTGCGCGATCGGCAAGGCACACGGCATCCGCTGCGCAGTCATGACCCACACCGGCAAGCACGACTGGCCGTTCGCGGCCAACGCCTTCGCCGCCGCACTGCCGTGGCTAGCCGGCCGGCTGGGCACACCCGGTGTTCCCCGAACACCATTGCCTGGGCTCCCGCCCGCCTCCACACACGCCGCGAGAAACTAGCCCTCCGATCCAGCCTCGCAGCGCCTGCAGCTCCTACTTGTCAGCCCGAGCTGATGCCTTCCTTGTTAAACAACAAGGTCCCGCTTGCTAATCTTCGCTGCATCTCGACAGCTGTAGGTTGCCCAACTCCGTGTCATATGGCGATGGCTCTGCCTGCGGGTTTCCTGTTTTGCCACGGAGATGACGAACGGGTTTCTTGCCATCTGAATGGCGAATCCTAGAACCGCACGGTTGTACACGGCCCGATCCACGACGGGGCATCTCGTGGAAGTACTCCGGCGCGCGATAGAAGGCCTCCTCGTTGTTTGCGTTTGGGGCCACCAGTCGACCGAAGGCGGCGAAGCTGGCTGTCCCTAGCCGCGAATACCGTGGCGGTCGAACACCGCCTCGAAAAAATCGATCAACAAGACGTTCGCTTGGTCTTGGTCACTCAGCTCGGCACCGCCAAATCGGTACACCTCGACGGCATGGCGCCGTCGACCGATTCCGATCTGACTCCCGTCACGCCCACACCCGCACTAGCGGCGCGGAAGAAAGAGGAGGTGGTCGGTCCATTCTCGGTCACCGTAGGTGCTCAGGAATTTGGGCCCCGATTCCGGCACCACGACACCCACCCTGATGACGTAGCCTTCGTCATCGCGAACGTAAGCCTTGCCCTTCAGGTCTTCGATATAGGAGATGATCGTTTCGAGCGTACTGCAATCGCTGTAGCCCGTCTCCGGGTTCTCCCACCACAAGTGTGTGATGTCCAGATCGGTTTCGCCGCCTTCCATCCGGATGGCGGTGATCACAATCGGCACGGGCCTTGTCTCCTTCCTCGTGCTGCGGCCATCACCAAGAGGCTAGCTCGTGATCGATGACCCCAACTTTCAGAGGCGCGGCCCGGGCAGCCGCCCGAACAGCTCCTTCATGGCAAGGCCGATGCGCAGCAGATGCTCGTCGGTTCGCACCGGTCCGTCGATCTCCAGGCCTACGGGTAAGCCGTCCTTCGTCAAGCCGACCGGCACGCTCAGATCCGGAATACCAGCGTTAGCCCCAGGATCGGTGTTGCGGACATAGGCGGCGAGCGTGTCCATGGGCTCGCGACCGGCGATGGACACCGTGCCGGAGCCACGTTCGGCATCGATCGCGCATGCCGGCATGATGCTGGTCGGAAAGAGCAAGGCATCTAGGCGATGTCGCTGAAAGTGCTCAGCGTAGAGCCGCTGCAGCGCAGGGCGATGGATGTGGATAGCGTCGTCATAGGCTGGGCCGAAGGCATCGCTCGTTACCACGTCGACCATGCCCTTGACGTCCGGGCTCGCGACGTTCGCGAATATTTTCTCCACCGTCACGTCCTTGATGCCCGAGGGTGCGAGGTAGCGGGGCCCATCGAGTTGCGGTTCGTGCAGCACGATCGGGAACGACACTGCCTGGTTGAGTTCGAGCAGACCGGGCATATCGTCTTCAACCAGTTGCACGCCGGCCGCCGCGAGGCGTTCGCGGCCAGCCCAGGCGACCTCAGCCAGCCGGGGGTCGAGTCCGTCCCAGAAGTAATTCGGCACGCCCAGTCGCAGTCCACACAGCGGTACCGCAGCCACCTTCGCAGAGCCGGTAATGACGGCATCGAGTAGCACTACGTCGGTGACCGTGCGGCCCATCGCACCGACGGTGTCGCGGGTGTGGCTCGCCGGCATCACCGCGTCTTGGTCGTGATAGCGACGCTCGGCGCCGCCGTTTCCGACCGACGGCCCCATTCCGGCGATACCGGCGAGCGCGGCCGGGAGCCGCGTGGAAGCTCGGTGTCAGTGCCGAGTCCGGATGGGACGATGCGCGCTGCGATGGCTGCCACGGTACCCCCTGAGGATCCGCCCGGAATGCGCGGACGCGCGTTCTTCAGCGCTACCGTTCCGCTACTCGTCGTCAGGCCCTGCAGGTTGATGTTGTCCTTCACCACGATCACGAGCCCGGCCAGCGGCGGCAATTGGTCACCGCAGGCACGCATTGCGTCAAATGTGTGTGCCGCCGCCAGGGCGCCGTCTGCGCCCATGGTGATGAAGGCGTTCAGGGACGTCAGACGCTCCACGCGATCCAGCAGTGTGCTCACGTAGCGTTCGGCGCTGACGCTGCCCGAGCGAACTGCCGCGATGGGGCCGGGCCACAACGAGCTCTGCAAACCGCTCGCCCATACCGATTGTTCGTTCTACTTCCCAATCTGCTGCCGTTGCGTTCCAAGCATCCAGACCTCGGTATCGAAATCGTCACTGAGACAAGGCATGACGCGCTTGCGACCCGACAGTTCGACCTTGCGGTCACACTGGAGCGCCCTCCGCCCCGAGCAGTAGAGATCACCAAACTCGCCGATTATCAGCTCGGCCTCTACGCCACCGCGGACTATCTGGCCATGCACGGTCGGATCACCGGTCTCGCCGATCTGCACGAGCACACACTGATCGGCTATGTGGACGCGGTCTTGGAGGTGCTCCCACTGTGCATTCTCGACGAGCTGGTGCCCGAGAAACGAGTCCAGATTCAAACCAACAACATCACCGGTCAGTGGCTTGCGGCCAGTGCCAGCCTGGGTGTGGCCGCTCTTCCGGTGTACACCGGCGACGCGGATCGACGTTTGGTCCGCGTTCTGGCCGACACGGTGACGGTGAACCGCACGTATTGGCTGGTCGTACCACGCGACATTCGACGACTGGCTCGAGTGCGCGCGGTCGTCGAGATCCTGCGGGCAATCGCTGCAACTCACCGCGGATTGCTCACGCCGGGCAGCCTGCCGGAATTACGTAGGGGCCCTTAGGTCTTGGACCTTGTGGGTGGCGCTGCGCGCATCCCTGGCGCGGGGTGATGAATACTAAACCTCACGGCTGCACCAACATGTCGGAATCCTGTCGCCGCAGCGATCAGCATGGGTACGGTCACGCCGCTGTGTCAAACTGACGCGATGGCTTCTCTGGTTCAAAAGGCGTTGGGTACGTATGCCTGTTTGCACCGCACCGTCGGCGCCAAGACGAGGAAAGTCCGCACCACGTCGCTGACCTACGCGCGTGACGGTGGCGGCCCAGGGTGGCCCGGGTGGTACCACAACGTGAAGGCGAATCCCGACATCGAAATCAACGCCGGGCGAAAGTGTTTCGCGGTGACAGCTCAACCGTGCTGCCCGGCGACCCGGACCGCGAGCGGCTGTGGAAGGCAGACGGGTGTAGGGGCCTCTGTCAGCGATGTCGCCGAGTACATGGCCGTCGAACATTCGACCGCCAGCAGAACCGTAGGTGCTGTCGTCGCCGCCGGCCTGCTGACGAAGGAGTACGCCACCGACGACCAACGCCGATGCGTGCTGGTGCTGACCGACGTCGGCCGGAAAGCGCTCGCGGCGGTGACCGTTCGCCGCCGCGAGTTGGTTGCCGAGACCATCGCCGACTGGCCCGACGCCGACGTCGACACGCTGGTCGCCCTGTTGGAGCGACTGACCGAGCGATTTGAGTTCCAGGTGGGCCGATGACGGCAGAGGCCACCGCACCACCGCGGCCCCGCAGCGCATTCCAGCTCATGTTCGACCCCGTCTTCGGGGCGCTGTTCTGGGGCAAGATGTTCGCCGTCGTTGCCGTGTGGACGCACGGCATCGTCGCGGCGATCGTGATGTACGACGCAACGCATTCGGCGCTGATGGTCGGCATGGTCGGTGTGGTGCAGTTCGGACCCCAGCTCATCTTGAGCCCGATCAGCGGCAAGTGGGCCGACAACGGCAATCAGGCGCGTCAGATCCTGCTCGGCAGGGTGTTGTGCGTTGCCGGTTCAGGTTTCGCGGCAGTGTGGCTGTTCGCCGACTCGGACCTCAAGGGCATGGTGATCGCGATCCCCGTGCTCATCGGATCCTTGCTCGTCGGGTTCGGCTTCGTGGTGGGCGGCCCGGCGATGCAGTCGATCGTGCCGAATCTCATTCGCGACGGCGAACTCTCGACCGCCATGGCGCTCAACAGCATGCCTAATACCGTCGGGCGCATCGTCGGGCCCGCGACGGGTGCCTATCTGGCCGCCCACCTCGGTTCGGCCTCGGCATTCGCCGTCAGCGCCGCGCTGCACCTCGTGTTCGCGATCTTCCTGCTCGTGGTGACCTTCCCGTCGCCTCCCGAACGTCGCGCGGGCACCGACTTCCGCGTCCGCACCGCGATCAGGTACGTATGGCGGGACCGCCCACTGCTGCTCGCGCTGGTCGCGGTGACGACCGTCGGGATCGCGTCAGATCCGTCGATCACGTTGACCCCGTCGATGGCCGACGAACTCGGCGGCGGCACGCATCTGGTCGGATTGTTGTCGGCGAGCTTCGGTGTCGGCGCAGGAGTCGGGATGGCGGCGTTGGCGATCATGGGGGGCCGGATGGCCTCGGCGCGGGTGTCGTCGATCGGGATGGTGGGTCTGGCCGCTGGGTGCGGAGTACTGACGATCGCCACCGCGCCTGCTCTAGCACTGACCGGATTCACGTTGTCGGGTCTGGGCTTCGGCTGGGCCATGACGGGGCTCAGCACGGTGGTGCAGGAGCGCGCGCCCGAAGAATTGCGGGGCCGGATCATGGCGCTATGGCTGGTCGGATTCGTCGGCTCGCGACCGATCGCCGCGGCACTGCTCGGCGGAACCGCGGATCTGGTCAGCCTGCAGGCGGCTTTTGCGGCGGCCGCAGCTCTGACGGCGGTCGCGGCGCTCTGGTGCCGACCGTCGAATCTGGTGGGGCCGCTACCGCTGCGGGTGTGATCGGTGCACGGCAGGGGTAAAAGCGCTCATGAACGGAACAGTCACGCCCGAGGCCGAGGCCGCGATCGCCGACATCGCCGAGCGCCACGGACTCTCGCGCGAAGCAGTCCTGGCCATGCTGGTCGCAGTCCACGCCGGGGGCGGCACGATGGCGCAGTTCTCGATCCCCGAACTCGGCGGATCCGGGCAATGGATGCGGGGCGGGATGACGATGGTCGGCGGCAACATGTTCGACAACGCCCTCAAGGCGCGCGTCGACGCCCTGTGTGGCGAGCTGGCTCAGTTGATCAGCACCACAACCGTGTTCCCCGCCCCGACGAAAGGGCGACAGGCGGGCTTCACGACCGGCAACTGGTGGCCGGCCGACCTCGGCGCCCCGTCTGCATCAGGTGGTCAGAACGACGCGCGCTATGCGATCTTCCCAAGCACCCGGCGCTTGGTGATCCAGATGAACGGCGTGACAAGAGTTTTCGACACTGGTGACCATCGGATCGGCGGCGTTCAACAGCAGCAGGGCGGCACGGCCGGCACGGTCCAGTTCACGAGCCAGCTCGGTACCTTCGATGTGTCCAGCCTCACCGAGATCGATGCGCCGCAGGTGACCGACGCCCCGGTCGCGCCGCCACAGCCGGCGGGCGATCCCGCGACAATCGTCGCGGCCATCGAGTCGCTGGCCGGGTTGCATCAGCGCGGCATCCTCTCTGACGAGGAGTTCGCGGCCAAGAAGGCCGACCTTCTCGACCGGCTCTGACAACCGGCCCGCGCGGCGGCGGAAATGCCCGTCGGGCACGCTGGTCCTCACGATGACCTTGCCCGCCCCGCTTCTCGATGACCCTGACGAGCTGTTCGCCGCCTTCGCCGCGTGGGCCGAGGAGCAGGGAACGGTGCTCTACCCGGCGCAGGAGGAAGCGCTGATCGAGTTGGTCAGCGGAGCGAACGTCGTGCTGGCGACGCCGACCGGTTCGGGCAAGTCGCTGGTGGCCACCGGTGCGCTGTATGCGGCGCTGGCGGCAGAACGGCGCAGCTACTACACCGCCCCGATCAAGGCGTTGGTGAGCGAGAAGTTCTTCGCGCTCTGCGACGTGTTCGGCGCGGCCAACGTCGGCATGCTCACCGGCGACGCCGCGGTCAACGCAGGCGCACCGATCATCACGTGCACAGCCGAGGTGCTGGCGAATATCGCCTTGCGCGAAGGTGCTTCTGCCGACATCGGTTTGGTGGTGATGGACGAGTTTCATTTCTATGGCGACCCCGACCGCGGCTGGGCCTGGCAGGTTCCACTGCTGGAGTTGCCGAGGGCTCAATTCCTCTTGATGTCAGCGACACTCGGCGACGTCACGTTCCTGCGTGAGGACCTGACGCGACGCACCGGCAGGCCGACGGCAGTGGTCGCCAATGCTGTACGCCCGGTGCCACTGCACCACTACTACGCGACCACTCCGATGCACGAGACGATCGGTGATCTGCTGGACACCAAGCAGGCACCGATCTACGTCGTCCACTTCACGCAGGCTTCGGCATTGGAGCGCGCGCAGGCGCTGATGAGTGTCAACGTATGCACCAAGGAGGAGAAGAAGGCGATCGCCGAGCTGATCGGGGGGTTCCGGTTCTCATCGGCGTTCGGGACGACGTTGTCGCGATTGGTCCGGCATGGGATCGGAGTTCGCCACGCCGGGATGCTGCCGAAGTACCGGCGCCTGGTGGAACAGCTCGCCCAAGCGGGTCTGCTCAAATCATCTGCGGCACAGACACTCTCGGGGTCGGCATCAACGTGCCGATCCGGACCGTCGTCTTCTCCGCGCTGTCGAAGTACGACGGCACACGCACCCGGCTGCTCAATGCCCGCGAGTTTCATCAGATCGCCGGGCCGGGCGGGACGGGCGGGCCGAAGAAGCGCCGAAAGCTGGTGCGCCGCAAAGTGCCCGAGGGCATGGTGCCGTGGAGCGAGAAGACGATGGCCCGGGTGGTGGACGCCGCGCCTGAGCCGCTGACCAGCAATATGCGGGTGTCGACCGCGATGATCCTCGATGTCGTCGACCGGCCCGGTGACCCGTTCGCCGCGATGCGCCGGCTGCTGACCGAGAACCACGAGCCACGAAAGCGTCAGCTTCGGCACATCCGCGAGGCGGTCGGCATCGCCCGCTCGCTGCTGCAGGCGGGCGTGGTGGAGCGGCTCGACGAACCGGAGGCCGATGGACGTCGCTATCGGCTGACGGTGGATCTGCCGCCGGACTTCGCTTTGAACCAGCCGCTGTCGACGTTCGCCTTGGCCGCGGTTGAGGTGCTCGATGCGACGGCTGAGAACTCTGCAACCTATGCGCTGGACGTTGTCTCGGTCATCGAGTCGACGCTCGAGGATCCTCGCCAGATCATGGCCGCACAGCTGAAGAAGGCTCGTGGCGAGGCCATCGCGGCGATGAAGGCCGAGGGCATCGAGTACGACGAGCGGATGGAACTGCTCGACGATGTCACCTATCCCAAGCCACTGGAGGAACTGCTGGGGCATGCGTATGAGGTGTACCTGCAGAGCAACCCGTGGGCCGCCGATGGGCAGTTGTCACCGAATTCTGTGGTCCGCGAGATGTGGGAACGGGCATTCACGTTCCGCGAGTACGTCAGCGTCTACGGGTTGACCCGTGCCGAGGGCGCGGTGCTGCGCTATCTGTCCGACGCCTTCAAGGCGCTGCAGTCCGGGGTGCCTGCAGCGGCGCGGACCGAGGAGCTCACCGACATCGTCGAGTGGCTCGGCGAGCTTGTGCGTCAAGTCGATTCGAGTCTGCTTGACGAATGGGAGGAGCTCACCAGCCCAGACCAGCCACTGGACACACCGGTGGCGGTGCCGACCCGTCCTCGTCCGCTGACCGGAAATGAGCGGGCATTCACCGCGATGGTTCGCAATGCGTTGTTCCGGCGCGTGGAGTTGTTCGCGCGGCGGCGCTGGTACGACCTGGGCGAACTGGACGCTGCCTCAGGGTGGGGGTCCGAACGTTGGCAGGAGGTCGGGGACGGGTACTTCGCGGAGCACGCCGACGTAGGTATCGGGGCCGACGCCCGGGGTCCGGCGATGTTGATCATCGAAAGGGGACCCAGCGAGTGGCGGGTGCGCCAGATCCTCGACGACCCTGCCGGCGACCACGAGGGGCTTCGAGGCCGAGGTGGACCTGGAGGCCTCCGACGAGGAGGGTGTGGCAGTTCTTCGGGTGGTCGACGCGGGACGGCTCGACTAGGGCTAGGTCCTGTCTGCGGTCCTATGACCGAGATTGAACACAGGGCTGTGATCGGCTGATGGGACGGCGACGACGGTCTGCGGTGTCTCGTAGGAGCCTGTATCGACACCGTTCGCCACCGACTCCATGCCCCGCAGAGCGTTATCAATGACCGCCGCTATGCGCGTATCAGGTCGATGAGTAACCGAGTAGGCCGAGTCAATCCACTGGTTGGACAGCATCCCGGTGAAGCACACCACGCCATGTACCCGGTTAGCGCGCAAAGTGTCGAAAACCGTTGGAGTCCCCACCAATTCGAGGGCGCGGTCGCCGCCACCGGGAACTATCCGGCGCACCTGTGACGCGATGTCTCCGTCGTCGATGAGCACTCGCTCCACGCCGAGCCTATGCAAGGCGTCCGCCTTCGCGGGATTGCGTGTGGTGGACAGCACCGTCATGTCTTGCTGCCGGTGAGGACCGCTGCCGCCATCCCCACCGACGAAGTGCCGCCCCGGATGAGGATCGTCTCGCCGGGCTGAGCGGCCAATCCGATCGTCAAGGAGCCGTACGCGGTTTGGAGCATCTCGGGCACCGCGCCCAGCGTCACCCAGTCCAGCTCGCTCGTGAAGGGGAGGACCCGTCGGGCTGGCACGCAGGTGTAGTGGGCGTAACCGCCGTCGAAGGTCCGGCGCATTCCTCCCATCATCGCCATCACTTGTTGTCCGACGGCGAACTCTCCGCCCCGGCATTCCGCAACCACGCCGGTGGCTTCGATGCCGAGCACGCGCGGAAAGCCGACTCCCTCAGCCAGACCTAGCCGGGTGCGCAGCTCCGAGCGGTTCAGCCCGAATGATGCCCCGGGACGCCCGGGGGTCGTTGGGCTTCAGCGACAGCGGCCGATGCCAGGTCCCGTGGTCACTGACGCGCACGTTGATGGATTGCGCGCCGGGGTCGTGGCGGGCGTGCAGTTTCATCGTGCCGGCCGTGGGATGGGCCCGGTACGCGTGCTCAACGCAATTCGCGAGCGCCTCGTTGGCGCCCAAGACGATGTCCTCGCGAAGATTCGCGGCGACATCCGTCGCGTCCCGCAGCCACCGCCGCAGGGCACGGCAAAATTCGGCCGCGGTAGCGGCGTCCGCGGCACCGGCGCGGGCAAATCGCGCGGGGGCCGCGGCCATTGGTGAATCTGCGGGCATCTATTGGGGGTACCCAATTGTGGTCCGAGCGATAACCCGCCCGCGGCAAGATGATTCGATCGGCTATTCCAGCACGAAGACCGGGATCTGCCTGGGCGTCTTCTCCTGATATACGGCGTAACGGGGGTAGGCGTCCACCGCCAATCGCCACCACTGCTCTCGCTCAGACCCTTGCAGCTCACGCGCGGTAAGGGCGACAACGTTCTCACCATCCTGCACCGTGACCGCCGGGTTGGCCTTGACGTTGAAGTACCACGACGGGTGGGCGGGAGCGCCGCCATTCGACGCCACCATGGCGTAGCGACCGTCCTTCTCGACGCGCATCAACAGCGCGTACCGCTGCTTGCCCGATTTGGCTCCCGTGACGGTAATCAGGACGACGGGCCGGTCGAACATCTCGACCCCGTCGGTCGTGCCCTGTTCCAGGATTCGTTCGGTCTGCTCCCGCACCCAATCGTTGGGGCTTAGCTCAATCCTGTCGGTCATGGCCTTCTCAACACGCAGACGCCGCCTATCCATTCCCAGAACAGCGGCCCCTCGCTCAAGCCGCCATAAGGGCCGTCGCCTTCGCGGCCCTTTCGACGATCTGAGCGCAGGCGCTAATCCGGCCGCCGGGGCGGAAACTCGGCACGTTCCGCGATGGCGTCGCGGCAACCATACACCCGATTCGGGATCGTTGCCAGCACCGCGACGGTCTGGCCGTCGCGCCCGTACGCGGCCACGAACTCCCAACCGTCGGGGTAGCCCTCGATGACTCCGATGGCATCGTAATCCGCTGGGACACCCAGCATCTGGACCTTTACGTCGTATTGATCGGACCAGAAATACGGCACGTCGTCATGCGCCTCCGCCCGCTCGGGCCAAGCCACCAGCGCGCGACATCGCCGGCTGCCGCGACCGCGGCATCCCCGGTACTGCCCTCGACCGCGCCCGTGGCATCGCATAGCACCCCACCGTCCAGGTGCAGGCCCGATCCGCCCAGCCAGTCGGTGGCGGGAGTGACGCCAAGGCCGACGATGACGAGATCGGCGGGAACCTGCGTCACCAAATTCGCCGATTATCAGCTCGGCCTCTACGCCACCGCGGACTATCTGGCCATGCACGGTCGGATCACCGGTCTCGCCGATCTGCACGAGCACACACTGATCGGCTATGTGGACGCGGTCTTGGAGGTGCTCCCACTGTGCATTCTCGACGAGCTGGTGCCCGAGAAACGAGTCCAGATTCAAACCAACAACATCACCGGTCAGTGGCTTGCGGCCAGTGCCAGCCTGGGTGTGGCCGCTCTTCCGGTGTACATCGGCGACGCGGATCGAGGCTTGGTCCGCGTTCTGGCCGATACGGTGACGGTGAACCGCACGTATTGGCTGGTCGTACCACGCGACATTCGGCGACTGGCTCGAGTGCGCGCGGTCGTCGAGATCCTGCGGGCAATCGCTGCAACTCACCGCGGATTGCTCACGCCGGGCAGCCTGCCGGAATTACGTAGGGGCCCTTAGGTCTTGGACCTTGTGGGTGGCGCTGCGCGCATCCCTGGCGCGGGGTGATGAATACTAAACCTCACGGCTGTACCAACATGTCGGAATCCTGTCGCCGCAGCGATCAGCATGGGTACGGTCAGGTCGCTGTGCCAAACTGAGGGCCATGGCTTCCCTGGTTCAAAAGGCGTTGGGTACATCCATTCCCGGTCACGTTGACACCAACGCGTTGATCGGCTGCTGTGGCCAGGAGGGCTAACGCATGACGAGCGACACCGCATACAGCAGACCCCAGACGCGGCTGGCGCCCAACCCGACCGCGGAGTCAACGGCGTTCTGGACGGGCGGCCGCAACGGAGAATTACTCATAAATCGCTGTCACGGCTGTGGGCACTACTTCCATCCACCGGGACCTGCATGCTGGCGCTGCCGGAGCACCGACGTCGCACCGGAGCCCGTCTCCGGCAAGGGCATCGTCGCCGCCTACACCGTCAATCGGCAGCCGTGGATACCCGGGCTCGACCCTCCGTACATCGTGGCGATGGTGGAGCTCGCCGATGAGCCCGATGTCAGGCTCATCACGAATGTCGTCGATGTGTCGCTTGACGACATCCGCGTCGGCCTGCCGGTCCAGGTGTTCTTCGAAGACTGGACGGCGATGTCCGGCGAAGAAGACAGTCGGGTGTGGCTGCCGTTGTTCCGTCCGGTGGGCTAGCTGTCATTTAAATTGCAGGCCGTGCGAAATGATTTGCGCCGAAACGGTATTCCGGCAGGCCCCCACTCGAACTTTTTCTATGACGCTGCAGTCTCGGCGAGATTACTCTCCCACGGCGAAGCGGACGAGCGTCGTTTTCGCGGCGGCAGCGAGCAGCTCTTGTCGATCCGGCTGGCGATCTCCCGGCAATCCCAGCATCAGCCCTTTCGCCGCTTTTGGTCCGTTGCGTTGGGCGAACTCACCAATGATGTCGGCTTTCTGGTCGTCTTGTCTTATGACGGATGGTTCGGCAGAAAGCCAGCGGCGCTTGATGAGCACTTGGATGTTGTTGGCGCGATTGATCGTCTTGGGCCAGTTAGCCGAACTCAACATGAGCACATCTCCGTCGTCCCAGGGGAAATAGCCGACGGCGAAGACATACTTGCGGCCGGTCTTGCCACCGACGTAACTCAACAGCATCAGGCGGCTGCTCAGTAGGGCGTGCAGCGGCGACTTCAACAGCGGCCGCATAACCGTGTTGGCTCGTGCGAAGAACTTTACGAGGCGTTGTGGGTCGTCAGGCATCAGTGTTGTACCGGATCTCTAGTGTAGTCAGGCCGTGGCGTTGAGTTGCTGAAGCGTCTCGTCATCCAGTTCGATATCGGCGACAGCGGTGTTCTCCTCGAGGTGTGCCACCGACGAGGTGCCGGGAATCAACAACACGCTCGGCGCGACGGACAGCGTCCACGCGAGCGCGATCTGCGCGGGAGTGTGTCCTCGCTTCGACGCTTCGCGCTGTATGGCTGGGTGACCGAGCACCGGGTTTTCGGCAGTGAAGCCTGAGCCGAGCGGGAAGAACGGGACGAACGCGATGCCGTGCCGGACGCAGGCATCCAGCACCGGCTGTGACGTTCGGTCGACCAGGTTGTAGGCGTTCTGTACGCAGACGATCTCAGTTCGGTCGAGCGCCATCTGCAGATGGTCGAGGCTGATGCCGCTCAGCCCGATCCCGGCGATCAGTCCTTCGTCGCGCGCTTTGATCAATGCGGACAGCTGCCGGTCGAAACGGTCACGGTCGACTGGGCCGACTGAAGTCGGATCACCGGTGTCGATGCTGCGCAGATTCACCGCGGCGAGGCGGTCGATGTCCAGCGTGCGCAGGTTCTCCTCGATGCCGGCCCGCAACTCGTCGGGCTCCTGTGCGGGCAGCCACCCCCCGGCGTCGTCGCGGCGCGCTCCCACCTTGCTGACCAGAGCGAGGTCGGCGGGGTAGGGATGAAGCGCCTCGCGGATGAGCTCGTTGGAGACGTTCGGACCGTAGTACTGGGAGGTGTCGATGTGGTTGACGCCCAACTCAATTGCACGTCGCAACACCGCGATCGCCTGGTCGTGGTCACGCGGCGGACCGAACACCCCCGGCCCGGGGAGTTGCATGGCGCCGAAGCCGACGCGGCCGACGTGGAATGAGCCCAGCGGGAAGGTTTGCATATGAACGCCGTCTTCACCGAAGCCGGGTCGGAGTAAACACCGTCAGGTGGGCGCCGTCCGGCTCGTCGGGATCAAGGGGCCGAAACACGGCGGTGACAGCCATGTCCAGCACCAGCTCGTCGGGTGTGGCTCCTTCGATCGTCGTGATGAGTCGCGGGCCCTCGGCCAGTTCGACCAACGCCGCGATGTAGGGCAGGCGGTCCCGGAAGGGCGGCAAGTCGTTGGCATGGATTATCGAGTACGTGTACAGCCGTCCGTGGCCGCTCGCTTCGATGGGCTGAACTTGGTCACTCCAGCAGAACGGACACATCGGCCTGGGGTAGTGATGGTTTCTGCCGCAGGCCCCGCAGGCGGCGATCAGCAGTCGTCCCTCCCGCGCGGCCTCCCAGTACGGGGCGCTGGTTGCATCGATAGTCGGACGGTCAGCGCCGGGCACGTGCACCGCCCCAGTCCATCGAGTCCTCATCGGACCCGGATTGCCCCATTCTCAGTATTGCCATGGCGTCCCTTTCTTCCTGCCTTCGCCGAGGGCGATGCGAAAACTGCTGGCTCCGTTACGGTCTGGTCGTGCGACGCGACTGGCCTCGTTCTCCGAACTGACGGACCAGGTCGCGGTGCTCGTCCGACAGCCCCAGGATCGAGTTGGCGAGCCGCTCAAAGTCGCGGGCGGTGCCACGATCCATCGATACCGTCGCATCGATAGCCAGTTTCGCCACGCCGACCGCCTCGTGCGGCAGCTGTGCGATTCGTTGCACGAATTTGTCGACTTCGTCGTCGAAGGACTCTTGGGGATGGACCGCGTGCACCAGACCCATCTGCAGTGCCGCCGCCGCGTCTACGGTGTTGCCCGCCATGACGAGCCACTTGGCCCAGTGAGGTCCGACGAGCCGGGTTAGTCGGCTGATGCCGCCTGAGCCCGGTATGACGCCCAAGTTGGCCACTTCAGGTAGGGCGAATGTGGCGGTGTCGGAGGCGATTCGGAAGTCGCAGGAGGCGCCGAGTTCGACGCCGACGCCGACACAGGGTGCGTGTGCCGCGAGAACGATTGGCTTCTCGATCGATTCGAGCTCGTCGAACAACAGATGCAGCCGACGGTAGGACCGTCGCAGCACGCTGCCTGACCCGTCCGCCTCACCGACCCTGGTGGCAAGGCTGCCGATGTCCAGCCCGGCCGTGAAGTAGCGGCCGGTGGCGCGGATCACCATGACCGACAGGTCGCGCCGATCGCCGAGGTCTTCAGCTGCCCGACGCAGCTCGTCAATCATCTTGTCGCTGAGCGCATTCAACTTGGAGTCTCGGTTGAATACGATGGTCAAGACGTTGCCCTGCTCGACACGCCTGATGTCCTCGCTCATGAGGGCTTGCCCGCCCCTTTCCGGTGACCGCGGCGGGCACCTGATCGATCTGTGACGACATCGGCGAACCGGCGTCGCAAGTCTTCCTTGTTGATCTTCATCATCGGGGTGAGTGGAAGTTCATCGACCAGGACGAGTTCGTCCGGGCACTTGTAGTCCGCGAGGTGCTCGCGGACGAAGCCACGCAGATCATTGAGAGTCGGAGGCCGCGCGGAATCGGTCGGAACGACGAAGGCGACGCCGATCTCGCCGATCACCGTGGCCGGCATGCCGACGACGCTGACCTTGGCCACCGCAGGATGTGTGGCCAGGACGCTCTCGACCTCCAATGGGTAGACGTTGTATCCGCCCCGGATGTACATGTCTCGTGAGCGGCCAGCCAGCACGAGGTTCTCGTGCTCATCGAACCGGCCCACATCGCCGGTACGCAACCATCCCCCATCGAATGCCGCCGTGGTTGCGTCCGGATCGTTCCAGTACCCGCGCATCACGCAAACACCGCGGACCTGGACCTCACCAGTACCTTTGGCGGCAACCGGCAACCCGTCGGCGTCAACGATGCGGACCGACATGCCACCCTGTGGGCGACCGACAGTGCCGCCCTGCATGTTGGGTGGATCGTCTGGTTCGGTACCGGTGATGCTGGGCGATTCGGTCATCGCATAACGAACCACCAACGGGCATCCGAGCTTTCGTCGGACCGCCTCGATGAGCGTGGGCGACGCCGCTGCCGTCGCCGCGACACCGATGCGCAGATGCGCCAACCGCGAAGGTGTCAGCGTCGGCAGCTCGATTAGCTTTTCCCATTGGGTAGGAACGGCTCCCGCAACCGTGATCTGCTCCTCGATCAGAACCCGCGCCATCGACTCCGCGCTCCACGGCTGCGGTGCGAGCACGAACGTGGTGCCGTTGGCCAATTGCTCCCACACCTTGGCCATGTAGCCGGCGTGCGCGAACGGCGTCGCCACCAGTCGTCGTTGGTTATGCCCGCCCACCGCACCGGCAGAGGCGACGCCCGCGGCAAGGCCGGCATGGTCAAACCACGCGCCCTTCGGATGGCCCGTCGTCCCGCTCGTCCAGATGATCACCGCCGGAGCGTCTGCGGTTCCCGACCACCGGATCGGCGACACCGGATGGCCGGCGCAGGCGTCGGTCAGCTCGTCGCGGTACATCACCGTGAGGCCCACAGGCGCCGGAAGGCCGGTTGATTGGTCATAGATCACCAACGCCGGCGCGCATTGCGCAAGGATGCGGTCGACCTCAAGCCGGCCGAGCCGGGTGTTCAGACCGGTGACCACCGCGCCCAGTCGCAACGTCGCCACATAGGCCACCGCGTAATCGATCCCTGGCGCAAGCATCAACGCGACAACGTCGCCCGGACCGACGCCGCGCGATGACAATTCGGCGGCCAGCTGGCAGGACCTCGAAGCCCATTGCGCGAAGGACATTCGCGCAACCCCGTCGACGTAGGCCTCCCGGCTGCCGAATGTCAGGGCGGCGCGGTCCATTTCACTGCCCAACGTGGAGCAGTCACCCAGCGGTGGAATCGACGTGGTGCCCTGCACTCCGGTGCTGCCCTTCCTTCACGCCGTTCGCCAGTCCCGCCGGGAGCGATCCATGATCCAATCAGTCAGAAATAGAATCGCACGTCTCGCATCAACCCGCCGAATATTGACCTGAGCAACCGATTACTGTACGAATCGATAGTACACTTCGTGTCAGAAATAGGAACCGGGCCCGCCCGTACGCCGCCCTGAGCCGCGACGCGGACGCATCGACTCGAGAGGACCTTTGTGATCCCACATATCCTGTCTGGCACCGCCGGGAACGACGGTCGGCGGTGAGCGAGGAGGGCGACGGCGTCGTTGTCGTCAACGACGGTGCGATCCGACGCATCGTGCTGAGCCGGCCGGAAGCGGCTAACGCCCTGCGCCCGCAGGATCGCGACGCCGTCATCGAGGCGTTGGCAGCGGCAGACGCTGACCCCGAGGTCCGTGTCGTGGTGATCTCCGCGACGGGCAGACACTTTTGCGCCGGCGCCGACGTCAAAGCGCTCGCCAGCAAGATGGAGACGCAGAAGCGCGTCGGCGACGCCATGCACACGATCATGACGGGAGCGCAACGGCTCATCAGCAGCGTGTTGGACTGCGGCAAGCCGGTGATCGCCGTGGTGCAGGGCGCTGCAGCCGGCATTGGCGCTCACCTGGCCTTCGCGGCCGACCTCCTGGTGGCCAGCGAAAACGCCAGTTTCATCGAGTCTTTCGTCAAACGGGGAATGGTGGTCGACGGCGGAGGCGCATACCTACTCAGCCGCCGTATCGCGTTGCAGAGCGCCAAACACATGGCGTTCTTCGGCGACGCGATTTCTGCCGATCAGGCCCATGCGCTTGGTCTCGTCAACGAGGTCGTCGCCGCCAAGGATTTGCCTGCGTGCGCCGAGGCGCTCGCTGAGCGGCTTGCCGTCGCGCCGACCAGCGCCATTGCGCTCATCAAGCGGCTATTCAATTCCGCACCGGACAACGATCGCAGCGCAGCGTTTCTGGCCGAAGCGATGGCCCAGGAACTCCAGTCGAACTCGCACGATCACGGCGAGGGCGTTCGCGCGTTCGTCGAGCGCCGCTCGCCCAATTTTCTCGGCCGATGACCCAAGGAGGTTCAGTGAATACGCCTTTTCAACCGGCACCGGCGGGCGGTGCCCAGTGAGCGCCCTGCTGACCGGCAAGGTCGCACTCGTGACCGGCGCCGGACACGGCATCGGCCGTGGCCACGCGCTGGAACTCGCACGACAAGGCGCCGCGGTGGTGGTGAACGACCTGGGGTCGTCGGTGGCCGGTGAAGGCCGCGGCCAGGACGCCGACGACGTCGTCGCCATCATTCGCGCTGCCGGTGGGTCGGCGGTAGCCGACTACGGCGATGTCGGCGACGAGGAGCAGGCCGATGCGATGGTGCAGCGGGCCCACGACGAGTTCGGCAAGCTGGACATCGTCGTCAACAACGCAGGCATCGTGCGTGACCGAGCGATCTGGAACATGTCTGCCGCAGATTTCGATCTGGTGATGCGGGTACACCTCCGCGGCAGTTGGCTCACCAGCCGCGCCGCGGCCACCCGCTGGCGTGCGGCGGCCAAGGCCGGCGACGGCAAGATCTATGGCCGCATCATCAACACCACCTCAGGATCGGGGCTGCTGGGACACTTCGGCCAGACGAACTACAGCGCCGCGAAGGCGGCGATCGTCGGCCTGACCCAGACATTGAGCCTGGAGTTGGCGGGGATCGGCGTGACCGCAAATGTGATCAGCCCCGGTGGCCAAACCAGGTTGTCTGCCGGCGTCACTGCGGCCGCGAACACGCCCGAACCTGACCAGCTTGA
>CAWJDL010000011.1:0-41941 GCA_963841555.1 uncultured Actinomycetota bacterium
CGGGGTGGCGCCGTTGAGGAACGCGAGCACCTTCTCGTCGGCAAGGGCCGCGGCCTCCAGCGTGTCAGCGTCGGAGTCGGCAGGCACCGTGACGCGGCCGCGGACCTTTCCGTTGACCTGCACCGGATACTCGACCGTGTCCTCGACCAGGTACTGCGGGTCGGCCACCGGGAACGGCCCGTGCGCCAGCGACGTGTCGTGGCCCAACCGTTTCCACAACTCCTCGGCCAGGTGCGGGGCCAGCGGTGCGACCATCAGCACCAGCGGCTCCAGCGCGGTCCGCGCCGTCACCCCCTGCTTGGTCAGGTGGTTGGTGTACTCGATCAGCTTGGCCGCTGCGGTGTTGTTTCGCAGCCCCGCGTAATCCTCGGACACCCCGGCGATCGTGCGGTGCAGCAGCCGTAGCGTCTCGTCGTCCAGCGCCTCGTGCTCCGCGGCGCGTTCGGTGCCGGTCTGCTCGTCGACCACCAGCCGCCACACTCGCTGCAGAAACCGGTAGGCACCGACGACGTCCTTGGTCGCCCACGGGCGCGATGCGTCCAGCGGGCCCATCGACATCTCATACACCCGCAGGGTGTCGGCGCCGTAGTCGTCGCAGATCTCGTCGGGTGACACCGAGTTCTTCAGGCTCTTGCCGATCTTGCCGAACTCCTGGAAGACCTCGATCTCACCGTCTGCCCCTGGCCAGTAGAACTTGCCATCGCGTTCGGCGACCTCGGCCGCGGGCACGTAGGCCCCGCGGGAGTCGGTGTAGGCGAACGCCTGGATGTAGCCCTGGTTCACCAGCCGGCGGAACGGCTCTTTGGAGCTGACGTAGCCGAGGTCGTGAAGCACCTTGTGCCAGAACCGCGCATACAGCAGATGCAGCACCGCATGCTCGACGCCGCCGACGTACAGATCAACGCCGCCGGGGTCCTTCGGGCCGTGTTCGGCCGGCCGCGGGCCCATCCAGTACGCCTCGTTTTCCTTGGCGCACAACTCTTCTTTGTTGTACGGGTCGGTGTATCGCAGCTCGTACCACGAGCTGCCCGCCCACTGCGGCATCACGTTGGTGTCGCGGGTGTAGGACTTGAAGCCGTCACCGAGGTCCATCTCGACGTGCACCCAGTCGGTCGCCGTGCCCAGCGGTGGCGACGGCTCGCTGTCGGCGTCGTCGGGGTCGAACTGCACAGGCGCGTAGTCGGGTATGTCGGGCAGCTCGACCGGCAGCGCCGACTCGGGCAGCGGGTGCGCGCGTCCGTCCGCGTCGTACACGATCGGGAACGGCTCACCCCAATATCGCTGCCGCGCGAAGAGCCAGTCCCGCAGCTTGTATTCGACGCGGGCCTGCGCGCGGCCCTCTGCGGCGAGCCGCTTGGTGATGGCCTCCTTCGCCGAGGCGACGCTCAGACCGTTCAGGTAATCGGAGTTGACCACCTCGCCGTCACCGCTGTACGCCGCCTGCGAAATATCGCCGCCTGCAACCGTTTCCACAATTGGCAGGTCGAACGCGTGGGCGAAGTCCCAGTCCCGCTGATCGCCACCGGGCACCGCCATGATGGCGCCGGTGCCGTAGCCGATCAACACGTAGTCTGCAATGAACACCGGGATCTGTTCGCCATTGGCAGGATTCGTGGCGTAGGCGCCGAGGAACACGCCGGTCTTGTCCTTGTTCTCCTGGCGTTCCAGATCGGATTTGGCAGCGATGGTGGAACGGTAGGCGGCGACGGCGTCGGCGGGTGTGGCCGAACCGAACGTCCACCGCGGGTCCACATCGGCTGGCCACTGCGCCGCGGTGAGTTTGTCCACCAGCTCGTGTTCGGGCGCCAGCACCATGTAGGTCGCGCCGAACAAGGTGTCGGGCCGAGTCGTGAAGGCTTCGATATCGCCGGCATCGGTATGAAACAGCACAGATGCGCCGGTGGACCGGCCGATCCAGTTGCGCTGCATGGCCTTGACCTTCTCCGGCCAATCCAGCACTTCGAGATCTTCCAGCAGCCGATCCGAGTACGCGGTGATGCGCATCATCCACTGCCGCAGCCGCTTCCGGAATACCGGGAAATTGCCGCGCTCGCTGCGGCCGTCGGACGTGACTTCCTCGTTGGCCAGCACGGTGCCAAGGCCGGGGCACCAGTTGACCATCGAGTCTGCCCGGTACACCAGTCGATGGGAGTCGATCACGTCGGCACGCTCATCGGCCGACAAGTCCGACCACTTGCGCCCGTCGTCGAGAGTCTTTGTGCCCGACTCGAACTCAGCAACCAGCTCCACGATGGGCCGCGCCTTGTTCACCGCCGGGTCGAACCATGCGTTGTAGATCTGCAGGAAGATCCACTGCGTCCACTTGTAGTAGTCGACGTCGGTGGTGGAGAAGCTGCGGCGGGCGTCATGCCCGAAGCCCAACCGGCCCAGCTGCCGGCGGAAGTTGACGATGTTGGCCTCGGTGCGGATGCGCGGATGCGTCCCGGTCTGGATCGCGTACTGCTCGGCGGGCAGGCCGAACGCGTCGAAACCCAACGCGTGCAACACATTGCGGCCCGTCATCCGGTAGTAGCGGGCGTAGACGTCGGTGGCGATGTAGCCGAGCGGATGCCCGACGTGCAATCCCTCACCCGACGGGTAGGGAAACATGTCCTGCACGAACATCTTGTCTGCGGGCACCGGTGTTCCGTCGGGCGGCGCCAACGTGCCCACCGGGTTGGGCACGTTGAATGTCCCAGACTCGGCCCAGGTCTGCTGCCAGGCGCGCTCGATGTCCCCGGCAAGCTCCGCGGTGTAGCGGTGCTGCGGGGTATCCCCAGCATCACTGACGGCTTCAGTCACGTGAACAGGGTATAAGCACGCACATGGGCGCTCTCCCGCGAGCGGGTGGTACCCCCACGTCGGCCACAGGTTGGTCTCGGTTCCGTTGCGGACCGGTCAGGGGTTGGTCCCAGGTCCATTCCAGCCCTGGTGGCTACGACATCGCGCAGGATACGGTCGGCGCCTGACCAGGGGTGTGACGAACCCCTATCTCCTGAAGAAGGACCGACGTCGATGAACGAGATCACCCGTCGCTGGCGGGTTCTGGCAGGTGGCGCGGCCGCCGGCGTAGCCGCCGTCGTCGGCTTCGCTGGGGCAACCGCGTCAGCCGAGCCGGTGTTCCCGCAACCGCCGCTGCCCGCGCCCGCCACGGTGACGCAGACGGTCACGGTGCCCAACGCCGCAATCGCGCCCCAGGCCGCCGGACTACCCGCTGTGACACCCGCCACCGGCGCGACGGCCGCGGGGATCTCGACGCCTGCCGTCCCCGCCCCGCCGCCGGTAACGATCACCCCGGCCGCCTCTGGCACGCTTGCCGACTTCTTCAAGGAGAAGGGCGTGCGCATGGAGCCGCAGAACAGCCGCGACTTCAAGGCGCTCACCATCGTGCTGCCGATGCCGAAGGGCTGGTCGCAGGTGCCCGACCCGAATGTTCCCGACGCGTTCGCGGTGATCGCCGACCGGGTGGGCGGCAACGGTCTGTACTCGTCCAACGCGCAGGTCGTGGTGTACAAGCTGGTCGGCGATTTCGACCAGAAGGAGGCCATCAGCCACGGCTTCGTCGACAGCCAGCAGCTGACGGCCTGGCGTGCCACCGACGGGTCGCTCGCCGATTTCGGCGGCATGCCGTCGTCGGTCATCGAGGGCACGTACCGCGAAAACTCGATGACGCTGAACGCGTCACGTCGCCACGTCATCGCCACCGCAGGCCCGGACAAGTACCTGGTAACGCTGTCGGTGATCACCAGTATCGACCAGGTTGTCGCGGCGGCCGACGCCACCGACGCGATCGTCAACGGCTTCAAGGTGAGCCTTCCGGGCTCGGCGACACAGACGCCGCCAACCCCGGAACCGGTCCTGCCCCAGTCCCCTAGCCAGCTGGGGGCCCAGGGCGCCCAGCCGGCATCGCCGCAACTTCTGGGACTGCCGGGATAGACGTCGTCCCCCGGGCGAAGCCTGGCGCCCGGGGGACGGCCCATCCGGCGGGCCGCGCGTGGTGCTCGTATTGTGTGGCGCATGCTGATCGCCGCGGTGCTCTGCTTGTGCGCCGCCGTCGCGACCGCCGGCTTCGGCCTATGGCTGCTGACCCGCCCCAGCGCCGACGATCCCGTCCGCCAGGTGTTGCGCGCCGTGGCACCGACCCAGCTCGCCGCCGCAGTCATGCTCACCGCGGGCGGAGTGGTGGCGCTGTCGGCCCACCCGCAGACAGGCCTGCTCGTCGTGGTGGTGTGTGTCGCCGGGGCCGTGGCCACGGTCGCGGCCGGGTGCTGGCAGAGCGCCAAGGCAGTCGCTCGCCACGAGGGGCCCGGCTGGGCCCCCAGCTCGCGAGGGGACTGTGGCGGCGCGTGCGCGACGTGCACGTTGTCCTGTAACTGAGCCCGCATGCTCCAGCGGCTGAGAGGTGTCCCCGTCGACACTTTCCTGCTGGCGCTGCTGGCGGTCGTGACACTCGCGGCGCTGTTCCCGGCCACCGGCACCTTCGCGGACGTGCTCGACGTGGCGACCAAGGTCGCCATCGCACTGCTGTTCTTGCTCTACGGCGCGCGGCTGTCACCGACCGAGGCCTTGCACGGGCTGCGGCACTGGCGGCTCCATCTGCTGGTGCTGGCCGCGACATTCGTCGTCTTCCCCATCCTCGGATTGGCCGCGCGCGCTCTGGTGCCGTCGGTATTGACCCCCGGTCTGTACACCGGCGTGCTGTTCCTGTGCCTGGTTCCGTCGACCGTGCAGTCCTCGATCGCGTTCACCTCGATCGCCCATGGCAACGTGCCCGCGGCGATCGTCAGCGCGTCGCTGTCCAACATCCTCGGCGTGGCGATCACCCCACTGCTGGTCGTGCTGCTGATGCACACCACCGGCGCACCGCGGATCGGCGGATCGGCCGTGCTGGACATCGTGCTGCAGTTGTTGCTGCCGTTCGTCGCCGGTCAATTGCTACGGCCGTGGCTGGCCGCGTGGGTGCACCGGCATGCTTTGGTGACCAAGGCATTCGACCGCGGCTCGATCCTGCTCGTCGTCTACACCGCTTTCTCGATGAGCATGGCCGAGAACATCTGGAGCTCAGTCAGCCCGTGGCGGGTGGTCGCGGTCGCGGGGGTGTCCGCTGCGCTGCTGGCCATCATGCTCGGCTTCACTGTCGGCGTGTCACGTCTGGCCCGACTGAACCGCGCCGACGCCGCGGTGTTGCTGTTCTGCGGCTCCAAGAAAAGCCTTGCGTCCGGCCTGCCGATGGCGCTGGTGTTCTTCGGCACCGGGGCGGTAGGCCTGATCATGTTGCCGCTGATGCTCTTTCACCAGATCCAGCTGTTCGTCTGCGCGATCATCGCGAGCCGGATGTCGCGGACGGTGCCGACCGACTAGTTGCGGCTGACGTCGATCGGGTGGCTGGCCAGCAGCGACAGCGGCAGCGGCTGGCGGCGAAGCACCCGCGACCACAGATCGACCCGGGGCTCGACCAGGACATCAGATGGCAACGCGGACAGCACGATCCAGTCGTCGCGCTCGATCTCGCCCTCGAGCTGACCGATTGTCCAGCCCGAGTAGCCCGCGTAGATGCGCACCCCTTCTACCATCGGGGCGATCGTGTCCGGATCGGCGTCGAGGTCGACCATCACCATCCGGCCCTGCACGTGTCGGAGCCCCTCAACCCCGTTCGCCTCGATGCCGACACGCATCGTCGCCAGGCACAGCGCGGCGTCCCGCTTCACGGGCCCGCCGATGAACATCGTCTTGGGCTTGGTGGCCAGCTTGGCCCACTGCGGCAACACGTTGTACACCGCGGTCTCACTGGGCCGGTTCAACACCACCCCGAGCGTGCCGCCGTCATTGTGCTCGACGACGTAGATGACGCTGCGCCGAAACGTCGGCTCCAGCAGATCGGTGTTGGCGAGCAGCAGCGTTCCAGCGCGCACCCGGTGCGCCGCAGGAGCGAGGAAATCCTCCGGGTCCTCTGAGTGCGCCACCTCACCATCATGGCACCGGCAGCGGGTCGTGGTGGCGAACAAGCGCGGCCCGCCGGGATATTTGTACTGTGGGTCGGGTTGCCGATTGCCCGAGTAGAACCAACAGGACGTGATTTCCGTGGCCGAAGCGCGTGCACCGATTGTCCGGTGGCGCTCGGTGCGCGCCCTGTGGCGATCTGTGCGCGCCCTGCCCGAGTTCCGACGGCTGCTGGAACTGCGCTTGGTAAGTCAGTTCGGTGACGGTCTGTTCGCCGCCGGACTCGCAGGCGGGATTCTGTTCAACCCGGAACGGCCCGCAGAACCGTGGGCCGTCGCAGGCAACTTCGCAGTGCTCTTCCTGCCTTACTCGGTCCTTGGCCCGTTTGCCGGTGCGCTGCTGGACCGTTGGGACCGGCGGCTGGTACTCGTCGGCGCGAACCTCGGCCGACTGCTGCTGGTTCTCGCCGTTGCGGCATTGCTCGTGACGGGCGCGAAGGATTTGGCGGTTCTGGTCGCCGCCCTGATCGTCAACGGGTTCACCCGATTCGTCTCGTCCGGCCTTTCGGCGGCATTGCCCCACGTGGTGCCGAAGGAGCAGGTCGTGACGATGAACTCTGTTGCGACGGCGACCGGCGGGGCCGCCGCGTTTCTCGGCGCCATCTTCATGCTGGTGCCCCGCTGGCTGTTCGGCGCCGACGACACCGGCGCGGCGGCGATCATCTTGATCGTCGCGATTCCTGTGACGCTCGCCCTGTGGCTGTCATGGCGCTTTCCACCACACATCCTCGGCCCGGACGACAGCGCGCGGGCGATCCACGGGTCGGTGGCGTACGCCGTGGCCACCGGCTGGGTGCACGGCATCCGCACCGTCGCTGCAGTGCCGACGGTGGCCGCCACGCTGGCCGGGCTGGCCGCACACCGGATGGTGCTCGGCATCAACAGCTTGCTTGTCCTGGTGATCGTGCGGCACAGCGACACTCAGCAGGTCGCGGGATTCGGCACCACGGTGCTGTTTTTCGCGGCCACCGGCGTCGGACAATTCCTGGCCGCCGCGGTGATGCCGGTGGCGGTCCGGCGGTGGGGCCGCTACCGCACCGCGAACGGCGCCCTGGCGGTCGCCGCGCTCATCCAGCTCGCCGGGGCCGGTCTGCACCTACCGATTATGGTCGCGTGCGGTTTCCTGCTCGGCTTGGCCGGCCAGGTCGTCAAACTTTGCGTGGACAGCGCGATGCAGCTCGATGTCGACGACGCGCTGCGCGGGCACGTGTTCGCGGTCCAGGATGCGGTGTTCTGGATGTCATTCATTCTCGCAATGGCGTTGGCGGCGACCGTGATTCCGGCCGACGGCCATGAACCGGCGCTGGCCCTCGCGGGCGCCGGGGTCTACCTCGCGGGCCTCGCGGTGCACGCCGCTGTCGGCCGACGCGCGGTGGCGCCGGGCTAAGGTGACCGACATGCCGACAGCCGGGCCGATGGTGGCCGACCTTCGCGCGGAAAGCGACGACTTCGATGCCATGGTCGCCGACCTGCCTGCCGATCGGTGGGCCGAAGCCACGCCGGCTCCCGGGTGGACGATCGCTCATCAGATCGCGCACCTGCTGTGGACGGATCGCGTCGCGCTTACCGCGGTGACCGACGAGGCCGGCTTCGCGACGGTGCTGGCGGAGGCCGCCATGGATCCGACGGGTTTTGTCGACGCCGGCGCCGAGGAGCTGGCCCTGCTCCGGCCCGAACGCCTGCTGGCCGATTGGCGCCAGACTCGGGCCAGCCTGCACGACGAACTCCTGGGCGTCGACGACGGCCGCAAGCTGCCGTGGTTCGGTCCGCCGATGAGCGCCGCGTCCATGGCCACCGCCCGGCTGATGGAAACCTGGGCGCATGGTCTGGATGTCGCCGACACGCTCGGGGTGAAGCGTCCCGCGACGGCGCGGTTGCGCTCGATAGCGCATATCGGCGTGCGCACCCGTGACTTCGCGTTCACCGTGCACGGGCTCACTCCCCCGGCGGAACCGTTCCATGTGGACCTGCGTGCCCCCGACGGCTCGACATGGTCGTGGGGCCCCGACGACGCCGGGCAGCGCGTCACCGGATCAGCGGAGGACTTCTGCATGCTGGTCACGCAGCGGCGGGCGCGGTCGGCCTTGGATGTCCAGGCCGTTGGTGACGACGCCGAAAAGTGGCTCGGGATTGCGCAGGCGTTCGCCGGGCCGCCGGGGCCAGGGCGCGAGTAGCTCACGCCGCTACAGCTCGGTGGCGGCGTCGGCCTTACCGTCACCGTCGGAGTCGGCGAGCTTGACGTCCCATCGGCCGTCGCCGTCGGTGTCGACATACGCCACGTCGCCGGAGAGCGCGCGGTCGGCCAACCCGTCGCCGTCGGTATCCGTCAACCGGTCGTCGTTCTGCCCGTCGCCGTCGACGTCGACCAGTGGTCCGCCGGTGTGCTCCACACCGTCGAGCCCGGACCACCGCAATTGACCCGCCCGGTCGACGCTGACCGCCCAAGTGCCGGTGCCGTCGTCGGTGTAGAACGCCTCTCCGTGGCTGTCGTTGTCGACATCCAGCACCGCGTGGTCGGCCAGGCCGTCACCATCCAGGTCGGCCATCGCATCGTCGAGCAGTCCATCGCCGTCGAAATCCAGCCCCACCGCGTCCAGCGATCCGTCGCCGTCCACATCGGTGTTGGGGTCGGCGGTCCATATGGTCGCCGAGCCGTCCGCGTCGCCAAGGCAGTACTCCATGACGGATTAGACGCCGCACTACTTCCGCGAGTTCCACCACTTCGTCAACTCGTCGACGGCGTCGTCGTGGCTCAGCGGCCCGCGGTCCAACCGCAGCTCCTTCAGATACCGCCACGCCTCGCCCACCTCGGGACCCGCCGGGATACCGAGGATCCGCATGATCTCGTTGCCGTCGAGGTCTGGTCGCACCCGTGCGAGGTCCTCCTTGGCGGCCAGCTCCTCGATCCGGCGCTCGAGGTCGTCGTAGTTGGCCTGCAGCCGGGCCGCGCGGCGCTTGTTTCGGGTGGTGCAGTCGGCGCGCACCAGCTTGTGCAGCTGCGGCAACAGCGGCCCGGCATCGGCGACGTACCGGCGCACCGCCGAATCGGTCCACCTGCCGTCGCCGTACCCGTGGAACCGCAGGTGCAGGTACACCAGCTGGGACACGTCGTCGATCATCTGCTTGGAGTAGCGCAGCGCCCGCATTCGCTTGCGGACCATTTTCGCGCCGACCACCTCGTGGTGATGAAAACTCACGCCGCCGTCGGGCTCGTGCTTACGGGTGCCCGGCTTGCCGATGTCATGCAGCAGCGCCGCCCACCGCAGCACCAGATCCGGCCCGTCCTCCTCGAGATCCATCGCCTGACGCAGCACCGTCAGCGAATGCCAGTAGACGTCCTTGTGCTGGTGGTGTTCGTCGATGGCCATCCGCATCGCGCCGACCTCCGGCACCACCACATCGCCGAGACCGGTCTGCACCATCAGATCGATGCCTGCGACCGGGTCCGCGCCCAACAGCAGCTTGTCCAGTTCGGCGGCCACCCGTTCGGCGGTGATGCGGCCCAGTTGCGGCGCCATCTCCAGAAGCGCCGCAAGGACCCGCGGCGCGACGGTGAACCCGAGCTGCGAGACGAACCGCGCCGCACGCAACATCCGCAGCGGATCGTCACCGAACGACACCTCCGGTGCCGACGGCGTGTCCAGCACCTTGGCGCGCAGCGCCGCCAAACCGCCTAGAGGATCAAGGAATTCGCCAGGACCGTCGGGCGTGATGCGCACCGCCATCGCATTGACGGAGAAGTCGCGGCGCACCAGATCGTCCTCGAGACGCTCGCCGAAACGCACCTCCGGATTGCGCGAAACCTGATCGTAGGTATCGGCGCGGAAGGTGGTGATCTCCAAGCGGTGGCCGTCCTTACCGATGCCGACCGTGCCGAACTCGATGCCGGTATCCCACAGGGCGTCAGCCCACGGCCTGAGCAACTTCTGCATCTGCTCCGGGCGGGCGTCGGTGGTGAAATCCAGGTCATTGTCCAGGCGCCCCAACAGCGCGTCGCGGACGCTGCCGCCGACCAGATACAAATCGTGGCCTGCGTCAGCGAACACCCGGCCGAGATCGCGCAGCACCTCGCCGTTGCGGTTCAGCGCAACCTGCGCGGCGGCCAGCAGCTCGGCATCAGCAGCAGAATCGGGCACGTTCGGACAGCCTAATGTGCAACGGCTGTATCACGACCGGTGAGTGCGGCGGGAGCGAATCTACGTGGCAGCTACTATCGCTTGGGTGTCGGACGGCGAGCAGGCCAAACCACGACGGCGCCGGGGGCGGCGGCGCGGCCGACGCGCTGCGGGCCCGCCCGAATCGACAGAGCACCACAACAACGCCGCCGCGGGCGGCGCAAAGTACGGGGCGGTGCAGTCCGACAAACATCAGCCGAGCGGCCAGAACAAACCGCAGAAGTCCCGCCCGCGCCGGCCAGCCGATCGCCTGCGTACGGTGCATGAAACCTCCGCAGGCGGGCTGGTGATCGACGGGATCGACGGGCCAAAGGAAGGTCAGGTCGCCGCACTGATCGGGCGCATCGACCGGCGCGGCCGGATGCTGTGGTCGCTGCCAAAGGGCCACATCGAGCTCGGTGAAACCGCGGAACAGACCGCGATTCGTGAGGTCGCCGAGGAGACAGGCATCCAGGGCGGTGTGCTGGCTGCGCTCGGCAGCATCGACTACTGGTTTGTCACCGAGGGTCGTCGCGTGCACAAGACCGTGCACCACTATCTGATGCGCTTCCTCGGTGGCGAGCTTTCCGACGAGGACGTCGAAGTCAGTGAAGTGGCGTGGGTGCCTCTCAAGGAATTGCCGTCGCGGCTGGCCTACGCCGACGAACGCCGGCTCGCCGAGGTCGCCGGTGAGCTGATCGACCTGCTGCATGCCGACGGGGCCGCGTCACTGCCGCCACTGCCGCATACCTCGCCGCGGCGGCGCGCCCAGACGCACTCTCATACCCGCAACCGTCGTCCCGACGAACAGACATCTCGCCGGACGAACGGCTGCGGACAAGGGCCGTGAGGACGGCCGCGGTGCCGCGAATTCGTGCCCGAGTGGTGCTGGTACGTCTGCTCGCCGCCCTCGCGCTGCTGACAATGATCGCCGCTCCAGCCGCCGTCCCCAACGCAGCCGCGGGCGAGCCGGGGTCGGTGCCGTTTCTTCAGGTGCGCATCGACCGCGTCACCCCCGAGGTGGTCACCACCACCAGCGAGCCGATCGTCACCGTCACCGGATCGATTCTCAACGTCGGTGACCGACCCGTCCGCGATGTGATGGTGCGCCTCGAGCACGCGGCCGCCGTCGCGTCGTCGGCCGGACTGCGCACCAACCTCAGCGGCAACGTCGACCAGTACGAGCCTGTCGCCGACTTCATCACCCTCGCGCCGGAATTGCTTCGCGGACAAGATGTTCCGTTCACGCTGAGCTATCCGCTGCGGTCGACGGAACTGAAGTCGCTTCACATCGAACAACCGGGGGTGTACCCGGTGATGGTCAACGTCAACGGCACCCCCGACTATGGCGAACCCGCCCGCCTCGACGACGCCCGGTTCCTGCTTCCGGTACTGGGTGTGCCGCCCGAGCCCGCTGCCGACTCCGCCGCCGACACGCTGACGTCCGTGGTGCCGCCGGACACTTCCAAACCTGTTCGGCTGACCATGCTGTGGTCACTGGCGGACCGGCCACGGCTGGCAGCAGGCGCGCCCGGTGGCACCACACCCGTGCGGTTGATCGACGACGATCTCGCGACATCGCTGGCGCCTGGCGGCCGGCTCGACACGCTGCTGTCGGCGGTCGACTTCGCGACCAGCCCGCCGGTCGATCCCGGCGGCGAGATGCGCAACGCGATGTGCCTGGCCGTCGACCCCGACCTGCTGGTCACCGTCAACGCGATGGCGGGCGGCTATGTCGTCAACGACGCCCCCGACGCCGGACCTGGCACACCGACGCATCCTGGTACAGGCCAGGGCGCCGCGATCGGCTGGCTCAACCGGCTCAGGGCGCTGGCACAGCGGATGTGTGCTGCGGCCACGACCTACTCGCAGGCCGACCTCGACGCACTGCAGCGGGTCGGCGATCGGGGCCTCAGCGCGACCGCCACCAACGGCGCCGCCGACATCGTCGACCAGATTCTGGGCATCACGTCGATCCGCGGCGCCACCCTGGTCGGCGACGGGCCGCTCACCGGGCCCGCCGTTGAGTTGTTGTCGGCGCAGGGCCCTACGGTCGCGATCGGCGCCGCGAATGTCACTGCTCAAGACTCCGCCACCGGCGAACCGGCGACCGCCGACGTCCAGCCGCTGAGATACACGCCGCAGCTGGTGACCGCGCCGTTCGACCCGACCGTCGGCGCCGCTCTGGCTGGCGCGGGCAGTGAACCGGCGTCACCGTCGTACCTGGACCCGTCGCTGGACATCCCCGTCAAACACGATTCTGCGGTGGCTCGCCGCCAGGACGCGCTCGGCTCGCTGCTGTGGCGCGGCCTGCACACCGATGCCGAGCCGCGCACTCAGATCCTGGCGCCGCCGCTGGCCTGGAGCCTGCAAGGCGAAGATGCGCAGGCGATACTCACCGCGGTGGCCTCCACCATTCACGCTGGGCTGGCTGTGCCGCGGCCGCTGGCCGCGGTGATCGCCGAGGCCAACGCCGTGCCGCCGCAGAACCTCGCCCCGCGGCCCGACGGTGCGTTGGGCAATCCGCGCGGGCGCTTCGACGACGGCGTCGTCTCGGGCCTCGCGGCGGTGAACGGGCGGCTGTCGGGGCTGACGTCGACGCTGACCGCCGACGAACGCACCGGGCTGACCGGCGGGCAGTACACCGCGCCTCTGCGCGAGGACATGCTGCGGGCGCTGAGCCAGTCGGTGCCGCCGGACGCCCGCAATGGCCTGGCCCAGCAGCGGCTGACGACCGTCGGGCACACCGTCGACGACCTGTTCGGGGCGGTCACCATCGTCAACCCCGGCGGCTCGTACACGCTGGCCACCGAGCACAGCCCGCTGCCGCTCGCGCTGCGCAACGACCTGCCGGTGCCGATAAGAGTCCGCCTGCAGATAGACGCTCCGCCAGGGATGTCGGTCACCGATATGGGCGAGATCGTGCTGCCGCCGGGCTATCTGCCGCTGAAGGTGCCGATCGAGGTGCACTTCACCCAGCGCGTCGCGGTGGACGTCGCGCTGCGCACCGCTGACGGCTTGCCGCTGGGTGAGCCGGTGCGGCTCTCGGTGCACTCCAACGCGTACGGCAAGGTGCTGTTCTTCATCACGCTGTCGGCCGGTGCGGTGCTTGTCCTGCTTGCGGGGCGACGACTGTGGCACCGGTTCCGCGGTCAGCCGGACCGCGCCGACCTGGACCGGCCGGATCCCATCGACGTCGCGATCGCCTACGCGAAGGACGCCGACGATTCATCGCGCGCCATGAGCCGGTCCGCCGGCGGGGAAGGTCTCACCGGTTCAACCGGCGGTGAACAATGACAACCGCGGGCGGGCCGCGTCCGCAGCGACTGCCGCCCAGCACTGTCCCGCCGCGCCACTACCCTCCCGCCCGTCGGATGCCCCCGGCCCCGCCGCGGCTGCCCCGGGGACCGGCGCCCCGGCGGCGGGCCGGACGCCCAGAGCTGTCCGACGCGGCGGTGGTGTCGCGGTCATGGGGCATGGCGTTCGCGACGCTGGTCAGCCGGATCACCGGCTTCACCCGCATCGTGCTGCTGGCCACGATCCTCGGCGCCGCGCTGTCGTCGGCGTTCTCGGTGGCCAACCAGCTGCCCAACCTGATCGCCGCCCTGGTGCTGGAGGCGACGTTCACGGCGATCTTCGTGCCGGTGCTGGCGCGGGCCGAGCGCGACGACCCCGACGGCGGAACCGCATTCGTGCGTCGACTCGTCACCTTGGCCACCGCGCTGCTGGTAGTGGTCACCGTGCTGTCGGTGGCCGCCGCTCCCCTGTTGGTTCGGCTCATGCTGGGCAGCGACACCCAGGTCGACCGGTCACTGACGACAGCGTTCGCCTATCTGCTGCTGCCGCAGGTGTTGTTCTATGGCCTGTCCTCGGTGTTCATGGCGATCCTCAACACCCGCAACGTGTTTGGCCCGCCGGCCTGGGCGCCCGTCGTCAACAACATCGTCGCGATCGCCACACTGGGTCTGTACGTCCTTGTGCCGGGCGAACTTTCGCTCGACCCCGCCGAGATGGGCGATGCCAAGCTGCTTGTGCTCGGTATCGGCACGACGCTCGGCGTGTTCGCGCAGACCGCGGTGCTGCTTGTGGCCATCCGTCAGGAACGAGTCAGCCTGCGCCCGCTGTGGGGCATCGACGACCGGCTCAAGAAGTTCGGCACGATGGCGGCGGCCATGGTGCTGTACGTGTTGATCAGCCAGATCGGTTTGATCGTCGGCAACCGGATCGCCAGTGAGGCAGCAGCTTCCGGACCGGCGATCTACAACTACACCTGGCTGGTGCTGATGCTGCCGTTCGGCATGATTGGCGTAACGGTGTTGACTGTGGTGATGCCGCGGCTGAGCCGCAACGCGGCGGCCAACGACGTCCCGGCGGTGCTGGCCGATCTGTCGCTGTCCACCCGGCTGACGATGGTCACCCTGATTCCGATCGTCGCGATGATGACCGTCGGTGGCCCCGCGATCGGCAGCGCGCTGTTCGCGTACGGCAACTTTGGTGAGGTCGACGCCGGCTACCTCGGCATGGCGATCACGTTGTCGGCCTTCACCCTGATCCCGTATGCCCTTGTGTTGCTTCAGCTTCGAGTGTTCTACGCCCGCGAGCAGCCGTGGACGCCGATACTGCTGATCGTGGTGATCACGACCGTGAAGATCGCGGCGTCGCTGACCGCGCCCTACCTGACGGACGACCGGGAGTTGGTCGCGGGCTACCTCGGGCTGGCCAACGGGCTGGGTTTTCTTGCCGGCGCCACCGTGGGCTACTTCCTGTTGCGCGCAAGCCTGAATCCCCCCGGCGGGAGGCTGATCAGCCTCGCGGTGGTGCGCACCATTCTGGTGACGATCGCCGCGTCGATGGTCGCAGGCCTCACCGCCCATATCGTCGATCAACTCCTCGGGCTGGAATCCCTGACGCGCAACTGGGGCGGCGCCGGCTCACTGCTGCGGCTCTTCGTGCTCGGCCTCATCATGGTGCCGATCATCGTGGGCGTGATGTTGGCCGCTCGGGTGCCCGACGCTCTGGCCGCCCTGGCCGCCGTTCGGCGTCGTCTCGGCCCGCGCGTGGCGGTAGCCGTACCGCCTATCGCCACGCCCGACCGGCCACGGCCGGGCCGCCCCCTCACGTACGCTGATCAGAGGAATTCGTACGCGTCACGGCACCGTCAATTCCCGGCGGCGGCCCGGCGCGGGCCTCCGGCAGGCGTTGCCGAGGACTGGATGAGGAAGGGACCCGCGGTGACCGACGACCAAGCGACCGGCGCCGCCGCAGGCCCTGACGGCACCGCCACGACCAAGATCCCGCGCCCGTCGGCCGACGACTTCCGGCCTGACCTGCCTGCTGGTGACTTCGAGCACGCCGTGCCTGCGCCCGAGGAAACGGAAACGTTTCCCGCGGCCGCGAACGGCACCGCGCCGATGCCCGTCTCCGGCCGCCCGCCCTCCGACTACGCCGGCGATCCCACCCGCGAATCGCTGCCCTTCGACGTACCCCACGAGCCACCCATCGAGGCCGCGACCTCCGATGAGGACGTCCACCTCATTCCCGGGGCCACCATCGGCGGTGGCCGCTACCGGCTGCTGGTGTTCCACGGCGGCCCGCCCAACCTGCAGTTCTGGCAGGCGCTCGACACCGCGCTGGACCGCCAGGTCGCACTGACCTTCGTCGACCCGGATGCGACGCTGCCCGACGAGCAGGTGCAGAAGATCCTGTCCCGCACGCTGAAGCTGAGCCGCCTTGACATGCCGGGCGTCGCGCGGGTGCTCGACGTGACCAGTACCGGCTCCGGCGGGCTTGTGGTTTCTGAGTGGATCCGCGGGGGCTCGCTGCCCGAGGTGGCCGACACGTCGCCGTCACCGATCGGCGGGGCCCGCGCCATTCAATCGCTTGCCGCGGCCGCCGAGGCCGCCCATCGCTCGGGAGTTGCGCTGTCGATCGACCATCCCAGCCGCGTGCGGGTGAGCATCGAAGGCGACGTGGCGCTGGCGTTCCCGGCGACGCTGCCCGACGCAACGCCCGAGGACGACATCCGCGGCATCGGCGCCGCGCTTTACGCGCTGCTGATCAACCGGTGGCCGCTGCCCGAGTCCGGGGTTCGCAGCGGGTTGGCGCCCGCTGAGCTCGACGCGGCAGGCCAGCCCATCGAACCGCGGGCCGTCGACCGCGACATCCCGTTCCAGATCTCCGCGGCGGCCGCGCGTGCGGTGCAGGAAGGCGGCGGCATCCGCAGCGCCCCCACCCTGCTGAACCTGCTGCAGCAGGCAACCGCGATCGCCGACCGCACCGAGCTGATCTCCCCTGTCGACGAACCCGAGGTCCCGCCGCCGTCCCGGTTCCGCGGTGCGCCCACCGACGACGCAGAGTCCGCGGCACGCCGCCGCAAGGGACTGATGATCGGGCTGGGCGTTGGCGGTGCGATCATCGTCGTCGCGTTGATCGTGTTGGCTTCCGTGTTGAGCCGGATCTTTGGTGACGTCGGCGGCGGTCTGGGCGGCGACGAGCTGGGTCTGAACTCGCCGTCATCGTCCGCGCAGCCCAGCGACTCCGGCACCGCCGTGAAACCTGTTCGCGCGACGGTGTTTTCACCCGAGGGCGAGGCCGACTCACCTGAGGCGGCTCCGCTGGCGATCGACGGCAACCCCTCGACCGTGTGGCCCATCGACACATACACGGATCCCGTGCCGTTCCCGAATTTCAAGAACGGCGTCGGCCTGATGCTTCAGCTGCCAAAGCCCACCAAGCTGGCCGAGGTCACCATCAACCTGAACAGCACCGGCACCGCAGTGGAGATCCGCTCGTCGCAGACGCCCACACCCTCGTCGCTGGGCGACACCACCGAGCTGACGTCAGCCACCACCCTCAAGCCCGGCTCGAACACGATCGAGGTCAACGACGCGGCCCCGGTGTCGAACGTGCTGGTTTGGGTCTCCACGCTGGGCCAAGTCAACGGCCAGAGCCGCTCCGACATCGCCGAGATCACGCTCAAAGCTGCGTCTTGACTGGCGGACTGACGGCTCCATCCCCAGCGCCGCAAACTTGTGTCCTGACCCACCCCCGGCGGCGTTTAGTGTTCGGCTGTGGGGAGCTGCGGGGGAATCGACCGGACAGACGCCGAGTTGCTGACTGCACACGTCGCCGGTGACCAGTACGCGTTCGAGGAGCTGTTCTACCGCCACCACCGCCAGCTACACCGGCTGGCGCAGATCACCAGCCGCAACCCAGAGGACGCCGCGGACGCACTGCAGGATGCGATGCTGTCGGCGCATCGCAACGCGCCCGCCTTCCGCCACGACTCCGCGGTCAGCAGCTGGCTGTACCGCATTGTCGTGAACGCATGCCTCGACCGGTTGCGGCGCAACAAGACACACCCGACCACCACCCTTGAGGACGATGTCTGCCATGTCGGCGATCCGACGCCGCGGGTGGACACCGCGGTCGTGGTGGAACGTGCCCTGATGCGGCTTCCCGTCGAACAGCGTGCCGCGGTGGTCGCGGTCGACATGCAGGGCTACTCCGTCGCCGAGACCGCGCGCATGCTCGGCATTGCAGAGGGCACTGTGAAGAGCCGCTGTTCGCGCGCCAGGGCCAAGCTGGCCGAGGCGCTCGAATACTTCAACGCCGGCGCCGCCGCGGCCGCTGAGCGGCTCAGTGAGTGATCCGTGGAACCGTGACAGCCACGCGGCCGTCTAACCGTGCGTGGTGGAGACTGGCTTGCGTCAGGGCGTGGCACAACCGGCGGGGGCAGCGATGGACGGCAGCGCGGGCCACGAACCAGAACCGCTCACCCTCGAAACGCTCGCCAACCTGCAGGCGGGCCTGCTCGACGACGACACCGCGGCAGCGCTGCGCCAGCGGATTCGCACCGACAGGGCCGCCGCAGAAATGCTGGCAGCACTCGACCGTGTCCGCCGTGACCTGGCCGATCTCGGCACTGACGACGCGTCCGCACCCGATGTCCCTGCCGAGGTGACCGCGCGGATTGGCACCGCGCTGCAGGCCGCACCGCCGCATCGGCCGCCCCGCGAGCCCGCCCATTCGGTTCGGCACACCCCACGATGGCAGGTGATCGGGCTCGTGGCCGGTGTCGGCGCAACGATCGTTGGCGCGGTCCTCGGCGGGGTGATGCTGACGCGCGAACCTGCGCCGACCCGCCCTGCCGGGCCGACCGCCGAGAGCATCACGGTGTCGCGGCCACCGAGCGACCTTCCGTTGTCGGATCCCCAGATCGTCGGCCTGCTCGCACGGAGCCCCGACTACGGCCCGCTCGCCGACCCGCAACGGCGTGCGTCCTGTCTGTCCGGACTGGGCTACTCGGCGGCGACGGCGGTGCTCGGCGCGCAACCGGTCGACATGCACGGGCAGCCCGCGGTGCTCATGCTGCTGGCCGCCGACACGCCGCGGACACTCCTCGTGCTGGTCGTCGAGCCGGGGTGCAATTCAGCTCACACCGGCCTGCTGGCCAACACGTTGGTCACTCGTCCGTAATCTGTCATGCAGGCCGCGGGGAACACCCCGGCATACGCTGGTGTTTGTACACGTGCCGACGTGAGACGGCAGAAAGGCTCGCATGACCTCCTCATCTACCGTTCATGACGTCATCGTCATCGGCTCTGGTCCGGCTGGCTACACGGCCGCCATCTACGCCGCCCGCGCCCAGCTCAAACCGCTGGTGTTCGAGGGCACCCAGTTCGGTGGCGCGCTGATGACCACCACCGAGGTGGAGAACTACCCCGGCTTCCGCGAGGGCATCACCGGACCCGAATTGATGGACGAGATGCGTGAGCAGGCGCTGCGCTTCGGCGCGGATCTGCGGACGGAGGACGTCGACGCGGTCTCCCTGGACGGGCCCGTCAAGTCCGTAACCGTCGGCGACGAGACATATCAGGCGCGCGCCGTCATCCTCGCGATGGGCGCGGCCGCCCGGCACCTTGGCGTGCCCGGTGAGGAAGCGCTGATCGGCATGGGCGTGAGCACCTGTGCCACCTGTGACGGGTTCTTCTTCCGCGACCAGGACATCGCGGTGATCGGCGGCGGCGACTCGGCGATGGAGGAAGCCACCTTCCTGACCCGGTTCGCCCGCAGCGTCACCCTCATCCACCGCCGCGAGGAGTTCCGCGCCTCCAGAATCATGCTGGACCGCGCCCGCGCCAACGAGAAGATCAAGTTCCTCACCAACACCCAGGTGATCGCGATCGAGGGCGATCCGAAGGTGTCCGGTGTGCGGCTGCGCAACGCGGTCACCGGCGAGGAGTCCTCGCTGGCGGTCACGGGTGTGTTCGTCGCCATCGGCCACGACCCCCGCTCTGAACTGGTGCGCGGCCAGGTCGACCTCGACCCGGAGGGCTACGTGCTCGTCGAGGGCCGCACCACAAGCACCTCCGTCGAAGGGGTGTTCGCCTGCGGCGACCTCGTCGACCACACCTACCGTCAAGCCATCACCGCAGCAGGCACCGGCTGTTCGGCGTCGATAGACGCCGAACGCTGGATCGCTGAAAAAGCTTCTGCCACAACCGATGACAGCACCGATCTGATTGGAGCACCGCTATGACCGAGAAGACTTCCGCAACGGTCGCCGTAACCGACGACTCGTTCTCCGACGACGTGCTGTCGAGCAGCACCCCAGTGCTGGTTGACTTCTGGGCCACCTGGTGCGGGCCGTGCAAGATGGTCGCTCCGGTGCTCGAGGAGCTCGCCAACGAGAAGGCCGGCGCGCTGACGGTGGCCAAGATCGACGTCGACGCCAACCCCGCCACCGCGCGCGACTTTCAGGTGGTCTCGATCCCGACAATGATCCTGTTCAAGGACGGCGTCCCGGTGAAGCGGATCGTCGGCGCGAAGGGCAAGGCCGCGCTGCTGCGCGAGCTCGCTGACGTGGTCTAACGCCGCGATCCGGCGTCCGGACACCCGCCTGGGGTTTTCTCGAAAGTGGGAACCGTCTGCGACAATGCTGCCTAGCCTGTCTTTGCTTCGTCTGTGCCATTTCCGCTGACAACTGACGGCCCGCAAGGCAGCCGGGGAAAGGGTCGAGTATGTCGAGTCTGCGTCGCGGTGACCGCGGGGGAGCGGTCACCGAGATCCGGGCGGCACTGGCGGCGTTGGGGCTGATCGATGGCCCAGACGACGATCTGACCACCGGTAAGCATGTCGTCGTGGATGTCTTCGACGGCGAACTCGACCATGCCGTGCGCGCGTTTCAGCAGCACCGCGGATTGCTGGTAGACGGCATCGTCGGTGAGGCGACTTTCCGCGCGCTGAAGGAAGCTTCGTACCGGTTGGGTGCACGCACGCTCAATCACCAGTTCGGTGCGCCGATGTACGGCGACGACGTCGCGACGCTGCAGGCCCGGTTGCAGGACCTCGGCTTCTACACCGGTCTCGTCGACGGCCACTTCGGCCTGCAGACGCACAACGGGCTGATGTCGTACCAGCGTGAGTACGGACTCTATCCGGACGGGATCTGCGGCCCGGAAACGTTGCGCTCCTTGTACTTTCTGGGTTCGCGGGTTACCGGCGGATCCCTGCACGCCATCCGCGAAGAAGAGTCGGTCCGCCGCTCCGGCCCACGGCTGTCGGGCAAGCGGATCATCATCGATCCCGGCCGCGGCGGTGCCGATCACGGCCTGATCATGAACGGCCCGGCGGGGCCGATCAGCGAGGCCGACATCTTGTGGGACTTGGGAAGTCGGCTTGAGGGCCGGATGACGGCTATCGGCATGGAGACGTTCCTGTCACGGCCGGTCAACCGTGCGCCCTCCGATGTCGAGCGCGCCGCGACGGCCAACACCGTCGGCGCGGATTTGATGATCAGCCTGCGGTGCGCCACTCAATCCGGCCCGTCCGCCAACGGTGTGGCGTCATTCCACTTCGGCAACTCGCACGGGTCGGTGTCCACCATCGGGCGCAATCTGGCCGACTTCATTCAACGAGAAGTGGTGGCGCGCACCGGTTTACGGGACTGCCGCACCCACGGGCGGACCTGGGATCTGCTGCGGCTGACCCGGATGCCCAGCATCCAGGTCGACGTCGGCTACATCACCAATCCGCGCGACCGAGACATGCTTGTGCAAGCGCAGACCCGCGACTCGATCGCCGAAGGCGTCCTTGCCGCCGTCAAGCGGCTGTATCTGCTCGGCAAGAACGACCGCCCAACGGGCACCTTCACATTCGCCGAGCTGCTGGCTCACGAACTGTCGGTCGAGCAGGCCGGTCGCGTCAGCCCGACCTGATCACCTAGGAACAGGGGCTCGCACCCGCACCGACCGGCTGTTGCAGCTGCGCGGATTCCAGCAGCCGCTCCAACGCCGCCTCGACATCGGCCTTCCAGCCCAATCCCTGCTCGAGTTCGAGCCGCAGCCGCGGGAAGTACCGGTGGTGCGTGGCGACGACGAAGCCGGCGTCCAGCAACAGGTCGGCGTCCATCACGCACTGCTCTACCGAGCAGTCGCCGAGCACCTCGACGATGGGACGCAACTCGGGCGACACCCGTTGCGGGTCCGCAAGTTCGGTCACCTCGGCGGTATGCCCGAACGCTTCGAGCGCCCGCACGCCGCGGCGGACGAGATCGCCGACTACCGATGCAAGCAGGTGCCGGGACAACCCCTCGGCATCCTGGCCGGATTCGACGCCGAGTGAGGTGAGCAGGACGGCGTCGGCGCTCACCGGCCCGGTGGGGAACCGGCGAGCGCGGGGTACCGCCCCCGGCGGCGCGTAGAACGCATACCCCAGGCATGGGCTGTCCCCCGCACCCAGTGGCATCGCGGGGTCATCAATGTCGCCGGCCGTCGGCCCGCCGTCACGGCAGTGCACCGCCATCTGACCGCACGAACCCCACTCGAGCATGACCATCGACAGCCACGCTTCCTTCTCGAATTCGGGGTCGCTCAGGTGATCGTCGGCACCCAAGGTCGACGGATCCACCTCCCAGTACACGCATCGGCGTGCGTGCTTGGGCAGCTGCTCGAACGCTTCGAGCCGCAGGGGCGTGATTCGCGCTGCCACTAAACTCCCCGAGTTCTATGCGGTGCTGAAATGCACAGCTGCCACTCCAGGATAGAAGGATGCGCCGCCGACTGCCCGCATTCGCCGGCTTCGTTCATCGGCCGCAGCGCTCGGATCGAATCCTGTTGCTACACATGGATTTTCCTTCGTGAAGGCCGTGGGGGCGTGCTGCTTGCGGGGTTTGTGTCACAGTGACGTAATTACGCCGTGTCGTAGGTCAGCCCTTTGACAAACTCATTAGGTCGACTATCCGCTGTAGGTCGTCGACCGATCCGAACTCGACCACGATCTTGCCCTTACGTTTGCCAAGACTGACCGTGACGCGGGTATCGAATGCCGTCGACAGCCGTTCAGCAACGTCCTGCAAACCCGGCATGTGAATCGGCTTGCGGCGCGGCGCGGACGGCGTCGCGGTGTCTTCGCGGTTCGCCAGCGTGACCGCCTCTTCGGTGGCGCGCACCGAAAGGCCCTCGGCGACGATGCGTGCCGCCAGCTCCTCCTGCTGCTCCGGGGTTCCCTCGAGGGCAAGCAGAGCGCGAGCGTGCCCGGCCGACAACACGCCTGCGGCCACCCGCCGCTGCACCGCGATCGGCAGCCGCAGTAACCGGATCATGTTGGTGATCAGCGGACGGGACCGCCCGATCCGGGCAGCGAGTTCGTCGTGGGTGACGCCGAACTCGTCGAGCAGCTGCTGATACGCCGCGGCCTCTTCCAACGGGTTCAGCTGGGCACGGTGGATGTTCTCCAGCAGGGCGTCGCGCAGCATGCTGTCGTCGGCGGTCTCTCGCACGATCGCGGGGATGGTCGCCAGACCGGCCTGCTGAGCCGCGCGCCAGCGCCTCTCCCCCATGACGAGCTGATATCGCGGCGGCGCGCCGGGAGCCGTCGCCGGTGCCGCGCGCACGACGATCGGCTGCATGAGGCCGAACTCGCGGATGGAGTGAACAAGCTCGGCGAGCGCTTCCTCGTCGAAGACTTGGCGAGGCTGTCGCGGGTTCGGGTCGATCGCCGCCGGGTCGATCTCGCGGTAGACAGCGCCGACGTCGGCGCCGTCATGCACCGGGGCTCCACCGAGGACGACGTCGGCGGCCGCGTCGCCCATCCGGTGACCGGGTACAACCGCCTCGCCGTCGGCCGGACCCGTGGGAATCAGCGACGCGAGGCCGCGCCCGAGGCCGCTCCTCTTGCGTGTCGGCTGGGTCATGACTGTCCCTTCGTGGATGACGGTGTGCGCTCGGCGATTTCGCGGCTGGCGTCGATGTAGCTCATCGCACCCCGGGAGCCGGGGTCGTAGTCGAGGATCGTCATTCCGTATCCGGGCGCCTCGGACACCTTGACGCTGCGCGGGATGATGGTCTGCAGCACCTTGTCGCCGAAGTGTGCCCGCACATCCGCGGCGACCTGATCGGCCAGCTTGGTGCGGCCGTCGTACATCGTCAGGATCACGGTGGACACCGTCAGATGAGGATTGAGGTGCGACTTGACCATCTCGATGTTGCGCAGCAGCTGCCCCACCCCCTCGAGGGCGTAGTACTCGCACTGGATTGGGATCAGCACCTCGGGGGCGGCCACGAGTGCATTGATGGTCAGCAGTCCCAGCGATGGTGGGCAATCGATGAAGACGTAGTCGAAGTCGTACTGGGCGAGCTCCACGAGCGCGGTACGCAGTCGGCCCTCCCGCGCCACCATGCTGACCAATTCGATCTCCGCACCCGCGAGATCGATGGTCGCCGGGACGCAGAACAGGCGCTCGCTGTGCGGGCTGCGCTGCAGCGCGTCGCGCAGTGGAATCTCTCCGATCAGAACTTCATAGGACGACGGTGTCCCCTCCCGATGCTCGACACCCAGCGCAGTGCTGGCGTTGCCCTGCGGGTCAAGATCGATCACCAGGGTGCGCAGCCCTTGCAGCGCCAGCGCGGCGGCCACATTGACCGCCGTTGTCGTCTTGCCCACGCCTCCCTTCTGGTTGGCGATGGTGAAGACACGTTGATGCGAAGGTCGCGGTAGCTGGCCGTGGCGGGCGTGCAGCAGCTGCATCGCGCGCTGAGCTTCGGCGCCGATCGGCGTATCCAGCTCGACGTTGTCGGTCCATGTTTCACGTGAAACATCGTCGGTCCATGTTTCACGTGAAACATCCGGCCGCGCTCCGCCGGGCGTCGGTGCGCCCTCGGGGACCGGACTCATCGGCTTCTCCTGCCCGTTCGTGGCGGCCGCTTGATTACCCGCACCGGTGCTTCCCGCTGCGCCACGACCGCGGTCGCGGGTGGATCCAAGTAGTCCGCGCCACATCTCATCACCCTTACATCGAATGCACCGGCCGCCGCCATCACACGCCGGTACTCCCGGATCTCTTCCTCGGCACGCTCGCCCTTCATCGCCACCATCCGTCCACCGGGACGCAGCAGCGGCACGCTCCACTTGGCCAGCTTGTCCAGCGACGCCACTGCCCTGGAGACAACCGCGTCCATCTCCCCCACTTGCTGTTGCACGGACCGATCTTCGGCCCGTCCCCGGACGATCGTGATCTCGAGACCGAGATCGTCGACCACCTCGCGCAGGAACTCACTACGCCGAAGGAGTGGTTCGATGAGCGTCAGCCGTAAGTCCGGCCGGGCCAACGCCAACGGTATCCCGGGCAAGCCCGCTCCACTACCGATGTCGGCAATCCGCTCGTCGGCCCCTAGCAGTTCCTCGACCGCGGCGCTATTCAATATGTGGCGGTCCCACAACTTGTCCACTTCGCGGGGTCCGAGCAGCCCCCGTTCCACGCCGGCGCCGGCCAGGATTTCCGCGTACCGCTGGGCTCGATCCATCCTGGATCCGAAGAGGGTCTCGGCGGCTCGGGGCGCCGCGGACACCTCCACATGTTTCACGTGAAACATCCTCCGGATCTCGCGGGCCCGAACGGGTAGTCGCGGCGCGAACTACATATATGTAACTCGGTTCTCAGTCGAGCAGAACGACGACGCGTCGCGACGGCTCAACGCCCTCGCTCTCACTGTGCACACCGTCGACGGCCGCCACCGCGTCGTGCACGATCTTCCGCTCAAACGGCGTCATCGGCGACAGCTCTTCTCGCTCCCCCGTCTCGAGCACCCGGTGCGCCACCTTGTCACCCAGCGCGGCCAGCTCTTCGCGACGGCGCCGGCGCCAGCGGGCGATGTCGAGCATCAGCCGGCTGCGCTCACCGGTCTTCTGATGCACCGCCAGCCGGGTCAACTCCTGAAGCGCGTCCAGTACCTCACCCTTGCGACCCACCAACTTGGACAACTCGTCACCGCCGTCGATGCTCACCACCGCGCGGTCGCCCTCGACGTCCAGATCGATGTCGCCGTCGAAATCCAACAGGTCCAACAACTCTTCGAGATAGTCGCCGGCGATCTCGCCCTCGGCCACCAATCGCTCTTCAAGATCGTCGGTGCGGGCGGGCGCACTGTCCGTGCCGTTCTCGTCGTCCACCAACTCGTCGCTGCGTTCGGTCGTTTCGGCGTCCGTCATGTCTGTCTCTCCCTCATCCACCGGATACTGCTCCGGTCAACGTTTCCGTCTCTTGGGCCGCGCGCCCGGGCGCGGAGTCGCTCCTGGGCGCGGTGCCGTGTTGCCCGATGTATTGCCCCCACTTGGCTTACTCGCACTGGAATCGGGCGCGTTCCCGTCGGTCCCCAACTCGGTTCCCGACGGCTCGGCGTCCGACACCTCATCGGTCGCGGCGGTCGGCGCCTTGCGCGCCCGCTTCGGTTTGGCGCCGGGTGGAGGTGCGTTGGCCGCCCGCCGCTCCTGCGCCTCGAGCTTCTTCGCCTCTTCCTCTTTCTCGATGTGTCCGAACACGTAGTGCTGCTGCCCGAACGTCCAGATGTTGTTCGCGAACCAGTAGAAGATGATCGCCAATGGCAGGAAGATCCCGCCGACGACCACGCCGAACGGGAACACGTACAGCATCAGCCGGTTCATGATCGCCGTCTGCGGGTTCGCAGCCGCCTCGGGGCTCTGCCGCGCGATCGATGCACGGCTGTTCAAGTACGTCGCGATGCCGGCCATGATCATCACCGGCAGGCCGACTCCGATCACGGCCCCGCGGCTGAATTCCGTGAACGCGTCCAGACCGCTCGACTGAGTCATCGACGCGCCCAGCGGCGCGCCGAACAGGTTTGCGTCCAGGAAGTGACCGACGTCGGCCGGGCTGAAGATGTAGTTGCCCGTCGCCCGGTTCTGCTCCACCGACAGGTGCGGCCCGAAGCTGCCGCCGAACCCGCCGACGACCGTTCGGTTGAACGACCGCAACACGTGATAGAGCCCGAGGAACACCGGCAGCTGCGCCAGCACAGGAAGGCAACCCATCAGCGGGTTGAAGCCGTGTTCCTTCTGCAGCTTCTGCATCTCCAGCGCCATCCGCTGGCGGTCCTTGCCGTACTTCTTCTGCAGCGCCTTGATCTGTGGCTGCAGTTCCTGCATCTGCCGCGTCGTCCGGATCTGGCGGACGAACGGCTTGTACAGGATCGCGCGCAGCGTGAAGACCAAGAACATCACCGCGAGCATCCATGCGAAGAAGTTCGACGGGCCGAGAACGAAGGCGAACGCCTTGTACCAGACCCACATGATCGCCGACACGGGCCAGTAGATGACGTCGAGGCTGAACCAATCAAACACGCGTTTTGCTCTTTCCTCGCAACGCTGGGGTATCCCAGAGATCGTCGGCGGCCTGTGTGTCCTCGCTGCCGTGTACGTGCGCAGCGCGGCGGCGCTCGGGTATCGGGTCCCATCCTCCCTGATGCCACGGTCCGCACTTCAGCAGCCGCACCACCGCCAGCCAACCACCACGGATCAAGCCGTACTCGGTGAGCGCCTCGACCGCGTACTGGCTACAGGTCGGGCTGAACCGGCACGTCGGCATCCGCATCGGCGACACGGTGTGCCGGTACAGCTCGATGACGAAGATTGCGCCCCGTGCGGCGGTCGAACCTACTGACATCAGCGTGGTACCCCGTTTCGCGGCCGGGTCCGGCGCAGCGCCGTCCGCAGTTCCTGTTCGAGTCGCGCCGAGATGGCATGCCTGCTGCTCGGCAGCGCCCGGATGACCACCCGGTCCTCGGCGTCCAGTTCGTCGATCATCGTGCGCGCCACATGGCGCAGCCGACGGGCCACCCGGTGTCGTTGTACAGCGCTGCCAACGGATTTCGAGACCACCAGACCGATGCGAGGTCCGCCGTCAGCGGTGCCCGCAGTAGACCGCAACGCGTGCACCACGAGATCGGGCTGCACCGCCCGCACCCCTTGACTGACCGTGGCACCGAATTCCGTGGACCGCGTCATCCGGTACTGCGCCGGAAGCACCGCGCTAGATCCCGCGTCGAATCACGCAGTCAGCTTGCGGCGACCCTTGCCGCGTCGGTTCGACACGATCGCTCGGCCTGCCCGGGTGCGCATCCGCAGCCGGAACCCATGCACCCGCGCCCGGCGGCGGTTGTTGGGCTGAAAGGTCCGCTTGCCCTTGGCCACGGCTGTTCACTCCTCGTTGCGTGTGGCATCCGCAACCCACTCCGATGAATCCTCATGCCGGTGGGGACGCGATTGCCGTTGGTAAGCTCGTCCGTCTCGCTTGCTAACCGGCGCGGTCTCCAGAGATTCCTGGTTCGCAGCCGTACCGCCACGTTCGGGCGACTGTTCGAGGGTACTGACGAGAATTCGCTGGGTCAAACCTCGCCCGACGAGGCCCTGCGAGTGGCCGACCGGTTCACAACCACCACAGCCGTCACGCAGTTTCAGGACCCGCGATCAAAGCCGCAAACAATGTTGCAGAACGGTTGGCACCCGAGCAGAAAACTGTTAGCTTCTGCCAATGCCGTTTCGATAACGGAATGGCGACAGACAACAGAGCGAGGATGCCCACAACGTCGCGAGCCCACAGTCCTCACTACCACTGTGACGAGCCCCGGCCTGCAGCGTTCCCGCCAGTAGACAACAGAGCGACGGCGGCTGTCCTATCTCCACAGGCTGTGGATAACTATGTGGACAGTTCGTCATCGTTCCTTTGGTCGTCTCTTGATCGGCCTCGAGGGGGTTCTCGTCATTGACTGCTGACCCCGATCCCCCCTTCGTCGCCATCTGGAACAACGTGGTCGCCGAACTCAACGGCGACTCTGGCGGAGCCGTAAACGGGGATTCCACCGTCACCGTTCTCACTCCTCAGCAAAGAGCCTGGTTGAAGCTTGTTCAGCCGCTTGTCATCACCGAAGGGTTTGCCCTGCTGTCGGTGCCAACGCCCTTTGTGCAAAACGAGATCGAACGCCACCTCCGTGAGCCGATCATCACCGCGCTCAGCCGCCAGCTCGGACAGCGCGTCGAGCTGGGTGTCCGGATCGCCAGCCCGGCAGCCGAGGACCCCGAAGATGGCCTCAACGGGTTCGTAGGCACCCCCGCCAGCGCGGAACCCGATGAAGTCGACGAGGACTCCGAGGCTCTCGCCAGTGCCGAGGAAAGTTGGCCGACCTACTTCTCCAACCGATCGCCGAACACCCCCGCCGGCGAGCCCACCTCGGTCAATCTGAACCGCCGGTACACCTTCGACACGTTCGTCATCGGAGCCTCCAACAGGTTCGCTCACGCCGCGACGCTCGCGATTGCTGAGGCGCCCGCGCGGGCCTACAACCCTCTGTTCATCTGGGGCGAATCCGGGCTCGGCAAGACACACCTCTTGCACGCCGCAGGCAACTACGCCCAGCGGCTGTTCCCCGGCATGCGCGTCAAGTACGTCTCCACCGAAGAGTTCACCAACGACTTCATCAACTCCCTGCGCGACGACCGCAAGGCATCGTTCAAACGCAGTTACCGCGACATCGACGTGCTGCTGGTCGACGACATCCAGTTCATCGAGGGCAAGGAAGGCATCCAGGAGGAGTTCTTCCACACCTTCAACACGCTGCACAACGCGAACAAGCAGATCGTCATCTCCTCCGATCGGCCGCCCAAGCAGCTCGCCACCCTCGAGGATCGACTGCGCACCCGATTCGAGTGGGGACTCATCACCGACGTCCAGCCGCCCGAACTCGAGACCCGCATAGCGATTCTTCGCAAGAAGGCACAGATGGACCGGCTCGACGTGCCCGGCGACGTGCTCGAGCTCATCGCCAGCAGCATCGAACGCAACATCCGCGAACTCGAGGGTGCGCTGATCCGCGTCACCGCGTTCGCGTCGCTGAACAAGACACCGATCGACAAGTCGCTCGCCGAGATCGTGCTCCGCGACCTGATCGCCGACGCCGGCACTATGCAGATCAGCGCGGCGGCGATCATGGCTGCCACCGCCGAGTACTTCGAAACCACCATCGAAGAGCTGCGCGGCCCCGGCAAGACACGGGCGTTGGCTCAGTCCCGCCAGATCGCGATGTATCTGTGCCGCGAACTCACCGATCTGTCGCTACCCAAGATCGGCCAAGCGTTCGGGCGCGACCACACCACGGTGATGTATGCCGAGAAGAAGATACGCGGCGAGATGGCCGAACGCCGCGAGGTGTTCGATCACGTCAAGGAACTCACGACTCGAATCCGCCAGCGCTCCAAGCGCTGAGCGTCGATTCCACTGCACGCCTCTTGTACGCAAACATCGAGTAACCGCGCCAACATCCGTGCTCTCGCGGTCCATCCGCGAAAAATTCTTGAAAAAACTTCCGCACCGTCGGCATCACTTGTCACACCGATTCGGTGTGGATACGGGTGTGGACAGCTTGCGGCCAACCTTCGGATTACCGACCGCCTCGTGCACAACTACGTCCAAGTCCACAATGCACCCGATCGCAGCGGTCAATTGTCCACAATTCACTCACAACCCGACACACTTGCCACGCTGGGCCGACATACGTTTATCCCCAATATCCACAGGCCCTATTACTGTTGCTCGTATATCTCTGAAGTTTCCTCTTAGAAGAAGGCACCTGGGGACACACCGATCGGCTCGGCTCTGAGCCACTTTGCGACGCTCGATGTCACCCCGATCGATTAGCTTTCAAGTTGAGCTCGAAAGCTCTACGGTGGTTCATCTACAGCCGTTACGGTCGTTGGTACACGTCCGCGAGACGCGTAGTGCGACACCGAGAAAACGCTGGTTAGACCTTATTGTGTGTGGATCGAAGGGACGCTATGGACGTGGCGACGACAACCGTTGGTCTCACCGATTTAAAGTTCCGACTAGTGCGCGAAGACTTCGCCGACGCCGTGGCCTGGGTTGCCAGGAATTTACCAACAAGGCCGACAGTGCCGGTCCTCGCCGGAGTGTTGCTCACCGGGTCTGACGATGGGTTGAAGATCTCCGGGTTCGACTACGAAGTCTCTGCCGAGGTACAGGTTGCCGCTGAAATAGCTTCTCCTGGAAGCGTTTTGGTGTCTGGTCGGCTGTTGTCCGACATCACCAGGGCGTTGCCGGCCAAACCGGTCGATGTCGCCGTCGAAGGCACCCGGGTGTCATTGACCTGCGGCAGCGCACGGTTCTCGCTGCCGACCATGGCGGTGGAGGACTATCCGACGCTGCCTACGCTGCCCGAAGAGACGGGCGTTATTTCGTCGGAGCTGTTCGCCGAGGCCATCGGCCAGGTCGCTGTCGCCGCGGGCCGCGATGACACACTGCCGATGCTGACCGGCATCCGCGTCGAGATTTCCGGCGAGAAGGTGGTTTTGGCGGCCACCGACCGGTTCCGGCTTGCGGTGCGCGAACTGACCTGGTCGACGGAAACCGCGGACATCGAGGCCGCGGTACTAGTTCCCGCCAAGACGTTGGCGGAAGCCGCGAAGGCCGGGTCGGACGGTGCGGACGTGCATCTGTCGCTGGGCGCCGGGGCGGCGGTCGGCAAAGAGGGCCTGCTCGGTATCCGCAGCGACGGTAAGCGCAGCACCACCCGACTGCTGGACGCCGAGTTCCCGAAGTTTCGGCAGCTATTGCCGGCCGAACACACCGCGATCGCCACCATCGGTGTTGCGGAGCTCAGCGAGGCGATCAAACGTGTCGCTTTGGTGGCAGACCGCGGCGCGCAGGTGCGGATGGAGTTCACCGACGACGCGTTGCGACTGGCAGCAGGAGCCGACGACGTCGGCCGGGCCGAAGAGGATCTGCCGGTCGTGTTCTCGGGTGACCCGTTGACCATCGCGTTCAACCCGACGTATCTGACGGACGGCTTGAGTTCGTTGCATTCGGAGCGCGTGACGTTTGGTTTCACGACACCTAGCCGTCCTGCGGTGTTGCGGCCGGCAGGTGAGGATGATGGGACTGTCGGTTCGACGGGCCCGTTCCCAGCGGCACAAACCGACTACGTCTACCTGCTGATGCCGGTGCGGCTTCCGGGCTGACCGGCCCTACCGCCACGAAAGAGGCGCGCACATGCAATTGGGTCTGGTCGGCTTGGGCAAAATGGGTTTCAACATGCGGGAGCGCCTGCGCGAGGGTGGCCACGAGGTTATCGGCTACGACCCGAGGCCTGAAGTGACCGATGTCCCCACGATCGCAGCCCTGGCCGAGGCCCTCGATGCGCCGCGAGTGGTGTGGGTGATGGTGCCGTCCGGGCCAATCACCGATGAGACCATCACGTCGCTTGCGCAGGAACTCGCCGAGGGTGACTTGGTCATCGACGGCGGCAACTCGCGTTATACCGAGGACGGTCCACACGCGAAACTGTTGGGCGAGAAGGGAATAGCTTTCGTCGACGCCGGAGTGTCAGGCGGTGTGTGGGGGCTCAAGGAAGGCTACGGCCTGATGGTGGGTGGTAGCGACGCGGACGTGGCCCGGGCGATGCCGATTTTCGACACGTTGCGCCCGCCCGGTGAGCTGGCCGACGGTTTCGTCCATGCCGGGCCCGTCGGCGCAGGCCATTACGCAAAGATGGTGCACAACGGCATCGAGTACGGGCTGATGACCGCATACGCCGAGGGCTACGAACTGCTGGCGGCTGAGGATCTGATCAAGGACACCCAAGCCGTCATCCAGGCCTGGACGAACGGCACGGTAGTGCGGTCCTGGCTGCAGCAACTGCTGGCCAAAGCGCTCAAAGAGGATCCGAACTTCGACCAGATCACCGGCTACACCGAGGACTCCGGCGAAGGCAGGTGGACGGTCGAGGAGGCCATCTACCACCGCGTCCCGATGCCGGTGATCGCGGCTTCCCTGTTCGCCCGGTTCGCGTCTCGACAGGACGACTCGCCGACGATGAAAGCGGTGTCGGCGCTGCGTAACCAGTTCGGTGGCCATGCCGTCAAGAGGATCAGTGAGTCAGGATAGTTGTACGTCCGACACCTTGCGCTGACCGACTTCCGCTCGTGGGCGCGGATCGAACTCGATCTGGAGCCCGGTCGGACGGTGTTCGTCGGCCCCAATGGTTTTGGCAAGACGAATCTTGTTGAGGCCCTGTGGTATTCGGCGACACTAGGGTCCCATCGGGTGGCCTCGGACGCACCGCTTATCCGTACGGGTGCCGAGCGGGCGGTGGTGTCGACGATCCTGGTGAACGACGGGCGCGAGTTGGCCGTCGATCTTGAGATCACGGCGGGGCGCGCCAACAAAGCGCGGTTGAACCGCTCCCCCGTGCGTGCGGCCCGCGAAGTGCTCGGGGTGATGCGGGCGGTGCTGTTCGCACCGGAGGACCTGGCGCTGGTGCGCGGCGATCCAAGCGAACGCCGCCGGTACCTCGACGAGCTCGCCACCACGCAACGCCCGCGCGTCGGCGCGGTGCGAGCGGATTACGACAAAGTGCTGCGGCAGCGCGCCGCGTTGCTGAAAACCGCGGGCGCTGCTCGCCATCGGGGCGATCGCAGCGTGCTCGACACGCTCGACGTGTGGGACGGGCATCTGGCCGCGCACGGCGCCCAACTGATCGCTGCACGCGTCGAGCTGGTCAACGAGCTCGCCCCGGAGGTGGAGAAGGCGTACCAACTGCTGGCGCCGTCGTCCCGACCGGCTTCGATCCAGTACCGCAGCGGCGTCGACGTGATCGAGAACGAGGCGGCCGCGGGCAACGGCAGCGTGGAGCTGTTCGAGGCCGCGCTGCTGGATGCGCTGGCTCGGCGCCGCGACGCCGAACTCGAACGCGGAGTGTGCCTTGTGGGCCCCCACCGCGACGACCTCGAGTTGCGGCTGGGTGATCAGGTTGCGAAAGGCTTTGCCAGCCATGGGGAATCGTGGTCGATGGCGTTGGCGCTGCGGCTCGCCGCATACGAGCTACTGCGGGCGGACGGCGGAGATCCCGTGCTGTTGTTGGACGATGTGTTCGCCGAACTCGACAACGCTCGGCGGCGAGCGCTGGCCAGCGTCGCCGCAGATGCGGAACAGGTACTGGTGACCGCCGCAGTGCACGACGACATCCCCGCCGACTGGGATGCGCGCAGGATCGATATCGCCATGCGCGAGGAGGACACGGGACGGGTTTCGATGGTGCAGCCATGACCGACCCGAAAACGATCGCGAGTGAGGATCGCAGCGAGGACCGGAGCGGGCGTGAGTTGAGGCGATGACAAACGACGACGACACCGAATCCGGGCCGCCCGCCCATCTGGGCGGTCTGGCCGGCATGGACCTGGTGCGGCGCACGCTGGAGGAGGCACGAGGCGCGGCTCGGATCCAGGGCAAGGACGTCGGCCGTGGCCGTAGCTCGCCCGGCGGTCGCCGGGTGGCCGGTACCAGCCGGCGCCGCTGGTCGGGGCCGGCGCCGGACTCGCGGGACCCACAGTTGCTCGGGTCGGTGACGCGCGACCTTGCGCGCAGCCGCGGCTGGTCGGGTCGGGTTGCCGAGGGATCCGTATTCGGCCGGTGGTCGGTGGTGGTCGGAGAGCAGATCGCCGCCCACGCCACCCCGAGGTCGCTGAACGACGGGGTGCTGACCGTATCCGCCGAATCGACAGCGTGGGCCACGCAGCTGCGGATGGTGCAGGCGCAACTGTTAGCCAAGATCGCGGCGGCGGTGGGGGACGGGGTGGTGAAGTCGCTGAAAATCGTCGGACCGGCGGCCCCGTCGTGGCGGAAAGGGGCCTATCACATCGCCGGCCGCGGCCCCCGCGACACCTACGGATAGGCACCCGACTGGCGGTTGGCTGAGAGCCACGAGAACGCGGCGATCATAGTTCTTAAGCGTCTTCACGCGCCTCGGATCGAGAAATTCCACAGACGGCGCAAATAGGTGTGTAGAAACGCCACCTCAGAATCGGTCCTACAGCCATCGGACGGTAGACTGTTCTCATGACTTGCCGACGGTAATGACTACCGTCGCTGCGACCCCCAAGGAGAAGCTTCCGCTCGTGGCTGCTGCGAAGAAGAAAGCAAAAGAGGAGTACGGCGCCCAATCGATCACGATTCTCGAGGGGTTGGAGGCCGTCCGCAAACGTCCTGGCATGTATATCGGCTCCACCGGTGAGCGCGGTCTGCACCACCTCGTGTGGGAGGTCGTCGACAACGCGGTGGACGAGGCGATGGCCGGCTACGCCACCCGAGTGGAGGTGCGAATCCTCGAGGACGGCGGCGTCGAGGTCCGCGACGATGGCCGCGGCATTCCGGTCGCCATGCACGCGTCCGGGGTGCCGACTGTCGACGTCGTGATGACGCAGCTGCACGCCGGCGGCAAGTTCGGCGGCGAGAACAGCGGATACAACGTCAGCGGTGGCCTGCACGGGGTGGGTGTGTCCGTCGTCAATGCCCTGTCGTCACGACTTGAGGTCGACGTCTCTCGCGACGGCCACGAGTGGTTCCAGTACTACGACCACTCGGTCCCGGGCACCCTCAAACAGGGGGAAGCCACCAAGAAGACGGGCTCGACAGTGCGGTTCTGGGCCGACTCGTCGGTGTTCGAGACCACCGTGTACGACTTCGAGACCGTCGCGCGGCGGCTGCAGGAGATGGCCTTCCTCAACAAGGGGCTGACCATCACGCTCGCCGATGAGCGGGTGACCGCCGAACAGGTGGTAGACGAGGTCGTCAGCGATACGGCCGAGGCGCCGAAGTCGGCGGAAGAGAAGGCGGCCGAGGCCGCGGGGCCGCACAAGGTGAAGAACCGCACCTTCCACTACCCCGGCGGGCTGGTCGACTACGTCAAGCACATCAACCGGACCAAGTCGCCGATCCACCAGAGCATCGTCGACTTCGCAGGCAAGGGCGAGGGCCATGAGGTCGAGATCGCGATGCAGTGGAACGCGGGCTATTCGGAATCGGTGCACACCTTCGCCAACACCATCAACACCCATGAGGGCGGCACCCATGAGGAGGGCTTTCGCGCGGCGTTGACCAGCGTGGTCAACAAGTACGCGAAGGACAAGAAGCTCCTCAAAGAGAAGGACGCGAATCTCACGGGCGACGACATCCGTGAAGGTTTGGCGGCGGTCATCTCGGTGAAGGTGTCCGAGCCGCAGTTCGAGGGGCAGACGAAAACCAAGCTCGGCAACACCGAAGTCAAGTCGTTCGTGCAGAAAATCTGCAACGAACAGTTGAGTCACTGGTTCGAGGCCAACCCGGCCGAGGCGAAAACCGTTGTGAACAAGGCGGTCTCGTCGGCCCAGGCACGGATCGCCGCCCGTAAGGCTCGTGAGCTCGTGCGCCGCAAGAGCGCCACGGACATCGGCGGGCTGCCCGGCAAGCTAGCCGACTGCCGCTCGACGGACCCGCGCAAGTCCGAACTGTATGTGGTGGAGGGGGATTCGGCCGGCGGCTCGGCCAAGAGCGGCCGCGACTCGATGTTCCAGGCGATCCTGCCGCTGCGCGGCAAGATCATCAACGTCGAGAAGGCCCGCATCGACCGGGTGCTGAAGAACACTGAAGTCCAGGCGATCATCACCGCGCTGGGCACCGGCATTCACGACGAGTTCGACCTCACCAAGCTGCGCTATCACAAGATCGTGTTGATGGCCGATGCTGACGTCGACGGCCAGCACATCTCGACGCTGCTGTTGACGCTGTTGTTCCGCTTCATGAAGCCGCTGGTCGAGAACGGCCACATCTTCCTGGCGCAACCGCCGCTGTACAAGTTGAAGTGGCAGCGCACAGAGCCGGAGTTCGCGTACTCCGACCGCGAGCGCGACGGCCTGCTGGAGACCGGTCGGGCGGCGGGCAAGAAGATCAACGCCGAAGACGGCATCCAGCGGTACAAGGGTCTGGGCGAGATGGACGCCAAGGAGCTATGGGAGACCACCATGGATCCGTCCGTGCGGGTGCTGCGCCAGATCACGCTCGACGACGCCGCCGCTGCCGACGAACTGTTCTCCATCCTGATGGGCGAGGACGTCGAGGCCCGCCGCAGCTTCATCACCCGTAATGCACGGGACGTCCGCTTCCTCGATGTTTAACGCGAAGTTCAACGACTAATAGGGCTGAAACAACATGACAGACACCACGTTGCCGCCCGGCGACGAAGCAGGAGATCGCGTCGAGCCGGTCGACATCCAGCAGGAGATGCAGCGCAGCTACATCGACTACGCGATGAGCGTTATCGTCGGCCGCGCGCTGCCGGAGGTCCGCGACGGCCTCAAGCCTGTACACCGCCGGGTGCTGTACGCGATGTACGACTCCGGTTTCCGGCCGGACCGCGGCCATGCGAAGTCGGCGCGATCGGTCGCCGAGACGATGGGCAATTACCACCCCCACGGTGACTCGTCGATCTACGACACCCTGGTCCGGATGGCCCAGCCGTGGTCGCTGCGCTACCCGCTCGTCGACGGTCAGGGCAACTTCGGCTCCCCGGGCAACGATCCGCCGGCCGCCATGAGATACTGTCTGACCGGCGACGCGCTGGTCCGGTTGCCCTTCGGGCAATCGGTTCGGATCGCCGACGTTGTACCGGGTGCTCGGCCGAACTCCGACAACGTGATCGATCTCAAAGTGCTGGACCGGCATGGCAATCCGGTAGCAGCCGATCGGCTGTTTCACTCCGGCGAACATCAGACCTATACGGTGCGCACCGCCGAGGGTTACGAGGTCACGGGTACCGCGAACCACCCGCTTTTGTGCCTGGTGGACGTGGCCGGAGTCCCGACGCTGTTGTGGAAGCTGATCGAAGAAGTACGGCCCGACGATCGCGTGGTGATTCAAAGAACGCCGCCTGCCGAATTCGGTCCCGGCGAATGGCACGACACGCTGGAGGCGCTCCTATTGGGCGCGTTCATCAGTGAGGGTTTCGTCTCAGAGAAGCGGGCCGGGTTCAACAACCTCGATCGTGATTACTTCAATATGGTGGTCGCGGCATTCGATGCCGTGGTCGGTGGTCCTCGCTATGTTTCGGAGCGGACGATTGCTTCCGGATCGCGCCTTCTCGAGCTCGATATCCACAACCTGAACGCGCTTCGTACTAGTCGCCTCGCCGATCTTGTAGGCCAGCGGTCGGCGGACAAGGCCGTCCCGGAATGGCTTTGGCATTCACCGGCGGCAGTCAAGCGCGCGTTCCTGCAGGCTCTGTTTGAAGGCGACGGCTCATGTTCTGCGCTGCCGCGCAACACGATTCAGGTCTCCTATTCGACTAGGAGTGGGCGCCTCGCGAAGGATGTCCAGCAGATGCTGTTGGAATTCGGCGTGATCGCACGCCGGTATCTGCATGCGACGGGTGAACACAAGGTCGTGGTCACGAACCGTGCCCACGCCGAGCTGTTCTCGAAACAGGTCGGCTTCGGCGGGAACAAGCAGTCGAAGCTGGAAGGCCTACTCAAGGCATTGCCGCCAAAGGCGGCGGGCCTGGATACCGACCACGTACCCGGACTCGCCACCTTCGTACGCGCGCACGGCAACGGGCGTTGGACGGACAAGGAATGGTTGCGCAAGCACAACATCGACCGGCTGTCCCGGTGGCAGCGCGACGGCGCGGAGATCCTCAGCCATATCGCTGATCCTGACGTTCGCTCGGTCGCCTCCGAGCTGACCGATGGGCGGTTCTACTACGCGCGTGTCGCATCGGTCACCGATGCGGGCGTGCAACCGGTTTACAGCCTGCGGGTGGACACCGCTGACCACGCGTTCATCACCAACGGCTTCGTAAGCCACAACACAGAGGCACGTCTCACCCCGCTGGCGATGGAGATGCTGCGTGAAATCGACGAGGAGACAGTCGATTTCATCCCGAACTACGACGGGCGCGTGCAGGAGCCGACGGTTCTGCCGAGCCGGTTCCCGAATCTGCTCGCCAACGGTTCCGGCGGCATCGCCGTCGGCATGGCCACCAACATGCCGCCCCACAACCTCCGTGAACTCTCGGAGGCAGTGTTCTGGTGCCTAGACAACTTCGAAGCCGACGAAGAGGCCACGCTGGCGGCAGTCACCAAATGCGTGAAGGGGCCCGACTTCCCCACCTATGGCCTGATCGTTGGCTCGCAAGGGATTTCGGACGCCTACACGACCGGCCGCGGATCAATTCGCATGCGTGGTGTAGTCGTGATCGAGGAAGACTCCAGGGGCCGCACACTGCTGGTGATCACGGAACTGCCATATCAGGTCAACCACGACAACTTCATCACCTCGATTGCCGATCAGGTCCGCGACGGCAAGCTCGCGGGCATCGCGAACATCGAGGACCAGGGCAGTGACCGGGTCGGCATGCGCATCGTCGTCGAGATCAAGCGCGATGCGGTAGCCAAGGTGGTGCTGAACAACCTCTACAAGCACACCCAGCTGCAGACCAGCTTCGGCGCCAACATGCTCTCGATCGTCGACGGCGTCCCCCGGACCCTGCGGCTCGACCAGCTGATCCGGCTGTACGTGGTACATCAGCTCGACGTCATCGTGCGGCGCACCACCTACCGGTTGCGCAAGGCGAACGAGCGGGCCCACATCCTGCGCGGTCTGGTCAAGGCGCTCGACGCGCTCGACGAAGTGATTGCATTGATCAGGGCATCGGAGACTGTCGACGTCGCCAAGCAGGGCTTGATCGAGCTGCTCGACATCGACGAGATTCAGGCCCAGGCGATCCTCGACATGCAGCTGCGCCGCCTGGCCGCCCTGGAGCGCCAGCGCATCGTCGACGATCTGGCCAAGATCGAGGCCGAGATCGCCGATCTGGAAGACATCCTGGCCAAGCCGGAGCGGCAACGCGCGATCGTCCACGACGAGCTCGCTGAACTCGTCGAGAAGTACGGGGACGACCGGCGTACCCGAATCATCCCGGCCGACGGCGACGTCGCCGACGAAGATCTGATCGCGCGCGAAGAGGTGGTCGTCACGATCACCGAGACCGGCTACGCCAAGCGGACCAAATCCGATCTGTACCGCAGCCAGAAGCGCGGCGGCAAGGGAGTGCAGGGCGCCGGCCTCAAGCAGGACGACATCGTCAACCACTTCTTCATCTGTTCGACGCACGACTGGATCCTGTTCTTCACCACACAGGGCCGGGTGTACCGCGCCAAGGCCTACGACCTTCCCGAGGCATCCCGGATCGCACGCGGTCAGCACGTCGCGAACCTGCTGGCCTTCCAGCCCGAGGAACGCATCGCCCAGGTCATCCAGATCAAGAGCTACGAGGACGCGCCTTACCTGGTGCTGGCGACTCGCAACGGCTTGGTGAAGAAGACCAAGCTCACCGACTTCGACTCCAACCGCTCCGGCGGCATCGTCGCGGTGAATCTGCGTGACGGCGACGAACTCGTCGGTGCCGTGTTGTGCTCCTCCGAGGACGATCTGCTGTTGGTGTCGGGCAAGGGCCAGTCGATCCGATTCTCAGCAACCGACGAGGCGCTGCGACCGATGGGCCGCGCCACCTCCGGTGTGCAGGGCATGCGGTTCAACACCGACGACCGGCTGCTCTCGCTGAACGTGGTGGTCCCGGACACATACCTGCTGGTCGCGACCGCCGGCGGCTATGCCAAGCGCACCGCGATCGATGAGTACCCGGTCCAGGGCCGCGGCGGCAAAGGGGTGCTGACGGTCCAGTTCGACAAGCGGCGTGGCAGTCTTGTCGGAGCGTTGATAGTCGACGACGACACGGAGTTGTACGCCATCACGTCGGGTGGAGGTGTCATCCGGACGGCGGCTCGCCAGGTCCGCAAGGCCGGGCGGCAGACTAAGGGCGTTCGGTTGATGAACCTGGGCGAGGGCGACACACTGGTTGCTGTTGCGCGCAACGCCGAGGAGACCGACGCGGACGCCGCCGAGGCCGACGCAACGTAACGACGTTAAGGAGCCGTAGGTGAGTTCACCGAACGAGCCGGGGTACCCGCGTGCGGGTGACGCCCCCGGTGGCGGCAACGGCTCCGTCGGCGGATCGTCCCCGCACGATGGCGGTTCACTCGGCAGCGCGGCGTCGCGTGGCGGGCACGCTGGCGATTCCGGCGACGTCCCGCCGTGGCAGCGCGGTCCTGCGGCGCGGGCGGCCCGGCAGCCGCAACGTCAGTCACCGGAGTCGCATGCGCGCACGGAAGCGCCGCGCAGTGACGCTCCCGGTGGTCACCCTCCGGGTGTCGACGCGAGGCTGAACCGTTTCATCGCGGGCGGATCGGGGCCGTCGGCTCCGTCGCCGACGCGCGAGGAGGCTGCACGGCCCGAGGCGTACCCCAGCGAGCTGCCCGACCTGTCCGGTCCGAACCCGCGTTCGCCTCAACAGCGCAAGCCCGCGCCCGAGCGGGCTACGCCGGAGCCGGCGAGCAGGCCCAGCCAGGCCGCCGGCCGCATCCAGGTCGGCACCCGGCATAAGGGTCCGGTGCGGGCCAGCATGCAGATCCGCCGGGTCGATCCATGGAGCGCGCTGAAGGTATCGCTGGTGCTGTCGGTCGCGCTGTTCTTCGTGTGGATGATCGCCGTCGCGTTCCTGTACCTGGTCCTCGGCGGCATGGGCGTATGGAGCAAGCTGAACAGCAATGTCGGCGACCTGCTCACCAGCGCCGGCGGCCAAACCGGCGGCGAGCTGGTGTCCAGTGGAACGATCTTCGGTGGCGCCGCGTTGATCGGCCTGGTGAACATCGTGCTGCTGACCGCGATGGTGACGGTGGGCGCGTTCATTTACAACCTGACCACCGATCTCGTCGGCGGCGTTGAGGTGACGCTGGCGGATCGGGATTGAGTTTGGGCGGCGGCTTACGATTGCGGTAGTCTCGTCGCTCGGTCGTGTGGGAGTACGGGGCTATAGCTCAGGTGGTTAGAGCGCTTCGCTGATAACGAAGAGGTCGGAGGTTCGAGTCCTCCTAGCCCCACGGAAAGGTCCGCACCATGAGGCTGGTGTTGTTGCTCGCCACGGGGATCGCCGCGGCCATCGCGGTGATCGTGTGGCAGTCACGGCACGGCGTCGAGGTGTGGCACGCAGCGGCCGACGCGCCGTCCTGACCAAATCAGGGGCCTTAGCTCAGTTGGTAGAGCGCTGCCTTTGCAAGGCAGAAGTCAGGGGTTCGAATCCCCTAGGCTCCACAAGTGTGATGAGTCGAGTCATGGGTTACACCTGAGTCGCGTCATCGGTTACAGATCGCCCCGGCCATCGGCCGGGGCGTTTTTGTTGGTTGCGCCAGTAGTTGCGGTCGGGGTCGATGTGGTGGCTGGCGATTAGTTGGTTGGTGTGTTGGGTCACGACGTTGACGGTGGTGGTGGTGACGAGGATGAGGACTTTGGTGCCGGCGTGGGCGGCGCCGATGCCGAGGTGGTGGACCCGGTTGGCGTAGCGCAGGGTGAGTTTGCCGCAGTTGTCGACGGTGTCGCGGCGGATGCGGAAGTGTTCGGTGGGGTTGTTGTCGGGTGGGGTGGCTTTGGGTAGGGCGGTGTAGGCCTGTGCGGGTGTGGTGCGTGGTGGTAGGGCCCGGTGTGCGCGCTTGGTGTTGTAGATGGCGCGGAAGGTGTCGAGTTGGGTTTGCATGTCGGCGAGGTCAATTGGTCGAGGTCGT
>CAWJDL010000012.1:0-184415 GCA_963841555.1 uncultured Actinomycetota bacterium
CGAACGCGCTGCCGCGCAGGCCAAGCTCGATGAGGCGCGCAACTGGTCGGCGCCGGTGGCCGGCCGGCCTGCCGCTCGACCCGCCGCTGCCGCCAGCGGAGACGCCGCCGCTAACTGGGACCGCGCACCCGGTGCCCGTGAGGCGCGCAGCGGCAATTGGGACACCGCATGGGATCCCACGCTGCCTTCGATCCCGAGCGCGTTCGTCAGCGGTGACCCGATCGCGATCATCAATACGATCCTGGGCTACGCGTCGACGTCGGCACCGGTGACCCAGCAGATGGGCCACGACTTCCCACAGAAGCTCGGCCTCGTCCCAACCCCAAGCGGCTATACCAACGGCGCGATTCCCCGCGTCTACGGCAGGCAGGCCACCGAGTACGTCATCAACCGCGGCCTCGCCGTGAGGGGTACGCCCTACTCGTGGGGTGGTGGCAACGCGGCCGGTGCCAGCCACGGAATCGACTCCGGCGCAGGCACGGTCGGCTTCGACTGCTCCGGCCTGATGCTCTACATGTTCGCAGGCGTCGGCATCAAGCTCGACCACTACTCCGGCTCTCAGTACAACGCGGGACGCAAGATCCCGTCGTCCCAGATGCGCCGTGGCGACATGATCTTCTACGGACCCAATGCCAGCCAGCACGTCGCGATGTACCTCGGCGACGGCCAGATGCTCGAGGCTCCGTACACGGGGTCCGTGGTGAAGGTCTCGCCGGTGCGCACCAGCGGCATGACCCCCTACGTGACCCGATTAGTCGAATGGTGATTCTTCTGCACCGCATTGCAATAGCACTACTGCTGACGCCAGGCTGCTGCTTGGCCTTGCCGCGCCTGCGATGGCCGACCCCGACGCCGGTCAATGGGATCCGACGCTGCCCAAACTGATCAGCTCCGGCGCCCCGGGTGACCCGTTGGCGATTGCCAACGCGTCGATAGCGGCCACCACACAGGCCACCCAGGCCACGATGGACCTCGGCCGAAAGTTCTTGAGCAGCTTGGGTCTTGCCCCCGCTCCGAGCACCGGCGTCGCGCCGGGCCGGGTGCGCGGTCCGCAGGCCATCGAGTACGTGATCCGCCGTGGCGCATCGCAAATGGGCGTGCCGTACTCGTGGGGCGGTGGAAAGCCGACCGGACCCACGACCGGCGTCGACTCCGGCGCCAACACCGTCGGCTTCGACTGCTCGGGGTTCACCCAGTTCTCGTTCGCCGGCGTCGGCGTGCTGATCCCGAAGTACTCCGGCGACCAGTACGACACCGGACGCAAGGTGCCGGTGTCGCAGGCCAAGCGCGGCGACTTGTTGTTCTGGGGTCCGGGCGGCAGCCAGCACGTCGCTATGTATCTCGGCGGCGGTCAGATGCTGGAGGCCTCGGGCAGCGCAGGCAAGGTCACTGTGAGTCCGGTCCGGCGAGGCGGCCTGCAGCCCTATGCCGCCCGGATGATCGAATCCTGAGCGGGGCCTGAGTTAATCCTGAGCACTCCCGTTGAATGCTCGTCGACCAGGCGACACTTCGCTGGGCAACGTCGACGGATTCCGAACCGCCTGGAATAGTTGACGGCGAGCGGGTGGCCAACGCCGGCCGACGCAGTTGCGACCAGCGTCTTAATAGATGTGGAAGGACCGTTAATGACGTCACCGAGTGGGCCGCCCCAGGGCGCTGGAGGATATTCCGGACAGGCTCCGACCCAGGGCTACGCCCCCGGCTCCCACGGCGCGCCGCCGAACAACGGAGGCCTGCAGCAGGAGGTCCATACCCTCGAGCGCGCCATCTTCGAGGTCAAGCGGATCATCGTCGGCCAGGACCAGCTGGTCGAGCGGATGCTGGTCGGCCTGCTCGCCAAGGGCCACGTGCTGCTCGAGGGTGTACCCGGCGTGGCCAAGACGCTGGCGGTCGAGACATTCGCCAAGGTGGTCGGCGGCACCTTCGCCCGCATCCAGTTCACCCCTGACCTGGTGCCCACCGACATCGTCGGCACCCGGATCTACCGGCAGGGCAAGGAGGAGTTCGACATCGAGCTCGGCCCGGTGGTGGTCAACTTCCTGCTCGCCGACGAGATCAACCGCGCACCAGCCAAGGTGCAGTCGGCGCTGCTCGAGGTGATGGCCGAACGCAAGATCTCCATCGGCGGCAAGACGTTCCCGCTGCCCGCTCCGTTCCTGGTGATGGCCACGCAGAACCCGATCGAGCAGGAAGGCGTGTACGCCCTGCCGGAGGCACAGCGCGACCGCTTCCTGTTCAAGCTCAACATCGATTACCCGACGCCCGAGGAAGAGCGCGAGATCGTCTACCGGATGGGTGTCACGCCGCCGACACCCAAGCAGATCCTTGCCCCCGGTGACCTGCTGAGGCTGCAGGACGTCGCGGCCAACAATTTCGTCCACCACGCGCTCGTCGACTACGTGGTCCGCGTCGTCACCGCGACCCGCCATCCCGAGAAGTTCGGCATGCCCGACGCCCAGGCGTGGATCGCCTACGGCGCCTCGCCGCGCGCCTCGCTGGGCATCATCGCGGCGTCGCGGGCCCTGGCCCTGGTGCGCGGCCGTGACTACGTGGTCCCGCAGGACGTCGTAGAGGTCATTCCGGATGTGCTTCGGCATCGCCTCGTGCTTACCTATGACGCGTTGGCCGACGAGATCTCCGCCGAGACCGTGATCAACCGGATCATGCAGACGGTGGCCCTGCCGCAGGTGAATGCGATTCCGCAGCAAGGTCATTCGGTGCAACCGGTCATGCCCGCCGCAGCGGCCGCGGCCAGCGGTCGGTGATAGCGCTCTGTGACTACGTCCAGACGCACCGTTGACCTGCCGTCACTGAAGCGCGGGGAGATCCGTGACCCCGCGCTGACGGCGGCGCTGCGCAAGCTGGAGCTGACGGTGCGCCGCAAGCTCGACGGCGTGCTGCACGGCGACCACCTCGGCCTGCTGCCCGGCCCGGGATCGGAGCCGGGGGAGTCGCGGATCTACCAGCCCGGCGACGATGTGCGCCGGATGGACTGGGCGGTCACCGCGCGCACCAACCACCCGCATGTGCGTCAGATGATCGCCGACCGCGAGCTGGAGACCTGGCTGGTGATCGACATGTCGGCCAGCCTCGACTTCGGAACGACCGGCTGCGAAAAGCGCGACCTTGCGGTGGCGGCCGCGGCGGCGATCACGTTCCTCAACAGCGGGGGCGGCAACCGGATCGGCGCGATCATCGCCAACGGCGACTCTGTGCGGCGGGTCCCGGCGTTGTCGGGCCGCATACATGAACAGGAAATGCTGCGCACCATAGCCACGATGCCCAAGGCGCCGACGGGCGTGCGCGGCGACCTGGCGGCCGCGATCGACGCATTGCGCCGGCCGGAGCGGCGCCGCGGTATGGCGGTGATCATCAGCGACTTCCTGGGGCCGATCAACTGGATGCGTCCGTTGCGGGCCATCGCCGGGCGTCACGAGGTGCTGGGCATCGAGGTGCTCGACCCGCGCGACGTGGAACTGCCGCCCGTCGGCGATGTCATCCTGCAGGACACCGAAAGCGGAGTCACCCGCGAGTTCACCATCGACGAGCAACTGCGCTCCGACTTCGAGAAGGCCGCAGCCGCGCACCGCGCCGAGGTGGCGCGAACCCTGCGCCGCTGCGCTGCGCCCCTGCTCTCGCTGCGCACCGACCGGGACTGGATCGCGGACGTGGTCCGGTTCGTCGCCAACCGGAAGCGCGGCGGCGTCATGGCCGGACGCTAGTACACAACTGAAATGATAAGTAGCACATGACGTTACCGTTGCTCGGACCGATGACGCTGTCGGGATTCGAACACGCTTGGTTCTTCCTCTTCCTGCTCGTGGTCCTTGGGCTTGTCGGGCTCTACATCGTCGTGCAGCTGGCCCGGCACAAGCGGATGCTGCGCTTCGCGAACATGGAGCTGCTGGAAAGCGTTGCGCCCAAACGTCCGTCGCGCTGGCGGCACGTGCCCGCGATCCTGCTGGTGTTGTCGCTGCTGCTGTTCACGGTCGCGATGGCAGGGCCCACGAACGACGTCCGGATCCCACGCAACCGTGCGGTCGTGATGCTGGTGATCGACGTGTCGCAGTCCATGCGGGCCACCGACGTGTCCCCGAGCCGACTGGCCGCGGCCCAGGAAGCCGCCAAGCAGTTCGCCGACCAGCTCACGCCCGGCATCAATCTCGGCCTGATCGCCTACGCAGGTACCGCCACTGTGCTGGTGTCTCCGACCACGAACCGCGACGCCACCAAGGCTGCGATCGACAAGCTACAACTGGCCGACCGCACCGCAACCGGTGAGGGCATCTTCACCGCGCTACAGGCCATCGCCACCGTCGGCGCCGTGATCGGTGGTGGTGACGAACCGCCACCGGCGCGCATCGTGCTGATGTCCGACGGCAAGGAGACCGTGCCGTCCAACCCGGACAACCCCAAGGGGGCCTACACCGCGGCGCGCACCGCCAAGGATCAGGGCGTGCCGATCTCGACGGTGTCCTTCGGCACGCCCTACGGCTACGTCGAGATCAACGACCAGCGCCAGCCCGTGCCGGTCGACGACGAGATGCTCAAGAAGATCGCCGATCTGTCCGGTGGTGAGTCGTACACGGCGTCCAGCCTTGAGCAGCTCAAGGAGGTCTTCACCAACCTCCAGGAGCAGATCGGCTACGAGACCCGCAAGGGCGACGCCAGCGCGGGCTGGCTGCGGCTGGGTGCTCTGGTGCTGGCGCTGGCGGCACTGGCCGCGCTGCTGATCAACCGGCGTCTGCCCAACTAAGGCGATTTCTGACGCCGACACTGCGGAGAGATCGCGATATCCGCTCAAAGTCAAGTGGCTAGTGCAACGTCGGTCATGCTGCCTCTTCTAGGAGGGCTGCCATCCGTTGGGCGGGGGTGTCGAGGTCGAGTGTGGGCCGGGGTCGGCGGTTGAGCGTGTCTTGGATGCGTTTGAGGTCGGGCTTGGTGTAACCGCGGAGGTCGCTGCCCTTTTCGAACCAGAACCGCAGTAGTCGGTTGGTGTTCTCGTTGGTGCCGCGCTGCCAGGGTGAGTGTGGGTTGCAGAAGTACACCGGGGCGTCGAGCTCAAGGTGGATTTGTCGCCAATTGGCCATCTCGCTACCGCGATCCCAGGTGATCGAGCGCCGCAGATGGTCGGGTAACTCGCGCATCGCCTCGATCATCGCGCCAGCGACCGTCTCGGCGGTGTGATCGCCGGGCAGGTGCAACAAGATCGTGAAGCGGGTCGAGCGCTCGACCAGGGTGCCGATCGCGCTGTGAGGTCCAAGGATCAGATCGCCTTCCGTAAGACTGTCGAAGGCCCAGGAGGGCCAGGTGTGGCTGAGATCGCCTTGCGCTGTGGTCGCTAACTGGGAATGTCCACCTGGCTCTCCAGGGTGCCCTGGCTGCTAATTGAGATCTGCGCTCGGTCGCTGTTTTACGGATGTGTCGGCGGGGTGTTCCAAGGGCCAGTGTCAATACCTGGCAAACGAGGAACGGAGAACGCGCACGTGGCAGCACAACAAGAGATGGCTTGGGTCGGCATCGATGTAGGCAAGACGCATCACTGGGTGTGCGTTGTCGACGCCGACGGAAAGATGCTGCTGTCGGTCAAGATCGGCAATGACGAGGCCGAGATCGTTGCGTTGCTCGCCCAAGTGGCTTCGTTGGCAACACGTTTGATCTGGGCGGTCGACATCATCGGCGCACCGTCGGCGCTGCTGCTGGCGCTGCTGGCTCGGGCCGGCCAGTCGGTGCGTTACGCGTCGGGACGCGTGGTCGCCGCGATGAGCGCCGCCTATGCCGGCGAGGGTAAGACCGACTCCAAGGATGCCTACGTGATCGCCGAGACCGCCCGGCTGCGCCGGGATCTGGCGACCATCGACGCCGACACCGATCTTGTCCGCAACCTCGCAGTGCTAACCGGGCATCGAGCAGATCTGATCGCTGATCGGGTGCGGATGATCAACCGACTTCGAGACCTGATGACGGGTGTGTTTCCCAGCCTGGAGCGGGCATTCGACTACTCATCGCACAAGGGCGCGCTGGTGCTGCTCACTGGATATGGCAGTCCGGACCGGATTCGCCGAGTGGGCCAAACCAGGCTGGCCAGTTGGCTGCGGAACCGAAACGTCCGGGGATCCGCCGACGTAGCCGCACGTGCTGTCAGCGCGGCCAAAGCCCAGTCGGTCGCGCTGGCAGGACAAGAGCTGACCGCAAGCATCATCGCCGAGCTGGCCGATGGCATCCTGGCGCTCGACGAACGATTGAAAGCCCTTGATACCCGGATCGAGGAAACCTTCGCCGAACATCCGCAGGCCGCGATCATTCAATCCATGCCCGGCTTCGGGCCCTTCCTGGGCGCCTCGCTGCTGGTCGGCGCCGGCGACTTGCGTGCCTTCCCCAGCGCTGGCCATCTTGCTGCCGCAGCCGGACTGGTGCCCGTGCCCAACGACTCTGGGCGGCGCACCGGCAACCTGCACCGCCCGCTGCGCTACAGCCGGCCACTGCGGCACGTGTTTTACCTGTCCGCGCAGACCAGCATGATGCGCGCCGGACCCAACCGCGACTACTACCTGAAAAAGCGAGCCCGCGGCGCCACTCACACCAAGGCCGTCATCGCTCTCGCCCGCCGCCGCATCGACGTGCTCTGGGCACTATTGCGCGAAAACCGAACTTGGACAGCGACTCCGCCGCCCCTTGCTCAGGCAGCTTGACAACACCATTGAGATTCCCAATGCCCGGGCACGGCCCGATCATCGGCTTCGGGTGGGCGGTCGCTGATCTTGAATTCCTCGCCGCTATAGACCCCGCGGCGATTGTCGCTGCGCCCGCGCGGCTTACGCGCCGCCCGTTTGGTGGACAGACACTTGTGCAGATCAGCGCGCAGACTGCCACGGGTCTGCACATACAGACACTGGTAGATGGTTTCGTGGCTCACCCTGGACAGCTTGTCACCGGGATGATCGCGGGCCAACACCTCAGCGATCAGCTTGGGGCTCCACCCCTCATCCATCCACGCTTCAACGCTGGCGCACAGCGGGTTGTCTGTGAGTTTGAAGTCCTTGGGCCGGCGGCCCCGTTCGGCCGCCCGGGCATGAGCCATCAGCGCGTGATAGTCCCCATCGAGATTGCTGTTGCGCTCGAGCTCGCGGCACACCGTCGACCGGTGGCGTCCGATGCCCCGGGCGATCTCAGCTTGGGTGAGCCCGGCATCGCGGCCCCGCATGATCTCAATCCGCTCAGCATCATTGAGCCGATGTCCACGACCGCCGGGCAATAACAAATTGCCACGCTCAACAAGCCCACGAAAGGCGCTTCCACGCCCACCGGTATGGATTTTCATCGAGCCAGCCTGACGCCACCACCTCGTGCCCGTGTCGCGCGACGCGCCCAGATCGTGCGCCACATCCGTCGACGCCTCACCGCGACAGATCCGGTCGAAAAACTCGCGCCTGACCGACTTGGAGAACGGATATCCACTCGGCATCGCAACCTCCCAAATCAATGGATGTTGCGTTAACCGTATGAATCCGCCACGCGGTTTCGCGATCTGTGCGCAGTTTCAGCGAGGCCGACGGCGAGATCTGCGTGAGTGTTGTGATTTCCAATTGGGAACAGCCATCGTGCAGAACTCGACGCGTCTGCCCAACTAAGGCGATTTCTTAAGAACGCTGTGCAGGCACTAAGTTGGCGTCATGACTGTGACCGACAATGCAGCCGATGCCGCCGGCCAAACCGCCGGTGGCCGTCCGCCCTTCGTCGCCCGCTCGGTGCTGGTGACCGGCGGAAACCGGGGCATCGGGCTCGCGATCGCCCTGCGGCTCGCGGAAGACGGTCACAAGGTCGCCGTCACCCACCGCGGGTCCGGCGCTCCGGAGGGCCTGTTCGGGGTGCAGTGTGACGTCACCGATAACGAGGCCGTCGACCGCGCCTTCAAGGAGATCGAGGAGCACCAGGGTCCAGTCGAAGTGCTGGTGTCCAACGCAGGCATCGCCGCGGACGCGTTCCTCATGCGGATGACCGAGGAGAAATTCGAAAAGGTCATCGACGCGAACCTCACCGGGGCGTTCCGGGTGGCACAGCGGGCATCGCGCAGCATGCAGAGGAAGCGGTTCGGTCGGATGATCTTCGTGGGTTCGGTCTCCGGCACCTGGGGCATCGGCAACCAGGCCAATTACGCGGCCTCCAAGGCCGGTCTGATCGGCATGGCCCGCTCGATCTCCCGCGAGCTGTCAAAGGCCGGCGTCACCGCAAATGTGGTGGCCCCGGGCTACATCGACACCGAGATGACCCGCGCGCTGGATGAGCGGATTCAAGCGGGGGCACTGGAATTCATCCCGGCGAAGCGGGTTGGCACCGCCAACGAGGTCGCCGGGGTGGTGAGCTTCCTGGCGTCCGAGGATGCAAGCTACATCTCCGGTGCGGTGATCCCGGTCGACGGCGGCATGGGCATGGGCCACTAAGGAGATAAGGACTGATATGGCAGGGTTTCTCGAAGGCAAGCGGATCCTGGTCACCGGGATCATCACGGACTCGTCGATCGCGTTCCACATCGCGCGGGTCGCGCAGGAAGAGGGTGCCGAGCTGGTGCTCACCGGCTTCGATCGGATGCGGCTGATTCAGCGCATCGCGGATCGGCTGCCGAACCCGGCGCCGCTGCTCGAACTCGACGTGCAAAACGAGGAGCACCTCGCCACGCTGGCCGACAGGGTCACCGAGGTGATCGGCGAGGGCAACAAGCTCGACGGTGTCGTGCACTCGATCGGCTACATGCCGCAGACCGGGATGGGCATCAACCCGTTCTTCGATGCGCCGTATGAAGATGTCGCCAAGGGCATCCATATCTCGGCGTACTCGTACGCCTCGTTGGCCAAGGCGCTGCTGCCGATCATGAACCGCGGCGGCGGCATCGTCGGCATGGACTTCGACCCGACAAGGGCGATGCCGGCCTACAACTGGATGACGGTGGCCAAGAGCGCGCTGGAGTCCGTCAACCGTTTCGTGGCACGTGAGGCCGGTGCGTTTGGCGTGCGGTCGAATCTTGTTGCGGCAGGCCCGATCCGCACGCTGGCGATGAGCGCGATCGTTGGCGGCGCACTCGGCGACGAGGCAGGCGATCAGATACAGCTCCTCGAGGAGGGCTGGGATCAGCGGGCGCCGCTGGGCTGGAACATGAAGGACCCGACGCCCGTCGCGCGTACCGTCTGCGCGCTGGTCTCCGACTGGCTGCCCGCCACCACAGGAACCGTCATCTACGCTGACGGCGGCGCGAGCACCCAGTTGCTCTAGTGGAGTTCGACGCAGTACTGCTGCTGTCGTTCGGGGGGCCGGAGGGTCCCGGGCAGGTGATGCCGTTCCTGGAGAACGTCACTCGCGGCCGCGGCATCCCGCGCGAACGGCTGGCAGACGTCGCGCAGCACTATCTGCACTTCGGTGGCGTCTCGCCGATCAACGGCATCAACCGCGAGTTGATCGCACAGCTGCAGCGCGAGATCGAGCTACCCGTCTACTTCGGCAACCGCAACTGGGCACCCTATGTCGAGGACACCGTGGCGGCCATGCGCAACAACGGGATTCGCCGGGCAGCCGTATTCACCACGTCGGCGTGGGGCGGCTACTCCAGCTGCACCCAGTACGTCGAGGACATCGCGCGGGCCCGCGCGGCAACCGGTGCGGACGCGCCGGAACTGGTAAAACTGCGCCAGTACTTCGATCATCCGCTTTTCGTGGAGATGTTCACCGAAGCGATTGGTGCGGCGGCGCAGACCATGCCGGAAGACGCGCGCCTGATCTTCACCGCGCATTCCATTCCGGTGGCGGCCCGATCCCGTTGCGGCCCAGACCTGTACAGCCGCCAAGTGGGGTATGCGTCCCGCTTGGTCGCCACGGCGGCCGGATACGACGACTACGACCAGGTGTGGCAGTCACGCTCTGGGCCGCCGCAGGTGCCGTGGTTGGAGCCCGACATCGCCGACCACCTGACGACGCTCGCACAAGCCGGCACCAAGGCGGTGATCATCTGCCCGATCGGGTTCGTCGCCGACCACATCGAGGTGGTGTGGGACCTCGATCACGAGCTACGGCAGCAGGCGCAGGAATTGGGCATCGCGTTCGCGCGGGCGGCTACGCCAAACGCTGATCCGCGATTCGCGCGGCTGGCGGTCGACCTGATCGACGAGCTGCGCGGTGGCCGCGACCCGGCTCGGGTGCCGGGCCCGGATGCGCCACCGCTACAGGGCTTTTCGGCCAACGGGGTGGTGTGCACGCCGAACTGCGTCTAGCCCCAAGGGGTAGGCCTAGGCCTGCCACGCCGAGTGCAGGATCGCGTTGACCGCGGCCATCCGCGCCGAACGCACCACCCCGGACAGCGGGCGCAGCGCGTCGCTGGCGATCTGCACCTCGGATGACGTCTGCAACCCGATCGGGATCAGCCCTGAGCTGACGGTGATGATCGCGTCGATGTGCGCGGCGTTCTCCAGCACCCGCACCGCCCGCGACGGAGCGTGTTCGGGCACCTGGTGTCCCCGGGCATCTTCAAGCACCTGCTCGACGAGCCCGCGCGGGTCGGCCACATCGGTGGCGGCAGCGCGGATGGCGCCCAATGCATCCGCCGCCGATCGGACGGCCGAACGCAGTGCGTACTCCGCCTCGCCGAGGTCGAGGCATTCGATAGTCGGCGCGCCAGGCACCGAATAGACCGTCCACGACAATGCGGTCGGGTCCGGCTCGAAGTCGGACTCGTCCTCTAGTTCGTCGTACTCGAAGTCCGGGACCAAGCCGATCGCGGCGGAATGATCACGGCCGACGAGGATCGCCTCTCCCGCGGTGACCGCGTCGCGCTGAAACTGAGTGCCCGCCGGGAGCCCGCGCACGTCGCCGGGGACGGGTAGCACCACGCCGATGGCCGGCGCCGACAGCCCCGAACCGGCCGCGGTGCGCAGGGTCTGCAGCATCGAGACCGCGCCCGCGTCGTTCAGGTCCGGCCACGGCAACCCGGTGCGGCCTGCCGCTACCGAGTCATAGGCGGTTACGGAATGCCTTGGTGCCCATTGCGATAGCGCATCGAGGACGTCATCGGGCGCGGCGGCGCCTGCGAGCCAGGCGTTGGCCCAAACCGACAAAGAGACACTGGGGCACCACATGATGCTCGCAGTGTAGTAGTTACGCGCTGCGAGGGTCGGCTACGCGATAGGGTGGCCGCATGCCCGTTGCGCTGATCTGGCTAATCGCCGCACTGGCCCTCGCCGGGGCCGAGGCGTTGACCGGCGACCTGTTCCTACTGATGCTCGGCGGCGGGGCACTGGCCGCGGCCGGATCGAGTCTGGTCTTCGACGACCTGTGGATTCAGGGGGCGGTTTTCCTCGTCACGTCGGTCCTGTTGTTGGGGCTGGTGCGGCCGGTGCTGCGACGGCATTTCACGTCGGGCGAGGGTATGCCTGAACCGGCCAAGGCGCTGGAGGGCAAGAGCGCGCTGGTGCTCGGTCGGGTAGCGCGCCATGAAGGGCAAGTGAAACTCGACGGCGAAATCTGGACGGCGCGGCCCGCCAACGACAACGATGTCTACGAACCGGGCGACCACGTCACCGTCGTGCACATCGACGGCGCCACCGCCGTCGTCCAAAAGGTCGTCTAGAGAAGTCTGGGCAACGAGGGAAGGAACTAGTCATGGATGGTGCTATCGCCGGCTTGATCCTCGTCGGCGTGCTGGTCATATTCGCGGCCATCATCGTCGCCAAGTCGATCGCGATCATCCCGCAGGCCGAGGCCGCGGTGATCGAACGACTGGGCCGCTACACCAAGACCGTTTCGGGGCAGCTGACGCTGCTCGTGCCGTTCATCGACAAGATCCGTGCGCGCGTCGACCTGCGCGAGCGCGTCGTGTCGTTCCCGCCACAGCCGGTGATCACCGAGGACAACCTGACGGTCAACATCGACACCGTCGTCTACTTCCAGGTCACCAACCCGCAGGCCGCGGTGTACCAGATCAGCAACTACATCGTCGGCGTCGAGCAGCTGACCACCACCACGCTGCGCAACGTGGTCGGCGGCATGACCCTCGAGCAGACGCTGACGTCCCGCGACAAGATCAACGGGCAGCTGCGCGGCGTGCTCGACGAGGCCACCGGTCGGTGGGGGCTGCGGGTCGCGCGAGTCGAGCTGCGCAGCATCGACCCGCCGCCGTCGATCCAGGACTCCATGGAAAAGCAGATGAGGGCCGACCGCGAGAAGCGGGCCATGATCCTGACCGCCGAAGGCAGCCGGGAGGCGGCGATCAAGCAGGCCGAGGGCCAGAAACAAGCGCAGATCCTGTCCGCCGAGGGCGCCAAGCAGGCCGCGATCCTGGCCGCCGAGGCCGACCGGCAATCGCGGATGCTGCGGGCCCAGGGTGAACGCGCGGCGTCCTACCTGCAGGCACAGGGCCAGGCCAAGGCGATCGAGAAAACGTTCGCCGCGATCAAGGCCGGCCGCCCGACACCGGAGATGCTGGCCTACCAGTACCTGCAGACGCTGCCGCAGATGGCCAAGGGCGAAGCCAACAAGGTCTGGCTGGTGCCCAGCGACTTCGGCGCGGCGCTGCAGGGCTTCGCCAAGATGCTGGGTGCGCCCGGCGATGACGGGGTGTTCCGGTACACGCCGTCACCAGTGGACGAGAACCTTCCGAAGCCCGAGGACGACTCAGCCGAGGTCGCCGAATGGTTCAACACCCAGACGGATCCCGCGATCGCCCAGGCCGTCGCCAAGGCCGAGGCGGACGCCCGTTCCTCATCGGGCATCAGCGCCCTCCCGTCAGCGCCGGAGGATCCGCTGCCGCCGATGCAGTACCCGCCGCTGTCACAGCAGCGGCAGGATGGTCCGCCGCAGACGCCGGGTCGCCACAGCGGTTAGCCGTCAGCCGGTGATCGCCGGCTCGGTGTCGGCAGCCGAGTCGGCGAGGCGCTCGCGGTGATGGCGCCGATGGGTGCGGATCTCGTAGATCAAGCCCGCGATGCCGAGGCTCGCGGTGCACAGCGAGACCAGGAACAGCAGTGGGCTGACGTTGCCTGTGAGGGCGTCGCCGAAGATGACGACCGCGGTGGTGCCTGGGAGCAGCCCGACCAGGGTGGCCAGCGTGTAGGGCAGCACCCGGATCGCCGATGCCCCAGAGGCGTAGTTGGCTACCGAGAATGGCACGGCCGGAATCAGCCGCATCGACACGATCGCCGGCCAGCCGCGCTCGCGCAACCGTGCATCGAGCGAATCGACCCTCGGATGCCGGACCAGCCGGCTCAGTTGCCAGCCCGCCGCGCGCACCAGCAGCAGCGCGATTACGGCGCTGGCGGTGCTGGCCGCCACTCCGAGCGCAACCCCGAGTAACGGACCGAACAGCAGGCCCGCAGCCAGCGTGAACACGGTGCGCGGGAACGGGAAGACCGTCACCACGATGTGGGCCGCCAGGAACGCCAACGGGAACCACGGGCCGACCGATGTCGCCCAATCACGCATCTGGACTGCGGTGGGCAAAGGAACCAGTAGGGCAACTGCGACGAGGATCACAATTGCTGTCAGGATGGCGATGAAGCGGCGCGGCGGGACCGACGATGCCGTCGCAATCACCGCAGCACGCAGTGCGCGCAGGGTGCTGACGACGGCTTTCACGCCTACCAAGACTACGGGCCGCGGCGTTACAACACCCCGTCAGCGCACGTGTGAGTCGGCCGACCGGCGGACACTGCTGTGATGGCGATCATTTAGCCTGATGGACGTGCAGAAACCCGGTGCTAAAGATTCCGAGGGTCTCGATATCGCGAGGTGGCGCTCGGCGGTAGCCGGCGTGTTGGCCAAGAGCACCCGGCGTGACCCGGCGGACCTGCCCGCCGAGCCGGAACGGCTGCTGGATTCGCCCACCTACGAAGGTTTCCCGATCCGTCCGCTATACACCTCGTTGGACGCATTGCCCGAGCCGTCGCTGCCCGGCCAGTGGCCGTATGTGCGGGGCGGCGACGCGCTGCGTGACGTCAAGTCCGGCTGGCGGGTCGCCGAAGCCTTTCCCACAAACGGCTCAGCGGCGGCCGACGCGAACGGCGCGGTGCTCGTCGCTTTGACCGAAGGCGTCAGCGCACTGGTGCTGCGCGTCGGCGGCGCGGCGGCCGAGCTGGACCGTCTGCTCGACGGCGTCTTCCTCGACCTTGTCCCCGTCGTGCTCGACGCGGGTGTGGACTACGCCGCCGCCGCGGACGCGGTGCTGGCGCTGCTGACCGATCTCGACGACGATCAGCGTTCGCGGCTGTCGGTGGATCTGGGCGCCGACCCGTTGACCGCGCCGCTGAGCGCGCGATCGGCGCCGAGCGTCGCCGACGTCGTCGCGGTGGCCGCCAAGGTGACTGGGTACGACGGTGGCGTGCGGGCGATCACCGTCGACGGTCCGGCATTTCACGATCTGGGCGCCAGCGCGTCGTGGGAGCTGGCGGGCAGCATCGCCGCGGCGGTCGGCTATCTGCGAGTGCTCGGTAAAGCCGGCATCAGGGCGGGGGATGCGTTGCGGCAGATCAGTTTCCGCTTCGCCGCCGACGATGACCAGTTTATGACGATCGCGAAGCTGCGTGCGGCGCGCCAACTGTGGGCGCGGGTGGCCGAGGTGGTGGGGGAGCCCAACGCCGCTGCGGCCCGGCTGCATTCGGTCACGTCGCTGCCGATGATGGCACAGCGCGATCCGTGGGTGAACATGTTGCGCACCACGCTGGCGGCGTTCTCGGCAGGCGTCGGAGGCGCGGACACCGTGCTGGTTCACCCGTTCGATGTCGCCATTCCCGGCGGCTTCCCCGGTACCGCTGCGAGTTTCGCGCGGCGTATCGCCCGCAACACGCAACTGCTGCTGTTGGAGGAATCGCACATCGGCCGGGTGCTCGACCCCGCGGGCGGCTCGTGGTTCGTCGAGGACCTCACGAAGGAGCTGGCCGAGCAGGCGTGGAAGCACTTCCAGGACATCGAATCCCGCGGCGGCTTCGAGGCCGCCCGAGACTATGTCGTCGGCCAGATCACGGAGGTGGCCAACGGCCGCACCGACGATATAGCGCACCGGCGCACGGCACTCACCGGTGTCAACGAGTACCCCAACCTCGCGGAACCGCCGTTGCCGCAGGGCGATTCGGTGGAGCATGTGGCGCGGTACGCCGGCGGGTTCGAAGCGCTGCGCAACCGGTCGGACACGTTCCTGGACAAGACGGGATCGCGGCCGAAGGTCTTGCTTGTGCCGCTCGGCCCGCTGGCGGAGCACAACATTCGTACGACGTTCGCCACCAACCTGCTCGCGTCCGGCGGCATTGAGGCGGTCTCGGAAGCGGACGGGGCTGGGTCGTTGAAGGTTGCGGTGATCTGCGGGACAGACGCCCGATACGCAACCGATGCCTCGTCGGCCGTTGATGCGGCCCGCAAGGCGGGGGTATCGCACGTTCTTCTGGCCGGCCCCGAAAAGGCCGTCGCGGAAGCGGATTCGAAGCCCGACGGCTATCTCACCGCGAAGATCGACGCGGTCAAGGCATTGTCAGACCTGCTGACCCGATTGGGGGCATGACGAGATGACCGCAACAACCGGCATCGGAAGTTTCGCCGACGTACCACTGCACGGCGACCGCAGTGGCGAGCCCGCGACCGAAGCCGCAGTCGCAGAGCACGTCGCAGCGGCGGCCGCCGCGCACGGCTACACCCCGGATCAACTGGACTGGGTCACGCCCGAGGGCATCGACGTGAAGCCGGTTTACGTCGCGGCGGACCGTGACGCTGCCGTCGCGGCCGGCTACCCGCTGGACAGCTTCCCCGGCGAACCGCCGTACGTCCGCGGCCCGTACCCGACCATGTATGTCAACCAGCCGTGGACCATCCGGCAGTACGCCGGGTTCTCCACCGCCGCGGAGTCCAACGCGTTCTACCGCCGCAACCTCGCGGCGGGCCAGAAGGGCCTGTCGGTGGCATTCGATCTGGCCACTCACCGCGGCTACGACTCCGACCACCCGCGTGTCGCCGGCGACGTCGGAATGGCCGGGGTGGCAATCGATTCGATCCTCGACATGCGCCAGCTGTTCGACGGCATCGATCTGTCAACGGTGTCGGTGTCGATGACGATGAACGGCGCCGTGCTGCCAATCCTCGCGCTGTACGTGGTGGCCGCCGAGGAGCAGGGCGTGCCGCCGGAGAAACTGGCCGGCACCATCCAGAACGACATCCTCAAAGAGTTCATGGTCCGCAACACCTACATCTATCCGCCCAAGGCGTCGATGCGGATCATCTCGGACATCTTCGGCTATACCAGCACCAAGATGCCGAAGTTCAATTCGATCTCGATCTCCGGCTACCACATCCAAGAGGCCGGTGCGACAGCTGATTTGGAGCTCGCCTACACGCTGGCCGACGGCGTCGAGTACATCAAGGCGGGCCTGGACGCGGGCCTGGACATCGATAAGTTCGCGCCGCGGCTGTCCTTCTTCTGGGGCATCGGGATGAACTTCTTCATGGAGGTGGCCAAGCTGCGCGCCGGCCGGCTGCTGTGGAGCGAGCTGGTCGCCGAGTTCGGTCCGAAGGATGCGAAATCCCTTTCGCTGCGCACTCATTCGCAGACGTCGGGCTGGTCGCTGACCGCGCAGGACCCGTTCAACAACGTCGCGCGCACCTGCATCGAGGCGATGGCCGCGACCCAGGGCCACACTCAGTCGTTGCACACCAACGCGCTTGACGAGGCGCTGGCGCTGCCGACGGACTTCTCTGCCCGCATCGCGCGCAACACCCAGCTGCTCCTGCAGCAGGAGTCCGGCACCACGCGTCCGATCGACCCGTGGGGCGGCTCGTACTACGTGGAGTGGCTGACGCACGAGCTGGCCGAGAAGGTCCGCGCGCATATCCGTGAGGTGAACGAGCACGGCGGCATGGCTCAGGCCATCAGCGAGGGCATTCCGAAGCTGCGCATCGAGGAAGCCGCCGCGCGCACGCAGGCCCGTATCGACTCGGGCGCACAGACCGTGATCGGCATCAACAAGTACCTGGTCGACGAGGACCACGAGATCGAGGTGCGCAAGGTCGAGAACAGCCGGGTGCGCGCCGAGCAGATCGCCAAGTTGGAGCAGCTTCGCGCCGATCGGGATCAGGCCGCCGTCGATGCCTCGCTTGCCGAGCTGAGCCGCGCCGCCGACGGGGAAGGCAACCTGCTCGCACTCGCCATCGACGCCGCGCGTGCCAAGGCCACACTCGGGGAGATCTCCGATGCGTTGGAGAAGGTCTGGGGACGGCATGCGGCCGAGATCCGTACCATCGCCGGGGTCTACCGCGACGAGGTCGGAAAGGTCAGCAACATCGCCAGCGCCACCGAGTTAGTGCAGAAGTTCGCCGAGGCCGATGGCCGCAGGCCGCGCATCCTGGTCGCCAAGATGGGCCAGGACGGGCACGACCGCGGGCAGAAGGTGATCGCGACGGCCTTCGCCGACATCGGTTTCGACGTCGACGTCGGCTCGCTGTTCTCCACGCCCGACGAGGTGGCGCGCCAGGCCGCCGACAACGACGTGCACGTGGTCGGGGTTTCGTCGCTGGCGGCCGGGCATTTGACGCTGGTGCCTGCGCTGCGCGATGCGCTGGCCGAGGTGGGACGCCCGGACATCATGATCGTGGTCGGCGGTGTCATCCCGCCGGGCGACTTCGACGAGTTGTACGCCGCGGGCGCCACGGCCATCTTCCCGCCGGGCACGGTGATCGCCGACGCCGCGATCGGCCTGTTGCAGAAGCTGGCCGAGCGGCTGGGCTATGACTTCGGCTAGCCCTGAGCTAAATGGCTGACCAGGTTTCTGAACTCGCGGCCGCCGTCCGCGGCGGCGACCGTGCAGCGCTGCCGAGGGCCATCACACTGGTCGAGTCGACCCGCCCCGATCACCGCGAGGAGGCCCAGCGGCTGCTGCTGGAGCTGTCCCCCGCAAGCGGGAGGTACCCCCAGCCCGAAGCGGCAACGCGCGTAGGAATCACCGGAGTGCCCGGCGTCGGCAAGTCGACCGCCATCGAGGTGCTGGGCATGAACCTGATCGAACAGGGACACCGGGTCGCTGTGCTGGCCGTCGACCCGTCGTCCACCCGCACCGGCGGGTCGATCCTTGGCGACAAGACAAGGATGGCGCGGCTCGCGGTGCACCCCGACGCCTACATCCGGCCGTCGCCGACCTCGGGCACCCTCGGCGGTGTCGCCAAGGCAACCCGCGAGACCATCGTGTTGCTGGAGGCGGCCGCATTCGACGTGATCCTCGTCGAGACGGTCGGCGTCGGCCAGTCCGAGGTGGCCGTTGCCAACATGGTCGACACGTTCGTGTTCCTGACCCTTGCGCGCACAGGTGATCAGCTGCAGGGCATCAAGAAGGGTGTGCTCGAGCTCGCGGACATCGTCGTGGTGAACAAGGCCGACGGCGAGCATGCGAGTGAGGCCAAGGCCGCCGCTCGCGAGCTCACCGGCGCAATCCGGCTCATCTATCCACGCGAAACACTTTGGCGCCCGCCGGTTCTCACGATGAGTGCGTTGAACGGCATCGGACTGTCCGAGCTGTGGGACACGGTGCTCAAGCACCGCGAAGTGCTCACCGAGGCGGGGGAGTTCGAGGCCCGCAGGCGCGCGCAGCAAGTGGACTGGACGTGGTCGATGGTCCACGACACCGTGCTGGACCGGGTGCTTTCGCATCCCGACGTGCGCAAGATCCGTGCCGAGGTCGAACGCCAGGTGCGCGACGGTGAGCTCACCCCCGCACTTGCTGCGCAGCAGCTCCTCGACGCCGCTGACATGCAGTGATCTAACAATTGGGTAACCCTTCGCTTATTTGCCGGGGGTCCAGGTAAATTCAATACATTGTGACGGGTGTCAATAACCGGGACCGCAGCGCAGCGCTCCCGCACGGGATACAGGGCGCGGCAGACCCCAGCTTCGGCTGCACGGTGCGGGCCTTCTCCCAGTTGTTCCCGGGCAAGCGGTTCGGTGGCGGCGCCCTTGCCATCTACCTGCACGGCGAACCGGTCGTCGATGTCTGGACGGGATACGCGGACCGCCGCGGCACCGAGTACTGGACCGCCGACACCGGCGCGATGGTGTGGTCGGTGAGCAAGGGGCTGGCCTCGACGGTCATTCACCGGCTCGTCGACCGCGGCCTGATCGACTACGACACGCCGGTGGCCGAGTACTGGCCGAAGTTCGGTGCCAACGGCAAGGCCGACATCACCGTCCGCGACGTCATGCGGCACCGCGCAGGGCTGTCCCAGCTGAACGGGGTCAGCAAGGCCGACTTGCTGAACCACGTGGCGATGGAGGAACGGCTGGCGGCCGCCCCGGTGAATCCGATCCTGTATGGCAAGCCGGCGTATCACGCGCTGACGTACGGCTGGCTGATGTCGGGATTGGGCCGCGCCGTCACCGGCAAGGGGATGCGGGATCTGATCCGCGCAGAGCTGGCCGAACCACTGAACACCGACGGGTTGCACCTGGGTCGTCCGCCCGCCGATTCGCCCACGCGTGCCGCGCAGATCCTGGCGCCGCAGGGCACCTTCAGCAATCCGGTCTTCAACTTCGTCGCACCCCGGGTCGCCTCTCGCCAGTATTCCGGCGCATTCGGGTCGATGTACTTCCCCGGGATGAAAGCCGTTGTACAGGGTGATATCCCGTTCCTTGACTCCGAGATTCCCGCGGCGAACGGGGTGACCACGGCACGAGGCCTGGCCAAGATGTACGGCGCGATCGCCAACGGCGGTCGCGTCGACGGCTCACAGTTCCTCTCGGAGGAGCTGGTGGCCGGGTTGACCGGCACGCCAAGCCTCTGGCCGGACCGAAACATCTTCGTGCCGTTGAGCTTCCATCTGGGCTATCACTCGGTTCCGTTCCCACCGGGGTTCATGCCCGGGTTCGGTCACGCGGGCCTGGCCGGTTCTGTCGGCTGGGCCGATCCGGAAACCGGCCTATCGTTCGGGTTCGTGCACAACCGGCTGTTGACTCGGATGCTGCTCGACCAGGTGACGTTCGCCGGACTGCATGCCCTGATCCGGCGCGACGCCGCGCAGGCCCGCAAGCTGGGTTACTGGACGATGCCTGCGTTCGGTGCTCCGTACGACGTGCCGCGGCCCGTTGCGGGCTAGCCAGCGGCGAAGCGTCACTTATTGGCGGTGCTGAACCACTTGGTCTTGATGCGCCAGGACTGCGCCGACGTGAGAGCGAATCCTGCGCCACATCCGCAGGCGAAGATCCACACCAGCGTGCCGCCCTCGATCGTCTGCAACGGAGGCACCCAGGCGGTGATGATCCGCACGGTGCAGGCGAGGATGCCGCTGGCGGATGCGACGAGATAGATGTTCGCGATTTTCCGCGACCGCGGATCCCTCCGGAGGATCAGCAGCGCCCGCGCTCCGTAGCCCAAGAGGTAGATCAGCATGCCGCACAGCAGGGTCCAGTAGACGGCCAGCCAGAAGTCGGTGGGCACCTCGAAGAAATCGGGCTTGTAGATCTTGGCGCCGTTGCCGATCGAGAACGTGGCCAGCAACAGCGGGATGCACAGCGTGGCGGGTCGCTCCACATACGCCTTGAACGTCCGCTGCATGACGTGGTCGTCCGCGAGCCTGCCGAGCGCGTTATAGACGACGGCCGAGGCGGCGACGATATAGGCGTCGTGTCCGATGTAATCCTCGAGGTTCCACATGCCTGTCAGGGCATGCAGCCAATGGCCGAGCGTTTCCGAGGCCCACGGGGACATCAACAGCACAGCCAGGCCCTGCAACGCGATGTTCAGGGTGGCGGCGACCTCCCACCGGCACGACCACGTGACGCGCCGGATCCACAAACTCCAGCCGATACACGCGAGGGTGATCGCTATGAGTGTTGCGAGAGCCATGGGAGTCGCCTTAGTACTGAGCCTGTCAGCAAATTGTATGGCTTATCCGATTTAAAGCGGAGGAGCGTCCGCTCGCGGCTTCATCTCGGACAGCTTCGGCAAGCGCGTCGTCTGCTTCGTCTGCACGGCTTCCTTCACCGCGGTCATCGTGAAGGGGGCCGATTCGATGTAGCTCCACACCTCTTGGCGGCTCATCAATCCGAACTGAATTTGCAGGTCGGGGTAGCTGAGCGCGAACCTGTCGGCCACGCGCCGCAGCTCCTCGGCGTTGGGGTAGTCGTCCTCTTTGATTCGCCGGTAATAGGTACTGCTTGAGATGCCCAGCGCGTCGTAGATGTCCTTGGCGTCGTTCTCTCCGTCGAGGAGGTAGTCGAGCAACGCCTTGAGTTGTCTACCGTTCTCATCGGTGCGTGGCATCCACACACCATAAACCTTCTACCCGACATTGGGCAGCACCCCTCGCAAATCGGATGCGGTAGCCATTATTGACATAGGCGTCACAGTTTTGGGAGGGCTCTCCCAATTTTGGGAAAGGGTGTGTACGGTTAGCTACATGGTTGCCCCCTACTTAGCTGATCAGACCAACGACTTGGCGTATCCGGTCGACTACCTGGCGATGTCTACGTTGCGGGTAGTCGACCATGACATTGCCAAGGGGACCTCCCCGGTCCTCGACAAACTGTCCATCCCCCCGACCGATGAGGTGACCGCCGAGATTGACGGAGCAACGGATTGGCTCGGGTTGGCGCCCGACGAGATCTTGCTCGCCGCGCTGGGTCGGACGATCGCGCGAACCATCGGCGACGGCGTCGTCGCGGTCGATGTGACCGGTGAACGCCGCTGGCAGCTGCACGCGATTCCGCTGATCTGCGCGACCGCACAGCAAGCGAGTCCGACCGAGATGCTGGGCAATGTGCATCGCATGTTCGGCGCGGTGCCGGCACACGCCGCGCCCCTGGCGTCCGAGATCTTCCTCAACTACATCGGCACATTGCCCGACGGGACGACCCCGATGTACGAGACGCCGCCCGGCCTGGGATACGCGCTGGAGCTGCGGGTGTATCGCACCGACGGACAGCTGCACCTCGATTGGTGGTACGACACCAGCCGGTTCGACCGCTACACGGTGGAAGAGCTAACCGAGCAGTTTCCGTTTGCGCTCTTCGAAATGACCTCAGACGCCGCCGCTCCGGTATGACGTCATCGGGCATCTTCCAGACGGAACCCGACTTTGAGGGTTACCTGGAAATGCCCGATGGCGCCGTCCTGAAGATGCCCGCGGACTGACTCCACATCGAACCAGTCCAGTCCGCGCATTGTCTCCGATGCCCGGGATATGGCGTTGCGAATTGCATCGTCGATGCCGTCGGGTGAGCTGCCGACGATCTCGATGACTCTGTACGTGTGATCGCTCATGGCGCGACGCTACGCGGTTTAGGGTGCGGCTATGCCGGACTCCGCGATAACGCGTGCGTTGGTGCTGGAACGGCCGCGTCACCTCGTGATCCACGGCATCCCGCTCCCCGCACTGGGCGACGACGACGCGCTGGTTCGGGTGGAGGCGTGCGGGCTGTGCGGAACCGACCACGAGCAGTACAGCGGCGAACTCGCGGGCGGATTTGCGTTCATCCCCGGCCACGAGACGATCGGGATCATCGAAACGATCGGTCCGCGTGCCGCGCAGCGGTGGGGCGTGGCTGCGGGGGATCGGGTGGCGGTCGAGGTTTTCCAGTCCTGTCGTGACTGCAAGGCGTGCGTGGACGGGGAGTACCGCCGGTGTGAGCGCCACGGCCTTGCCGACATGTACGGGTTCATCTCCGTCGACCGCGCACCCGGGCTGTGGGGTGGTTACGCCGAATATCAATACCTGGCGCCAGATTCGATGGTGCTGCCGGTGCCGACGGCGCTCGACCCGGTCGTCGCCACGGTGTTCAACCCGCTTGGGGCTGGAATCCGTTGGGGTGCAACGATACCCGGCACAGGACCCGGGGACGTGGTCGCCGTGCTCGGTCCTGGCATCCGCGGACTGTGCGTCGCGGCGGCGGCCAAGGACGCCGGTGCCGAGTTCGTGATGGTGACCGGTCTGGGAGCCAGGGACGCCGACCGGCTCGCGTTGGCGTCGCGGTTCGGGGCCGATCTGGTCGTAGACGTTGCCGTCGACGATCCCGTCTCGGCGCTTCGCGATGCCACCGGCGGGCTGGCCGACGTCGTCGTCGACGTCACCGCAAAGGCGCCGGTCGCGTTCGCTCAGGCCATCGAACTTGCCCGCCCGGCCGGCACCGTCGTCGTCGCAGGAACCCGTGGATGGGCCACTGGCGCACCAGGTTTCATCCCCGACATGGTGGTACTGAAGGAGCTGCGGATTATTGGCGCCCTCGGTGTCGACGCCACCGCCTACCGAGCCGCGCTCGACGTGCTGGCGTCCGGCCGATATCCATTCGCGGACTTGCCGCGTCGCTGTGTCGGACTCGATGAGGCCGAGGATCTGCTCGCCACAATGGCAGGCGAGCGCGACCACGTGCCGCCGGTGCACGGGGTGGTGACGCCTTGACCGAGGCTCGTGTCCCGCGGTTGCCGATGGAGGAGGCCAAGGCCGCCGCCGATCAGGCGGGGGTACCCGACTACATGGCAGAACTGAGCATCTTCCAGGTGCTCTTGAATCACCCGACGCTGGCCCGGGCGCTCAACGATCTGCTTGCGACGATGCTGTGGCACGGCGCGCTCGACCCCAGGCTGCGGGAGCTGGTGATCATGCGGATCGGCTGGCTGACCGCGTGCGACTACGAGTGGACCCAGCATTGGCGGGTCGCGTGCGGGTTGGGCGTGCCTGCCGAGGACCTGCTCGGTGTGCGGGACTGGTCGACACATGACGGTTTCGGTTCCACGGAGCGGGCGGTGCTCGCCGCCACGGACGAGGTGGTGCGCGACGGTGCGGTGAGCGCGCACACGTGGACTGTGTGCGAGCGGGAACTCGGCGCCGATTCAGCCGTGCTGATCGAGTTGGTCACCGCGATCGGGGCGTGGCGGATGATCGCCTCGATCCTGCACAGCCTCGACGTGCCCCTTGAGGACGGCGTGTTCAGCTGGCCGCCGGACGGTCAGCCGCCGAGTCGGTAGGTCTGCACCGCGTGCGCCACCACATTGCCGTCCGAGTCGGTGGCCGTGATCTCGGTGAAGGTGAGTTCCTTGCGCCTGCGCACGGTGCGGGCGTGGCAGATGAGGTCGGAGCGCTTTGCGGCGCCGACATAGTTGATCGTCATCGAGATCGTCGAGGCTCGCGTCCCCTTGTCGAAGTCGTGGTTCGACCACGCCGCAGCCGCGCCGGTGGTATCCATCGCCGCTGCGATCACGCCGCCGTGGTAGTAGGTGCCGTCGTTGGTGAGGTCCTCGCGGAAGGGCAGTCGAATCGTGACGTCGTCGGGTTCGTAGCGGTCGAACACAATGCCCAGCCAGCTCATGTACGGCGTGGACGGCATCAGTTCGACGACCGCCTTCCGGCGCCGCACCTGCTGTTCTTCGGTCAATGACTCGCCCATAAGCGAGCACGTTACTGGCGAGCAGTTGCCAGACCAGTTGGTTCGGGAGTAGCGTCCAGTTTCCGAACCAATTGGTTTGGCAACGGGAGGACTGTGATGGACATCGAGAAGGCTCGGCCACGTTTCGCCGAACTGCGTGGCCAACGCGACGTCAACCCCAGCGAGCTCGACGAGGTCTGGTCGGCGCTCGACGCCGTCCGGTCCGCCGACATCGTCGGGACATGGAAAGGCGACGAATTCCACACCGGGCACAAGATGAACGGCCAGTTGGCGGCCGCTCGCTGGTTCGGGAAGAACTTCAAGTCCGTCGACGATGTCGAGCCGATCGTCTGCTACGACGACGACGGAAACCTGTTCTCCAACAACGAGTTGAGCCGCGGCGGCGCCAGCCTGTGGGACATCGAATTCCGCGGCGAGGTCACGGCCACGATGGTGTACGACGGCCAGCCCGTCTTCGACCACTTCAAGAAGGTCGATGACGGCACCCTGATGGGCATCATGAACGGCAAGCGGCAGCGGGCCAGCGGCAACTATTTGTATTTCCTGCTCGAACGAGCCTGATGAAGATCACCGCCGCGGTGAGTCGGTCGCCGGATTCGCCGTTCACGCTCGAATCGGTCGACCTCGACGAGCCGCGACCGGACGAAGTGCTCGTCCGGGTATCCGCGACCGGGCTGTGCCACACCGACTTGAGCTCCAAGTCCCGGGTGCCGGGTCCCGCTGTTCTCGGGCACGAGGGCGCCGGCGTGGTCGAGGCGGTCGGTGCGCGGGTGTCCGGGATTGCACGTGGCGACCATGTTCTGTTGAGCTATCGCAGCTGCGGTGAGTGCGCGCAGTGCCGAGGCGGTCATCGGTCCTACTGTTCGCGAGGCGCGCTGCTGAACTACTCCGGTGGCCGTGCGGACGGCACGGCGACCTTGTCCCAGAACGGGACTCGCCTGTTCGGGTCGTTCTTCGGCCAATCGAGCTTCGCGCAGTACGCGCTTGCCGCCGCGGACAATGTCGTCGTCGTCGACCCATCTGTTGATCTCACCGTCGCGGCTCCGCTCGGGTGCGGATTCCAGACGGGCGCGGGGGCGGTCCTGAATGTTCTTAGCCCCGAGCCGAATTCGCGGCTGGCCGTGTTCGGCGCAGGTGGTGTCGGCCTGGCCGCGGTGATGGCAGCCAAGGCGGTCGGCGTCGAAGCCGTCACTGTGGTCGATCCGGTTGCGTCGCGACGGGCCAAGGCCGTCGAACTCGGTGCGAGCCAAACCGTGGATCCGACGTCCGAGGACGTCGCGGCGGCGGTCCAGGGAGCCACGCACGCGCTCGATACGACCGGGCTTGGAGACGTCGTCGCAACGGCACTGAGCGCGCTTGAATCACGAGGGATATTGGTGGTGGTCGGTCTAGGTGCGCAGCACGTGACGATCGATATCACCGATCTATTGTTGAACGGCAAGATGATTCGCGGGTGCATCGAGGGTGACGCAAATCCGTCTGAGTTCATCCCGGAACTTCTCACCCTCCACGCTCATGGCAAGTTTCCGATGGACGCGATCGTGCGGCGCTACGACGCACGCGACATCGAAACGGCCGTCGCCGATTCCCGGTCCGGCGAGGCAATCAAGCCAGTGCTGGTCTGGTGACTGCGATGCGAGCAGCAGGACGGGCAACACGAGATCGCATCCTGGTCGCGGCCAAGGACGAATTCACCGAATACGGTTTCGCAGGTGCGCGGCTGAACCGGATCGCGTCTGATGCGCGCGCGAGCAAGGAACGGCTGTACAGCTACTTCGCGAGCAAGGAGCAGCTCATCGAGGCCGTCGTCGCGCAATGGATCGAGGACGCGCCCTATCGGGTGCCGTTGACCGCCGAAGACGTCCCGGGCTACGTCGAGGGACTGTTCGACAACTTCGTCGCCGATCCGCGCGGGGCCCGGCTGCAGCGCTGGATCGAACTGGAGGCACCTTCGGGGCTGTCCGACGATCACCTGCTTCGACGGCTGTTTCGGGCCAAGCTTGCCGAGGTGCGCAGAGGTCAGGAGGTTGGCCTCATCGACCCGAGCTGGCACCCGATGGACCTACTGACCCTGCTGACCGAGATCGTGCAGTCGATGGCGGCTGGCGCCTCCGTCATCAGCAGCATCGTGGGCGAAGAGCGGGCCGGCGACACGGTGGCTGAGCGACGGGCCGCGGCCGTGGAAGCGGCCCGCCGCCTGGTCGCCTTCTGATTTGCGCAGGCCATTAGAATTGGCGTTGAACGGCACCGATCCGGCCATCACCGGGGAGCCTTCGGAAGAACAGCTGATCCAGCCCAGTAGAGCCGAACGGGTGGGCCCGTCATCGCCCGCAGTTGAGCGGCGCACAGGAATGTGCGCAAGCGGGGTGGTACCGCGGCGCTCGCGCACCGGCGCGACGTCGTCCCCGTGCCAGTGAGGCACAGGAGACACGCACCACAGTGACCGCATATCCGAAGCCGGCATCCGGAGCTCCAAAGTTCCCGGAGCTCGAACTCGACGTCCTCGACTTCTGGGAGAAGGACGATACGTTCCGTGCCAGCGTCGCGCGTCGCGACGAGGCAGAAGAATATGTGTTCTACGACGGCCCGCCGTTCGCCAACGGATTGCCGCATTACGGGCATCTTCTGACTGGCTATGTCAAGGACATCGTGCCGCGCTACCGCACCATGCGCGGCTACAAGGTGGAGCGCCGCTTCGGCTGGGACACCCATGGTCTGCCCGCCGAACTCGAGGTTCAGCGCCAGCTCGGCATCTCCGACAAGGCCCAGATCGAAGAGATGGGCATCGAGAAGTTCAACGACGCATGCCGGGAATCGGTGCTCAAGTACACCAACGAGTGGCGCGCGTACGTGACCCGGCAAGCACGCTGGGTGGATTTCGACAACGACTACAAGACACTCGATCCGACCTTCATGGAATCGGTGATCTGGGCCTTCAAGCAGCTGTGGGACAAAGGCCTTGCCTACGAAGGCAATCGGGTGCTGCCGTACTGCTGGAACGACGAAACACCGCTGTCCAGCCACGAACTGCGGATGGACGACGACGTCTACCAGAGTCGCCAGGATCCCGCGATCACCGTCGGATTCAGAGTCAGCGACGGGGATCTCGCCGGCGCATATCTGCTGATCTGGACGACGACGCCGTGGACGCTGCCGTCGAACCAGGCTGTCGCGGTCAACCCGGACGTCACCTACGTCCTGGTGCAGGGGCCCGACGACAAGCGCTACGTGCTGGCGCAGGCACGATTAGCGGCCTACGCGCGGGAACTCGGCGAGGAGCCCGAGATCCTGGCCACGTACACCGGCCGGGATCTGCTCGAGACGCGCTACCTGCCGCCCTTCCCGTATTTCATGGACGCGCCGAACTCATTCCGGGTACTGCCAGCCGATTACGTCAGCACCGAGGACGGCACCGGCATCGTGCACATGGCTCCCTCCTATGGCGAGGACGACATGGTCGTCACGCAGGCAGCGGGCATCGCAGGCGTGACTCCGGTAGATCCCAAGGGTCGCTTCGATGGGACCGTGCCGGACTACGCGGGCCAGCACGTGTTCGACGCCAACCCGCAGATCATCCGCGACCTGAAGAACCAGGGCCGCTCGGCAGCGGTCAACGGCGCGGTGCTGCTGCGCCACGAGACCTACGAGCACTCCTACCCGCACTGCTGGCGGTGCCGCAACCCGTTGATCTATCGGGCGGTGTCGTCGTGGTTTATCAAGGTCACCGACTTCCGCGACCGCATGGTCGAGCTGAACAAGGACATCACCTGGTACCCGGAGCACGTCAAGGATGGTCAGTTCGGCAAGTGGCTGTCCAACGCGCGGGACTGGTCGATCTCGCGAAACCGGTACTGGGGCACGCCGATTCCGGTGTGGAGATCCGACGATCTGGCGTATCCGCGTGTCGATGTGTACGGCAGCCTCGACGAGCTTGAGCGCGACTTCGGTGTGCGCCCGGAAAATCTGCACCGCCCCTTCATCGACGAGCTGACCCGGCCCAACCCCGACGACCCGACCGGCAAGTCGACGATGCGCCGCATCGAGGACGTGTTCGACGTGTGGTTCGACTCGGGTTCGATGCCGTATGCACAGGTGCACTACCCGTTCGAGAACCAGGACTGGTTCGACACGCACTTTCCCGGCGACTTCATCGTCGAGTACATCGGCCAGACCCGCGGCTGGTTCTACACCCTGCACATCCTGGCGACCGCGCTCTTCGACAAGCCCGCGTTCAAAACCTGTGTGGCGCACGGCATTGTGCTCGGCAACGACGGGCAAAAGATGAGCAAGTCGCTGCGCAACTATCCCGACGTGACCGAGGTGTTCGACCGGGACGGCTCCGACGCCATGCGCTGGTTCCTGATGGCGTCGCCGATCCTGCGCGGCGGCAACCTGGTCGTCACCGAGCAGGGTATCCGCGAGGGCGTCCGGCAGGTGCTGTTGCCGTTGTGGAACGCCTACACCTTCCTCGCGCTGTACGCGCCGAAGAAGGGCACCTGGCGCACCGACTCGTCGCACGTGCTCGACCGCTACATCCTGGCCAAGTTGGCCGAGCTGCGCGACGACTTGACCGAGTCGCTGGACATCTGCGACATCTACGGCGCATGCGATCAGCTGCGCCAGTTCACCGAGGCACTGACGAATTGGTATGTGCGACGGTCTCGTTCGAGGTTCTGGGAGGAGGACCCCGACGCCATCGACACACTGCACACGGTGCTGGAGGTGACCGGCCGGCTGGCTGCGCCGCTGCTGCCGCTCATCACCGAGGTCATCTGGCGCGGGGTGACCGGCGAGCGGTCGGTGCATCTGACCGACTGGCCGGAAGCCGGCGTGGTGCCCGCTGATCCCGAATTGGTGGCGGACATGGACCTGGTGCGTGTGGTCGCGTCGGCCGCCTCATCCTTGCGCAAATCCAAGAAGCTGCGGGTGCGGCTGCCACTGCTGAAACTGACTGTGGCGGTGGATAATCCGCAGCGCTTGGCCCCGTTCAAGGACCTGATCGCCGACGAGCTCAACGTGAAGGAGGTCGAGCTCACCGACGACATCGACACCCACGGCCGCTTCGAGCTGACTGTCAACGCCAAGGTCGCCGGCCCGCGGTTGGGCAAGGACGTGCAGGCGGCGATCAAGGCGGTCAAGTCGGGCGAAGCGGTCGTCAACGCCGACGGCACACTGACCGCGGGTCCGGCGGTGCTGCAGCCAGATGAGTACAGCTCACGGCTGGTGGCCGCCGACCCCGAGTACACCGCCGCGCTGTCCGACGGCGCGGGGCTGGTGGTGCTCGACGGCACCGTCACCGAAGAACTGGAGGCCGAGGGCTGGGCCAAGGACCGCATCCGCGAACTGCAGGACCTGCGCAAATCTACCGGTCTCGACGTGTCCGACCGGATCTCTGTCGTCATCTCGGTGCCGGCGGGCCGCGAGGCCTGGGCACGAGTTCACAGCGACATGATCGCCCGCGAGATCCTGGCGACCAGTTTCGAGTTCGGCGAGCCGCTCGACGGCACCGACATCGGCGACGGCGTGCGGGTGGCGATCGCTAAGGCCTGAAGCTAATGCGGCGGGTGAATGTCGTCGACCCACTGCACGTGCTCGGGATCAGGTTCGACGTCGGGCAGGTCGAGGTTGACCACGACCGGTTCCTGGTCGCTGCGTATTACGACGCACGATAGCGGTGCGTCGGGACTGGCATTGATCTCCTGGTGCGGCACGTACGGCGGGACGTAGATGAAGTCGCCCGGGCCGGCTTCGGCAGTGTATTCGAGGTGATCGCCCCACCGCATCCGGGCTCGGCCCGCAACCACATAGATCACGCTCTCAAGGTGTCCGTGGTGGTGTGGTCCGGTCTTGGCGTCGGGATGGATGACGACCGTGCCGGCCCACAGCTTCTCGGCGCCTGCGCGTGCCGCGTTGATTGCCGCGGCGCGACTCATTCCGGGCGTCTGCGGGGTATTCGGATCCAATTCGTTGTCGTGCACGATCCGCACGCCATGGAGGCGGTAGTCGGACTTCTCGGTGCCCATCACAAACCTCCGCTCGGTGGCGACGCGATATGACCAGTAAACGCCGGGTGGTGATCGCCAAGGCGTGGCGACTACACCCGAGGCGGCGGGTCAATGCACACTTCCCGAAACCGTCATCAAATGTGGCTCTGCTGACTGATCTGTGGGTCATTGTCGGCCGGGCAGAGTTGGGCGGTGCCCTCCGAGGGTGAGCATTGCCAGGGCGATCAAGGGGCCGGGGTTAGCGAAGCCGAAGGCCATGCGGGTGATGAGTCGGATCTTGGTGTTGACCGATTCGATGAGCCCGTTGGATAGGCCATGGGCGATGGAGGCGAGGATCTGCGCGCGGTGGCCAACGATGCGACGTTGCAGCGTGACGAACGATTCGATGCGGCAGCGCCGTGCCCACGCGACCCACCTGTCCAGTGCCTCGCCGGCTTGGTCGGCGGGGAGTTTGAAGACCGTGCGCAAGCCTTCCTTGAGTAGGTAGGCGCGGTAGAGCCGCGGGTCGGTCTTGGCGATCCAGGCCAGCTTCACCCGTTGGCGCTCGGTGAGATTCTCCGGGTTCTTCCACAGCGCATACCGTGCGCGTCGCAGTGCTAGCGCTGGTCCGGTGGCCACGATGGCGCGTCGGCCATGGGCCCACCCGTGATTGCGGGTGTGACCTTTGCGGCGGGCGTTGTTCCACGCCTCGCGACGCACGGCATCGAGTGCCTCAGTGGCCCAACCGACAACGTGAAACGGGTCGGCGCAGCGGATGGCGTTCGGGCATCGATTGCCGACCACGTCAGCGATCCATTCGGCCCCATCAGCGCTGACATGGGTGATCTGGGCGCAACGACCCGCCCCCGATGCCTCCAGCGCATCGAAGAAAGCGCGCACGGTCGCGCGTTCCCGGCCGGGACTGGCCCACACCAACCGGCCGCTGTCGTGGTCGACCACGACGGTCAGGTACTTGTGGCGGCGCTTGTAGGAGATCTCATCGATCCCAATCCGCTGCAGGCCAGCCAACGCGTCGACCCCGGCCGCGGTGTCGGCCCACACCCGAGTGATGATCGCTGCGACCGTGCGCCAGGCGATCCGCATCAGCTCAGTGATTGCTCTCTTGGAGCACTGCGTGGCCAACCAGGCCACCTGCTGGTCGAACGAGCGGGTGTGTCCAGCGCCGTGTCGGGCCCAGGGGACCTGTCGCACCGTCGGCCCGTGGACCGGGCAGTTGACCCGCGGGGCGTCCGCTTCAACGAAGACCTGGATGGTTCCCATATCCAGCCCACGCCACCGCCGCCGCCCCTGACCACGGTCATACCAGGAAGCTCTGGATCCACAGGTTCCGCATCGACCCCGGTGCGCTCGTCGCGGCCTCACGTGGGCCACGAGAACCTGTGCCTCGCCGTCGAACTCGACGTCCTCGACCACCGTGTTCTCGACGCACAACAAGGCGCGCCATATGCTGGCGTTCCGCACGCCGTTCTCCGATCTGCAGTTTTTGACCTTCGACAAGCCAAAAACCTAGACGGACAACGGCGTGTGGCCGTTCAGGCGCGATCAGCGACCCACGGAAGTGTCACAAGAGCCACAAATGTTGACGGCCGCCAGAAGAGTGGTGCTTAGTTGGAGCACCTCGGCCGCCACCTTCGCAAAATCGGCAAGCACGTCGCGGATGAACCGCGTGCGCCGATATCCGATCGCGTCGAGCAGCGGGCCGTGGTCGAGGGCGACCACTACCGTCGCGCCGATCGCCGTCACCCACCACAAGCCGAACGCCAGTACCCGCATCGGTGCGCCCGAATCAGCGAAGCCGGCGCGCGACCGCTGCTGTTGAAACCGGACGTGCGGATGTTCGTCGGCGACGATCCGCGCAGCCACCGCCTGTACCACCGGATCGGGGGCCGTCGCGGCCAGGCCGCCGTAATAGGAGAGCGCGACAACCTCGGCCACCGTGAGGACCATCAATTCGGTGCGCAGGCCCATCAGCCGGCGCAAGCGCACGAAAACGGCGTCCGACCAATGCCTGCGCATCGGCTTGCCGCCGAGATAGCCGAGCAGCCGAAGCAACAATGCCGCGTGCTGCTGCTCCTCGGCGACGAATAGCTCTGCAGCGCGCAGGTATTCGGGATCACCAGCCTGGGCGGCCTTGCGTAGAAGTTGTTGTCCGTCGCCGCTTTCGCCGAGCTGGAAACGCCGCACCGATGCGATCAGTGGACGCCACCGCTTCGGGAACCGCCCGGTTCCCGTCGAAGTCGATGGCCGCGTCGACGTGTGCATGCACGGTCGCGTTCTGTTCGAAATGGTCGATCCAGGGAGCGAACTCGCTGACCTCCCGGGCCTGTTGCGTCATGGCGTCAGGCTAGCGCCATACCATCGGCACCTGTGGATTCTCGCTGGGTGCTGCACTTCGACATGGACGCCTTCTTCGCGTCCGTGGAGCAGCTGACCCGCCCCACCCTGCGGGGACGACCGGTGCTGGTCGGAGGGCTGGGCGGCCGTGGCGTGGTCGCAGGCGCCAGCTACGAATCCCGCGTGTACGGTGCGCGATCGGCGATGCCGATGCACCAGGCCCGGCGGCTGGTCGGCGCGACGGCGGTGGTGCTGCCGCCCCGCGGTGTGGTCTACGGCGTGGCCAGCCGCCGGGTGTTCGAGACCGTCCGCCCCTTGGTGCCCGTCCTCGAACAGCTGTCGTTCGACGAAGCCTTCGGCGAACCGGCCGAACTGGCGGGTGCGTCGGCCGAGGACGTCGAGGCCTTCTGCCAGGAGTTACGGGCCAAGGTCCGCGGCGTGACGGGGCTCGTCGCCTCCGTCGGCGCCGGATCGGGCAAGCAGGTCGCCAAGATCGCGTCCGACTTGGCCAAGCCCGACGGCATCCGGGTGGTGCGCCGCGACGAGGAGCGCGTGCTGCTCGACGGGCTACCGGTGCGGCGGCTGTGGGGGATCGGGCCAGTCACCGAGGAGAAGCTCCATCGGCTCGGCATCGAGACCATCGGATCCTTCGCCGCCCTTTCCGACGCAGAAGCCGCGAACATCCTCGGCGCGACCGTCGGCCCGGCACTGCATCGGCTCGCCAAGGGCATCGACGACCGGCCCGTCGCCGAAAACGCCCCCGCCAAGCAGATCAGCGCCGAATCCACCTTTCCCGAGGACCTGATCACCCTCGACCAGTTGCGCGAGGCGGCGGGCCCGATCGGCGAGCACGCGCATGCGCGCCTGGAGAAGGATGGCCGCGGTGCGCGCACCGTCACCGTCAAGCTGAAGAAGTCCGATATGAGCACGCTGACGCGCTCGGCAACGCTGCCTTACGCCACCACCCACGCCGCCACGCTGATCGCGATGGCGCGCAGGCTGCTGCTCGACCCGGTCGATATCGGCCCGATTCGCCTTGTCGGCATTGGCTTTTCGGGGCTGTCCGACGTCCATCAGGAGTCGCTGTTTCCGGATCTCGAGCTGGCCGCCGAGGAGGTGTCGGACACCCGGCTGCCGCCGACGCTTACGGACGCCACCGCGACCGCACCGGCGTGGCGTGTCGGCGACGACGTCGCCCACATCGAGCACGGGCACGGCTGGATCCAGGGAGCCGGGCACGGGGTGATGACGGTGCGGTTCGAGACCCGCGGCACCGGGCCCGGGCCGGCGCGCACGTTTCCCGACAACACGCCGGACATCGACCGCGCCAATCCTGTCGACAGCCTGGATTGGCCTGAGTTCCTCGCTGAGCTGAGCCGCTACCAGAGCACGCCGTAAACACTGGAGATGACAAAGCCGTGCTCGTTGTACGTCTTGCAGTGCACGGTGCCCTGATGGCCAACCCCGCAGCTGGCCCCCCAGTTCTCCAGCCGATAGCCCTCGGGAAGCACGTCGACGTCGCGGGTGAACGACGCCGTGTCCGAGTGGCGGTACTCCGCGGGCCCCCAGCTGTTGACAACCGTTTCGTTCGTCTCGGCCGGTGCGTCCTTCGGCACCGCGTCGCAGCCGACCAGACCGCCGTTGGGCCCGATCCCGCACGATCGTCCGTCCGGTGTCTTGAAATACACGAAGTAGAAGTCGGTCGGTTTGGTGTAGCGGGCCTGCGCGACCGGGTAATCGTCGATGTCATCGGCGCCCGGGGGCGGTTCGGCGGCCACGACGGGTGCGGCGGCAAAGAGATAGGCGACCAGCCCGACTGCCGTGGCGATCCGGCTCACTCTCATGGTTCTTCTCTATCAGCCCCAGCGGGCGACGACGTCCTCAACGGGTGAGCCTGCCGCCAGGGCGGCCATCAACAACACCCGCGCCTGCGCCGGCCGCACTCGCGGCACCATGACCGCGCCGGCGTCCACCAACTCCCTGCCGGGCCCGTAGCCGGCGCTGACGTGTCCGCCGGGAACACGCGTCGACACCGCGACCGCCACCCCGTCACGACAGAGCCTGCGGACCCCGTCGATCACGGCAGCCGGGGCGTTGCCCGAACCGACCGCCTCCAGCACAATTCCCCGCGCCCCTGCCGCGACGCACGCGTCCATCGCCACCGCGTCGCCCCCCGGGTACACCGCGATGGTGTCCACCCGCGGCGCATCCGCCGCTGACAGCGGGCCGAGGAACGGCCGATCCTTCGTTCGCTGCGCGACGAAACCACCATCTACGACCGTGCCGAGCGCCTCGCCGGTGAAGCCGCGAAGGTCACCCGTCGCAGCTTTCTGGAGGCCCAACGGCTGCCACACCGTGCCCGCGAGGGTCACCAGCACGCCAAGACCGCCGGCGCTCGCGCTGCGCGCCAGCGCTAACGCGTCGCGCAGATTCCCTGGCCCGTCGGCGTCCGGTGCGTCCGCGCTGTGCAGTGCGCCGGTGATCACCACGGGCGCCGCGCCGTCGTAGGTCAGCTCCAGCCACAGCGCCGTTTCCTCGATGGTGTCCGTGCCGTGCGTGATGACCACGCCATCTGCTCCATCGTCCTTGCAGGCCGACAGCACCGAAGCGCGGATCTGATCCCAGTGCCGGGGTGTCAACTGCGAGCTGTCCATCGCCATCAGGTCGACCACGTCGACGTCCAGCCCAGCGGTCAGGTCCGCGCCGCTGCGGGTGGGTCGCTTGACTCCGTGCTGGTCGCTGCTGGTGGCGATGGTGCCGCCGGTGGTGACGACGACGAGGCGACCCATGGGGGAAATCATTCCCCATTGCGACTAATGGATGATGGGGGAGTGACTGATGAATCCTCGGGATCGGCCGAGCCGGTGACCGACGAGGTGCCGCAGCCTGCACCGAAGCGGGTGCGCCTGCTGCTCGCCATCGCCGCGGTGGTGCTGGTGCTCGACATCGTCACCAAGGTGCTCGCGGTGAGGCTGCTGACACCGGGCCAGCCGGTGTCGATCGTCGGCGACACCATCACCTGGACACTGGTGCGCAACTCCGGCGCCGCGTTCTCGATGGCCACCGGCTACACCTGGGTCCTCACGTTGATCGCCACCGGTGTGGTGATCGGCATCATCTGGATGGGCAGGCGGCTGGTTTCGCCGTGGTGGGCGATCGGCCTCGGCATGATTCTGGGCGGCGCCATGGGCAACCTGGTCGATCGGTTCTTCCGCTCGCCAGGGCCGCTGCGCGGGCACGTCGTGGATTTCCTGTCCATTGGCTGGTGGCCAGTGTTCAACGTGGCCGACCCGTCGGTGGTGGGTGGGGCGATCCTGCTGGTTGCCTTGTCGCTGTTCGGTTTTGACTTCGATACGGTCGGCCGCCGCAAGGCCGACTCGTCATAGTGTCGACCCGTTCGATGCCCGTCCCCGAGGGGCTGGCGGGGATGCGCGTCGACGCCGGGCTGGCGCGGCTGCTTGGCCTGTCGCGGACCGCCGCCGCAGCGCTGGCCGAGGACGGCGGCGTCGACCTCGACGGCACAAGGGCTGGCAAGTCCGACAAGCTGACGGCGGGTGCGTGGCTGGAGGTGCGGCTGCCGGAAGCGCCTGCGCCGCTGGAGAATACGCCTGTCGAGATCGAAGGTATGGAGATCCTGTACTCCGACGACGACATCGTCGCGGTCGACAAGCCGCCGGGCGTGGCCGCACACGCGACCGTCGGATGGCACGGGCCGTCGGTGCTTGGCGGCCTTGCCGCAGCGGGTTTCCGGATCAGCACGTCGGGAATCCACGAGCGGCAAGGCATCGTGCACCGCCTCGACGTGGGCACGTCGGGCGTCATGGTGGTGGCGCTGTCCGAACGCGCCTATACCGTGCTCAAGCGGGCGTTCAAACAGCGCACCGTCGAAAAGCGTTACCACGCACTGGTGCAGGGCCATCCTGATCCGTCCAGCGGGACCATCGACGCGCCGATCGGGCGGCACCGCGGGCACGACTGGAAGTTCGCGGTCACCGAAGGCGGCAGGCACAGCGTCACCCACTACGACACGCTGGAGGCGCACCAGGCGGCGAGCCTGCTCGATATCGAGCTGGAAACCGGCCGCACCCACCAGATCCGGGTGCACTTCGCCGCCCTTCATCATCCCTGTGCCGGTGATCTGACCTACGGTGCCGATCCGACCCTGGCGAAAAAGCTTGGCCTGGAACGTCAATGGCTGCACGCGAGGTCGCTCGCGTTTGCGCATCCCGCCGACGGGCGGCGCGTCGAGATCACCAGCCCCTATCCGGCCGACCTGCAGCATGCCCTGGACGTGTTGCGCAAGCACGAACTGTGAGCGACCTCGGAGGGCAGGAGCGAAGCGACTCGGGGAAAGACACACGCCGGTCCGGGTTGTGGTTTGGCGTTGGTGCCTACGCGTCGTGGGGCCTGTTTCCCGCGTTCTTCCCGCTGCTGAAGCCCGCAAGCGCTTTCGAGATCCTGGCGCACCGGATCGTGTGGTGCTTCCTGCTGATGGTCGTTGTCATCGCGGCGGTCCGCCGGCTCGGCGATATCCGCGCGATCACGCCGCGCACATGGCTGTTGTTGACGTTCGCGTCGGCCCTGATCTCGGTCAACTGGATCATTTACATCTATGCGGCCAACAACGGCCACGTGGTGGACGCCGCGCTCGGCTACTTCATCAACCCGCTGGTGACCGTGGCGCTGGGGCTGCTGGTTTTCCGTGAGCGGCTCAACCGCGCGCAGTTCGTCGCCCTCGCCATCGCGGCGATCGCCGTGGTGGTGCTCACCGTGGAGGTCGGCTCCCCACCGGTCATCGGCATCGGGCTGGCGCTGTCGTTCGGCTTGTACGGGGTGGTGAAGAAGGTGGTGCCGACCGATCCTCGGGTCAGCGTGGGTGTAGAGGCTGGGGTAGCGGCTCCTTTCGCCCTGGCCTACATCGTGGTGCTGCAGGCGACAGGCGATGGGACGTTTGCCGGCCACGGTCCGGGCCACGTCGCGCTGATGGTCCTGTGCGGCGTGCTCACGGCATTGCCGCTGCTGCTGTTCGCCGCGGCCGCCCAGCGGTTGCCCATGGTGACGATGGGTCTGCTGTTCTACCTGACTCCGGCCATGCAGCTGACCTGGGGCGTGCTCGTCGGGCATGAGCCGATGCCGCCTGCGCGGTGGCTGGGCTTCGCGCTGATCTGGCTGGCGCTGGCGGTGTTCACCGCCGACGCGTCGTGGCGGGCCCGTGTCGATCGGGGCGCGCTCGAATCGTCATACCGGTGACATCATCGAGTGAGAGAGGAATTAAGTCATGCGGTACTGCCTGTTGATGCACTACCAGGAGGGTCCCGAGGTCGGATTGACCGAGGAGGACATGGCGCCTGCCATGGCGGCCTTCCAGCAGTATGCCGACGATCTGTCGGCGGCCGGTGTGCTGATCGACACCGAGGTGCTCGAATCCGTCGTCGCCGCCACCACCGTCACCGCCCGCACTGGCACCCCCGAGGTCCAGGACGGGCCCTTCGCCGACACCAAGGAGAAGCTGGGCGGCATCTTCGTCATCGAGGTCGACAACCTCGACGAGGCGCTGAAGTGGGCGCAACGCAACCCCGCCAATGGCTGGGGTTCGATCGAAATCCGCCCGGTGGCGCGGACATACGCCGCCGACCGCGGGTGGTATGTCCCGTAGGGGCGGATGAGCCGCTTGCGCGAAGACCGTGTTGCTGTGCAGGCCCGGGTGGCCCAGGTCGCCCGGGACTCGTACGGCAGGCTGCTCGCCGTCCTCGCGGCGCCGACACGCGATATCGCCGCCGCCGAGGACGCCCTGGCCGATGCCCTCGAACGCGCGCTGGCCCGCTGGCCCGACGACGGCATACCCGCAAGTCCCGAAGGCTGGCTGCTCACTGTGGCGCGCAACCGATTACGTGATGTGTGGAAGTCGTCCAGTTACCGGATGACCGATCCGCTAGACGAAGTCGATTATGTTTCACCATCTTTGGAAGATGACATGCCCGCTGTTCCCGACCGGCGGCTCGAGCTGATGCTGGTCTGCGCTCATCCCGCCATCGCGCCGAACATTCGTACCCCGTTGATGCTGCAGTCGGTGCTGGGTGTCGAGGCCGCCTCGATCGCCACCGCCTTCGCGGTCGAACCGTCGACCATGGCGCAGCGGCTGGTGCGGGCCAAGAAACGCATCCGCGACGCCGGCATCCCGTTCGTGCTGCCCGAGCGCGACAATCTCGCCGAGCGGCTGCCCGCGGTGTTGGAAGCCGTCTACGGCGCGTATGCGATCGACTGGCAGCTCGCTCCGCGCGGCGCGCCGATCGAATCGCTGTCCGCCGAGGCGCTGCACCTGGCGCTGGTGCTGGCCGAGCTGCTGCCCGACGAGCCGGAGGTGCTCGGCCTGGCCGCGCTGGTATGCCTGTCGGAGGCGCGCGGGCCCGCCAGGCGCACCGCAGACGGCGGCTTCATCCCGCTCGACGCACAGGACACCAAGCTGTGGGACGAGGTGCTGATGGCCCGCGGTGAGGCGCTGCTGCGCCGCGCCCACGGCCAGCGCCGGCCGGGCCGCTTCCAGTACGAGGCGGCGATCCAATCGGCCCATTGCACCAGGGCTACGCAAGGCAAGGTTGACCCGAGCGCGCTGCGAAAGCTGCACCGCGCCCTGTTGCGGGTGGCGCCGTCCCTCGGGGCGGCGGTGGCCTCGGCCGCGGTCGACGGCGAGATCGACGGGCCGGACGTGGGGCTTCGCGCGCTGGACGCAATCGGCGACCCGGCCGTCGAGCGATTTCAGCCGGCCTGGACGACGCGGGCGCATCTGCTGTCCGAAGCAGGGCGCGCCGCGGAGGCCGCGGACGCCTACCGTCGGGCCATCGAATTGACCGCTGACCCCGGGGTGGCCGAGTATCTTTTGCGGCGCTTGCATTCTGTGACCTGTTGACCAGCTGCTAGCAATGCCATAGCGTTTGCTCGTGGCGAATGACGCCGACCCCTCGCCTGCCGCCCGGGGACGGGGACGTCCGGTGGGAGCCGACTCGGCCGAGACACGGGCGCGAATTCTTCGCGCGGCGCGCGAAGTGATCACCGAACGCGGCTACGAGGCGGCCAATTTTCAGGCCATCGCCTCGCGTGCCGGCCTGAGCCGCCCCACGATGCACTACTACTTCCACACTCGCGAAGACATCCACGAATGCCTCGTGGCGGAGGCGCATTCGATTGTCGCCGACTGCATTGCGCAAGCAAAACGCGAGGATACCCTCCTGAAACAGCTGTCGACGTTCGTGGCGGCCGCACACGGATCGGGGTTCGCGGACCGGTCGATGTTGCAATTCATCATTACCGCCCGGCTGGAATTCCACCGGAGCCCGAGCCTTCGAAGCAGCCCAGGGCCTGTGGTCTCCGCGATACAGGACTTCTACGGGTCGATGGTCGAAGATGCGATCGCGCGAGGAGAGATTCCGGAGGACACCGATCCGGCGGCCGTGGTGAACATGCTGCTGGCGATGCTTCTGGGAATGGGCTTCTACGCTGGATTCATTGTCGATTCAAACAACATGTCGGTGATTGCCAAGCAACTCCACCTGCTGATGACACACGGATTGCTGGATCGCCGGCAGACTGGACCACCGCTCACCATCACTCCGCCCGTGCGTGCGGCGGCCGCCGTCGACGATTTCGTTTCCCGCGTGGCCGGGACTGACGGGGTGATCATCTTCCCGCAGGTCAGCAGTTTGTAGACGCGGCCTGATTCTTCTCGAGCGAAAGAACGCTTTTTAGAGGGAAACACCCGATTCCTCCCGGGGTGATCGGTAATAGCGTGCTGACCATGGTTGGCATCTGGTTCATGGTCCTCGTCGCTGCGTTCGTCGCAGCCGGGGTCCAGACGCAAGTGGGTTGGGAACTGCATCCGATGCCGGCGGTTAGAAAGGTCTTTCGGCGCAGACGGTCGCGCGGAGACTAGCGACTACGAGCCCGTTGTCGCAGCCCAATCGTCGGCCCAGTCCTGCAGCGGTTCAAGCGCGGTCATCAGCGTGCGCCCATGTCCGGTCAGCCGGTACCCACCGGCGTTGTGGTCGACGATGCCGAGCTCTCGGAGCTCCCTCAGCCGGGTGTTGAGCGAGCCAGGGTTGGTGTCGCACGCGTCCTGAAGGGCGCGAAACGTCAACGGGTCACCGCGTAGTTCCCACAGCACGCGTAGCGCCCCGCGCCGACCGAGCACGTCGAGGGCCACCATGATCGGCCTGCCCGATGCCGACCCGCGTACTGGCGATCCGATTTTCGGCGAAGTCATGCTTCACATTTTGTAGCACAGGTGGGTACAGTGCGGAAGCATGGCGAGCTATAAAAACCATAGCGCCCGTATCGCGCCAGCGTGTCCGCCGCTGGAACCCGACATGCAGGAGGCGATCGACGCCATCATGCGCGGCGCGCCGCCGCTCGTGCTCTTCACGACGATGGCCCGCGATCGGCGGCTGTTCTTCAAGCTCTTCAACTCGGGCCTGCTCGATCGCGGCAACCTGACGATCCGAGAACGCGAGATCGTCATCGACCGCGTGACGGCGTCTTGCGGGGCCGAATACGAATGGGGTGTCCATGTGTCCGCCTACGCGGAGAAGGCCGGCCTGACCGAAGCCCAGATCGAATCGCTGGTCACCGGTGCACCCGACGACGACTGCTGGGCCGACGAGGATCGCGCCCTCATCCGGCTGTGCGACGGCCTACAGCTGCACTGCACGGTCGACGACGAGCTCTGGACTCAACTGGTCGCGCACCACAGCGACGAGGCGATCCTGGAGCTGCTCATGTTGGCGGGCACCTACCGGACCGTGAGCTACCTCGTGAACGGGTTACGGCTGCCGCTGGAGCCGGGCGCCCGCCGGTTCAGGGCATAGGCTTCGACACGAGTCGTGCTCCTTTCGTCCGCAGCTGGCAAAGACACGCAGTGCGACACGCCGAGATCTGTCGGACTGCGGTCATAGACTGGCGTCCCTATGAACTCCTCCTTCGTGCACCTGCACAACCACACCGAATACTCGATGTTGGACGGTGCTGCGAAGATCACGCCGATGCTGGCCGAGGCGCAGCGCCTGGAGATGCCTGCGGTCGGGATGACCGATCACGGAAACATGTTCGGCGCCAGCGAGTTCTACAACAAGGCGACCGAACTTGACATCAAGCCGATCATCGGTGTCGAGGCCTATATCGCTCCTGGTTCCCGGTTCGACACCAAGCGCATTCTCTGGGGTGATCCGAGCCAGAAAGGTGACGACGTCTCGGGCAGCGGGGCCTACACCCACCTGACGATGGTCGCCGAGAACGCGACGGGGCTGCGCAACCTGTTCAAGTTGTCGTCGCTGGCCTCGTTCGAGGGGCAGCTTGGCAAGTGGTCGCGGATGGACGCCGAGCTCATCGCCGAGAATGCGGCGGGCATCATCGCCACCACCGGCTGCCCATCCGGCGAGGTGCAGACGCGGCTGCGGCTGGGCCACGACCGCGAGGCGCTGGAGTCCGCCGCCCGATGGCGGGAGATCTTCGGGCCGGACAACTACTTCCTCGAGTTGATGGACCACGGCCTGGACATCGAGCGGCGCGTGCGTGAGGGTCTCCTCGAGATCGGCCGCAAGCTCGACATCCCGCCGTTGGCCACCAACGACTGCCACTACGTCACCCGCGACGCCGCGCACAACCACGAGGCGCTGCTGTGCGTGCAGACCGGCAAGACGTTGTCGGACCCGAACCGCTTCAAGTTCGACGGCGACGGCTACTACCTCAAGTCCGCCGCGGAGATGCGCGCGTTGTGGGACGACAAGCTCCCGGGGGCGTGCGACTCGACCCTGCTGATCGCCGAGCGGGTGCAGTCCTACTCCGATGTGTGGGAACAGCGCGACCGGATGCCGGTTTTCCCAGTGCCCGAGGGGCACGGCCAGGCGTCGTGGCTGCGGCACGAGGTAGATGCCGGACTCGCGCGGCGCTTTCCGGCCGGAGTCCCTTCCTCGTACGTCGACCGGGCGGCCTTTGAGATCGACGTCATCTGCGGAAAGGGCTACCCGTCCTACTTCCTGATCGTGGCGGACCTCGTGACCTATGCCCGGTCGGTCGACATCCGGGTCGGGCCGGGCCGCGGCTCGGCCGCTGGCTCGCTGGTCGCCTATGCGCTACGCATCACCGACATCGACCCGATCGAGCACGGGCTGCTGTTCGAGCGCTTCCTGAACCCCGAACGCGCGTCGATGCCCGACATCGACATCGACTTCGACGACCGCAGGCGCGGCGAGATGGTGCGCTACGCCGCCGACAAGTGGGGGAGCGACCGGGTCGCTCAGGTCATCACGTTCGGCACCATCAAAACCAAAGCGGCGCTGAAGGATTCGGCCCGAATCCACTACGGCCAGCCGGGTTTCGCGATCGCCGACCGGATCACCAAGGCGCTGCCCCCGCCGATCATGGCCAAGGACATTCCACTGTCCGGTATCACCGACCCGAACCACGACCGGTACAAGGAGGCCGCAGAGGTTCGTGGGCTCATCGACACCGACCCGGACGTGCGCACCATCTATGAGACCGCCCGCGGACTGGAGGGGTTGGTCCGCAACGCGGGCGTGCACGCCTGCGCGGTGATCATGAGCAGCGAGCCGCTGACCGAGGCCATCCCGCTGTGGAAGCGGCCGCAGGACGGCGCGATCATCACCGGCTGGGACTATCCGTCGTGCGAGGCCATCGGGCTGTTGAAGATGGACTTCCTGGGCCTGCGCAACCTGACGATCATCGGTGACGCCCTCGAGAACATCCAGGCGAACAGGGGAATCGAGCTCGACCTGGAGTCGGTCCCGCTCGACGATCCCGCCGCCTACGAGCTACTCGGCCGCGGTGACACGCTGGGCGTGTTCCAGCTCGACGGTGGGCCGATGCGTGACCTGCTGCGCCGCATGCAGCCAACGGAATTCGGCGACGTGGTCGCCGTCATCGCGCTGTACCGGCCCGGCCCGATGGGCATGAACGCCCACAACGACTACGCCGACCGGAAGAACGCGCGCCAGCCGATCAAGCCCATCCACCCGGAGCTGGCCGATCCGCTGCAGGAGATCCTGGCCGAGACGTACGGCCTGATCGTCTACCAAGAGCAGATCATGCGCATCGCGCAGAAGGTGGCCGGGTACTCGCTGGCCCGAGCAGACATTCTGCGAAAAGCCATGGGCAAGAAGAAGCGTGAGGTGCTCGACAAGGAGTACGAGGGCTTCTCCGACGGCATGAAGGCCAACGGTTTCTCGCCCGCAGCCATCAAGGCGTTGTGGGACACGGTGCTGCCGTTCGCCGACTACGCGTTTAACAAATCGCACGCCGCAGGCTACGGCCTGGTGTCGTACTGGACCGCGTACTTGAAGGCCAACTATCCGGCGGAGTACATGGCCGGTCTGCTGACGTCGGTGGGCGACGACAAGGACAAGGCCGCGGTGTATCTGGCCGATTGCCGCAAGTTGGGCATCACCGTGCTGCCGCCAGACGTCAACGAATCCGGCCTGAACTTCGCGTCGGTCGGTGAGGACATCCGCTACGGGCTTGGCGCGGTGCGCAATGTCGGATCGAATGTCGTTGCGTCGCTGATCAGTACGCGCACCGACAAGGGCAAGTTCATCGACTTCTCCGACTACCTCAACAAGATCGAGATCGGCCCCTGCAACAAGAAGGTCACCGAGTCGCTGATCAAGTCGGGCGCGTTCGACTCACTAGGGCATCCACGCAAGGGCCTGTTCCTGGTGCACACGGACGCGGTCGACTCGGTGCTTGGCACCAAGAAGGCCGAGGCGATGGGCCAGTTCGACCTGTTCGGCGGCGCCGACACCGCGACCGACTCGGTATTCACCATCAAGGTGCCCGAGGAGGAGTGGGAGGACAAGCACAAGCTTGCGCTGGAGCGCGAGATGCTGGGCTTGTACGTCTCGGGACATCCGCTCAATGGCATTGCGCACCTTCTGACTGCCCAAGTCGACACGCAGATCCCGGCGATCCTCGACGGCGATGTTCAAAACGACACGCAGGTACGGGTCGGCGGGATCCTGGCTACGGTGAACCGGCGGGTGAACAAGAACGGGTTACCTTGGGCGTCGGCGCAATTGGAAGATCTCACCGGCGGCATCGAGGTGCTGTTCTTCCCGCAAACCTACTCCACTTTCGGCACCGAGATCGCCGACGACGCCGTGGTGTTGGTCGGAGCCAAAGTGGCGATCCGCGATGACCGGATCTCGCTGATCGCGAACGAGCTAGTGGTGCCCGATTTTTCGCATGCCCAGGTGGACCGCCCGCTGGCGGTAAGCCTGCCGACGCGGCAATGCACCGTCGACAAGGTCACCGCGCTCAAGCAGGTGCTGGCGCGGCACCCGGGCACCTCGCAGGTGCACCTGCGGTTGATTAGCGGCGAGCGGATCACCACGCTTGAGCTGGACCAGTCGCTGCGGGTGACGCCGTCGTCGGCGTTGATGGGCGACCTGAAGGCGCTGCTGGGCCCTGGCTGCCTGGGCTAGAACGCGTAGCGCAGGATTCGCGCCTTACGCGCACCGGACTTGCTCTTGCCCATCAACTTCGTCGGCACTCGGATCCAGCCGGGGAAGAGATCGACCTCGGGCGCGTGCGCGAGGCTGGTCTCCTCGACCAGCGTCATCCGCGGGTTCCAGGTTTCGGGATGGTGCGCGTCCTTGAAACCCGCGTAGCCCCACTGGCTTCCGACGTCCTTGAACATCTTCTGCGGGTACAACTTGATCGCGAGGCGGCTGAACCAGCCGATGCGGCCGTAGTCGTTGAACGCCAGCTCGCCGGAGGCGAAGTGGTCGGTGATGCGGCGGAAGATCCCGACGATTACCGGCTCGGCCAAGAACGCGAACAGCCCGTCGGCGATGAGCATGGTCGGGCGGTCCGCCGGAATGGTGTCCGGCCAATGCTCGTCGGCCAGCGACACGGCTACCGAATGCGACTTCGGGTTGGACGGCAGCACCTCGTCGCGCAGCGCGAGGATGCCTGGGAGGTCGACGCTGTACCAGTCGATCGATGGCGGCGGATCCACGCGGTAGAAACCGCTGTCCAGACCGGCGCCGAGGTCGACGACCACCGCGTCGGGGTGCCGCGCGACGAAATCACGCACTCGGTCGTCGAGCATCTTCGCGCGCAACGCCGCCTGGCACACCACGCTGGTCTGCACGCCGAGGCCGGCGAAGTCATAGTCGATCTTGCCGACCACTTCGTCGGCCAGCGTGTCACCGAGGATTGGTCGTGGCCAACGGCTGTCCAACGCCCTGGCGTACTCGGTCAGAAATGCCGTCTGCTCGATTGGTGTCAGTTCGGTGGTGGTAATCCCCATGACCGCGAACGTACTCCATTTTTCGGGCTGAACAGTTGGCCCAAAACGTTCACCGCCCTTGCGATTACGAGCCCCGGTGGTCGGCTAGCGTCGTGCGCCGGTCCATGGTTGTTCGTTTCTCTCGCGCCGTTCGGCTTCGTCGGCGCGGTCTTTAGCCCACTGGTCCTCGAACCTTTGTCCCGGGTGCACGTTGGGCAGGCGATTCATCACGCGGCTGAGCCAATTGGGTGCCGTGGCCGGCTCCCACTGAGGCAGGGCCATGCTCAGCGCGTACAACGTCTTGAGGACAACAAAGACTCCGAATAGCGCAGAGGCATCGGTCATGGCGGCGCCAAACATGCCGAATACCAGCGTGAGATGTACGACGGCGACTCGACCAAGGCTTCGATTCGCCGTCCCCTCGATCTGCCAAAACGACCACCGGCGCAGACCAGGCAGATCCACAACGAAATCGATGGCGAGGGCGATAAGCACGTACAGGCTCCCGAGTTTCACACTGCGCCAGTCGACGCCTGCCAAATCGCCCTGGCCGTTGTGGTCAAGCACGAACAGGATGACACCGAGGAAGAGACCATGTGCCGCGGAGAAGATGAGACTCGTGACGAGGAACCCCTTGACGAAGGAGGTCTGCGAGCGCTGCCGGTTTGATTTCGGTGCTTGGTAGGAGACATGTCCGCGGCGTGGACTCCACCGCTGATGAGTGACGATCCGGGCCGAAACGAAGACGCATGCCGCGACGGTCTCGAACCAGTAGACGACCAGCGTCGTGCCGGCCGACCATCCCGCGGCGAACCAACCGGCCGCCGGAATTGCGTTGACGGCCAGCAGTGTCAGTAGGTGAACGATCCGAGTCACGTACTCGGGGCCGAACGGCATCGGGACATGCCCTATCGTCGCACGGTCAACCCAAAACGTTCACCGCCCTTGCGATTACGAGCGCGATGGTGGTAACCGCGACGAGGCTTTGCACCGCCATCATTCCCTTCGCCCAGCGGGCAAGCGGCATGGTATCGGTGGGAGAGAAGGCCATCGCGTTAGTCAGGCTGACATACAGGTAATCGACGAACGTCGGCCGCCACCCAGGTTTGACGAGCTTGGCGGTGTCGGGATCCATCTGGGGGAACATGAAGTCCGGGTAGGGCCGGTCGCCGGCGCGCCGGGCGAACGGTCCGCCGCGGTCCAGTTCCCAGTACCAGATGCCGAACACGATGATGTTGGTGACGAAGATCGCCCCGCCACTGCCCAACAACACCGCGGCCTTGTTGCTCACCTCGCCGGAGAGGATGCGGACGTCTAGCAGTACCGCCGACAGCGTGTTGTCGAGGGTGATGGCGGCGAGCAGCACCCAGGTGGCGTATCGGCCGAGTCGCGTGGCATTGGTGAGCTTCAGCGGATTGAGCCAGGTCAGTACTGCGAGTAGCAACAACTCGAGCCCGATCAGCGGCCAGCGGGGCACCAAGGTGTAGCTCTTTGGGATTGCCAGCTGTAAACCGATCACGGCAATGAGTGCGAACAGCACCGGCAGCCGGCTTTCCGGGTCGCCGGGCCGCAGCCACGACGGGATGCGGTGTTCGGCGCCGGAAGCCAGGCGCTCGGCGCGTTTGACGAACTCCTCGACCGGTGAGGGTTCGGGTGTGGTGTCCATCAGCACAGTGTGTGCGCGACGATGAAGCCATGGAGTCGCGACACGTCAGCATTTGGATCGAGGCCGCACCCGAGGCGGTCTACACGTTCGCATCGGATCCGCAGACATGGCCGCAGTGGGCCGCGGGCCTTGCCGAGGGCGGCCTACGCCAGACCGCAGACGGTTGGGCGGCCGATTCGCCGATGGGTGAGGTCACGGTCGAGTTCGCGCCGCCGAACGAGTTCGGCGTGCTCGATCACGTGGTGCGGCTGCCGTCGGGCGAAGCCGTGTACAACCCGTTGCGGGTGATTCCCGGCGGCGTCGGGGAGGCCCGCTGCGAAGTGCTGTTCACGGTGCGACGACGGGCAGGCATGACGGACGCGGAGTTCGACGCCGATGCCGCGGCGGTGGCCGCCGACCTCGATTCGCTGCGGCGGCTGCTGGAGGACTAGCGGTCAGGCGAGTGGAACGGGCTCAGGGCCAGCCACACCATGGTGCCCGCGGCCGCGGCGGCCAGCACCGACGGTGCCGCGCTGCTGGTCGCGACCGCGACGATCACCAGGACCACGAGACCGATTCCGAGCGCGAGCAGCTTGTACACCGGCCAGGCAACCCCGGCGATGCTGACTTCGTCGCGCACAGTCATAGGTTGACGATAGCTCGCAAGCCTGGTTTCGGGCAACCGAAACACCGGATCAGGAAGGTCACTTCCTAGTCGGCCTAAGCTGGTCTTCATGCCACTTTCCGGAGAATACGAACCAAGCCCCTGGGACTGGGTCCGCGAGGACGCCGACAAGATCATCGAGTCAGGCAGCACCGACGGCCACGATATGAAGGGCAAGCCGATCATCCTGCTGACCACGATCGGCGCCAAGAGCGGCAAGGTCCGCAAAACCCCGCTGATGCGGGTGGAACATGACGGCGAGTACGCGATCGTGGCGTCGCTGGGCGGGGCGCCGAAGAACCCGGTCTGGTACTACAACGTCAAGGCCCATCCGCGGGTCGAGCTGCAGGACGGCGAGGCCACCAAGGATTACGAGGCGCGCGAGGTCGTCGGTGACGAGAAGGCCGTCTGGTGGGAACGCGCGGTCGAGGCTTTCCCGGACTACGCGGAGTACCAGACGAAGACCGACCGGCAGATTCCGCTGTTCGTGCTTACCCCGATTAACTGAAAACCGCAGGTTGGTGGCACCATTGACCGGTGTCCGCTGAACTGAGCCAAGGCCCTCGTACGTCGCCGCTGTCCGCGGCCGACATCGATGAGGCCGCCCAGCGAATTGCGGGCGTGGTCGCCCGCAGCCCGCTGCAGTTCAGCGAGCGGTTGTCGGAGGCCACCGGCGCCAAGATCTATCTCAAGCGCGAGGATCTGCAGGCGGTCCGGTCATACAAGCTGCGCGGCGCGCACAACCTGCTGATGCAGCTGTCCGATGACGAGATCACCGCCGGCGTGGTGTGCTCGTCGGCGGGCAACCATGCGCAGGGCTTCGCGATGGCGTGCCGGTCGATGGGCATCCGCGGTCGGGTGTACGTGCCCGCCAAGACGCCGAAGCAGAAGCGCGACCGCATCCGCTATCACGGACGCGACTTCATCGAGCTGATCGCCATCGGTAAGACCTACGACGAGGCCGCCGAGGCGGCGCTCGATGACGTCGCGCGCACCGGTGCGACGCTGGTGCCGCCCTACGACGATCCGCGGACGATGGCAGGCCAGGGCACCATCGCCGCGGAGATTCTCGACCAGCTCGACAGCGAGCCGAACCTCCTGATCGTCCCCGTCGGTGGCGGCGGCTGCATCGCAGGCATCACGACGTATCTGGCGGAGCGGACAACGAATACTTCGGTGCTCGGCGTCGAGCCGGCCGGGGCCGCCGCGATGATCGCCGCGCTTGCCGCGGGGGAGCCGGTGACGTTGGATCACGTCGATCAGTTCGTCGACGGCGCGGCGGTGAACCGCGCCGGCACGCTGACGTACGCGGTGTTGGCCGCGGCAGGGGACATGGTGTCGATCACCACCGTCGACGAGGGCGCGGTGTGCACCGCGATGCTCGACCTGTACCAGAACGAGGGCATCATCGCCGAACCCGCAGGAGCCCTCTCGGTGGCCGGGCTGATGGAGGCCGACATCGAGCCGGAATCGACTGTGGTGTGCCTGATTTCGGGCGGCAACAACGACATCTCGCGCTACAACGAGGTGCTGGAGCGCTCGCTGGTGCACCTGGGCCTCAAGCACTACTTCCTAGTGGACTTCCCGCAGGAGCCCGGAGCGCTACGCCGATTCCTCGACACGGTGCTCGGGCCGGGCGACGACATCACGCTGTTCGAGTACGTCAAGCGCAACAACCGGGACACCGGGGAGGCGCTCGTTGGCGTCGAACTGAGTTCGGCCGCCGATCTCGAGGGCTTGATGGAGCGGATGAAGGCGTCCGACATTCACGTCGAGACGCTTGAGCCGGGCTCGCCGGCGTATCGCTACCTGCTCTGAGCTATCTCGGCGCCACGACTGCAAGGCCGGCTGTTGCCGCGGCGTCGGCCAGGCCGCCTGTCGTAGGTGACGATGGCCCGGAGGTCGGGTGCGGTCAGCGCGGCGGCAAGGTGGATGGCGTCGAGTGTTCGAAGGTCTGGCGGCGTCAGAGCCGCCGCGCGGTCAAGCAGTCTATTGGTCAGCCGCACCACATATAGCCTGCCGAGTAGGCGGCGTGCGTGAGCGATGCTGTCGGCCTGCTGGCGCCGTGCAATGGCCCGAAGCAGTTCGGTGCGGGCGAGCGCAGCGGTGAATCGCCTGTCAGCCGAATACTCGCCAACATAGCTTTCGAGCGCAGAAGATTCGTGCTCATCGACGACCAGTTTCACCAGTGCCGACGTATCCAGGTACAGCTGCATCAGCGTTCGTCAGCGCGTAACTCTTGTAAGGCAGCGGAAGCGTCGAAGCCGTAATCGACCGGCGGATCGGCGAGTAGATCCTCCGATGATTCCGGCGGAATGACTTCGCCGCGAAGGATTAGGTCTGCCCACGGGTCTTCCACTGCCGGCACGATGCGAGCTACGAGGCGGCCACGTTGAGTCACCTCGACGGTTTCGCCCTGCGCCACGCGCGCGATGTAGCGGCTGGCGTTCTGCCGCAGCTCACGGAGGCCAATGCGATCCATGTAGCACATGGTAGCACTTAGCTGGCTGCTTTCAGGTCGGGCTCTACCTGCATGAGCGTTTCGTCGTTGGCGCGGAAGACCGGCTCGAATCGGCACGCCGAATTCGGTGGCTACCTCGGTGAGCAAGGTTGACCACTGCCGGTCGAGGCTGGAGATCTGGCCCGGCCCAGGCCGCGTCAACAGCAGCGCGATGGTGGTGTTCGGTCTCGAAGTGTCGCGCAGGAGTTCGCGAAGCGCCGACATGACGATTTTCGATGAGCGGGACGCTTCGGCGACGGTCCGATAGCGAACGTCGCCGAGGAACTTGATGAGACAGCGGTTCGGCGCCGATGAATGCGAACCACAGCAGCCGTTCGCCAAAACCGAGCGGACCCATAAGCGCCCGCCAACGCTGGTGCAGATCGGCGGCCGAAAGGGCTGGATCGGTCGCTGACTCGATGGGGGGATCGGTAGCAGCTCGCGACTGACTCATTGCCGAATCATCGGCCGCACCGAAAGCATTCCGGCTAATCAGTTATCCACAGGTCACACGGCTGTGGATGGCGACTTGCGCGTCCTGGCTACGCGCGATCGGGCAATGCGCACAATCGCGAAAGAATGCCCCTCCAGCCGCGTCGGCTTCGGCGTCGACTGTCGGCTCGCCCCACGCCAGCACGACCTCGCCGGTGACGGGAACGTCGACGGCGTCGGTGCCCAGGTTGCACACGATCGCCAGTGAGCCGCGGTGCATGACGATCCACCGCTGCTCCTCGTCGTAGTCGACGCGCAGGTGGTCCAGCCACGGGTCGGCCAAGTCGGGTTCGTTGTGCCGCAACGCGATCAGCCGATGGTAGACCCGCCGCAGCCGGCCGTGTTCGCCGTCGTCGATCTCGTCCCAGTTGAGCCTGGACCTTTCGAAGGTCGCTGGATCCTGCGGATCGGGAATCTCGTCGGCGTCCCAGCCGTGCTCGACGAACTCACGCTTGCGGCCCTCGGCGGTCGCCATGGCCAACTCCGGTTCCGGGTGGGAGCTGAAGAACTGGAACGGCGACGAGCGACCCCCACTCCTCACCCATGAAAAGCATTGCGGTATACGGCGACCCGAGCGCTAAGGCTGCCTTCACCGCCAGCTGCCCAAAGCTGAGGGTCTGCGACGGCCGGTCGCCGACCGCACGATTGCCGACCTGATCGTGCGTCAAGGTATACGCCAGCAGGCGCGTCGCCGGGATATTGGCCGTGTCCAGCGGACGGCCATGGCGCCGATGTCGGAACGACGAGTATGTCCCGGCATGGAAGTAGCCGTGCTTCAATGTCTGTGCCAAAGTCTCCATCGACCCGAAGTCGGCGTAGTAGCCCTGCCGTTCGCCCGACACCGCGGCGTGGATCGCGTGGTGGATGTCGTCGTCCCACTGTGCGGTCATCCCGTAACCACCCCGATCGCGGGGTGTGATCAGCCGCGGGTCGTTGAGGTCGCTCTCGGCGATCAACGACAGCGGCCTGCCCAATTCTTCGGCCAACGCCTCGGTTTCGGCGGACAGCTCTTCGAGGATGTGCATGGCGGTGGTGTCGACGAGCGCGTGCACGGCGTCGAGCCGCAGACCGTCGGCGTGGAAGTCGCGCATCCAGCGCAAGGCGCAGTCCAGGATGTAGCGGCGCACCTCGTCGGCGTCCGCGCCGGAGATGTTGATCGATTCGCCCCACGGATTGCTGCCTGACGACAGGTACGGTCCGAACCGCGGCAGGTAGTTGCCCGACGGGCCAAGATGATTGAACACCGCATCGATCAGCACGCCCAGGCCGCGACGATGACATGCGTTGACAAACCGGACCAGGCCGTCGGGCCCGCCGTACGGCTCGTGCACGGCATACCAACCCACGCCGTCATAACCCCAGCCATGTGTCCCGCCGAACGCGTTGACCGGCATCAGCTCGACGAATTCGACGCCCAAATCGACCAGATAGTCCAGTTTCTCGATCGCCGAATCGAGCGTGCCGCCCGGCGTGAACGTGCCGACGTGCAACTCGTAGATGACCCGGCCCTCGATCGATCGACCCTGCCAGTCGTCATCGCTCCAGACGTCCGGCGTGGTATGCCACAGCTGCGAGCGCTCGTGCACACCCTCGGGCTGCCGGGGGGAGCGGGGGTCCGGCAGCGCCGTCCGGTCGTCGTCGAGGACGAAGCCGTAGCGGGCATCGACTCGCGCGTCGACATCGGCGCGCCACCAGCCGTTCTCGGAGCGGTTCATCGGATACAGCGAGCCGTCGACATCGAGTCGGACGAGTTCGGGCAGCGGCGCCCACACTGCGAACTCAACCATCGACACGCTCCAACAGCGCCACCGGCATGTTCGCGAGCAGTTCTTCTGCCAGTACCCTGCCGTTGTATCGGCCACCGCCGATGCGGTCCGTCCAGACACCGTCGGGCAGCACGAGAGCGGTATCACCCCAGCCGGTTTCGAATAGCCGGACGGTATGCCGGTTGACCGCGACGAGCACATCGTCGCCGCGCAGGAACGCCACCAGATGCTCGGCCGCGAGACCCTTCCCGAGCACCGGCGTGTAGCCACCCTTTAGAAATGTGTCGGGTCGCTCCCGGCGCAGTGTCAGGGCCGCCGTCACGACTCGGATCTTGGGATGACTCAACGAGTTCAGCGCTTCTCGGCGCGCTCGGTAGTCGACGGGCCGCCGGTTGTCCGGGTCGACTAGGCTGTCCTCCCACAGTTCGGTGCCCTGGTACGTGTCGGGAATCCCGGGCGTCGTCAGCGCCAGAAGCTTCTGCCCGAGTGCGTCGCTGCGGGCATGGAGATCAAGCCGCGCAACCAAAGATGTCAGCTCGGACGGCGACCGGCCCGTCGAGTACCGCGTCCAGCCACGCGTGAACCGCCGCCTCGAACGAGGTGTCGGGATCGTTCCACGACGTCCGGACCGCGGCCTCCCTGATGGCCTTCTCGGCGTATGCGTGCAGTCGCCCGCGCAATTCTTCGGTCATCACACCGTCGGTGGGCCATACACCGAAGATGTTCTGCAGCAAGAAGAGTCCGGTCGCAGGATCTGGGGGTGGGGCCTCCAGCGCCGACTTGCCGACGAGTCCCGCCCACAGCGACGGCTCCTGCGACAGCACACCGATGCGGGCGCGCACATCCTCACCGCGTTTGGTGTCGTGGGTGCTCAACGCCACCATCGCGTGCGGCCACAGTCGGGCCCGGGTGACGGCGCGCTGGTGAAACTCCGCGACGCTCACGCCGAACCTTTCGGGCTCTCCACCCACCTCGTTCAGCGACACCAGCCGGGCGTCGCGGTAGAACAGGCAGTCCTCCATCGACTTGGCGGTCGCGGCGCCGCACAACTGTTGCAGCCGCACCGCCGACTCGGTGCTGGTGGTCACCGCCGCGGAAACGATCGCGAGCGGCTCCGCCAATTCCGGTAGGGCAGCGGCGGTTTCGGCTGATGCCTCGGGCAGCACCAAGGACAGCGACAGATAGTCGGAGCGGTATACGTGCACCCGGCTGATCAGCTCGGCCACTGCCCGGGCCAGCTCGGGGTGATCAACCCCCGTGGCGGCGACAATGCTCCGATGTAACCGGTCCAGCTCGCTGCCCAGCGTGTTCGCGACGGCCTCGGCCTTGAGCCGACGGGCCGATTGCGGCATCTCGTCGTAGCCGACACCACTCGACTCGAACAACGCCGTCAGCGTGCCCGCGCCTGCGGGATCGATGAACAGTCCGCCGATTTCGCGCAGGGCGTCGTAGCCGGTCGTACCCGCCACGGGCAGCGATGCCTCAAGCGGCTCGTCGACGGCCAGGATCTTCTCGATGACGATCCACGCGTCCGGTCCGACGAGTTCGCGCAGCCACGCCAGATATCCTGTGGGATTGGCTAATCCGTCGGGATGGTCGATGCGCAGCCCGTCGACCAGACCCTCGTTGAACCAGCGCTTGACCTCCACATGCGTGGCGTCGAACACCGCGCGGTCCTCCTGCCGCAGCCCCGCCAGCGACGTGATCGAAAAGAAGCGACGGTAGCCGCAGGTACCGTGGCGCCATCCGATCAGCCGGTAGTGGCGATCGTCGGCGGGATAGCCCGGCGGAGCCGCGTCGCCGTCGGAGCCCAGCACCGGCAAGGCAATTCGGCCGTCGTGCTCGAGGTCCCAGTCGATATCAAAGAACGAGCAGTACGTCGAATTCCGGCCGTGCTCGAGAACGTCGAGCCACCACCGGTTCTGCTCGGGCCGCTCGACGCCGACGTGATTGGGCACGATGTCGACGATCAGGCCCATTCCGCGCGCCCGCGCCGCGGCGGACAACTGCGCCAGTCCTTCGGGGCCGCCCAGCGCTGCAGAAACGGTGGTGGGATCGGTGACGTCGTAGCCGTGGGTCGAACCCTCGACAGCGGTCAGGATCGGCGACAAGTACAGATGCGACACCCCGAGATCGTCGAGGTAGTCCAGCACGTCCAACGGCGTCGGCGAAGGTGAAGGAGTCACCGCGCATCTGCAGCCGATACGTCGACAGCACTTCAGATGCCATGTGTCAGGCGGTCTTACGCAGCACCAGCAGTGATCGCGCCTGTAGTGAGAGCTTTTCGCCCGCTTTGACGACCAGCTCGATGGCTCCGGTGGGGTCGGCGGTGTCGAGCGCGGCCGTCCACTCCTCGGCGTAGCCGTTGTCCGGAGCGACAAAGTCCACGGCCTTGCTGTGTGCGTTGAAGCACAGCAGGAACGAGTCGTCGACCACCCTTTCGCCGCGCTCATTGGGGGCAGGGATGGCGTCGCCGTTGAGGAATACCGCCACGCACTTATCGAGGCCCGAACCCCAATCCTCAGGCGTCATTTCATTGCCTGCCGGGGTCAGCCACGCGATATCGCGGACCTGGTCGCCGGTGCGGATCGGCTCGCCCTCGAAGAACCGACGCCTGCGGAACACCGGGTGCTCCTTGCGCAACTGCACGACCTTGCGGGTGAAGGCCAGCAGATCGACGTTCTTCTCGGCCAGCGACCAGTCCATCCACGAGATCTCGGAGTCCTGGCAGTACACGTTGTTGTTTCCGCGCTGCGTCCGGCCGATTTCGTCGCCATGGGAGATCATCGGCGTGCCCTGAGACAGCATCAGTGTGCCGATGATGTTGCGCATCTGCTTGCCGCGCAGCGCCAGGATGTCGGGGTCGTCGGTGGGGCCCTCCACCCCGCAGTTCCACGACCGGTTATGACTTTCGCCGTCGCGGTTATCCTCGCCGTTGGCCTCATTGTGCTTCTCGTTGTAGGACACCAGGTCGGCGAGCGGGAACCCGTCGTGGCACGTGACGAAGTTGATACTCGCGCTGGGTCGCCTGCCGGTGGCCGCGTAAAGATCCGAGGAACCGGTCAGCCGGGAGGCGAACTCGCCAAGGGTCGCGGGCTCACCCCGCCAGTAATCGCGCACAGTGTCGCGATACTTCCCGTTCCATTCGGTCCACAAACCGGGGAAGTTTCCGACCTGGTAGCCGCCCTCGCCGATGTCCCATGGTTCCGCGATCAGCTTGACCTGACTGACCACCGGGTCCTGTTGCACCAGATCGAAGAACGCCGAGAGCCGGTCGACGTCGTAGAACTCACGGGCCAGCGTCGCCGCCAAGTCGAATCGGAACCCGTCGACGTGCATCTCCAGCACCCAGTAGCGCAGTGAGTCCATGATCAGCTGAAGGGTGTGCGGGTGCCGGGCGTTGAGGCTGTTGCCGGTGCCGGTGAAGTCCTTGTAGTGGCGCAGGTCGCCGTCGAGCAGCCGGTAGTACGCGGCGTTGTCGATGCCGCGGAAATTGAGGGTTGGGCCCAGGTGGTTGCCCTCGGCGGTGTGGTTGTAGACCACGTCGAGGATGACCTCGATTCCGGCCTCGTGAAACGACCGGACCATGGTCTTGAACTCGGCGACCGCGCCGCCGGCGTGCTTGTTCGACGAGTATTGGTAGTGCGGCGCGAAAAACCCGAAGGTGTTGTAGCCCCAGTAGTTTCGCAGCCCGAGATCGATCAGTCGGTGGTCGTGCAGGAACTGGTGCACGGGCATCAGCTCGATCGCGGTCACGTTCAACGACTTGAGGTGGTCGATGACCAGCGGATGGCCAAGCCCGGCGTAGGTGCCGCGCTGCTCCTCGGGAATGCCTGGGTGGGTCTGCGTCATGCCTTTGACGTGGGCTTCGTAGATGACCGTCTCGTGATACGGCGTGTGCGGCGCGCGGTCCGATGCCCACTGGAAGAACGGGTTGATAACCACGCTGGTCATGGTGTGGCCCAGTGAGTCGATCAACGGCGGGGTGCCGCCTGAGGCGAGGTCGTCGGCTTCCAGGTCGTAGGAGAACAACGCCTGGGTGAAGTCGAAGTCACCGTGGAACGACTTGCCGTAGGGGTCAAGCAGCAGCTTGCTCGGATCGCAGCGATGACCCGCAGCGGGATCCCATGGCCCGTATACCCGGAATCCGTAGCGCTGACCGGGCGTGACGGTGGGCAGATAGCAGTGCCACACGTAGCCGTCGACCTCGTCGAGGTTGATGCGCTCCTCGCTGCCGTCCTTGGCGATCAGGCACAACTCCACCCGCTCGGCCACCTCGGAAAACAGCGAGAAGTTCGTGCCTGCGCCGTCGTATGTGGCGCCAAGGGGGTAGCTGGCGCCCGGCCAGACCGTGGGTACGGACGCGGGCTCGGCGGAGGCCATCAGCCAACCCACCAGCCGGTGGCTGCACCGATCTGGCGTCCGAGCTCTCCGGTCATGGTGCGCATGTAAGTGGTCGAAATGTGGTGGGCGTCGCGATACAGCAACACATTTCCCTCCACGGCGCGGCAAATATCCTTGCGGCACACCGCATCACTCATGTCGAGCGGCTTCAACAGCGGAAACTGCGCGACGAAATCCAATGTCTGGTTGTGGTCCGACAGTACGTCGGATCGCTTGATCCCGCAGGAGATCGCGTTGCCGCCGCTTGCGAGGCAATCAGCAGGGAAGTAGGGCTCTCCGTTGCGCACCATCCACGGGGTGTCGCGCATGGCAAGGATCGGAATGTTGTTGTCCGACAACGTCTGCCAGATACCGATGTAAGTCGCCGGCATCACATCGCCTGGCTTGATGTTCCACGGCCGGGTGGAGGTGGTGAACACGAAGTCGGGGTGATCGGCGATGAGCTTGGGCATCACGCGCTCATTCCACTTGCGGCACCCTGGGTACGGGCGGTTGTCGCCCATCACCAACGGCACTTGCTCTGTGGTCAGCGGGCAACCCATCTTCATGTATGTCACCACCTTGAAGTGGTGCAGCCGGCCCAGCATATCGAGCGCGGTGATCCAGTGCTCGGCATGAGATCCGCCGGCAAGCGCGATGGTCCGGGTTGCCGCCTTGTCGCCGAACGTGCAGTTGATGACGTCGGAATTGTCGAAGTCGCTGATGCAGCCGTCGGTGGTGGTCTCCGGGAGGTCCTCCTTGGCCTCCAGTACCGTGGGGCGCATCGGTAACTTGGGCACCTTGGCGTTGTTAATCAAGGCCCTGGCGCCGGGGTAGTCGCGTGCCGAAAGACCCGCCAGCTCTTTGCCATTCGCGCGCTGCACGGTGACGTGCTCGCGCCACGTGAACGATGTCGCCGTCAGCGTCACGCCCAGCAGCGCGACTATCGAGCCCAGCACGATCGTCGGCCTGCGCAGCCGCACTCGCAGCGAGACCACCGGGGTACGCGTCACAGATGCAGAGCCCTTGTACCGCAGCGGATTCTCCACGTAGCGCGTCGTCAGCCAGGCGAGCACGCCTGAGATCAGCAGCACGATCGCGCCTTCTAGGAAGTTGACCCGCGGCCGCCCTGTGTACGACAGCCAGAAGATCAACAACGGCCAGTGCCAGAGGTACAGCGAGTACGCCATCGCGCCGAGCGACACGAACGGCGCGGTGGCCAGCAACCGGTTGGGGGCGGGCAATCGGCCGGCAGTGCTTGGATCGGCCTGCCGGTTGGCCGCCGAGAGGATGAACAGCATGGTGGCGCCGACCGGCACCAGCGCCCACGGCCCGGGAAACTCCTTGACGCCGTCGATCAGCGCTCCGCACGACAGGATCGCCGCCAGCGCGACCACCGCGACCGTCGTGCGCAGCCACATCGGCCAGCGCACGTAGGGCACCACGGCACCGAGCAATGCCCCCAGCAGCAGCTCCCACGCCCGGGCGAAGCTGTTGTAGTAGGCGGTCGCCTGATCGGCGTTGTGAGCAAAGATCGCGTAGACGAACGAGGCGATGGTCAGCGAGCTCAGCAGCACAACGAATGAAATCCGCATGTAGGATGCCGAGACGCCGACGGAACAGATAGGCGAACGAGAAGATCAGTACCAAAAAGGCGATGTAGAACTGTCCCTGAACCGACATCGACCAGATGTGCTGCAGCGGACTGACCGCCTCACCGGCGCGAAGGTAGTCCGACGCGGTGTTCGCCAGTTCCCAGTTCTGGAAGTAGCCGAGGCTTGCCAGGCTCTGGTCAGCAAATGTCTCCCAGCGCGTCTCCGGTTGGATCAGGATCGTCAGCACCGCCGAGGCGGCAAGCACCACGACGAGCGCGGGCAAAAGCCGGCGAACCAGTCGGGTGACTTCGGGAACCGGCCACAGCGACGCGCCCGGCGTCAGCGCCGTTCGCAGCAGACGCCCGCCGAAGAAGAAGCCCGACAATGCCAAGAAGACGTCGACACCACCGGAGACCCGGCCAAACCACACGTGAAACACCGCGACGAGCGCGATCGCAATGCCGCGCAGACCGTCGAGGTCATGTCGGTAGAAACCCGACTCGCGCGCCCCCGTGGAAGATTTCGGGGCGCGCGCGGCGGGACCCGGATCGGTGACGGGCGCCGGCCGGGCAGGGGCGAGGGTCAACATGGTCGACGGTCAATCTACCGAAGATCGCGGGTGGACTCATGCTGTGGGCGACGCATCACCGCCGGTGAGCAAAGGATTACGCTCCTTCTCCATGCCCGCGTTGACGCCTGACGAGATCAGTGCGATCGACGCCGCGCATATCTGGCATCCCTACAGCACCATCGGGGCCGAAGCGCTGCCGCCGGTCGTGGCGGTGGGCGCGAAGGGCGCCTGGCTGACGCTGATCGACGACGGGCGCCAGATCGAGGTGCTCGACGCGATGGCGTCGTGGTGGACCGCGATCCATGGCCACGGCCACCCGGCGCTGGACGCGGCGATCACCAGCCAGCTCGCGACGATGAACCACGTCATGTTCGGCGGGCTGACGCACGAACCCGCGGCTCGGCTGGCCCAACTGCTGGTGCAGATCACGCCCGACGGACTCGACACGGTGTTCTTCAGCGACTCCGGCTCGGTGTCGGTGGAGGTGGCCGTCAAGATGGCGTTGCAGTACTGGCGCAGCATCGGCCGCCGCGACAAACACCGGCTGATGACCTGGCGCGGGGGCTACCACGGCGACACCTTCACCCCGATGAGCGTGTGCGACCCCGACGGCGGCATGCACTCGCTGTGGACCGACGTTCTGGCCCACCAGGAATTCGCGCCGCAGGTGCCGACGGACTACGACCCCGCCTACAGCGAGGTCTTCGAAAAGCAGCTGGCCGAGCACGCGGACGAGCTGGCCGCCGTGATCGTCGAACCGGTGGTGCAGGGCGCAGGCGGCATGCGGTTCCACGATCCCCGGTACCTGACCGACCTGCGCGAGGCCTGCGACCGCCATGACGTCTTGCTGATCTTCGACGAGATCGCCACCGGCTTCGGTCGCACCGGCGCGCTGTTCGCCGCCGAACACGCCGACGTCAGCCCCGACATCATGTGCGTCGGCAAGGCCATCACCGGCGGCTACATCACCCTGGCCGCGACGTTGTGCAGCCGCGACATCGCGAACACCATCAGCACACACGAACCCGGCGTGCTGATGCACGGCCCGACGTTCATGGCCAATGCGCTGGCGTGCGCGGTCGGGATCGCGTCCGTCGAGCTGCTGTTGGAGCAGGATTGGCGGGCACGGGTGCTGGCGATCGAAGCGGGCTTGCGCGCTGGGCTTGAGCCCGCCTCCTCCCTGCCTGGCGTCGCCGATGTGCGGGTGCTCGGCGCGATTGGCGTCATCGAGATGGACAAACCCGTCGACCTGAGGGTCGCGACGCCTGCCGCGCTGCAGCGCGGCGTATGGCTGCGCCCGTTCCGCAATCTCATCTACGTGATGCCCCCGTACATCTGCACGCCTGAGGAGATCGACCGGATCACCTCGGCGATGGTCAGCGTCGCGCGTGCGTTAACCTGAACAGCGTTCAATTGTCGGCTCGGCCGACGTGTTCAAGTGACACCGAATCGTTGAGGGGATGCCCAGGTTGACTCGCGTCGGTCTTTCCCCGCTGGCCTGGCTGGACGAGGTCGAGCAGCAGCGGCGCGCGGCCGGACTGCGCCGATCGCTTCGCAGCCGCCCGCCCGTCGGCGCCGAGCTCGATCTGGCCTCCAACGACTACCTCGGCCTGTCGCAACACCCCGATGTGATCGACGGCGGCGTCGAGGCGCTGCGCACCTGGGGCGCGGGCTCGACCGGATCACGGCTGGTCACCGGCAACACCGAACTGCACGAAGGCTTCGAGACCGCGCTAGCGAATTTCGTCGGCGCCGAGTCGGCGCTGGTTTTCTCGTCGGGCTATACCGCCAACCTCGGCGCGGTGGTGTCGCTGTCGGGGGCGGGTTCGCTGTTGGTGTCGGACGCACTGACACACGCGTCGCTGGTGGACGCCTGCCGCCTGTCACGCGCCCGCGTCGTCGTGACACCGCACCGCGACGTCTCCGCCGTCGAGGCAGCGCTGTCCGCGCGCGACGAAGAGCGTGCCGTCGTGGTGACCGACTCGGTGTTCTCCGCCGACGGGGTGCTCGCCCCGCTGCGGGCGCTGCATGACGTGTGCCGACGGCACGGCGCACTGCTGATCGTCGACGAGGCGCACGGCCTCGGCGTGCGCGGCAACGGCGGACGCGGCCTGCTGCACGAGGTCGGCCTGGCAGGCGCGCCCGATGTGGTGATGACGACGACGCTGTCCAAGGCGCTGGGCAGTCAGGGCGGGGTTGTTCTCGGACCCGCCGCGGTGCGCGCCCACCTCATCGACGCCGCGCGGCCGTTCATCTTCGACACCGGGCTGGCTCCCGCTGCGGTCGGCGCCGCGTTGGCCGCGCTGCGGGTCCTCATCGACGAGCCGTGGCGTGCGCAATCCGTGCTGGATCATGCGTCAGCACTTGCCGAGATATGCGGGGTCGCTGAGCCCCCGGAATCTGCGGTGGTTTCGGTCATCCTCGGCGAGCCAGAAGTGGCGCTGGGTGCCGCGGTGGCGTGCCTGGATCGCGGCGTGCGGGTCGGTTGCTTCCGCCCGCCGACTGTTCCGGCAGGCACGTCACGGCTGCGGCTGACGGCGCGGGCGTCACTGTCCGACGACGAAATGGCCCTGGCCCGCGAGGTACTCACCGAAGTGCTCGCGCCACGCCCGTGAGCGTCCTCGTCGTCACGGGCACCGACACCGGTGTTGGCAAGACGGTGGCCACGGCGGCGCTGGCCTGTTGCGCGCGGCTGGCCGGCGTCGACGTCGCAGTGTGCAAACCCGTGCAGACCGGCAGCCCGCGCGACGACGACCTCGCCGATGTGGCGCGGCTGTCCGGGGTCAGCGCCCTGTATGGCACATGGCGCTATCCCGAACCGCTCGCACCGGTCGCGGCTGCCGAGCGCGCCGGGATGGCGTTGCCGACACGCGACGAGCTGGTGGCGTCGGTCGCATCGGTCGACGCGGCGCTGACCCTGGTCGAGGGTGCGGGTGGGCTGTTGGTCGAACTGGGTGCGGGCGGGGTGACGCTTCGCGACCTCGCGCGCGACCTTGCCGCGCCGGTGTTGGTGGTCGTCTCACCGGGACTGGGCACGCTGAACCACGCCGCACTAACACTGGAAGCGCTTGCTGCCCAAGGGATTCCATGTGCGGGACTGGTGATCGGCGCTTGGCCGCGCGAACCGGGTGCGGCAGAGGCGGGCAATCGCGACGCGCTGAGCCAGTTGGTTGCGGTGCGGGCGGTGCTGCCCGCGGGCGCGGGGGCGATGAGCGCCGCCGAGTTCGAGTCGATGAGCGCGTCGGCGTTCGATGCCGCAGTGGGTCACGAGCCTGGTGTAGCGGTGGTTCATTCCGTCGAGCTGGTCTTCGACCCGGACACCGAGGCAGCGGTCCGGCACATCTGGGACGGGCTGCGGGAGGCCGGAATCCCGAGTCAGGCGCCTGCGAGCCGGCCGCACACGACGCTGACCGTCGCTGAACGGATCGACCCCGAGGTGGATTCCTTGCTGGCGTCGCTGCTGCCCCGGTTCCCGTTCGATTGCCGGATCGGGGCGCCGGTGTTCTTCGGCAGGGCGAAGGCGGTGCTCGCGCGGCTTGTCGTGCCGACGGCTCAGCTGCTCGACGTGCACGCCGAGGTGTACCGCATGTGCCTGCCACATCTGTCGCCCGGTCCGATGCCCAATGCCGTGCCCGGTCAGTGGACCGCTCACGTCACGCTGGCGCGGCGCGTAGTGCCGGCGCAGATGGGCCGCGCCGTGCGCATCGCGGGCAAGCCGCAGGAGATCGTGGGCCGCGTCGTGGGATTGCGGCGCTGGGACGGCAACGCCAAGCGCGAGTATCCGATCGAGTGACAGGCGACACCTCCGTACGTTCCCGCTGAAGTCTCCGTGTTTCCCCCGATGTTTGGCGCTTCTGGCCGCCGCATGCTGGCTAGCATGAGCGGATCTGACCCACGCGCGGACACGTTGAACTGGAGCGACCTGGGCTTGAGCGAACTGCCGACCGGCACGGTGACGTTATTGCTCGCCGATGTCGAAGGGTCGACTCGGCTGTGGGAGAGCGAGCCTGGCCAGATGACGGATGCCGTCGCCCGCCTCGACCACGCTCTGGCCGAATTGGTGGCATCCCACAACGGCGTGCGACCTGTCGAGCAGGGCGAGGGGGACAGCTTCGTGGTGGCGTTCGCCCGCGCCACCGACGCGGTGGCCTGTGCGCTGCAGCTGCAACAGGCACCGCTTGCCCCGATCCGGCTGCGGATCGGCGTACATACCGGCGAGGTGAGGCTCCGCGACGAGGGCAACTACATCGGTCCCACCATCAATCGGACGGCGCGGTTGCGCGATCTCGCCCACGGCGGCCAGACCGTGCTCTCAGGCATCACCGAGGAGTTGGTGTTCGATCAACTCCCGGCCGGAGCGTGGCTTGCCGATCTGGGCACACACCAGCTGCGCGATGTGGCGCGTGCGGAGCGGGTGGCGCAGCTCTGTCATGCCGACATTCGCAATGAATTCCCGCCGCTGCGCGTGGCCAAAGCGACTGCGCCGCAGCGACTACCCGCGCAGTTCACGAGCTTCGTGGGACGCGAGGCCGAGATGGCGGAGGTCCGCCAGCTTCTCAAGGAACACCGCCTTGTCACGCTGACCGGAGATGGTGGTGCGGGTAAGACCCGTCTGGCCATAGAGATTGCGGGCCAGCTACCCGATGGGTTCGCCGCAGGCGTCTGGTACGTCGACCTCGCTCCGATCACCCATCCCGATCTGGTGCCACTCACGGTGGCGCGAGCGTTCGGGCTGCCCGATCAGCCAGGGAGTTCGGCCCTGGACACGCTCGTCCGGTTCATCGGCGACCGCCCGATGATTGTGGTGCTGGACAACTGTGAACATCTTGTCGATGCATGCGCAGCGTTGACGGCCGCATTGTTGGGCGCGTGCCCAACGGTCACGCTCCTGGCGACGAGCCGCGAACCGATCAGGGCCGCGGGGGAGATCACGTGGCAGGTGCCGTCGTTGTCGCTCGATGACGAAGCCGTCGAGCTATTCATCGATCGCGCCCGCCAGATCAGGCCGGACCTCGCGATCACAAACGACAATGCGGCGACAGTCGCCGAGATCTGACGTGCGCCTCGACGGAATGCCGCTCGCGATCGAACTCGCCGCAGCGCGTATCCGCGCCTTGTCGCTGACGGAAATCGCGGACAGCCTTCATGACCGCTTTCGTCTGCTACCGGCGGAGCACGTACCGCGGTGCGTCGCCAGCAGACATTGCGTGCTTCAGTGGATTGGTCACACGCATTGTTGACCGAACCCGAGCAGGTTCTTTTTCGTCGGCTGGCGGTTTTCCTTGGCGGATTCGACTTGGACGCCGCGCAAGCCGTCGCCGGCGGCGACGACGTCGAGCGATATCAGGTCCTAGACATGCTCACGCTGTTGGTCGACAAATCCCTTGTCGTGGCCGAAGATAGCCGCGGCCGGACACGTTACCGCCTGCTCGAAACGATGCGTCAGTACGCGCTCGAAAAGCTCGGCGAGTCAAGGGAAGCCAACGAAATCCGCACGCGGCACCGCGATTTTTTCCTGGCGACGGCGGCCCAAATGGACGACACCGCACGAAGCGACACGGAGCACCTGCTCGATCGGCTGGAAGCCGACATCGACAATCTGCGCGCCGCGGGAGTTTGGTGCCGCGAAAGCGGTGAGATCGAGAAGGCCATGCGACTGGGGTCGTCGCAACAGCCGCTGTGGCTGACGCGTGGTCGAGTTCTGGAAGGACTCGCCTGGTTGGATGCGCACTCGCCGAACAAACCGATGAGGGATCGGAACTATCGGCACCGCGCGTTCGAGCGCTTGCGGATAAGACACTCCTGCTGGCATCTGTTGGATGGACGGAGAGCTTCGACGAGGCTGACGAGGCGTTGGCCGCCGCTCGCGCGCTCGCAACGTGGAGTTGTTGTTGCCTGCGCTCGTGGCGCGCGGGTCCATCGCATCTTATGACGCCGACGAGATGCGGCCGTACCTCTCGGAGGCTGCCGACTTGGCCCGTGAACTCGGCGATTCCTGGAGGCTCAGCCAAATCCTCAGCTGGCAGGCGACCGCGGCGCTCATCGGTGGCGATCCGGTCACCACCCTCGTGGCCGCAGAGGAGGGGCTGAGTATTGCCGACGGCATCGGTGACCGGTTTGACTCGCGCCAGTGCCGCCTGTGGATGGCAAACGCCCGCAGCTATATTGGAGATCTGTCCGAAGCTGCGGATCTGTTTCGAGACGTGATCGATGAGGCATCGGCGGCCAACGATGTGATTTTGCATGTCATCGGCCTTCTCGGGCTAGGCCACGCGCTCGCGTTGGCAGGTGACGTCACTGGTGCCCGAGCCGCGGCCGACGAGGCCCTGGCTTGCTCGTCTCAGCTTGGCCAGTACTACGACCAGGTCTGTCGTGGCCAGCTTGCGATCGCCTGCCTGGCTGCCGGTGATGCCCCAGGTGCATGGGAGGCGAGTCAAGCAGCAGAGCGGGACACCACATGGCAGCCCATGACAACAGGGCTATACATTGGGTACGCAGCGCTGGCCGCGTTGAGATGCGGCGATGCAACCGCCTCCGAACGCTTGGCCGACGAAGCGGTGTCTAGGACGAGGGGCATGTTTTGGCGTTGGCGCTGGCGATGCGTGCCCGAGTGCGGATCGCACATGGAGAACTGGAACAAGCTCAACACGACGCCTATGAGGCGCTTGCCCTGGCGGCCGATACACGGGCGCGCCTCCTAGTTCCGGACATTCTCGAGCTTCTAGCAAGGTTTGCATCAGACGCCGACGGCTATCACGAAGCGGTTCGGCTCTTGGGAGCCGCCGACGCTGCGCGCAGTGGCATGAACGCGGTCCGGTTCAAGGTTCTCGATGCGGACCATGCGGCATGCGTTGCAGCACTGCGGGATGCGCTCACCGACGATGATTTTGCGAAGGCATGGGCCGAGGGCGCCGCGATGCCCATTGACGATGCGATCGCCTACGCACAGCGCGGACGCGGCGAACGCAAACGGCCGACCAGCGGATGGGCATCGCTGACTCCAACTGAGCTTGACGTCGTGCGCCTCGTCGGCGAAGGCCTGGCCAATAAGGATGTCGCGGCAAGGCTTTTCGTCTCACCGCGGACGGTCGAGTCCCATCTAACGCACGTCTACACCAAGCTTGGGCTGTCCTCGAGGGTTCAACTGGCTCAAGAAGCGGCCCGCCGAGCCCAAGTCGGCTAATCGATAGTCGCCGCAACCTTTTTCGGCACGCACATCCGCCAGCCGTCGATCACGAGCTCGCGCAGTTCCTCCAGGTCGATCGCGTCCAGTCGAACGTGAATCCAGTTGTATCGCATGTCCGACTTGCGCGGCAGCATGAACTTGTCGGGCTCGGCAGCGACCATCGCCTCCCGTTCCTCTTTGGGGAAGCCGACGCCCATCACCGTCTCGTCGCGCGAAAACGCGACAAAGACGATCTGTCCTACCCGGAACTTGATCTGGTCGCGCACCACCACCTCGTAGGACCGGGGCAGTGACGCGGTGATGCGCCGCACGTCGTCGACAGTGATCACGTCGGCGACGTTAGTCGCGCCCCCCGACAACTGTGTCGTTGTGCGCGGCGATGCCGTCGACAAGCAATCGAAGCCCGAACGCGAACCGCGCGCTCGGATCCTCGGATAGCACCGACTGGCCGTCGGGCAGCTCGGCGCCTGCGGCGTCCCACTGCAGCCGGGACTGCTCGTCGGCGGTGAATCCCAGCACGTAGTACACGACCGTGCGGGCGGCCAGCTCGGCGTGGGTGAGGTCAACGCCCGCGTCGGCCGCGGCGTCGGTGAGTCGGGCCAGAATCTGCGCCATCGCCTCCGACTGCCCGGCCGCGAAGCTGGCCGAGACCAGCTCGGCGCCGTCGGTGTGCGACAGCAGCGCATCGCGCAGCGTCCGCAGACGCCTGCGACGCGGTCCGCCAGTCGGCGGACACATCGCCGACGGAATCCAGGATCCGGTCGGCGACGGCGCCGAGCAGCTGCTGCTTGTTGGCGAAATGCCAGTACAGCGCGCCGGGGGAGACGTCGAGCTCGCGGGCCAGCCGACGCATCGTCAGGTCGGCGATCCCGTAGTTGTCCAGCAGTGTCGTCGCTGCGTCGACCACGTCGCGTTTGTGGAGCTGCACGCCGGTAGCCTAACCTGAACGCTGTTCAAGTTCGACCGAGGAGGCTATTCGGGTGAGCGACATTCTGGCGGAGGCTCGCGAGCAGGTACTGGAGCGCGGCGAGGGCCTGAACCAGGACCAGATACTGCGGGTGCTGCAGCTGCCCGACGACCGGCTCGACGAACTGCTGGCGTTGGCGCATGAGGTGCGGATGGCCTGGTGCGGCCCCGATGTCGAGGTCGAGGGCATCATCAGCCTCAAGACCGGCGGCTGCCCGGAGGATTGCCACTTCTGTTCGCAGTCAGGGCTTTTCGCGTCGCCCGTGCGCAGCGCATGGCTGGACGTCCCCAGCCTCGTCGAGGCCGCCAAGCAGACCGCCAAGACCGGCGCGACCGAATTCTGCATCGTCGCCGCCGTGCGCGGACCCGACGAACGGCTGCTGGCCCAGGTCGCCGCGGGCATCGAGGCGATCCGCAACGAGGTCGACATCCAGATCGCGTGCTCGCTGGGCATGCTGACCGAAGAGCAGGTCGAGCGGCTCTCCGCGATGGGCGTGCACCGCTACAACCACAACCTGGAGACCGCTCGGTCGTTCTTCACCAACGTGGTCACCACCCATACCTGGGAAGAGCGCTGGGACACGCTGCGGATGGTCCGTGAGGCCGGCATGGAGGTCTGCTGCGGCGGCATCCTCGGCATGGGTGAAACCCTCGAGCAGCGCGCCGAATTCGCGGCAAACCTCGCCGAGCTGGACCCCCATGAGGTTCCGCTGAATTTCCTCAACCCGCGGCCGGGCACCCCGTTCGGCGACCTCGACGTGCTGCCGGCGGCGGATGCGCTCAAGGCCGTCGCCGCGTTCCGCCTCGCGCTGCCGCGCACGATGCTGCGCTTCGCGGGCGGCCGCGAGATCACGCTGGGCGATCTCGGCGCCAAGAAGGGCATCCTCGGCGGCATCAACGCCGTGATCGTCGGCAACTACCTGACGACGCTCGGCAGGCCGGCCGAAGCTGATCTCGAGCTGCTCGACGATCTGCAGATGCCGATCAAGGCGCTCAACGCCAGCCTGTAGGCCCAAGGCGATGGCCAAGTTCAACGTCTACACTGGCGAGCCCGCCGGCGGAGCAGTCCCGACCGCTGCGCAACTCGGCCTGGAGCCACCCCGGTTCTGTGCGGAGTGCGGCCGCCGCATGGTGGTGCAGGTGCGCCCCGACGGGTGGTCGGCCCGCTGCTCCCGCCACGGTGAGCAAGACTCCAAGGACCTGGAGGATTTCCGATGAGCGCTTGCGCGAAGAGACGATGACAGCGATGAATGAGGTTGCCCCGCCGCGTATTTCGCGCCGCAGGGCCGTAGCGACCACGGTTGCCGGCCTGACGGTTTCCGGCGCGCTGGTCGGGGCGCTGTGGGCCTGGCTGGCACCACCGATCCACGGCGTCGTTGCGCTGACCAAGAAGGGCGAGAGGGTCAAGGCCTTTCTGGGCAACGAGGCCGACCATTTCTTCGTCGCGGCGTTCCTGATCGTGGGCATGCTCGGTGCGCTCGCCGTGGTCGCGGCCGTGCTGCTGTGGCAGTGGCGTGCGCACCGGGGTCCGGTGATGGTGGCCGCGGTGGCGATCGGTGCGGCGGCCGCAGCGGGTGCCGCGGCGGGCGTCGGCGCCGTCCTGGCGCACTGGCGCTACGGCGCGATCGACATCGCGGGGGCGCCGGTCTCGCCGGAGCACCGCGTGCACTACGTCGTCGAGGCGCCCGCGGTGTTCTTCGGGCATTCGCCGCTACAGGTCGCGGCGACCATCCTGCTTCCCGCCGCGACCGCGGCGCTGGTCTATGCGCTGATGGCGGTGTCGACGCAGCGTGACGATCTGGGCGCCTGGCCGCCGGTCGAAGAGCCGGTGATCGGCCCGCCCGTCACAGCGGAGAACGTTCTACCGTCCGCCCAGTGACGACCTTAAGGGCGATCTTGGCCAGCCGCGCCATGCCTACGTAGGTCATCGGGTTCAGCAGCGTCGGCCACTTGGTCCGAATCATGTGCTCGGACAGCGGCTTTCCATTGAAACGGTCGGTCAGCCAGCGAAGTGTCATCGGCGCCGACATCGGGTGCAGCAGCAGGTGCTCACTGAACATGTCGCGGTGGTACGTGACGTTGGCGCCGGCGGCCGAATAGGTCGCGGCGAGCTCGTCGATGTCGTGGACGTCGATCAGGAGGTCGTGGACCGCCTGAACGATCAGCACTGGCGGGGTCGGCACCGCGGCGCCGAGCTTGATGTCGTCGAAAACGTACTGCACAGCCGGAGTTTCGAGGATCTGCTCCAACGGCGCATCCAGCATGTCGCCCATGTCCCTCTTGAACATCCGGACGACCGCTTCCGCGGTAGTCATCGTGTGAAGCCGCTGAAGCAGCGCCTTGCCCTCCTCGGTGGTGTGCTCCTGGATGACCCGGTTCAGTTCGGGGTAGATGTCGGTGAGTGCCGCGACAACAAGGGCTGGCAGGCCGGCCATGTGAGTGCCGTTAAGGCGGCGGAAGGTGTGGCCAAGGTCGCCGACGGGCGATCCGAGCACCGCGCCGACGATGTTGAGCTCGGGCGCGTACGAGCCGCTCATCTCGGCGGCCCACGCGCTGGCCAGACCGCCTCCCGAGTAACCCCACAGCCCGACAGGCGCCGACGGTGAGAGGCCCAGCCGATCGTTGTTCAGCGCGGCGCGCACCCCGTCGAGAACGTGATACCCAGGCTCATAGGGTGCGCCCCACATCCCCTTGCGTCCCTCATGGTCGGGCACCGACACGGCCCAGCCCTCGGCCACGGCAGCTGCGATCAGCAGGAACTCGAACTGCGCAACCGCGCCGACAGCCACCGCGCGTCGGCGCAGCGCGTAGGAGGGGAAGCAACGCGACGTCACGGCGTCAATCGCGCACTGATAGGAGACCACCGGGGTGACGGCTTTGGGGGCGCGTTCGGCGGGCACGATGACCGTGGTGGCACCGGCTTCTGGGTTGCCGTGCATGTCGGTGGTGCGATACAGCAGCTGCGTCGCTGTGAAGCGCTGCGGGATCACCCCGAGAAACGCCAGCTCGACGTCCCGGCTGCGCAGCACCGTGCCCGGGTTGGCGTGCTGGAAACCTGCAGGTGGGTCATAGAAAGGGTCGTCGGCGGGCAGCGGTGGGCGGGCGCCACGCTGCAGTTCTTCGTGCTGCGGCTGCCCGATCCATTCGGCGCCGGTTACCGGAGCCGCGCTGCCCAAGTCCATCAGGGCATTCTTACCTTAAGAGGGCCTTAAGAATCCAGTCGACTCACCCAGGAGGGCGCAACGCTGCGAATTCGTCGGTCACCCGGTATCGCGAGTCAGTGAAGCGGTACAGCGCGGCCGGACGGCCACCGCTGCGTCCCGACCGCGCGGTGGTGCCGGTGCGGGTGATGACATTGCGACGCTCGAGCACGCGCTGCAGGTTGGTGGCATCGACTTGATAACCCAGCGTCGCACTGTAGATGTCCCGCAGCGTGGAGAGCGCAAATTCCTTTGGCGCCAAGGCGAATCCGATATTCGTGTAGGACATCTTGGCCGCAAGGCGGATGCGGGCGTGTTCCACCATCGGGCCGTGATCGAAGGCCATCGGTGGCGGCTCGCTCACCGGATGCCAGCGGGTGTCCGGCGGCAGTTCGGGCGTCGCGGGGGACGGGACGAGGCCAAGGAACGTCGACGCGATGGTGCGCACGCCAGGAATCCGGTTTGGATCGGAAAACACAGCCAGTTGCTCCAGGTGAGCAAGTTCACGCAGATCCACCTTCTCGGCGAGCTGGCGGCGAACCGAGCTGGTCAGGTCCTCGTCGTCACCGAGCCGGCCACCGGGCAGCGACCACTTTCCGCGCTCCGGTTCGAGTGCACGCTGCCATAACAGCACGTGAAGTACGGGTTTCGGGGATTCGCCCTCTGGATGAAGGCCCCGAACCTGGAACACGACGGCTAGCACCTCGTGCGCGGTGCTAATATGTGACATGTTTTCGATTATAAGTCGAAAACCTCCGACGGGATTGAGGAGGCGGCCATGACGGTTCTGGACCGTATGCCCGCAGGCGATTTGGCGAACCGAATCACCGATGGTCCAACCGGCTATTCCGGCGTCGACGGCGACGAGGAATGGGCCGCCGAGGTCCGTCGGCTCGCAGACCTGCGCGGCGCCACGCTGCTTGCGCACAACTATCAGCTGCCCGCCATCCAGGACGTTGCCGACCACGTCGGCGACTCGCTGGCGCTCTCACGCATCGCCGCCGACGCGTCCGAGCACACCATCGTGTTCTGCGGCGTGCACTTCATGGCCGAGACGGCGAAGATCCTGTCCCCGGACAAGACGGTGCTGATTCCCGACCAGCGAGCGGGATGCTCGCTGGCCGATTCGATCACCGCCGACGAGCTGCGCGCGTGGAAAGCCGAACATCCCGGCGCTTTGGTGGTGTCCTACGTGAACACCACCGCGGCGGTAAAGGCTGAGACTGACATCTGCTGCACGTCGTCGAACGCCGTCGAGGTGGTGGCATCGATTCCCGAGGACCGCGAGGTGCTGTTCTGCCCGGACCAGTTCCTCGGTGCACACGTGCGGCGGGTGACGGGACGCAAGAACCTGCACGTGTGGGCCGGCGAATGCCATGTGCACGCCGGCATCAACGGCGACGAGCTGTCCGACCAGGCTCGCGCCCACCCCGACGCGGAACTCTACGTCCATCCCGAATGCGGTTGCGCCACTTCGGCTCTGTATCTGGCCGGCGAGGGCGCCTTCCCCGAGGATCGGGTGAAGATTCTGTCGACCGGCGGCATGCTGGACGCCGCGCGCGAGACCAAAGCGCGGCAGGTGCTCGTCGCCACCGAGGTCGGCATGCTGCACCAATTGCGACGCGCCGCACCGGAAGTCGACTTCCGCGCCGTTAACGACCGCGCGTCGTGCAAGTACATGAAGATGATCACACCCGCAGCGCTGCTGCGCTGCCTGGTGGAAGGCGCCGACGAGGTCGACGTCGATCCCGAAACTGCCACGCGGGCGCGCGCCAGCGTGCGGCGCATGATCGAGATCGGCCAGCCTGGCGGCGGCGAATGACTCGGGACTTGCCGGGGTGCGGGGACTGCGGTTACTGGCAGCAGCGTGCCGACGTCGTCGTCATCGGCACGGGGGTCGCCGGCCTGGTGTCTGCGTTGGCTGCGCACCGGCGCGGTCAAAAAGTGGTGGTGCTGAGCAAGATCGGCGACACCGCGACGTTCTATGCGCAGGGTGGTATCGCGGTGGTGCTGCCGGAAACCGACGACTCGGTTGACGCGCACGTCGCCGACACCCTTGCCGCGGGTGCCGGACTGTGCGACCCGGACGTGGTCCGCTCGATCGTGGCCGACGGCTATCGTGCAGTCGCCGAATTGGTCGACGACGGAGCGCGATTCGACGAGGCGGCGCCGGGACGATGGGCGCTGACCCGCGAAGGCGGGCACTCGCGGCGCCGAATCATCCACGCCGGTGGTGACGCGACCGGGGCCGAGGTGCAGCGGGCGCTCGATCACGCGGCGGCCCGGCTCGACATCCGGCGCCATCACGTTGCGCTGGAGGTGCTCCGCGAAGGCGGGGCGGTGACCGGCGTGCTGGTGCTCAACGAGGACGGTCTCGGCATCGTGCATGCGCCGTCGGTCATCCTGGCGACGGGCGGGCTGGGCCATCTGTATGCGGCCACCACCAACCCGGAGGGGTCGACCGGCGACGGCGTCGCACTGGCAATGTGGGCGGGGCTGCCGGTCAGCGACCTCGAGTTCATCCAGTTCCACCCGACGATGTTGTTCGACGCGCATGCCAGCGGTCGTCGCCCGCTGATCACCGAGGCGGTTCGCGGTGAGGGCGCGATACTGGTCGACGCGCAAGGCAATTCGGTAACCGAGGGCGTACACCCGATGGGTGACCTCGCGCCGCGCGACGTGGTGGCTGCGGCCATCGACGCGCGAATGACCGCGACCGGCGATCCGTGCGTCTACCTCGACGCCCGCGGCATCGACGGCTTCGAGCCGCGGTTCCCGACGGTGACAGCGGCATGCCGCGCCGCGGGCATTGACCCGACACGCCAACCCATTCCGGTGGTGCCGGGCGCGCACTACAGCTGCGGCGGCGTGGTCACCGACGTGTTCGGGCGTACCGAACTCGCAGGGCTCTTCGCGGCCGGTGAGGTCGCGCGCACCGGCATGCACGGTGCGAACCGGCTGGCATCCAACAGCTTGCTCGAGGGCCTGGTCGTCGGCGGCAGGGCAGGCAAGGCGGCGGCCGCACATGCCGCGGAATCCGGACCGAGCTACGCGATCGCGCCCGAGCCGGCGGTGCGGCGCGCACTGCCACGAGCCGAGCTGCAGCGGGCGATGTCGCGTGACGCGTCGGTGGTTCGCGACGGCGCCGGCCTGCAGCGACTGGCCCTTGAGCTGGACGACGCAACGTCTCGCGGCCTGCATACGCGCGCCGACTTCGAGGACGTCGCTTTGACGACGACGGCGGCCGCGGTGGCGGTTGCAGCGCTGGCGCGCACCGAATCCCGCGGCTGCCACCACCGGTCCGACTTTCGCGAAACCGACCCGGCGTTGGCGCGTAGCCTCGTGCCCGCGGTGGCGTGCTGCTGATGGAACTCACCGTCGACGAGCTGACGGAGGCTCGCAGGGTGATCGCGCGCGCACTGGAAGAGGACCTGCGCTACGGACCCGATGTCACCACGTTGGCGACGGTGCCAGCCGACGCCACGACCACGGCGTCGATGGTCACCCGTGAGCCCGGCGTCATCGCGGGCGTCGAGATCGCGCTGCTTGTGCTCGACGAGGTGCTTGGGCCCGACGGCTACCAGGTCAAGCACCGCGTGGACGACGGCGCAGTACTGGAGGCTGGTGCGGCGGCGCTCGCCGTGGAGGCGCCGACGCAAGGTCTGCTGACCGCCGAACGCACGATGCTGAACCTGGTGTGTCACCTGTCGGGCATAGCGACGACGACGGCGGCCTGGGTCGATGCGGTCAAGGGCACCAAGGCGAAGATTCGCGACACCCGCAAGACGCTTCCGGGTCTACGTGCCCTGCAGAAGTACGCGGTGCGTGTCGGCGGCGGCGTCAACCACCGCATGGGCCTCGGCGATGCGGCGCTGATCAAGGACAACCACGTCGCCGCGGCGGGTTCGGTGGTGGCTGCACTGCGGGCCGTCCGCGCGGCAGCCCCGGATTTGCCATGTGAGGTGGAGGTCGACTCGCTCGAGCAGCTCGACGAGGTGTTAGCCGAGGACTTGGGAGACGGGGCACTCGTTCTGCTGGACAACTTTCCGGTGTGGCAGACGCAGATCGCGGCGCAGCGCCGCGATGCCCGCGCGCCCGGAACGAAACTCGAGTCGTCGGGCGGACTCTCGCTGGAGACGGCCGCGGAGTACGCGGGGACGGGTGTCGACTATCTCGCCGTCGGTGCGCTCACGCATTCAGTGCGAGTACTGGATATTGGCCTAGACATTTAGGCGTGAACGCCGTCGTCTCCGTCGCCGCCGGGTGAGGTGCTACCGCCGCCGCTGCCGTGAGCTCCGCTGGCGGAGCTGAGCAGCGTGCGCGCCGCGGCCTTGGCGGCATTCAGAGCGTCGGCATTCCCGAAGATGCGGGACAGGATCAGGGCGCCCTCAAGGAGCGCGATCACCGCAAGCGCCGTCTGATCCGCTTCGTGCTCCGGCCAGCCGTCGGCGCACAGTCGGTCGGTGACCGCCTGTCGCCACCCCCCGAAGACCCGCGCCGATGCGTCGCGCACCTGTGGGCTGGCGTTCACCGATTCAGTGGCAATCGGTTCGATGGGGCAGCCGTCGCGTTGATCGGAGGACAGTCCGGACGCCATCAGGTCGATCCAGCCGTCGACGATGTCAGTCACCGGCAATCCGCTGTCGAGGAACTCACGCAGCCGTCGCTCGATGCCTGCGCCGACGCTGTCCACCACAGCGGCGGCCAGCTCCTGCTTGCCGTTGGGGAAGTGGTGATACATCGAACCGGCCTTGACGTCGGCCGTGTCGAGAATCTGATTCACCCCCGTCGCCGCATAGCCCTGCCTGCGGAACAACACGGCAGCGCTGTCGACCAACGCGGCACGGCTGCGATCAGGACGGGGCATGCCTTGACTTTACTTGAAAGGTCACTCAACAATACTAGAAAGGTCGCTAAAGAAAGGTCTGTCATGCAGCAGCTGATGTTCGAGGCGGCGGGCGAATACGCCTGGCGAGACGCGCCTGAACCCGAGATCACGGCACCTGAGCAGGCCGTCGTCCGTCCGGTGGCCGTGGCGTGTTGCGACCTAGACGTCGCCGTCGCCGAAGGACGGTTGCCGATGCCGCCCGGGCATGCGGTTGGGCACGAAGGTGTCGCCGAGGTCGTGGCGGTCGGCGACGCCGTCCGCGGGGTGAAGGTCGGCGATCGGGTGATCGTTCCGTTCCAGATCAGCTGTGGGAGCTGCCCGGCGTGTCGCCGAGGAGTCACCGGTTCGTGCGCATCGTTGCCGTTGATGGCGATGTACGGGATGGCGCCACTGGCCGGGCTCGACGGCGGCGGCTTCATGGCGGACCTGGTGTTGGTGCCGTATGCGGACGCGATGCTGGTGCCGGTTGGCGACACCGTCGATCCGGTAGCAATCGCCTCGTTGTCGGACAACATTCCCGACGGCTGGCGCGCCGTCGGTCCCTACCGCGCGGAGTTGGCCGCGATCGACCCCGCGGATCGCCGTGTTCTGGTGGCGGGCCGCCTGTCGATCGGGTTGTACGCCGCGGCGTTTGCGTCGGCCTACGGTGCGCAGGTCGACTACGTCGACACCGACCCGCAGCGGCTGGCCGCCGCCGAAAAGCTCGGCGCCACAGTGCATGACAGGCCAAAGCCCGACAAGTCGTGGGACCCTTATCCGATCACGGTGCACACTACGGCGGATCCGGCAGTACTCGCGGCGACCATGCGTGCCACCTGGCCGGACGGCGTGTGCACCGACACTGGGATCTACTACCAAGGCGCGGTCGAAATGCCGCTGCTGTCGATGTATACCCGCGGGTTGAGGTTCGTGACCGGCCGGGTGAACGCGCGGGCCGTCATCCCCGAGATCCTCGACTTGATCACTGCGCATTGCGATCTCGCGCCCGCAGTGGACCGGGTCGTCGCGTTCGAGGACGCGCCGCACGCATGGCCCGCGATGACGGGAAAGACCGTCTTCACTCGCCCGTAGTGGCGAAGGGGTCGGTGATCTCCCGCAGGTCTTCCAGCGTCTCGCGCAGCTGTCCGGGCCCGGTGTCGACGAGCTGTCCGGCCTGGTCAGACGGTAGCCGGACCCCGCCGCACGAGCGACAGCACGACGGCCGCCGCGGCGAACAGCCCGGAGAACACACGGTTGAGCACTGTTTGCTTGCGCGGCGTGTGCAGCCAGTTCAGCAGACGCACCGACAGGCCCGTGTAGAGCCCCATGACGACGAGGTCGACGGCAACCATCGTCACTCCCACGGCCAGGTATTGAGGCAGCAGCGGCTCCGTCGGCACGACGAACTGCGGCACCACGGCGAGGAAGAACACCAGGCCCTTTGGGTTCGTCGCGTTGACCAGGAATCCGCGCACCAGTAGTGCCAGCCTGCCGCCGTCCATCGCCTTGCCCATCTGCTCGCGCAGGTCGACTGTCGCGCTACGCCATTGCCGCACCGCCAGATAGACCAGATACGCCACGCCGACCCACTTGATGATGTTGAACACGAGGATCGAATTCGCGACCGCCGCGCCAAGCCCGACCGCGACGAGTGCGAGTTGCAGCATCAGGCCCACTTCGAGGCCGAGGATGCTCCAGTAGCCGCGTCGCACACCATGTCTCAGGCCTGTCGCCATCGATTGGATGGCGCCCGCCCCCGGTGACACGGCGATCGCGATCGCGGCACCGAGGAACGTCAGCCACACTTCCCACGCCATAGGGTCAGTGTGTCAGCGCGGTCAAGCGATATCGGCGACGAAGACCGCGACCCTTTTCGCCTGGAGTCGAGCCATGAACGGCAGGCCCTCCGCGTCGGTTCCGGCGGGCACGATCCGTGTGTTTGTGAGGTGCACATCCCGCCGGATGAAGTGCAGATCGGCCTCGCCGGCGGCGAGCACGTTCTTCACCCAGTCCGTCTTCCCGTGGCCGAGCGCGATCGCCACCACGTTGCCCTTGCGGTAGGCGGTCACGATGGTTTCGTACGGCTTACCGGATTTGCGACCGCGGTGTTTGACCGTCGCCATCCCCGGCATGAAGCGCGCGAACGGCTTGATCATCGGGTTGACGTACTTGACCTGAAAGTTCTCCACTGCGACCGGGAACAGCATCGGCACGCCGGGCGCGTTGTTGGGGTGGTCTTTTCGAGATGCAGCGGCCATGACATGAATCTAGCCGCTGCGATGCGCCGCGAACGCCCGCCGCAGCGCGGCCGGCGTCTGGCCGAGGTGATCGCGCACCGTGCGGGTGAGGTGCGCCTGGTCGGCAAAGCCGAGGGAGGCGGCGACGTCGGCGAGGCGCGATTGGTCACGATCGAGTTGGTCGAGCGCCCGCCCGACGCGGACGCGGTTGCGGTATTTGGTCACCGACACCCCGAGTTCGCGCGGGAACGCTCTGCTCAATCGATACGGTGACGCGCCCACCAACTCCGCCAGCCCGAACAGACCACCGGCCGCCGGGTGCCCGTCATGGATGGCCGCCCGCGCCCGCTCCACCAGCAGGCGGTCGTACGGGCCGCACGCGTCGTGCATCGGTGTCCGCTGCGCGGTGTCGCGCAGTGCGGCGGATAGCAGCCGCACCAACTCCTCGGCGAGCCGATAGTCGACATCGGACCGCCCCGCCGCGAGCAGCCTGCGGTGGGCGAGCTCGGTTCGGGCGTCGACGTAGATCGCCGACACGCGCATGCTGCCCGGCTCGCCGACCAGTCGCCGCCACGTCGCGGGGCTCAGCTGTACCGAGGTGCACGCGTCGCCGCCGCGCGGATGCGCGAACTGCTCCTCTTCATTGGGCTCGCCCAGATACCCGATCGTGCGGTCGAGATCGACCGTGCCGCCCGAACCTCGCCGCCGGAATCGGCCCCTGCGCACCAGCACGAGGCGGGCGTCGACCGGCCGCTCGATCGGTGACCAGCCCGCGCAGTGTGGCCGGCAGGCCCATGCCTGGATGCTGAACTCGGGGCGGGCCGCGACGGTTTCGGCTGACAGCACGCCCCGACGCTAACCCGAGGGTCCGACAGATCCCCGCAAGAATCGTCAAGACCACATGGCAACGGATAGGGATGCTTTGGTCATGGCATCAATACGCACCGAATTCGTGGTCGAAGCCGACGCTGAGTGGGTCTGGAAAACAGTCGGGAACTGGGAGAACGGCCCCGCCGAGATGGCCCGTGGTCACGTCGTCTCATCCCGCGCCGATGGCCCCGTTCGCGTCGTGACCTTCGCCGACGGCCAGACCGCCCGCGAACGGCTGATCACCCGGGACGACGAGGCCCGCCGGATCGTCTACTCCGTGATCGGCGACACCGTGCGGCCCGACCACGACAACGCGGTCATGCACATCGTGGCGGACGGAGAAGGCCGCTGCCGGTTCGTCTGGTCGCGTGATGTGCTGCCCGACGAGCTTGCTCAGCCGCTTCTGGCGGCCATGCGCGAGGCAGGCCCTGTCATCAAGCGAACACTCGAGGATCGGTAATCAATTTTTGTTCGGGTAGTCCGATCAGGGACAATGGAATCGATGGCCCCGATCACGATGACCCGCATCGACCTGCGCAACCTCACCCTGAGCGCGGCGCAGCTCCGCGCTGCGCTGCCCCGTGGTGGCGTGGACGTGGAAACGGTGGTGCCCAAGGTGCGCCCGATCGTCGACGCGGTCGCCGAGCGCGGCGCGGACGCCGCCCTCGAGTACGGCGAGTCGTTCGACGGGGTGCGGCCCGCGACGGTGCGGGTGCCCAGCACAGAGCTGAATAGCGCACTCGACGGCCTGACGTGCTGACGTCCGCGCGGCGCTGCAAGTGGCGATCGACCGGGCCCGCGCCGTGCACGCCGACCAGCGGCGCACCGATACGACGACCACGCTGGCGCCCGGCGCGACCGTCACCGAACGCTGGGTGCCCGTCGAGCGTGTCGGCCTATACGTGCCGGGCGGCAACGCCGTCTACCCGTCCAGCGTGGTGATGAACGTGGTGCCCGCGCAGACGGCAGGTGTGGACTCGCTGGTGATCGCCAGCCCGCCGCAGGCCGAGTTCGGTGGCCTGCCGCACCCGACCATCCTGGCCGCCGCCCGTCTGCTGGGCGTCGACGAGGTGTGGGCAGTCGGCGGTGCGCAATCCATCGCGCTGCTGGCCTACGGCGGCACCGACACCGACGGCGCCGAGCTGGCGCCCGTCGACATGATCACCGGGCCGGGCAACATCTACGTCACCGCGGCCAAGCGGATCTGCCGTTCGCAGGTCGGCATCGACGCCGAGGCGGGTCCGACCGAGATCGCGATCCTTGCCGATCACACCGCCGACCCGGCGCACGTCGCCGCGGATCTGATCAGCCAGGCCGAGCACGACGAGATGGCTGCCAGCGTGCTCGTCACCGACAGTACGAAGCTGGCCGACGCCACCGACCGGGAACTCGCCAACCAGCTGGAGACCACCGTGCACCGCGAACGCGTGACCGCGGCGCTGACGGGCAAGCAGTCGGCGATCGTGCTCGTCGACGACCTCGACGCAGGCGTGCGCACCGTCAACGCCTACGCCGCCGAACATCTGGAGATCCAGACCATCGACGCGCGCGAGGTGGCCAGCCGAATCCGTTCGGCAGGTGCGATTTTCGTTGGGGCCTATTCACCGGTCAGCCTCGGCGACTACTGCGCAGGGTCCAATCACGTGCTGCCCACCGCGGGCTGTGCGCGGCACTCCAGCGGATTGTCGGTGCAGACGTTCCTCAAGGGCATCCATGTCGTCGACTACGACGAGGCCGCGCTGAAAGACGTGTCCGGCTATGTGATCACGCTGTCACAGGCCGAGAACCTGCCCGCCCACGGCGAGGCGGTCCGGCGGAGGTTCGAGGCGGTGACGGTCGGCAAGAAGGTGACGCTGGCCGATCTGCCGCTGCGGGAGGACCTGCGCGGCAAATCGCCTTATGGCGCCCCGCAACTGGACGTTCCGGTGCGGCTCAACACCAACGAGAACCCGCATCCCCCCACGCAGGCACTCGTCGACGACGTGACGGCCTCGGTCCAGGCGGTGGCGGGCGACCTACACCGGTATCCGGACCGCGACGCGGTGGCGCTGCGCACCGACCTGGCCGCCTATCTGACCGCGCAGACCGGCACCGCGCTGTCCGTCGAGAACCTATGGGCTGCCAACGGTTCCAACGAGATCCTGCAGCAGCTGTTGCAGGCGTTCGGCGGTCCTGGCCGCAGCGCGATCGGATTCGTGCCGTCGTATTCGATGCACCCGATCATCTCCGACGGCACCCAGACCGCATGGCTGGTGGCCAACCGCGCCGACGACTTCAGCCTCGACACCGACATAGCGGTGCAGGCGATCAAGGAGCACACACCAGACATCGTGTTCGTCGCCAGCCCCAATAACCCGTCGGGACAGAGCGTTCCGCTCGATCGAGCTGCGCCGCCTGCTCGACGCGATGACGGGCGGCATCCTGATTCTCGACGAGGCCTATGGCGAATTCTCGTCCCAGCCCAGTGCGGTCAAGCTGATCGACGAGTACCCGGCCAAGCTCGTCGTCACCCGCACCATGAGCAAGGCGTTCGCTTTCGCCGGTGGCCGGCTCGGCTACCTGATCGCCGCACCCGCGGTCATCGACGCGATGCTGCTGGTGCGCTTGCCATACCACCTGTCGTCGGTCACCCAGGCGGCCGCCCGCGCGGCGCTGCGCCACGCCGACGACACACTCGGCAGCGTCGCGAAGCTGATCGCCGAACGTGAGCGCGTCACAGAAGCGTTGACCGACATGGGTTTCCGGGTGATTCCCAGCGACGCCAACTTCGTGTTGTTCGGCGAATTCGCCGACGCGCCCGCCACCTGGCAGCGCTACTTGGACGCGGGCATCCTCATCCGCGACGTCGGCATCCCCGGATACCTGCGCGCCACCACCGGGCTTGCCGAGGAGAACGACGCGCTGCTCAAGGCTAGCGCCGAAATAGGAGCACAGTGAGTAAACATCGTCGCGCGAAAATCGAACGCAAGACCAAGGAGTCCGACATCGTCGTCGAACTCGATCTCGACGGCACCGGCGTCGTCGACGTCGACACCGGCGTGCCGTTCTACGACCACATGCTGACCTCGCTCGGCAGCCACGCCAGCTTCGACCTGACCGTGCGCGCCAAGGGCGACGTCGAGATCGAGGGCCACCACACCATCGAGGACACCGCGATCGTGCTTGGCCAGGCGCTGGGCCAGGCGCTAGGGGACAAGAAGGGCATCCGCCGGTTCGGCGACGCGTGGATCCCGATGGACGAGACGCTCGCCCACGCGGCCGTCGACGTGTCGGGCCGGCCGTACTGCGTGCACACCGGCGAGCCGGATCACATGCTGCACACCACGATCGCGGGCTCCGAGGTGCCGTACCACACGGTGATCAACCGGCACGTGTTCGAGACCATCGCGATGAACGCGCGCATCGCGCTGCACGTGCGCACGCTGTACGGGCGCGACCCGCACCACATCACCGAGGCGCAGTACAAGGCCGTCGCGCGAGCGCTGCGGCAGGCGGTCGAGTACGACCCGCGTGTCACCGGCGTGCCGTCCACCAAAGGCACGCTGTGACAGCAAAAGTCGTTGTCCTCGACTACGGCTCTGGCAACCTGCGGTCGGCGCAGCGGGCACTTGAGCGAGTCGGCGCCGATGTCGAGGTGACTGCCGACGCCGACGCGGCGCGCAACGCCGACGGGCTCGTGGTGCCCGGGGTCGGCGCGTTCGAGGCGTGCATGACCGGTCTGCGAAAGATCAGCGGGGACAAAATCATCGCCGATCGAGTCGCGGCGGGCCGACCGGTGCTCGGCGTATGCGTCGGCATGCAGATCCTGTTCGCCCGCGGGGTGGAGTTCGGCCTGGAGACCACCGGGTGCGGGCAGTGGCCTGGCGCCGTCGTCCGGCTTGACGCCCCGGTGATTCCGCACATGGGCTGGAACGTCGTCGATGCGGCCGCAGGCAGCCACTCTGTTCAAGGGTATCGACGCCGACCACCCGGTTCTACTTCGTGCATTCATACGCCGCGCAGCAGTGGGAGGGCAACCCGGACGCGCTGCTGACCTGGGCCACCCATCACGTGCCGTTCCTCGCCGCCGTGGAGGACGGACCCCTGTCCGCCACCCAGTTCCACCCGGAGAAGAGCGGCGACGCCGGTGCCGCGTTGCTGGCTAACTGGATCGGGGCGCTAGGTTGACCGCCGTGAAATTGATACTTCTCCCCGCGGTGGACGTGGTCGACGGCCGCGCCGTCCGCCTCGTGCAGGGGCAGGCAGGTAGCGAAACCGAATACGGCTCCGCGCTGGACGCCGCCATGAATTGGCAGCGCGACGGGGCCGAGTGGATCCACCTCGTCGACCTGGACGCGGCGTTCGGCCGCGGCTCCAACCGTGAACTGCTCGCCGAGGTGGTCGGCAAGCTCGACGTCGCGGTCGAGCTGTCGGGCGGCATTCGCGACGACGAGTCGCTCACGGCAGCACTGGCGACTGGCTGCGCCCGCGTCAACCTCGGCACCGCGGCGCTGGAGAACCCGCAGTGGTGCGCCAAAGTCGTCGCCGAGCACGGCGAGAAGGTGGCCGTCGGCCTGGACGTGAAGATCGTCGACGGGGAGCATCGGCTCCGCGGCCGCGGTTGGGAGACCGACGGCGGCGACCTGTGGGAAACATTAGATCGTCTTGACCGCCAAGGAATCCCACGTTACGTCGTCACCGACGTCACCAAGGACGGCACGCTGAATGGCCCCAACCTCGAGCTGCTCGCCAAGGTCACCGAGCGCACCGACGCCCCTGTGATCGCCTCCGGCGGAGTCTCCAGCGTCGATGACCTTCGCGCCATCGCCACGCTGGTCGACCGCGGCGTCGAAGGTGCCATCGTCGGGAAGGCGTTGTACGCCGGACGTTTCACGTTGCCGCAGGCGCTGGCCGCGGTGGCGCAGTAGGACCTCATGGCGCTGGACGAGACCGACCTCGACGCCCTTGTCGCGCAGGCAGCCGCAATCCTGGACGCCGCCGCCAAGCCGTTCGTCGAGGGCCACCGCGCCGACTCCGCAGTGCAGAAGAAGGGCAACGACTTCGCCACCGAGGTCGACCTGGCCATCGAACGCCAGGTGGTCGAGGCGCTCAACGCCGAGACCGGGATCGAGGTGCACGGCGAGGAATTCGGCGGCGCCGATGTGGATTCACCGCTGGTGTGGGTGCTCGATCCGATCGACGGCACGTTCAACTACGCCGCGGGCTCACCGATGGCAGCGATCCTGCTGGGTCTGGTGCGCGACGGTGAGCCGGTGGCCGGCCTGACCTGGGTGCCGTTCACCGGGGAGCGGTTCACCGCCATCGTCGGGCAAGCCCTGCGCAGCAACGGCGTCGAGCAACCGCAGTTGGCGCCAGGAAAGTTGGCCGACTCCATCGTCGGGGTCAGCACGTTCAACGTCGACTCCCGTGGCAGGGTGCCGGGTCGCTACCGGCTGGCCGTGATCGAGAACCTGAGCCGGAAGTGCTCGCGGATGCGAATGCACGGCGCGACGGGCATCGACCTCGCGTATACCGCCTCCGGAATCCTGGGCGGGGCGATCAGTTTCGGTGCGCATGTGTGGGATCACGCGGCTGGCGTCGCTCTGGTGCGAGCGGCAGGTGGCATCGTCACGGACTTGGACGGCAGCGCCTGGACAACCAAGTCGCGCTCGGCGCTGGTCGCGGCACCCGGCGTGCACGGCGAGCTCCTCGAGCTCATGAACGCCGTCGGCGATCCGGGAGAGTACTGATGGACCCCAAGGACCTCGCAGTACGCATCATTCCGTGCCTGGATGTCGACGACGGCCGGGTGGTCAAGGGCGTCAACTTCGAGAACCTGCGCGACGCAGGCGATCCCGTCGAGCTGGCCGCTGCCTACGACGCGGAGGGTGCCGACGAGCTGACGTTCCTGGACGTCACGGCGTCGTCGTCAGGCCGGGCCACCATGCTCGAGGTCGTCAAACGGACCGCCGAGCAGGTGTTCATCCCGCTCACCGTCGGCGGCGGGGTGCGGTCGGTCGCGGACGTCGACGTGCTGCTGCGCGCGGGCGCCGACAAGGTCGCTGTCAACACCGCCGCGATCGCCCGCCCGGAACTGCTCGCGGAATTGTCCCGTCAGTTCGGGTCGCAATGCATCGTGCTGTCGGTCGACGCCCGGACCGTGCCGCAGGGCGAGCAGCCGACACCGTCGGGCTGGGAGGTGACCACGCACGGCGGCCGGCGTGGCACCGGGATCGATGCGATCGAATGGGCCACCCGCGGAGCCGAACTCGGCGTCGGGGAGATCCTGCTGAACTCGATGGACTACGACGGCACCAAGGCGGGTTTCGACCTGAAGATGCTGCGGGCGGTGCGCGGCGCGGTGTCCGTTCCGGTGATCGCCAGCGGCGGGGCGGGCGGGGTGGAACATTTCGCGCCTGCCGTTGTTGCAGGTGCCGACGCCGTGCTGGCTGCCAGCGTGTTCCACTTCCGCGAACTGACCATCGGCGAGGTCAAGGCGGCGATGGCGGCAGAAGGGATCGTGGTGCGGCAATGACGCTTGACGCAGGCATTTCGTCGCGGCTGAAACGCGACGCCAACGGGCTGTTCACGGCGGTGGCGCAGGAGCGCGGCACGGGTCAGGTGCTGATGGTGGCGTGGATGGACGACATCGCGCTCGCCCGCACGCTGGAAACCCGCAAGGCCACGTACTACTCGCGCTCACGGCAGCAACACTGGGTCAAGGGGGAGACGTCGGGCCACACCCAATACGTGCACCAGGTGCGGCTGGACTGCGACGGCGACGCGGTGCTGCTCGAGGTCGACCAGGTCGGCGCCGCCTGCCACACCGGCGAACACACCTGCTTCGACGCCGATGTGCTTCTTGCCCCCGAGGAATAGCGCGCTAGTTCCCGGGTTGCTGGTCCGACTGGGCTAGTTGCTCGTCCAGTTGCATCTGTTGCTGGGCCGCCTCGTTCTGCTGTTCGGCCTCCTGCTCGGATTGCTCCATCTGTTGCAACGAGTCTTGAAGTTGCTGCTCGGCCTGTTCGTCGTCCTGCTCCTGTTGTTCTTGCCACTCCTCGTCTTCATGCTCTTGCGCCAGGGCGTCGGAGTCGTCGTCATCGGTGTCGGAGTCGGCGCTGTCGGAATCGTCGTCGGCGGGACCTTCGTCGAGGCTGATGGCCGGCGTTGCGTGCGCACGCGCCTCGATTGTTGCCGGCGGGATGGCGGCGACGAATACACCCAATGCGAGGACTGCCGCTGCCGCGATGCACCTGACGAAAGTCATCTACCCACGCTATGGCCGTCGACTGTGTCCCAGTTAAGTCGACGGCCTTAGCCTGCTGTGAACCCGATCCTCTTGCAGACTGTGACGATGCCCCGCTTTGCCGATCGCCTCATCCTCGTCACCGGCGCGAGCTCCGGAATCGGCCGCGCCACCGCGCTTCGACTGGCGCAGGAGGGCGCGGCCGTCGCGCTCGTGGCGCTGGCCGGCGACGAGCTGGACGCGGCCGAAGAGGAGTGTCGCGCCACCGGATCTGCCGCGCTCGCGGTGCCGACCGACGTAGCGGATTCGCGCCAGGTGGCCGCCGCGTTCGATCGCTCCGAGACTCTTGGCCCCGTCTCGGCTGTCTTCAGCAATGCCGGCATCTCGATCGTCGGCCAGGCGACTGAGCTGCACGACGACGATTGGCTGCGGCAGCTGCACGTCAACCTGTCGGGCAGTTTCTACGTAGTCCGCGAAGCCGCGCGGCGGATGATTCCGCGGCGCCGCGGCACCATTGTTCTCACCGGGTCAGAGCTCGGCCTGCTCGGCCAGCAGGGCTATGTCGGCTACACAGCGACGAAGGGCGGCGTGCTGGCGATGACGCGTGCCTTCGCGGCGGAGCTGGCATCCAAAGGCATTCGAGTGAACAGCATCTCCCCAGGCACCACCGAAACCCCGATGCTGATGGCCGAATTCGCTGCCGCGCCCGACCCCATGAGGGAGCGCGCCGAGACCGAATCCACCATCCCGCTTGGCCGCATCGGGCAACCCGGTGACATCGCTGCGGCCGTTGCCTTCCTGTTATCGGACGAGGCCGCCTACATCACCGGAGCCAACATGGTCGTCGACGGTGGTCGTACATCGTGCTTCACCGCAGGCACCCTTGGCGTGCCTGATTAGACGTCGATGCGGGTGGCCTTGGTGCGCGCGATCCACCGGCCGTCGTCGTAGCGGACTTCTACCGGGTGCGCGAAAGCGGCCGTGACGTTGTCAGTCGTCACGGTTTGAAATGCCGGCCCTGCGGCGACAGTGCGGCCCTCCGCGATGAGCAGCGCATGCGTCGTGGTGGTCGGCAGCTCCTCGAGGTGATGAGTGACCAGGATCGAGGCCACCTCGGGATGGGTTTCGTCGAGCGTGTCGATGGTTTCCAGCAGCTGTTCACGCGCGGCCACGTCGAGACCCGTGGTGGGTTCGTCGAGCAACAACAGCCGAGGTTCCGAAATCAATGCGCGCGCAATGAGAGTGCGGCCGCGCTCACCCTGCGACAGGGTGGGCCAGACGTCGTCCGCCCTGCGGGACAGGCCCACCGTTTCGATCATGTCGTCCGCGCGGCGGAGTTCGTCGGCCGTGGGCGTCCAGCGCATCGGGATGTCGATCGTGGCGGTGATGCCGGTGAGCACCACCTCACGCACGGTCAACGGGTATTGCAGACGGTGCCGCGGATTCACGTGCCCGATCGAATGACGCAGCCGCGCCAGATCCACCCGGCCCATCTGCTCGCCGAGGATGCGAACGGTTCCCGAAGTGGGAAACATGACGGCGGCGCAGAAGCCGAGCAGCGTGCTCTTGCCTGCGCCGTTGGGCCCGAGCAGCGCCCAGTGCTCGCCGGCTTGCACAGTCAGCGAGATGCCGTCGATGATCTGCTTGCCGTCGCGACGGAATGTCACATCGGCGAGTTCCAGAACCGGCGTCACGCGGACTGCCGCTCGCGCAGCACCTCCAGTGCCTTGTCGGCGTGGGTGTCCATGCTGACCTCGGAGGCGATCACGTCGAGCACCGTGCGATCGGTGTCGATCACGAACGTCGTCCTCTTGACCGGCATGAACTTTCCGAGCAGGCCGCGTTTGACGCCGAACTGCGTCGCGACGGTGCCCTCGCTATCCGACAGCAGCGGGTAGTCGAAGCTCTGCTTGTCGGCGAACTTCGCCTGCTTCTCAACGGGATCGGTGCTGATGCCGACGCGGTTCGCGCCGACGGCGGCGAACTCCGAAGCCAGGTCGCGGAAGTGGCAGGCCTCCTTGGTACAGCCAGGTGTCATCGCCGCGGGATAGAAGAACAGCACGATCGGGCCGTCGGCGAGAAGCTGTGTGAGGCTTCGCACAGTGCCCGTTTGGTCCGGCAGTTCGAACTCGGCGACCTGGTCACCACGTTTCATGGGTGTCACGCTACGCCGGTCGCCCAAGGCCGGTCTGGGAGGATTGTTCCGTGCAAACGACCGCCAACCTCGCCATCACCACGTCGCGCGAGGACTTCCGGGCGCTGGCCGCCGGGCACCGCGTGGTGCCGGTGACCCGCAAAGTGCTCGCCGACAGTGAGACTCCGCTGTCGGCGTACCGCAAGCTCGCCGCCAACCGGCCCGGTACGTTCTTGCTGGAGTCGGCCGAGCACGGCCGGTCGTGGTCGCGGTGGTCGTTCATCGGCGCGGGTGCGCCGTCCGCCTTGACGGTGCGTGACGGCGAGGCGGTGTGGCTGGGTGTCACGCCGCAGGACGCACCGCGCGGCGGCGAACCGCTACACGCGCTGCGCGCGACGCTCGAGCTGCTGGAGACCGAGCCGGTGGCCGGCCTGCCGCCGCTGTCCAGTGGCTTGGTCGGGTTCTTCGCATACGACATGGTCCGCAGGCTGGAGCGGCTGCCGTCGCTGACGGTTGACGATCTCGGGCTGCCCGACATGCTGCTGCTGTTGGCCACCGACATCGCCGCCGTCGACCACCACGAGGGCACCATCACGTTGATCGCCAACGCGGTGAACTGGAACGGCACCGACGAGCGCGTCGACTGGGCGTACGACGACGCGGTCGCCCGGCTGGACGTGATGACCGCGGCGCTGAGCGAGCATCTGCCGTCGACTGTGGCGACGTTCAGCCGTCCAGAGCCGTTGCATCGCGCGCAGCGCACGCTCGAGGAGTACGGGGCGATCGTCGAGAAACTCGTCGGCGACATCGAGGCCGGCGAGGCGTTCCAGGTGGTGCCGTCGCAGCGGTTCGAGATGGACACCGACGCCGACCCGCTCGACGTGTACCGAATGTTGCGGGTGTCCAACCCCAGCCCATACATGTATCTGCTGAACGTACCCAATGATGCTGGCGGCCTAGATTTTTCGGTTGTCGGCTCGAGCCCCGAGGCGCTGGTCACGGTCAAGGACGGCCGGGCGACGACGCATCCGATCGCGGGCACACGGTGGCGCGGGCAGACCGACGAAGAGGACCTGCTACTCGAGAAGGAGCTGGTCGAGGACGAGAAGGAGCGCGCCGAGCACCTGATGCTCGTCGACCTTGGGCGCAACGACCTTGGCCGGGTCTGCCAGCCTGGCACCGTACGCGTCGAGGACTACAGCCACATCGAGCGCTACAGCCACGTGATGCACCTGGTGTCGACGGTGACCGGGCTGCTCGCTGCCGGTAAGTCGGCGCTGGACGCCGTCACCGCATGCTTCCCGGCCGGCACACTGTCGGGCGCGCCGAAGGTGCGGGCGATGGAGCTCATCGAGGAGGTCGAGAAGACCCGCCGCGGCCTCTACGGCGGTGTGCTGGGCTATCTGGACTTCGCCGGTAATGCCGACTTCGCCATCGCCATCCGCACCGCGCTGATGCGCAACGGCACGGCGTATGTGCAGGCCGGCGGGGGAGTCGTGGCCGACTCCAACGGGCCGTACGAGTACACCGAGGCGGCGAACAAGGCCAGGGCAGTCCTGAACGCGATCGCCGCGGCGGAAACGCTGACCGAGCCGTGATCCGTCTTGCGCAGCTCCTAATGCTGCTGTCCGCGGTGACGCTGTGGGGGGCGTCGCGCATGGCGTGGGTCGACGTAAAGTCCTTCGACGGGCTCGGCCAGCCCAAGACGACGGTGTTGACCGGGGGCTCGTGGTCGACGGCGCTCGTAGGGCTGGCAGCCACGCTGGCGGTCGCGGCCATCGCCCCGATTGCTGTGCGCCGCTGGCGGCTGGGATTGCTGGCATTGATCGTGGCCGGAATGAGCGCCGTCACGGCTTATATGGCGATCAGCCTGTGGGTGATCCGCGACGTCGCCGTCCGCGCCGCTCATCTGGCCGAGGTGCCGATTACCGAGCTGACGGGCACACAGCGCCACTACGGCGGCGCGATCCTGACGTTGGTGGCCGCGATAGGCGCGCTCGTCGGTGCGGTGCTGCTGATGCGGTCGGTTGCCAAGCCGCGTCCCGAGGTCGACCGATACGAGCGCCGCAGATCGGCGCAGTCGCCGGAGGACGACGCCGATACGTCCGAGAGGGTGATCTGGGACGCGCTTGACGAGGGCTCGGATCCCACCCAAGACCCGACCGATCCGGACAACAAGGGTCGGTGATCGATGGTGCTGTGGTGGCGGCTACCCTTCGATGAAGATCAACCGCGCTCACAGGAAGGACAGCGACGGGTATGAGTTCGGTGACCGTGCTCGACTCCATCATCGAGGGAGTCCGCGCCGACGTCGCCGCTCGTGAAGCCGTCGTTCCCCTGGCCGAGATCAAAGAGATGGCCAAGGATGCGCCGGGGTCGCTGGACGTGATGGCCGCGCTGCGCGAACCGGGCATCGGCGTGATCGCGGAAGTGAAGCGGGCGAGCCCGTCGCGTGGCGAGCTGGCATCGATCTCCGATCCGGCCAAGCTGGCCCGCGCGTACGAGGACGGCGGAGCGCGCATCATCAGCGTGCTGACCGAGCAGCGCCGGTTCAACGGCTCGCTCGACGATCTGGACGCGGTGCGCGCAGCGGTGTCAATTCCGGTGTTGCGCAAGGACTTTATCGTCAGGCCGTATCAGATTCACGAAGCCCGCGCACACGGCGCCGACATGCTGCTGCTGATCGTCGCCGCGTTGGAGCAGCCGGTCTTGGAGTCGATGCTGGAACGCACCGAGTCGCTGGGCATGACGGCGCTCGTCGAGGTGCACACCGAGGAGGAAGCCGACCGCGCGCTGCAGGCGGGCGCGAAGGTCATCGGCGTCAACGCGCGCGACCTCAAGACGCTTGACGTCGATCGGGATTGCTTCGCGCGCATCGCGCCGGGGTTGCCGAGCAATGTCATTCGCGTCGCGGAGTCTGGGATACGCGGTACCGCCGATCTGCTCGCCTACGCCGGGGCAGGCGCCGACGCGGTGCTCGTCGGCGAGGGGCTGGTCACCAGTGGCGATCCCCGCGGCGCCGTAGCCGATTTGGTCACCGCAGGCACGCATCCGTCGTGCCCCAAACCCGCGCGCTGACAAGTGGCCGATCTCGCCGGCCCGGAGCTGCCGCGTTCCAGCGCGGCCGTGGCCGAACCCACCGCCCATGATCCCGACGCGGGTGGCCATTTCGGTGTGTACGGAGGACGATTCGTCCCCGAGGCGTTGATGGCCGTCATCGAGGAAGTCACCGCCGCATATGAAAAGGCCCGCGGGGACCAGGCTTTCCTCGACGAACTTGACCGGCTGCAGCGTCACTACAGCGGTCGGCCGTCGCCCTTGTACGAAGCGTCGCGGCTCAGCGACCATGCCGGTGGCGCGCGGATCTTCTTGAAGCGAGAAGACCTCAACCACACCGGATCTCACAAGATCAACAACGTGCTGGGTCAGGCGCTGTTGGCGCGCCAGATGGGCAAGAAGCGGGTGATCGCCGAAACCGGTGCCGGACAGCACGGGGTGGCCACCGCGACGGCGTGCGCACTGCTTGGACTCGAGTGTGTCGTCTACATGGGCGCCGTCGACACCGCGCGGCAGGCGCTGAACGTGGCGCGGATGCGGCTGCTGGGCGCGCGGGTGGTATCGGTCGATGTCCGGTTCCAAGACCCTGAAGGACGCGATCAACGAGGCGTTCCGTGACTGGGTCACCAACGCGGACAACACCTACTACTGCTTCGGCACTGCCGCAGGCCCACATCCGTTCCCGACGATGGTGCGCGACTTTCAGCGGGTGATCGGGCTGGAAGCGCGGGTGCAGATTGTCGATCAGGTCGGCCGGTTGCCCGACGCGGTTACGGCGTGCGTTGGCGGCGGGTCGAATGCGATCGGCATCTTCCACGCGTTCATCGATGATCCGGGAGTCCGGCTCGTCGGCTACGAGGCCGCCGGTGACGGTGTCGAAACCGGGCGTCACGCCGCGACCTTCACCGGTGGCTCGCCCGGTGCGTTTCAGGGGTCGTTCTCGTATCTGCTGCAGGACGAAGACGGGCAGACCATCGAATCGCATTCGATCTCAGCGGGTTTGGACTACCCAGGGGTCGGCCCGGAGCACGCCTTCCTGAAGGACACCGGCCGTGCGGAGTACCGGCCGATCACCGACACCGAGGCGATGGACGCGTTCTCGTTGCTGTGCCGGACAGAGGGCATCATCCCCGCCATCGAGTCCGCGCACGCGGTCGCCGGGTGCGCTCAAGCTGGGCGTCGAGTTGGGCCGTGGCTCGATCATCGTGGTGAACATGTCGGGCCGCGGCGACAAGGATGTCGAGACCGCCGCGAAGTGGTTCGGTCTGTTGGACGGTGCGTCATGAGCCGGCTTGCTTCACTGTTCGAGGGGTGCCGCGCGGAAGGCCGTTCGGCGCTGATCGGCTACCTGCCGACCGGGTTCCCCGATGTGCCGACGTCGATTTCGGCGATGACGGCGATGGTCGAATCCGGTTGTGATGTGATCGAAGTCGGCATCGCCTACTCAGATCCTGGGATGGACGGACCCGTTATTGCAGCGGCGACCGAGGCGGCATTGCGAGGCGGCGTGCGGGTGCGTGATGCGCTGACGGCCGTCGAGGCGATCAGCAAGGCCGGCGGCCGGGCCGTGGTGATGACGTACTGGAACCCCGTGTTGCGTTGGGGCGTCGACGCGTTCGCGCGGGATCTGGCCTCGGCGGGCGGGCTCGGGATGATCACGCCTGACTTGATTCCCGATGAGGCCGACGAGTGGTTGGCGGTGTCCGATGCTCACGATCTGGACCGGATCTTTCTGGTGGCACCGTCGTCGACACCCGAGCGGCTGGCGGCGACGGCCCAGGCGTCACGCGGATTCGTCTACGCCGCTTCGACAATGGGGGTGACGGGTGCTCGTGATGCGGTGTCGGTGGCGGCGCCCGAACTGGTGCGCCGGGTGAAGGCGGTATCGGACATTCCGGTCGGTGTCGGGCTGGGCGTGCGGTCGCGTGATCAGGCGGCGCAGATCGGCGCCTTCGCGGACGGGGTGATCGTGGGGTCGGCGCTGGTATCGGCGTTGAAGGACGGTATTCCGGCGGTGCGGTCGCTGACCGTGGAACTCGCCGATGGTGTGCGGCAGAGGATTACTGCGTGACGACGACAGTTCTGGCTTACATTCCCAGTCCCTCGCAAGGCGTCTGGCATCTGGGCGTGATACCGCTCCGTGCGTACGCGTTGTTCATCATCGTGGGCATCGTGGTGGCGCTGTTGCTCGGTGACCGGCGGTGGGAGGCCCGTGGCGGCCAGCGCGGTGTCATATACGACATCGCCATACCGGCAGTGCTGTTCGGCCTGATCGGTGGACGGCTCTACCACGTCATGACGGACTGGCGGACCTACTTCGGTGAAGACGGAGCGGGACTGGCGGGGGCGCTGCGGATCTGGGACGGCGGCCTGGGCATCTGGGGCGCCGTCGCGCTCGGCGGCGTCGGAGCGTGGATCGGATGCCGACAGAAAGGCATTCCGCTGCCAGCATTCGGCGACGCGATTGCGCCGGGAATCGTTCTCGCTCAGGCGATCGGGCGGCTGGGCAACTACTTCAATCAGGAGCTGTACGGACGGCCGACGACGCTGCCGTGGGGCCTGGAGATCTTTGAGCGCCGCGACGTCAACGGTGCACTCGACTCGCTGAACGGTGTCTCGACGGGCCAGTTGGTCGAAGTGGTCCATCCGACGTTCTTGTACGAATTGCTGTGGAACGTTTTGGTGTTCGCGGCGCTGATCTGGCTCGACCGGCGATTCAAGATCGGCCACGGCCGGCTGTTCGCGGTGTATGTGGCGGGCTACTGTCTTGGCCGGTTCTGGATCGAACTGATGCGAAGCGACCACGCCACCACCATCGCGGACACAGGTATCCGCATCAATTCGTTCACGTCGACGTTCGTGTTCATCGGCGCGGTGGTGTACATCATGGTCGCCCCGAAGGGCCGAGAGGATCCTGCATCTCTTGCCGGCAAGCAGGAGACGGAAGACGAGGAAGAAGACGCGGTCGAGGCATTCGCCAAGGAGTTGACGGCCGTAGCCGCGACGACCGGAGTCGTCGCCGCTGCCAAGGTCGCTGGTGAGGCGGAGGACGAGGACGCCAAGACTGCTGTCGAGGACGTTGAGGACGTCGAGGAGCCGGAAGCCGCCGTGGAGGCCGAAGATCTCACCCCCGACGTCGCCAGTGTCCCAGCCGAGGACGAGCCCGAGCCTGAGGCGGAGCCCGAGGAACCCGAAGCCGACTCCGAGGAAGAGCCCCAGCCGGAGGCCGGTTTGGGCGTAGTTGAGGGTGAGGAAGCTGTCGAGACGCAGGAGGCTGCGCCCGAGGTTCATGAGGCGGCGGTAGAGGCGGCCGATGATGCTGAGGCCGTCGCCGACGAGGTCGCCGCAGACGACGAAGCCGAAGAGTCCGAGGCCGAATCCGAGGAAGAGCCGGAGGCGGAATCCGAGGAAGAGCCCCAGCTGGAGGCCGGTTTGGGTGCCGTAGAGGGTGAGGAAGCTGTCGAGGCCCAGGAGGCTGCGCCTGAGGTTCATGAGGCGGCGGTAGAGGCAGCCGATGAGGCTGAGGGCGTCGCCGAGGAGGTGGCCGCAGAGGACGAAGAGCCGTTGTCGGAGGCGGCAGCCGAAGCCGACGCCGAGTCGGACGACTCCGAGACCGATGAGCCCGAGACCGAGGACGCCGAAGCCGCGGTCGAGGAGGCCGCAGAAGTCGAGCCTTCGGAAGAAGAGGCAGCCGAGGAAGCCCAGGCGGTGGACGAGGAGGCCGATTCAGCCGCCGAGGACGAGCCCACGACTGGGGTGCTCGAGGAGGCGAAAGTCGAGCCCGAGGTGGTCGAAGTGTCCAAGCCGGTCGAGGAGTCAGGCGGACGGCTGACCCGCTTGTTCCGCCGTAACCGCTAAGCGAATTTATCCCCAGACACGAATTCATCCACAGGTTGGGTGGGTTGGCGAGCTTCGCATAGGCAGCCGTCTCTCGTCAGCGTTTTTTCAAGGTAGCAACGGCGAAACCGCCTGCGCCTTCGCGGTACATATTCAATTGCCTGTCCAAGTTTGAAGGCCAGATCCTGACTTGGCGCTGAAGGCTGCGGTCCTGAGCGGTTGGTGGCCAATGAGGTCGTGCTGGATCTTGGCGTGTCCGCAGCAGCAGGGTCGGAGCCGCTGCCGAGCACCCATTCGCAGATGATGACGGCACACCCCGGTGCGGATTGGGGGAGCCGAGACTTGTCGTACCCGGCTGCGATGATGACGTTATGTCCTTGATCGCATCGCCTCGTGCGGCGGTCAGCCCTGCCGAGCGCCTTGAGGGGTTGTTCGAGGAGTTGGCTGAGTTGGCCGGTCAGCGCAATGCGATTGATGGGCGCATTGTGGAGATCATCTCCGAGGTGGATCGTGACGAGTTATGGGGCGCTACGGGCGCGCGGTCGGTGGCGGGGTTGGTTGCCTGGAAGATCGGCTCGTCATCGGCAAACGCCCACACGATCGCCACGGTGGCGCGCCGGCTGGAGGAGTTCCCCCGCTGCGCGGCGGGTATGCGGGAGGGCCGACTGTCGCTGGATCAGGTCGGAGTCATCGCGGCGCGGGCGGGCGAGGGATCCGATGCGCATTACGCGGAGCTGGCGCGCTGCGCAACGGTCAACCAGCTGCGCACCGCGGTCAAGCTGGAACCGCGACCCGAATCCGAATCCGAACCCGAGTCCCGGCCTGAACCGCAGGCCTCGATCACCAAGACCTCCGACGAGCAGTTCACCTATTGGCGGATCAAACTTCCGCACACCGACGCGGCGAAGTTCGATGCGGCACTGGCGTCTCATCGTGATGCGCTGATCACCGAGTACAAACGCGATCACGGCAGTGACGAGCGCGCATCAGATCAGGCGCCGCCGTTGCCGAACACCACCGAGGCGTTCATGCGCCTGGTGGAGGGCGGATGGGACGCCGAGGCGGCCCGCCGGCCCCACGGCCATCACACCACTGTGGTGGTGCACGTCGATGTGGAGCAGCGCGCCGCGGCGCTGCATCTGGGCCCGCTGCTCACCGAGACCGACCGCCGATATTTGACCTGTGATGCCACCTGTGAAGTGTGGTTCGAACGGGACGGGCAGGTGATCGGCGCGGGGCGGGCGACGCGGCTGATCAACCGCCGGCTTCGCCGCGCGCTGGAGCACCGCCACCCCACGTGCGCGGTTCCCGGTTGTGGTGCCACCCGTGGTTTGCACGCACATCACATCCGGCACTGGGAGGACGGCGGTCTGACCGAGTTGTTCAACCTGGTGCTGGTATGCCCTTATCACCATCGGCTGCACCATCGAGGCGTTATCACCATCACCGGACCCGCAGACGATCTCATCGTCACCGACCGCTCCGGGCAACGGCTCAGTGCGGGATCGCTGGCGCGTCCGCCGAACCGTCCCCCGCCCGCGGTCGCGCCGTGTCCGGGGCCCACCGGCGAGCGCGCCGATTGGTGGTGGTATGAACCCTTCCAGCCACAGCCGCCACCGACAAACAACTAGGTTGGTTATCGGGGCCGGTCATTGCCAGCACCGTATCGAAGCTCAAACGGGTTGGGGCATAGAGAAATTCGTTCGCGATACGCGCTGCTACCGCATCGTGACAATCAAGGCCGACAGCCAAACCCGCACCGCCGCCGGCCCGCTACCCGACGACCTTCGCAATGCCCTCATCAAGATCCGCGCTGAGGTGCGGAGCAATTTGAGCCAAGTCGGGACAAACCCCACCCTTCTAGCTGGCTGGGATGGCCCGCGTGACGTGGTAGTTGTGATCGTCGACCTGCGCGAGCACGGTGTCGTGGCCTTGCGGCAATAGGGGCACAGATCGACGTTGCCTTCGTCTGTGAGGTACCAGGAGTCGCAACGGGTGTTCCACAGTGTGGGTCGAGCGTGGCCGCGACCCCGGCATACCGGTCATCGGGCTCATCGACATTGTCGCGATCCTGACCAGACCACCCTGAGAGCGCTAAACACTTGGCGGGTTTCCTTACTTACGACCCGGCGTCGAACTCTGGCATGCTGAACGCATGACCGAGCCGCAGTTCAGTGGCAACGAGAGTGGAAACCCCTCTCCACCTCCCACACAGCAACCGGGTTACCCCCCGCCTGGGCAGTATCCGCCGTCGCCTGGCCAATATCCGCCGCCGCCAGGGCAGTTTCCACCGCCCGCAGGGCAGTACCCGCCGGCGTACATGGATCCCGCAGCGCCGTTCGGCCGTCATCCGCTGACCGGTGAGCCGCTGTCCGACAAATCCAAGGTGGTTGCGGGACTGCTGCAGTTGCTCGGACTGTTCGGGCTCGTCGGCATTGGCCGCATCTACCTCGGCTACACCGGGCTGGGGGTCGCGCAACTCGTCGTCGGGCTGATCACGTGCGGCATCGGCGCGATCGTATGGGGCATCATCGACGCCGTTCTGATCCTCACCGACAAGGTCCGCGACCCGGAGGGGCGTCCTCTCCGCGATGGCACCTAGCGCCACCAGCCGCCGGGGACGGCTTTACAGCGCGATCGGCACCGGCGCCGTTCTCGTGGGCGGTCTCGCCTACGTGGGGCTCGGCGATCCGCACAACCCACACTTCATGTTTCCTGTCTGCCCGTTCAAGGCACTCACGGGATGGAACTGTCCGGGCTGCGGTGGCCTGCGGATGACCCACGACGTGCTGCACGGCGACCTCGCCGCCGCCGTCGTCGACAACGTCTTTCTCCTCGTCGGCCTGCCCATGCTCGCGGCCTGGCTCCTGGTGCGCTGGCGCCGCGGGCAATCGTTGATGCCGAAGCCCGCGATCGTTGTCATCGCCGTCGCCGCGATCACCTGGACGGTGGTACGGAATCTGCCCGGGTTCCCGCTGGTCCCGACGCTTCTCGGCGGGTAGCTCCGCAGCTGCGCTGATACACTCGACAACCGGGCCGGTGCAGTCCCGGACAGAGATTTTCCCGGACTGCGGAGGTACCCCCCAATGCTGTTTTCGGCATTGCCCGACCGCCAGGGCTTGTACGACCCCGACAACGAGTCGGACTCCTGTGGCGTCGCCATGATCACCGACATCCAGGGCCGCCGCTCGCACGCCATCGTCGCCGACGGGCTCGTCGCTCTGGAACACCTCGAACACCGCGGCGCCGCGGGCGCCGAGCCCAACAGCGGTGACGGCGCAGGCATCCTCATCCAGCTGCCCGTCGAACTCCTTAAAGAGGTCGTCGACTTCGACCTTCCGCCGGGCGTGCCTGACGGCACCAACACCTTCGCCGCCGGCATCTGCTTCCTGCCGCAGGACCCCGTCGCCCGCGCCGCCGCGCGCGAAGACGTCGAAGCCATCGCCGTAGAGGAAGGTCTGCAAGTCCTCGGCTGGCGCGCGGTGCCCGTCGACCCCGACGGCGCCGAGGTCGGCTTGACGGCCCTTGGCTGCATGCCCTACATGTCGCAGCTGTTCGTCTCGACGCCCGGAAGCACCGTCGGCGGCGTCGACCTCGACCGGCGCGTCTACCCTCTGAGAAAGCGCGCGGAGCGCAACGGCGTCTACTTCCCGTCCCTATCCAGCCGCACCATGGTCTACAAGGGCATGCTCACGACAATGCAGTTGCCCCAATACTTTCCGGACCTGCGGGACGCAAGATGTGTGAGCGCCATCGCGATTGTCCACAGCCGGTTCTCCACCAACACGTTCCCGTCGTGGCCGCTGGCCCATCCGTTCCGCTTCGTCGCGCACAACGGTGAGATCAACACCGTGCGCGGTAACCGCAACCGCATGCACGCCCGCGAGGCCATGCTCGCCGGCTCGAAGATCCCCGGCGACCTGTCCCGTCTCTCGCCGATCTGTACCCCGGAGGCCTCCGACTCGGCGTCCTTCGACGAAGTGCTCGAACTGCTGCATCTCGGCGGCCGCAGCCTGCCCCACGCCGTTCTGATGATGATTCCTGAGGCGTGGGAGAACAACACCACCATGGACTCCGCCGAACGCGCGTTCTGGCAGTTCCACGCCTCCCTGATGGAACCATGGGACGGTCCGGCCTGCGTGACGTTTACCGACGGCACACTCGTCGGAGCGGTGTTGGACCGCAACGGGTTACGGCCGGGCCGCTGGTGGCGCACCATCGACGATCGCATCATCCTGGCCAGCGAAAGCGGTGTGCTCGACGTGCCGTCGGCCCAGATCGTGGCCAAGGGCCGGCTACAGCCCGGCAAGATCTTGCTGATCGACACCGCGCAAGGCCGCATCGTTTCCGACGACGAGATCAAGGACGACCTGAGTAAGCAAGCGCCCTACGGTGAGTGGCTGCACGCCGGCCTGCTCGATCTCAAGACGCTGCCCGACCGCGTCCGCGTCCAGCCCAACCACGAGTCCGTCGTGCGCCGCCAGGTCTCTTTCGGCTACACCGAAGAAGAACTCCGAATCCTGCTCACCCCGATGGCCGCATCGGGTGCCGAACCACTGGGCTCGATGGGCACCGACACCCCGAGCGCCGTGCTGTCCCAACGGTCCCGGCTGCTTTACGACTACTTCGTCGAACTCTTCGCCCAGGTGACCAACCCACCGCTTGACGCCATCCGCGAAGAGGTCGTCACCTCGATGGCCCGCGTGATGGGGCCCGAGCACAACCTCCTCGAGCCGACCGCCGCGTCCTGCCGGCAGATCGTGCTGCGCTGGCCCGTACTCGACAACGACGAGCTCAACAAGATCGTCCACATCAACGACGACCGCGAGCACCCCGGCCTCAAGACGGCCGTGCTGAAAGCCCTCTACGACGTCGAGCGCGGCGGTGAGGGCCTCGCCGAAGCTCTCGACGATCTGCGGCAGCGGGCCTGCGATGCGATCGCCAAAGGCGCACGCACACTGGTTATTTCGGACCGCGACTCCGATCACACGAGGGCGCCGATCCCGTCGCTGCTGGCCGTCTCCGCCGTGCATCACCACCTGGTCAGCACCAAGGAGCGCACCACCGTGGCGCTGGTCGTCGAATCGGGTGACGCCCGCGAGGTGCACCACATCGCGATGCTCATCGGCTTCGGCGCCGCGGCGGTCAACCCGTACCTGGCCTTCGAGTCCATCGAGGATCTGATCCGCGAAGGCGAACTCACCGGCATCGAACCCTCCGCGGCCATGCGCAACTACCTCAAGGCGCTCGGCAAGGGCGTGATGAAGGTGATGAGCAAGATGGGCATCTCAACCGTCGCCTCCTACACCGCCGCGCAGGCCTTCGAGGCGGTCGGCATCAACAAAGACGTCATCGACGATTACTTCACCGGCACGCCAACCCAACTCGGCGGTGCCGGGCTGGACGTGATCGCCGAGGAGGTCAAGCTGCGCCACCGCCGGGCCTACCCGGAGAACCCGACCGAGCGCGTGCACCGCCGTCTCGAGGTCGGCGGCGAGTACGCCTTCCGCCGCGAAGGCGAACTGCACCTGTTCACCCCGGAAGTGGTGTTCCTGCTGCAGCATTCGACCCGCACCGGACGGCACGAGGTCTTCGGCCAGTACTCCGAGGAGGTGAACCGCCTGTCCAAAGAGGGCGGCACCCTAAGGGGACTGTTCGAGTTCAAGAAACTAAGGTCGCCTGTCCCACTGGAGGAAGTCGAGCCTGTTGAATCCATTGTCACCCGATTCAACACCGGCGCGATGAGCTACGGCTCCATCTCCGCCGAAGCGCACGAAACCATGGCCATCGCCATGAACAACATCGGCGGACGGTCCAACTCCGGCGAAGGCGGTGAGGATGTCGACCGTCTCTACGACCCGAAACGCCGCAGCGCCGTCAAGCAGGTGGCCTCCGGCCGCTTCGGCGTCACCAGCGACTACCTGGTGAACGCCACCGACATCCAGATCAAGATGGCACAGGGCGCCAAACCCGGTGAGGGCGGCCAGCTTCCGGGCTTCAAGGTGTATCCGAACATCGCCAAGACCCGGCACTCGACACCCGGAGTCGGGCTCATTAGCCCGCCGCCGCATCACGACATCTATTCGATCGAGGACCTCGCACAGCTGATCCACGACCTGAAGAACGCCAACCAGGACGCGCGCATCCACGTCAAGCTGGTCAGCTCCGTGGGTGTCGGCACCGTCGCCGCCGGTGTGTCCAAGGCGCACGCCGACGTCGTTCTCATCTCTGGCCACGACGGCGGCACCGGCGCAGCGCCACTGACCAGCCTCAAACATGCCGGTGTTCCGTGGGAGATCGGCCTGGCCGACACCCAGCAGACGCTGGTGCTCAACGGTCTGCGTGACCGCATCACCGTGCAATGCGACGGCGGCATGCGCACCGCACGCGACGTGATCGTCGCTGCCTTGCTGGGCGCCGAGGAGTACGGGTTCGCCACCGCCCCGCTGGTGGTGTCCGGCTGCATCATGATGCGGGTCTGCCACCTCGACACCTGCCCCGTGGGCGTCGCCACCCAAAACCCGGAACTCCGCGCCAGATTCAACGGCAAGCCGGAGTTCGTCGAGAACTTCTTCCGGTTCATCGCCGAAGACATCAGGCACTATCTGGCCGAGCTCGGATTCCGCAGCCTCGATGAGGCCGTCGGCCACGCCGAGGTGCTCGACACCGACAAGGGTGTCGCCCACTGGAAGAGCCAAGGCCTCGATCTGAGCCCGGTGTTCGCCGTGCCCGAGGGCGCAGCAGCCCAGAGGCGTTGCGTGCGGGGCCAAGATCACGGGCTCGAGCAGGCGCTGGACCGCACGCTGATCCAGCTTGCAGAGGGCGCCCTCGAGGACGCGCATCCGGTGAGACTCGAACTGCCCGTGCGCAACGTCAACCGCACCGTCGGCACCTTGCTCGGCTCCGAGGTCACCCGCCGCTACGGCGCGCAGGGCCTGCCCGACGACACCATCCACATCACCCTCACCGGTTCGGCGGGCCAGTCCATCGGTGCGTTCCTGCCGCCCGGCGTCACGCTCGATCTGATCGGCGACGCCAACGACTATGTCGGCAAGGGCCTTTCGGGTGGCCGCATCATCGTCAGGCCGCCCGACGACGTGTTGTTCCTGCCTGAGGACAACGTGATCGCCGGCAACACCTTGCTGTTCGGCGCCACGTCCGGCGAGGTGTACCTGCGCGGCCGGGTGGGGGAGCGGTTCGCCGCACGCAACTCCGGTGCGCTGACCGTCGTCGAAGGTGTCGGCGACCACGCCTGCGAATACATGACAGGCGGCCGGGTTGTCGTGCTCGGAAAGACCGGCCGCAACATGGCGGCGGGCATGTCGGGCGGCATCGCATTCGTGCTCGGGCTCGACCCCGCCAAGGTCAACACCGAAATGGTCGAGCTGCAGCGCCTCGAGCCCGAGGACCTGACCTGGCTGCGCGACGTCATCACAAAGCACGCCGCCTACACCGGCAGCACCGTGGCCACCTCGGTGCTGTCCGACTGGCCAAGGCGCAGCGCGCAATTCACCAAGATCATGCCGCGCGACTACCAGCGCGTCCTGGAAGCCACCTTGGTGGCCAAGCGGGAGGGCAGGGACGTCGACACCGCGATCATGGAGGCCAGCCGTGGCTGACCCAACCGGTTTTCTGAAGATACCCAAGGTCGAGGCCGCCAAGCGGCCGGTCGACGAGCGCGTCGGCGACTGGCATGAGGTCTACGAGCGCCAGGATCCGCACGAACGCGCCGGCGAGGTGTCGCAACAGGCGGGCCGCTGCATGGACTGCGGAATCCCGTTCTGCCACTCGTCAACCGCGGGGTGTCCGCTAGGCAATCTCATCCCCGAGTGGAACGACCTCGTCCGCCGCGGCCGCTGGGACGCAGCCAGCGACCGCCTGCACGCCACCAACAATTTCCCGGAGTTCACCGGCCGGCTGTGTCCTGCACCGTGCGAGACCGCGTGCGTGCTGTCCATCGCCGAGGAGCAGACCGGCGGCAGCGTCACGATCAAGCGCATCGAGCAGAACATCGTCGACCAGGCCTGGATGGACGGCATCGTCGAACCGCAGCCCGCTGCCATCTCGACCGGTAAGCGCGTCGCCGTCGTCGGCTCGGGGCCCGCGGGATTGGCTGCCGCACAACAACTCACGCGAGCCGGCCACGACGTCACCGTCTACGAGCGCGACGACCGTATCGGTGGGTTGATGCGCTACGGCATCCCCGAATACAAGCTGGAGAAGGCCACCCTGAACCAGCGCCTGGCCCAAATGCGTGCGGAGGGAACTCGTTTCGTCACCGAATGCGAGGTCGGCGTCGACGTCACCGTCGAGCAACTGAGGGCCCAATACCACGCCGTCGTACTCGCGGTGGGCGCACTACGGGCCCGCGACAGCGACGTCGAGGGCCGCCACCTCGAGGGCGTGCACCTGGCGATGGAGCATCTGGTGCCCGCGAACAAGGATTGCGAGGGCGACGGGCCAAGCCCGATCTCCGCCAAGGGCAAGCACGTCGTGATCATCGGGGGCGGGGACACAGGCGCCGACTGCCTTGGCACCGCGCATCGCCAGGGTGCCACGTCGGTCACCCAGCTGGACTACAACCCCGAGCCCCCGGAGTACCGCGACGAATCGCGTTCACCATGGCCGATGTGGCCGATCGTGCTGCGCACCCGGCTGTCGCCCGCGCATGCCGAGGGTGGCGCGCGCCGCTACGAGGTCGCCGTGCAGCGCTTCCTTGGCGACGAGAACGGCCACCTGCGGGCCATGGAGATCGCCGAGGTGAAGGTCGAACGTGACGCCGACGGCCGCAGGCAAATCACCCCGGTCGGGGGGTCGCTGGAAATTCCCTGTGAATTGGCCCTGTTGGCGATCGGGTTCGATGGGGTCGAGCACATGCCGCTGCTGGACGGTCTCGGTCTGCAACTCAACCGCCGTGGCGCCTTGCCGTGCGGATCGGACTGGCAGACCGATGCCCCCGGCGTGTTTGTCTGCGGTGACGCCCACCGTGGCGCGTCGCTGATCGTGTGGGCGATCGCCGAAGGCCGCAGCGCTGCGCACGGGGTCGACGCGTACCTGATGGGCGAGTCGGATCTCCCCGCACCGGTCCAGCCGGGGGCCCTCCCGCTGGCCGTCGTCTGAACCGATTCACGACTATGCTCATCAGACGTGAATAGACGCGGAAAGATCGTCTGTACCTTGGGCCCGGCCACCGCCACTGACGAGGCTGTCAGGGCCCTGGTCGAGGCCGGAATGGATGTCGCGCGGCTGAACTGCAGCCATGGCGACTACACCGATCACGAGGCCAACTACAAGCGGGTCCGCGCCGCCTCCGACGTCACCGGACGTGCCGTCGGCATCCTCGCCGACCTGCAGGGACCCAAGATCCGCCTCGGCCGCTTCGCCGCGGGCCCGACCTTCTGGGCCGAGGGCGAGACCGTGCGCATCACCGTCGACGACTGCGAGGGCACCCACGACCGCGTGTCGACCACCTACAAACGGTTGGCCGAGGATGCCACGCCAGCAGATCGCGTCCTGGTCGACGACGGCAATGTCGGTCTGGTCGTCGAGGCGATCGATGGCAACGACGTCATCTGCACGGTCACCGAGGGTGGTGCGGTCAGCAACAACAAAGGCATGTCGCTGCCGGGCATGAACGTATCGGCACCGGCGATGTCGGAGAAGGACATCGAGGACCTCGAGTTCGCGATGCGCCTCGGAGTCGACCTCGTCGCGTTGTCGTTCGTCCGTTCACCGGCCGATATCGAACTCGTGCACGAGGTGATGGACCGTGTCGGCCGCCGTGTGCCCGTCATCGCCAAGCTCGAAAAGCCAGAAGCCATCGACAACCTCGAGGCGATCGTGCTGGCGTTCGACGCGATCATGGTTGCGCGCGGCGACCTCGGTGTAGAGCTGCCACTGGAGGAAGTGCCGCTGGTGCAGAAGCGCGCGATCCAAATGGCAAGGGAGAACGCCAAACCAGTAATCGTCGCGACCCAGATGCTGGAGTCGATGATCGAGAACTCCCGCCCCACCAGGGCAGAGGCGTCCGACGTCGCCAACGCGGTGCTCGACGGCGCCGACGCGGTGATGCTCTCCGGCGAGACGTCGGTGGGCAAGTACCCGATGGAGGCCGTCAAGACCATGGCCCGCATCATCATTGCGGTCGAGGAGAACTCGGTGGCGGCACCGCCGCTCACCCACGTGCCACGCACAAAGCGTGGCGTCATCTCCTATGCGGCCCGCGACATCGGCGAGCGCCTGGACGCCAAGGCGCTGGTGGCGTTCACCCAGTCAGGTGACACAGTCAAACGCCTTGCCCGTCTGCACACCCCCTTGCCGGTGCTGGCGTTCACCGCGCTACCCGAGGTGCGCAGCCAGTTGGCACTGACCTGGGGCACCGAGACGTTCATCGTGCCGCACATGAAGAGCACCGATGAGATGATCCGCCAGGTGGACAAGTCGCTGCTGACTCTCGGCCGCTACAAGCGCGGCGAGCTGGTGGTCATCGTCGCAGGCGCGCCACCCGGCACAGTAGGCTCCACCAATCTGATCCACGTGCACCGGATCGGAGAGGAAGACGTCTAGGACGGGTTAGGAGATTCAGTGTCAACGGCAGACTTCGAGGAACTGCTGGCGATACTGGACCTGAACCGCGTCGACGAGGACACGTTCGTCGGCTCGCACCCGAGCCGCAATCCTGTGCGGACATTCGGTGGCCAGATGATGGCGCAGGCCTTCGTGGCCGGCAGCCGCACCGTCTCGGAGAAGCTCCGACCCAGCGCGCTTTCGGTGCATTTCATCGCTGGCGGTGACCCCGAGAAGGACCTCGAATTCCACGTGCTGCGGTTGCGCGACGAGCGCCGCTTCGCCAACCGTCGCGTTGACGTCATGCAGAACGGCGAACTGCTGACCACAGCGATCATTTCGTACATGAACGGTGGCAGCGGCATCGAGCACGGCATCAAACCCCCCGAGCTGCCCGACCCGGAGTCGGTGCCGTCCGTCGACGACCTGCTGCGCGGATTCGAGGACGTGGTACCGCATTTCGTCAGCGCGCTGCGGCCCATCGACTGGCGCTACACCAACGACCCGAGCTGGGTGATGCGCGACAAAGGGGAGCGCCTGGACTACAACCGGGTCTGGATGAAGGCACTAGGCGCCATGCCCGACGACCCGGTGCTCAACGCCGCGGCGCTGGTCTACTCGTCGGACACCACCGTGCTCGATTCGATAATCACCACGCACGGATTGTCGTGGGGCTTCGACCGCATCTTTGCGGTGACCATGAACCACTCGGTCTGGTTCCACCGGCCGGTGCGGTTCGACGAATGGGTGCTGTACTCGACGTCCTCGCCGGTTGCCGCGGACTCGCGCGGCCTGGGTACCGGGCATTTCTTCGATCGATCGGGGCAGCTGCTGGCGACCGTGGTGCAGGAAGGAATCGTCAAGTATTTCCCGGGCTCCAAGTCGGAGCGGGCGTAACCTTTTGCTGTGAACGAACCGCCCGTCAATTTTGCGCCGCGGCTGAGGGCCCGCGAGCGGGTGGTCGTTCACGTCGATTCGCCTGCCGCGCGCTGGGTCGGCGCGCTGGCGGTGCTCAGCCTGTTCTGCTGGCTGATCATGCTGCTGGCCCGTGACCATGATCGCGACTGGCAGGCCGCGGGCCGGCTGGCGTGGTCGCTGACGATTCTCACGGCGGTCGCGCTGATCGCCCGCGGCATCTTCCTGGGCCGGCCGGTGACGGCCGCCCACGCCTGGCTGGCGCTGGTGGCGGTGCTGGCAGGCCTTGGCGCGCACGTGCTGGTATTCGACCTGCTCGGCAATCTGCTCATCGCGTCGGCAGGCGCGGTGTTGATGTGGCCGACGACCGCCCGACCGAATCCGGCTGACCTGCACCGGATTTGGGCTCTGGTGAATCTAACGGAGGGTGACCCGCTCGCGCCGTTCGCAATGCAGGATTTGAAGTGCTACCACTTCACCGCCGACGGCACGGCGGCCATCGCCTACCGCACCCGGATGGGCTACGCAGTGGTCAGCGGCGACCCGATCGGCGACGAAACCCGCTTCGCCGAACTGGTCGCCGACTTCGCCGCCATGTGCCACACCCGCGGCTGGCGCTTGGTAGTCCTGGGCTGCAGCCAGCGGCGGCTGGAGCTGTGGGCCGACGCAACAGTGCTCGGCCAGACAATGCGGGCAGTGCCGATCGGGCGCGACGTGGTCATCGACGTGACGACGTTTGACATGGTCGGGCGCAAGTACCGCAACCTGCGGCAGGCCGTGCAGCGCACACAGAACTTCGGCATCACCACCGAGGTGGTTTCCGAGCAGGGGCTCGACGGCCGCGCGCTCGCGGAGTTGACGGAGGTTTTGCTGGCCTCGCCGAGCGGAGCTCGCACCGAACGCGGGTTTTCGATGTCCCTCGACGGCGCTCTCGAGGGTCGGTATCCCGGGGTGCAGTTGATCATCGCCCGCGACAGACTCGGGCGGGTACAGGGCTTTCATCGCTACGCCACCGCCGGGCACGGCAGCGAGGTGTCACTCGACGTGCCGTGGCGGCGCCGCGGCGCCCCCAACGGGATCGACGAGCGGCTGTCGGTGGACATGATCGAGTGGGCCCGTGACCACGGGGCGGAGCGGCTGTCGTTGGCGTTCGCGGCGTTTCCTGAGATCTTCAACGACAAGAACCGGGGCAAGGTCTCGAGCCTGATCTACACCGCGATCCACCTCGGCGATGCGTTGATCGCGCTCGAATCGCTATACCGCTACCTGCGGAAATTCCGTGCGCTCGGCGACAGTCGCTATGTGATGGCGACGCTGACGCAGATACTGCCGCTGCTGGTGGTCTTGTTGTCGCTGGAGTTCATGCCGAGGCGGCGCCACCTCGGTTAGGGCGTCGGCGTGATCGTGATCGAGAACTGGTTTTCGACGCGGTCGCGGAACTCGTCGGCGCACTGCTGGATGGCCTGCTGATCGGACCCGGCCTTGGACAGGCAGTCGACGTAGTCGGTCCCTCCGAACTCGTCGAAGACCCCGATCCAGATCGGGATGAAGATGAGCGAGACGATGATCGCCAAGAACCCGAGCACGATTCCGGCGATCGCGACGCCGCCGTTGGTGGCCTCGCCGCGTTTGACCCGGCCCCGCGCGACGAACCCGATGATGATGGCGCACAGACCGAGGATGATGCCGCCGGCCACCGTCCAGCAGAACACCAGCCCGAGGATCGCGAGCACCAGCGCGGTAATGCCGAGCCCGTTGCGGGGCCCGGTCGGTGGTGGAGTGAACCCCGAGTAAGGCTGCGGTGGCGGCGGTGGCGGCGGTGGATAGGGCGGTGGATAGCTGGCCATGCCGGTGAGGCTACTCGCTGGCGCTGAGGTTGAGTACGGGACAGACAAGCTCGTCGGGCAGGTGGTGGGTGGCGACGACGACGGTGCGGTTGGCCGGGAAAAGGGCGCCGGGGGTGAGGAGTTCGGTCAGCAGCTGGTTGCTGTCCGCGGCGTCGAGATGCTCGGTCGGTTCGTCGAGCAGCACGGTCGGCACCGTTGAGATGAGCGCCCGCGCCAGCAGCAGCCGCCTGCGCTGCCCGGCGGAGACGGCTGCCGCGCCGCCGACGAGTATCGTCGCCAGGCCGTCGGGCAACGCGTCGAGCCAACTGCCAAGGCCGACCCGCCGCAGCACATTTCGCAACTCCTCGTCGGTGGCGTCGCCGCGGGCAACCAGCAGATTGTCGCGCACCGTGGTGGCGAACAAATGGGCGTCCTCGGCGAAAAACGCTGCTTTCGACGGGTTTTTGGGCCGGCCATTGTCATCAGCAGTGTGGTCTTGCCGGCGCCGCTGGGTCCAGTGACCGCGAGCCGGGCACCATCTTCGAGCTCTACCGGCGCCACCGGCGGCCGCAACCGCATGTCGCTGTCCGGCTCGGTTAGGTCGCGCAGCCGCCTCGCCGCGATCCGTGACCGGGTGAGCTGCACCGCGGCGGCGGGCAGGGCGGAGGTCGCCTCGAACGCCGACAACGGCAACAGCATCAGTATCGCCGCTGTCATCGGTGCGACCGAGTTGGCGATCCCGATCGCGGCAACGATGGCGCCGAGCACGCTGATGCCCACGGCCGCGGTCGGCGCCGCGGCGGCTATAGCGGCGGGAGCAGCGGCGCGGTCGGTGGCGCGGCCCCAATCGCGGTGCCGGTGCTCGGATTCGGCGATGATCGCGTCGAGGCGGCCACTGACCCGCAACTCGGGTGCATGCTCTAGGGCGAGCATCGTCGCAACGTCGCGCCCGGAATGATGCTGCACTGCAACCGCTTCCGCGGCAGCGGCTGCGCGGGCGGCCAGCCATGGCGCAGCGACACCCGCGATCAGCAGGCAGATGCCGAGCACGACGGCCGCGGCGGGGGAGATCACGGCGATGGCCGCGACGGCGGCGACTGAAAGCACGGCGGCGACAGCGATCGGCAAAACGGCGCGCACCAGCACATCCGACAGCTCGTCGACCGAGTCGCCGATACGGGCCACCAATTCACCACTGTGCAGCCGCATCGCGGCCTCGGCAGGCGCGTCGGCCAGCCTGCGATACAGCCGCTCGCGTGTGTCGGCGGCTGCCCTCAACGCGGTGTCGTGCGAGGCCAGACGCTGGCAATACCCGAGGACGCCCCGCGAGATTCCGAGCGCGCGCACCGCCACCACGGCCACCGTCAGGTCCAGCACCGGCGGCATCTGCCATGCCCGGGTGATCAGCCACGCCGAGATCCCGGCCAGAGCCAGCGCGCTGCCCAGCGACAGCACCCCCAAGACCACGGCCAGCAGCAGTCGAGGGAGTCGGGGGCGAAGCAGCTCAAGCATCGACAAGACTTCCCATGCGAAGGACCCGGTCGCCAATCGCCAGCACGGGGTCTCGGTGCCCGACAACGAGAACCGTCGCCCCGGCCCTGGCTCGCGCCACGATGGACTGCAGAACACGAGATTCCATGCGCGCGTCCAGGTGCGCCGTCGGCTCGTCGAGCAGGAGCACCGGCGCCGGCGAGCCGAGCACCCTGGCCAGACCAAGTCGCTGCCGCTGGCCCAGCGACAAGCCCACCCCGCCGCGACCGATCACGGTGTCCAAGCCGTCCGGCAGCACGGCCAGCACCTCGTCGAAACCCGCCGCACGGCAGGCGCCGTCGAGGTCGGCGAGCGGTCCGAACAGTTCGAGGTTGTCACGGATGCTGCCGGGCACGAGGACGGGACGTTGCGCAAGCCATGCCACCTGACGCCACCACACCTGCGGATCCGGCGAATCGAGCCCGAGAATCGCCTGCAGCAGCGTGGTCTTGCCAACGCCGTTGGGTCCCGTCAAGACGGTCACCAAACCCGGTTCGGCGTAGGCGTCGAGCGCGGGGCGGGTTCCGGCAGGGGGAGCGGCGACCGTGTCGAGCAAGCGGAAGGCCTTGTCGGCGGCTGTCTTTCCATCCTGCGCGGCGTGAAACTCGACCCCGACACGGCGTAGCGGCCAGAACACCTCCGGCGCCAGCAGCAGGGCGGTCAGACCTGCCGACAGCGTTACCTCGCCGAAGACGAGGCGCAACCCGACACCCACGGCAACCAACGCCACCCCGAGTGTGGCCAGTAGCTCCAGCACCAAGGCGGACAGGAACGCGATCCGCAGGGTGGCCATCGCCGAACGTCGATGGGCGGCACCTAGTTCAGCGATCCGCCGAGCGGAATCGCCGATGCGGCCAAGCGCTCGAAGCGTGGGAATGCCGGCCACCAGGTCTAACAGCCGCGACTGCAGGGTGGTCATCGCAGCCAGCGACGCCGCGGACCGATCGCGGGTGAGCACCCCGATGAGGACCATGAAGATCGGGATGAGCGGCAATGCGATCAGGACGATCACGGCCGAGTAAACGTCGTAGATACAGATCGCCACGAGCGCGGCGGGAGTCAGGATTCCCGCAAGGAACAGCGACGGCAGATACGCGGTGAAGTACGGTCGCAGCCCGTCGAGGCCCTGGGTGATCAGCGCGGCGGCGGAATCGCGACGCGCGGCGAGCCGACGCGGTGGCAGCGCGGTGACCGAGCGCAGCACCTCGCCGGCCAGGTCGGCGATCACCGCGGTCGCGCCACGTTGCGACAGCCGGCCCTGCAGCCAGTGCGCGAGTGTGCGAATCATCCAGAGCGCCACCAGGATCCACAGAGGGCCTGCCCAGTGTTCCAGGCTGCGTGAGGCGGGTTGGGTGACTACGCCCGCGACGATCTGCGCCAGAACCACGGCTGATGCGATCGTGGTGCCGCTGATGACCACACCGCAGGCCACCGATGCGGCGAGGAAGCGCCGCATCGCTGTAGAAGCCTGCCAGAGGTTCACGTCAATCGCCTCGACAGCCCGACCGAGGCAGGGATCCGATCGGCCGAGACCCGTTTCCGGAACACCCAATAGGTCCAGCCCTGGTACAGCATCACCAGCGGGGCGAAGATCAGTGCCGCCCAGGTCATGATCTTCAGCGTGTACGGGGTCGACGACGCGTTAGAGATCGTCAGGCTCCACTCCGGATTCAGCGTCGACGGCACAAGATTCGGGTAAAGCGATCCGAACAGCAGGACGACCACCGCGGCGACGACCGTCATCGTGCTCACGAACGCCCAGCCGTCGCTGCCGCGACTCCACACCAGCATGACGGCCGTCAGCTGTGCAATCACCGCGACCCCGAGCGCTATCCACGTCAAGTCGTTGCCGTGGGCCAGCTGCGTCCACAACCCGAACGCGGCCACCAGTGCCGTCACCGGAAGCGCCGACCACGCGGCGAACCGAAGGGCGTCATCACGCACCGCGCCTTCGGTTTTCAGTGCCACGAAGACGGCTCCGTAGAACAGGAACAACCCAGCCATCGCCAATCCACCCAGCAGCGTGTAGGCGTTGAGCAGGTCACCGAAGGACAGGTGAACCTGCTTTTCGGCATCGACGGGCAACCCCCGCACCAGCGCGGCGAACGCCACACCCCACAAGAAGGCGGGCAGCCACGAGCCAAGCGCGATGCCGACGTCGGCCCATGATCGCCACGCGGGGTCGTTGATCTTGCCGCGCCATTCGATCGCGCAGACGCGCACGATCATGCCGACGAGGATCGCCAGCAGCGGAAGGTAGAGCCCGGAGAACACGGTGGCGTACATCCCGGGAAAAGCGGCGAACATGGCGCCGCCCGCGGTGATCAGCCAGACCTCATTGCCGTCCCAGACCGGACCGATGGTGTTCAGCACCGCCCGGCGGTGCTGCTCGCGATCACCCTTGGCGGCGCGGCCGAAGAACTCCATCAGCATGCCGACCCCGAAGTCGAACCCCTCGAGTACGAAGAACCCGAGAAAGAGCGCGGCAAGGAGTACGAACCAGAGTTCCTGGAGTCCCATCTTCAAACACCCCCTCTCAGTACGCGAACGACAGCGGCGCCACGTCGTCGTCGCCGGGCGGGCTCGGCGGCGCCGGCTCGGAGTCGTGCTCCAGCGGCCCCTCGACGACGTATCGCCGGATCAGCCAGAACCAGACGACCGCCAGCGCCGCATACAACGCCGTGAAGGTGACCAGCGACGTCACCACCATCGCGGCCGAATGACCGGACACGCCGTCGGCCACGGTCAGCCGAATCAACTGGTCACCGGTCGGATTCGGCACCACCACCCAGGGCTGGCGGCCCATCTCGGTGAACACCCAGCCGGCGCTGTTGGCCAGGAACGGGGTCGGCAGCGTCAGCAGTGCGAACCAGGAGAACCAGCGCTGATGCGGGATTCGGCCGCGCCGGGTCAGCCACAACGCGACGACGCGCGAAAAGCGAAGGGAACACCAGCAATCCGATCATCGCCCGGAACGCCCAGTACGTCACGAACAGGTTCGGCCGGTAGTCGCCGGGGCCGAACTTCTCTTGGTACTGCGCCTGAAGGTCTTTGACACCATCGAGGCGGACGCCACTGAACTTGCCCTCGGCCAGGAAGGGCAGCACGTACGGCACCTCAATCACGTGCGTGACGCTGTCGCAGTTGTTGTGGGTGCCGATCGTCAGGATCGAGAAATCAGGGTCGGTTTCGCTGTGGCACAACGATTCCGCCGAAGCCATCTTCATCGGCTGCTGTTTGAACATCAGCTTGCCCTGCGCATCGCCCGTGAAGAACAGTCCAGCCGCCGACACCAGCGTGATCAGGCAGCCGAGGATGGCAGCAGGTCGATACATCGTGCGCGCGTCGACAGTGTCGCGCGCCCGCACCATCCACCACGCGCACACGCCGGCGACGAACGTGCCCGCGGTGAGGAACGCCCCTGCCACCGCGTGGGAGAACGCAGCGATCGCGGTGTTGTTGCTGAACAACGCGACGATGCTGGTCAGTTCGGCGCGGCCGGTTTCGGGGTTGTAATGAGCGCCAACGGGATGCTGCATGAACGAGTTGGCCGCGATGATGAAGAACGCCGACATGTTGACCGCGATGGCCACGATCCAGATACACGCGAGGTGCACCAGCCGCGGCAGCCGGGTCCACCCGAAGATCCACAGACCGATGAACGTTGACTCGAAGAAGAACGCCGCGAGACCTTCCATCGCCAGGGGCGCACCGAAGACATCGCCGACGAACCGGGAGTACTCGCTCCAGTTCATGCCGAACTGGAATTCCTGCACGATGCCGGTGGCGACGCCGAGCGCGAAGTTGATCAGGAACAGCTTGCCGAAGAACCGGGTCAGCCGGTACCACGCCGTGTTGCCGGTGACCACCCAGACGGTCTGCATGACCGCGATCAGCGGCGCCAGGCCGATGGTCAGCGGGACGAAGATGAAGTGGTAGACGGTGGTGATGCCGAACTGCCACCGCGACACATCCAGCGCGTCCATCAGACTCTCCTCCGTGGCTGTGTCACCAGCCTACGACAGAGAGTAGTAGATGGCGAGCATGCGTTAGGTCACCTCGGCCTTGTGGACGCGGTCGGCGAGGTCCTTGCCGGCTTTGCGGATGCCGAATGCCGAGACGGCCTCGAAGACGCCGATGACGATCAACCAAATGCCGACGACCAAGGTCAGCGTCGCGATGGATTCGAATGGCGACGCCAGCACGATGACGCCCGCCAGCAAGGTGATCCCGCCGATGAAGATCTCCCACCACCGGCCGGGCAGCGTCGGGTCGCTGATCGCCGATACGGCGGTCGCCACGCCGCGGAAGATGAATCCGACACCGATCCAGATAGCCAGCAACAGGATCGAATCCTGAAGGCTCCGGAAGCACAGCACTGCGAGAATCAGGGAGGCGGCGCCGCTGATGAACAGGAGAACTCGCCCGCCGGCCGACACATGCAAGCTGAACGCAAATACGACCTGGGCGATGCCGGTGACCAATAAGTAGGCGCCGAAGATGATCGCCGCAACGATGATCGTCTTGCCTGGCCAAGCCAACACGAGAATGCCGAGAATCACCGCGAGAATCCCGGATAACAGCGCGGACTTCCACAGATGTTGCAACATGGCGGGAGGTGCGGGGCTTTCCATGTCCTAAGCGTGGCATAACGGCTAGCCGATATCTGGCATTTCTGAATTGGCCGAGTCGGCGACAAAGCCACCCCCCAGGCCCTCGGAGTGATTCGCGGCTTCCGTTCTCCTGCCAGCGCGTTAGGTCTCTACTACTGTTCCGTTACCGGCGTAGTGCGGCCGGGTCCACGAAGCAGAAAGTAGAGGCGACCGTGTCAGCTGGATGTCAAGGCAGACCAAAGAAGTTCTGGCGCATCGCGGCGGTGTTTGCTGCGACCGGCGCCCTTGTCCTGTCCGGATGCTCGAGCAAGAGCGAGGAGGGCGGACCGACCACGGCCACAACGGCGGTGAGCGCCGAGAAGGTCGATGCAATCGCGAACACGGTCCCGGAGGCGATCAAGTCGTCCGGAAAGCTGGTCGTCGGTGTCAACATTCCGTACGCGCCCAACGAGTTCAAGGACCCTAGCGGCAAGATCGTCGGCTTCGACGTCGATCTGATGAACGCGATCGCAGCCACACTCGGTCTGACCGCAGAGTACCGCGAGGCGGACTTCGCCAAGATCATCCCGTCGATCCAGGGCGACACCTTCAACGTCGGCATGTCGTCGTTCACCGACACCAAGGAGCGCGAGCAGACCGTCGACTTCGTGACCTACTACTCGGCGGGCATCCTGTGGGCGCAGCGGCCCGGCACGCCCGTCGACCCGAAGAACGCCTGCGGCAAGAAGGTGGCCGTGCAGGCGACCACGACCGAAGAAGTCGACGAGCTGCCTGCCAAGAGCAAGGCGTGCACGGACGCAGGCAAGCCGGCAATCGACATCCTGAAGTTCGATGGTCAGGACGCCGCCACCAATGCCGTGGTGCTCGGCCAGGCCGACGCGATGTCGGCGGATTCACCCGTCACCGCGTACGCCATCAAGCAGAGCAACGGCAAGCTCGAGGCCGCGGGCGAGATCGCCGATGCTGCGCCGTACGGCTGGCCGGTGAAGAAGGGTTCGCCGCTCGCGCAGTCGCTGCAGCAGGCCCTCGAGCACCTGATCGAGAACGGCACCTACAAGACGATCGCGACCAACTGGGGTGTCGAGAAAGGCATGATCGACAAGCCGGTTATCAACGGCGCGATCAACTAGATCGAGGATCCGCACATGACTGATGTCGACACGTCGCCATCCACCAGCCCGGCCGCGATCGATGCCGTTCCGCTGCGTCATCCGTGGCGGTGGGTGGCGGCGGTCGTCATCGTCATCCTCGTTGTGCTGTTCGTCTACGGAGCGGCCACAAACGACGCTTACCGGTGGCGCATCTTCGCGGAGTACTTCTTCAACGAGCGGATCTTCCTGGGTGTGACGAACACCTTGCAGCTCACCGTCTACTCGATGGTGCTGGCGATCGCTGCTCGGCGTGATCCTCGCGGTGATGCGGCTGTCGGCCAACCCGGTGTTCCGGTCGGTGTCGTGGGTGTATTTGTGGATATTTCGCGGCACACCGATATACGTGCAGTTGACGTTCTGGGGCCTTATCCCGACGATCTACAAGAACATTCAGCTGGGCGTGCCGTTCGGGCCGTCGTTCTTCCACCTCGACCTGCAGGCCTTGTCCATTCCCTTTCTGCTGGCGACCCTCGGCCTGGCTCTGAACGAGGCCGCCTACATGGCCGAAATCATCCGTGCCGGAATCAGTTCCGTGCCGGAGGGCCAGATGGAGGCGTCGACAGCACTGGGCATGTCATGGGGGATGGCGATGCGCCGCACCGTACTCCCGCAGGCGATGCGGGTGATCATCCCGCCGACCGGCAACGAGGTCATCAGCATGCTGAAGACCACATCGCTGGTCACTGCCGTGCCCTACACGCTCGATCTGTACAGCATTGCCACCCGCGAAATCGCCGCCCGCCAGTTCGAGCCCGTCCCTCTTCTGCTGGTGGCGGCCGCGCTGGTATTTGGCGGTCACCAGCATCTTGATGGTCGGCCAGTTCTACCTGGAGCGGTACTACTCGCGTGGCGCGTCGCGCAAGCTGACCACCAAGCAACTCGAGGCGTTGGCCAAGGCACAGCAGATAGGTGAGGCGGGGCACGTATGACACCGATGGTGAAGGCGGAACAGGTCTGCAAGAGCTTCGGCGCTCTGCGGGTGCTCAAGGGCATCACGCTCGAGGTCGGCAAGGGCGAGGTGCTGGTGATGGTCGGCCCGTCCGGGTTCGGGCAAGTCGACGTTCCTGCGCTGTATCAACCATCTGGAGCAGGTCAATGCAGGCCGGCTCTATGTCGACGGAGATTTGATCGGCTACCGCGACCGGGGGACCAAGCTGCTCGAGATGTCGCCCCGTGACGCCGCAAAGCAGCGCCGCGACATCGGCATGGTGTTCCAGCACTTCAATCTGTTCCCGCATCGCACGGCGCTGGAGAACATCATCGAGGCACCGATCCACGTCAAGCGCGTCAAGAAGGACGACGCGATTGCGCGTGGCAAGGATCTGCTTGAACCAGGTGGGAATGTCGGAAAAGGCGGACGCCTATCCCGCGCAGCTGTCCGGCGGCCAGCAGCAGCGCGTGGCGATCGCGCGGGCCCTGGCGATGAACCCCAAGCTGATGCTGTTCGACGAGCCCACCTCCGCGCTGGACCCTGAGCTGGTCGGCGAGGTGCTCGAGGTGATGAAAAAGCTTGCCGCCGAAGGCATGACGATGGTGGTCGTCACCCACGAGATGGGGTTCGCCAGAGAGGTCGCCGACCAGCTGGTGTTCATGGATGACGGCGTGGTCGTGGAAAGCGGACCGCCACGCGAGGTGCTCGCCAACCCGAAACACGAACGGACGAAGGCCTTTCTGTCCAAGGTGCTGTAGAAACCCATGCCGGCGAGTACACCGGATCCGGCTACTCCGCTGTGGCGGGCCGCGCAGGTATTCCGGCTGCTGAGTTGCATTTACGCGCTGTGCTTCCAGATCGCCGATCAACGCGGACCTGGAGCGCCCGGCTCTCGGATGGCTGCTGTTCGCCGTGCTGATCGGGTGGAGCGCCGCGTGCGCGGTCGCCTACCTGCAGGGGTTCGGCCGCAGGCCGGCATGGGTGCTGGCCGAAATCGTTGTGGTGGTGGCGCTGGTGCTGTCCACCGAGTTCGTCGCGTCCGATCAATGGGCGCTGGACAACCAGTCGTGGCCGACGACGTTGTGGGCGACCAACGCGACGATCTCGGCGGCGATCCTGCTGGGCCCGATCCCCGGAATGCTCACCGGTGTGGTGGTGATGATCGCCAGCACGGTGGTCAAGGGCTTTATCAACTACGACCTTGGCCGCAACGCCACGATCGTCATCGAGCTTGCGGTCGGGCTGGCGATCGGCATGGCCGCACAAACCGCTCGGCGCGCCCACGCCGAACTGGAACGGGCGACGCGGCTCGCGGCGTCGCTGGAGGAACGCGACCGGTTGTCGCGCCAGGTGCACGACGGCGCGATCCAGGTTCTTGCGCTGGTGTCCCGGCGCGGGCGCGAAATCGGTGGAGAGACAGCGGAATTGGCCGAACTGGCCGGCGAGCAGGAGAGAGCGTTGCGGCGGCTGGTCAGCTCCGCCGACGCCGAGCCGCGGACGGGAGCGATGGTCGACGTCGGAGCGCTGCTGCGGCGGCGAGCGTCGGATCGAGTGTCGGTCAGCGTGCCCGCGGAACCGGTGCTGCTGGACGCCGACGTCGCCGACGAGTTGCATGCGGCGGCGGCCAACGCACTCGACAACGTCGCGTCCCACGCAGGGCCAGGCGCCCGCGCCTATGTGCTGCTGGAGGACCTCGGTGGCTCGGTCACCGTGAGCATCCGCGACGACGGCGTCGGCATACGCCGAGGGCAGACTTGAGGAAGCGGTCGCCGAAGGCCGCGTCGGCGTGGCTAAATCGATTGTGGGACGGATGAATTGGCTGGGTGGCAGCGCAAAGCTGAACACCGGGCCGGGATGTGGGACGGAATGGGAGCTGACGATACCCCGACGGTGATGGTCGTCGACGACCATCCGATCTGGCGCGACGCGGTGGCCCGCGACCTCGCCGAGGACGGCTTCTACGTGGTGGCCACCGCCGACGGGGTGGCATCGGCCCGCAGGCGCGCCGCGGTCGTGCACGCCGAACGTCGTGGTGATGGACATGCGGCTGTCCGACGGCGACGGCGCCCAGGCCACCGCCGAGGTGCTCGCGGTTTCGCCGTCGTCGCGCATTCTGGTGCTCTCCGCATCCGATGAGCGCGACGACGTTCTGGAGGCGGTAAAGGCAGGCGCCACAGGCTATCTCGTCAAGAGTGCGTCGAAGCAGGAACTCGGCGACGCGGTGCGTGCGACAGCCGAGGGGCGCGCGGTGTTCACGCCGGGGCTGGCCGGACTGGTGCTGGGGGAGTACCGGCGCATCGCGCAATCCGGTAGGGCGGGCCCGGCTGGGACTCCGGTGCCGAGCCTGACCGAACGTGAAACCGAGGTGCTGCGTCACGTCGCGAAGGGATTGACGGCCAAGCAGATCGCCAGCACGTTGTCATTGAGCCACCGCACCGTGGAGAACCACGTGCAGGCGACGTTTCGCAAGCTTCAGGTCGCCAACCGTGTTGAGCTGGCGCGATATGCGATCGAACACGGCCTAGACGAGTAGTCCTACTCATCCGGAAACTGCCTGGTTGCTGAGACCATGGCGGCATGACCGAACCGCATCGCGCCGTGATCGCCCGGCTTTCCGCGGACTTCGCCGCGATTTCGCAATATATGGCGAGGGTCTCGACAGACCTCACCGCACTCGACCGGCTGCTGTCCGAGCAGCCGCAGGCGCCGGTGGCTCAGCCGGTTCCGCAGCCGCAGCCTTACGCTGCGCCGTACTGGCCGCAATACCAACCGCAAGACATACCAGCCGCAGTACGCAGCGCCTGTTCCGCCGCCCATGCATCCGCGACCGCCCGTGACGTCCAGCCGCCCAGCCGCGCAGGAACGCTCCGAGGGCTGGATCGGCAAGGTGCTCGCCGTCGCGGGCGTCGCGGTCACCCTGATCGGTGTCGTGCTGCTGCTGGTGCTGGCCGCTCAGGCCGGCATCCTGCGTCCGGAAATCCGCGTCGGCGCGGGTGCCGTGCTGGCGGCTGCACTGGTGGCCGCGGCGGGATGGCTCTACGCGCGGCCGGGCGGGCGGGTCGGTGCTATCGCGCTGGCCGCAACGGGCATCGCCGCCGCCTACATGGACGTCATCGCCGTCACCACCATCTACCAATGGGTGCCGGCGCCGATCGGCCTGGCGATCGCCGCAGTGATCGGCGGCGGCGGTCTGACCCTCGCCCGGCGCTGGGATTCCCAGCACCTTGGCCTACTGGTGCTGGTGCCGCTGATCGTGCTGGCGCCAGTCGTCACCGACGGCATCACCCTTCTGCTCGTCGGCTTCATGCTGGCGCTGTCGGCGGCTTCCCTGATGGTCCAGCTCGGCAAGGACTGGATCTGGCTGCATGCCGCACGCATCGCGGCCCCCACGTTCCCACTCCTCGTGGCGCTGGCCGCGGTGTACTTCGATAACGGGTACGACCTGTGGCTGGCGGGCGCATGCGGCATCGCGGCCGTGCTCGCCATCGCTGCAGCGCTAATCCTGTTGCCGCGCACCGCGAATCGGGTTGCGATTGCCCTGCTGACGGCGGCGGGCGTGGCGCCGGTGCTGTGCGTGTCGCTGGCCGTCGACCGGGTGGTCGCCGCGTTGATGGCGGCCGCCCTGGCCGCGGCAATGCTGGCCATAGTGCTGGTCGGTCTGCCAGGCGTGACGGGCGTGGTGCGGCAGGTCTGGTCGGCGTTGTCGGCGATCTCGGCGCTCATCGCGGTGACGGTGGCATTCGACGGCCATGTCGCGGGCCCGGTGCTGCTGGCGATGGCGGTCGTGGTCGCCGTGGCGGGCCGTCGCGACGCCGTCGCGAGATGGTCGGCGCTCGGGTTCGCGATCGCAGGCGGTGGGCTCTACCTGAGCTACGCGCCGCCGAGCTCGTTGGTCGAGGCGACCCCGATGGACGCAGCCGCTGGGATTTCTACGCTGGTTTCCAGCCTGCTGCTGGTGGCATGCGCGGTGGCGATCGCCTGGTCGTGGAAGACCCTAGCGAACGTGTGGGCCGGTTCAGCCGTGGTGATCGTCTACGCCGTCACCACCTTCACCGTGACCGCCGGCGTACTGGTCGGCGGGGAGGGCGGCGGCTTCTTCGCCGGCCACATGGCCGCGACGATCTGCTGGATCGCCATGGCGGCCGCGCTGTTCATCTACGCGGCGCGGCTGTCCCGAGACGGAGCGGTCGCTGCCGATCGGTGCCGGGCTGGCGCTGGTCGCCGCGGCGATGGCCAAGCTGTTCCTGTTCGACCTCGGCACACTGGACGGCATCTTCCGCGTTGTGGTGTTCATCGTCGTCGGGCTGGTCCTGCTGGGCATGGGGGCCGGCTATGCGCGGATCTTGGAGAGGCAGGACCAGCAGCAGGATCAGCCCGTGTGACCCAAGCCACACCATAATTTGGACTCATTCCAGATTATCGGGCGTTGGTCTGAGCATGGGTACCACAACACGTCGCACAGAAGCAGAAGTACAGGGATTTCAGGCATCGCCCGAGCTCAGCGCCAACCTGCAGCGGGTGCTGGTCGATCTGATCGAACTTCATCTGCAGGGTAAGCAGGCGCACTGGAATGTCGTCGGAACCAACTTCCGCGACCTTCACCTGCAGCTCGACGAGCTTGTCGACTTCGCCCGCGAGGCCAGCGACACCATCGCCGAGCGGATGCGGGCGCTCGACGCAGTGCCGGACGGCCGTTCCGACACCGTCGCGGGCAGCACCACGCTGCCGCAGTTCCCGGCCTACGAGCAGAACACCGCCGAGGTCGTCGACCTGATCACCGGCCGTGCCTACGCGGCGGTCGACACCATTCGCACAGTGCATGACGCGGTCGACGCCGAGGACCCCAGCACCGCTGACATCCTGCATCAGCTGATCGACGGCCTGGAGAAGCTGACCTGGCTGATCAAGTCGGAGAACCGCAAGGTCTAATCCGGTCGACGGCAGATCACGCCGACCGTGGCGTCGATCAGCGCGTCAAGGACCGCAGCGTCGGCGCCGGTGCGGGCGCGCACCGCGAGCGTGTTCAACGTCGCCGTGGCTATTTGTGCGAGCGCGTCGGGCGCGTGCGGGGACAGCTCCCCGTCGCGTTCGGCGCGCTCGAATCGTTCGGCGAACGTCGCGGTGAACGCCGACATGGTGTTCTCGACGACTGCCCGCACTTCCTGGTCACGGTTGGCCTCGGTGACGGCGGTGCCGAGCAGGAAGCAGCCGCGCGGCGCGTCGCCGGCCAGGTAGAAGTCCCGCGCGTAGAGGTAGACGGCACGCAGCCCGTCGGGCAGTGGCCGCGGTCTGGCCAGCGCCGTCGCCAGCCAGGCACGGCTGGTCTCCCCGTACTCGGTGACGGCCTGCAGATAGAGCGCACGTTTGTCGCCGAAAGCCGCGTAGATGCTTGGCCGGTTCATGGCCATGCCCGCCGACAGGTCCTCGAGGGAGGTGGCCGCGTAGCCGCCGCGCCAGAAGGTGTCCCGCGCCAGCCGCATGGCGGCGACCGGATCGTAGGTCCGGGGTCGGCCACGGCGTCTGGTCACAAAGCGAATTTTATACTAGTTTGCACAAAATGAATGTGGTGCACATCGAGGCGGGTGAGGGCGAACCGGTGCTGCTGCTGCACGGCTATCCGCAGAGCGCATCCTGCTGGCGACATCAGATCCCCGCGCTTGCCGAGAATCACCGTGTGATCGCCGCCGACTGGCCTGGCTTCGGACGTGCGGAACCGCCGGACACAGCGGCCACCTATGACGCCGAGGTCGAGCGCATCGACCGGCTCGCCGATTCGTTCGGGCTCGACCGGTTCAACCTGATTGCCCACGACTACGGCGGGTTCCTCGGTCTTGGCTACGTGCAGCGCCACCCGGAGCGCGTGATGCGGCTGGCGTTGCTGAATACGCGCGCGCACAACATCTTTCGCCCGTGGTTCTACCGATTCTCACAGAGTCAGCGGTGGGTCGCGATTCATGCCCCCGCGATGCTTCGCATGCTTCCGCTTCGCCGGTTGCATCACGTTGCGTTGCGGCCATACCGCAAGCTGGGTTGCTTCGACGAGCGTCTGGAAGACGAGTACCTCGGCTGGATGGACACGCCACGCGGCAGACAGACTTTCGTCGACTTCTTCACCAACTACCACGTGCCTGCGGTGCCCGGCCTCGCCGCGGGCCTGGGGCGGATCGGCTGTCCCACCGCGATCATCTGGGGCGACCGCGACCGCTACATCCCGTTCTCGACCGCGCGCGAACTGGCCGAGCGTATCCCCGGCGCGACGCTGACCCAGCTAACCGGTGGCGACCACTACATCATGGAGGAACGACCCGACGAGGTGACTGCGGCGCTGCTCGAACTGCTGGCACGCCCACGCGTCGTTGCCCTCGGGGCGGATTAGACGCTGTCCGCCGTCGCGCCCTGCTCGACGGCGCTTCGCACGGCGTGGTCGTCACGGCGTCCGACCAAATACCAGGTGTGCATGACGCCCTTGCCCTTGACGTCGACCTCGCCGCGCTCCTCCAGCAGGAACGCATGGTTGAGGCGCTCATAGACGTCCTGCGGCACCTGAATTCGACCCTCGACATCGGTGGTTTCCATCCGCGCCGCGATGTTGACCGCGTCGCCCCACACGTCGTAGAAGAACTTGCGTGCGCCGACGACCCCGGCGACCACGGGCCCTGCGGCGAGGCCGATCCGCAGCGGCACCTCGCGTCCCTGAGGATCCTTCAGGTCTGCGACGGCGTCGGTTATGTCCAGCGCGAGGCAGGCAAGCGCCTCCATGTGATCATCGCGCGGTTGCGGCACTCCGCTGACCACCATGTAGGAGTCGCCGCTTGTCTTGACCTTTTCCAGGCCGTGCCGGTCGACCAGCGCATCGAGGTCGGTGTAGAGGCGGTCGAGGAAGCGCACCAGCTCGCTTGGGGTGGTGTCGCTGGCCCGCTTGGTGTAGCCGGCGATGTCGGCGAACAGAATTGAGGCGTCGTCGTACTTGTCGGCAATGATGTTGCGCGACGGGTCTTTCAGCCGTTCGGCGATCGTCGCGGGCAGGATATTGGTGAGCAGTTTTTCGGACCGGTCGTACTCGGCCTCCGTCGCCTTCCTGGCGCGACGGATCTCGCGCAGCGCGTACCAGACCACCGCGACGACCATCACCCAGGCGGAGACCACCGTGAGGATGAAACCCAACCTAAACGCCCAATCCGGTTGCACGCCAGTGTTATAGGGAACGAACACCTCGAGCGCGATGACCGTCGCGGCGAGGACGGCAGCGAGTACCGACGCGAGCACGAGGTGGTCGACACCGAGGATCAGCACCATGAGTGTCGCCGCGACGAGATAGTAGAACGGCAGGCCCGAGCCGGTGCCCAGGTGCCAACACACGACAGTGACCGATGTAGTCGCAACGATGAAGAACACCAGCGCAGGGACCACTTCGCCGAACCGGTACAACAGCGGGATCAGCAGGAAGATCACGCCGCTGGCCACGTTGAGCATGGCGATCCACACAATGTCCTGGCGCACGATCAAGCCCTGGATGCCGAAGAATACGCTGATGACAGCGCCGATGCGGGTTGTGACGGTCAGAACCCTGAGGTGGCGGGCCACGGTCTCGGCATCGTGTCGCGTCCGGGCCGGAAGTCGGCTCTCGAGCGCTATGTCCGGTACGCAGACGCGTCGCACCTTGACCACCATGGTGAAAGCCTAATCCCGTGGATGTCACTACCTGCGGTTTCCGCGGCCTAGTCCGACGACATGCGGGCGGCGTCTCTGGCCCGCAGTGCCAGCCACAGCTCGTGGCGGTCCTGCGCGGAATCCATGCGCCGCCCGGTCAGTCGTTCGACGGCGTCGATGCGGTTTCGCATGGTGTGCCGGTGGACGCGCAGTGCGGTGGCGGCGGATCCCCAGTGCCCGTTGTGCTCGAGGAACGCCGTGAGCCCGCGCATTAGTTCACCGGATCGATCCGTTGCGTCGAGTGGGCCGAGCACAGCGTCGGCGTAGGCCTGAAGGGATTGCGCCCCAACCGTGTTGAGCAGCAATCGGCTGCTGGCGATCTCCTCGGCGTGCATGTGCCTGCCCTGCACCCGGCTGGCAGGCAGGGCCGAGCGGGCCTGCCGTAGCGAGACGACCAGCGCGCCGGGTCGCACTGCGATGCCGATGCCTGCCGCCCGGCCGCCTGCGAGCGTGCCGAGCACGCCTGGCAGATCGGTGTCGAGCGGCACGGCCAGTTCCACCACTTCGCCCATGACGCGTACCAACGCGTCGGGCAGGGTGATGAGTAGGTCGGCTGCCAGATCGTCGGCGTCGTCCGGTGCGGCGACGGCGGCAGCGCGAAGGTCGGCGTCGGGCAGCCCCACCGAGGTCAGCCAACGGGCCGCCACCACATCGTCCACGGTGGCCCGGGCCAGCCGGTCCAGCACCTGAGCACGACCGCGGCGCTGCGCGGTGTTGAGCCCGTGCCGTCGCTCCAGCTCCAGTGACAGCAGCGACACCAGATCGCCCGAAACCTGGTGGGCTGCAGGCTGTTCGGCTGGTCCGTCGATCAACAGCCAGGCCCGTAACCGGCGCGCGCCGAGTGCGTGCAGCTCGCGCCTGCGGCCGTCGCTGATATCGGCGGCCGCGGCATTCAGGCCCTCATCCCGCACGGAGGCGAGCAGCCAGGCCATCCGCCTGACCAACCTCTCACCGCCAGGATCCGATGCGGCAAGCACCCTCCCGAGCAGGTCGATCACCACACCGGAGCGGCCCGTCGCCTCGCGATGTGCGGCCAGGATGCCCAGCAGCCCACCTGGCGTGACAGCGGCGGCGGTCAACGCGCGCTGGGTCTGCAGGGCCCACTCCAGCTCGTGTCGCTCGGCGCGGGCGCGGTACGCGAACACCGCTTTCGTCACCGCGATGAACGGGACGGGGTCGGGCACGGTGAGCAGCGGCATGCCGATCTCGTCGGCGGCGGTGATCAGCCGCGCCGGGGCCCGCTGGTGGGGCAGCTCGGCGCCAAGACCCAGCCCGAGGGCCTGCACACCGGCGGTGTCCAGCCCGGCCAGGTAGGACCGGCAGCCGTCGGTGGTCTGCGGAAGCAGCAGGCCGATGGTCAACAGCAGCTCGCCGCCCTGCAGCCACGGGCCTGGGTTGGCTAGCTCGGAAACGGCCGCGGCCTCGATCTCGCGCTCGGCGCCGCCGCGGCCCCCCACCAGCTCCAAACCCAGTTCGGCGTCGGCGATCAGCTCCGCGACCGTCAGCATGGACATATCGTCGAACACGTCTCGGTCATTCTCTACAAAATGGCCATATCGGCTGGCCCGGATTTCCGGAAACCTCTTGGGCATGACGTCTACACACCCGATCGGACCGGTCGATGCCACCCGCGTACCGCGCTACGCGGGTCCGCCCACCTTCGCCCGCCTTCCCCGCACCGACGAGGTCACCCACACCGATGTCGCGGTCGTCGGCATCCCGTTTGATTCCGGCGTCTCGTACCGGCCCGGGGCGCGGTTCGGGCCGGGCCACATCCGCGCCGCATCCAAGCTGCTGCGTACCTATCACCCGCGACTGGACGTCGAGCCGTTCGCCGTCCAGCAGGTCGCCGACGCCGGCGACATCGCGGTCAACCCGTTCGACATCGGCGAGGCGATCACCACGATCGAGCAAGCGTCCGACGAGTTGCGCGACGGCGGGACGAAGCTGATCACGCTTGGCGGCGACCACACCATCGCGCTGCCTCTGCTGCGGTCGCTGCACCGCGACCACGGCCCGATTACCGTGCTGCACTTCGACGCCCACCTTGACACCTGGGACACCTACTTCGGTGCCCCATTCACGCATGGCACCCCGTTCCGGCGTGCCAGCGAGGAGGGTCTGCTCGACCCCGAGCACTGTCTGCACGTCGGCATCCGCGGCCCGTTGTACGCGCCCACCGACCTGTCCGACGACCGTGTGCTCGGGTTTCAAGTGATCGGCACCGACGATTTCCAGGTGGACGGGCTTCCCACGGTGATCGAGCGGATGCGCGCTCGCCTCGGCGACGCGCCGGTGTATGTGTCCGTTGACATCGACGTGCTCGACCCGGCGCACGCGCCAGGCACCGGCACCCCCGAAGCGGGCGGAATGACCAGCCGCGAGCTGCTGCACTGTCTTCGAAACCTGGTGGGCGTCAACGTTGTCGGCGCCGACATTGTGGAAGTCGCGCCGGCGTACGACCACGCCGAGATCACCGGTATCGCGGCCGCGCACGTCGCCTACGAGCTGATCTCGGTGCTGGCGAAGTCATGACCGGGCATCGCAACGGCGGTGCGGCCGTCGTGGAAACCCTCGCCGCACATGGCGTCGACACCATCTTCGGCATCCCGGGCACACACAACCTGGAGATCTATCGTCACCTGCCAACGACCGGCATCCGGGCGGTCACGCCGCGCCACGAGCAGGGTGCGGGCTATGCGGCCGAGGCGTTTGCACGGGTTACCGGCAGGCCGGGCGTTGTGGTGACCACCAGCGGTCCGGGGCTGACCAACGTGATGACTGCGGCGTCGACGGCCTACGCGGAATCACAGCCGATGCTGGTGCTGTCGTCGGGCCTGCCCACCGGAGCCGAGGGCCGTGACCTCGGCCAGCTGCACGAGGCCAAGAACCCCTTGGGCGCAATGGATCAGCTGGTGCGCTGGAGCCGACGTGTGGGCAGCGCCGACGAGGCGGCCGCCGCGGTGACCGAGGCGTTCAGCAGCTTCACCGGCGGCCGTCCCCGGCCCGTTCACATCGAGGTCCCCTTCGACGTGCTCGAGCAGCAGTGGTCGGGCCAACCGCGTATCGCCCCGAAAGCCGCTCCGCCCCACGCCGATCCGGACGCCATGCGACGGGCGGCCGAGGTGCTGTCGGCCGCCGGCCAGCCAATGATCATTGCCGGCGGGGGAGCCGTCGACGCCCAGAGCGAGCTGACCGCACTGGCGGAGGCGCTTGGCGCGCCGGTCGCCACCACTGTCAACGGCAAGGGCGTCGTCGACGAAGCGCACCCACTTTCGGTCGGTGCATCGATCCGGCTGCGCGCCCTACAGAAGGCCGCTGCCGACAGCGACGCGCTGCTCGTGGTCGGCACCGAGTTGGGTGATTCCGACTTGTGGGACGGGCAGATTCGCGGCCGGACCGTGATCCGCTGCGACGTCGACCCGGCCCAGTTGAACAAGAACTGCCCGGCCGACCACGCGCTGCTCGGCGGCGCCGCCACCACCGTCGCCGCACTTCGCGCTGCCCTGCCCGCGGGCCTCGATGCGGGCGACTCCGGGCGTGCGGCTGCGCTGCGTGCGGCGTGCCTCCAGGAGGCGATGGCCGACGCGGGACCCTACGCCGAGATCAACGCTGCTGTCCGCGCGGCGCTGCCAGCCGACGGCGTGCTCACCGGGGACAGCTCGCAGGTCACCTACTTCGGCTCGGTGCACTTCTTCGATATGCCACGACCGCGCCGATTCTGTTACTCACCCGGCTACGCCACGCTGGGTTACGGGCTGCCGGCCGGGCTTGGCGCCGCAATCGGCTTGCCTGGTACCCCGGTTGCGGTGCTGCTCGGTGACGGGGCGCTGATGTTCTCCGTTCAGGAGCTGATAACACTTGTGGAGCAACGACTTCCGGTGCCGGTGATTGTGGTCGACAACGGCGGCTATCAGGAGATCAAAGACCAGGAAGCCGCACGCGGCATCCCGCCGATCGGGGTCGAACTGCGCACCCCGGATCTGGCCGCCCTGGCGGTGGCTATGGGCGCGCGCGGGGTGCGTACCACCTCGACGGCCGAACTAACAGAACTGGTCGGTGGCGCGCTCGGCGCCGACGGCCCGACCCTCATCCATTTCGATATCCGCTGAAAGGACATCCCGCCATGGCCGCCAATTTGGATGTAGCCATCGTCTTCATTTACCTCGTAGGCATGATCGCGTTCGGCTTCTGGGGCAAACGCAGGGCCACAACGCAATCCGATTTCCTCGTCGCCGGCCGCCGGCTCGGCCCGCTGCTGTACTCCGGCACCATGGCAGCCATCGTGCTGGGCGGCGCGTCCACGATCGGCGGCGTCGGGTTGGGCTACCAGTACGGCATCTCGGGCATGTGGTTGGTGATGGCCATCGGCGTGGGCATCCTGCTGCTCAGCCTGCTATTCGCGGGCCGGATCCAGCGACTGCGCGTCTACACCGTCAGTCAGATGCTCGAACTCCGTTACGGCCCTGGCTCTTCCGTGCTTTCTGGGATAGTCATGTGGCTATACACGCTGATGCTCTCAGTCACCTCCACGATCGCCTACTCAACGATCTTCGGCGCGCTATTCGACATCGGCAGGGTGCCCGCCATCATCCTTGGTGGCAGCGTGGTGATCATCTACGCCACGCTGGGTGGCATGTGGTCGATCACGCTGACCGACTTTGTGCAGTTCCTGGTCAAGACCATCGGCATCTTCTTCATCCTGCTGCCCATCGCGCTGTACAAGACCGGCGGCATCAGCGGACTGGCCGACAAATTGCCCGCCGACGCCACCTCGCTCACCGCGATCGGCGGCGAGAGAATCCTGACGTACTTCGTCATCTACACCTTCGGCCTGCTCATCGGGCAGGACATCTGGCAGCGGGTGTTCACCGCGCGCAGCCCAGGGGTCGCACGTTGGGCGGGCGCCGCGTCGGGCGTCTACTGCCTGCTGTACGCGGTGGCCGGCGCGGTGATCGGGATGGCGGCGAAGGTACTGCTGCCCGCGTTGGAGTCCCGCGACGACGCGTTCGCGGAGTTCGTTGAGATGCAGCTGCCGCCTGTGCTGGCCGGTCTGGTGCTCGCGGCGGCGCTGGCCGCGGTGATGTCGACATCGAGCGGCGCGCTGATCGCCACCGCGACGGTGTTCAGCCAGGACATCGTGGCGCGGCTGCGCAAGCAGCGACATCGAGGCGGGCAGCGAGCACGACCACATCCGCAACAACAGGCTCTACGTCGCCGGATTCGGCATCCTGATGGTGGTCATCGCGTGCGTGCTCCAGGACGTCGTCAACGCGTTGACGGTTGCGTACGACATCCTTGTCGGCGGTCTGCTGGTTCCGATCCTGGGCGGGCTGGTCTGGCGGCGCGGCACTAATGTCGGGGCGATTGGGGCGATGGCCGTCGGAACGGTGGCGACCCTGGTGGCCATGTTCAGGTTCGGCATCGAGGCAAACGACCCGATCTACTGGGGCTTGGTCTCCGGCCTGGTGGTGTACGTGGTGGGCAGCTTGCTCAGCAAGCCCACCGATCCAGAGGTGCTGGCCGAGTGGGACCGCCGCAGCCGTGGCGAAAGCACTGCCAAATTGACGGTGCAGCAAACACCATCGGCATGACAGAACCCATGCCAACACCCACCACCCTGTTTCAAGGTCGAACGCTTCCACCAAAGCACCTCACCGGCCAATCCGTAGTACCGTCCCCACGTGGTGAACTTGGCCTACAACGACCGCGGCCACGGGGAGCCAGTGATGTTCATTGCCGGCCAAGGTGGTGTTGGACGCACGTGGGATGTCCATCAGGTGCCCGCATTCCTTGCGGCTGGTTACCGCGTCATCACGTTTGACAACCGGGGAGTGGGCGCAACGGCGAATGCTGACGGTTTCACGACGGCAACGATGGTGGCTGACACCGCCGAGTTGATCGAGAGGCTCGACGCTGCCCCCGTCCGGCTCGTGGCCGCCTCAATGGGCTCGTACATCGCACAAGAATTGATGCTGGCTCGTCCTGAGTTGGTGAGCCAGGCCGCGTTGATGGCCACACGTGGACGCCACGACCGCGCGCGCGAGTTCTTTCGTACAGCCGAACGAGATTTCGCCGATGCCGGCGTCCAACTACCGCCCAGTTACGAAGCGAAAATACGCTTGCTTGAAGGGTTTTCACCAAGGACCTTGAACGATGACGGGGCCGTTGCGGACTGGATCGACACCTTCACGATGTGGCCCACGAAGTCGACTTCTGGAATTCGCGCCCAGCATGGCGTCGCGCCGGAGAACGACCGGCTACCCGCCTACAGGGCGATCACCACACCCGTGTTGGTGATCGGATTCGCCGATGACGTCGTGATGCCCCCGCACCTCAGCGCCGAGGTGGCAGAGGCCCTTCCGAATGGGCAGTATCTGGAGATCGCTGACGCCGGCCATCTGGGATTTCTCGAACGGCCACATGCGGTGAACTCGGCGATCCTCGATTTCTTCGCCGACGGTCGTTAGTCCTTGCCTCCGCGGCCCCTAAGAACTTTCGCCCACGGCCCTAGATCGGCAGCCGTAGTCGAGGGTCGCGGGGCATGTCTGCTTGAGCCCGCGAGTGCCCGGGTTTGACTGCTTGGGTAGCCGGTGATGACGTCTTGGGCCTGTACTGTCAGCGGCGGCGGCCTCCCGTCAGGTCCGAAGAGCGGTGAAAGCACATGACTTGCTGTGTGGGTGCGGAATGCTTGGTGTGTAGGTGCGGAATGTCTGTACCGCGCCGCTACGCACGTGATATGCATTGCGAAATATGCATTGCGAACCCGTATCACCTTGGGAACGAGCCGAGATGGGAGGCCAATGGCATGGTTTACTCGAAGCTCAGGTTGCGCTCGCCGGGGCTCCGCCGCGATCGAGTTCACCCTGAGGCTGGCGTGTGACCACCGACGTGTGGTCGCCCGCTTGAGCGGATAGCATGTGCCGGGCATGGAGATAGCGGAGGGGTTGTACTATTTTCAGGGTTCTGAGGCGGCTGTGGATTCCGCTCCTGGTGCTGGTTGTTGTCGGTGCTGGAGGATTCACTGTGTCGCGGCTGCATGGCATCTTCGGCTCTGAGAAGCGTCCGGCCTATGCCGACACGAAGGTCAACGACAGCAAACCCTTCAATCCCAAGCATCTGACGTACGAGGTGTTCGGGCCGGCAGGTACCGTGGCGAATATCAGTTACTTTGACGCAAATTCTGAGCCAACATTTGTAAAGGGAGCGAGTCTGCCTTGGTCGCTAAACTTCGAGATCACTGAAGCGTCGGCTGTGGGAAGCATCATGGCGCAAGGCGATAGCGACAGCATTGGTTGCCGCATTCTCGTGGACGACGAGGTCAAAGCCGAGAAGATCTCGAATCAATACAACGCCTTCACGTCCTGTCTGTTGAAGGCCGCATGAGCAATACGCACATGCTCGAAGAGCGCACTGAGCGACCAAGAGTCGCGCGCACGATCCATCGTTTTTCGGTGCTCATCATTCTGGCGTGGTTGGCGATCACCGTCGTACTGTCGATCGCCGTACCTCCCTTGGAGCAAGTCGAAAGAGAGCATTCGGTATCGCTGTCTGCCGAAGATGCGCCGTCGTTCAAGGCGGCGCAGCGAATAGGTGAAGCTTTTCAACGAATCCACTTCCAGCGCTATGGCCGTGATCGTCTTAGAGGGCCAACAACCCCTTGGCGACGATGCTCACCGGTATTACGACGATCTGATTCATCAGCTGCGGGGCGATCCGACACATGTGCAGCACATTCAGGATTTTTGGGGGGATCCACTCACCGCGGGTGCGGCGCAAAGCGCCGATGGCAAAGCCGCATATGTTCAAGTGACGCTCGTCGGTCAACCCGGCCAGGCCATGGGGAACGAATCGGTCAAATTCGTCCAAGACATCGTGGCGCGCACTCCCGCACCTCCCGGGATCAAGGCGTATGTCACCGGAGGTGCGGCGATCGTCGCTGATATGGGTGAGAGTGGTAACAGAACAGTCATTCTGATCACGGTGGTCAGCCTCACAGTAATTTTTCTGATGCTGCTACTGACCTTTCGTTCGATTACCACCACAATCGCCATACTGGTGACTGTCGGGTTAGAACTGCAGGTGGCCCGGGGAATCATCGCGTTCCTCGGGCTTCATGGGATCGTTGGGCTTACTACCTTCGTGGTGAACCTTTTGGTGTCCATCGGGATCGCGGCTGGAACAGATTACGGGATATTCTTCTTCGGGCGATATAAAGAGGCGCGTGGAGCCGGCGAGGACCGCGAAACGGCTTTCTACACCACCTACCGCGGTGTGGCTAAAGTCGTCTTGGCCTCTGGTGTCACGATCGCCGGCGCGATCTTCTGCCTGACTTTTACGCGTCTGCCCTTCTTCCAACCCTTGGGCGTCCCCGGCGCGATCGGGATCCTGGTCGCGGTCGCAGTGGCCCTTACGCTCGTTCCTGCTATTGTGGCTGCCGGCAGCCGTTTCGGCTTGTTCGACCCCAAGCGGCAGATCCACACTCGTCGATGGCGACGGGTAGGCACGGCGATCGTCCGGTGGCCCGCGCCTATTCTTGTCGCCACAGTGGCACTCGCGCTGATCGGATTATTGACGCTGCCGGGATACAAACCCAGCTACAACGACCAAAAGTATCTCCCTCAGGATATCCCCGCCAATATGGGCTACGCGGCCGCAGTGCGACATTTTCCAGAATCGCGAATGACGGCGCCTGACCTGCTGATGATCGAGTCGGATCATGACATGCGGAACTCTGCTGATCTCCTTATTTTGAACAAACTAGCCAAGGCCGTCTTCGCTGTTCCAGGCATTGCCAACGTGCAGTCAATTACTCGTCCCCAGGGAACCCAGATCGCGCACACGACCATCCCATTCATGATGAGTAGCCCAAAACGCCGGCCAACTATTAGGCCTGCCGTTCCAAAAGGAACGCATGGAAGACATGCTCAAGCAGGCCGACGAGATGACGACAACGATCGGCATTATGCAGCGCATGTACGGCTTGCTGCAACAACTGGTCGCCACGACTCATCGCATGGTGGAGAGCACGCATGAACTACAGGACATTACGAACGAGCTAAGAGATCACGTTGCGGATTTCCAGGATTTCTGGCGACCACTCATCAATTACCTCTACTGGGAGCCGCACTGCTACGATATCCCCATTTGCTATTCGATCAGATCCATATTTGACGCGCTGGACGGAGTCGACGAAATCACCGTAACAATGGATGAGCTCATCAAGAACCTTGACCAATTGGATGTGCTTCTACCGCAAATACTCGTCTCATTTCCTCAGATGATTGCGACCTTGGAGAGCACCCGCTCAATGATGCTGACCATGCACAGCACCATGTCCGGCACTATCAACGCGATGGACGAGTCGAGCGACAATGCGACGGCGATGGGAAAGGCGTTCGATGCAGCCAATAATGACGAATCCTTTTATCTGCCCCCGGAAGTATTCAAGAACGAGGACTTCAAGCGCGCCCTGAACATTTTCCTGTCACCGGACGGGAAGGCCGCGCGCCTGCTGATTTCGCAAAGGGGCGATCCGGCAACGCCCGAGGGCGTTTCGCGGGTCGATCCGATTAAGGATGCGGCTGAGGAAGCGCTCAAGGGCACTCCGCTAGAAGACAGCAGAATTAGCCTCGCCGGCACTGCGGCGGCCGTAAAGGACTTGGTGGAGGGATCCACCTACGACCTCTTGATCGCGGGAGTCTCCGCACTCTGCCTTATTTTCATCATCATGCTGCTCATGACGCGAAGCCTCGTCGCTGCCCTGGTAATCGTCGGCACAGTGGCGCTTTCGCTGGGTGCATCCTTCGGGTTGTCGGTTCTCGTCTGGCAGAATCTTCTCGGCTTACAAATACACTGGATGGTCCTAGCGATGTCAGTGATCGTCCTCTTGGCGGTCGGGTCTGACTACAACCTTCTGTTGGTAACGCGGATGAAAGAGGAAGTAGCCGCGGGAATCAACACGGGCATCATCCGCGCAATGGGCGGCACCGGCAGGGTCGTAACATCCGCCGGTCTCGTATTCGCAGCCACCATGGCGTCAATGCTGGTAAGCGACCTGCTCACTCTTGGCCAACTCGGCGCCACCATCGCCTTGGGTCTGCTGTTTGACACGTTGGTCGTGCGCGCGTTGATGACACCTTCGATCGCCGCGCTGTTGGGACGCTGGTTCTGGTGGCCGCAACGAGTGCGGCCCCGCCCAGCCAGTGCACTACTTCGGCCGGTAGGTCCCCGCCCGCTCGTGCGTTCCTTGTTGCTGAGGGACTAGCGAACGCCGCATGAGCTCCGAACACCCTCGGCCCCCCTTCATAGCGCGGACCATACGCACGTTCTCGCTACTCATCATCCTGGCTTGGCTGGCGTTGACTCTGATTTCGAATCTGGCATCGGTCGGCTGGAGCTGGTCGGCGGCAATCCCATCGCTGGAGCGGGTCGCCGAGAAGCATTCCGTTTCACTGATGCCTAAGGATGCCCCATCCGTACAGGCCATGATGCGCATCGGCCAAGACTTCAAGGAATCCAACTCGGACAGTTCCGCGATGATCGTGTTGGAGGGGCAGCAACCCCTCGGTGAGGACGCGCATCAGTACTACGCCGGGTTAGTTCGGGACTTGAGAAACGATCCCACGCATGTGGAGCATGTGCAGGATTTGTGGGGGGATCGCCTCACCTCGTCGAGCGTGCAAAGCCCCGACGGCAAGGCTGCATATGTGCAAGTGAATCTGGTCGGCGACCAAGGGACGCCCTTGGGAGACCAATCGGTGGCCGCGGTCCGCAATATCGTGGATCGGACGCCGCCGCCGCCAGGGGTCAAGGCTTATGTAACCGGTGCGACACCGCTCGCTTCGGATATGCAGCACAGTGGGAACAAATCCATTCTGAAGATCACTGTGGTGACCGTCGCGATCATCTTTACAGTGCTTCTGCTCGTGTACCGCTCGATCGTCACGGTGATCGTGCTGCTGGTCATGGTTGGCGTCGAATTAGCGGCTGCCCGCGGAATCGTCGCCTTCCTCGGCCATACCGACGTTTTAGTACTCTCGACGTTTGCCGTTAACATGCTGGTATTCCTCAGCATCGCGGCCGGAACCGACTACGGGATCTTCTTGTTCGGTCGATACCAAGAGGCACGCCAGGCCGGCGAGGACCGCGAAACGGCCTACTACAGCATGTATCGCGGTGTCGCCCCCGTCGTGTTGGCGTCCGGTCTGACCATCGCCGGCGCGATCTTCTGTCTGAGCTTTGCCCGTCTACCCTACTTCCACAGCATGGCCATTCCATGCGCAATTGGCATGCTCGTCTCAGTCGCAGTCGCGGTGACGCTGGTTCCGGCAGGAGTAGTCGTCGCCAGTCGGTTTGGGCTGCTAGAACCTAAGCGCAGTTTGCGCGGGCAATAGATGGCGCGGGATCGGCACGGCGATCGTCCGTTGGCCCGCCCCCATCCTGGTTGCTTCCCTCGCGCTCGCACTGCTCGGTTTAGCGACACTTCCGGGTTATAAAACGAGCTACAACGATCGCGCAGTATATATCCGACGACATTCCCGCCAATCAGGGCTATGCCGCGGCCGAGCGTCACTTCTCCCAGGCGCGGTTGATGCCGGATATTCTGCTGATCGAAGCTGATCACGATATGCGCAATCCAGCCGATTTCCTGGTGTTGAACAAACTGGCGAAAGCAGTTTTCAAGGTCAAAGGCATTTCTCGGGTGCAGGGCATAACCAGACCCGAGGGAACACCAATCGGTCACACATCGATTCCATTTCTTCTTAGCTTACAAAGTGCCAACCAGGTACAAAGTATGAAGTTCCAAGAAGCACGTATGGACGATCTGCTCAAACAAGCCGACGATATGGCGACGATGATCGGAATAATGCAGGATCAGTACCGTTTGATGCTAGCAGATGAATGACGTGACTCATCGAATGAATGGGCACACGCACGAGCTGCAGACATCACTAGAAGAAACGCGGGATCATATTGCCGATTTCGATGATTTTTTCCGGCCGATCCGCAATTACTTTTATTGGGAGCCGCATTGCTTCGACATCCCTATTTGCAATTCGTTTAGAGCAATATTTGACACAATCGACGGAGTCGACCAGCTCACTGATAAATTGCAGGTTCTCGTCGACAACCTCGACCAACTGGATGTGCTCATGCCGCAGCTGACCGCCCAGTTCCCGCCGCTAATTGCGAGCTTGCAAAACATGCGGGCCATGCTGCTTACCATGCACAGCACCATGTCAGGCTTCATCGAAACGATGAACGAATCGAGTGCGAACGTTTCCGCCATGGGGCAAGCGTTCGACGATAGCCGAAGTGACGACTCCTTCTATCTGCCGCCGGAGACTTTCGAAAACGAGGACTTCAAGCGAGCGATGAATTCATTCCTCTCTCCCGATGGGAAAGCGGCCCGATTCATCATCTCGCATCGCGGCGACCCTGCGTCGCCCGAAGGCATCGCCCGGATCAATCAGATAAAGACAACGGCCGAGGAGGCGCTGAAAGGTACACCTCTCGTAAACGCCAAGACCTACATGGCTGGCGCTGCGTCAACCGCGAAGGATTGGCAAGACGGCTCCAGATACGATCTGTGGATTGCGGGAGTCGCGGCGCTCTGCCTTGTTTTCATCATCATGCTCATCATCACCCGTAGCTTTATTGCTTCCTTGGTGATCGTGGGCACGGTTGCACTTTCGCTGGGCGCATCGTTTGGGGTGTCCGTATTGCTCTGGCAGTACATTCTGGGCATCAATCTGCACTGGATCGTTCTCGCAATGTCGGTGATCATCCTTTTGGCCGTGGGATCCGATTACAACTTGCTGCTCGTATCAAGGATGAAAGAGGAGATCGGTGCCGGTATCAATACGGGCATCATCCGCGCAATGGGCGGCACCGGCAAGGTCGTCACGACGGCAGGGTTGGTGTTCGCGCTGACTATGGCCTCGATGGTGGTCAGCGATCTGCGCATCATCGGGCAGATCGGCACCACGATCGGTCTGGGCCTGCTGTTCGATACCTTGATCGTGCGATCGTTCATGACGCCGTCCATCGCCGCGCTGCTTGGGCGCTGGTTCTGGTGGCCTCAACGAGTGCGTCCGCGCCCCGCCAGCGCGCTACTCGAGCCGTTAGGTCCCCGTTGGGCGGCACGGCGCTACCTGCTAGGGGAGGAGCAGCGCGGCGACGAGGACCCGGTTACCGCCCCGATCGCGAGGGTTTCCAGATAGTTGGCTTGAATGCCGATCGGTGAGCCGAGTCGCCAGCGTAGGCGCGCGTAACATCGGTGGAACGTCGGCCGATACGGTTAGTACACCTCGCGATTTGAGATTGACGGGATGGTGGTAGCTCAGCCGATGATGAGCAATCTCGGCCCGAGCTACGAATTGGATGATTTAGAGTGATGCAACTAGTTAGGGGAGGTCTCCATACATGATCAAATTGTCGTTGACCAGACTGGCTGCCGCGGTTGGCGGTCTCGCAGTGGCCTTCGCCGCTGGGGCCGGGGTCGCGTCCGCGACTCCTGATCTGGGCCCGGCCGTCAACACCACATGCAGTTACCCGCAACTGGTGTCGGCGCTGAACGCCCAAGGACCGGAAGTCTGCCGCGGCGTTCAACCAATCGCCAGTGCTGCAGGCCGGTTTGCGTCAGTTCGTCGCCTCGGGGCCGGCTAAGCGGCAGCAGATGGCCGAAAATATGGCGAACGCGCCAGCGTTTGCGCCGTACATGGGAACGGTCGAACAGGCTTTCCTCACCTGCAACAACTTCTGACCGGATTGGGCGCGAGCTTCTACTTTCGCGCCCGTCCTGATGCCTTCACTGGGCTGAGGGGCTCGGTTTCGACGGCGACGACCCTGCGGTATCTACCACCGCGGGGTCGTTGTCGTCAGGCGGCTTCCGCGGGCGCCAGCTTTTCGCACAGCAGCGCCGCCAAATCGCGAATGGAGGTGGTGGCGATGTCGCTGGAAGTGAGGCGTATTCCCGTTTCGGACTCGACGCGGGTACGCAGTTCGAGGGCGCCCAGCGAGTCAACCCCGTACTCGGCGAGCGGCCGGTCGGGATCGATGCTGCGACGCAAGATCAGGCTGACTTGATCGGAGAGCAGACGCCGCAGCCGGGTGGGCCACTCGTCTGGAGGCAGCTCGTTGAGCTCGGCACGCAGTTTGCTTGTGCCCGCTGCGTTCTGTCCGGTGGAACGGAACGCTTCGGCGAAGGGGCTGCGTTCGGAGAAGGCGGTCAACCACGGTGTGCCCGTGATCGGCGCGTAGCCGGTGTAGCCGCGGTCGTGGCGCAGCAGCGCTTCGAACGCGTAGGCGCCCTCGTCGGGAGCGATAGCGACATCGGCAGCAGCTGCCACAGCGGTGGCGCGCCCGACCTCCGCCCAGGCGCCCCAGGCGATCGCGGTCGCCGGCAGGCCCTGGGCGCGGCGCCACACGGTGAAGGCGTCCAGCCAGCTGTTGGCTGCGGCGTAGGCACCCTGCCCAGGCGAGCCCACCAGCGCGGCCGCCGAGGAGAACGAGCAGAACCAGTCCAACGGCTGGCCGGCGGTGGCGGTGTGCAAGTTCCACGCACCGTAAACCTTTGGGGCCCAGTCGCGTTCGATGAGCTCGTCGGTCATATTCGACAGGGTGGCGTCGTCGACCACCGCCGCGAGATGCAGCGCACCGCGCACCGGAAGCCCACTGGCGGTGGCTGTGGCCACCAACCGCCGCGCCGTACCGGCCTCGGCGATATCACCGCACTCCACCTCGACGTCGGCACCCATCGCGCGGATGCGCTCGATGGTCTGCATCGCCTCGAGTGTTGGTTGCGAGCGCGAGGACAGCACGATACGCCCGCAGCCGGCCGCCGCCATCTTCTCGGCCAAGAACAGCCCCAGGCCTCCCAGCCCGCCGGTGATGAGGTAGGCGCCGTCGCGGCGGAAGACCGGGACCTGTGCCGGCGGCACCATCACGCGGCTGCGCCCCTCGCGCGGGATGTCGAGCACGAGCTTGCCGGTGTGCTGGGCCGCGCCCATCACCCGGATGGCGGTCGCGGCGTCGGCAATCGGGTAGTGCGTGCTTTCCGGCATCGGCAATTCGCCGTCTGCGACCAGCCGGTATACCGTGCGCAGCAGATTTTGTATCCGCTGCGGGTGAGTCTGAGACATCAGCGCCAGGTCGAGGCCGTAGAACGTCAGGTTGCGACGGAACGGGAAAAGTCCCAGCCGGGCGTCGGCGTAGATGTCGCGTTTACCGATCTCGACGAATCGTCCACCGAAGGACAGTATTTCGATCCCCGCGCGCTGTGCTGCTCCCGTCACCGAGTTGAGCACGATGTCGACGCCGTCGCCGTTGGTGTCGTGCTTGATTGCCTCGGCGAACTCAGTGCTGCGCGAGTCGTAGACATGCTCGATACCCATGTCGCGCAACATCTGCCGACGCTGCGGGCTGCCGGCGGTAGCGAAGATCTCCGCTCCCGCAGCGCGCGCGATGGCGATCGCTGCCTGCCCAACGCCACCCATCGCGGAGTGGATCAAGACCTTGTCGCCGGATTCGATCTTGGCAAGGTCGTGTAGGCCATACCAGGCGGTGGCGTGTGCGGTGGTGACCGCGGCCGCCTGGCCGTCGGACAGTCCAGCGGGCAGTTTGACGGCCAGGTTGGCGTCGCAGGTGATAAAGGTGCGCCAACAACCGTCGGCGACGCCGCCGACGCGGTCACCAACGTGGTGATCGGTTACGCCGGCGCCCACCGCGGTCACCACGCCGGCGAAATCCATACCTGGCTGCGGCAGGTACCCCTCGAAGCTGGGGAACCTGCCCATGGCAAGTAGCACATCGGCGAAGTTGATGCTGGATGCGCTGACCGCGACTTCGATCTGTCCCGGCCCTGGCGGAATCCGGTCGCAGGCAACGAGTTCCAGAGTATCCAGATCACCGGGAGTACGGATTTGCAGACGCATGCCGTCGCGTTCATGGTTGGCGACGGTGGTTTGCCGCTCCTCGGGGCGCAGCGGAGCGGGGCACAACCGCGCGGTGTACCACTGGCCGTTCCGCCAGGCGGTCTCGTCTTCTTCGGACCCGCTGAGCAGTTGCTGCGCCAGCTGCTCGGCATCTGTCGCTTCGTCCAGATCGATCTGGGCGGCGCGCAGGTGCGGATGCTCAGCGCCGATCACTCGCATCAAGCCCCGCAGCCCGGCCTGCTCCAGATTGGCCACGTCATCCGCCGCCACGGTTCGGGCGTTGCGCGTCACGACGTAGAGGCGAGGTGATCCCGCTGCGCTCTCTGACAGTTCGCGGGTGATATGTACCAGATGCTCCACATACTCGCGCCCCAGCAGCGGGGACTGGTCCGCGGCGTCGCCGTTTTTCGGTCCTGTCAGGATCACCACACCGCTGAATCCACCGGCACGCAAGTGGTTTCGAAGCTCTTCGGCGTTCGCGGTGACGTCGGCGTGCTGTGGCCAGCACATGCTGGTGCATTGCGCGCCATGGCTTTTCAGGGCATCGGTCAACGCGGTGGCCACCACATCGGTGGCGGTGGCGCTGATCAACAGCCAGCTTCCGGCGTCGGCGTGGGAGAGTTCAGGCAACTGCCCCTGCCGCCATTCGATGGTCAACAGCCGCTCGCCCAGCGTCCGATCCTTCTGGCCCTCCTCGGATGCTCCCGTGCCCAATCGCAGCCCCTGCACGGCAAGCAGCACCGTCCCGTGCTCGTCGAGCAGCTCCAGGTCGGCCTCGATCTCGGCGACGTCAGCCTTGGTCACCCGCGTGTAGCAGTAGTGGGCGTTGCGGGCAGCGCCGTAGGAGCGCAGGCGACGGATACCCAATGGCAACGCCAGTACGTCCCCGCCGAGGGCCTGTACGTCCGGATGAGCCGCGACGGACTGGAAACAGGCATCCAGCAGTGCGGGGTGCACGCCGTAAGCATCTTGTTGGGAGCGGATTTCGCGCGGGAGTGCGACCTCGGCCAGCACGGTTCCGGTTTCCCCCTCGCCGGTGTGCACGGCGCCGAGACCGGCGAACGCCGGACCGTACTGAACACCACGCTCGTCCATGCGCTTGCGCGACTCGGCGCCATCTTCACGACGCGGGTGCGCGGCAAGCAGCGCGGACGTGTCGTACGCAGGTGGCTGCTCATCCTCTGCGGCATGAAGGACTGCGGTAGCTTGCCGCGCCTGCTCGTCGCCGTGGTTCGTTTCCACGGTGAAGTCGACGACGCCCGGCGATGCGACCATCGCCGAGACGCCGACCGTGGTCTGCTCGTCCAATAACAACGCCTGCTCGAAGCGGATGTCACGGACCTCAGCCGCCTCGCCCAGCACAGCACGCGCGGCCCCCAACGCCATCTCGCAGTACGCCGCCCCCGGTAGCACGGCCACATTGCGGATCTGGTGGTCGCCCAACCATGGCTGGGCGGCGGTGCCGACCTCCCCTTGCCATACGTGGCGCTCGGGTTCCTCCTGCAAGCGCACATGCGGGCCCAACAGCGGGTGTACTGAAACGGTGTGACCCACCATGTGTTGGGGCTTCCTGGCCTTCGCTGCTCAACCACAGCCGACGGTGCGTCCAGGTCGGCAACGGGGCGTCCACCAGCCGCCCATTCGGGTAGAGCACTGAGAAGTCGACCGCGGCGCCCGCACTGTGCAGATCTGCCACAAAGCCTCGCAGCCCGGATGGCAGCGGTTGTTCACGGCGCATGCTGGCCAGCGCTGCCAGCGGCATGTCGAGACTGCGGGCGGTCTGCTCGAGAGCGTGGGTGAGCAGCGGGTGCGGCGCCAACTCCGCGAACACCCGGTAGCCGTCCTCCAAAGCGGCCCGCACCGCCGCGGCGAATCGCACCATGTTGCGCAGGTTGTCCGCCCAATACCTGCTGTCGCACACCGGCTGCTCGCGAGGGTCGAACTGGGTCGCCGAGTAGAAGGGAACTTCCGGTGTCATCGGATTGAGCTCGGCGAGTGCGTCGGTCAGCTCATCGAGGATCGGATCGACTTGAGGCGAATGCGATGCGACGTCGACGGCGATCTCGCGGGCCATCACGTCACGCTGCTCCCAGGCCGCGACTAGCTCGCGAACCGTCTGGGTGGCACCGCCGATCACTGTGGACTCTGGCGAGGCCACTACCGCCACCACGACGTCCTTGATGCTGCGCACTGCCAACTCCGAAAGCACTTGCTTGGCAGGCAATTCGACCGACGCCATGGCGCCGGCACCGGCGATGCGGGACATCAGCCGCGAGCGGCGGCAGATGACGCGCAGGCCGTCTTCCAGCGACAGCGCGCCCGCGACGACAGCCGCCGCGGCCTCGCCCAGCGAATGCCCGATGACCGCGCCAGGGAGTACGCCGTATGCCTTCAGGGTGGCGGCCAGCGCGACCTGCATGGTGAACAACGTCGGCTGGACGCGGTCGATACCGGTCACGATCTGCGGCGACGACATCGCGTCGGTAACCGAGAAGCCGCACTCGCGAGCGATCACTGGCTCGATTTGCGCGACCATAGCCGCAAACACCGGTTCGGTCGCCAGCAGCTCAGCACCCATCTGCGCCCACTGCGAACCCTGACCGGAGAAGACCCACACCGGACCCCGATCATCGCGCCCGACCGCGGCCTCGATACGGAGTATCGCCCTCGGCGACCTCACGCAAAGCCGCGGTGAGCTCCGGCCGGCTGCTCGCAATGACGGCGGTGCGTACCGGGCGGTGCGCGCGCCGACGCGCCAGGGTATAGGCCAGATCCGGCAACGCCACGTCGTCATGAGCATGCACCCAGTCAGCCAGCCGGCCGGCGGTCCGGCGCAGTTCGTCGGCCGAGGTGGACGAGACCGGAAACAGCAGTGATGCCGCCACCGCCGTTTCGGCTTCCCCGTCGTGGTCTGCAAAGGTTGCGGGGGTCGCGGGAGCTTGCTCCAAAATGGCGTGAGCATTGGTGCCCGACACCCCATATGACGACACCGCCGCCCGGCGTGGATGCTGGCCGCTCGTCGGCCATTCTGTGATCGCTTGTGGCACAAAGAGTTTGGTGTCGATACGAGCAAGTTCATCGGGCAGGCGGGTGAAGTGCAGGTTTGGCGGAACTACACCATGTTGCAGAGCGAGCACCGCTTTGATCAGCCCTAGAGTTCCGGAGGCCGACTGGGCATGGCCGAGGTTGGTCTTCACCGACGCCAGCGCACAAGGGCTCTCGACGCCGTATAGCTTGGTCAAGCTGGTGTATTCGATGGGGTCACCGACCGAGGTACCGGTGCCGTGCGCCTCGACCATGCCGACGCTGCGGGCGTCCACGCCCGCGGCGGCCAACGCCGCCTGATACACGGCGGTCTGCGCGCTCAGCGACGGTGTCGAGATGTTGACGGTGTGGCCATCTTGGTTGGCGGCCGTGCCACGCACCACTGCCAGGATCCGGTCGCCATCCCTCAGCGCATCCGGCAAGCGCTTGAGTAACACCACTGCAGAAGCTTCGCCACACACGTACCCGTCCGCCGCGACGTCGAACGCATGACAGCGTCCCGTGGGAGACAGATGGCCCTGCGCCGTCCCTGCGACGAACTTCCGCGGTTCCAGCATCACGAAGGCGCCGCCCGCGAACGCCATATCGCTTTCGCCGTCGATGAGGCTGCGACAGGCCATGTGCACCGCGACCAGCCCAGAAGAACACGCAGTGTCCACGGTCAGCGCGGGACCTTGGAGTCCTAGGGTGTAGGCGATCCGCCCGGACGCCATGCTGAAGATGTTGCCTTGGTAGCCGTACGGCTCCTCCATGGCGTGGGAATCGGCCGTCACCAATTGATAGTCGAAATGGGTCAGTCCCACGAACACGCCCGTGAGCGACTCGCGCATCGTCTCGGGGGTGAGACCGGCGTGCTCCATGGCTTCCCAGGAGCTTTCCAACAACAACCGGTGCTGCGGATCAAGCGCGATCGCCTCGCGCTCGCTGATCCCGAAGAACTCGGCATCAAAACCGGCGACGTCATCGAGGAATGCTCCCCACTTCGACACCGACCGACCGGGCACCCCTGGCTCGGGGTCGTAGTACTCGTCGGCGTCCCAACGCTCGGGCGGAATCTCGGTGACCAGGTCGTCGCCCCGCAGCAACGCATCCCACAGCTGCTCCGGCGAGTTGATCCCTCCGGGGAGTCGACAGCCCATGCCGATGACAGCAACCGGAGTGACCGGTGTGGTGTTCATGGTCGGCGAAGAGTTCGCTGACGCTGAGCGGTGTTTACGGTCATCGATCGCTCCGAATGAGCCCATTCCGTCTCCTCACAGCAACGACCACGTAGCCTTGTCCGTTGCTTGACTCACGCCGTGGCACCTAACGCGACCCCCAGGATGCCTTACGTCTCCGTCATCTATGACTACCCGTTTCTGGGCTTTCTCGCACGTCAACGGGCTACGCGGCAGAAGCGAAACTATTATGCAGGCGCGAAACATATAAGTAAAGTTGCGAACCGTTACCTAATCGTAACTTTGCTAGGGCGACGGCGAAGTCAGATCATCGACGTTCTGTGCGCGGATGACGCTAACCTCATGCGGTGGTTGAATCATCCCTTCCGGCCCTGCTGCGCGAGCGTGCCAGTCTGCAGCCCGATGACACGGCGTACACGTTCATTGATTACGAGCAGGACTGGGCCGGCATTGCCGAAAGCCTGACATGGTTTCAGGTGTATCGGCGCACGCTGAACGTTGCCCGCGAACTCAGACTGTGTGCCTCACCTGGCGATCGCGCTGTGATATTGGCGCCGCAGGGACTGGATTACATCGTTGCTTTTCTGGGCGCATTACAGGCCGGGCTCATCGCGGTTCCGCTTTCGGTTCCGCTAGGCGGCGTCAGCGATGAGCGTGTCGATTCGGTGCTGCGCGATGCGTCGCCCGCTGCCGTTCTGACGACATCCGCTGTTATCGGCGATGTCGCCCGGCACGTTGTGCGGGAGCTTGGTGGATCCGCGCCATCAGTCATCGAGGTTGATTTGCTGAACCTGGACGCCCCGACACGATCCAATGCCGAGGAAGATATCTACCCGGCTACCGCTTATTTGCAATACACATCTGGGTCGACCCGGGAACCGGCCGGAGTGATGATTTCCGATAGGAACCTTCTGGCCAATTTCGAGCAGCTTTTGTCCGGTTATTTTCCGCATCGCGGAGGCGTTCCGCCACTGGACATGACTTTTGTATCGTGGCTACCGTTCTATCACGACATGGGTCTGGTTCTGGGAGTTTGTGCGCCGACTCTGCTGGGACTCCCCGCTGTGCTCACGAGCCCGGTGTCGTTCCTGCAGCGCCCGGCCCGGTGGATGCAATTGCTGGCAACCAATACTCACGCATTTTCGGCAGCACCGAACTTTGCTTTCGAATTGGCGGCACGCAAAACATCTGACGACGACATGGCCGGACTTGATCTCGGCGGCGTGCAAACCATCCTCAGCGGTAGCGAACGGGTAAACCCCGCGACTCTCAAACGCTTCGTTGAGCGGTTTGCGCGTTTCAATCTTCATGACTCGGTGGTTCGGCCCTCATATGGGCTCGCGGAAGCAACGGTGTACGTGGCGACAAGCAGAGCGGGTCAACCACCAGAAATCGTCGACTTCGAGTCCGACAAACTTTCTGCCGGCCAGGCGAAGCGGTGCGCAAGCGGAGGCGGCACACCACTGGTCAGTTATCCGCTGGGGCAATCACCCACCGTGCGGATCGTCGATCCCGAGACGCGGACCGAATGTCCGGACGGGAACGACCGGCGAGATTTGGGTGCACGGCGACAACGTCGCTATGGGCTATTGGCAAAAACCTGAAGAGACTGAGCGCACTTTCGGAGGCATGCTTGTCGCGCCATCGGCTGGCACACCTGAAGGGCCTTGGCTGAGGACTGGGGATCTGGGCTTCATCGCCGATGGCGAGCTGTTCATCGTCGGCCGCATCAAGGATCTTTTGATCGTCTATGGGCGTAACCACTCTCCCGACGACATCGAGGCGACGAGCCAGGAGATAACCGGAGGCCGGGTCGCGGCCATAGCCGTTCCGGATGAGGGCAGCGAGCAGCTTGTCGTCATCATCGAAGTCAAGAAGCGGGGCGCCTCCGATGAGGATGTGATGCACAAGTTCGCCGTCGTCAAGCGCGAGGTCACCTCTGCGATCTCGAATTCGCACGGCCTTGGCGTCGCGGATCTGGTTCTGGTGCCGCCTGGTTCGATTCCGATCACGACAAGTGGGAAGGTGAGACGAGCGGCGTGTGTCGAGCAGTACCGGCACGGCCAGTTCGTCCGCCTGGACGCTTAGGCAATACCGCGAGTGAGGTTTCGCTGATCAGCCTGCCTTGATGGGTCGCACCAATTCATGACAAGAGAGCAGCCGATCCGCTACTGATCCCATGCACGAGCGCGACAGTCGATGTGCTGAGCAGGTCGACGGCCGGCAGCTGCTAAAGGCCCCAGCTGCGAGCATTAACCATGCGCACCTATCGATTTCACTAGCCTGACGCACTGATAGCCATGGTCCTGCTCGCCCGGGCGGCCTCCTGCACACTACTTGAGGCTCAAGTTGTTCTTGTTTGTTATCTCTTGTGAAGCTTCGCTGGGCCACGCGCCTCACGAACGATTCGTGAGCGCCGTGTTCGCGGACTATGTCGGCGCAGCGGAGCTGAGTCCACCCGAACCGGGCTTTGTGCCACATTCAGTGTTCACGGCGAAACGCCACGGGCCGTCGTCTAATCTGTCGCCATGGATACGAGCCGGCGCACTGCCGCGAAGCGCACCGCAGCATCGTCTTTTCTCTGTCCGGCGGCAGGGCAGATCGATCAAGTCCATGCGGCCACACGGTCCAGGCGCTCAGGGTTTAACGCCGCAGAGTCGTACTCGTGACCATCCCCGCCGCGGAGACCGGGAAGGCGGCCCGCCCGGTCATTCTGTTCGTGATGGGCATTAACCGGTCCGGAACGTCGGCGCTCACGCGGGTTCTGTCGCTATGCGGTGGTGCGCTTCCGACCAAGCTGTTGGGTGCCATGCCGGACAATCCGCTTGGCCATTGGGAGCCGCGCAAGGCCAATGTTCTCAACGAAGCAATCCTGCGCCGCCTCGGCAGCAGCGCGTTCGACCCGGCGTTGCACCTGCAGGAGGAAGGTGCGGTCAAGCCCGAAGGGAAGGCCGCCTGCATCAAAGAGATCCGGGAGTTTCTCAGCACGTTACCGGCCGCGCCGCTTGTGGTCATCAAAGACCCGAGGCTTACGCTGCTGTCCGAAATGTGGTTCGAGGCGGCGCGTTTGGCCGGATTCGACATCGTGACTGTGATTGCGGTGCGCCACCCGCAGGAGGTCATCGAGTCGATTGCGGTGCGCAGTGGAGCCTCGCCGGAGCTCTCGAGTGCCTTGTGGCTGAAATACAACCTGCTGGCTGAGCGAGACACGCGCGGCGTGCCGCGCGTGTTCGTCCATTACGACAACCTCCTCGAAGACTGGCGCCGGGAAGTAAAGCGGATTTCCGCGGCGCTCGCCATTGATCTCGACACCAGGGATGAGGGTGCAATCGAGGAGTTTCTCAAGAAGGACCTTCGCCACCAGCGACATCACGGGTCAGTGACCGAGCCCTTCGGCACAGACTGGATGTCCACGGTCTATGACGCGCTGTGCGCGGTTGCGGGCGATGAGCTCTGCGATGAGTCTGCACTGGATAGCGTTTTCGAAGGGTACCGGGCAAGTGAACATGCTTTCCGAGCGGTGTTCGAGAATCAACACCGCTTCAATAAGTTCTACCGGTTCTTCCCGTCGTCCGCCTTCAAGCTGCTCACAGAGGCCCTTGCAACGGCTAACCGGCGCAGGGGGACTTGGGCCTAGGCTGGCCGCCGCATGTTGAGACCATGGTTGGGATGGCTCACCAATCTGCAGTGTCGCGCTGAGACGGGGTTCGCATCAAATTCCACTCGCTGATGCGTTGCGACACTTGTGCTTTGGCTAACTGCTCGCAAGCCGGTGTTAGTCGCTATCAGTGGCGCGGTAGCTGGTCGGCAAGCTCCACGTACAGCGCACCCACAGACGATGGGTACTGCGCCCAGAACCCGTCACCTCAACGAGGTCCTGCGATGGTGCTGTGCGAACGGCGCGCGCCGTATTGGCGCTGATCCACCTTTAGGAGGCGCGAAAGAGGTAATACCACTTGGGCGAAACTCCGTATTTCTGCACCTCTGGGTTGCCGTACTTCGGCTCGACGTGACTCAGATGGTAACCATATTGTGCGAGAAGCGGACTGTAATCGGTACCGTTGACCAGGCGTACGGCTTTTTCCCCCGCGCTGATGTTAGGAACGATGAAAAGATACTCGACCTTCAGCTCGGCACATCGGGAGATCCAGTACTCGACGGCCTCGATCGCGCATTCGGAAAAACTATGGATGTTGACCGCCAGGTCGATAGTCCCGGGAACGAGATCCTCTTGATCGTCCAACGGGACGACACGCGCACGTACCGCGCCCTTTCTTGAGAGGTAATACGAGGAGATGAACGTCGACTCCGGGACAGCGTCGATGCAGAAATAGGTATCGATGTTGGGAAGCGCCGTAACGGCGCGGTAGGCAAGCCTGCCGTACCCCGCACCAATATCGAGCACCTTCAACTCTGACCGGCGCGAGATCTGCATAGTCCGTTCCAGGAATAACAGCTCGTTCGCCGAATCCAGGAGGTCGCGGCTGACGACTCTCTTGTTTCCGTTCTCGTCCGTGTCGCCTGTCGGAAAAGTAAATGCGCCGTAGTCGCCGTCCTCAGTGAAGACGTCCAAAAGTCCGAGCGTGTCGATAGTTTTCAAAAACAAGTACGTCAGAACATATTTCTCCGGCGTATTGTTGTCCTGATTCTGCCAGACGTAGCAATTGTCACCTCGGAAATAGAGCAGATCTTCCGGCGTGATGAAACCGGGAAGCCAAACGGTCGATGTGCCGACGATGTCTTGCAGCTCGGCATAGCGCTGACGTAGCGCCTGGAGTTCGGGATCCGTCGCACTGAGGGCGGCGCGATCAGCAGGAGTGATGCCCTGACCCGAGTGGCCCCTCCGGTTGCGGAGCCATGAGCTGGCCTGCGCTCGGGCGGCGTTGATCGGCTGCCGTGCCCCGTACGAGACCAGCCATGACAACGCCTTGACGCGCTGGCCCAACGAGATGTTTTCCGTCACCATGCTCCAATCGCCGATCTTTGTTCTGCCACACCATTGCGTGATGCGAAAGTTGCTGTGGCACAATACACAAATCGTCACCCTTTTGCTGGCTGCCAATGATTCCTGCTAAGCGCTCACCGCCGTCGGATGCGTCCATCAACGACTCACCCTATTAGGCCGCTATCCACTCCCCGTCACCGATCAGCGTCGCTACCTCGCGTCCGAACCAGAAGCCTCGGACAGTTGCTCGGGTGCTGTTGCCGACGCACGGCGGATGTAGAACGAGAATTTGCCATCTGACCACGGCTCGAGCGGTATGACCACGAACCCCCAAGCGGGCGTTTACGACTGGGCTTATCGGGTGGCCCCGAATGCCCATCTGGTAGGTTCGCGGCTAACAGCTAATAATTTGTAAGGTTGCTGTAGCGTGCCCGCTATGCCTGCTCAACGACGCACGGCTGGCACGATCCCACTAGACGACAGAACGTGCGGAGAAAGCGACCCAATGGCCAGGTACCGCGCCGGTCTCCGACACCGGCGGCTACTCGCACCGGCTCCGTCTCGCGGACATACCGCCGCACTCGTCACCCTCGGCGCCATGCAGTTGATGTCCACGATGAACGCCACCATCGCGGCCGTGGCGCTTCCGAAGATTCAGGACGAGCTGGATCTCTCCAATGCCGGGCGGGCCGGGGTGATCATCGCCTACGTGCTGGCCTTTGGCGGCCTGATGCTGGTGGGCGGCCGCCTCGGTGACACCATCGGGCGCAAGCGCACCTTCATTGTCGGGGTCGCGCTGTTCACCATCGCCTCTGCGGTGTGCGGCCTCGCCCAGGACGGGGGCACCCTCGTTGTGGCGCGACTGCTGCAGGGCGTCGCCGCCGCGATGTTCGCACCGACCAGTGTGGCGCTGGTGGCGACCACGTTTCCCAGGGGGCCCGCACGCAACACCGCGATGGCGGTGTTAGGCGCGTTGGGCAGTGCCAGCGCGGTGCTGAGCCTGGTGGTGGGCGGGGCGCTCGCCGAGGTGGCGTGGCGGCTCATTTTTCTGGTGAACGTGCCGATAGGGCTGCTGGTGATTTACCTCGCTCGCACCACACTGCGGGAAACTGTGCAAGAGCGGATGAAGCTCGACGTCACCGGGGCCGGGCTGGCCACGTTCACCTTCATTGCCGCGGTTGTCGCCATCTCGATGGGGCCGGAGACGGGCTGGCTCTCGGCCGCGACGATCGGTTCCGGTGTGTTGGCACTGGGCGCTTTCGTGGCGTTCGTCGTCGTCGAGCGCAACGCCGAGAACCCCATCGTGCCGCTCGACTTGTTCTTCGACCGCAACCGGCTGGCCACGTTCGCTACCATCTTCCTGGCCGGTGGGGTGCTCTTCACCATGACCGTAATGGTCACCCTGTATGTGCAGAACATTATGGGCTACAGCTCCTTACGCGCCGGCATCAGCTTCGTACCGTTTATTCTTGCGGTGGGCGTCGGGGTGGGCGTGGCAAAGCCGTTGGTGACGCGGTTCCCGCCGCGGGTACTGGTGATAGCCGGCGGCAGCCTGGTGGTGGGCGCGATGGTGTTCAGCTCGACGTTTCACCGCGGCATCGCGTACTTCCCGAATCTGGTGATGCCGCTCGTCGTCGCCGGTATCGGTATCGGTGTGGTCAGCGTCTCGCTTGGACTAGCGGCGATCGCCGGCGTCGGTTCAGATCGGATCGGGCCCACGGCCGCTGTCTCGCTGATGTTGCCCAGCCTCGGCGGCCCGGTGGTGATGGCCGTCATCCAGGCCGTCGTCACATCGCGCACGCTGTCCCTGGGCGGCACTAACAGGCCCATGAAATCCATGACCGCCGCACAGTTGCATGCGTTGGACAACGGTTACACCCATGGCCTGCTGTGGCTGGCCGGGGTGAGCCTCCTGGTCGGCGTGGCGGCAATGTTCATCGGCTACACCGCGGAGCAGGTGGCGCACGCGCAGGAAGTCAAGAAAGCCATGGACGCCGCGGAACTGTAGGCCAATAGTGAACCCGCACAACATCACCGGCTCCACCGGTGCCTTCGCCTTGCCTGCTCCATCCGATTTTCGGAAGCATCGAACGGCCTGTTTGCGGCGACGGATGGTGTGCGCGTCACGACAACTGCAAAGGTTACGATCTCAATGAAATTCGTGCTGGCAAGCTATGGAAGTCGTGGCGATGTCGAGCCGTGCATCGCTTTCAGCCGTGAGCTGCTGCGCCGCGGGCACGAGGTTCGCATGGCTGTCGCACCAGACATGATTGGGTTCGTCGAGTCGGCTGGGGTTGCGGCGGTCGCGTACGGGCTGCCTACGCGGCCGTGGCAGGACGTGCACCGCGAGTTGTCGACGCGCTCCTTCCGGCACCTCTGGAAGGATCGCGATCTGATCAGGCTCATGCGTGAAGATTGGAAGCTGTTCAACCAGAGCTGGGGGGAAATGAGCACGACGTTGGCGTCCCTAGCGAAAGGGGCCCACCTGCTGTTAACCGGGATCCTTGCCGAGGACGCCGCTGCCAACGTCGCGGAGTATTACGACATGCCGTTGGCCACGCTGCATTTCGTCCCGATGCGGCCCAACGGCCAGCTCCGGCCGTTCGCTGCCGCCGGCGGTTGGCCGCTCCACAATGACGGTGTCCGAGTGGCTGCATTGGCGTTTGACGAAGAGACTCGAGGACGCGCAACGCCGTGAACTGGGCCTGCCGAAGGCCACATGCCGCGCGCCGCGACGGATCACCGAGCGCGGATCGCTGGAAATTCAGGCCTACGATGAGATTTGCTTCCCCGGGCTGGCAACCGAATGGGCGAAACTGAATGGCCAGCGGCCAATCGTTGGCGCGCTGACGATGGAGTTGCCGGCAGATGCCGATGACGAGGTCGTCTCGTGGATTAATGCGGGGACACCGCCGATTTACTTCGGTTTCGGCAGCATACCGGTCGACTCTCCCGGCGACGCGTTAGCCATGATCAGCGCGGCGTGCGCGGAGTTGGGCGAGCGGGCGTTGGTGTGCTGCGGCTGGACCGACTTCAGTCACATCGGTCATTCCGAGCACGTCAAGGTGGTGGACGCGGTGAACCACTCGGTCATCTTTCCGGCCTGCCGCGCGGTCGTGCACCATGGTGGCGCCGGCACCACGGCCGCGGGCCTGCGCGCCGGAGTTCCGACCCTGATCCTTTCGACGTGGATCGAGCAAGCGCTCTGGGGAGCTTCGGTCAAGCGGCTGAAGGTGGGTACCACCCGTCGCATTTCGAGCACTACCCGGGAGTCGCTGGTCGCGGATCTGCGCACCATCCTCGCGCCGCAATACGTCCTCCGCGCCCGTGAGGTCGCTGCCGAGATGACCAAACCCGCCGAAAGCGTTGCGGCCGCCGCCGATCTTGTGGAAAATCTTGCGCGCCAGAGGCATATTGGCTGATCGGGGCGGCGGGATGGTCGGCGCTGGCAGTCCCGGCCGATTGCCTCTCGTCGGTGGTAAGCCGCAGTCATACCTCCGGCGTTGTCGGCCACTTGCCCAAGACTTTGCGTAGCGGGTTAAACTGCCGGGCGACTGAGTCGGAGGCGCGAGGTTCTCGCTCATTGTCAGACGAACGGGGAGTGTAGAAGGCTAGGATTGGCGATGAAATTTGTGGTGGCATGCTATGGAACTCGTGGCGATGTCGAGCCCTCCGCCGCCGTCGGCCGTGAGCTGCTGCATCGTGGCCACGACGTGCTCATCTGGCCGATTGCGCCGGCGACATCTGGCTGATTGCCTCAGCGCTATGAGGATGGCGCCGCCGACCGCGAGTGTTTGTTAGCCTATGACACGCATGATTGCTGAGAACTTCATCGCTCCGAGGGAACCATGCCTGCCCCAATTGCAATACGCCACAAGCCAAACCCATCGCTGCACGTCACAGCACCAAAAGTCCGCCACCGCCGGAATCCAGCGCCGTGGGCAATTGCTGAGCTGCTTCGTTGGGCTGCTTGGACACCACACCAGTAAATTTGCTAACATATGCCCGGCCCGGTTGCCTCCAGTAGGGTCGGGAAGCGTTCCACTAATTTCAATTAGAGGTCTGGAGAACCGGTGAGCAACAATCCGTTCGATGACGACAACGGCAGCTTTTTCGTCCTAGTCAACGACGAGGAGCAACACAGTCTGTGGCCGGCGTTTGCTGATGTTCCGGCCGGCTGGCGGGTGGTTTACGGCGAAGCGGACCGTGCTGCCTGTCTGGACTACATCGAACAGAACTGGGCCGATATACGTCCCAAGAGTCTGCGCGAGAGACTGGCGGGCCGAGCTCTTGACCAGTAGACCGTCTGGGTTTGGGGACTCCGGTGGGGGCAAGATGGAAATCGATGACCGAACACTTCCGCTGACGCGCGGACAGCTAGACATATGGTTCTCCCAGGAAACGCGTCCCACCAGCACGGAGTGGCAACTCGGCTTATTTGTACGGATCGGGGGCTCGGTAGAACACCGTCATCTTGAGTGGGCGATCCGGCGGGTATTGCGTGAGGCCGAACCACTCAGAGCCGCCATTTTCGAGGTGGATGGTCAGGTCTATCAAAGGGCGATCGATTACCCGAAGTTCGAGTTGCCCTTCTTTGACCTGAGCAGCTCACCCGATCCCGTGCAGGAAGCCCATCGGATATCGTTATCGATACAACGCACTCCGATGTCATTCTCTGGTCCACTGTTCAAATTCGCGTTATTTCAGACGCAGCTCGATGAATTCTATTTATTCGCGTGCGGCCACCATATAGTCATAGACGGATCCGGTGTTGCGCTGGTTTGCCACCGGATTGCATCTGTCTACTCTGCGATTGCTGCTGGCGCACCGATCCCTCCTGCACTTTTCGGCTCGCTGCAGGACTTGGTTGATTGCGAGTCGGAATACGAAGCGTCCAAGGATTATCTCGAAGATCAGGCCTATTGGACTGAGAACCTTCCAACGGAAAGCGGACCGCATTATCGGTCGCCCCAAGCTGCGGGGAAGCGTGATCTGGATGAGCCTTCGGCGCCGGTTCGATTGGACCCGGTGGTCGTTCGCGGGGTTCATGAGTTGTCCCAGGCCTGGGGTGTGCCTCGATCTTCGGTGATTACCGCGGCGTGCGCGCTTTTGGTGCGTGGGCGGTGTGCTGACAGTTCGGAGGTGGTGCTCGATTTCCCGGTGAGCAGGCGTGTGCGTCCGGAGTCGAAGACGCTTCCCGGCATGGTTGCCGGGGTGGTGCCCTTGGTGTTGAGGGTTTCGCCCGGATCTACGGTTGCCGACTTTTGCCAGCATGTTGACACGCGAATACGGGAAGCGGTGCGGCATCAGAGGTTTCCGGCGCAAGCGCTTGAGCGCAAAGCGGATTCCCGCAGCGCAGGACAGCCAGCCGAGAGGGTCATCGTTGATTTCTTTCCGTCTGTATTAAGTCTGGACTTCGGTGGGGTCGCGGCATCGGCGTCATATACCAATCTTGGCCTCGCGGGCTCGTTCGGGTTGCTCTTTTCTGACGCGGGTGACCAGCTCTTTCTCAGCACGATGGGCGCCGGGGGGCCGTTCTCGGATCTTGACGTCGGTGATGTAGCTGAGCGGTTGCGGCGGGTGTTGGTGGCGATGACCGCTGATCCGAGACGGCGGTTGTCGTCGATGCGATGTGCTCGATGAGCCTGAGCATGCCCGGCTGGATGAGGTCGGTAATCGGGCGGTGTTGACCCAGCCGGCGCACGCCGGTGTCGATTCCGGCGTTGTTCGCCGCGCAGGTGGCGCGCGCCCCCGAGGCGGTCGCGGTGACCTTCGAGGGCCGCTCGATGACCTACCGCGAGTTGGATGAGGCGGCGAATCGGTTGGCGCATCTGTTGGCCGGCCAGGGTGCGGGCCCGGGACAGTGTGTGGCGCTGCTGTTTCCTCGTTCGGCTGAGGCGATCGTGGCGATTTTGGCGGTGCTCAAGACCGGGGCGGCCTATCTGCCGATCGATCCGGCGCACCCGGCGGCCCGGATCGAGTTCATGCTCGCCGATGCCGCGCCGATCGCCGCGATCACCACCAGCGGGCTGGCCGACGGCTGCGACGGGCGCGATCTGCCGGTCATCGATGTCGACGACCCCCGCATTGACACCAACCCGTCACCGCCTTACCGGCGTCCGGCCCCGGACGATCTTGCCCACATCATCTACACCTCGGGCACCACCGGGTGTGCCCAAGGGCGTGGCCGTCACCCACCACAACGTCACCCAGCTGTTCGACGTCACTGGATGTCGGCCTGGAGCTGGCGCCGGAACAGGTGTGGACGCAGTGTCACTCTTATGCCTTCGACTTCTCGGTCTGGGAGATCTGGGGCGCGTTGCTGCACGGCGGGCGGCTGGTGGTGGTGCCCGAGTCGGTCGCGCGCTCGCCGGACGACTTCCACGCCTTACTCGTTGCTGAAAAGGTCAGCGTCTTAAGTCAAACCCCGTCGGCGGTGGCGGCGCTCTCACCCGAGGGTCTGGGATCGGCGGCGTTGGTGATCGCCGCTGAGGCCTGCCCGGCCGAGGTGGTGGATCGGTGGGCGCCCGGGCGGGTGATGATCAACGGCTACGGGCCCACCGAGACCACGGTGTACGCCACGATCAGTGCGCCGCTGATGGCGGGGTCGGCGGTGGTGCCGATCGGCTCGCCGGTGCCCGGGGCGGCGTTGTTTGTGCTGGACGGGTGGTTGCGGCCGGTGCCGGTCGGTGTGGTCGGTGAGTTGTATGTGGCCGGTACCGGCGTGGGGGTCGGGTATGTGGGCCGGGCGGGGTTGACCGGCGTCGCGGTTTGTGGCGTGTCCGTTCGGGGGGCCGGGGGCGCGGATGTATCGCACCGGGGATCTGGTGTGTTGGGGTGCTGACGGGCAGTTGCAGTATCTGGGGCGTGCTGATGAGCAGGTCAAGATCCGCGGGTATCGCATCGAGTTGGGTGAGATTCAGGCCGCACTGAGCCGCGCTGGACGGGGTGGAGCAGGCGGTGGTGATCGCCCGTGAGGACCGTCCCGGCGACAAGCGTCTGGTGGGCTATGTCACCGAGTCGACCGGCGGATCCGGCCGACGGTGCGCGCCGCAGCTGGCCGAGCGGCTGCCGGCCTATATGGTGCCGGCCGCGGTGGTGGTGATCGACGCCTTGCCGTTGACGGTCAACGGCAAACTCGACAAACGCGCCCTGCCGGCGCCGGAATATCAGGACGCCGACGATTATCGCGCCCCGGCGGGCGCGGTGGAGGAGATCCTGGCCGGTATCTACGCCCAGGTACTGGGGCTGGAGCGGGTCGGGGTCGACGACTCGTTCTTCGAGCTGGGTGGGGACAGCATTTTGTCGATGCAGGTGGTGGCGCGGGCCCGGGCCGCCGGCGTGGTGTGTCGGCCGCGCGACATTTTCGTCGAGCAGACCGTGGCCCGGCTGGCCCGGGTGGCCGGGATGGCCGAGAGTGTGGACGGCGTGGTCGATGAGGGTGTTGGGCCGGTGGTGGCGACCCCGATTATGCGTTGGCTGCGCAGCGTGGATGGCCCGGTGGATCAGTTCAACCAGACGGTGGTGGTGCGGGCTCCCGCGGGCGTGACTGAGGCCGATGTGGTGGTGCTGTTGCAGGCTCTTGCTGGATCGGCACGCCATGCTGCGGCTGCGGGTGGAGGACGACGGCGCCGGGGGGTGGTCGTTGACGGTGCCCGAGGCGGGGTCGGTGGATGCCGGCCGGGTGCCTGCAGTCGGTGGACGTGTTGTCGGATGAGGCGGTGGTGGCAGGCGCGGTCGCGGTTGAACCCGGCGGCTGGGGTGATGCTGAGCGCGGTGTGGGTGGGCGCCACGGGCCAGTTGGCGTTGATCATTCATCATCTGGCCGTTGATGGGGTGTCGTGGCGGGTGTTGTTGGAGGACCTCAACATTGCGTGGGCCCAGCATCGCAGTGGGCAGCCGGTGGCGTTGTCGGGGGATGGGACGTCGTTTGCCCGGTGGGCGTCGCTGCTGGCTGAGTATGCCCACCACCCGCAAGTCGTGGAGCAGGCCGAGGTGTGGCGGCAGGTGGCGGGGACGCCGGCGGTGTTGCCGGCGGTGGAGCCTGGGGTGGATACCTATGCCAATGCGGGGCTGTTGTCGGCGGAGTTGGATGTCGAGACGACCCGGATGCTGCTGGGTGAGGTGCCGGCGGCGTTTCATGCCGGCGTGAACGACATTCTGTTGATTGCGTTCGGGTTGGCGGTGGCGGAGTTTTTGGGCACCGGTGCTGCGCCGGTCGGTATCGATGTGGAGGGTCATGGGCGCCAGGAGGAGTTGGGCGCCGATGTGGATTTGTCGCGCACGGTGGGGTGGTTTACCACCAAGTATCCGGTGGCGTTGGCGGTAGGTGGGCTGTCGTGGGCGCAGGTGGTTGCCGGTGAGGCTGCGCTGGGGGCGGTGGTCAAGGATGCCAAGGAGCAGTTGCGGGCGCTGCCGGATGGTTTGACCTATGGTGTGCTGCGCTATTTGAACCCCGATGTCGACCTGGACGTGGCAGACCCGTCGATCGGGTTTAATTATCTGGGGCGTCTGGGTGCTGCGGCCGCCGAACTCTCCGACGAGTTCTGGCGGATCAGCGAAGACGGTTTGGCAGTCGCTGGCGCCAGCCTGGCGATACCCCTGACGCTGGCGCACACCATCGAGCTCAATGCCAGCACCGCCGACACCGACACCGGCCCACATCTGCAGGCCAACTGGACGTGGGCGCCCTCGGCAGTTGAGCGGGAGCAGGTCAGCCGGCTGAGCCGGTTGTGGTTTGACGCTCTGGCCGGCATCTGCGCGCATGTGCGCCGCGGTGGGGGCGGGTTGACCCCGTCTGATATCGCGCCTGCCCGGCTGAGCCAACAGCAGATCGACGAACTACAGCAGCAATACCGGGTCGCTGACGTGCTGCCGCTGACCCCGCTGCAGCAGGGGCTGCTGTTTCACGCCAGCACCGGGCAGGGTAGCGACGATCTGTATGCGGTGCAGTTGGATATCGCCGTCACCGGCCCCTCGACCAGGACCGGTTGCGCGATGCGGTGCACACGGTGGTCAGCCGGCATCCCAACCTGGCGGCCCGATTCTGCGCAAAGTTCGACGAGCCGGTGCAGCTCATCCCGGCCGATCCCGCGCCGGCGTGGCGGTATATCGAACTGGACCGTGGCGGCGACATCGATGTCGAGGAGCAGATCCAGCGGGAGTGCGCCGCCGAACGCGCCGCGGTCCGTGACCTCGCCGACGAGTCGGCATTCCGGGCAGCCGTAATCCGCACCGCAGCAGACAGGCACCGGATTGTGCTGACCATCCACCACATCGTGGTGGATGGCTGGTCGTTGCCGATCGTGTTGCAGGAAATCTTCGCCAGCTATTACGGGCAGCGGCTGCCCGCGGCAGTGCCGTATCGCAGGTTTGTGACCTGGCTGGCCGATCGAGACGCGGATGCCGCCCGCGCGGCCTGGCGTGAGGTGTTGGCCGGTTTCGATACCCCCACCTTGGTGGGTCCGCCGGATCGGTTAGGGCTCGGGCCGCGAGACGCTAAATCGTTCCGGGTGCCTGAGGAGACCACCCGGGCCGTTGGCGAGCTGGCGCGCTCGCACCACACCACCGTCAGCACCGTGCTGCACGGCGCCTGGGCACAGCTGCTGATGTGGCTGACCGGTCAGCATGATGTCGCCTTCGGCGCCGTGGTCTCGGGTCGGCCCGACGAGGTGGCCGGCGCGGAATCAATGGTGGGGCTGTTGATCAACACGGTGCCGGTGCGGGCGAACATCACGCCGGCAACCACCGTCGCCGACCTGCTCGAGCAGCTGCAAAGCGCCCACAACCACACCCTCGAGCACCAGCACCTGGCGCTGCGCGACATACACCGCATCACCGGCCACGACCAGCTATTCGACACCCTGTTCGTGTACGAAAACTACCCGATCGACATCGATGGGTTGCTGAGCGTCGACGGATTGGCCGTGACCGAGTTCACCAGCCGCGAATACAACCACTACCCGCTGGCGGTGCAAGCCTTCCCGGGCAGCGAATTGGGCCTGCGCGTCGAATTCGACACCGATGTGTTCGACGCCGACACCATCGAGGCGTTGGTTGAGCGGTTGCGGCGGGTGCTGGATTCGATGATCGCTGATCCGGGGCGGGGGTTGTCGTCGGTGGATGTGCTGGATGAGGCCGAGTATGCCCGGCTGGATGGGTGGGGTAATCGGGCGGTGTTGACCGAGCCGGCGGCGGCGTCGGTGTCGGTTCCGGTGGTGTTCGCTGCGCAGGTGGCGCGTGCTCCGGAGGCGGTGGCGCTGACCTTCGAGGGCCGCTCGCTGACGTATCGGCGAGCTGGATGAGGCGTCTAACCGGTTGGCGCACTTGTTGGTTGCTCGGGGTGCGGGTCCGGGGCAGCGGGTGGCGCTGTTGTTTAACCGGTCGGTTGAGGCGGTCGTGGCGATTTTGGCGGTGCTCAAGACCGGGGCGGCGTATGTGCCGATCGATCCGGCGCATCCCGACGCGCGGATCGGGTTCGTGCTCGGCGATGCGGCGCCGGTCGCCGCGATCACCACCGCGGATCTGCGCCGACGGCTGGACGGATGCGATCTGCTGGTCATCGATGTCGATGATCCCGCGTGTTGACACCCAGCCCGGCACCGCGTTGCCGGCACCGGCGCGCGGATGATGTCGCCTACCTGATTTACACCTCGGGCACTACCGGTGTGCCCAAGGGGGTGGCGATCACTCATCGCAATGTGACCCGGCTGCTGGAGTCGTTGGACGCTGAGTCTGGAGCTGTCGGCGGGGCAGGTGTGGTCGCAGTGTCATTCGTTGGCCTTCGATTTCTCGGTGTGGGAGATCTTCGGTGCGCTGTTGCATGGTGGGCGGCTGGTGGTGGTGCCCGAGTCGGTGGTCCGGCTCACCGGAAGACTTGCATGCCTTGCTGGTCGCGAACAGGTCAGTGTGTTGAGTCAGACCCCGTCGGCGTTTTATGCGTTGCAGACCGCCGATGCGTTGCAGCCGGAGCGGGGACAACAGCTCAAGCTGGAGACGGTGGTGTTCGGCGGGGAGGCGCTGGAACCGCAGCGTCTGGGGACGTGGCTGCACAACCATCCGGGGTCGCCGCGGATGATCAACATGTATGGCATCACCGAGACGACGGTGCATGCCTCGTTCCGGGAGATCGTCGACGGCGACGTCGAGAGCGCGGTCAGCCCGATCGGGGTGCCGTTGGCGCATCTTGGTTTCTTTGTGCTGGATAAGTGGTTGCGGCCGGTGCCGGCGGGTGTGGTCGGTGAGTTGTATGTGGCCGGTGCCGGGCTGGCGTATGGGTATGTGGGCCGGGCTGGGTTGACCGGGTCGCGGTTTGTGGCGTGTCCGTTCGGGGGGCCGGGGGCGCGGATGTATCGCACCGGGGATGTGGTGCGTTGGGGTGCTGATGGGCAGTTGCAGTATCTGGGTCGTGCTGATGATCAGGTCAAGATCCGCGGGTATCGCATCGAGCTGGGTGAGGTGCAGGCCGCGCTGGCCGGGTGCGATGGGGTGGAGCAGGCGGTGGTGATCGCCCGCGAGGACCGCCCCGGTGATAAGCGGTTGGTGGGTTATGTCACCGAGTCGGTGACCGGGGTGGTCGACCCGGCCGCGGCGCGTACCGTGCTGGCTGACCGGTTGCCGGCGTATATGGTTCCGGCTGCGGTGGTGGTGATCGACGCGCTGCCGTTGACGGTCAACGGCAAACTCGACACCCGGGCCTTGCCGGCACCGGAATACCAGGAGGTCGATCGTTACCGTGCCCCGGGCAATCGCGACCGAGGAGATCCTGGCCGGTATCTACGCCCAGGTGCTGGGGCTGGAGCGGGTCGGGGTCGATGACTCGTTCTTCGAACTGGGTGGGGATTCGTTGTCGGCGATGCGGGTGATCGCCGCGATCAACACCAGCTTTGGATGCCGGTGTTTCGGTGCGCACGGTGTTTGAGGCGCCCACGGTGGCGCAGTTGGCGCCCCGTATCGGTGTGGGTGGGGGTGGGCTGGAGCCGTTGGTGGCTGTCGAGCGGCCCGGCGGTGGTGCCGTTGTCGTTTGCCCAGTCCCGGTTGTGGTTTATCGACCAGTTGCAGGGGCCGTCACCGGTTTACAACATGGCGGTGGCGTTGCGGCTGGGCGGGCGGCTGGATGCCGAGGCGTTGGGTGCGGCGCTGGCCGATGTGGTGGCCCGCCATGAGAGCCTGCGCACCCTGTTCGCGGCGGCTGAGGGGATACCGCAGCAGCTGGTGGTGCCGGTTGAGCAGGCCGAGTTCGGTTGGCAGGTCGTTGATGCCACCGGCTGGCCGGCGATGCCGGTCTGGGGGAGGCTATCGAGGAAGCGGGCGGCTACACGTTCGACTTGGCTGCGGAGATTCCTTTGCGGGCAACGCTTTTCCGGATCGCCGACGACGAGCACGTGTTGGTGGGCGTGGTGCACCATATCGCCGCCGATGGCTGGTCGATCACCCCGCTAGTGGCTGATTTAGCCGAGGCGTATGAGGCGCGCCAGCAGGGCCGGGCGCCGGGGTGGGCGCGGTTGCCGGTGCAGTATGTCGATTACACGCTGTGGCAGCGCGCGCAACTGGGGGATTTCGACGACCGCGATAGCCGGATCGGCGCGCAGTTGGCCTACTGGCAGGATGCGTTGGCCGGGATGCCCGAGCGGCTGCAGCTGCCCACTGATCGGCCGTATCCGCCGGTTGCTGATTATCGCGGCGCCAATGTGGCGGTGGACTGGCCGGCCGAGTTGCAGCAGCGGGTTGCGCGAGGTGGCTCGCGAGCACAACGCGACCAGTTTCATGGTCATCCAGGCCGCGTTGGCGGTGTTGTTGTCCAAGATCAGTGCCAGCTCCGATGTGGCGGTGGGGTTCCCGATCGCCGGGCGGCGTGATCCGGCGCTGGACGAGTTGGTCGGGTTTTTCGTCAACACCTTGGTGCTGCGGGTTGATCTGGCTGGGGATCCCACCTTTGCCGAGCTGCTGGAGCAGGTGCGTCAGCGCAGCCTGGCCGCCTACGAGCATCAGGATGTGCCGTTTGAGGTGCTGGTGGAGCGGCTCAACCCGACCCGAAGCCAGGCCCATCACCCGCTGGTCCAGGTGATGTTGGCCTGGCAGAACTGGCAGGACAACGACTCTGCCGCCGAGCTGGCGTTTGGGTGATGTGCAGGTCACGCCGCTGCCGGTGGATACCCGCACCGCCCGCACGGATCTGACGTTTTCCCTGGCCGAGCGCTGGACCGAGGCCGGTGAGCCCGCCGGGATCGGCGGGGAGGTGGAATTTCGCACCGATGTGTTCGACGCGGCCAGCATCGAGGCGTTGATCGAGCGGTTGCGGCGGGTGCTGGATGGCGATGACCGCTGATCCGGCCCGGCGGTTGTCGTCGGTGGATGTGCTCGATGCCGATGAGCACGCCCGCCTCGATGAGATCGGGCAACCGGGCGGTGTTGACCCAGCCGCGACGGCGCCGGTGTCGATTCCGGGGTTATTCGCCGCGCAGGTGGCGCGCACACCGGAGGCGGTGGCGCTGACCTTCGAAGGCCGCTCGATGACGTACCGCGAGCTGGATGAGGCGTCGAACCGGTTGGCGCACCTGTTGGCCGGCCAGGGGGCGGGCCCGGGAACAGTGTGTGGCGCTGCTGTTTTCCCGGTCGGCCGAGGCGATCGTGGCGATTGCTGGCGGTGCTCAAGACCGGGGCGGCCTATCTGCCGATCGACCCGGCGCGTGCCGGCGGCGCGGATCGGGTTCATGCTCGACGATGCCGCGCCGATCGCCGCGATCACCACCACCGGGTTGGCTGATCGGCTCGACGGACACGATCTGCTGGTCATCGATGTCAACGACCCCCGCATCGACACCTAGCCGCAGCACGGGCTTGCCGGCGCCGGCGGCCGACGATATCGCCCACCTCATCTACACCTCGGGCACCACCGGTGTGCCCAAAGGTGTGGCCGTTACCCATCACAACGTGACCCGGCTGTTGGACTCACTGGATGTCGGCCTCCAGTTGGCGCCGGGACAGGTGTGGACGCAATGTCATTCGTTGGCCTTCGACTTCTCGGTGTGGGAGATCTGGGGCGCGCTGCTGTACGGTGGGCGGCTGGTGGTGGTGCCCGAATCGGTGGCGGCCTCGCCGAGGATCTTCACGCCCTGCTCGTCGCTGAACAGGTCACCGTGTTGAGCCAAACCCCGTCGGCGGTGGCGGCGCTGTCGCCACAGGGGCTGGAGTCGGTGGCGTTGATGGTGGCCGGTGAGGCCTGCCCGGCCGAGGTGGTGGATCGGTGGGCGCCCGGGCGGGTGATGATCAACGCCTACGGCCCGACCGAGACCACGGTGTATGCGACGATCAGCGCGCCGCTGACACGCGGGGTCGGGAGGGTGCCGATCGGTGCGCCGGTGCCCGGGGCGGCGTTGTTCGTGCTGGACGAGTGGTTGCGGCCGGTGCCGGCCGGGGTGGTCGGTGAGTTGTATGTGGCCGGTGCCGGGGTGGGCGTATGGGTATGTGGGCCGGGCGGGGTTGACGGCGTCGCGGTTTGTGGCGTGTCCGTTCGGGGGGCCGGGGGCGCGGATGTATCGCACCGGGGATCTGGTGTGTTGGGGTGCTGACGGGCAGTTGCAGTATCTGGGGCGTGCTGATGAGCAGGTCAAGATCCGCGGGTATCGCATCGAGCTCGGCGAAATCCAGAGCTGCCCTAGCCGATTTGGACGGGGTCGATCAGGCGGTGGTGATCGCCCGCGAGGACCGCCCCGGTGATAAGCGGCTGGTGGGTTATGTGACCGGGTCGGCCGATCCGGCCGCGGTGCGTGCCGCGCTGGCTGAGCGGCTGCCGGCGTATATGGTTCCGGCTGCGGTGGTGGTGATCGACGCGCTGCCGTTGACGGTCAACGGCAAACTCGACACCCGCGCCCTGCCGGCGCCGGAGTACCAGGACGTTGATCATTATCGCGCCCCGGCCAATCTCACCGAGGAGATCCTGGCCGGCATCTACGCCCAGGTGCTCGGGCTGTCGAGCGGGTCGGGGTCGACGACTCGTTCTTCGACCTGGGTGGGGATTCACTGTCGGCGATGCGGGTGATCGCCGCGGTCAACACCAGGCTTTGGATGCCGGCGTTGCGGTGCGCGCCTTGTTTGAGGCGCCCACGGTGGCGCAGTTGGCGCCCCGTATCGGTGAAGAGGGCGATGGGCTGGAGCCGCTGGTCGCTGTCGAGCGCCCGGCGGTGGTGCCGTTGTCGTTCGCCCAGAACCGGTTGTGGTTTATCGACCAGTTGCAGGGGCCCTCACCGGTTTACAACATGGCGACCGCGTTGCGGCTGCGCGGGCGGCTTGATGGCGATGCGTTGGGTGCGGCGCTGGGCGATGTGGTGGCCCGCCATGAGAGCCTGCGCACCCTGTTTGCGGCGTCGGAGGGGATCCCCCAGCAGCTGGTGGTGCCAGTCGAGCAGGCCGAGTTCGGGTGGCAGGTCATTGACGCCACCGGCTGGCCGGCATCCCGTCTCGGGGAGGCTATCGAGGAAGCGGGCGGCTACACGTTCGACTTGGCTGCCGAGATTCCTTTGCGGGCAACGCTTTTCCGGATGGCCGATGACGAGCACGTGTTGGTGGCTGTGGTGCACCATATCGCCGCTGACGGCTGGTCGATCACCCCGCTAGTGGCTGATTTAGCCGAGGCGTATGAGGCGCGCCAGCAGGGCCGGGCGCCGGGGTGGGCGCGGTTGCCGGTGCAGTATGTCGATTACACGCTGTGGCAGCGTGCGCAACTGGGGGATTTCGACGACCGCGATAGCCGGATCGGCGCGCAGCTGGCCTACTGGCAGGATGCGCTGGCCGGCTTGCCGGAGTGGTTGCAGCTTCCCACGGATCGTCCGTATCCGCCGGTGGCTGATTAGCGCGGGGCCAGTGTGGCGGTGGACTGGCCGGCCGAGTTGCAGCAGCGGATTGCTCGGGTGGCTCGCGAGCACAATGCGACCAGTTTCATGGTGATCCAGGCCGCGCTTGGCGGTGCTGCTGTCCAAGCTCAGTGCCAGCAGCGATGTGGCGGTGGGGTTCCCGATCGCCGGGCGCGCGCGATCCGGCCCTGGATGAGTTGGTCGGGTTTTTCGTCAATACCTTGGTGCTGCGGGTGGATCTGGCTGGGGATCCCACTGTCGCCGAGCTACTCGCGCAGGTGCGCGCAGCGCAGCCTGGCCGCCTACGAGCATCAGGATGTGCCCTTCGAGGTGCTGGTGGAGCGGCTCAACCCGACCCGAAGCGCTGACCCATCACCCGCTGGTGCAGGTGATGTTGGCCTGGCAGAACTGGCAGGACAACGATCCCGCCGCCGGGCTGACTTTGGGTGATGTGCAGGTCACGCCGCTGCCGGTGGATACCCACACCGCCCGCATGGATTTGACGTTTTCTTTGGCCGAGCGCTGGACCGAGGCCGGTGAGCCCGCCGGGATCGGCGGGGAGGTGGAATTTCGCACCGATGTGTTCGACACCGACACCATCGAGGCACTGGTTGAGCGGTTGCGGCGGGTGTTGGATGGCGATGATCGCTGATCCGGCGCCGGCGGTTGTCGTCGGTGGATGTGCTGGATGAGGCGGAGTATGCCCGGCTGGATGGGTGGGGTAATCGGGCGGTGTTGACCGAGCCGGCGACGCGCGGCGGTGTCGATTCCGGTGGTGTTCGCCGCGCAGGTGGCGCGTGCTCCGGAGGCGGTGGCGCTGACGTTTGAGGGCCGGTCGCTGACGCTATCGGCGAGTTGGATGAGGCCGCGAACCGGTTGGCGCATCTGTTGGTCGGCCAGGGTGCGGGTCCGGGGCAGCGTGTGGCGCTGCTGTTTAACCGGTCGGTTGAGGCGGTCGTGGCGATTTTGGCGGTGCTCAAGACCGGGGCGGCGTATGTGCCGATGGATCCGGCGCATCCTGACGCGCGGATCGGGTTCGTGCTCGGCGATGCGGCGCCGGTCGCCGCGATCACCACCGCGGATCTGCGCCCGCGGCTGGATGGATCCGATGTGGTGGTCATCGATGTCGACGACCCCCGCATTACAGCCTATCCGGGCACGGGGTTGCCGGCGCCGGCCGCCGATGATGTCGCGTACTTGATTTACACGTCGGGCACTACCGGTGTCCCGAAGGGGGTGGCCATCACTCACCGCAACGTGACCCAGCTGTTGGAGGCGCTGGACGGTGAGTTGGAGCTGTCGTCGGGGCAGGTGTGGTCGCAGTGGCATTCGTTGGCCTTCGACGTCTCGGTGTGCGAGATGTGGGGTGCGCTGTTGTATGGCGGGCGGTTGGTGGTGGTGCCCGAGGCGGTGGCCGGCTCACCGGAGGATTTCCATGCCTTGCTGGTCAGCGAACAGGTCAGCGTGTTGAGTCAGACCCCGTCGGCGTTTTATGCGTTGCAGACCGCCGATGCGTTGCAGCCCGAGCGGGGACAACAGCTCAAGCTTGAGACGGTGGTGTTCGCCGGGGAAGCGCTGGAACCCCAGCGTCTGGGGACGTGGCTGGATCACCATCCGGGGTCACCGCGCCTGCTCAACTTGTATGGCACTACCGAGACGACGGTGCATGCCTCGTTCCGGGAGATCGTCGACGGCGACGTCGAGAGCGCGGCCAGCCCGATCGGGGTGCCGTTGGCGCATCTTGCCTTTTTCGTGCTGGATGGGTGGTTGCGGCCGGTGCCGGCGGGGGTGGTCGGTGAGTTGTATGTGGCCGGTGCCGGGGTGGGGTATGGGTATGTGGGCCGGGCTCGGTTGACGGCGTCGCGGTTTGTGGCGTGTCCGTTCGGGGGGCCGGGGGCGCGGATGTATCGCACCGGGGATGTGGTGTGGTGGGGTGCTGATGGGCAGTTGCCTATCTGGGGCGTGCTGATGATCAGGTCAAGATCCGCGGGTATCGCATCGAGTTGGGTGAGATCCAGGCCGCGCTGGCCGGGTGCGATGGGGTGGAGCAGGCGGTGGTGATTGCCCGCGAGGACCGTCCCGGTGACAAGCGTTTGGTGGGTTATGTCACCGAGTCGGTGACCGGGGTGGTCGAGCCGGCCGCGGTGCGTGCCGTGCTGGCTGAGCGGTTGCCGGCGTATATGGTTCCGGCTGCGGTGGTGGTGATCGATGCGTTGCCGTTGACGGTGAACGGCAAACTCGACAAGCGTGCCCTGCCGGCGCCGGAATATCAGGATGCCGATCGGTTACCGCGCCCCGGGCAGTCTCGACCGAGGAGATCCTGGCCGGTATCTACGCCCAGGTGTTGGGGCTGGAGCGGGTCGGGGTGGATGACTCGTTCTTCGAGCTGGGTGGGGATTCGTTGTCGGCGATGCGGGTGATCGCCTCGGTCAACAAGTCTTTGGATGCCGGTGTTTCGGTGCGTGCCGTGTTTGAGGCGCCCACGGTGGCGCAGTTGGCGCCCCGTGTTGGTGTGGGTGGGGGTGGGCTGGAGCCGTTGGTGGCTGGTGAGCGGCCGGCGGTGGTGCCGTTGTCGTTTACCCAGTCCCGGTTGTGGTTCCTTGACCAGTTGCAGGGGCCGTCACCGGTTTACAACATGGCGGTGGCGTTGCGGCTGGGCGGGCGGCTGGATGCTGAGGCGCTGGGTGCGGCGCTGGGCGATGTGGTGGGCCGCCATGAGAGCCTGCGCACGCTGTATCGTGGCGTCGGAGGGGATCCCGCAGCAGCTGGTGGTGCCGGTTGAGCAGGCCGACTTCGGGTGGCAGGTCGTTGATGCCGCCGGCTGGTCGGTGAGCCGGCTGGAGGAGGCCATCGACACCACGGCGCGTCACAACTTTGACTTGGCGTCCGAGATTCCTTTGCGGGCACGGCTTTTCCGGGTCGCCGAGGACGAGCATGTGTTGGTGGCGGTGGTGCACCATATCGCCGCCGATGGCTGGTCGCTGACTCCGCTGGTGCGGGATTTGGGTGTGGCCTATGCCAGCCCGGTGTGCGGGGCAGGCTCCGGGTTGGGCGCGGTTGGCGGTGCAGTATGTGGATTACACGCTGTGGCAACGCCGGCAGTTTGGTGAATGTCGAAGACCGCGACAGCCGTATCGGCGGGCAGCTGGCCTACTGGCAGGATGCGTTGGCTGGGATGCCTGAGCGGCTGCAGCTGCCCACCGATCGGCCGTATCCGCCGGTGGCTGATTATCGCGGCGCCAGTGCGGCGGTGGAGTGGCCGGCTGAGCTGCAGGCGCGGGTGCGCGATGTCGCCAGTGAGCATAATGCGACCAGTTTCATGGTGATGCAGGCCGCGTTGGCGGTGTTGTTGTCCAAGATCAGTGCCAGCTCCGATGTGGCGGTGGGGTTCCCGATCGCCGGGCGGCGTGATCCGGCGCTCGATGAGTTGGTGGGGTCGTTCATCAACACGTTGGTGTTGCGGGTTGAGGTGGCTGGGGATCCCACCTTTGCCGAGCTGTTGGAGCAGGTGCGTCAGCGCAGCGTGGCCGCCTTCGAGCATCAGGATGTGCCGTTTGAGGTGCTGGTGGAGCGGCTCAACCCGATCCGAAGCCAGGCCCATCATCCGCTGGTCCAGGTGATGTTGGCCTGGCAGAACAATCAGCCCGCGAAGCTGCGTTTGGGTGATCTGCAGGCCAGCTTGCTGCCGGTGGAAACCCGCACCGCCCGTATGGATCTGGCGTTTTCTTTGGCCGAGCGCTTCACCGAGGCTGGTGAGCCCGCCGGGATCGGCGGGGAGGTGGAATTTCGTACCGATGTGTTCGACGCGGCCAGCATCGAGGCACTGATCGAGCGGTTGCGGCGGGTGCTGGTGGCGGTGACTGCCGATCCGGCACGGCGGTTGTCGTCGGTGGATCTGCTCGATCCGGCTGAGCAGGCCCGGCTGGATGAGGTGGGCTAACCGGGCGGTGTTGACCCGGCCGGCGACGGCGCGTCGGTGTCGGTTCCGGTGTTGTTTGCCGCGCAGGTGGCGCGTGCACCGGAGGCGGTGGCGGTGACCTTTGAGGGCCGCTCGATGACGTACCGGGAGCTGGATGAGGCGTCGAATCGGTTGGCGCACTTGCTGGTTGCTCGGGGGGCGGGTCCGGGGCGGTGTGTGGCGCTGCTGTTTTCCCGGTCGGCTGAGGCGATCGTGGCGATTGCGGCGGTGCTCAAGACCGGGGCGGCCTATCTGCCGATCGATCCGGCCCTGCCGGCGGCGCGGATCGGGTTCATGCTCGGCGATGCCGCGCCGATCGCCGCGGTCACCACCGCCGGGTCTGCGTCCGACGGCTGGATGGGCACGATCTGCTGGTCATCGATGTCAACGACCCGGTTATTGACACCCAGCCCAGCACCGCATTACCGGCACCGGCGGCCGACGATATTGCCCACCTCATCTACACCTCGGGCACCACTGGTGTGCCGAAGGGGGTGGCGGTCACCCATCGCAATGTGACCCAGCTGCTGGGGCTGCTGGACAGCTATCTGCCGACGGCGGGGGCGTGGGCGCAGTGTCATTCCTATGGGTTCGACTCGTCGATCTGGGAGACCTGGGGGCCGCTGTTGCATGGTGGGCGGGTGGTGGTGGTGCCCGAGTCGGTGGCGGGCTCGCCGGAAGACTTGCACGCCTTACTGGTCACCGAACACGTCAGTGTGTTGACCCGGACCCCTTCTGCGGTGGGCGCGTTGTCGCCGCAGGGGTTGGAGTCGATGGCGTTGGTGGTGGCCGGTGAGCCCTGTCCGGCTGAGGTGGTGGATCGGTGGGCGCCGGGGCGGGTGATGATCAACGCCTACGGCCCGACCGAGACGACGATGGTGGTGACGATCAGTGCGCCACTGGATGCGGGGTCGGGGGTGGTGCCGATCGGTGCGCCGGTGCCGGGGGCGGCGTTGTTTGTGCTGGACCAGTGGTTGCGGCCGGTGCCGGCGGGGGTGGTCGGTGAGTTGTATGTGGCCGGTGCCGGGGTGGGGGTCGGGTATGTGGGCCGGGCCGGGTTGACGTCGTCGCGGTTTGTGGCGTGTCCGTTCGGGGCGGCCTGGGGCGCGGATGTATCGGACCGGGGATCTGGTGTATTGGGGTGCTGATGGGCAGCTGCAGCATCTGGGTCGTGCTGATGAGCAGGTCAAGATCCGCGGGTATCGCATCGAGCTGGGTGAAATCCAGGTGCCCTAGCCGATTTGGACGGGGTGGATCAGGCGGTGGTGATTGCCCGCGAGGACCGCCCGGGTGATAAGCGGCTGGTGGGTTATGTCACCGGGTCGGTGACCGGGGTGGTGAGCCGGCCCGGGTGCGTGCCGCGCTGGCCGAGCGGTTGCCGGCCTATATGGTTCCGGCTGCGGTGGTGGTGATCGACGCGCTGCCGCTGACACCGAACGGCAAACTCGACACCCGCGCGCTGCCGGCTCCCGATTACCAGGACGTCGAGGGATATCGCGCCCCGGCCAACCCTGTCGAGGAGATTCTGGCCGGCATCTACGCCCGGGTACTGGGTGTCGAGCGGGTCGGGGTCGATGACTCGTTCTTCGACCTGGGTGGGGATTCGTTGTCGGCGATGCGGGTCGATCGCCGCCATCAACACCACCCTGGATGCCGGCCTTGCGGTGCGCGTCTTGTTCGAGGCGCCCACGGTGGCCCAGTTGGCGCCCCGTATCGGTGTCGATGGGGATGGGCTTGCGCCGTTGGTGGCCGGTCGAGCGGCCCGCGGTGGTGCCGTTGTCGTTTGCCCAGAACCGGTTGTGGTTTATCGACCAGTTGCAGGGGCCGTCCGCGGTTTACAACATAGCGACCGCGTTGCGGCTGGGCGGGCGGCTGGATGGCGAGGCGTTGGGTGCGGCGCTGGCCGATGTGGTGGGCCGCCATGAGAGCCTGCGCACCCTGTTTGTGGCGTCCGAGGGGATCCCCCAGCAGCTGGTGGTGCCGGCCGAGCAGGCCGATTTCGGGTGGCAGGTCATTGATGCCGCCGGCTGGCCGGCAAGCCGACTGGAGGAGGCCATCGAGGAAACGGCGCGCCGCGCATTCGACCTGGCGACCGAGATCCCTTTGCGGGCACGGCTTTTCCGCATCGCCGAGGACGAGCACGTGCTGGTGGCGGTGGTGCACCATATCGCCGCCGACGGCTTGTCGGTGGCCCCGCTGGTGCGGGATTTGGGTGTGGCCTATGCCGCCCGGTGCGCGGGGCAGGCCCCGGAATGGGCGCCGTTGGCGGTGCAGTATGTCGATTACACGCTGTGGCAGCGCGCAGCAGTTTGGTGAACTGCAGGATCCGGACAGTCGTATCGGCGGGCAGCTGGCCTACTGGGAAGATGCGCTGGCCGGGATGCCCGAGCGGCTTGAGCTTCCCACCGATCGGCCCTATCCGCCGGTTGCTGATCAGCGCGGGCCAGTGTGGTCGTGGAGTGGCCGGCCGAGCTGCAGCAGCGGGTGCGCGAGGTGGCCCGCGAGCACAATGCGACCAGCTTCATGGTGATGCAGGCCGCCCTGGCGGTGCTGTTGTCCAAGCTCAGCGCCAGTACCGATGTGGCGGTGGGATTCCCGATCGCCGGGCGCGGGGACCCCGCGCTGGATGAGTTGGTCGGGTTTTTCGTCAACACCTTGGTGCTGCGGGCGGACCTGGCCGGGGATCCCACTGTTGCCGAGCTGCTGGCCCAGGTGCGGCAGCGCAGCCTGGCCGCCTACGAGCATCAGGACGTGCCCTTCGAGGTGCTGGTGGAGCGGCTCAACCCGACCCGATCGTTGACCCATCACCCGCTGGTCCAGGTGATGTTGGCCTGGCAGAACTGGCAGGACAACGACCCCGCCGCCGGGCTGGCCTTGGGTGATGTGCAGGTCACGCCGCTGCCGGTGGATACCCATACCGCCCGCACGGACCTGACGTTTTCCCTGGCCGAGCGCTGGAGCGAGGCCGGTGAGCCCGCCGGGATCGGTGGGGGGGTGGAATTTCGCACCGATGTGTTCGACGCGGCCAGCATCGAGACACTGGTTGAGCGGTTGCGGCGGGTGTTGGATGGCGATGATCGCTGATCCGGGCGCGGCGGTTGTCGTCGGTGGATGTGCTGGATGAGGCCGAGTATGCCCGGCTGGATGGGTGGGGTAATCGGGCGGTGTTGACCGAGCCGGTGAGGCGCGGCGGTGTCGATTCCGGCGGTGTTCGCTGCGCAGGTGGCGCGTGCTCCGGAGGCGGTGGCGCTGACCTTCGAGGGCCGGTCACTGACGTATCGCGAGCTGGATGAGGCGTCGAACCGGTTGGCGCACTTGTTGGTCGGTCAGGGTGCGGGTCCGGGGCAGCGGGTGGCGCTGCTGTTTAACCGGTCGGTTGAGGCGGTCGTGGCGATTTTGGCGGTGCTCAAGACCGGGGCGGCGTATGTGCCGATCGATCCGGCGCATCCCGACGCGCGGATCGGGTTCATGCTCGGCGATGCGGCGCCGATCGCCGCGATCACCACCGCGGATCTGCGCCCGCGGCTGGACGGATCCGATCGTGCTGGTCATCGATGTCGACGACCCGCGTATTGCCACCCAGCCCGGCACCGCGTTGCCGGCGCCGGCCGCCGATGATGTCGCGTACTTGATCTACACCTCGGGGACTACCGGTGTGCCGAAGGGGGTGGCGGTCACTCATCGCAATGTGACCCGGCTGCTGGAGGCATTGGACGGTGAGCTGGAGCTGTCGGCGGGGCAGGTGTGGTCGCAGTGTCATTCGTTGGCCTTCGACTTCTCGGTGTGGGAGATCTTCGGTGCGCTGCTGCATGGTGGGCGGCTGGTGGTGGTGCCCGATTCGGTGGTCCGCTCACCGGAAGACCTGCACGCCTTGCTGGTCAGCGAACAGGTCAATGTGTTGAGTCAGACCCCGTCGGCGTTTTATGCGTTGCAGACCGCCGATGCGTTGCAGCCCGAGCGGGGACAACAGCTCAAGCTGGAGACGGTGGTGTTCGGCGGGGAAGCGCTGGAACCCCAGCGTCTGGAGGCGTGGCTGCATAACCATCCGGGTCTGCCGCGGATGATCAACATGTATGGCATCACCGAGACGACGGTGCATGCCTCGTTCCGGGAGATCGTCGACGGCGACGTCGAGAGCGCGGCCAGCCCGATCGGGGTGCCGTTGGCGCATCTTGGCTTCTTCGTGCTGGATAAGTGGTTGCGGCCGGTGCCGGCGGGGGTGGTCGGTGAGTTGTATGTGGCCGGTGCCGGGCTGGCGTGTGGCTATGTGGGCCGGTCGGGGTTGACGGCGTCGCGGTTTGTGGCGTGTCCGTTCGGGGGGCCGGGGGCGCGGATGTATCGCACCGGGGATCTGGTGTGTTGGGGTGCCGATGGGCAGTTGCAGTATCTGGGTCGTGCTGATGATCAGGTCAAGATCCGCGGGTATCGCATCGAGCTGGGTGAGATCCAGGCCGCGTTGGCCGGACTGGATGGGGTGGAGCAGGCGGTGGTGATCGCCCGCGAGGACCGCCCCGGTGATAAGCGTTTGGTGGGTTATGTCACCGGGACCGCCGATCCGGCCGACCGGCCGCGCGCGCGCGCTGGCTGACCGGTTGCCGGTGTATATGGTGCCGGCCGCGGTGGTGGTGATCGACGCGTTGCCGTTGACGGTCAACGGCAAACTCGACACCCGGGCCTTGCCGGCACCGGAATACCAAGAGGTCGATCACTACCATGCCCCGGGCAATCCCACCGAGGAGATCCTGGCCGGCATCTACGCCCAGGTGTTGGGGCTGGAACGGGTCGGCGTCGACGAGTCGTTCTTCGAACTCGGCGGGGACAGCATTTTGTCGATGCAGGTGGTGGCGCGCGCCCTTCTCGCCGGGGTGCGCTGCCGGCCGCGCGACATTTTCGTTGAGCAGACCGTCGCCCGGGTGGCCAGGGTGGCCCGGCTGACTCCAATTGCCCAGGTGGCCATGGCGCCCACCGGTGCGGATGACTTGGTTGATGAGGGTGTCCAGCATATGGTGGCGACCCCGATCATGCGTTGGCTGCGCAGCCTGGATGGCCCGGTGGATCAGTTCAATCAGACGGTGGTGATGCAGGCACCCGCTGGGGTGACCGAGGCCGATGTGGTGGTGCTGTTGCAGGCCTTGCTGGATCGGCATGCCATGCTGCGGGCGCGCGTCGACGATGATGGTCGCGGGGGCTGGTCGTTGACGGTGCCCGAGGCGGGGTCGGTGCATGCGGGCGGGTGCCTGCAGGAGGCGGACGGTGCTTACTGATGAGGCGGTGGCGGATGCGCGGTCGCGGTTGAACCCGGCCGCTGGGGTGATGCTGAGCGCGGTGTGGGTGGGCGCCACGGGCCAGTTGGTGTTGATCGTTCATCATCTCGCGGTTGATGGGGTGTCGTGGCGGGTGTTGTTGGAGGACCTCAACGTTGCGTGGGCTCAGCATCGTGGTGGGCAGCCGGTGGCGTTGTCGGGGGATGGGACGTCGTTTGCCCGGTGGGCGTCGCTGCTGGCTGAGTATGCCCACCGCCCGCAGGTCTTGGAGCAGGCCGAGGTGTGGCGGCAGGTGGCGGCGACGCCGGCGGTGTTGCCGGCGGTGGAGCCTGGGGTGGATACCTATGCCAATGCGGGGTTGTTGTCGGTGGAGTTGGATGTCGAGACGACCCGGATGCTGCTGGGTGAGGTGCCGGCGGCGTTTCATGCCGGCGTGCACGACATTTTGTTGATTGCGTTCGGGTTGGCGGTGGCGGAGTTTTTGGGCACCGGCGGTGCGCCGGTTGGCATCGATGTGGAGGGTCATGGGCGCCAGGAGGAGTTGGGTGCCGATGTGGATTTGTCGCGCACGGTGGGGTGGTTTACCACCAAGTATCCGGTGGCGTTGGCGGTAGGTGGGCTGTCGTGGGCGCAGGTGATTGCCGGTGAGGCTGCGCTGGGGGCGGTGGTCAAGGATGCCAAGGAGCAGTTGCGGGCGCTGCCGGATGGTTTGACCTATGGTGTGCTGCGCTATTTGAACCCCGATGTCGATCTGGACGTGGCAGACCCGTCGATCGGGTTTAACTATCTGGGGCGTCTGGGTGCTGCGGCCGTCGAACTGTCCGATGAGTTCTGGCGGGTCAGCGAAGACGGCTTGGCAGTCGCTGGCGCCAGCCTGGCGATACCCCTGACGCTTGCGCACACCATCGAGCTCAATGCCAGCACCGCCGACACCGACACCGGCCCGCATCTGCAGGCCAACTGGACGTGGGCACCCTCGGCAGTTGAGCGGGAGCAGGTCAGCCGGCTGAGCCGGTTGTGGTTTGACGCTCTGGCCGGCATCTGCGCGCATGTGCGCCGCGGTGGGGGCGGGTTGACGCCGTCTGATATCGCGCCGGCCCGGCTGAGCCAACAGCAGATCGACGAACTGCAGCAGCACTACCGGGTCGCTGATGTGCTGCCGCTGACCCCGCTGCAGCAGGGGCTGCTGTTTCACGCCAGTGCTGGGCAGGGATCCGGCGACGATGTGTATGCGGTGCAGTTGGATATCGCCATCACCGGTGCCCTCGACCAGCACCGGCTGCGTGATGCGGTGCACACGGTGGTCAGCCGGCATCCCAACCTGGCGGCCCGATTCTGTGAACAGTTCGACGAGCCGGTGCAGATCATCCCGGCCGATCCCGCGCCGGCGTGGCGGTATATCGAACTGGACCGCGGCCGCGCGAGTCGATGTCGAGGAGCAGATCCAGCGGCTGTGCGCGGCCGAACGCGCCGCGGTCTGCGACTTCGCCAACCCAGCCGGCCTTTCGGGTGGCTGTGGTCCGCACCGCGGCAGATCGCCACCGGTTTGTGCTCACTAATCACCACATTTTGATGGATGGCTGGTCGCTGCAGATCCTGCTGCGGGAAATATTTGCCGGCTATTACGGGCATCGGCTGCCCGGGGCCGGGTCGTATCGCAGGTTTGTCAGCTGGCTGGCGGATCGGGATCGCGGATGCTGCCCAAGCGGCCTGGCGTGAGGTGTTGGCCGGTTTTGATACCCCCACCTTGGTGGGTCCGCCGGATCGGTTAGGGCTCGGGCCGCGAGATCTTCAATCGTTTCGGTGTCCGAGGAGACCACCCGGGCGCTTGGCGAGCTGGCGCGCTCGCACCACACCACCGTCAGCACCGTGCTGCAAGCCGCCTTCGCGCAGCTGCTGTGCTCGTTGACCGGTCAGCACGATGTCGCCTTCGGCGCCGTGGTCTCGGGTCGGCCGGCCGAGGTGGCCGGCGCGGACTCGATGGTGGGGCTGTTGATCAACACGGTGCCGGTGCGGGCGAACATCACGCCGGCAACCACCACCGCAGACCTGCTGGAGCAGCTGCAGAGCGCCCACAACCACACCCTCGAGCACCAGCACCTGGCGCTCAGCGACATACACCGCATCACCGGTCAGGACCAGCTATTCGACACCGTTTTCGTGTACGAAAACTACCCGACCGACACCGCCGCGTGCGGGGGGCGACGGCGAGTTGGTGATCACCGAGGTCAAAAACGCGACTACTACCATTACCCACTGACGATCCAAGCCGTGCCGGGCCGCGAACTAGACCTTCGCGTCCAGTTTCGCACGGATATTTTCGACGTGCCCACCATCGAAGCGCTGATCGAGCGGTTCAAGCGGGCGTTGGCGGCCATGACCGCCGACCCCACACAGCGGTTGTCGACGAGCAGTCTGCTTAATAGGGGTGAGCACGCTCGGCTTGACGGGTGGGGCAAACGAGGGTGTCCCAGCCGGCGACCACGGCGGAGTCCACACCCGAAGACACCGGTGATGGTGGTCGCGCCCCGGCCACCCTGGTCGAGCAGATCCTGGCTGGCATCTACGCCAAGGTGTTGGGTGTAGACCGCGTCAGCGTCGATGAGTCGTTTTTCGACCCGGCGGGAATTCGCTCGCCGCGATGCGCGCAATTGCCGCGATCAACACAGCCTTCGATTTCCACCTTGCGGTGACCGCTCTATTCGACGCGCCAACCGTTAGAAGTATGAGTAAGCAGTTGGCGGACACGCCGACTCGGTGGAAGAAGCTCCCGCCGTGGTAGCGGCCGCGCAAAGCCGGGCACGCCAGGCTTCCGCTTTCATTTCGTAGAACGCGCACGGGAAGTGAAAGGCTAGGATTCGCAATGAAATTTGTGCTGGCAGGCCATGGGACACGTGGCGATGTCGAGCCCTGCGCCGCTGTCGGCCGTGAGCTGCTGCACCGCGGGCATGAAGTGCGCATGGCTGTCCCGCCCGACGTGGTTGGCTTCGTCGAGGCGGCTGGGCTTTCGGCGGTCGCTTGCGGGCTGGATACGCAGGCCACGATGGACGCGCACCGCAACTTCTGGAGGGATCTCTTCGGCAACCTCTGGAGGACCCGGGATCTGATCACGGTGTGGCGCAAATCTTGGGAGCCCACTTTCCAGTCCTGGGGGGAAATGAGCACGACGCTGACGTCGCTGGCGGAGGGGGCCGACCTGATATTCACCGGCATGGTTTTAGATAGCGTCGCTGCCAATGTCGCGGAGTATTACGACATTCCGTTGGCCACGCTGGATCATGCCCCGCTGCGGGCCAACGGCCAGTTCCTGCCCTTCCTGCCGGCGCCGTTGGGCCGCGCCACAATGACGGTGACCGAGTGGCTGGTCTGGCACATGTGGAAGAAGGCCGAGGACGCGCAGCGCCGTGAACTGGGCCTGCCGAAGGCCACAGGCCCCACGTCGCGACGGATCGCCGAACGCGGATCACTGGAAATCCAGGCCTACGACGAGGTGTGCGTTCCCGGGCTGGCAGCCGAATGGGCGAAGTGGAATGGCCAACGGCCCTTTGTTGGCGCGCTGACGATGGAGTTGGCGACGGATGCCGATGAGGAGATCGCGTCGTGGATTGCCGCGGGAACACCGCCAATCTATTTCGGGTTTGGCAGCATACCGGTCGAATCTCCGGCCGACACCCTTGACATGATCGGCGGGGTATGCGCGGAGTTAGGAGAGCGGGCGCTGGTTTGCTCCGGCTGGAGCGACTTCCGCGACCTCCCCCATTTCGAGCATGTCAAGGTGGTGGGCGCGGTGAACCACGCGGCCGCCTTTCCGGCTTGCCGCGCGGTCGTGCACCACGGCGGTCCGGGCACCATGGCCGCGGGCCTGCGCGCCGGAGTTCCCACGTTGATCCTGTGGTTGTTGGGCGAGCAGCCACTCTGGGGAGCTGCGGTCAAACGGCTGAAGGTGGGTACCGCCCGGCGCTTTGGGAGGACTACCCGCGAGTCGTTGGTCGCGGACCTGCGGACCATCCTCGCCCCGGACTACGTCGCGCGGGCCCGCGAGATCGCCACCCGGATGACCAAACCCGCCGAAAGCGTTGCGGCCGCCGCTGATCTCCTGGAAAATTTCGCCCGCCAGAAGCGTGTTGGCTGATCGGCAAGGGCGGGCCGTCGGGATGATCGGCGCCGGTAACATTGGCCGGTTGCCTTGGCGTGGGTTGATGGGATCGCCGCTGGGCGGGAGAAAACTCGCTACGGATGCTCGACATGATCGATCGCCGCGTGTGGGCGTTTTCGGCGAGGTTTGGTCCGCAGTCAAACCGGCGATGCACGGCGGTAGGCACGCATATCCTTTGTGGCCAGGCGGTGCGATTGTGGCGATGGTCGCTGCCAGTGGCGGACGAGATAAGTACGCATGAAACGAGACACGGCCCCTATGCGCAGTAGCGAATCAACCTATGACGCCATCGATGGTGGGCTCTGGAGCCTCTGGCTCGTGGGCTGTCAAGGAGCTGACCGAAGGCGGCTTGAACGTTGTCCTGTTCGGGGCCGGCAGGAATCTGGACATCGTCGATGACTATCCTGCCATTCACGAGACCGGCGGCGCGCGTATGGGCGACACACCGGACAATTCGGTGCTGAACTCGTACTGTCAGTGTTGGGATGTTGACAACGTGTTCGTGACCGACGGTGCATGCTTTGTTTCCTCCGGATTTCAGAATCCCACGCTCACGATGATGGCCCTCACCGTTCGAGCGTGTCGGTTCATCGTTCGCGACTATGTGAAGTGTACGAACTGAATGGACTACGGGAACGTTGCCGGGATTGATAAGCCGGTCTCGCGAATCGTGTTCGGCACCGATCGATTGCGGGGCCGGGTTCTGCCATGGCTGCCAAGTCGAACCCTTGAGCAACAAGCCTTCTCACTTTTGGATCGGTCATTCGGGCTCGGATGCAACACATTTGACACGGCGCGCATATATTGGGACAGCGAACGGACGCTGGGGGCCTGGATTCGGGAACGCCGCAACCGCGACAAGGTTGTGGTCATCAGCAAGGGATGCCATCCCCACCTCTTGTCAAGACGTCCGCGGCTCTCTGCGTCTGATGTGACGCACGACCTGCACGCATCCCTCAAGGCGCTCGGCACCGATTTTGTTGACCTGTATCTGCTTCACTTCGACCACCCCAGTGCACGGGTCGGAGCGGTCATGGAGCGGCTCAACCGTCACATGGACGAAGGCAAGATCAGCGCGATAGGTGCGTCGAACTGGTCGCACGAGCGAATTACTAGCGCCGACATGTTTGCCGCCGGCAAAGGCCTGAAACCATTTAGCGCGTCGAGTGTTCAATTCAGCCTTGCTGAGTGGACGCGATCTCCGTGGCCTGGCGCTGTCACACTCGGAGGCGACGGCCAGCGCGCCGCAAGAGAATGGTATTCGACGCAGGGGCTGCCGGTGTTTGCGTGGTCCAGCCTCGCCCGTGGATTTTTTTCCAATCACTACGATCCGAAGAATCCGGGCGGCAACCGCGGCCGGTGGTGTGCAACCTACTTCGGCACCGAAGAAAATATCCAAAGGCTCGATCGCGCAAGGACGTTCGCGCGTGAACATCAAGTCACCGTCGCGCAGGTTGCGCTCGCCTACGTGCTGCGCCACCCGCTCCAGGCGTTTGCCGTGGTCGGCTGCTCGACGTTTGAGAAGTTCGCCGAGAACGTGGCCGCACTCTCTTTGAACTTGGATGAAGCGACGCTCCACTGGCTCGCTACAGGCCATGCCTCGCAATGAAGATTCTCAATCTTCCTGAACACCGTAGCAGCGCGTCGACATCGCCGGCCCGCACAAGCAGCAGCACTAGACCCGGCGAAACGGTGATAATTTCATGTTTTGCGCACGGCAGCTTTCGTATGACGGCACGATGTGGTTGTGGCACAAGACAAACAGCGGCGATCGGAGCATGGTGAGAAGAACATCTCGTTGGGTCAGCGCGTCGAGGTGGGGACGTGGCTGATCTCGCGCGAGGCACGCCGCCAGTTCGCAGCCGGCCGCTCAAGCGCGCTGGCGTGCATCTGCGGGAGCCGCCCTGATCCGGGCGGTCGGGTGGCGTCGATGCGCTCATCGCACAACCGCCACTGCGTGGCGGTGCAGCCCACGTGCGCGAACGCGGGCTCGCGATCCGCCAGAGCTGGATTCGACGTCCGAACAACGGTGTGCTAGTAATGTTAGCTTATCTCACTAAGGCTCTGCGGCTGTTCCAAGGAATCGCGCTGGGAGCAATCATCTACTTGGCCCGGTTTTCCCTGATTCGAGGGATTGCTTCCCTCACCGAGCCATACCTTTTAAGAATAACTCTAAACAAAACAATGACGCCTGGACCCACCGGCGGAGCAATAGGTTACCTGTTCCGGAATCACGATCCCGAACTATCCGCAAAAGACATCTATCGAGATGTTTTCTCTCCAGAGCGGCTTAGACAGGGTTACCAAAGCCAAATGGGACAAGATATGTTCCTGAATCGGTGGTTCTTCAAGAACCGAGGACCGGGCTTCTTTATTGACGTGGGCGCATTCGACGGAATTCTAGGCAGCAATACGTTTTACTTCGAAAAACACTTGCAATGGAAAGGTATTGCGTTCGAGCCCAACCCGTCCTCATTTGAGGTTCTACGAGCCACTCGATCCTGCCGTTTGATCCAAGCGTGCGCATACCATCGGGACGGACAGGTTCCCTTCCTGGCACTCTCCGAACGAGACCAGCGCAACGGCGCTAAGTCGCGTCTACCCCGCAACATGCTATCGATGATATTCGACTCGACCCATGGGGGCGCCATGCTGAGTGGAATACCTGACCACATGGACCAACTTCAGTGGATAGAGTGGATACGCAAGCCCATGAAGCTCAACCAAACTCGAACGACCGCGCCATGTCATCGTATCGATACCGTGCTCAACGATTCCGGTGTGAAAATCGTGGACTACCTCTCAATCGATGTCGAAGGTGCTGAGATCGAAGTTCTGGGTGGTATTGACTTCGAAAGGGTGCAGGTCAACATCATAGGCGTAGAGCACACTCATACCTTCTCTGAAGTCTATGACTTACTGACAACATCAGGCTTCGAGTACCAGGGCCTACTTTTCTTTGACGAAATCTTTGTGAACAAACGCCTCCGCTACTCCTGGGACGTCTAGCCCGGATCTTTCGCGCGGGTGACGTGCCGGCTTGGGCGGGGTTCGGATCGGTGTTTCGGCGGTGACTTCCACTCGTGGCCGTGGGTGGATGGCCCGTTCAGCGGGTTCTGCCGAGTAACCACCACGCCGCCATTCCGCATTGGCTCTGCTACTACTCCCTTGCCGGGCACGATAATGGATCTTGGATGCTATGCGGTCCATATGGTCGCGCGTTAGCATTATCAAGACTTGGTCGAGGGGGTAATTTAGCTCATCGCCGATTGAGTGAAAAACGGATCATGAAGATTGCGCATTGATCCTTCGTGCGAGCTCCCGGGCGACCGAAACCGCATGGATGATCTTCCCCCCAAGGATCGAGTAGCAGCCGAATCCATGTTCGGTGATATCCGAAGTGCGCATGTCATCATGCTCTCTATACGCATTCACTCCGCGCAACACATAATGGATGCTCTCCACTTTGGCGTCGCGCACGATGGGAAGCCACTTTGCACTCTCACGAATGACCTTTTCCGTCACGGGCGGTCCTATCTCCCGAAATATATCAGATGGCACTAGTCCATCTTTTGGAACGAAACGCCTCCGGACGGAATGTTTAATGTGAACGAGCGTGAACAACCCTTCTTCGTTTGTCGGTACGATGTTCGTGAAAGGACCATCCATGACCGCAAAAGAGATCTTTGGTATGCCGAGCCTTACCCAGGCGACCTCGACCAGATCGACTCGGATCGGCTTGATCGGGAATCCCAGCCATTTGAGAAAATGGTTGTGGCGAGCATAGGTCGCGTTCACCACATGGTCGAAAATTTCGTCGGTGGTATTGCCGCTCGCGTTTTTAACGATGAGCAATATTCTTCCGTCTTCGGTGATGCGCGCGCCGACGATCTCGCTATCGAAGCGCAATTTGGCGCCCGATGCTTCCAGCAGGTCTGCGGTGATCTTTTTCATCTGCTTGAAATCGTAGATGGGCTCAAAGGTTTTGAGACTTGCGTCCACTTTCGTCCGGTCAAGAAATCTTTTGTCGGGATATTCCTCGTGGTAGTCAAGGTCGTTCTTGCGACAGAATTCACGAAATGCTTCGCTGCTTACTTTTGAGCCGCGTTTTGCCACACTATAGTATGTCGGAAAATTCCTAATAATCGCGGCCGCGTATCGCTCTTCGAACGGACCGATCGTCGCCGCAATATCATCAATGGTTTCCTGGCTTCGGGGGTAATGATAGCCCCAATGATGCCGGTACTGGTTATATTTCGAGGCTTCGGTGCATATACCTTCATTTTTCTCGAACAGCGTTACATCAAATCCTGGCGACAACTCGATCGCGCAGTTCGTTCCGAAGATTCCCGCCCCGATCACGGCTATTCTCGGCCTTTCAGTTCCCGCCTTACTTCCGCGATCCTGGAGTGCGATCTTGACTACGCGTGCGCCTAGCTTTGCGTCCGGGTAGTCGATTACTTGCCTGCCGATAACACGGAGAAAATGCGACAATTCGCGCCCAAGCGGGGTCACGGGGTCAGAACAATCGATCTCGCTCGCGATTTGCCCGTTTTTACACGTAACGATTTGTCCGGTAAGTAGGTCTGCGGACACAACGAGGTCATCTGCCAGGAGCTTTATCGTCCGTATCTTCTTCTCTCCTGCCCATCCAAAACGATACAGGGCATGCAAATTCCCTGTATATTGCGCACCAACGAGGTGGGAGCGGTCCGTCAACTTGGTGGTGCGCTTTCGAAGCAGGCGTTTTTCGTCAAACAAAAAATCAACGATGTCGAACGGGTGCAATAATTCTAGGTCGATATCGCGACCCAAGTCATCCTTTTCGGGTTGAATGAACGATATCTCTATGCCGAGCGGATCAACACGGCGGATCATTTCTTTTAATCGAATTACCGTGGGTTCAAAACGCATGATGTGCCCCACCATGAGTGCCCGCGGCTGCGTTCTCGCAAATCGCACGAGATCTTCTACCTCTTCATTGCTCACCCCGAGTGGTTTTTCGACCAAGACATGCGCGTGTGGCAATACCCGCCGAACAAGGTCTGCATGTGTCTCCATCGGCGTAGCGATAACAACGCCATCGACCGATGAGAGCAATTCATCGTTCAATTCTTCGAATATCGGAAATTCGATCGTTCCGCGCAACGATTCGGCGCTTCCTTTTGTGCGCACCACGACCCCTTCAAGCCGAAGTGCGTTCCGCTCGTGAAGTCCTTTAAGCGTGGACAGGTGTTTTTTCCCAAATCTTCCTGCGCCAATAAGAAGTATGCGGGGGCACGGCACAGTACTGGTCTTGGGATCAACGATGCGCACCGCCGTTGACTGCTGCAAGCCGTAGTTGACCAGGGGTGTGCGGTCTTCGCTTTCGGATCGCTTCGCGTGGCCGGCGGACAGTTTCTCGGATTCGAAGTTGACGGCCATCAAAACCCCCCACTTCGCTACGGCAATTCGACCAGTCATGGATAGCTATCGGCATCCATGACGGTCCGCAGATCGGCTTGCGGCACTACCGTATACCGCTTCCTCACCGCTGGGGGACGAATGCTCCAAATAAGTACACCGCCCGCAAACCCCTGCTTGTGCTGGCTGCTGCCGAAATCCTCCGACATCCGCTACGGCTGCTCC
>CAWJDL010000013.1:0-381750 GCA_963841555.1 uncultured Actinomycetota bacterium
CCGACGGGCCGCCGACCAAGGCCGGGGCTGCGTTCGTGGACTTCTCCGGCGGCATCCATCTGTTCGGGGCGATCAGTGCGGCCCTGTTCCAGCGTGAACGCACGGGGCGGGGGCAGATCGTGGAGGTGTCGATGCACGACACCATCTATCCGATGTTGGCGTCGAGTCTGGGTGGGCTGCACAACGATCCCGACCGAGAGTTGCCCGAGCGCACCGGTAACCGGCACTCGGGGATGGCGGTCGCGCCGTACAACATCTACGAGGCGAGCGATGGGTGGCTGGCGATCATCTGCATCTCCGAGCGGCACTGGCGGGGCGTGGCGACCGCGCTGGGCCGGCCCGAGCTGATCGACGACCCCAGATTCCTTACCGAGAAGGACAGGGTCGTCAACATCGATGCGGTCGACGATGAGGTGTCGTCGGTCACCAGGGCCCGGACACGCGCCGAGCTGGTCCGCGACCTGCAGGCGGCCGGCGTGCCGTGTGCGCCGGTCAAGTCGATCCGTGAGGTCGACAGCGACGAGCACCTGATCCAGCGCGGCATGATCCAGTATGTCGAGCACGCGGCGCGGGGACGGGTCCCCGTGCCGGGATGTGCTCTGCGCCTGAGTGATTCGCCGGTCGGTCCGTTGCGGGCCGCTCCGCCCGCTGGGTCAATCGACAGACGAGGTCCTAGCGGAACTGTCCGGCGAGGAGATGAGCATGTCGTTCACGCCTGAACCCGGCACACCACTGTCGCAGTACTACACCGAAACGCAGCCGCGGATCGGAACCGTTCTGTCGCGACGCAATCTGGGCACGGTGGATGCGGTGACTATCGGGCGCTACGCGATGACCATCGGTGCCCTCGACCCGAGCCATTACGACCGGGAGGCCGCATGGTCGGCCGGGCACGCCGACGTCGTCGCACCACCCAACCTGCTCGCCGCGATCGTCGAATGGGGCGTCGGTACTCCGGAAACCCGCCTGCAAGCCGATGGAACGCCCGTCGACGGTGAAATGCCACTGGGTGAGGCGACCTCGGGCTGCGCGTGATGGGCGCCGGCGAGGAGATGGAGTTGGTCAATCCCGTCGTCGCGGGGACGGAGGTGGTGCTGGAGACGACCCTCGAGTCCGTCACCCCGAAGCAGACCCGGTCCGGCCCATGCGTTTTCGTCACGACAATGCACACCTTCATGTCCGCCGACGGCGCCGTCCTCAACCGAAACCGCCGCACCGTGGTGCTGCGCAACCCGGTCCAGGAGTCGTGATGTCCAACATGTTTCGGGTCGGAGACGAGCTTCCGCCGCTCAAGCACACGGCCACCCGCTTCAGTTGTTCCGCTACAGCGCGGTCACCTGGAATCCGCACCGCATCCACTTCGACGAGCCCTACGCACGCGAGGAGGGCCACGCCGGTATCGCGCTGCACTCCCACCTGCGGGCGGCGCTCGCCCTGCGCTGCGTCACCGAGGGCCTCGGCCCGAGTGGCAAGTCGCGAAGGTCACCTATCGCCTGCGCAAGCCCGTCTATGCGCCCGCCGATCTGGCCTACACCGCCCGGGTGACCGCGGCCGACGGCGACAGCCATGACCCTCGAGCTCATCGAGCAGCACCCCTCCGGCGAGGTGGGGTTCGAAGGGACGGTGTGGGTCAGCAAGACACGGGGAGCGACACCATGACATCAGCACCAGGACGCGGGCAGCGTCCCGATCCGCATCGGCAACTGCTCTGGCTTCTACGGTGACCGCGCTTCGGCGATGGCCGACATGGCCCGAGCCGGCGGCATCGACGTCCTCACCGGCGACTACCTCGCCGAGGTCACGATGCTGATCCTCGGCAAGGCGCGCGCCAAAGACAGCACCAAGGGTTATGCGACGACGTTTCTGCACCATCTTGCAGCGGCGCTGGAAGACCTCGTCGCGAACGGGATCAGCTCGTCGTCAACGCCGGAGGGCTCAACCCCGCCGGGCTGGCCGACGCAACCCGAGCCCTGGTCGCACGCCGCGGTTACGACCTGCGCGTGTCCCACATCGACGGCGACGATGTCTTCGGTCGCCTCGACGCCCTACAGCAAGCGGGCCATGCGCTGCCGCACCTGACGAGCGGCGAGCCGCTGTCGTCCTGGCCGCATCAGCCCCTGACGGCTAACGCGTACCTGGGCGGATTCGGCATCGCCCGCGCCCTGGACAACGGCGCCGACATCGTCATCACCGGCCGGGTCGCCGACGCCTCCGTGGTCGTCGGTCCCGCCGCCTGGTGGTGGAGTTGGACCCCAAATGACTACGACGCGCTCGCCGGCGCGGTCGCCGCCGGACACGTCATCGAATGCGGGCCTCAAGCGACTGGCGGCAACTTCTCCGGGTTTCGTACCATTGCCGACCTCGTGCAGCCCGGGTTCCCGATCGCCGAAATCGACGCCGACGGCTCCTCAGTGATCACCAAGAACCCGGGCACCGGCGGCGCCGTCACCCGAGACACCGTCACAGCTCAACTGCTCTACGAGATCGGTGATCCCGCCTACCTCAACTCCGACGTGATCACACACCTCGACACCGCCACGCTGACCGACCTCGGCGACGACCGCGTCCAGATCCGCGGCGTTCGCGGGTCGGCGCCACCGGCGACGACGAAGGTCGCGATCACCGGGGTCGGAGGATGGGAGAACAGCATGATCCTCGCGCTCACCGGCATCGACCTCGACGCGAAGGCCGCGCTCGTCGAGCGATCCGTTCACCGCTACATCGACGCCGTCGACGGGCTCAACGCGGCCGCGATCGACCGTATCGGGCAGGCCCAGCACGATCCCGACAGCCAGAACGCCGGAACCGAGCTACTGAGGATCGCAGTGCAGGGCACGAAAGAGGCTGCCGGGCGTGGCTTTTCGTCGCAGATGGTCGAGCTGGCCCTGTCCAGCTACCCCGGGTTGTACTCGCTCGGCCCGCCACAACCCGGGTCAGCGTTCGGTGTCTACTGGCCCGCACTGCTCGACCAAGCAATGCTCGAGCACACGGTCCACCACCATGACGGCACGACCGAGACCATCACACCGGGCAACTCACAGGACGCTCGGCGGGAGGTGACTCCGCTGGGCGACCCGGCGGTCGCGCAAGCATCGTGGACCGACGAACTCGTCGTCGCCTCACTCGGTGAGATTGTGCATGCCCGCTCCGGCGACAAGGGCGGCGACGCGAATCTCGGCGTCTGGGTTCGCGACCCTCAAGCATGGGAGTGGCTGAAGTCGACCCTGACCGTCGACGAACTGCGGCGCCTCCTTCCCGAAACGCGCGAATTGGCAATCTAGCGTTACGAATTGCCCAACCTCGGCGCGGTCAACTTCCTCATCCGAGGATTGCTCGGAACCGGCGCCACCTCGATCACTGCGGCTGGACGCGCAGGCCAAGGCACTCGGCGAATGGCTGCGCGCACGCAGCACCAAGGTGCCGCGATCTCTCGTCGCCGGAGAGAATCAATGAGCGCTACTGAAGACAGCACCATCGACGTCGTCCGCAAGGCCACCCGAGAGCTGGCCCGCAGCTTCGACTACGCGTACTGGCGGGACAAGGACAAGCGCGGCGAATACCCGTGGGAGTTCGTCAACGCCTTCGCCCAGGGCGGATGGCTCGGCGCCCTGATCCCCGACGAGTACGGCGGGCTGGGCCTCGGTATCGCCGAGTGCGGCGTGATGATGCAAGAGATCGCCGCCTCGGGCGCCGGCGCGAGCGGCGCCTCCGCGGTCCACTTCTACCTCTTCCCACCGGCCCCGATCATCCGCCACGGCTCTGAGGCGATGAAGCAGGAGTTCCTGCCCAAGCTCGCCCGGGGCGAGATCCTCATGGCGTTCGGCGTCACCGAGCCCACCGCCGGGGTGGACACCTCGCGCATCAAGACCAAGGCCGAGAAGGTCAACGGCGGCTGGGTCGTCAATGGCCAGAAGGTCTGGATCAGCAACGCGCAGAACGCCCACAAGATCCTGTTGCTGGCGCGCACGTCTGCCCGCAACGAGGACAAGCCGCTGGATGGGATGACGCTCTTCTTCACCGACCTGGACCGCGACCGGATCACCGTCCGCGAGATCGAAAAGCTGGGCCGGTCGGCGATCGACTCCAACGAGCTCTTCATCGACAACCTCGAGGTCGGTGACGACGAAGTCGTGGGTCAGGTGGGCCACGGCTTCAAGTACCTCATCGACGGGCTGAACTCCGAGCGCATCGTCGTGGGCTTGGAGGGCGTCGGTATCGGACAGGCCGCGCTCGAACTGGCGACGAATTACGCGAACGAACGCGTGGTGTTTGACCGGCCGATCGGACAGAACCAGGCGGTCGCCCACCCGCTGGCCGACTCGTGGATCCGCCTGGAGTCGGCTCGGCTGATGGCGATGCACGCGGCCGAGCTCTACGACGACCACCAGAACTGCGGCATCCCGGCCGCCGCGGCCAAATACCTTGGCGCCGAGGCCGGCTTCGATGCCTGCGACCGCGCCATGTCCACCCACGGTGGCTACGCCTACGCAAAGGAATACCACGTAGAGCGGCTGTGGCGGGAGGCACGGCTGCTCCGCAATGCGCCCTTCGCGCAGGAAATGGTGCTCAACTACATCTCCACCCAAGCGCTCAAGCTGCCCCGCGCCTACTAATCTGGACGAGGACGATGAGGGTGCCGGAGGGTCCTTTGCGTGGAGGCGTGCTCGACCTGGCTCAATGGGCGCCGTTCGGCTGGATGTAGCCGACGTCGGCAGCATTTCGTATAGGCGCGGCAGGTGGCAGCGGCTGCGGAGCCATGGACGGCGGCACGCTTGAATCGTATTGACGTGCAACCAGTTTCCATCGTGGGCGTGACGTCGCTGTTCAGGCTGGCTCCTGATTGCCAAAACATTACAGCTAGCCGGAGTCAGTTCATGGCGTCAGCTGTGATGAAAGGCCTTTTCAGGCAAGCGATTCTGGAACGTGGCGGCAATGCCGCACGCAGCACCATATAGGAGGCCAGATGATGAGTACAGAACGAGGAGGACTAGTAGAGACGTCGGACGACGGCACCTGCTCCACTTCATCGACTTGGACAGGGGGCGACAAGGCAGGCTACGAAAGCTCGTCGAAGTCACGTGCGCCTTCGACGTTAGTGAGCACGTGCTGGCTGGCGAAGGTCACTTCGCGAACGTCCAGGTGCCGAAAAGGTGAACCGCTCCTGGCCAGTGCGCGGGGGATCCCAAAAGACCTTGTACCGCACCGGTAAGCGCCCTTACAGCGCTCGCAGTGGCGCCTGTTCGGACGTGTTGCGACGGGCCGCTGAGCGGCTGAGCGCTCGTGATCCGGACGGCGATGCGTTGCGGCGTGCGCTGCGCGCGGCCATCGTCGTGCAGATAGCGGGCATAGTCAGCTACTCCGTCGCGGGCTTTCGCAGACTGCGTTATTCGCCTTGCTAGGCGCGATCTGGCTGCTGGGGCTCGTCGATTTCACCGGCAATCGGCAGGTACGGGCACTAGCGTATTGCGGCCTCGGATTCAACGGGGCGGTGCTGATAACGATCGGCACGTTAGTGCAACGGATCCCGTGGTTGGCCGTGGCACTGACGTTCGTCCTCGGTGCGGCGGTGACGCTGGCCGGGGTGCTCAGTGAGACGATAGCGGCGGGTCGACGAGTTACGTTGCTGCTGTATGTGCTTCCGGTATGCGCGCCCCCCGCTCCGGTCACCGCGCGGCTGCTGGGGTGGGCTATTGCGTTCGCCATTTGCGTGCCGGCGGCGTTGTTCCTGTTTCCACCCCGCCACCACAACGATCTGCGCCGTCACGCCGCGCAGGTATGCACGGCGCTGGCCGATCGGCTCGACGGCGTGGGATCGGGCGACGAGGTGTCGAGCGCAATGGGGGCGCTGGAGAAAAACTTCATGAGCGCCGACTACCGGCCGGTGGGCTTGGCGGCTGGCAGCCGCGCGCTGGTGCGTGTGGTCGACGACTTGAAGTGGCTGACTGACCGGGTGGGCAATGACGAGGACGTGGGGCTAGCCGACATGCAGGCGCCAGTGGTCGCGGTGTTGCGGTGCTGCGCGCGCACGCTCAACGCGCGCTCGTGTCCAGAAAGGCCGTCGAGCGGGAGGAATTGGACGCCAGACTGTCCGAGTTGCGTGTCGTGGCAGGGGGACGCTACCGAGGGGACGTCGTCGCTCTGTTCGCCGCCGAAGACGACCAGGATGCGATGGTGCTCGTGCGGGAATTGCATCGGCGCCACACGATCGCGACGTCGGTCGACCTGATCGGCCGGATGATCGCCGCCGCAGCAGCGGCCGACGCCCGCCCCGTATGGGCCAGGGCGCTTGGCATGCGGCTGCCGGAGACGGGAGCCGCCGACAGGTTGCTCCCTGAAACAGTGGCCGTCAGGAGGATCGCGAAGGGGTTCATAGCCAACCGCTCGGTGGCCGCACGCAATGCGATTCGCACCGGTGTGGGATTGGCATTGGCCGTAGCGACCACGTATGTGTTTCGATCCAGCACGGAATCGGGGTCGTGCTCGGCGCGATCATGGTGCTCGGCAGCAGCGCCCTGACGACCGGAACGAAGGTGGTCCGGGCGATGACCGGCACTGCGATCGGCGTCGTTCTCGGTGCTGCGCTGATCGAGATGGTTGGTGTGCAACCGGCGGTGTTGTGGACGCTAATGCCGATAGCGATCTTCGCGGCGGCCTACGTCCCGCGGGTGGCCTCCTTCACCGCGGGACAGGCGGTGCTGACGATGATGGTGATGATCGCCTACAACCTCATCGTGCCCACCGGCTGGCGGGCCGGGCTGCTGCGGATCGAAGACGTCGGGGCAGGCGCGGTGGTCGCGGTCATCGCGGCAGTGTTGTTGTGGCCGCGCGGCGCCACCGCCTCGGTGTATGGGGTGATCGGGGAGGCTGTCAGCACCGCCTCGCAGTACCTTCAAGCCTCGGTGCGACGCGTACCCGGGGCGCTTCCGAGGAGACCGACCACAAGCTCACTGCGCTCGGATACGACGCGCTGGCGGCATCACGGATCGTGGATGACGCTGTGCGCCATTATCTTTCGGAGATCGGCGAGAGTTCCGATCTGGGGTCGCCGGTGGTGCACGCTGCCAACCGCGCCATTCGACTCCGAATCATGGCAGAGGTGATCGCCGACATCGCGACGCCGCCGCCGCTGCTGGCATACCCGCGGGCGCGCGAAATCCTCGAGATGCACGCCGGGGCGGTCGCCGAGCGTGTTGCGGGGGTCAGCGACAATTCGTGGCCGCCGATCAGCGACGAATTCGTGGTCGCCCTGCGCGCCGGGTCCAGCGGCGATGAGGCGGCCGTCAACGCCGCGCTGCCCCTGGTGACGGCCGCGGCGAATCTCGGGGAGCTGGAGTTGATGTACCCGTCGTCCGCAGGGGCCGCGGTGCGACGTTGATTATCTGCGCCGGATGCTGGGCAGCAGCACATCGACGCCGGCCTCGCGGCGCTAGCTGAGTCCGGCGTCAACTAGCAGGCGCGGTAGCCCCACTTCGGCGCATCGTGCCGAGACGTGCGTAACACCCGCCCGAGCTTCCACGACTCGGCCCGTCGCAGTGAGAGTTTCGATCAGGAGGAGCTCCGCCTGGAGGGCCGCCAAGGGTCTGCGCTGGCCGTCGATTCCCTTGGCAAGATCCGCCGCGCGTCTACATGCCCGCCTCTGATCGTCGGGCGAATCGCTGGCTGCCAGCAGGCGCACAGCTGAATCCTCGTCGAGTTCTGCTGTTAGCGTGGCTACTCCATCGTTGTGCGGAATGGTGCGGGTCGATCGCAATCGTGCGGCAACCGCCGGAGCGATCTGGATCCCGAGCCGGATGCGCTCGTTGTTGACGGCGGCTGCGAGCCGCGGCAACCCCAACCGTTGTGCTGCGTCCATGCCGGCGTCAAGGCGCTGGATCGCCGCAGACCGATCCCCATGTAGTGCTCTTATTCGGGCGCCGACCACGAATCTCGCCGCAAGATAGTCCACTCCGCCGCCTTCGGATCCGAACTGATAGCTCTCATCCAGCAGGCGCGTGGCCTCGGCGAGGTCGCCGGTCTCGTAGAGAAGTTGGCCAAGTAGCGCTCCGGCGAGCCGGGCGGCGTGCGAGTGCGGTCCGACGCCACTAGCGATCTCGAACGCTTCTCGGAAGTTCTGCAGGGCGGCGGGGATGTCGAGGCGATACCTGTCGGCGATGCCGCCGTAACAGCGGGCGTAGACGGTGGAGAAAGGACCCATCATCTCGTTGTAGGGCGAGGCCCAATCAAGCAGTCGGTGGGCGGTGTCGAAGTCGAATCGGTAGATCGCCGCAAACGCCGCGATATTTCCGGCCACCCCGGGCACCTGCGGATGTAGAGTGTCCGGCCTCGACATCGCTTCTGCGACCAGACCTTCCACGTTCTCGGTGCGGTCGGCGTGTGTTTCCGCGACCGCTTGCAGCACGTCGGCTTCGGCTTTCAAATCAGCGCGTGTCGTCTCCTCGAGGTCTGCGTTGGTCATGCTGGCTTGAAACCGGTTCACCGCAGCTTGCATCGGGCCCTGTCGTTGTAGCAGGAGGTTCGCCCACGCGATAGTGAGTTGAAGCCGTGTCCGCGAAGCCACTATCTGCGGCGGCAGCTTGTTGACGATCCCGAGCAGGGTCGTCATCTTCGACTGCTCGACCAGGTTTGTCTCGTCCTGCTCGACAAGGTCGACCGCTCGGATCGGGTCGTAGGCCAGAGCATGGTCGACGGCCTCATTGAGGTAGCCGTGATCGGCGAACCATGCCGACGCGATGCGGTGGAGTTGTTCGAGGTGGTCGGGCCGGTCATGGCACAGTCGACCACGCAGGAACTCGGCGAACATGTGGTGGTACCGATACCAGCCCGGGTCATCATCCATGCGCTGAAGGAACAGTCCGCGTCGCTCGACGTCTTCGAGCATCGCCTGCCCGCGCGTCACCCCAGCCAGCGACGACGCCAGCCCACCGCAGGTCCGCTCGGTGATGGACGTCGCCAGCAGGAACTCGCGTAGCTCAGGTTCCAGAGTGTCGACGACATTCTCCGCCAGGAACTCGCCGACCACATCGCTGGCGCCGGATAGTCGGCCAATCAAGCTGCTGGCGTCGCCGCCGCTACGCAGCGAAAGTGCTGCCAGCTGCAGGGCGGCGGCCCACCCGTCTGTGGATGCGGTCAACGCGTCCACGTCGCTGCCCGACAGCTGCAATCCACCGACGTCGTTCAGAAATGACCGCGCCTCATTGTCATTGAAACGCATTGACTCGCAGTCTATTTCGACCAACTCGTCTTGGATTCGCAATCGGCTCACCGGCAGTCCGGCGCGCGACCAGCTGGTCACGATGATTTGCATGTGGTGGCATCCGTGCTCGAGCAGGAACCCGAGGGCGGCGGTGGTCGCAGGGTCGGACACGCGGTGCCAATCGTCTATTACCAGCGCAATCCGATCATCTTTTTCGTGAATCTCATCGATGAGCGTGGTCAGGACGTAGCGGCCGGCGTCGTCGCCGTGCTCCTCGAGCACCTGCCCCAACGACGCGGCCAGAGCTGGACGGACCCGTCGTAGCGATTCCAACAGATGCGCCAGGAACCACACAACGTTGTTGTCGTCGTCATCGATCGTCAGCCAGGCAACCGCGACGCCGTCGCGCGCGAGCTCTTCTCGCCACTGAGCCGCCAGCGTGCTCTTGCCGTAGCCCGACGGCGCGTGAATGAGGACAACTCGCCGGCGACCGCCGGCACGGAATAGATCGATCAGCCGGTCGCGGGTGACCAGTGATCTGGTCGGTACCGGAGGCCGGTACTTGGTGGCCGGCGTTGGGGGCGTCGGTGTGGCGACGGTATCCCGGCGAACAGTTGCCGGCACTACAAGAGACGTCTGGCGCTCCACGCTCAAGTCGACTGGACGCGCCATCTCGTCGACGGCCACACCGTTGGTGCGCTGAATCTCGCGGAGCTCGTCGCCGAACGCCGCCGCGCTGGCCGGACGAGCCGAGGGATCCCGCGCCATCGCCCGTTCGATCACCGCGGCCACGTCGGCAGGCAGTCCCTGCTCGCGCAGATCCGGTATCGGTTGTGACGTGATCCGGAGGAACTGAGCGACCACCTGCTCGCCGCTTTGACGCTCAAACGCTGCGTGACCTGTCAGTATGCAGAACAGCGTCGCGCCAAGTGAGTACACGTCCGATGCGGGCGTCGGTGTTGCACCCGCGAGCACTTCGGGCGCGGTGAACGCCGGTGAACCGATGATTACTCCGGTCCCCGTCTGGAAACCCCCGGCGATCCTGGCGATACCGAAGTCGGTCAACTGCGGTTCGCCGTACTCGGTCAGCAGGACGTTGCCCGGCTTCACGTCCCGGTGCAGTATGCCCGCGCGATGGGCGGCTTCGAGCGCACCCGCCAGCTTCACCCCGATGCGCAGGGTCTCACACCAATCCATCGGACCGTGCCGGCGGATCAGCGCTTCCAGCGAGCCCTTGCCGTGGCAGGGCATCACGATGTACGGCCGCCCCCCGGCTGTGGTGCCGACCTGGAATATGGTCACGATGTGCGGATGCCCGGATAGCCGGCCCATCGCGCGCTGCTCGCGAAGGAAGCGGTCGAGATTGTCGGGGTCCAAGTCGCCGGTCAGCACCTTGATGGCGACCTCGCGATCCAGCAACGGCTGAACGCAGCGATAGACCACCCCGAATCCGCCGTGCCCGATTTCTACGACATCATCGAATCCAGAGATGCACAGTTCCGCGGGGATGTCTGCGAGCACATCCCGCTGGGTTGCCTGCGGGTCGGCGTCGGCCATCGACGGTCACTATCCTCAGCCGGGGGGCATGGCCTCCGTTGCTGTAATGACACGATATCGCCGATCCTGCCCACCGACGACGCGATCGACGCCCAAAGGGCTACCAATCACGACGAGCAGTCGCGGTTGTGGCAGCAGGGAGTCACGCCAGCAATGCCCGGGCCATGACGACGCGCTGAATCTGATTGGTGCCCTCGTAGATCTGCGTGATCTTTGCGTCGCGCATCATACGTTCGACCGGGAAGTCGACGGTGTAGCCGGCGCCACCGAACAGCTGCACGGCGTCGGTGGTGACCTCCATCGCGACGTCGGAGGCAAAGCACTTCGCGGCCGACGAGATAAAGCTCAGCGCCGGCTCGCCACGCTCGGCGCGGGCGGCCGCGGTGTAGACCATCAACCGCGCAGCCTCCACCTTCATCGCCATGTCGGCGAGCATGAATTGCACGCCTTGGAAGTCGCTCACCGGTCTGCGGAACTGCTTGCGTTCCTTGGTGTATGCGATCGCCGCGTCTAGTGCGCCCTGCGCGATGCCTACGGCCTGCGCGCCGATCGTCGGTCGGGTGTGGTCGAGGCTCGCCAGCGCGGTCTTGAACCCGCTGCCCGGCTCGCCGATGATGCGGTCGCCGGGAATGCGGCAGTTCTCGAAGTACAGTTCGGTGGTCGGTGAGCCCTTGATGCCGAGCTTGCGCTCCTTGGGGCCGACCGTGAAGCCCTCGTCGTCATTGTGGACGACGAATGCCGAGATGCCCTTGGCGCCCTTGTCTGGATCGGTCACCGCCATCACGGTGTACCAGGTTGACTTGCCGCCGTTGGTGATCCAGCACTTGGAGCCGTTGAGCACCCAGTCGTCGCCGTCGGTGCGAGCGCGGGTGCGCATCGACGCGGGATCGCTGCCGGCTTCGCGTTCCGACAGCGCGTAGGACGCCATCGCGTCGCCCGATGTCAGCGTCGGCAGCACCTGCTTCTTCAAGTCGTCTGAGCCACTGAGGATCAGTCCGATCGTGCCAAGCTTGTTGACGCCGGGGATCAGCGAGGAGGATGCGCACACCCGAGCCACCTCCTCGATAACAATGCAACCCGCTACGGCGTCTGCGCCCTGGCCGCCGTACTCCTCGGGGACGTGCACCGCCGAGAACCCGGTGTCATTGAGGACCTTGAGTGCTTCCTCGGGAAACCGCGAGTTCTCGTCGACGTCAGCGGCGTACGGGGCAATTTCCTTCTCGCATAGATCGCGGAGCACGGCGCGCAGCTCATTGTGCTCGTCGGACAGCTTGAAGAGGTCGAACGATGGATCACCAAAGCGTTGCATGTAGGCAGATTAGGTGTATGGCGGCCCGTCGCCATCGTGCCCGCAACACGAAAACGGCAGGAATGGTTGTGGCCCGGCGCTAACGGGATCCGCCATTGTCACCACAGGACAACCTCGCGCGAAGAGTTGGTTGCCCGACGACGAAGCCGCGCACCGGCCCGGCGGGCTAACTTCCTCCCAATCTGCTTGGCGGAGAAGAGGAGATCAAGATGTCGTACATCCCGCACATCCTTACGTTCCTGCTGGTGTTGTCCCCACTGTTCATCCCAGTCGGTGTCACCGTGGTACACGCCATTCACACCTGGCGGTCACGCTGGACTGGGCTGGCGTCCGCCACCGCACGGCAACCTCGGCGCCTTGAACTGGCCGTCGAATTAGATTGACGGCCTTCAGGATTAGGCCTTGCGTCGGAACTCTTCGATCACCCGTGCCTGCTCGGCCGCGTTGGTGATGAGTTCGACATGGCCGCCGTCGTGAATATTTAGCGCCGAATTCGGCAAGAGCCGGTTCATGATCTTGGCGTTAACCAGCGGGATGATCGGATCGTCACTACCCGCGACGATCAAGGTGGGCTGCCGGACCAACGGCAGCATGAAAACGCTGGTCCAGCCTGCACCAGCCAGCAGCTGGTGCAAATACCCGACGCGCGAGCCGGCCATCAGCTGGCGATCGAAGACGCGCTTGATCATCATCGGGTCGCTGCGAGCTGTCCCGCCATAGATCTCAGGCGCGATCGAAGCGGCATAGCGATGGTCCAGGAATCGCCGCGCTGTCAACATCTTCGCCAGCACCGGCGGTTTGCCGGGAATCATCAGCGAACCGGTACCTGTGGAGACGAGTATGAGCCTGCGGCACCGGCGCGGGTTCTGAAAGGCGAACTGCTGGGCGAGCCCTCCGCCCCACGACAGCCCCAAGACGTCAACCTGCGACAAACCGGCTCGCCGATCGATGATCCCCGCCTTCTTCAGCAGCATTCCCAGCACTGCGGCCAAGTATGGGAACCGGTACGGAAACGGCGAATCCGGCGAGGCGCCGGAGCCCGGCACGTCGAACCGCACCACGGTGGTGTCCGGATCCAGTTGCGCGACAAACGGATCGAGAACTTCGAGGCTGGCCCCGATTCCGTTGCACAGCACCAACGGGATTCCGGTGCCCCATCGGATGTCGACCCGGATCTGCTGGCCGAGTACCGCGATAAGGTTTTCATCGTTCATGCTTGCGCCCACGGGAGAGCACTATGACATCGGCAATGCCCTCCGTGTCGGTCGGGGGCGGCGGACCGGCGGTCACCCGCAGCAGGTGCGATCTCGCCGCGGCGAAGACTTCGGCGCTCGCCGAGGCTGCGCAGCTGACGCAGGCGCAGCTTGACTCCAATGTCCCAAGGACTCGGATCGGCAACACCGCGAGGCGGTTAACGTACATGAACGTAGCTGCCCGGCGCCGGACCCAGCGCCGCCAACCCGTCACCGCCAAGCACCGCGGGCGCCGGCTCCTGCTCGCCGCCGCGCTGCGCCAACCACGCCGAGAAGTCGGGCCACCAAGAATCGCTGTGCGTTTCCGCCGACGCCGCCCAACGTGTTGGGTCGCGTTCGTCGACGTTTCCCGCGCGGTAGGAAGCCTTCGGGTTGTCAGGGGGATTGACCAGCGCGGCGATGTGTCCCCTCGATGAGAGGATGAACCGCAGGTCTTTGCTGCCCAGCATCCGCGCGCTGTGATAACAGGCCTGCCAGGGCGAAATGTGATCGGCAACCCCGGCGACGACATACGTATCCGCCGTGACTGTGCCGAGGTCAACCGGGGTGCCGAGCATGCGCACCGCCCCCGGTTCGGTCAAGGCGTTCTGCAGCCCAATCGTCAACATGTCGCGATGCAGGGCGGCGGGCATGCGCGTGGTGTCGGCGTTCCAGAACAGCACGTCGAACGGGGTCGGCGAGCGTCCCTGCAGATAGTTGTTCACCCAGTACCGCCACACCAGGTCGGTCGGGCGCAGCCACGCGAACACCTCGGCCAAAGCTCGGCCGTCGAGGAAGCCCTTGCGCGCCGAGAGCGCAATCGCGAGTTTGGCGGTCGTTTCGTCGACGGCCGCGGCCACGCCCGCCCGCCCCTGATCCAGGACGGTCACCATCAACGTCAGGCTGGCGATGCGCTCAGCCTCACCCGTCGCACTTAGATGCGCGGCCGTCATGGCCGCCAGGGATGCCGCCCGAGCACGACGCCTGAACATGGGCGCTGTCCGAGCCCGTCACCCTTCGGACCGTGTCCAGCGCGTCGACGATTGCGCCACCGTACGTGTCGCAGCCCCAGGACCGTTGCGCCGCAGTCGGATTGCGCCACGAGATGGCGAAGACCTGGTGACCCTGGCGCAGGAGGTACTCCACCATGCTCCGACCCGGGGCGATGTCCAAGATGTAGAACTTGTTGATCACCGGCGGCACCATCAGCAGCGGCACCGCCCACACCTTCTCGGTTTGAGGTGTGTACTGGATGAGTTCGAACACCTCGTTGCGGTACACAACCGCTCCTGGCGTGACAGCGAGATCCTCTCCGACCGTGAATGCGTCGGGCTCCACCATCGACGGAATCCGCGGCGGCACGGCCATATCGCGCAGGAAGCGTCGCACCCCTCGAACGACGTTCAGACCACCGGTGTCGATGATCGCCTTCCAGCCCAACGGGCTGATCAACGGGTTGTTGCTGGGTGCGAGCCCTTCCATGACGACGTCGAGCACGAATCGGATTCGTTCAGCGTCGCGCCAATTGAGTTCCGCGTCGGCGAACAGGTTGTCCACGAGCTCGGCGGCGGCCAAATACGCCTGCATCGAACGCTTCGTCAACGGATTGCTCTGCCATGCTGGATCGCTGAATCGCTTGTCGGGCTTGGCCGGAGCGCAATCGGATGTGCCCATCGCGATCGAGGCGAGCTCGCGCCCCAACGACCCCACCCTTTCGGCGACGACGCCCGGGCGGCGCGCCAGATTCAAGGCGAACCTGGACCAGGATGTGTCTGGCATCATCCCGCTTGCGACGCCGAGCGCCGAACCGGTCAGTAGCAAATCATGTGGTGTAGCAATTTCAGCAGCGTGCTGAACGTCTGGGCTTGGCATCGACTATCGCCTTCGGTTGCTTTGGATTTCACTTCGTCGGCGTCGGTGCCGGGCGCAAGGCTGAGGTTAGGGGTACTTGGCAGCAGTGCCATCGTCCGCGTGGGACCAATACCCGTCGGTAGGTTGTGGCGCGGCGATAACTAACCGGCCGGCGGTTGCTATCCGGGGCGCTGCTGGGTAACCACGCTGCCGTACCAGTGGCACAGCAGCAGGGCCAGTTCCACGTCCAGCCGGTCGGCGCCGATCGCGCGGCCCCGGCGGGCCACGGCCCGTCCGACCCGGTATTTGACCGTGTTCGAATGCAGGTTGAGCCGCTCAGCGGCCAGCTTGTAGCTGCCGTCGCCGGTCAGGAAGACGAGCCATGTCTCGCGCAGTCGGGCATCGTTCTCGTTGTCGACGGCCAGCTCGCCGAGCACTTCGGCCACCCACTCACGGGCATGGGTGATGTCCGCGCCGAGCATGGCGGCCACCAAAACGCCGGGATCGTCCGCGGCGACCACAGTCGGCTTGTGTGGCTCGCGCGCGGCCCCTACCGCCCGCGCAGCCAGCGCTCTGCGATGCGATCGTCGAAACCCGCCGACACCCGCCGCCATCGAGCCGATTCCCACACTGGGCGAGTCCGCATGGGTGGCCGCGAACTGGCGGGCCTTGTCGACTGCTTCGGGTGCGGCGGCGCGGAAGGGCAGCCATCCCCAGGCGCACACGGCGTCGGCGGCCACGAACAGAGGGCTCGCCGCCACCCCGGCGGCCTCGCCCATTTCTCGCAGGAAACGTTGCAGCCGTGGCAGTTCGTTGCCCTCGCCGCCGGCATCGGGGTACCAGGCCACTACCGCCAGATGATGCCAGCGCAGCGGATAGCGAATAGTCGACGACGCGGCGTCGACGTCAACAGGTGTCTTGGCGGCCAGAATTTCGCGGACACGCAACGCGCGAAGGCTGTTCTGATTCTCCAGCCAGCGTTCGCGCTCCTCCTCGTACACTTCAACGACTTGCTGTGACATCCAATCGATGTACGCGAACATGGTCGCCGACATCTTCTCGAGCACGGCCAGCCTGACCATCGGCTCCATGTCGGTGGCCTGGACTTCGGCGAATACGAGTTCATTCATGCGCCGCTGACCGACCCGGTACGCACGCACCAAGCCGTGCACGGGGACTCCATGCTGGGCCAGGCGCCGGGCGTACTCCATCGCCGCGGTCGGCGCCTCGACACGCTGCACGGCGATCCCATAGCGCATCGCGTGCAGCACGGTGTCGACGTTGCCTCCGACGCTGGCCCCCAACAGCTCGATGCTCTGCGCGTCCAGGGCAAGCTCCGGGATCTCCTCCTGCAGCAGACGCTGGATGACGGCCGTCAATTCGCCCAGCCGTTGGTGGAGTCCGGCAGCGATCTGGCGGACACAGCGGTCGACATCGGCATCTGTGCCGCTCGTCACACCATGACGGTAGATCTTCGCGACCCGCTTGTGGGTCAAATGAGCGCTCGTTGTTGTCTCCGGCCGACAAACGGCGCCCGGCATTTGAGCGGGCCAGACCATGCCGATTCGCCTCCCGGATTCATAGTGTTGCCGGTCACAGAGGTAGCCCGGTCTGGAGGGAATTACATGGACTTGTCGGTCTTGCCAGATCAGCGCGTGACGCACGATCCACTGGGGCAGGCGGTCGCCGACGACATCAGCGACCTGAACAACGCCGAGTTTCTCGACGCCGTCAAGCGCGCCGCCGCGACGCTGCGCGGCCGTGGTGTGTCGGCGGGGGATGTGGTGGCGATCAAGCTCCCGAACACGGTCGAGTTCGTGGTGTCGCTGTTCGCCGCGTGGCGGTTGGGTGCCGCGGTCACGCCGGTCAACCCCGCGTTGTCGCCGCAAGAGGTCCGCTATCAGCTTGCCGACGCCGGTGCCAAGGTGCTGATCGCCGACGAGTTGCACCAGTGCGAGCCGGCTCGGTCGGACGCCAGTCAAGGCAACGACGCCTCGCTGGCGTTGCTGATCTACACCAGCGGAACCACCGGCCGTCCCAAGGGCGTCATGCTCGACCATGCGAACCTGAACGCCATGTGCCGCAGCGTCATTGAGGGCTTCAGCCTAACCCGCGATGACCACAGTCTATTGATACTGCCGCTGTTTCACGTCAACGGGATCGTCGTTGGAACGCTGTCGCCGTTGCTGGCCGGTGGCCGGGCGACGGTGGCCGGGCGCTTCGACCCGAAGACATTTTTTGCAGCACTCGAGCACAGCCGGGCCACCTATTTCTCCGCCGTACCAACGATTTACACGATGCTGTGCGGGCTGCCCGACGACGTGCAACCTGACACGTTATCGGTGCGGTTCGCGGTCTGCGGGGCCGCGCCGGCCAGCGTCGAGTTGCTGGAAAGATTCGAATCGCGCTACGGCATACCGATCATCGAGGGCTACGGGCTGTCAGAGGGAACGTGCGCCAGTGTGGTCAACCCGCTGAACGGGCCTCGCAAACCGGGGACAGTAGGACTGCCGCTGCCCGGGCAGGCCATCCGGATCGTCGATGAGGCAGGCCGCCCGGTCACCGACGGTGAGGCCGGCGAGGTTGTCATCAAGGGCGACAACGTGATGCGTGGTTACCTGAACCGACCGGAGGAGACCGCGAAGACCATCGTCGACGGCTGGCTGCACACCGGCGACATCGGGCGCTTCGACGAGGACGGCTACCTGGTTCTGGTCGATCGCGCCAAGGACATGATCATCCGAGGTGGCGAGAACATCTACCCGCGCGAGATCGAGGCCGTCGTCCACCATCTGCCGCAGATCGCAGAGGCCGCCGTCGTCGGGCGACCGAACCCGACCTTCGGCGAGGAGCCGGTGCTGTTCGTCTCCACACGCCCGAACGCGACCATTACCCCAGAGGCGATTCGCGATCACATCGCCGGGCAGCTGGCGAAATTCAAACGGCCGGCCGACATCACGATCCTTAACGACCTGCCCAAGAACCCCGTCGGCAAGATCGACAAACCCGCTCTGCGCCGGCTGCTGTCCGACTCGCTCGTCACCACATCGACAAACGGGAGCTGATCATGAGTTTCACCAAGCCGGAATTTCCCCCGGTCGATCCAGACACATTCTTGACCAAGCCGCTCATGGAACGGATGCGCTTCCTTACCCAGCATTGGACCGATAACGGCTTCGGTTCACCGCGCATGGTCCATGCGATCTACATCGCGAAGCTCGTTGTTCTCTTTGCCCTCGCCGGCGTGTTCGTCGCGACGGTGACGTCGGATCTGCCAGCGTTCTGGCATGTCGCGGACTGGTGGAACCAGCCGATCGTCTACCAGAAAGCGGTCCTATGGACGGTGCTGCTCGAGGCGATCGGCGTCGCCGGGTCGTGGGGTCCGCTGGCAGGCAAGGTCAAGCCGATGACAGGGGGCATCCTGTTTTGGCTCCGGTCAGGCACCATCCGGTTGCGGCCGTGGAAGTGGATGCCGTTCACCGACGGTGACCGCCGCACATGGTTCGACGGGATCCTCTACTTCGCACTGCTGATCAGCCTCGCCGTCCCGCTGCTGGCGCCCGGAGTACACAGCGACTCGTTGTCACAAGCCTTGCCGCACAACACATCCGGGCTCGTCAACCCCACTCTGCTGGTCGCGCCAATCGTGCTGCTGGTGCTGAACGGCCTTCGCGACAAGACCATCTTCCTCGCTGCGCGGGGCGAGCAGTACCTGCCGGCGCTGTGTCTTCTTCACCCTGCTGCCGTTCGTTGACATGATCATCGCGCTGAAGCTGCTGATCGTCGTGGTGTGGGTCGGCGCCGGCGTGTCGAAGTTCGGCAAACACTTCGCCAACGTCATACCCCCGATGGTCAGCAACAGCCCCTTTGTGCCGTTCAAGCGGGTCAAGCGGGCGCATTACCGCGACTTCCCACGCGATCTGCGGCCATCGCGGGCCGCCCACTTCATGGCCCACGTGCTGGGAACCACGGTGGAGATCGTCGCCCCGCTGGTGCTGTTGTTCTCGACCAACAAAGGGTTGACGGTAACGGCCGTGATCCTCATGGTCGCCTTCCACCTGTTCATCGTCTCGACGTTCCCGCTGGCCGTTCCGCTGGAATGGAACGTGCTGTTCGCCTACGCGTCGATCTTCTTGTTCCTCGGCTTCCCGGCCTGGCAGGGATACGCCGTGTCGAACATGTCGTCGCCGTGGCTGACGGCGATGATCGTTGCCGCGCTGGTTTTCTTCCCGATCCTGGGCAACTTGCGCCCGGACAAGGTGTCGTTCCTACCGTCGATGCGCCAGTACGCCGGCAACTGGGCGACTGCAGTGTGGGCGTTCGCCCCCGGGGCAGAGGCGAAACTGAACAGCGTCACGCGCAGCGCGAAGAACCAAATCGACCAGTTCATCGCCTTTGGATATGAACCGAAGTGGGCAGAAGTGACGTTGCAGCGCGCCATCGCATGGCGCTCGATGCACAGCCAGGGCCGTGGACTCTTTTCGGTGCTGTTGAGGACGCTGCCCGACATCGACGCCCGCACCGTGCGGGAGGCCGAATTCGTCTGCAACTCGTTGATCGGCTTCAACTTCGGCGACGGGCACCTGCACAACGAGGACCTCATCGCCGCGGTACAGCGGCAGGCGGGATTCGAGCCAGGTGAACTCGTTGTCGTATGGGCGGAGTCGCAAGGTTGGGGGAGCAAGGTGCAGCACTACAAGGTCATCGACGCGGCGTTGGGTGTGATCGAACGCGGCACCTGGAAGGTGTCGGACGCGGTCAAGGAGCAGCCGTGGCTGCCCAACGGCCCAATCCCCACCGAAGTCACGTGGTCGGTGGCCGGCAAGCGTGAAGCTAGACCTCCGTACCCTGCAGTGGCATGAGCACGGCAATCGTCGTCGGCGCCGGGCCCAACGGCCTGGCCGCTGCGGTCACCCTGGCCAAGGCCGGCGTGGATGTGACCGTCTTGGAAGCCGCCGACGAGATCGGCGGGGGCACCCGCACTATCGAGGCGATTCTTCCAGGCTTGCTGCACGACCACTGCTCGGCGATCCATCCGATGGCCGTCGGGTCACCGTTTCTGGCCGGTCTCGGGTTGGAGCGTTACGGGTTGACATGGCGCCTGCCGGAGATCGACTGCGTGCATCCCCTTGATGGCGGGCGGGCGGGCGTGCTCTACCGCGCCGTGGAGGCAACCGCCGACGGGCTCGGGATCGACCACTGGCGGTGGCGCCGGCTGTTCTCCCGGACCTCCACACGGTTCGACGCGCTATCTGACGACATCATGGGGCCGCTGCTGCGGGTGCCGCATCACCCGTTGACGCTGGCGCGGTTCGGCGCGCCGACCGTGCTACCAGCATCCACCATCGCCAGGTCTTTCCGCACCGCCGAGGCGCGCGCATTGTTCGGAGGGGTTGCGGCACATGCTTTTCGACCGCTGCACTTTCCGATGACCTCGGCGATCGGGCTGGGCATCCTCACCGCTGGACATCGTCACGGGTGGCCGGTCGCGGCCGGCGGTTCGCAATCGATCACCAACGCGTTCGCGTCGCTTTTGGCCGACCTGGGCGGCAAAATCGAAACGGGGGTGCGCATCGATGCGGCCAGCCAGCTGCCACGCGCCGATGTGACGATGTTCGACCTCGCACCTGAGGCCGTCGCCGGTATTCTCGGCGATCGGCTGCCGCCGCGAATTGCACACGCCTACCGGCGTTTTCGCCGCGGGCCCGGCGCATTCAAGGTCGACTTTGCCGTCGCGGACGCCGTGCCGTGGTCGAACTCGGCCGCCCGTCGGGCAGGCACGGTGCACCTGGCGGGCACCTACGCCGAACTGGCCGCCACCGAGCGGGACGTGCACGCCGGTCGCATGCCGGAGCGGCCGTTCGTCCTCGTCGGACAGCAGTATTTGGCTGATCCAGTGCGCTCGGTCGGCAATATCCATCCCGTTTGGGCCTACGCGCATGTGCCTAACGGCTACACCGGGGATGCCACCGAGGCCATCGTCGCCCAGATCGAGCGATTCGCTCCGGGATTCCGCGACCGTGTCATCGGCCAAACCGTCAGCACCACAACCCAATTTGCCGCAGACAATCCCAACTTCGTCGGCGGCGACATCATGACCGGCGCCAAGGATTTTCGTCAGTTGGTATTCGGTCCACGAATCACATTGTCGCCGTATCGCATTGGCGTGCCGGGTATGTACATCTGCTCGGCCGCCACGCCGCCCGGTCCCGGCGCACACGGTATGTGCGGCGCCCACGCCGGACAAGCCGCACTTAGAGACCTTGGCGCCCGAGGGCAAGCCTCATAACCTCGGTCGCGAAAGTGTCGGTACGGATCACGCCGCGGAGTCAGGCTTGGTCAGCTCGTCGAGGTCAGGCAGCGGTCGACCGCAGATCTCCGCGGCCTCGTCGGCAGGCAAGCCGAACATGATCAGCACGTCGCGGGTCACCCGGTCGGCGGTCTCGACGTCGTCACGCTCCGGCTGGTCGTGCAGCAACTGACCCAGTCCCATCAACGCGCCGCCGGCGACCGCCAGCCCGAGTACGGGGTCGTCGACTGAAAATCGGCCTGCCCTCGTCGCGGCGTCAATGTCGCGCAGGGCCCGCGGGGCGAGTCCGCGGTCGGCGGAGATCAACGTCAACCCGGTGTTGAGAAGCACCCGCGACATCTCTGGGCGCCGCCGGAACAGTTGTCCGACTAACCGGAAACTTCGGGCGAAAGTCTCCGCGGGATCCTCGCCTTCGCCGGACAGCTTGTCCAGTATCGCGCCGAGTTCGTCGAGCACCTCGTTGACCGCCGCCTGGAACAGCTCTTCCTTGCTGTCGAAGTGGTTGTAGAACGAACCCATCCCGACATCCGCGGCCTGGGTGATCTCGAGTACCGGCACGTTGAGTTTGCCGGCCGCAACGAAAGCCTGCGCGGCGCGGATGAGTGCCGCGCGGGTGCGCATCTTGCGCCTTTCCAGGCGGTTGTCGGCGACTGGCTGCACCTCAGTCATGCGCCGATGTTAGCAGAGAGCATCAATATTGAGAATTTCGTCAGAAAGTCTTGACTTCGGGCCCTCCCGTAAGTGACGATATCGTCAGTCAATCGAGGAGACCTCGTGGAAACACATGTCGACGGCCACAAAGACCTGCATAGCGAGCAGGGCGCGCTGCGCGGAGAGCACCCCGGGCGCTCCCGCAACCCTCTGATCAAAGTCCGGGATCTGGCATGGCTGGAATTCGAGAAACCAGACCTGGTCCGCGCAGAAGCCTTCGCGCGGGCGTTCGGCTTCACCACAGTGCTACACACGGCAGACGAGCTTCACCTTCGCGGCACGGACGCCGGATCGACGTGCGTAATCGTCCGCCGCGGAACGCATACGCGGTTCGTCGGCCCAGCGTTCGCCGCGCAGGACACGGCCGACGTCGAGCGGCTCGCCAGCGCGACCGGGAGCACGACCCGCGCTCTGCCAGACGCCACCGGCGGCGTCGCGGTGGAACTGACCGACCCCAGCGGGATTCCGGTCCGCGTCGTCGCCGGGATGCACGAGTTGGCCGAGCTGCCCGCACAACAGCCGCACACTTTCAACTTCGGGCACGAGCTTCGCCGGACCAATGCCACCCAGCGCCCGCCGCGCGACCCCGCGCGGGTACAGAGGTTGGGTCATGTCGTGTTGCAGAGCACCATGTATATGAAGTCGCTCGACTGGTACCTGGACCACTTCGGCCTGATTGTCAGCGACTTCCTGTACTACCCGGGGCAGCGCGACCGCGGCCCGGCGATGAGCTTCATCCGCTGCGACCGCGGATCCACCCCTGCCGACCATCACACGCTCGCGATGGTGTTGGGCCCGTCGAATCGCTATGTGCACTCCGCCTATCAGGTGTGCGACCTGGACGCGATAGCAGCGGGCGGTGAATACCTGCGCGAGTTGGGATACAAGCGGTCGTGGGGGATCGGCAGGCACATCCAGGGCAGCCAGATCTTCGACTACTGGCGCGACCCCGACGGGTTCTTGGTCGAGCACTTCAGCGACGGCGACATGTTCGACAACACGCTCGAGCCCGGCTGGGCGCCGTTGACCGCGTCAGGGCTTGCCCAGTGGGGCCCGCCCGCCACCAAAGATTTCCTCGGGATGGCTCCTGGCAAGGAAGCGGTTCGCGAACTGCGGTCGATGCTGACTGCGATCCGTGACGACAACGAATTCGACATCACCCGCCTGCGCGGACTAATGAAAGTGGCAAGGTCATGAGCGTTTCCATATATCGCACCTCCGACGCCTGGTGGGCAGGCACTGCTGATGCCGTGGCCAAAATCGACACGGCGGCGACGACGACAGCGCAGCTGCTGGCCGACCGCGCGGCGATCGAACGAGCGGCCGCGAGCACCGAGACCGTCGCGGTAAAGAGCCTGGATCTGCTCGCGCCGGTAACCGCGCCGTGCCGCGTTGTCGCGCAGATGACGAACTTCGCATCCCACGTGAAGGACACTGGGGGTGACCCGAAAAAGGTGCCGCTCACGTTCTTTCGCAAGGCGTCGGGGTCGATCGCCGGCCCCGCCGACGACATCATCAAGCCAGAGCATGTGCGCCTGCTCGATTACGAGGTGGAGATCGGTCTGGTAATCGGCCGCGACGTTCCGGTGGGCACGGCGATCACCGCCGAGAACCTGGCCGACTATGTCTGCGGACTGGTGGTGACGAACGATGTATCGGCGCGCGACGTGCAACTGACGAAAACGCAGTTCTACGAATCCAAGTCCTATCCCAGTTTCACACCCGTCGGGCCCGCGCTGGTGCTGCTGGACGCCGACGAGCTCAACCGCTTCGGCGAGCTGCGCCTGCAACTGCGGGTCAACGGCGAACTGCGGCAGGACAGCACGGTCGAGACGGACATGATCTATCGCCCTGTTGAGGCACTCGCCGGGTTGGCTCGTTTCCAGGAGCTGTCCGCCGGCGACCTCGTAATGACAGGCACCCCGGTCGGGACGGCCCTGTCTGCGCCGCCGAAGCCGGTGCAGAAGCTCGTGGGTCTGCTGCCAGACGATCTCAAGTGGAAGATGTTCTTCGGGGGACAGGCCAAGAACACCAACTACTTACACGACGGCGATGTCGTCGAGGCGAGCATCACCACCGACGACAGCAAGATCGATCTCGGCACGCAGCGCAACCGGGTCAGGTACGCATGAACGACGATCCCGGCTTCGTCCCGGTGGTGATCGTCGGCGCCGGGCCGACCGGGATCACTGCGGCGACAAAGCTTGCACAGTACGGCGTCGACTGCCTAATTCTCGACCGCTGGGAGGACGTCTACCCACAGCCGCGTGCCGTTCATCTGGACGACGAAATCTGCCGGCTACTGGCCGGACTCGGCATTGCAGAAGAGTTCGCATCGATCTCCCGACCCGCGCAGGGTCTGCAGCTGCGAGACCGGAACATGCGGATAATGGCGGAGTTTCACAGGGATTGCGCGGAAAGCGCCAACGGTTTTCCGCAGGCGAACATGTTCGACCAGCCAGAATTGGAGGGCCTACTGCGGGCGAACCTGAAGCATTACCCGCAGGCCGTCCTTCGGGGCAATGCCGAGGTGATCGAAGCCGTTCAGATCTCCCCCGACCGCGTGCAGGTCGCGTTCACCGATCGGGTCAGCGGCGAGGAGCACCGTGTGGAGACGAGATATGTGCTCGGCTGCGACGGGGCGAACAGCCTGGTCCGCGCAGCGATCGGCGCTTGCATGGAGGACTTGAAGTTTCAGCAGCGTTGGCTGGTGGTCGATGTGGCTACGGCCGCGGAGCTGAACCAGGGGGAGAGCGTCCACCAGGTCTGCGATCCGCATCGAGCGGCCACTTACATGCGGATCGGCGATACCCGCTACCGGTGGGAGTTCCGACTCCTCCCGGACGAGGTGGCCGACGACTACAGCACTACGGCGGCGCTCTACCCGCTGATCCAACCTTGGGTGGAAGGCGTTGCGCCAGAACAGCTTGAGCTCGTGCGCGTTGCTGAGTACACGTTCCGCGCACAGGTGGCGAACTGCTGGCACCGTGGCAACATGTTCATCCTTGGCGACGCCGCCCACCTGACACCACCGTTCATCGGCCAGGGCATGGGCGCGGGCCTGCGCGACGCGACGAACCTCGCATGGAAGCTCGCCGGCGCGGTCAACGGATGGTTACCGGAGTCCGCCCTGGAAACGTATGAGCAGGAGCGTATACCGCACGCGCGATACATGATTCGGTACGCGCTAGCGGTGGGGGCGGCGATGACGGCGGGTGGCGAGGTGGGCAACTTCCTTCGCCGAGTGGTGGTTCCGCGTCTGCATCTGATCCCGGGGGTGCGGAAGAAGATTGTCGACAGCGCGACACCCGCGTTGCACAGTAGTGAGCTGGTCGTGAAATCATCCGGACGGCGGCAGTTGGCGGGCCGTTTGTGCCCGAATACTGTTCTGGTAGAAGGTAAACGGCTCGACGAGGTCGTCGGCGCCAGGTTCGCGGTGGTCACGTCCGCACCGCTCGACCCGTCCCAGAAGGACGAGATGGCCAGCCGCGGCACCGTCGTCGTGACGGCGCATCCGGGGACGGAGCTGGACCTCTGGCTGCGAGCGGGCCGCGCCACGGCCGCCGTAGTGCGACCCGATCGGACGGTGCTGTGCGCCAGCCGTAACCTGGCCGAAGTCTGCAACGCGGTGCCCGTTTTCGCGTCACCCGCCGATACCGGCACTGATGCGTAGGCCCGCCGGCGTCCCGGTCTACGAACCGGACCTGTATGCGACGCAGGCGATCGTCGACCCCCATCCGCACTATGCGCGGCTGCGGCGACTCGGGCCGGTGGTGTGGCTGACCAAGCAGCGGGTCTACGCCCTGCCGCGCTACGCCGAGTGCAAGGCGGTGCTACGCGACGACTCGACGTTCATCTCCGGCGAAGGGGTCGGGCTGAACCGGGTCTTCAACCGGCTGTCCCGCGGCACAACACTCAACAGTGACGGCGAGGAACACGACCAGCGGCGCAAGCTCGTCGCGCACCGGCTCCTGCCACGGGCCTTGCGGACGATGAGTGACGTCGTAACCCGCCAAGCCGAGCAGCTGGTCGCGGAGGCCGTGAGACGTCAACACGTGGACGGTGTCGCGGATCTGGCGACGGCGCTGCCGCTTTCCGTTGTGCCCGATCTCGTCGGCTGGCCGGAGGACGGCCGCCAGCACCTGCTGCGTTGGGGCGGAGCCACGTTCGATGTGCTTGGCCCGCTGAATCGCTATGCCCTCAAGTCGGTGCCGGCCAGCCTGCAGATGCTGCGTTTCTCCAGGGATGTGGTCCGCCGCCGGTCGGTGATCCGCGGCAGCATGGGTCATGACGTCCTCGCCGCCGCCGACGCCGGGAAGCTTCGCCACAGCGAGTGCTCGGCGCTGATGATCGACTACCTCGTCCCGTCGCTGGACACCACGATCAGCGGGATCGCCAGTGCACTGGCACTTTTCGCTTCCCATCCGGACCAATGGGACACGCTGCGCGCAGAGCCGTCCCTGCTGCCCAATGCGATCAACGAGGTGCTGCGGCACGAATCTCCGTTGCGAGCGTTCAGCCGGAAGGCGCTGCAGCCGACTGAAATCGCCGGCATCGATATTCCGGGCGGGTCGCGGGTCCTAGCGCTGTACGCCTCGGCGAACCGCGATGAGCAGGAGTGGACAGACCCCGATGCCTTCGACATCCGGCGCAACGCCACCCGCCATCTCGGCTTCGGGCACGGCGCGCATGCCTGCGCTGGGCAGGGGCTCGCCCGACTCGAGATGCAGGCGATGCTCGCTGCGCTGATGCAGCAGGTGAGCCGAATCGAACTCGCCGGCGAGCCGACATGGACGATCAACAACATCATCCGCTGTTACGAGCGACTGCCGCTCAGGCTGATCTCGGCCTGAGCGGTCGCAACCAGCATGGTTTGTGGAGCTTTCCACACTCGACCCCGAGCCGGACATCGCCGAAGCATAGGCCCCGTTCATCGGTAGGCGTCGGCACCTCTCAACGGGGGACCATGCCGGCCCTTGACTTGCCTCAGCGAAGAATATGACTACCGGCTAGCCGGGGCCAAGGTTGCGGGCTGGCAGCCACCATAGATGGGCGCCACCTCTGAAGACTTCGATCCCCTCTCGGCGTGACGATGTACATACCAACGTCCGTCTTAGTAAGGAGTCACGATGATCACTTCAATCGTGGCACTGACCACCGCTGTGCTCACCGGCTTCACGGTGGAATTGGCACAGCGCAAGTGTGAGCTCTGGGCGGCAGCGCGCGACCGAAACCTCTGACAAGACCGCCGGCTTTCTGACGCTCGGCGCCGCGCCGAACAACAAATGGCTCAGCAGCGCTGTTGATGTGGACGATAAGGGATTCGTGTTTACGGGTGATTCAGTCGGTCTCGATTAACCCCGTTAGGCATCCCGGATACCCGCGCAAAGCGCGACTCGGCTAGCGGCGGTGCGGCCGCACTCGACCAACACTTTACAAACGGTCGGTGAAAGACGTTGTGCGCGACATCTGTCAGCGCTACTGAATTCCGCTGTGGCGCAATGTACTTGCGGACGACTTCCCGCTAGCTCGTAGAGCCGCCTCCTGCGGACCCGTATTCGAGACTGCGGCTGGCATTGAAGACACGCGATCCGCTAACCACCATGCTCGAAGTAATACCCGTCACACCGCAAAGAGGTAGGACATGTCGCAAGTACGGTCGACGGAAAGACCACGGGCAGAACAGGTCTGCGCGGCGGACAAGCAAGGCGGCCCGAGGGCACTCCAGGACGTACTCGACGCTGCCCGCGCGGCGGTCCAGACGGTGCGGCGTGCCGCGGTGGTGCACGCGAACGAGGCCGCCATGATGATGTCGACAGTGGCGATGGCACCGCTTCGGCTGCTCGGCGGTGGCTACGACACTCCAAGCAGTTTCCTGACCGTGAAAGCCCTCACCGCACCTACGACCCGGCCTGTTCTGCTCGTCCATGGGTTCGCGGGCAGCAAGTCAAGCTGGGCCTTGGTTGCCAACGCCCTCAAGGCCCGAGGCGTGACCGTCGAAGCGATGAGCTATCCGCCGGTCGGAACATCGGTGCAGCAGCTGGCTGAGCGACTGGTGGCCGAGGTGGAGAGGATCGTGGTGGCAACCGGCACCGACAAGGTGCATCTCGTTGGACACAGTCTGGGCGGTGTTGTCATCGCACAGGCCATCGCTGACCGTCGTCTGACTGGGCGAGTCGACACGGTTATTACCCTCGGCTCGCCATTCGGGGGGTCGCCCTGGGCAGGTGTGTTGCCGTTTGTCGAAATCGTCCGGGAACTGCGAACCGGCTCGCCGTTGTTGCGCCGGCTCGCGTCCGCCCCATTGCCGGACGGGGTCAGGTGGCTGTCATTGACCGCAGCACTCGACATCATTGTGCCAGGGCTGCGTGCCGTGCCGTCACACGCTCAGGCGGAAACCATCACGTTCGATGGTGTCGGCCATCTCGGGATGCTCCTGAGTCGGCAGGTAATCGGTTGCATCGCCGCCGCGTTGTGTGCACAGGAGCCGGCCACCGCGCGTGAGGCGCCGATGCGTCTGTTGCCAAGGCCTCTTGAGAATCGAAGACAACTTCGACCGCGTGTTCGGCTCGGTCAGCACGCGACGTCGACGAAAACGGTCTTGGCCATCACGGTCGTGACGAGGTCGTCGTTGGCTCCTGGCGAACCGGAGTCGGTGCGCGAAAACGTCTGTCCGGGACGAACTGTGGTGACAGTGCACTGGGCCACCGGAGCGGTGCCCGTGCGGTTCAGGATCACCGTGTAGCCCTGCGCGCGCAGCTGACTAACCGTCGCATCGATGGACGACGGGCCTGATGGAGCGGCGCTAGCGGTTCCGGCCAGTCCGAGGGCGGCGGATGCCAGTGTGCCCGCGGCGAGCGATGTGAGAAGGATGTTTTTCATTGTCGTACCTTTCTGTAACTGTGTGATGGAAGCGGATGCGTTGTTGCATACGTTCGTTCGGGACTCCGGCGGTGATGGTTCAATCCGGCAGTGTTGGCCGAAACGTCGAAGGCGGTGGGCCTAACGACAGCTGGCGGTGAACCGGGCATTTGAGCACACCAGAAATCGAGAGCGAGCAGATCTTTTGTGCGGCCACTCATTTCGACAGCTCGTGCGCGTTCATATCCGGTCTACTTCCTAGCATGCAATGTTCAGACTCGTCTGTCGATACCGTCAACGCCCAATCGATGTACCTGCCAGCAGGTATCGCGTTCGAAAGCTTTTCGAGCTTGCTGGTATCGAAAGCGTGGCTCTCACACGTGAATTCGACACCCAACTGCTGGACGAGGTTCTTTCATACAAAGCGGATCCGCTGGCTGGGTAACGTCGACCAGCTCAAGGCATGACACGCACAGACGGAACCGCCAAGAAGCGCCTGTGCTGCTTAGTCATACAAGTGTGGTGTGCCGCACTGGGAATCCGCAAGTGGTGGTAAGGACCGACGCCGTAATGCAACGCGCTGCGTGCGGCGACCAACTGACCCCGCGTTTGAACGAGCCCGCTCAAATAGTCTGGATCGCAATGGCTTCCGAGAAAGGATCCTGCGGCAGCCGCCTGCCGACAGATTCGACCGGTTGGCGGAGCGGCATGGCGTTTGGCAGGGCGTCGAGGTCAGCCGCCGCGAATGCAATGACCAGGCCGGGGCCCGAGAATTTCGCCAACGACGATCCTCCCGCCGAGCGCCTGGCGGGAGGATCGTCGTCGATGAGAAACGGCCTGTCGGCTTCGTTCCTCTAGAACCGCGGGTCGGGTCGACCGTTGACGCTAGCCACCTTGGATCCCCAAGAGATGAGCTCGGGGCTGGCGTCGTCATTGGGGATTCGGCATTCGATCAACACCGGCCCGCCCTTGTGGGCGTGTGCCGTGTTGATCGCCTCGGCCAGTTCTCCAGCGGTGCTGGCGACCAAGCCGAGCCCAGCGCCCTCTCCCGCGTTGAACACGTCGATGAGGCCGGCGTAGTCCCAGTTCTTGTAGTAGTTGTAGGGACCGTCGTGGATCGCCGACTCGATCACGTATCCGCGGTTGTTGACCAGGAAGATCGTGAGCTCCTGGCCGTGGCGGATCATATTGGATACTTCTTGGGCGGTGAGCTGGAAGGATCCGTCGCCGATCACCGAGACCAGGCGTCGGTCGGGCTCAAGGCCTTTTGCGTAGCCGAAGGTCGCCGGCACCGACCAGCCGATCGAGCCGTACTGCATCTCGATCTCGAATCGGGCGCCGCCGGGTAGCCGTGTGTACATCCCGTTGAGCCAGGAGTCACCGGTTTCCACCAGCAGCGTCGTCTTCGAGTCGAGGTCTTGCTCGATCTGCCGCCACATCTCGACCCGGCTCAGCGGCGCCGTGGGGTCGACGTTCGCGGCCGCCACCGGGGCGGACGTGGTCCGGTGGAGCCGGTGGTATTGGGTCAGTGTCGCGGCATTGGTTGGGACCTTCTTGGCCAGATCGGATAGGAACTCGGCCAGCGCCACGCCGTGGTATTCGGCGTCGGGCAACTGCACCTTCCGGGGTTCGGCACTGATGAGCCGCCCGCGGGCCGGCTGCGCGCTCCAACCCACCGTGGTGTAGTCGTTGAATACTGCCCCCGCCGCGACGATGAGGTCGGCCCAGTCGACGATGGCCTGAGCCTGCGGGCTGCTCACCTCGCCCCAGTAGATGCCGACGTATTGCGGATGGTCTTCGGGGAAGAAACCCTTAGCGTTCGGCATGACCGCCACCGCACAGCCCAGCGCCTCGGCCAGTTCCCGGAAGGCGTCGATCGCACCGTGCGCGCGCAGGTGCACCCCGGCCAACAGAATTGGCTTCTTCGCCTGCTGCACAAGGTCGCTGGCCCGCCCGACGGCGTCGGTCAGCATCCGCGCGTTGCTGGGCTCCCAGGCCGGCAGCGTGTCGAACGGCGCCGGCTCAGAGCACGGCGCGGCCGACAGGTTGCACGGGATCTCGATGTAGGCGGGCTTGCGCTCGCGCAGCGCAGCGCTGATCGCCTCATCGATAAGGGCAGGTGCTGTGTCGGGATGCACGATCCGCACCGCCTTGCAGGTCACCTTCCGGAAAATCTCGTACTGATCCGACAGCTCGCCGTTGTCCATGGTGTGGTGAAGGACGTGATTGGAGCCCACGTCATTCGTGTTGGGCCCCGAGGAAACCACGATCACCGGAAGGCGCTCGGCGTAGGCGCCGGCCACCCCGTTCAGTGCGGAGAACGCACCCACGTTGAACGTGGTGAGCACGGCTCCGGCGCCGTTCACCCGGGCATAGCCCTCGGCGGCGTAGGCCGCATTGAGCTCGTTGCAGCACCCGATCTGCTCGATGTTTTCGTTTTCCAGCAGCTCGTCGAGCAACACGAGGTTGTAGTCCCCAGGGACCATGAAGTAGTGCTTCAGTCCGATCTGTTCCAACCGGGTCGCGAGGTACTTCCCCACGGTGAAGTTAGGCATGGTTGTATTCCTTCTTCTTTTCGTCAGTGAGTGATCAGGCGGGAGCGTCGATCGGGACGACGTTGATGAGCTTCTTGTTGATGAACTCTTCAATGCCGAGGTGGGCGAGTTCGTGGCCGTAGCCCGAGATCTTGACCCCGCCGAACGGCAGGTCGGCCTTGAGGCGAGCGGGGTGGTTGATGTTCACCATGCCGGTCTCGATGCGCTTGGCGATCTCGATGCCATGCTCAACGTCGCTGGTGAACACCGATCCGCCCAAACCGAAGCGTGAGTCGTTGGCCAGCCGCACGGCTTCGTCCTCGTCCTTGACGCGGAAGAACAGCGCCACCGGGCCGAAGAACTCCTCGTAGTAGGCGGGGTTGTCCGGGGTGATGTCGGTCAGGATCGTCGGCTGTACGAACGCACCCTTCGTGGGCACAGACTCGCCGCAAACGATCGCCTTCGCGCCGGCTTCCACAGCGGCGTTGATTTGTGCGTCCAGGTCGTCGGCGGCCTTCTGGCTGCACATCGGGGCCAGCGTCGTCGAAGCGTCGAATGGATCGCCAGCCTTCAGCCCGGACATCGCCACCTGGAACTTCGCCAGGAACTCATCGGCAATCTCGTCGACGACGATGATCCGCTTCGAGGCCACACAGCACTGCCCGCCGTTGAAAACGCGGCCGTGCAACGCCCACTCGACGGTCTTGTCCAGGTCACAGTCGGCCAGCGCGATGAAGGCATCCGACCCGCCCAGTTCCAGGGTGGACTTCTTGAGGTTCTTGCCCGCACGGGCGGCCACGACCGCGCCGGCGCCCTCGCTGCCGGTCAACGCCACGCCGCGCACGCGCGGGTCATCGATCAGCAAGTTGATCTGGTCCTTGGTGGCGTACACGTTGGTGTAGGCACCCTTTGGTGCGCCGGCCTCCAGCAGCAACTGCTCGAAGGCGGCAGCCGCCTGCGGCACGTTGGAGGCGTGTTTGACGATGACGACGTTGCCGGCCATCAGGTTGGGTCCCGCTACGCGCGCCAGCTGGTAGTACGGGAAGTTCCAGGGCTGAACCCCCAGGATGACTCCCAGCGGTGCGCTGACCAGCATTGCGTTGTCATCGGAGCTGGCGGTGTTGAGGGGCTCGGGGGCCAGGAAAGCCTCGGCGTTCTCCGCGTAGTAGTCCAAGATCTGTGCGCTGAGCTCGACTTCGCCCAAAGCCTCGGCGTAGAGCTTGCCCATCTCGAGGGTAAGCAGCCGGGCGAACTCGTCGGACCGCTCGCGGAAGATCGCCGCGGCGCGCTTGATGACGGCGGTGCGTTCGGCGAACGAAGTTTGGCTCCATGACTCAAATGTCTTCTGTGCCTGCGCAAGAAGACCCATCGCCTGCTCGTCGGTGAGGTCGTCAAAAGTCGCCACGATCTGGTTGTCGTACGGGTTAACGGTCTGGTATGCCATGATGTTTCCTCCATCTGTTCCCGGCGGATCGTCCGCCGATCTGGACGTCGTTCCTACTTGTTGGAACTTCCGTCTTCACAACCGATTACGCGCAGATTCTTGATCTGACGCAGGTCTGATACTCAGCATGCGGATTGGACACGGATATGTCGTTGCGGCCATCGCCAGTTTGATATACCGGCCAGCCGGTATTTCGACTTCAACAGGTGGCCAGGTGACGAATCGTCAGCATTGCACTGTCGTTCAATGAGTTCGGTTGTTGAACGATCATGGCGCTCGACGAGAATGGATCGTATGCGATCCGCATCACCCGTCGTGCTCTGGCGGACACTCCGGCTGCGTCGGCGGCGACGAAGTGCCTGATCTTGCCGTCTAATTCGCTGAGCCACAAACGGTTTAGTGTCCATTGACAATCCAGACAAACAGGTGCTAGCCCGTAGGGCGGTCTGCGGGTGGCATGGCGGCGGCGAGTCACTTCGCCGGCGACAATCGTCTACAGGTGCGTTTTCGCCTCCGACAGAACGGCTTCGGATCGCGCGGACGCTGAGTGCAAGGAGAAACGGATATGAAGACCCTCACATTCGCAATCGCGACTGCCGTCGCTGCGGCGAGCGCCGGACTGGCCTCGCTGGTGACCACCCCGGTGGCGATGAACCAGGCCGACTGCCCCTACGGCTGGTACTGGGACGACTATAGGCAAAACTGCCTTCCCCCCGGCCTGCCGAAAGATCCTCCCAATGGGTGCCTTACCGGTAGTGGCACACACGCCAACGGCACCATCTGCATCAATTAGTTCGGTTCGGACGGGCACCCTCTTGGATTGCTATCTCGTCGCGGAGCCGCAGGCACAAAAGTGTCTCCGTGGGGTTGTCGATGCTTCACTGTGCAGGGGGCGGCGGCTCCGGCCGATTGCGGGTGCGCACAGTTGGGCGCACCGCATCCTAGTCGGAGTCGAATCGGCAGCATCGAAATGTCGAAAAGGCCTGTGCGCTTTGAATTGCAACTAAGACCACCAGTAGAAACGATACGGAGATCGCAGATGAAGGCAGCAGTCGTGAAGGCCCTCGGCACGCCACCGGTGTACGCCGATTTTCCGGACCCGCAGGACTGCGACGGCGCAGTAGTGGCGACCGTCGAAGCCGCCGCGCTGAAAAATCTCGACCGCGTCATGATTTCGGGTAAGCACTACAGCGGCGCTCACCTACCGCTGCCCATGGTCGCCGGCGTCGACGGCGTCGCACGACTGGACGACGGACGCTTGGTCTACGCCAACGTGCGGCCGCCGTACGGGATGATGGCTGAGAAGACGCTCATCAATCCCGCCGCAGCCATCGCAGTACCCGAGGGCATCGACCCTGTACTTGCCGCGGCAGTGCCGAACCCCGCTCTGTCGGTGTGGTTGTCGTTCGAGCACCGCGCCCATATCCGGCCGGGCCAGCATGTGCTCGTGCTCGGTGCCACGGGGGTCACCGGAGCCTTGGCCGTGCAACTGGCCAAGGCGGCTTTCGGTGCCAGCCGGGTGGTTGCGGCTGGCCGCAACGCAGCTCGCCTCGAATGGCTGCAGAAAGTGGGTGCCGACGCCGTAATCAATGTAGGCACCGACGACTTGGGGTCGCGTGTCGCCGCGGAACATCGGGCGCAGCCCTTTGATGTGGTTCTCGACTATCTGTGGGGTACGCGCGCCGAGCAGGTGTTAGGGGCACTGGGCAACGCGTCATTCCATGTCACCCGTTTCGTGCAGATCGGGGACATGGCCGGCCCGCGTGTCACCTTGCCAGCCGGAACCTTCCGTAGCGCCGGCATCGAACTGGTCGGGATGGGGTTGGGCAGTGTGCCAGCCGAGGCGTTGACCCGCGCAGCTGTCGACCATCTTCCGCGCCTATTTGAAATGGTCGCCTGCGGCAAGTTGCACCTGCCGATCCAACGGCAGCCCCTGAGTCAGGTCGAGAACGTCTGGACGGGCCAGCAAGCCCCCGGCAGCCGGGTAGTGCTCGTCCCATAGAAAAAACTGCGATCGGTAGCCGCATTCGAGCTCGAAAAGCATTGACCCGTGAGTGGAGTGCAAATAAATGGAGTGCAAACGGACCGGCTGCTGGGGGCCGCTTGGTATCGCTGATGCCCGCTAGCCATAATTGATAGTTATCTATCACTTACGTATCATCGTAGTCATGAGCCAAACGCGGGGGATCCCGCCTTACTTGATGCGCGATGGCGTTGATCCGGCCGCCAGCCTTGGTGAAATCCGGGAGTCGGCTGCGGTACAGGAGACATTCACCGCATTCGGGGATCCGGCATATCTCGTCACCCGGTATGCAGACACAAAGGCCGCGCTCGCCGCTCATGGAAAGTTTTCCAACCGGAGGACGAATACTTTCGGCGGCTTGTCCGCGGAGCAGAACAGGATCGATGCACACGATCCACCCGGGGCGCTGCTGGCCACCGATCCGCCGCAGCATCACCGCCTGCGTCGGATGCTCGCGCCGATGTTCACGATGCGGCAGATGAATCGCCTGGAATCGCGCATCGTCGAGATCGTCGACGAGCACCTCAACGCAATGGAACGGGCTGGCGCACCAGCTGATCTCGTCTCGACCTTCGCACTTCCTATTCCGTCGCTGGTGATTTGCGAGTTGCTTGGAGTGCCGTATGCCGACCGCGACGGCTTCCAGCGTCGCAGTCTGCGCCAGCTCGACATGGCACTCGCACCACTCGAACGCCAAGCTGTGGCTGACGAAAGTCGTTCCTACATGCGGTCGCTTGTCGAGCGGACGCGTCGCGCGCCTGGCGACGATCTAATCGGCACGCTGGTGCGCGAACACGGGGACGAAGTCAGCGACGAAGAGCTTGCCGGGATCGGCGCGCTGTTGCTTGTGGCCGGTCACGAAACCACATCGAACATGTTGGCGCTGGGAACCGTGGCCTTGCTTCAGCACCCGGTGCAGCTAGCCGCCGTCCGTGACAATCCTGCTGCGGTAGGCCCCGCCGTCGAGGAACTGCTCCGTTTTGCGTCTGTCGTACAGACCGCCATTCCTCGGATCACCACCACCGACGTGGAAGTCGGCGGGGTTGTGATCCCGGGCGGCTCACTCGTGTTGCTGTCGTTACCGTCGGCCAACCGCGATCCCCGCTTCGTCGACGCGCCCGATAGTCTCGACATCCGTCGTGGCGCACCTGGGCATCTGGCGTTCGGCCACGGCGTACACCATTGCCTCGGCGCACCTCTGGCTCGTATGGAGATGCGAATCGCGTTTCCGGCATTGCTACGCCGGTTCCCCGGTTTGAAACTGGCCGGCGAGCTCACCGAAATCGATTTCAAGCCAACCAGTCTGGTCTACGGCGCCCATTCGTTGCCGATGGTGTGGTGAGGATGTCATGAAGGTCATTGCCGATCGAGACGTCTGCATCGGCGCGGGCATGTGCGTAATGACCGCCGAAATCTTCGACCAAGGCGAGGACGGCATCGTCGTGATCGCTGCCGCCGAAGAGGTGCCGCCCGAGGAGCAACAGCGCGTCCGCAACGCGGTCAGTTTGTGCCCGTCCGGTGCGCTACGGCTAATCGCGGACTGACCTTGTCGCATTGTTATGGTGCCAACATGGCGACACGCAGCAACCGGGGTTTACGGGCGGACGCCTCGCGCAATTACAGTCGCATCCTCGACGCCGCCGCGCAGGCCTTCGAGCAGAAGGGCCGGGCAGTCTCGCTCGATGAGATCGCCGCCCGCGCGGGAGTCGGCGTCGCGACACTGTACCGGCGCTTCCGGACACGTGAGGAACTCATAGCCGCTGTCGCGGAGCACGTTTTCGCAGCAGACGTCGCAACGGCCATCGTCGAGGGAGGGCCAGACCCGTGGACAGACCTTGTCGCCACGCTGAGTGCCACCGTTGACGCCTTCGCCGCGCATCCGGTTCTCGTCGGCCTTGCCCGCGAATCCGCGGTCTTCGACCTGGGCGCCAAAAGCGAGTACCTCGCGGCAATTGAACGGGTTCTCACTCGCGCTCGCGATGCCGGCGTGATCCGTCCCGAACTGACCGTCGATGACGTCACCGCGATCGTCGTCATGGCCCTGACCATGGTGCGTAGGGTCGGGCGCGATGATGCCCGGCGTTACCTGGCCCTGCTTGTCGACGGCATGAGACCGATCGGACATCGTCTCCCGAGGCTGACGCCGCCCCGGAAACGTTGAGCCACTCGGGAAGTGCTGCAACAGCAGTGATTCGGCGGGCCGTCAGACCTTGCCCATGCCGGTAACTAGGAGCAAGGCACCGACTACGCCGATAAGGACGGAGGGGATGACCTGCTGGCGCGTGCGTATCCATTCGTTCAGTCGCCGCACCACCGTCAGCGTCTTCGCCGGCGTCGTGAGGTATCCGATGAGCGGGACCTCGACGACCGTGAACGCCACGACAGTGAACATGAGCGCCGCACCCACTTGGGCACCGACAGTTGCTGTTGAGGCCAGGATCGCGATGAGCGCTGCCAGGTACTCTACGGGGGGTGTCGCCAGTGCAAGACCGGCGACGAACACCACCACCAGTGACCCGCCTTCGAGCCGCTCCCGGACCGACATTCGGCTGGATGCGGTCACTGTATTCGGCTGCAGCATCGGCCCTGAGGCATAGGCACCGGTCACTGTCGCGGGCGCACGCTGGCGTACCCAGATTCGCGCCGCGATCAGCACGGCGAGTACCCCGAGCACCACCTGTATGTGCGCCGCGGTCGGACTGCTAAGGGTGGAAATCGCAACTCGCAGTGTGGGAAGCGCGAGATCGCGTAGAAACAGCAGCACGACCAACGCGACCGTGATGCCGGCTGTCATGCCGCCCAGCCAGAAGACGAACAAGTTGAGCAGGGGACGTGTGCGGGAAAGCAAGAGCGCCGTGATCCCGACGCGGACCGGGTCCATCGCTACAACGAGTGACAGGACAACAACGGCGCTCCACATGTTTGTCACCTCAAGCCGGAGTAGGACAAACCTCGGCCGGCGGCGCTGATGGAGCTGTGAATTCACTAGTGATCGGAAACCGCTCGTGCAGCCGCGCAAGCGGTTTGGGTGCCCACCAGTTGAACTCGCCCATCACACGCATGAACGCTGGAACGAGCAGCATGCGCACGAATGTTGCGTCTCCCAGAATCGCCAGTGTCAACCCCAAACCGAACATCCGCATGAACGACACCTGGGCAGCGATCATTGCCGCGAACGAGATCGACATGATCAATGCGGCCGCAGTGATCACCCGGCCGGTATGGGCGACCCCTTGCGCCACACTCTCGTCGTTGGCGACCGGACTCTGGTCGGACGCCAGCCAGTATTCATGGATCCGGGATACGAGGAACACCTCATAGTCCATCGATAGGCCGAATGCGATGCAGAACAACAGCGCGGGCATGGTGGCCACCAGCGTGCCGGTGGAGGTGGTACCCAACGCGCCCAGATGCCCGTCCTGGAAGATCCACACCAGTGCGCCGAACGTCGCTGTCAGCGACAAGCCGTTGAGCAGTAGGGTTTTCAGCGGCAACACCACACTGCCGGTGAGTCGGAACATCAGCACGAATGTGATCGCAGCAATGACCGTGAGGACTATGGGCAACCGTGAGCTGACGGCACGTGCGGTGTCCTGGTTGATCGCTGCAGTCCCGGTCAGAAGCGCGTGTCGACCTGCCGGACCGGGCACAGCAGCCAGCCCTTCGAGCTGCCTTTGCGAGGCCTCGGAGTACAGCGGCGCGCTGCTCGTGACGGTCAAGAATTCGCTGCCGTCGCTAACCCCGGTAGGCGCGGAGGATGGTCCTACGCGGTCGCCTGCGACAAATGTGCCAGCCGGCGACGAGACTGATGAGACTGAGTCCACCTGCGAGAGCTGCGTTGCGTAACGGTCCGCCTCCGCGGTGCTGATATCGTCCGCGTCGCGGATGACGATCGTGACGTTGGTACCCAGGTTGTCCGCGAAATCGGTGCGGAGCTGATCACCGACCTGGCGCGCCGAGCTCGACTCCGGTAACACGCGATCGTCGGGTAGGCCCCAGTTGGCTTGAGAAAACGGCAAACCCAGCGCGATCAGCAGCGCGGCACCCACGAGAAGGATTGGGACGGCCCGGCGCATCGCGAATTTCGCTAACCGATAGAAGAAGGTCTTCTCAACCGGACGCGGGACGGGTTCCGGCCGGCGCAGACGTCCACGCAGCAGCCGGTGCACATTCAGCGAATCCAATCGGGGGCCAAGCAGCGCAATGGCCGCCGGAGTAACCACGATCGCCGCGATAGCGGCGAGAGCCACCACCGCAACGCCGGCGTAGCCGAATGACTTCAGGAAGTACATCGGGAACAGCGCCATTACCGACATCGACAACGCCACCGTCATCGATGAGAACAGCACAGTCCGCCCGGCGGTCGCCATCGTGCGCCGGAGGGCCTCGTCGCGGTGGGCGCCGTCGGCGAGCTCGTCGCGGAAGCGGCTGAGAATCAGCAGCGTGTAGTCGATCGCCAGCGCTAGCCCCATCGCGATGGACAGATTCAGCGCGAAGATCGAGATGTCCGTCGCGAACGCAAGCGCGCGCATTGCTGCCATCGAACCGAAAATCGCGAAGCCGCCAACCGCTAAGGGCAGCGCCGCGGCCACTACGCCGCCGAAAACCCACACGAGCACCACAAAGCTCAAGGGGATCGCGATGGATTCCATGAGTTTGAGGTCGTTTTGGGTCTGGTGGGTGATCTGGGTACCGGCTATCGCATCGCCGCCGGCGCGCACCGTCACGCCGTCACGGTCGTGGACCAGTTCGGTGCTGAGCGTTTCGGCATGCAGTTGCGCGCCCTTCTCTCCGCCGGTGATACCCGCGACGATTAGGCCGGTGGTGCCGTCCTTGCTGACCAGCGTCCTCGCCGCGGACGGCGGGGCGGTCCACGGCGAGACCACCTGTGTCACATCGGGGGAGTCGTGCAGTCGCGCCACGATGTCGGTGCCGACGGCGCGGGCAGCACCGCCTTGCGCACCCCCGCTGGAGCTGACGGTTATCAGCAGTTGGGTGTCGCCCTGATGGAATCTATCGGCAATCAGGCGGGCGGCTTGTGCGGATTCTGCGGTCGGATCGTCAAAACCGCCTGGCGACAGGTCATTCGCCACTGGTATGCCGAACACCGCCGCACCGGCCATGACGAGCAGTGCGATGGCGATGATTCGCCGTGGCGCTCGAATGGCCAGCTGAGCAATATTCTCTAACACAAGTCCTCTACCCCAGATCCCTTTGGTGTGCTTTCCCACGATCAGTGCTTCGTACGGCGGGCTGCGACGGCAATCGACTGATTTCAGAACCGAACTACTGCACCCTCGATGGTGAGCCCCGGCCCGAAGGTCAACAGCACGCCATACTCTCCGCGGCGCGGCTTGTCGACTCGAATGATGTTCTCGAGTACAAGGAGCACTGTGGCTGAGGCGCAGTTTCCGGCGTTCGTGAGCACGTCCCAGCTTGCCCGTAGTTGCGCCGGCTGCAACGCCAACTGTTTGCCGAGCACCCTCAGGATCTTCGGACCGCCTGGGTGGATTCCCCAGTGGCTGACATCGCTGGCCGACAGTCCCAGTGGCTGCAGGAGTTTGGCGAGAAATTCTTCGATGTTCTCTTGGAGCGCGGTCGGTACGCCGGCGGCCAACGTCATCCAGAACGACTGGTTACCGATGTTCAGGCTCATCATCTCGTGCTGGTCGTAGAGCTGCTCGGTGTGGGTGTGCAGGAACTGGGTTCCGGCTCCGTCCGGCGCCGATCCCATCAGCATAGTCACGCTGGCATCGCCGAACAGCGCCTGCGTGATCAGTGATTCCATCGGGTCCTCGTCGGGCATTGGGGTATCGCGGACGTGGGCCGAACTCAGTTCCGTGCAGTTGCAGATCACCAGCTCGTCGGGCCGTGCGGCCATGCTGTCCATGGCGACCTTGATGACGTTAAGCGCTGCATAGCAACCCATATGGCCGATGAAGGTCCGTCGCAAATCGGACCGCAGCTCGAGCTGTTTCGCTAACAGGAGGTCGGGACCGGGATTGACGTAACCGGTCGAGCAAGCCATCACGAAGCTTCCGATGCGGCGCTTGTCGAACCCCTCGATCGCCTGGCTGACCGAACGAGACGCCACGCCGATGACGGCTTCGGCATGGGCGGCCATCCGGTCACCGGTTGGCAGGGCACAGGCGTCCCTGAGAGTGTCCGGATCCCAGATGATGTGACGCTTTTGCACTCCGGTTGACTCGACGATGCGCTGTCCGAACCGAACTTGTGGCGACATGTGCTGAAACAAGAGCTCCCAGCTGTCCTGCGCCGTCACGACAAAGGGCGGATGCGCCGACGCGATGCCCAATAATGTGGGCCGCATGCGAACGGTGTTGGCCGCCTGCTGCGCCAGTGAGGGCGCGCCCCCGGAGGGTGTGTCAATGGTGGTGTCCGTAACGTACATTGCCTGGCTCCCTATCGCTTCGTGATAACCGGCGGGGTGTTGGCCGCCCGTCGCGCGAACCGCGCGCGCGCGTGGGAAAGCTCACCGTGGGCCCCCGCGACCAAAAGCCTTGCAGGGGAGACCTTCTTGGGCGGTGTCAGCGCGCCGGTCAGCCATCGGGTGCGGGCCTCGCGCCGCCGGAGCTTTCCGCTGCTGGTACGCGGCAACGTGCCAGGCGCCAGCACCTCCACATGTGCGGGCCGGATCTGTGTGCGTTCCTGGACTCGCGAGGCCACGTCGTTGGCCAGAGTCGACGGGGCGTCCGACGTGGTCTCGACAAGCATGGCCAGCGCCTCGTCATCCTGCCCGGCGGGAACGAATCCCACGGCGACGGCGCATCCGGTGCGAACGCCCGGCAGTGACTCCAACGCTGCTTCGAACTCTTCGGGCGCGTGGTTGGCTCCGCGCACGACGATGATGTCTTTGTGACGACCGCTGACAAACAGCTCGCCGTCCTGAGTGAAACCGAGGTCGCCCGAGTCCAGCCAGCCGTCGTGGATTGCTTGATCGGTCAGATCGGTTCGGCCGAAGTAGCCGGCCATGACGCTCGCCCCGCGCACGAAGATGCGGCCAACCTGGCCGGGAGGCAACGACATTCCTGCCGCGTCGCGGATCTCCACCTCCACGCCGGCCAGCGGGGGACCCACGCTCACCAGCTCCTTGGAGCCCGGGGCGACAACGCCTTCGCGCGCTAGTTTGTCGGCGTCCACGGCGAGGGTGCGGAACAACGTGTCCTTCGGCTTGAACGTTACGCCAAGCGAGGCCTCTGCCATCCCGTAGCACGGTGTCAACGCCGACGTGCGCAAGCCCCAGCGCGTGAACCGTTCAATGAATCGTAGCTGCACCGCGGCGTTGACCGCCTCAGCTCCATTGAGCGAAACCGTCCAAGAGGACAGGTCGACACCGTCGAGTTCCTCATCACGAATGCGCTTGAGGCACAGACCGAACGCGAAGTTCGGTGCCGCCGTGACCGTCCCCCGATGCCGTGAGATGGCCCGGAGCCACGCACCGGGTTCTGCGACAAACAGCTCCGGTGGCAGTAGGACCATTCGGCACTGCATGTAGAACGATGAAAGTAGATTTCCGATCAATCCCATGTCGTGGTAGAGCGGCAGCCACGTGACGCCTACCGGGTGCGGGCCGCCATCCGCGATGAGATAGCGTTCAATCGAGGCAAGGTTCGACAGCAGGTTGGTATGTGTAAGCGCGACGGGTTTGGGGTCTTGCGTTGTGCCAGAGGAGAACTGGATCAGTGCCACCGCGTCGGAAGTGGCGCTTATCTCGACGGAGTTCTCGCCGTCCAGGCTGGATGCGGTGACACAGCCCAGGCGAGGAGCGGCCAGCTGTACCGACGTGCCAAGCAACCGGCGGATGCGTTCGTCAGTGACAACCAGGGCCGCGTCAACCGCGCGAAGCATTGCGGCCGTCTTCGAGTGATACTCACCGAGTTTGCCGAGCCGAACGGGCGGGTACAGCGGCACCGGAATGGCTCCGGCACACATCACGCCGAACAAGGTCTCGACGAACTCCGGGCAGGTCGGCAGGACGAGCGCGACGCGATCGCCCTTCTGAACCCCGAGAGCAATCAGATCCGCAGCAATCGACATCGCGCGCTGACGCACGCGAGCCATTGGGACTTCGAGATCCTGTTCTTTTCGGTCTACGAAGAACAGGCTCACGTCAGAGCGCGCCGCGTGGGCGAGCATGTCGAGCAGCGTCGAGTACTTCGGACGGAGCGCGGGCGCGCCTCTCATGATTGCTCCTCAATGCGTCGGACGACTAGAGCGGCGAGATCGTCGACGGTTCGCAGATCATCTGCGTCGCCCTCGTCCAGGACGATGTCGTAGTGCTCTTCGATCTTGAACACGAGCGACATGACCTTCAGCGAGTCCAGACCCTGGCTTTGCAGGGAAGAATCGCCTGTGAGAGCGGATATTTCGTCATCGCTGGCGACGAGATCAATGATGTGCTGGGTCACAGTCTCGCGCGCTACAGCGGAAGAGTTCTCGGTCGACATGCTCATCAGTGTCGCGGGTGAGACCTTCTATGTCGGCACCGCTGGCAACCATATGCGTTGGGGGCCAGCACCAGCCGCCCGCCGCAACCATCTAAGCAAGGCGTTCGTGTGCCGCACGCTCAACCCTGTTGCCTCTGCGGTACAGACAGTTTCGCGACTCGCTTGGCTGAGGGCTGGTGCTGGCACCAAACATCTATGGGCACCAGCGGTGCCGACGCGGCACTGTTCACTCGTGACAATGTGAAACGCACGATGCTCACACCCACCGAGAAGACGTGGTACCGATGGCAACAATCTTGGCTTACACATCCCCTGCGCTTGGACATCTGTTCCCGTTCGGCGCGCTCCTCGAGGAATTGGCACGTCGCGGCCATGAGATCCATCTACGCACGCTGTCCACGGGCGTGCAGATGGGCCGTAATCTCGGTTGCACCACTGATGCCATTGATCCACGAATCGAGGCGTTGGTTCACGAGGACTGGAAGGCTTCAAATCCCCGCGCTGCGCTGAAGTTGGCGGTCGATATGTTCTGCCGACGCGCTGCCTACGAAGTACCCGACTTCACCGATGCGATCACGCGAACGCGCCCCGACGCGTTGCTCGTCGACATCAATACTTGGGGCGCGATGTCGGTCGCCGACGCGGGTGACATCCCGTGGGCGTGTTTCTCCCCCTACACGCCGCCTCTGCAATCACATGGAGTGCCGCCCTTCGGGCTGGGTTTGGCTCCGTTGCCCGGCATGCTGGGCCGGGTCCGCGACGCGGCGCTGCGGCCGATCGTGATGGGCATGATCGAGGGGGCGGTCCTGCCCCACGGCAACAGAATCCGCGCAAGCGCAGGAGCGCCGCCGATCGCGTCGGCGGATGAGTTCATGCGGCGGGCGCCACTGATGCTGGTGGCAAGCGGGAAGCCGTTCGAGTATTCACAGACGGACTGGGGCGATGCCGTCCAAATGATCGGCCCCTGCATGTATGAACCGGCCATGGATGCGGTGCCCGACTGGCTGGAAGCGATTGACCGCCCGATCGTTCTGGTCACAACTTCCTCGCAGAAGCAAGCCGATATGAAGCTGGTGGCTTCAGCGATGACCGCGCTCGCAGACCAGCCGGTGCACGTGGTGGCGACGCTACCTGCCGGGCTACCAAGCGACTTCACAATCACACCGAACGCAACCGTCCTCGAATTCGTGCCGCACGGACCCGTTTTGGATCGGGCGGTGTGTGCGGTAACCCACGGTGGCATGGGGGCGACTCAGAAGGCGCTCGCCCGAGGCGTTCCGGTATGCGTGGTGCCATTTGGGCGTGATCAGTTCGAGGTCGCACGGCGCGTGGAGGTAGCCCAGTGTGGCACCCGTCTGCCGGCGAAGAAGCTGAACGCGCGTCGGCTGTCGGCTGCGATTCGGCAGGCGATGACCATGACTGACGGCGCACGTCGGGTCGCGGCGGGATTCGTGGCGACCGGCGGCGTGGCCCGTGGGGTTGACCTCTTCGAACAGCGGGTGTTGACCTGCAGCTCATCAGCGGACGAGAAGGCGTGACCGTAAGGGGCACGCTGCCATCCGGTCTGCGCTCGAATAGCGTCAGCGCGGTTGCCGATAGTTGGATCGATGCGCCAGCCGGGGTAATAGCCGCTGAGCGTTTTCGGTCGTCAATGCCTGCCAGGTGGCGTCCTCGCTTGGCCCTGGCATGTGTGCAAACGCGGCTGTATGGAGTTCTGCGATCCCCGCTGGTGTCCATGGGTAGTCGCTGCCGTAGAGAAGTTGGGCGGTGTCGACAAGGTTCAGCAACGCGGCGATTTGACGCGGAAAGGGAGAACCCGCGGTGTCGTAATAGAGCCGGCGCAGCGCAGTGATCGCATCCGATGAGCCGTCGTCGCCGTGTCGAGCCAGGCGCATGAAACCGTTGATGCGGTCGGCGATCACCGGCAAAGCGCCGCCGCAATGCGGAACGATTATCTGTAGCCGGGGATGGCGGTCAAGGATACCGGCGAACAGCAGATCGGTGACGGCGCGGGCGGTGTCGAAGACGAACTCAATCATTGGGCGGGGCCGCCCGAGGGCGCACTGCTGCCAGCACACCGGGGAAGTGGGATGGATGAAGACAACAGCAGCGCGGTGGTCAAGTGCGGTGAAAATTGGCTCCAGGTATGGGTCGCCGAGGTATATGCCGTGAAAGTTCGTCTCCAGAATGATTCCGTATGCGCCCAAAGCATCGAACGCGTAGTCGATTTCGGCAAGGGCACCATCGACGTCAGGTATCGGAAGGGATGCGAACCAGCCAAAGCGGTCCGGATGGTCCGCCACGACACCGGCGGCGAAATCATTGAGCCGCCGTGCTAACACACGGGCGGCGGAGTCGTCGCCAAAGTGCACGCCTGGAGACGAAACTGACAGCACTGCAGTGTCGATGCCACTGCGGTCCATCAGCTCCAAATGCGTATCAGCCGACCACGTGGGCCAGGTTGGCATCCCGTCGGGGAACTGGTGTCCCGCAGCGCTGGCCTGCGCCGTGTACCAGTCCGTGACGAAGTGAGCGTGAACGTCGACGAAGCCGACTCGACCGGAATCACTCACCGACGGCCTCATCTCCGGTCGTGTGCGTCGTTCGTGAAGATTCTAGTCAGTCTGCAACTGCCGGTTGAGTGGTCTGTGCGCTCCTGAGCCGATCGATGACGAATTGCGTTGCCTGATCGACCATTCCGGCTTCGACGTAAAGGCTATGAGCCGGCACGTCGTTACCATCTGAGCACACCGGATCGGCACCATTGCACAAGTCGATTGCTTTGCTTCCATACAGCGGGCTGAGCGCGGCCAGTGGTTCGCCGATACGGTTCGATGGGTTGCCGAAAACAACCACTGCGGCGATGTGGTCTGCGATGGTGTCCGGCAAGGGACTTGTGAATCCGAGGATGGGGCGGCCTGTTGCGGCGAGTACATCTACGACCGCGGCTCCCTGTGAAAAGCCGCCGAGCACCAGTTTGGTCTGCGGGCAGGCCTGAGCCGTGTTCTGGATGAAAGCACTGGCGTCGTTGACGCCGTCGATGGCCCGCAGAAAATCGTAGGAGGCCGGATACTGGACGGCGTAGACAGCCACCGAATCGCCGCTGGCCAACGAGCGAAGCGAGTCGGCGAACGCGTCGCCGACGCGGCCGGCCCCTGGTGGCTCGCCGGTGCCGCGCGCGAACACCACCTGCACATCGGGGCAGGGCGTGGCCGAAGCGGCGGTGAGCACTGTCTCGTCCGCGCGCGACGCCGGCGGCGCGATCAGTAGCGCGCTGTAAGCCAGCATCGCGACAACTGCGACAAGCCGCGTAACTCGGGACAGGCCATGGGTCTTTGCGGCCGCGATCTCAGTCGTGCTGCTCATGTTGCGCCTCTCGTCTCGTCGTCGTGGCATGTGTCCTTGTGGCCAATAGCGTCGCGTGCCGGTGACGAGATGTCGTTAGAGCTAACCCCCAAGGGGTGGTCCGACTAGCGCCAACGCTGCATAGGGGCCAGGAGCGTGGCGATGCCGAGAGACACTCGCGGGCGTTGACCGTCGTATCGCATACGAAACGCATTGAAGAGCAGCGCATTAGTGACGAATCGTCAGATGGATCGTGAATACCGGCTAGCCGGGTGCATCAATTGGTATCAACGGCAACGACATGTCCTGGCATAGCGGGCATGCTTGGTGCAATGCGATACGCGAGTACCGCGCTATATCGAAATGCCCTCGCAATAAGGCTATTTCAACGAAGGAGCATCATGCCGTCCATCAACACTGCCATAGGAGGCCAGCGATGACCGACCAACTCATCGGCGCCCACAACGACCTACACAGCGAGCAGGGCGCCCGCCCAGGAGAACACCCGGGGCGCTCGGCCAACCCGATCATCAAAGTGCACGACGTTCTCTGGCTGGAGTTCGAGAAGCCGGACCTGGTCAAGGCCGAGGCGTTTGCCCACTCCTTTGGTTTCGCCACGGCGCTGCGCACTAAGGACGAGCTGCACCTGCGTGGCAGCGACCCCGGCGCACCGTGCGTGCTGATCCGGCGCGGCCAGCGCGAGAAGTTCCTCGGCCCGGCGTTTGTGGCCGCCGAGCAGTCTGATCTGGTGCGGCTCGCCGACGCGACCGGGACTACCGTGCGCCCGCTGCCGGAGACCCTGGGCGGGGTGACCGTTGATCTGGTCGACCCGAGCGGGCTGCCGGTGCGCGTGGTGTCGGGCATCCATCAGCTCGAGGCACTGCCCACCGCGCAGACGCCGCACGTGTTCAACTTCGGCCACGAGAAGGTCCGGACCAACTCGATGCAGCGCCCGCCGCGGGTGCCCACCAACGTGCAGCGGCTCGGACACATCGTGGTGCAGACCCCGAAGTACATCGAGGCGCTGAACTGGTACCTCGACACGTTCGGCTTGATCGTCAGCGACTTCTCCTACTACCCCGGCCAGCGCGAGCGCGGGCCGATCCTGAGCTTCATCCGCTGCGACCGCGGCTCCGTCCCGGCCGATCACCACACGATGGCCATGGCGCTGGGTCCGGTCAAGCGCTATATGCATTCAGCCTATGAGGTCGCAGACCTCGACGCGCTGGCCGCGGGCGGCGAATATCTGCGCGAGCAAGGCTATTTCCGCTCGTGGGGCATCGGCCGCCACATCGAAGGCAGCCAGATCTTCGACTATTGGCGTGACCCCGACGGTTTCCTGGTCGAGCACTATGCCGACGGCGACATGTTCGACAACACCCTGGAGCCCGGCTGGGCCCCGATGCGCGCCTCCGGCCTGTATCAGTGGGGACCGCCGCCGAGCAAGGACTTCCTTGGCCTCGGATCGCCGCGGGAAACCGCAAGCGAACTGGCCTTGATGGTCGACGCGCTGCGCCACGACAACGAGTTCGACCTGTCCGCCCTGCGCGGGCTGTTCGCCGTAGGCAACTCCTAAGTATCCGAATCCAAACCGAAAGAAAGAAGAACGCCGTTATGACCACATCAATCCTGCGCACCGCCGACGCGTGGTGGGTGCAGACCGCCTCAGGGGCGGCTCGCGTCGAGACCGACGCGACCACGACCGTCGAGGTGCTGGCCGACCGTGCCGCCATCGACGCCGCCGCGAAAAGCACCGACACCGTCCCGGTGGACAGCCTCAATCTGGTGTCCCCCATCACGACGCCTTGCCGCGTGGTCGCTCAGGCCACCAACTACGCCTCGCATGTCAAGGACGTCGGCCGCGACCCCGCCAAGACGCCGTTGACCTTCTTCCGCAAGGCCTCCGGCTCGGTCACCGGGCCGTTCGGCGACATCGTCAAGCCTTCGCATGTGAAGCTGCTGGACTACGAGCTCGAGGTCGGTCTGGTCTTCGGCCGCGAGCTGCCGGTGGGCACCGAGGTCACCGACGCCAACCTGGCCGATTTCGTGGCCGGCCTGGTGGTCACCAATGACATCTCGGCGCGCGATGTGCAGCTGCCCAAGCAGCAGTTCTTCGAGTCGAAGTCCTATCCCACGTTCACGCCGGTCGGGCCCGCCCTGGTGCTGGTCACCGCCGAGGAACTCAAGCGTTTCGGTGAGTTGCGGCTGCGGTTGTCGGTCAACGGCGAAGTGCGCCAGGACATGCTGGTCGATGGCGACATTCTCTTCCCGCCGGTGCAGGCGCTGCAGGCGCTGTCGAAGTTTCAGCACCTCGATGCCGGCGACATCCTGCTGACCGGAACTCCGGTGGGCACCGCACTGACCCTGCACGGCGTCACACCGAAGGGTGACATCGACCTGGGCGCCTTCCTGACGGCGCAGTTCGAGAAAAATCCCGCGTATCTGCAAGACGGCGACGTGGTCGAGGCCACCATCGCCACCGACGACGGCGCCATCGACCTCGGCGTCCAAAAGAATGTGGTGGTGTACAAATGAGCACGCAAAAGAACGGCCTGCCGGAGTTCGTGCCTGTCGTGGTGATCGGTGCCGGCCCGGCCGGCATCGCTTCCGCGACGCTGCTGGGGCAATACGGCATTGAGACCCTGGTGCTTGACCGCCATGAGACGGTCTACCCGCTGCCGCGCGCGGTGCACGCCGACGACGAGGTGTTCCGCATCATTGCGCGGCTGGGCGTCGGCGAGGAGTTCGCCGCCAACAGCCGGCCCGCGCATGGTCTTCGGCTGATCGACCCGCAGATGCAGGTGCTGAGCGAAATCCCGCGCAGCACAAAGCCAAGCGGCCACGGCTTCCCTCAGATGAACATGTTCGACCAACCTGAGCTGGAAGCGATGCTGCGTGCCAACGTCAAGCGCTACCCCCAGGTCACCGTCCACGGCAACGTGGAGGTCACCTCCGTCACCCAGAGCAAAAACGGCCGGGTACGGGTGAGCTTCCTGGACCGGGTGCGCGGCGGAGAGCAGAGTGTGCAGGCCACCTATGTGCTGGGCTGCGACGGCGCCAACAGCCCCACCCGTGCGGCCATCGGGTCGCACATGTACGGGCTGCCGTTCACCCAGGACTGGTTGGTCATCGACGTCAACACCGATGTCGACCTCGACCAGTGGGAGGGCTGCCACCAGGTGTGCAACCCCGAGCGTGGCGGCACATACATGCGGGTGTCAGAAACCCGTTACCGCTGGGAATTCCAGCTGGTCGACGGTGAGACCGTAGCGGACTACCAGACCCTCGCCGCCGTGGAGCCGCTGATCAGACCATGGCTGGGCGACACGCCGATCGACGCGTTGGAGCTGGTGCGGGCGACCGCCTACACGTTCCGTGCGCAGGTGGCCAGCCGCTGGCGCGATCGCAACGTGTTCCTCCTGGGTGACGCCGCTCACCTGACCCCGCCCTTCGTCGGGCAGGGTCTGGCTGCGGGGTTGCGCGACGCGATGAACCTGACGTGGAAATTGGTCGGTGTGCTCGACGGAACGTTGCCCGAGAGCGTGCTCGACACCTACGAGCAGGAGCGCAAGCTGCACGCGGCCGCCATGATTCTGATGGCCGTGTCCGTGGGAGCGGCCATGACCGGTGGCGGGCGCGTCGGTGACCTGATCCGCCACACGGTGTTCCCGCGCATGCAGAACCTGCGCCTGCCGGGCACCCGGGTCAGTGCCGCCGACGGCGTCGCACCCGGTCTGCGCAGTTCGGGACTGGTCATCAAATCCCGCACGCCTGGCGGGCTGGCCGGAACGCTGTGCCCCAACCCGGTGCTGCAGGACGGCAAGCGGTTCGACGAAGTCGTCGGTAACCGGTTCGCGTTGATCACCTCTGCAACGCTCAGTGATGCGCAGCGAAGCGCGCTCACTGGCCGCGGAGCAGTCGTCGTGCCCGCTGCCGCCGGCACTGAGCTCGATCGCTGGCTACGCGACGGCCGCGCCACCACCGCGATCGTGCGGCCGGACCGCGCCGTCATGCAGGCGGGCAAGAACACGGATGCGATATGCCGTGCGGTGCCCGCATACACCGGAGCTCGTGGCCCCGCAGTGGAAAGCGAGAGCTGACGTCGATGACCGACTTGCTGGTGCTCAACGCCGGCAAACATGAACTGCAAGCGGTGTCCCTGGATGGGACCCGCGTGCGGACCCTGGTCGCTGGCCTCGACGAGTTGCCGGACGGCATCGTCGTGGACCAGCGCCGGGGGCATGTTTACTGGACGAACATGGGCGCTCCCGATGCCGGTAATGCCATTCCCGGAGAAGAGGCATACACCCGCAACGGATCGTTGGAACGCGCGGATCTCGACGGCGGCAACCGCATCACAATCGTGCCGCGTGGGGCGTTCACCTGTGGTAAGCAGCTCACCGCCGATTTCGACGAGGGCGTGCTGTACTGGTGCGATCGCGAGGGCTTGCAAGTTCTGCGGTGCAATCTCGACGGCAGTGACCTACGCCCATTGGTAGTGACGGGGATTGGTGACGACGAGGCGCACATCGAACGCAACCATTGTGTGGGAATCGCTGTGGATGTGGATCGGCGCCTGCTGTACTGGACCCAAAAGGGCGCACCAAATGCCGGTGAGGGCAGGATATTTCGCGCCCCGCTCGATTTTCCGCCACGGATGAGCCCGCAGTACCGCAACGATATTGAACTGCTGTGGAAGGACCTGCCCGAGCCCATCGATCTGCACCTCCTCCACCGCGGTGCAACGCTGCTGTGGACGGACCGGGGCGATGAACCGGAGGGCAACACGCTCAACCGGGCGACCGTGCAGTCGACGGTCAGTGCACCCGAAATACTCTCCGGTGGATTCCGAGAGGCGATCGGAGTGGCGGCGGTTTCCGAAACTGATTTCTATGTAACGGATCTCAGTGGCAGCGTCCGCCACGTTGACCTGGCGGCAGGCATCGACACCGAACTGGTGAACCTCGGTTATTCGCTTACCGGTATCGCGGTCGCCGAACTGCAAGCCCGAAAATGACTGCGCCCCATCGGATCATGCGGCGCTGGGTGCGACTCCCCACCCAGCGCCTCTCCGATGCACGGCTCGACCGACATCATGCCATCACAGTGAAGGCACAAGGCAGGTAAAGATGGACCGGTGGTTGGATTTCTGGCAGAACTTGACACCGCCGCAGGGCACAGTCATCGGCGGCTTGTTCGTGCTCTTCGCAGGCATCGTGGCATTCGGTACCGGTTCACTCAACCGTAGATCGGAGGCCAAGCGCTTCCATTACGAGGAGTTGAAAACGCTCTACGCTGAAGCACTGCGAATCGGCAGGGACTTGGAGCTCCTGAAGGCCGTTCCTCCCGATGATCGCGAAAAAATACTCACCGAAACAGTGCCTGCCATGCAACAGGTGATCAGCGAGTTGGCCCTCACCGGGAATTACCAAGTCGCCGATCTGGCCATCGCTTACATGTACCAGCAGTCCGTCCAACTAGCCGGCTGGACAATGAATGTCGAAAGTGGCGGCGACTTACCACGGCAGGTTAAACGGTGGATCGACAATATGACCGGCGAAGAGCGGGCCGCGTTGAAGAAGTATCATAAGGTGGGCATCAATCGTCGGGACGTGGTACAGGGTGTGCGCAAGGAGCTCGCTTTGTATGTGGCGGTGTGGTCCCGGCATCGATACGTACTGCAAAGGCAAATCAAAGCCGAGCGATTTGCTCTGAACTGACACAGAGTCGAAGCACATTCCGCCCGATCGCGGAGTGGCGTATGCGCCGGTTGTCGACACCCACCAGGGTCCGCTGGCAGGTACTCAAGAATGGGTAGTAGCGGTAACCATTCATTGCTGGAAGCGTCGATGACACAACCCATTTCGAGCGGGAAACCTGAAAGTGGTTGGGAACCGACTGAGAGTCGTTCCATCAAGACAACAATCAAATACATAGTCGATGTCTTGATTGCGGACGACGGTGTAGGGGGCGCAGACCCGCGCCGGGGGTCCGGGCTGATGGGCCTGAAGGATCGTGTGGAGGCGCTCGGCGGCACCATTCGGCTCGTCAGCCCTCGCGGGGGCGGAACTTCCGTGCATGCTGCCATGCCGGTCGACAACTCGAGAGCGGCCTGCGCTTCGGCGCGCCAACGTCGGCTGCGACCGCTATCGCCAACACCGCCACACGAGCAGACCTCGTCGCGTCCAGAGCGCGGATCGTGGCCGCAACCGATAACGCTCGCCGGCGCCTCGAACGCGACCTCACGGCCAAACCCTCCTGGCCTCATCCATATCTAGACGGATCAGGAGCCGTGACGAATCACTCGACAACGCCATCAGTCTCCCTCTACGCCTGGCGACTAGGAACCCGCGATCCCCGGCATCCTTCCGACGCACCCCCCCCCCCCCCCCCGAGAGCGGGGATGGCATGCCGACGGTCGCTTATCCATTCGTTCAGCCGCTGGACGACCGCTAGCGTCTTCGCTGGCATGGCGAGATAGGTGATCAGCGGCACCTCGACGGCAGTAAACGCCACGACGGTGAAGAATTGGGCCGCGCCGAGTTGCTCAGCGACAGATGCTCCCGAGGCCAGAATCGCGACCATCGCCGCTAGGTACTCGACAGGTGGCGTTGCCAATGCCAGGCCGGCGACAAACGGGACCACCAATGACTCGCCGTCGAGGTGGCCGCGAATCGACAGTCGGCTGGATCTGGTCGCTGTTTCGGGCTCTAGCACCAGCACCGAGGAATCGCCGCCGGCCACCGGCACGGGCGCATGCTGGCGCGCCCAAAGTCGCGCCGCCATCAGCACCGCTAGCACACCGATGGCAACATGGATGTACGCAACAGTCGAACTGCTGCTGGCCGAACCTGGTTCTCGCATAAGGGAAAGCGCCAGGTCGCGTAAGAAAATCAACACAACCAACGCGGTGGCGATGCCCGCTGCCATGCCGCCGAGCCAGATCGCAAACAGGTTGAGCATGGGCCGTGGCCGAGAGATCAAGAGTGATCCCGATCCGAACAGGGTCCATCGCCACTAATACTGACAGGACCAAAACTGCGCTCGACATTGCCACCTCATGGCAACGGCAGGTGCGCTATATCTGCTAACCGGAATCAGCTCGACCAGCGGGCTTTTCCAACGCCAAGGGCGGCGCGGAGAGCGGCAACTCTACGTGCAGGCGGGTACCTGCCCCGAGGGGGCTGTCGAGAAAGACCCGGCCGCCGATCGCCTCCACTCGGTCCTTGACGCCAACCAGCCCCGTACCCGCGGCGAAGTGTGCACCGCCAACACCGTCGTCACTGACAGCGATGTGAAGGACGCCGCCGGCGGTGTCGGTTGTGGTGGCGACACTGACGGTGGATGCTCGCGAATGCTTGGCCACATTGGTCAGTGCCTCCGCGACGATGTAGTAGGCGCTGGCCTCAACATGCTCGGGCAGCGGCCGCGGGACGCGCATGTCGAGGTGGACGGGGATCGGGCAGCGGCGGGTGAGCGCGCGCAGCGCCGCGGTGAGCCCACCCTGGGTAAGGATCGCCGGGTGAATGCCACGCGCGATCTCGCGCAGCTCGTCCAGCAAGTCGGTCGCAGCCGTGACAGCGCGGTCGAGCTGCGTCCTGAGCTCAGTAAGCTCGGGGGGCACCACCGCATGCGCCGTGCGCAGCTCCAGTACCAGCGAAACGAGCCGTTGCTGGGTCCCGTCATGCAGGTCCCGCTCGAAGCGTTGGCGAGCTTGGTCGCCGGCGGCGACGATTCGGGCGCGCGACGCCGTCAACTCCGCCTGTGCGTCGGCGTTCGCGATCGCGATTGCGACCAGCTCGGTGAAGTCGCCCAACCGAGCCTCGGTTTCCGGAGGCGGCGGCTCGTCGGTCGTCGATGCCACGACGATGAGACCCCATGGACGGCTCTTGACAGTGATCGGCGCCCCGACGGCGGTGCGGACGCCAAGCTGGAAAGCCGCCGAACCCGCGTCACCCTCGTAGCGGTCGACGCGGGCAGGGCGCCCGGTCTCACGCACCCGCGCACTCAGGCTGCCCTCGCGAGTCCGACCGATGGGACCACGAGGCAGCGTCTCGCCAGTCGCACTCCACGCGGCGACGACCGTCACGGCGTCGTCGGGGTCGTATCGCGCAACGTATGCGCGGTCGACAGACAGGAGGCGACCGACTTCCTCTGCGACACTGGCGAATACGGCGTTCGGCGGGGCCGCAGCCGCTACCTGCGTCGCCACCCGTCGCAACGCCGCCTGTTCGTCGGCAACTCGCCGCAGCGCCTCGCGGGCCTCCGCGTTCGAGACCGCTGTCGCGAGCAGGTCTGTGAATTGCGCTGTGCCAAGCTCGCTTCCGGGGGGCAACCGTTCCGGGTCGGTAGACACGATGGCAAGGACGCCCCAGAGCCGGCCCTCCACCGTGATCGGCGCGCCAACACCCGAACGGGCACCCAAGCTCGCGAAGAACGCCGGGATCGAGCCCGTCGGGCCCTCGAATCGCTCTATGTGAGCGGGACGTCGCGTGTCAAGCACCTGCACGGCGACACCCGTGCCCGCGACAGTGAGGCGTGACCCGATCAGGATTGCGATGCGGGGCACGCTCCAGCCGCCGACGAGGGTGGCCTCCCTTTCCTGCGCGTAGCGGAAGACGGCCGCGACGTCGCCGCCGAAGAGCTGCCCTACCTCGGCTGCAACGGCGGAGAACGTCTCGGCCGGCGAGGCGCCCTGCGCGACGAGCGTCGCAACCCGGCGCAACGCGGCTTGCTCTTCCTCGCTGCGCCGCCGCTCGGTGACGTCGCGCGCGACCGCGCAGGCGAACCCCTCCTCGGGCACCGCGCGGGCGGTCCACTGAAGCCATCGCACGGAGCCGTCGGAGCAGATATAGCGGTTCTCGAACCCGATCAGTTCGTTGCCGCGCGTCTGCGAGGCGAACGCCTCCGCCGTGAGTTCACGGTCATCGGGGTGGACGAACTCAACGAACGGACGCGACGTGAGCTCAGCGCTCGTGTAACCAAGCGTCCGTTCGAAGGCCGGGTTGACGCGCGTGAAGTAGCCGTCGAAATTGCCGATGCATAGCAGGTCGACCGACAGCTGGAAGAAGTCGCTGAGCTCCCGTTCTGCGCGTTCGCGCCTGCCCTCCAATTCGGCGAAGGCCGCCATGGTGTCATTGAGGCCGGTCAGCAGCTGAGACCATGTTCCCTCGAAGGCAGCGATGTCTGCGCGATGCTCCAGCCGGTTGTGTCTCACCGCTGCGGTCATTTCCCGGATCTCTTCGGCCAGGCGCTCCACCGTCACGTGTAAGTTGCGGAAAGCGGTTGCGACGTCGCCGATTTCGTCTCGACCGCGGTAACCGACCTGGACGGTCAGGTCGCCGCTGGACAGGTGTTGGGCGGCTTCGGAGACCTCACGCAATGGGCTGGTGATCGATCGGCGCAGTGCCAGGGCAAGCCCCGTCACGATGAGAAGGACCGCAAGCGAGATGCCGACGTCGCGCAGGCTGCGTGTGCGCGCCGCGGCAAGGTCATTGGAGGCGGTCGCGGCCAGATTCTTCCTAGCCCCGTCCTGCAGGTCTCGCAGGGACGCGATCCGCGTGCCGGATGCATCGACCCATCCAGTGAGGGACGGTTCCCGCAGTGCGTCGAGCGCTCGGTTGGCGAGGGCATCGCGCACGGCGGTGACTGTGATGCCCGACGGACTGAACTGCACAGCCTCCAGGTCGGCAGCAAGCGGGCCGGTGGCGTTGTCGCGGAAAACGTCAAGCTGCGCGGCCTCGAGGCCGCTCCACCGCGTGGCGCTCGAGGCCGCGAGCGCATCCGCGGGCTCTGAAGCGAACAAGGCCGCGACGTCGACCTGCTCTCGTGCGGCGGCCTCGATTGCCTCGACAATCGCCACGTAAGCCTGAGAGGCCCGCGCCGACGGTCGCGTGGGTGCGGCCGCGTCCAGCTGCCGTACCGTCCGGAGCAGGTCGCGAATGATCGAGCCGTACGCGTCGGCGCTCTCAGGCACCGTGAGCGAATTACTCGCCAGCTCAACGCGCACCGCGTTCAATTGCCGCCGCACCGCATCGAGGCGACCGCCGAGATCGACCGTTCCGACCCACCCGCCAGCCCGTCCGCTTCCCTCTTTTAGCGCGGCGTCGACGCCCGCCTGCGCCGCGCGCAGCCGCTGGAGGCCGGCGTCGCCTGGGCGCAGAATCACAAGTGCGGCGGCCGTGCGCTCGTCGGCGAGGGCGGCGGCGACGTCGGTAGCGGCGAACGACTGCTCGGTCGCGTTCTGAAAGTCGCGGAGCGACAACGCGGTTCGCCAGTTGTCCACCGACGCGGCGATCGTGAAGCCGAGCAGAACGCCGACCGGCAGAAGCACCAGCAGCATCAGCTTCGCGCCGACCCCCAGCCGCCCGAGCAGTGGCCTCTTCGCGCGAGCCGCGGCGTTATCTACCCCCGCCTCGTCAGCAGGGCGGCGGGTAGCATCGATGGTCACGAAGGTCACCTTCGACGCGTCGCGCGGCGGCGTCAAGCGAGGCATTCAACGGGGCGCTTCCCGGACAACGGTTGCTGGAACACGCCGCGAATGCGGCGCTCAGCGCCGTACACGCCGACTCCTGCGGTGGCCAGGCGGCCACAACCGCGCCGAGGGAGTTTGTAAAGTCGGCGAAGGCGGCCAAGCCTCGTCGTCGCGGTTCAGGCCGGCATTGCGCGACCGTACCGGCGCGCACGGGCGGGTCTCGACTCGGCAGCATCCGGCGTCGCCCCATGGCACACCTCCACAAACTTCCGACCCAACCCCTATCGAGCTAACACCTAATTGGCGGTGTTTGAGCCGGAAGGCACACTACTCATCGGATCGAAACACACCGCCGGGGCGCGTGAGATGTATCGGGCAAAGGGTGAGGCCCAGGGAAGCCCGTGACGGGACGCTTCCGGACCTAGATCACCTCGGAAGGAACATACTGGCAAGATGCTGCCGCTGCGGGAGCCATTGCAGGCAGGGCATGGGGGCGCCGATGCGTGACGTGAGTCGACGGCGCCGAGTTCCAGTACGACGGCAGATCGTCGCACTGGCTAGCTGCCTCGCCTTAGCGGGCGTCGGAGCCTGTGGTCAGCAGGACCGACAGCGTGGCTCCCCGACCGACTCCACGTGCGACGGCAAGCTGAGCGGGTCGAGTCCTACTTACATCACGGCCTGGTTCCACGACAGCGGTGTGAACACCGAGGAGGCGCAGATTCTGCGCGAGCAGGTGAGCGCGTTCAACGCCACCGAACAGCAGGTGCAGGTCAAGCTGATCACCCTGCCTGTCGGCGATTACGCGCGACAAGTGCAGGCTGCTGCGGCCCACGGCGGCCTGCCCGACCTCCTCGACTTCGACGGGCCCAATCTCTATAACTACGCCTGGTCGGGGAAGCTGAAGCCCATCGATTCTTGCGTCTCTCAGTCACTGCGCGAGGACCTGCTGCCTTCGGTCATCGAGCAGGGTACCTATGCGAACCGGCTATGGGGCATCGGCACTTTCGAATCGGGTCTTGGCCTGTTCGTGCGGCCCTCGATCCTGATGCAAGCCGGAATTCGCATCCCGAGCAGTGCGGCCGACGCATGGACGGCCGACGAATTCACCACTGTTCTTCAGCGGCTGCGCGAAGCCGGCTTCGAGCGACCGCTTGATCTACAACTCGACGAGCCGAACCCGGAGTGGTACACGTACGGCTTTGCGCCGGCAGTCTGGTCGGCGGGCGGGGACCTGATCGACCGAACCGACTACCGCACCGTGAACGGCTTCCTCAACGGAACTGGTGCAGTGAAGGCGTTCACGTTCCTGCAACGGTGGTTCAGGGAGGGTTACGTCGACCGGAACGTGACTGGAGATGCGTTCGAGCAGAACAGAAGTCCGATCTCGTGGATCGGACACTGGTTCTATGAGCGGTACTCGAAGGCGTTTCCCGATGACATAAGGATCGTTCCGCTGCCGAACTTCGGCGATCGCACCGCGACGGACTCCGGCTCGTGGCAGTGGGGGATCACTTCGAACGCTACCGACGGTGACGCGGTCTGGCGCTTCTTGGAGTTCCTCCTGCGTCCGGGGGAAGTGCTTCGAATGACGAGCGCGAACGGCGCCATTCCTGGCACGAGGAGTGCCGTGCGCATCTCACCTGAATTTGCGGAAGGTGGATCCAAGCACCTCTACATCGAGCAGCTGGAGGGCGGAGTCGCGCGATCACGACCGCAGACCCCGGCCTATCCGGCGCTCAGCACCGCATTCGCCAGTGCCTTCAATGAGGCGATTGTGCTAGGACGGCCTGTTGATGCCTCGCTCGACGCCGCCGCGCGGCGCGTCGAGGGTAACCTGCGTGAGCATCAGTACTACCCCCCGCCGTCCTGACAGGCCACGGATACACGCAGCCGAAACTGCGGCCAGAAGGAGTGCTCACGGATGAGGGCAGCGCTGCCGACGCCGATTTTTCTTGCGCCAGAAGACGATTGGCAATTCTTCATCGATTATCGCCAATTCGGTCGCTATGGCTGGTTCACCGGTGCCATATCTCGACGTACGACCGTTGTGCGGTGAGCAATTTGAGTTCCCAGGCTGGCCAGAAGGCACGGCGGGTGACTGATTCCGCCGCAACGCGGTCGCGGCGAATAGGTCGCTTGGCTGCGCCGTCCCTTGTGTGGCACGACCCATAAGACGGTGAAGCGCGTCGTCGAACGGTTGAAGTAGAGGGGCGGATTTCGGCCAAGCGGTCGCTGCCGATGGGCCGCGTGGCCGGATATGACCGGTCTGGCTCGCAGTCGCGGCCAGACCCTCCGGCCGCACGTAACAGCCGTGCGGCTAGCCACCGTCAAACCGTCGATCAGGGGCGTAGGCCGAGGCTATGCTGCCAGCACGTCACACTGACGTTATCGATGCGTCGAAATGAGTTTCCGATGACGCAGAAACGACCGAGGCTGCCTGGCTCGGATGAGACGTCAGCTCGTCCTTTCGCGGACCGCATCGCCGATGCGCGCTTGCGGCTGCGCGTGATGCGGCCCAGCTTTGTGTCGATGATGATGCGTCCGACGGCTCCACCTATTTGGTTGGGCGTCGTGGTAGCCGGGTCGTTACTTGTCGGTCGAGACCTTGCAGTGGTCTATCTCAAACAACTTACGGGGCAGCCTTTCGGCACGTTGTACATGGTCGATGTTTTGGTGGTCTCTACGGTTTGGGGATTCGGATTGTCGGCGTTCACTTCCGTAGTCACCGCGCTTGCCTACACCTATTTCCGTAACTGGCCACATACCCATTTCGGACCGTGGGAGCTGGGCTTTTGGATGTCTATTGTCGTCTTTCTTTTCGTGGCGCTATTGGCCAATATCATCGCGGCCGTAGCACGAACGGGTGAGCGGTTCTCGGAACTGTCATCGGACCTTTTGGCCATTGTGGGGCCGGACCGTTTTATCCGAGTGAACCGCGCGTGCGAGCGCATCCTTGGCTATTCAGAAGACGAAATGACGTCACAACCCTGGATCAACCTCGTCGCGCCCGAGGATCGGGATCTTGTGCGCTCGACATTGGGCGCTTTCGACGGCAGCACCGAGCCGGCGCGATTTGAGAGCCGGATGATCCGCAAGGACGGCTCGTGGCGCTGGATCGAGTGGAGCGTGGTGTGGCATGGGGGCCTGGCGTATGCGATCGGCCGCGATATCACCGAGCGCCGCAACGAACAGGACCAGTTGTACCAGACCCGAACCATGCTCGAGGCGAGCCGTGACGGGCTCAGCGTCCTCGCCAAGCAGCAGGAAGCCCTGCGCCGGATGGCCACAATCGTCGCGAACGGCCTGGTCACGCCGTCCGAGGTCTATTCGGCGGTTGCCGAGGAAATGGTCCGCTGCCTGGATTGCGACGGCGCCGCCGTAGTGCGCTATGAGCCCGATGGCTCGGCCGTCCTCATCGCCGCCAGCGCCACGCCTGGATCGGCATATCCGCCTGTCGGCGAGCGCATGCCTTTCGACGACGACAACCTACTGACATGGATCCTGCAGACCGGCCGGCCCGCGCGCCATGACGAAATAGGACGCGCCGGCGGTCCCGTCGTCGTCCGCATCCGGGAATTCGGCATCCGTTCCGGGGTTGGAGCCCCGATCGTCGTAAACGGCCGTGTGTGGGGTGCGGCTATCGTCTCGTCGAAGCAACAGGAGCCATTGCCGCCTGACACCGAGGAGCGGGTCAGCGATTTCGCCGATTTGGTCGCGACGGCTATCGCCAACGCTGCTAGCCGCGCCGAACTGATCGCCTCACGGGCGCGGATCGTGGCGGCCGCCGACGACGCCCGGCGCCGCATTGAACGCAACCTGCACGATGGAGCGCAACAACAGCTGATTACACTTGCGCTGGATGCGCGAATGGCCGAGGCGTCGGTGCCAGCCGAGCTCGATGGCCTCAAACAGCAACTCGCACATCTCGCTTCGGGCTTGAAAGAGGCCAATGAGGACTTGCAAGAGATTTCCCGCGGCCTTCATCCGGCCATCTTGTCCAAGGGCGGACTGCTTGAGGCTCTCAAGGCGCTGGCGCGGCGATCTGCGATTCCGGTCACTTTCGACGTGGTGGTCGACCGTCGCTTACCCGAATCGGCGGAAGTCGCCGCGTATTACGTTGTGGCAGAGGGCTTATCTAATGCTGCCAAACACTCACGGGCTTCCGAAGTGACGGTATCGGTCACCGCCGACGATGCGAACCTCTTTCTGCGCGTACAAGACAATGGAATCGGCGGCGCACACGTCGGCAAAGGGTCCGGACTGATCGGCCTCTTCGACCGGGTCGAGGCCCTGGGTGGCCAATTTCAGATCGACTGCCCCCCTGAAGGTGGAACATTGCTGCATGCGACCATTCCCCTCGGACTGGAGTGACATGCACGAACTTCCGATCGTTTTTCGCTTCAGATGACCCACCCAGACTTATAGCGGTGGCGAAGGAATCGCTCAGCCTGTGGCACCGACGGCCGGTCAGGTACTTCGTCTCGCCGGCCATCCAAAGTTCCGATCGAGGAGAAACCCGTAGCCGTTTCGCCGGATACTTACCCTAAGCGCCTGATTCGGAACGTTGTCACGAACCCAAGCCCGCAAGGCGTCCGCCTCTTGACGCGGCTGATGCGTTGCGCAGACCCAACTGCCGTATTAGCTTCGCCACCGTCTCGGGTTGCACTGAAAGATTCGTCTGTCTGCTTCGCGCGTTCGAACGAGATGGTCACCGCTATTCTCCTGTCGCTAGCGTTGATTCAGTGACTTAGGCATCGACGACGGACGACGGCGCGGGTATCTCGAATGCATTGAGGATGGCGCACACGGTGTGATAAACGCCGGTGAGGATGGCAGCGTCCATGATCCCTTGGGCGCCGAGGAGCTTTTCCGCCTCGCTATACAGCACATCGTCGAGACGATGCTCGAGCGTGAGTGCACGCGCGACGCGATGGGCGATCGCTTCGGCATCGCTGAGATCGTCGGGTAGTCCGCCCTCCGCGAGGGTATGCACCTCGTCGTCGGACAGCCCGACGTGGCGGCCAACAGCGCAATGGGCATAGAGCTCGTAGGGAGCCTGCCACCCGCGCCGACAGTCAATATGATGATCTCCCTGGCGCGTTTACTCAAAGACGTGCTTTCGTGCTCTGCTAGCACAAATTCGAAGAACGCCTTCGAGATAGCGGGGGACAGCAAGGCAGGATTGAAGGGTCCGATCAGCTGGCCTGCTTGGGTTCGGGCCTGAAAGCCCGCAGCCTCCGCCCAAGGGGCGGCCTCGCGCATCTGCCAGTCGAAGAGGTCCTTTTGTACGGGCGTCAGCCCTTCACCGTTGAAGAGCGGAAGGCGTCCGCCCAGGGTGACTTCACCAGCTGTCATGATAAGTCTCTCCTCGCTTTGCGTTGCGCACCCTAAAGGGGTTACACATGGAAAGTCGTATTCCGTTGTAGTGCAAGGCCATACGGGCGATGTGGTATCGGCCCTGTTCATTAGCATGCAGGATTTGCAGACCTATGTCGTTACAGGCAACACGAATTGCACCACCCGGCCAGCAGGTATGTGCTCAGCCGGGGAGGGGCGGCGAGCATCACGAGACTCGGATGAGCGATCGTGTGGCTCATCGTTGCTCGACGAGGGTCACGAATGTGATCGTGGCGGCGATTCCCGAGAGCAGCTGAGACACCACGTAAATCCATAGCGTCGGCCACGAGAAAATTCCAAGCGCAGCGTCGTCGAACTTGCCGTCGGGGTCGAAGGCACCCTTGGTGGCGATGCCAATAGCGATGGCGTTCGCCATAACGGCTAAGGCTATCGGCCACCTGTTGTCGTCATGGGTGGTGGTGCGACTATTGCTGGTCGACACCTCAAACGCCATAAAGCAAAGCGCAAGGGTGAGCGCCAATTCGAGTGCGACCGCCGCCCCGAGCGTGTACCCGTTCATGGTCGCCGCTGTGATCGCCAGGTGCCGCGGACCGACCATCGCACACACCACGGTCGCCGCCGACAGTCCGGAACCCGACTGAATGACCCAGAACGCGAGGGCGTCTCGGATCGCAATCCGGCGGCGCATCAACATCGCAAAGGACAGCGACGGATTGTAGAAGGCAGCCGGCACACGGTCCCTGGCGCAGACCATCGCGACCAATGGTGCTCCGATCAACAGCGGCGCGAACCAGCTATGGGTAGCAATCGCGACGCCAAACGTGAACACAAGGACGAAATTGCCGGCGGCTTCCATCGCGGGCCGCGCGGCGGACCGCTGGCTCGATGTGGCGCCGTCGTCGGTGTCGAACTGAATTGCTGTCACGTTGGATTGCCGGTGCCCGCGTTGATGACGATCAACGCCGCGACGCCGACTAACATCAGGAAAGCGAGAGAGCCTGCAAGAGAGCCGATCACACTGAGGGCGGCGTTATATTCGCGTTTGGCGAGTTCATGCTTCTGCGTGAGTGCGCGACTTGCCATAGTTCCCATGGCACCCAAGAGTGGCGGACGATGCCGTCGTTGTCTCCGGTGCTAGCAGCACTGCCAGATACCGGGCAACCGTAAGACCGGCCGCTGACGGATCCCCGACGCCGACGGCAGTGGGGCTTAAAGTTCGTCGACTTCGGGAATCATGATCAGATTGCGGTCCAACATTTCTGCGAGCCAGTTGACTAGTTGCGCGAGTTTCTCGTGCATGTTCTGTCCTCCGTTGACTGGTCTTACTCCACTCCGCTGAGGCGACAGTGATCAGCCGCTGCCCACGGCTGATCGTCGTCGGCTCAGGCCAATGGGCATGGCGCTTACGATTCCACGGTGAGGTGTGCGAAACATCCGGGCTGACAACATTTCGGGTCAAGTCCAGGGACGTGGTGTACGACGTCGTCGTGTGATTCCTCGATTTGTTGGTTCAGGCGGTCAGTGCCGCCGGGGTGACCTCCTGTTCTGTCGGTGAGTCCTGGTCGGCTCGGGATTTGCTGAGGACGTCGAGGCCGAGATAGCGGCGGGACTCGGCCCATTCGTCGTGTTGTTCGGCCAGCACAGCTCCGACGAGGCGGATCAGGGAGTCGCGGTCGGGGAAGATGCCGACGACGTCGGTGCGTCGGCGGATTTCCTTGTTGAGCCGTTCCTGGGGGTTGTTGGACCAGATTTGGCGCCAGATCTGCTTGGGGAACGCGGTGAACGCCAGCAGGTCTGGCCGGGCCTCTTCGAGATGCTGGGCGGCCTTGGGGAGTTTGTCGGCTAGTGCATCGATGATCCGATCATATTGTGCAGCAACGGATTCCTTGTCGGGCTGATCGAACACCGAATGCAGCAGCGTCTTGACCCACGGCCACGACGTCTTCGGGGTGACGGCCATCAGATTCGTCGTGTAATGCGTGCGGCAGCGCTGCCAGGCCGCACCGGGCAGCGTGGCCCCGATAGCGTTGACCAGCCCGGCGTGGGCGTCGGAGGTGACCAGCTTGACCCCAGACAGGCCGCGGGCAGTCAGCGACCGCCAGAAGGTCAGCCAGCCAGCCCCGTCCTCGGCGGTGGAGACGTCGACGCCGAGGATCTCGCGGTAGCCCTCGGCGTTGACCCCGACCGCGATCAAGGTGTGCACGTTGACCACCCGGCCGGCTTCGCGGACCTTCAGGACCAGGGCGTCGGCGGCGACAAACGTGTAGGGGCCGGCGTCCAGCGGCCGGGTCCGGAAGGCCTCCACGGCGGTGTCGAGTTCCTTGGCCATCACTGACACCTGCGACTTGGACAGGCTGGTGATACCCAACGTCTCGACGAGCTTGTCCATCCGCCGCGTCGACACGCCCAGTAAGTAGCAGGTCGCCACCACCGTGGTCAGTGCCCGCTCGGCGCGTTTGCGGCGTTCCAGCAGCCACTCCGGGAAGTAGGATCCGCGGCGCAGCTTGGGGATAGCCAGATCCAATGTTCCTGCACGCGTGTCGAATTCGCGGTGTCGATAGCCGTTACGCTGATTGGTGCGTTCGCTGCTGCGCTGGCCGTACCCAGCCCCGCACAGCACGTCCGCTTCGGCACCCAACAGGGTATGGATGAACGTGGCCAGCAGCTCGCGCAGCACGTCGGGGTGACAGGTGGTGAGTCGTTCAGCCAGCACAGAAGGCAGATCGATATCGTGGGCAGTGGTCATCGCGTCGATTCCTTTGCTCGAGTGACTTTTGGCGGTCTCTCGAAGAATCACGCGATGACCTTCAATCATTCGGCTACGACACGCCGCACCTCACAATGGGGTCCCGGCTCGTACACCACTCTGCTGGACGCAACCCCATTTCGTATCGCGGCTGCCGTGGCACGGATCTACCTGCTAGCTCCAAGGTCACACCAGCACAACACCTTCAGCGGTAGGAAGGCAGGGTCGGGTGGGCCGGCGCCGCTGTCGGTTGGCGATGTATCTCCGCAACGAAGCGATGACCCCGATGATCAGAAACCAGGTATCGGTATGGGGCAATCAATGTCGTTACCCTGCGTGTCAGGGTGAGTTGAGTCCACTGGTTCAGAGCAAATCAGCCTGACGCGGGGCGAGATACGGATCGGCACACCATGACCAGCTCCACGATTATTTCGGTGAACGACAATGAACGGATGGATCGGACCCACCCCAGAGCCGACGGACCGCGGCGACGCCGCGCGTTCACCGCGGCCGACAAGCTTGCGTACCTCTCGGCCTACGAGCAGGCATGCGAGCACGGTGAAGGTGGCGCGTACTTGCGGAGGGAGGGCTTGTATTCGTCGTTGATCAGCGAATGGCGCAAGCAACGCGATGCCGGGGTTCTAGCCGGTAAGCGGCCCGGGGAGAAGGTCGGCAGGCTCACCGCCGAGCAAGCCGAGATCGCCCGTCTCACGCGGGAGAACGCCCTGATGAGCAAGCGGTTGTCCACCACCGAGGCCGCCCTGGACATCATGGGAAAAGCACACGCTCTCTTGGAAAGTCTTTCCGAGAGAGCGGATTCCGACGAGAAGCGCAAGAATCGATGACGGCAACCTACACCTCGCTGATCGCCGGTGGTGTCTCGACGAGGCACGCAGCGACCTTGACCGGGGTGGTGCGCTCCACCGCGACCCGGCGGCACCACGTCGCCACCGCGCCCACCCCGGCGGCGCAACCGGTGGGCGACCCGGCCAACAAGCTGACCGATCTGGAACGGCGCCGGGTCCGCGACGTGCTCACCAGCGACCGGTTCGTCGATCTCGCACCGTTGCAGATCTACGCGCAGTTGCTCGACGAGGGCCGCTACCTGTGTTCGGTGTCCACGATGTACCGGGTACTGGCCGAGAACACGCTGGTCGCCGAACGCCGCCGGCTGGCCCGGCACCCAGCGAAGGTGTGTCCGGAGCTGGTCGCGACCGGACCGCGGCAGGTCTACTCGTGGGACATCACCAAGCTCGCGGGCCCGGTGAAGGGCACCTACTTCGACGCCTACGTGATGATCGACATCTACTCCCGCTACATCGTCGGCGTGCAGGTCCACGCCCACGAATCCGGGGTCCTGGCCAAGGAGATGATGGAGCAGATCTTCACCGTGCACGGGGTGCCCCTCGTCGTGCACGCCGATCGCGGCACGTCGATGACCAGCAAGACCGTCGCGGTGCTGCTCGCAGATCTGGAAGTCACCCGGTCGCATTCGCGGCCACGGGTGTCCAATGACAACCCGTACTCCGAGTCGCTGTTCAAGACCTTGAAGTACGGGCCGGAATTCCCTGAACGGTTTGGATCACTCAGTGATGCAAGGCAATTCATGGAACTTTTCGCCAACTGGTACAACCACGAACATCGTCACACCGGCATCGGACTGCATACCCCCGCCGATGTGCACTTCGGGTTGGCCACCGCCAAAGCCGCCGACCGACGCACCGTGCTCGCCGACGCCCGCGACCGACACCCACACCGCTTCGGCACCACCAACGCGGTGCCGAAGATCCTCGATCTGCCCGACACCGTCTGGATCAACCGACCAGCCCAGGACGACACCCAGGAGACCGACACGACAGCCGCCTAACACCCACTGGACTCATCCACCTTGAAAAATTCCGTTAGACCGAGCGAATGGACGGCATGAAGCGCTTGGGACTCATGTTGAATGTCACGAGCTCTATGTCCCTGCGAGGTAATGACTTCCCACATCGCGGTACTCCTCGGTCGTGATCCATTTCACTTCTCCTCAAGGATTGCGCCGGAGTCACACAGTGTCTCCCCGGCAGACGCCCAATACGCCCCCCGGCTGGCTGCAAATCGCCGACCGAGCGGTGCGACGGGTCTGTCGGCGACGGGCGGGGGTGTGATCGCTTAGGAGTCAGCCTCACCCCGGCCGACATCGCCCTCACTCAGGCAGCATGCTGCGCGCCGAGTCGGGAATCCCGTCGTCGCGTCTCGACCGTCCGACCGCGGAGGAGCGACGGGGGTGACCCTGTCCATTCGGCTATATACCGGGGCTGTCGGGAGCACGCGGCTGGTGCAGGTCCCCCGGCCTCGCAGCTTTGCCGTTTTCCATTCGGTGGAGCTGTGTGGGGCGAAACTGTACAGAATGCAGGTACCGCTGCTTTAACCAACGCGCGCACCTGTGCGTGCGCGACCGCGAGGAGAATTCATGAAGTACGTCCTAGGTTGGACGAACCGGCTCACCGGCTCTTCCAAGGAAAACGAAGAGGGTGCCAAGCGCGCCTTGGAACTTTTCTCCAAGTGGCAGCCCCCATCAGGTGTGACATTCCTCCAATTCGTCGGCCGACTGGACGGGGAAGGCGCGTTCGCCGTGGTGGAAACCGACGACCCGACCGACATCCTCGATGCGAGTGCCAAATTCGCCCCCCTCAAGGCGTTCACTGTGTATCCGGTGATTGACATGGCCGAATGGGCGCAGAAACTGCAGGAGGGGGTCGAGTTCAGGGAGTCAGTCGGCTAAGGCCGGTTGGTGTGCGAAGGGAACTCGTTCCTCCGACAAGTACCGAACGGATTCAGCGGTCCAGAGGGCAAAGGCGGATTCCCTCCTCATCGGGTGATTATTTCCTGGCTCGCGCGCGTTTCGACAACTGAGCGGCAATCCCTCCAATCGGTGTTGAGTAAGTAAGAGGGGTTGGCCGTACGTGGAGGTGGCCGATGGGCGAAGGCGCGGCATCGCCTGATCGGGGTCCGCCGATGCAGGTCGAAACGCTGCACGAGAGTAGTCGCACGCGCGTGACGCGGGTGTTCGTCTCGGGCCGGACGGCCATTCGCAAAGAGCCGCTGGGTCCGGACGGTCAGCGTCGACTCCAACATGAGCTGGCTTTCCTCGAGCGGATGCGCGGGGCGATGGGCGTGGCCCAATTGCTCGATGAACCGAGCTATCCGGCGTCTATCACGCTCGCGGATGGTGGCCGAGAATGCCTGGCGCAGGTGGTCAAGCCACTCGCGGTGGACGATCTGATCGACCAGGCGGAGCAGTTGGCCAGAACGGTGGCTGACATGCATCGCCGCGGCGTGATGCATCGCGACATCTGCCCGGCAAACATTGTGAGGTCCGGTCGGGGTGCCCCGTGCTTGGTGGATTTCGCATCGGCGACGTCGCTGGCCGAGATGCGTCCCGAGTTCGCCCACCACACCCAGATCCTCGGTACGCTTTCGTATTCGGCGCCCGAGCAGACTGGACGCACGGGTCGGCCGGTGGATCATCGCGCGGATCTCTATGCCTTGGGCGCGACCTTGTACGACCTGGCCACGGGTGAGCCGCCGTTCGGCTCGGGTGACGCCTTGCGCCTCATCCACGATCATTTGGCGCGCGTGCCGACGCCGCCGAGTGACATCAATCCTGCAGTGGGCCAAGGGTTGTCGCAGATCATCATGCATCTCCTGGAGAAGGAACCCGACGACCGCTACCAGTCGGCCAATGGGCTTGTCCACGATCTTGTCCAATTGCGCGAACTCGGCTCCTCGACGACACCTGCGCCACGGGTCGGCGCGCGCGACTTTCCGATGAGACTAGTTCCGCCGTCGCGGCTCATCGGACGCGACAACGAGGTGGCGACTCTGCAAGCTGCGTTCGATGACGCGCTTAGGGGCGAGTGCCGCGGCGTCATGGTCGGCGGGGCCTCAGGGGTGGGCAAGACAGCTCTCGTCGACCATTTGCGCCATGTCGTGACGGGCAACGACGGCTGGTTTGTGGCAGGCAAGTTCGACCAATATCGGCGAGATCTGGAGTTTGACGGCATATTTCAGGCGTTTGGCGCGCTGGGCCGACTGTTGTTGTCCGAGCCGGACGATGAGCTGGCCGAGTTGCGCGAGCGGATGCTGGTTGCACTCGGTCCGAACGCGAGCATGGCGTCCGCGGTGCTCCCGGAGTTCGCGGTTCTGCTGGGCGTGCCGGCCGAAACCGGTGATCCGCTCACCACCCGCGTGCGGGTGCAGCACAGCGCCGTTGACCTGTTGCGCGCGGTCGCTTCACCGAAACGACCGGTGATGTTGTTCGTCGACGACCTGCAATGGGCGAGCACCACCTCGATTGGCATCATCGACCTGGTGCTGCGGGAGCAGGTGCCGGGCCTGCTGCTGGTGGGTGCACACCGTACGGGGACGGACCCGGCGCATCCACTGGCATCGTTACTGGCGCGGTGGCGCGATCAGTCAGACGTGACCCAGCTGCAGCTCGAGAACTTGCCTGCGCCAAGCCAGGCCGCGCTGGTTGCCGAAATCTTGCGTGTCGAGCACGCTGCCGCTGGCGCCTTGGCCGCGATTATCGAGCCGCATACACACGGGAACCCATACGAGACGGCGGAGCTACTCAACAGACTGCGTCAAGAGAGCGTCCTGGTGCCGACCTCGACCGGGTGGCGCTGGGACGAACTGGCCGTGCGCTCGCTGTTGGGGCAGTCTGACTTGGCGGTCCGCCCGATGGCCCGGTTGGCGGCCATCCCGCCTAGCTCGCATGAAGTCGTCGAGATGATGGCGTCTCTGGGTGGACGCGCTGAGCTGTCTGTGCTTGCTGTCGCCAGCGCCAAACCGGCCGACATCGTGGAACGGCTTCTCGCACCGGCCCTCGAAGAAGGTGTTCTGGTAGCAGAAAGCGGCGTCCACGGCGGCGTGCGGTTCCGTCACGACCGCATCCGCGAAGCCGTCCTGGCGGAAGTCGATGCAAAGCGGCTGCGCACCATGCAACTCACGCTGGCGCGACGGCTGGTCGGCGTTCCTGAGCTGTTCGCCGTCGCCGCCGAGCAGTATCTACCGGTAATCGACTCGGTCACCGACCCGGCGGAGCGGTCTCAGCTGGTGGCGCTGCTGCGGCGCGCCGCCGAGCAGGCCTCGCTCGTGGGCGGGTACGCCCAGGTTCAGACGCTGCTCACGGGGGCGCTGCAGCTCGTAGACGCCGACGACACCGCCACACTTGTCGAGCTGCACACCGCCCGCCACGCCGCGTTGTACAGCTTGGGGCGGCTCGACGAGGCCGATGAGGATTACCGCAGCATCGATCGGCTCGGTGGAAGCGTGCTGCATCGGGTGGACGCCACATGCGTGCAGGTGCGCAGCCTGACCGGCCGCAAACTTCTTACGGAGGCGATCGAGCTGGCTGTAGGCGCTTTGCGCGATCTCGGCGTCTGCCGTCCGGACTCCGGCGTGCTACCGGAACTGCTCACGCGCTATTTCGACCATCTGTACCGGTGGCTGGATCACACCGACGTCGCCGATGATTTGGCCCGGCCCGATATCACCGATCCGAACCTGCTCGCGGTGACGTGCCTGCTCAATGCGGCATTCCCGCCGGCGCACTGGGCCGGCGACGCATTTACCCGGGCGTGGCTGAGCATGGAAGCGGTGCGCATCTTGCTCGACCACGGCACCGCCCGTGGAGTGCTGTTCCCCGCAAGCTATTCCACAGTCGCCACCATTGCGCTGCGCGACGACTTTGAGGCTGCATATCGGGTCGCGCGCCGGATCCTCACGTTAGGTGAAGCTCGCGGCTACGAGCCCGAGACATCACAGGCGAGGTTCGTCTTCGCCCGCTTCAGTTGCTGGTTCGAGCCGCTCGAGGTCAGTGCACGCCACGCACGGCTCGCTTATGACGCCCTGGCCAAATGTGGTGACATGGCAACCGCTGGCTACGCCATTCACTACTGCATGACCGTACAACTCGATTGCGCCCCGTCGCTGGACGACTTCGCCGCCGTAGTCGATGCGGGGTTGGCATTCGCGCGGCGCGTCGGTAACGAACAACTGGATCAGTGGCTCGAGGACAGCCGGTGGTTGACAACCGTGTTGCGGGGTGAGTCGTCTGCCGCCGCGTCGGCTGTTGCGCAGCCGATCGACGGATACGCCGACAACCCGACGGCACAGTTCAGCGCGCATCTTCCCCGCGCGGTCGCCGCAGCCATCATTGATGATCCTGCGGCCCTGACGCGCCACACGTTCGCGGCGATGCAATCGCTTGGTCTCATCCCGGGCAACTACGCCACAGCGTTGGCCCGCTTGCTGCGGGGCCTGGCTCTAGCCGCGGACGCCCGAACAGCTCAGGCTGATGAGCGAGATGGGCTGCTGTCTGAACTGGATGAGGTGATCCGGTGGCTGGCGGCGCGGGCAGCCGACGCGCCCGAGAACTTCGGGCACATGTTGCGGCTATTGGAGGCCGAGCGAGCTTGGAGCACTGGGGAATTCGGTGCGGCCGCGCTGGCCTTCGACGCGGCACGTGGGGAAGTTGCGGGCCGTCAGCGCGCGTGGCATCGGGCCCTCATTACCGAGCGTGCCGCCCGCTTCGCCCTGGCACAGGGCTTGCAACACACCGGCTTTGAACTTCTTGCTAACGCCCGCCAGGAATATCTGGCCTGGGGAGCGACTGCGAAAGTCGCTCAACTAGATTGGGCGTATCCCGCTCTGCGGCGGCATGCCGATCAACCCGGCGAATCTGGTGCCGACCCGGCGGGTGAACTGCCTCGCCATGGCTCAGTGCTTAGCACTGGAACGATCGATCTGCTGGCGATCCTGTCGGCCTCACAAGCACTGAGCTCGGAAACCAGCATCGAAGGTTTGCACGCCCGGGTCGTCCACGTCCTCGCCGCAATGACGGGCGCCACCGCAGTACAACTGGTCTTGTGGGACGAGGACCGCCAAGTCTGGTTGCGACCGGCACAAGGGGGGAGTACGGGCCAGGTGGGATCCGCAGGCAGCCACCACGACGTGCCTTTGTCGGTGCTCCGATACGCCCAGCGATTAACCGATCCGCTCGTCGTCGCCGACGTCACGTGCGACAGCCGCTTCGCCGGCGACCCTTACTTCGCCGACGTCGACCGCTGTTCGTTGGTAGCGCTACCGATCGTCAGTCGAGGCCGGTTGCGGGCGGTGTTGCTGCTTGAAAACCGCTTGATCCGTGGGGCTTTCACCGCCGAGCGCTTAGATGCCGTGAATCTGATTGCTGGTCAGCTGGCGGTCTCTCTTGACAACGCCCAGCTGTATTCCGAGCTTGCGGCGTCGCGCACGCGACTCGTTGCGGCCAGCGATCAGACTCGCCGCCAGATCGAGCGAGACTTGCATGACGGCGCTCAGCAGCGGCTGGTGTCGCTGGTGTTGGAGTTGGGTATGGCGCAGGCAGAGGTGTCAACGGAGGAAGGTGAGCTTCGGATGCGGCTTGGTCATGCCGGCGAGCAGGCGCGTGAGGCGCTCAAAGAACTGCGTGATCTATCGCGCGGCATTCATCCTTCGATTCTGACCGACGGCGGTCTGGGTAAAGCGTTGCGGGCGATGACGCGCCGCTCGCCGATTTCGGTTGAGCTTGACCTGCGCATTGAGGAACGGCTGCCCGATCAGGTTGAGATCAGCGCCTACTACATTGTGGCCGAGGCATTGACCAACGCGACCAAGCACTCTGGGGCGTCGGAGGTCAGGGTGTGCGTGAAAGCGGAGCGGGTCGATGGCGCGTTGCGGCTGGAGGTCGCCGATGACGGTGTCGGTGGAGCCGAATTTTCCGGCGGCACAGGCCTTATGGGTTTGAAGGACCGAGTGGAGGCCTTGGGCGGCCGCATTGATTTGCACAGCCCCCGAGGGGGCGGAACCACTTTGCGTGTCGCGCTTCCGCTCAACCGGGCCAACGGCGAATCCTGAGGGGAGCTTCACCGGTGTGCCGCCAAATTATCGCCGTTCCGCTGGAATGGGTGTTAAGTGAGAGTTGGGTTCCCCTGGAGGTGGTCGGTGGGCGACGGCGCGGGTGTGCCTGATTGGGGTCCGCCCGTTCGGGCCGAGATGGTGTACGAGAGCAATCGCACGCGCGTAACCCGACTGTTCTCATCGGGGAACACTGTGATCTGCAAAGAGCCGCTGGGGCCGGATGCCCAGCATCGGCTGCAGCATGAGTTGGCGATCCTCGATCACCTGCGGGAGGGAGTCGGGGTCGCGCAGGTGCTTGATGAACCCCGGCATCCGGGGTCGATCGTGTTAGCCGACGCGGGTGGTACCACCCTGGCTGGGCTATCGAAACCGCACTCAGTCGAGAACCTGATCGCGCTTGCTATGAAGTTGGCGAGGGCAGTTTCGGTGATGCACCGCCGCGGCGTGATACACCGTGACATCAGTCCAGCCAACGTTGTCGTCGCTGACAACGGGGCTCCGTGCCTAGTGGACTTCGGATTGGCGACCTTAGCTGCCCAGATCCGGCCAGAGTTCACTCACCCCACCGAAATCGTCGGAACCATCGCGTATTTGGCGCCTGAGCAGACTGGCCGTACCGGCCGGTCGGTGGACCAGCGGGCAGACCTGTACGCGCTGGGTGCCACGCTGTATGAACTGGCGACCGGCGGGCCACCATTCGGCACTGAGGACCCGTTGCGGCTCACGCATGACCATCTGGCGCGGGTGCCGGTGCCGCCGGCCCAGATGAACCCGTCGATACCGAAAGCGTTGTCGGCGATCGTCATGCACCTCTTGGAGAAGGAGCCCGACAACCGCTACCAAAGCGCCGAAGGGCTGATCTATGACTTGGAGCGGTTAGACCATCCTGGCGTGCAGGCCGTCGGTGGCCACGACTTCCCGGTGCGGTTGCTGCGGCCGTCGCGACTGGTGGGGCGCGACGACGAGGTGGCGGCGTTGGGCAAGGCGTTCGCGGAGATGCTCGAAGACCGGTGCCATGGCGTGTTGGTCAGCGGGGCGCCGGGCGCGGGCAAGACGGTGTTGGTTGACGAGCTACGACCGCTGGTTGCCGACGCCGGTGGGTGGTTCATCGCCGGCAAGTTCGATCAGTACCGGCGCGACCTAGGATCCGACGCCGTCGCGCAGGCATCACGGGCGCTGTGTCGGCTGCTGTTGGCCGAGCCCGAAGAAACGCTGGCCGATGTTCGCGACCGAATACGGGCAGCGGTCGGGCAGAACGCAGGCTTGCTGGCCGCTGCGCTGCCGGAGTTTAAGTCGTTGCTACAGGTGTCCCCCGATGCGGGCGATCCGCTGACTGCCCAGGCACGGGCGCAGCGAAGTGCAGCGCAGGTGTTGGGGGCGGTCGCCACGCGCACCCGGCCGGTGGTCATGTTCCTCGATGACATGCAATGGGCCGGGCGCACACCGCTCGGAGTCGTCGATGTGGTGCTCGGCGAGGAGCCGATCGATGGTTTGCTGCTGGTGGGTGCGTATCGCGACGACGATGTGGCGGCCACCCAGCTGTTGGCGGCAATGGTGCCGCGATGGCGTGATCAGCCCGGTGTGCATCATCTACGGCTGGACAACCTGCCTCCCTCGAGCGTGGTCGCCATGGTCGCGGACATGCTGCGCGTCGATACGGCCACCGCGGCGGCCCTGGCCGGGCTCCTTGCGACGCACACGTCGGGCAATCCGTACGAGGTGGTCGAGTTGCTGAATGGGCTGCGCGGGCAGGGTGCGCTGACCGTGACGGCGGCCGGGTGGTGCTGGGACGAACCGGCTCTGCGGGCGCACCTGAGCCGCTCCGACATCGCCGAGCTGCTGGCGGCCCGCATGCGCGCTATGCCCGCGCCAACTCGGGAGATGGTGCAGGCGATGGCCTGCCTGGGCGGGCGGATCGAGCTGGATGTGCTGCGGACGGCTGTCGCCGAGCCGCCTGGGCTGGTGCGACAGCGGCTGGCGCCCGCGCTTGATGAGGGTGTCCTGGTCATCGAGCCGGGAGTGCACGAAGCGGTGCAGTTCGGCCACGACCGCATCCGCGAGGCGGTTCTGCGTAGCCTGAATGATGAGCAGCGACGTGGTCTGCAATTGACGATCGCGCGACGGCTCGCCGCGATTCCGGAGATGTTTGCCGTCGCGGCTGAGCAATACCTGCCGGTCATCGACGCGGTCGACGAGCCGACGGAACGGTCACACGTCGTCGGACTGCTGCATCACGCCGCCGACCAGGCCTCCGTGATCGGCGATTATGCCCTGATGGGCACGCTGCTGGCCGCGGCGCTGAGCCGCGTCGACCCGTCGCAAACCGACACCCTCCTCGACCTGCGTACGGCCCGCCACGCCGCGCTGTATGCCATGGGGCGCCTGGACGAGGCGGACGAGGAATACCGCGCGATCGAGGCGGTATGCCGCGACCCGGTCGACCTGGCGAAGGCAGCGGCGGTACAGGTGCGCGGCCTAACCCATGCGAGACGGTTGCCGGAGGCGATCGCGCTCGGCCTGGACGTGCTTGCGCAACTGGGCATCGCCGTCCCCGCGACGGCCGGGATGCTCGCCGAGCTGGACCAGCGGTTCGAGAACCTGTTGCGGTGGCTTGAAGCCGCCGAACCCGACGATGACTTGGCTCGCCCCGAACTCACCGATCCCACGATGCTGGCCGGCTCGCGGGTGATCGATGCGATCCAACCGGCGGCCTACTTTGGGCAGGAGCCCCTACTGATGGCCTGGCTGAGCCTGCAGGCGCTGCGGATTTGGCGTGAGCACGGCCCCGCTCGTCCTCTGGTCGGCGCGGCCACCGGCATCCCCGTGGCCGCTGTCGCATTGCGTGACAACTACGCCCTCCCGTATCGGGCGCTACGACGGCTGTTGGAACTGAGTGAGGCTCGAGGCTACGAACCCGAAACGTCACAGCCACGTTTCGTCTTAGCGCTGCTGATGTGGTGGTTCGAGCCGCTCGAAGACAGCGTCGACGAAGCTCGCCAAGCCAAGGAAGGGTGGATCGGCGGGGGCGACCTCGGCCAAGCCGCATACACCTTTGCCACCACTGTGCGCGCTCTGCTCGAGTGCGCGCCGTCACTGGACGCCTGCGTCGCCGAGCTCGACGCGGGTCTGGCCTTTGTGCGACGCATTGGCAGCGTAAACATGGCCGAGGTACTTGAGACCTACCAATGGGTGATCGATGTGCTGCGCGGCGAACGCGCCTCCGCTATCGGCGCGCCGGTATCCATCGCGGGGTACAGCGACACCCCGGCGACCGTTCTTCTTGCGCACAGCATTCAAGCGATGGCCGCCGCCATCTTCGGCGATCAGGAATCTCTTGAGCGTCACACCGCAGAAGCCGTGCCCTTGGTGCCGGCCTCGCCGACTGAATACCCCGGCGCAGTGGCCCGCGCGCTGAGAGGACTGGCCTTGGCGGGACAGATCCGCGCCACAGACGGTGCCGCGCGAGACACCTTGCTGAGCGAACTTGACGAGGTGACGCGGTGGCTGGCCGATCGGGCCGCCGATGCGCCGCAGAATTTCTTGCACCTGTTGCGCTTGCTGGAGGCCGAGCGGGCGTGGGCGGTCGGCGACTTCCAAGGGTGTGTCCGCGGCTTCGACGAGGCTCTACACGGCGCCGGCCAACGTCCGCGCCCGTGGCACCGGGCCTTGATCACCGAGCGCGCGGCCCGCTTCTATTTGGCCCACGGAATCGACCACAACGGATACGACCTGCTGGCCCAGGCGCGGCAGCAGTATGCCGCCTGGGGCGCGACGGCCAAAGTCGCCCAGCTGGACTGGGCCTACCCGAGCCTGCCGCCACATTCGGACACGGCGGATGCGCAGCGCAACACCCGGTCTCCTGATGATTCGCTTGGCATGGGCAGTGGCAGTGGCAGTGGCAGTGGCAGTGTCAGCACCGGAACTATCGATCTGATGGGCATACTGTCGACGTCACAGGCGCTGAGCTCGGAAACCAGCATCGCCGGATTGCATGCCCGGGTGGCGCAGGTACTCGGCGCCATGACCGGCGCCACCGATGTAGCTCTGCTGGTGTGGAACGACGAACACCGCCACTGGCTACTCCCAGCGACAGGCCGCGTCGGTGGCGGGTCGACGAGCGACACAGGTCCGATGTCGGTGCTGCGCTACCTCGAACGCACGCGCGAGCCAATGGTCGTGGCCGACGCCACCAGTGATGACCGCTTCGCTCGCGACCCTTACTTCGCCGACGCCGACTGCTGCTCACTGCTGGCTGTCCCAATCCTCAGCCGAGGGATGCTGCGGGCGGTGTTGCTGCTTGAGAACCGGCTGATGCGAGGGGCTTTCACCGCCGAAAGGCTGTCTGCTGTGAGCCTGATTGCTGGTCAGCTGGCTGTCTCTCTCGATAACGCCCAGTTGTATTCCGAGCTGGCGGCGTCGCGCACGCGACTCGTTGCGGCCAGTGATCAGACTCGCCGCCAGATCGAGCGAGACTTGCATGACGGCGCCCAGCAGCGGCTCGTGTCGCTGGTGCTTGAGCTTGGTATGGCCCAGGCTGAGGTGTCGACTGGGGAAGGCGAGCTTTGGATGCGGCTTGGCCATGCCGGCGAGCAGGCACGCGAGGCACTCAAGGAACTGCGTGATCTATCGCGCGGCATTCATCCTTCGATTCTGACCGACGGCGGTCTCGGTAAAGCGTTGCGGGCGATGACGCGCCGCTCGCCGATTGCGGTTGAGCTTGACCTGCGCGTCGAGGATCGGCTGCCCGATCAGGTTGAGATCAGTGCTTATTACATCGTCGCCGAGGCATTGACCAACGCCGCCAAGCATTCCGGGGCGTCGAAGGTCACGGTGAGTGTCGATGCGGAGCAGGCCGAGGGTGCCGTGCGGTTGGAGGTCGTCGATGACGGTGTCGGTGGAGCCGAATTTTCCGGCGGCACCGGCCTTATGGGCTTGAAGGACCGAGTGGACGCGCTGGGCGGCCGCATCGATTTGCACAGCCCCCGAGGAGGCGGAACCACTTTGCGTGTCATGCTCCCGCTCACTTAAGCCTTCTTCAGGCGATCAGCGTTTGCGTTCCCGATGAGCGTCCGCAGGAGTTGTTCCGAGCCGCCTGGTGTTTTCAGAGTTGTCGCCATTTCTGTCGAATGGGTGTTATGTAAGAGCCGGGTTCGGCCGTATGTGGAGGTGGCCGATGGGCGAAGGTGCGGTTTTGCCTGAGCCGGCCCCGCCCGATCGGGCCGAGGTCGTGCTCGAGAGCGAACGCACACGCGTGACGCGGTTGTTCGTATCGCGGCGCACGGTGATCCGCAAAGAGCCGCTGGGACCGGACGCCCAGCGTCGCCTCCGGTATGAGCTGGCTGTCCTTGAGCGGCTGCGGGGGGTTGTTGGCGTGGCTCAGGTGCTGGATGAGCCGCGCTACCCCGGGTCGATCACGCTCGCTGACGCCGGCGATGCGAGCCTGGCCTTGGTGGTCAAGCCTCTCGCGGTAGACCAGCTGATCGGCCTGGCGGCCAGGTTGGCAGCGGCGGTGGCGGGAATGCATGGCCGTGGCGTGATGCACCGCGACATCTGTCCGTCCAACGTTGCGATTACTTCCGACTGCACGCCGTGCCTGGTGGGTTTCGCGTCGGCGACCTCGCTGGCCGAGTTGCGCCCGGAGTTCACTCACCACACCAAAATTGTTGGGACGCTGCCGTATTTGGCGCCGGAGCAGACTGGACGTACCGGTCGACCGGTGGATCATCGTGCGGATCTATATGCCTTGGGCGCGACGCTGTACGAGTTGGCCACCGGTGAGCCGCCGTTCGGCTCGCAGGATCCGCTGCGGCTCGTGCACGATGTTGTGGCGCGTGCGCCCACGCCTCCGTGCGAGGTGAATCCCCTGGTGCCCGAACCACTGTCGGCGATCATTATGCATCTGCTGGAAAAGGAGCCCGATGACCGCTACCAGTCGGCGGACGGGCTGAGTCACGACATTGCGCGGTTGGCCGAACACGGTGCGTCGACAAGGGCTGCAGCGCGGATCGGTGAGCGCGACTTTCCGCTCCGCCTGCTGGCGCCGTCGCGGCTCGTCGGCCGCGACGACGAGTTGGTCGCGCTAAGTGCTGCGTTTGAGGATGCGCTGACGGGACGATGTCGCGGTGTGCTGGTCGGTGGGGCACCGGGGGTGGGGAAAACGGCGTTGGTTAATCAGCTGCGCCGGGCGGTGACCGGTAACGATGGCTGGTTCGTGGCGGGCACGTTCGACCAGTATCGGCAGGATCTGGAGTTCGACGGCATCTTTCAGGCGTTTCACGCATTGGGTCGGCTGCTGCTGGCCGAGCCGGAAGATGAGTTGGCCGAGCTGCGGGAACGGATCCTGGCCGCATTGGGGCCGAATGCGGGCATGGTCGCCGCGGCCGTGCCGGAGTTCTCGGTGCTGCTGGGCGTGGCTCCGCAGGCCGGCGATCCGCTGACCGCCCACGTCCGGGTGCAGCAAAGCGCAGTGGAAACGCTTCGTGCGGTGGCCTCGCGGAAACGACCGGTGATGGTGTTCGTCGACGACCTACAGTGGGCAGCACCGACCGCTCTCGGCGTGATAGATCTCGCCTTCAGCGAGCAAGTGGAGGGCCTGCTGCTGGTCGCCGCCCACCGTGAGGACCTCCACCGGGCGCATCCGCTTTCGGCGTCACTGTCGCGCTGGCGACAGAAGCCCGGCGTGATCCACCTGGATCTGGTGAATCTGCCCCGCGCAGACGTGGCTGTCTTAATCGCCGAAATACTGCGGGTAGACCGGGCTGGTGCCAGTGCATTAGCCGGGCTCATCGAGCCGCATACACACGGCAATCCCTACGAGACTGTCGAGTTGCTCAATACGCTGCGCCAGGAGGGCATTCTGACCCCCATCTCGACCGGATGGCGCTGGGACGAACCGGCCGTACGCTCGCTCTTGGCGAGCTCGGATGTGACCGCCCGCCCGCTTGGCCGGCTGGCGGCCCTGCCCGCGGCATCGCGGGACATGGTGGAAATGATGGCGTGTCTGGGCGGGCGCGCCGGGCTTGGCGTGCTTGCGGCCGCGACTGGGCAGTCGGCTGACGTAGTGGAGCGGCACCTGGCACCCGCGCTCGAGAACGGAGTGCTGGTGGCCGAGACCGGCGCCCATGACGCGGTGCGGTTCCGCCACGACCGCATCCGCGAAGCCGTCCTGGCCAAGCTTGACTTCCAGCAGCGTCGCAACCTGCAGCTCGCGCTGGCACGGCGGCTGGCAGCCACGTCGGAATTGTTCGCCGTCGCCGCCCAGCAGTACCTGCCAGTGATCGATGCGATAACCGATGCGGCGGAACGCACTCACGTGCTGGCGCTGCTGCGGCGCGCAGCCGAGCAGGCCACCCTCGTCGGCGGGCACAGTCAGCTTTATTCGCTGCTCACCGGCGCGCTGCAGGTTGCCGACGCACGCGATACCGGCACGCTGATCGAGTTGCACACCGGGCGCCTCACCGCCCTGTTCTGTCTGGGGCGTCTGGAAGAAGCAGACGAGGACTACGGCATCGTCGAGCGGCTGAGCACCGCCGCGATGCAGCGTGTGGACGCGATCTGCGTCCAGGTGGTGAGCCTGACCAATCGCAAGCTCTACACAGAGGCGATTGCGCTCGCCGTGGAGGCGCTGCGCGAACTGGGCATTACTGTTCCGGCCGCTGACCGGCTACCGGAGCTGCTCGACCACTACTTCGACTACCTATACCGGTGGCTCGATAACACCAATGCCACCGATGATCTGGCCCGACCCGACATCACCGATCCGAATCTGCTCGCGGTGACGTGTCTGCTCAGTGCGGTCTTTCCGACCGCGACCTTCTCGGGTGACATCTTCATGCAGGCGTGGCTGAGCCTGGAGGCGGTGCGGATCCTGCTTGATCATGGGAGCGCCCGTGGCATGCTCGGCCCCGCAAGCTATTCCGCAGTCACCGCCATCGCGCTGCGCGACGACTACGGCGCCGCATATCGGGCATCGAGCCGGATTCTGGCGCTGGCCGAAGCCCGCGGCTATGAGCCCGAGACGTCATTGGCGCGGTTTGTGGTCTCTTACTTCAGTTGCTGGTTCGAGCCGCTGGAAGTCAGTATCCAACAAGCAAAGCGGGCCCGCGAAGGGCTGGTCAAAGGTGGCGACCTTGCCACGGCCGGCTACACCGTGGCTCACACATATGGGGGGCTGTTGGATTGCGTGCCAAGCCTGGATGTGTACCTCGCCGAGGCGGATCGAGCCTTGGCGTTCGTCCAGCGAGTCGGCATCGAACCGATGATCCAGTGGCTGGAGGCCTACCAGTGGTTGACAGATGTGCTGCGAGGGGAAAACCCCGCGATATCGGGCGAGGCGGCGCCGATCGACTGGTACTCCGAAATCCCGGCAGTGCCGTTCTATGGACATCTAAGCCGCGCCATCGCCGCCGCCATCCTCGACGATCCGGCAAGCTTGCGACATCACACCGCTGCGGCGATGGAGTCGCTGCCCTTTGCCCTCGGCAACTATGTAACCGCGGTGGCCCGCCTGCTTCGCGGTCTTGCCCTCGCCGCGTACGCCCGAACCGTTGCCGCAGACGATCGTCCCGCGTTGCTCGCTGAACTCGATGAGCTGATCGGTTGGCTGGCCGCCCGCGCGGAAAACGCACCCATGAATTTCTTGCACATGCTGCGGCTGTTGGAGGCCGAGCGGGCATGGGCTGCCGGCGACGCGGGAACCGCTGCCCTGGCCTTCGGAGCCGCGCGAGATGAGGTTGCCGCCCGTCCTCGCCCGTGGCACCGGGCACTGATCAGCGAGCACGCGGCCCACTTCAACTTTGCACAGGGCTTGCGACACATCGGCTTTGAACTTCTCGCCCAGGCCCGCCAGGAATACCTGGCCTGGGGCGCGACAGCCAAAGTCGCCCAACTGGACTCGGCCTATCCCGCGCTGCGGCGCAGTGCCGAGGCGCCCGGCGATTTCAGCGGCGGCCAAACTGGTGATCTGCAGCGGGATCCGATGCTCAGCACGCGAACGATCGACCTGCTGGCGATCCTGTCGGCATCGCAGGCTCTGAGCTCGCAAACCACCATCGAGGCGCTGCACGATCGGGTCGCCGAAGTGCTCGCCGCCATGACCGGGGCCACCTCAGTCCGGCTGCTGCTGTGGAGCGACGACCGCCAAGACTGGCTGGTACCCGCACCAGCGAGTGACAACATCCCCCGGAGCGGCGCCGGCACGGAGCATGCCTTGCCTATGTCGGTGCTCCGATATGCCAAACGTATACCCGAACCCCTGGTCGTCGCCGATGCCGTTAGCGACGAGCGTTTCGCCGGCGACCCATACTTCGCCGACGTCGACCGCTGTTCTTTGGTAGCGCTACCGATCGTCAGTCGAGGCCGGTTGCGGGCGGTGTTGCTGCTTGAGAATCGCTTGATCCGTGGGGCTTTCACCGCCGAGCGCCTCGATGCCGTGAATCTGATTGCTGGTCAGCTGGCGGTCTCTCTGGACAACGCCCAGCTGTATTCCGAGCTTGCGGCGTCGCGCACGCGACTCGTTGCGGCCAGCGATCAGACCCGCCGCCAGATCGAGCGAGACTTGCATGACGGCGCTCAGCAGCGGCTGGTGTCACTAGTGCTGGAGCTTGGTATGGCGCAGGCTGAGGTGTCGACGGAGGAAGGCGAGCTTCGGATGCGACTTGGCCATGCCGGCGAGCAGGCACGCGAGGCGCTTAAGGAATTGCGTGATCTATCGCGCGGCATCCATCCGGCGATTCTCACCGAGGGCGGTCTGGGTAAAGCGTTGCGGGCGATGACGCGCCGCTCGCCGATTTCGGTTGAGCTTGACCTGGGCGTCGAGGAACGGCTGTCCGATCAGGTTGAGATCAGCGCCTACTACATTGTGGCCGAGGCATTGACCAACGCGATCAAGCACTCTGGGGCGTCGGAGGTCAGGGTGCGTGTCGAAGCGGAGCGGGTCGATGGCGCGTTGCGGCTAGAGATCGCCGACGATGGTGTCGGTGGAGCCGAATTTTCCGGCGGCACAGGCCTTATGGGCATGAAGGACCGAGTGGAGGCCTTGGGCGGCCGCATTGATTTGCACAGCCCCCGAGGGGGCGGAACCACGTTGCATGTCACGCTTCCGCTTTATCAAGTCGAACGCTGAGGGCTGCGGTAGCGGCATGGCTGGTCGTTATTCGCGACCCGCGTCGGTGCCGAGGTTGACCTCGACGGCCCTGTGGCTACCCGCAGCGTCAGTGAACGTCAGGGTCACCGTGGTGCCCGGCGCCCTTGACTGCACCGCGGCGACTAAGGCGTTGCCGCTGTCGATGACTTGGTCACCGACTTCGGTCACCAGCGCGCCGGGAGTGAGCCCGGCCGCTGCTGCGGGGCTCCCGGCCGTCACTTCGACGATTCGAGCACCACGAGTGGCCATGTCGCTGCTCACCTGCGCGCCCAGCCAGCCATGCGACGCGTGACCTGTGGCGATTAATTCGGTGGCAATGCGCATGGCTAGTTGGACCGGAATGGCGAAGCCCAAGCCGATCGACCCTTGCGGTGTGGGGGCCGAGGTTTCAGCGGCGCCCAACGTCGCCTCGGCCGCGTTGATGCCGATGAGCCGACCGTTCAGGTCAACTAGTGCGCCGCCGGAATTGCCTGGGTTGATCGCCGTGTCGGTTTGTATTGCCTCGTACGCCACCACGCCATGGTCGGCGAGTACACGTGGGCATACCGGCCGGTTCAGGGCGCTGATGATCCCTTCGGTGACGGTGCCCTGCAGGCCCAGCGGAGATCCCACCGCCACTACCGGCTGCCCGACGCGTAGGTTCGCAGAGGAGCCCGTGGAGATCGGGGTAAGACCTGACAAATGACGGGCTCGCACCACCGCGATGTCGCTTTGTGGATCGGAGGCGACAATGTCGAACCCGGCCGTGCGGCCGTCATTCAGCGTCACGGCGGTTCGCATCACCGATCCGCGCGGGGCCTGGCTTGCCGCCGCGACGACATGGTAATTGGTCATGATCAGCCCACTGGCGTCAACGATGACGCCAGAGCCCACCGCGTGACCGTCGGCGTCACCGATCTGCAGTGTCACGACACTGGGCAAGACCTTAGCGGCGACCCGCTCGACCCAGTAGGAAGAGAGGTCGGCTGTCGCCCGCGGACGGGCAGTGCTGGCCGCAAACGCAGTTTCGTTGACAGTGACCGCATGAACCAGCAGAACGACGGCCAAAGCGGTCACCGCGGCCGTGATCGCCACTCCGAGACTCTTTAACACCTCGAACGTAACCCGAGTTGCTTTGTGCCGCTTGGTTGTCAATGGGATCGCCCGGTGAGAAGGGGACCGTCGGGCGGATTTGGGGCGTGGCTGTGTAGCGACGGTAGGGCGGCCGGCGTGCCGAGCTCGATACATCGGTTTCTCCTCAGTAATTCTCGCTTGGCGGTGCCTTGAATCGCACGTCGAAGTCCGAGCGAAACAACAAGATTGGCTTTCTCAGAATGCCGGGAGCTGCCTATGTCTGTCGTCACCGGCAACGCCAATCGCAGGCCCCGGCTAGCCGGTACCGCGAAGACGCTGCATCTCCGGCGAACAATCAGTTGAGTTACCCGCAGTCGGTCGACTCGCTTAAAGCCTTGTGCAAAAACGACATTGAGGGGGAGCAGGAACAGCAGTGCGAGAGGTGCCTTTAGCGCGGGCCGGCGGGCCTCGATGGCCCAGGCCCTTCCGGGGCCGCTGGCGCCATCGGGCCGCCCGGTGGGGCTGGCGGAACCGGCCCACTCGTAGGGTCGTTGTCGCATATCCCGCGTTCATGAGCGGGCAGCCACTCCTTGTCGCAGGGAGATGGCTTCACCGGCTCCGCGACGGCTGGCGGCGCGCCGATAGGCAAGGTTGCCGCCGAAGCCGCGACGAGCGCCGCTCCTACATAGCGCCGTACACTCATGGGATTCCTTATCGAGGTCGTGACGTCTGGCGGCGATGTCTTCGCGGCGAGAGTGCTCAGCATTGTCGTTACATCCAGAATCCCCGGTGCCACAACCGATGTCATCGCCGCTAACGCCCAACTGGACGTCGGGCTAGCAGTAAGAAGGAACGGCGCTGATGCAGGAGTTCACTAGCTTCCCTGCGCTGTTTGCTTCAGCAGTGCCGTCGAGATCACGGTCACAACGCCGTTCCGATAGTCCGTGAGGTAGAGGTATTCGCCGTCGGGGCCGAGCGCCATTGCTTGCGGATGCTCATCGATATCGGCACTACCAACGACTACGTTCTCCACGGTGTCAAACGCCAGGATTGTTTTCCGGTCGAAATCGAGTATGTAGGCGCACTTTCCGTCGGCACTGAGACGAGTCGCGCGAGGCAAAGTAGCTATGGCAGCGCTCTTGAGAATGTTCGTCGCGGCGTTGAAGACGCTGAGGGAGTGGAGGTTGGTCACGCAGGCAAATGCGTCGTCGCGGCTCACGGTGATATCGATCGGAGCATCACCAAACACCCATCGGCTCACGCCTTGTGTTCGAAGATCGATGATGGAGGCTGCGTTCTCGTGGTAGTGGGTGGCATAGAGCCGGGTGCCATTGAGGCTCATCGTGATGGTGTCCGGCGCTACTTCCACCGCAATCTTGTCGACGACTCTGGATGTGCACGTATCGATCACTGAGATCACGCCGCGCGAGTCGAGATGGGAAGCGCCTCTTCTAGACGAGACGTATAGTCGGCGTCCGTCCGGGCTTATGGCCATGTCGGCGGCGTGTCTATCAACCGGCACGACGTCAACCGTCGCACCTTCGGCGCTGGCGACCGAGATCCAGCTGCCCCCGGTATCGCCGGCGATCCCGCTATGGGCTATGTAAATGCAGCCCCCGTCCGGACTGACGACTTCGGCGTTGCTCCGTTCCAGCATAAAGGTTTTCACTGTGTCGTCAGCGGTGCTGATGACCGACGTCGATCCGTCGTAGCCGGTGACGTAGACGCGAGATCCATCGTCACTCACGAGAAGGCTCTTCGGGTGAGGGCCGATGCGATACGTGCCGACGATGTGGTGCAAGCTGTTGATGACCTTGATCGAATCAGCCACTATGACGTAGATCCGGTGTCCATCAGGGCTTGTCGCGATTTCGCCCGCGTGGGCGCCAAGCGAGATTGCCGTGACGATCGCCTCGCCCTTTTGGGCGGGACCATTGGTTTGGCAGGTGCGCTTATTTCGGCATTGTGGGCGATCGCGGCCGTGATCGCAGTCAGAGCATGGCACCCATGCGCCTCTGCTGCCGTTGGCGTCAGGATCAATGGGCAACTGGCTCATCGGTTCTACCTATCGGGCTTCGGCCGGTACGGGCGAGCTGATCATCGACTCACCACGGTTACGTGTCTGCGCGACACGATCACCAGCTCGCAAGCACCGCTGTCTCGGGTCACGGTCAATGCATCGGGATAAAGCGCCGTCACGTGTCCGCAGAAGCCCTGTGGACTAGCGTCGGAGACGTGAACGCGTAGGCCGCGCGCTGGCGTGATGCCCACCACCGCGGCGCCGCTGACCACGTCACGAAAGTCCATCCTCCAAGCATTGCCCTCGCTGCTTGAAATTTCGTCAGCGCTGACGCCAATTGCCGCCTCGGGCCAGCACCATGACTTCCGTACCGGCTAACCGGCACACCCTGATCAATTTGTGCGTGTGTGATCACCGGGTCGGTCGAGCCTGGGGTCACGCGAGCGAGATGACGGTGAGCGTGGGCGTCAAATGGTCGGCCACATAGAGAAGTTCTTCCTTGGCGCTCAGTGCCAGTGCTTCCGGATACCTACCGAGATCGAGCGTGGCGGTGACCGCCTTGGTTCGTGGGTCAAGTACCGAGATGCAATTGAGTCGGAAGTCCGTAACATATGCGCGCTTTCCGTCACTGCTGATATCAAGGTGGCGCGGCAGATCGCCGGTCTGCAGGCTTTCCACTCCATACCTTGCGGTACCGATTAGCGCGACAGAGTGCAGATTGGTCACATACACGTGTTGACCGTCGGGGCTTGCGGCAACATCGAGTGGCGCGTCGGTCAACCGAATCAACTTGTGACGAGGTGAATCAAGCTCGATCGCTGAAATGGCATTCTTGTTGTAGTGCGTCGCGTACAGCATCGATCCGTCCGGACTCACACATATCGCGTCCGGCGAGAACCGCATGGCAATCACCTCGATGAGGGTGAAAGTGGCCGTGTCGATTACCGAAATCGACCCGTGGCCCCGTCGCTGATGTGATTGCGGTTTAGATGAAGCGACGTACAGCCTCCCACCGTCGGGGCTCAGTTTGAGCGCAGTGGCATAGCTTTCTACCGGCACGACGGCGGCCGTTGTGCCATCGTCACTCATGGCTGAGAGCCAGCTGTTGCGGCCCTGATTGTGGGCCGAATAGACGTAGCCGTCCTCCGGGCTAACGACTTGCGCCGTGCTTGCGTCCCGTTCGACGGTTTTCACCGTGAAGTCCACGGCGTCAATGATCGCGATGGACCCGTCGTAGCCTGTGACATATACCAGCGAGCCCTGCGGGCTCACCATCGTGCTCTTCGCGTCGACATCGATCGGAATTGTCACGACGACACGATGAGCGCGATCGATGACGTTGACCGACTTCGCCGTTGTTGCATATACATGCGAGCCGTCCGGGCTCATAGCAATGTCGTGCACACAACGGTCAAGTGGGATCGTCTTCGCCGCGTGACGTTCGCGTCGACGCATCTGCGCTGTTTCAACCGACCACCTCCGAGCGCAGGCTGGGCATTGCAGTGAGACCCGCGTGCCGGCGTTCTTGAGGAGGTACTGCCAATGGGTTGGGCAGTTTTGGTTGTTCCCGCATTGCGGGCAGTCTCGGCCGTGGTCACAGTTGGGGCAGCGCAGCCACGCGCGTCTGCTGCTGTCGGCGCCGGGGTCGATGGGCAAGTGGTTCACCGGTGATCGCAATCGGGTGAAACGTTGTCCGGCATGTGAATTGCGATCCGACGGCACAACAGAGGTGACCCGATGGCTTGTGGCGCGTGCCTCATGAGATTCAGGATCGCCGCCCTTGGTGGCGGTGTCCTCGCCGCTAACGCCAATTAGCGGTTAGGGTCAGCTGCAATTAAGCGCGTGGTCACCGGCGGGCGACGTCATCCCAGTGTCGCCACGGCGATCCGTTCCGAGGTGAGCTGCTACCGTTAGCAAACACTGTCGGCGGCCAGCGATTGGGCCGGCCTCGGCCCTGTGCTTGCCCGATGGCTGGGAATACCCCGGGTACCCCCAGGGACGGCATCCCAGCCACCTCCAATTGTTGGGATTAGCACTTCCGCAGCGACCGCAGTGCTGGGATCGTTGAGGAATGGACCAAAGAAGCACGGACTCTACCGCGATGGAGAGTGGCGGTCCCTCGGGGGCGCGGTTGCGTGTGGTGGTCGCCGAAGACGATACCCTGCTGCGCGAGGGACTGGCGAGCCTGCTTGAACGCTCAGACTTTGAGGTAGTGGGCCAGGCCGGCGACGCTATTGACCTGCTGCCGCTGGTGCGCGAGAAGTCACCGGATTTGGTCGTCGTCGACATCCGCATGCCGCCGACGAACACCACCGAGGGGCTCGAGGCAGCGCGAACGATTCGCGCTGAGTTCCCCGATATCGGCATTTTGGTGCTGTCGGCGCATGTGGAAGTCGAGCACGCAATCGATCTCTTGGAAGGCGGACATAAGGCCGGCTATCTGCTCAAGAGCCGGGTCGGGGACGTAGCCGACTTCATCGACAGCCTCAAGCGCATCGCGCGAGGGGGCACGGTCGTCGACCCGGAACTAGTCAAGGAGTTGGTGTCTGAAAAACGCCGTCACGATCCGCTCGCCGTGCTGAGCGCACGCGAACGCGAGGTGCTGGCCTTGATGGCGGAGGGACGTTCCAACGCAGGCATCGGACGGGAACTGTGGGTGACCGAAGGCACCGTCGAAAAACATGTGAGCAGCATCCTGACCAAACTCAACCTGCCCGAAACCGCCAACGACCACCGTCGAGTCCGCGCAGTGATTGCGTTTCTGGAGGCCCCGCCGGCAAGTCGGGAATCGACCGCCACCGCTACATCAGCGTCGCCGACACCTCGTCGGTGACCACGTTCGCCGGTGCGCTGGGTAACCAGCCATCGGTTTCAAGGCGTCGAGCAACCGACGCCAGCACCGTCCGTTAGCTGGCGGCGAGCAACCGGTGGATGGCGTCCGGCGACAAGTCAGCTTTAGGTAGGAACCCTACGGCGGGGCTCGCCGCAATCATGTCGGCGTAGTCCTGTTCAGAGTGCGCCGAGGTCAGGATGATTTTTGGACCGTGGGAATTGGGCCGATGCAGCTTCACGGCGAGATGGAAACCGCTTTCGCCGCCCAGATCCACGTCGACGAGGGTGACATCAGGGCGAAGCTCTTCCACCCGTTGGACGGCCTCAGCGATCGTCGAGGCAGCACCGATAATTGAGATGCCGCCACGCTCCAACAGTCGCGTGGCTACCTCGATAAATACGGGGTTGTCATCGACGATTACGCAGCGCAACTCCTCTACTCCAGACGCCATCCTTCCAGTGTCGCTCACGGAGCGGCGGTGCCCATTGGGGCTAGCTGCAAAACCTTAGTCGGTCTCGTCATCCCATTTCTGCCATGGACAGGTCACAGTGAGCTGTATGGCCGGCGCTCGCGCCACCGCCCGAGCTGTTTCTGCATCGCAATGCGCATATCGGTGGCGTTCTTGGTGGCCGGCGTTCGACTTTGCCCGAAGAGATACTCATCGATTGGCGTCAGCACGGCATTGAGGTGAGCCCGTCAGTAGATGGTCCAGTCGTTGTAGGGACTGTCGTGTTGTCCCGAGTGGTTCGGGCAGGAAGAATCGACGACGACATGGCATCGAACAAGCGCCGGCGGCATACGCGCGGATCAGATCATCCGCAAGCTCGCCGAGGGCAACAAACTCCTCGCGTCGGGCCAGGAGCTGGCCGAGGTGTGCCGGCATCTGGAGATGCGCGGAATCGACGTGGCATCGCTGGCTTGCCCAGTACGGCGGCATGAAGGCCAACGAGGCCAAGCGCCTCAAGGAGCTCGAAGCGGAGAACACCCGGCTCAAGAAGTTGGTCGCCAACCAGGCCCTCGACATCGACATGCTCAAGGACCTCTCGGCGGGAAACTTCTGACCCCGAACCGCAAGCGCCGCGCCGTTACGGTGCTGTGTGAGCGGTTCGGGGTTTCGCAACGCCGAGCGTGCACGGTGAGTCGGGCATCCACCGTTCCACGATGCGGCCTGAGCCCACCGCAGGCCACATGCAGAGGAAACCGAGTTACGGGCCTGGCTGCGGCGGTTCTCCACCGACCGGCCTCGCTGGGGATGGCGACGGGCCGCCAAAATGGCCCGCCGCGCCGGCTGGCAGGTCAACAACAAGCGCATCCGCCGGCTGTGGCGTGAGGAGGGCCTGCGGGTCCCGCAGCGCCGCAGGAAGAAGCGGTTGACCGGTATCGGTGTCGCCGTGGGAGCGATGTCACCGATTCGCCCGAACGTCATCTGGGCGATGGACTTCCAGTTCGACACCACCGCCGATGGCCGCACCCTGAAGATGCTGAATGTGATCGACGAGTTCACCCGCGAAGCCCTCGCGATCGACGTCGACCGCGCCATCGACGCCGACGGCGTCGTCGATATCTTGGATCGGCTGGCCCTCACCCACGGGTCGCCGCACTACGTGCGCTTCGACAACGGCCCCGAGTTCGTGGCGCACGCGGTCAGTGATTGGTGTCGGTTCAACAGTGCCGGTTCACTTTTCATCGATCCTGGGTCTCCGTGGCAGAACGCCTGGGTCGAGTCGTTCAACGGCAGGCTCCGTGATGAACTGCTCAACTCGTGGCGCTTCGACTCGCTGCGCGAAGCCCGTGTGATCATCGAGGACTGGCGCTGCGACTACAACGCCAACAGGCCCCACTCCGCCCACGGCGAACTCACCCCAGCCGAGTTCGCTCTACAGTGGACCACGACCCACCAACCCCAAGCCGCATAGCGACTGGACCACCAAACGGGTCCCCCTCAGCATCACCGCCACCACCTATATGTGCTTGCAGCCAACGGGTAATCAAGGGAGCGACTTGGCCTCCGTTTGCGTCATGAACGAGTTCTTACCGCTAGCAGCTATACGCCACTGTTGCTGACTGCCGGTGTTGACGGGCGCTGGCCCCGGCGACATCGGTGCCCCGCGAAGGCAGTCTGAGAAAGTGCAAACGGATACTCGCCACGCTCCAGTTCGGATGAGCGGCAAGAAACATGTCGGCGGCCAGAAGACTTCGGGTTCGCATGCCGATGCGCGGTTCGACGGCAGCGCGGCGGGGAGCGGAGCATGGACATGACCGATTCTCTGCCCGAAAGGTTCGAACGTGATGTCGTTCCGCTCCGGGATTCGCTTTACCTCCATGCCTTGCGGATGACGGGTAACCGTGACGACGCGGAAGACCTACTGCAGGACACCATGATCAAGGCGTATGCCGGGTTTCATTTGTTTCGACAGGGATCTTATGTCAAGGCTTGGCTGCATCGAATTCTCACCAACACGTACATCAACGGCTACCGCAAGAAGCAGCGCGAGCCAAAGCAATATGCGACCGCGGAGCTCACCGATGAGCAGCTGAGCGAGATCTCCCGCCGGGGGCCGACAGGGCTGCGCTCAGCAGAAGAGCAGGCGCTGGAATCCTTGCCGAACAAGAAGATCAAGGCAGCGATGCTGGCACTGCCCGACGACTTTCGGCTGGCCGTGTATTACGCGGACATCGAGGGCTTGCGGTGCCGAGAGATCGCCGAAATCATGCAGACCCCAGGTGGAACCGTCGGCTCGCGACTGCATCGCGGACGCCGCCAGTTGCGCCATCTGCTGGGCAGCCCGGCTGACACGGTCGCGTGAGACTAGACCGCTCGGCGCTCTGATGTTGCAGCCCAGGGCAACTGGCGAGCACGCTAAGGTTGCTCACAAGCCGTCGCGTTCAATTGCTAGAGTTCGCCGCCACCGGGCGCCACGCGGAGCCGGTGCCCAATTGCGTGACACGATCGTCAACGCTGCAACCGAGTTGTTGGTCGAGACCGGATACGCGAAAGCCGTTTCGATTCGCTCGGTCGCTGAGCGCGCCGGGGTCACCTCGCCGTCGATCTATCTACATTTCGCGGACAAGGATGCCTTGCTCGACGCCGTCTGTGCACAGCATTTCCAAGAGCTCGACGGACAGATGCAGTCCGCTGCGGCTGAGTGCAACGGCACGGTGGAGGTGCTGCTCGCCCTCGGAATGACCTATGTCCGGTTCGCTTTGAAATCCCCCGTGCTGTACCGGATCGCGACAATGGGGGAGCCTCGTCCGCCCAGTGTTGTTGACACCGCCTTAGCCAAATCCGCGTTCGTCCACCTGCGCGCAATAGTCCAGACGATGATCGACGACGGCATCTACCCGCCGCGGGACGCGAACAAGATGGCGTTTGAACTTTGGACGGTTGTGCACGGTGTCGCGGCGCTGTTCATCGCCAAACCGCATTGGCTGCTTGACGATGCCGAGGAACTGACCGATAGAGTTCTTCGCGCCGTGTGCTGTGGCCAAATCGCCGCAGGCATAGTCGAATACGACGCCAGCGAGCGAATGACGTTGAGTCGACAGGTCGATAACTTCAGAACGCGGCCTCCGGCAGGCCCATGATCTCGTCGTCGAGGTTCTCGACGATGCCGCGCAGTCCGTGCAGGTTCGGCAGCATGTTGGCGGCGAAAAACGCTGCGGTGGCGATCTTGCCGCGATAGAACGCCTCATCGCCCTTGGAGGGATTGTCCGACAGCGCGGCGTGGGCCACGTTGGCCTGCACAAGCAGCCGCCAGCCGATCAGCAGGTCGCCGACGGCAAGGAGGAACCGGACCGAGGCGAGGCCGACTTTGTAGATCTCCGTGGGCTCTTCGGCCGCCGCCATCAGGTAGCCCGTCAACGTCGCCGTCATCGCCTGGACGTCTTCCAGCGCAGTGCGCAGTTGGTCGGCCTGGTTTTTCAGCGCCGCGTCGCAAGTGTCGATGGTCCTGCTGATCTGGGCGGCCACGTGTGCCAGCGTCTCACCACGATCGCGAACGATTTTGCGGAAGAACAGGTCCAGCGCCTGGATCGCCGTCGTGCCCTCGTACAGCGAGTCGATCTTCGCGTCGCGGATGTACTGCTCGATCGGGTAATCCTGAAGGAAGCCCGAACCGCCGAAGGTCTGCAGCGACTCGGTCAGGATTTCGTAGGCGCGTTCGGAACCCACACCCTTGACCACCGGTAGCAGCAGGTCGTCGACACGATGCGCCATCGACGGATCGGCGCCCGAAGTCTGTAGAGCCACATCGTCGTTCTGGTGCGCGGCGGCATACAAGTACAGGGCGCGCAGACCCTCGGCGTAGGCCTTCTGCGTCATCAAGCTGCGGCGCACATCCGGATGGTGAATGATCGTGACCCGCGGTGCGGCCTTGTCGGTCATCTGGGTCATATCAGCGCCCTGCACCCGTTCTTTCGCGAACGCCAACGCATTGAGGTACCCGGTCGACAGGGTGCCCGTCGACTTGACGCCGATCGTCATCCGCGCATTTTCGATGACGGTGAACATCTGAGCGATGCCGGTGTGGACGTCGCCGACCAGGTATCCCACGGCGGGGATCCCGTGCGCGCCGAACGTCAATTCGCATGTGGGGGAGGACTTCAGGCCCATCTTGTGCTCCAGACCGGTCGCGAAGACGCCATTGCGAGGGCCGAGTTCGAGCGTGTCCGGATCGAACAGATATTTCGGCACATAGAACATGCTCAGACCCTTGGTGCCGGGCCCAGCCCCCTCGGGTCGGGCCAGTACCAGGTGGAAGATGTTCTCAGCGGTATCGCCCACATCGCCGCCCGAGATGAATCGCTTCACGCCCTCGATGTGCCAGGTGCCGTCGGGTTGCGCGATGGCCTTGGCGCGGCCCGCGCCGACATCGGAGCCGGCGTCGGGCTCGGTCAGCACCATGGTCGCCGCCCAGCCTCGCTCCAGGCCCGTCGCGGCCCAACGCTTCTGCTGTTCATTGCCTTCGACGTAGAGCGCATTGGCCATCACAGGGCCCAGGGCGTACCAGAAGGTCGCCGACGGGTTGGCGCATACCAGCATCTCGTGGATCGCCCATGCCAGCGGTGCGGGCGCGGGTACACCGCCGATCTCCTCGGCGATGCCGATGCGCCACCACTCGGCGTCCTTCACCGCCTGCACCGTCTTGGCCAATTCGCCGGGCACGCTGACGGTGTGGCGATCCGGGTCGAAGACCGGCGGGTTGCGGTCGGCAGCGGCGAACGACTCGGCCACGGGTCCCTCCGCCAATCGGGCGACCTCGTCGAGCATCGTGCGCGCGGTGTCGACGTCGAGATCGCCGTAGCCGCCTGAAGCGAGGACGTCGCCGAGATTCAACACCTCGAACAAGTTGAATTCGATGTCACGGACATTGGTGATGTAGTGCCCCAACGCATTTCCCTCCGCTTAACAAACTGGAGAAAAGTGTGGCGGAGCAGGGAAAATGTACGCAACCGTAACCAGGTGCAACCTACGGTGACGGAACCGTAGGGTGCGAGGTCAACCCACCAAGTGTGACGCGCGTCACACCTGGCAGCCGCAGTCCGGCAGCTGCCCGGACGTCGGCAGCTCGGCGAGTACTCCGGCGCGGGCGGCGTCGAAGCTGAGATGTCCTTTGATCGGCAGGCATTCTGGCGGCGGGTCCTCATAGCTCCACGCCACATCGTCGACGACGGTGTCGCCGACAACCGCCGCCCAGTACGTCGCGTAGCCCTTGTAGTTGCAGTAGCTGCTCGCCGGGGTTCGCCGCAACAGGTCGGTGCGGACAACCGACGGATCGACGTAGAGCCGAGGTTCCAGCGCGGTTTCGAACACGATCACCGTGTCTGCGGTGTCGACGAGTGTGGCACCCGCGACGGTGACCCGCAGCGCTCGGTTCGTCGGTCGGCAGTCGATCCGGTGATACGGATTCGGTGGGTAGTGGACGAGCGTGCGCCCCTCCTCAAGCCAGGTGTCGACGGCGTCCCAGGCCACGTGGACATATCCCGGCGCCTCCGGTTCGGGGTCGCGGGGAAGGTCACCGACCTCGTCGGCAGGGAATGCGTAGCTGAGTGGGTGATCGCGGCGGTGCACCATCAGCGCCCGCTCGGTGTCGATGACCACTTCGCCGTTGCGGATGGCCTGAACGCGTCGCGGATGCGGCTCGACAAAGACCAGATCGTCAGGCAAGGGTGACGAGAACCAGCCGGCGGGGTCCTTGCTGAGCGGGCCGCGCCCGGCGACAAGACTCATTTCCTCAGCTTTACAGATTCTGCGCAGAGCGTCATGCCCTAGACGAATGTTGGCCGAAGTCGTGTGGCGGGATCTCGCAGAGGGTGAAATGGGGGAGCGGGTGCGTTGACGAACGGGGTGGGATGAAGCGACTCAACGGCGTGGACGCCTTGATGCTCTACACCGAGACACCTGAGATCCATATGCACACGTTGAAGATCGGCGTGCTCGACGTGTCCGGCCTCGAGGGTGGATACAGCTTCGACCTGTTCCGCCAGCTCGCGTATCCGCGACTGCAGGCCATGGCGCCGCTTCGCCATCAGCTCGTCAACGTCCCGCTGAAGCTGCATCACCCGATGTGGGTGGTGAACGACGACATCGACTTCGACTATCACGTTCGCCAAGCGCGGGTGCCCGCACCCGGCGGGCGTCGTGAACTGGATCAACTGATCGGTGAGATCGCCAGCACCCCGCTGGATCGCAGCCGTCCGTTGTGGGAGATGTACGTCGCCGAAGGCCTGGCCGACGACCGCATCGCGATCATCCACAAGGTCCACCACGTGCTTGCCGACGGCGTCGCATCGGCCAATCAGATGACCAAGGCGATGGCGCCGTTCGAGCCGACCGAAGACATTCGTGTCTCTGACGGCTCCGACGCGCCTTGGACACGCGCGGATCTGCTGAAGGCCGCCGGACGCGATCATGTGGGACTCATCCGGAAGCTGCCCCGCTTGGTGAAGGAGACGGCGACCGGGGTTTCGCGGGTCCGACGCCGGTCGAAGGAGCGGGGCCAGCATCCCGATCTGGCCCGCAACTTCTCCCCGCCAACATGTTTCATCAACCACGTCGTGACGCCGGGGCGCCGGTTCGCGACGGCGCCGCTTGCTCTCGCCGACGTCAAGGAAACCAGCAAGCACCTCGGGGTCACGCTCAACGACATCGTCTTGGCGACGGCGGCGGGTGCGTTGCGGCGGCTCCTGCTGCGTTATGACGGCCGGGCCGAATCCCCGCTCATTGCCGGTGTGCCGGTGAGTTACAACACCTCGCAGGAACGCTTGGTGGGCAACGAGTTCACCTACATAACCCCGTCATTGCCGGTACACATCGACGATCCGCTGGAGCGGGTGCGGTTGACCTCGATGGCCACCACGATCGCGAAAGAAAACCACCAGTTGCTCGGGCCGACTGTCCTGCCTGCGTGGTTGTCGTACCTTCCCCCTGCGCTCGCGCCGGGGATGTTCCGCAGTCAGGCCAAGCGGGTCGAGTCGGCCAGCGTGATGAACCTGGTCATCTCGAATGTGCCTGGACCGCGTGAGCGGGGGGACATCGAGGGTGCGACGGTCAGCGAAATCTATTCCGTAGGACCGGTGGTGACGGGCTGCGGCATGAACATCACAGTGTGGAGCTACGTCGATCAACTCGCCATCTCGGTGCTGACCGATGACCTGACCCTGGACGATCCGCATGAGGCGACCGATGCGATGATCGATGCGTTCATCGAAATCCGCACGGCGGCAGGTCTTTCCGCCGAGCTGACTCCCGTCGGCTCCGCGATGCCGCTGGCCGCTGCGGCGAGCTGAGCGTTAACCGAGTACGGGGAAGCGGCGCTGCTCCGCCAACCGGTCCAAGCCCTTCTGCATCACCTTGCGGATATACGCGTCCACCTCGGCGACGTCCGGGTCCTCGCCGAATCGAGCGGTGATGTCGATGGCAGGCAGCACCTGCGTGACGATCTTGCTTGGCAGCGGCAGGTTCATTCCGCCGAGCGTCACCCCGAATGGGAATCCCACCGCGATCGGTACGAGCTCGCTGCGGGTCAGCCGCTTGATGATGCCTATCCGCTTGGCGAGCCAGGTGCCGCGGGTCAGGAAGAACTGCGTTTCCTGCCCACCGATCGACACGATTGGCACGATCGGCACACCAGCTTCAATGGCTGTCCGCACGTATCCGGTGCGGCCGTTGAAATCGATAACGTTTTGCGACGACGTCGGTCGCGTCGCGTCGTAATCCCCGCCGGGAAAGACCATCACCGCAGCGTCGTCGGCGAGTGCCCCCGCGGCGTTTTCCCGACTGGCCGGAATGACCCCGAGCTGTCGGAAGAGCTTCTTGGTCGGCCCGACGGACAGCATGTCGTGGCTCAGTGTGTAGAGCGGCCGGTCGTAACCGAACCGGTCGTAGAAGTCCACCGCGAAAATCGGCACGTCGGTCGTCGTGGAACCACCCGAATGGTTGGAGACGAGCAGGGCCCCACCCGCGGGTATGCGGCCCAGATCCTTGACCTCCGACCGGAAGTACCGCTTGGCGACCGGCCGCAGGAATCCCACGACTCGTTTCGTGAGGTCCGGATCCCATTTGGCGATCTCCGGAATCTCTTGGTACGCCTGGTCTTTGACATGTTGAAGTGTTGGCATGTTGCCCCCTGTTGAGTGTTCCCCGGCCCCTGGCTCGAGAGGATGAGACCTTCCCGGCTTTGACCGCCCCGAGCCACCAGCGTTACAGAGTTGGCTGGAGATGTCACGCCGATGTGAGGCATCCCATACCGCCGAGTACGGTTGATGCGACCTCGCGCCGATGATCGAACCTTTACAGAACCTCGCAAAAGTGTCACGCTCTATGTTGTGCCCCGGTTGGACGACATCGTGGATAGGACACCCATGGCAACCCGCTCCTTTACCGCCCATGACGAGACCGCTGCGGGCATTGGCCCGATCGATCGCTTGACCGCAGGCGCGGGCCGGATTCTTCGGTACCAACTGAACGTCGTCGCATCTACTACGGAAGACGTCGTTCAGTCGGCCGGCGGATGGTTGTGCGACCGCGCGAGGGCCGGGTGGGATGTCAACGTGCTGGTCGCTGATGGCGGCGACCCCCGACCACTCGCGATTCTCGGCGCCACGGCACTCGACCTGGAAGAGGGTTTCGTCTCGACGGTTCGGAGCGCGTCGCGAGTCGAGGCGTTGGCGGTGAGCGCCGATCTCCTGGCCACCGACACGCGCGTCCGCGAGGAGATCCTTCGGGTGTTGAAGCGCGGACTAACCGAAGTCATCGTGTGGGGCAAGCAGTGGCCGGCCGAGCTCGGTCGTCAGGCCGACCCCGTACAGCACCGGGTGAGCCCCGCGGCACGGGCGTTCAAGTCGTACGCCCTTGTCGCCGCAGATGTTTCGTCGGCTTCGGTCACCCCGACCGAGACGCTCTTCCGACTCGGAACCGGATCACTCCGCCCGCTGCACTCCGTCTGATACTCCGGATCGCTACCTGATCCAGCCGCGGCGGCGCAGCCACCAGTCACGTCCGACGGCGAAAACGATGAGGGCGGCGAAGAAGATCAGGAACCCGTCTTCAATGTGGCCGACGTGGTTGCCATGCATCATCACCAGCAGGAACGCCGCCGACAGCAGACCGCCGATGTGGATCAACCGGTAGTTCTCCTTGGACCAGCCCCATTCCGCGGATGGAACATCTTCGACGTCGACGCCGGTGTGTCGTTCCACCTCGGTGTTGGCCACGGGTGCTCCTCACGGTCGGGCTGACATCTGCAGACATTCTGGCACAGGTCTACTACGCGATGCCGTACACCCGCATTGACAGAGATTGCCGTTTGCTGGCGGTGACGCTTGGCGACAGGTAGCGTCACCGTCGCACCACAGGGGGATCACTATGGCGGGGCAGTTCGAGGGCAAGGTCGCCTTCATCACCGGCGCGGCACGGGGGCAGGGTCGCTCACACGCCGTCCGATTTGCCGAAGAAGGCGCCGACATCATTGCCTTCGACTTGTGCGAGCAGATGCCGACCGTGCCTTATCCGATGTCCAGCCCGGAGGACCTCGATGAGACCGTCAATCTCGTCGAGAAGACGGGCCGCCGCATCGTCGCGGAGCAAGGCGACGTCCGTGACTTCAAGCGCCTGAAGGCCGCGGTGGACAGCGGAGTGGCCGAGTTCGGCCGCATCGACTACGTGCTCGCCAACGCAGGCATCCTTCCCGCCACAGCCGAAGACATAGACGACGTGGCGCGCTACGTCGACGCGGTCGACGTGCTACTCAACGGCGTGTACTACACCATCGAAGCAGCACTGCCTGCGCTGCTAGAGCATGGTGAGGGCGGAGCGATCGTCATCACCAGCTCCACGGCCGGACTGAATTCCTTGTGCCCGCGGTTCAGCGTAAAAAGTCATGGTCTGGCCGGCTACCAAGCGGCCAAACACGGCGTGGTCGGTCTCATGCGCTACTACGCATCAGCTTTGGCGGAGAAGAACATTCGCGTCAATACGGTGCATCCGACCGGGGTCGCCACACCGATGCTGATCAACGACTACGTCGAGCAGTTCTTCGGCGAGCATCCCGAAGCGCTTCCCGCACTGCAGAACCTGTTGGCGGTGGAGCTCATCGATGCAGCCGACGTCAGTGAGGCGATGGTCTACCTGTGCGGTCAGTCCGGCCGATACATCACCGGTATCACGCTCCCGGTCGACGCCGGGCTCGGCATCAGAAAGTAATAGTCAGTTATCCGCCCGCCTCAATGTGGGCGTGCCATTGATGCTGCCCGAATTTCCCGCTATAGAAACAAGATGCAGTTTTGGAGCGGTACGGCGTTCATGCAGACATCGGAGACCCTCGCGGTGGCGCGAATGTTCGACGAGGCGGGCTACAACGGGATCGTCTGCTCGGATCACATGATCTACCCGCGCGAGCTCGCGTCGCCGTATCCCGATTCGCCGACGGGCAAGCCGATGTGGTCACCCGACACCGCGTGGCCCGACTCGTGGGTGCTCATCGGCGCGATGGCGGGGGTGACGCGGCGGCTGCGGTTCTCCAACGCCGTCTACGTCGCGCCCGCGCGGCCGCTGCTCGAGGTCGTGAAGCAGGTCGCGACGGCGTCGGTGGTGTCGCAGGGCCGGGTGTCGCTCGCGGTCGGCGTCGGCTGGATGCGCGAGGAGTTCGAGTTGATGGGCCAGGACTTCGACACCCGCGGCAAGCGACTCAACGAGATGATCCCGGCTCTGCGCGCGCTGTGGCGCGGCGGCTGGGTGTCATGGAGCGGCGAGTACTACCAGGTGCCCGAGTTGATGATCGAGCCTCATCCCGAGGCGCCGGTGCCCATCCTGTGTGGCGGTGAATCCGACGCGGCGCTTCGGAGGGCAGCACGGCTATGTGACGGATGGGTCGGCTACGCGTACGCCTGGGACGACGCGGTCGGTTACGTGCAGAAGCTGACCGCGCTGCGCCGCGAGTACGGACGCGAGAACGAACCGTTCGAGATCATGCTTGCGCTGCTCGAACCACCGTCACCGGATCTGTACAAGCGCGCCGAGGACATCGGCATCACCGCGGTGATGTGTATGCCATGGGCGGGCCTGGATCTGCCGGCCGGCGATGCTGAACGATTCCGGGAGCCGATCGAACGGTTCGCCGAAACCATCATCGAGAAGGTCGGTTAGACGGATACGTTGGCAACGTGGCTGATTCGTCAGACGATGCGATCCGAGAACTAATCGAGTGCCTCTACGGGGCGATGGACAAACAGGACACGTCGACCTTCGACGCGCTGGTGTCGTCGCGGGTAGTGGTCGAGGTCGGAAGTTCGGCCGCGATGGGGTTGGCGGAATGGCGGGCCCATCTGGAGGAGATCTATCGCGGCTTTCCGGACGGCCGTCACGTGATCGAGGAGCTCCTTGTCGCCGGTTCGCACGGCATCTCGCGATGCCGCTTCGTCGGAACCCACACCGGTGAGTTCGAGGGCAGGGCACCGACCGGCAGGAAGGTCTCCGTCGGAGTGATCCACATCGACCGATTCCAGGGCGACATGGTCGTGGCGCACCGCGGCCAGATCGACATGCACGGGCTATTGGCGCAGCTCGACGGCGATTAGAGGTGCGTGCGCCAAACTGACACTTGCGGTGACACCATAGTGATGTCACCATGACACCATGGACTTGCAACCGTACGTGGACGGGGTGCGCCACGAGCTGTCCGTGGCGGCCGCCGCGGGGGGACCGGACGCCGAAGCGCTTTCCGAGCGCTTGACCGCCCCGCTGGAGTCGGCGTTCCGGCTGGCGCTGCTCGAGGCGCTGTCCGAGGCGGCCGAGCAGATCACCCGCAATCTCGCGCCCGGCTCGGTCGAGGTGCGGCTGCGAGGGCGCGACCCCGAGTTCACGGTGTCGTCCGGCATCGAAGACGGGGCGGAACTGTCCTACACACCTCAGTTCGTCGCACCAGAGTCCGAGGACGATGGCGGCACGTGGCGAGTCACGCTGCGGCTACCGGAGAACCTGCGCGCGGGCATCGACGCCGCCGCCCGCGCCGACGGGCTGTCGGTGAACGCCTGGCTCGTGCGGGCCGCCGCCGCCGCGCTGGGTTCGAATTCCGCTCGGCGCTCCCGCAGCACATCAGACAAGTCCTACAGCGGCTGGGTCCGCTGACCACCACACCGATGAGGAGACACGATGGCCAATTTCGATACCCCCCAACCCATCACCGCGACAGTGGAGATCTCCGCCGGCTCCGTGCGGCTCGTCGCGACTGACCGCGACGACACGGTCGTCGAGGTACGGCCGCGAGACGCGTCACGCAGTCACGACGTCAAGGCTGCCGAGCAGGTCCGCGTGGACTTCAAGAACGGCACGCTGGCCGTCACCAGTCACCGCGGATTCTCGTTTCCCCGCAAGGGAGCGGTCGTCGTCGACGTCGGGCTGCCAGCCGGTTCTCGGTTGGACGTGTCGGTCGCATCCGCGAACGTGGTCGCCGACGGCGAGTTCGCCGACTGCAAGTTCGCATCGGCCAGCGGCGATCTGACCGTGGAGTCTGCGGCAGGAAACGTCAAGACCGACACGGCTTCTGGCGCTGTGACGGTTGACGTCGTCAAGGGAGCCGCCACGATTTCCACTGCTTCCGGCGACGCCACGATCGGCGACCTCGACGGAGATGTGAAGTTCCGTGCCGCGAGCGGCTCGCTGACCGTCGGGCGCCTCCACGGCAATGTCAACGTGCAGACCGCTTCTGGCGACGTCACCGTCACGACCGCCGTCAACGGTGGGCTGTCCGTCCAGACCGGCAGGGGTGAGGTTGTGGTCGGCATCGCGGAAGGCACTGCGGCCCAGCTTGATTTGCGGACCCGATCGGGCGAAGTCCGCAATTCGCTGGCGAAGTCGGACGGTCCGGCAGACGGTGACGAGACACTCGTCGTGCATGCCAGGACCGGCTCCGGCGACGTCGTCGTGCAGCGCGCGACCGCGGAAGCGATGTCCTAAATCGTCAGGCCGGATCCGGCTCGAACCGGAAGACGGTGAGTTGCCCGGCGAGTTCCTCGAATTCGTCGGGGCTCCCGTCGCGGACCAACCCCGAACGCTTCGCGAAACCGACCCCGACCGGCACCTTGATCGCGAAGCTGCGGAGCACGGGACGGGCCTCCTCCGTGCCGAGTTCGACGATCTTGACCCGTCTTGACTTGCGACCGCGGCTGAGCGTGCCCGCTCCGGCGGCGCGGGCATTGGCAGCCCAGTCGGAGCCCGGATAGCCGGCGACGGTGTAGAGACCGCCGTCGTGCTCGAACGGTGTCATAGGGGTGCTGCGCGGCTGGCCGGACTTTCGGCCGGGCACCGTCAGGACCATCGCGGGCCCGGTCGGGATGCCGAGCTTCTGGACGGCAATCATGAACTTGTTCATCGGCTTGAGGTACCGCGGCGGACGTCGATCGGACATGACTTGTCTCCCTTACTGATTGGTGAACAGTGCGCGATGGGCCGCAACGCCTTCGGCGAACGTTTCGGCGGGCCTGCCGAGGATCTTCTCCACCTCGTGCGTGACAAGTGCCGGTTTGGAAACCGTCGCCTCCAGAAACGCGATGTAGGCGTCGGCGAACTCGGGTGAGAATCCCAGCCCGAGGAAGCGCTGGCGCACGAGTTCCGCCGGGACCTCCTGGTAGCGCAACGGGCGAGCAAGAACTGTGCCGATGACCTCAACCAACTCCGTGTTGGTGAACGCCTGCGGTCCGGTCAACGGAATCTTGCGGCCCACGAGCTCGTCGGTGAGCAGTGCCTTGGCCGCCACGGCGGAGATGTCACGGTCGACGATGGGTGCGGTCGACGCCGTCGCATACGGGCCGTTGACCACATCGCCGGCCTGGATCTGCGGCGCCCACATGCCGAGAAAGTTGGTGATGAACACCGTTGGGCGCAGGCTCACCCATTCCAGACCGGAGTCGACGGCGAGCTGCTCCACCTCCCTATTGCGGTCGCCGCGGAAGCGCGACGGCTGGCGCGAGAAGTCGTCGTCGGCGTTGATGGCCGACAGCGCAACGAGGCGCGTGACACCCTCGCGGCGCGCCCTATCGACCAGCGGTTCGAGATCGTCACCCAGTGCGCGGGAGTTGAGGAATACCGCCGAGGCGCCGGGCAGACCCTCTGCCGCGGTGCCCACGACTTTGACCCCGGCGGGAAAGTGTGCGGTGTCTGGCTGTCGGGTGACGGCACGGACCTCGACGCCGGCTGATGCGAGTTGGGTTACCAAGGGGCGGCCGACGTTGCCGGTTGCGCCCGTGACGAGAATTGAGTTCATGAAGGCAAGGACGACGTCGCGCCCGGAAAAGTTACACACGGGCCCGTGTAACTTTTCGCTCCGCCGTTTCGTCATTACTGCATGAGCGATGCACCGTCGGTCGAAGTGGCGTGGCGCAACCACCGCCCGTACCTGGTGAACCTCGCGTATCAGATGCTGGGCGATGTCGGGGAGGCAGAAGACGTCGCGCAGGAGGCGTTCCTTCGGCTGTCGCGCAGCGACGCGTCGCAGATCGACGACGTTCGTGCCTGGCTGACGGTCGTCGCTGGCCGGCTCTGTCTGGACCAGCTGAGGTCGGCACGTGCCCGCCACGAACAACCCGACGAGTCAGCCGCTCTCGATATCACCCCGTCGCGGGAGGTCGATCCCGCCGACCGGGTCACACTCGACGACGAGGTCCGCACCGCACTGCTGGAGGTGCTGCGGCGGCTGAGTCCCGGTGAGCGGGTGGCGTTCGTGCTTCACGACGTGTTCCAGATGCCGTTCGAGGAGATCGCCGAGACGGTGGGCAGGCCCGTCGGTACCTGTCGCCAGCTCGCGCGTCGGGCCCGGGCGAAGTTCTCCGGCGCGTCGCCGCGGCTGGCCGACATCAGCGACACCGAACATCAGGCCGTTACCGAACGGTTCATCACGGCGTGCGCCAATGGCGACTTGCAAGCGCTGACGGCCGTGCTGGATCCGACCGTGTGGGGCGTCGGCACGATTCTCGGCGACTTCGCCCCGCCGCCCCAGATCAATCACGGCCCCGACGAGGTGGGCACGAACCTGCTGCGCTACCTGGGACAAGGCGCCACGCTGGTCACCGGACCGGTCGGGGAACCGGTGCTGCTCGCGTTCGCCGAACGTCGGCTGTTCGCGGTGCTGGTGCTGACGGTGCGTGACAACCTGATTCTCAAGATCGAGGCGACGGTGGACCCGTCGGCAGCGATCTCGTCTGGGGAAACATAGGACGAAACTCCCGATGGAGTATGCGCCCGGACAGGGGAGCGTGGTCTCAGTTGGCTAGCCGTGGGTGGACGCGTACACCAGGACCGGCTGCTCGCGATACAGCTCCGGGAACGTCTGCCTCAGGCCGTCGAGCTTCGGCATGTCGTTGGCCGCGATGTAAGCCGCGGTCGGATGCGAGTTCAGATAGTCCTGGTGGTAGTCCTCAGCCGGGAAGAATCCCGAGTTGCTTTCGGTGCGTGTGACGATCGGTGCGTCGAAGACCTTCGCTCGGCTGAGTTGGGCGATGTAGGCGTCGGCGACCCTTTTCTGAACGTCGTTCTGAGGGAAGATCGCCGATCGGTACTGCTCACCGACGTCGGGGCCCTGCCGGTTCAGTTCCGTCGGGTCCTGGACGACTGCGAAGAAGATGTGTAGAAGCTGTCCGAAGCTCACCTGGTTCGGGTCGTAGGTGATGCGCACGGACTCGGCGTGCCCGGTGGTACCCGTCCCCACCGTTTCGTACTGAGCGGTCGAGGCGTCGCCGCCTGCGTAGCCGGATACTGCCTCGTTTACGCCCTTCACGTGTTGATATACGCCCTGCACGCCCCAGAAGCAGCCGCCTGCCAGCACCGCCGTCTCGCTGGTGCCCTGGCTGGCCGCGGGCTCGTCGAGCGCGGGACCCGGAATCGTCGCAGAGGCCGCGGCTCGCGGCGAAGGCCCCGGGCCTGCGCACGCAGCGGACAGCGCGACAGCCAGCGCCAAAAACACGGTCAGGGCTGCGAATCCACCCGTCTTGGTGGTCAACCTCATCGTTCCAATGCTAGCGGCGATGTGCGTCGAGAGATGTTACCGAACTATGACCGTGCTTCTATGGCAACAATTTTGGGCCTCTTGCGGCTTAGGTTCGTTCGAGGGCAAGATGACTGACGGGGGTGGGGTGCGATGAACGTGACGAGACGGCGACTCCTGGCCGCCGCAGGCGCTGCCTCGGCCGCCGTCCTTACGGCTACAGCGTGCGCGCGTTCGGCGACCGCCAGTCCGGCAGGTGACTTCGAGGTCACCCATACCGATGCCGAGTGGAAGCAACTGTTGACCGCCGATCAGTACGACGTTCTGCGTAAGGCGGGCACCGAGGTGCCCTATAGCAGTCCACTCAACGACGAACACAGGCGTGGCGTCTTCAGCTGCGCCGGATGCGCGCTGGACCTCTTCTCGTCCGACACCAAATTCGACAGCGGCACCGGGTGGCCGAGCTTCTGGCGGCCGCTCACAGGGGCCGTCCTCGAGCGCCCCGACGACGGCCTCGGCATGACACGCACCGAGGTCCTCTGCCGACGCTGCGGTGGTCACCTCGGCCACGTGTTCGATGACGGTCCGCAACCCACAGGTCTTCGCTACTGCATGAACGGCGACGCCCTGACCTTCCGTCCGGCCTGACTCAGCCGTAGGTGAACGAAAATGCCTGCAGGCCCTTGGACAACGACACTTCAAGGCTCCCCGCGCCGTCCTGGTCGTCGGCCACGAGCTGACGCATATTGGGCGGCCCGCTGACCGGAATCGTCGTCGTCTTGCCGTCCCGCTTGACGGTCACTGTGCCGGTACCGCCGACGACCATGTAGACATTCCGCCCGTGGTACTTCAGCGCCACGGCGCTGTCGTCGTTCTGCGCCGTGATGCCCTGGTAGTCGACTGCCCACGTGCCGCGAAGCGCGAAGCTGTCATCGGCCAATTCGGTTGGGAGCGCGAAGATGCGGGTGCCTTCGTCGTAGTCGCCGACGCCGCGGTAGTTCACCACTTTGCCGACGCCGAAGTACGTTTCGGGAGTGAGCTGCTCGGTGGGCGTGGTGTCCTGCGCCTCGATCGCGGGAGGCAGGTCCTGGTTTCCTTCGGAAAGTAGTTGTCGGATCAGCTTTTCGGTGTCGTCGTAGCCGCCCTCACCGAACTTGACGTGCCGCACGGTGCCCTGCTGGTCGATGAGATATTCGGCGGGCCAATAGCGGTTGCGGTAGTTGGTCCATGTTGAGAAGGCGTTGTCCATGGCGATCGGGTAGGTGATGCCGAGGTCCTTGGCGCCGCTGACCACGTTGGCCTCGACCTTCTCGAATGCGTACTCGGGCGTATGCACCCCGATGACTTCGAATCCCTTGTCGCGGTAGGCGTCGTACCAACCGACGACTTGGGGGATCGCACGCTGGCAGTTGATGCAGGAGTACGCCCAGAAGTCGATCAGAACCACCTTGCCACGCAACGACTTCAGGTCGATCGGCGAATTTCCAGAAGTGTTGAGCCACTTCGTGATGCCCTTGATATCGGGTGCCGTCCCACAGCTCTCCAGTTCGGAGCCGCCGTCGGAGCAATTCGACAGTTCGGTGTTCTGCTCGTTGACGAGGCCACTCAGGTTGAGCTCGCGCAGCTGTTCCTCGCCACCCACCTTCTCCTGTAGCGAACTCGTGTAGTCGGGGATCGCGCGTTGCAGTACGGCGGGCAGGTTGAACACCAGCGCCACCGCCAGCAGGATCGTCACGATCCCTCCGATGATGCGGATCTGGCGTTGCCGACGCCGGAATGCGGCCACCCGCTGGGCCACTCGCTGGCCGGCCAGCGCGAAGAAGAGCAACGGCAGGGCTGCGCCGACCGCGAACGACAGCGTCAGCGCCACGGTATTGAGCCCGATGGTTCCGGTGGCACCAGCGACGACGATGGCCGCAAGCACCGGACCCGCGCAGGGCACGTACAGCACGCCCAGGGCCAACCCCAGTCCGAATCCGCTTCGGCCGGAGCCGAATTGCTTCTGCGGGAGCTTCGAGAACGGCTTCTCCAGCAGCGCCTCGAACTGCGGGAAGATCAGGCCGAGGCCGATCGCCACCAACGCGATCAGTGCGACCCAGCGGATCGCGTCCTGGGGCAGGTGCAGCAGCGAAAGCAGTGCCGATCCGAGCAGCGTGACGACGCTGAAGCTCAGCACCAGGCCGGCGATCACGCGGTAGGGCCGCAGGGTTTCCGACAGGGTGCGCTGACGCCGCACCTCCGTGGCGACCGTGCCCGCATCGGCCGCCGACGGTTGGCCGCTCTGGGTGTCGGAGAAGAAGATGACGGGCAGCACCGGAAGGATGCACGGCGAGATGCCGGTGATCAGGCCGCCGAGAAAGCCGATGAGTACGAGGGTGAACATGGCTGGGTGCTCGCTTTCTTGCGCGAGCAGACGCAAAATCGCACGAATCTTGGTCGGAGCGTGCGATTCTGCGTCTGCTCGCGGTGGAGGGTGACCTAGTTGGCCGGTGGCATCAGAACCGTGTCGATCAGATACACGGTCGCGTTGGCGGTACGGACTCCGCCGCACACCACACCGGCATTGTTGACCTTGAGGTTGTTGCCCATGCCGGTGACGTCGACCTCACCGCCTTGCACCGTCTTGTGCATGCCGGTCACCTGCGCGGGACTGGCCTGTCCTGGCACCACGTGATAGGTCAGGATGCTCGACAGCAGGTCCGAATCCGTCTTCAACTTGTCGATAGTGGCCGGATCGATCTTCGCGAACGCGGCGTCGGTGGGGGCGAACACTGTGAACTCGTTGCCGTTGAGGGTGTCGACCAGGTTCACATTCGGGTTGAGCTTGCCCGACAGCGCGGAGGTCAGCGTGGTCAGCAGCGGGTTGTTCGACGCCGCCACCGCCACCGGATCCTGCGCCATACCCGTCACCGACCCCGGGCCGGTGGGGTTGGCAGCGGCGTAGTCGGCGCAGCCAGGGCCGACCAGGCCGGCGCCGGGATCCACCGGCTGATCCATGGGCTTCGGCGCGGCGCTGGAGGCAGCCATGGTCGAACTGGCGGTCTGCGGCGCGGCCGAGGTGGAGGCGTCGTCCGAACACGCGGAGACGGTCAGGATGGCAGCCGCGGCCAGGCTAGCCGCAGTAAATGCCTTGCGGTAAAGGATTTTCATGACGCTCGTGCTCCCTTGTTGTGACGGGCTCTTCACCCGCCCTCTGCATTGACACAGGGGATTCGGGGTGGCTGCCATCACGGATGGGACCTGTCACATTTGCGTCACATTTCGGCTGGCGAGAGGCGACGCGGCACAATGGGTCGGTGAGCGCCGTCGGGCAGGAGCGAAGCGACCCGGGGATCAGCCGTGTCCGCGTGCTGATTCTGGGCAGCACCGGCTCGATCGGCACCCAGGCGCTGGACGTCATCGCCGCCAACCCGGACCGCTTCGAGGTGGTCGGGCTGGCGGCCGGTGGCGGCAATCCCGGCCTGCTGGCCCAACAGCGCGCCCAGACAGGCGTGACGAACGTCGCCGTCGCTGACGACGCCGCGGCCGCCCAGGTCGGCGACGTCACCTACGCCGGACCGGACGCTGTCACCCGGCTCGTGGAGAACACCGAGGCCGACGTTGTGCTCAACGCCCTGGTGGGCGCGCTGGGGCTCAAGCCAACGCTGGCGGCACTCGCAACGGGCGCCCGTCTCGCGCTGGCGAACAAGGAATCGCTTGTCGCGGGCGGTCCGCTGGTGCTCAAGGCCGCAAAGCCGGGCCAGATCGTGCCCGTCGACTCCGAGCATTCCGCGATGGCCCAATGCCTGCGCGGCGGCACTCCCGACGAGGTGGCCAAGATCGTGCTGACCGCGTCAGGCGGGCCTTTCCGCGGGTGGACGGCCGAGAGGCTCGAGGACGTCACCCCGGAGCAGGCAGGAGCGCATCCCACGTGGTCGATGGGGCCGATGAACACGCTGAACTCGGCGTCGCTGGTCAACAAGGGCCTGGAGCTGATCGAGACCCACCTGCTGTTCGGCATCCCGTACGACCGCATCGAGGTCGTCGTTCACCCGCAGTCGATCGTGCACTCGATGGTGACCTTCACCGACGGCTCAACGCTGGCCCAAGCCAGCCCTCCGGACATGAAGCTGCCCATCGCGCTGGCGCTTGGCTGGCCGTCGCGGGTGCCCCAAGCGGCCCTGGCCAGCGACTTCTCCACCGCCTCGACGTGGGAGTTCGAGCCGCTCGACGCCGAGGTGTTCCCGGCGGTCGAGCTGGCGCGTGAGGCAGGCAGGAAGGGTGGATGCCTGACCGCGATCTACAACGCCGCCAATGAAGAGGCCGCGGAAGCCTTCCTCGCAGGCCGCATCAGGTTCCCGGCCATCGTGCGAACGATTGCCGAGGTCCTGCGCGCTGCCGACCAGTGGGCCGCCGAACCCGCTACCGTGGAAGACGTACTTGATGCGCAGCACTGGGCCCGCGACCGGGCAAAGGGCGCAGTATCCCGGGAGGTCGTCACCACCAAATGATGATGTGGATCATCGGCGTCGCGTTCTTCGCGCTCTGCATCCTGGTATCGGTGGCGCTGCACGAGTGCGGCCACATGTGGGCGGCACGCGCGACCGGGATGAAGGTGCGCCGCTACTTCGTCGGCTTCGGCCCCACACTGTGGTCGACGCGTCGGCCCAACAAGCTCGGCTACACCGAGTATGGCCTCAAGGCCGTGCCGCTTGGCGGCTTCTGCGACATCGCAGGCATGACCGCAATCGACGAGATTGCGCCCGAGGATCAGCGGTACGCGATGTACCGGCAGAAAACCTGGAAACGGGTGCTGGTGCTGTTCGCCGGCCCTGCCATGAACTTCGTGATCGGGTTGGTGCTGATCTACGGGATGGCGCTGGTCTGGGGACTTCCGAACCTGCACCCCCAACCCGCCGCCTACGTCAGCGAAACCTCTTGCGTCGCACCTGAAGTCAGCAAGGGGCAGATGGGCCAGTGCACGGGGACGGGTCCGGCCGCGGCGGCGGGCATCAAGGCAGGCGACATCATCGTCAAGGTCGGCGACACCGACGTGCACAACCCTGACGAGATGGTCGCCGCGGTGCGCGCGCTCAGCGGGCCGACGCAGTTCGTCATCGAGCGCGACGGAACCCGGATCACCACCATGGTCGACGTCACGCGGACCCAACGCTGGACTTCCGACACGGCCGAGGCGCCGTCCACCGTCGCCGCGGTCGGTATCTCAGGCGCTGAGTTCGGGCCCGTCAAGTTCGAGCAGTACAACCCGTTGACTGCGATACCTGGCACCGTTGCGTTCACCGGTGACCTCGCCGTCGAACTGGGCAAGTCGCTGGCGAAGATCCCCACCAAGGTCGGCGCCCTTGTGCACTCCATCGGTGGCGGCGAACGCGATCCGGAGACACCTATCAGCGTTGTGGGCGCGTCGATCATCGGCGGCGACGCGTTCGAGCGCGGGTATTTCATGGTGTTCTGGTTCTTCCTGGCCCAGCTGAACTTCGTGCTCGGCGCGATCAACCTGGTTCCGCTGCTTCCGTTCGATGGCGGCCACATCGCGATTGCGCTGTTCGAGAAGATCCGCAATATGATTCGGAAGACGCGCGGCATGGTGGCCGCGGCGCCGGTGAACTACCTCAAGCTCATGCCAGCCACCTACGTCATCTTGGTCGTGGTGATCGGCTATATGGCGCTCACGGTGACCGCTGACTTCGTCAACCCGATCAGACCGTTCCAATAGGAGACACCGATGACCACCGGCCCCACAATCGGGCTAGGTATGCCGGCACCGCCCGCGCCGACGCTGGCTCCGCGGCGCAAGACCCGTCAGTTGATGGTCGGCGACGTCGGCGTCGGCAGCGACTATCCCGTCGCGGTGCAATCGATGACCACCACCAAGACGCACGACGTGAATTCGACGCTGCAGCAGATCGCCGAGCTCACCGCGACCGGCTGCGACATCGTCCGGGTGGCCTGCCCGCGCCAGGAGGACGCCGATGCGCTGCGCGAGATCGCCAGGCACAGCCAGCTTCCGGTGATCGCCGACATTCATTTCCAGCCCAAGTACATCTTCGCGGCGATCGACGCCGGCTGTGCCGCGGTGCGCGTTAATCCCGGCAATATCAAGGAATTCGATGGCCGGGTCGAGGAGGTGGCCAAGGCCGCAGGCGCCGCGGGCATCCCGATCCGCATCGGCGTCAACGCCGGCTCGCTGGACAAGCGAATGATGGAGAAGTACGGCAAGGCGACACCCGAGGCACTGGTCGAAAGCGCGCTGTGGGAGGCGTCGCTGTTCGAGGAGCACGGCTTCGGCGACATCAAGATCAGCGTCAAGCACAACGATCCCGTGGTCATGGTCGCCGCCTACGAGCTGCTGGCCGCGCAATGCGACTACCCTCTTCACCTCGGCGTCACCGAGGCCGGCCCGACGTTCCAGGGCACGATCAAGTCCGCTGTCGCATTCGGCGCTCTGTTGTCCAAGGGCATTGGCGACACCATCCGGGTATCGCTGTCGGCGCCGCCGATCGAAGAGGTCAAGGTCGGCAACCAGATCCTGGAATCGCTGAACCTGCGACCCCGCGGACTCGAGATCGTGTCCTGCCCGTCGTGTGGACGCGCGCAGGTCGACGTCTACACGCTGGCCAATGCGGTCACCGCCGGACTGGACGGGCTCGACTTCCCGCTGCGCGTTGCGGTGATGGGTTGTGTCGTCAACGGTCCGGGTGAGGCGCGAGAGGCCGACCTCGGTGTCGCGTCCGGAAACGGCAAGGGCCAGATCTTCGTCAAGGGCGAGGTCATCAAGACCGTGCCGGAGGCGCAGATCGTAGAGACTTTGATCGAAGAGGCCATGCGTATCGCCGAAGAGCGCGGCGACGAATCATCTGCCAGCGGTTCGCCGGTTGTGACCGTAAGCTAAGGCATGACCCTGTGAGGGGGGTCACCACCTCCCCGGGATCCGCAGAAAGAGTTTCCATGTCGGCTCCGCCGCTTTTTCGCCTCGTCGACGAGCGACGGGTGTCGGTGGTGCGTGACGCCGAGGCGGTTCACCGGGTGCTCGACGAGGATCCCGTCGGTTCATGCATGGTGGCCTCGCGGGTCGCGGAGCACGGCATCGAGCCATCAGCGATCGGCGGTGAGCTGTGGACGCGGCGGCGGGCCAGCGAATCGCTGTGCTACGCGGGCGCGAACCTGATTCCGTTGCGCGGCGACCTCCATGATCTAAATGCGTTCGCGGACAAGGCGATGAGCACCGCTCGGCGCTGCTCGTCATTGGTCGGCCGCGCCGAATTCGTGATGCCGATGTGGCGGCGCCTCGAGCACGCCTGGGGCCCGGCGCGCGATGTGCGTGAGCATCAGCCGCTGATGGCGTTGAGCACGGCGCCGCAATCGCCGATCGACCCGGCCGTGCGTCCGGTTCACATCGACGAACTCGACGCGTATCTAGTGGCGGCCATCGACATGTTCATCGGCGAGGTCGGCGTCGATCCGCGAGTCGGCGACGGCGGGCGCGGCTACCGGCGGCGGGTCGCGGGGCTGATTGCCGCGGGCCGGGCGTGGGCCCGGTTCGAGCGCGGCCGAGTGGTATTCAAGGCCGAGGTCGGGTCGCAGTCGCCGTCGGTCGGACAGATCCAGGGCGTTTGGGTGCATCCCGATTGGCGCGGCCAGGGCCTGGGCACCGCGGGCACCGCGACGCTGGCATCGGCGGTGGTGCGCAGCGGCCGCATCGCGAGCCTGTACGTCAACGACTTCAACACCGTCGCCCGTGCCACCTACGCGCGCATCGGTTTCACCACGGTCGGCAGTTTCTCCACGGTCCTTCTCGACTGATTTTCCAGCGGCGCGGCGGCTCCTGATTACGCTTCACCCATGACCGACAATGACCGCAGAGTGGCACGCAGGGAGATCGCCGACGCGTTGGTGCGCGCCCTGGAACGGCGCCACGAGCTGCTCGATGCCATCGTGGACTCCGAGGATTACGACGCGGCCATCGAGGCGATTGCAACGATGCTCGGCACGTCCGAGGTCAGCAGCGATGCGGTGCTGCGGCTGTCCTTCGACCGGCTCACCAAGGTGTCGCGGCGCAGGATCGCCGCAGAACTCGAGGATCTGAACACTCAGCTCAGCTTCACCATGGGCGAACAGTCGGCGGGCGGGGGACAAAATCTGACGCTGCGGCCGTTCGCGGCCGACAAGGACCGCGACATCTTCGCCGCGCGCACCGACGACGTGCGTGCGGCAGGAGACGGCTCGGGTGCGCCCGCCGGTGACCTCGACGACGAGATTCGCGCTGCGATCACCCGGGTCGACGCCGAAGAGGCCGCGTGGCTGGTTGCGCTCGATGGATCGGACAAGGTTGGCATGGTGTTCGGCGAGTTGGCCGGCGGCGAGGTGAATGTGCGGATCTGGATACACCCCTCGTACCGCAAACAGGGTTACGGCACGGCGGCGCTCCGCAAGTCGCGTTCGGAGATGGCCGCGTACTTCCCTGCTGTTCCGCTGGTGGTGCGGGCACCCGCGGCAGGGCCCTACGGGGCGTAATTCGCGACTTCTGCATGAGGGCTGCGTTTTCGCACAGATGACGACCGTGGAGCAGAAATCGGTGCGGTAACGGTTCGGTGTCGGTGTGCCTACGCGGCTAACCGCCGCAACACTTCTAACATCAGCCCCAATGGCAACTTCAGTATCACGCGTGATCGGCTTGGTGACGGTCGCTGTGGTGGTGGCGGCGCTCAATGCGTGCACCCCGAAACCGAACGGACCCGAACCGGTCGCCGAGAAGTTCTTCGCCGCGCTGGCCACCGGTGACACCGGGGCCGCAGCCGAGCTCAGCGACAGGCCCGCCGACGCCAGGGCCGCCCTCAACGAGGCATGGGCCGGGCTGCAGGCAGTCCGCTTGGACGCACAGATCATTGGCTCGAAGTACGCCGAGGACACCGGCAGCGTCACTTACCGCTACACCTGGCATCTGCCGAAGAACCGGACCTGGACCTATGACGGGCAACTGAACATGATCCGCGACGAGGGCCGCTGGCAGGTCCGCTGGAGCGCAACGGGGTTGCACCCCAGGCTCGGCGATCACCAAACCTTCGCGCTGCGCGCCGACGCGCCGCGGCGGGCGTCGGTCAACGAGCGCGGCGGTACCGACGTGCTGGTGCCCGGCAATCTGTATCACTACGCGCTGGACGCGAAGTCGGCAGGCGGCGCGTTGATGCCGACGGCCCGGGCCGTGGCTGATGCGCTTCGACCGTTCGACAACACCTTGGATGCGCAGCGGCTCGCGGAGCAGGCCAGCTCGTCGAAGGACCCGCTGAGCCTGATCACGCTGCGCCAGTCCGATCACGACCGGGTGGCCGGGGCCATCGGGGCACTGCCCGGTGTCCTGGTCACACCACAGGCCGAACTGCTGCCGACGGACGATTCGTTCGCGCCCGACATCGTCAGCCAGGTCAAGAAGGCGGTCGTCGACGACCTTGACGGCGACGCGGGCTGGCGCGTCGTCAGCGTCAATCAGAACGGTGCCGACGTCGACGTGCTCAACGAAGTGCCGGGCGCCCCAGCGCCTTCGGTCACCATCAGCCTGGATCGGTCCGTGCAGCTCGCGGCCCAGAACGCCGTCAACACCACCGGCAAGAAGGCGATGATCGTGGCGATCAAGCCGTCGACCGGTGAGATCCTGGCCGTCGCTCAGAACGCGGCCGCCGACAGCGAGGGACCGCTCGCGACGACCGGCCTGTACCCGCCAGGATCGACGTTCAAGATCATCACCGCAGGCGCTGCCATCGACCGCGACATGGCCACACCCAACACGTTGCTCGCTTGCCCTGGTGTCATAGACATCGGCCACCGCACCATCCCCAACTACGGCGGATTCGACCTCGGCACGGTGCCGATGTCGCGCGCGTTCGCCAGTTCGTGCAACACCACCTTCGCCGAACTCGCCAGCAGGATGCCGCCGCGCGCGCTCACGATGGCCGCGGCCCAATACGGGATCGGCCCGGACTACCAGATCGAGGGCATCAACACGGTGTCCGGCTCGGTGCCGCCGACCGTGAACCTGGCCGAGCGCACGGAGGACGGTTTCGGCCAGGGCAAGGTGCTGGTCAGCCCGTTCGGGATGGCGCTGGCCGCGGCAACGGTTGCGGTCGGGAAAACGCCTGTGCCGCAACTGATTGAGGGTCGCGCGACGACCGTCACCGGAGACAGCACACCGATCACGCCGAAGATGCTCGACGCGCTGCGGCCGATGATGCGACTGGTGGTCACCAACGGCACAGCCAAGGACCTTGACAGTTCGGGTGACGTCCGCGGCAAGACCGGTGAGGCCGAATTCAACGGCGGATCGCATGCGTGGTTCGCGGGCTACCGCGGGGACATGGCGTTCGCCGCGCTGATCGTCGGGGGCGGCAGCTCCGAATACGCGGTGCGGATGCTCAAGGGCATGTTCGAACAGTTGCCGCCGGACTACCTGGCCTGAGTAGCCGGGCGGTCTCGAAGAGTCGTCGGCGGTACCGTTAGTACCGGCATGACAGGTATCAACCACGAATCCGCGATGCGCGTCTCCGACGCCGACCGCAACGGCACGCTGCGGCGGCTGCACAACGCCGTCGCACTCGGGCTCATCGACATCGACGAGTTCGAGGAACGCTCGGCATTGGTGTCAACGGCCCGCATGCACTCCGACCTCGACGCCCTCGTCTTCGACCTGCCCGGACCTGGGGCGATCGTGACCTCGGCCACCGACCGGGTGGAGCTGCGCGGGGTGCTCGGCTCACTCAAACGCCAGGGGGAGTGGATCGTGCCTACGCGGCTTGCCCTGCACCGGCGGATGGGTTCCGTGGAGCTGGACCTGACGCGGGCGCGGTTCGCCGGGCCGATGGTGGTCGTCGAGCTCGACATGAAGTTCGGCGGGCTGGACCTCCGGCTGCCCGACGGCGCGAGCGCGTCGATCGACGACGTCGAGGTCATCGTCGGCAGTGCGCATGACCACCGCAAGGACGCGCCTGCCGAGGGCACACCGCACGTCATCCTGACCGGCAAGGTCGTGTGCGGCTCGGTCGAAATCCGCGGTCCCCGCAAGTCGTGGCGCTTCGGCCGCGCTACTTGAGCGGCTCGTCGGGCACCCCATAGCGCTCCTGGTAAGCGCTCACCTGCTCGCGCACCAGCCCTGCATCAAGACCGGTGTCCGCCCACGAGTATCGGCTGCCACCGCCGTCGCCGGGATGGGCCGCCAAGAACACGCGCATGTTCTGCTCGGCGACAGGGTCGAGCTCGCGCCCGAGTTCGGCATACAGCCCCCGGATCGTCGCGAAGGGGTCGCGGATGAAGTCGGCGAACTGTACGTCGACCACCCGATGTGCGGTCAGCGAGTCGCGTAGCTTCATGCCGCGCTCGAGGCCGACGACGATCTCCTCACACGACTGCGCCGCGCAGTCGGTGATCGAGCTTTCGTCGGACGCCAGGTGGCGCAGATGGTGGGTGAGGGCGCTGATCGAGGAGATGACGTTGAGCGGGTCGCGGTGCGTCTGCACGATCAGCGCGTCGGGGTACTCGGCCACCAGCGCGTCGAGCTGCCACAGATGCGCGGGCGACTTAAGCAGCCATTGACCCGCCACGCCAGACTGCAAGTGCTGCAGGAACATTCGGTGATAGTGGTAGGCCGGATGATGGTCGGCTTCATACAGCAGCCATCGGTAATAGGTGGGCAGCCGGTACTGCACCGAGAAGATCATGCTGCAGAACTGGCCCGCGGTGATGCGAACACATTCCTGGCCGACCAATGCTCCCATCGGATGAAAGGCCAGCAAGCCCGGGACGATCTGCTCGGACATTTCGATACTGGCCTGGGTTTCGGCGATCCGCGGGTCGGTGGCGTAGGTCTCGGGCCGCGGCAGCGGGAACGGGTTGTCGACCTCCCAGGTCAGCGGTGGCCGAAGCGCGGGATCCTGCGCGAGCAGGTCGAACAGGATCGTCGTCCCGGTCCGTGGCTGCCCCACGATGAAGATCGGTCGGGTGATCGGCTGGGCGGCGACGTCGGGATTCTCCTTGCGCCACTTGACAATCTGTAGCCGGCTCGTCAGCGGCCGGATAACGTCCAGAACGGCGATCTCGACGCCGAGGTCGTTGAGCCTGGCCTCGGACACCAGGCCGCCGCATAGCCGTGTCAGCCCGTCGCGCCAGGTGTCGTCGTCGCCGAAGTCGTCGCTGCCTGCCAACTCGCACGCCTGCTCGACTAGCCGGTCCGGGACAAAGCGCTCCGCGTTCACGATGTCAACCGGCCGCGACGGACCGTCGTGCGCACCGCGGGCGCTTCGGGGTTGTCGAGCCATCGCAGCACGACAAAGCCGCGGCGCCGACCGCCGGTGTCCAGCCAATGACCATGTCCGAAGTCCTTGGCGCCGATGGCGATTCGTGCAACACCGTCGGAGTCCGGGCGGAACCCCTTGTTGGTGACGGAACTGTGTCGATGGCGCGGCTCGAGGCATTCGTGCCAGATGCTCTCCAGGGTGATGTTCCAGTACCGCGTGTCGGGCGGGCTGAACTCCAGCACCAGCGTCTCGTCGGGCTCCAGTGCGAACGTGCCGATCATGTACAGGTTGTCGGGTGTGGTGTCCGCACTGCCCAGTTCGGCCGCGCCCGCGGTCAGCAGCGTGTTGGGCTGAGTCAGCAGCTCGGGCTTGATGGTGCGGTGAAGCGTGGTCAGCTTGACGATCGTCCACGCCATCGCGGTGAATTGTTCCGCCGCCTCGACGTCCGTGATCGGGCTCAGCGGCTCGGCGTCAACGCATTCGATGGTCATGGTCGCGGGTTCTTCGGTGTCGAAGTCGCCGATGTAATCGCGGACGACGATCGACGATGCGTCGGGCGGGATGGCGACCCACTGCGCGCCGCCGAGGATGTCCGCCGGCGGTTCGGCCGCCGAGAACACGAGTGCGAACGACCCGGAATTGCACTTGAGGTCGGTGTCGCTGAGGTAGCCGGACATCCGTCGCGGTGTCAGACCCGTGCCCGCGAGCACTTGGAAGCCGAGATAGGCGGTGCTGCCACGGGTTCCGGTGACCCGGTAGGTGCGATCGCCGCGAATCATGGCCAGCAGGTATCTGCCGTCGGGATTGGGGCCACCGATCATCCGCGTTGGGGAGCACATGTCGAAGAAACGCGGCCGCTCCGTATCGGCCTCGACGGACAGCTCCGAACACAGGCCGGTCACCTTGGCGATGACCCGCAGGCCGTCGAGCAGTTCGCGTTCATCCGAGGCGTCCTCAATTACGGTCTGGGTGACATCGGCCAGCATCTGCTGCACGAATCGCCAGGTTTCGAGGGTTTTCGGCGCCCAATCGTTGCCATTCTTCTCCATGGTGAGACATAGTCTCACCATGGACGTCGTCTCACGCCAGAATTCGCGGGAAAGCCTGACCGCGCGCAAGCAGAAGGCAACCCGCGCCCGTATCGCTGCGGCGGCGGCCCAGTCCGTAGCCGAGAAGGGCCTGGCAGGCGCCACCGTCGAGCAGATCGCGCACGCCGCGGACATCGGGCGCGCGACCTTCTTCCGGTACTTCAGCTCCAAGGAAGACGCCGTCGCCGAGGGAATGACGACGCACTGGCTGGATCTGATCATGGCCGCGATCGCCCGGCAGCCGGCACATCTGTCAGCCAATGAGGCCGTGGTCGCCGCGTTCGAAGACCTTGGCGACGGCTTCGGTGCGATCAGCGGCCAGGTGCGCGAGCTCGCGATGTTGACGCGGTCATCTCCTGTGCTCAGCGCGTGGACGCTGCAGATCTACGTCCGCTACGAAGAGGCCATCGCCGCATTGGTGGCCCCTCGACTTGGCGACTCGCGGCCCGAGGACCCGCGACCGCGGCTGCTCGGCGCGCTTGCGATGGCATCGATACGGATCGCCCTCGACGACTGGCTGGTCTTCGGTGGCTCGCTACCAGCGCGGGTGCGCACCGCGCTGTCGTCGGTGCACGTCGAGTGATCAGCGCTTGAACAGCTGCGAACCGATGCGGACCAGCCGGTCCCATCCGGCCGGGCGGGCGACCAGCTTGCCGATCAGCGGTGTGGAGTCGAAGTACGAAACCCGCTCGGCGATCAGTCCATTGGTGAACGTGAAGCGGTCGACCGCGTCCCAGGCGATCGGCTTGCCGCCATACGTTCCGCTCAGGGTGAATTCGATGAATACCTCTTGCTTGCCATGCCCGACCCGGTGCACGTCGGCGTGCAGGTCAGGCACAAGAGCGAACAGCCGCTGAAACGACTCCCGGCACGCTTGTCTGCCGCGCAGGGTGCCCATCATGGGCTGGATCAACACGATGTCGTCGCTCCACAGCGCCTCGTGCTTGGCCAGGTCCGGGGTGCGCCAGGTCTCGGCGAATCGTTCGGCGAACCCGGCGGCGAACTCCTCGTCAATCGCGTCGGTGGTCATGGTTCAAAACTTAGTGGCGAGGTTCAGTGCTGCTGTCGTTGAGTGCGTATGGGCGTGCGACGGGTCCTAATCTGTGGCCTAGCGGTCCGTATTGCAATGGTCCGACAAGTTCAGCGCCGATCCAGCACGGCGAAGGTCAACGTCGAACGCGCGGCCAGCCGGTCGCGGCCGGCATCCGTGACGTCGACGGCGGTCACGATGAGCCGCTTGCCTGCGCGCACGATCGTGGCCTCGGCCCGCGCCGGCCCCACGACGACCGGGGCGAGAAAGTGAACATTCATGTCCGCGGTGGTCACATCCTGATCCGGTCCTACATGGCGGCCTGCCAGCCGGCCGGCGGCGATATCGATCAGCGTCGCGACCAAACCACCCTGCAGAGCCCCGCGGACATTCGTCAGATCGGACCGGTTGTCCATCTCGATGATCAGGCGCTCGTCGGTCTCCACCACATCCCGCATACCCATCTGACCGAGCAGATGGCCTGGTGTGACGTCCATGGGAGCCGACTCGCTTAGCACAGCTATACGTTAGCACCATTCTCCGCCAGGGAGATTGCCATTCTCCTAGCTATCCTGGGCGTCATGCCTGTTCGCACTGTCCTTCGTCCCGGCGAGGTGTCACCGACGCTGTCGGTGCCCCGAACGATCGCGCCGCCGGAGTACGCGTGGAAGCCGACCGTCAACGAGGGCAGCGAGCCGTGGGTGCAGACACCCGCGGTGATCGAGAAGATGCGTGTCGCAGGCCGCATCGCGGCTGGCGCGCTCGCCGAGGCCGGCGAGGCCGTCGCGCCCGGTGTGACCACCGATGAGCTTGACCGCATTGCCCACGAGTACATGCTCGACCACGGCGCCTACCCGTCGACGCTGGGCTACAAGGGCTTCCCGAAGTCCTGCTGCACGTCGCTCAACGAGATCATCTGCCACGGCATCCCCGACGATACGGTCATCGAGGACGGCGACATCGTCAACATCGATGTCACCGCCTATATCGACGGCGTGCACGGCGACACCAATGCCACCTTCTTGGCCGGCGACGTGTCCGAGGAGCATCGCCTCCTCGTCGAGCGCACTCACGAGGCGACCATGCGTGCGATCAAGGCCGTCAAGCCGGGCCGTGCGCTGTCGATCGTCGGCCGCGTCATCGAATCGTATGCAAACCGCTTCGGCTACAACGTCGTTCGCGACTTCACCGGCCACGGCATCGGCACCACGTTCCACAACGGGCTGGTGGTGCTGCACTACGACCAGCCCGCCGTGGAGACCGTGCTGGAACCGGGCATGACGTTCACCATCGAGCCGATGATCAACCTCGGCGCGCTGGACTACGAGATCTGGGACGACGGCTGGACGGTCGCTACCAAGGACAAGAAGTGGACCGCGCAGTTCGAGCACACGCTGGTGGTCACCGACGACGGCGCTGAGATCCTGACCCAGCTGTGACGCGATGAGCGGCGCGCTGCTGGTCGCCGGCACCACGTCGGACGCTGGGAAGTCGATGGTCGTCGCCGGGTTGTGCCGGCTTTTGGCGCGCAAGGGCATTCGCGTCGCGCCGTTCAAGGCGCAGAACATGTCCAACAACTCGGCCGTCACCACAGAGGGCGGGGAGATCGGCCGGGCGCAGGCCATGCAGGCCCGCGCCGCGGGTCTGGCGCCCAGCATCCGATTCAACCCGATCCTGCTGAAACCCGGCAGCGACCGCACCTCGCAGCTGGTGCTGCGCGGCCAGGTCGTCGACACGGTGAGCGCCAACGATTACTTCACCCACCGTGACCGGCTCGCCGCCGTCGTAACCGACGAATTGCAGTCGCTAAGAGCCGAATTCGACGCCGTGATCTGTGAAGGTGCGGGCTCACCTGCCGAGATCAACCTGCGCGCAACCGATCTGGCGAACATGGGGCTGGCCCGCACCGCGAATCTGCCCGTCATCGTTGTCGGCGACATCGACCGCGGCGGGCTGCTGGCCCACCTGTATGGGACGGTCGCGGTTCTCGAGCCCGACGACCAGCGCCTCATCTCCGGGTTTGTGGTCAACAAGTTTCGCGGTGACCCCGCCCTGCTTTCGCCCGGGCTCGAGCAGCTGCGCGAGCTGACCGGAAGGCCCACCTACGGCGTCATTCCCTACACCGACGGGCTGTGGCTGGACACCGAGGACTCGGTATCGGTGCTCGCATACCGCGTCGTCGGGGACCCGCAGCCGCCGCGCGGCCGGGACTGGCTGCGGGTCGCAGCGATCCGGTTTCCGCGCATCTCGAACTCCACCGACGTCGAGGCGCTGGCGTGCGAGCCCGGCGTGCTGGTGCGCTGGGTGACCGATCCCGCCGACCTCACCGACGCCGACGTGATCGTGCTCCCCGGCAGCAAGGCGACCGTGTCCGACCTGGGCTGGCTGCGGGAGCGCGGCCTCTCCGACGGCATCAGCACGCACGCCCGGCAGGGCCGGCCGGTGCTGGGCATCTGCGGCGGCTTCCAGATGCTCTGTCGGCGCATCGACGACGGGGTGGAATCGAAGGCGGGCCTCGTCGAGGGCCTCGGCCTGCTCGACGCCGACATCGCGTTCGCGCCGGAGAAAACAGTGCGGGCCGCCGGAGCCGCTTTGGCGGCGACATCAGACGAAGCCACCGAACTGCACGGCTACGAGATTCACCACGGCCAGGTCGTGCGTTGCGGCGACGACGACTGGCTGGGAGTCGGCATCCGGTGCGGCCACGTGTACGGCACGCACTGGCACGGGCTGCTCGACAACGATCCATTGCGCAGGCATTGGCTCGCCGACGCCGCCGCGGCCGTCGGCAGATCCGGGTTCGTGGTCGCCGACGACGTTGACGTGGCGGCGCGCCGCGACGCACAGCTCGACCTGATGGCAGACCTGCTGACCGCGCATCTCGACATCGATGCGCTGGTCGGTCTGCTGGAGCATGGCCCGCCGAAACGGCCAACGCTCGCAACGGCGCTAACCTGAAACTCATGATCCGGCGGCGCTGCGAAGCAGCTGTGCTGACGCTGCTTTTGGTGGCGCTCACCGGCTGCGCGCACGCGATCTCCGGCACCGCGACCTGGCCAGGGGCCAGGCTGGAGAAGGCGGTGTTGAGCGCGGCCGACTTTCCTGCGGGTGTGCAATACGACCGCATCTTCCGCCCGACCGGCCAGCCCGACGGCGAGGGCGGCCCGCCCGCCATGCTGTCCAGCCCCGAAGGCTGTTCGGACGGACTCACCCACGCCATCGCCGACTCGGCCGAGCGCGGGCCAGGCAGTGCGGCGGAGTATGTCGTGGGTTACGACGGCGCGCGGATCGTGATGACGGTGTTGACGTGGCCGCTGGACCTCGCCCGGCTGGCCGCCGTCGCCGACCGTTGCGCGCATTTTCAGACGTTCTTCGACCCGTCGGCGCCCGGCATTCCGATGACCACAACGCGGCTGCCGACACCGCGTACCGACGCGCTGGTTTACGAGCAGACGATGAGACTGGGCAACGTCGAAAGCAGCGCCTACTTCTCGTTCGAGAACATCGGCAGGATGGCGGTGTTCGGCATCGCGTTTCCCACACCGAACCCGTCCATCGCGGTCAAAGCCGCGCTGCCGCAGACGTTTCTGGACATCGCAGCGAAGCAGGCGGAGCGTGCTGGGGCGGCCTGACGGGAAGGTCAAGACCGTGAATATTGGCCCCCAACAGGGCTTGCCACTGTAGCGTGACCAAATGCCTTCAACCGTGGTCACCGTCGACGGCTTTCCCGTGCCCGTCGACGTGGCTGGCCCGGACAAAGGATCCGTCGTGGTGGTGCTCGGGGCGGCGCATCACGCGCCGTCCGTGTACGACGCGGTGTGCCACCGGCTGCACACCGCCTCGCTGCGGACCATCGTGATCGGCCCCGATCCGCGGCTGACCGCCAAATCGGTGGTCGGCATCCTCGACGCGCTCGATGTGAAGTGGGCGCTGCTGGTCGGCGATCGCATCGGCGGCGAACTGGCGTGGGAGCTGGCCGCTACCCGGCTGGACCGGTTCATCGGGCTGGTGGTGATCGACCGCGGCCATCCTCGCGTCGCCGACCTCACCGGGGTGATCCGCGACGAACACTGTCCGCCGGTAGAGATGAACACCACCGCGCTGGTCAGCACACCCGCCGCGCGGGCCGTTGCCAAGGCCAGCCAGCGCTACGTGTACGGCGACTTCCGGCTGGTCGACCTGCTCGGCCGGCGCAACGCACAGGAGTCCACCGCGCAGCTGGCCGCCGAGATCGTGTTGCGCACCAGCAACTGGTAGGGCCTAGGCCGCGTGCTGTGCGATCGCGACGCCGATTCTGGTTTCGATTTCGCTGACTGCGATTGGTGGTGGCCCGGGCGCGGGTGGCGCGGTGGAGTGGTGGCGCATGCCGGTAGGGGTGGTGAATTCGGCGGTGTGCACGCCGTTTTCGTCATCGGTACACACGTGCCAGCCGGGTGCTTCCTTGACATAGTTGCACCGCTCACACATGCCGAGGCCATTGCGGGCGCTGGTCGGCCCGCCGCGGTTGCGGGGTTGGGCGTGGTCGCGGTGCCGGATCGGGGCATCGCAGTACGGGGTGCGACAGGTCAGATCCCGCAGCCCGATGAACTTGGCCAGCCCGCGCGGGAAGCAACGTGATTGTGATTCCATCGCCACCAACGCCCCCGAGGTTGGGTGGCGATAGAGCCGGCGCAGGGTGGCCCGAGACCGCTCATCGGTGACCGCCGCATCGACCAGGCTGCGCGCCACACTGGCCGGAATCGGCCCATAGCCTTCGACCACCGCCGGGGTGTTGTCCCCACCCAGCAGCGTTTCATCCGATATGACCAGGTTGACCGCCACCGGCTCCGGTGTCCCGGCGGGTCGGCCCGTCACGCGTTCCACCAGGGTGTCGGCCATCACCGCGCCGCGCGAGCGGTGATCGACGGTGTTGTCGGCGGCCCGGTTCAGCGCCGCATACACTCCAGCGCCCTGGGCCACCGGCAGCAGCGCGGTCACATACGTCATGGCGTCGGGGGCGGGCCGGATCGTCACCCGGCGATCGGCCTCGGCGGTGACCGCCCGGTCGCGCACTGCCTGGGCGTCCAGCCGGTGCGCGATCTGTTTGGCCGCGGCGCTGATCCGCTTGTCGCCCAGCCCATCCAGCGTGCTGACATCGGCGCACATCTCGGCGTCCAACACCGCCCGGTCCTCGACCGACAGGCAGGCGGCTTCCCGCACGATCAGGGTGGCCCGCCACTCCGAGAGCGCCCCGCATTCCAACGCGGCCAGGGTGTGCGGCATGTCATGCACCAGCGCCTTGGCCACCGACAAATACCGGCTACCGCGGGCTGGAGAGTCCCGACGCGCCAACCCGACCTCGCTGGCTACCCCGCGGCCCCGCTGGGCGGCCGGCACGTCGGCGGCGGCCTCATCAGCGCGGCGCCGTTCGTCCAACGCCGCGGCCGCGCGCGCCTGACCCGCCGCGGCGGCCGACTTCACCCGCTCCAACTCATCGATCCGTGCGACGAAGGCGGCCTCATCGGCATGCGGATCCACCGCCACCAATCCCGTCAGATCGAACATACATTCGACTGTAGACGAGGGGTCCGACCGCGTTGACTCGTCAGAATTGCGCGCGAAAGGGTGATTCGTTGCCTCATTGAAAATGCGCGCGTGCGGCGTGCCTACCTGATGGGTCAGCGATGACCTCGGTAGGCCCAGATGATGGGGTTGACGTTGGCCGAGCGCAGGGCAGTGACCGAGACGACCGCGACCCGTTACCAGGTGGCGAGTAAGCGCGGTAAGAGCCGGATTCTCGATGAGTTGTGCGCCAACACCGGCTGGCACCGTAATCACGCCCGCAAGGCACTCAAGGCGGCGCTGCAGCCCAAGGTTGTGACACCCAGGCGACCTCGGCGGCCAACCAAGTACGGGCCCGATGTTGTTGCCGCGCTGACGGTGTGCTGGACGGTGCTGGGAATGCCCGCCGGTAAGCGGCTGGCGCCGATGCTCGGTGAACTGGTGGGGGTGTTGCGCCATTTCGGGGAGCTGGCCATCGATGAGGACACCGCCGAACTGTTGGTGTCGATGTCGGCGGCCACTATCGACCGCCGCCTGGCTGATGAGCGAGCCAAGTATCACCTCAGAGGCCGTGTCTGCACCAAGCCGGGATCGCTGCTCAAAAGTCAGATTCCGGTGCGCACCTGGGCTGACTGGGACGATGCCCGACCCGGGTTCGTCGAGATCGACCTGGTCGGCCACGACGGCGGCAACCCGGCTGGGCCTCATGCGTTCACGTTGACCGTCACCGATATCGCCACCGGCTGGACCGAGAACCGCTCAGTGGCGGATAAGTCCGCCAAATTCGTGCTGGCAGCACTCAACGACATCGCCCGCAAGATGCCGTTCCGGATCCTGGGTGTCGACTCTGACAACGGATCAGAATTCATCAACGACCACTTGTTCCAATGGTGCCAAGGGCGCCAGGTCACCTTCACCCGCGCACGGCCGGGAAACAAGAACGACGGCTGTCACGTCGAGCAGAAGAACTGGGCAGTGGTCCGCACCATCGTCGGCTACCACCGCTACGACACCGCCGCAGAACTGTTGTTACTCAACGAGATCTGGCAGCTGCAGTCCAAGCTGACCAACTACTTCTACCCGCAGCAAAAACTGATATCCAAGATCCGCAAAGGCGCCAAAGTATCCAAGAAACACGACAAAGCCGCCACCCCGTTTCACCGCGCGATCGATCACCCCACCACGAGCGTCGAGCGCATCGTGGCACTGACCCGGACCTACTCCCTGATCAATCCCGCCGCCACCCAACGCCAGGTCCAAGCCCTGACCGCCCAGCTCCTCACACTTGCCACCACCAAGGCCGGCCCCACCGCCAAAGCCCAAGTCAACAAGCGCGCACGATTACGTGAGGCAACGAATCCACCTACGCGCGCATCTTGACGTGAGGCAACAGGCCGACATTGATTCTGTGATGTCTCGGGACATCGGTGACGGTTCTGTATCAGGACATTGGTGACGGTTGGTGTGTCAGGACTTCGGTGACGGTTGCCCAGTCTTGGGGCGTGGGCCGCGGGGCCGGCCGTTGCCGACGTAGTTGATGCCGGGTGCGGGCCGGGTGTGCTCGGCGAGGACCTCGCCCTGCAGGTCGGTGATGATGATCTTGTCGCCGTCGCGGATAACGAGGACCTGGTGAAAGGCACGTTGCGTGTCGACCCTGTAGGTGACTGAGCCCAGGCTGATGGTCCCCGCCGTGCTCACCGTTCTGACACGCGTGTCGGCGGGCAGATCAGTGGGCGGCTGCGCTCGGGGGAACTGGTATCGGCTCGGGACGGGCACCTGGTAGACCGGCCGGTCAGGTTTGGGGCGGGGTGGATCAGCCTTGGGGGTCGCTTCCCACGCGGCCAGCGGCGTGACACGCCCGGGCAGCCCTTGGTGGGGACGCTGGGTGTTGTAGATGTGATCGAACGCGTCGACCTGGGCTTGGAGTTCGGCCAGCGACTGCGCGATCGGCTGCTTGTCGAGGTAGCGGAACAGGGTCTGGTGGAAGCGTTCGTTCTTGCCCTGGGTGGTCGGCTTGTAGGGCTTGCCGGTGATCGCCTCCACGCCCAGGGCGCCAACGTGGCCGACGAGTTGGCCGGCGTACCCGCGCCGGGAAGGGTTCAGTGCGAGCCCGTTGTCGGACAGGAGTCGTTGAGGCACCCCGTGGGCGGCGATGGCCTTGTCCACCACGGTGATCGCGTCCGTGGCGGTCTCCCTGGATGCGACGTGGGAGGCGACCGCGTAGCGGGAGTGGTCGTCGATGAGCTGGAAGATCACGCACTTACGCCCGCCGCTCAACACGTACTCGGTCGCGTCCAGTTGCCAGCACGCATTCGGGGCCGGGTAGACGAACCGCCGCCATGCCGAGCGGGGCTTTTTCTTCGGCTCAAGACGAGCCACGCCAGCCTCACGGAAGATGCGTGCCAGCGACGCCGTGGAAGGGACCTGTTCTAGGCCCATCGCGTGCATCTTCTCGTGCACACTGATCGGCCCGTGGTCCAGGCCGGAAGCCTCCAGAGCGGCACGCACTGCCACGGCCTGTTCCTTGATCTCATCGCTCAACTTCGACGGGCTCGACTTCGGTCGTCGGGTCCTGGGTTCGAGCACCGCGGCCGGTCCATCGGTTTTCGCGCGCTTGCGCAACTCGTAGAACGACTTGCGGGAAATGCCGTGCTCGGCGCAGAACGTCGAGACCGCCCCGCGGGGCGCGCCATCGGGCCACTGCGAGATCGCAAGGCGGACGACAGGATCGATGGGTTCATTGACAGCCACCCCCCGAGCCTTGGGGCACAAGTGTCACCACCAAGACCACCCGAACTGTCACCGATGTCCTGATACAGAACTGTCACCGATGTCTTGGGAGATGACAGTCCGACATTGATTCCGTTAAACGGGTTCGGGTGAGGATGGTCTTGCCCGTTCGCCGCTGGTGATGACCCTCGCTCCGACTGACGCCCTGCTGGGTTGTCTTCCAATTGATTTGTCTCACCAGCGACGTGCGGGCAAGCACCGCGGAGAACCCGGTGGGGGGACATGACTTAATCAGGAGCCTGGCAGTTCCTCATCAATGTCTTGTCTGCCCGTCCCACCGGGTTGTCACCCACCACACGGTTCATTGCACGGAGAGGACACCACCATCGTGACATCCCCACGCCGAGTCGTCATCGGCGTCGACACCCACCTCGACACCATCCACCTCGCAGCCATCACCGACACCGGCCAACTCCTCGGCGACGCCGAATTCCGCACCACCCCGACCGGCTACTACGTCGCGATCACCTGGGCGCGCAGCTTCGGGGAGGTGTTCATCGCCGGTGTCGAGGGCACCAGCAGCTACGGTGCCGGATTCACCCAAGCATTGCAGGACAACGACATTCACGTCGTCGAGGTCAACCGGCCCGACCGGGCCGCCCGGCGCCGCCAAGGCAAATCCGACCCCCTGGATGCCTACAGCGCCGCCCGCGCCGTACTGGCCGGCCACGGGCTGGCGGTCCCCAAAGACCCCAATACCGCCGCACTCAAAGCCCTGCAGACCGCGCGCCGCGGTGCAGTCAAAGCCCGCACCGCGGCGATCCAGCAGATCAAAGACCTCCTCGTCACCGCCCCGGCCGAGCTGCGTGAGCGCTACCGCCGCTACACCACCACACTGAGATTGGTGCAGGCACTGGCCCGCTGCCGCCCGGCCGCTCACGAGGACCCACCACCGCCGCAGTGCTGATTCCTGCAAGGCCTTAGCGCAGCGCATCGAGTTCCTCGAACGCCAGGACCGACGAGCTGACCACCCAGATCGACACCCTGACCACCGCGCTCAATTCCGCCCTACGCGCCGCTTACGGCGTCGGCCCCGATACCGCCGCACAACTGCTGATCACCGCCGGCACCAACGCCCACCGGATACGTTCTGAAGCCGCTTTCGCGATGCTGGCCGGTGTCGCCCCTATCCCGGCCTCCTCGGGGAAAACCACCCGCCACCGACTCTGCCGAGGCGGAGACCGCGCCGCTAACAACGCCCTGCACCGCATCGCCCTAGTCCGCTGGTCCCACGACCCACACACCCGCGCCTACGCCGACCGCCAACTCGCCGCCGGCAGATCCAAAAAAGACATCCTGCGCCTGCTCAAACGCGCCATCGCCCGCGAAATGTTCAAACACCTCACCGCACCCTGCCCAATCGACGACTACAGCGACCTACGCCCCACCCGACAAGCCAAAAACATCACCCTCACCACCGTGGCCAACCACTTCGGCGTCTGGCCCACCGAAATCTCACGACTCGAACGCGGCCTCACCCGCGACGACACCCTCGCCACCAACTACCGCCAATGGCTCAACACCCACAACATCGACGCCGCTTGACCCCCTAACAGAAATAGGAGCATCAAATTGAGGACTGCTCCTAGACATTGGGAGACACGCCCTAGCCGTAGTGCATATCCGATACGAATGTGCCTGCGGTTACGCCTGTTTTGCGTGAGAGCTGTGGTGTTGATGCTTGCGCGACACACCCCGCGTGGCTGCGTGGGCGTGTCAGTGTGTGTCCATATCCTGCGCCCATGGCCTTAACGCACGGCGTCGATATCAACCTGGATGACCTCGATGCCGACTTCGACAGCGCGACCGTCGCGCGCGGTGTGCAGTACGCCCACCTGGGCCGGGTCCGTGACGCGACGTGGTGCGCAGACGAGTGCGTACTGACGGGCTCAGTACTTGGTTCGGGCGATCGTGTGTACCGGACCGAAGTCGGATTCGACGAATACGGCCCAGTGTGGGCGGAATGCTCATGTCCAGTCGGCGCGTACTGCAAGCACGCCGTCGCGCTGCTGCTAACCGGGGCGGCAAACGCCACGCAGCACGCTCCGCCCGATCGGTGGCGCACCGTGCTCACCAGCGTGCTGGACGAGCTGACCGGTTCCCCCGCGGATGTCGGCGCCCCGGTCGGGCTGGAATTCTCGGTCACACCGGCCACAACGTACCGTCCAGTCGACGCGGTGGGGCTGCGTGCGGTGACCGTCGGCAAACGCGGAACGTGGATCAAGAGCGGACTGAACTGGCGGCGTCTCCTCTACAACCCCGACACGGGTGAGTTCAATCGTCGCCAGTATCTGGCCGTTCGGGCGCTCGCCACCGAATTGCAGCGGTCTTATCCGGTGATGGCCGGCGAGACGCTGATGATCGCGGGCGCGTCGCCGGCGTTCTGGTCGCTGTTGACCGATGCCGCTGATGCCGGAGTCACCATGGTGGCCGACTCCTCGCGCGGCTTGCATTCGGTCGACCTCATCAAGAACGCGCAGCTCCGGCTGGATTTCACCGCGGACGAGGCGGGCGACGCGACCATGTCGGTGGTGCTGATGGTGGACGGCGAGCAATGTGACCACAGCGGTGTCGGCATGATCGGCCTACACGGAATGCACCAGGTTGTAGACGGGGTGCTGCGGCTGGGCCGGTTCGACCCGGCCCCCGGACGCACCATGCTAAACCTACTTAGTCGCGACGAGCGGGTCCACATTCCCGCCGAGATGGCAGCGGAGTTCTCGCTCGGCATCCTCCCGCGGCTCGCCGGCGTCGTGCCTGTGGAGATCGAGGAAGGACTCTTCACCCCGCCGACGGTCCTTGGGCCGACTCCGTTGCTGACGATCGCACTAACCGATATGGGCGCCCGCGCGTACTGGAGCACACGATACGAAGTCAACGATCGGCACCACGATTTCGACCCCGACTCGCCGCCGGTGCTGACGGGCTATCGTGACGCCGCCGCCGAGGATCTCGCCTGGCAGCGCGCGGAACCCGCGCTTCGGGCCGTCGCCGCCTCATCACGTACCTGGAAACATCAAGCGGCACAACACGTCAAGCGGCGAATGAACCGGATGATCGATGCCGCTATCATCGGCGAGCTGCAGGCGATCGATGAAGCCACTGACGCTGCGGTCGCCGCCGTGGCGGCCTCGACGTCGACCCTGCGCTCGTCGGTGGACCTCACCATCGCCGAGGCCGCGGTGCTGTGCAGTGAGATCTTGCCGCAGCTGGGCTGTCGGGACGCCTTCTCGGTCGAGATCGAGGAGGGCGCACCGGATTTCCGCGCGGCGGACGGTGACCCGCAGCTGGAGTTCAGTGGCGGTGACGGCGAGCTCGTGCCCAACGATTGGTTCGACCTCAACATCACCGTGCAGGTCGACGGGCACGCAGTGCCGCTGAGCGACGTGATCGTCGAATTGGCCTCGGGTGCAACGCATATGCTGTTGCCCACCGGCGTCTATTTCCGTCTCGACACACCGGAACTGCTGCGCCTGCGTGAATTGCTCGAGGAAGCCCGCGCGCTCGGCGAGATCGAGGGCGGCAAGGTGAACGCGGCATCGTGGAACGTCACCTTGTGGGACGAACTGCTCGCCCTCGGGGTCGTCGACGAGCAGGTGGCCAAGTGGCGGCGGACCCTCACCAGGCTGACGACGGCGCGCCCACCGGTTCCGGTCGACCTGCCGATGGGTCTGGATGCCACTTTGCGCGACTATCAGCACGATGGCCTGAACTGGCTGTCGTTCTTGTGGGACAACGGACTTGGCGGGGTACTTGCCGACGACATGGGTCTGGGCAAGACGGTGCAGACCCTCGCGTTGATCGCGCGGTCCTCCGAGGCTGGCGCCGGTAGGTTCCTGGTAGTCGCACCAGCCAGCGTGGTCACCAACTGGGCTGCAGAGTGCCGAAAGTTCACGCCGGGACTTAGCGCGGTAGCCATCACCACCACCGACGCCCGATCGAGCGTTCCGCTCGCGGAGCAGGCAGCGGCCGCCGATATCGTGATCACCTCCTACACGCTGCTGCGCATCGACTTCCAGTCCTACGCGGAGATCGACTGGGCAGGAGTCATTCTCGATGAGGCCCAGTTCGTGAAGAACCACAACAGCAAGACCCACCAATGCGCGCGCCGGCTGGATGCCCGGTTCAAACTGGCCATCACCGGCACGCCCATGGAGAACAATCTGATGGAGCTGTGGTCGTTGTTGTCGATCACCGCACCGGGACTATTCCCATCACCCAAGGCATTCACCGACTACTTCCGCAAGCCGATCGAGTCGGGCACCAACAAGGAACGGTTGCCGGTCCTGCGGCGCCGGATCAAGCCGGTTATGCTGCGCCGCACCAAGGGACAGGTCGCGTCGGAATTGCCACCGAAGCAGGAACAGGTGCTGACGGTTGACCTGGGTGCCAAGCACCGCCGGATCTACGACACCCGCCTGGCCCGTGAGCGACAGAAGGTGCTGGGGCTACTGGGCGAGTGGGAGAAGAACCGGTTTCAGATCTTCCGGTCGCTGACGCTGCTGCGCCAGCTGAGCATCCATGCCGGCATGGTTGACGAGTCGAAAATCGATGTCGGATCGGCGAAGATCGACTTCCTGGTCGAGCAGTTGCCCGAGCTGGTGGCCGAGGGCCACAGCGCTCTGGTATTCAGCCAGTTCACCCGATTCCTCGGCATCTTGCGGTCGCACCTCGACGCGGTCGGAGTGACCTACAGCTACCTCGACGGGTCGTTGAGCGCACGCGAGCGCGCGGCGGCCATCGCGACATTCAGCGAAGGCGCCAGCCAAGTGTTCCTGATCAGCCTCAAAGCCGGTGGCTTCGGCCTCAACCTCACCGAAGCCGACTACTGCTTCGTCTGCGACCCGTGGTGGAGCCCGGCCGCCGAGGCCCAGGCCGTTGACCGCGCCCACCGAATCGGCCAAACCCGCCCCGTCACCGTCTACCGACTGGTGTCCCAGGGCACGATCGAGGAGCGGGTGGTGGCCCTGCAGGCGCGCAAGCGTGAACTGTTCACCGCGGTCGTCGACGAGGGTGACGCCTTGGGGTCAGCCATTACCGCGTCCGATATCCGCGCACTCCTTGGGTAGCCGTCGTAAAGCAATGCGCAACGGTGCTACTGCGGCGCCTGGTCCGGCGTCCACGCCTGCGGCAGGCCGGGAGTCCCCGGGAACAGGAAGTCGACGAAAGCCTGTGCGGTTGGCTGTGGCTCGTGGTTGGCCAGGCCCGGGCGTTCATTGGCCTCGATGAACACGTAGTCGGTCCCCGCCACGTCCGGCACGAGCAGGTCGATGCCCGTCACCGGGATGCCGATCGCGTCGGCCGACGTCACCGCCACCGAGCACAACTCGGGGTTCACCTCGGCGGTGACGTCATGGATGGTGCCGCCCTGATGCAGGTTCGCAGTCCGACGAACTCGGAGGCGCAGACCTTCCGGCAGCGCATCGTCGAACGACCAGCCAGCCTCCCTGACGGTGGCTTCGGTGACGTCGTCGACGGGAATCCGGGATTCACCGCCGGTTGCCGCCGCGCGGCGCCGACTCTGGGCGTCGATCAGCTCACGCACGGTGTGATGCCCGGTGCCGATGACCTCCGCTGGCTGTCGCAGCGCGGCGGCCACCACCTTGTGGTCGATCACCACCAGCCGCAGGTCGTCGCCCGCCGCGCGCTGCTCGATCAGGACATCGGGATGTTGCTCACGGGCCCGGGCCAGCGCCGCATCGAGTTCGTCGGGATTGTCGACGCCGACCGTGATGCCCTTGCCCTGCTCGCCGCGGGTCGGCTTGACCACGACGTCGCCCACCTCGTCGAGGAACGCGTAGTCCTGCTCGTCGAAGGTGGCCAGCCGCCCTCTGGCGACGACGATTCCGGCCTCGGCGACAATGCGACGGGTCAGTCTCTTGTCGTCGCATCGGCTCATCGCTACCGCGGATGTGTACTCCGACAAGGACTCTCGGGTGACGACGCTTCGCCCGCCATGTGACAGCCGCATCTCACCCGCTTCGGCGTCGAGCACCTCCACCCAGATGCCGCGGCGCATGGCTTCGTCGGCGATGATGCGCGCGTACGGATTGAGGTCGTCGACCGTTTCCGGCGGGTGGGTGAACAGCGGTTCGTTGATCGCGTTCTTGCGTTTGACCGCCATCACCGGCACTCGCGCGAACCGCAGCTTCTCGTATAGCGCGATCGCGGCGGCGTTGTCGTGGGCCACTGACAAATCCATGTAGGCGCGGTCCCGGCTGCGGTAGATCGCGGCGAGTGCATGCGTCAGCGCCGCACCGACGCCTGGCAGGCTCGACGCCGGGTCGACGGCCAGGGTCCACAGGCTCGAGCCCTCTTCCGGGTCGGAGAACAGCCGCACGTGGTCCACGCCGGTCACCGTGCCCACGACGGTGCCGTCGTCGTCGCGGACGGCAACGAGGTAGTCGACAGGGTCACGGTGCAGATGGTTGTCCCAGATGACGTCGACGGGGGCAGAAACCATCCCGCAGCGCACGTACAACCGGTTCATCGCGTCGGCGTCGTCGGGGCTCTGCAGCGTGCGCACCGTGAATCCGGTCGGCAAGGATTCCGTCACATCGTCGGAGAACCTCAGCCGGTAGGTATGGCTGGGGTCGATGAACAATTCGGCAGGCGCCCGAGCGACCAGAACGTGAGGCTCGCGGGCGTAGATGCAGATGTCTCGTCGACCCGGCCCCTCTTGCCGCAGCACCTCGGCCAGCTTCTCCGGATCAGCGAAAGTCTGGCCGAAAATCAGTCGGCCCCAACCCATTTCGAGTACCACATCGTCGGCCATCACGTCGACCATGTGCTGCGGTGACGCGTCGTGCAGCCCGAGCGTGATGGCTTCGGAATGGCCCTCGTCGGGATCGAGGATGGTCATACCGCCACTCCGTTGATCCCGTGCTTTTGTAACCACAGTTCCAGCAGGGCGATCTGCCAGAGCTCGTTGCCGCGCAGCGGGGTGAGCCGACCGTTCGGGTCAGCCAGCAGCCGGTCGACCGCCTCGGGCCGGAACAGGCCGCGCTCCTTGGCGGCAGGCGCGTACAGCGCGTCCCGGACGAGGTCCAGGTATGGACCTTCCAGATGGGTCAGGGCGGGCACCGGGAAGTAGCCCTTGGGGCGGTCGATGACATCGGCCGGGATTACCCTGCGCGCGGCCTCCTTAAGCACGCCCTTGCCCTGATGCGCGGTTTTCAGTCCGGGCGGGCAGGTGGCGGCCAGCTCGACCAACTCGTGGTCGAGGAACGGCACCCTGCCCTCAAGGCCCCACGCCATGGTCATGTTGTCGACGCGCTTGACCGGGTCGTCCACCAGCATCACGGTGGTGTCGAGCCGCAGTGCGCGGTCGACGCCGGTCGCGGCGCCTGCCCGGGCGAAGTGCTCGGTGACGAACCGTTCGCTGGGGTCGTCGGCGGTCCCCAGCGCGGGGGAGACGAGCGCCTCGTAGGCAGACTGGTTGCGGTCGAAGAAGGCTTGTCGATAACTCGCCACCGAGCCCTCGAGCGAGGCGGCGTCGGGCTCACCCATCGGGGGATACCAGTGGTACCCGGCGAATACCTCGTCGGCGCCCTGCCCGGACTGCACGACCTTGACGTGCTTGGCCACTTCCTGGCTGAGCAGGTAGAAGGCGACGCAGTCGTGGCTGACCATCGGCTCGCTCATGGCGCCGATCGCGCCATCGAGTGCGGGCAGCATGCGATCGGTGCCGATGCGGATCTGGTGGTGGTCGGTATCGAAACGTTCGGCGATGATGTCGGAGTAGCGGAACTCGTCGCCCTTGACGCCGCCCACCGACTCGAAGCCGATCGAGAACGTCGCAAGACCGTGCTGGCCCGCCTCGGCGAGCAGCCCGACGATCAGGCTGGAATCGACTCCGCCCGACAACAGGCACCCGACGGGCACGTCGGCCACCAGGCGGCGCTCCACCGCCAGGCGCAGCGACGCGAGAACCGCGTCCTCCCAATCACGTTCGGACCACTCGGCCCGCTCCTCGCGCCGGGTGAAGTCGGGTTCCCAATACGTCGTCGTGCTTCGGCGCCCGTCGGGCTCGATCGCCACCAGCGACGCGGGTGGCACCTTGCTCACGCCGCGCAGAATCGTGCGCGGCGGCGGGACGACGGAGTGGAAGGTCAGATAGTGGTGAAGGGCGACGGGGTCGATGCGGGTGTCGACGTCACCGCCGGCCAGCAGCGCGGTCAGCGATGATGCGAACCGGACCCGGTGGCTGTCCTCGGTCAGGTACAGCGGTTTGATACCCAGCCGATCTCGGCCGAGCAGCACCCGCCCGCTATCACGCTCGACGATCGCGAACGCGAACATGCCGTAGAGGCGATCGACGAAGCGGTCACCCCAGTGGTGGTAGGCCTTGAGCAGCACCTCAGTGTCGCTGTGGGAGAAGAACCGGTAGCCGAGCTCGCTCAGTTCCTTCCGTAGCTGCTTGTAGTTGTAGATGCAGCCGTTCCAGCAGACGGCCAGCCCCAGCTCCGAATCGACCATCGGCTGTGCACCCGCCTCGGTGAGGTCGATGATCTTCAGGCGGCGGTGGCCCAGTGCGACGCGGCCGCATGACCACACACCCGCCGCGTCGGGGCCGCGGGGTGCCATCGCCTCGGCAATCGCCGAGACCGCCGAAACATCAGGCGGTTTCCCGTCGAGACGCACCTCGCCGGCCGCTCCACACACCCATTCGACCCTACCGGGTGGCGGCCGAGACTCCCAGGCGAGTGCCAGTGTCGCTGCTTGGGGCAAGCGCGTCCCGGCGAGGTGATGCCGCGCGCACGCAAACGTCTCGGCAATTTATTATCGATGCCGTGCCGTTGAAGAAATAGAAGGCGTTCTGTGGATGTCCCCGACGTTCTGGTGATCGGTGCGGGCCCGACTGGCCTGACGCTTGCGTGCAGTCTGCTGTTACACGGTGTCACGGTCCGCGTGGTAGACCGCGCACAAGGTCCGGCCGTGACGTCGCGAGCCAATTTTCTGCACGCCCGCGGGTCCGAAATGCTCGGCCGGCTCGGGGCCCTTGGCACGCTGCCGGAGGAGTCGCTGCGCGGCATGCAGATCACGACCTACCTCGGCGACCGGCCAATGATGAACTTGCGATTCGGCGACGTGGCGATGCGGACCGCAGCGCCCCCGATGGTCGTCTCGCAAGCCAGGACCGAGGCGGCACTGCTGGATCGGCTGGCCGTCCTCGGCGACGGTCAAGTGGTGCGGGCCGGCTGGCTTGTCGGGTGCGACGGCACCGGCAGCACCACCCGAAAGCTCGCTGGAATCGACTTCCCAGGTGTCAAAGTCAGCGAGCGATTCTTGTTGGCCGATCTGCGTCTCGATTGGGACCTGGACCGTTCCGGCACGAGCGGATGGATTCATCCGCGCGGGATGATCGGTGCGATGCCGATGCCCGCCCCGGGCGGAGCAGATGACCTGTGGCGGCTGATTGCCTATGACCCGGGTTACGACGAGAAGCCCAGCGGGCCGGAGATTCTCGAGCGGTTTCGGCAGATCCTCTCGCGACGTACCGGACGCGCTGTTCGAATCGGCGACGCGGAATGGCTGTCGCTCTTCACGGTGCACCGAAGGCTGGCAGATACCTACCGACAAGGTCGCATCCTGCTCGCCGGCGACGCGGCAAATGCGCACGCGCCGTTTGGTGGGCAGCGCATGCTCACAGGTGTCGGTGATGCGGAGAACTTGGCCTGGAAGCTTGCTCTCGTTGTGCGCGGTGCTGCCGAGGGATTGATCGACACGTATGAGGCCGAACACCGGCCGTTGGCCACCGACGTGCTTCGCGGGACCAGCGCTGTCACCAAACTCAACATCGCGAATAATCCGATCGGTCGATTCCTGCGCGACCGAGTGGCGGTGTCGATGTTCAACCTGCCGCGCGTCCAGCGCTGGGCCACCTACACCACCTCGCAGTTGTGGGTGAGTTATCGGAAAGGACCGCTTGGAGGACGGGGCCGCAAGCCGAGGCCGGGCGATCGAGTGCCCGGTTGCGACGCAACATGCGAGGACGGCAAGCCGACGCGGCTGCACGCCGAACTCGGTGGCAGATGGGCGTTGGTGGCGCCGTCGGGTGGATCCTTCGGCGTTGTCGCAGCCGCGAGGCGACGGCTCGGCGAACTCGTCGGCGTGCTGCGATACGACAGTGAGGACGCGATGCTGGTGCGTCCGGATGCCCACTTGGCATGGCGTGGCGACCCGTCCGGCCCGTCTGGGCTGGGCCGCCGGCTGGACATCATCCTGCGCGGTGGGCAATGACGGCGACGCGCGGAAGGGGGCGACCTCGGGATCCCGCCACCGACGCGGCGATCCTGCGCGCTGCCTTCGAGCTCTTCGTCGAGCGCGGCGTCGACGGCGCCAGCATTGAGCAGATCGCGAAGCGGGCGGGTGTCGGCAAGCTGACCGTTTATCGCCGATGGTCGACCAAGGAGGACCTGCTGGCGCAGGCGATCGAGGAATCGGTGGTCACCGAAGTGGAGTGGCCGTCAGAAGAACTGATCGCCGAGGCCGCTCCGTACGACCTGGTCGAGGCCGCGTTGTCCAATGCGGCTGAGGCCGCTTCTGATCCACAGTTTCGCGCTCTGGTGGCGCGGATCCTGGGGTCCAGCGTGAGCCACCCCGCGCTGATGGCGACGTACTGGAATCACTATGTGCTACCGCGCCGGGCTCTTACGTCCAACTGCTCGACCGGGCGCGGCAGGCCGGGACGGTCCCGACCTGGCCGAGATGCGGCGGTACCTGAAAATGCTTTACCGTCAGGTCGGCCTATTGCCGGCGTGACGTCAGCCGGGCGTGTCCCGTGTCGGGGAGTCGGCGCAGACGGCGGACGCGCCAATTCAACACGGCGCCAGGGGCTCTCGCGACGTCGTCACGTCTTCTGCCGTGTCGAAGACTCAATCTGCGGTGGCGGTTCCTCGTCCACTCGCCCCGGGGGCAAGTTGTCTGGAGGTTCGATCCGCAACATCCTCGCGACGGGAACGTCAGTGGATGAGTGAAGCACAATCGACAACGCAATCGTGACCGCGACCAGGTCGAAGACCAGCTCACGGTCGGCGATGCCCGACTGTAGGGCCAGTAATCCATAAACCACCGATGCGAAACCCTTCGGGCCAAACCACGCCGCGGTCACTCTTTCACGCCGCGGTAGCTGCGTGCGCAAGAGCGAGAGCAGCAGAGCGGCTGGGCGGACGACGACGATGGCCACCACGGCCAGGAGCCACTCTCGCCAGCCGAGATGAGACAGCCGTTCGGGCGTGATCAGTGCTCCGAATACCAGTAGCGCCGCGAATTTGGTCAATTCGGAAAGCAATTCGCCGAATGGCTCGAAATGCTTTGCGGCGACGTGATCGAGCGTGGCCAGCGTCGACCCCGCGGCAAACGCCGCCAGATATGGGTTGGCGTGGGTCAAATGACAGCCTGCGTACACCACAACAGCAATCGCGACCGGTCCCAACGGTTGCAACCGGGGCTCGGCGGTCAGGATTCTTGTTCGCCAGGCGAGCGCCACCAGTGCGGCCACCGCGAAGCCGAGCAACAGTCCGAGCAGTAGTTCCACACCCACAGTCGCGATATCGGAGTCGGCATGCTGCGCCGTCGCGAGAAAGATCAGCACGAAAGGCAACGCAAGCCCGTCATTGAGCCCGGATTCAACGTTGAGCAGTCGCCGCAGCCGCAGCGGGACATCGGATCGGCCGACCAACGCCGCAGCGAAAACCGGGTCAGTTGGTGACAGGATCGCGCCAATCAAGAAGGAGGTCGGCCAATCGAGCCCGGCCAGGAAATGCGCGGGTAGGGCGATGCCCACCATTGTCAGTGGCATCCCGAGACCCAGGGCTCGCCCGGACAGATTCCAATTCTCTTTGAGCGCTGTCAGATTGGCGCGTTGGCCGTCGGTGAAGAGCACGGTGAACAGCGCGACGTCGGCAAGCAGCGCGACGATCGTATCGTCCGGGCCGATTGTCACGATCGACATACCGCCCGGTCCGATCAGCGCGCCGGCCACTAAGAAGAGCAGGGCGGTCGACAGAACGGTTCGCGCCGCAACCCCGGACAACGAGACGCTGACCAGAAGCACGACACCGAATGCCAATACTAGTGCCACGTCGGACTCCCCACAGTTTTCGTGCCTGCCGACACTAGCGGTGCGCCCACCGACCAGACTTCCCGGCACTCCACCCGTAAGGATGCCGGAAAGGGTCGCGATGGAGTCGACCACACAACAACGAACTGCGAAACCGGATGTGAGATGGCGGCCTACACGCTTTTTCCGGGTTGATCAGTAGGTCGGCCGGCTTTTCCCACTCGCGCGAGGTCCGCGGCGGCGTCATCGGTCTCGTCGTCGTCCTTGTTCAGCGATCGTCGGTGCGGTCGGGGTGTCGCCGTTCCTCGAATACACATGCCGCAGCGCCTCCACGGTCCGCCGTATCGAAAACGACGGCAGGGGTGGATAGATACGGTCAGCCAGGGCCGCTTTCCGGCTGCGGAGGAGGGCGACCGTTTGCGCGTTGAATCCGCCGTCACGTACCGGTGCCGTCGGCAGCCCGCGTGAGTCAGCGAGCTGCCAATGGGACCCGGCGGCGAGCAGTGATCGATGCTTGATCGGGTAGTAGTCGTCGCGGCCCGACAGGGCGAGCCCACTCGCGCCGGTGGCCGCGGCCAGTAGATGGGGATGGAATCGTGTGCTGACCCATGTCTGACCTGCATGTGCGGGCAGTCCCTGGTCCCAAACCTCGGTGAACGGCACGAAGATGGCGCCGGGCAGTAGATGGGCTACGCGATCGAAGACGATCCGGTCCCCACCCGGAAGCCCTTCGACCACTGCTACGTCGTCGCCGCTGAGATTCCATCGCGCAATCAGGTCGGTGATCGCGGCCGTCAGGCCGTCCGTTCCTTGTCCGTCGGCAAAATCTTCCATGAGATCCGATTGCAGGCAGAAGACGAACGTGCGCTGTGCCGCCTGCGATTCGGTGTCGTAAACACCATCGTCGCCCACGCCCAGCCAGGCGTCATCGCCGGTGAACGACACTTCGCCGCCGGATCCGGCGATCGCCCTGTACGACGGGTCATCACGTACGTCGAACACCGTGAACCTGGCTTGCAGTTCGCGAAGTAATGAGACCCGCTCCGAGTCGCCGATGGGTGCAAGTCCCTGTCCAGTGGCGATGGCGCGGCCGCCCGAAAGTTCCATGGCGGCGTTTGCGGCGGCCAACAATGCCAGGTGGTGCGGCCACACCGCGTTGACATAGCCGCCGCCTAGCAGGTGCACCGTGTCGGCGCGGCCAAGAAGCTGAATCCCGGAAACAATCGCCGGTATCCGGCCCGGATCGCGAATCACGTCACCTGCAACTGCGATCGCTTCCGCTGCGGGCAGGCGGGCGGTGTCGAAGCAGATCCGCCAGATCGTATCGACGAAGGTGACTCGTGGATGCCAGGCACTTAGCAAGATCGCCGCTTGCCCCGGTGTATGGCAGTCGACGACAACATCCGCTTCGGGCCGAACGCGTGCCAGATAGCGCAACCAGGCGCGGAGGACGAACTCGTCGCCGTAGTTCGGATGTCCGCTGGGCGCAACAAGATAGATGGTCTGGCGCTCCACCGGGGCGCGCCGCGTCAACTTCGTCCGGCGCAAGGAACTCGGCGGCACGTTCACTCTGGACCCTTCAGTCGGAAACCACCCCCTCCGCCGCTCGGCCCTTTGAGGGCGAGTGGCGGAGGGATGCCGACCAGGCTTCCCGGCGCTCCGGCGTCGAACGGTACTCCCACAGGGAACACTCAGGCAACCAGTAACGACGCGCCCACGCGACCGCTGTCGAATCGCTGCTCTGGCGTCAGTGACGCCAGGCCAGGACGGGTTTGTCTCGACTGTCGCGGGTCATCAGGTGTGCGGTGACTTATTCGGTGTGGCCTTTGAGGATCTCGTCCTCGATCGTGCCGCCCAGTCCTTCGGCCTCCGGGTCGAACCCGTGCAGACCACCGGTGACGGCGTACTCCTCCTCGGGGGAGAGCACCAGGCGATGGCGGGTGTAGAGACCGAACACCAGCAGCCCGATCGCGTAGAAGATGGCGATCGCGATGATCGCCGGCCGGTAGGTCGGGTTGAGTAGCACGCCGACGAAGGTGACCGCGGCGATCACGAAGGCGACGATCGCGCCCGCGCTGCCGGTGGGACTCACCCACGGCCGCCGTGCAGTGGCGAACTTCCGGCGCAACAGCACGAACGAGACCATCTGCAGCATGTAGGCCAGCACCGCGCCCCAGACCGCGATGTTGAGCACTACGTCGCCGGCCCCCTCGTTGTAGTTCACGACGACCAATGCGACGAACCCGATCACCGCCCCGGCGATCAGCGCGACATACGGGGTTTGTCGAGTCCCGGTGAGCGACAATGGTTTTGGATAGTAGCCGGCTCGGCTCAGCGAGTACATGTTGCGGGCGTAGGCGTACATGATGCCCTGCAGGCTGGCGAGCAGACCGATCAGGGCGAAGCCCGACAGCACCGCGGCCCAGCCCGCGGGCAGGAAGGCGCGGAAGCCGTCCAGGAGCGGTTCATCGGAGGCGCCAAGGGCCTCCGAGCCGGTGACCGCCGGGTTGAGGATGAACACGATCGCGGCGGTGACCACCAGTGTGATCATGCCCCAGATGCCGGCCTTCGGAATGTCCTTGCTGGGGTTGTGGGACTCTTCGGCCGCGAGCGGCAGTTCCTCGATGCCGAGGAAGAACCAGATCGCGAACGGCAGTGCATAGAGGATGCCGACGATGCCGAAGGGCAGGAACGAGCTGGACCCGGCCGCGGCGGCATCCGCCGGGATGTCGAGCAGCTTGCCGAAGTCGACCGCGCCGTTGGCGATGGCCATCACGGCGAACAACACCAGGATGGCGATGGAGATGATCGCCACGGTGATCGCGAACTTGAACGACACCTCCGCACCCCAGGAGTTCAGGGCCACGAAGATGGCGTACAGGATGATCCACCAGATCCAGCCGGGCATGCTCAGGCCGAAGAGGTCGCTGGTCACCGCGTCGGCGTAGCTGGCAGAGAAGTAGACGATCACCGCTGTGGTGAAGACGTACTCGATGGTTTCGGCGAAACCGGTGACGAATCCGCCCCACGGCCCCATCGCCGCGCGGGCGAACGAATAGGCGCCTCCGGTATGCGGCATCGCCGCAGCCATCTCGCCGATCGAGAACAACATGCCGAAGTACATGACGATGATAACGGCGGATGCGATCGCCAGGCCGCCCCACCCCGCCTCGCCGATGCCGAAGTTCCAGCCCGAAAAGTCGCCCGAGATCACCGCGGCGACGCCGATCCCCCACAGCCCCCAGAAGCCCGCGGTCCGGAGCAGCTTGCGCTTCTCGAAGTATTCGGCGCCAGCCTGGTGATAAGTCACTCCGCCCGAGGACTTCAGCTTTTCGTCTGCCATCGCGGTTGCTCCTTCGTGGTATGCGAGGCGAGAGGAGGTCAGCGCTCGCCCATACGGACAATAGGGTGCTATTGGTCTGGTGTCCTACCTTTGGAATGACGACCAGGTAAAACTTCCCCGCGGGTCGCCCGGCGGGGTCAACTAGCAGCCGTTTCGCCTGTTTCCTAACTGGCTCCGTCTTTGATGTTGACGTACGTATTCGTCCTCATTATTGTCCAAGTTGTCTGACAACTTGCGCCAAAGAGCCGAGGAGGACGCCATGGCGGAGAACAAGCGGGCAGTCGGATCGGTCACCTATCGGGACGCGGAGCACGGTTATTTCGAACGGCGCAAATTGCGCCGTCACGCCGCCTTCTGGTCGCTCTGGGCGCTCGGTGTCGGCGCGGTCATTTCGGGAGATTTCTACGGCTGGAACCTCGGCCTGGACGCAGGCGGCTTCGGGGGATTGCTCATCGCGGGCATCGTCATCACGATCATGTACTACGGCCTCTGCTACAGCATCGCCGAAATGTCGCCCGCACTTCCCCACACGGGCGGGGCCTACTCCTTCTCTCGCTCCGCGATGGGACCCTGGGGCGGCTTCATCACCGGTTTGGCCGAAAACATGGAATACGTCATCACCCCGGCAGTCGTCGTGGGCGCGATGGGATTCCTTTCGCATGACATCGTTTTCGACCTGACCGGAGCCGACGGCTGGTGGAACAGCCCGGTGCTGTGGTGGGCGATCTTCTACATCATCTTCGTCGGGATCAACATCCTCGGCATCGAGGTCACCATGCGGTTCACCGTGGTGATCACCGTGCTGGCGCTCGGAATCCTCGCGTTCTTCTACATTGCGGTGCTCGTCTCGCGGTCGTTCGACGCAAGCCTGCTCACCAACATCCCACCGGATGAGGGCGGCAGCAGCTTCCTGCCGAAGGGCATAGCCGGGATTTTCCCCGCCTTGCCGTTCGCGATCTGGTTCTACCTGGCGATCGAGGAACTGCCGCTGGCCGCCGAGGAGTCACACGATCCGAAGAAGCACATCCCCCGTGCCACCATCTGGGGACTCAACACACTGGTCCTCTTCGCCGTTCTGACCCTGTTCCTCAATACAGGCGTCGGAGGCGGAGCCGCGACCATCGGAACGTCGGCGACCCCGTTGTTCGACGGCTTCAAGGCGGTGTTCGGAGAGGGCACCGCGGCCTCGTTGCTCGCGCTGGTCGGGCTGATCGGGCTGATCGCCAGCTTCTTCACGATCATTTATGCCTACGGCCGGAACACCTACTCGCTGTCCCGCGCAGGGTATTTCCCGAAGAGCCTGTCGATCACCCACCCAACCAGAAACACGCCGTACGTCGCGCTCATCGCAGGCGCGGTGGTCGGGTACATCCTCTCGCTGGTCATCTACTTCCTCGGCCAGAGTCAGAACGCACTCGCGGGCAAGATCGTCGGTGCACTGCTGTACATGGCCGTGTTCGGAGCCGTGATCTCCTATTTCATGCAGTGCCTGGCGTTCATCATGTTGCGCCGAAAGCTGCCGAACATCGCACGGCCGTACCGCAGTCCGGTGGGTATCTGGGGCGCCGCGATCGCGGGTGCCATCGCACTCGTCGCACTCGTCTCACTGTTCCTCAACCCGGACTACCGGCCGGGTGTTGTCGGAACGCTCATCTATTTCCTGATCGGAATCGCCTACTTCGCGGTCGCCGGGAGGCACAAGCTTGTGCTGTCGCCGGAAGAGGAGTTCGCGCTTTCGCACGGGCAGTACGGTGTGAACCTGGAGCAGGAGGGCTACGGCGCGATGTCCGCGACCGAGATCGCGACCGACGAATCGCCAACTCGCTCACCGTGATCTGAGGGAAAGACGTGTCTCTGGTCCTGGGAGCCGATGTCGGCTCGCAGAGCATCAAGGTCGTCGTCGTCGACGAGGGTGGCGACGTCGTGGCCACCGGTTCGGCCGCGCTGAGCATGACGCACCAGCACGACGGCTGGGCAGAGCAGGACCCCCACACCTATCGCACCGCACTGCGCGACGCCGTCTGTGCGGCGACCGCGGGCATCGAACCGACGCGAGTCGTGGCGATGGGCCTTGGCAGTCAGGTTGACGGCGTCGTCGTGTGCGACGGCGTCGGTGAGCCGCTACGCCAGGCGATCATCTGGCTGGACAAACGGGCCACCGAGCAGTGCGATCGGCTGGTCGCCGCGGTCGGCGCGGATCTGCTCGCCGAGCGGACGGGGCTTGTGGCCGATGCCTCGCACAGTGCACCGAAGATGATGTGGGTCCGCGACCACGAACCCTCCGTCTGGCAGCGTGCGGCGACACTTGCGCCCGTCGGGTCGTATCTGCTTCATCACCTGACCGGCACTCACGCCCAGGACGCCGCGAACGCGTCGTCCACGATGGTGTACGACGTCGCCCGTGGCGACTTCGACGAGTCTCTGTGCGCGGCAGCTGAGCTCGACTCGTCGATGTTCGCGCCGGTGCGCCCGTCGACCGAGGTGGTCGGCACGCTGCTGCCCGACATCGCCTCGGAGTTCGGTCTCCCGGCGAGTTGCGCGGTGGTGGTCGGAACCGGAGACGAACACGCCGCGTCGGTCGGGGCAGGCGCGATCGAGGCCGGTGTCGTCGTCGATGTCACCGGTACCGCCGAGCCGGTGACGACCGTGTCCGCGACACCTGTGCGCGACCCGCTCTGTCTCGTCGAGACGCATGGCCATGCCGTGCCCGGTTCGTGGCTGATCGAGAATCCCGGATTCGTCAGCGGCGGCAGCACGCTCTGGCTCGCCGGGCTGCTCGGCGTGCCGCAGGCCGAGGTCTTTTCCCTGGCGCTGGCGGCGCCACCGGCCAGCGACGGTGTGCTGTTCCTGCCGGCTCTGTCGGGGTCGACGGCACCGCGGTGGAACGACCGAATGCGCGGCGGTCTGCTCGGCCTCGCGATGAACCACACACCGGCGCACGTGTCACGGGCGGTGCTCGAAGGTTGTGCATTTGCCTTGCGCGACATCGTCGAACGACTCGACGCGCTCGGCCTCGGCCGCGGCGAGATACGGATCGTCGGCGGCGGCGCGCGTGACAACTTATGGGCGACGATCAAGGCCAGCGTGCTCGGACGGCCGGTGCGCCGTGTGCTGACCGAGGAGGCCACCGCCGTTGGCGCCGCGATGGTCGCCGGGGTGGGCAAGGGGTTCTTCGCGGACTTCACGGCGGCATCGGTTGCGGTCCGGCTCGCTCCGGCCGCCATCGAGCCGGACCTCGAGGCAACCAAGACCTACGCGGACGCCTACCGGCGCTATCTCGCCGCGTTCGACGCTGTTGAGACGGCGCTGGCGCGGCCTGACTTGTCGGCTCGGCCGACGTGATCACCATTCCCGACCCCGCGGCCCTTCTGGCGGCCCTGCGTGCCGACGGTCACGCCGGACTGCCCGACGTCGACGTCCGCATCGGCGAGTCGGTGTTGGACAGCGCGATGAACGACAGCTCCGAACGTTTCGCGTCCATTGCTCCCGTGATCCTCAGCGACGGCGGCCCATACCGCACACCGGCGGGGCCGGTCGTGGAGCGACTGGCCACCCACCTCGGCTGGCCCGTGGTCCAGCTCGGCAACGGCGTTGTTCGCGCCGACGAAGAGACGGTCGAGCGTGCGGTCGGCCAGGTCGGTGCGAACCGGCTGCTCGTCTCCGTCGGGTCCGGGACGCTCACGGACATCGCGAAGGTGACTGCTCAGCGCACCGGCAGCCGTCATGTCGCGGTCCAAACCGCCTGCAGCATCAACGGTTTCATTGCCGACCGAAGCGTCCTTGTAGTCGCGGGCGCGAAACGCACCGTCCAATCCCGATGGCCCGACGTCCTCGTCGCCGATACCGACATCCTCACCGCGGCACCGTGGCAGTTGAACCTCGCTGGGGTTGGGGACCTTTCGACGGTCCCCAACGCGGTCGCCGAGTGGCAACTCGCCGCCCGGCTCGGTCACGGACCGCCGTACACGCCTGCCGTCGTCGACGATGTCCTTGCCGCCAATCCAGTGCTGCCTGCCCTCGCGCGGGCCGCACGCGACGCCGAGCCGACGGGCATCGCAGATCTTGCCCGGCTGCTCGCGGTAAGTGGACTGTCGATGGGAATCGTCGGTTCGACGGCCCCGGCATCGGGCACCGAACATGCGGTTTCGCACCTGCTCGAGATGGCGCGCAGCCGTCAGGGACGGGCAGCCGCTGCTCACGGCATGCAGGTCACGGTGGCGACGCGGCTTGCCGTGCGAGTCTGGCAGCTCGTCGATTCCACGATCCGGTCGGCGGATGCGAAGGTCCGGGTACCCGACGAAACGACTGGTCGTGACGCAGTGGTGCGCGCATTCGCCGAGTTCGAACCACAGACGGCCGAGGAGTGCTGGACGGCCTACTCCGCGAAGCGAAACTGGCTGCTGGCACACCAATCCGCGGTCGAGGCGCTGGTGTCTGAGTGGGACGCGTTCGCGCGGTCATTGAGGCTTCCTTCACCGGAACAGTTCGACGAGATAAGCCGTGCGAGCGGTCTGCCGACCCGGGGACAGGACCTCGGCGACGGCTACGACGACGACCTACTGTTCTGGGCCCTGCGGAATTCCCACCTGCTGCGGGAGCGGATCTCGATTGTCGACCTCGCCGACGTGCTCGGCGTGTGGTCGGACGATGCGGCGTGGTCGATCGTGGCCGACGCCGCGAACGCCGGGATGACGGACGGATGAAGGACGATGAAGAAAGGAGCACTGCTGTGTCTCATTTCATTTTCATGCTCACCCACGGCGACAGAACCGTCGAACACGCTGCCGAGATCGTGCCACAAGTGGCCGACACCGGTCTGAAATACATCGGCTTCAAGGACGTCGGAGCAGACGCGTCGCGACAGCGTGAGCTGACGTCGCTGGCCCACGACGCCGGATTCGAGGTGATGTTGGAAGTGGTCTCGACCAGTAAGGAGGACGAGCTGTCATCGCTGCGCGCGGCGACCGCGGCCGGTGTCGACTGGGTGCTCGGCGGAACCCATGCCGCAGATGGTGCGGGCATCCTGCCGGACGGGGTGCGCTATTGCCCGTTCCCGGGCAGGGTCGTCGATCATCCGAGTGTTCTGCTCGGCACGATCGACGAAATCGCGACCGATGCCGAACGGCTCACGTCTCTCGACCACGTCACTGGGCTCGACCTGCTGGCGTATCGCCATCCGACCGCCGATCACGACGCTCTGATCCGTGAGGTGGTCCGGCGCTCGAGCGGCCCGGTGATCGTTGCGGGGTCGATCGCGAGCATCGACCGGGCGCTCGCGGTCAGCGAGGCAGGCGCGTGGGGATACACCATCGGCAGCGCTATTTTCGACGGTCTGCTGCCCGGTGCGCCGTCCATCGCAGACCAGGTCCGTCGCGTCCTCGAGGCGACGGCGGATGCAGCCCGCGAAACCCGCACGTAGGCTCGACAGCGTGTCCGGCCGAACTTTGCTCGCCGACCGGTTGCGCGACGAGTTGCTGGAGGAAATCACCAATTCGCAGCTGCAGCCGGGGACCAAGTTGCCGAGCGAGGGCCAACTGGCCAAGCGCTTCAACGTATCTCGGGCCACGGTGCGAGACGCGGTGCGTGGGCTGGTCGAGGCTGGCTACGTCACCCGTCGTCACGGTTCGGGCAGTTATGTCACCGAGCGCAGGCGCATGCCCCACGGACTTGACGCGACTCTCAGTTACCTTGCGATGATCGAGAGTGCGGGCGCCCGTGCCGGGATGTACATCCTCGACGCGGCGTTCGAGCAGTGCTGCCCGGACGACTCCCCGCTACGACTCAGTCCCAGCGATACCGTCTTGGCGGTCGAACGGGTGCGGACGGCCGACGACCAACCGGTGATCTACTCGCTCGATCGCATTCCCGCGCGCCTGCTCCGTAGCGACCTCGACCTGCAGAACCTGGACCCGTCACTCTTCGCGCTCCTGAGTTCCTCGGGGCACGCAGCAGACCACGCGACGGCAACACTGCGCGCCGTCGCCAGCACCAGCCAGACCGCGAAAGTGCTCGGCGTGCGGCGCGGGAAGCCGCTGCTGTACATCGAGGAGGTCGACTACGGCCGCGACGGCACTCCCGTCATGCTGTCCCGGGAATGGCACGTTTCCGAGGCCTTCGATGTCCGGATCAACCGGAAGGCCCAGACACCGTCGTAGACCGCCGCGCGGCGGGAAATCCAAGAGGGCTTTTGGTCTGCAATGGTCTGCAAACCTACCTTTGGACGTTTAGAGTTACATCCGTCTGACTGACTATCCGCCGAGAGGGAGCACACTGTGAGCGCCACATCAGGCATGATGCCGCAGGCCGACCTCGAGCGACTGGTCGCCGGGGGTGACATCGACACCGTGATTGTCGCGTTCTGCGACATGCAGGGCCGTCTGACCGGCAAGCGGGTGTCGGCCCGGTTGTTCGTCGAGGACGTCGCCGCGCACGGCGCTGAATGTTGTAATTACCTGCTCGCTGTCGACGTCGACATGAACACTGTCGACGGGTATGCGATATCGAGCTGGGAGACCGGCTACGGCGACATGGTCATGACGCCCGACTTCTCAACCTTGCGGCTCATCCCCTGGCTGCCGGGCACCGCGATGGTGATGGCCGATCTGTCGTGGACCGACGGCAATCCCGTGACCCAGGCGCCGCGCAGCATCCTCAACCGCCAAATTGATCGACTCGCCGAGAGCGGCCTGGTGCCCTACGTCGGCACCGAGCTGGAGTTCATGGTTTTCGACACCGGGTTTCGGGAAGCGTGGGCGGCCGGCTACCGCGGGCTGACGGCGGCCACTGACTACAACGTCGACTACGCGATGCATGCGTCCACCCGGATGGAGCCACTTCTGCGCGACATCCGACTCGGCATGGACGGCGCAGGCATGTATTGCGAGGGCGTGAAGGGTGAGTGCAACTTCGGTCAGCAGGAGATCGCGTTCCGCTACGACCATGCCCGCGTCACGTGCGACAACCACACCATCTACAAGAACGGTGCCAAGGAGATCGCCGACCAGCACGGCCAGAGCCTGACCTTCATGGCGAAATTCGATGAGCGCGAAGGCAATAGCTGCCACATCCACATTTCGTTGCGCGGCGACGACGGTTCCGCGGTGTTCGCAGACTCGGACGACGAGCTCGGCATGTCGCCGATGTTCCGCAGTTTCATCGCCGGCCAGCTGGCCACGCTGCGCGAGTTGACGCTGTTCTACGCGCCGAACATCAACTCCTACAAGCGTTTTGTCGAGGGCAGCTTCGCGCCCACGGCGGTCGCGTGGGGGATGGATAACCGAACCTGCGCGCTGCGCGTCGTCGGGCACGGCCACGGCATGCGGATGGAATGCCGCGCGCCGGGCGGCGACGTCAACCAGTATCTTGCGGTGTCGGCACTGATTGCCGGCGGGCTGTACGGCATCGAGCGTGAGCTGGAGCTGCCGGAAGCGTTGGAGGGCAACGCGTATACCAGCGGCGCGGAACGGTTGCCGACCACGCTGGCAGAGGCCGCGGCCCTGTTCAGCAAGTCGGAAGTGGCGCGTGAGGCGTTCGGTGACGAGGTCGTAGAGCACTACCTCAACAACGCGCGTGTGGAACTGACTGCATTCAATTCGGCAGTGACTGACTGGGAAAGGGTGCGTGGCTTTGAGCGGCTCTAGGCCTGTGCTGGGGTTGACCACCTATCTGCAGCAGGCGCAGACCGGGGTCTGGGACGTGCGCGCCAGCTTCCTGCCCGCCATTTACATCGACGGGGTGGCCCTGGCCGGCGGAATCGCTGCCCTGCTTCCTCCCCAGCCGGTGGACGCCGAGATCGCCTCGCGTGTTCTTGACGGCTTGGATGGCCTGATCATCACCGGCGGACGAGATGTCGATCCGGCCGGGTACGGCCAGCAGCCGCACCCGGCCACCGACGAGGCCGTCGAGGACAACCGCCAGCGCGACGCGTTCGAATTCGCGTTGGTCGAGGGCGCCATCCGTCGGGGCATGCCGGTGCTGGGGATCTGTCGCGGGGCGCAGGTGATCAACGTCGCGCTGGGCGGCACGCTGCACCAGCATCTACCCGATGTGATCGGCCACACCCACCACCAGCTGGGCAACGCGGTGTTCGCCACGTCGGCGGTACGCACCGTGCCCGGCACGCGGCTGGCCGCGCTGATCGGCGAATCGTCTGATGCCCAGTGCTATCACCACCAGGCCATCGACCGGCTCGGCGACGGCCTGATCGTCAGCGCCCAGGATTCCGACGGCGTCATCGAGGCCGTCGAAATCCCAGGGCAGAACTTCGTTTTGGCGGTGCAGTGGCATCCCGAGGAGCGACTGGATGACCTGCGGCTGTTCGCCGCGGTAGTAGAGGCCGCGGCTTCCTACGCGAAAGGAAGGGTGAGCGCGTGACCGTCAGCGAGGTCATCAACCCGGCGACGGAAGAGCTGCTGCGCAACGTCGAGCAGACCGATGAGGTGGGCGTTGACGACGCGGTGGCCCGCGCGAAGGCCGCACAACGAAATTGGGCCCGGCTAGCGCCGGCCGAACGGGCGGCGGGTTTACGTGCCTTCGCCGCTGCGGTCGATTCGCACGTCGACGAGTTGGCCGCTCTTGAAGTGAACAACTCCGGGCACGTGATCGGGAACGCGGAGTGGGAAGCAGGCCACGTCCGAGACGTGCTGCTCTATTACTCGGCGAGCCCCGAACGCTTGACTGGTAAGCAAATTCCCGTTGCCGGGGGAATCGATGTCACGTTTAACGAGCCGCTTGGCGTCGTCGGCGTGATCGCCCCGTGGAACTTCCCGATGACGATTGCGTCATGGGGATTCGCGCCCGCGCTGGCCGCTGGAAATGCGGTGCTGCTAAAGCCTGCCGAGATCACCCCGCTAACCTCTATTCGGCTGGGCGAGTTGGCCGTTGAGGCCGGGTTGCCTGCCGACCTCTTCCAGGTCCTCCCCGGCAAGGGCTCGGTGGTGGGGGAGCGGTTCGTCACCCACCCCGACATACGCAAGATCGTGTTCACCGGTTCCACCGAGGTCGGCACACGCGTGATGGCGGGGGCGGCGGCCCAGGTCAAGAGGGTCACCCTGGAGCTGGGCGGCAAGAGCGCCAACATCGTGTTCGATGACTGTGACCTTGAGAAGGCCGCGGCGACCGCGCCGTACGGCGTCTTCGACAACGCAGGCCAGGACTGCTGTGCGCGCAGCCGGATCCTGGTGCAGCGCAGCGTGTATGACCGGTTCATGGAATTGCTTGAACCGGCCGTCAAGGGAGTCGTGGTCGGCGACCCGCAGTCCAAAGACACCGAGATGGGGCCGTTGGTGTCGAAGGCGCACTGGAACACCGTCGCCTCCTACGTGCCCGACGATGCGCCGGTCGCGTTCCGCGGCGATGCGCCGTCGGGCCCCGGCTACTGGTTCCCGCCGACGGTGCTGACACCGCCGCGCACCGACCGCACCGTCACCGAGGAGATCTTCGGGCCCGTGGTGACGGTGCTGCCCTTCGAGGACGAGGGTGATGCCATCGCGCTTGCCAACGACACGCCCTACGGCCTGTCCGGATCGATCTGGACCGACAACCTGTCCAGGGCGCTGCGGGTGTCGCGCGCCGTGGAATCCGGCAATCTGTCGGTCAATTCGCATTCGTCGGTGCGCTTCAACACGCCGTTCGGCGGATTCAAACAGTCGGGACTGGGCCGCGAACTCGGCCCCGACGCACCGCTGTCGTTCACCGAAACCAAGAACGTCTTTTTCGCGATCGGAGATGCCTGATGGATTTGACCCAACGACTTGCCGGCAAAGTCGCGGTGATCACCGGCGGCGCTGGCGGGATCGGACTGGCCACCGGGCGGCGCATGCGCGCAGAGGGTGCAAGGATCGTCGTCGGCGACATCGATCCGACAGCGGGCAAGGCCGCGGCCGACGAACTCGACGGATTGTTTGTGCCCGTCGATGTCTCGGACGAGTCGGCTGTCGATGCATTGTTCGACACCGCCGCTGACAGGTACGGGTCGGTCGACATCGCGTTCAACAACGCAGGCATCTCGCCGCCAGACGACGACGTGATCGAGACCACCGAGCTGCCCGCATGGCAGAAGGTGCAGGACATCAACCTCAAATCGGTGTACCTGTCGTGCCGGGCCGCGCTACGGCACATGGTGCCCGCCAAGAAGGGGTCGATCATCAACACGGCCTCGTTCGTCGCGGTTATGGGCTCGGCCACGTCGCAGATCTCCTACACGGCGTCCAAGGGCGGCGTTCTGGCCATGTCCCGCGAGCTCGGGATCCAATACGCGCGCAGCGGGATTCGCGTCAACGCGCTGTGTCCGGGCCCGGTCAACACGCCGCTGCTGCAGGAGCTGTTCGCCAAGGATCCGGAGCGGGCGGCACGTCGGCTGGTGCACGTCCCGATAGGCCGGTTCGCCGAGCCGGAGGAACTGGCCGCCGCGGTGGCGTTCCTGGCCAGCGACGACGCCTCGTTCATCACCGGGTCGACGTTCCTGGTCGACGGCGGTATCAGCGGCCACTACGTCACTCCCGTGTAAAGATCATGTCGGCTGACCCGGACGTCCCGCTGGCGAGCGACGCACTGCTGCGCCCGGTGCGGCCGGGGAACCCGTTCGAGGACACCGTCGAACGGCTGCTGCAGACCATCCGGCTCGGAGTGTTGCAGCCGGGCGAATCCCTTCCACCCGAACGCGAACTCGCCGCCCGGCTCGGCGTCAGTCGCGACACCGTTCGGGAGGCCATCAAGTCGCTTGCCGACGCCGGATATCTGGTATCGCGTCGCGGCCGCTATGGCGGCACATTCCTGGCCGACGAGCTGCCAAGGCACACGGACGCCAGCCCAGGGGTGACCCGAGCGGAAATCGACGACGCGCTGCGGCTGCGCGAGATCCTCGAGGTCGGCGCCGCGCGGATGGCGGCGAACCGCACCCTGACCGCCGCGGAGCGGGAAGTGCTGTGGTCACGGCTGTCCGATGTCCGCGGCGCGGCGCCCGACGACTACCGGCGGCTGGACTCGCGGTTGCACCTGGCGATCGCGGAGGCGGCGGGCTCGCCTTCGCTGGTTCCCCTGGTGGCCGAGAACCGGATGCGACTCAACGGGCTGCTCGACCAGATTCCCTTGCTGCCACGCAATATCGCCCACTCCGACGAGCAGCACGAAGCGATCGTCGTTGCGATCCTTGCGGGCGACGGCGAACGCGCTGCGGAAGCCATGCGGGCACACGTCGCGGGATCCGCCGCCCTGTTGCACGGCTTCCTGGACTGAACGGCGGAATAGGGGTCAGAATCAAGCGATGAAGCCGGTCGGTCTACACCATGTCGCCATCTGTGTCGCCGACGTGCAGAAGGGTCTCGCCTTCTATCGTGACCTTCTCGGAATGACGCAGCTACCGCGCCCGGATCTCGGCCCTGGGTACTGGCTCGATGCCGGCGGCCAGCAGGTACACCTCATGGAGTCCGACACTCAGCCGCCCGTTGCGAACCACTTCGCGATCCGAGTCGACGACATTGATGCCGCAGTCACCGACCTGCAGGAGCAGGGCGTCGAGGTGTACCGAGTCCCGCTCATCGCCGGCGCCGGGTATCAGGCTGTTCTGCACGATCCCTTCGGCAACTTAGTCGAGTTGAACCAGCCGGAATAGCGTGCAAGCCGATCAGTAAGGAGAAGTCGATGATCGAAATGCTCCCAGACATGCCGGAGGGAGTGACCGGCATCCGCGTGTCGGGCAGGTTGCAAGGTGTCGACCTGCGCGAGTTCAAGCCCGCCATGGAGGAGCTGCTCAAGACCGGTGAGATCAGGATCGTGGAGGTCATAGCGTCCGATTACGAGGGCTTCGGCCGCGGCGGCTTGGTCGAAGACCTGAAGCTGGGCTTCGGCGCTCTCTTCCAACATCATTCGGCCTTCGACAGAATCGCCGTAGTATCCGACAAGGAATGGGTCGCCCATACGTTGCATGCGTTCGCATGGATGGTCCCCGGCGAGCTCGCCATGTTCGGCCTCGACGAGCTCGAGCGCGCGAAGGAGTGGGCCGCAGGATGAGGCCGGCCCCTTAATTCAGTCGAGAGCTGCGGCCCCCGCATCGATGGGCTCATCCGCCAGCCGCGGGAAAGCACATACTGCGCCTGCGCCCTAGGCATGGCTTCCTGGATTAGATTCGAACCATGGTCCAGCCCGGGAACCAGACGCAGGTCAAGCGTGCGACGTCGGCGTTGGCCGATGTCGACACGACAGGCTGGACTCAGCGCTTCGACCTGCTGTCCGACCCGAACCGGCTGGAGATACTGCTCGTTCTGCACCGTGCGCCAGGGATCTGCGTCGGGGACCTCGCGGCGGCGCTCGGCCGATCGGAGAACGCGGTCTCCCAGGCGCTGCGCATATTGAGGCAGCAGGGTTGGGTTAACTCGACCCGGGTGGGCCGGCTTGTCAGCTACCGGCTCGAAGACGAGATCGTCCACGACCTATTGCACTGGATCGGCGCCCGGCACGGCTGAGGACTTTTCCGGGCCCCAGCCGCTTAAGCTCCCACTGTGCGCGTGTTGACGATGGACGATCCGCTGCTTGCGGATCGTCCCGACCTGGCCGGCACCGGAGATCTGCCGGCTCACACGCGCATCGGGCACTGGCTCGAGCAGTTGATCATGTCCCGCACGTTGGCGCCCGGCGACAAGTTGCCGTCGGAGGTGGATATCGCCAACGCTTTAGGGGTCAGCCGGATGACATTGCGGCAGGCGCTGAGCGCCATCGAAGCCAAGGGCCTCATCGATCGCCGACGGGGCCGCTTCGGGGGAAACTTCGTTGCGGCGCCGCGATTCGAGTTCGACCACGCGAGCCTGCCGGGCTTTACCGAGCAGATGCGCCGGATTCATGTGGAGGCGGGCGCTCGGGTGCTGCGAGCGACGACTCACCGTCCGACCACCGATGTTCGGCAGGCTCTGGGACTTGGCCGTGGCGCGCAGGTCCACGAGGTCCTCCGCGCCCGCTTGGCCAACGGAGAGCCGATCGTGCTCGAAGAGGCGTACCTGCCCGCTGCGCTTTTCCCCGGGCTGCTGTCGGCCGATCTCACCGGCTCGTTGTACGCGCTGATGCGCGAATACAACGCGTCCCCGTCCTCGGCCGATGAAGAACTCGAGGCGACTCAGGCGAATGACCGGCAGGCCGAGATCCTCGGTATCGAACCCGGAAGTCCGTTGTTGCTAATCACCCGAACGTCTTTCACCTCCGATGGTGTCGCGGTCGAATTCTCCCGCGACTACCACCGCTCGGACCGCGCGCGGATCCGGATCAAGTCGCGTGTCGATTCGGGTTTGCCGGCCCGCGACGCCAGCGGCTGACTGGGTCCGCAACGAGTTCGGTGGACAATTCGGGCACGATCGCCGGGGCTGCTGCGCGCAGCTCCGGGCGTGGCTCGATGCCGACGGCGATGCAGTGCATGCCCGCAGCCAGTGCCGCCTGCACGCCGGGCAGCGAGTCCTCGAAGACCAGTACATCGCTGGGCCGGCGATTCAGTATCCGCGCTGCCTCGAGAAAGCCTTCCGGGTGCGGTTTACCGTTGCTGACGTCTTCTTCGGCGATCAGGAAGCTGACCAACTCACCCGTCGGGCTGCCGTCCAGGACAGCCAGCACGTCCTCCCGCTGGGCCCCGGTGACGATGCCAATGGGAATCTGGTTGTCCGCCAACAGTTTCACCAATTGCGCGGCAGGGCCGCCGATCGGGTTGTGGTCGGCGACCCTTTGCTTGTAGACGCCCTGGCGCAGGCGCAGCAGCTCGCTGACCTCGTCCTCGGTGCCGCGCCCATGACGTGCTACCGCGTGCTCGATGATCTCGCGGTCGCTGCGGCCGAGCAGTTCGCCCCGGTAGTCCTCGGCGTTCATCGCCCAGCCGAGGTGGGCCCGGAACAGCTCGCTGAAGATGTCGAACAGGATGTGTTCGTCGTCGGAGAGAGTGCCGTTGAAGTCGAACACGACGGCGGGCTGGTCACTGCGTAACCACATTTCGATCACATCGGTCGCTGACGGCATGGCCAATAGTCTAGACCTTTAACGGAGCGACGGTTACAGTGAACCGATGCCGTTTCCGCTCACCGACGCCCAGCTCAACACGCTGCTGGATGAGATTCCGGCCGTGGCCGGACGGCCGCGGCAGCTCGAGGATCTGTCCGGCGGACTGACCAATCGCAACGTCAAGGTGATCACCCCAGACGCCGTCTATGTCGCCCGGTGCGTCGACACCAGCAGCAACTTTCTGGGCATCGACCGCGACGAGGAGTACCACAACACCAAGGCGGCGGAGCAGGCCGGCGTCGGCGCGCCGGTGATCGACTACCGACCCGACCTCGGCATCCTGCTGTTGGGCTACCTCAACGGAAAGACGCTGTGCAACGAAGACTTTCAGCGGCCAGGAGTGGTGGCGAAGGTGGCCGCCGGATGCCGGGCGTTGCACGGCGGGCCGCGCTTCCGCGGCCGGTTCGACATGTTCGAACGTCAGCCCCGATACCTGAAAACAGTCAGGGACAACGGTTTCAAGATTCCGCTCGACTACCTCGACCACGCCGACACGTTCGCCCAGATCGAGAAGGCGCTGACGGCCACCGACCAGACTACTGTTCCGTGCAACAACGACCTGCTGGCCGGAAACTTCATCGAAGACGGTGAGCGGGTGTGGATCATCGACTACGAGTACTCGGGCAACAACGACCCCTGCTTCGAACTAGGCAACATCTGGAGTGAGTGCGGCCTGTCGACCGACCAGCTGGACGATCTCGTCACTACATACTACGGCCGCCGATTGCGCCACAAGATCGCAAGGGCCCATTTGCAAGGCATCGTCGCCAAGTACGGGTGGACGCTGTGGGGCTGCATCCAAAGTGCTTCGAGCGCATTGGAAGTCGACTTCTGGGGCTGGGCGATGGAACGCTACGAGGCCGCCGTCGCCGAATTCAATGGACCGCACTTCACTCGCCTGCTTGACGACGTATCAGCCACCGACTGATGCAAGGGATCCGTGACATCTATGGCCACCACAACGCTGCCCGACCGCGCGCACGTCGTCATCATCGGAGGCGGCGTGATCGGTACCAGCGTCGCCTACCACCTGACCAAGCTTGGCCTCACCGACGTTGTGCTGCTCGAACAAGGCCAACTGTCATGCGGCACAACGTGGCATGCCGCCGGACTTGTCGGCCAGCTGCGGGCATCAGAGAGCGCCACGCGGCTGGTCCAGTACTCGACGCAGCTTTACGCCGAACTGGAGAACGAGACGGGCCTGTCGGCCGGCTATAAGCAGTGCGGGGGAGTGACGGTCGCGCGCACAGAGGATCGCATGGTCCAGCTGCGCCGCACCGCGGCGAACGCCGCGGCGTTCAACATGGAATGTGAACTGCTCGCGCCCGAGCAGGCGTTCGAGCATTACCCGGTGATGCGAGTCGACGATCTGGTGGGTGCCATCTGGCTACCCGCCGACGGCAAGGCCAATCCGACCGATTTGACCTTTGCGCTGGCGAAGGGCGCGCGGATGCGGGGCGCCCGGATCGTCGAAAAGGTCAGGGTGCTTGATGTTTTGACCGATGAGGGCCGGGTGACCGGAGTCCGCACCGACGGCGGGGACGTCGAGGCCGAGATCGTCGTCAACTGCGCCGGGCAGTGGGCCAAGCAGGTGGGTGCCATGGCAGGTGTCAATGTCCCGCTGCATTCGGCCGAGCACTTCTACGTCGTCAGTGAAGCCATCGACGGCGTGCACCCCGACCTGCCGATCCTGCGCGACCCCGACGGCTATACGTACTTCAAGGAGGAAGTGGGCGGGCTGGTGATCGGCGGCTTCGAGCCGGAAGCCAAGCCATGGGTAGCACCCGATGCGATTCCGTACCCGTTCGAATTCCAGCTGTTGGACGAGGATTGGGACCACTTCGAGATTCTGATGAACAATGCGCTGTTGCGGATTCCGGCGCTCGAGGAGACCGGAATCAAGAAGTTCTATAACGGCCCGGAGAGCTTCACTCCCGACAACCAGTTCATTCTCGGGGAGGCCCCCGAGCTCGCGAACTTCTTCGTCGGCGCGGGCTTCAACTCGGTCGGCATCGCGACCGCAGGCGGAGCCGGGCGTGCGCTTGCGGAGTGGATCGTCAACGGCGCGCCGACCAGCGACCTGACCGGGGTGGACATCCGGCGCTTCGCGCCGTTCAACGGCAACAACCGATGGCTTCATGACCGCGTCGCCGAGGTGCTTGGCCTGCACTATGAAATCCCCTGGCCGAACCGGGAAATGGAGACCGCCCGGCCGTTCCGGCGCTCGCCCGTACACCACCTGCTGGACGCCGCGGGCGCCAACTTCGGCAGCAAGATGGGCTGGGAGCGGGCCAACTTCTTCGCACCCGACGGCACGGAACCGACGATCGACTACACGTGGGGAAAGCCCAACTGGTTGCCATGGTCGGCCGCGGAGCAGGCCAACACACGGACGAACGTGACCGTGTTCGACCAAACCTCCTTCTCCAAGTACCTGCTCGTCGGCCATGACGCGGAGGCGGCGCTGCAGTGGCTGTGCACCGCCGACGTCGGCGTCGAGGTTGGCAGATCGGTGTACACCGGGATGCTCAACGAGCGGGGCACTTACGAGTCCGATGTGACGGTCACCCGCACCGGACCCGAGGAATTCCTGATCATCAGCAGCGCGGCCACCACCGAACGCGACAAGGACCACATCCGCAGGAACCTGCCCGACGGGGCCGCCGCCGCGCTCGTCGACGTGACGTCGGCGTATGCAGTGTTCGGGGTGATGGGGCCCAAGTCTCGCGAGCTACTATCCGCTCTGACGTCGGCCGACCTGTCCGACGAAGCGTTCCCGTTCGCCACAAGCCAGCAGATCTCATTGGGTTACGCGACGGTGCGTGCCACCCGGATGACGTATGTCGGCGAATTGGGTTGGGAGCTCTACGTTCCCGCCGAGTTCGCCGTCGGCGTCTACGAGGATCTGCTGACAGCGGGCGCTGCGTTCGATGTCGGCCGCGGGGGCTACTACACGATCGAATCTCTTCGGCTGGAGAAGGGCTACCGCGCATTCGGCCGGGAACTGACCCCAAGCGAGAACCCCGTCGAAGCGGGGCTGCTGTTCGCGTGCAAATTGAAAACCGACATCGCATTCCTCGGCCGCGAAGCGGTCGAGAAGGCCAAGGCGGAAGGACCGCGCCGCAAGCTTGTCGGATTCAGGGTCGATGATCCGGAGGCGATGCTGTGGGGAGGCGAGCTGATCCTGCGCGACGGCGGCGTCGCCGGACAGGTGACCTCGGCGGCGTGGGGTGAGACGACGGGCTCCTGCGTCGGGCTGGCCTACGTGCGCGCTTCGGACAACGCCGTCATCAAGGCCGACTGGATCAACGCCGGTAACTACGAGGTCAACGTCGGCGGGCAGCTGTATCCGGTGTCGGTATCACTGAAGCCGCTCTACGACCCGACGAACGAGAGAATCCGCCCGTAGCTCGGCGGCCTGGGGGACGCTGTATGGCGTGACGGTGGAGTTCCGCCTGCTCGGCAACGTCGAGGCTCTGCTCGATGGGCGTCGCCTGGACATCGGGCACGCACGCCAGCGGTGCGTTCTGGTGGCACTGCTTGTCGACGTCAACGATCCCGTCTCGGCCGACCAATTGATCGATCGGGTATGGGCGGACGACACTCCACATCGGGCCCGCAACGCCCTAGCGGCATATATATCGCGATTGCGTCAGTTGCTGGCCGGCGCCGACGTACGGATCGCCCGCGAGTCCGGTTCCTACCTGCTGGAGACCGATGCATTATCCGTGGACATTCACCGGTTCCGGCACATCTCGTCGCAGGCCCGGGCTGCCGTCGACCCTGCGGAAGCGACCGCCCTCTTTGACAGCGCGCTCGGCCTATGGCGCGGGAAGCCGTTCGCGTCGCTTGACACTCCGTGGATCAACGATGTGCGCAACGCCTTTGAGGCGGAACGCGATTCGGCCACGCTGGATCGTAACGACGCTGCGTTGCAGGCGGGACGGCACGCGGACCTCCTCGGTGAACTCGTTGACGGCGGTCCAAGCGGATCCACTCGACGAACGCCTGGCCGGACAGCTGATGCTTGCCCAGTACCGCAGTGGCCGACAGGCCGAAGCACTCGACACCTACCGTCAGATGCGTGACCGGCTGGTCGACGAGCTCGGCGTTGAACCCAGCCCCGTGCTGCGCGACGTGCACCAGCGAATTCTCGATGGTGACCGCGACGCCCCACGCCCCAGATCCCCCGAGCCGTCGCTCGAGCCTTCGCCAGTCGTCGCCCTGCCGCGACGCGCGACGAGCTTCGTCGGGCGTACACAAGAGCTTTCGCGCCTTGCGGGTGCTCTGCACGACGGCCCACTGCTGACTCTGACCGGGGTCGGAGGTGTCGGCAAGACCAGGCTTGCGCTCGAAGTGGCGGGCCACGAAAAGGAGCGCTTCCGCGACGGCGTTTGGCTGTGCGAGCTTGCGCCGCTCGACGATGGCGCGGCGGTGGGCCATGCGGTTGCCGCCGCCCTGCGGTTACAACAGCGGCAAGGGCTCGACATCGAGGCGACGGTGATCGAATACCTTGCGACGCGCGAGCTGCTGCTGATCGTCGACAACTGTGAGCACCTACTTGATCCCAGCGCGCGGTTGGTCGATCGGATCGTCAAGCACTGTCCCCGGGTAACGGTCCTGTCCACCAGTCGCGAAGCGTTGGGCATCGAAGGTGAACAGATATTTGCGGTTCCGCCGCTGGATGTCGAGGAGGCCACCGTGTTGTTCGCGGACCGCGCCAGGGCAGGCCGCCCGGACTTCGACATTGAGCGTGAGCCGGTGGGAGCAGTGGCTGAAATCTGTCGACAACTCGACGGCCTGCCCTTGGCGATCGAGCTCGCAGCGGCCCGAATGCGAGTGATGAGCAGCCTCGACGTCGCCCGGCGCCTGGACACTCTGCGGCTGCTGAGCGGTGGTTCGCGCGGCGCGCAGCCGAGGCAGCAAAGCGTCACCGCGACTATTGACTGGTCTTATCGCCTGCTGACCGACGCCGAACAGGCATTGTTCATACGCCTTTCGGTGTTCGCGGGTGGATTCGACCTCGAAGCCGCGCACGGTGTGTGCCGTGCGAATAAAGACACAGAGGACGACACGCTGGAGCTGCTCACTGCGCTGCTTGACAAGTCGATGGTGAAGATGCGTGCGGGAGCGGCTCGGTCCCGATATGTCGTTTTGGAAACGCTTCGCGCATACGGTCGTGATCGCCTGCGGGACAACGGCCTTCTCGACGACTGCGTGTCTCGGCACGCTGCGTACTACACCGAACTCGCCGAGCTCGCCGCCGCGGGCATGCATGGCCCGGACGAAGGGGAGTGGGTCGAACGGATGCTGCCCGACTACGACAATCTGCGCGTCGCATTCGAGCACGCCATCGCCGACCGGGACACCGACACCGCACTACGGTTGGTCACGTCACTACCCGAATTCGTCCATCTGCGAATGGGTTACGAGTCGTCCGGCTGGGCGGAACGGGCAGTCGAATTGGCTGATCCGAGCCATCCGCTGTACACCGCCGCCGTCGGCTTCGCCGCCAGAGGAGCTTGGACCAGAGGCGAGTTCGAGCGGGCGCGCTCGCTGGGGAACCTGGCGCAGGGACGCAGCCCCGGTCGCGGCAACGGCCGCATCGCATACCCCGGCGACGTCCTCGCGGACTTGGCCTTGTACGAGGGTGACGCGGAAACGGCACTGACGCACTACGACGCGGAGATGCAGCGCGCCCGTGCCGACGCCGACCCTATCCGATTGGTGTGGACGCTGTTCTACGTGGCGATATGTCATGCCGCACTGCGTGATCCGGAGAACGGCCTGGCCGCCGCGCGGGAGGCGGTAGAGGTTTCGGACGCGACTGCGAATCCGACGGCGAAATCGATGGCGCGATATGCCCTCGGCCTCGTGCTGAAGAAGTCTGAACCCGACAGGGCATTGGCGTTGTTCGACGAGGCGGCCATCCTCGCGGCATCCGTGCAGAACAACTGGTGGCATGGCATCGCGTTGATGGAGGCCGCGTCCACCCGCGCCGTACACGGCGAAACCCCGGCGGCGGCGAGGGCTCTCATCGAGGTGCTCGACCACTGGGATCGCGTCGGAGACTGGAGCCAGCAGTGGCTCAACCTTCGCTACGTGACGCGGTTTCTCGCCCGCGTCGGCGCCGACGACGCACAGACGTTGCACCACGCACTCGTCGACGCGGGCAAGGGATCGCCGCTCACGGCCGACCAAGTGGCCCGCCTCGGCGCGGCAGGGGCCGTCGGCCTGACCGCGGCCGAAGCCGTCGCACTGGCCCGCTCGACGCTCGAGCGCTACGCCTGATGCCGAGCAAAATACACTCTGAGCTGCGGATTTCATGATTGGCGAACCGTTGTTCAACGGCGCTGCCCCACGCTGAGACCAGTCAGATCACCGACATGAAGGAGCGAATGAGATGACCACCGCCGAGATCGACCGAGAGCTCAAGGCGAAGCACCGTGCACTGTGGGCGTCCGGCGACTATCCCGCCGTCGCCGCAGAGCTGATTCCCGCGTTCGGCCCCGAACTCGTTCGGGCATGCGGCGTTCGGGCGGGCGACCGCGTCCTGGACATCGCCGCAGGCTCGGGCAATGCTGCCATCCCTGCCGCCGAGGCGGGTGCGACCGTCACAGCCAGCGATCTCACACCGGAGCTCTTGGACGCAGGCCGTCGGATCGCCGCCGCACGCGGGGTCGATCTGGAGTGGGCGGAGGCCGACGCCGAGGCGTTGCCGTTCGCCGATGACAGCTACGACATCGTGATGTCCTCCGTCGGCGTGATGTTCGCGCCGCATCACCAAGAGGCCGCCGACGAGCTGATCCGGGTGTGCCGTCCCGGTGGAACCATCGGGTTGATCAACTGGACACCGCAGGGCTTCATCGGCAACCTCTTCGCCACCATGAAGCCGTATGCGCCGCCGCCACCGCCCGGTGCAAGCCCTCCTCCGCTATGGGGTAACGAGGACCACGTGCGAAAATTGTTCGGCGACAGCGTTACCGACCTGAACATGGGGCGGAAAACCGTGCGCATGGACCACTGCGCAACTCCGATCGCGTTCCGGGAGTACTACAAGCGCAACTACGGCCCGACCATCGCCGCGTATCGATTCAACGCGGATCGCCCCGATCGCGTCGAGGCATTGGATCGGGACTTCCTGAGCTTCCTCACCGAGTGGAACCAGGGCGGCACCGACAGTGCCGCCTACGATGCCGAGTATCTGCTTGTCACCGCGACGAAGCGGTAGGGAGTCTGCCATGGCTGATGTTCGAGTAGGGATGTTCGCTCCGGTCGGCTCGTTCGCGCGCTCGGATGAACCGCACCGGGCGGCGTTCACTCGGATCGCCGAGTCGGCCGTCGATCATGTATGCGTCGGCGACCACGTCAGCTTCCATGTTGGCGCCGGGTCCGACGCACTGATCGATGCAACATCGGTGCTGACGTATTACCCAGAGCTGCCGTGTTATGTAGCGCTGTACCTTCTTCCGTTGCGTCATCCCGTGCTGGTGGCACGGCAGCTTGCCAGCATCGCCGAGCTCGCCCCGGGCAGGCTGACGCTGGGCGTGGGGATCGGCGGTGAGGACCGCCACGAGCTTGAGATCTGCGGCGTGGATCCGCGGACGGTCGGGCGTCGAATGGACGAGTCCCTTCAGATCCTGCGCGGGCTCGCCGACGGCAAGCCGGTCAGCTTTGACGGCGAGTTCTTCTCGATCCGCGACGCGCTCATCGTCCCCGCGCCGGAACCTGGAATTCCGCTCATCGTCGGGGGCCGGTCCGACGCCGCCGTGCGGCGTGCCGGACGGTTCGGTGATGGCTGGTTGGGAATCTGGGTCTCGCCCCGCCGATTCGGCTCGGTCGTCGACCAGATCGGTGAGCATGCCGGCCACGCTGACAGGGACGCGAGCAGCTTCGAGCATGCGATCAATGTCTGGTGCGGTTTCGGCCCCACCCGCGACGTCGCGCGTCCGCCACTCGCTGCCGGAATGCAGCGCTTCTATCAGATGCCGTTCGAGCCGTTCGAGCGCTATTCGCCGTGTGGGACGCCCGAGCAGGTCGCGGACTTTCTCCACCCCTACATCGAGGCCGGTTGCACAACCTTCAACGTGATTCCGTGCGCCAACGACCACGAAACCGCGGTCGCTGCCGTTGCCGAATTGCGACGGTTATTGACCTCGGCCTGACGCGGCCCACACCTGAACATCTGTTCATCTAGACAGATGAGGCGGTGCGCGCATAGGGTCGACCCATGAGTGTCGTCGAGCTGCCCGAAGCGACCGTTTCCAAGCGACTCGACCGAACCGATTGGACAACGCTTGCCGCGATGGGCGGCATTGTCCTGGCGCTTCACCTATTCGGTTGGGGCGTGCTGGTACTCGGGGTCGCACCGCAGCACATCACGCTCGGATCGGCAGGTGTGTTCGGCGTCGGACTGGGTGTGACCGCCTACCTGCTCGGAGTGCGGCATGCGTTCGACGCCGATCACATCGCCGTGATCGACAACACCACGCGAAAGCTGGTCGGGGAGGGCACCCGCTCGCTGTCCTCCGGATTCTGGTTCTCACTGGGCCATTCCAGCGTCGTGTTCGGGTTGGCGTTCCTGCTGGCGATCGGCGTGCGTGCGGTCGTGGGACCCGTCCAGGACGAGGGCTCGCCGCTCTTGCAGACCCTCGGGCTGGTGGGCTCCCTCGTCGCGGGTACTTTCCTCATCCTCATCGGGCTGACGAACCTGTTCGCCGCGGTGGGCATCGCCAAGGTGTTCCGCCGGATGCGTAGCGGCGACTTCGACGAAGCCGAACTCGAACGGCAACTCGAGCAGCGCGGCTTCCTGGCGCGGCTACTCGCCAAGGTGATGCGTCGGGTGAGCAAGCCGTGGCACCTGTACCCGGTTGGTCTGCTCATGGGCCTCGGTTTCGACACGGCCACGCAGGTGGCACTGCTGGTGCTGGCCGCGGGAACGGCGGCGTTCACGCTGCCCTGGTACGCCATCCTGGTACTTCCTGTGCTGTTCGCAGCAGGGATGAGCCTGTTCGATGCGCTCGACGGGATCTTCATGTCGCGGGCCTACGGCTGGGCGTTCCTCAAGCCGGTTCGCAAGGTGTATTACAACCTGACCGTGACGGTGCTGTCTGTTGTCGTCGCTTTGGTCATCGGCGTCATCGTGCTCGCCGGGCTGGTGGCCGACCGCCTGGGCATCGAGTCGGGTCCGCTGGCTGTGATCGGATCGGCGAACCTGGAGTTCGTCGGGTTCATGATTGTCGGATTGTTCGTCGCGGCTTGGTTGATCGCCCTGGCGGTGTGGCACTTCGGCCAGGTCGAGAAGCGCTGGGTGCCACAAGCTTCCGGTTAACGCCCGGCGCTCGTTAGTGTCGTCGCGATGGAGGCCACGGCGGCTCGCCGCACAGCGCCAACAACGCGTTCTCGATCACTTCTGGCAGCGCGGGGTGGATCCAGTACTGGCCACGCGCCATGTCCTGAGCCGGCAGGTCGAAGTTCATCGCCTGGATCAGTGGCTGGATCAACGACGAGGCCTGATGGCCCATGATGTGGCCGCCCAAGATCAGACCGGTGTCGTCATCGACGATGATCTTCGCGATGCCGGTGGTGTCCTCCATCGCCCAGCCGTAGGCGACGTCGCCGAAATCCTGGACCTTCGCCCTGATGTTGAATCCCTTTGCCCGGGCCTCATTTTCGGTGAGCCCAACGCTGGCAATCTGTGGATCGGTGAAGACCGCCGACGGCACGTATTTATGGTTTGACGGCATCAGGGCATCGACGTCGTCCCAGTCCTGCAAGAGGTTGTGCTTCACCCTCCGCGCCTCGTGGTTGGCCACATGCTTGAGCTGATAATCCGACGAGATGTCCCCGAGGGCGAAGACGCTGCGCGCGGTCGTGCGCTGGTACTTGTCGACGACCACCTGGCCGTCGGCGGTCACCTTCACGCCGGCCTGTTCGGCGTTGAGCAGGTCACCGTTGGGAGTCCTGCCCGTGGCGACCAGCAGCACATCGCCGTGCAACCGCGAACCGTCGTGGCAGCGCAATTCCACGCCGTCGCCGTCCTGCCGGAGTCCGGTGACCTCGTGGTGGCTCAGGACCTCCCACTTCTTCGAGGCGATATCGGTGAACCGTTCGCAGATCGTGTCGTCGTGACCTCGCAGCAGGGTGCTGCCCCGAATCATCATGGTGACGCGACTGCCCAACGACGAGAAGATATGGGCGAATTCGCATGCCACGAATCCGCCGCCGACGATCACCAGGTGCTCGGGCACGTCGGCGATCCGCATGATCGTGTCGCTAGTGTGATAGCGCACACCCGAATTCGCGATGTCGTCGGGGATGACGGGGCGGGAGCCCGCTGCGATCACCACCTGATCGGCGGTGAACTCGTCACCGTCGTCGGTGCGCAGTGTGTAGCGGCCGTCGGGCAGCGGCTTTCCGAATCGGGTGTGGCTGGCGAACACCTGGACATGGGGCGAGGAGCGGCGGTAGTTCTCGCCACCCACCGCGAGCGGATCGATGCGGCCGAAGACCCGGGACACGATGTCACCCCAGCGGACGGCATCGACGTGCGCGTCGACCCCGTATTGTGCGGAGTCCCTGGCGCTTTGAGCCACTTCCGCCGCGTAGACGAACATCTTTGTCGGTATGCAGCCGACGTTGAGGCACGTCCCGCCGAACACGCCCTGCTCGCAGATCGCGACGCGTTTGTCTGCGTAGCGTTCGTCGAGGATCGAGTTGCCCGAACCGGTGCCGATGATCGCGATGTCGAAGTGGGCCATGGTGACTATCCTCGTTCGGATTCAGTTGCCGCATTAGAGGTTTCGGCCAGAAGCCAATCCAGCCATTTGTCCAGTTCGCGGTACGCCGCGTGCCGGGACTCCGGCACCGAGAGGAACACATCGTGCTTGGCGTCGACGATCGGCACAATCGTTGAGCGGTTGCCGATACAGCCCGCCCAGCGCGCGATCTGCTTGACGTCGAGCACCGCGTCACCGCGCTGGATCTCGTCAATCTTGGCGGGGTCGCTGACCTCCCGCACACTGCGATCCGACCGCAGGGTCAGGTTGGGCACACCGACGTCCAGCCCGCGGTGCAGCTTGACCTGCGCGCGGCGGATGGCGTGCAGCCAGCCGAACGTGACAGGAAAGCCGCCGATGGGCTTCCACTTCAAGTCGTAGTCGAATTCGCCGCCGTACTCCTTGTGCAGGGTGGCGCCGTATCCCCCCTCCGCCGGTGGCCGCACCACCCGCTTCTTGCGGATGCGCGAGAGCGCGCCGATGGCCGCTCCCGCCGGGGCAGTGCGCAGGAGGGCCGGCCCCTGCAGATCTAGCCATGGGCTGTTGAGCACCAGGCCGGTGACGCGACGTCTGGCGATGTCGCCGCGGCGCCGCATTCGGTCAAGCCACAGCGGGACGATCAGGCCGCCGGTGGAATGCCCGCAGATGAGCACGTCGGCTGGCGAAGCCTCCGCCATCAAATCGAGGGCCCGCTCAAGTTCGGCGTCGTAGCGCGCCAGGTCGGTGGTGAAGTGCGGTGTCTGCCCCTCGCGCCATGACCTCCCGCACTTGTTCATGTCCAACGCGTAGAAGGCGAAGCCGCGGGCGGTGAAGTGGTCGGCCAATTCGGTATGGAAGAAGTAGTCGGTGAATCCGTGCACCAGCAGCACCGCGCGCTTCGCCGACGGGTCAGGCTCGCCCCGCCGCACCAGCGTGGCGAAGAGGTCACCTTCGCCATCGGGGTCCGGGCCAAGGCCGAACGTCTGCTGCCAATAGCCAGGCAGCACATCGGGCTCCCATCCAGGCACGACAGCTACCCTAGCCGGGCTTCGCGGCCGACCTGGGCCCATGCAGGCAGACCACGGCGGATAACCTGAACAGCGGTAAGCCGTGACATGCGGACCGCGACCGCGAAGGACCAACGATTCGGTGTCTGACCCGAAGGCCGCACAGACGGACGTCGTTCTGGTGGGCGCGGGAATCATGAGTGCCACTCTGGGCGCGCTTTTGCGGCTGGTAGAGCCGAATTGGTCGATCACTCTGATCGAGCGCCTTGACGGCGCGGCCGCCGAGAGCAGCGGCCCTTGGAACAACGCAGGCACCGGTCACGCAGGGCTGTGCGAGCTGAACTACACCCCGGAGCGGCCCGACGGCTCGATCGACATCAGCAAAGCGGTCCAGGTCAACGAGCAGTTTCAGGTGACGCGGCAGTTTTGGGCCTATGCGGTCGAGAACCGGCTGTTGCCCGATGTGCGCGGTTTCCTCAACCCGATCCCGCACGTCAGCTTCGTCAAAGGCGAGGCCAACATCGACTACTTGAAGCGCCGCCACGACGCGTTGGTCGACAATCCGCTGTTCGCGTCGATGGAGTTCATCGCCGACGACGACGAGTTCGCGCGGCGGTTGCCGTTGATGGCCTCCGGACGACGCCATTCGGATCCGATCGCGCTGGCCTGGGCCCAGGACGGGACCGACGTCGACTTCGGGGCACTGTCGCGACAACTCATCGGCTACAGCGCGCAGCGCGGAATGACCACGCTGTTCGGTCACGAGGTGCGAGACCTACGCAAGGAGTCCGACGGCAGCTGGACAGTGACGATCGTCAACCGGCGCACCAAGGAAAAGCGGAAGCTGAACGCGAAGTTCGTGTTCATCGGGGCCGGCGGTGGTGCGGTGCCGTTGCTGCAGAAGTCCGGGATCCGCGAGGCGAAGGGGTTCGGCGGCTTCCCGGTCGGCGGCGCGTTCCTGCGCGCCGATCGGCCAGCGCTGACCGCTGCACACCGAGCCAAGGTGTACGGCCTGGCGCCGGCTGGCGCGCCGTCGATGGCCGGGACGCATCTGGACACCCGAGTGATCAACGGCAAGTCGTGGCTGGTGTTCGGACCATTCGCGGGCTGGTCGCCGAAGTTCTTGAAGCACGGCAAGATCACCGATCTGCCGCGGTCGGTCAGGCCGAACAACCTGGCGCCGATGGTCACGGTCGGGTTCACACAGGTTCCTCTGGTGCGGTACCTGATCGGCCAGCTGCTGCAGTCGGAGTCGCGTCGGGTGCAGGCACTGCGTGAATTCGTCCCCAATGCAGTCGATTCCGATTGGGAACTCGACATCGCAGGGCAGCGGGTGCAAGTGATCCGCCGGGCCAAGGGCAAGGGCGGTGTGCTGGACTTCGCCACGACGGTGCTGTCGGCCGCCGACGGCACCATCGCCGGGCTGCTTGGTGCCTCGCCAGGAGCCTCCACCGCGGTGCCTGCGATGCTGGACGTGATGGAGCGCTGCTTCGGTGACCGCTACAAGTCCTGGTTGCCCAAGCTCAAGGAGATCGTGCCGTCGCTGGGCACCGAGCTGTCCAGCGAGCCAGCACTATTCGAGGAGGTGTGGGCGTGGGGCACAAAGGTACTCAAGCTCGACCGGCCCGCCAATGGCGTGCCGGCCGCCGCGGCGATCGGTTGACGGTGGCTGCTAAATGACGATCGCATTGCGCCGCAGCTGGGCCAAGGACCTGGACGCCACGACGCTCTACGAGCTGCTGAAGCTGCGCGTCGAGGTATTCGTCGTCGAACAGGCCACCCCCTATCCCGAGTTGGACGGGCGTGACCTGCTCGCCGAAACCCGCCATTTTTGGCTCGAAGGGCCTGGCGGCGAAGTGATTTGCACGTTGCGACTGATGGAAGAACATCCCGGCGGCGAGAAAGCCTTCCGAATTGGACGCGTCTGCACCAAGCGCAGCGCCCGCGGTCACGGCCACACCACCCGGCTGCTGCAGGCCGCGCTGGCCGAGGTCGGCGACTACCCGTGCCACATCAACGCACAGACCTACCTGGAGGACATGTACAGCCATCACGGATTCGTCCGCGACGGCGAGGAGTTCCTCGACGACGGCGTCCCGCATGTGCCGATGGTGAAGCAGGGTCCTCCCACGGAAACCGGGCAGCCGTGACCCCGATCTACCCGTTCAGCGCGATCGTCGGTCACGACCGCCTGCGGCTGGCGCTTCTGTTGTGCGCGGTGCGGCCCGAGATCGGCGGCGTGCTGATCCGCGGCGAGAAGGGCACCGCGAAGTCGACCGCCGTGCGCGGCCTGGCACACGTGTTGGCCGCGGTGGACGGCGCTTCGCTTGTCGAGCTGCCCATCGGCGCGACAGAAGACCGGGTGGTCGGGTCGCTGGACCTGCAGAAGGTGCTACGTGACGGCGAACACGCGTTCTCGCCGGGCTTGCTGGCCCGCGCACACGGTGGCGTGTTGTACGTCGACGAGGTGAACCTGCTGCACGACCATCTGGTCGATGTGATCCTGGACGCGGCCGCGATGGGCCGCGTGCACGTCGAGCGCGACGGCGTCTCACACAGTCACGAGGCCCGCTTCGTGCTGATCGGCACGATGAATCCCGAAGAGGGCGAGCTGCGTCCGCAGTTGCTCGACCGCTTCGGGCTCACCGTGGACGTACACGCCTCCCGCGATGTCGACGTGCGGGCCGACGTCATCCGGCAGCGGATGGCGTTCGAGGCCGATCCCGTCGGGTTCGCCGATCGATATGTTGCGGACGATGCCGAACTGGCCCGTCGCGTCGCCGCGGCGCGCGTGGCGGCTGACTCTGTTTGCTTGCCGGACACCGAGTTACGGCGCATCGCGGCGCTGTGCGCAGCTTTTGACGTCGACGGGATGCGGGCCGATCTGGTGGTGGCCCGCACCGCCGTCGCGCATGCCGCGTGGCGTGGGGCCGATACCGTTGCGGAGGAAGACATTCGGGTGGCCGCCGAACTTGCGCTGCCGCACCGGCGACGCCGCGACCCGTTCGACGATCCAGGGCTTGATCCGGACCAACTCGACGACGCGATGGCCCAGGCGGCGGAATCCGCCGACGAGCCGGAGCCCGAGCCCGACCCGGATCCGCCGGGCGGTGGCGACTCGATCTCGGATGACGGGTCCGAGCAACCGGTCCCGCAACGCAATTCGAACTCTGCGCCCCGCCCGAGTGCCGCGCCGTCGCCGGTGTTTCGCACAAGGGCGCTCGTGGTGCCAGGCGTCGGCGAAGGCGCGCCGGGTCGCCGGTCACGCGCCCGAAACCGCATGGGAAAGGCGATCTCGGCGACCGCCGAACCCGGGGCAGGCCACGGCGTGCACGTGTTCGGGACGCTGCTGGCCGCCGCCGGTCGCCAGAGTCGCCCTGGCCGGCTCCGTCCTGGTCCGGACGATGTGCGTCGTGCGATCAGGGAAGGCCGCGAAGGCAATCTGGTGATCTTCGTCGTCGACGCCTCGGGGTCGATGGCCGCGCGCGACCGGATGTCGGCGGTCAGCGGTGCGACGCTGTCGCTGTTGCGAGACGCGTACCAGCGCCGCGACAAGGTGGCCGTGATCACGTTCCGGCAGCAGGACGCCCAGCTGTTGTTGCCGCCGACATCGTCGGTGCACATCGCAGGTCGCCGGCTCGCCCGGTTCGACACCGGCGGGAAAACACCACTGGCGCAAGGCTTGCTGGCCGCACGCGATGTTGTGGTGCGCGAAAAGGCGCGTGACCGGGCGCGGCGCAGTCTGGTAGTAGTGCTCACCGACGGGCGTGCCACCGGCGGCCCGGACCCGCTGGGCCGCGCGCGGGTGGCCGCGGCCCGATTGGTCGCCGAGGGCGCCGCCGCGATCGTGGTGGACTGCGAAACGTCGCATGTGCGACTGGGTTTGGCCGAGCAGCTGGCCGGCTATCTCGGTGCGCCTGCGGTGCGATTGGCACACCTGCGCGCCGACACCCTGACGGCACTGGTCACGTCCCAGGCCGACGGCGCCGCCGCGTAGGGAGACGTCGATGCCACAAGGTCAACCGTCAACCGTCCCCGATGACGGCCTGACGACCCGCGCGCGCCGCAACGCTCCGCTGCTCGCCGTGCACACCGGCGCGGGAAAGGGCAAGTCGACCGCGGCATTCGGCATGGCGCTGCGGGCCTGGAACCAGGGGTTCAAGATCGCGGTGTTTCAGTTCGTCAAGAGCGCCAAGTGGAAGGTGGGCGAGGAAGCCGCGTTTCGTGAACTGGATCGCCTGCACGACGAGCATGGGGTCGGCGGCCCGGTGGAGTGGCACAAGATGGGCGCCGGCTGGTCGTGGTCGCGCAAGCACGGCACCGCCGTGGACCATGCGGCGGCCGCCGCAGATGGCTGGGCGGAGATCTCTCGCAGGCTGGCCGAGCAGCGGCACGACTTCTATGTGCTCGACGAGTTCACCTATCCGCTGAAGTGGGGGTGGGTCGACATTGAAGATGTAGTCGAGGTTCTCCTTTCCCGGCCCGGCACACAACACGTCGTCATCACGGGGCGCGATGCGCCGCAGCCGTTGCTTGACGCCGCGGACCTGGTCACGGAGATGACGAAGGTCAAGCACCCGATGGACGTCGGCCGTAAAGGCCAGAGGGGCATCGAGTGGTGAGCACGATCAGCACGCTCACTGGCCGCGAGCGACCGCAAAATGACAGCAGTTGCGGCGTGTCGGTGTACAAACACGGTCGCTCGCGGGGATTGTCGTGAGCGTTCCCGGCGTTGTGATTGCCGCACCTGCGTCGGGTAGCGGAAAGACTACTGTCGCAACGGGTTTGATGGGTGCGCTTCGCCGGGCCGGGCAGCGGGTCGCGCCGTTCAAGGTCGGCCCGGACTTCATCGACCCCGGCTACCACGCGCTGGCGGCGCTGCGGCCGGGCCGCAATCTCGACCCCGTACTGGTCGGGGAGCCGCTGATCGGCCCGCTGTACCGGCATGGCAGCGCGGGTGCCGACATCGCGGTCATCGAGGGCGTCATGGGACTGTTCGACGGTCGCATCAGCGAGGGCCCTGCCGACACCGCCGTCTCCCAGGGGTCGACCGCCCACGTCGCCGCACTGCTGGGCGCGCCGGTGATCCTGGTTGTTGACACCCGTGGCCAAAGCCATAGCATCGCAGCTCTGCTGCACGGCTTTTCGACATTCGACCAGTCGGTGCGCATCGCGGGGGTGATCCTCAACCGGGTCGGCTCGCCTCGGCACGAGGAGGTGCTGCGGCAGGCGTGCGAGCATGCCGGTGTGCCGGTGTTCGGCGCGATCCCGCGTGCCGACGAACTGTCCGTCCCGTCACGGCACCTCGGCCTTGTCACCGCCGTCGAACACGGCGAGCAGGCACGCGCCGCGGTCGAGGCGATGATCGCACTGGTGGGCCGCCACGTCGACCTCGTTGGTATCGCCGCCCTCGCGGCCAGTCGAGTGACCGACGAGCCGTGGGATCCCACCGTCGCCGCGCCCGCCGCAGGGAACGTCACGGTCGCGCTGGCGGCCGGAAAGGCGTTCAGCTTCGGCTACGCCGAACACGGCGAACTGCTGCGCGCGGCAGGGGCCGACGTCGTCGAGTTCGACCCGTTGACCGAGCCGCTGCCGCCGCAGACCGCGGCGCTTGTGCTGCCCGGCGGATTCCCCGAGCAGTTCAGCACCGAGCTGTCGGCCAACGATGTTGTGCGTCAACAGATTCGCGAGCTGGCAGCCGGCGGTGCGCCGGTACAGGCGGAATGCGCCGGCCTCACCTATCTCGTCGACGAGCTCGACGGGTATCCGATGTGTGGTGTGTTGTCCGGATCGGCGCGGTTCACCGACCGGCTCACGCTTGGCTACCGGGCTGCCGTGGCGGTGGCCGAATCGCCGCTGCACACCATCGGCGATCGCATCATGGGGCATGAATTTCACCGCACCACAGTCACGTTCGCCGACAGTTATCCGCCCGCGTGGGTGTACTCCGGACGTGACGTGCCCACGGTCCGCGATGGCGCCATTGACCGCGGAGTCCACGCCGGCTACCTGCACACCCACCCGGCCGCGCACCCGCAAGCGATAACCCGCTTCGTGGCCGCGGCCGCAACCTCTAAGCTCGCCGGGTGACCGAGAATGCCTACTTAGTCGGCCTGCGTCTGGCCGGCAAGAAGGTCGTGGTCGTCGGCGGGGGTACCGTCGCGCAGCGCCGCCTGCCGCTGTTGATCGCCAATGGCGCCGACGTGCACGTCATCACCCGCAGCGCCACCCCGGCCGTCGAAGGCATGACGGGAATCACATTGACGCTCAGGGAGTTCCGCGACGAAGACCTCGACGGCGCGTGGTACGCGATCGCTGCCACCGACGATCCGGACGTCAACGCCGCCGTCGTCGCCGGGGCCGAACGCCGGTACATCTTCTGTGTGCGCGCCGACGTGGCCCGCGAGGGCACCGCCGTCACGCCCGCCTCGTTCGAGTACGAAGGCCTGTCCGTGGGGGTGCTGGCCGGCGGCGAGCACCGCCGGTCGGCCGCGATCCGATCGGCCATTCACGAGGCATTGCAGCAGGGGGTCATCGCCTTGAAAGACACTGCGGCCCCCTTGCACGGCGGCGTCGCGCTGGTCGGCGGCGGACCCGGCGATCCCGAACTGATCACCGTGCGCGGCAGGCGCCTGCTGGCCAACGCCGACGTCGTCGTCGCCGACCGGCTGGCCCCGCAGGAGCTGCTCGCCGAACTTCCGCCGCAGGTCGAGGTCATCGACGCCGCCAAGATCCCGTACGGGCGCGCGATGGCACAGGACGCCATCAACGAGGTGCTCATCGACCGGGCCAAGGCGGGCAAGTTTGTCGTGCGGCTCAAGGGCGGTGACCCGTTCGTGTTCGCGCGCGGCTACGAGGAGGTGCTCGCGTGTGCGGACGCTGGGATTCCTGTCACAGTTGTGCCGGGTGTGACGAGTGCCATAGCCGTTCCCGCGCTAGCGGGCGTTCCGGTCACCCATCGGGCCATCACGCACGAGTTTGTGGTGGTAAGCGGCCATGTTGCGCCCGACCACCCCGAATCGTTAGTGAATTGGAACGCACTGGCCGCGCTCTCGGGCACCATCGTGTTGCTGATGGCCGTCGAGCGCATCGAGCTGTTCACCAAGGCACTGCTGGAAGGCGGACGACCTGCGGATACACCGGTGCTCGTTGTCCAGCACGGCACCACGACGGCTCAGCGGACTCTGCGCGCCACCCTGGAGGACGCGCCCGAGCGCATCCGCGAAGAGGGGATCAGGCCTCCGGCGATCATCGTGATCGGCTCCGTCGCGGCCTTCGGCGGTTAAAGGATTCTTAAGATTACTGTAAGGTAGCCCGCTATGACGGCTCTCAATGACGCAGAGCGCGCCGCCATCCGCCGTGACGCCGAAGGCGGGGCTAACCGGGCCCTTCCGATGCACGTGGAGCACAGTCCGTTGGAGCAAACCGGCAGGTACCCGGCCTGGCTGCCGTCGCGGCGCTTCTTCGCCGCGGTCATCGCGATCGGTGGCATGCAGTTGCTCGCCACCATGGACAGCACCGTTGCCATCGTCGCGCTTCCTAAGATTCAGGACGAGCTGAGCCTGTCCGACGCCGGCCGCAGCTGGGTCATCACGGCTTACGTTCTGACCTTCGGCGGGCTGATGCTGCTGGGTGGACGCCTAGGCGACACCATCGGACGCAAGCGCACCTTCATCGTCGGCGTCGCGCTGTTCACCATCGCCTCGATCCTGTGCGGCGTCGCATGGGATGAGGCCACGCTGGTGACCGCCCGGCTGCTGCAAGGCGTTGGAGCCGCGATCGCCTCGCCGACCGGCCTTGCCCTCATCGCGACGACGTTCCCGAAGGGCCCCGCGCGCAACGCCGCCACTGCGGTGTTCGCCGCGATGACCGGCATCGGCTCGGTGATGGGCCTTGTCGTCGGCGGCGCGCTGACCGAGGTGTCGTGGCGGTGGGCATTCCTGGTGAACGTGCCGATCGGGCTGATCATGATCCACCTGGCCCGCAGGACGCTGCGGGAAACCCATCGCGAGCCGCTGAAGTTGGACGCCGCAGGCGCGATCCTGGCCACCCTTGGCTGCACCGCTGCGGTGTTCGGCTTCTCGATGGGGCCTGAAGCCGGCTGGCTCTCGCCGATCACGATCGGCTCGGGCATCGCCGCCGTGGTCTTCCTGATCGTGTTCCTCTATGTCGAGCGCACCGCCGACAACCCGGTCGTGCCGTTCGATCTCTTCAAGGACCGCAACCGGGTCGCGACATTCGCTGCAGTCTTCCTGGCCGGCGGCGTCATGTTCACGCTCACCGTGCTGATCGGCCTGTACGTCCAAGACATCATGGGCTACACCGCATTACACGCAGGAATCGGCTTCATTCCGTTCGTCATCGCGCTCGGCATCGGGCTCGGGCTGTCCTCGCATCTGGTGTCGATTTTCCCGCCGCGGGTGCTGGTCATCGCCGGCGGCGTGCTGGTGCTCGCCGCGATGCTCTACGGCTCCACACTCAACGGCGGCATCCCGTACTTCCCGAACCTGGTGCTGCCAATCACCGTCGGCGGCTTCGGCATCGGCATGATCGTCGTTCCGCTAACGGTGTCGGCGATCGCCGGTGTGGGCTTCGACCAGATCGGCCCGGTGTCGGCGATCGCGCTGATGATGCAGAACCTCGGCGGCCCGGTGGTGCTCGCGATCATCCAGGCCGTCATCACGTCGCGCACGCTTTATCTTGGCGGCACCACCGGCCCGGTGAAGTACATGGACAGCGCGCAGCTACACGCACTCGACCAGGGCTACAGCTACGGCCTGCTGTGGGTGGCGGCGGTCGCGGTGATCGTCGGCGCCGTCGCACTGTTCATCGGCTACACCTCGTCGCAGGTCGCCCATGCGCAGGAAGTCAAGGATGCGATCGACGCCGGGGAGCTTTAGCCCCGCTTCGTCGTCGGCCGGGTGACCGGCTCCAGGGGAGCTGTCGCCTGCCCTGGAGGAGGCACGTGGGGTGGCGTGGGCCGCTCGACCTCATGAGCACGGAGCCCCCGCAGCGGGGACACGTTTGTGAGGTCAGGCAGCGACCGTCACGTCGACGGATAGGTACTCGCCGATGCCAAGGGCCGCGGGCCAGTCGCCGGCACGGACCGCGCGTGCAAGGTCGTCGACCAGCGGGCTGTGGGCGCCCAGCTCCGCTAACCACGCCGAGACGGTGGTCGCGATCTCATGAGCCGGCACGTGGACCGTGCGTCCCTCGTGCAGGCGGTCCGTGACCCGATAAATCGCCCTGGTTCGAGTGGCCCGTCCGTACATGCCCCTTATTCGGAGGCGACTCGCCGTTGGATGAGTCATCTCGTGTTCTAACTCTTGGCTTGCGGCTCCGGATGGGCTCTTCTCACAGGTAGGAGCTGCAAGCCCGCATCAAGCAGACACTTTTTCGTCAACTTTCTTCTTCGCGCAGCGCTACCGGCGACGCCGAAACCGTCGCTGGGTAGGCTGGCAAGCCATGTCCGGGGTGGGTGGTTCTTCAGGAAACCCGGCCGAACGCACCACGCCGACTTCTTCGGCGCCGCTGTCGTCGTCCGTGCTCGGCGTCGCGATCATCGCGATCACCGGCATGCAGCTGATGTCGACCCTCGACGGCACCATCGTCATCGTCGCGTTGCCTCGGATGCAGGCCGACCTGGATCTCTCCGACGCCACCAAGAGCTGGGTGATCACCGCCTACGTGCTGGCCTTCGGCGGACTGCTGCTGCTCGGCGGCCGCGTCGGTGATGCGATCGGGCACAAGCGGGCGTTCCTGTCCGGCGTCGGCGTGTTCACCATCGCCTCGCTGGTGTGCGGGCTCGCGACCGACGGCATCACGCTGGTCGTCGCGCGCGCGGTACAGGGCACCGGCGCCGCAGTTGCCGCGCCGACGGGTCTGGCGCTGATCGCGACGACCTATGCCGTCGGGCACGCCCGCAATCGGGCGATGGCGGTGTCCGCCGCGATGCAGGGCATCGGCTCGGTGCTCGGACTGGTGCTTGGCGGTGCGCTGACCGTGATCTCCTGGCGGCTGGCGTTCTTGATCAACGTGCCGATTGGCATCGTCATCATCGCGATCGCCGTCTATCGGATCGCTGAAACCCATCACGAACGCCTCAAGCTCGACATCACCGGCGCGCTGCTGGCCACGCTCGGCTGCACTGCGGCTGTGCTGGTGTTCACCCAGGGGCCGCCGCGCGCCTGGGTGGATCCGTGGGTGATCGGCGCCGCCGTTGCCGCGGTGGTGTTCTTCGCCGCGTTCCTCATTATCGAGCGCACCGCCGAGAACCCGCTGGTCCCGTTCTCGGTGTTCGACAACCGCAACCGGGTCATGACATTCGTGACGCTGTTCCTCGCGGGCGGGGTGCTGCTGACGCTGACGGTGATGATCGGGCTGTTGGTGCAGGACGTGCTCGGCTACTCGGCCCTGCAGGCCGGAGTCTGCTTCATCCCGTTCGCGGTCGCCTTCGCCCTCGGTAGTGCGCTCGCCGCCAGGCTGGCCCCGCACGTCGCACCCCGCTGGCTGATTATCGGTGGCGGGCTGTTCGTGCTGGCGGCGATGCTCTACGGCTCGAGGATGACCCGCCATATCCCGTATTTCCCCGACCTGTTCGGTGCGATCGTCGTCGGCGGCTTCGGTATCGGGATGATCGCTGTGATCCTGCCGTTGTGCGCGGTCGCCGAGGTGGGGCCGCTGGAAATCGGTCCGGTGTCGGCCATCACGTTGATGGTGCAGAACCTTGGCGGCCCAGTGGTGCTCGTCGTGGTGATGGCGGTGCAGACCTCGCGCACCCTGTTCCTGGGCGGGACAACGGGACCGGTCAAGAACATGACGCCCGCTCAACTGGATGCGTTGGGGTACGGCTACACGTACTCGCTGTTGTGGGTCGCCGGGATCGCAGTGATCGTTGGGATCGCCGCGTTCTGGATCGGCTTCTCCCCGCGTCAGATCGCCACCGCGCAGCACACGCGTGAAGCGGTGGAGGCAGGCGAGCTGTAGCTAGGCTGGCGGCGTGGACGACCACGCGAGACCCACAGCGTCAGCAGATCTCGGACGCAGTCGATCCTCTGGGCTGGCGGCTCATGCTGGGCACCATCCAAACAGAAGTGTTGGCACCGTCCTTGATCGAGGCGACGGAGGCGGCGTCACTGGCCGTTTCAGCGGCCGGCGCCGACGGGCAGGGTCACTTGACCGTGGACATCCGCGCGGACCGGGCCGTGCTGCGGCTGCAGTCAGCGGAGGCCGGCTGGGTGACTGGGCGCGACATCCGACTCGCGCACAGGGTGTCGGGGGCGCTAGGGGCGCGGGGACTACACACGACCCCGGGCAACGGCTCCGTTCAGATGCTGGAGATTGCTATCGACGCGCTCGACATCCCGGCCGTGCGGCCGTTCTGGAAGGCGATCACCGGATACGTCGACGAACCCGGGTCCGAGCTGCCGGCGGCGCTGATCGACCCGTCCGGCCGCGGGCCCGCGATCTGGTTCCAGCAGATGGACGCACCGCGGCCGCAGCGCAACCGCATCCACATCGACGTCGACGTGCCGCACGAAGCGGCCAGTGCCCGGATCGACGCGGCGATCGCCGCCGGCGGCACGCTGCTCAGCGATCGCGCGGCGCCGGCGTTCTGGGTGCTGGCCGACCCCGAGGGCAACGAGGCCTGCATCTGTACCTGGCAAGGCAGGGATTGAGGCCATCGCTAAGGTTGTCCGCTGTGATCACCCGCATGTCCGAGCTGTTCCTGCGCACCCTGCGTGACGACCCCGCCGACGCCGAGGTGCCCAGCCACAAGCTGCTGATCCGGGCCGGCTATGTCCGCCCGATCGGGCCCGGGCTCTACAGCTGGCTCCCTCTTGGGCTGCGTGTGCTGCGCAAAGTCGAGAAGATCGTCCGCGACGAAATGAATGCCATTGGCGGACAAGAGATTCTGTTCCCTGCGCTGCTGCCCAAGGCGCCCTATGAGGTGACCAATCGCTGGACCGAGTACGGCGACGGCGTCTTCCGGCTTCAGGACCGCCGCCGCAACGACTACCTGCTTGGGCCGACTCACGAAGAGTTGTTCACGCTGACGGTCAAGGGGGAGTACAGCAGCTACAAGGATTTCCCGGTGCTGCTGTACCAAATCCAGACCAAGTACCGTGACGAGGCCCGGCCGCGCGCCGGGATCCTGCGTGGCCGCGAGTTCATCATGAAGGACTCGTATTCGTTCGACGTCGACGACGACGGGCTCAAGGCGCAGTACCACGCACACCGCGAGGCCTACCAGCGGATCTTTGCCACGCTCGGTGTCCGCTATGTCATCGTCTCCGCGGTTTCCGGCGCGATGGGCGGCAGCGCGTCGGAGGAATTCCTGGCCGAAAGCGATATCGGCGAGGACACCTTCGTCCGATGCCTGCAGTCGGGGTATGCCGCCAATGTCGAGGCGGTGATCACCGCGGTGTCGCAGCCGCCGCCGATCGAGGGCCAGCCCGACGCCAAGGTGCACGACACGCCAGGCACCCCGACAATCGCCACGCTCGTCGACTGGGCCAACAACGCCCTGGACCGCGAGATCGCGGCTGCAGACACCTTGAAGAACGTCGTGCTCAAGGTCCGTCAGCCCGGTGGGGACTGGGAGCTGCTCGCGGTGGGCGTGCCCGGGGACCGCGAGGTCGACGAGAAGCGACTGGCCGCCGCGCTGGATCCGGCCGAGTTCGCGCTGCTCGACGATGCCGACTTCGCCAAGCATCGCTTCCTGGCGAAGGGCTACATCGGCCCGAAAGCGTTGCTGGCCAACGGCGTTCGCTATCTCGTCGACCCGCGCGTGGTGGACGGCACGTCGTGGATCACCGGCGCCGACGAGCCCGGCAAGCATGTGGTGGGCCTGGTCGCGGGGCGTGACTTCGTCGCCGACGGCACAATCGAGGCCGCCGAGGTGCGCGATGGCGATCCGTCGCCCGACGGCGCAGGACCGCTGGTGTCGGCCCGCGGCATCGAGGTGGGCCACATCTTCCAGCTCGGCCGCAAGTACACCGACGCGTTCGCCGCGGACGTGCTCGGCGAGGATGGCAAGCCGGTCCGGCTGACCATGGGTTCGTACGGCATCGGCGTCTCCCGGTTGGTGGCGGTGATCGCCGAACAGCATCATGACGAGCTGGGGCTGCGGTGGCCGTCGTCGGTGTCGCCATTCGACGCGCATGTCGTGATCGCCAACAAGGACGACGCCGCCCGTGCCGGTGCCGGGGAGCTGGCCAACGAGTTGGACCGACTGGGTGTCGAGGTGCTGCTCGACGATCGGAAGGCCTCACCCGGGGTGAAGTTCAAGGACGCCGAGCTGCTCGGGGTGCCGTGGATCGTCGTGGTTGGCCGCGGATGGGCTGACGGCGTGGTCGAGCTGCGCAACCGGTTCACCGGCGAGACCCGCGAGATCGCCGTCGACAACGCGGCGGCCGACATCTCCGCGGCGCTCGCTACCTAGGCCGAGCAGACGCAAAAGCACCCCGACACGCGGAAACTGGGGGCTTTTCCGTCTGCTCGCCGCTATTCCGAACCGCCGGGGAACGCGACGGTGATCGGTGAGATGCCGAGCACCCGGCTCCATCGGGCCGCAGTAACCGCGCATTCCGTCAGCGCCGCTACCGCGAACGACCGGTCCTGCTCCTCGGTCGCCTGCTCGAGCACCGCCCGCCACGCGACGGCGGCGTCTTCTTCCATCCGCACCGCCAGGTTGGCCGCGTCGGTCGGGTTGTCGACCTCCATCGGCAGCTGATAGCCGGCGGCGGGCAGCGGCGGGTCGACGGACCGGGCCGTGAGCATCGCGATGGCCCCCTCACGCCGGTCCCGGTGCTCTGCCATTGCGGTCGAAACCAGGTCGTTGACGTCGGGCGTTGAGTGAGCCGACACTAGCCCGTAGCCGTAGATCGTCGCCTGCTCGGTGGCAATCGCGTCGAACAGGGCGCCGTTCGCCGCGTCCGACGGCCGTCCCGGCGTGGTGGGCTCGGCTGCCCGCGACGTCGTCGTGGTCGTCGTGGTGGTCGTGGTGGTCGTCGACGGCGTGGTCGTCGTGGTGGTGGTCGTGGTGCTGGGCGTCGGCTCGGGAGAGGTCATTGCGGCGCCCCCTCCGGGACCAGCGCGACCGTGCAGGCGGCTGTGCAGGAGGCGGCAATCGAGCCCAGGAGCCCGGCGCGATAGCCGGACTGCTTGGCCGCCAATTGTGCAGCGGTGTCCGCTGACTGACGCAGTGCCGCGATCACGTCCTTGGTCGTGGGCGCGTTCGCCGGCTGCGCGGTGGTGCTGGTCGCGGTCGTCGTCGGCGCTTTCTTGCCGACCATGCGCACCAGCTCGTCGGACAACGCCTGGGCATGCGCCGACCGCTCGGAGGCCACCGCAGTCAGCGCCGGTGCCGTCGGCGGCGGAGGCGTTGCCGCCGCGGCGTCGGTGGCGAGCTGGCTGTCGGAGCGTGCCCGGTCGAGTTGGGCGGCCAGCTCGTCGACTTCCGGTGGTGGCGGCGACGACCCGCACGCGGCGACGGTCCCGCCCAACAGTGCCAAAGCCGCCGCCCCGAACAACACGCGTCGTCTGCTGACTGTCGGCGGAGGGCTCGGCACGGAAAACATCCTGCCATTGCTCGCGCTCTGCATCCGCCCGGCGCCGCCGCGCGTTTGACGCTTGCTACGGCGGCCCTGGCGTATCGTTGATAGTCGGTTCCAAGTTGCGCCGCGGGGAATCGTGTCCGGACAACTCAAGATGAGGAGCTCGCCGTGACGGAGCGATTTGCGGGATTACCGTCGCAGAAACAGGTGATCGAGCTACTCGACGGCGAGTTCGCGCGTGCGGGCTATGAAATCGAAGATCTGCTGGTCGACACCGCAGCGCGCCCACCCCGCATCACTGTGGTCGCTGACGGCGACGAGCCTTTGGATCTCGACTCGATCGCGGCGCTGTCCCGGTCCGCGTCCGATCTGCTGGACCGCGTCGACACCCCGCCCTACGTCCTCGAGGTCACCTCGCCGGGCGTCGATCGCCCGTTGACCACCGAAAAGCATTACCGGCGCGCCCGTGGTCGCAAGGTCGAGCTCACCCTGTCCGACGGCTCGCAACTGACCGGCCGGCTCGGCGAAGTTCGCGAGGGCACCGTGCGACTCGTGGTGCGCGAGGGCGCGAGGGCCAACTTCTCGGTCCGCGAACTGCCTGTCGGCGGCATCACCAAAGCCGTTGTCCAGGTTGAGTTTTCGCCGCCAAACCAGCGTGAGCTGGAGCTTGCCGGCCAATTGGGGAAGGAGGCTTCAGCGTGAACATCGACATGGCGGCATTGCACGCCATCGAGGCCGACAAGGGCATCACGGTCGACGTGGTGGTCGAGACCATCAAGTCGGCGCTGCTGACCGCCTATCGCCATACCGAAGGCCATGAGGCCGACGCCCGCATCGAGATCGACCGCAAGACCGGAGTCGTCCAGGTGATGGCGCGCGAGACCGACGAGGACGGCAACGTCATCTCTGAATGGGACGACACTCCAGAGGGTTTCGGCCGCATCGCGGCGACCACCGCGCGTCAGGTGATCCTGCAGAGGTTGCGCGACGCGGAGAACGAGAAGAACTACGGCGAGTTCTCGGCGCGGGAGGGCGACATCGCCGCCGGCGTCATCCAGCGCGATGCGCGCGCGAACGCCCGCGGCCTTGTCGTCGTCCGAATGGGCAGCGAGACCAAGGGATCCGAGGGTGTCATCCCCGCCGCCGAGCAGGTCCCCGGCGAGCGGTACGAACACGGCGACCGGCTGCGGTGCTACGTCGTCGGCGTCACCCGCGGTGCCCGGGAGCCGCTGATCACGTTGTCACGCACCCACCCCAACTTGGTGCGCAAGCTGTTCTCGCTGGAGGTTCCCGAGATCGCCGACGGGTCCGTCGAGATCGTCGCGGTGGCGCGGGAAGCCGGCCACCGCTCCAAGATCGCTGTCACCTCGCGGGTGCCCGGCCTCAACGCCAAGGGCGCCTGCATCGGTCCGATGGGCCAGCGGGTGCGCAACGTGATGAGCGAGCTGTCCGGCGAGAAGATCGACATCATCGACTACGACGAGGACCCGGCCCGGTTCGTGGCGAATGCGCTGTCGCCTGCCAAGGTGGTGTCGGTGAGCGTCATCGACGAGTCCGGCCGCGCTGCCCGCGTGGTAGTGCCCGATTTCCAGCTGTCGTTGGCGATCGGCAAGGAGGGCCAGAATGCCCGTCTTGCCGCCCGACTGACCGGCTGGCGGATCGATATCCGAAGCGATGCCGTGCCAGCCAGTAAGCCCGAGCCCAACCCAGACGCGGCTCACGGGGCGGTGCGCGACCGGTAGTCCCCGGCTGACGCGTGGGCCCGGCCCCCGCGACCAGCACCGCAGTTTCAGTGCGCAAGCACTGAGACGGTAGACTCAGCTGTGATCCAGCGCGAGACTTCGGCTGCTGACGCTCGATCCGCGATCGACCCCCCAGAGGGACCGGTTCGGACGTGCGTTGGCTGCCGGAAGCGAGAGCTGGCCGTCGAACTGCTTCGAGTGGTCGCAGTCGACGGGAATGGCGAACAAGCCGTGACCGTTGATCGAGCGAGAAAACTGCCGGGGCGGGGTGCCTGGCTGCATCCCGATCCGCAGTGCTTAGACGCAGCAATTCGGCGGCGAGCATTCGCACGAGCGCTGCGCATCACCGGTTCACCGGACATAACCGCGGTGTTAGAGCACTTCAGCGCAGGTGGAGAGCTTGATGCACCCGGCAAGAGAACAGGCAGCGAAGAACATGAGCACACCGTGAAGTCCCGATGACCATGCGTCATAGCTAAACCCGAGGCGCGGCCCTACCACCGCTGTCGCCTCTCAGACAGGAGATGTAGTGGCAGGCAAGGCCCGCGTACACGAGTTGGCTAAGGAACTCGGTGTCACCAGCAAGGAAGTACTCGCCCGACTGAGCGAACAGGGCGAATTCGTCAAATCAGCGTCCTCCACGGTGGAGGCGCCCGTCGCGCGGCGACTGCGCGAATCACTCGGCGGCGCGAAACCGGCCGCCCAGAAGGCCAAGACCGACGGCAACGGCTCGCCGGCCAAGGCCGCCGCGCCAAAGGCCGCCCCCGAGAAGGCGCCCGCCGCCAAGCCCGCGGCCCCGACGGCCCCCGTGGCCCCGGCGGAACCACCGGCAGCGCCTGCCGCGGCTGCAGCCGCGGCTCCAGTCGGGACACCGACCAGCCCGGCTCCGGCCCCCGGCGCAACGCCTGGCCCGAGGCCCGGCCCCGCGCCCGCTGCGCCGAAGCCTGCCGCGCGTACCCCGCGCGTCGGCAACAATCCGTTCTCCTCGGCGCAGCCGGTCGACCGGCCGATTCCGCGTCCGCAGGCACCCCGTCCTGGCGCCCCGCGGCCCGGCATGTCGCCGGGCAATATGCCCCCGCGTCCGGGTGGATCCCGTCCCGCTCCTTCCGGTCGTCCCGGCGGCGCCCGGCCCGGCCCCGGCGGCGCCCGGCCCGGCCCCGGTGGTCGTGGTCCCGGTGCAGGCGCCGGTGGCCGTCCAGGTGGCGCAGGCGGCGGTGGTGGTAACTACCGCGGTGGCGGTGGTCCCGCCGGCGGCGGTGGCCCCGGCGGCGGTGGCGGTGCCCCCGCAGGTGGCGGCTATCGCGGTCGTCCTGGAGGGGGCGGCGGACGCCCCGGTCAGCGCGGCGGAGCCGCAGGCGCCTTCGGTCGTCCCGGCGGCGCACCGAAGCGTGGCCGCAAGTCGAAGCGGGCGAAACGCGCCGAATACGAGAACATGCAGGCGCCGGTCGTCGGCGGCGTGCGGCTACCGCACGGCAACGGCGAGACAATCCGGTTGGCCCGCGGCGCGTCGCTGTCGGACTTCGCCGAGAAGATCGACGCCAACCCGGCCTCGTTGGTGCAGGCGCTGTTCAACCTCGGCGAGATGGTCACCGCGACCCAGTCGGTCGGCGACGACACTCTCGAACTGCTCGGCAACGAGATGAACTACAAGGTTCAGGTCGTGTCCCCCGAGGACGAGGACCGCGAGCTGCTCGAGTCGTTCGACCTCACCTACGGCGAGGACGAGGGCGGCGAGGAAGACCTCGAGACCCGTCCGCCGGTGGTGACCGTCATGGGTCACGTCGACCACGGCAAGACCCGACTGCTGGACACGATCCGTAAGGCCAACGTCCGCGAGGAAGAAGCCGGCGGTATCACCCAGCACATCGGTGCGTACCAGGTCGAGGTCGACCTCGACGGCAACCTGCGGCCGATCACCTTCATCGACACCCCGGGTCACGAGGCGTTCACCGCCATGCGTGCCCGCGGCGCGAAGGCCACCGACATCGCGATCCTGGTGGTCGCCGCCGACGACGGCGTGATGCCGCAGACGGTGGAGGCGGTCAACCACGCGCAGGCCGCCGACGTGCCGATCGTGGTGGCGGTCAACAAGATCGACAAGGAGGGTGCCGATCCGCAGAAGATCCGCGGGCAGCTGACCGAATACGGTTTGGTGCCAGAGGAATTCGGCGGCGACACCATGTTCGTCGACATCTCTGCCAAGCAGGGCACCAACATCGAGGCCCTGCTCGAGGCGGTCGTCCTTACCGCCGACGCCGCGCTGGACCTGCGGGCCAACCCGGACATGGAGGCCCAGGGTGTGGCGATCGAGGCGCACCTCGACCGCGGCCGAGGGCCGGTGGCGACCGTGCTGATTACCCGCGGCACGCTGCACGTCGGAGACTCGGTGGTGGCAGGCGACGCCTACGGCCGCGTCCGGCGCATGGTCGACGAGCACGGCGAGGACGTCGAGGCGGCGCTTCCGTCGCGGCCGGTGCAGGTCATCGGCTTCACGTCGGTGCCCGGTGCGGGCGACAACTTCCTCGTCGTCGACGAGGACCGCATCGCCCGCCAGATCGCCGACCGGCGCAGCGCGCGCAAGCGCAACGCGTTGGCCGCCCGTACCCGCAAGCGGATCAGCCTCGAGGATCTGGATTCGGCGCTGAAGGAAACCAGCCAGCTGAACCTGATCCTCAAGGGCGACAACGCCGGCACCGTCGAGGCGCTGGAGGAAGCCCTGCTCGGCATCCAGGTCGACGACGAGGTCGAGCTGCGTGTCATCGACCGCGGCGTCGGTGGTGTCACCGAGACCAACGTCAACCTGGCGTCGGCCTCGGACGCGATCATCATCGGGTTCAACGTCCGCGCCGAAGGCAAGGCTACTGAGCTGGCCAACCGCGAAGGCGTGGAGATCCGCTACTACTCGGTCATCTACCAGGCCATCGACGAGATCGAGAGCGCGCTGAAAGGCATGCTCAAGCCGATCTACGAGGAGAAGGAACTCGGCCGGGCCGAGATCCGCGCGATCTTCCGGTCGTCGAAGGTCGGCAACATCGCCGGCTGCCTGGTCACCTCGGGCATCATCCGGCGCAACTCGAAGGCGCGGTTGCTGCGCGACAACGTCGTGGTCGCGGAGACCATGACGGTGCAATCGTTGCGCCGGGAGAAGGACGACGTCACCGAGGTGCGCGACGGCTACGAATGCGGTCTGACGCTGTCGTATTCCGACATCAAGGAAGGCGACGTCATCGAGACCTACGAACTGGTAGAGAAAGAACGTGGGTAGGAGAGTCCGCACAAATGCCTGATCCGGCACGAGCACGCCGGTTGGCCAAGCGCATCTCCACGATCGTCGCCTCGGCGATCGAGTACGAGATCAAGGATCCGCGGCTTACCGGTGTGACGATCACCGACGCCAAGGTCACCGGCGACCTGCACGACGCCACGCTGTACTACACGGTGTTCGGTCGCAGTCTCGAGGAAGAGCCCGACTATGCAGGTGCGGCGGCGGCGCTTGAAAAGGCAAAGGGCGTGCTGCGTACGAGAGTGGGCGCCGCGCTCGGGGTGCGGTTCACGCCGACCTTGGCGTTCATGCGCGACACCGTTCCCGACACGGCACACCACATGGAAGACCTGCTTGCCCGCGCCCGCGCCGCAGATGAGGATTTGGCAAGAGTTCGGCAGGGTGCCAAGCACGCGGGCGAGGAAGACCCGTACCGTAGGGGCGGGGCTGAGGGTTCGAGCGGGGACCTAGACAATGGGCTTGACGCTGAGGACACCGGTGACCGCGATCGACAAGATGACTGACGCCCCTCCCATCGATGGCGTGCGCGTCGACGCGCGCCAGGCGGCTGACCTGCTGGACACGGCCGCCACCGTCAGTGTCGTCTGCCACGTCTATCCCGACGCCGACACCATCGGCGCCGGTCTGGCGCTGGCGCTGGTGCTCGACCACGTAGGCAAGTCCGTCCAGGTCAGCTTCGCTGCACCCGCCGACCTGCCCGAATCACTGCAGTCGCTGCCGGGTGGCCACCTGCTGGTGGGGCCGGAGGCGATGCGGCGGGACGCCGATCTGGTCGTTACCGTCGACATTCCGAGCGTCAACCGACTCGGTGCGCTGCGTGAGGTCGCAGACTCTGGCCAAGAGGTACTGGTGATCGATCACCACGCCTCCAACCTGCTTTTCGGCACGGCCAATTACGTCGATCCATCGGCCGACTCCACGACGATGCTGGTCGCCGAGCTGCTCGACGCCTGGGGCAAACCGATCGACGTCGGCGTCGCACACTGCCTGTACGCCGGGCTGACCACTGACACCGGTTCGTTCCGGTGGGCCAGCGCCCGCGCGCACCGCCTGGCCGCTCGTCTCCTGGAGCTCGGCGTGGACAATGCCTCGATCAGCCGCACATTGCTTGACACCCACCCGTTCGCGTGGCTGCCGATGTTGTCGCGCGTACTGTCGTCGGCGCAGCTTCGCCCCGACGCCGCCGGTGGGCGAGGTCTGGTGTATGCCGTTGTCGGACACCAGGAATGGACGAACGCGCGTCCTGAGGAAGTCGAGAGCATCGTCGATATCGTGCGCACCACGCAACAGGCCGAGGTGGCTGCGGTGTTCAAGGAGATCGAGCCCGCGCATTGGTCGGTGTCGATGCGCGCGAAGTCCTACGATTTGGCCGCGGTCGCCAGCGTCTTCGGCGGCGGTGGGCACCGCTTGGCCGCCGGCTACTCCGCGACCGGGTCCGCCGACGACGTCGTGCAGGCGCTTTATACCGCTCTTGGTTGAGCCGGAGGGCGATCTGCCGGTCGCCCCGGCCACCGGCAGGCGCATCGCCGCACTGGCCTTTCCCGCGCTGGGAGTGCTGGCCGCCGAACCGATCTATCTGCTCTTCGACATCGCAGTCGTCGGACGGTTGGGTGCATTACCGCTGGCCGGCCTGGCCATCGGTGGCCTGATTCTGAGCACGCTCAGTTCGCAGATGACCTTCTTGTCCTACGGCACCACCGCACGCTCGGCCCGCCTCTTCGGGGCGGGCGACCGCGCGTCGGCCGTCGGTGAAGGGGTGCAGGCCACCTGGCTGGCGCTGGGCTTGGGCGCGCTGATCGTCGTCGCGGTCGAGGCCGCCGCGGTGCCGCTGGTGTCGGCGTTGGCGGCGGGCGGAGACATCGCCGGAGCCGCGCTGCCGTGGGTTCGCATCGCGATCGTTGGCGTGCCTGCGATTCTGGTCTCGGCGGCGGGGAACGGCTGGATGCGTGGTGTGCAGGACACCGGACGGCCGCTGCGCTACGTCGTCGCGGGGTTCGCGGTGTCGGCCGTGCTCTGCCCGCTGCTGGTGTACGGCTGGCTGGGCATGCCGAGGCTGGAGCTGGCCGGTTCGGCGATCGCCAACCTGGTGGGGCAGTGGGTGGCCGCGCTGTTGTTCCTGCGCTCGCTGCTTGCCGAGCGGGTGCCGCTGCGGATCCAACCGGCGGTGCTGCGCGCCCAGGTCGTCATGGGTCGCGATCTGTTGCTGCGCACGATGGCGTTCCAGGCCTGTTTCGTATCCGCCGGCGCCGTCGCCGCCCGGTTCGGCGCTGCCGCCGTCGCCGCGCACCAGGTGGTGCTGCAGTTGTGGAATTTCCTTGCGCTGGTGCTTGATTCGCTTGCCATCGCCGCGCAGTCGCTGGTGGGGGCGGCGTTGGGTGCCGGACAGCTTGCGCACGCCAAGTCCGTCGCATGGCGGGTGACAATCTTTTCGACGCTGGCCTCCGCGCTGCTGGCCGGGATATTCGCCGTTGGCGCTTCGGTGTTCCCGAGCGTGTTCACCGACGACCGGTCGGTCCTCGACGCGATCGGGGTGCCGTGGTGGTTCATGGTGGCCCAATTGCCGGTCGCCGGAATTGTTTTCGCGCTCGACGGCGTACTGCTCGGCGCGGGCGACGCGAAGTTCATGCGCAATGCCACGCTGATCAGCGCGCTGGTCGGGTTCCTGCCGCTGATCTGGCTCTCGCTGGCATTCGGCTGGGGCCTGCTCGGCATATGGTCGGGCCTGAGCGCGTTCATGGTTCTACGGCTGGCGTTCGTCGGCTGGCGCGCGTTCTCCGGTCAATGGCTGGTGCCGGGCACCGCCTAAGGCCGTACGGAGCTGCCCGGCGGTAGGGGCGGCGGCGGATCGATGACGAAGCGCGGCGCACTATTGCGGAACTAGTTTTTCGCGACTCGTGCGATAACGGCCCAACCGAACGGGTTGGTGCGCACCTCGACGTCCTCAAAACCGGCCGTGGCCAGCCGAGAGGGCAGTGTCGACGGGTCGACGGGGTTGTACGTGTCGTCCTCATGGTGGGCCTTGAGCTCATCGCTGGCCAGGCTGTCGCTGGCCACCAGCGGTGCGCCGGGCCGCAGTACCCGGGCGATCTCCGCGAACAGCCGATCCTGCAGCTCATTCGTCGGGACATGATGGAGCATCGTGAAACATGCCGCCCCGGAGAATCGGTCGTCGGCATAGGCGAGCGAAGTCGCGTCGGCGTGCACGATTTCGACCGACGGGACTTCGGCGAAGCGCTCCGCCAGCATCGCCGCGAGCTCGTTGTCGATCTCGACCGAGGTGACCCGCGGTGCCGACTGGCTGAGCACATCGGTCGTTGCGCCATAACCGGGTCCGACCTCGAGCACGTCGTCACCGAGGTCGGTCTCGCCCAACGCCCAGGGCAGTATGACTTCTCGTATCGCCTGCCGCCATTCGTCGCTGCCGCAGGCCTCGTGCGCTTTGTTCACGATTGCAGCGTACGAAAATTCAGCGCACCTGTGCACGCCCGCGTTGCAGCACCGCGTCGCGGTTTGCGGCGATGTCGTCGCCGGTGGCTGTGCTCATCCACTGCTTCGCCGACGCCGCCTCGATCGCCAGGCCAGGGCCGGTCGACGCATCGTCGATGCGGTGGTAGGACGCCAGTAGCGCCCGCACCGCGTTCTGGTTGTTGCCGACGATCGACGCCGCGATCCGGCGGGCCGACGCAAGCAGGTGGTCGTGCGGCACCACTTCTGTGACGAGGCCGGCGCGCAGCGCATCGGCGGCCAACAGGTAGTCACCGGTCAGGCTCATCCGGCGAGCCATCCCGACGCCGACCTTCTGCGGCAGGCGCACCGACAGACCCCAGGTGGGCAGCAACCCGACGCGGGCGTGCGTGTCAGCGAATCGGGCCTGCTCGGAGGCGATCAGGATGTCGCAGTACAGCGCGAGTTCCAGCCCGCCAGTCACGGCCGCGCCGTTGATCGCGCCGATCACCGGCTTGGTCATCGGCGGCCACTGCGGCGAGATGTCCGGAAGTTGCGACGAATCGCCGAGTTCCTTCAGGTCCAGGCCCGCACAGAACACCGGGTCGGCGCCGGTGACAATGACGACATCGACCGCGTCATCGGCCTCCGCATCGCGCAGCGCGCCGAAGAACTGCGTGCGCAACGCCGACGACAGCGCGTTGCGGGCCTGCGGCCGGTTCAGCGTCAGGGTGCGCACCCGGTCTTCGGTGTCGATGAGTAGGACGTCGTCGGTCATGGCATCAACCTATCGTGGGGGGATGTGCCGAAACATCACGGAGCTGCGCGGCCTGGAACCGGCGGCGACAGCGGAGGAGATCGAGGCGGCCGCGCGCCAATATGTCCGCAAGGTCAGCGGTATGACCCGGCCGACGGGCGCGAACACCGACGCCTTCGAAACCGCGGTCGCCGAAGTCACCACGACGACCACACGACTGCTGGCGGACCTGGCGCCGCGGCGGCAACCGCCCAAAACCGTGCCGCCGCTGCGCCGGCCCGAGGTGCGGACGCGCCTCAATCTGGCATGACGACGACGCTGACCCAACCCGCGCTGAAGGAGTGGAGCGCGGCGGTGCATGCGATGCTCGACGGCCGCCAGACCGTGCTGCTACGCAAGGGCGGAATTCACGAGAAGCGGTTCGCTTTATCGGCATCGCGCTTCCTGCTGTTCCCGACCGTCGCCCACAGTCACGCCGAGCGGGTGCGGCCCGAACATCGTGATCTGCTCGATGCAGCGGCAGCCGACAGCACCGACGATGCGGTGGTCATCCGCGCGGGCGCCAAAGTGGTTGCTGCCGTTGAGGTTAACCGACCAGAAGCGCTCGACGAGATCGCCTCACTGCACATCTGGACCGCGGAATCGGTCCGCGAGGACCGGCTCGACTTTCGGCCCAAGCACCGGCTCACCGTGCTGGTGGTGCAAGCTAGCCCGCTGGTCGAGCCGCTGCGGCTAGAGCGCACGCCCGACTACGCGGGCTGCAAGAGCTGGGTTCCGCTGGCCGTAGACCCGGCCTGGAAAGCGACGGTGCACGACGACGTGACATTGCAGGAGATCGCTGAGCGCGTGCGTAGCGCAGTCGGCTAGGGGAGACGCGGACCCGCGGGCAGCACGAGTCGCGACGTGCCGCCATCGCCGAGGTGCACCGTGTGGGTGGCCGACGCCAGCTGCCGCCCGCTGATCAGTGGTTCTCCGGTGCCGAGGTTGCGGGCGAACCGCGGGTGCGATCCGCCTGCGATCAGAACCCGGATGCGCGAACCGGCGCGGAAGCGGTGTGCGACTGCGTCCAGTTCGATGCGCACGTCACGGGAATCCGGTGTCGCGCAGAGATATCCGTCGCTCACGTTGCGGGAACGGCCCCGCCCGTCCACCTCGCTGATCCGGACGAACAGGTCGTTGTAGCGGTTATCGCACGAATGCGACAGCTGTAGCAGAGGGCTCCCGACGACGTAAAGATCCGCCTGCAGCGGCACGCCGGTGAACGTCACCACGTCCGCGCGCTGGGCCAGCGGGGTGTCGTTGCGGTAGCCGCCCTCCCGTGACAACAGCCGGCCGCCGATGGTTGGTGTCGGGTCCGCGGGGTAGAAGGTGAAGCTCGACGACGGTGTGTCCGCACCGGGTGCGGTGTCGCCGAGCCGTCCCGCCGGCTGCAGATACGACACGTGCTCGGGCATCGCGGGTGGCCAGTCGGGCAGGTCCTTCCATCCGTGCCCGTTGACGTGAATCCGTACAGGTTTGCGTGCCACCGTGCGGGTCCCTGCAAGGTGAGTGTCCAACCAGCCCAACGATTCCCTGATGACGGTGGGTGCCCCCTTTGTCATCAGCTCCGTGTGGGTCCACGGCCCGATGGTCACTGCGACGGGCACCCCACGCTCACGAAGGCGTTGGTACTGCGTCAGCGTCTGCTCGAGAAATAGGTCAGGCCATCCGCCGAGCAGCAGCACTGGAATCTGTGTGCGCTCCAGCGCCTGATGCAGTTGCAATGGGGCCCAGTGCGGGTCGTCGTGTTCGGGATGCTCGAGCCAGGATTCGTACCACTGCGCGCCCGTGCCGAGCAGTGCCCGGCCAGCGTCGCCGACGGGCAGCGCGCTGGTCGCCTTGGCGAGCGCGCCTCGCGCCCGCACCCGCCGAATAAGGGCGCGGAATCTGGACTCCTCCTGGTGGGCGACCATGTCGCTCCAGCCGAGGAAGTCGTTGAGTCCGAACGAACCGGTACCCCAGCGTGGGGCGCTGAGATCGTGCGGGCCGACGGTGATGACCGCGGCCTTCATCTCCGGCGGCGGGTCGGTCAGCAGGGCCCATTGGGTGAAGCCGAGATAGGACGGCCCGACGGTGGCGAACGATCCGGTGAACCACGGTTGGTCGCGCAGCCAGGCGGCGGTGTCTGCGCCGTCGGCGATTTCGTGGGCCATCGGCGTGAATTCGCCCCCGGAGCCGAAGGTTCCCCGGACGCTTTGGACGACGACGTGATAGCCGCGCGATGCGTAGACGGCGGCGAACAGCGTCGAGAACGGAAACCCGCGGCCGTATGGGCCGCGGACCAACAACGTGCCCGCCGGTTCCGTCGTCGCGGGTTCGTAATGGTCGGCGATCAGGTGAACGCCGTCCCGCATCGGCACACGGAGCCCGCGATGCACGGTGTACTCGGTGGTGTGCGGCGGAAGCTTCAGCAGGGTGCTGACGGCGCGGCCGGTGTACTGCCTGATGCGCGAACGGACGGGTGACGGGGCGGCGGTCGATACTGCGGTCACCTAACGAAGATTACGCACGAGGCGGATCGTCGGCCTCGATCGCCTCAACCACCTTGGCCATCAGCCATTCGATCGCGCGCGTGGCGTCGTCGCCTTCGAGCCCCCACACACCGACCAGCCGCTCGTAGGACGCCGGGGTCCACAGGAGGTCGAGAAGGCCCGCCATCGTCCGCTGTTCCCGCTCCGGTCGCTGTGGGGATGCCGCCGAAACGGCGCGCAGTAGCGCCTCGCGCCGGCGCTGGTCGGAGCTGACGAACGCCGAGTCGTTCGGCGTCGGAACCCATTCACGAACCGAAAACCGTTGCAGCGCCGCGAAAACGCGCGCCGTCGTTTCGGCGAGGTTCGTCAGGTCGACGTCCACATAGGACACGCCTGCCTCGGACTCCAACCGCGCCATGACCGCGTCGTGCAGGTGCCGTTCGGTCGGGAAGTGGCGATACACCGTGCGTTCGCCTACGCCTGCGCGCTCGGCGACGGCCCGGAAGGTCAGGTCGCGCCAACTCCAGCTGTCGTACTCGTGCACCAGTTGGCTGCCTGCGGCGATGATCCGCTCCCGCGTTTGCGCCGCCTTCTCCTGACGCGCGCGGTTGTCGTAGGTGCGCCGGGTCCCTATTGACGAGTCACTCACAATAGCGGCAGTATACTGTCACCAATTGCGTTGGAGGTGCACTGTGGCATCACCGGGCGAGTTGATGGCGGCAGCCGTCGAGCGAACGGGGCTTGAGGACTTCGGCGACGACTCCTTCCGCGAGGGCCTGGAGATCCTGGTTCGGGCACTGGGCGCCGAAGCGCGGCTGAACGCCCGCGGCGAAGGATTCGTGTACCACCGCATCGCCCTTCACCTCGCGCAGCGGCTGCAGGTCGAGGACTGGTATCGCCGCCACCCCGAGATCGACGACGTGACGCTCGAGGCGCCGCTGTTCGGAATGGGCTTGCCGCGCACGGGATCCACGGCGTTGTCGTTCCTGCTCGCGCAGGACCCGAACGTCCGATATGTGCGGCAGCTGGGAAGCGGCCCAGCCCTGCCCGCCGCCGTCGACTGTGCACGGCGACGATCCGCGAATCCCTGCGGGCGAACAGAAGATCATGGCGGGCAGCAGGCACCACGTCCCACAGGATGCGCACGGTCCGATGGAGTGCCTTGACCTGATGGCGCTCGATTTCAAGTCGCAGATCTTCCAGGCCTTCGCCCAGATCCCGTCGTACTCGGCCTGGCTCGTCGACCGGGCGGACTTCACGTCGACCTACCGTTACGAGCGCCGCGTGCTCAAGCTGCTGGCTTGGGGCGAGCCGGCCCGGCCGTGGCGGTTGAAGTCACCGGCGCACGTGCTTTCGCTGGACTACCTCGACCGCGTCTTCCCCGACGCACGATTCGTGATGACCCATCGCGACCCGACCGACGTGATCCTGTCGGTGGCCGACGTGTACGCCGACATCGTCGGCGGTTTCAGCGACCACCTCGACCGGCGCTACCTCGGCGAGCTGAATGTGCAGCAGTGGTCGACCGGCATGGACCGAGCTGTGAAGTTCCGCGACGGCGGGGCCGGACACCGATTCTTCGACATCGACTTTCGTGCCATGCAGGCCGACCCGATCGGCGAGGTCCGTCGCCTGTACAGCTGGCTGGGTGAGCCGGTGACCGATGAGTTCGAAACGCGGATGCGCGCATGGTGGGCCGACAACGCCGAGAAGCGCGAGCCGCAAACGCACGCGCGCCCGAGGAATTCGGGTTGGACCTGAATGCGATTCGGCCGCTTTTCGCGGATTACGTCGAGAGATGGAGAAACATGTATGGCAATTGACCTGACAGGAGGCATCGACCCGGCCCGGGAGTACATGTTCGCCGAGCGGCCGGACAACCCCGAGATGCGGGATTCGGTGAGCTTCTGGGTGTTCGACGACCGCGGCCAAGTCGCCCTGCCCCGCATCGGCATCGAGGCGGTGGCCGCGAACTGGGATGCCCACGGACTACAGGTCAACGTCGCGTTCCCCGACGGCCGCGTGTACCGGCTGCGCGAGGACGCCGCCAGTTGGCCAGTCGACGGCCCCGACGGCACGGCGACGGTGCTGGGCGCAGGCCCGCTGGCCTTCACCTGTGTCGAGCCGTTCAACGTATGGACGATGACGTTCGACGGGCAGGCGGTGGAGACGTCATCGGCAGACCTCGCCGAAGGCCGCAAGGACGGGCCGCTGGTCGATCTTCAGTTCGAGGTCGAGGCGAAGCTGGCCGTGCCGCCGTGGGTGCAGGGCGCGCTGCAGGCCGACGCGAGTTCGACGCTTAAGACGTCGATCGAGGGCGACCTGATGGGCGGGCCCCGCTACGAGCAGCTGTTCCGCGCGACCGGCGGAGTGCGGGTGGACGGCACCGAGCATGCGTTCACCGGCAGCGGTCTGCGGATCCGCCGGCAGGGGGTGCGCAAGCTCGAGGGATTCTGGGGGCACTGCTGGCAGTCGGCGCTGTTCGGCAGCGGTCGGGCGTTCGGCTACATCGCCTACCCGCCGCGCCCCGACGGCCAGCCCACGTTCAACGAGGGCTACGTGTTCGACGGTGACGGCGACCTCATCCCGGCACGGGTCATCGAAGCGCCGTGGCTGACGAAGCTGCAGCCGCTCGGTGAGGACGTGTCCGTGGTGCTGCAGACCGCCGACGCGACCGTGCGCATCGAGGGCGAGACAGTGGTTTCCACCCACGACATCACCGACCCAAGCGAGATTCCCGCCGATCAGTTGGCCAAGCTCGCGAATTGGACGTTCCCGGCACTGCAGCAGGCGGGGGTGCGTTATCGATGGGACGGCGAGGAGACCTACGGGATGCTCGAACGCTCGATCCCGATGGACAAGATCACGCGCTAGTAGATGTAGAACGGGCTCAGCTCACGGGCGCGCTGCAGGTTGGTCTGCAGGCAGTCCGGGTTGTCGGCGGACGTGATGGGCGAGTAGAAGAGCGACTGCTGGATGACGCCGTAGCTGGTCTTGAACGTGACCATGCAGGTGATCCACCAGCGGTCGTTCCAGTCCGTCGGCTTCATGACCCAGTACTGGGCGGCGCGATGCCCGTTGATATCGAGCTCGAGGGCATCTGGCGGCAGGGTCTGCTCGTAGGTGCGCCAGACGAACGCCTCGACGGCCATCTGGTAGTTACCGGCGTCGTAGTGGCAGCGCAGGCCGTCCTCGGGCGACGGCGGCGTGAAGGCCAGGCCGATCCGCTGGATCACGTCGAGCGGAATGTCCTCACATGGGTTGAAGGGCCGCGGGTTGACCGTCTCGACCACGGGCCATTTGATCGTCGTGCTGACATCGGACAGGGGAGCCGCCGTGGAGCGCAGCTCGACACTGCCTGCCGCGACCGGGCCGGCCGGGTTGGTCTGCCAGACCACGATCACCGCCGCAACCAGCGCGCACAGCGCCGACAGGACGCGCAGTTTGGCGGTCATCAAACCCCCTGCCTCGTGGCGGCTGCGCCGCCCTTGTTGTCCGACCCTGCGGGGAGTGTAGCGGTCCGCCGCGGCGCCCAGGACGGGAAACAAGAACATGTTCTAGTTGCCGATCCGGGTGCCGACGGTATCGCAAGTAGGCTGGTCGGCTGTGACACGTGACGGCCGCCGACCCACACTTTGGGCGATCAGCGACCTGCACACGGGTCACACGGGCAACAAGCCGGTGACCGAGTCGCTGCACCCGTCCACGCCCGATGACTGGCTGATCGTGGCGGGGGATGTCGGCGAACGCACCGACGAGATCCACGAGGCGCTCGACCTGCTTCGCAAACGGTTCGCCAAGGTCATCTGGGTGCCGGGCAACCACGAGCTGTGGACCACCAACCGGGATCCGATGCAGATCTTCGGCAAGGCCCGCTACGACTACCTCGTCAACATGTGCGACGAGATGGGCATCATCACGCCCGAGCACCCGTATCCGGTGTGGAACGAGGAGGGCGGCCCGGCGACCATCGTGCCGATGTTCCTGCTTTACGACTACACCTTTCTCCCGCAGGGCGCGGCGACCAAGGCCGAGGGGCTGGCCATCGCCAGGGAGCGCAACGTGGTTGGCACCGACGAGTTCCTTCTGTCCGCAGAGCCCTACGCCACCCGCGATGCGTGGTGCCGCGACCGGGTGTCCTACACCCGCAAGCGGCTGGAGGACCTCGACTGGATGACGCCGACGGTGCTGGTGAACCACTTCCCGCTGGTGCGCGAGCCGTGCGATGCGATGTTCTACCCGGAGTTCGCGCTGTGGTGCGGCACCACCGCTACCGCCGACTGGCACACTCGCTACAACGCGATCTGCTCGGTATACGGCCACCTGCACATCCCGCGCACCACCTGGTATGACGGTGTGCGGTTCGAAGAGGTGTCGGTGGGCTATCCGCGAGAATGGCGGCGCCGCAAGCCATATCGTTGGCTGCGCCAGGTGCTGCCGGACCCGAAGTACGCACCGGGTTACCTCAACGAGTTCGGTGGCCACTTCGAGATCACCCAGGAGATGCGCGACCACGCCGAGAAGGTGCAACAACGAATTCAGAGCAGGCAGTCATGACGATCGTTGCGGCGCTGCTGTCCGGGGTGCTGCCCGGCGTCGTCCCCCTACCCTCCGGGGCGGAGGTGCCCCCAGCCCTGGCCGCCGCCGAAATGTATGACGACCCACCGGAACTGGCGCCGTTGCCGGAAGAAGAACCACTGATAGCGAAGTCGGTGGCGAAGCGGCGCAACGAATTCATCACCGTTCGGTACTGCGCCCGGCAGGCGTTGGGGGAGCTGGGCGTCGCGCCGGTGCCGATCCTCAAGGGAGACAAGGGCGAACCCTGCTGGCCCGACGGCGTCGTCGGCAGCCTCACCCACTGCACTGGCTTCCGCGGCGCCGCCGTCGGCAGGCGGGCTCAGGTGCGCTCGGTCGGCATCGACGCCGAACCGCACGACGTGCTGCCCAAGGGTGTGCTCGACGCCGTGAGCCTGCCGAAGGAACGTGCCGAATTGCAGGCGATGCCCGACGGCTTGCACTGGGACCGAATCCTGTTCTGCGCCAAGGAGGCGACGTACAAGGCGTGGTATCCGGTGACGCACCGCTGGCTCGGCTTCGAGGACGCGCACATCACGTTCGACGTCGACGACAGCGGAACCGCGGGCGAATTCGAATCACGCATCCTCATCGATCCGGCCGCCGAGTTCGGGCCGCCGCTCGAGATGCTGTCGGGCCGCTGGTCGGTTCGCGACGGGCTGGCGCTGACGGCGATCGTGTTATGACCGATGCCGGCCTTGTCGTCGTCGACAAGCCTGCCGGCGTCACCAGCCATGACGTGGTGGGCCGGTGCCGGCGCATCTTCGGCACCCGCAAGGTGGGGCACGCAGGCACGCTCGACCCGATGGCCACCGGCGTGCTTGTCGTCGGAATCGAACGGGCCACCAAGATCCTCGGTCTGCTGACCGCAACCGACAAGTCCTATGCCGCAACCATCCGGCTCGGACAGACCACATCGACCGAGGACGCCGAAGGTGAAGTCCTACAGACCGTTTCGGCCGACGACGTCACCGACGCACAGATAAGTGAGGCCGTCGCCGGGCTTCGCGGCGAGATCGCACAGGTGCCGTCGGCGGTCAGCGCGATCAAGGTGGGCGGCAAGCGGGCCTACACGTTGGCCCGCGAAGGCCAGGTCGTCGAACTGGCGCCGCGTAGTGTCCGGATCGACCGGTTCGACGTGCTCGCGGTCCGGCGGCATGAGGGCCTCGTCGACGTGGATGTTGAGGTCGACTGCTCCAGTGGCACGTACATTCGTGCGCTGGCGCGCGACGTGGGCGATGCCTTGGGTGTCGGCGGACATCTCACCGCACTGCGGCGCACCCGGGTCGGCGGGTTCGGGCTCGATCAGGCGCGCACTCTGGACGAGCTCGCATACCGGCCGACGCTGAGTTACTCACTGGATGAGGCCTGCCTGCAAGCGTTTCCGCGCCGCGATCTGTCTGCGGCGGAGGCGGAGGACACGCGGCACGGCAGGCCGCTGAAACCGGCTGAGATCGACGGCGTCTACGCAGCGACGGCACCCGATGGGCAGGTCATAGCACTGTTGAAAGACGAAGCGGAGCGCACGAAGTCGGTAGTGGTGCTGCGCCCGGCGACTCTCTAGCCGACCACCCAGATCGCTTCTGCGGCAGGGCTTCCCAGATCGACCGTTATTTCCATATCGCCGGCCGACCCTGGATTCTTCACGGACACCGAGATCATCCCTGCGAAATCGCGGCGAGCCAGCACCCGCAGCCGAGAATCCAGGCTGATGCCGACGCTGTCGAAATACCGCAGCATCTCGGGGTCGGAATCGGAGATCCGGGCCACCGTGCCCGCATCACCGTTCTGGCACACCGACAACTGCCGCGCATCAGGGGTGGGCACCTGCCCATCAGCGGCTGGGATCGGATCGCCGTGCGGATCGCGGGTGGGGTGACCCAGCTTGGCGTCGATGCGGTCGAGCATCCGGTCGGACACCGCATGCTCGAGAACCTCGGCCTCGTCGTGCACCTCGTCCCAGCTGTAGCCGAGTTCGCGGACCAGGAACGTTTCCATCAGCCGGTGCCTGCGCACCATCGCAAGAGCAGCGCGTCGGCCTGCCTCCGTCAGCGTCACGGCGCCGTACTTCTCGTGATCGACCAGTCCCTGGTCGGCGAGCTTGCGGATGGACTCCGACGCCGTACTGGCCGACACGCCGATCCGCTCGGCAAGCATCTTGGTGCTGACCTTTTCCAGCGACCATTCCTGGGCGGTCCAGATGACTTTGAGATAGTCCTGGGCAACCGTCGTCAAGTCGCGCGGGTTACCGTTCGGACTCACGATTACAAAGTTTAGGCAATCATCACCTGATCTGGGGATCTCGCGCCGCCCGCGGAGTGAGCGCGCCGTAGGCTTGCGGCTGTGCAGCGCTGGCGGGGGCAAGAAGACATCCCGACGGACTGGGGCCGATGCGTCGTAACGATCGGCGTGTTCGACGGTGTACACCGAGGGCACCAGGAGCTGATCGGCCACGCCGTCAAGGCGGGCAGGACTCGCGGCGTTCCGTCGGTGCTGATGACATTCGACCCGCATCCGATGGAGGTCGTGTTCCCCGGCAGCCATCCGGCGCAGCTGACCACGTTGACCCGCCGTGCCGAACTCGTCGAGGAATTGGGCATCGATGTATTCCTGGTGATGCCGTTCACCACCGACTTCATGAAGCTCACCCCTGATCGCTACATCCATGAGCTGCTCGTCGAACACCTGCACGTCGTCGAGGTTGTCGTGGGGGAGAACTTCACCTTCGGCAAGAAGGCCGCAGGCAACGTCGACACGCTGCACAAGGCGGGCGAGCGGTTCGGCTTTGCGGTGCAGGGCATGTCGCTCGTCAGTGAGCACCACCAGAACGAGGACATCACCTTCTCGTCGACCTACATCCGGTCCTGCGTTGACGCAGGCGACGTGGTCGCGGCCACCGAAGCGCTGGGCCGTCCGCACCGGGTAGAGGGAGTGGTGGTGCGCGGCGACGGCCGCGGCAAGGTGCTGGGCTTCCCGACCGCCAACGTGGCGCCGCCGATGTACTCGGCGATCCCCGCCGACGGCGTGTACGCGGCGTGGTTCACCGTCCTGGGACACGGCCCGATCACCGGCACCGTCATACCCGGCGAGCGGTATCAGGCCGCGGTCTCGGTCGGCACCAACCCGACGTTCTCGGGGCGCACCCGCACCGTGGAGGCGTTCGTCCTCGACACCACCGCCGACCTGTACGGCCAGCACGTTGCGGTGGACTTCGTCGCACGCATCCGTGGCCAGGAGAAATTCGCCCACGTCGAGGACCTGGTGGCGACGATGGGCGATGACACCGAGCACGCCCGCACGATTCTGTCCGCGCAGTAGGCCGAGTTTGACGATTTCGCAGCTCAGCGACCCCGCTGCTAGACTGCTCGCCGACACAGCGTGTGCTGCAGTTCGCGGTGGCTGCGCTAATTAGGGGGCCTAGCCCCCAATGTTCGCGGACCGATGGATATGGAGTTAATTTCGTGGCGCTCACTGCCGAACAGAAAAAAGACATTCTGGGCCAGTACGGCCTGCATGACACCGACACCGGCTCCCCGGAAGCCCAGGTCGCGCTGCTGACCAAGAGGATCGCCGACCTGACCGAGCACCTCAAGCTGCACAAGCACGACCACCACTCCCGGCGCGGGCTGCTGCTGCTGGTCGGCCGGCGGCGTCGTCTGCTCAAGTACGTGGCCCAGGTCGACGTGGAGCGTTACCGCTCCCTGATTGACCGGCTTGGCCTGCGTCGCTGACTTCACTCCAGTAGTTGATGGGATTTCGGTCCCGTACCTGCTGCAATGTAGGATAGGAACGTTCTGCGGCCCGTTTGGGCTGCGAACAATGGGTGCGGTTCCCGCAGATCCGCGAGCACCGTTCCCGCGTGTCATATCGGAACCCGCTTGATCGCGCGGTCTTCGGTAGTGGCTGCCGGGTCTTCCCGAAAAAGGGACAGGGTCCGACAGCTTCGATCGATGGCCGTAGCCGCATCGAGGCCGGTGGTTCAGACGCTGTGACAGCGCGAAACAGCTGAACACAGAATCAGAGAGGCCATACGGACGTCCATGTCTGTAGTTGAAATTGAAGACGGCGTGTACGAGTCGACCGCCGCAATCGACAACGGGAGCTTCGGCACCCGCACCATCCGCTTCGAGACCGGACGGCTCGCCCAGCAAGCCGCCGGTTCCGTCGTCGCCTACCTCGACGACGAGACCATGCTGCTGTCGGCAACCACCGCCAGCAAGAACCCGAAGGACCACTTCGACTTCTTCCCGCTGACGATCGACGTCGAAGAGCGGATGTACGCCGCGGGCCGCATCCCCGGCTCGTTCTTCCGCCGCGAGGGCCGCCCCTCCACCGACGCGATCCTGACTTGCCGCCTGACCGACCGGCCGCTGCGCCCGTCGTTCGTCAGCGGCCTGCGCAACGAGATCCAGGTCGTCGTCACCGTGATGAGCCTGGATCCCAACGATCTGTACGACGTGGTGGCCATCAACGCCGCATCGGCGTCCACCCAGCTGGCGGGCCTGCCGTTCTCCGGGCCCATCGGCGCGGTGCGCGTCGCGCTGATTGACGGCACCTGGGTCGCCTTCCCGACCGTGGAGCAGCTCGAGGGCGCCGTGTTCGACATGGTCGTCGCCGGCCGTGTGCTCGAAGACAACGACGTGGCCATCATGATGGTCGAGGCCGAGGCCACCGAGAACGTCATCGAGCTGATCGCCGGTGGTGCGCAGGCGCCGACGGAAGCCGTAGTCGCCGAAGGCCTCGAGGCCGCCAAGCCGTTCATCGCCACGCTGTGCGCCGCGCAGCAGGAGCTGGCCGCTCGTGCGGCCAAGCCGACCGGCGAGTACCCCGTCTTCCCCGACTACGGCGACGACGTGTACTACTCAGTCGCCTCGGTGGCAACCGACGAGCTGTCCAAGGCCCTGACCATCGCTGGCAAGAACGAGCGCAACGACCGCACCGACGAGATCAAGGCCGAGGTCGTCGAACGGCTGGCTGAGCAGTTCGCCGGCCGCGAGAAAGAGATCGGCGCGGCATACCGCTCGCTGACCAAAAAGCTTGTGCGCCAGCGTATCTTGACCGACCACTTCCGCATCGACGGTCGCGGCATCACCGATATCCGTGCGCTGAGCGCCGAGGTGGCCGTCGTGCCCCGCGCGCATGGCAGCGCGCTGTTCGAGCGCGGCGAGACGCAGATCCTCGGTGTCACCACGCTGGACATGATCAAGATGGCCCAGCAGATCGACTCGCTGGGACCGGAGACCTCAAAGCGCTACATGCATCACTACAACTTCCCGCCGTATTCGACCGGTGAGACCGGTCGCGTCGGATCGCCCAAGCGGCGCGAGATCGGCCATGGTGCGCTCGCCGAGCGTGCGCTGATGCCGGTGCTGCCGAGCATCGAGGAGTTCCCGTACGCCATCAGGCAGGTCTCTGAGGCGCTGAGCTCCAACGGCTCGACGTCGATGGGTTCGGTGTGTGCGTCCACCCTGTCGCTGCTGAACGCCGGTGTGCCACTGAAGGCGCCGGTGGCAGGCATCGCCATGGGTCTGGTGTCCGACGATGTTGAGGTTGACGGTAAGACCGAACGGCGCTTCGTCACGCTGACCGACATCCTCGGCGCCGAGGATGCGTTCGGCGACATGGACTTCAAGTGCGCAGGCACCAAGGACTTCGTCACCGCGCTCCAGCTGGACACCAAGCTCGACGGGATACCGTCACAGGTGCTGGCCGGCGCCCTGTCGCAGGCCAAGGATGCGCGACTGACCATCCTCGAGGTGATGGCCGAGGCCATCGATGCCCCCGACGAGATGAGCCCGTACGCGCCGCGGATCACCACGATCAAGGTGCCGATCGACAAGATCGGCGAGGTCATCGGGCCCAAGGGCAAGATGATCAACTCGATCACCGAGGAGACCGGCGCGTCCATCTCGATCGAGGACGACGGCACGGTGTTCGTCGGTGCGACCAACGGTGAGTCGGCGCAGGCCGCGATCGACAAGATCAACGCCATCGCCAACCCGCAGCTGCCCAAGATCGGCGAGCGGTTCCTCGGAACCGTAGTCAAGACAACCGATTTCGGTGCCTTCGTGTCGCTTCTTCCGGGCCGTGACGGCCTTGTGCACATCTCGAAGCTCGGCAGGGGCAAGCGCATCGCCAAGGTCGAGGATGTGGTCAACGTCGGCGACAAGCTGCGTGTGGAGATCGCCGACATCGACAACCGCGGCAAGATCTCGCTGGTCCTCGTAGCCGAAGACGAGGTCGCAGAGGCAACAGAGAACGCGCCTGCGCCAGCCGATGCCGCAACGGCCAACAGTTAGGGCCTTGCGTCGCGGCCAGCGCGGCGACGAAACATCCGCGGCCGTCCGTCGAACCACGTTGCCGGGCGGCCTGCGGGTGGTCACCGAGTACATCCCGTCGGTGCATTCGGCGTCCGTCGGCGTGTGGGTCGGCGTCGGTTCCCGTGACGAAGGTGCAAGCGTCGCAGGCGCGGCGCACTTCCTTGAACACCTGCTGTTCAAGTCGACGCCGACACGCACCGCTGTCGAGATCGCGCAGTCGGTCGATGCGGTCGGCGGCGAGTTGAACGCGTTCACGGCCAGAGAGCACACCTGCTACTACGCGCACGTGCTCGACACCGACCTGGAATTGGCCATCGACCTGGTGGCCGACGTGGTACTCCGTGGCCGCTGTGCAGCTGACGACGTCGAGATCGAACGCGATGTTGTTCTCGAGGAAATCGCGATGCGCGACGACGACCCGGAGGACACGCTCGGCGACGTGTTCCTCTCGGCGATGTTCGGCGAGCACCCGGTCGGCCGTCCGGTGATCGGCAGCGTCGAGTCGGTCTCGGCGATGACGCGGGCACAACTGCATTCCTTCCATCTCCGCCGCTACATCCCCGAACGGATGGTTGTGGCGGTCGCGGGCAACGTCGAGCACGATGACGTAGTCGCTTTGGTGCGTGAGCATTTCGGCTCGAAGCTGGTTCGCGGCCGCAGTCCGGTGGCCCCGCGTAAGGGCACCGGCCGGGTGACCGGCACGCCGACCCTGCAGCTGGTCACCCGCGATGCCGAACAGACGCACCTGTCGATCGGTGTGCGAACCCCCGGCAGGAACTGGGACCATCGGTGGGCGCTGTCGGTGCTCAACACGGCGTTGGGCGGAGGCCTGAGTTCGCGGCTGTTCCAACAGATTCGGGAGACCCGCGGCCTGGCGTACTCGGTGTACTCGACCGTGGACACCTTCTCCGACAGTGGAGCGCTGTCGATCTACGCCGCGTGCCAGCCCGAACGCTTCGACGAAGTGGTCCGGGTGACCACCGAAGTGGTCGAGAATGTGGCGCGCGACGGCATCACCGAAGCGGAATGCCGAATCGCCAAGGGATCGATGCGCGGCGGGTTGGTGCTCGGGCTGGAGGATTCCGGTTCCCGGATGAACCGCATCGGCCGCAGTGAGCTCAACTACGGCGAACACCGCAGCATCGCGCACACCCTCGGCAAGATCGACGAAGTCACCCTCGACGAGGTGAACGCCATCGCGCGCCAATTGCTGACCCGGCCCTACGGCGCCGCCGTCCTTGGCCCACAGCGATCGAAAAAGTCTCTGCCACAGCCGCTCCGGAGCATTGCGGGCTGATCGGTACTGTGGAGCCGATGACTCGACTGTCCCGGCGCCAGGCGCTGCTCGGCGGGTTGACGCTCGCCGTGGCCACAAGCGCGCCCGCACCCGTACTGGCCGACCCGGGGGAGCCGGTCCCACCGATCAACGAACGGCTCGATGCCCTGGAGCGTAGGCACAATGCCGTCGTTGGCGTCCACGCCGTCGATATCGAGACCGGGCGCAACGTCAGCCACCGCAACGCCGAGTTGTTCGCGGTGTGTTCGACGTTCAAGACGTACGCGGCCGCCGCGGTCCTGCAGAAGTCGGAGCGGGGCGAACTGGCGCTCGATCAGAAGGTGTCCGTCGATCCGGCCGAGATCGTCGCGAACTCGCCGAGGACTGCGCCCCGGGCCGGCGGAGACATGACGTTGGACGAACTGTGTCAGGCGGCCCTGCAGGTCAGCGACAACACCGCCGGGAACCTGCTGCTGCAGGCCATCGGTGGTCCGCCCGCGATCACCGAATTCGCTCGCAGCATCGACGACGAGGCGACCCGGTTGGACCGCTGGGAGACTGAACTCAACTCAGCGGTACCCGGTGATCCACGGGACACGAGCACCCCGCACATGATCGGGCGCGGGTACAAAAACCTGCTCACCCGCGACGTTCTGGGTCCGCCCCAGCGGCAGCAGCTCGAAGACTGGATGCGGGCCAACGAGACGTCGAGCATGCGCGCCGGGCTGCCGCCAGGGTGGACCACCGCCGACAAGACCGGTAGCGGCGACTACGGCAGCACCAACGACGTCGGTGTCGCATACGATCCCGCAGGTCGGCGTGTCCTACTCGCGATGATGACGCGCTCGCAGGCCAACGACCCGAAGGCCCAGAATCTGCGGCCGCTCATCACCGAGATCACCGCGCTGGTCATACCGGCATTGCTGGCATAGGCGCACTTAGCCTCGATCCACCGACGGACTGGGTGTTGTCCGGGGTGTCGGAATGAGGAAAGTGCCCTCTGAACTGGGATGATTGTAGTTCTCACACAGCAATCAGGTCCGGTTCGGAAAGGCACTTCCGGTGCAAGTTTCGCATAGGTTGGCCGCGGAATCAGCGGTGTTCGATGAGGACAATCTCGTGTCGTCGGCGGGCCTGGTGCCGGTGATGACGTTGGCCCAGCAGACCGGGCTGACTCGGCTTCTCTCGGAGAAGGTCCAAATCGTCGCGCCGCGGATCAAGTCTGGGTCGGCGAACTTGGCGGCGAAGCTGGCCACCGTGGTGGCGGGCATGTGCGCGGGCGCGGACTGCATCGATGACATCGACCTGCTCCGCAGCGGCGGAATGAAGACGCTGTTCGACGGCGTGTATGCACCGTCGACGGTCGGAACGTTGTTGCGGGAGTTCACCTTCGGTCACGCCCGCCAACTTGAATCGGTGCTGCGCGAACACCTGGTGGCGCTGTGTGGAAGGGTCGAGTTGCTCCCCGACGCCGCTAAGCAGCCCGTGTTCATCGACATCGACTCGCTGCTACGCCCGGTCTACGGACACGCCAAACAAGGCGCCTCCTACGGACACACCAAGATCGCCGGCAAGCAGATCCTGCGCAAGGGACTCTCACCGCTAGCCACCACGATCAGCACCGCGGGGTCGGCGCCGGTGATCGCCGGGATGCGGCTACGCGCGGGCAAGGCCGGCTCGGCCAAGGGTGCCGGGCGGATGGTCGCCCAAGCCATCAGTACCGCCCGCGCCGCCGGAGCCAGCGGGCAGATCCTGGTGCGCGGCGACTCGGCCTATAGCAACCGGGCGGTGGTGCGGACCTGCCTGCGCGCGGGTGCCCGGTTCTCGTTAGTGATGATCCGAAACCCTGCCGTCGAACGCGCGCTCGCCGCCATCGACGAGAGCGCGTGGACCCCGGTGTCCTATCCCGGCGCGGTCCAAGATCCCGACACCGGGGCCTGGATCTCGGACGCCGAAGTCGCCGAAATCCCCTACACCGCCTTCGCCTCCACCCCCGATCGAATCACCGCCCGCCTCATCGTGCGCCGCGTCAAAGACGCCCGGTTTCCCGATGCGCTGTTCCCGATCTGGCGGTATCACCCGTTCTTCACCAACACCGACCTGCCCGCCGATCAGGCCGACATCACCCACCGCCAGCACGCGATCATCGAGACCGTGTTCGCCGACCTGATCGACGGACCGCTGGTACACATCCCGTCGGGCCGCTTCGGGGCGAACTCCGCCTGGATCCTGTGCGCGGCGATCGCCCACAACCTGCTGCGCGCGGCCAGCGTGCTCGCCGGTGACCACCAGACCCGCGCACGCGGATCGACCCTGCGCCGCCGGATCATCAACATTCCCGCCCGACTCGCCAGACCGCAACGCCGCCCGATCCTGCACCTACCCAGCCGCTGGCCCTGGTCGAAGGCCTGGCTTGCACTGTGGCACAACACCATCGGACACAGCCCACCACTGACCGCGACCCCCTGACCACCCGCCGAAAAGGCCCGACCGGAGCACACAGGAAAAGCTGGGCAGACCAGCAGCTACCTCATGCCCACGCCCCCGACGATCAACAACAACAAGCCCGCTATCAGTCACCGCGGTCCGTCGGTGGATCGAGGCTTAGAGGGAAACACCCGATTCCTCGGTCAGCCCCCCTGCAATACGTTGTTGCTCGGCAGGCGAGCCGCGCCTACACCACGCGCGGGTGACGAGGAGTCGGACGGAGCGACAGACTTTGGGCATCGAGACGTTGGCGGTTCGCCACAACGGGCGGGAACCTTCGGGACGACGGGAGACCAAAAACTGCGCTTCGGTCGTGGTAATCGACGAGCTCGACGCGGTCCACGCCGCAGTGGAGCTGTGGTGCTCGCAGGCGCAACCTCCCATCCAGTTCGCCGGCAACTATTTCTCGGCCGAGCAGTATCTCGCCGAGCATGCTTCATCGGCCGCGTCGAACGTGGGCGCAGTCGTGTTGGAACTACAGATGGACCGTTACCGCGTTGACTTCAGCACGCTCGACCACCTCGTCGCGAGGCGGTTTCGCGTAATTGTCTGCTCGCACATCGCAACCGACGAAGTCATTCTCACCTCCCTGGACCGCGGCGCGGTCACATATCTGGTGAAGACCGAAGGTAAAGGACACTTGATCGACGCGATCCGCGCGGCGAGAACCGACATCCCCTATGTGGGACCGAGGATGGCCGAGGCGATGATCAACGACAGTGCGGTCGGTCGTCCCAACCTTGCCCCACGAGAAAAGGAAGTACTGATCGCGTGGTTCCGGACTGAGAGCAAGGACGTCGTCGCCCACCAACTGCAAATCGCTCCTACGACTGTCCGCACGCACCTGCAGCGGGTTCGGGCAAAGTACGCGGCGGTCGGACGCCCCGCGACGACAAAGGCGGCCCTGGTCGCTCGCGCCATTCAGGACGGCATCGTCAACGTCGACGACATCTAGCTAAACCGGGGGTGGCTCTCGGCGACGGAGATTGACGTCCACGCGAGGGCGCCGAAGGCGCAATGGGATTGCGCGGGCGCTTGTTATCGTGGGTATCAAGAGCCGAGTGGTGATTCACGAATGGCTGAAATGGCCACAGCGCTTGTAACCGTCAGCCGAAATTTGCGGTCGAATTGTCTGCAGCAGCTTCGAAGAGTTCAGATTCACCGCGAACCAATGGGGCCTGGCGGCGCGATCTGACCGTATTGGCCGGGTGCGTGATCCCTTACCGTCTTTCCCCGGATAGTTGAAGACCCGCGTGGCTCGCGAGGCGACGTTCTCAGTGTCTACACAGAGCCTGGATTTGAGCAACCTCCGGTGCTTCGGTCGGCCAGGTCGCCCGGCAACCCCTCGCTGCCGGGCGACCTGCCTGTGGCCGCCGGTAGAACATGAGTAGACCACTACTTGACGTCCAATTGCCACGTACTCGCGAACAAAAAGGTAGCAAACATCAAACGTTCGGCCGAACGTATGAACCGAGGTCTGCTCGGCTACAGCGGGGCAAGGCGGTAGCCTATCCCGCACCACTCCCAACAATGGGTATTGAGTCCCGAGAATGGGATAGCCGGATCGAATTCGGCACCATTTTGCTGTTACTGCGCGCGTTAATTTGCTGGCCGGTCGTCGTGGCGGACTTGCGCCGCCACTTTCGTCCAGCGTCCGGAGACGAAGGCACCCGGTATCGACCCCATGTTGGTCCCGTCACCTGCCGCATTACGTCTCCTCGTCGGGAATGTGCTCAAACCCGACTGGTTGTTGCGGAGACGACGTTGTGGCAACCATTAACAGCCAGGAATCGGTGTTGTTGCGATCTACCCCATACAGGGGCAAACCCGGGCACCGCTCGCGTGCGGTGCCCGGGTTCGTGGGGGTAAGACGTCAGGCCAGAACGCTGGCCGGATCGGTGTAGGGAAGGTCGAGATCGGCTGCTACCTGCTCAGAGAGCAGTTCACCGCCGTGCGTAGAGAGGCCCTTGGCGAGTGCCGGATCGACCTGGCAGGCGGCCTTCCAGCCCTTGTCAGCCAGCTTCAGTACATACGGCATGGTGGCGTTGGTCAGCGCGTAGGTCGATGTGCGGGGGACCGCGCCGGGCATGTTGGCCACGCAGTAGAACAGCGTGTCGTGCACGGCGAACGTCGGGTCGTCGTGGGTGGTTGGGCGCGAATCCTCGAAGCAGCCACCCTGGTCAATCGCGATGTCGACCAGCACTGCACCCGACTTCATGTGCGCGACAGTCGAGTTCGTCACGAGCTTGGGCGCCTTGGCGCCGGGCACCAGCACCGCGCCGATCACCAGGTCGGCCTGCTTGACCGCATCCTCGAGGTCGAGCATGGACGAGTAGCGGGTCTCGATGCTGCCGTTGAACTCGCCGTCGATCTTGCGAAGGGTGTTGACGTTGAGGTCGAACACGGTCACGTGCGCGCCCATACCCTTGGCGACGCGGGCGGCGTTGTAACCGGCCATGCCGCCACCGATGACGACGACCTCGGCCGGGGCAACGCCTGGGACGCCGCCCATAAGGACGCCGCGGCCGCCGTGGCTGCGCATCAGGTGATACGCGCCGACCTGGGCCGACAGCCGTCCGGCGACCTCACTCATCGGGGCGAGCAGCGGCAGCGCGCCGTCGGCGGTCTGCACGGTTTCGTATGCGATCGACGTGGTGCCCGAGGTGAGCAGCGCGTCGGTGCAGGGCTTGGACGCTGCGAGGTGCAGGTAGGTGAAGAGTGTCTGACCCTTGCGCAGGCGTGAGTATTCGGCCTCGATCGGCTCCTTCACCTTCAGCAGCAGTTCCGCCTCGGCCCAGACCTGGTCGGCACTGTTGATCAGCTGTGCGCCAGCCCGCTTGAAGTCGGCGTCGGAGATCGCCGAACCTTCACCCGCACCGGACTGGATGATCACCTCGTGGCCGCGGTGGGTCAGTTCGGCGACGCCCGCAGGGGTGATGGCGACTCGATACTCGTTGTTCTTGATCTCGGTCGGGATTCCGACGCGCATGACGGCTCCTAAAAGTCGTGTTGGCTACCTAGAATTGTGAAGAACTTTCGATCTTTTGGCAATGACCGCGTTGATTCTTCGATATTATGCCGATATGCCAGAAGAAGTGACGAGATCGGCAGTGGCGACAGCCCGGCCATCGAAGGATGTTCAACCCATCGACCTCGACGGGATCGACCGGCGCATCCTGACCGCACTGCACGCCGACGCGCGGATGTCCAACAGCGCGCTGGCCGACCTTGTCGGCGTCGCCCCGTCGACGTGTCACGGCCGCGTGCGCAGGCTTCAGGACCTGGGCGTGATCCGCGGCTTCTACGCCGACATCGATCCATCGGCCATCGGATTGTCGCTGCAGGCGATGATCTCAGTGACCCTGCAGTCCAATGCCCGCGGCAAGATCCGCAGCTTCATCCAGCAGATCCGGAGTAAGCCACAGGTGATGGACGTGTACTTCCTGGCCGGGGCCGACGACTTCATCCTTCACGTCGCCGCGCGCGACACCGACGACCTGCGGGCGTTTGTGGTGGAGAACCTCAACGCCGACGCCGACGTGGCAGGCACGCAGACGTCGCTGATCTTCGAACATCTGCGGGGTGCCTCGCCGCTGTAGCCCGGCGGGGAAGGCATAGGTTGTCGGTGTGCTGCACGGGCGGGCGGCGGAGCTGGGTGACATTCACCAACTACTCGCGGACGCCCGGGCGGGGCACAGCTCGATGTTGGTGCTCCAGGGCGAGGCAGGCAGCGGCAAGACCGCACTGTTCGAACACGTCGCCGCCGATGCGAAGGACTTCCGAGTCCTGCGCTGCACCGGCGTCGAGTCCGAGGCCGAGCTGCCGTTCGCCGCGCTGCACCTATTACTTCTTGATTGCCTCGACCGGCTGGACTCGCTGCCCGAGCCGCAGGCGGGTGCGCTGCGCGCAGCGTTCGGTTTAGCCGAAGCCCCAGGCGTCGACCGGTTCCTGGCCGGGCTGGCCACGTTGACAATGCTGTCCGAAGTCGCAGGCGATGGACCGCTGCTGTGCCTGATCGACGATGCCCAATGGTTGGACCGGGCGTCGCGGGATGCGCTGCTGTTCGCCGGTCGGCGGCTTGGCGCGGAAGGCGTGCTGCTGCTGCTCGCTGTGCGTGACGACGACAGCGTGACCGACCTGCGCGGGCTTCGCGTGGTGGGCCTGAGCGGGCTCAGCGAGCCGGCCGCCATGGCCCTGCTCGCCGAGCAAGCCGCCGATCTGACACCCCATCTGCGTGAGCGGTTGATCGAAGAAGCCAGCGGAAACCCGTTGGCCCTCATCGAGTTGGCCGCTGCCGTGCGCTCAGGCGATCCCGCCATCGGCGGACCACCCACAGTCCGGGCCGGGCTGTCCACCGCTGCACGTCGGGTGCTCGACGCCTTCGGCTCACAGGTGGACCGGATGCCGGCGGGAACCCGGCTGGCGCTGCTGGTGGCAGCGCCCGAGGACACTGGCGAACTCGGTGTGGTCCTCGATGCTCTCGGGCAAATAGGATTGGGGCTTAACGAGTTTGAACCTGCTGAGCGCGCGCAGCTGATCCGTGTCGCCGAAGATGTGGTGTCCTTCCGGCACCCGCTGATCCGCTCGGCGGTATATGGGCGGGCATCCTCAGCCGATCGCATCACTGCCCATCGGGCGCTCGCCGATGCGCTGCCGGCGTACACCGACCGGCGGGCATGGCATCTCGCAGCGGCCGCGGCCGGTTTCGACGACGAAGCGGCCGAAGCGATGGAGGCTGCGGCGCTGCGGGCGGACCAGCGCGGTGGCTATGCGGCGAGCGCGGCGGCGCACGAGCGGGCCGCGCGGCTGACTGCGGATCCGGTGGTGCGGGGCCACCGGCTGGCCGCCGCGGCGATGGGTGCCCGTGATTCCGCGCAGCTGGACCGGGCCGGGGCCCTGGCGCACGAGGCGTCGGCGATGACCGAGGACCCCAGAACGTTGGCGAAATTGGCCTGGGTTCGGGCCCGGCTCGAGTTCGAGCGTGGCACCCCAAGGCACGCCTTGGAGATGGTGCTCGCCGGCGCGGAAGCGGTCTGCGAGCACGATCCGGAAGAAGCCGCCCGAATGTTGATCGAGGTGGTCCGGATGGCGTACTTCGCCGATGAGGCACCGGGATTGGCGCGCGCCGCCGAACTGATCGACGCGGTGCCGCTGCCTGCCGACCATCCGCTGCGCCCAATGCTCGACGCCAGCGCGATCCTGGCCAGACTGCAGTCGGGTTGGCCGCAGGACCAGGTACCTCCCCTTCCACCGGCGGTGCGCGAGATCCGGGCTGACCGGCTCGGAATTACCATCGGCAACCTAGCCGTCCACAGCGCGTTCCTGCTGATAATCATCGGCGATGCCGACGAGGCGTGGGCCCAGACCGAACGGATGCTTGTCGAGGCCAGGGAGCGCGGCCTGATCGGCGGCTTGCCGCACATCTTGCTGCAGCACTCTCAGGCGGCGCTCGTCACGGGACGGCTGCGCGAGGCACTGCGCACGGCGAACGAGGGTATTCAGATCGCGGAGGACACGGGTCAACTGCACTCCGCGGCCAATCTCCGCGCCGTCGTCGCCAGGATCGCCGCGATGACCGGCGACGAGGACACTTGCGTTGCGCTGGCCAACGAAGCGATACACCGTGGCGCGGAACGGCATTCGTCTAGCGTCGGATCGGCGGTGCTGGCGCTCGCCGTGCTCGAGCTGGGGTTCGGGCGGTACGCCGCTGCTCTCGAACGACTCGCTTCGTTGCCTCCGCAGCTGAGTCGGCATCCGACATTTGCCTTCCTATCGCCACCGGAATGGGCCGAAGCCGGGGCGCGCAGCGGGCAGCCGGACAGGGCGGCGGAGATGATGGCGGCCTACGTCCCGTGGGCGACGCAGCGCGGCAATCCCGTCGTTCAGGCCAACTTGCATCGGTGCCGCGCGTTGCTCGGACCCGCCGACGAAGCGGAAATTCACTACCAGGCGGCGATTCGGCTGTACGACGACATCAATCGGCCGATGGCCAGAGCGCGCACCGAACTGCTCTACGGCGAATGGTTGCGGCGGGTGCGACGCAGGTCTGAATCCCGAGGGCCGCTGCGCGGCGCGCTGCGCGTATTCGAGCGGATCGGCGCGGAGTCGTGGGCCGAACGGGCCCGGGCCGAATTGCGGGCGACGGGGGAGAGCGTCGCCGCGGCCGCCGAACCGGGCGGCGCGCAGCTGACCCCGCAGGAACTGCAAGTCGTGCGCCTTGCCGCTGCTGGGTTGTCAAACCGCGACATCGGGGCACAGCTGTTCATCAGCCCGCGGACCGTCGGCTACCACCTATACAAGGCGTTCCCGAAGCTCGGAGTCGCCGGCCGGCATGAGCTCGCCGCCCTCGACTTGGCCTAAATACAGTCACGCGACAGATTCGGCGGCACCGTCGCGCGGGCCATCGTGGCCGGTATGAAGTTTGGAGTCGACGTCCCCACCTGTTTGGCCGGGATGGCGTACCCGGTGCCCTTCGCCACCGCCGACGAGGTGGTCCGGATCGCCGTCGAGGCCGAGCAACTCGGATACCACGAGGTGTCCGGCAACGATCACCTGAGCACGCAGCGGTTCGTCCGGGAGGCATGGCCGGAGCCGCCGGATTACTTCGAGCCGCTGATGATGTTGGCCACCATCGCCGCCAAGACGTCGGTGGTGCGGTTGGGCACCGGAATCCTGGTGTTGCCGATGCGCGACCCGGTGCTGTTGGCCAAGCAGGTCGCCACGCTCGACCACATCAGCGGCGGGCGGGTCACGCTTGCGGTGGCGGCCGGCGGCTACCGTGACGAATTCGAAAGCGTGGTACCGGATCTCGCCGACGCTTCCAGGGTCGACCTGATGGCCGAGGGCATCGAGTCGCTGCGCGAGCTGTTCGAGCAACCGCGGTCCACCTACGAAGGTAAGTACCGGCGATTCGTTGACGTCGAGTCGTACCCGAAGCCCGTACAGTCGCCGCTGCCGATCTTCTCGGGCGGCAACGCCAAGGGCGCGCTACGGCGGGCCGGTGAGTGCTGTGAAGGCTGGTTGCCGGCCAAGATCGGGCCTGCCGACATCGCGGCGGGACGAGCCAAGGTGTCGTCGTATGCCCGCGCGGCGGGCCGCGATCCCGGCGCGATCACGATCGGCCTGCAAACCGTTGTGTGCATCGCCGATACGGCGCAAGAGGCGCGTGAGCGGGTTCAGCGGTCCACGTTCGACCTGTTCCGAAGGTCTCTGAAGGACACCATGATGAAGGACACCGGCCTCGACAAGTACATGGCCGACAACCTCATCGGCACCCCCGACGAGGTGTGTGCGAAGGTCTCGGCGTTCGAACAAGCCGGTCTGGACGGATTCTTCGCGACGCTGTTCGTCGCCAACACGGTCGACGAAATGCTCGAGCAGATGCGGCTTTTCGCTCGTTACGTGATCCCAGCTTTCCGGGACCTGTGATGAGCCGGCAGCACGTCGACGTCCTGGTCGTCGGCGCGGGACCGGTCGGCTTGACGGCCGCCACCGAACTGCGACGCCGCGGAGTGGCCGTGCGATGCGTGGACGCCGCGCACCACCACAACGTGAGCACCAAAGCGCTTGGGCTGCAGGCCAGGACGCTGGAGCTGTTCGAACGCCTCGGTGTGGTCGGGTCCGCCGTCGCAAGGGGTTTGCCCGTAAGCAAGTTCAACATCATGAGCGAAGAGCGCCGGATCGCTCGGTTCGATATGGGGACCCTGGACACCCCGTACCCGTATCTGCTTATGCTGCCGCAGAATACGACCGAGGAGATCCTGCGGGACCGGCTGAGCGAGCTGGGCACCGAGGTCGGACGCGGAATGGAGCTGGTCGGCTTCACCCAGAACGCAGGCGGCGTGGATGCGGTGCTGCGTCACGGCGACCGTTCGGAGCACGTCCGCGCCGACTGGATGATCGCCGCCGATGGCGCACACAGCTCAATACGTCACCAACTGGGGCTGCCGTTCGAGGGCGGCGCGTTTCGTGAAGAGTTCGTCACCGCGGACCTGCGGATCGACTGGCAACTACCCGTCGACGAGCTGTTCGCATTCCTCAACCGCGGCAACTTCATCGCGTACTTCCCGATGGTCGGTGGCTGGCATCGCGTCGCGATCGCCTACAACACCCGTCGGGCACCCGAGGGCGAGGTGACGCTTGCCGAGGTCCAGGCGGCCATAGATGCATGCGGACCAACCGGTGCGCGGGCCGTGGAGATCGGAGACCGATCGCGGTTCGTCATTCACCAGCGCACGGTCGCACGGCAGTCTCTCGGCCGCGTCTTCCTTGCCGGCGACGCCGCGCACGTGCATTCGGTAGTCGGCGCCCAAGGGCTGAACATCGGCGTGCAGGACGCGTTCAACCTCGCGTGGAAGTTGGCCGCCGTGATCTCCGGCAGCGCGGCACCAGCCTTGCTGGAAACCTATGCGGCCGAACGACATCCGGCCGCCAGGCGAATCGTCAACGGAACCCGCCGCGCCACCCGGATGACCCTGCTTCGCCGTCGCCCCGTGGTGTTCGCCCGGCGCCACGTCGCGCCGCTGGTGCTCGGCCGGCGGCGGGTCAGCAGCACTATCGAGCACGCGCTGTCGCAGTTGGACATCTCGTACCGCACGCCTGGGCAGGCAGCCGTCGCCGGTGAGTCCGTGGTGACCGGTGATCGCGCACCCGACGCGCCGCTGCGGCACTTCGGTGTCGCACAGTTGCGCAGCGCGCCCGTCACCCGGCTGTTCGAGTTGATCAGGCGTGATGAGTTCTCGCTGCTGCTGCTCGGCGACCGACACGACATCGCGGCGGGCTACCCGCCGATCCACGGAGTCGCTGATCGCTTTCCGATGGTTGCGCAGTACGTGGTGCTGCCCGACGACGCGACGCACGACTCGGCGGACCTCGAAGTCACCGCAACAACGCTCGTCGACATCGGAAACACGTTGCGGCGCAAGTACAGAATCGGCCGGCGGGCGATGCTGCTCGTCCGCCCCGACGGCTACCTTGCGTTGCGCCACGATGAGTGGGCGCCCGAAACGCTTCAAACCCAGCTGCAACGCTGGCTCATCCCCGCCCAATCAACCCAGTTGGAGGAAGCATGACCTGCACACATCGACACGTCGTCGTGACCGGCGCCTCGTCCGGCATAGGACGGGCGACGGCGCTGCGCCTGGCCGGCGCGGGCTGGCACGTCTACGCCGGGGTTCGCAATCCCGACGACGGCGAAGCGCTGAAACGATCCGCACAACCGGGCCAGACGATCACGCCGCTGCTGATGGACGTCACCAACGCCGAACAGATCGGCGCGGCGGTAGAATCGGTGGCCGAGCACGTCGGCCCCGCCGGGCTGAACGCGTTGGTGGACAACGCCGGAATCGGCGTGGCGATGCCGATGGAGCTCGTTCCGTTGGAGTCCCTGCGTTGGCAGCTGGAGGTCAACGTGGTCGGCCAGGTCGCGGTGACACAGGCGTTCCTCCCGATGCTGCGCCAGACCAGGGGACGGGTGGTAATGATCGGTTCCATCGGGGATCGGTTCACCCCGCCATTCGGCGGTCCGCTTGCGGCGTCGAAGTCGGCGATCGCCTCGATCGCCGACGCGTTCCGGCAGGAGTTGGCGCCGTGGGGCATTGATGTGGTGCTGCTGGAACCGGCGAGCATTCACACCGATGCGATCGACAAGCTGCTGCGCGATTCGAAGAGCGCCGCGGATGAATTCTCACCCGGGGGCCGAGAGCTCTACCTCGACACCTATCTGGGAATGGTCAGCGCGGCATTGAAGCGGGAGCAGAAAGGAAGTTCGCCCGATGTTGTGGCCGAGAAGGTGCAGACGGTGTTGACGATGAAACGGCCCCGCGCGCGCTACCTCGTCGGCAAGGACGCCCAGACGCTGGCCAACCTGGTGCGGTTCGTGCCGACTTCGACACTCGACGCCCTGCGGCGCAAAATCTTCCACCTACCGGCGCCCGGATCGCGGGCAGCCGCACCGGTTCGCGAAGGGGTCTCCCGATGAAACTTGCCAACCAGGATCAAGTAGCCGCCGTCGATCCGGAATTCGGCAGGATGGCCGCCGAGGTGGGAATGCACGCGTGGTCGCTGCCCCAGCTGACCATGCGGGAGAAGGCGTTCGTGTTCCTCGCCGCCGACCTGTGCACGGCCAACGTTGGCTTTCCGCTGCTGACGCACGTCCAAATGGCAGGCGCCAACGGCGTTTCCGTGCCTGAGTGCGTGGCGGCCATCCGTCACCTCGCGCCGTATGCGGGCTATCCGACCGCGGCAGTGGCGTTGCAACAGCTGCGCCAGCTGGTCCAGTCCGAGGAGGCGCGGCCGCGGCCTGTCTACGGATGGGATCTGGCCGCGGAGACCGTCGACGCCCTGGCCGAATTGGACCAGGAGTTCGCGGGGTTCGTCGCGAATCAGCACAACCAGCGGTGGGGTGGTGGCGAGCTGTCACCGCGCGAACGGGCGCTGGCGTGCATCGCGGCCGATGTGCTGAACCAGACCCTCGATGAATCTTTCTCGTTGCACGTCGATCTGGCGTTGGCGGCAGGAGCCGGTGACGAGCAGGTCCGCGCTGTGCTGCTTCTGGTCGCGGAGTACGGAATCGCCAAGGCGTGGCGGGCCTACCGCGCGTTGCAGAGTCTGTAATTGCAAGAGTCGGCGCTCTCACCGAATTCGATGGGAGCGCCGACTTTGATTGCCGCGGCGTCAGCTGTGCGTACCGCTCGAGCTGCCGGCGCCCCCGCTGCCGACCAGCAGGCCGGCAGAGCGCAACGTGGAAGCAAGTTGTCACCGCGATGGCCGAGGCCTACGGCACACCGCGGCCAAGGACTCTGCCGCGCTGGATCTTGCGGCTGGCCGCGCCATACGTCACCTCGTTGGCGTTCAACACGTCGATGCGGGTGTCAAACGCGAAGGCCAAGGCGGAGCTCGGTTGGTCCGAAGTATCCGACCTACCGCGAAGGCATCTCGGTCGATTGAGAACGGAACCCATCCGGGGAGCCGGCTGTAACGAATGAAGGGCATTGGCACACAGCAGTCAGGAAAGCGCCATCAGCCTCTTCGAAAGGAAGAACAATGAAGTACTTCACGTTGCCGGTTATCGCCGCCGGAGCAATTGCCACTGCAGCTCTGGGATTGGCCGGCGCTGCCGGCGCGGCTCCCTCGGGTGCCCTCGACGCATCCCAGACGGTCGGCCAGCTGCAGGCCCGCGGGTTCGATGTGATCGTGAACAAGGTCGGCACTGCACCGCTGGACCGGTGTGTCGTCAACGCGGTGCGGCCGGGTCAGACGTTCTCCCGGATGGACTCCGGTGCGCCCGGTGCGATGGACGACATCGTCACCACCGTCACCGCCATGACCGTCTACGTCGACGTCGCGTGCTGACCGGACCCACCGCGGGCTTATCAGTCCGCGGTGGGGTCTTGGTCTTGGTCGGGCAGTAGGTAGTTTTCGGGGTGGTGGTAGTCGTTGACGCGGGATTGGCCGCTGTCGAGGTGTGGTGGTGGGATCCATTCGGTGCGGCCGTCTTTGCGTTTTCGGGTGGTCCAGCCGCCGGGTTTGACTTCGCGGTTGTTTGTGGGGCAGGCCAGGGTGAGGTCGTCGACGTCGGTTTGGCCGCCGTCGACCCAATCGGCCACCGCGTGATGAACTTGGCAGTTGGCCCCGGCCACGGTGCAGCCGGGGCGGGTACAGCCGCGGTCTCTGGCGAGTAACACGATTCGTTGGTCGGCCGAGGCGATGCGTCGGGTTCGTCGCAGGTTCAGCGCCCGGCCGGTGGCTTTGTCGAAGATGGTCAGGTAATGGTAGGCGTGGCTGGCCAGCCGGATGACGGTCGACATGGGCAGCAGGCTGCCGGTGGCGGTGACGGCCTGCCCGCAGCCGGATTCGAGTTCCTGCAGGGTGGTGGAGACGATGATGGTGGCCGGCAGCCCGTTCTGCTGGCCGAGTTCGCCGGAGGCGAGGACGCTGCGGCCGATGGCTTTAGCCGGATGTGAAACATGGCACACCAAGGCGAGAAAACCCGCAAACGCCAAGACTTACTCCCGCTGCGCGGCCTAACCGCAGGTAACGGCGGTTAAAGGGGTGCCGGTAGGGCGGTTCGCTCCGGCACTACCCTGGCATGCGGGCGGGTTGCCCCCGGCGTAGCGGCGCGGCGTTGTTTGCTGCCGATGTGCGGCTAGCGCGGTCGTCGGGGCGTCTACCCGGCGTGGGCCAGGTTTCCGCGGCGACCGAACGGTCTTGCGCCACAAACCACACCGCCGAAGCGGTCAGGGGGTCTGGGGAACCCCACAGCGTTGGCGGAAGTCGACCGAGGGCTGCCGGATGCTCTGAAGCTCGTCCCGAACTTGGGGATTGGCGTCTAGATAGGTCTGTATCTGAGCGCGGATCTGATCCCTGGGTTGGCCTTTGAGGCTGGTGAAGAAGTCGTTCACGTTGGGGTGGAGGGTTAGGTAGTTCGACGTGTCGAACGTGACGCCTGAAATCACGCGCGCCATTTCGGCGGCCGTGCACGGCGGTGGAACTGGGGGTGGCGGGTCGGCCGTCGCGGTGGCGGCGGCACCGAAAAGCATCGCACCGGCGATTGCGCCAGTACCGATCGCGCAAATTACCGCGCGGCGCGCGGGACGTGCTGAGGACAACATGGCTGGCTCCTTCAAAAGGTGATCAAGTGGCGGCAACCGGTGACGGTTGGCAGCAAAAACAAGCTAAGCAGAATGTACTGCGACTTTTCTTGCAAAACAGCTGTAACGTGCGGATTATGACCTCGACCGAGGGAAGGATTTAGCAATGCGGATTAGGCACACTTATCTCACCGCGATGCTCGCGGCGTCCGCCGCTCTTGCCTCCACTCTTGCCGCCGCACCACCGGCCGCGGCCGACTGTATTTCAGCCAGCGGGCCCGACCCCGTCATCCTGTGCTCGCAGGGTGAATCCCGGCAGAGCAACACGTCACCCGTCCCTAGGGCCACTCCTTATATCCCTCTTGACTGTGATGTGGACTGGCTGTGCGATCAGGGCCTCGGCCTCGCTCTCAGTGACTGAGGGCAGCGGGGGTTCACTGGCGATGCGGGCCAGGTCGGTCTCGCAGGCTTGGCGGGTCTCGAAATCCACCGCGTTGGGCAGGTCGGCGAAGAAGCGGCGAATGATCCGCACGTGCTGGGCGCCGATCGTGCCGGCGGCTTGGGCGGCGGCGGTGTTGGGCAGCAGCGGCTGCAGGGGCTCGCCGGTCATCGCGATGCGCGGGCCCAGGTCGTCGGCTTCATCTAGACGCCTGCGGGCGGCGCCGCGGCCGATGCGCAGCCGGTTGGACAACACGTCGGTCCACGACTTGCCGCCCAGCTCGACCGGGCTGGCTTGGGAGGTGAGCTGCTGGGTCAGCCGGTGATCCACGGCGGCCTGGCGGCGCTCAACGGTCTCCAACCGATCCTTGACGTTGAGCACTTCGGGTCCGGTAAGCGCATCGAAGGACAGGGCGGCGAGCTCGGCTTGGGCGGCATCGAACCGGTCGAGAGCGGCCGTGATGGCCTGCCGATCCGGCACCGCACCCCTACCCATACATCGAACAGTAGTTCGAACCACCGACAAATTTCGAGAACGAAACTGAAGTGGCACAAGTTAACTCACGTGGTCAGAGTGGCGCGAAATGAGCACTCTTGCCAACGGACTAGGCTGCCAGCCATGCGAGTGGGTGTGCTGGGCGCCAAGGGCAAGGTCGGCGCGACGATGGTTCAAGCTGTCGAGGCCGCGGACGACCTTACGTTCACGTCCGGGGTCGACGCGGGGGATCCGCTGAGCCTGTTCATCGACAGCCAGACCGAGGTCGTCATCGACTTCACGCATCCCGACGTGGTCATGGACAATCTGAACTACTTGATCGACAACGGAATCCACGCCGTGGTCGGCACGACCGGATTCACCGATGAGCGCGTGCAGCAAGTCAAGGCGTGGTTGCTAGAGTCGCCGACTACCGCTGTTCTTATCGCCCCGAACTTCGCCATCGGCGCAGTGCTCTCGATGCATTTCGCCAAACAGGCCGCCCGCTTCTTCGAATCCGCCGAAGTCATCGAACTGCATCACCCGCAGAAGGCGGACGCACCGTCCGGCACCGCTGCCCGCACCGCTCGCCTCATCGCGGAGGCCCGAAAAGGCCTGCCGCCCAACCCCGATGCGACCAGCACCGGTCTCGAGGGTGCCCGAGGCGCAGACGTCGACGGTATTCCGGTCCACTCGGTGCGGCTCGCCGGGCTGGTCGCTCATCAGGAAGTGCTCTTCGGTACCCAGGGAGAGACTCTGACGATTCGGCACGACAGCCTGGACCGCACGTCTTTCGTGCCCGGTGTACTGCTGGCGGTCCGCGCCATCCGCGAACACCCCGGCCTCACAGTGGGTCTCGAGCCCTTCCTCGACTTGGCATGACCGACGGGGCGCGCGCCTTGCGTATCCAGCTGGTGATCGGCTTCATGTGCGTGGCACTGGTCGTGTACTTCCTGATGTTGGGCCGCATCGCGATGGCGTTCATCACCTCCGGCCGGCCGGCGGCCATCGGCCTCGGCCTGGCGTTGATGACCCTTCCGTTGATCGGGATCTGGGTCATGGTCAGCACGCTGAGAGCCGGCCTCGCCCATCAACGTCTCGCCCGCATCGCCAAAGAGGAAGGCATGGAGCTCGACGTCAGTTCGCTGCCGCGGATGCCGTCCGGGCGGATTCAGCGCGACGCCGCCGACTCGCTGTTCGAGACCGTCCGCGGCGAACTCGAAAGCGACCCGGACGACTGGCGGCGCTGGTACCGGCTGGCACGCGCATATGACTACGCCGGCGACCGCAGCCGCGCCCGCGAGACCATGAGGAAGGCGGTCGACATGGAGGCGCGACAGTGACCAAGACTCTGCTCGTCGTCCACCACACCCCGTCGCCGGGGACCCGCGAGCTGCTCGAAGCCGTCCTCGCCGGCGCCCACGACCCCGGCATCGAGGGCGTCGATATCGAAGTGCGGCCTGCGCTCGCGGCGACGGTCCCCGACATGCTCGACGCGGACGGATACCTGTTCGGCACCACCGCCAATCTTGGTTATATGTCCGGTGCGCTCAAGCATTTCTTCGACACCGTCTACTACCCGAGCCTCGACCACGTGGCCGGCCGGCCATATGGCTTGTGGGTGCATGGCAATAACGACACCGTGGGCGCAGCCAATGCGGTAGACAAGGTGGCCACCGGGCTCGCCCTGAACAAGGCCGCCGACGTGCTCGAAGTCATCGGCGCGATCGACGCCGGCGTCCGTGAAAGGGCGTATGAGCTCGGTGGCACGCTGGCCGCGACGCTGATGGAATGACGGAGGACAGACGACTATGGGTATCGCCGATCTCGCCTTGGGCGCAGCGCCGATTGCCGGCGGGGCATTGCTCGGTGTCGCCGCGGGAAATCTGAAGCCAGCCGACATCCGCGGCATGATCGCCAAGGACATGGACCTGCTCGAGCGGATCCCCGACGACCGGCCCGAACTGAAGGCCCGACTCAAGGCCAGCATCGACGAACGCATCGATGACTTGATTACCAGCACGGAACGCGGTCGTGAACTGAAACTGGCCGCCATGTCGTACGCCGGAAACTGGCGTGACATCGTCGTGTTCATCTGCGCCGTGCTGTTCACCATCATCTGGTGGAACGTCAACCATAGCCGAAGCAACTGGCTGTTGTTGTTCATCGTGATGATCGTGTTATCGATAGTGGCGGGCATCTATGCGGGGCGGGGCCTGGCCCGTGCGATCCGCCGCTTTGTGCACCGGAACGACGACGAAGAACCTAAGCCGTGATCGCCACCTGGGGGTCCGTCACCTCAAAGGCGGACTCCAGCAAGCGATTTCCCTCCGATACGACTGTGTCGAGTACGCCGCGCTTCAGCTGGATGTACGGCCGCACCAACATACTGGTCGATTGACCTTTACCGACAAGCTCCCACGTTCCTGTGACGAACCCGTCGACCAGCACCGTGCCGGGAAACACTCCGTTTTTGCCCGAGAACAACCTCTTGCGGTGCTCGTCGGAGATAACGCGGGTGCGGTTGGCATGCGAGAGCAGGATGTTGTCGAACGGTGCGACGAGCCGCACGGGCGCCGGTAAGTCTGGATCGGGCCGTGGTGCGTGCGGAATGTCGTAAAGCGTTTGTCCGCCTTCGCTTTTGAAATGGATCAAATCCAGCCGCTCGACCACCTCGCCCAGCCTGGTGAGCCCGCTCCAGGTCTGGACGTCGGTCACCGCGGCTGGGCCGAACGCCGCGAGGTAGCGCACCACCATTTCGTCGATCGTCAGCGGTTTCCCGCGCGGCTTGCCCAGCCAGGCCGTCGCGGTCGTCAGCCGGACCTGTCCGCTGCGCTGCCACAGCGCCCGCGGCGGGACCTGTACCAACGGCAGGAGGCTGCGTGCCGCCTCGGCGAGCGAGCCCGGCGGCGTGTCCGGCCATTGCTCGGCCAGCCGGGCCCCCACTTCGCCAGGGGTCAGCGGCTCGGCATCGAGAAGCCGCCTGGCGGCCTCGACGACGGCGGACACCTCGACGGCGGTAAGAGGCTTGCCATGCGTGGCGTTGGCATTCAGCATGCGATCCAGCGCCGGCTGGACCAGAGGGCGCAGCCGGTGACAGTCCTTGGCCGTGACGAGGTGGATGGTGCCGCGCATCAGCACAATCCGCACGGCCTTGCGGGAAGTGAGCAGGCCGGACAGCTCCTCACCAGTGAAGCTGTCAAGCCGGCTCCACAACCCGTAGTACGGTGCGAACGGCGCCTGCGCCTGCATGCCGACGAGGTGCTCGACTGCGTCGAGCGCGCTCATCGGTGAGCGTGACAACAGCAGCTGACGCGCTAGCGTCGCCCGGTTGAGCGCTCGCAGCGACAGCGTCAATTGGGCAGTGCGGACGCGAACAGTTGCTGCAGCGCGATCCAGTGCCGCTCCGAGGCTCCCTCGTCGTACGGCGGATTGTCGGGGACCGCGAATCCGTGAGCCGCGGGATAGAACTCCACCGTGTGCGTGACGCCAGCCGCAGTCAGCGCCTTGTCGAGTGTCTCGGCATGCTCAGCGGTGAAGCCCCCGTCGTTCTCGGCGCCCGCCACGTAGACCGTCGCCTTCATCTGATCGGCGAGCAGGTGCGGGCTGGTGGCGTCATCGGTGACCAGGCCTCCGCCGTGGAACGATCCCGCGGCTGCCACCCGGTCAGGTACCCGGCCGGCGACGATCACCGACGTCCGACCGCCCATGCAGTACCCGCAGACGCCGAAGGCGTCACCCTTGACCTCGGGCCGCGACGCCAGAAAGTCGAAGAACGCGGCCGCGTCGGAAGCGATCATCTCGGGTGTGATGCTGCCGATCATCGTCATCAGGCGCTTGCGCTGGTCGGGATCGCCGAACACGGTTTCCATCTGGAATGGTTCCCAGTCGCCGTGGCGGTAGTAGACGTCGGGCAGCAGAACGGCATGGCCGAAGCCCGCCAGCCTGGCGGCCATGTCCTGGAAGGTCGGTCGGACACCGCCGGCGTCCGGATACATCACGACCGCCGACCATGGGCCGGTGCCGTTGGGGGTGTGCAGGGTCACGGGGCAGGTGCCGTCGGGTGTGGTGACGGTCGCGGAGATACTCGGCATGGCATCCGTTCTACCGTTACTAGTCAAGTTGGCCGATGTTGGCCGGTGCCGAGGTAACGGTTGCTCGGCCCAGTTGCCGCGTTCTTGCCCGGCTGGGTTGATGGGATTCGGTTCCCCGTGTCCCTGGCCGGTGGCGGTTCCTGGTACTCACCTGTTGGTCGTCGGGCGTGGTCTGGTTGGTAGCTCTCACGACGCGATCCTCTGGTCGCGTGCGTGTCACACCTTTGCGTCTCCGCGCCTTGAAACCTTGGGCGCGTCTGCCGATCACGGTGGCTGCTGCCTGGTGTCGGGTGACGTTCTCATAGGGGGTGCGCCAATGCTGATCTCCCCACGCGCTGGTGTAGGCCGGGTTGATCGCGTAAAGGCCGATGCCGCGGCGGTGGGCCTGCGCAGTGAGCCGGTTGCGGAACACCGCGGTCGGGATACCGGCCACCGTCTTGCGGAAGCGTTTACCGCGCGATCCCCGGCCCATGGTTTCCCGCCCGATGGCACGAGCGTCGGCGAAGTCGAGATTTTCAACGGCGATAGTTCCGATACTGTGCCGCCGGGTGTAGTGGATGAGCCTGGTGATCGCATGCCGGACCTGGGCATCCCGACGGGCCGATGACCCGGTGAGGTCGAGGTCGATGCGCTCGGGTCGGCCGACCGGATTGCCATGCTCGTCGAGGCGGCTTATCGCAAGGTGTCCGTCGTTGAGATCCATACCCACCACCGGGCCGTCCGCCCAGACCTCAGGTGTCTGCGGGTAGATGGGTTCCGGTGTGAGGGCCCACGCGGCGGTGAGGTAGCGGCCGGCCCGGCCTGGCCGGCGAGTGATCGCATACGACATGGACTTGCCGCTGGTGATTCGAGCCTGCCACTCATCAGCGCGATAAGCGAACACCGCCCTCGCGCCGAGCACGTAACGGCCGTGCGCAGCGTTGGCGAGGTGCTCCAACGGTTTCGGCAGTCGCAGGCTGATCTCCCCGTCCGGGGTGACAGTGATGGTCAGGTTGCCGAACGGTTCAACACCCGCACCTTTGGCCGCGATGCGATCCCGCGCACACTCCCATTCCTCGCGCCATCCGGACGGGGCCAGGTTCGCCGTGTCGAGGTTGTGGCGGGTCTTGGCCAACCGCTTGCCACCCTCCACCACGCGCACACGATGGGCGTCGCGGTCGGCACACACACGGCCCAGTTCGGCCCGCAGCACCTGCAGGCGGCGCTGCTTCTGAAACCTCTCCGCCTGTGTTGCGTAGCCCGTCGGCAGCTTGGTCTTCCTACGTGCCGTGCGTTGCTCGGGGGCCAGGGTGTCGGCCGTGGGCTGCGCCAGCCGGTTTTCGATGGTGCGAATCGCCGCTCGCAACCCGAAGATGTGGCGGCGCTGGGCGTCGCGGGCCAGCCGGTACTGGTCATCGGTGGCGGCGATGATCGCACTAGCCCACCGCGCACTCGACTCCGCGGTCAACGCCTTCTTGCGGGTGTTGAGTCGGTTTTGGCGCGCTCGCTGCTTTGCCGCGCCGTCGGTCTCCGGATCCAGCGGCTCGGGCCGGGTGACGGCGGCCAGGTCCGCGCGTCGCAGCCTGCCCAGATGCTCGGCAACCAGGTCGAGCACGCGCTCGTCGTTGGACGCAATCCGCAACCGAGTAGTGATCGCCACCCCAGCCGGGCCAGCCACCGGCTTCACCCCACGCCACTCCCGCAACTGCACCGCCGTCACGCAACCGATAATTCCGCACACCTATGACAAGTTCGGCTTGTCCACTACCAGCCGACACAACTCCTGGCTGCTCACTACTCGTAGGCACTCGACGTAAGCTGACCGACGTGCCAATCGCCACGCCGTACGAGGATCTGCTCCGGCTGGTGCTCGAGCGTGGCACGCCCAAATCGGACCGTACCGGCACCGGCACTCGCAGCCTGTTCGGCCACCAGATGCGCTACGACCTCAGCGCCGGTTTCCCGCTGATCACCACCAAGAAGGTGCACACCAAGTCGGTGATCTACGAGCTGCTGTGGTTCCTGCGCGGTGACTCGAACGTGCGGTGGCTGCAGGAACGTGGTGTCAGCATTTGGGACGAATGGGCTTCGGAGACAGGCGATCTCGGCCCCGTCTACGGTGTGCAGTGGCGGTCGTGGCCGACACCGTCGGGTGAGCACATCGACCAGATCAGCGCCGCGCTGGAGCTGCTGAAGACCGATCCGGACTCGCGACGGAACATCGTCTCGGCGTGGAACGTCGGTGAGATCCCGCAAATGGCGTTGCCGCCCTGCCACGCGTTCTTCCAGTTCTACGTCGCCGACGGGCGGCTGTCCTGCCAGCTCTACCAGCGCAGCGCCGACCTGTTTCTCGGCGTGCCGTTCAACATCGCCAGCTACGCGCTGCTCACGCACATGATGGCTGCGCAGGCGGGGCTCGGCGTGGGGGAGTTCGTCTGGACCGGCGGGGACTGCCACATCTACGACAACCACGTCGAGCAGGTCACCGAGCAGCTGTCGCGTGAGCCTCGGCAGTATCCGGAACTCGTTCTGGCGCCGCGTGATTCGATCTTCGACTACACCTACGACGACATCGCCATCAAGAACTACGACCCGCACCCGGCGATCAAGGCGCCCGTCGCCGTATGACCGTCGGCCTGATCTGGGCCCAGTCCACCTCAGGTGTCATCGGCCGCGACGGCGGTATCCCGTGGCGGCTGCCAGAGGACCAGGCGCGGTTCAAGGCACTCACCATGGGCCACACCGTGGTGATGGGCCGACTGACCTGGGATTCGCTTCCTACGAAGGTGCGGCCGCTGCCGGGCCGCAGAAATGTCGTCGTCACCCGGCAAGCTGATTACCTGGCCGACGGTGCAGAAGTCGTGACGACGCTCGAGGCCGCGCTCACCGACGATGAGAACTGGGTGATCGGAGGCGGGCAGATCTATGCACTCGCGCTGCCGATCGCGACGCGTTGTGAGGTCACCGAGGTCGAGATCGACCTGCCGCGTCAGGACGCCGACGCGGTGGCGCCGGTGCTGGATGAATACTGGCTCGGTACCGAGGGGGAGTGGCTCACCGCCAGCTCCGGGCTGCGCTACCGGTATCACAGCTACCAGCGGACGTTATGAGCGCGACCCAGGATTTCGCCTACGAACACGACGGCGTTCCGCTGATGGGCCAGATCGCGAGACCGTCCGGCCAAGGGCCGCATCCGGCGGTGCTGGTCATGCACTCCGCGTTGGGGATCGACGAGCTGGTGTGCCGACGCGCCGGCGACCTCGCGGCGTTGGGCTACGTCGCACTTGCGAGCGACATGTACGGCGCGGGCGGTCAACTCACCAACGAGGAGGCCGGCAAGCACTTCCTCGGGTTACTCGAGAACCCCGATCTGCTGCGCGCGCGACTCGTCGCGGCATTTACCGCGGTCCGCGACCTGGACGAGGTCGAGAGCACACGGGTCGCCGCGATCGGGTTCTGCTTCGGCGGTCAATGTGCGTTGGAATTGGCGCGCAGCGGCGCTGTGCTGATGTCGGTCGTGAGCTTCCATGGACTCCTGCGGACGGCGAGCCCGGCCCAACGCGGCGCCGTCACGGCGAAGGTGCTCAGCATCACCGGCGTGAAAGATCCTTATGTGCCGGTGGAGGACCTGGACGCCTTCCAACGGGAGATGACCGACGCCGAGGTTGACTGGCAGGTGACCGTCTACGGCGAGGGTCTGCACGCCTTCACCATGCCGGACATCGCGGAACAGCAAGTTCCAGGCACTGCATACGACCCTCTGTTGGACCACCTGTCCTGGGCGCAGGCGAGGACGTTCCTCGCCGCGACATTGCGCGGGTTACCCAACCGATAGCCCACCTGTCGGTGGCGTCCTGCACGATGACGTGGTGCCGACAACACTCACGGCCACCCAGGCGCGCCGGATCGCCGTCGCCGCGCAAGGCTTCGCCGAGCCGAAACCGCAGGGTCAGGTCACCCGCGCACACCTGCGGCGGCTCATATCCCGAATCCAGGTGCTGCAACTGGATTCGGTGTCGGTGGCGGTACGTGCCCACTACGCGCCCATCTTCAGCAGGCTGGGCCCGTACGACCGCGACGTGGTCGATCGTGCGGCATGGAGCCATTCGGCGCGCTCACCGCGGCTGCTGGTCGAGTATTGGGCGCACGAGGCCGCGTTGATGGCGGTCGACGACTGGCCGCTGCTGCGCTGGCGGATGGGTGAGTACACCCACGGGCGGTGGCGCACCGAGATCGTCAAGAAAAAACAGCGGCTGGCTGAAGACATCGTCGCTGCCGTGGCCGAGCTCGGCCCGTTGACGGCAGGCCAGATCGAGGCTCACGTCGGCGAAGACCACCGCGGGAAGAAGGGCCCCTGGTGGGACCGAAGCGACACCAAATGGGTGACCGAGGCGCTGTTCTCTGCGGGCGTGCTGACCACGGCCACTCGCGTCGGCTTTGCCCGCCACTACGACCTGACCGAAAGGGTGTTACCGCCCGACGTCGTGGCGCGGGAAGTCGACGACGACGAAGCGATCCGCGAGCTAACGCTGCGAGCAGCCACCGCACTTGGCGTGGCAACGGAACCCGATATCCGTGACTACTTCCGGCTGTCTCCGAAACAGGCGAAGCCCGCGATCGCCAAGCTGGTCGCTGACGGAGAACTCGAACCGGTCGAGGTCGAGGGCTGGACTGCGCCGGCGTATTTACGTGCCGGCCAGACGGTGCCCCGGCTCGACCGCGGCACTGCGCTGCTGTGCCCGTTCGACCCGTTGATCTTCTTCAGGCCAAGAGTGCAGCGGCTCTTCGACTTTCACTACCGCATCGAGATCTACACGCCGGCCCCGAAGCGCCAATTCGGTTACTACGTATGGCCTTTCCTGCTCGACGGCCGGCTGGTCGGCCGTGTCGACCTGAAGGCCGAGCGCACCCGCGACTCACTGCATGTCGTCGGCGCGTTCACCGAACCCGGCGAGAAGCCGGCGAGGATCGCCGAAGCCCTGGCTGCGGAATTGCGCACGATGGCGTCGTGGCTCGGGCTGTCCGACGTTAGCGTGGGGGACCGAGGTGATCTGGTCAAGGCGCTGTCGCGGGCGATGGCTGCGGACGAAGGATAGTGAACGGGGTTATTCCCCAGTCGGCACGATGGCGTTGAGGCTCAGCCCGCGCTGGTGCGCTCGTCCACCACGTACGCTCGCGTCACCGCCCGATCGATGAAGTTCTCTTCGTCTCGAGCAATTTCATCGACGCCAAGACTGGTCATCCAGGCGGACAGGTCATCCCGGTCAGCGAAGACGAGCTCGGTCATACAGTCAAAGCCGATCTCGTCACCTTCGATGTTGAATGCGTCCCCACGCTGGAGGTAGTTGCGCTTGTAGACCATCGGCATGAATGCCTTGCTCAGCACGAGTGGTATGTGGTTGTGCTCGTAGTAGTCGGCGAACTCCTGCGGCGACAGGCCAGGCTTGCGTTTCAGGTATCCGAAAACCTTGATCATCGCGCGCTCCTGGATGAACCGTCGCGGCTTCGCAATTGAGGCGTCGCCGTCCTGGACGTCTAGATTTGAGCGTAGTCGGCCTAACTCTGCAGTGCCGACGCCTCAACTTGTTCCTCGCCCAATTCGGGCACGCCCCGGCCTCGCAGCTTGTTGACGATGAACACGATCACGCCGATCCCCAGCCAGACGAGTCCGCCGATCTTGGCCAGCGAGTCCGCGTTGAACAATACGTAGCCGATGATCAGGAAGCCAAGTGTCGGCACCACCAGGTGCAGCAGATAGTTCTTCGACTTCTTGCGCCCGACGTAGTACCACACGACCGACACATGAAGCAGACAGAAGGCGAACAGGGCGCCGAAGTTCACCAGGGACGAGATGAGCCCGATCTGGCCGACGAAGAACAGCACCAGCACGATGCTGATCGCGCTGACGAAAAGGATCGCCGGCCATCGGCACCTGGCGGGCGCTGACTTTGGACAGGAAGCCCGGCAGCTGGCGGTCGCGGCTCATCGAATAGAGCAACCGACCGGTCGCGGCCTGGGCGGCCATGGCGTTGGCGAACCCGACGGCGAGCACGTTGACGACGAAGAATGCGTTCATCCAGCCGGTGTTAGATGCCGCTTCAACCAGTTTGAAGAACGCGTTGCCTGCTTCGTCGTCGCTGAACGACTCGCGGCCTCCCGCAAGCAGACTGGCCAGCCAAGTCTGGGTGATGAACAGGAACGCGACGATGAAAAGCGACACCACCATGGCTCGCCCCGCGGGATTCTTTGTGCCGGTGGACTCTTCGGCAAGGGTGGAGATGCCGTCGAATCCGAGGAAGCTCAGCACCGCGATAGACAGCGCGGCCGCGATGAGCGGCGCGCTAACGACTTCTGAATTCCAGATCGGCGTCGTGCTCCAGCCGACGTTGGGCAGCGAGTCGCCGTTGATGGCGCGTACCGCGATGACTACAAAGATCACGACGAAGACCAACTCGATGGCCAGAAAGACCCGGTTGGCCATCTTCAGCGAGTCGACGCCGAGCAGGTTGATCACCGTGTTGACGACGACGAACGCGATCGCCCACACCCACCGCGGGGTGCCAGGGAACAGACCAATCATGGACTCGGCAGCGAATACGTATAGCAGCGTCGGCACCAGGAGGTAGTCGAGGAGGATCGCCCAGCCGGCGAAAAAGCCGACGCCGGGGTGGATTCCGCGGCCCACGTAGGAGAACACCGATCCTGCCAGTGGGAAAGACTTGGCCATCTGCGCGTAGGCCATCGCGGTGAACACCATGGCCACCAGGCCGATGAGGTACACCAGCGGGACCATGCCCGAAGAGCTGTTGTAGACGGTCCCGAAGATCGCCCATGGCGCGATCGGGACCATGAAAACCAGGCCGTAGATCACGAGGTCGACGGTGGCCACAGAGCGGTGGAGCTCTTGCTTGTAGCCGAAGGATTCGAGGCTGCGCTGGCCGTCCATGAATATCCTGTCGGGGTCGAGGGTGGGCTAGATACGGGCGGTGGCGTCGTGGCTGGCGAGGAATGCGGCGACGACGGCGCGGAACTCCTCGGGTTTCTCCAAGTGCGTGCAGTGACTGGTATCGGGGAACACGTGGCTTTCGACGTCGGCGATGTGCTCGACATACGGCTCCCAGGTGGCGGGGGTGGCCTCGTCGAACTCGCCGGCGATGACGAGCGTGGGCGCGGTGATCTGGTGCAGGCGGTCGATGATGCTCCAGCCGCGCAGCGTGCCCCATACGTGAAACTCGTTGGGGCCGTTCATGGTGTGGTAGACCGTCGGTTCCGCCTCCATCTGCGCGATGGTGTCAACGAGGTCCTGTGGCGTCGGAACGACACGGCATAGATGGCGTCGGTAGAACTCGTCGGTTGCCGCCAGGTACTCCGGATCGGTGACCGTGCCCGCCTCTTCGTGACGGGTCAGCGCGGCCTGGATGTCCGGCGGAAGTTGGGCGCGCAACTCACCCGCTCCGGCCATCCAGAGGTCCATCGACGCGGGCGAATTGCAGATCGCCAGCGACGCGAGGCCGGAGGGTTGCAGAACCGCGATCTCCGCGCCCAACATGCCGCCCCACGACTGGCCGAGGAGGTGATACTCGTCGATGCCGAGCGCACCGCGCACCGTGTGGAACTCGTCGACGAACAGTTCAGGCGTCCAGAAGTCGGCGGGAGCGTCGGGAAGGTGAGTGCTGTTGCCGCAGCCGATCTGGTCGTAGTGGATGACCGTGCGACCCGTCTCCGCCGCAAGCTCGCCGATGTTGCTCACGTAGTTGTGCGCCATCCCCGGGCCACCGTGCAGGACGAACAGCGGCAGGGCGCCGGGCCGCGCGTCGTCCGGCGCGGTGATCCGTACCCATGTTTCGTGGCCGCGGAAGGGCACCACCTGGGTCGTACGAGTCATGGCGATCAGAATGGACCCGTAAAGGTCTCATGGCAAGACCATTGATCTCGATTTAACATTGCGCAAACGACGGAGGGGAGTCGGCCAATGGCCCACGACGGCGCGCCGGCGACGCCGGGCCTGCTACAGCAGCAGCTCGACACGGCTTCGCGGGTCGACGAGATCACCGACCGGTTGATCACCGCGATCGCCATCGGCGAATACCTGCCCGGCGCGCGGCTGCCGGTCGAACGGGATCTCGCCACGTCGCTCGGGGCGGGTCGCATGACGGTGCGGGCCGCGCTTGCGCGGCTCGTCGAGCGGGGCCTGCTGGAAACGCGACGGGGTCGTGGCGGCGGGTCGTATGTGCTTGACCAATGGCCGGATTCCTCCACCGACGTTGTGGGCCGCACGCTGCGGGCGCGTCTCGACGAACTACGAGACCGCTGCGATGCGATCTGTCGGCTGCAGGGGACTGTCTGCCGCGCCGCCGCCGATCACCGCTCCGAACACGACGTATCGGTGTTGCACACGAGATTCGAGGCATACCGAACCGCCGAAAGCGGCCTCGACGCACAGCAAGCCGACAGCAGGTTTCATCTGGCGATCATGGACGCCGCCCACAACGACGTCCTCAAGCAGTTGCTGCTGGATCTCAAGGCCACGGTGAGCATCGGCGCTCCTGCGCATCTGTGGGGCGAGCCATCCACCATGCGCAGCATGGAATTACGGGCCTTGCGCGAACACGAACAACTCGTGAGGGCGATCTCCGACGGGCGTGGCGACGACGCCGATGAGCTGGCGCGCCACCACGGTGAGATCGACTTCGAGCTCATCACCACCGCAATGCGCCGCGCCGGCGTGCTCACCGACTAGTTCAGCGGAATAGCGTTGTCGCCCTTCGAATCCTGATACTGCTGCGACAGCGCCGCATAGACGGCACGGATCCGCTGATCCTGCTCGCGTAACTGAGTGCGTAGCGGCTCGGGCTCGGCTTCGACCAGAGTGGCTATCGAATAGGCGGTCCAGAACGCGTTGCTTCGCCGGTACCCGCCGTCGTCCACGCCGAACACCTCTTTGAGGATCCTCAGGTCGTGGGGAATGCCGAAGGCATCGCGGGAATCCTCGTAGGTGTAGAAGTAGTAGAAGTTGTCGAATCCCGCCCAGGTGATGGCGGACAAGCACAGTGGGCAGGGTTCGTGGGTGGATAGAAACAACAGGTCGCGTGTCGACGGCCGCTCGGGCATCTCATAGAACTGGTTGAGTGTTCTGACTTCGCCGTGCAGGAGCGGATTGTCGGTTTCGCTGTTGGTGCCCGCGATGACCACCGACAAGTCGGACTTGCGCAGGAGCGCGGCGCCGAAAACCTTGTTCCCGGAGGCAACACCGCGCTCGGTCATTGGCAGGATGTCGTCCTCGATGACGTCGAGCAAGCGGGGAGCGATCGTGGAGTCTGCCATCGCGTCACACTAGCGCGACACACCGGCTTCCAAGGCGGCAAAGGCAGTATCGACGAGAGCGACGGGGCCGGTGTCACTATTGCCGTCGATCCAGGCCATCATCGCCACGCCGACCGCGTCCAGCGCCGCCGATGCCTGCACTGTCGTCGCGAGGTCAGGCTCGGCAAGTCCCGCGCGGCGGGCCAGCGCGTTGGCGAACAGATCACGAGTGGTGTCCTGCGCGACCAGGTTTCGTGATCGAAGTACCGGATTGCGTAGCACGAGCCGGGTCCGGATCAGCAAGGCCTCCCGGTCGGTGGTGAGGATCCGTTCGAGGCCCACGCGAATCGCGTTGTGTAACACGACCAGCGGCGGCTCATGTGGCGGGCGCGCGGCAATCAGTTCCTCGAGCATCGGGTCGTATTCGTCGTACTCGACGACCTCCTCCTTGCGGGGGAAGTAGCGGAAGAATGTCATGTGCGAGACGTTGGCCGCCGCCGCGATCTCGTCGACGGTCGTTGCGTCGTAACCCTTCTCGGCGAAGAGCCGCAAGGCGTGTTCCTGAATCGCTTGCTTGGTCGCCGCCTTCTTTTGTGCGCGCCAATCGCCTTCGGTCACGGCGTCAGCACTCCGAGCCGCGGGCCGAGGGCATTGTCCAGCCACGCCCGCAATCCGGAAGCGTCGGTGCCGCGCCACGCCAGGTGGCCGTCGGGTCGCACCAGCAGCCCGGCCCGGTCGCCGCGCAGGCTCACCACGTCGCCCAACCGCTCGCGCGCTACCTCGGCGAGTGAGTTCGCCCCGATCAGCGCCCAACCTGGTCCCAACGCGTCGAAGAGCCGCACGCTCGTCCCGTCGGCGCGAGTGCATGTTCGATCGGCGACGCGATCGCCTGCGCGCACTCCTGGAAGGAACCGCCAAAGTCGCGCGCCGAGCGGGCCGTGTCGGTACGAAACCTTCAGCTGGGACGCCCTTTCCGTGATCTGGCGCTGTACCCAGCTTTGGTTCATTAGCGGGACGGCGACCCGGTCGCGCAATAGCCGGGCGGCCCATCGCTGGCTGACGACCATCTCGGTAACGCTGCTCGTGGTCTCGAGCACGCCCTTCGCGATCGGGCGTCGTTCGGCCTCGTACGTGTCGAGCAGGCTGTGGTCCGCGCGGCCAGACACCACCAGCGCGAGCTTCCACGCCAGGTTCTCGGCGTCACCGATGCCGGTGTTCATGCCCTGCCCGCCCAATGGGCTGTGGATGTGGGCGGCGTCGCCCGCCAGAAACACCCGTCCGCGCCGGTAGCCGTCGGCCAAGCGGCGGTGGATCCGGAACGTGGATGTCCACACCGTCGAACCAATCGTTCCGGCGGCTTCGGCGGCCAACCGCGAACCGAGGTAGTCGACGATCGCCTCCGGTGCTGGCTCATCGCCGAATTCCGTTGGGGCTGGCGCCATCACCCGCCACAGGTCGTTTCCTGGCAGCGGGAAGGCGGCCAGCGCCGTATCCCCGCGCAGCCAGGACACCGCGCCCTCGCGCGGACGGTCGATATCGGCGTGCACATCGGCGAGCAGGAACCGCTCGACGATCGGCACACCGGGGAAGCCGATGCCCATGGCCTTACGAACGACGCTGTGCGCGCCGTCGGCGCCAACCACCCATGCGGCGTCGAATTCAGATCCGTCGTCGAGGCGCACCGTCACACCGTCGCGAACCGGCGCGAGTCCGGCGACGCCTCGGTCCCATTCGATGTCTCCACCAAGGGCGAACAGGCGGTCGCGGAGCGCGCCCTCGATGTCGGCCTGCGACATGATCAGACCCCGTGGGCCGCCGAGGCCGGTCGGCTGCCCGACCGGGAAGCTCGCCAGTTCACGCCCGTCGACGATGATGGTGACGCTGCGGATCGGCAGGCCGCGGTCGGGTAGGTCGCCGAGTGCACCCAGTCGATCGAGAACCTCGACGCCGCGCGGTTGCAGGCCCAGTGCCCGAGAGGTCACCGCCGGGCCTGCGGCATTGTCGAGGATCCGCACGTCGAGGCCGGCAGCCCGCAGCCCGCACGCCAAAGCGAGGCCCGTCGGCCCGGCTCCCACCACGACTACGTCCGCGTCCATCGGTACTCCTTGCTGTTAGTCACTAACATGTTAGTGAACTAACAGTCGACGGGACAAGGGCGTCACGTTAGGGTGAGCCGTGGCCGAGACCGCGCCGCTGCGCGTGCAGCTGATCGCCAAGACCGACTTCTTGGCACCGCCGGACGTGCCGTGGAGCACCGACGCCGACGGCGGTCCTGCGCTGGTGGAGTTCGCCGGCCGGGCGTGCTACCAGAGCTGGTCGAAGCCCAATCCGAGAACCGCGACAAACGCCGCATACCTTCGCCACATCATCGACGTCGGCCACTTCTCGGTGCTCGAGCACGCGTCGGTGTCGTTCTACATCACGGGGATCTCGCGGTCCTGCACGCACGAGTTGATCCGGCACCGCCACTTCTCGTATTCGCAGCTGTCGCAGCGGTTTGTCCCCGAACACGACGCCGAGGTAGTCATGCCCCCGGGAATGGAGGACGACGCCGAGCTGCAGGAGGTCTTCAAGGCCGCCGCCGACGCCAGCCGAGCTACCTATACCGAGCTGCTGTCCAGGCTCGAGGCCAAGTTCGCCGATCAGCCCAACGCGGTGCTGCGGCGCAAGCAGGCGCGGCAGGCCGCGCGCGCAGTGCTGCCCAATGCGACCGAGACGCGCATCGTCGTCACCGGCAACTATCGCGCCTGGCGGCATTTCATCGCGATGAGGGCCAGCGAGCACGCCGACGTCGAGATGCGTCGGCTGGCGATCGAGTGCCTGCGACAACTCATCGACCTCGCTCCGCAGGTTTTCTCCGACTTCGAGATCTCGACGCTGGCCGACGGCACAGAGGTAGCGACCAGCCCGCTAGCCACGGAGGCTTGAGGCTCAGCGGGCAAATGAACCGGTCCCGGTCTTCGTCGGCCAGCGGTGTTACGTGCCGAATTTGTCGTACGTGTTCGGCATGATCGACGGTGTGACGGCCGTGAGGTTGCGGGAGTGGCGGGGGGTGAAGCCGGTGGCCGGCCCTCGCGGGGTGGCGATCAGCACTCGGTTGCAGACCACGCCCGAAGACGAGCGCGTGCTCGGCCTGGTTGCCGAGCATGTGGGCGGGCTGCGGCGTGCGGACTTGGCCGCCATCGGCCGACCCGAGTCGCTGGATCCGGCGATGGACGGGGCGGCGAAGCGGCAGGCGCGCCGGGATCGGCTCAACACTCGTAAGTCGGCGTTGACGGCGGAATTGAGTGCGCGGTGGGCCAATGCGATCATCGCCGGCAACGACGCCCAGTACCGGCTGGCCCGCGACGCCCAGCACCGCCACATCACCGGCCTGCGCGCGGCAATCGCCGCCATCGAGAAACGGCTGGCCCAACCCACCACCGACACCCTCACCGACGAGCACTGCAAGGTGCGTAGGAAGGCCAAGCTGCCGAAGGGCTACCCGACCCAGGCGGAGAGGTTTCAAAAGCAGCGCCGCTTGCAGCGGCTGCGGGCCAAGCTGGGCCGCGTGCAGGCGGACCGGGAAAACAAGCGCGTGCACGTCACTGAGGGCGGTAAGCGGCTGGCCAAGTCCCGACACAACCTCGATGCGGCGACCCTGACCCCGTCCGAGTGGCGCGAGAAGTGGGATTGCGCCCGGAATCGCATCGAAGCCACCGGGTCGGGTGATGAACCGTTCGGCAATCTCACCGTCACCGTCACCCCGGACGGCGAGGTCAGCCTGCGGGTGCCGAAACCTTTGGAGCACCTGGCCAACGCCCCACACGGCCGCTACGTGCTCTCCGGCAGGGCGGTGTTCGCGTATCGCGCTGAGGAGTGGCGGGCACGAATCACCGGCGGCCAGTCCGTCTCATATGCGATCACGCGTAAGCCCGGGCGGGCCGGCCGCTACCTCACCGCCGCCTGGGCGTGCCCGCCAACGACTTCCGAGGTTATCTCCTCGCAGAGTCTGGGCGATGATGTTCGTGTGGACGGGCCGGTGATGGGGGTGGATCTCAACGACGGGCACCTGGCCGTGCGACGCCTCGATAAGCACGGCAACCCCCTCGGCCGACCACACCGCATCGACTTCGATCTATCAGGGCCGTCCGCTCGCCGCGACGCCCAGGTCCGGCATGCGATCATCCGGCTCCTCCACTACACCCGCCGTCACGGTATCGACATCATTGCGGTGGAGGACCTGGACTTTGCCGACGCTCGCAACACAGGCCGGGAAACGATGGGCCGAGGAGGGCGCGGTAAACGCTTCCGTAAGACGGTGGCCGGTATCCCCACGGCGGTGTTTCGCAACCGCCTTGCCGCACAGACTTACCGACATGGTCTCCGCTTGTTCGCGGTCAACCCCGCCTACACCAGCGCGTGGGGGGATCAGCAATGGCGGACCCCGTATGAGAACGTCACCCGTCACGAGGCAGCCGCCACAGTGATCGGAAGACGCGCCCAAGGTTTCACGGCGCGGCGACGGGAAGGTGTGACACGCACGCGACCGGAGGATCGCGTCGTGAGAGCTACCGACCAGGCTGCGCCTGATGACCGACAGGTGAGTACCAGAAACCGCCACCGGCCAGGGATACGGGGAACCGAATCCTGTCCGCCCAGCCGGGCAAGTACGCGGTACCTGGGCCGGGCAACCGTTACCCCGGCACTGGCCAATGCTGGTCAGCTACATCAGTAGCGTCTGTAACGGTAATCTTGGTCCCCGTGAGCACCAGCGGATTCGACGTGACGGCCCGATTGGGCACCGTGCTAACCGCGATGGCCACGCCTTTCAAGCCCGACGGGTCGCTGGACACCCATGCCGCGGCCCGGCTTGCGATCCACCTTGTCGACTCCGGCTGCGACGGCCTGGTGCTGTCGGGCACCACGGGGGAGTCGCCGACGACCACCGACGACGAGAAGGTCGCGCTGCTGCGCGCGGTGCTGGAGGCGGTCGGCGACCGCGCGCGGGTCATCGCGGGCGCGGGCACATACGACACCGCGCACAGCGTGCACCTCGCGAAGGCGGCCTCGGCCGAGGGCGCGCATGGCCTGCTGGTCGTGACGCCGTACTACTCGCGCCCGTCGCAAGCCGGACTGCTGGCGCATTTCACTGCGGTCGCCGACGCCACCACGCTGCCGGTGATTCTCTATGACATTCCGCCACGGTCGATGATCCCGATCGAGTGGGACACCATCCGCACGCTGGCCGAGCATCCGAACATCGTGGCAATCAAGGACGCCAAGGGCGACCTGCATGGCGGCGGGCAGATCATCGCCGAGACCGGGCTGGCCTACTACTCCGGCGACGACGCGCTCAACCTGCCGTGGCTGGCGATGGGTGCCGTCGGCTTTGTCAGCGTCTGGGGACACCTGGCCGCCGGTCAGCTGCGAGACATGTTGTCCGCGTTCACTTCCGGTGACGTCGCGACGGCGCGCAAGATCAACGTGACGCTCGGGCCACTCAAAGAAGCCCAGGCGCGACTTGGTGGCGTGACCTTGGCCAAGGAGGGGCTGCGGCTGCAGGGCATCGAGGTTGGCAACCCGCGGCTGCCGCAAGTCCCGGCCACCCCGGAACAGATCCAGGCGCTGGCCGCCGATATGCGGGCTGCCGCGGTGCTGCGCTAGTGAACGAAGAACTCAAGCCACCGGGGCCGTTGGCCCCAGGAGGACTGCGGGTCACCGCGCTGGGTGGAATCAGCGAAATCGGCCGCAACATGACCGTTTTCGAGCACCTGGGTCGGCTGTTGATCGTCGACTGTGGGGTGTTGTTCCCGACGCACGATGAACCCGGCGTCGACTTGATCCTGCCCGACCTGCGCCATGTCGAGGACCGCCTCGACGATGTGGAAGCCCTTGTGCTCACCCATGCACACGAGGACCACATCGGCGCGATCCCGTTCCTGCTCAAGCTGCGTCCCGACATTCCCGTCGTAGGTTCGAAGTTCACGCTCGCGCTGGTGTCGGAGAAGTGCCGCGAACACCGCATCAAGCCGGTGTTCGTCGAAGTCGCGGAGGGGCACAGCTCTAAGCACGGCGCGTTCGAGTGTGAGTACTTTCACGTCAACCACTCGATTCCGGGCTGCCTGGCGATCGCGATACACACGGGTGCGGGCACAGTGCTGCACACGGGTGATATCAAGCTTGACCAGTCGCCGCCGGACGATCAGCCGACCGACTTGCCTGGTATGTCGCGGCTGGGTGACTCCGGGGTGGATCTACTCCTCTGCGACTCGACGAATTCCGAGATCCCGGGTGTGGGGCCGTCGGAAAGCGAGATCGGGCCGAACATGCATCGGCTGATTCGAGGCGCCGAGGGGCGGGTTATCGTGGCTTGCTTCGCCTCCAATGTCGCTCGCGTGCAACAGATCATCGATGCATCAGTCGCGCTTGGCCGCAAGGTGTCTTTCGTGGGCCGGTCGATGGTGCGCAACATGGGAATCGCCAAGGAACTCGGCTACCTCACCGTCGCAGACAACGACGTGATTGACATCGGCGCAGCAGAAATGATGGCGCCCGGGCGAGTCACGCTGGTCACCACCGGAACCCAGGGCGAGCCAATGGCCGCGTTGTCGCGGATGTCCCGCGGTGAGCATCGCAGCATCACGCTGACGTCGGGCGATCTCATCATCATGTCGTCGTCGCAGATCCCAGGCAACGAAGAAGCGATATTCGGCGTTCTGGACGCGCTGGCCAAGATCGGGGTTCGCGTCGTCACCAATGCCCAAGTGCGAATACATGTTTCGGGTCATGCCTACGCGGGTGAGCTGCTGTTCCTCTACAACGGGGTGCGGCCGCGCAATGTGATGCCGGTGCACGGCACCTGGCGAATGCTACGTGCCAACGCCGCGCTGGCCGTCCGCAGCGGTGTGGCGCCGGAATCGATCGTGCTCGCGGAGAACGGTGTCAGTGTCGACCTGGTGGCCGGCAAGGCTTCGATCGCTGGCGCAGTGCCGACCGGCAAGATGTTCGTCGACGGATTGATCACCGGCGACGTCGGCGACGCGACGTTGGGCGAACGCCTCGTCCTCTCTTCGGGTTTCATCGCGGTGACAGTGGTTGTGCACCGTGGCACCGGCACGCCCGCTGCGCCGGCGCATCTGTACTCGCGGGGGTTCTCAGAGGATCCCAAGGCGCTGGAGGCGGTGGCGCGCAAGGTCGAGGAAGAGCTGGAAGCCCTTGCGGCCAACAACGTCACCGAGGTAACGCGGATCGCGCAGGGCGTGCGTCGCATCGTCGGCAAGTGGGTCGGGGACACCTACCGTCGACAGCCGATGATCGTGCCGACGGTCATCGAGATCTAGTCGCTTCGTTTGCGCCGAAACAGAATTCCCGGTCGTTAAGCGCTCCTGCTGACAGCCGTGGCTTCTGTTTCGGCGACGATGCGGGTCCCTGAATAGTCAATCGACGATCACTATGCCTATGTCCACCCATTGACATCCGGGCGTCCGGTTCTAGGATTAAGCACGAACGTTCGTACTCAACGAGGGAGCGGTCGGTGCGTGTTTCGCTGATGCAGTTCATCACCGATCGAACGCCGCCGCCGCACGCCGTGGCCGCCTGGGCGGAGGAGCGCGGGTTCGCCGGGTTGTACGTGCCCGAAAAGACGCACGTGCCGAGCAGCCGACAGACGCCGTGGCCCGGCGGGGAACTCCCTGAGTGGTACCTCCGCTGCTATGACCCCTTCGTGGCACTGGCGGCGGCCGCGGCGGCGACCACGCGATTGCGAATCGGGACCGGCGCGTGCCTGGTCGCGGTGCACGATCCGATCTTGTTGGCCAAGCAGATCGCCTCGGTAAGCCACATGTCCGGCGGCCGGTTCGTGCTCGGCGTGGGTTTCGGCTGGAACGTCGAGGAACTCGCCGATCACGGCGTGCGGTTCGCCGACCGGATCGCGGTGACCGTAGACAAGCTAGCGGCCATCTGGGCGCTGTGGGCCGACGAACCGACTTCCTATGCGGGTCCGTACGCTTCGGTGCCGCCATCGTGGGCGTGGCCCAAGCCCGTCTCCGCGCCGCCGGTGCTATTCGGCTGCCGCGCGAGTATCCGCGCCTTCGACGTGATCGCTCGCCACGGCGACGGTTGGCAGCCGATCGAGGGCTACGGCGAGCTGCTCACCGCGCTGCCGATGTTGCGCACCGCGTTCGAGCGGGCCGGTCGTGACCCGTCGACGGCGCAGGTTTGCGTGTACTCCTCGGCCGGCGACCCGCGAGCGCTCGACGAATATCGCGCGTCCGGTGTGGGGGAGGTGGCGCTGACACTGCCGTCTGCAGGCAGAGACGAGGTGCTCGCGGCGCTCGACCGGCTGGCGCCGCTGGTGAGCGAGTTCGGAGCGGAGGTGACGAGCCATGCCTAGCGCGGACAACGGTCGCGAAACGCGTGCGCAGATCCTGCGAACGGCCATGGACACCGCCTCGGTCAAGGGGCTTTCCGGCCTGTCGATCGGCGACCTCGCCGCCCGGCTGGGGATGAGCAAGTCCGGTTTGTTCCGCCATTTTGGCGCCAAGGAAAAACTGCAGTTGGCGACGGCGGACGCGGCGCTCGACGTCTTCGAGCAAGTGGTCGTGGCACCCGCGATGGCGGCCTCTCCGGGTGTGGATCGACTGCGGGCCCTGATGCACCAGTGGGTCGGGTATCTGGAGAGCGACGTGTTCCCGGGCGGCTGTTTCTTCGCCGCGGCATCCGCGGACGTCGACTCGCAACCGGGGCCTGTCCGTGACCGGATCGCCGGTATCGGGCGCGCGGCGATTGACGCGATTGCGGCGGAAGTCGAAGCCGCGCAACAGCTTGGCCAGCTTCGCGCGGACATCGACTCCAGACAGCTCGCATTCGAGGTTCATGCCTACGCACTCGAGGCCAACTGGGCGCGATTGCTGTTGGACGACGATCGTGCCGGCGACCGCGCCCGTGCGGCGATCGACGCGGCCCTGGCTCGGGCCGCGATCACCAGAGAAGGGGACGAATCATGAAGTACGTCAACCACATCGACCCGGTAGCACCGGCTCGGGCGCGCGGCGTCGTCGCCGATGTGTACGCCGAGGCCCGCCGCGAGTTCGGCCGGCTGCCCGAACCGGTCAGCATGCTGTCACCGAACGAGGAGCTGCTGGCCGCATGGTGGGCGACGTTGCGCGAAACGCTGATCGCTGGGCAGGTGCCGCGCGGTCGAAAGGAGGCCGTCGCGGCGGCGGTTGCCGTCACCCAGCGCTGCCCATGGTGTATCGACGCACACACGACCATGATGTATGCAGCTGGCGAAAGCAAAACAGCCACAGCCATTTTGGCCAACATGAAGCTGTCTGACTCTGATCCGAACGCACCGTATGTGGCATGGGCCAGCGGTACCGCGGCGCCGGGCGGTCCCGCGGCGCCGTTCGGATCCGAGTACGCCGTCGAGTGCATCGGCACCGCGATGATATTCCACTTCGTCACGCGGCTGGTGCTGGTGCTGCTCGACGAAACCTTCCTGCCCGGAGGGCCGCGTGCCCAATCTCTGGGGCGCCGCGCCGCTGGAATCGCATTCGCCAGGAAGGTGCGGGCCACCTATACGCCCGGAGTGGCGTCGGCCCGGCTCCAAGCACGACCGCTGCCGAAGGATCTCGCGTGGGCGGGCATCTCACCACCGGTGGCAACCGCGCTCGCTGCGTTGAGCGACTGCCTCGAGAAGGCCGAGCATCTGCCTGAAGCCGGCCGAGATGTCGTCAGCGAGGCAGTATGGGCCTGGCAAGGGGAGCCGATGCCGGTCAGCAGTAGTTGGACCTCCGAGCACACCGCCGGCCTCCCGGAGCACCTGCGTGCGGCCACCCGCCTTGCACTTCTGACGAGCCTCGCTCCCCATCAGGTAGCCGATGCGGATGTGACCGCCGCAAGGCCACTCCTGGCGACCGATGCCGCGCTCGTCACGGCGTTGTCATGGGCGGCCTGGACGGTGGCGCGGCGCATTGGGCAGTGGATGACTTGGCCCGCCGATATTACGAGCGCCCGATAGCCCTAGGAGGATGAATGAGTGATCCGAATGTTGTTCGCAAATACCACGAGTCGTGGACGCAGCGCGACACGAGCACCGCGCGTTCTTGTCTGGTCGACGATCTGGACTTTCGGGGACCGATCGACACGTTCTCAACTGCTGACGAATTCATCGCTACTCTGACGGGATTCGCACAGATGCTCACGCGTGTGGATCTGCTCCAAGAGTTCTATACCGATGACGCCGCCGCGCTGCTTTATGACTGCGTTACGAACTCGCCGGCGGGCACCATCAGAACTGCCGAGTTCTTCGGGCTGCGAGACGGCGCTATCGCGACCATCCGCCTCGTCTTCGACGCCAGCGAACTGCGCCAGGTCATGAGCGCCTAACGACGGCGCTCGCCAAGGCCGGAGAGGACAACCATGCCCAAACGTTCACCGACAAAGGCCAACTCGCGTCCAAGTGCGGGACAGATGCGCGCGTGCCGGTTTCCCGCTGAGACGGTGAAGTTTCCTGACCGACCTTCGTGCCAACAACAACAAGGTGTGGTTCGACGCGAATCGTGAACGCTACGAGTCAGGGTATGTCGAGCCGGGCAAGTCGTTTGTCGAAATGATCCGGCCGGAGTTAGACAAGGTGGTTTCCGACATCCACGCGGAGCCATGGGCGCTCGGTTCGATCTTGCGGATCAATCGGGACACCCGCTTCAGCAGCGACAAGCGGCCGTACAGGATCACCTCGACTTCTGGATTTGGCGGGCGATCGCAAGGCGTCCGTGTCGGGCCTGCTCCTGCGGGTCTCGCCTGACGGGGTCGTGATCGGCGCGGGCTCGCATGGGTTCGATAAGCATGGGCCACGACGGGTGCCGAGCTGGCGATGACGGTGAACGAACTCGAGGCGGCCCGCCACGAGATCGGAGGTGAAACCGACAAGCGTCTGCCGCGCGGCCATGCGGCAGACGGTATCGGTGAACGCTTGCTGCGGCACTCCGCGTTGTATGCCCACGCCGAGCTGCCGGCGAAAACCGCTACGTCCGCACAGTTCATGGACACCGTGGTGACCCATTGGTGCGCGTTCAGCGGTGTGCACCGCTGGCTCGTCGCCAACGTCCAGCGGTAGGCACCTCGACCGCGAATCGCCTCGCGTGCATTGCACATCGGTGTGCTGGCGTCCGAACAGATCGGGGTCTGTGCGCGACCGGGCTGCATTCCGCGGAGCCGAAAACCTCCATGTGGGTGTCGACGGACGGTCAGACTGGTCTTATGACCACCGCAGGCCGGAGTAAGGCAGTCGACCTCATGCTCTCGCCCGCCCCGCCGCCGGTGCGAGCGAGCGGGATCGGCCTTGCCGTCCTGCGGATCCTGGCTGGCTTATTGTGGTTGGCCCAAGTGTGGTGGAAGTTGCCACCTGACTTCGGCGAAAACCGCCGCACCGGGCTCTGGTTCTGGACGCATTTGGCGGTCGACCATCCAGTGTTTCCCCCGTACAGCTGGGTCGTCGAACACCTCGTATTGCCGAACTTCACGCCATTCGGCTGGCTGGTACTCGCAGTGGAAACGCTGCTCCCCGTGCTGCTGCTGACCGGAACCGCAGTTCGGCTGGCCGCGTTGATCGGCATCGGCCAATCTTTGGCGATCGGGCTGTCGGTGGGTGAGGCGCCCAACGAATGGCCGTGGGCGTACGCGATGATGATCGGCATCCACCTGGTGCTGGCGCTAACACCGAGCGCGCAGTACGCCGCGGTGGACGCAGTCCGGGCGGCGGCTGCCGTAGGCAATGCGGCGCCGGTGGCCCGGCGGCTGCTCGGCGGCTGGGGCGTGGTTCTCGCCGTCATCGCCATCATCGCCGGCGCCAAATCGCTCGGCGACGAGTTTCTCGCGCCCCGCGGCCAGGGTGTCGGCTACCCACCTCTCGAGCTGTTTCTGGGCGACTACAACCTGCTAGCTGCACTCGTGCTGCTCGTCGTGGCGGCTCTGATGCTTGCCGCCGCGGTCCTGCGGGTCCGGGTATTGGCCCTGCCCGCGGCGATCCTCGCCGCGATCGCCGCGCTGTCCATCTACATTCAGCTGGGCCGGACGGAGATCTGGCTCGGTGGGAATCCCAGCACCGCAGCCATTTTCGTGTGTGCTGTGGTAATCGCCGTTGGCGCCCGCCCTCTTCGCGTATCGTCTTGAGACATGCCGTCGACAGACGCGTTGGAGCACGTCACGACCGTTGCCGCCGCGAATGCCGATCAGGTCGACGGCGACGGCGCATTTCCCGTGGCAGCGGTCGACGCGCTACGCGGTAGCGGACTGCTAGGTCTGATCCTGCCCGAGGAGGTCGGCGGACTCGGCGCCGGTCCGCTGGAGTTCACCGAGGTGGTGCGCAAGCTGGCGGCCGCGTGTGGGTCCACCGCGATGGTATACCTCATGCACGCGGCGGCCACGGTCACGGTCGCCGCCGCGCCGCCACCTGGAATGCCGGAGTTGTTGTCCACCATGGCGTCTGGGGAATCGTTGGGCACGTTGGCGTTCAGCGAGAGAGGATCGCGCTCGCACTTCTGGGCGCCGGTGTCGGCGGCGGCGTTGTCTGATGATGGTGAGACGGTGAAGTTGCGGGCCGACAAGAGCTGGGTCACCTCTGCGGGTTATGCCGACGTGTACGTCGTGTCGGCCGGTTCCGCGTCGGGAGTCGCCGGCGAGGTCGATCTGTACGCCGTAGCCAGTTCGGCTGGCGGCCTGACGGTCGTTGCGCCATTTGCCGGAATGGGCCTGCGCGGCAACGCATCCTCCCCGGTGACGGTCGATGCGACGATCCCTGTCACATCGCGCATCGGTGACCAGGCCGCCGGATTCGAACTGATGATGCAGACCGTTCTGCCGTGGTTCAACCTCGGCAACGCCGCCGTCTCGCTTGGGCTCGCCGGCGCGGCCTATGCCGCGACGATCGCGCACACCGGCACAGCGAGGCTGGAACATCTGGGGGAGTCCCTGTCGGCCCTGCCGACCATTCGGGCGCAGATCGCACGAATGGGAACGACTCTCGCGGCGCAGCGGGCCTATCTGGACAGTGCCGCAGCCAGCGTCGGCGCGCCCGACGACGAGACGCTCATGCACGTTCTCGGCGTGAAGGCGTCGGCCAACGACGCCGCGTTGGCCATCACGGAATCCGCCATGAGGGTCTGCGGCGGCGCGGCGTTCTCCAAACACCTGCCCATCGAACGAGCTTTCCGCGACGCGCGAGCGGGCGCGGTGATGGCCCCGACCGCCGACGTGCTCTATGACTTCTACGGCAAAGCCGTCACCGGCCTTCCACTTTTCTGACGGGGGAACAATGAGCGACCCACTGATCGTCGGCGCGGTGGCGTACACACCGAACGTGGTGCCGATCTGGGAGGGCATCCGCGAATACTTCAACGCGCCCGGTGAACCCGACGCCGCGATGGACTTCGTCCTCTACTCGAACTACGGGCGACTCGTCACGTCGCTGATCGCCGGGCACATCGACATCGCGTGGAACACCAATCTCGCGTACGTGCGGACGGTGATGCAGACCAACGGCCACTGCACCGCGCTTGCACAGCGCGACACCGATGTCGGCTTCACCACGGTCTTCGTCGCACGATCGGGAAGCGGACTGACCGGCCCGGACGCAATTGCCGGGAAACGGCTCGCGCTGGGGTCCGCGGACTCCGCACATGCGGCGATCCTGCCCCTGTATTACCTCGACCGGGCCGGTGTTCCCGCGTCCGACGTGCAGGTCATCAGATTCGACACCGACATCGGCAAACATGGCGACACCGGTCGCAGCGAACTCGACGCCGTCGAAGCGGTGTTGGCGGGTGAGGCCGACGTCGCTGCGATCGGCAGCAGCACCTGGGAGGCGATGGGACGCGACGAGCTGATGCCTGGCACGCTCGACGTGGTGTGGCGGACCGACGGGTATTGCCACTGCATGTTCACCGCGCTCGACACGCTTCCGGTCGAGCGGTACACGCCGTGGGTAGACAGGCTGCTGGCGATGGACTGGGACATCCCCGAGCATCGCAAGATTCTCGAGCTCGAAGGGCTGCGCCGCTGGGTGAGCCCACATCTGAACGGGTACAAGCCACTGTTCGCCGCCGTCGAGGAACAGGGGATCGACCCTCGGTGGTGATCATCGACCTGATGAGGTTGATGGGGACGTTGGCCGACGGCGCCACCGGTGAGATCGCCGTGCGATCGGACTCGGAACGTGAGCTCGCCGAAAAGTGGTGCGCGCGAAGCGGCAACACCGTGCTCGACACAAATGTGGACGGCTCAGGGGCGGTCACGTTGACCGTGCGACGAGGCCGCCCTCCCGACCCCCTGGCGGTACTCGGTGCGGAGCGAATGCCAGGTGCGCGGCTGTGGATGTACACCAATTTCCACTGCAACCTCGCATGCGACTACTGCTGCGTGGCGTCATCGCCGCAGACGCCACGACGGGAACTCGGCGCCGACCGGATCGCCCGACTGGCCCGGGAGGCGGCGGACTGGGGTGTGCACGAGATCTTCCTCACAGGCGGTGAGCCATTCCTGCTACCCGATATCGGAACCATCGTGGGCAACTGTGCCACGGCGCTGCCGACAACGGTGCTTACCAACGGAATGGTGTTCAGGGGCAGGGGTTTACGAGAGCTGGAGTCGATCCCGCGCGAAGACGTCGCGCTACAGATCAGCCTCGATTCGGCGACACCGGAACTGCATGACGCGCATCGCGGGCAGGGCAGCTGGGCCAAGGCGGTGGCTGGTATCCGGCTGGCGCTCGGGAAGGGTTTCCGGGTGCGGGTCGCCGCCACCGTCGCCGCGCCGGCCCCTGGCGCGCTGAGCTCCTTCCACGAATTCCTCGACGACCTCGGGATCGCGCCCGACGACCAAATCGTGCGGCCGATAGCCCACGAGGGCGTCGCGTCGGCAGGGGTCGTGCTCACCCGCGCGTCGCTGGTTCCGGAGATCACCGTCACGGCGGAGGGCGTCTATTGGCATCCCGTGGCCGCGACCGACGCAGACGCGTTGGTGACTCGCCGGATCGAGCCCCTCACGCCGGCCCTCGACCAGATCTCGCGGGCGTTTACCGAACAGTGGGCCCGCGCGGCGAGCGCGGCACAGCTATTCCCGTGCGCGTGACGCTTCGAGACGCTGTGCAGAATCAACACGACTCTTCTCGGCCGACAGTGTGGTGGATGTCAAGCAGTTGGTCGACCGACCACTGGTCGTCGGCGTGACGGCCGTAGTGCGCCGCGACAACGGTCCCGTCGGGGTCGATGAGAAAGTCGGCTGGCAACCCCAGATGCGTTGAGCCATCACCGGTTCCGACACCGGCACTGTTGGGATCGTTGCGGTGGCGCATCAGGTCGACGTAGCCGCGGAAGGCGGTCCACATCGGGCGGGGATGCACGAGGGAGCGCAGGCGAGCCTCAACGCCGAACTGCCGGTACTGCTCCTTGTGCGGGTCCGCGACGACCACGAACGGCAGTAGGGATTGATAGCCGCTTAGCTCCTTGACGGGAGAGTGGAAGTACACGACCTCGGTAATGCCGGCGTCGGCCACCTCGTTGTGCCTCTCGGCGAAGCTCCGCAGATGCAGATGGCAGATCGGGCAGCCCGCGAACCGGCGGAACTGCAGATGTGTCCTCCCGACCGCCGCAGGCACCATCACTGACTGGCCACCGACGGTCTCCAACGTGCGCGGCGCAACGACCGCACCGCGTGGCAACTGGGTAGGTATCCTTGCACGATACTGGCCGCCATCAGGCGCTCGACCAACGGTTGGTCAGCATGCTGACAGTCCGCCCAACGGCACTGACGCTGATCGGCGAAGTCAGCTCGAAACGGGCGAGTGTCCGCGCCGCGCAGTAGCCGGCGTGCGCGTTGACTCAGCGCTTCTGCGCATACGCTGACCATTCCAGCTGCGAGGTGGCCAGCTTGCGACCCGTCGGCTCAATGTAGTTTCGCAAGAAATAATCTGGTCCCGCCTGTTCGCCAAGCTGCCAGCCGTATTCGGCGATGAACGCGGAAACCTCGTCGGGATCCAGCCCGAAGCGCCACACCTGCTGACGTTGCCTGAAACGCTTGTACAGGATGGCGGCGTCGTACATGTTCACCCGGTCGATGAAGTCCTTGCGGATATATGTGAACACCAGCCGACTCCCCGCAGGGGCCGCCTGCAACGCACCGAGGGTGGCCCGAACCGCGTCCTCGGTCAGATACTGCGTCACACCTTCCCAGATGAAGAAGGTACGGGCGTCCGGACGGTAGCCGTGGCCGGTCAGCGCACCGATCAGGTCGTCACGCTCAAAGTCCAAGGGCACCAAGCGAACCGACGCGGGCACCGCACCGATAGCGCGCTGCACGGCAGCATTCTTGCGCTCGATGTTGACAGGGAGGTCGACCTCGAAGACCGGGATGTCGGATCGACGCGCGAGGCGGTATGCCTTGGTGTCCAGGCCCGCACCGAGAACGACGACGGCGTCGATGTTCCCCAGCGCCTCGTTCAGCTTGTCGTCGATGTAGCGCTTGCGGCACGTGATGAGTGACCACGAGCCGGGCACGGCCCGCTCACCCGCGGAAATCGTCAGGCGTCGCAGCAACGGCCACCGCATCGCGCGAACCAATGCCCGTTGGCCGGCGGGCAGGATCGACAGGGCAAGTTCGTCGTCGACCAGGCGCCGTTCGGGCGGCTCGTACTGCTCGATGGCCGCCTGCACCATCGGGCCGAAGGCGGTCTGCGCGGCGGGGTTTCGCGCCATTATCAGCGTTTGTTCACGTAACCCGCGTCGACCGGCAGCGTCACGCCGGTGATGTAGCGGGCCTCGTCAGACACGAGCCATGCGACCGCTGCGGCGATGTCCTCGGCTTCGAGGACCTGAACCGGCATCGCGTTGCCCATGTCGGGTGGCCGTTCCGACTGGGCCATCATATTGGCGAGCCACTGACGGGTGTGGTCGTTGTCGATCATCGGGGTATTCACGCCGCTGGGATGAATCGAATTGACCCGGATGCTATGTGGCGCAAGGTGATTAGCGTAGGCCCGCATCAACCCGACCACGCCGTGTTTGGCCGCCGTGTAGCCGAGCGAACCCGGGTCGCCGCCGCCAATGCCGACCAGACCGGCCGCGGAACTGATCAGCACGATCGATCCACCGTCGCCTTGTTCGATCAACCGGGGCATCGCCACCTCGACTGTATGGTGCACGCCGGTGAGGTTGACGTCGATGACGTCTCGCCAGCCGTCGGCGCCCGATTCCATCGGCGCGATGCCAGCGTTGGCGACGACGATGTCGAGCCGGCCGAGCTCGTCAAGGCCCGCCTGCAGCGCGGTGGCCAACGACGCCTGATCGCGAACATCGGCTTCGCGCGCGACAATTCGCGCACCGGTGTCCTCGACGAGCTTGACCGTCGCGGCCAGATCGTCGGCAGTGGCCATCGGGTAGGGGACTGACGCGATCTGGTCGCAGATGTCGACCGCGATGATGTTGGCGCCGTCGGACGCCAACCGGACCGCCTCCGCACGGCCCTGACCGCGGGCCGCGCCGGTGATGAACGCAACCTTGCCGTCGAGCGCACCCATCAGGGACGCAGCTGGCCCTTGGCTGGGTCGCCCGCGACGACCGGGGTGAGCATCTTGATGTCCGGTGCGCCGTCGAGATGCTCGCCGACCGTTCCAAACAGAGCCGCCACAGCGGGTGCGGTGCTGTGCGTCTTGAGCGCGTCGGCGTCGGCCCATTGCTCGACGAAAACGAAGGTGCCGTCGGCCTCGTGCAGCGAGTAGAGATCGCAACCAGGTTCGGAGTGCACCGCCTCGATGGCCTGCTTACACGCCTCGCGCACGGTGTCTACCGACTCGGGCTTGGCTTTCATGGTTGCGACAACAGTGACGGGCATGGGCGATGGACTCCTCGCTGAGTACGTGCTGGACGGATGCCTAGCCTACCTACGGGGTTTCCGCACGGGTCAGCCCATGTCGACCCAGATTGTCAGTCCCACCATTACGACGGACAGCACCGCCAGTACGGCGGTGTCGAACGCGCTCAACCGCGTCTCTGCAGAGCCGCACGAACTTCACGCCGTGCTTGCGAGCCTCGACGACCATCAGGATCGCAGAGGCAACGCGATCAGCACGACGAGAGCGATCGCTGCATATACGGCGCACAGAACCTTGCTGACGTTGGCATTCCCGCACGCCATGCCGCACGGCAGCCAGAATTGAGACCTATCTGTGACCCGTGTGGCAGATGGTGAATATGGGGCCTGTGCGACTAGGCTTACAACCATGCCTAGTAAGACCGCTGCGCGCTCCGGTGCCCGTTCGAGCAGGTCAAAGGCCGGTTCGCGGGGAGGGGCCCGTACGGCGCGGCCCTCGGCGGCCCGCCGCAAGCCGGCTCGTCGCAACCCGTCGGCCATCTCGTCCGCGGGGGCGACCGTCGGGCGCGGTGTCCGCGCCGGCTGGTTGATGGTGGCCAAGGGGGCCGGATCCACCGCCCGCTCGGTCGGTCGGGCGCGCGACCTGGAGCCAGGACACCGCCGCGACGGCATCGCGCTGGCGCTGCTTGGCGTCGCCGTGGTGATCGCCGCGGGCTCCTGGTTCGACGCCGCACGTCCCGTCGGCCAATGGATCGACACCTCCCTGCGCGTGCTGGTCGGATCGGCCGTCGTCCTCGTTCCGATCGTGCTCGCCGCGGTCGCGGTGGTGCTGATGCGCACCGAACCCGACCCCGAAGCGCGGCCACGCCTGATCCTCGGTGCGGCGATGATCACGCTGCCCACACTCGGACTGTGGCATCTGTGGGCGGGCTCGCCCGACCAAACCGGGCGCCAGCACGCCGCAGGATTCCTCGGCTTCGCCATCGGCGGTCCGCTGTCGGATGGACTGACCGAGTGGATCGCCGCGCCGCTGCTGTTCATCGGCGCACTATTCGGCCTGCTGTTGGTGACCGGCACGACGATCCGCGAGGTGCCGTCGACCGTGCAGCGGATGTTTTCTGCACGCGCATTCCGCGGTGACGACTACAACGAGGAGTACGACGAGCCACAGCATTACGCCGAGGAGCCCGAGGACTTCTCCGACGGTTACTACGACGATCCGTCGACTTTTGGCGACGACGAGGCGCAGGCGTGGCCAAGCGGTAGCCCGATGGACAACTACCCGATCGTCGACGAGGCGCCCACGGTTCCCGAGCCGACCGCACGCGCACGCAAGAAGAAGCCCGCCAAGAAGGAGACGCTGTCACTGGATCGGGTGGTCGACGGCCCGTACATCCTGCCGTCGTTGGAGCTGCTGAAAGCAGGCGATCCGCCGAAGCGGCGCACTGCGGCCAACGACCGTATGGCCGAGGCGATTACCGAAGTGCTGCAGCAATTCAAGGTCGACGCGGCCGTGACGGGCTGCACCCGCGGACCGACCGTCACCCGCTACGAAGTGGAGCTCGGCCCTGGCGTCAAGGTTGAGAAAATCACGCAGCTGCAAAAGAACATCGCCTATGCGGTGGCCACCGAAAGCGTGCGCATGCTCGCACCGATCCCCGGGAAGTCCGCCGTCGGCATCGAGGTGCCCAACGTCGACCGGGAGATGGTGCGACTGGCCGACGTGCTGACCGAGCCGTCCACCCGCGGTGATCACCACCCTTTGGTGATCGCGCTCGGCAAGGACATTGAGGGCGAATACATTTCGTGGAACCTGGCCAAGATGCCACACCTCCTGGTCGCCGGGTCCACCGGCTCGGGCAAGTCCAGCTTCATCAACTCGATGCTGATCTCGCTGCTGGCCCGGGCCACCCCGGAGGAGGTCAGGATGATCCTGATCGACCCCAAGATGGTGGAACTCACGCCGTACGAAGGCATTCCGCATCTGATCACGCCGATCGTCACCCAGCCGAAGAAGGCGGCGGCGGCCCTCGCCTGGCTGGTGGAGGAGATGGAACAGCGCTACCAGGACATGCAGGCATCCCGGGTCCGCCACATCGACGACTTCAACAAGAAGGTGCGGTCCGGGGAGATCACCGCCCCGCTGGGCAGCCAGCGCGAGTACCGCCCGTACCCATATGTGGTGGCGATCGTCGATGAGCTGGCCGACCTGATGATGACCGCGCCGCGCGACGTCGAGGACGCCGTCGTGCGGATCACCCAGAAGGCCCGCGCCGCCGGTATCCACCTCGTGCTGGCCACGCAGCGCCCGTCGGTCGACGTCGTGACGGGTCTGATCAAGTCCAATGTGCCGTCCCGGCTGGCGTTCGCCACCTCGTCGCTCACCGACAGCCGCGTGATCCTGGATCAGCAGGGCGCCGAGAAACTGATCGGCATGGGCGATGGGCTGTTCATACCGATGGGCGCGAACAAGCCGATCCGGCTGCAGGGCGCGTATATCACCGACGACGAAATCCACGCCGTCGTGCAGGCTTGCAAGGACCAGGCTGAGCCCGAGTACACCGAGGGTGTCACCGCCGCCAAGACCAACAGCGAGCGCACCGACGCCGACCCTGACATCGGCGACGACATGGACGTCTTCCTGCAGGCGGTCGAGCTGGTGGTGTCCAGCCAGTTCGGTTCGACGTCGATGCTGCAGCGCAAGCTGCGGGTGGGCTTCGCCAAGGCGGGCCGGTTGATGGACCTGATGGAAACCCGCAGCATCGTCGGGCCAAGCGAAGGGTCCAAGGCGCGCGACGTGCTGGTCAAGCCCGACGAGCTGGCGGGGACGCTGGCGCTGATCCGCGGCGGCTCCGACGCCAACGGCGGGGACGACGAGGTCGACTAGATCCCGACGCCGACGTCCCCTTGGAGGCCAACCCTGACACCCGGTGGCGGCGGGAGCAGCGGCGGCACGATGGGCCCGACGCACTGATTGTCGATCACACCGGTGCAGACTCCTCCGCTCGGGAAGTCGGCCAGGACGATCGGCCCACTATCGCATTGCGGTGGGTCGGCCTGGGCTGGCGCAGACGCGATCAGCGCCGCGGCAACGGGAAGGGCCGCAACAAACGAAAAGATGACAGCACCGCGAGGCACGCCGACAACGGTACGCCTCAGAGCGTCAACAGCATTCGGGTATTGCCGAGGATGTTCGGCTTGACGTAGGACAGGTCGAGGAACTCCGCGACACCGGTGTCGTAGGAGCGGCACATCTCCTCGTACACCTCCGCGGTAACCGGCGTGCCTTCGATCTCCTCGAAACCGTGACGGGAAAAGAACTCGACTTCGAAGGTGAGCACGAATATCCGCTCCAGGTGTAGTTCCCTGGCCACGTCTAGCAACCGGTCCACGATCGCGTGTCCGACGCCTTGGCCCCTGACCTTCGGGTGCACCGCCACCGTGCGCACCTCGCCGAGATCCGACCACAACACGTGCAGCGCGCCGCAGCCGATCAGTTCACCGTCGAGTTCGGCGACCCAGAACTCCTGGACCGCCTCGTAGAGCGTTACCAGGTTCTTCTCCAGCAAGATCTTGCCGGAGTAGATGTCGACGAGCGCTTTGAGCGCCGGAACATCGGACGTGCGGGTACGCCGAATGACAAGCCGCTCGGTCGCTCCGCTCACAGGTGGAGGGTATCGGCTCAGGCAACCGATATCCTGTTGCGGTGTCGGGCCAACCCCATATCGAGCCGGTGGTTCCGCGCGCCAGTGTCGCGAACATCGCAAACGTGCTCACCGGCGTGCGTCTGGTGTTGGTTCCTGTATTCCTCGTCGTGCTGTTCGTCGGCGACGGCCATGAAACATTTTGGCGGATAGCCGCATTCATCATCTTTGCGGTTGCCGTGATCACAGACCGGTTCGACGGCGCACTGGCCCGCAGCTACGGCATGGTGACCGAGTTCGGCACGATGGCCGATCCGATCGCGGACAAGGCGCTCATCGGCGCGGCGCTGATCGGGTTGTCGATGCTGGGCGATCTGCCATGGTGGGTGACCGCGGTGATCATGGCGCGCGAGATCGGCGTTACCGTCCTGCGATTCGTAGTGTTGCGTCACGGTGTCATCCCGGCCAGCCGCGGAGGCAAGCTGAAGACCCTCGTCCAGGCCGTCGCGATCGGCTTATTCGTGCTGCCGCTGTCGGGTACCTGGCTGTCCGCCGCATGGGTGGTGATGTGGGCCGCCGTCGTCCTGACGGTGATCACCGGTGTGGACTACGTCATCTCGGCGGTCAGGGATTCGCGTGGACGACCCGCTGGTCACTGACGACGCCCGCGCGCTCGTCGCCGATCTGACCGTACGCAGGCAGAGTGTCGCGACCGCGGAGTCACTGACCGCGGGCCTGCTGGCCGCCACCCTGGCCGGGGTGGCCGGCGCCAGCGTGGTGCTGCGTGGCGGCCTGGTCACCTATATCGAGGACACCAAGATCGGGCTCGCGGGGGTGGCGCCACAGCTGCTCGACGCGGTCGGCCCCGTCGCCGCTCCCACGGCGCGCGCGATGGCCGTCGGCGCCAGACAGCGCTGCGCTGCGACCTGGGGAATCGGCCTGACCGGGGTCGCCGGGCCCGAGCCGCACGGCGGCCATCCGGTGGGAACCGTGTTTCTGGGCGTAGCAGGCCCCGTTGACACCGAGGTCATCGAGCTGGCGCTGTCGGGTTCACGCTGGGACATCCGGATTGCGGCGGTGCACGAGGCCATCGCCAGGCTGCGGGCGCTCGTCGAGCGACAGTAGCGACAGTGATGAGCGTTTGCGCGAAGAGCAGAGCCCAGTGATCTGGGCCATCCGGGAACCAACCCGGCGTCTCGCAGCGTTGCCCTAGTAATCAAGCCCGGTGAAGAAGGGAGCACACCGATGAGAGCTTGCGCGAAGAGGAGACGATCATGACCGCATTGCTGCGCGAGGTGATCGGCGACGTGCTTCGTCGTGCCCGCACCGAGCAGGGCCGCACCCTGCGCGAGGTGTCCGACTCCGCCCGGGTCAGTCTCGGCTACCTATCGGAGGTGGAGCGCGGCCGCAAGGAGGCCTCGAGCGAGCTGCTCAGCGCCATCTGCGGCGCCCTGGACGTCCCGTTGTCCCGAGTGCTCTCCGAAGCAGGCGACCACATGGCTCACCAGGAGAGTGCCGAGTTCGCCCCCGCGGGCGCGTCCAATATCGATGTCACCACCAAAGTCGTCATTCCGCAGGTCGTCTCGATGGCGGTGGCCTGAGTCGGTTGTGGGTGTGGCGATCGCCGCTGACCCGATAGATTGGGCAGCACGGTAAGTCCGGACGTGCAGAACAAAGACACAGACACGAAGGCGGAGTGAACTCATGGCCAATCCGTTCGTCAAGGCGTGGCGCTACCTGATGGCGCTGTTCAGCTCGAAGGTGGACGAATACGCCGATCCGAAGGTGCAGATCCAGCAGGCCATTGAGGATGCCCAGCGGCAGCACCAGGGGTTGACGCAGCAGGCGGCCCAGGTGATCGGTAATCAGCGTCAGCTGGAGATGCGACTCAACCGGCAGCTGGCGGACATCGAGAAGCTCCAGGTCAACGTCCGACAGGCGCTCACGCTCGCCGACCAATCCGTAACCGCAGGCGATGCCGCCAAGGCCACCGAGTACAACAACGCCGCTGAGGCGTTCGCGGCCCAGCTGGTGACCGCCGAGCAGAGCGTTGAGGACCTCAAGAGTTTGCATGACCAGGCGCTGCAGGCCGCCGGACAGGCCAAGAAGGCGGTCGAGCAGAACGCGATGGTGTTGCAGCAGAAGATCGCCGAGCGCACCAAGCTGCTGAGCCAGCTCGAGCAGGCCAAGATGCAGGAGCAGGTCTCGGCGTCGTTGCGGTCGATGAGTGAGCTTGCGGCGCCAGGTAATACCCCCAGCCTTGACGAGGTGCGGGAGAAGATCGAGCGCCGCTACGCGAATGCGATGGGCTCCGCCGAGCTCGCCCAGAATTCGGTGCAGGGCCGGATGATGGAGGTGCAGCAGGCCAGCGTGCAGATGGCCGGGCATTCCCGGCTGGAGCAGATTCGCGCATCGATGCATGGTGAGCAGCTGCCCGCGGGTGGTACCGCCGCCACCGCCCCGGCCACACCGGCGGCCAACCAGCAGCCGACGCCGGAAAATCCGCTGTCGCAATAGCTTTCGCAGGACATGGCGATGAATTCACGAGCGGGTCGACCAGAGGCTTGGCGCTCGTTGGTGCAGCGCGGAGTAGACACCGCCGCGGAGTGGTCGGACGTGGTGGCCGAAAAGCTCAACGCGGCCGCGGATCCGCGCGCCAAGTTGATGCGCAAACGGCGGTGGGCACTGCGGCTCGGACTGTTCTTCACGATCTCGTCCGTGTTCTGGGTGGGAGTGACGGCCCTGCTGGCGTCGTGGAGCACGCCGGTGTGGGCGCTGTTCATCCCGGCCCCGATCGCAGTAGGGGCGGCGTTCCTGGCGACGTTGTCGTTCCTGCGCTACCGCTGGCTGAAGGGCTCGCCGCTGCCGCCGCAGCGGTCAAGGGCCGCTCGGCGGCTGCCGCCATGGGGGTCGGCGGCGCGGCAACCGATGGCCGCCCTCGCCGCCTCCGAGCGTGGGTTGTTCTCGCTGCTCGGAGTGATGGAGCGCGGACGGATGCTGCCCGCCGACGAGCTCCGTGAGCTGACCGCGGCGGCCAACCAGACCGCCGCCACCATGACCGCAACCGCCAACGAGGTGATGTCGATGGAGCGGGCGATCAGTTCGGCGCCGCAGTCGCGATCTCACCTCGCGCCGACGATCACAGCGTTCACAACGCAGCTCGACCACGGTGCCCGTCAGTACAACGAGATGGTTACCGCCGCAGCGCAGTTGGTGTCAGCGGCCAACACCGGCTCGATGTCGAGCTCGCCGATGTCGCAGCAGCGCTACCGCGACGAGCTGGTCAACGCCACCGACCGGCTGATGGGCTGGGCGCAGGCGTTCGACGAACTCGGCCACCTGCGCAGGGCCTAGACGTCGTGCGAGCTGGACGGTCCTGACCGGGGGCCGTAGCGCTCGATATACGCCTCGTGAATGTGGGCGTTCTTCTGGCGCGAGAATTCGTCGGCGAGGCCCGGATCGAGTCCGTGTTTCCGCAGCATGTGGCGCCGCCAGACCTTGTTCAGCGCGTGTGAGAAGAACACGAACGGGATCAGGATCGGCAGCGTCATGGACAGGTGCACGTCCAGCGTCGTCGGAATGAACCAGAACGGGATCATGATCAGGAATGCCGGAATGAAGACGCGGACCATCATCCGGGCGGTCGCACCCTTGCCGGCAAGGTCGTTGCGCACCCAGTCACGCATCGAGTCGGGCAGCCGCCTGCCGTAGCAGTAGCCGATGTACTCCCAGAAGTTCGGGCGGGTCCGTGCCGTGTTGTCGCTCACTACAACGTCTGCCGCAGCGACGGCACCACGGTCGCGGCCAAGCCCCGCAGCGGTGCCTTGACGAAGAAGTCGAAGAAGTCGAAGTAGTCCCGCCACAGCGTGATGCGGCCCGCGTGGACCTCAAAGACCCCGCAAACCCAGAATTGAAGTCGCAGCGGCCCGATGATCAATGCGTCGGTGCGTTCGGTCAGCACCGTGTCGCCCTCGGCGGCGATCCGGTGAATCTTCACCTCGAAGCCGAATCGGCCCTCTCCACGCCGAAACAGCTTGATGATGCGGGCCCGTCCGCGGATGGTCGGAAATCCGACGTTCTGCCATGCGATGTTATCCGCGAGCACCGAATCAGCCGTGTCGAAATCCTCGTCCTGCAGTGCATAGAGGAAGGTCTCGACGGTACGGGCGTTGTCGACGTCCGAGCTCACTTGGGAAACCTGGTCGGTCATGGCTGCCAGCGTAGTCGTTTGCTCTTCGCGCGAGCGCTCATCGCTGTGGTGATGGGCTGTGGCAGGGTAGGCCCGTGCGGGTCGCCGTGGTTGCCGGACCGGATCCCGGGCACGCGTTTCCGGCCATTGCGCTGTGCCTTCGGCTCCTCGCAGCCGGGGACGCTCCGACGCTGCTCACGGGCACCGAATGGCTGGATACCGCACGTGGGGCGGGGGTGGAGGCCATCGAGCTCGACGGGCTCGACCCCACCTCGGACGACGACGACACCGACGCCGGAGCGAAGATCCACAAACGGGCCGCCAGGATGGCGGTGCTGAACGTGCCGGGCCTGCGCGACCTGGCGCCGGACCTGGTGGTGTCCGACGTGATCACCGCGTGCGGCGGGCTGGCCGCCGAGTTGATGGGCCTGCCGTGGATCGAGCTGACCCCGCACCCGCTGTACCGGCCGTCGAAGGGCCTGCCACCGCTGGGCAGCGGGCTGGCCCCTGGCGTCGGTGTGCGCGGACGGCTGCGCGACGCGGTGATGCGCGCACTGACGGCTCGCTCATGGCGGCAGGGCCTGCGCCAGCGTTCGACGGTCCGAGTCGAAATCGGTTTGCCCGCAGCCGATCCCGGGCCGCTGCGGCGCCTCATTGCGACCCTGCCCGCGCTGGAGGTGCCGCGCCCGGATTGGCCGCGGGAGGCCGTCGTGGTGGGACCACTACACTTCGAGCCGACGTCATTGGTCCTGCCGGTGCCTGCCGGCCAGGGACCGGTGGTTGTGGTCGCGCCCTCGACGGCGGTGATCGGCACCCAAGGGCTGGCCGAGCTGGCCCTTCAAACGCTGATACCGGGTGAAGTGCTGCCCGCCGGTGCGAGGGTGGTGGTGTCGCAGCTGGCGGGATCGGCCGTCGAGGTGCCGCCATGGGCGGCGGTCGGGCTGGGTCGCCAGGACGAACTGCTGTCACACGCCGATCTGGTGATCTGTGGCGGCGGGCACGGCATGGTGTCCAAGACACTGCTGGCCGGCGTGCCGCTGGTGGTGGTGCCCGGCGGCGGAGATCAGTGGGAGATCGCCAATCGCGTTGTGCGCCAAGGCAGCGCGCGACTGGTGCGACCGTTGACCACGGAATCGTTGATCGACGCGGTCACCGATGTGTTGTCGACGCCGCATTACCGGGAGGCCGCCAGGCGAGCCGGCGACAGCATCGCCGACGTCGAAGATCCGGTACGGGTGTGCCATGAAGCGCTCGCGCCGTCGGCGTAGGTTGGTCGCGTGCGGTTGACGGAATTCCAGGAACTCGTCGAGGGCCAGTTCGGGTCTGTGCGCGGCGCGTCGATGCTCGTCGACCACGTGCTGACGGAACTCGGTGGACGAACCCCCGCCCAGGCCATCGAGGAGGGCGTCGACCCGCGGGACGTGTGGCGGGCGTTATGCGCCGACTTCGACGTCCCGCGCAACCAGTGGTGAACCGCTGGTGCTAGCCGCGCTGGCCGAGCAGCTGCGCTGTTTCCCGGTGTAGCCGTCCGAAGTTGTAGTACGCGGCGCAGGCGCCCTCCGGGGACACCATGCACGTCCCGATCGGCGTTTCGGGTGTGCAAGCGGTGCCGAACACCTTGCACTCCCACGGCTTGATGACGCCCTTCAGCACCTCACCGCACTGACATGCCTTAGGGTCGGCGACCCGTACGCCGGGCATTTCGTACTTGTGTTCAGCGTCGAATTCGGCGTAATCGCGATGGACCTTCAGAGCACTCTGCGAGATGAAACCCAGTCCGCGCCACTCGAAGTGTGGCCGCAGCTCGAACGTCTCGGACATCAACTTCAGCGCTTGGGTGTTGCCCTCCGGCCGCACCACCCGCGTGTACTGGTTCTCTATCTCGCAGCGTCCGTCGCGGATCTGCTGCAACAGCATGTGCACCGACGCGAGGATGTCCAACGGCTCGAATCCCGCGACCACCATCGGTTTTCCGTACACCTCGGAAACGAACCGATACGGCCGCAGGCCCACAACCGTGGATACGTGGCCGGGCCCGAGGAAGCCCGAGAGCCGCAGGTCGGGCGACTCGAGGATGGCCTTGATCGGGGGGACGATCGTGACGTGGTTGCAGAACACGCTGAAGTTGCGGACACCGAGCGCGCGCGCCCGAACCAGCGTGACCGCGGTGGACGGTGCCGTCGTCTCGAAACCGACCGCGAAGAACACCACGTGGCGGTCGGGGTTGTCGAGGGCGACCTTGAGCGCATCGAGCGGGGAGTACACGAATCGCACGTCGGCGCCGCGGGCCTTGGCCTCGATGAGGTTGCCCCTCGACCCGGGCACCCGCATCATGTCGCCGAACGTGGTGAAGATGACGCCGGGCTGTTCGGCCAGCCACATCGCGTCGTCCACGCGCCCCATCGGAATCACGCACACCGGACACCCGGGTCCGTGTACGAGCTCGACGGCTTCGGGCAGCAGGTGCTCGATTCCGTGCCGGTAGATGGTGTGCGTGTGCCCGCCGCACACCTCCATGAACTTGAAATGGTCGGTACCCGCCAGCTCGGTGATGGACTTGACCAGCGCACGCGCGGCCGCCGGGTCCCGGAATTCGTCGACGAACTTCATGTCAAGCCTCTCAAGCGATCTCGGACGAGTTGAATGCTTCGATCTCGTTGACGTAGTCCGCACCCATCTTCTGCACCTGGTCGAGCGTCGTCGCCGCCTCGCGTTCGTCGATCTTCGCCATCGCGAAACCGACGTGCACCAGCACCCAGTCGCCGACCTGCAGGTTGTCGTCGGCCAACAGGCGCACGCTGATGTTCCTTCGAACACCGTTCACGTCGACCTTGGCCAGGGACTGTTCGGCGTCGACGATCTCGACCACTTGACCTGGTATCCCAAGACACATCGTGAATCTCCTCTCAGCAGATCCGCGGTAGGGGATCGCCGACGAGCATGTCGACGATCCGGCTGCCGCCGAATGACGTTCGAAGCGCGACGATTCCGTGCGGTTCGGGGACGATCTCGCCCACGACCGCGGCATCGGCGCCTTGCGGATGTTCGTGCAAGTGCCGAAACGGCCACCTCAGCTTCATTGGCCGGAACTATGGCGACGAACTTGCCCTCGTTCGCCACGTACAGCGGGTCGATGCCGAGCATGTCGCAGGCGCCGAGGACCTGCGGCTGGACCGGCAGCTTGTCCTCGTCCAGGATGAGCGCGTACGGCGAGTCCTTGACCAGTTCGTTGGCCACGGTGCCGACGCCGCCGCGCGTCGCGTCGCGCATCCATCGCGTCGACGGCGCCGCCGCGAGCAGGATCTCGACCAGTTCGTGAACGGGGGCGGTGTCGGAGGCGATGTCGGCGTCGATGGCCAGGTCACCGCGGGCCAGCATGACGGCCATCCCGTGCTCGCCGATCGTCCCGGAGAGCACCACCTTGTCGCCGGCCTGTACGAGGTCGCGGGACAGCTGCCTGCCCTCGGGGATCACGCCGACACCGGCGGTTGAGATGTAGACACCATCGGCGGCGCCCTTGCCGACGACCTTCGTATCGCCGGTGACGATCTGCACGCCAGCCTTCGTCGCGGCTTCGCTCATATCCGCGACGATTTCGCGGAGTTCGGCGATCGGGAAGCCCTCCTCGATGACGAACGCCGCCGACAACCACTGTGGACGCGCGCCCGACACCGCGAGGTCGTTAATCGTCCCGTGTACGGCCACGTGACCGATCGACCCGCCAGGAAAGCGTCGCGGCGAAACGACATACGAGTCGGTCGAAAAAGCCAGCCGTTCACCAGAGGGAAGGCGCAGCACTGCGGCGTCTCCGAGTTGTTCGAGTTCGTCGTTGCGGAACGCCTCGAGGAACACCGCGTCGACGAGCGCCGCCGACGACTTGCCGCCCGCCCCGTGCGCGAGCGTCACCACGTCGTCAAGCAGGCGGGGCCTGCGCTGCCGGAACTTGTCGATCCGTTCCAGCACGCGGTCTTCGCGGTCGGCCGTTGTGCTCATGCGCGGGCCTCCGACAGCGCACGGGCCATGTGCTCCTGGGTGACCGACCACAGGCGATATCCGAGCAACGCGTGGCTCTCCTGAATACGGTGGATGCTCTGCGAATGCACCGTGAAGCAGAAGTCGAGATCCTCTGCGGCGGCCATCCTTCCGCCGTCGTGCCCGGCGAACCCGACGGTGAGCACACCGCGTTGATTGGCTTCGGTGATCGCCGTCATCAGGTCTTCGGAGTTGCCAGAGGTGGACAACGCGATCGCGACGTCGCGATCCCTTGCGTGAGCGATGATCTGGCGCTTGAAGATCAGCTCGAATCCGACATCGTTGCCCAGCGCTGTCACCACCGCTTCGTCGGCGGCCAGCGACCAGGCGGCCACCGGCCTGCCCCGCGCGGGACGGCTGAACAGCGACGCCAGTGTCGCGGCGTCGGTCGAACTGCCGCCGTTACCCAGTGTGTAGAGCCTGCCGCCGCGCAGGAAGCGCTCGGCCATCGCACTTCCCGCCGCGGTCAATGCGGATGCATACTCGTCGAGCGACTCCCGTTGCAGCCGAGCGCTTTCGGTGGCCTTTGCCCGCGCCGACGCAGCCAGGTCATCGAGAAGTCCGGTGGCATCTGTCTCCTCGGATTCGATGAACGGGTAGAGAAAGCCCGTGCTTTCGGGTTCGTGGCCCGTCAAGTTCCCAGTCATCGGCTGACCTCCAGACGTGTGATCGCCGCTCCGGCATGAACGAGCACCAGATCGTTGGTTCGGACGTCGCCGATAAGGGTGGTGTCCACCCACTCCTCGCCGTCGGCCGTTCGCACCAGCGCCTGCCCGGTCGCGTCGCTGCTTTCCGGGCTGGGTTCGAGCACCACCTCACCGAGTCGCCCTTCGTCGCTGCAGGTCACGCAGACTTCGTCGGTGCACTCCTGCGCGGGCGCCTTCAACAGACCGGGGTGTTCGAAGCAGACGTGGGTGAGTTCCCAGAGGAGGTGATACAACAGCACGAATCGGCCCGTTGCGGGAACCATCGGGTCGTCCGAGTCGATCCACAGCACGTGGTTGGCGGCGCCGACGGGTGGCCGCGGCCCGGAACCGATCCACAGGGTCAGCACGCCCCATGCCTGGGCACGCCGCATGGCGTCGATCACCGCGGGTTCGTCGGCCGATGCCACCGCGATGAGAAGGTCGCCTGGCTGACTCGCGACCCGCGCCTGCGCCACCGGATCGGGTTCGACGAGCGCGACCGAGGGCAGCGCCCGCTTGCCCATGATCACGGGGTGGACGAACTCGACCGCGACGTGATGGGCGTGCGGTTCCCATTGCGGCGAAATGACCCACAGTGTCGCGCCGTCGTGGAACCGGCGCGCGAGATCCAGCGCCGCGGCGGCCAAGTCGGCGGACAAATCCGCACCGACGTAGGAGTCTCCAGGTTGCTCGGTGATCGTCATTCTCGGTCTCCCCTCGGGGATATCTGCTCTTCGCGCGCGGCGTTGACCAGATCCAGTGTCGCCCGCGTTGCCGATTCCAGCGCTGCGCTCTCGTCGTCGGTGAGCGTCGCGCACACCCAGTCCCAGTGCGCGGACACCGTTGCACCGGGTTCCGGTGCGGGCGCGAGGGATACGCCGTCCTTGCTCCAGTTCACCCGCTCGGTCTCGGGGTCGCCAAGCGCAAGCACACCGGCGTCGAACGCCAACGGGCGAGAGGTGATCACCACCTGCTCGCCTGCCACCGACTCCACCGTTCCCCAGCGGATGCGGCAGTCCTGCATGACCTGCAGCGCGGTCGCCGGATCACGGGTCAGGAACCGTATCCAGGGGTAGACCACGAAGACGTGGAAGCTGTGGTGTGCCAACACCTCGGTGGTGGCGGGTACAGCGTCGAGCAGACCGGTGACCTGACCTTTGAACGCCGTGCGCAGTCGGGTCAGCAGCACGACGGGGTCCACCTTGTCCAGTGATGGCCCGCCCACCCAGTAACTGCGGACGATGTCATCGTCGAGCGGTGCCGAGCTTCCGACCGCGTCGGCGATGGCGGTGAGGTAGGGCCATGCACCGTCGAATTCCTTGGCGTGGGTGGCGAGTTCCGACGGACCGTCGCCCTCCGCCGGCCCGCAATAGCCGAGCTCATTCGGCGGGTAGGCGTATTGGGCGAACGTCGCGTGGCCCGTTGACAGTGTGTCGCTGTTCATCCGCTATTGCCCACTAACAGTTGACCCAATGCGATGCCGCCGTCGTTGGGAGGTACCCGTCGATGTGTGATGACATGAAATCCGGTGGCCTGTAGTCGCTTCAACGTCAGGTGAAGCAGCAGCGCATTCTGGAACACGCCGCCCGACAGTGCGACGGTCTGTGACGCATCCCTGTCTTCAGTCGCGAGCGTGACGACCAGATCGGCCACTGCGCAGTGGAACCGCGCCCCGATTACGCCCGCGGGCACGCCGGCACGGTGGTCGTGGACCACGGCGTGTATCACCGGACTTGGGTCGATCAACGCCGGATTTCTTGAGCGGTCGATGTCGAACGTGTAAGAACTCACATCACCGTCGACGCCACGGGCCAGTCCCTCCAACTCGATCGCCGCCTGTGCTTCGTAGGCCACGACTTGCCGGACGCCGGCGAGTGCGGACACCGCGTCGAACAGCCGGCCCATGCTGGATGTCGGCACGCAGCCAAGGCCTGTCTCGAGTTGTCGGCGCAACACCCGTTGCTCGTCGGCCGGGCAGGCCGCCACCGGCGGCAGGTCCGCCTCCCATTCGATTCCTGCCGCCCACAGGTGGGCCAGTGCCATCCGGTAGGGGCGCAGAACGCTGATGTCGCCGCCCGCCAGTGGCACGTACTTGAGTTGTGCGAGTCGTTGATAGCCCTTGTAATTGGCGAGCAGGACCTCGCCGCCCCACACGGCCGCGTCGGATCCGTAGCCTGTCCCGTCGAACGCGAATCCGAGCACCTGCTGCGATCCGTCCATACCGTGCTCGGCCATCACCGCCGCGATGTGCGCGTGGTGGTGTTGCACGGTCCGGACAGGCCGCCCTGCCGCGTTGCGGTGCGCCCAGGCGGTCGAGCGGTACAAGCGGATGGGCATCGGCCACAAGCACTTCGGGTTCGACGGCGGTCAGCTGCTGGAGGTGCCGTTGTGCCGCTTCGAAGGCGGACAGCGTCGCGAGGTCGTCCATGTCGCCGATGTGCTGGCTCAGCCAGGCGTATTTGCCGTCCGCGACCGCCATCGTGTTCTTCAGGTCGGCGCCGACCGCCATCGTCGGAGGCACCGAGACAGGCAACGCGATCGGCAGCGGCGCATAACCGCGGGAGCGCCGGATCGGTAGCTCCAGGCTCTCGGTCTGATTGTCGGCTCCGCCGACGCAAACGACCCGCACGACGGAGTCGTCGCACGGCACCAGGATGTCCCGATCGTGCATCAGCCAGCCGTCGGCGAGGCGCGAAAGCCGTTCGAGCGCATCGTCGTCGGTGAAGCAGATCGGCTCTCCGCCGAGATTGCCTGACGTCATCACCAGGACCGGCGGTCCCGCGTCGTCCCCCGGCAATCCGAATAGCAACGTGTGCAGCGGCGTGTAGGCCAGCATGACACCGAGGTCGGGGTTGCGCGGCGCCACCGCGTCGGCGGTCCGCGCATCGCGTTGGCGGGGCACCAGTACGATCGGCCGCTGCGGACTACAGAGTAGGCGAGCAGACGAGTCATCGACGTCGGCGATGGCGCAGGCGGCCGTCAGGTCGGGCACCATCACCGCGAACGGCTTGTCCCCGCGCCGCTTTCGCCGTCGCAGCTCGGCGACCGCCTGCTCGTCATTGGCGTCGCAGGCCAGGTGGTATCCGCCGATTCCCTTGATCGCGAGGATGCCACCATCGCGCACTAGTCGTCGTGCCCGCAGCAGCGCATCCTCGCCGTCGGTGATGCCGCCGTCGCCGTCGCGGTAGCGCAGCGCCGGTCCGCAGTTCGGGCAGCACACGGGTTGGGCGTGGAACCGGCGGTCGGCTGGGTCGGCGTATTCGCGGGCGCAATCGGCGCACATCGCGAAGGGCGCCATGGTGGTAGAGGCGCGGTCGTACGGGAGGGCGGCGATGATGGTGAAGCGCGGGCCGCAGTTGGTGCAGTTGACGAACGCATGGCGGTAGCGCCTGTTGGACGGGTCGCGTTGTTCGGCCGCACAGTCTGCGCACATGGCGACGTCGGGGGAGGCCAGAGTGCGGCCTCCGTCGGATCGCGATGTGTCGGCGATAGTGAAGCCGGTGCCACCGACGGTCGGGATATCGTGAGTTTCAATCGATTCGATGACAGCCAACGGCGGCGGTCGGTCGCGCAACCACGTCAGGAAGTGGTCGATTTCGGCGGGGTCACCCTCCACCTCGACGATGGCGCCGGAGGTGTCGTTGCGCACGGACCCGGATAATCCGAGGGCGGCCGCCGAGGTGTAGACGAACGGTCGGAAACCCACGCCTTGGACCACCCCGTGCACGCAGACACGTAATCGGCGCCGAGCGGTCATGGCGGCGTCTCGATGTCTCGGCCTCTGCCCATCAGTTCAAGGCCTTCCATCGCCGCGTCAGCGCCGGTCTTGTCGGTCTTCTCGACGACGAAGCCCATGTGGATGATGACCCAGTCGCCGGGCGCGAAGGTCTCTTCCGGCAGCATCCCGATGTTGACCTTGCGGTGTTCACCCGCAACATCGACGAGGGCGAGCTGGTCGCCGTAGCCATCCAGCATGTGGATGACTTGTCCCGGGATCCCCAGACACATGGTTCAGCCTTCCCTCACCGACGTTCGTGCCAGTAGATCGCTCACGACGTCCTCGACTGCGCGCACCGCTTCAGGCACGGCGCTCGCGACCGCGTCGGACAACCCGATGCCTTCGTCGACATTCGCGATTTCACAACCGATCACGATCGTGTACGGCGGTGTGCCGCCCAACGCGTTGAGGCTCGCGAACACTGCACCTGGGTCCATCGCGTGCGCATCCAGACCTGCAGCGACGGCGAGACTTTCATGGTCGGCTTCGAAGACATGCACCGTTCCTGGTGCACCATTGTTGGGGATCGCGTCGACGAGCACCAACGCGTCGCACCCGTCGAGCAGATCATACGCCAGATGCATTCCCCTGATGCCATAGTCCACCAGCTCGACGTGCGGGCCGACGAGCTCTCGCGGGACGTGACGCATCACCTCGGGGCCGAAGCCGTCGTCCCCAAGGAAGATATTGCCGATCCCAGCTACCAGGATTCGGGACGTAATTACACCTCGCAGACTGTTACATGCGGCGGATCTTTAGGTAGCGCTTAGCATCCGGGATGGACATGACTCCGACCATCGCGCCGCCAAGTACGACGGCGGCTACCACGCCTACAGCGACCCAACCCACTACTTCCATTTCGAACTCCTTTCGTTGAGTGGTTCTACCTCGTCTGGCGCGAAATACAGGTACCGGCCATACCAGTCGTGCAGGTCGGCGGCCGGATCGTCCTCGAGGACGACGCCGACGTGCTGATCGCCGTCGACGTCCTCGTGCACCGAGGTGACGCGAGCGATCTTGTCGGCGTAAAAGAGGTCCTGGGCATCGGCCCTGCGCGAAGGCCGCAGCCGGACCCGGCTGCCACGGGTCACCCGCGTGCCGTTGACCAGCACGGCGTCGATATCGGGACGAACAGCGTTATCGGCCAACGGGTCCCACCAGTCGACACCCTCGGGAATCTCGGGTATCAGCTGGTCGTCTGGTGCGGCGGCATGCGGATTGCGCAGCACACCGTGCAGATCCAGCATCGCCTCCGGCGACATCGAGTCGCACTGGTCAATGATCCGGGCCGCCAACGGGTCTGTGGCGCGCGCCTGGGCCTTCTCCTCGTCGGTCATCGTCATGACCCGCAGGGTGAGGATCTCGTCGATCTCGGTGGAGTCGAACAGCGCACCTTTGCTCTGTTCGGCGATCTCGGGGTGGTCGTAGAGGATGATCGGCGACACCAGGATTAAATCGCCGGTGGAGCCCTCGTTTGATGTCGCCGCCGGGGCGGCTCCGGTGAGTACGGGGAAGCAGCGGTGGTGCTTGCACCGCGCCACGGCGTCCGCAGCTGCCTCGGGCGGTTCCAGCAGTGATACGAATTCCCCGTCGGTGACTTCGATCAGCAGGTGCGTGCCGATCAGGGAGGTCGCGATCGCTTCGTCCTTGTCGGCGGCTGGTGGCGCGGTATTGCGCACCTCGAACGTCAGCCGCAGCAGATCGCCGTCCTGGTCGGCGGAGATGTCGAGCCGACCGTGCAGCGAGCGACGGGTGCGCACCAGTCGGCCGCCTTCCACGGCTTCGACATCGGCGCCCGCCGGGATCGAGATGTCAAGCGTGCGAGGCAGACTCGTGACACGGAACGGTTCTATCTTGACGTTACATTCGACGGCCTCGTCCCAGCTGGCCCACGCGGTCGAACCGGCTACCAGCTCGTCGACCCGTTCGAAGCGGTCGTCGCCGACCTCGCGCTCGGCTCCCCGGTGCTGCAACTGCAGAAAGCGAACCACGCCGGAGAGCGACGGGACTCCGTCAGACCGCACCAGCACCTGCGCGGACAGCGTGCCGTCCTCACCGATACCCGTGTCCGCTGCGCCGTGCGGCCCGAGCACGCCGAACTGCCAGCGCGACTGATTCTTACTCGAGGTGGCGCGGTACGGGTAGAGGAGGTAGCCCTCGTACAGCACCGCATCGGCAACGGCGCGTGCCCGATCCCAGTTGGGGCTCATGAGATCTCCCTGGCTGAGACGTCCGCCAGCAGCGTGGTGATCGCGTCATCAAACCCGAGCAGACCGCGGCCCGATCGATACGCGGCCAGCGCGTCGATGGTGTCGCGGTCCAGTCGCAGCCACCCGGTGTTCGGAAAGTGTTGCTGCATCACGTCACGCCACACCGACACCGGCATGTCGTAGCGGTCCTCGCGGTCCCACGGCACCTGATGGACCGCGAAGCCATCCTGGCCACGCGCGAACACCGTTCCGCTGAACAGGAACTGCAATGGGATGCTGCCGTCGCGCAGCGCATGCATGTACTTGGCCGCCGCGACCTCGAAGTCATACGTGCACTCCAGGGGCAGATTCACGTCAGCGGTGCCGGTGAAACCCTGCACCATCGCGGTTGTGTGCAGCCACAGGAACGTGTGCTGCGTGGTGGCCCAGCGTTCGCGTGGGCCGAACAGGTCTAACAGGCCGGCAGCTTCGTCGTCGGAGTAGCCGCGTCGCATCGGGTCGATGCGGACCTGACAGCGCAGGGCGATCGCGTGGACCGGATCATCGCCGTCCGCCGCGATGCCGACGCGGGCCATCAGGATCGGTGTCACCGCGTAGGGCTCCGGTGCCACGTCCAGGACGGCGAAGGTGATCTCACTCATCCGGCGACCACTTTGCTCCGGGTACTGACGCGATCGAAGAACTCGTCGATGTAATTGCGTACGTCCTGGCCGCCGTCGAAGCCCCGCCACATCATGCGCAACCGGCCGACGAACTCGTAACAAGCATCGATCGGGACCAAATAGGCGTGCGGAGGCGCGGCTTCATCATCGGGCACCCGTACCAGCAGCGCCTCTGTGTCGTCGGCGATGGTGTCGGCCCGGTGGTCGGCGGTGCGGATGTCCGTCCACGCCTGCAGATCCAGCTCGGATTCGGTGGCACCCGCCGGGCCGGGGTAGAACGCCACCGTGCGGCCGAGCGCCGAGTTGTAAAAGAAGAACGCCAGCCCGACCGGAATCTGCAGCGCCTCCCACTGGCGACGGTCCAGCGCGAAATCCGGGAACGCGAGGTAGCGGTCGGGGATGGCGCGGAAGCGCAGCTCGGCCTCGGTGTCGGTGAACAGCAGGTAGCAGCCGCGGCACACACACATCAACTGTCGGCCTTCGACGTTCACCACATGCTGGTGCTCGTCGGCGATGTCCTCCGAGCACATCTCGCAGCGTTCACCTGCAGCCGCGGGCGCCGCGCGGTTGGCGCGGATGCGAGCCAGCACGTCGAACGCACCGTCCATCACGCCACCCCTTGCGGCACGGCCATCGACAGCACACCGTCACGCACCAGGACCGGTATCGGATCCAGGTGACTGTCGCCACCGACGCCGGCGCCCGCGTGCACCACGTCGAATCCGGCGCCGCAGTTCGGACACCTCAGCACCGCTCCGCTCAGCTGCGCGCCCGCCAAGGTTCCTGTGCAGGCCGAACATCGGTCGCGATAGGCGTAGATCCCCCCGCCATCCCGCCCGCCGATCCCACCGCCGACGCGGCACACCAGCGCGGTGGCACCCGACACCCGGAAGCCGCCGACCTCGCCGTCGCTCAACTCGGCCAGCTCGGGGACCGGCTGCCAGGCGGTCCGGCGGGCAGGAGCGGAGCGACCCGGGGATTGATCGAGGCGATGGCCGTTGGTGTGAAGCTGGGTCAGCAAGTGACTCCGCCGGTATCACACCCGGAGTTCGGGTCCTGGTCCGCGAGCAACGACTTCGATCGAGGAGATCTCCGGTGCGGCGGCGCGAACCGCGTCCTCGACGGCCAGCTCCAACGTCACTGACGGACGAAGGACAACTCTTGCAACTGCCCTGGAACTGGAGTCGAACCACGCCGTCGTCGACCCCGAGCAACGACACGTCCCCGCCGTGCGACCCGAGGTAGGGCCGCACACTGTCCAGCGCGTCGGACACCCGCCGCTCGACGCCGTACGGATGCAACCCGTGCACCAGCAGGAGGCTGGCGACGAGGTCGTCGGCCGCGAACCGGTGCGCGAGTCCCGGATCCGCGGCCAACGCCACGTCCATCATCCGCTCGAGCACCGCTCCGTAGAGGTCGGTGACCTCACGGACGAGTTGCTCCGCGCGTTCCCGTGCGGCGGCGCCGCCAGAGGAGGACGCGTCGAGGAGGGTTTGGATGCGATCGCCCGCCGTGCGCCACTGCGCGTCGTCCTGGGTTTCGTCCGGGCCTGGCAGTGTCGGCGGGGCCATACCTTAATCCCCGGTTACAGATTGGGTGGGGGAGTGCAGTAGATCCAGTGACTTCCCCTTGCCGAGGTACATGTGCACCCCGCACGGCAGACACGGGTCGAAACTGCGCACGGTGCGCATGATGTCGATGCCCTTGAAGTGCTCCCTGTCGTTCTCCTCGAATATCGGTTGGCCCTGTACTGCATCCTCATACGGGCCCGGTGTGCCGTAGCTGTCGCGGGGACTGGCATTCCACGGTGTCGGCGGATACGGGTGATAGTTCGCGATCTTGCCGTCGCGAATCACCATGTGGTGGCTGAGTACGCCGCGCACTGCCTCGGTGAATCCGCAGCCGATGGCCTCGTCGGGCACCTCGAACTTCTCCCAGGTCTTGGTGCGGCCCGCGCGAATCTCCACCAACGCCTTCTCGGCGAAGTGCAGTGCGCAGGCCGCGGCATAGGCCTGGAAGTACGTCCTGGCGCGGTCGCGCTCGATCGTGTTGCTGCCCTTGTCGGGGATCTTCCACTCGAAGGAGACCGGGCCCTTCAGTGCGGTCTTCGGCAGGTTGATCTGCACGCTGCGGCCGGTGGCTTTCACATACCCGATATCGACAAGGCCGGCCAGTGCCGTGGCCCACAGCCGGGCCAGTGGACCGCCGCCGGTGTCCAGTGCCAGATGGTCCTTGCCGTCGAACCACCGCGGCGACATCACCCAGCTGTACTTGTCCTCCATATCCCGCTTCTGGGGGTGCGGGTTGGTGTGCTGGTTCCATGGATGCCGCCGATCCACCGGGTTGCCCAGTGGGTCGGTCTTGACAAACATCTCCTGGTCGGTCCAGTCGTCGTAATACGAACTGCCCAAAAGGATCCGGAGTCCCAGGTTGATGTCCACCAGGGAATGGGTGTGCAGCTTGCCGTCGATCACCACGCCCGGCGTGACGAACATGGCGTCTCCCCAGCGCTCCATGTCCTTGTAGGCGAAGTTGCACAGCTCGGGGTCCTGGAAGGAGCCCCAGCAGCCGAGCAGGGTGCGCCGCAGGCCCACCTGGTCGTAGCCGGGCAGTGCCTCGTAGAAGAAGTCGAAGAGATCGTCGTGCATCGGCACGACCTTCTTCATGAACTCGACATAGCGCATCAGTCGGGTCATGTAGTCCGTCATCAACTGAACCGTTGCGGTGGTTCCAATTCCGCCCGGGTAGAGCGTGGACGGATGCACGTGCCTGCCTTCCATGAGGCAGAACATCTCTCGCGTCCACCGGCTGACCTGCAGCGCCTCCCGGTAGAAGTCGCCGGTGAACGGGTTTAGCGCCCGCATGATGTCGGCGATCGTCCGATAGCCGTGCGCGTCGGCATGCGGTGCCTGGGTGTTCTCGGCCTTGGCCAGCACGCTCGGGTTGGTCTCGGAGACCATCTTTTCGCAGAAGTCCACGCCGACCAGGTTCTCCTGGAAGATGTTGTGGTCGAACATGTACTCCGCGGCCTCGCCGAGGTTGATGAGCCATTCACCGAGGTGCGGCGGCTGCACACCATATGCCATGTTCTGCGTATACACCGAGCACGTGCAGTGATTGTCACCGCAGATGCCGCAGATGCGGCTGGTGATGAAGTGAGCGTCGCGAGGATCCTTGCCCTTCATGAAGATCGAATAGCCTCGGAAGATCGACGAGGTGCTGTGGCACTCGACGACTTCCCGGTTGTCGAAGTCGATCTTGGTGTAGATGCCGAGGCTGCCGACGATGCGGGTGATGGGATCCCATGCCATCTCCACCAATTGGCCAGGATCCCGCTTCACATGTGACGGTTCGGGGATGATCGTTGTCATCGAACTGTTCTCTTTCATTTAGTGAGCAGTGCCGCAAGACTTTTCGGCGACGAAAAACGCGCGCAGCAACCCGGCAGGGCCCGCACCTACCAGGTGCGGGTAGCGCCGGTTTCGAGTTTCGCGCCGGGATGCCGCCACTTCGGTTCTTTGTCCACCGTGCGGTTCGTAATACCCCGTAGGTTGCGGATGACCGAGCCGTACAGACCCGACGCCGTCGTGGAAACCTTTCCGCCCGGCGGTTCATCCATGAACGGCATGAATTTGTCGGGGAAGCCGGGCATCGTGCAACCGATGCAGATGCCACCGACGTTCGGGCAGCCGCCGATGCCGTTGATCCAGCCCCGTTTCGGGACGTTGCACTTGACGACTGGGCCCCAACAGCCAAGCTTCACAATGCATTTCGGCGACCCGTATTCGGTCGCGAAGTCGCCCTGCTCGTAGTAGCCCGCCCGATCACAACCTTCGTGCACCGTGGCGCCGAACAGCCACTTCGGCCGAAGTGCATCGTCCAACGGAATCATCGGCGCCTGGCCGGTCGCCATGTAGAGCAGGTACGTCAACGTCTCGGCCATGTTGTCGGGATGGGCCGGGCAGCCGGGCACGCAGACGATCGGGATACCGGCCTTGCTCTTCCAGTCCCACCCCAGATAGTCGGGCACACCCATCGCTCCGGTCGGGTTGCCGGCCATGGCGTGAATACCGCCGTACGTGGCGCAGGTTCCGACCGCGACGACCGCAGTGGCCTTCGGTGTCAGCCGGTCCAGCCATTCGCTCGTCGTCATCGGTTGACCGGTTGCGGGGTCATTGCCGAACCCGCACCAGTAGCCTTCGTCTTTGATCGCCTCGTTGGGAATTGACCCCTCGACGACAAGGACGAACGGATCTAGCTCGCCGCGTTCGGCCTTGAAGAACCACTCCAGGAAATCGTCAGCGCCCCCGGTCGGGCCGCACTCGAAATCGATAAGGGGCCAGTGGACGGCGATCTTGGGCAGACCGGGAAGTGCGCCGAGTGCAATTTCCTCGATGCTTGGTTGTGTGGCCGCAGTCAAGGCCACCGAATCCCCGTCACAACTCAAACCCGCGTTAATCCACAGGACGTGGATCAACGCCTCTTCCGCTTTGACTGCTGCTTCGCTTGGCATGCGTCACAGCTCTCTGGGGCCGGGGCTGGCGGCCCCCTGTAGCAGGAATCTGTCTGCGCCCGCTTCTAGAGCGCTAATTTTTTGGTCTACTCCGGGGACAATGTCTTGTCAACGGATCGTTGTGACATGTTGTCGTTTGCCCGAAGTTCGATCCAGTCGAACCATGCCGCGGTACCATCGCCCGTCGTAGCGGACAGTGGCAAAATCTCCGCCGTGGGATTGATTGACTTGACAAAGATTTCAAACTTTTCAAGATCAAAGTCAACGTAGGGCAACAGATCGATCTTGTTCAACACCACTAGTCCGGCCGCGGCAAACATGTGGGGATACTTGAGCGGCTTGTCGGCGCCCTCGGTGACAGAGATGACCACGAGTTTGCTGTGCTCGCCGAGGTCGAACAGCGCCGGGCAAACCAGATTGCCGACGTTTTCAATGAACAGCAACGACTGCGGCTGCGGGTTGAGCGTCTCGAGCGCACGGCGGATCATCTCGGCGTCGAGATGGCAACCCGCCCCGGTGTTCACCTGTACCGCTTCGGCACCGGCTGCGCGGATGCGTTCGGCGTCGAGCAGCGTTTCTTGATCGCCTTCGATCACGCTGACGGCCCACTGGCCCGCCAGCTTGCCGATCGTTCGCTCAAGCAGGGTCGTCTTGCCCGCGCCGGGGGAGCTGGTGATGTTCAACGCAAGGATGTTGCGCTCTGCCAGCCATGCGCGATTCTGCTCAGCGATGAGGTCGTTCTTCGCCAGAACCTTCTGCTCCAGGGAGATCGTTTCGGTATGGACGTGGGTGTGCTCGTCCGGATGGTCATGCGGATGGTCATGCGGATGGTCGTGGTGATGACCATGGTGGCCATCGCCTGCCAGGGTAATCACCGCCGAATCGTCGCCGCAGCCGCACGTTGCGCACATGGTCAGCTCACTTCCATCGAGAGAATTTTCAGGTCCCGTCCGGCGAGCACTTCGACATCGGCACTGCCGCAGGGGCACAACAAGATCAAGTCGTGCAGCTCGAATTCTTTGGCACAGGTGCGGCAGCGGGCCGTGCCGGGCTGCACGTCGAGGTCGAGACGCGCACCGTCGGCCACTGTGCCCTCTGTGGCGAGCTCGAAGCAGAACTGCATCGAGTCCGGCACGACGGCGCACAGCGCACCGATCTCCAACTTGATGCTGTGCACTCGGCGACCCGCGGCGTGTTCACACACCGCGTCGACAACACTTTGCGTTATCGCCATTTCGTGCACGGTTGCCCCGTTTCGGCAGGGATGACCCCACCATAGGTCGCTGCACGGCGGAATGGCGCGGCATCGGCGTGTCAGCTTGAATCGAACAGGTGTTCGTCTACTGTGGGCAGTGTTCGACGGCTAGATGCTGGTCAGGCCGACTTGTCGGTGGCTGCCTCTAGCGTCACGGCCAACTTGATCGACACCGATCAACCGGACACTCACGAGGATGGAGACCACCCATGACGCAAGGCCCCGACCGGGAGAAAGCCCTCGAGCTGGCTCTCGCGCAGATCGAGAAGAGTCACGGCAAAGGTTCGGTGATGCGCCTTGGCGACGAGATACGCCAGCCGATCTCCGTCATCCCCACCGGCTCGATCGCCCTGGACGTGGCGCTCGGAATCGGCGGGCTCCCGCGCGGCCGGGTCGTCGAGATCTATGGTCCGGAATCCTCCGGTAAAACCACCGTCGCGCTGCACGCGGTGGCCAACGCCCAGGCGGCCGGCGGCATCGCGGCGTTCATCGACGCCGAGCACGCCCTGGACCCCGACTACGCCAGCAAGCTGGGCGTGGACACCGATTCGCTGCTGGTGTCCCAGCCCGACACCGGCGAGCAGGCGCTGGAGATTGCCGACATGCTGATCCGGTCGGGCGCCCTGGACATCCTGGTCATCGACTCGGTCGCCGCGCTGGTGCCTCGGGCGGAGATCGAGGGCGAGATGGGCGACAGCCACGTCGGCCTGCAGGCCCGGCTGATGAGCCAGGCACTGCGCAAGATTACTGGCGCGCTGAGCAATTCGAACACCACCGCGATCTTCATCAACCAGCTCCGTGAAAAAATCGGAGTGATGTTCGGGTGCTTTAACTACAGCACCCGGGTCCAGTTGGCCGACGGGACCACAGAGAAGATCGGCAAGATCGTCAACAACAAAATGGACGTCGAAGTGCTGTCCTACGACCCGGAAACCGATCGGGTCGTGCCGCGCAAGGTGGTGAACTGGTTCAACAACGGACCTGCCGAACAGTTCCTCCAGTTCACGGTTGAGAAGTCGGGTGGCAACGGCAAGTCGCAGTTCGCGGCGACGCCCAATCACCTCATCCGCACCCCGGGTGGCTGGTCGGAGGCCGGTGACCTCATCGCAGGCGATCGAGTGCTGGCGGCCGAGCCGCATCGACTCAGCGACCAGCAGTTCCAGGTGGTACTGGGCTCGCTGATGGGTGACGGCAATCTGTCGCCTAATCGGAGTGACCGCAACGGAGTCCGGTTCCGGCTGGGGCATGGCGCTAAGCAGGCCGACTACCTGGAATGGAAGACCGCACTTATGGGCAATATCGGGCATTCGGTGCGCGAAAATGCCAAGGGCGCACGGTTTGTCGACTTCACTCCGCTTCCTGAGCTGGCCGAGCTGCAGCGAGCGGTCTATCTGGGTGACGGGAAGAAGTTCCTTTCCGAGGAGTACCTCAAGGCGCTTACTCCGCTGGCTCTGGCGGTCTGGTACATGGACGACGGATCATTCACCGTTCGCTCCAAAGGGCTGCAGGAGCGCACTGCCGGTGGCAGCGGCCGCATCGAGATCTGCGTGGAAGCAATGAGCGGAGGGTCACAAGTGCGGCTCCGCGACTATCTACGCGATACCCACGGCCTGGATGTTCGCCTGCGTCAGGCAGGCGCGGCTGGCAAGGCAGTGCTGGTGTTCTCCACCGCAGCGACGGCGACGTTCCAGGAACTGGTGGCGCCGTACATGGCGCCGTCGATGGAGTACAAGCTGCTGCCACGGTTCCGCGGCCAGAGCGCGGTGTCACCGCAGTTCGTCGAGCCCACGCAGCGACTGGTGCCGGCACGGGTACTGGGCGTTCACGTCAAACCGCACACCCGGTCGATGAATCGATTCGACATTGAAGTCGAGGGAAACCACAACTACTTCGTCGACGGAGTGATGGTGCACAACTCGCCAGAAACGACAACGGGCGGAAAGGCTTTGAAGTTCTACGCCTCGGTTCGCCTGGACGTCAGGAGAATTGAAACGCTTAAGGACGGCACCGACGCGGTCGGCAACCGTACCCGCTGCAAGGTCGTCAAGAACAAGATGGCGCCGCCGTTCAAGCAGGCGGAGTTCGACATCCTGTACGGCAAGGGCATCAGCAGGGAAGGCTCGCTCATCGACATGGGTGTCGAGCAGGGCTTCATTCGCAAGTCCGGCTCCTGGTTCACCTATGAGGGCGAGCAGCTGGGGCAGGGCAAGGAGAACGCCCGCACCTTCCTCATGGAGAACGCCGACGTGGCCAACGAAATCGAGAAGAAGATCAAGGAAAAGCTCGGCATTGGTGCTGTCGTGACCGCTGACCTGACCCATGACGAAGTCCTGCCCGCCCCCGTCGACTTCTGAGGTCTCTCGCGAGGAGCAGGCGCGCGCCCTGTGCCTGCGTCTGCTCACCGCGAGGGCGCGAACCCGCGCGGAGCTGGCCGGGCAGCTGACGAAGCGGGGATACCCTGATGACGTCAGCGGCCGCGTGCTTGATCGGCTCGCCCAGGTCGGCCTCGTCGATGACGTCGACTTCGCCAAGCAGTGGGTGCAGTCGCGACGAGTGAACACCGGAAAAGGCAAGCGCGCCTTGGCTGCTGAGCTGCGGACCAAGGGCGTGGACAATGAGGTGATCACCGCAGCACTCGCCGACATCGATGCGGGAGCAGAGCGGGAGCGCGCCGAGCGGCTGGTCCGCGACAAGCTGCGACGAGAAAAGCTCGGCGACGGCGACGACCCGAAGGTGATGCGCAGGCTGGTCGGGATGCTGGCCCGCCGCGGCTACGGCCAGTCGATGGCCGTCGATGTGGTCACCTGTGAACTGGCGAACGAACGGGAGCGGCGTCGGGTCTAATCACTTTCGTCACCACCGCCTTCCGAGCAATCGCCTGGTTCAAATGGTGCCCCCGGCGCCCGCGCCGAAAGTACCCGTCGTGACCGGCTGGATATGCAGCGGCGCCGGGCCCTTGCGGGAGCGGCGCATCCGGCCCTCCAACCATGTCGCGAACCAGGACAGCGTGAAGTTGACGCTGATCATCAACAACGCGATGACGATCAGCGCGGGGACGTAGTTGCCGTACGACGCGCCGACCTGGGTACCTTGGCGCACCATCTCGAGGAAGGTGATCTGGTAGCCGATCGCCGTGTCCTTGAGAACCACCACCATCTGCGAGATCAGCACCGGCAACATAGACGTGACGGCCTGCGGCAGCAGGATCGATCGCATGGTCTGGCCCCAACGCAGACCGAGCGCTGACGCGGCCTCCGATTGTCCGCGGGGCAGCGCGTTGATGCCGGCGCGGACGATCTCGGCGATGACGGCGCCGTTGTACAGCGTCAGGCCGGTGATGACGCCCGCCAGCGCCAAGTGCTTGGACGGGAAGACGTCGTATTGCGCGTATAAGAAGTACGCGAAGATCATCATGATCAGCACCGGCACCGCGCGGAAGAACTCCACGAACACCGCGGACGGCAAGCGGATCGCGGGGTGGGTGGAAAGCCTGCCCACGCCGAGAACGAAGCCCAGCACCAGCGCCAACACGATCGACACCGCGGCGGCGATCAGTGTGCCCTGCACGCCGGGCAGGATGTAGGTCTTCCACAGGTTGGCCGTCAGGAACGGTTCCCACTTCGCGGCGGTTAGTTGACCCTTCGAGTTCAGCTGGGAGTACACCACCCAGATCACCAGCGCGATGACCAGCGCCGTGACGAGGTTGAACACCCGATTCCGTGCCCGCGCACGCGGTCCCGGCGCGTCGAAGAGAACTGAACCCGCCACTACCGTGCCACCGCCAGCCGTTTGCCTAGCCAGCCGAAGAACAGCCCCATCGGCAGCGTCAAGATGACGAACCCGACCATGAAGATGGCGCCGATGTAGATCAGCGCGGCCTCGTTCTCGATCATCGTCTTCATCAACAACGCCGCTTCCGCGACGCCGATCGCCGACGCGATCGTGGTGTTCTTCGTCAACGCGATCAACACCGAGCCGAGCGGACTGATCACAGCGCGAAACGCCTGCGGCAGCAGCACGATTCGCAAATTCTGCGCGAACGTCAGGCCCAGCGACCGCGCCGCCTCCGCCTGGCCCAGCGGGACCGTGTTCACACCGGACCGTACCGTCTCACACACGAACGCCGCCGTGTAGACGGTGAACCCGAGTACCGCCAGCCGGAAGTTGCTGTCCTCGATCGACGTCAGCGACTTCGAATCCACCAGCGTGATCCCGAGTGTCTGGGACAAGCCGAACGAACAGAACAGGATGATCAGTGTCAGCGGCGTGTTGCGCACCACGTTGACATACGACGTCCCGATCCAGTTGAGCATCGGCACCGGCGCGAGCCGCATCGCGGCCAGCAGCGTGCCCAAGATGAGCGCTCCGATGGCGGAGAAGACCGTCAACTGGATCGTGGTCCAGAACGCCTCGAAGATCTGGCTCTGGTACTTACTGAACAGCTCCACGTCGGCAGGTGGCCGCTTACTTGTCGACCGGCGGCGGCGCCGGCGCGGGGACGCCCGCAGGCCCGAGGTTCTTGTCCCACGCCGCCTTCCACGCGCCGTCCTGTTCCATCTTCGTGATCGCGTCGTTGATCTTGGTCCGTAGCTCCGTGTCGCCCTTCTTCAGGCCGACGCCGTAGCGCTCCTCGGAGAACGTCCCGCCGACGACCTTGAACGCGCCCGGGCTCTGCGCCGCGTAGCCGGCAAGGATCACCTCGTCAGTGGTGACAGCGTCGATAGCGCCGTTCTTCAGGGCCTCGACACACGCCGAATACGTGTCGTACTGCTGCAGCTGCACGCCGGGATACTTGTCCTTGATGCGCTGCGCCGGCGTCGAACCCGAAACCGAGCACAGCTTCTTATTGTTCTGCAGCGACTCGGCGCCGGTGATGTCCGTGTTATCCGCGCGTACCAGCAGGCTCTGTCCCGTGATGAGGTACGGCCCGGCGAAGTCGACCTTCTCCTTGCGGGCGTCGGTGATCGAGTACGTCGCTGCGATGAACTTGACCTGATCGTTCTGGATCAACGTCTCGCGCTGGCCCGACGGGGATTCCTTCCACTCGATCTTGTCCTCGCTGTACCCGAGTTCCTTGGCGACGTATTTCGCGACGTCGACGTCGAAGCCGCTCATCGTGCCGTCCGGGTTCTTCAACCCGAGGCCGGGCTGATCGAACTTCGTTCCGATGACGATCGAGTCGCCACCACCGCCACCACCACCGCCGCAAGCAGTCGCCGAGAAGGGCAATGCAATGGCGAGTGCGACGGCCGCTGCGACTCGCACCTTGAGGGACGGCATGTTCGGTTCCTTTCGCCGGGGCGTTAGTGCTTGAGAATCTTGCTGAGAAAGTCTTTTGCGCGATCGGTTTTCGGGTTCCCGAAGAATTCAGCTGGTTCGGCGGACTCGACGATCGCCCCGCCGTCCATAAACACGACGCGGTTCGCGGCGCCGCGGGCAAAACCCATCTCGTGGGTGACAACCACCATGGTCATCCCCTCCTTGGCCAACGACGTCATCACGTTGAGAACTTCGTTGATCATCTCGGGATCCAGCGCGCTGGTCGGCTCGTCGAACAGCATGACCTTCGGGTTCATCGCCAGCGACCGCGCGATCGCCACGCGCTGCTGCTGGCCGCCCGACAGTTGGGCCGGATACTTGTCCGCCTGATTGGCGATGCCGACGCGCTCCAGCAGCGACATCGCCGTTTCGCGGGCCTTGTCTTTCGACGCCTTGCGCACCTTCATGGGTGCCAGCATGACGTTCTGCAGAATCGTCTTGTGCGCAAAGAGGTTGAACGACTGGAACACCATTCCGACGTCGGACCGCAGCTGCGCCAGCTTGCGACCTTCGGCGGGCAGCACCTCACCGTCGATCGCGATCGTGCCCGAGTCGATGGGCTCGAGGCGATTGATGGTGCGGCACAACGTCGACTTGCCCGAACCGGACGGCCCCAACACGACGATCACCTGCCCGCGATCCACGTCGAGGTTGATGTCCTTGAGCACGTGCAGGGCACCGAAGTGCTTGTTGACCGCCTTCATCGAGACCATCGGCACGCCTGTGTGGGTCGAATCGACCTCTTTAACACCCGCCCCCGTCGTCTCCATGGGTGCAGACCTTACCCAGGGAACGCTCAGCTTGCCTGGAACTCGCGAATCCACTCAGATCGCTCTGCCGACGCGTCCGTACGATAGGGCCGTGACTTCGATGGTGGCGCAGGAGGTGAACGGGACCAGCCGCGCCGTCGCCTCTTCGCGCGAGCGCTCATCGGACGTTCGCCAGGTACGTCGCACCTATCAGGTCCGCACCTACGGCTGCCAGATGAATGTGCACGACTCCGAACGACTGGCCGGGTTGCTGGAAGCCGCCGGCTACCAGCGCGCAGCCGACGGAACCGACGCCGACGTCGTCGTGTTCAACACCTGTGCCGTACGCGAGAATGCCGACAACAAGCTGTACGGCAACCTCAGCCACCTCGCGCCGCGCAAGCAGGCCGACCCCGACATGCAGATCGCCGTCGGCGGTTGCCTGGCTCAGAAGGACCGCGACACCGTCCTGCGGAAAGCCCCGTGGGTGGACGTGGTATTCGGTACCCACAACATCGGGTCGCTGCCGACGCTGCTCGACCGTGCCCGCCACAATCGCCAAGCTCAGGTCGAAATCGTCGAGGCACTGCAGGAATTCCCGTCCTCGCTGCCCGCGGCGCGCGAATCTGCTTATGCCGCATGGGTTTCGATCTCGGTCGGCTGCAACAACACCTGCACGTTCTGCATCGTGCCCGCGCTGCGAGGCAAGGAAGTCGACCGCAGGCCAGGCGATGTGCTGGCCGAGGTGGCTTCGCTGGTCGATCAGGGCGTGCTGGAAGTGACGCTGTTGGGCCAGAACGTCAACGCGTACGGAGTCTCCTTTGCCGACCCCGCCCAGCCCAGTGATCGCGGCGCATTTGCCAAGCTGCTGCGCGCGTGCGGGCGCATCGACGGCCTCGAGCGGGTGCGGTTCACCTCTCCGCACCCCGCCGAGTTCACCGACGATGTGATCGACGCGATGGCCTACACCCCGAATGTGTGCCCGACGCTGCACATGCCGTTGCAGTCCGGCTCCGACCGCATCCTGCGGGCCATGCGGCGCTCGTATCGCTCCGAGCGCTACCTCGGCATCATCGAGAAGGTGCGGGCGGCGATCCCGCACGCTGCGATCACCACCGACGTCATCGTCGGGTTCCCCGGTGAAACCGAAGAGGACTTTCAGGCCACGCTCGACGTGATGGCCCGGGCGCGGTTCTCCAGCGCTTTCACCTTTCAATACTCCAAGCGCCCCGGCACGCCTGCCGCCGAGCTGGACGGGCAACTTTCGAAAGCTGTTGTGCAAGAACGCTATCAACGGCTGATCGACCTTCAAGAGAAGATCTCGCTTGAGGAGAACGCCGCGCAGATCGGGCGCTCCGTCGAGCTGCTGGTGGCCACGGGCGAAGGTCGTAAGGACGCCAGCACCGCACGGATGTCGGGACGTGCCCGCGACGGCCGGCTCGTGCATTTCAATCCGGCAGGTCTCGCTATCCGGGCCGGCGACATCGTCACCACCACGGTCACCGGGGCGGCGCCGCACCACCTGATCGCCGACGGCGGCCCGCACACCCATCGGCGCACCCGTGCCGGCGACGCGCACGCGGCAGGCGAGAGACCCCGCACCGGTGTCGGACTCGGCATGCCCGGCATCGGCGTCCCGGCGCAGCAGTCCGCCTCGTCCGGGTGTGCCCGGTGACGGCAGGCGACCCGAACAAAGGCGACTTCGAAGAGTTCAAGGGCGACATCGAGGCTGCCGAACGCCGCGTGGCGCGTGAAATCGACCCGGGCGCACGGGCGTTGGTGATCGCCGTCGGCGTCTTCGTGCTGCTGCTGACCTTCGTGCTGCCGCACACCGGTGACGCAAAGGGCTGGAACGTGCTGGTCGGTGACGACACAGCGATCCGCAACGGCATTGCATTACCGTCGCGGGTGTTCACTTGGCTGGCGCTGGTGTTCGGTGTCGGCTTCTCGATGCTGGCGCTGTTGACCCGCCGATGGGCGCTGGCGTGGATCGCATTGGCCGGATCCACGGTGGCGTCGTTCACGGGTTTGTTGGCGGTGTGGTCGCGGCAGACCGCGCCCGCACACCACCCTGGCCCTGGCATCGGGCTGATCATCGCGTGGCTCGCGGTGATCGTGCTGGCCTTCAACTGGGCCCGCGCGGTGTGGGCACGCACCGCCCTGCAGCTCGCGGCCGAGGAAGAACGCCGCCGGATCACCGCCGAGCGCCAGAAGAAGGGCTTGTTGGACAGCCTTCACGACAACACCGACGACACCGGCGACGCCGACAACGGGTCGGAGAAGCCCTAGCCCTTCCTGCCCAGCGCCTCGGCGGCGGCGTCGGCCCACTGACGCCACTGTTCGGCGCTGGCACGCGCCTCTTCGGCGTCCTTTGTCCGCCCGGCCGCCGCGGCCTTTTCCGCCTGTCGTTCGAATTGCTCTGCACGAGAACGGAATTGGTCTGCCCTTGCCTGCGCTTCCGGATCGACGCCTGCGGATGGCGCGTCGCGCACCTTCTTCTCCACGGCGCGCAGTCGTCGCTCCAGTTCGGGGCCGCGCTCGCGGGGCACCTTGCCGATCGCATCCCACTTGTCGCCGATCGCACGCATCGCGGCGCGTGCTGCGTCCAGGTCGGAGGTGTCGAGCTTCTCCGCCTCGGCCAGCAGCGCTTCCTTGGCTTCGGCGTTGGCCCGGAATTCGGCGTCGCGCTCGGAGCTGGCGGCGTTGCGGGCGGAAAAGAAGATGTCCTGCGCGGCCTTGAACCGCTGCCACAGCGCGTCGTCGACGTCCTTGGCGGCGCGTCCGGCGGCCTTCCACTCCGTCAGCAAGTCTCGGAACGCGGCTCCGGTGGCGCCCCAGTCGGTGGAGTCGGCCAGTTCCTCGGCGCGTTCGCACAGCGCCTCCTTGGCCTGCCGGGCGCCTGCGCGTTCGCGGTCGAGCTCGGCGAAATGCGAGCCGCGGCGGCGGTTGAAGGTCTCGCGGGCCGTCGAATACCGCTTCCACAGCGCATCATCGGTCTTGCGGTCGAGCCCGCTGATGGTCCGCCACTCCTCGAGCATTTCGCGCAGCCGGTCGCCTGCGGCCTTCCACTGCGTCGCATTCGCCGCAAGGTCCTCGGCCTCGGCGGCCAGGACCTCCTTCCGTGCGGTCTGTGCGGCACGGTGTTCGTCGCGCTTGGCCTTGTCCGCCTGGGCGTGGGCATCGGCGTGCTCGACGATGGTGGCCAGCCGCGCGGCCAGCGCGTCGACGTCACCAAGCACGTGCGCCTCGGGCAGGCTCTCGGCAAGCGCAGCGGCGGCCGACTTGATCTTGCGGGCGTCGCCGGTCCCTGACTCCAGCCGCCGTTCCATCAGCGCGACCTCGGTGTTCAGGTCGTCGAAGCGGCGGCCGAAGTGCTCGAACGCGGCCTCGGTGTCACCGGCCTGCCACGAGCCGATAATGCGTTCAACGGATCCGCTGATCAGCCAGACAGTGCCGTCGGGGTCGACGCGGCCGAACCGGTGCGGATCGCTGGACACCGGTGCGGCGACCGTCGGTGCCGGCCGGCCGGGGCGAGGGACGGGACGCGGCGGTCCGGGCCTGGGAGCGGGTTTGGGGGTGGAGACGTCCCCACCTGGATCGCTGGTCGTCATATCCGTTCCTCGTACCCTCCGCGCGTTTCCGCGCACCTGCCGCGCGACGCGGCGCCTGATAGCTCGAACGCTATTCAAACAGGTCGAGGTGGCCCGCGCCCACGCCTTTCGCGATGCATTTGCCTACGCTCTTCCCAAGACAAACGGGAGGCCGGGGATGGACAAGGCGGATATCGCCGCCCTGCTTGCCCTCGGCGCTGCGTTCTTCATCGCGATCGGCGACGTCATCCATCAGCGGTCCGCGCACGAGGTGACCGACGAGCCGGTCAGCCACGTCGAGCTGTTCATGCGCTTGCTGCGCGATGGTCAGTGGTGGCTGGGCAGCCTGGTCTCGGCCGCCGGATTCGGGCTGCAGGCCGCCGCGCTCGGCTTCGGCTCGGTGCTGTTGGTTCAGGCGCTGCTGGTCACGTCGCTGCTGTTCGCGCTCCCGATCAACGCGTGGTTGACGCACCGGAAGGTGTCGCGCTGGAACTGGACGTGGGCGGCGCTCCTGGCCGCTGCGGTCGCGGTCATCGTCACCGTCGGTAATCCGACCGCAGGGCATTCCCGTGCGTCATTTGAGACGTGGACGGCGGTGATCGCCGTGCTCGGGCCCGCCATGGTGCTGTGCGTGGTAGGCGCGCGGATCTGGTCAGGAACCATCAGCGCGGTGCTGCTGGCGGTGGTATCCGGCGCGCTGTGGGGCGTGTTCGCGGTCCTCACCAAGGGAGTCGTGGACCGCATCGACGACGGTCTGTTGGCGCTGCTGCGGACGCCCGAGCTGTACGCGTGGGTACTGGTCGCCATTGCCGGCACGGCCTGGCAGCAGTCGTCGTTCCGGGCAGGCGCGCTGACGGCGTCGCTGCCGACCATGACCGTCGTCGAGCCGATGGTCGGGTCGGTGCTCGGCGTCGTCGTGCTCGGCGAGACGTTGCGGCCAGGGGACGCCGGTTGGCTGACGCTGATCGTCGCGGTGGCGGTGATGCTGCTTGCGACGGTCGCACTGGCACGCGGAGAGGCGGCCAGTGCCACCAAGCAACCCGCGTGAGCATTAGTTTGGTGGCGTGCTGAGCGCCATTGCGATCATCCCGTCGGCACCGGTCATGGTCCCCGAGCTGGCGGCGGCCGCTGCCGAGGAACTCGCAGAGCTGCGGGAGGCGGTATTCACCGCCGTGGGGTCGCTGCCGTCGAGGTGGATCGCGGTGGGCGTCGGTGCGGCCGACGCGGTGCTCGGGCCGGACGTGGCAGGCACCTTCGCGGGCTACGGCGTCGATCGGCGGGTCAGGCTGTCACCCGGCGCCGCCGAAACACCCGTCGAACTGCCCCTGTGCGCGTTGATCGCGGGCTGGGTCCGCGGACAGGCCAAGCCCGAAGCACGTGCAGAGGTGCGGGTGTACGCCGCCGACCACGACGTCAACGCCGCGCTGGCCTGTGGTCGCCGGTTGCGCGCCGAGATCGACGAGGCGGTCGACCCGGTCGGCGTGCTTGTGGTCGCCGACGGCGCGCCGACGCTGACCTCGCGCGCGCCCGGCGGCTACGAACCCGACTCGATACACGCGCAGGCCGCGCTCGACGACGCGCTCGCCGCAGGCGATGCCGCCGCACTGACCCGGCTGCCCGACACCATCGTCGGCCGGGTCGCCTACCAGGTGCTGGCCGGGCTGACCGAACCGGGAATTTCTCAGTCGTCCTCTCGTCCGGGCCTCCGGTCGGCCGAGGAGCTATATCGCGGCGCGCCCTACGGCGTCGGATACTTCGTCGGCTTCTGGCAACCATGACGCGCCCGATCGCGATCATCGGCCCGACGGGCACCGGAAAGTCGGCGCTTGCGCTCGCGGTGGCCGAACGCGTCGGCGGGGAGATCGTGAACGCCGACGCCATGCAGCTCTACCGCGGCATGGACATCGGCACCGCGAAGCTGCCGGTTTCCGAGCGTCGCGGCATCCCGCACCACCAGCTCGACGTTCTGGACGTCACCGAGACCGCCACCGTCGCCCGCTACCAGCAGGCCGCAGCCGCCGATATCGAGGCGATCGCCGCGCGCGGCGCGGTCCCGATCGTCGTCGGCGGATCCATGATGTACATCCAGTCGCTGCTCGACGAATGGTCGTTCCCCGCGACCGACCCGCACGTGCGGGCCAAATGGGAGGGCCGGCTGGCCGACATCGGCGTCGGTGCTTTACACAAGGAGCTCGCCCGCGCCGACGCCGACGCCGCCTCGTCGATCCTGCCCACCGACGGTCGCCGCATCGTGCGGGCGCTGGAGGTGGTTGAGCTGACCGGACAACCGTTCGCGGCTTCGGCGCCGGTGATCGGCACGCCTAGGTGGGACACCGCGATCCTCGGATTGGATTGGGACACAGCGCTTCTCGATGAGCGGCTGGCCCAGCGGACGGACAAGATGTTCGACGACGGCCTCGTCGGCGAGGTGAGGTCGCTGCTCGACGTTGGCCTTCGCGAGGGGGTCACCGCGTCGCGGGCGTTGGGCTACGCCCACGTGATCGCCGACCTCGACGGCGGCGGCGACGGAACGGCCGCCCGCGAGCCGACCTTCTTCGGAACCCGCCGCTACGTCCGCCGCCAGCGGTCGTGGTTCCGCCGCGACCACCGCATCGTGTGGCTCGACGGCGGCGCCAGCGAGAATGTCGAGCACACGCTGCGAATATGGCGGCACGTATCCTGAACACGTGAAGTTCGCCAAGGGCCACGGCACGCAGAACGACTTCGTGCTGCTGCCCGACCCGGATGGCCTGCTGTCGTTGACGCCGGCCGCGGTGGCCGCGCTGTGCGACCGGCGCCGAGGTCTGGGCGCAGACGGGGTGCTTCGGGTGACGAGGGCAGAAGCCGCGTTGGCTGCGGGGGTGTTCGATCGGCTGCCCGAGGGTGTATCGGCCGGCGACTGGTACATGGACTACCGCAACGCGGACGGCTCGATCGCGCAGATGTGCGGCAACGGCGTGCGGGTGTTCGCTCACTACTTGCGGGCAAGCGGGCTGGAGAGCCGTGACGAGTTCGTCGTCGGCTCGCTGGCCGGCCCTCGCCCCGTGGTGCTGCACCAGTGGGACGACACCACCGCGGACGTCACCGTCGAGATGGGCAAGACCAACCAGCTCGGCACGGGTGAGGCGATCGTCGGTGGACGGCCGTTCGCCGGGCTGGCCATCGACGTGGGCAACCCACATCTGGCGTGCGTCGACCCCGACCTCACCCTCGACGAACTCGCGGCCCTCGACGTCGCCGCACCGGTTTCGTTCGATCGCGCGCAGTTCCCCGACGGAGTCAATGTCGAGGTGCTGACTGCGCCGCACGGCGGAGCGGTGTCGATGCGGGTACACGAGAGAGGTGTCGGCGAAACCCGATCGTGTGGCACCGGAACCGTCGCGGCGGCCGTCGCGGCGCTGGCATTCGATGGCGTGACCACGGGCACGCTGCGGGTGTGTATCCCCGGAGGTGAGGTCACCGTCGCGGTCACCGACACCAGCAGCTACCTGCGCGGCCCATCGGTCCTGGTGGCGCGCGGCGAGATCTCGGAGGAGTGGTGGCGCGTTGCGCAGTGTTAATTCGGGTGCACGAGCCGAGGTAGCCGTGCAAACCTGTAATCGCTTATGACTTATCCCGATTTCCCCGTTGAAGCCACACCCAGTGCGGGTGAGCTCGCCCTCGAAGACCGCACGGCGCTGCGCCGGGTTGCCGGTCTGTCGACCGAACTCGCCGACATCTCCGAGGTCGAGTACCGGCAGCTGCGGCTGGAACGCGTCGTGCTCGTCGGTGTGTGGACCGAGGGCAGCGCGAAAGACGCCGAGGCCAGCATGGCCGAGCTCGCCGCGCTCGCCGAGACCGCCGGTTCGGAGGTGCTCGAAGGTCTCGTCCAGCGCCGCGACAAGCCGGATCCGTCGACCTACATCGGCTCCGGCAAGGCGCAGGAGCTGCGCGAGGTCGTGCTGGCCACCGGTGCCGACACCGTGATCTGCGACGGCGAGCTGAGCCCCGCGCAGCTCAATGCGCTGGAGAAGGCGGTCAAGGTCAAGGTCGTGGACCGTACCGCGCTGATCCTCGACATCTTCGCCCAGCACGCCACCAGCCGGGAAGGCAAGGCGCAGGTCTCACTCGCACAGATGGAGTACATGCTGCCCAGGCTGCGTGGCTGGGGCGAATCGATGTCGCGGCAGGCCGGCGGTCGTGCGGGCGGCAGCGGCGGCGGCGTGGGTCTGCGCGGTCCCGGCGAGACCAAGATCGAGACCGACCGGCGCAGGATCCGCGAACGAATGTCCAAGCTGCGCCGCGAGATCAAGGACATGAAGAAGATCCGCGACACCCAGCGCAGCCGACGACTGGCCAGTGACGTGGCGTCGATCGCGATCGTCGGCTACACGAACGCAGGCAAGTCCAGCCTGCTGAATGCGCTGACCGGCGCGGGCGTGCTGGTGGAGAACGCGTTGTTCGCCACACTCGAACCCACCACCCGCCGTGGGCAATTCGACGACGGCCGGCCCTTTGTGCTCACCGACACGGTCGGGTTCGTGCGGCATCTGCCGACCCAGCTGGTCGAGGCGTTCCGGTCCACGTTGGAGGAGGTCGTTGACGCCGACCTGCTGGTGCACGTCGTCGACGGCTCCGACGTCAACCCACTGGCGCAAATCAACGCGGTCCGACAGGTCCTCAACGAGGTCATCGCCGACCACGACGGTAAGCCGGCCCCGGAGTTGTTGGTGGTCAACAAGGTTGACGCCGCCGGCGGTCTGGCGCTGGCGCAGCTGCGCCGAGCGCTGCCCGACGCCGCCTTCGTCTCCGCGCGCACCGGCGACGGCCTTGACAGGCTGCAGCAGCGGATGGCGGAGCTGATAGCGCCCACCGACACCGTGGTGGACGTGACAATCCCGTACGACCGCGGTGATCTCGTCAACCGGGTGCACGCCGACGGCCGGGTGGACGCCACCGAGCACACCGCGGACGGCACCAGGATCAAGGCGCGGGTGCCGATCGCGTTGGCGGCAAGTCTTCGCGAGTTCGCGACTTTCTAGCCGCGAACAGACGCAAAATCACCCGACACGCCGACGGTTTGGGTGCTTTTGCGTCTGCTCGCGGTCAGGCGATGTCGTAAACCTCTGAGGCGGGCGCGGCCATCACCCTTTGCGCCAGTTGCGCTTTCAGAGCGTCGAGCCGCCGCTCCTGGGCTTCGGTACGGCCTTCGGTGCGAGCCAGGTCGATGAACTCCTGGGTGACGAACCCGTCGCGCAGCAGCAGCGTCGCGGCGCGGTCAGCTATGCCGACCACGAACACGAAGTCTTCCACTAGTCGGCCGCGGTCCGCCCTGACGAGCGCGCGATCCACCGTGTAGCGACCGTCGGAGACTGCGCGCGTCACCGCCTCGAAGCCGTCCCGCGCGCCGGGACCGCGAAACGCGGTGCGCACATTGATCGATCGACGCTCAGGTGGCCGGTCGGGGGAGAGCGCCGCGAACGCCCGCTGCATGACCTTGAATGCCATCGCGACGCCGGCGGGGGAGTGCGGTCCGTGGTAGCGCATCATGTCGTCGAACGTGAACGTGATTGTCCGGCCACGCTCTTCGACGGTCAGCGCCTCGGTCATCGGTCGACGATCACCGGAGGCTCATGTGCCCGCACCGGTGGAAGCGGCCCGGTGAACTTCTCCACTTCAACCAGTACATGCGCGCCGGTACAACCTCGCGCCAGTGACGACGTGCCGATGTCGTCGGTGAGCACGTTCGGGTTGCCGTGCACACACATGGCGTCGGGATCGGCGGGGTCGGCGGGGTCGAACCACGCGCCGGTCGACAGCTGCACCACGTCGCGGCGCAGACGATCGTCGATCACCACGCCGGCCAGACAGGCGCCGCGGTCGTTGAACACCCGCGCCACATCGCCATCGGCGAGTCCGCGCGCCGCGGCGTCGAGTGGATGCATCCTGATCGGTTCACGCCCTTGCACTTTCGAATCCTGGCTGACGGCGCCGATATCCAGCTGACTGTGCAGCCGCGTCGCCGGTTGGTTGGCAAGCAGGTGTAGCGGATAGCGAGCCGCCCGCGAGCCGCCGAGCCATTCGGACGGTTCAAACCACTTCGGGTGACCGGCGCAGTCGTCGTAGCCGAACCTGTCGATGTCTGCCGAGAAGATCTCGATGCGGCCACTGGGCGTGTTCAGCCGGTGAGATTTCGGATCGGACCGGAAGTCGGCCAGCAGTGTCAGCCCGTCCTCGGTCGGCAGCCGCAGCCTGCCCATCGCCCAGAAATCGTCGAACGTCGGCACCGCGAAATCCAGTCCGGCGGCCCACTTGTCGTACAGGTGCGCGAGCCACTGCCCTGCGGTTCGCCCTTCGGTGAACTGATCGCCGAACCCGAGCACCTCGGCCAGTGCTGCGAATGTGGTGTAGTCGTTGCGGGATTGCGCGTACGGCTCGGCCAGCTTCGGCATAGCCATCAGCAGCGGGTCGTTGCGGGAACCCGAGTAGTCGTCGCGCTCGAACGCGGTGGTCGACGGCACGACGATGTCGGCGTGCTTGGCCATCGCGGTCCAGTACGGGTCGTGCACGACGATCGTGTCGACGCGGCCGAGTGCGCGCCGCAGCCGTGGAATGTTCTGGTGGTGGTGAAACGGGTTGCCGCCGGCCCAATACACCAGCTTGATGTCGGGATAGGTCAGTCGCCGCCCGTTGTAATCGAACCCTTCGCCGGGATGCAGCAACATATCGCTGATCGCCGCGACCGGGATGAACGTCTGCACCGGATTGGGGCCTTGCGGCAGCTTCGGCAGCCCGAAGCGCAGCGGCGGCAATCCTGGTTCGTTCATCGAGCCGTAGCCGTGCCCGAAACCTCCTCCGGGAAGGCCGATTTGGCCCAGCATCGCCGCCAGGGCGAGGCCCATCCATGGCGCCTGCTCGCCGTGCCGGATCCGCTGGAGCGACCAGCTGACCGTCACGATGGTGCGCGCCGCCGCCATCCGCCGCGCCAGCGCGATCAGATCGTCGGCGGACAACCCGCAGATCTCCGACGCCCACTGCGGCGATTTCACGACGCCGTCGTCAAGACCGAGCAGATAGCGCTCGAAGCGGTCGTAGCCGGTGCAGTAGGTGCTGAGGAAATCCCGGTCGGCCAGCGATTCGGTGGCCAGCACGTAGGCCAGCGCCAGCATGATCGCCACGTCGGTGCCCGGCACCGGCGCATGCCATTCGCAGTCGCCCTCGACGTCGTCACGCAGCGGCGAGAACGACACGATGCGTCCGCCGCGATCCCGGAACCGCCGCAACGCGTCACGGGCCGGGTGGTCGGTGGTGCCACCGTGGTTGATGCCGGTGTTCTTCAGCGCCAGCCCACCGAAGCACACCAGCAGATCGGTGTGCTCGACGATGACCTCCCACGCGGTGGACCGCTTGAACAGATCGTTGTGGGTGCCGACCACCCGCGGCATGATGACGCCAGTGGCGCCGAGACTGTACGAGTGTCGCGAAAAGGTATATCCGCCAAGGAGTTTAAGGAATCTGTGTATCTGGCTCTGCGCGTGGTGAAACCGGCCCGCGCTGGCCCATCCGTACGAGCCCCCGTAGATCGCCTCATTCCCGTAAGCGTCGACGACGCGGCGCAGCTCGCCAGCCAAGAGCTCCGTGAGCTCCTCCCACGACACGGCGACGAACTCATCGGCGCCCCGCCGCGTGCTTGGTCCCGGCCCGTCGCGCAGCCATCCACGTCGCACCGCAGGCGTGGCGATGCGCGCGGAATGCCGAATGGCGCCGGGCAGGTTGCCCAGCAGCGGTGACGGGTCGGTGTCGCCGTCGAGCGGTGTTACGGAGGCGATGTCGCCGGATTCGATGCCTGCCGAGAAGGCGCCCCAATGGGTGAGGCTCGTCGGGGCATGGGGCATGGGGCGAGTTTAGGGCCGGCCCGCGACATGCACGGGTCGACGACACCGTCCCACCCGACCAACCATCCGGTTGGATGGGGTACTTTGGCGGTAACAGCCCGTACCAGTTCATGGAGGTCAGCCGTGGGCAATGTCGTCAAATACGACCGCACCCTCTTCGAGCCCGAGCACGATCTGTTCCGCGAGTCCTACCGTGCGTTCCTGGAGCGGCACGTCGCGCCGTACCACGAGCAGTGGGAACAGGAGAAGATCGTCGACCGCGGCGTCTGGCTGGAGGCCGGCAAGCAGGGCTTTCTCGGCATGGCGGTGCCCGAGGAGTACGGCGGTGGCGGCAACCCGGATTTCCGCTACAACGTGATCATCAACGAGGAGACCGTTGCGGGTCGCTACAGCGGGATCGGCTTCGGCCTGCACAACGATGTCGTCCTGCCGTACCTGGTGCGGCTGGCCAATGACGAGCAGAAGCAGCGCTGGCTGCCGCAGTTCTGCACCGGGGAAATCATCACCGCGATCGCAATGACCGAGCCGGGCACGGGGAGCGACCTGCAGGGCATCAAGACGCGGGCCGTCAAAGACGGCGACCACTACGTTCTCAACGGCGCGAAGACGTTCATCACCAACGGCATCAATGCCGATCTGGTGATCGTGGTGGCGCAGACCGATCCGGACAAGGGCTCGATGGGCTTCTCGTTGCTGGTCGTGGAGCGCGGCATGGAAGGTTTCGAGCGAGGCCGCAAGCTCGACAAGATCGGCCTCGACGCCCAGGACACCGCCGAGCTGTCGTTCACCGACGTCAAAGTTCCTGCTCAAAACCTGCTCGGCGACGAGGGCTCGGGGTTCATCTACCTGATGCAGAATCTGCCGCAGGAGCGCATCGGCATTGCCGTGATGGCTGCCGCAGCGATGGAGGCAGTGCTCGAAGAGACCCTGCAATACACCAAGGAGCGCAAGGCATTCGGCCGCCCGATCGGTAGCCAGCAGAACAGCCGGTTCCTGCTGGCCGAGTTGGCGACCGAGGCCACTGTGGTGCGGATGATGGTCGACGAGTTCCTGAAGCTGCATCTCGAGGAGAAACTCACCGCCGAGCAGGCCGCGATGGCGAAGTGGTACTCCACCGAAAAGCAGGTCCACCTCATCGACCGCTGCCTGCAGTTGCACGGCGGCTACGGCTACATGCGTGAGTATCCGGTCGCGCGGGCGTATCTCGACGCGCGCGTGCAGACCATCTACGGCGGCACGACCGAGATCATGAAGGAGATCATCGGCCGCAGCATGGGCGTGTAGCTCCGCTTCCAACTCGATCGCCGTTTTGCTGCCGCAGGCCTGAATCGCCAGGGCCGGCTCAAACTATATGAACCGCTGCGGCGCGCCGTGCCCTGTTGCGCTGTTTCGCCGACATGCCTTCGTTATCGTCGTTTGACACAGTCACGCACGCGATACTCCAGGTGACTGGTCGGATGACGAAACGGGGCATGGTGCAAAGCGGGCTGATCACGCGGACGACAATCGGCCTGTTGAGCGCCGCGATGCTCATCGTTTTCGCCCCCGTCGCGGCGGCCACCCCCGAGTCCGACGCCGACGCGGCCATCAGCGCGGCTTGGGACGCCGGCGGCGGTGCCACCGGCCCGCTCGGACCCAAGGACGGCGGGGTCTACCCGGCCGGTGAGGGTTTCGGCCAGAACTTCGCCGGCGGCAAGATCTTCTTCACCCCCGCCACCGGTGCCCACATCATGACCGGCCTGATCCTGGCCAAGTACGAGTCGCTTGGCGGGCCGGCCGACAGTGACCTCGGTTTTCCCACCATCGACGAGGGGGCGGGGCGCGCTCCTGATAGCCGCAACACCACGTTCAGCGCCGCCGACAACCCCGTCATCTTCTTCACCCCCGACACCGGCGCCCGAGTGGTGCGCGGGCCAATCAACGCCGCCTGGGACAAACTCGGCGGCTCGTCGGGAGTGCTTGGCGTGCCTGCCGAGGACGAGACGTACGGCGGCGCCGTCATCACTCAGAAGTTCACCGGTGGCGAGCTGTCGTACGACACGAAGGGCAAGAAGTTCACCACCGTCCCACCCGATCTGGCCGGGCAGCTGTCGGGCCTCGAGATACCGGACGACCCGACGTCGGCCATCAACGCGGCCCGGCGCGCAGCTGGGGGAGCGCTGGGCCCGCTCGGTGCCGCGCAGGGGCCGCCTTATCCGATCGGGCGCGACGGCCTCGGACAGAACTTCGCAGGCGGCAAGATCTTCTACAGCCCGGAGACGGGCGCGAACGTCGTCACCGGCCAGGTGCTGGCCAAGTACGAGAGCGTCGGCGGCCCCGAGGGCGATCTCGGCCTTCCGACATCTAACGAGGTCGACGGCGGCCTCTCGACCGAGAGCCGGATGAGCAGCTTTGCCGCCGAGGACAAACCGGTCATCTTCTGGACGCCCGACTACGGTGCGGTCATCGTGCGCGGTGCGATGAACGCCGCATGGGAGAAGCTGGGCGGTGCCACGGGCGCGCTCGGCGCGCCGATGGCTGATCAGACCGGCAGCGGAGACGTCATCACCCAACGCTTCAGCGGCGGCGTGATCTCTTGGGACCGGGACAAGAACACCTTCAGCACGGAGCCGCCGAATCTCGCTTCTCAGCTGTCCGGCCTGCAGGTTCCGGGACTGGAGCAGCCCAAGGCGCCGAGCAACCCGGCGGCCTCGAATACCAACGGCAACAAATGGTTTCATTGGACCTGGTGGTGGCTGCTCGCGATCGTTCCCCTGATGGTGCTCGTCGGGTTGGTGGTCTTCGCGTCGCTGCGCAACCGTCGTCGCGGCGCGGACGACGGGCTCGGGGTCGATGATGCCGAGCCCGCGTTCGGCGCGCCGCCCGGCTACGGAACGGCGACCACCGAACACGAGCCAGCCGACGACCACTCCGCGGAGTTCTTCGGCGATCGTTACGCGGGGGAGGGGCTGGGATCGCCGTCGCCTGCATCAGCGGGCCGCGATTATCAGCCGGCATCAATGAGCCCCTGGGGATCGCCCGACCACGTCGACGAAGCTGATACGTCGCAGGAACCCGTCGCGGCGCCAGAGGATCCTCACGACGAGGACGAAGACCCCGACAAGGTCGATACGACGCCAACGCGCATACCGACCGGCATCGAACGTGACCCACTGACCGACACCGGACGCCACGCCCGGATTGTGATCGACGAACCTGCGCCGAACGGCACCGCATTACACCTGCCACTCGACGACCCGGGCCAGGCGCCGGAGGGCTATCCGATCAAGGCGGACACCAAGTCCGGGCTGTACTGGGCGCCAGGAAGTCCCCTCTACGACGACGCGAGCGCCGAAATCTGGTTCGCCAGCGAAGAAATAGCTCGCACCAACGGATTCGTCCCCGCAAGCTGATAGGCCGTCGGAGCATCGCTGGAGCTCCGCGGTGCCTGCCACCAAGCTGTACGAGCGGCTCGACGTGAAAGTAAACGGGAGTCAGCCGCAGTGAAGTTCGTGCCGAAAGGTAGCTTGCCGTCGGGGAATTCGCCGCTAGATCTTGCGGATGACCGTGACGACCTTGCCGAGCACCGCAGCGTCGTTGCCGGGGATCGGATCGAACACCGGGTTGTGCGGCATCAGCCAAACCTGACCGCGCGTGCGCTTGAAGGTCTTCACGGTGGCTTCGCCATCGATCATGGCCGCCACGATGTCGCCGTTGTCGGCGACGTTCTGCTGACGTATGACCACCCAGTCACCGTCACAGATGGCCGCGTCGACCATCGAGTCGCCGACCACTTTGAGCAGGAACAGCGACCCTTCGCCTACGAGCTCGCGTGGCAGCGGGAAGACGTCCTCGACGGCCTCCTCGGCCAGGATCGGCCCGCCTGCGGCGATGCGGCCCAGCACCGGCACGAACGTGGGCTCCGGTAGCGCATCAGAACCGGCCACGTCGGTGGCGACGATCGGCGTCACGAGTTCGTCGGAGCCGCGGACGTCGACGGCGCGCGGCCGGTTGGGATCGCGGCGCAGATAGCCCTTGCGTTCCAACGTGCGCAGCTGATGCGCCACCGACGACGTCGATGTCAGGCCGACCGCATCGCCGATCTCCCTGATGCTGGGCGGATAGCCGCGGGACGTGACCGACGCGCGAATGACGTCCAGGATGGTGCGCTGACGCTCGGTGAGGCCCGCGCGAGTGCCGCTGCTGTCTTCGCTCATGGCGCCGAATGTAGTCCCCGCCGATCTAATAATCAAACATGTGTTCGAGGCGTGTCGCACTCGAAGGTGTGGCCGGGATCAGCCGCGGAAATTTGTCGGTGGGGTGCCCTATCGTTTGGCAACAGTTCGATCACATGTTCTATAAATCGAACACGTGAGCGAGTATGTTCGAACACAAGAGCGAAGAACGCGGAGTGAAAGGCAAGCAGATGACGATCCTCGATACCCGAGAAATCCAGCAGGCGCCCGTGGTCAGGCCGGGATTCCGGCCGGCCGACACCCGTCGGCGGCCGCGGTCGAACCGACCCGCGGTCGCGCCGATGCGCTACCGCGGAACCGGGGTAGCGATGTCGCGGGCTACGCACCGCCGGCGGCCCATCACGCCCGCGACCACGGTGCTGCTCGCGCTTGTCGCGTCGGCGATCACCGTGTGGCTCGGGCTGGTCGCCCAGTTCGGCGGGGTGACCGGAGTCGAGGCGCCAGTGCCCGACCGGCTGGCCGTGATCCAGGTGCAGACAGGGGAGACGCTGCAGCAGGTGGCACACCGGGTAGCGCCCGACGCTCCGGTCGGCCAGGTCGTCGAGCGCATCCGTCAGCTCAACCAACTCGACTCCGTGGCGCTTGACGCCGGTCAGACGCTCATCGCGCCCATCGCGTGACGGTGCGCCGTGAGCGGTGAAAGATATTGCCGCACAACGGCTCCGGTAGAGGTATCGACGACAGGTGTCTCAATCGCACTGGCGGTGCGCTTCCCGGTCGGCACGCAGGTACGCTCGAAGAGGTTCGAGGTAGTTGTTTGTCGTGGCGGCGAAGGAGCAGTGATGCACTGTCCGTTCTGCCGCCATCCCGATTCCCGGGTGGTGGACTCCCGCGAAACCGACGAGGGCCAGGCGATCCGGCGGCGCAGATCATGCCCGGAATGCGGTAAGCGGTTCACCACCGTGGAGACCGCGGTGCTGGCCGTGGTCAAGCGCAGCGGGGTCACCGAGCCGTTCAGCCGCGAGAAGGTCGTCCGGGGTGTGCGCAGGGCCTGCCAGGGTCGACAGGTCGACGACGACGCCTTGAATGTGCTCGCCCAGCAGGTGGAGGACACAGTGCGGGCCACTGGTTCACCCGAGGTGCCCAGCCATGAGGTGGGGCTGGCGATCCTTGGCCCGCTGCGCGAGCTCGACGAGGTGGCCTACCTGCGGTTCGCATCTGTCTACCGGTCGTTCTCGTCGGCCGAGGATTTCGAGCGGGAGATCGAAGCGCTGCGCGCGCACCGCGAGGTTCCCGCGCAGGGCTGAGCCGGCCGGCCGGCCGTCAGTCGATCTGCGTGATCCCGTCGTTCATTACGCGGCCGGCGATGCGGACCCAGCCCTCGGGGCTCCACTGGGTGTGGATCACCGACCCCTTGCCCTGCACGATGGTCAGGTCGCGGCTGAGATAGTCGGTGATCCGGACCGCGGCCGCCCCGGTCGCCTCGTCCTCGGGCACCCCCAGGTTTGCCGCGAACATCCGGGAGCGCAGCACACCCTGATCGCGGTCGCTCCACGTCCACAGGTAGTTCTGTATGTCGTCGGGATAGTCGTCCGGGTCCGCCGCGAAGAGTTCGTCTGTCGACTCGAGTTCGTAGATGGCGAATTCCGGTGCCCACTCCGAGCGCGCGCTGACCGCGATGAGGTCGTCCTCGTAGGTGATCTGCACGATCCCCGCGGGCACCTGCAGCGTGTGGACGGGAGTGCCGCGGTCGCGCAGCCACCACGACGCGCCGACGGTCGGATGTCCGGCGAACGGCAATTCGGTCGCCGGGGTGTATATACGCGCGTTCGCCGTGCTGGCCCCGCGCTGGGGCACTTCGATGAATACCGTTTCGCTGTAACCCAATTGGGTGGCTATCCGCTGATGATCGCTGCGGTCCACCGTGCTCGCGTCCACGACGCCGAGGGGGTTGCCGAACTTGCCGTCCGGATCGGTGAACACGCGCAGCACGGTCACGTCGATGGCCATGAGGCCGATGCTACGTGGTGACTCGGCAGCGACGGTCAGGTGGCGCTGCGCTCGTCGGCGCCCATCGCGTCGAGCACCGCGACCCGGGTGTCGACGGATCCGGTGATCGCGCCCTCGCTGATACCCGTACGCAGCAGGTTGCGCAATTGCTCCTGGTCGTAATAAGCGGGTTCGGTGGAATCGATGAACCGCTCCACCACTTCGACGAAGCGGTCCGGGTCATCATGGAACGGGAAATGGCCCGAGCCCTCGAAGATCTCCAACTGCGAACCGGGCATTGCGGAGTGGGCCATCTTGGCGTGGCTCACCGGTATTACCGAATCTCTGGAGCCCCAAATCAATTGCACGGGAACGGATTGCGTCAAATAACATCGGTCCAGCATGGTGACCACCTGGCCACGCCAATCGACTACCGCGCGCAGCGTTCGAGCGAACGCAGACGATGCGGTCGGCTCGGGCAGGTCCGCCAGGATCCGCAGCACGTCGGGCAGATCCCGGCCCAGCGGGGTTGACCCGAAGACCGCGCCCGCCACTCGGCCCACCACCTGCATCGTCGGCAGCACCAACGGCAGGCGGAGCAGTGCGAGCGCCTCGCTGCCCAGCGGCACTGAGGCGATGCGCAACGCGATGTTGACGTCTTTGGTGACACCGCCGGCCCCGACCAGGATCAGCCGCTCGACCAGCTGCGGGAACTGGTAGGCGAACTGCATGGCCACGCCGCCGCCAAGCGAATGACCGATCACGGTGACGTGGTCGATGTCGAGCACGCTGAGCAGGTCCCGCATCCCGTTGGCGTAAGCGGCCACCGAATAGTCGGCGCGCGGCTTGTCGGACTTGCCGTGGCCCAGCAGATCAGGGGCAATGACGGTGAACCGCTGGGCCAGCTTCGACTGAACCGTGCTCCACGTCGTGGAGTTGTCGCCGATGCCGTGGATCAGCAGGATCGCCGGGCCTGAGCCAGCCACCCGGAACGCGCGCCGGTATCCGTGGATGGTGCGGAACTCCAGTGAGGGCGTCAGTTCCCGCACGGGGCGCAGGTTGGGCTTTCGCTTCGTCATTTTGCCAACTCCGTTGGCGGTGGCAGATGAGCTAACTTCGGTGTCGCTGTCGCGGTCAAGGTAGCCAACTTCGTTGTCGGGCCGGGTGTCTAGTTGTCGTCCTCTTTGAACTTGTCTTTGAACTTGTCGCCGTCCTGTTGTGCGAGGAACCGCTCGAACTCGGCGCCGAGTTCGTCTCCGCTGGGTAGATCTTCATCGTGTGCCAGCAGTGACCGGTTCTCCTGAGCGGCGACGAAGGCATCGTACTGTCGCTCCAGTGCCGCCACCACTTGAGCGACTTCGCTGCTCGCCTCGACCTGCTCGTTGATCTTGTCGTGCACCTCGGCCGCTGCTTGCGTCAGCGCGGCCAGCGGGAACTGCAGCGAGCCGCTCCTGGCGACCTCGGCCAGCAGCGTCTCGGCGGCCGAGGGGTAATCGGTCTGCGCCAGATAGTGCGGAACGTGCACGGTAAAGCCCACCACCTCGTGGCCGTGCTGGGCCATCCGGAACTCCAGCAAGTTCGACGCGCTGCCCGGCACCTGCACCTCACCCACCCACGGCGTGTGATCGGCGATCAGCTCCTTGTCGTTGGCGTGCGCCGTCAGCGTGATCGGACGGGTGTGCGGCACCGCCATGGGGATCGCGCCGAGGCCGATCACCCGACGAACGCCCAGCCGTTCGGCCAGCAGCCGCACCGCGGTGATGAACCGTTCCCAGCGCAAGTCCGGTTCCATGCCTGCGAGCAGCAGAAACGGCGTTCCGACGCTGTCGTGCAGGGCGTACAGGTTGAGCTCAGGCTCCTCGTAGTGGGTGAAGTGGTCGGTCTTGAACGTCATCAACGGCCGTCGCGACCGGTAGTCCAGCAGTTCGTCGATGGCGAACGACGCCACCAGCTCGATGTCCAGGGTGTTCTTCAGATGCTCGGCAGACAGCCGGATGGCGTGCCCAGCGTCCGAAAAGCCCTCAAGGGCGTGGATCATCACCGGTCCACTGCCATCCGCTGAAGACAACTGCGGCGCGGGGAACTCCAGCTCATACATCCCGGTCTGCTCGGGTTGATAGCGCTGGTGTGGGTTATCGGCATTTTCAGCCATTGCCTCGCCTCCTGGTACCTAGTGTCCCGCATTTCGCGTAGATGCGATTGCTGGCCACCCAATTGTGCGAACACGACATCCCCCATGTCGCATTCCACCTGGGGTTGTCGGTAGTCAGGAGCGCTCCCCTCACAAGCTGGGGACCCCAGAACCAGCGCCGCAAAATGTTTGCTCACCCCGGGGGGCCGGGAGGGTCGAGGCGCTGGCCGCGGCGTTGGGGCAAGATCGGTGGTCATGCGCTTCTCCGCGGCCGGTCCGACCGTCCTGGCAACCGGACTGTTCGCGGCGTTGACGTTATTGGCCTCGGCATGTGCGGACCACCCGCCGGTGGAGCAGGCCGCGACCGTCGCGTCCAAGTCGGCGCCCACCGCACGGCCGGTGCCGCCCGATCCGAGGGTGGGCGCGGTGTTCCTCGGCGAAGGGTCGCTGCACACATGCACCGGCGCGGTGCTGCACTCGGCCGCGGGTGATCTGATCCTCACCGCCGCGCACTGTGTGGCCGAGGGTCTCGACGCCACCTTCGTTGCGGGTCTGAACGACATCGCCGCACCCGAGGACGTCTGGCACATCGACGCGGTCTATCTCGACCCGCGCTGGGTGCAGAACCAGGATCCGTTGGCCGACTTCGCCATCGCGCGGGTGCGCCGCGACACCGGCGGAACAGTGGAGGCGCAGGCCGGCGGTGGCCTGACGCTTGGCCCCGCCCCGAAACAGGGCACCGTCGTCACCGTCACCGGCTACGGGATGGGCGTCGGCGGCGGCCCGATCGGCTGCCGGACGGCCACGACGACGCCGACGAAGGGCTTTCCGGCGCTGGACTGCGCAGAGTTGGTCGACGGCCTGTCGGGCGCGCCCTGGATCGACGGGTCGACGGTCACGGGCCTGATCGGCGGGCTGGACGGTGGCGGCTGCGAAGACGAAAGTGTCTCCTACTCACCGCCTTTCGACGAAGCCGTCACGCGATTGCTCGCCCGCGCCGAGGCCGGTGGACCGGCCGACGACGCACCGACGGTGTTCGACGACGACTGCGACTAAGCGCGGAACTGGTTCAGCGCACGCAGCTTGTTCATCACGTCCAGCGCAGCGACTTTGTAGGCCTCCGAGAACGTCGGGTAGTTGAAGACGGCGTCGACCAGGTATTCGATCGTGCCGCCGCAGCCCATCACCGCCTGGCCGATGTGCACCATCTCGGTGGCACTGGTGCCGAAGATGTGGACGCCCGAGCAGCTTGAGGCTCTCGGTGTGCACCAGCAGCTTGAGCATGCCGTAGGAGTCGCCTGCGATCTGTCCGCGCGCCAGCTCGCGGTACCGTGACACCCCGACCTCGTAGGGGATCGCGTTCTTGGTCAGGTCGACTTCGGTGGCGCCGACGTAGGACACCTCGGGGATGGAGTAGATACCGATCGGCTGCAGGTCGGTCATGCCTTTCGCCGGTTCGCCGAACGCGTGGTACGCGGCCAGCCGGCCCTGGTCCATCGACGTGGCGGCCAGCGCGGGGAAGCCGATCACGTCGCCGACGGCATAGATGTGGTCGACCTTCGTCTGGAACTGGCTGTCGACGACGATTCTTCCGCGGTCGTCGGTTTCGAGGCCGGCGTTGGCCAGGTCCAGGTGTTCGGTCTGGCCCTGGCGGCCTGCCGAATACATCACGGTCTCGGCGGGAATCTGCTTGCCGCTGGCCAATGTGGTGACGGTGCCCGCGGCGCCGACGTCGACGGCGGTCACCTCCTCGCCGAAGCGGAACGTCACCGCCAGGTCGCGCAGGTGGAACTTGAGCGCCTCGATGATCTCCGGGTCGCAGAACTCCAGCATGTTGTCGCGCTTCTCGACGACCGTGACCTTGGTGCCAAGGGCGGCGAACATCGACGCGTACTCGATGCCGATGACACCGGCCCCAACCACCACCATCGTGGTCGGCAGGGACTTCAGGTCGAGGATGCCGTCGGAGTCCAGCACCCGGTCTTCGTCGAACTCGACGCCGGTGGGCCGGGCCGGCTTGGTGCCCGTGGCGATCACGATGAATTCGCCTCGGACGGTTGTTCTTTCACCGCGGGTCTGGTCATCGACACACACGGTGTGCTCGTCGAGGAACCGGGCGTGCCCGGTGAGGAGGTCGACCCGGTTGCGCATCAGCTGATTGCGCACCACGTCCTGCTCCTTCGTGATGACATGCGTGGTGCGGGCCAACAGGTCGCCGGGGGTGATCTTTTCCTTGACGCGGTAGCTGGCGCCGTACATCTCGCGCTGGCTCATGCCGGTGAGATAGACAACCGCCTCACGCAGCGTCTTGGACGGAATGGTTCCGGTGTTCACGCAAACACCGCCGAGCATCCTTCCCCGCTCCACGACCGCGACCGTCTTGCCGAGCTTCGCCGCCGCGATCGCGGCCTTCTGGCCGCCCGGACCCGAACCTATGACGACGAGGTCGTACTCCAGCATGGAACCCATGGCAAAAGGTCTACGCCGGTTGGGGCGATCTCGCACGCCGACGACATCAATAGAGCGTGAATAATTGCCGCGGTGGCGCGCCTGACCGGCCAGCGGGGCGGCCGGTGAGACGATGAACGAAATGGTCAGCACACTCTCGCGGTGCTTGTGCGGCTGCGCGCTTGCTGTGGCGGTGGCGTTGCTCACCGGCTGCACCCGCGTGATCCTCGGCACAGTCCATTCGGTGGCGACCGGTGCCGAACGCGCTCCGATTCCGGTGGCGGACTTACTGATCGAACCAGGACAGTTTCCCGCGCGCTATCCCGCCGTCGTGCTCGACGCCACGGCGGTATACCGGGCGCTGCAGGACGTCGACGGTGTCGCCTCGGCCTCGGTGGTGAACCCGCCGCATTGCGCGCCCCCACCGCGTGCGCCACAGAACACCGCCGCCGTGCAGGGCATCGACAGCCAGGACGCCAGCAGCCTCATCGTCACGGTGACACGGCCCGCCACGCCGCTGCGTGACCGGGCCGCGCAGCTAACGGCGTGCCCGTCGTTCACCGCGGTCCAGGGCCATGACGCGTCCGCGGTCACGGTGACCGTCCTGCCTGCGCCGCCGGTGGACGCCGACGACAGCTACGCCGTCGACCAGACCGTCACGGCCGAGTCATCGGGGTTGATGCGCAGGACGCTCACGCTGGCCGCGCAGATCCGGGATGTGCGCGTCAGCGCCACCTGGCTACACGAGGGGGCGCCGGAAACCACGCCCGACGCCGCCCCGGACACCCAGGCGCTGGACACGCTGTTCACCGATGCGGTGCGCAAGGTGCGCCGCATCGACGGCCCCTAGTTCGTCCCCAGTCGCGAATTCATCCCCAGGCGCCGGCTGACGGCGCCCGCTGCGGCCGTATCGGACGGCGCCGGTTGCGAGGTTGACGGGTATGACGACATCGCAATCGCCCGACTTTCACCTCAACCGGCCCGGCGTCCTGATCGCGGCCCTGCCCGCAGTGCTCGGCTTCGTGCCAGAAAAGTCCCTTGTGCTCGTCACCGTCGACCGCGGTGAAATGGGATGTGTTATGCGCGTTGACCTTTCGGATGAACTCGTGGATTCGCTTGGGCATGTCGCCGATGTCGCCGCGGCGGCAAGACCCGATTCGGCGATCGCAGTAGTGATTGACGAGGAGGGGGCCAACTGCCGAATGTGCAACGACGGACACCGCGAACTGGCCGGCCTGCTGACGATCGTGCTGGCCGATCGAGGGATTGAACTACTCGCGGCGCACGTCGTCGACCGGGTGGCCGCGGGCGGGCGCTGGCACTGCGCCGACGGCTGCGGCAACTCCGGGACCGTCGACGACCCGTCGGCGTCGCCGCTGGCAGCGGCCGCGGTCCTGGACGGCCGCCGGCTCTATGCCCGACGCGCCGAGCTACAAGAGGTGATCGACGTGATCGATCCCGCCCGCACCGACGCGCTCGCCGAGGTCATCGACGGTGGCAAACCGGACCCGGCGGAGCGCCAGGACGACGCCGCTCGCGCCGACATCGAAGCGGCCATCGCTGCGGCCGCGCGGGTGGCCGATGCCGCCGAACTCGGCGACGACGAACTGGCCCGGCTGGCGTGGGCGCTGACCGACATCCGGGTGCGGGACACCCTTTACGCGCTGGCCGTCGGCGAGAACGCCGGGCAGGCCGAGTCGCTGTGGGCGGTGCTGTCGCGCACCCTGCCGGAGCCGTGGCGCGTCGAGGCGCTCGTGCTGCTGGCGTTCTCGGCCTACGCGCGCGGCGACGGCCCGCTGGCCGGAGTGTCACTGGAAGCGGCGCTGCACGGCGACCCGACGCACCGGATGGCGGGCATGCTGGACACCGCCCTGCAGTCGGGGATGCGGCCGGAGCAGATCCGCGACCTGGCGATCACCGGCTACCGGCTGGCCGATCGGCTCGGCGTGCAGTTACCGCCGATGCGCGCATTCGGCCGGCGAGCCGGATAGCGTCCCCCTGCCCTTGGGGCGGGTGGGGTGCCCCCAGCAGTTCAGACCTTTTCGACCTTGACGGCGTGTGCCATCTCGTGGGGCAGCTCGACCTGTTCGTGGCCCGGGATCACGATCATGACGCCGCCGTGGTCGTTGGTCTCGACGGTCACCCTGGCATTGGGCACCACGCCGGCGTCCTTGAGTCGGCCGATCAATTCGGCGTCACCCTGGACATGTTCAGTCAATTGCCGCACCACGACCGCGACGGGCATCCCGGACGGCAGCTCTGTGAGCCGCACGAGGTTGGCGTCCGCCCTCGCAAGCTCGTCGCCGACGCCGAGCTCGGAAAGGCCAGGAATGGGATTGCCGAACGGCGAGGTGGTCGGGTTGTTGAGCACCTGCACCAGCCTGCGCTCGACGTCTTCGCTCATCACGTGTTCCCAGCGACACGCCTCGGCGTGCACTTCCTCCCACGGCAGCCCGATCACGTCGACCAGCAGCCGCTCGGCGAGCCGATGCTTGCGCATCACGGAGACCGCAAGCGAGCGGCCCTTGTCGGTCAGCTCCAGATGGCGGTCACCGGCGACGTGCAGCAGCCCGTCGCGCTCCATCCGCGAGACGGTCTGGCTGACGGTGGGGCCGCTCTGATCGAGCCGCTCGGCGATGCGTGCACGCAGCGGCACTACGCCCTCTTCTTCGAGGTCGTAGATGGTCCGCAGGTACATCTCGGTGGTATCGACAAGATCGTTCATTAGGCAACCCTCCGTCACGCCAGAGTCTACCGGTCAAGCTGGGAAAACTGGGGTGCAACATCACCGCCCCAGACAGCTGGGCCCCCGCGTGCAATGGGAGAACCCGCCGGTCAACCGGCGGGGCCCATGTATCGCTTGTTAGCTCGCGTATGACCGAAGCCGGTCGGCGCGATCGCCGTTGCGCAGCTTGGCCATCACCTCACGCTCGATCTGGCGGACCCGCTCCCGGGACAACCCGAACAGCTTGCCGATCTGGTCGAGGGTGCGCGGCTGGCCGTCGTCGAGGCCGAACCGCAACCGGATGACCTGCTGCTCGCGTTCGTCGAGCGTGGCAAGCACGTGGCGGATGTCGGTGTGCAGCAGCTCGGAGATCACCGCGTTCTCGGCGGACATCGCCTCGGCGTCCTCGATGAAGTCGCCCAGCGGGGCCTCTTCGTCGCTGCCGACCGGCATGTCCAGGCTCACCGGGTCGCGGCTGTGCGAGAGCAGATCGGCGATCTTCTCCGCCGGGATGCCCGACTCCTCGGCCAGTTCCTCGTCGGTGGCGTCGCGGCCCAGGTTCTGATGCATCTCGCGCTTGATCCGGGCCAGCTTGTTCACCTGCTCGACGAGGTGGACCGGCAGCCGGATGGTGCGGCTCTGGTCGGCCATGCCGCGGGTGATCGCCTGACGGATCCACCAGGTGGCGTACGTCGAGAACTTGAAACCCTTGCTGTAGTCGAACTTTTCCATCGCACGGATCAGACCCAGATTGCCTTCCTGGATCAGGTCCAGCAGCGGCATGCCGCGACCGGTGTAACGCTTCGCCAGCGACACCACGAGTCGAAGGTTCGCCTCCAGCAGATGGCTCCTGGCGGCTTCGCCGTCGCGCGCGACCGCAGCAAGATCACGTTTGCGGTTCTCGCCCAATCGCTTCCGCGTTTCCAGCAGGTGCCGCGCGTAAAGCCCTGCCTCGATGCGCTTTGCGAGTTCGACCTCGTCGGCGGCGTTGAGCAGGGCCGTTTTCCCGATGCCATTCAGGTACACGCGTACAAGATCAGCGGCTGGACTCTGCGCGTCCAGATCGTGGTCAACGCGGGTTGTGGTGGCGTTCGCCATAACGGCCTCCTGGTCGGGTCGAACTGTCATGAGCTATAACGCCCATGTGCCCGTAAGAGTTCCCGCCGGGTGGCCGGTTCACACCTTCTGATCTGCGGTTATTCGGAGTCGACCTGAGAATGCGCTGAGAATAGAGCCAGAAGTTCCTCAGCCGGGAACATCGCGCGGCGCCTCGCCGCCATCCGGTTGCGGCGCCGAGTGTGCGCCGCGCTCCAGAGCGGGCCGTTCGGCCGTCGGGAACAGGGGTATGCGCCGCGATTCGTACCGGTGTGGCTCCTCGGCGCGTCGCGGCGGGCGGTCGTTGGCGATCAACACCGCCATCCACGGCAGTGGCACCGATACGAGAATGATCGCGAGCGATAGGAGCCCGTTCTCCCAGATGCCGTACGCGACCGCCGCGAGAATAAGGGCCGGGATGCGCCAGAACATCAGTGTCAGGTACTTGCGCACCCGTTCTCGGTGCTGGACGTCGTAAGAGGGCGCGGCGCCGGTGATCAGGACGGGCCGGCCGTCGTCGTCGAAACTCAGCTCGGGGCCGTGTTTCATCGAGGTCTCCTTCGGCTGGAAACCCTGGACTTAAGTCCGGGGAATAAGCCTATCCCCGGGGTGCCGGCGGCTGCGGCCGGGGATGTCGGTGGTGGCGGTTACGGTGCGGTATGTGGGCACGTCGCGCCGGAAAACCGCAAGAGCCAAGCGGTCTTCGCGTGCGAACTCTGCAATGTCCGCCGGTGTCACGCCGACGTGAACGCTGCACGCAAAATCGCCGCCGGACGGGCGGTGAGTGCACGGGGAGACTTTGCCGATGGGCAGTCTGCGAACCGTGAACCTCAACTCTCTCCTACCGCACATGTCGCTGGGACGGGGTTGGAATCCTCGGACGTCAGTCCGAGGAGGACGTCAAACCTCCACTGTTCCACACTCGCACCGTCTGCTGTACGGGCCGGGTTCACGGAAGGCAAAATGGACGCATGCGAACCCAGACGATCGAGCGCACCGATACCGACGAACGCGTCGACGACGGGACCGACAGCGACACACCCAAGTACTTCCACTACGTCAAGAAGGACAAGATCGCCGAAAGCGCCGTCATGGGGACACACGTCGTCGCACTGTGCGGCGAGGTGTTTCCGGTGACCAAGGCGGCTAAGCCCGGCTCGCCGGTCTGCCCGGACTGCAAGCGGATCTACGAACAACTCAAGAAGTAGCGTCGCCGTCGGCGGGCCCCGCGCTGCTGTTTCCGTTCAGTGATTCGGTCTTCTCCTCCAACCACCACCGCAACCGCTTCGCGTGGGTGTCGGATGCCGGCCACTCCTCCTGAACCGCGGCGTTGAGTTCGGCGCCAATCATGATCGCGAAGCCAAGGAAGAACGCAAACAACAGGAACGCGATCGGTGTTGCCAACGCGCCGTACGTATAGCCGGTGCTCGTGATCCACGTCAGATAGAAGCGCAGGCCCAGAGTGGCGACGAGGAACACGACGGTCGCGAGGATCGAGCCAAGCAGCAGCCGGTGTGACGGCAGCGGTTTGGGCAGCGAGACCCGGTAGAGGATGTTCATCGCCACGATCAGAACGAGGAACAACACCGGGTAGTAGCCGAAAGCGAGCACGTTGTCCCAGCTGTTGGGGAGCCAACTGGCGATCTTGCGCGGGCCAAGGGCCACGAACGGTGCCGAGATGATCGCGAACACCAACATGACCACGTACAGCCCGAGTGCGAAAAACCTCTGCCGGACCGGGTGGCGCAGCGGCGTCTGGTCGTGGGCTTCGGTGATCGAGTCCACGAACGCGGAGATTGCCGAGGAGCCGGCCCACAGCGAGATGACGAACCCCAATGACACGACCTCGCCGCGTGCCCCCTTCACAATGTCGCGGACCGTCGGCTCGATGATCTCGTTGACGACGCTGGGGGAGAAGAAGCGACCGGCCGTGCTGACAAACTGCTCTTGGATCACGGGCAGGGTGTCCGGACCGAATAACGGCGCGACGTACGCAAGGCTGCCCAGCATCCCCAGCAGCAGCGGTGGCAGCGAAAGGGCGCACCAGAACGCCGCCTGCGCCGACTCGGAGAAGATCGAATCGTCCCAGCTCTTCGACAGCGTGCGCCGCGCTATGTGCCGGATGTGATGCCCCGACGGCGGCAGCGGTAGCCCTTGAGACTGGTCATTCATGACCAGTCCAGCATTCCTGATGGGGTGCTACAGCTCCAAAGGGCTGACTTCGATGACCGCTGCCAGCTCGACCAGCTTCGCCTCGTGCTCGTTGGCGTGGTGCTGGCAGAACAACAACTCTGCACCCGAAGGAAGCTTTGCCCGAACGCGCGCGGCTGCCCCGCAACGATCGCAGCGGTCGGCCTTGGTCAGTTCGGGACTGGTCAACGTTGCGTTCATGGCGTTCATGGCACCTCCGGTCGAGCTTGGCGTACATCCACTGTCTCAGACGTTTTCGGTTTCGGCCTTGTTCCCAAGGCGTTCACCGGTGTGTCGTGTCTCACGCTTGCATCGAGTTGCGAGCGGTGCAGGCTGGCGATATGACTCCGTCGCCGAGCGAGCTGGTCCACCTCTGCAGCGCCGCTGACTGGCGCGCCGCGCAGGAAAGCGGCGAGCACCGCCCCATATCGCTGGACTCGAACGGCTTTGTGCACCTGTCGACGCCTGAACAGGTGCACTTGCCGGCCAACCGGCTGTACGCCGGCCGCACCGATCTGGTGCTGCTGCGCATCGACGCCGCACGCCTGACCTCTCCCATCCGGTGGGAACCCGGTGTGGCCACGGATCCCGATTCGATGGTGTTCCCGCATCTGTACGGACCATTGCCTGCCGCGGCTGTGATAAGCATCACGTCCTACCGGCCCGACGAGAACGGCCGGTTCCCGTCGCTGACCGGCTAGTCCTCGCGGTAGGCGTCCACCTCGATCTCGACCAGCAGTTCGGGGGAGATGAGCGCCGACACCTCAACCATCGTGGCTACCGGGCGGATCTCGCCGAACACTTCGGCGTGCGCCGCGCCGACCGCTTGCCACAGTGAGATGTCGGTGACGAATATGCGAGTGCGCACCACATCCGACAACGATGCGCCGATCTCTTGCAGCGCAATCTCGATGCGCCGCAAGGCATCCCGTGTCTGCGCTGCGATGCCATCGCCCGACCCGGTGGTTCCGGCTACCGCGATGTGCGGGCCCGTGCGTACCGCCCGCGAATAGCCGACCGCCGACTCGTAGGCCGAGCCCGATAACACCGTCTGGCGCTGTGACATCAGTACAAACTAGCCACGGCTGTCGGCGGCGCAAGCGGTTTACAGTTCCGGCATTGACTGACAACCTAAACTGACCCCTCGTGGGCATTGTGTTGGGCTTCGCGCCTTGGATCGTCTATTGGGTTCTTGTCGGTAACGTCCCCTTCCACACCGCCGTGCTGGTCGCGCTCGCGATCGCTGTGCTGTCGTTCGTGATCGGGCGCATCAGACGAGCGCCAGGTCACACGCTCGAAATCGGTGCTGTCGCAACATTTTTGGTGTTGACAGTGTTGACGTTCACGCTCAGCGAGTCGTTCATGGAGCGGTGGATACAGCCGCTGAGCAACGCAGGAATCTTCCTCGTTGCGCTCACCGGCGTGCTGATCGGCAGGCCGTTTGTGCGCGAGTTCGCCGAAGTCGACCAGCCAAAGGAGGTCGTCGAGAGCGAGCTTTTCCGTCGGATCACCTCGCTGTTGACCTGGATCTGGGTCGCCGTGTTCGCCGGCATGACGGTGTCCTCGGCGATCCCGCCCATCGTGCAGGGCGACGCGACGATCCTCGACACGAAGACGCCACTGTCGTTCGTCTGCTACTGGGTAGTTCCGTTTACGCTGCTGGGCCTGGCGGCGCTGGCGTCGCGGATCCTGCCCGAGCGGATGACCCCCGCGCCCGAGGACCTCGTTCGCAAGACCACGTTCGTCACATTCGCCGAAGCGGAGATCGACCAGCTGATCTACCTAGCCACCGAACACGCCAACCGCGAAGTCGGGGCGGGCAAGGAGGCGTACGACATCAGGATCGGGAGCAAGGGCGTTCCGCTGGTGGGAGACGACACTCGAGAGTCATGGCCTTCGACGTACAAGGTGCGCGAGAAGAAGCGCTAGACGGGGTCGTTCGGCCACGTCGCCTAGTCCAGGTAGTCGCGCAGCACCTGAGAACGGCTGGGGTGACGCAACTTTGACATGGTCTTGGACTCGATCTGCCGGATGCGTTCGCGGGTGACGCCGTACACCTGGCCGATCTCGTCGAGCGTGCGGGGCTGGCCGTCGGTCAGGCCGAAACGCAGTCGCACGACGCCCGCCTCGCGCTCGGACAGCGTCTCCAGCACCGACTGCAGCTGATCCTGCAGCAGGGTGAAGCTCACCGCGTCGACCGCGACAACGGCCTCCGAGTCTTCGATGAAATCGCCGAGCTGCGAATCGCCTTCGTCACCGATGGTCTGGTCCAGCGAGATCGGCTCACGCGCGTACTGCTGGATCTCCAGCACCTTCTCCGGCGTGATGTCCATTTCCTTGGCCAGCTCTTCGGGCGTGGGCTCGCGGCCCAGGTCCTGCAGCAGCTCGCGCTGGATGCGGCCGAGCTTGTTGATCACCTCGACCATGTGCACCGGAATGCGGATGGTGCGGGCCTGGTCGGCCATCGCGCGGGTGATCGCCTGCCGGATCCACCAGGTGGCGTAGGTGGAGAACTTGTAACCCTTTGTGTAGTCGAACTTTTCGACCGCGCGGATCAGGCCGAGGTTGCCTTCCTGGATCAGGTCGAGGAAGGCCATACCGCGGCCCGTGTAGCGCTTGGCCAGCGAGACGACGAGACGCAGGTTCGCTTCCAGCAGGTGGTTTTTCGCGCGGTCGCCGTCGCGGCAGATCCACGACATGTCCCGGCGTTGCGCGGCGGGCAGCTTCTCGCCCTTCTCCGCGATCTCGGTCATCAGCTGCGTGGCGTACAGCCCCGCCTCGATGCGCTTGGCGAGCTCGACCTCTTCCTCGGCATTGAGCAGCGCGACCTTGCCGATCTGCTTGAGATAGGCACGCACCGAGTCGGCCGAAGCCGTGAGCTCGGCGTCCTTGCGGGCCTGCCGCAGCGCCTCGGACTCCTCTTCGTCCCAGACGAAGTCTCCGGATGCCTTGTCCTTCTCGCTCGGTTCGGCGATCTCGTCGTCGTCGGCTGGTGCGGGCACCACTACGGCGGGAGCCTTCGCAGCGGGCTCGGCGCCCGCGGCCGGCTCGTCGTCGCCGACCTCGAGGTCCTCCAGCGCGAGATCGGGCTCGTCTACCTCGAGGTCGTCGCCGGGCTCGGCTTCGAGCTCGTCGGTCTCGACCTCGTCTGTGACGTCTGCGTCGACCGCGCCCGGTTCGGCCGCGGTGGCCTTCTTCGCACGGCCGCGGGTGGCGGGGGCGGCTGCGGCGGTCTTGGCGCCCCGCGACGACGGCTGCGCCTTGGCTGGCGCAGTGGCCTTCGCGGGCTTGGCCGCGGTGCGACTCTTCGTGGCGGTGCCGGATTCGGCCTTCGCCGCGCTGCCGGATTCGCGGCTCGCCGCGGCTGTCTTGGTGGCCCGCTTCGCGGGTGCCGAACCGTTGGCCGATTTTGCCGCCGGAGCCTTCTTGGCTGGGGTCTTGGTAGCGGTGCGCTTCACCGGCTCATCGGTCGCCGGGCGTGCCTTTGTCGCTGCCACGTACACCCTTTCGATCTTGTAAATCCCGATGGGCACGGTCGTGCACCATCGAAAAGCGTCGGCTATGTCGAATGTTGGCGGTTGATCTCGCCGCTATCCGGGATGCGGCCGCCGTCGACCATTGTAACGACAGTGTGAGGTACCGCCGTGTTCAGCGGCAAATTTGACGCGCGAGTGGGGCGGCTACTTCGCAGTAGCGGTCACATCCACGTCGGCGGCCATCGCCGCGCCGACGATGCCTGCCGTGTTCTGCAGTGCGGCGGCCACCACCGGCGTGCGGTTCTTCAGCAGCGGGACCCATTTGTCGGCCTTGCGGCTGATTCCGCCGCCCGCGATGAACAGGTCGGGCCAGATCAGGTTCTCGATGGCCACAAGCACCTTGGTCACCTCTTGCGTCCAGCGCTCGTAGCTCCAGCCCTTGTTCTCCTTGATGGACGACGCCGCCCGGTGTTCGGCCTCCTTACCGCCGACCTCGATGTGGCCGAACTCGGTATTGGGCAGCAACACGCCGTTGTGGATCACTGCCGAGCCGATGCCGGTGCCGAACGTCAACAGCACGATGACGCCGGTGTTGTCCCTGCCGGCGCCGAACTTCTCCTCGGCCAGGCCCGCGGCGTCGGCATCGTTGAGCACGGTCACCGGCTGGCCGTCGAGGGCCGCGCTGAACACGTCGCGGGCGTTAACGCCGATCCATCGTTTGTCGACGTTGGCCGCCGTGTGAACGAGCCCGTCGGTCACCACGCCGGGGTAGGTGACGCCCAGTTTCTCGGTCCAGCCGAATTCCTTGACGACTGCGGCGATGGTCTTGGCGACGGCGTCCGGCGTGGCCGGCTGGGGGGTGGCGAGCTTGAAGCGGTCGCCGATCAGCTGCCCGGTGTCCAGATCGACGATGCCGCCCTTGACGCCGCTTCCACCGACGTCGATGCCGAATCCGCGACGTTGCGGGCCGCCGTTGGTGCTCGGATCGGCGGCGGGAGAATCGGTGGCGGTCATTAGCGCTCCTCAGAGGCTGGCAGGTGCGACGCGCCCCACACATTAGTAGCTCGGGAAATCTCATGTGTGGCTGTCGCTCAACCGGTTAGCGACTGGGGGCACTCCCGCGTGCAGGGGGACTGTGTTGCGATGGAACCGTGACGGAAAACGACACCGATCCCGTCCTGTTGCGCTCGGTCGCCGAGCGGCTGGCGACGGAGGCCTCCGATTTCGTCCGGCGGCGCCGCACCGAGGTTTTCGGGGACTCCCGGCCAGACGCCGCGGCAGCGGTACGGGCAAAGAGCACCCCGACCGACCCCGTCACCGTCGTCGACACCGAAACCGAGCGGCTGCTGCGCGTCCGGCTGGCCGAACTGAGGCCGGGTGAACACATTCTCGGCGAGGAGGAAGGCGGATCGACCGGCGGCCGTGAGGGGTTGACGTGGGTGCTCGACCCGATCGACGGCACGGTCAACTTCGTCTACGGGATCGAGACGTACGCGGTGTCGGTCGCGGTTCAGCGCGACGGCGCGTCGCTGGCCGGGGCCGTGGCGAACGTCCCCACCGGGGCGGTGTACTCCGCTGCGGTCGGCCACGGAGCTAGCGTGCAGCGGGCAGGCGTGACGACACCGCTGGGCGCCAGTTCGGCCGTCGAGCTGTCAATGTCGTTGGTGGGCACCGGGTTTTCGTATGTGCCCGAGCAGCGGATCCGTCAGGCCGAGATCCTCACCGGGCTGCTTCCCGTCGTGCGTGACGTGCGACGGATGGGCTCGTGCGCGCTCGATCTATGCATGGTGGCTGCCGGATGGCTCGACGCCTACTACGAGGACGGCGTACACGTCTGGGACTGGGCGGCGGGTGCGCTGATCGCCGCTGAGGCGGGCGCGAGCCTGCGACTGCCGCCGGCCGACGGGGGAGCCGGACTGATCGTCGCGGCCGCGCCGGGAATCGCCGACGCGTTAGCCGACGCGCTGCGCCACTCGGGCGCGTTGTAGCAGCGAACACCCTTCCGTCGCAACGGAATACGGGCTAGCAGGCGGCGGTGTGGATCTTTTTCAGTAGCGTTGGATCGGCCGCCTGTGTGGCGTCGGGGCGCAGGCTGGCCAGCACCGCGTCGATGTCGTCGCTGTGGGTCAATTCGGTGAACTCGGTGCCGATGGCCAGGTCGACGGTAGCGTCGCTGCGCTGATCCTGGAACAGCTCGGTGCACGGCGCGACGAGCCACACCGCCGCCGCCGCCGCGCGCCCGGACGGACCGAACCGGATCTGGCCCTGGCATTCCAGCCGGGCGTTCGCATACAGGGTGTCGTTGGCCGCGGCAGGCTCGGCGTACCCCAGGTCGCGCAGTTCGCCGGCCACCTCGGCGGCCTGGCCGCCCTGGCCGCTGGCGTTCAGGACGCGGATCTTGGTGTCGGCAAGCTTGGCCGGGGTGACGTCCGTCATCGTCGACCGCGACAGCTGCTCGCCGAGTTGCTGCGCCGGGGCGGTCGGATCGGCAGCCGGTGGCGGCGGGTTGCACGCCGCGGCCTCGTGGACGTCGACCGGTTGATTCAGTGCCATCACCCAAACCAACATCGTCACCACCGCGAGGGCGACGAACAGCAGGATCCCCGGCAGGTAATAACGCCGACGAAAGGGGCGACCGCGTTTGTCGAACGCGGTTCCGTCTGTGATTTGCGCGACCACGCCTGCACTCTAAGGCCAGCGTCGCCGGGCCCTCCGAGCGGCGCGAACGGGAGTGTGACGTAAATCACAGTGGAACGCGTGTCAATACGGGCACGAATCGTTTGGGTATTGCGTTCGACGCTGGTACAAAGCTCTGCTGCAAGGTTTATGGAGGGGACATGGCTATGGCTACCGATTACGACGCCCCACGGCGCACCGAGACCGACGACGTTTCCGAGGATTCGCTCGAGGAACTGAAGGCGCGGCGCAACGAAGCGCAGTCGGCCGTAGTTGACGTCGACGAGTCCGAATCCGCCGAATCTTTCGAGCTGCCCGGCGCCGATCTCTCCGGCGAGGAGCTGTCGGTGCGTGTGATCCCGAAGCAGGCCGACGAGTTCACGTGCTCGAGCTGCTTCCTGGTCCATCACCGCAGCCGGCTGGCCAGCGAGAAGAACGGCGTGATGATCTGCACCGACTGCGCGGCCTAGCGGCTGCCGAGCGCAGCCAGCACGCGGTCTGGGTGACGGCAACTGACCAGCCAGTACGGCGTGGGATCGTCGGGATCGTCAAGGACGAGGAGGACCATGGTCCCGACCCATGCCCGGTGGACGACGTAGGCGGCCGGATCGAGCTGGCGGCCCAGCGCGGCCGACTTTGCCGATTTCGGCACCTCGGCCGACCGCGCGATCACGCTGACCGGCAAGTGCGCCGCCCCGACCCACAGCTCGGTCTCGCCCGAACCGCTGCCTTCTTTGCTCCTCGCGTCCGCGCTGACGACACGCACATCGGTCTTGCCGAACCACAGCAGGACGACGGCGGCGACGGGCAGCAGCACGGCAAACGGCACCCAATTGGGCAGCGCGGGCACGCCCTGATTCACCTCGAGCGCGATCAGCCCGGCCAGCCCCAGTCCCGGCGGCCACCACCACCAAGGCACCGACAACCGTTCGCGGTAGCGCACGGATTGCGAGGTGGCGCGCGTGTCGGACACGCGGCCAAGAGTAATCTCTGACGTCGTGTCCACCTCTCTGGCGGTCGTGCGCCTGGATCGCGAATTGCCGATGCCCAGCCGCGCCCATGACGGCGATGCGGGCGTCGACCTTTTCAGCGCGCTCGACGTCGAGCTGGGGCCCGGTCAGCGGGCGCTTGTGCCGACCGGCATCGCCGTCGCCATCCCGCATGGCATGGTCGGGCTGGTGCATCCCCGCTCGGGTTTGGCTGCGCGCGTGGGACTTTCGATCGTCAACAGCCCTGGCACGATCGACGCCGGCTACCGCGGTGAGATCAAGGTCGCCCTGATCAACCTCGACCCCGACACGCCGATCGTCTTGCATCGCGGAGACCGGATTGCCCAGCTGCTGGTGCAACGGGTCGAACTGCCCGAGCTGGTCGAGGTGACGTCGTTCGACGAGGCCGGCCTGGCCGACACATCCCGTGGTGACGGTGGCCACGGTTCCTCCGGCGGACATGCGAGTTTGTGATGGCATTCGGAAAGCGCAAAGACGGCGATGACGTGAACGGCCCTGACGACGTGAGTGCCACGGACGACATCAACGACGTCGACGAACTCGAAGGCCCCTTCGACGTTGACGACTTCGACGATCCTGCGACGGCGGAGCTGGCCCGGCTCGACCTCGGCTCGGTGCTGATTCCGATGCCCGAGGCCGGACAGGTGCAGGTCGAGCTCACCGAGATGGGCGTACCCAGTGCCGTGTGGGTGGTGACGCCAAGCGGCCGCTTCACGATCGCCGCCTACGCCGCACCGAAGACTGCGGGCCTGTGGCGGGAGGTCGCGTCGGAACTGGCCGACTCGTTACGCAAGGACGTGGCCAAAGTAAGCATCGAGGACGGCCCGTGGGGTCGCGAGGTGGTGGGCGTGGCAAAGGCGGAGCAGGACGAGCCGCCCGGCGTTGTCCGGTTCATCGGCGTTGACGGTTATCGCTGGATGATTCGTTGCGTCGTGAATGGTCCGCAGGACAAGATCGTGGCGTTGGCCGCCGAAGCGCGGAATGCATTGGCGGACACCGTCGTTCGGCGCGGAGAGACGCCGATGCCAGTCCGCGCCCCACTGCAGGTGCAATTGCCCGAGCCGATGGCGGCACAACTACGTGCGGCGGCCGAACAGGCCGCCCAGCAGGCTCAACAGGGTCAGCAAGCCGACCAACAGCCGCCACCGCCGGAGCCCGTCGCGCGCCGCAGCGAGCACGGGACGGCCATGCAGCAGCTGAGGACCATCACAGGCGGCTAGTTCGGCGGGGGCCAGGCGTCGGCCAGCGCGGCCAGGCACGCCGCGCCCAGCACCCCAGGGTCGACGCCCATCTCGTCGAGCGTGACGGTGCGCAGCGCCGCCCGCGGCGCTGCGGCCACCCACTCGATGCCGACCTCGACCGGGTGCACGGGGTCGTCGGTCGCGGCGGCGACTCCCATCGGCACGGCCAGACCCTCTAGCTGACTGCAGGTCGGCGCGACAAAGCAGGCGGCCTCGTCCATGGCGTCGGGCAGCGCGGGCCACTGGCCGACCCAGGACCGGGTCAGCTCGTCGGCCAGCCACGGTGGGCTGGAGGCCCGCATCTGCGCGGTGGCCGACGCCAGGCCCTCGCGGCGCAGCATTTCGGCCGTGTGCCGCGCCGCCAGGGCGGCTGGCGCGGTGTCCGGTTCGCCCGTCCAGGCCGGCAGGGCGGCCAGCACGGCTACGGCGTGCCCCGGATGGGCGAGCGCCCACGCGGCGGCCACCGCGGCGCCGATTGACACTCCGCCGACCGCGATCGGGTCGGCCCGTGCGGCGTTGTCGAGCGCATTGCGGTAGCCGTCGATGAGCCCGTCGGGCTGCGGGGCCGGCGTCACGACGACCGCCCCGACCTCGTGCATGGCCGCGGAAAACGCCCGGTAGACGTAGTCGTCGTCGGATCCGGTACCGGGCAGCAGGACCGTCGTGACACCGCGCAGATTGACCGCCATCAGATGATCGTGCCCCGTTCATCGACACGTCGGCGTGGCGACCCGGGCCCGCGTGGCATATCGGAACCAACAGGTCTACCGTGGCGTTGGATTGGGTAGATCCATGGTGGATCTGCAGAAGTCAGGAGAGGCCATGGCCACGGCCGAAGGGTATCTGCGCCGGCTCACCCGCCGGTTGACGGAGGACCCGGAGCAACTTGACGTTGAAGAGCTCAGTGACGAAGCGGTCAGCACCGGCGCCCAGAAGGCGATCGACTGTCAACGCGGTCAGGAAGTCACCATGGTCGGCACCCTGCGCAGTGTCGAATGCAACGGCAAGGGCTGCTCGGGTGGCGTCAAGGCCGAACTGTTCGACGGCACCGACTCGGTGATGCTGGTGTGGCTCGGCCAGCGCCGTATCGCCGGTATCGAGTCCGGTCGCACGCTCAAGGTGCACGGCCGCGTGGGCAAGCTGGAAAACGGCGCCAAGGCGATCTACAACCCGCACTACGAGATTCAGAAGTGAGTGACCCCGGACCTGAACCGGGGAAGCCGACCAAAGCGCACGCCGTCCTCGAACAGATGGGCGGCGTCAGCGGTCTGATCTACTCCTCGCTGCCCGTCGTGGTGTTCGTTCCGGCTATCCACGGCCTTCGGCTTGATGCCCGCAATCGGCGCGGCGCTGGGTGTGGCGGCGCTGATCCTGGTGTGGCGGCTTATCCGCCGCGAGTCCGTCCAGCCGGCGATCTCCGGGTTCTTCGGGGTGGGGATCAGCGCGCTGATCGCCTACATCGTCGGCGAGTCCAAGGGCTATTTTCTGCTCGGCATCTGGATGTCGCTGTTCTGGGGCGTCGTCTTCGCGCTGTCGATCCTCATTCGTCGTCCCGTGGTCGGCTATATCTGGGGGTGGGTCAACTCCCACGACCGCGCCTGGCGCGGGGTGCGCAGGGCCGTGGTGGCGTTCGACGTCGCGACGTTCGTATGGGTGCTGGTGTTCACCTCGCGCTTCGTCGTACAGCAACACCTCTACGAGTCTGACCAGACGGGTTGGCTTGGCGTCGCCCGCATCGCGATGGGCTGGCCGCTGACCGCGGTGGCGGCGCTCGTGACGTATCTGGCCATTCGGACCGCCCAGCGGGCGCTGCACGCGCTTAACGCCAAGGAGACCGGGGAGACCGCCGACGAACACGGAGGCGTAGCTCAACCCGATGCCCACTGACACCGACACCGACAGGCCGCTGATCGCGGTCGCGGTGCTGGCCTCGTTCGTGGCGTTCCTGGACGGGTCGGTGGTCAACCTGGCGCTGCCGGCAATCGGCCGGGAATTCGGCGGTGGCCTCGCTCTGCAGCAGTGGGTCATCGACGGCTATCTGCTCACGCTGGGGGCGCTGATTCTCGTTGCAGGGGCCGTCTCCGATCAGTTCGGCCGGCTGTCGGTGTTGCGGATGGGCATCGTCGTCTTCGGAGTGGCATCGCTGCTGTGCGCGGTGGCGCCCGGCGGCTGGGTACTGGTGGCCGCCCGATGCCTGCAGGGCGTCGGCGCGGCGTTCTTGGTGCCCAGCTCGCTCGCGATGATCAACGCGCGGTTCTCGGGGGCCGCGCAGTCCCGCGCGATCGGCACGTGGACGGCGTGGACGGGCACGGCGTTCGTGATCGGCCCGCTCCTCGGCGGCGTGCTCGTCGACGCGGTGGGTTGGCGGTGGATCTTCGCGGTCAACATCGTGCCGCTGGCCGTCACGCTCTATCTGACGACCAAGCTGGCGGCCGAGGAGTTCGCCGCGAACCGCTCCGCCCGCGTCGACTACGTGGGCGCCGCACTCAACGCGGTGGGCCTCACGTGCGCGGTGTTCGCGCTCATCGAGGGGCAGCGGCTGGGCTTCTCGAATACAGCCGTCGTCGTCGGCTTGGTGATCGGCGTGGCCTGCCTGATCGCGTTCCCGTGGTGGGAGCGCCGCACCCCTCACCCGATGATGCCGCTGCACATCTTCGCCGCCCGCAACTTCGCGGCGGGCAACCTCGCCACGGTGTTCCTCTACGCTGCGGTCTCGATCGGCATGTTGATAGTCGCGCTGTTCCTGCAGGAGACCGCGGGACTGTCGGCCACCGAGGCGGGGCTGGCCACACTGCCGGTGCCCGTGCTGTCGTTCTTCTTGGCCCGCCGGTTCGGCACGCTGGCGGGTGAGCACGGGCCACGCCTGTTCATGGCCGTCGGTCCGCTGATCGCCGCGGGTGGCTACCTGTGGATGCTGATGGCGCGCGAGCCGTTCAACTTCTGGACGCAGATGCTGCCAGGCATGGTGGTGTTCGGGCTGGGGCTGTCGGTCACGGTGTCGCCATTGACGGCGGCGATTCTTGCCGCGGTCGATCCGGCGCAGAGCGGCATCGGTTCGGCGGTCAACAACGCCGTTTCGCGGATCTCGGGACTGATCGCGATCGCTCTTACCGGTGTGATCATTGGTGGCGCAGTCGATTTCGCGGGTTTCCGGCAAGGAGCGTTGGTGACGGCGGCTCTCTTTGCGGTCGCGGGTGTCGTGTCGGCCGTCGGGATCCGCAATGCGCAGTGTGACTTCGACCGGGTGACGCCCGAGGGCGCGGCGGGCTGCCTGGACCGCGTGCCGCCGCCACCGGCCTACGCGCGTCGCTGAGGACTCAGCGCGACTGCCGATGCAGCAGCAGCTCCTGCAGCTCGTCCTCGACGTCGGTGGTGGCCACGAACAGCAGCTCGTCGCCGCCTTCGAGGGGCTCGTCGCCCTCCGGCACGATCACCCGCGGGCCGCGCAGGATCGTCACCAGCACGGCATCGCGCGGCAGGTCCAGCCGTTTGACCGGCTTGCCGCCCCACGGTGTGTCGTCGGGCAGTGTGATCTCCACCAGGTTGGCCTGGCCCTTGCGGAACTCCATCAGCCGTACCAGATCACCGACGGCGACGGCCTCCTCGACGAGCGACGCCAGCATGCGCGGCGTGGACACGGCGACGTCCACGCCCCAGCTCTCGTCGAACAGCCACTCGTTGCGCGGATCGTTGACGCGGGCCACCACACGCGCCACCGCGAACTCGGTCTTGGCCAGCAGGCTGACCACCACGTTGGCCTTGTCGTCGCCCGTAGCGGCGATCACGACGTCGAACTCCTCGAGCTTCACCGACTCCAGCAGGGTCAGCTCGCACGCGTCGCCAAGGCGCCAGTGGGCGGCGGGGATCGCGTCGACGTCGATGTGGTCGGGGTTGCGCTCCAGCAGCGTGACGTCATGGTTCTCGACGAGCTCGCGGGCGATCGACCGGCCGACGGCCCCGGCCCCGGCAATGGCGACCTTCATGCGCTCTCGATGTCCTCGCTGGGCGGCAGCGCCGCAATGGCAAGGGCTTCGGCGATGTGTCCGGCGATCGCCGCCATGTACACCTGATCGCCGGCCTGGATGACGGTTTTCAAGTCCGGCAGAAGGCCGGCGCCGAACCGGATCATGAACGCCACGCGAGCGCCGGTAGCCGCCTCCAGGTCGGTGATCCGATGGCCGACCCAGTCCTCGTGCACCGCCAGCTCGGTCACCCCGACGTTGCCGGTTGGGTCGCGCCACTTGGTGGTCTCGGTCTCCCGTGTCAGCACGTTGAGCAGCCGGTCGGTCGTCCACGGCACGGTGGCCACCGTCGGGATGCCGAGACGTTCGTAGACCGCCGCGCGCTTGGCGTCGTAGATGCGGGCCACGACGCGCTCGATGCCGAACGTCTCGCGGGCCACCCGCGCCGAGATGATGTTGGAGTTGTCGCCCGACGAGACAGCCGCGAACGCTCCGGCCTCCTCGATGCCTGCCCGCAGCAGGACGTCGCGGTCGAACCCCATCCCCAGCACGCGCTCGCCAGGAAACTCGGGGGACAGGCGGTGAAATGCCGTGCTGTCGCGATCGATCACGGCCACGTCGTGGCCGATTCTGGCCAGGCTGTCCGACAGCGATGCGCCCACCCGGCCGCATCCCATGACCACTACACGCACCTGGTGATCCTTTCGGCTGCGGTCCGAGAAGTACTGCCTGCGAATCTCCGCACACGGAACGCTACAGCCATTCGCCCGTGGGCTTACTCTTGGCTCTCGTGTCTAAGCTTTCGACCGTCGCGCGGCGGCTGGTTCTGGGCCGGCCGTTCCGCAGCGACACGCTTCATCACCAGTTGCTGCCGAAGCGGATCGCCCTGCCAGTGTTCGCATCCGATCCGATGTCGTCGGTGGCCTACGCGCCGGAGGAGATCTTCCTGGTGCTGTCGGTGGCCGGCCTGAGCGCCTACTCGATGGCTCCGTGGATCGGCGTCGCGGTGGCTGTGGTACTGCTGATCGTGGTCGCGAGCTACCGCCAGAACGTGCATGCCTATCCCTCGGGTGGCGGCGACTACGAGGTCGTGAGCACTAACCTCGGCCCCACTGCCGGCCTTACGGTGGCCAGCGCGTTACTGGTGGACTACGTGTTGACCGTCGCGGTGTCGATTGCTTCGGCGGCGTCGAACTTCGGCTCGGCGGTGCCGTTCGTCGGTGAGCACAAGGTCGCGTTCGCCGTCACAGCGGTGGTGCTGCTCACAGCGATGAACCTGCGCGGCATCCGGGAGTCGGGCACCGCGTTCGCGATCCCGACCTATTTGTTCCTGTTCGGGATGTACGCCATGCTGTTTTGGGGCGTGTTCCAGATCTATGTTCTCGGTGAGCCGCTGCGGGCCGAGTCCGCCGCGTTCGAGATGCACTCCGAACACGGCGACATGTTCGGCTTTGCGTTGGTGTTCCTGGTGGCTCGCGCATTTTCGTCGGGTTGCGCGGCGTTGACCGGCGTCGAAGCGATCAGCAACGGGGTACCAGCATTCCGAAAACCTAAGTCCCGCAACGCCGCAACCACTTTGCTGATGCTTGGCCTGATTGCGGTGTCACTGTTCATGGGCATGATTGCGCTGGCTAGAGCCACCGGTGTGAAGATTGCCGAGCGGCCCGAGGAACAGTTGGTGGGCGCTCCGCCCGGCTACTCGCAGAAGACCTTGATCGCCCAATTGGCCGAGACGATCTTCCACGGTTTTCCGTTGGGGCTCTACCTCATCACGGGCGTTACCGCGCTGATTCTGGTGCTGGCCGCCAACACCGCGTTCAACGGCTTCCCAGTGCTGGGATCGATTCTGGCGCAAGATCGTTACCTGCCGCGACAACTGCACACGCGGGGCGATCGCCTTGCGTTCTCCAACGGAATCCTCTTCCTGGCTGTCGCGGCAATCGCATTCATCGTCGCGTTCCGGGCCGAGGTCACTGCGCTGATTCACCTCTACATCGTCGGCGTGTTCGTGTCGTTCACCCTCAGCCAGATTGGCATGGTCCGGCACTGGACCCGACTGCTGCGGACCGAAACAGACTCGGCGGTGCGGCGCAGGATGATGCGCGCCCGGGTGACCAACACACTCGGTTTCGTTGCCACAGGCTCGGTGCTGGTCGTCGTAGTCGCGACGAAGTTCGTCGCGGGGGCGTGGATCGCGGTTGTCGCGATGGGCGGCCTGTTCGTGCTCATGAAGGCGATCCACAAGCACTACGACAGCGTCGCGCGTGAGTTGGAGGAGCAGGCCGCCGCGGACGACGGGGCCATGGTGTTGCCGAGCCGCAACCACGCCGTCGTGCTGGTGTCCAAGCTGCACCTGCCGACGATGCGGGCGCTGGCGTATGCCCGCGCCACCCGGCCGGACGCACTCGAGGCGATCAGCGTCAGCGTCGACGACGCCGAGACGCGCGAGCTGGTACACAAATGGGAAGACAGCGATATCAGTGTGCCGCTCAAGGTGATTGCCTCGCCGTATCGAGAGATCACTCGCCCTGTGCTCGACTACGTGAAGCGGATCAGCAAGGAGTCGCCGCGCACCGTGGTCACCGTGTTCATCCCGGAGTACGTTGTCGGGCACTGGTGGGAACAGGTGCTGCACAACCAGAGTGCGCTGCGGCTGAAGGGCAGGCTGCTGTTTATGCCGAACGTGATGGTGACATCTGTTCCATGGCAATTGAATTCGTCAGAGCGGCTCAAGACGCTGCAGGCACATGCGGCTCCGGGCGACATACGCAGGGGCTTCCTGGAGTGACTGAAGAGGTCGCCGAGCCGCCACCCTTGCCGACGGAACTGACGCTGACCACCGGGCGACCCGCCAACGGCGGCAGCTGTGTTGCGCGCCACGAGGGCCGGGTGGTGTTCGTGCGGTACGCGCTGCCGGGGGAGACGGTCAAGGTCCGCGTCGTCGGTGACCACGGATCGTATTGGCACGCGGACGTTATCGAGGTGATCGACCCGTCGCCCGACCGCATCGACTCGCTGTGCCCGATCGCGGGCGTCGACGGCGCCGGCTGCTGCGATCTGGCGTTCGCCGAACCCGATGCCACCCGCCGGCTGAAGGGTGCCGTCGTCGCCAACCAGTTGGCGCGGCTGGGCGGCTACCAGTGGCGCGACGAGGGCTCCGCCGCTGCCGAACCGGTCGGAGACGTTGGCGCCACCGGGTGGCGGACCCGGGTGCGGCTCGACACTTCGGCCGAGGGCCGGGCGGGCTTTCACCGATATCACAGTTCGGAGCTGGTCACGGCGCTGAACTGCGCGCAGCTTCCCGCAGGCATGCTCGACGGGCTGAACGACTGGGTGTGGCCGCCGGGGGCGCAGCTGCATGTGGCGGTCGACGACGACGGTGACCGGCACGTTGTGCAGTCGGGGCCGCGGACCGGGCGAAAGACGACGACTCAGGTGGTCGACGGCAACTACGAGGCGGTGCAGCGGGTCGGGGAGCGAATCTGGCGGGTGCCGGTGACCGCGTTCTGGCAGGCGCACCGCGATGCCGCCCGGATCTACAGCGACCTGGTGGCCGACTGGGCGCAACTCGACGCCGGCATGACGGCGTGGGATTTGTACGGCGGGGCAGGGGTTTTCGCGGCGGTTCTGGCGCAGGCGGTCGGCGAGCGGGGACGCGTCGTCACCGTCGACACGTCCCGCGGGGCGTCGAGGTCGGCGCGCGAAGCACTGGCCGACCTCGGCTGGGTGTCGGTGGTGACCGACTCGGTGCGCAGGGCGCTGGGCCTGCAGGCCGAGCGGGCCAACGTGGCGGTGCTGGACCCGCCGCGGTCCGGGGCAGGCCGCGAGGTGATCGATCTTCTGGCCGCCGCCGAGGTACCCAGGGTGGTCCACATCGGTTGCGAGGCGGCGTCTTTTGCCCGCGACGTCGGGCTGTATCTCGGGCACGGGTACACAGTCGAGGAACTGCGGGTATTCGACTCGTTCCCGCTGACGCACCATGTCGAGTGCGTGGCAGTGCTCACAAGTTGAAGTTTTCGCAGTGAAATCTCATTCGCCGGCGACGAACTCGAGCGCCTCATCCAGCAGCGCCGACCACTGCGCTCGCCGGCTCGCGTCGATGCTGGTCCATTCGCGGAATCTCCGTCCCGCCGGCGCGAACGGTTGCGCCTGACCCGACGCGATGAGCTCGTCAACCCGCGCGGCCGGCAGCTTGACGACGAGTGCGCCCGTCTGTCGATCGAAGGAGGCGAAGAACCGGCCGCTCACCCGCAGGCATGGAAACCCCATCATGGTTGAGCGGGTAACGAACGGGGCGACGAGTAGCGGGTCCGCGAATGACCAGAATCGCGCCTCGTTGGACGACGATCGACTCATCGGCGGAGTTCGTGCGGCGTGGGAACCCGCCTGTCGGACCACGGATCTGCGCCGACGTCTTCGCCCTCCGCGGTGCGGCGCAGGCGATCGAGGTAGTGGGCCCAGCCGGCGCTGTGAGCATCGGCGGCACGGCTGTCGAGGTGGCGATGCAGCAGGGTGACGACCGTGGTGCCGTCATCCTGGGCCACCAGGTCGATCTCCACGGTGGTCGAGCCGGGCGGGATCTGTACCTCCGCGCGTTGCCAGCCGTATGTGAAGACGAGTCGGCGGGGCCGATCGATCTCGACGAACCGTCCAAAAACGGTGTCGCCGTTGGGATGTGTCCATGAGACAACGCCACCCGGTACCGGGTCGAGTGTGGCACCTTCGGCCATCCACTGGCCGAACAGCGCCGGGTCGACGAGGTGATCGAAGACGTGGTCGGCGGGCGCGTGGATGACCAACCTTTGGACAGCCAGCTTCATGACGACCCCCGTCGCGGTTCCTCGGCGACTGCACGGAGACGGTCCAGGGGAGCGGCCCAGAAATCGTCGAGGAACGTCGCGATCTGGGCGACCCGGGCGAGGTCGGCGCGGTACAGCCGGCGGGTGGCGTCGACGCGCACCGTGATCAATCCGGCGTCGCGCAGCAACTTCAGGTGCTGGCTCGCCGCCGAACGGGAGAGCCCGGCGGCGTCGGCGAGTTCGGTCGCCGGCCGCTCCTCGCTCCACACCAGGCGCAGCATTGCGCGCCTGCCGGGATGCGCGAGCGCCCGGATCGCGTCCTCGACTGCGGGATCGCTCACGGACGACGCCCCATGGCCGCCAACAGGCGATCCTGCGCCGAGGCGTCGTCGTCCACTTCGACTGCAGGACTGACGATTCCGGCCGCGCGTCCACGTTCGGGCATGTCGGGCAGGAACATCGCCGAACATGCGTCGACGAGCGCGGGATCGAGCTTTTCGTCCTGGCCGGTCGCCCGCGCCAGGTCCCACGTGTGGATCAACACGTCCATGAAGGTTCCGGCCACAGCCTGCGAAACACGCCATTCGAAGCCAAGCGGTGATGTGCACGCCCGTTCCATCACGTCGGGCCGCGTGAGTGCGTTGAGCACGTCGGCAACGCCGCGCCGGTAGTCGGCAGCCGTCGTGTGCAGACGCTGGGCAGGCTCGCCACCCGTTGTGGCCGACAACAGATACTCCGTGCCGCCGACGAGGTGGTCGATCAGCTGCTGAACGGTCATTCAGTGCACGGTGTCGGTGATCCGAGTTGGTCCGGTCTCACCGCGTCGGCGACAGCGATGGCTCGATCGGTGGCGGCGCGGTACAGGGTCACCGGACCGGGCGGCCCGTCATTATTCAGCATATCCTAAATTTAGGAACTACTGAATCGAGTGTCAAGCGTTCGACGTAACATCGCCGTCTATGGCACCGGTAGATGTCAACGTCGAGATCGTGATTGACCGGCCGCGAGGCGAGGTGGCCTCCTACTCCGCTGACCCAGACAACGCCACGGCGTGGTACGTCAACATCAAGAGCGTGCAGTGGAAAACGCCCCGGCCCTTAGCGGTGGGTTCGCAGTTCGCTTTTACCGCAACGTTTTTGGGCCGCGAGCTGACTTACACGTATGGGGTCGTCGACTTCGTTCCCGACCGCCGTTTCGTCATGCGGACAGCGGAGGGACCGTTCCCGATGGAGACTATGTACGAATGGGACGACATCGGAGCGGAGTCCACCCGGATGAGGCTTCGAAATCGCGGCGAGCCGTCGGGGTTCACCGGTATTGCGGCACCGATGATGGCGGTGGCCATGAAGCGGGCAAACACCAAGGACCTCAAACGATTAAAGGAAGTTCTCGAGTCGCAGGCGAATGGTTCGATTTAGTGCGCAGTGAAGTGTCGCTGTAGCCGTCGGTGTCGGTGCCCGAACAGCGCCCTCACCGCGGCCGCATAAATCGGCGTGAGCGGTCGAAGCGGTGAGCGCAGTTCGAAGGTGAGGCGATCGTGCACAGAGCTTTTCGCACTATCAGTGGAGGCCACGGAGCGTTCGTGCCGCCACTGGCGGACCATCAGCATCGTCGAGTCCTCGCGGAAGCCAAGTGGCTGCAGCTCGGTGATGCATAGATTGTCGTAATCGAACGGGAGCACGCCGAACAGCCGCATCCAGCACCGGCCGATCGGTTTGCCGACCGGCACGGTGTCAACCGTCAGATCCTTGGCGCCGCGTGGCATCGACATCGTCATCCAGGGCCGGAGTTCATCGTTGATGCCCTCCGGGGTGACCACCCGTGCCCACACCTGCTCGGCGGGTGCGTCGACTGCGCTCTGCCGTTCGACGATCATCAGGCTCCAAAAATATGCGACGGGGCGGCGCATGTGGGTGCTACGTCCCAGCCGGCCCCGGTCGCTGATACCAGCGGTCCAGCAGCGCGGGAATCTCCGTGAGAAGGAACGTGTAGAAGTCGCGCATCTGGACGAGGCGTTGGCGGGCCAGGCTGCCGTGCTCCGTGGTGGCGATCCCGGCTTCTGCGGCCTTGATCACGGCTGCGGTCACTTCGTTCTGGTTGGTGTACTGGACTGCCCAGGCGTTGTCGCGCAGCCGGTAGTGGTCTCGCCGGCTGCCGGGTGCGGGCACCCGCTCGACGATGCCCACCGACGTGAGCATCTTGAGAGCGCCGGAGATCGCGCCCGAGCTGGCCAGCAGCCGATCGGCCAGCTCACCCATGGTCATCGTCGGTTGCTCGGTGAACAGGAGAGCCGCCAGAACGCGGGCGGTCATGCGTTGCAGACCGTGACTGCTGAGGACAAGAGCAAGTTCCTCGGCGGCCGCCTGTTGAGCGGAGGACTCGGCCACCTTCCTCCCTTCAGAGTCTTCAATAATTTCTGAATCTTCAGTATAGTGACTCGCGGTGCTCCGGGAAGTCTGGTCGGAAGTTGATATCCGCATATCCAGAGGAGACCAGGCGAGCCATGCAAACCGCCAAAACCGCCACGCCGTCGAGCGTCGCAACAGAAGTGATCCGCGTCCGCGGGCTCACGTTCACGTATCCGAAGTCGAATGAGCCCGCTGTGCGGGGCATGGACTTCAGCGTCGGCCGCGGCGAGATCTTCGGGTTCCTCGGCCCCAGTGGCGCCGGGAAGTCCACGACGCAGAAGCTTCTCATCGGCTTGCTCCGCGGCCACGGCGGCGAGGCGGCGGTGTGGGGCAAGGACCCGCTGGCCTGGGGGCCCGACTACTACCAGCGCATCGGCGTCTCCTTCGAGCTGCCGAATCACTATCAGAAGCTCACCGGTCTGGAGAACCTGCGGTTCTTCGCGTCGCTGTACGACGGCGAAACGCTGGAGCCGATGGAGCTGCTCGACGCCGTCGGCCTGGCAGACGATGCCGACACGCGAGTTGGCAAGTACTCCAAGGGAATGCAGATGCGGCTGACCTTCGCCCGGTCGCTCATCAACGACCCGGAGCTGCTGTTCCTCGACGAGCCGACGTCGGGCCTGGATCCGGTGAACGCCCGCAAGGTCAAGAACATGATCCTGGACCTGAAGGCACGCGGTCGCACGATCTTCCTCACAACCCATGACATGTCGACCGCCGATGAACTGTGTGACCGAGTCGCTTTCGTCGTCGACGGTGAGATCGTTGCGCTCAACACCCCCAACGAGCTGAAAATCGCCCGCAGCCAGCGACGCGTGCGGGTGGAGTACCGGGATGGCAACGGCGCGCTCGAGACGGCCGAGTTCGGAATGGACGGCTTGGCCGAAGACCCGGCGTTCCACGCGGTGCTGAGGAACCACCACGTCGAGACAATTCACAGCCGGGAAGCCAGTCTGGACGACGTGTTCGTGGAGGTCACCGGGAGGCGGCTGACATGACGCGATTGTTGAGCGCGCTGCGGCTCGAGCTGACGCTGCAGAACCGCCAGAAGTTCCTCTACGCGGCGATCTTCTCCGGACTCATCTGGTTGGCCGTGCTGCTGCCGATGCCGCACGACCTGCGTCCGGTCGCCGAGCCGTACATCCTGCTGGGCGACATCGCGATCATCGGGTTCTTCTTCATCGGGGGCATTGTGTTCTTCGAGAAGCAGGAGCGTACGCTCGGCGCGGTAATCTCCACTCCGCTGCGGTTTTGGGAGTATCTGGCGGCGAAACTGACTGTGCTGCTGGTGATCTCGCTAGCTGTCGCGGTTGTCGTGGTCACCATTGCCCACGGGTTCGCCTACCATCTGGTACCGCTGCTGATCGGGGTCGTGCTCGGCACGCTATTGATGCTGCTGGTGGGATTCATCACCTCGCTGCCGTTCACGTCGGTGAGCGACTGGTTCATGTCGGCGACCATCCCGCTCGCGGTGATGTCGGGCCTGCCTGTCCTGCACTACTCCGGCGTGTGGCCGAACCCTGTGTTGTACCTGATCCCCACGCAGGGGCCGCTGCTGCTGCTCGGGGCGGCATTCGATCAGGTGAACCTGGCGCCGTGGCAGGTCATCTATTCGGTGGTCTATCCCGTGCTGTGCCTTGCGGGATTGTGCTGGGCCGCCAAGGCGATGTTCGGCCACTATGTCATCGAAAGGTCAGGTGTGCTGTGAGTTCCGTAACTGCGCTTGCCGCCTTCGGCCGCAATGACATTCGAGGCACCTACCGCGACCCCCTGCTGATAATGATCGTGTTGGCGCCAGTTATTTGGACTGTGGGCGTCGTCGTCCTCACCCCGCTGTTCACCGAGATGCTGTCCGAGCGCTACGACTTCGACCTCGTTCCCTACTACCCGTTGGTCCTTACCGGGTTCCTATTGCTGACGAGCATCGTCATCGCGGGCGGGTTGGCCGCGTTCCTGGTCTTGGACGAGGTCGACGCCGGCACCCTCGCCGCGCTGCGGGTGACCCCGGTACCGCTGTCCACCTTCTTCGTATATCGCGCGGCCACGGTCATGGTGGTGACCACCGTCTATGTGGTCGCGACAATGTCATTCAGTGGGATCCTCGACCCTGGCCTGGTCCCGGCCTTGATCCCTATCGGGCTGCTGGCCGGTCTGTCGGCGGTGGTCACGCTGCTGCTGATTGTCACGGCGGCCAACAACAAGATCCAGGGGATTGCGATGGTCCGCGCGCTCGGCATGCTCATGGCCGGGCTGCCGTGCCTGCCGTGGTTCATCGACTCGGCCTGGAACCTGGCCTTCGGCGTGCTGCCGCCGTACTGGGCCGCCAAGGCGTTCTGGGTCGCCAGCGCCCACGGCACCTGGTGGCCGTACATCGTCGTCGGAGTGGTCTACAACCTCGTCGTCGCCTGGGCGCTTTTCCGTCGCTTCGTCGCCAAGAACACCTGACGGCGCGGCCTCGTGACGACAGGTGCCCACTCGCGGTCTTACTCATTCACCACGCCACGCGATCACCAACGTCCGTGTTCAGTACCGGCTAGGGCAGCAGGCCGACCTGGCGATAGAGCGCCGTGAGATACCGCCGCATCTCGGACACATCGGGCGGATCGGGTTGCAGCACGCGGTACATCACTGCGCCCGCGATCATGTCGATCAGCGCGTCCAGATCGGCGTCGGCGGCGACTGTTCCCTGCTCGCGGGCTCGCTCGAGCAGCAGGACCGCGAGCGCTCGTCGGGGCAGGACGTAGTGCGTCCAGTAGGTCGCCATCAGCGACGGATGGCTGACCGCCGAACCAAGGATCCTGGCGACAAGCGCCCGAAATTCCGGTGCGGCGGCGGTCTGCGCCGCGTTGGACAGCGCCGCCTGCACGAGTAGATACGGCGAAACCTGTTCGATCACTTCGTCAGACGGCCACTCCACCTCGTTCGCCACTAGTTTTTCGATCGCCGCGGCGACTAGCTCTTCTTTCGTGGACCACCGGCGATAGACCGTCAACTTGCCGACGCCAGCCCGTTTCGCAATCTGTTCGATGCTGGCGCCCTCGATGCCGCGTTCGATGAACAACTGCAGGCCGGTGTGCAGAATCGCGGCATCGGCGGCGGGATCGCGCGGTCGCCCACGACTTCGGACCTCCGTCATCGGACTCGTCCTGTGCGCAATGCGTTCGCCAGCCATCTGTCAAGACCGTCCACGTCATCGGGATCGCCGCGCCAACCCAGGTGCGCGTCCGGACGGACAAGCATCGCATCCGTCCCGCTGTAGGTGCAGACACCGAGATGACCGGCGAGCCGTTGCCGTGCGGCCTCGGCGCCGTTCGCCACAGCGTCTTGCGGTACTAGCAACGCCCACCGGTCGCCCAGCTCAGCGTGCAGCCGCGACAGTGTGCCGTCCTCGCGGAGACACTGGAGATCGGCGACTCGGTCGCCAGCGCGCGGTTTGCGTCCGCGCCCGCCGAGTGGTCCCTTGCGGTAACTGACCCATAGCTGCGATGTGGTGTAGGTGGTCCAGCGCTGGATCGCCGGCAGGCCGAACAGCCGCACCACTATTCGGTCTCGCATGAACCGGCCGAAGGGGTTGCTCGCGATGTTCATCCGGGTCACTGCGCTTGTACTGCGCAACACCTCGGTCGCGAGCGGGCGACGTTCGGCCTCATACGTATCGATCAGCGGCTCGGCCGCCTTGCCGCGAATCACCAGAGCGAGCTTCCAGGCCAAGTTCTCCGCATCGCCGACACCGGTGAGCATGCCCTGCCCGCCGAACGGCGCGTGTGCGTGGACCGCATCGCCGGCGAGCAGGATCCGGCCTTGTCGGTACGTGTTGGCAAGCCGACGGTGTACCGAGAACAAGGAGAGCCACTCGGCGTCGCCGATGCGAACGTCGCGTCCGCTCCGTTCGGGCAGGATTTGCCGGAATCGTTCTAAAATGTCTTGTTCGCTTGGCTTATCGTCGTAGCCGGGGTCGTAGGCGATGAGTCGCCACAGGTCGTTTCGCCGGTGCGGATCGGGCATCGGCATCGCGCCGATCATCCCCGTGGGGTGAATCCACCCGGTGGTCCCGCTGCGGTCGAGGTCCCAGTCGAGATGCAAATCGGCCAGTAGGAAGCGCTCGGTCAGCTTGACGCCGGGGAATCCGATGCCTGCGATCTCGCGTGTGGCGCTGTTAGTCCCGTCGCACCCGACGACCCATTGGGCTCGTACCTGCTCGCTGTTGCCGAGCACGGCGGTAGCACCATCGCTGTCCGGCTTGATGTCGACAAGCGGCTGGTTCCACTCCGGTGCGCCGCCGAGCTCGGCCAACCGGTCGCGCAGCGCCCCCTCGACGTTGGCCTGCGATACGACCATCGGCGGGGCGGCGGTCCGCAGCCCGGGATCGCCGAACTCGAGCTTCATGATCGGCCGGTCGCCGAGGTATGTCGTGATCCGCATCGCCCGCAACGACTCGTCGGGCAGCGTCCCCAATGCGCCTAGCCGGTCGAGCACCTCGGAGCCGCGCGCATGCAGGAAGTTGGCCCGCGACGTCTCTGCCGGACCTGGCGCGCGATCGATCACGCGCACCGAAACGCCGTTCAGTAACAGGCCGCACGCCAGCGTGAGACCAGTGGGACCCGCGCCCACCACGAGAACTTCGAGGCCGTCCATAGGCCAAAACTAATTCATTAACGGACCCGTGTCGATAATAAATTTGGTATCGAATAGTTGTCGGCTGCGTGGGGCGCGATCCACGGCCGATCCCCGGTGGCTGGCGAGCCCGTGTTCCACCAACCGACGATTCACTCCACCTCATAGAACGCGCCGTTGACCCGTCGAGTCGAACTGCACGCGATCGGAGACGCAGGACTCGGCTTCGGCGCCGAAGTAGGCGCTGTTCGCGATGCCCGCGAGATATTGCCAAGACCTGTAGATCGAAGCGAGCGATGGACTCACATGCCGAAGTGCGTGCGACGCACCGCCGCAACGGCCTCCGGTGGTCCGCTCACCTCGACCTGCGCTGCATCCTGGCGCCCAAAGACGTATAGGAGGAGTTCGCCCGGCGGACCGCTGAGTCGAGCCGTCGGTTCGCCTTGTCGAACCGTCACCCGCTCGTCAGTTCCCGCCCACTCAATCTCCAGCCCGCACGCGTGGAGACGCCGACTCAGGTAGTGGCCGGCGCGGCGAACGTTGCGCCACAAAGCAGCATCCATTGCAGGCGTGAGGCTCCGGGGCCCATGCCTATTCGCCCTGCGAAGGTCCTCGTGGTGAACAAAGAATTCGTTGAGATTCGGAAAGGAGCGGACCCATCCGATGCGGAAGAACCCGATGGGCGGGCCGGACCGGATTCGCCCGACGAGCCACGCGAAATCCTTGTTCTCGCCCAATCTGACCCGACGCCGCTCGGCGAACCGTTGGAAGGGACCAGGCAAAACGATGCAAGGGCCGGCAACGAGATCGCGTTCTCGCAACACGAGGTGGGCGGCGAGATCGTGTGCAGTCCAGCCCTCGATCAGTGTGGGAACCGAAGGGCCGAGCTCCTCGAGGACATCACACAGCTCAAGGCGCTCCTGCGTGTCGAGCGGAACATCAGCCACGCCGCCGGAGTCTACGGGTGCCGGAGGAGGCAGCTTGGGCGATGGCCGGCAGTAACGTGAGTGGCGGAGGTCAAATCGTCGCGGCGAAACAGCTTGCGGCCGAGGGGTCGCGAGATTATCCAGGCTCTCGCCGCACGGACTAACTCGAAGATCTTGGATGTGGTCAGTGCCTCTGATGAATCAGCCAGAAACCACGCAATCGATGTGCTGACGACCAGGTTCAGGCTTCACGGTTTGGCCATCGACCGCATTCTCGGGTTACCAGACGCCAGCATAAACGTACTGACCCGCGACCAGGTCGAGGCGATGGTCGCGGCGCTCCCGCGAAACTATTGATGCCGCACGGCTGCTACGTCAGCGCCGCGAACTTCTCGACGAGATTGGTGGGGCCCGACACGATCAGCAGGTCTCCGCGCTCCACTGTCGTCTCCGGGCGGGCATACGTGAAGTCGGTGCCGGGGCGTTTGATCCCGACGACTGTGATGCCATATTTCGTTCGCAGCGCCGAACTTTCGAGCGTGGCGCCGGCGGCCTCGCGAGGTGTGCTGGTCTTGGCTATGGCAAATCCATCGTCGAACTCGATGAAGTCGATCATTCGACCGGTGACCAGGTGAGCGACGCGTTCGCCCATCGCGGCCTCCGGGAAGACGACGTGATGCGCCCCTGTGCGCTCGAGGATCTGGCCATGCTTGGCGGTGATCGCCTTCGCCCAGATCTCGTCGACGCCGAGCTCGTGGAGCGCGAGCACGGTGAGCACGCTGGCCTCGATGTCGGTGCCGATGCCGACCACGGCACGCCCGAGATCCTGGACGCCAAGCTGACGCAGGGCGTCACTATCGGTCGAGTCCGCCTGCACGACGTGGGTGAGCTTGTCCGACCAGCGCTGCACTAAGTCGGCGTCCTCATCGATCGCGAGCACTTCGTGTCCCAGACGGACGAGCGACTGAGCGACTGCGCCGCCGAACCTGCCGAGCCCGATGACGACGATGCCGCCCTTGGATGTCGAGTTCTTAGCCAACTATCGGACGCTCCTCGGGGAAACGGTACAGCCTCTTCCTACTGCGAAGTGCAAGCGCGGTCGCGACGGTGATGCTACCCACGCGGCCGACGAACATCAGCACGATGACCACTCCCTGGGCCGGTGGCGGCAGGTCGGGCGTGATGCCGGTGGACAGGCCAACGGTGCCGAAGGCGGAGACCACCTCGAACAACACGTCAGACAGTTCGAAGTCGGTGAGGGTCAGCAGGGCCCACGTGCCCAGCGCCACGAACGCGACGCCGAGTAGCGCGACGGTCAGTGCCTGCCGTTGCGCGGCAGTGGGAATACGTCGGCCGAAGGCGGTGGTGTCGGGATCACCGCGGACTTCGGCCCAGATGACGAACGCGAGTAAGAAGAATGTCGTGACCTTGATGCCGCCCGCGGTGCCGGCGCTGCCACCGCCGATGAACATCAGCATGTCGTTGACGACGATCGTCTCGGAGGTGAACGCACCAACGTCGAGGCTGTTGAACCCGGCCGTCCTCGCGCTCACTGAATGAAACGCGGACGCCAGCATCTTTTCGCCGGTGCCGAAGAAGCCGAGCGTGCCCGGATTGGTCCACTCCGACCACAGGATCGCGACGAAACCGCCGACCAGAAGCAGTCCGGTCGCGGCCACGGTGATCTTGGTGTGCACAGACCAGCGTGACGGCCGGCTCAGGTCACGTCGCAGTTCGTAGAGCACAGGGAAGCCGAGTCCGCCGAGCACGATCGCGACCATGATCGGTATCACGATCAACGGATCGACCACGAACCCCATCAGGCTATCGGAGTACGTCGAAAAGCCTGCATTGTTGAACGCCGAAACCGCGTGAAAAAGCCCGTGCCACAACGCTTCACCCCAGGTATTGTCGTACGCAAACCGGAACCGCAAGGCCAGGATTGCTGTGAGTGCTATCTCGACCGTCACGGTCGCCAACAGCACGAGCCGCAGCACACTCGCCACGTTGCCGAGGCCGAGGGTCTTGGTCTCCATTTGGGCGACAAGTCGATCGCGCAGCCGGATCCGTTGCGTCACCAACAACCCGAGGAGGGTGGCGCCGGTCATGATGCCGAAGCCGCCGACCTGAAACAGCCCCAGGATCGCCGCCTGGCCGAACCGCGACCAGTACACCGGCGTGTCCTCGACGATCAGCCCGGTTACGCAGACGGCGGACGTCGACGTGAACAGCGCGGTCAGCGGTGGCGCCGATCCATCACCGGACCGGGAAATGGGCAGCATCAGCAACACCGTTCCCGCTGCAATGGCGAACAGGAATGCCAATGGCACAAGCCGCGCCGGGTGCCGGAGAGTAGCGCGCACGAGTCAGCATCCTCCCACCTATCTGTGGACACGACGTCGGATTCGCCCGAGATGGTGCAGCCAGCGCGGCATGAACTCGCCGCTAGAGTTCGGATTTCCGCTCGGGCGCAACAACATACAGGCAGGCACGAACGACCCGTGCCCGTCATGTCAGCACATCCCTAACCGCCGGGGGTTTCGTACCTATCGACCGCGCGCTCTAAGCGCTCGAGCGCCGCCCGAACTTCGGCCAGTGCCTCTCTCAGTTCGGCCAAAGTCGCGGGTGATTCCCCGGGCGCGGGTGGGGGAGCTGCCGTCGGCGGCACCCGCAGGGGCGGGGCGGGCAGCGCGGGTTGCGGAGGAGGTGCTGCGGCGGCGTCACCGCCAGGGGCGGTGGCGGCGCGGCCGGTGCCGGGGCCGAATACCTGGTCGAGTGCCTCGGCGAGGGTGGGCGCGTAGCCGACCCGAACCCCGCCGCCTGCGCGGGGTTCCCGGACACTCACCAGCACCCGGGAAAGTTGCGGGAATGTCGAGCTGTTCGGTGCTGTCGAGATCCGTTCGGTGTACAGCGGTTCCACGTAGAGCACGCCCCCGTCGGCGATCGGAAGCGTCAGCAGATTGCCGTAGTGGATCCGGTTGGACCGCTCAAGCAGCGTCCGTTCGGACGCTACCCGGGTGTCGGAGATCATCGAGTTCTGGATCTGTTGCGGGCCCTGGGTCAGGGTGTCCGTCGGCAGCTGCAGCACAGTGAGCTTGCCGTAGTCATCTGGATCCGACTGCGCCGAGATGTAGGCGGAGAGGAATTCCCGGTTGTAGCCGACCATTGCGGTGGCCAGCCGGAAGGACGGCTTCGCGGTCTGCTGGTCACCGACCAGGATGTAGAACGGCGGCTGAGTCGGGTTGGCTTCGTCGGTGGGGTCGCTGGGCGCCGACCAGAACGCGTTGGTGGTGAAGAACTCGCGCGGCTCGTCGACGTGGTATTTCGCGAGCAGCTCGCGCTGAACCTTGAACAGATCCTCTGGATAGCGGAAATGGGCGCGCAGTTCGCCCGTGACGTCGTCCTCGGGTTTGACGGTGCCGGGAAAGGCGCGCATCCACGCCTGCAGGACCGGGTCGTCTCGATCAACCTGGTACAGCGTCACCGTGCCGTCGTAGGCGTCCACGGTGGCCTTGACGGAATTCCGCGCGTATGACACCTCTTTGCCGGTTCTCAGGCCGCCGGCGGCATTGGGCACCTGTCCCTCCAGCGAGCTGCGCTGCGCATAGGGATAGCTGTCGAGGGTGGTGTAGGCATCGACGATCCAGACGATCCGTCCGCTCACCACCGCCGGATAGGCGTTGGCGTCGGTTGTCAGCCACGGCGCCACCCGCTGCACACGTTCGTTCGGGTCGCGGTGGAAGATCACTTTCGAGCCGGAGCCTATGTCGCGGGAGAACAGGAGCCTGTGCTCGGCGAATCTGGTGGCAAATACCATGCGGTAGAACCAGTTTCCGATAGGAACGCCGCCCGCACCGGTGTAGGTGTACTTCGAGGTGTCGGTGTCATACTCGCGCGGCGCGGATCCCGGGGCACCGCCGACGATCGCATAGTCGGGATCGGCCTGAGCGATCACCTCACCGAAATAGATGCGGGGCTGGTCGACCGAGATGATCTGGCGGCCCGAACTCAGCGACGCGATGTCGCTGACCGTGTAGATGGGGTAACCGCTGTTGCTTTCGGAGGCTCCTGCAGCATCACGGACCGCCGCGTTCACCCGGTTCGCCGGGGCGGCGACGAAACCGTTGCCATGGGTGTAGACCGTGTGGCGGTTGATCCAGTCCCGCTGATTGCCAGTGAGGCTGTTGGGTGACAGTTCGCGAGCGCTGACTACGTAGTCACGCAACTCGCCGTCGATGCGATACCGGTCGAGGTCCAACTTGTCGTGGAAGTTGTAGAAATTCTTGAGCTGCTGCTGCTGGGTGAAGGTTCGGGAGAGCACGTTTGGGTCCAGCAGTCGGACGTTGGCAATGGTGGTCAAGTCCGCCGGAACATCGCCGGGCGCCTTGGTACCGACGCCTGAATAGTCCCGGTATTCGACCCAGTCGCTACCGAGCCGAAACGCCTGACGCGTCGCGTCGATATGGCGCTGGATGTACGGGCGTTCGACGTCGGCTGCGTTAGGACGCACGGAGAACTGTTCCATGAGCAGCGGCCATACCCCACCGACGAGGACCGCAGACAGCACAAGCAGTGCGGTGGCCATCGCCGGAATCCGGATGTCGTGCAGGAAGATTGCGGCAAAAAACGCCGCCGCGCACAGCACCGCTATCGCGAGGAGGACGAGCTTGGCGGGCAACGCCGCGTGGATATCGGTGTAACCGGCGCCAGTGAATGTCGGTTCCTTACGGTTACCCGACAGGAGCTCGTAGCGGTCGAGCCAGTACGCAGCCGCCTTCAACAGGATCAGCGTGCCGGCGAGCACGGCAAGCTGAACCCGCGCCGCCTGGGTCAGCATGCCCTTGCCCGTCGTCAGTCGTAAACCGCCGAACAAGTAGTGCGTCGCAAGACTCGCAATGAAGGCGAGGCACACGGCCACGAAAAGCCAATTCAGCACCATCCGGTAGAAGGGCAGGTCGAAGACGAAGAACCCGATGTCGTGTCCGAATTCTGGGTCGACGATTCCGAATGATCCGCCGTGTAGGAACAGTTGCACCGTCACCCAGTCCGTCTTAGCGATTAGGCCGCACAACACACCGACGGCGACCGCGCTACCCCACGCGAACAGCGACGCTCGGCGCATCACCAGCATCCGATACGGCGCGATCGGGTCGTTCGGCCGCGGTTCGGGGATGAAGACAGGCCGCGAGCGAGAGGCCACCAGTATGGTTAGAAACACGGTGCCGCCCACCATTAGCGCCACCGCGGCGAAGGTCGCGACTCTGGTCAGCAACACGGTAATCCAGACTTTGCGGAAACCGACCTCACCGAACCACAACCAGTCGACGTACGTGTCCACCAGACGCGGGCCCACAACCATCAACACGATGAGGGCCACGCCAACGCCAATCAGCCGGCGGGCGCGCCTGGACAAGGACGGGAGTTTGTCGGGCGAACGTGTGCCCATCTGGCCGCTCCGAAGTTCGGGGGGCACGGTGTGGCGCGCACCTTTCCGGCGATTAGCGTCTCGCCGCCGCGTAACCGATGTCCGAATTCTACTCTCTAGTCGGTCGATGCAATCGAGAAGAGCGGCATCGCACGCGTGGCGGCCCCACGCCCGTAGCCGGGTGCGCTGGGCGGTTTGATCTGGATCCCGAGGAGGTTGCCGGGTTCCTCGCTGAATAGGGTTGGCTCGAATGCCAGCAAGTCGGACCCGACGAGCACAACGCCCGTTACCTTCAACCGGCCGGGGGCAGACGACGACTTCGGAGAACGAACGAGCCGTCTACGGAGCAGCTGCGCTAGCTGACGAGCCCGCCGACGAGCGCGTAGAGCGCCCAGGCGAAGAGGGCCGTCATCAGGATGATCTCGCGCCACGCAAGCCCCGGGTTGGCTTGGATCGCGTACGACATGATTTTCCTTGGGGGAGCTCCTGATTCGGGTGACTGCTCCAGGGCAAGTGGTTTGTCGAAGCGGTGGAAGAAGATCTGGATGATGAGCATTCCGACGACTAGACCCGTGATGAAGCTGAGTTCCTGCATTTCGGTCAGGAAGAGAAGCACGACGAGTGCAGTGATGATGACGAGGGTGACGGTGTCGTAGATGCTGATAATGCGGCCGTCGCGCTCATAGTAGGTGGCAATCCTGGCGATGCGTGTCCGGTATCGCACCAGAAATCCAACCACGAACTTCAGTAGGCCCTGGATACAGAACGCGATCAGCAGGATCGTCAGCACGACCGACATTCGACTCCTTCTAGCCGAAGACGAAATAGCGCAGCCACAGATAGAGGGCCGACAATAAGATCGATAGCACGGTGATCAACGCACCCTTGCGTGTGAACTCCCAGAACGAGATGGGATTGTCTGCGCGGCGGGCGATTCCGAGCATCACGACGTTGGCGCTTGCCCCGACCGCCGTTAGGTTGCCGCCGAAGTCTGCGCCAAGAGCAAGCGCCCACCAGAGCGCGTTTGGGTGCGCCATGTCGGGCATGCTCGCGGCCAACTCGCTGACGATCGGTGTCATCGTCGCTGTGTAGGGAATGTTGTCGATGATGCCGGACACCGGCGCCGAGACGCCGAGGATCAACATGACGGTGAGCAGCGCGTTGCCGTCGGTGAATTCAATCGCCGATCGGGCCAACGCCTCGACGACGCCCGTCTTCACCAGCGCGCCGACCATGATGAACAACCCGGCAAAGAACATCAGCGTCTCCCACTCGACACTGGCCAGGTAATCGCGCTGCTCGAGCTTGGATATCAAGATCAAGATGCCGGCGCCCAATAGGGCGACAACCGCGGGTTCGATATGCAACACCGAGTGGCCGATGAAAGCGGCGAACACCGCTACCAACACAGCCCCGCACTTGATGAGCAGTGCCGGATCGCGGATGGCCTCGCGCTCGTTCAATGACATCACATCGGCAACGCGTGAGGCGTCCACGCCGAACGACCCACGGAACACGAACGGCAGTATCGCGATGAACACCACCATGACGACCAGCACGATCGGCAGCATGTGCACGAGAAAGTCGTTGAACGTCAATCCCGCCCGGCTTGCGATGATGATGTTGGGCGGATCGCCCACCAGGGTTGACGCTCCGCCGATATTCGACGCGAGCACCTCCGCGATCAGGAACGGTATCGGGTTGATCGCCAACCGGTCGCACACGAGCAGCGTGACCGGCGCGATCAGCAGCACCGTGGTGACGTTGTCCAGCAACGCCGATGCGAATGCGGTGACGATGACCAGCAGGATCATGATCCGAAGGGGGGAGCCGTTGGCGCGCTTAGCGGCCCAGATAGCGATGTACTCGAAAACCCCGGTCTGCCGCAGCACGCCGACGATGATCATCATTCCGAACAGAAGAAAGATGACGTTCCAGTCGATTCCCGTCTCGTGGGAATAGAATGCGTGCTCGGCGTCGACAATTCCAAGCGCGAGCACAAACGCCGCGCCGCACAGCGCGACAAGCGTCTTGTTGATGCGATCGCTGGCAATCAGCGCGTAGGCGAACACGAATACGGTGATCGCAATGGCGGCCGGCAATGGACTAATGCCTCATTGCCGCGGCCAGAAGGCGCGAAGCGGTGATGACTCCGAGCAACTTGCCTTCTTTCATGACGGCGATCAGCGGACTCCGGTAACGCGCCATAAGGGCGGCCACTTCGATGATGGTGTCATCCGCGTTGGCGGGCGGCACGTCGGTTAGGTGCTCCGGCAACACATCGCGCACCTTCTTGTCGCCCAGCTTGTCCGCCGCACGGTCTGCCATCGATTCGTTGAGCACGCCGGCCAGCGAGGGGTCATCCTGGACATAGCTGGGCACAATGAACCGCACCACCTGAGACGCGGGCAATACCGCGTAGGGCTTGCCGGAAGAGTCGGTGACAAGGATTCCGGGCAGCCGGTGCTCGGCCAGCGTTCGGGCGGCTTCGAGCGCATTTGAGTCAACGGTGACGACCGGAAACTCCTCGATGATGTCCTCGGCGTGCATATCAGCACCATACGACGGTGCTCGTCGGGTTCAACGTCATTGCTACGGTTTTCACGCGCTCCTTAGGGGTTCGGTCAGGACGTGTCATGTCGTCAGGTCTCGTCGCGAGTAGCCCAGGAGGCCCACTGTCACAAGGACCGCTCCGATGAGGGCCATCACCGCAATGGCGACCCAGTCCGGCGGTGCGTTAGGGACCGCCGCGAGGTGAACGAACGGCGACAGATTCACCACCCAGTCTGGGCCAACCATGCTCTGAGTGATGACGTTGAGTAGGAACCCGCCGGCGACCGGGAGAGCGCCGATGGCCCCGACTGCCGACGGTAGCCACCCGACGGCGAGGCTGGCTGCGCCGACCGAAAGCCACGCGATCGGTGCGGTATTGAGCGCGCCGGTCAGTGCGTCGCCGATGCCGAGCGGCGCTCCTGTGATCGTAGATCCGGTCCAGATCGCAAGCCCTGCCGCCGCGTGCAGCACAAGCACGCCGACGGTCGTCGTGGCGATCTCCGTTCCGAGCAGGCGCCGTCGCGAAACGGGTGCCGAGAACAGGGGAGTCAAGCGGCGGGCGCGCTCATCAGCGACCAGTCCGGCCAGCCGCGTCGCCGCGTACAAACCGGTAGGTATCGACAGCAGGCTGAACAACGTCGCGGCGAAACCATTCGCCGATTCCAGGCCGGCGAACCCCGCGGCACCGGCCAGCTCGGCGAAATGCGGGTTCTTGTCGAAGAATTCGAGGATCGACGCGATCAGTGCGCCTACGAGCAGGAAGTACACCGCGATGCCCACGGCCCAGCCCATCGTTGGGCGTATTGCGTGGCGCGCTGCGAAGCCGCCGACCGAATCCAACAGCGCGGTGCGTGGCGGCCGACGCGTCGCCACCGTCACCAAACCGCCGCCCACGTCGCGGTATCGCGCCACCACGAGCCCGGTCACCGTGAACGCGAACGGTGCGCCGGCCAGGACTAGCAGCGGGGCGATGCGGTTATCGGCGTACGGTGCCGCTCGCGCGGTAAGGCCGAACGGCGTTGTCCACGCAGCCCACGCCAGGCGCGGCACACCGTCAGCAAGCATGCGCACCAGCAGGCTGACGCCGAGCAGGGCCACAGTCGCGCCGACGGCGGAGGATCGCGTTGGCATGATCTGGGCCGCGAGCACACCGGCGGTGCCGAAGATCAGCGTGACGCCCAAGATCGCGGCGGAATAAACGATCGCGCCGGTGGCATTCGTCCCGGCCGCGATGAGACCGGCCCAGACGGCCACGCTGATCAGGCAGGCGGAACCGCCAATCGCGGTGAGGCAGCGCAGCACTACGTCGACGGTGCGCAGTCGGCCGGCGAGCAAGAGGTCCCAACGTCCCGCGTCTTCCTCGCCGCGGGTGATACGGGTGGCGGCAAGCAGGACCCAGACGCTCGCCAGTACCAAGACGGGAAGACTCGTGCGCCAGACAGTGAACCCTCCGGCGTCATCCAGCGCCACCGGTGCGCCGAAAAGGATTCGGATGGCTGGATTTTCGGCAAGTGCCTGCAATCCGGATTCGGCCATCGAGCCCTGGAACATCGTCTGGTACTGGGCGGCGACACCCGCCGACATGACCGCGCAGACTACGGCGACAATCAGTGCGCCACGGCGGATTTGGCGTACGGCAAGCCGACCCGCTGCCCGGCTGGTTCTTGTCCGCGGCACTGTCGGCGCAACGGACATCGGTACCGTCCCCACGGTCATTCCGCGGCCCGGCCGTAATAGTCGAGGAAGATCTCCTCGAGCGTTGGTTCACGCATGGCGAGCGCCGTCACATCCGCAAGGGCCAATGCGCGCAGAGCGGGTGCCGGCGGCCCCGACAGGCTGAAGCGCAACCGATCTCCGTCGACACTCTCTATACCGGATACTCCGGGTATGTTGTCCAGCAACGGCTTTGAGTCGCGGAAAGACACTTCCACGACGGTCCGGCGAAGCCGCCGGAGGTCGGCAATGCTGTCGATCTCGACGAGCCGTCCCGCCCGCAGAATCGCGACCCTGTCGCAAACGGCCTCAACCTCGGCGAGCTGATGGGAACTGAGAAAAACGGTCTGTCCGCGGTCGCGGGCTTCCATGACGCAACGCCGAAACTCCCGTTCCATCAAGGGATCCAGGCCGCTGGTTGGCTCGTCGAGCACCAACAGTGGTGCGCGGGTGGCAAATGCGGCCACCAGTGCAACTTTCTGCCGGTTGCCGGTGGAGTACGTCTTACCGGATCTGTCGAGGTCGAGATCAAAACGCGCTACGAGCTCTTTGCGATAATCGACGTCGAGGCTCGGGCCGACATTGCCGAGAAGCTCAAGGATTTCAGCGCCGGTCAAGGTCGGCCACAGCGCGACATCGGCGGGCACATACGCCAGGTGGCTATGCGCTCGTCGAACATCACTTGCAGGGACACCGAATACATGTGCGCTGCCGGCGCTCGGACGGATTAGCCCGAGCAGCATGCGAATTGTGGTGGACTTGCCCGCGCCGTTGGGGCCGAGGAAGCCGAAGTTCTCACCCGCGGGGACAGTGAGGCTGAGGTCGTCGACGGCGACGATGGCACCGAACCGTTTGGTGAGGCTGTCGATGCGGATTGCTACGTCGGAAGCGGTGCGGGCTTGCACCGCGGGATACGCGTGCACAGGTTACCTTTCGCGAGTCGGGCTACTGACTGCCGACCCGACTTCCCGGCGCACCAAGGAGGAATCTACGCCAACGGGGCGCTACCCACTAGTGATTAACGAGATGAGTGGCTGCGACCGCTTAACTAGGATCGGGCCAATGCCAACCAATTTGCGACTTCTGACGCGGGGCTCGTGGCCCGAATCGCAGCGGTTGTCGGTGATTCTGCGCAAGGAGACCGTCGGCGGCATGCTGCTACTGGCGGCCGCCGGCGCGGCGCTGGTATGGGCGAACTCGCCGTGGTCGGCCGCCTACCGTGCGATGTCGGAGTTCGCGGTCGGCCCGGAAGCGCTGCACCTGCGGCTGAGCGTCTCGGCATGGGCCGCCGACGGCCTGCTGGCGATCTTCTTCTTCATCGTCGGACTCGAACTCAAGCGCGAGTTCGTCGCCGGCGATCTGCGCGATCCCCGCACGGCCGCGCTGCCGATCGCCGCCGCCGTCGGCGGGATGATCGTCCCTGCCGCGGTCTTCATCGGCATAAACATGGCCGCAGGCCAGCCAGAGAACATAGGCGGCTGGGCGGTGCCGATCGCTACCGACATCGCATTCGCGCTGGCCGTGCTCGCGGTGCTGTCCACCCACCTGCCGACGGCGTTGCGCACCTTTCTACTGACGCTGGCGGTCGTCGACGACCTGATTGCGATCACCGTCATCGCCGTCTTCTACACCGACGATCTGTCCCTCGGACCTCTGGCGCTGGCACTGATCCCGATCGGCCTTTTCGGGCTCGCCGTGCAGCGCGGCGTGCATCACTGGTGGCTGCTGGTGCCGCTGGCGGTCACCGCCTGGGCGTTGGTACACGCCAGCGGTGTGCACGCGACTGTCGCCGGCGTCGTGCTCGGTTTCACCGTGCCGGTGCTGGGCCGGTTCGGTCACCCGACCGCCGAGCTCTTCGAGCACACGATCCGGCCGATGTCGGCCGGCTTCGCCGTACCGGTGTTCGCGTTTTTCGCCGCCGGAGTGACGGTCGGGGGCTGGTCCGGTCTGGGCGCATCGTTGCTCCATCCGCTCACCGATGGCGTGATCCTCGGATTGGTCGTCGGCAAACCCCTCGGGGTATTCGCCACCGCCTTCTTACTTGCCAAGTTCACCCACGCGGCGCTCGACGACGACCTCGCGTGGCGAGATGTGCTCGGCGTGTCGCTGCTTGCCGGCGTCGGCTTCACAGTTTCGTTATTAATCGGTGAACTTGCGTTCGGGCATGGCACCACAGCTGGGGACGACGTTAAGATCGGCGTGCTCGTCGGCTCCGTTATCGCAGGTGTACTGGCATCTTTGGTGTTGTTGAGCCGCAACGCGGTGTACCGGCGCATAGAAGCCATCGAGACCGCCGACGCGGACCATGACGGCGTGCCCGACATCTACCTTTGATCTTGCGCAATGCTCGGGAGTCGAATTCCTTGCGCAGCTCCCTTGCGCTGACGCCTTTGATGCAGTTGACCAGCTTGGATGGTTGGACTTTCGGCGGGCAGTGCACCAGTTAGGTGCAGGTGACCCGGGTTCGCCGTTAACTCGCGCAGCTCGGCTTCGAAGTCCATGCACACACCTCACGCATGATCTGCCACACCACGCCGATACCTCGTGGAGGCCAAGTGGACATGGAGGTTGCTAGGTGGCGTGATGACCGGTGCGGACATCGGGATTCGGGTTCCCGCGTGGTGTCATAGGCGATTGCTAGGTTGCCGTCGTGAGTCAATCCGCCGATGTTTTGAAGCGTCGAGTGGGCCATCGAGCCCGGCTGGCGGTGGCGCCTGCGCAGGCGGTGAGGCTGGACGAGCAGGCGCACGCGGCGCGGACGTTGTGGAATCTGTTGCACGACTGGTGGACGATGATGCCGCGGGAAAGGCGGTCGCTGGAAGCGGCCGACGCCGCGATACGGCAGGCCCGCAATGACATCGACTGGCTGGCGGTGCTGCCGGCGCAGGCTGCCCAGGCGGTGCTGAAGACGTACTTTCAGGCGTGGCGCAACTGCTGGGAGGGCCGTGCCGGCGCGCCGAGGTTCAAAGCGCGGTCGCGGTCGGTGATGGCCGTAGATATCCCGCAGGGCCGGGATCTGAATCTGGTTCGTGTGCACCGCCGCTGGGGCATGGTGAACATCCCCAAGCTGGGGCGGGTGCGGTTCCGCTGGACCCGCGACCTACCAGTAGGCAAGCGAGCGGGCAAGGGGCACCGGGTCACCGGTGCACGGTTGGTCAAGGATGCGCTGGGCTGGCATATCGTGTTGCGGATCGAAACGCTGGAGCCAACGGCTGATCGCCACCATGGTCCGGAGGTGGGCATCGACGCTGGGGTGTGTGTGGCGCTGGCGTTGTCGAACGGCGACACCAAGACCCACGGGGCGTGGTTGACCGACACAGAGCAGGCGAAACTAGTGGCGCTGCAGCAGAGAGCAGCGCACCAGGAGAGCTTCCGCAGCCGGGGCGAGCAGGCGTCGAACCGATTGCGGGGAACCTATGACCAGATCCGGCGGCTTCGTGCGAGAGCCAAGCGCAGGCACCTGGACTGGCAGCACAAGACCACCACCGAGCTCGCCGACACGTTCGGCGTTGTCGTGGTGGAAGCGTTACCCGTCGCGAACATGACCCGTCGGGCGAAACCCTGCCCGGATCCGCAGCATCCAGGTCGGTTCCTGCCCAACGGGGCGGCGGCGAAGTCCAGCCTCAACCGAGTGATCAATCAAGAGGCCTGGGCACGCACCATCGAGCAGCTCGCATGCAAGACAGCCGCCCGTGGTGGAACCTTGTACCGGGTGCCCGCGCCCGGGACGTCGCAGCGCTGCTCCGCATGTGGCACCAGCACGCCGGGCAGCCGGGAAAGCCAGGCGGTGTTCGCGTGCAAGAACCCGGATTGCGGGTGGTCGGGCAACGCCGACACCAACGCCGCCCGCAACATCCTGTATCTGTACCGGTCGGGCCACGCGCTCGCCCCGGCTGCCGGGAGGAGCAGTCGTCAGGCGCGGCAACGCGTCAAGCCCACCACCGCAAGGTAGGTGGGAATCTCCCCCGTTCACGGAGGAGAAGACTTCAAGAGTCTCGACAGGACTGAGGCGCGGGCCCGTGCGTACACTGACCTAATGCTTGAACAGATCCGCGGTCCCGCTGATCTGCAGCAGCTTTCTCAGTCGCAGCTGAGCGATCTGGCACAGGAAATCCGCGAATTCCTGATCCACAAGGTCGCTGCAACGGGCGGGCATCTCGGTCCCAATCTCGGCGTGGTGGAGCTCACACTGGCGCTGCACCGCGTGTTCGACTCGCCGCACGATCCGATCATCTTCGACACGGGTCATCAGGCCTATGTGCACAAGATGCTGACCGGGCGCAGCCTCGACTTCGACACCCTGCGCAAGAAGGGCGGCCTGTCGGGCTATCCGTCGCGCAGCGAGAGCGAGCACGACTGGGTGGAGTCCAGCCACGCCAGTTCGGCGCTGTCCTACGCCGACGGGCTGGCGAAGGCATTCGAGCTCTCCGGGCACCGCAACCGGCACGTGGTCGCCGTCGTCGGCGACGGCGCGCTGACCGGCGGTATGTGCTGGGAGGCGCTGAACAACATCGCCGCCGCGCGCCGACCCGTCGTGATCGTCGTCAACGACAACGGACGCAGCTACGCCCCGACCATCGGCGGGTTCGCCGAACACCTGGCTGGGCTGCGGCTGCAGCCGGGCTACGAGAAGGTGCTCGACGAGGGGAAGAGGGCGCTGCGTGGCGTGCCGCTCGTCGGCGAGCTGTGCTACCAGTGCCTGCACAGCGTCAAGGCCGGCATCAAGGACGCCTTGTCGCCGCAGGTGATGTTCACCGACCTTGGGCTGAAGTACGTCGGCCCGATCGACGGCCACGACGAGCACGCCGTGGAGAGCGCGCTGCGCAACGCGCGGGGCTACAACGCTCCGGTGATCGTGCACGTCGTCACCCGCAAGGGCATGGGCTACCCGCCGGCCGAGAACGACGAGGACGACCAGATGCACTCGTGCGGCGTGATCGACCCCGAGACGGGGCTGGCCACGTCGGTGCCGGGGCCGGGCTGGACGTCGACGTTCTCCGAGGCGCTCATCGCCTACGGCACGAAGCGGCGCGACATCGTGGCGATCACCGCCGCCATGCCGGGCCCGACCGGGCTGAGCGCGTTCCGGCAACGGTTCCCCGACCGGTTCTTCGACGTCGGAATCGCCGAGCAGCATGCGATGACGTCGGCCGCCGGGCTGGCGATGGGTGGCCTGCATCCGGTGGTGGCCATTTACTCGACGTTCCTCAACCGGGCGTTTGACCAGGTCATGATGGATGTGGCGCTGCACAAGCTGCCCGTGACGATGGTGCTGGACCGATCCGGCGTCACCGGCTCCGACGGCGCCAGCCACAACGGCATGTGGGACCTGTCGATGCTGGGCATCGTGCCGGGTATGCGGGTTGCCGCGCCACGCGACGGCACCCGGCTGCGCGAGGAACTCGGCGAGGCGCTCGACACCAACGACGGTCCGACCGCCCTGCGTTTCCCGAAAGGGGATGTGGGCGAAGACATTCCCGCGCTCGAGCGGCGCAGCGGCGTCGACGTGCTCGCGGTGCCGGCCGACGGTCTGTCCGATGACGTGCTGCTGGTTGCGGTCGGGCCATTCGCGTCGATGGCGCTGGCGGTCGCAGAGCTGCTGCGTAACCAGGGCATCGGCGTGACGGTCGTCGACCCGCGCTGGGTGCTGCCGGTGCCCGACGCGATAGGAGAGTTGGCTCAGGCGCACAAGCTGGTGGTCACCATCGAAGACAACGGCGTCGCAGGTGGCGTCGGCTCGGCCGTGTCGGCCGCGCTGCGGCGCGCCGAGATCGACGTGCCGTGCCGCGACGTCGGGTTGCCGCAGGAGTTCTTCGCGCAGGCGTCGCGGGGTGAGGTGCTGGCCGAGGTCGGCCTGACCGACCGCAACATCGCCCGCCAGATCACCGGCTGGGTGGCCGCTCTCGGCGCGACCGTCGCCGAACGCGAAGTCAGCGAGCGCCTCGACTAGATCGCTAGTCAACGAGCCCGGCTAGCCTCACCACATGTTGCGTCCTGAAAGTTGGACTGGACTAGCGGGTGGAAGTCCCGTCCCGGTAGGTACCGGAGCGCCGGGTAGCAGGCCCCGGTTCGTCGTCGAGAGGCGGCGGGCTAAGCGGGGTGTCAAGAGCCTCTTCGGAGGGAGCAAGTGCGCGGGCCGTAGCGTTAAGCGAACTCTGCAGCCTCGTCACAGGTACAGCGGGAGAGCCGAGCCGCTCATGTCACGGCGAAGGCCATGTCCGGCGAGCCCTGGTCCGGGGTCAGCTCGTCGGGTCTCTCCGGGGTACGGGAGGCGGCACGTGCACACAGTCTGGTTCGAAACAGGAGAGACCCGTCTGCTCAGCCTTCGTCGGGCAAAGACCAGGGGTATAAGCCGATGGTGAAAGCTCTTGGAGGGCAGCGGGAGTCCGATGGGGTCGTAGTACCGCTGATCGGCGTGCAACATAACGCGCTGGGAGGGAAGGGCCCCAACTTTGATCACGCGGGCGAAGTGGGTAAGCGCGAGGGCATGACCGGGTCCGCCCGGTCCAACCACCCCGGCAGGCCACGGTCTGCGGTAGCCGACGAGCCGCTTGCGGTCTCGCCGGTGAAAGTGCGACAACTGCAACGCACGCTATGGGCTGCGGCCAAGCAGTCTGAGGGACGGCGTTTCCACGCCCTGTATGACCGTATCTGCCGGGGTGACGTCCTGGTAGAGGCATGGGAACGAGTGCGACAGAACAGGGGTGCGGCCGGGGTGGATCGGATCACCCTGGTCGCGGTGGAGGACTACGGCGTGGACCGCATGTTGCGCGAGTTACGTCGCGACCTCCAATCGGGTCGGTATCGTCCCGCGCCAGCCAGGCGCGTGGAGATCCCGAAACCACGAGGCGGTAAGCGGCCGTTGGGGATTCCCACGGTGCGAGACCGGGTGGCCCAGGCGGCGGCCAAGATCGTGTTGGAACCCATCTTCGAGGCCGACTTCATGTCGTGCTCGTATGGGTTTCGGCCGAAACGGTCAGCCACCCAAGCGATGGAGCGGTTGCGTACCGGCTTCATCGAGGGTCACGTGTTTGTCGTGGAGTTCGATATCGCCAATTTCTTCGGCGAGATCGACCACGACCGCCTGCTTGAGTTGGTGGGCAGGCGGGTCTCGGATCGGCGGGTGCTCAAACTGCTGCGCAAGTGGCTGCAAGCAGGAGTGATGGTCGACGGGGTGCGTGAGCGGACGGTCGCGGGCACTCCGCAGGGCGGGGTGATCTCGCCGCTGTTGGCCAACATCTATCTGCACGTGCTCGACACCGAACTGTCTGCCCGTGGGGTGGGTGAGTTGGTGCGCTATGCCGATGACGGTGTGGTGTTGTGTCGTTCGGCGGCACAAGCCGAGCACGCCCTGGCGGCGATCGGAGAAATCCTGGCGTCATTGGGGTTGCGGTTGCATCCGGATAAGACGAAAGTGGTCGACCTGCGCGAGGGTCGTGAGGGCCTGGATTTTCTGGGCTGTCACTTCCGGGCGCGCATGTCTGGGCGGCTGTGGGAACAGAAGCGGATCGTGCGCTACTACCTGCACCGCTGGCCCAGCCAAACGGCCATGGCCCGGGTGCGGGCCAAGGTTCGGGATCGCACCGGGCGCAACCGGGTCGGAGCCGATATTCGTGATGTGATCGCGGATCTCACTCCGGTCTTGCGCGGGTGGGGCAATTACTTTCGCACCGGCAACGCCGGGGTCAAATTCGGTCAGCTCGACCGGTATGTGGTGTGGCGGCTGTTCCGCTTGATGGTCAAGAAGCGGGGCCGCAATCTGCGCGCCGGGCAAGCTGGTCAATGGACCGAAGAGTGGTTTAACGGGCACGGCCTGCACCGGCTCCGTGGCACTATCCGCTACCCGAAGGCTGCGTAACCATGTCCAGAAGATCATCGGTAAGCCGTGTGCGGGAAAACCGCACGCACGGATTGAAAAAGGGGGACGGGGAAACGGATCCGCTACGCGGACACCGCGCCCCTGACTACCAATGGACGCCGAACTCGAACGCTGGAAAGCCGCTGGCCAGAACTTCGACTATCTGGGCTTCAACGTCTTCTATCGCACCGAGGGCAACGGGCCCCACCTGCTGCTCATTCACGGCTATCCGTTCAACACCTGGGACTGGGCGCCGTTGTGGGACAGGCTGACCGAGCGATTCACCGTGATCGCACCCGACATGCTCGGCATGGGGTTCTCCGACAAGCCCGTCGCCTACGAGTACACAGTGCACGACCACGCCGATATGCACGAGGCATTGCTAGCTCACCTCGGTGTCGGGTCCGCGCATATTCTGGCCCATGATCTCGGCGACTCCGTCGGCCAGGAGATGCTGGCACGTCATGAGTTTTCCCAGCAGGCCTACGGGTCACTACGGATTGACTCGATCACTTGGCTCAACGGAGGGCTGTTCAACGAGACCTACACCCCGCGGCTGATGCAGAAGGTCCTATCGCGAACACCGTTGGGCGACATCATGAGTCCGCTGCAGGGCAGCTCAATGTCCCGGCGACTGGTGGAGCCCACGATCAACGAGATGTTCGGGCCCGACACTAAGCCGTCGCGGCGGATGCTCGACCTGTTCCACGAGATCCTCGAGTACAACGACGGCAAGCGGGTGATGCACAAGGTCGGCAGGTTCGTCAACGACCGCTATGCACACCGCAATCGGTGGGTGCGTGCGATGCGGCAGACCGCCATCCCGATGCGGTTGATCGACGGGCCCATCGACCCGAACTCGGGTAGGCACATGGCACAGCGCTACCTGGAGGTCATCCCGAATCCAGACGTCGTGATGCTCGACGACAACATCGGGCACTGGCCGCAGATCGAGGCGCCTGATGCGGTATTGGAGAACTTTCTGGCCCACGTCGATCGCGTCACCAGCCAGCAGTAGCCAGCGGGTCGCCATCCGCGTGCACCACAGGAGGACCTAACACCTCCGAAGGGACATGTCATGCCAACCATCCTCAGTGCGCTGAAACCAGTCTCGTGGCTCGTATGCGCCGGAGCCGCAGCATCGATTGCCGCCGCGCTGATCGCCGGCCCGAACGCGAAATAGCGCGAGCGACTAACTTGCGGACGCCGAGTGTGTCGTTTGTTGCGGCGTTCACTCGGGATTTGCCGCAACAATCGACACACTCGAGGATTCAGGCGGCAGCTTGAGGGCCTCGGTCAGCACCGGAACGGCTAGTTCACGCTGCCAGGGTCGTGCCCCGGCCTCGCGCAGGAAGTCGTCTATCGCCGCAGCTGTGTCCTCGGCCGGCTGCCAGTCCCAACACAACCGGCGCACCACATCGGGGGAGACGAGATTCTCCGTCGGAACCGAAACTTGTTGAGACAGTGCGGTAAGACCCGCGCGGGCGGCCTCCAGCCGGACGGCCGCCTCGGGTTTGCGCCGGCTCCAACGCGACGCGGGCGGCGGGCCGTTCGACGGCTCCTGAGCCTCCGGCGGCTCCGCCGTGCGAGCGCGGACAAGGGCATCCAGCCACACCTGCGCGCTGCGGCGTTGCCGGTTCCCGCCGAACACCGGTAACTCGGTTAGCTTTTCGACAGTGTCCGGGTCGACCGTTGCGGCGTTGATGATCGCGGAGTCGGGCAAGATCCGCCCCGGCGCGATGTCTCGGCGGCGGGCGATGTGATCGCGCGTCTGCCACAACTCCCGCACGGCTGCCAGCGCCCGCGGGTTACGTACCTTGTGGATGCCCGACGTACGACGCCACCGATCCCGTCGCGTCGGAGTGGCCTCGAATGTGCGCACGTACTCGAATTCCTGTGCAGCCCAGTCGGTTTTGCCTTGATCCTGCAGGACGTCGGCGATCGCATCGCGCATCTCGAGCAGCACCTCGACGTCCAACGCGGCGTAGTTCAGCCAGTCGTGCGGCAGCGGACGCTTCGACCAGTCCGCCGCGCCGTGCCCCTTCATCAGCTGCAGACCCAGCAGCCGCTGCACCATTGCGGCCAGGTTCACCCGGTCAAAGGCGGCCAGCCTGCCTGCCAGCTCGGTGTCATACAGTTTCGGCGGCCTGATGCCGATCTCGGCCAGGCAGGGCAAGTCCTGGTCGGCCGCGTGCAACACCCACTCGTCGGTGGCCAGCACGTCGGCGATCGGCGCCAGAGTCGCCAACGGGTCGTCGCCGTGGTTGACCGGGTCGATCAAGACGGTGCCCGCCCCCGCGCGTCGAATCTGCACGAGATACGCGCGATTGGAGTACCGGAAGCCAGACGCCCGCTCGGCATCAACCGCGAACGGTCCGTCGCCCGACGCCAAAAGCTCTGCAGCCCTGGCAATTTCAGTCCGGCTCACCGACAGCTGCGGGACCCCGTCTCGCGGCGCCAGCAGCGGCGTGGCCTCCGGCTCAGCCGTCTCGGCGGCCTCGGAGTCATCCCCGGGGGAATCTGCCATCTGTCAGGCGCGGGTGCGCGAGCCCAGATCGGTGACCCCGTCCGGAGGTAGGCCTGCCGCGTGCTCGAGCACCTCGCAGAACGCCTGTACGTGCGGGCCGAGCTCAAGCGTCGTCGCCGTCCACGACGCCCGCAGCTCCAGCTGGTGGGCGCGCGGCGGCCCGGAGATGTCGCCGTAGCGCACCGACGTGGTGGCGGTGACGGTGCCGCCGAGTGCGGTGACATGTTCGGCCCGCGACTCCAGCGCCTCGACAAGCCAGCTCCACGCCACTTCTGGGAGCAGTGGGTCGACGGCCTCGCTCGAGTCGAGGTCGGCCTGGATGTAGGCGACCAACCTCATCGTGCCGTCCCAGGCCTCGGCGCCGTCCGGGTCGTGCAACAGGATCAGCCGACCGAACGCGTCGCCCTCCGACCGCTCGGGGACGATGGCCGTCTCGGGATGGCGGACCTCTGCGCCCAGCGCATAGCTGAACGGCGCCAGCCGCTGCGGCGGACGGATCGGGCCGAGCTCGATTTCCGGTCGCACGGTGGTGGCATTCATCGCCGCCACCGCTTCACGGAACTGAGCCGGTTCGGCGGTGGTCATGCCGTTTGACGCTAGCCCATCTTGGCAGGCCTGTGCGCAGGCGCGCCGATTTGGCGGGCGACCTGCGCGGCGGAGATGAGACGATGTGATTATGCCGGAACGGGTTGCTGATGCCATCGAGGAAATCGCCCGTCCCAGCCGCGGCGACCAGCAAGAAAAACCTCAGATCCAGGCGGACCCCGCCCTGCGGCGACCTCGACTGATTCGGACGGCCCCGGCATGGGTGGTGGCGGTGATCGTCCTCGCCTCCGCGGTGGTCGCGGGCTGGGCGGTCTTCTGGGCCCTCCGCCTTCCCGCGGTGTCGGGGCGGCCCGGCCTGTCGATCGCGGGTCAGTTGCCCGTCCGCATTGCGGCCGCCGCCGTTGTTGCCGTCATAGTCGGTGGTTTGCTTGCGTGGGCGTTCCGGCCCGCGCAGACACTGCGGCGCGCATCGCGGTCCTGGGGAATCACCGCGCGCCGCCGCACCCCACGCATTCCGTTGTTCGGATCGCTCACCGCGGCAGTCCTCGTCGGGTTCGGCCTGGCCGCGTTGGCGACATGGATCGTCGGCGGTGCGGTCTTCGAGCGCGCCAGTTCCGCCAGCGCTGTCGACGTGGTCAAAGCTTCGCTGCCCGCGATCGCGGGCGTGGTGATCGCCGTCGCACTGGTGGTGGTGTATCGACGCCAAAAGGACACGGAGCGAGCGCAATTCGCGCAGCGATTCGGCGCGGCGTCGGCTCAGTTGGGCGACTCGGACACGGCGGTTCGCATCGCCGGCGTATACGCGATGGCCGCCGCCGCCGATGAAAGCGCGGTTTTCTCGCGGCGCCAGCAATGCATCGATGTGCTGTGCGGCTATCTGCGTCTGCCATACGACCCGGACTCCGGCAGTAACAACCTCAGCGAGTTCGTCTCCACGACAACATGGTCGGCGACACCACCGGCCGTCAACATCGAGGAGACGCGGCGGCAAGCCGTCCGTCAGAACGACCGCGAGGTGCGCGACACGATCGTTCGGGTGCTGTCGCAACGTCTTTCCGGCACGGCCGACACGAGCTGGTCCGGCAACGACTTCGACCTCACCGGCGTGTTGTTCGAGGACGCCTGGTTTGCCGGGGCAAGGTTCAGCGGCAGGCACGTGTGGTTTGACGGGGCCGTCTTCAGCGGGCCGAACGCCTCGTTCGAGGACGTGGAATTCAGCTCCGAAGTCGTCTCGTTCGAAGGGGCCAGCTTCGAATCCGACGCCACGTTCGCCGGGTCGACGTTTCGGGCCCGCAGTGCGTCGTTCGACGGGGCCACATTTAGCGGCAAAGACACGTCATTCGATGAGGCGAGGTTCGCAGGCGAGTACGTCTCGTTTCGACGCGTCGACTTCTCCAGCGAGCAGATGTCGTTCGGCTCGGCGGTGTTCAAGTGCCTGCGCGCGTCGTTCGACTCGCCCGCCGCGTGGAAGAACGTCGAGTTCGACTGGGACAACCCTTCGAGCGGAAGCCAGCCGGCGGTCCCGCGCTGCATAACGCCGCGGCCGTGGCCGCCGTACCTGGTCGACAAGGAGTCCGGGACGAGCCCCCTGCCGCCCGCCCCGGAGAAGGACGACGATCTCGCCGGCTGAGGTCGCATGGCAGCATTGGAGCCGATGATTACCCGCCGCGAGCTGCCCGAGTCGCCCTATCTGGCCGCAGCCACCGGCCGCAAACCCAGCCGCGTGCCGGTGTGGTTCATGCGGCAGGCCGGCCGGTCGCTGCCCGAGTACCGGGCGTTGCGGGCCAAGAACACCATGATGCAGGCGTGCTTCGACGCCGAACTGATCACCGAGATCACGCTGCAGCCCATCCGCAGGCACGGAGTGGACGCCGCGATCCTGTTCTCCGACATCGTGGTGCCGTTGCACGCGTCCGGCATTGCGCTCGACATCGTCCCCGATGTCGGGCCGGTGATCGAGCATCCCGTGCGCACCGTCGCTGACGTCCAAGCCATGAAAACGCTTGAGCCGCACCAGGTAGCGCCGATAGCACAGGCGGTGACGCAGCTTGTGTCGGAGTTGGGCGACGTTCCTCTCATCGGGTTCGCGGGCGCGCCGTTCACGCTGGCGTCCTATCTCGTCGAGGGTGGTCCCAGCCGGAACCACGAACGCACCAAGGCGATGATGCTGGGCGAACCCGCGACCTGGCACGCCTTGATGACGACGTTGACCGATGTCACGATCGCGTTTCTGCAGACCCAGGTGGACGCCGGAGTGGACGCGATTCAACTGTTCGATTCGTGGGCGGGCACGCTGTCGCTGGCCGACTACCGCAGCTATGTGCTGCCACACAGCAGCAGGGTGTTTTCCGCGCTCGCAGGCGCAGGCGTGCCGATGACGCACTTCGGGGTCGGCACCGCCGAGCTGCTTGGCGCGATGTCGCAGGCCGGCGCGACGGTCGTTGGAGTGGACTGGCGAACGTCACTGACCGATGCGGCCGCGCGCGTCCAACCGGGCACCTCACTGCAGGGCAACCTCGATCCCGTCGTGTTGCTGGCGGGCTTTCCCGTGGTGGAGCGCGCGGTGCACGCCGTCGTCGAGGACGGCAGGCGCGCGGTCGACGCGGGGGCGGCGGGCCACGTGTTCAACCTGGGGCATGGCGTGCTGCCCGGCACCGATCCGGCGGTGATCACCGACACCGTGGCATTGGTGCATGCCCTGTGATTGCGTCGTATGCCGTTGTGGGGGGCGGGATTTCGGGCCTGGTCGCGGCCTACCGGCTGCGAGTTGCGGCGGGGCCGGACGCGACGATCACGGTGTTCGACCCGGCCGACCGGCTTGGCGGCGTGCTGCGCACCGAGCGGATCGGCGGCCAGCCGCTCGACGTCGGCGCCGAGGCGTTCATCGCGCGCCGACCGGAGGTGCCTGCGCTGCTGGCCGAGCTGGGCCTGGCAAGCAGGCAAATCGGCACCACAGGAGCGCGGCCGTTGATCTACAGCCAGCGCCGGCTGCACCCACTGCCCACCGACACGCTCCAGGGCATCCCGGTGCGGCCGCAGGCCCTGGCCGGGCTGGTCGACGGCGCCACGATCGAGCGGATGCTCGAGGACCGCACCCGCCCGTTCTCCTGGCGGCCCGGCGCCGACCCGTCGGTGGCGGATCTGGTCGGTGACCGATTCGGCGAGCAGGTGGTGACCCGCTCGGTGGACCCGCTGCTGGCGGGCGTGTACGCAGGGTCAGCGGCCACGATAGGTCTGCGGTCGGCTGCTCCGACGCTGGCAGCGGCGCTGGACCGGGGCGCACGCAACCTGACCGACGCGGTGCGTGAGGCAGTGGCAGGTATGGGGCCGCCGCCACAATCCGTGTTCGGTGCCCTCGAGGGCGGATACACGGTGCTGGTCGACGAGCTCGTCCGCCGGGCAGGCGTCCGATGGGCGCAGGTGACCGTCGAACAGGTCAACCGCGCGCCGCGAGGCTGGGAGCTGGTCGACGACGAGGGGCAGCGGTGGAACGCCGACGCCGTCGTGCTGGCGGTCCCGGCGCCGCAGCTGCCGAGTCTGATCGAGGGAGTGGCACCACGGACCGCGGCGGCGGCGCGACGCATCGCGGTCGCGTCCACGGCACTGGTGGCGCTGGCACTGCCCGGCGGCACCCCGCTGCCCGAGCAGTCTGGGGTGCTGGTGGCGAGCGGAGAACGGTTGCGCGCCAAGGCGATTACCTTGTCGAGCCGCAAATGGGGGCGGCGCGGCAACGTGGAGTTGGTGCGGTTGTCGTACGGCCGATACGGCGACTCCGCCGAAACCAACGCAGCCCGCAGCGCCGGCGACGAGGATCTGTTGTCGTGGGCCTCGCAGGACCTGGCCACGGTGTTCGGTGTCAACGTCGAGCCGGTCGATTGCCATGTGCACCGCTGGATCGACGCGATGCCGCAGTACGGACCGGGCCATCCCGACCTGGTGGCCGAACTGCGGGCGGGTGTGCCGCCGACGCTGGCCGTCGCCGGCGGCTACCTGGACGGCATCGGGGTGCCTGCCTGCGTGGCCGCGGCCACCAGGGCGGCGGCGTCGCTGGTCACGCGCGTGGCACGATAGAAGACATGGCCAAGCTCGACTACGACACCCTCAACTCGATGACGAGATACATGATGATCTCGGTCTTCTCCGTGCAACCGGAGGCATTGGGAGACGAGCGCGCGGCGGTGGTCGATGAGACCGCGACGTTCCTCAAGCAACAGGAGGACAACGGCGTCGTAGTCCGCGGTCTCTACGACGTCGCAGGCTTCCGCGCCGACGCCGACTTCATGATCTGGACGCACGCCGAACGGGTCGAGGACCTGCAGGCCACCTATTCGGCGTTCCGTCGCACCGCGCTCGGGCTGGCCAGCGATCCGGTGTGGAGCGTCGTCGCGCTGCACCGGCCCGCCGAGTTCAACAAGAGCCACGTGCCGGCGTTCATCGCCGGTGAGGCGCCGGGCGACTACGTCTGCGTGTATCCGTTCGTGCGGTCACTGGACTGGTACCTGCTGCCCGACGACGAGCGGCGCAAGATGCTTGTCGAGCATGGCATGGCGGGCCGCGACTACCCCGACGTGCGGGCGAACACGGTTCCGGCGTTCGCGCTCGGCGACTACGAGTGGATCCTGGCGTTCGAGGGGCCCGACCTGGCCCGCATCGTCGAGTTGATGTGGAAGCTGCGTTACACCGATGCGCGCAGGCACGTCCGCGAGGAGACGCCGTTCTTCACCGGCCCGCGCGTCGGGGTGGAAGAGCTTGTCACCAAGTTGCCGTGACATTTCCACGCAGATCGTACTAGACATTTGCTGTCTTTGCCCTGCAGTGTCAATTCTGGAAGAGAGATAGCAGGGTTGGCAATTTAGTCTGATACGAAATTGTGTGTAGACCACTTGTGTAGACCATTTCCGTAGACCATTTGCGTATACCACCGCATAAAGACTGCGGCTTCCTTGGCTTGGGAAAACGACGGGATAGCCGTAACAGGTCCTTCATTTCCCATAAATAGTTTGCTAGCGTCGCACCGTGGGAAAGACCGCGTGGATGGTGGGGGTGCCTGCAGCCGTAGGCGTCCTTTTCGCCGCGTGGCTGATCGGCGGCTGGGGTGGTGCGATAACGGTCCGGGCCGTCGACGACCTCGGAATGGTCGTGTTTTCCCTGTTCGCCGCCGTCTGCGCGGCGTTCGCCGCGCGATCTTCACGGGGCAGGCAGCGCATAGCCTGGACCTGCATCAGCGTCGGCGCCGGGGGATGGGGGGTTGGTTCTGCGCTGTGGGCCTACTACGAGCTGTGGACGGACACGGCCCCCTTCCCGTCGTTGGCCGACGTCGGATATCTGGTGTTCCCGTTCGCGGTGTGCGTGGGATTGTTGCTTTTCCCGGTCGGCTACTCAGGCCACACGCGAACGCGGATGGTGCTGGACGGACTGATAGTCGCAGGCGCACTGTTCGAGATGGCCTGGGTGCTCGTCATTCGAAGTATCTACGACGCGGGCGGCGCGAGCCGGCTCGCGGTCGGACTGTCGATGGCATATCCGGTAGCGGACGTGGTGATCATCACGGTCGCAGTGATCGTGCTGGCCAGGGCCAGCACCCGGCAGCGGATGACGCTGACGCTGATGACGGTGGGGATCGTGTTGATGGCGCTGTCGGACAGTGCCTTCCTGTACCTGACCGCTCACGACGCCTACAGCAGCGCAAGCCGCATCGACTTGGGCTGGGCCGCGGGATTGCTGATCATCGGTGTTGCGGCGCTGATCACGTGCGTCAGCCCGGCAGCGGACGCGGCGGCACCCCTGTCGCCCTCACAGGCGTCGATGTGGTTGCCGTACCTGCCGGTTGGGATCGCCGCCGTGGTCTGCGCCCCGGCGGTCATGTCGGTAACCGGGATGGGCCCGCTGCTCATATCGTCGTCCCTGTTGGTCAGCGCCGTGCTGATTCGCCAACTCATCGTGGTCGGCGAGAACCGTCGACTATTGGACACCGTCGCCGATCAAGCCTTGCGCGATCCTCTGACCGGGCTGGCGAACCGGGTGTTGTTCAACGACCGCCTGACCCATGCGATGCAACTCCGGCAACGCGACAACCACTCGGTGGCGGTGGTGTCGTTGGATCTCGACGATTTCAAACTCGTCAACGACAGCCTCGGTCACCCCGCGGGGGACGCACTACTGATCTTGGTAGCAGAACGGATTCTGGGCGCCGTGCGGACCGGCGACACGGTCGCGCGGCTTGGAGGAGACGAGTTCGCGGTTCTACTGGAAGGTCCGGCCGAACAGTCTCGGCTGGTGGCCCATCGGGTGGTGCAGGCGTTCGACGAACCGTTCCTCATCGATGGGCGCGATCTGATGGTGAAGCCCAGCGTGGGACTTGCCGTGATACCCGCCGACGACTCGGAGATCTCGCCCGACGTAATGCTGAAGCAGGCTGACGTGGCGATGTACTCGGCGAAGCGCTCGCGGTCCGGGGGAGTCCATACATTCACCGCGGACATGCACCTGCTCGATTCGGACGAGCGCGGCGGGACGGTCAAGCTGCGGCTACTGGGCCAGCTGCGCCACGCCATCGACAACGTCGACTTGACCTTGGTTTATCAACCGAAGTTCAGTCTGCGTACCGACGAGATAGTCGGCGTGGAGGCACTTGTTCGGTGGCCGCATCCCGAGCGCGGCTTGCTCACTCCGGACCAATTCCTGCCGCTGGTGCGTCAGCACGGCCTGATGCGCGCCGTCACCGAACATGTGCTGAACAAGGCTCTAGATGATGCCGCCAACTGGCATTCGAAGGGCGTCGGGGTACCCGTGGCTGTCAACCTTTTCGCGCCGTCGCTGTCGGACGTCCGCCTGCCGGCCTGGATCATGCGTGCGCTCGCTGATCGCGGGCTCGATTCGAATGCGTTGACCGTGGAGATCACCGAGGACATTCTCCTCGACAACATCAACCGCACCCTCTCCGTGCTGAACAGATTGCGAGAGAACGGGATTCGCGTCTCGATCGACGACTTCGGCAGCGGTTACTCCGCGCTGTGGTACCTGCGTGACCTGCCCATCGATGAAGTGAAGCTCGACAAGGACTTCATCGCTCCCATACTCGTCGACCGGAGGGCCGCCGCGATCGTGCGCGCAGTCATCGACCTCGCGCACGAGCTGGGCGTGACAACGGTCGCCGAGGGTGTCGAGGACGCAGAGACCGTGGCCAGACTCCGTGAGTACGGCTGCGAAATGGCTCAGGGTTACTTCTGCAGTCCGCCGCTGGCCGCCGAGGCCATAGGCGAGCTGCTCATGTCATCGAAGTTGGCGTCCTGCCCGGGGACGACTGGGTCACGACCCGTGTCGAGCGAAACGGTGCTCCGGCAGGTATTGCCTTAGCCGGGTCCCGCTGTGGAATCCTCCGCCGAAACTGCTCACAGATCACAAGTTTCGTCGGATTCGCGATCTGCCCGCAGTTTCGGCGCAGAGTTCAGGACTCGGCAGGCACCAGCCGCAGCGAGATCGAGTTGATGCAGTAGCGCTGATCGGTCGGCGTCGGGTAGCCCTCACCCTCGAAGACGTGGCCGAGGTGACTGTGGCAGTTGGCGCACACCACCTCCACCCGGTGCGTGCCCATCGAGTCGTCGGACCGCAGGATCACAGCGTCGGAGTTGGCCGGGTCGAAGAAAGACGGCCAGCCGCAATGGGATTCGAACTTCTCGCTGCTGCGGAACAACTCCGCACCGCAGGCGCGGCACGCATACACGCCCTCGGCCTTGGTGTCGGTGTACTCGCCAGTGAACGGCCGCTCGGTGCCGGCCTGCCGCAGAACCGCGAACTCCTCGGGGTTGAGCTTCTTGCGCCACTCGTCGTCGGTGAGTTGCACCTTGGGAGCTGGAGTCGTCATGCATCCACGCTAGCGCGCTGCTTCATCCACGGCGGGTCGATGCCGTCATCCAATCGGCCGTCGGCTTTGGCGTCGAGATAGCGGAAGTACAACACGCAGAACACGACGATCAGCATCAGGGACCAGCCGTAGGTGAACCTCATGTACTCCAGGAAGCGCCCCGTCGTCGGCCAGTGTCCGAGCAGCCACCGGTCGGCACTCATGAACCCGTAGATCGCCAGCCACGCCGGCCAGTTGCGGATCACCGAGTTCCGCAGCGTGACCGTCATCAAGAACGGGAACAGCATCATCGAGTAGTAGCCCTGGCCCAGCGACTGCACCAGAAACGACGCGATCAGCAGAACACCCGACGATGTCGCCATCCAGAACAGCGGATCGCGGGTCCGGTAGTAGCGGTACAGCAGCCATAGGCTCGCCACCGCAAGCGCCAGAAACGCGATGCGCAGCAACAGGATCAGCCACATCGGCAGGCCGTAGTACACCCCGTTGCCCTGGATCGAGCTGTTGAAGTAGTCACGGATGGAGAAGATGTACGGCAGCGTTCGGGTGACCCAGTTCATCGGATCGCTCACCTGGAACCGCGCCACCGGGCTGAATACTGCGGCCAAGTTGAACACCACCGGCACGGCGACAGCAGTGATCAGGGGCCGCCACTGACGGTTCAGCAGCGGCAGCAAGAGCAGCGGCCCCAGAAGCGGTTTGACCACCAGCGACAGCCCGATGGCCACGCCCGCCCACCACTGGTGGTTGACCTTGCCGTCGAGCAGCCATCGGAAGAACAACACCTCCAGCAATAGGATGCAGCCGTTGATGTTGCCGAAAACCAGTGTGTTGACCACGCTTTCGGTGCAGAACATCGCCACGATCAGAGCGGGCAATGCCACCGAGCCGAGTGTGTAGTTGAACAGCTTCACCAGCAAGCACGCAGCGATGACGATGGCGATCGTGTTGATCGTGACGAACCAGTACCGCGACGCGTCGACGGGCAGGTAGCCAAACGGCGCCATCAGCAGCGTGCCGCCAGGCGGATACAGATAGTGCGGGTCCACCTGGTCGAAGTGCTCGTTGTAGATATCCCAGCCATGCTTGAGGTTCACCACCGCGCGGTACACCGGCCCGTAGTCGTCGGTGATGTAGCCGTTGGTGGCAAGGACATAGCTGCGATGGATGACGAGCAGGATCGCGACCGGCCAGAGGATGGACCGCAGCACAGTGGCCGTGCTTGGGGGAGAGGTGCGGGGCGCGAACGCCTTCAGCAGGCCGGTTCGAATGGAGTCAGGAGCCGCCACCAGCGCACCGTACACCGACCGGCCAGGAACTCGGTGTCAGGCCGGGCAGAACGTGTCGGTCGCAGGAAGGTTGCCGCTGTCCAGGTAGCCGATGACCGGCGGCAGCGCGCACGCCGAGTAAATGGTGGCGCCGTGTCCGATGCCCTGCCACATCGCCCGCTTGCTGGTGGTGCCGGCGTTGATCACGGTCGCGGCGACGGCCGCGACACCCTCGTTGCCGACGATCGGGTCGTTCTGCACACCGAGCAGCATCACCGGGATCTTCAGGTTCTTGGGGTCCTGCGGCGCCGATCCGCTCGGCCAGTTCAGGCACTTGACCAGGTTGAGCGCGCCGACGGCGCCGAACTGCGGGTAGAGCTTGCCCCAGGCGACCACCAGCTCGCGGACCCGGTCCGGCGTCGGCCGGTTGAGAGAGTCGCTGCAGCTGTTGACGAACTGGCCGTCGGTCTGGCGCAACGTGTCGGCGGCCGTGATCAGGTTGGTCATCTGGTTGGCGTTGCCGGAGCGGGCTGCGGCGACGGCCGCCGCGAGGTCGTTGCCGGAGTTGACCCGGTCGCCGCGGGGGTAGGCCAGCGCGGTGGTAATGGCGTCGACGACCGTCGCCACCGAGGCGCCGCCGGGTCCGCTGCCGTCCCGCGCGGCGGCCAGCAGGGAGTCGATCGCGCCCTTCGGGTCGGGCGCCAGCGGGCAATTGGTGGCCACGCACTGTGCGGACCAGGCGTCCAGCGCGGCCTGTTCGCCCTTGACGCGTTGCTCCATCGCGGCCTCGGCGGCGATGCCCAGTGGCAGTGGGGAGTCGAGCACCAGCCGCGCCACCTTGTTGGGGTGCGATCCGGCGTAGGCGAGCGCGACCTGGGCGCCGTTGCCGATGCCCAGCAGCGCGATGGTGGGCACGTCCCAGGTGCTGCGCAACCGTTCGATGTCCTCGGCGGCGTGGCCGTTGTCGTAGGCCGAGTCGCCGGGCGCGATGGTGTCGGTGCAGCTGGTGGTGGCGGTCTGCGTGATGTCGCCGAGGTTCGCGACGGGGTCGTCGCCGGCCCGGAACTGCGCCTGGTCGAGCATCTCCTGGCGGTCGAACAGGTCGCGGCAGTCCAGCGCGCCCGACATCCCCGTGCCGCGGCGGTCGACCGCCACGATCGGATGCGTCTTCAGCACGTCGGCGCCCGCGCGGGACAGCCACACCGGCAGCTGCGTCGACGACGGCAGGTCAGATCCGGTGGTCATCACCAGCGGCCCGGCGTCCTCAGGAGTCTGCGGTCCCTTGGCTCGGACCACGCCGATGCTGATGGTTCCGGTGGCGCCGTTGATCGGATCGAGGTCGGCGTCGTAGCTGGCGCAGTCCAGCGTGACGCCGGGCAGCGGCTGCACGGCGGCGTCGCTGAACACCCGCGAGGTGCAGTCCCGCCAGGACAGGTCGTTCTTCGGCACCTCGATCGGCGGCGGGCCGGTCGGCGGCTTGGTGGTCTGCGGCGCACCCTGAGGCCCCGCCCCGGAATCGGTCGCGTAGCGAGGGTTGGCGGCAAGGCCGGGCGCGCAAGCGGCGACGAACGCCAAGACGGTTGCCAGGCTCAGGGCCTTGGCGAGCTGACGACGCCGACGCATGCCGACCACGGTACCGATTGCTTGCTAATCGGCCCGAACGTAGCGGGTGTACAGGTACCCGTCGTCGTCGGCGAGTAGGTGCGCGCGCCGCATCTTGGTATGCACGTGGCCGAGGCCGGTGACGATCCGCTTGGACGCGCCTCCCACCAGGATCGGCGCAACAGTGAGGCACAGCTCGTGCAACAGCCCGTTCTCGATCAGCGAGCCAAGGAACAGCGGGCCGCCTTCGGTGAGGACGCGGAAAAGCCCGCGCTCGGCGAGAACTCTCAGGACCACCGCGGGGTCGGCGGAGTTCGGGTCCGTCCCGGATGCGTCAATGACCTCAGCGACGGCGCCCAGCCGCTGGCGGGTGTCCTCGACGGTCCGTGCGCTGGTCAGGATCAGCGGGGTCGCCTCGGTGCGGGTAAACAACAGGGCGCTCGGATCGAGGTCGCCAGACCGGGTGACGACGGCGATCGGCGGTACTTCGGCCTGCCCGCGGCGTTGGCGCGCCTGCCTCGCGGCGACGGGAAGCTGGGCGCCGGAGTAGTTCTCGATGCGCACTGTGGCGGCGCCGACCAGGATGACGTCGGCGGCATGGCGCATGAGTGAGAACACCGCGCGGTCACCCCTACCTGCGAGCCCGCCGGCCTTGCCGTCGTCGGTGGCCCCGCCGTCGAGGCTGGCGATCATGTTGCCGCGCACCCAGCACGACTGCAGGTCGTCGGGGTAGGTGTAGAAGTCGGCGAGCCGGCCATCGTCGGCCGATTCGGCGGCCCCTAGCACTGTGAGCTGGATCCCGGCACCGTCGTCAGGCATACGCAGAATTGCAGCACGCCGCTATGGTGCGTGCATGCACGGGTCCGGTGGTGTCGCCCATCTGGTCGATCGGCACCCCAGCGTCACGCCGGAGCGGCTGATCGCCCAGCTGATTCCACCGCCGACGTTTTCCGACGTCAGCTTCGACACCTACAAGCCAGACCCCGCCGAACCGTCGCAGGCGGCGGCCGTGCGGTCGTGCGGACAGTTCTGCGAACAGGCGGTGGCGCGGCGGGCCGGCAAGAAGAAGCTGTTCGGCAGGCGCGGGGCGCTGCCCGGTGTCGGCATCTACCTCGACGGCGGGTTCGGCGTCGGCAAGACGCACCTGCTCGCGTCGTCGTTCTTTGACGTTCCCGAGCCGAAGGCCTTCGCCACGTTCGGCGAGCTGACCCAGTTGGCCGGGGTATTCGGCTTCGTCGAGTGCATCGAACTGCTGGCCGATTACGTCGTGGTGTGCATCGACGAGTTCGAGCTGGACGATCCGGGCAACACCACGCTGATCTCGCGGCTGCTGTCTGAACTGGTGGCGCGCGGTGTGTCGGTGGCAGCGACGTCGAACACGCTGCCCGAGCAACTCGGTGAGGGCCGCTTCGCCGTCCAGGATTTTCTGCGCGAGATCAGCACGCTGGCAAGCATTTTCACCTCGGTGCGGATCGACGGGCCGGACTACCGTCATCGCGATCTTCCGCCTGCGCCCGAACCCTTGAGCGATGAGGAGGTCGCGACGCGCGCCGCCGAGGTTCCCGGCGCGACGCTGGACGACTTCGACGCGTTGTGCGCGCACCTGGCGACCATGCATCCGTCGCGGTATCTGACGCTGATCGAGGGCGTTACAGCGGTGTTCATCACCGGCGTGCATCCGATCGACGACCAGAATGTCGCGCTCCGGCTGGTGTCGTTGACCGACCGGCTCTACGACGCGGGCATCCCGGTGATTGCCTCGGGTACAAAGCTGGACACCATCTTTTCCGACGAGATGCTGGCAGGCGGCTTCCGGAAGAAGTATCTGCGGGCTACGTCGCGGCTGTTGGCCTTGACCGCCGCCGGTCAGAGCGGGCGCACCATCACATAGTCGTTCTCGACGCCCGCGCCGAGCCGAAAGGTCTTGGTGCCGTTGATGCTAAAGCCGTGCTTGGCGTAAAAGCGTTGCGCGCGTTGGTTGTGCTGATTGACACCCAGCCATATGCACCTGGCGTGCAGATCGGTGGCCTGCTTCAACGCCGCGGTCATCAACGCCGCAGAGACGCCGGCGCCGTGGCTGTCGGGCAGCACGTACATCTTCGACAACTCGACGGCAGGGCGCAGTGTGACGGCCCGCTGCACATCGTCGTCGTCGGGAACGCCGCGAATCAGCATGACATAGCCCACGATTCGACCGTCGTCGCGCGCGGCCAGCACCGCGCGATCGGGATCGGCCAGGTAGTCGCGGAACCGCGCCTGCGACAGGTTCTCGTCGATGAACGCGACGATGTTCTCCGGTGTCACCGAAGGGGGACACGCCAACGGAAAGGTGCTGGCGGCGACGTCGGCGAGCTCGGGCAGGTCGGCCTCGTTGGCCGCGGCGACGTCAATGGCCATAGGGGCCTACGGTAGCGGTGCTCCCGGCTGCCAAATGTTCCACTGCGCCAGGCGCTGGCCGGTTTGCGGGTTGATCAGCACCACGTTGGTGACCAGGGCGCGGTAGACCTGCCAATAGACGGCACCGTCGACCGTTGCTCCTGGCGGCGCATTTCGCAGCGCGTTCTCCAAGGAGTCGGGAGCATCGGTGTGCTTGGACACGTACGCGTCGGCGTATGGGGTGACACCACTGAACGTGAACGCAAGGGCCATCGCGTAGGGGTTGGGTGCCTGGATCGTGTGAACGGTGATCGGGGCCTTCCAGGGCCCGCCTTGGTTGATCCACCTCGGCGAACCGGTCGCGACGTAGCCCGGAGGCGGAGGATCGACAGGCAACACGTCGTGCACGGTCACGTCGGCGACGATGCCCTTGAAGGTGACGCGCAAGGTGTCGCCGATATTGCCGATCGGGATGCTCCGCGCTGGCCGGCGCAGCCGTCAAACCAGCGGTGGCGGCCAGCGTGGCGACTAGAAGCACGAACCAGCGACGCATGCCAGGAATGATGGCACAAACTGAAACGTGTTACAGCCGCTTCGACGTCAGGACGCGCAGGGCCCGAAGCCGCCGACCTTCTCGATCCGGACGCGGGTGAGCAGCCCTGGCGGGGAATTCGGCGGAGGGAAGTGCTCGTCGCTGCCCAGCATCGTCTTGGCCAGCTTCTTGAGAAGCTCGGGCGCGCCACCCTGCTCGATGCGCGCCGTCCCCGTGATCACCAGGTAGGGCGTCTGCTGCAGCGGGTGCTTGGTGGACAGGATCGTCACGGCGACGCGTGGGTCGCGGCGAACGTTGCGGGTCTTCTGGTACTCGGCAAGGTGCGCCGAGACGATCTCGTCGCCGTCGGGCGTCGATTCCAGAGCGACCCAGACGACGGTCGCCTGAGGGCTGCCGTCGGGGTTGAGCGTGACGAGCGTGGCGTCGGTGCCATCTCCGATGAGCTCGCGCGCGGCGTCGTTGAGTTTCATGCTCTTGTCTACCGTCGCGCCCGCGCTTTCATTCCCGGTTTCAGGCGGCCTCAAGGTCGAGCAGCGTCGACTTGGCCAGTGGCCCGCCGACGTACTGACCCGTCGACCCGTCGGACCGCACGACGCGGTGGCAGGGGATCACCACCGGTAGCGGGTTATGGGCGCACGCGGTGCCGACGGCGCGCACCGCGCGGGGATTTCCGATGGCGGCCGCCACCGCTGCATAGCTCTCCCGGTGCCCGTAGCCGATGTCACGCAGATGCTCGATGACGTTGCGGCGGAAGCCCTCCGCGAGTCGGAGGTCGACGGGCACCTCAAAGACGGTGCGGCGCTTGGCGAAGTACTCGTCGATCTGCCGGGCCGCGCTATCCAGCCGTGCGGGGGCGCGTAGCACCCGCGGACTGATTCGGTCGGCAAGCCCGGCCAGCACAGCGTCGTGGCCTTCGACGTCGTAGGCGACCCGCACCAGTCCGGCGGTGGTAGCGGCCAGCAGGAGTGTGCCGACCGGGGTGTCGACGGTGCGGTAGGCGACGTCGAGCATGTCGGCGGTGTCAGCGTCATGCTCCAGCCGGCGGTGCAGCCGGGAGAGCGTGGCGGCCTCGTCTGAGGCGAGAGCGTCAAAAAGGTTGGTGTTCATGCGGTTTCGTCCTTACGGTAGTGCTTGCGTAGTGTCTTGAGTCCGTCGGCGGCGGCGCGGCGCGCGGCGTCGGGGGAGTTGCCGAGCAGGTCGGCGATCTCGGCGAACGGGAGGCCGACGATGTGGTGGTAAGCCAAGGCCTGGCGTTGTTTGGTGGGCAGCCGCTGCAGAGCGCTCCACAGGTCGGGGTCGCTCGTCGCGGGGTCGGCGTGGGTGGCGGGGCGTTCGGGCAGGGTGTCGGTGGGCACGGGGCGGCGTGAGCGGGCGCGTCCGATGTCGACGGCGCGGCGGTGAGCGATCGTGACGAGCCAGGCCTCGACGTTGGCGTCGGCGGGCAGCTCGGGGTAGGCGCGCAGCGCCGACAAGAACGTCTCGGACCAGGCGTCCTCGGCGTCGACGGGCCCGACGACGGCGCGGCAGACCCGCAGCACGGTCGCACCGTGCTGCGCTACCACGTCCTCGAACGGTCGCACCCTCACATCATGAAGACGCGGCGGCGCTGGCGGATGTGAGATCAGCCCTTTGTGTAGGACTCGAGTGCCGCGACCAGTTCGCGCTCGAAGCGGTCCCTGTCCACACCCAGCTGGTGCAACGTGCCGTCGTCGTCTTCGGCTTCATACAGCGCCAGCAGGATGTGTTCGGTGCCGACGTAGTTGTGGCCCAGCCGAAGTGCTTGGCGGAACGTCAGTTCCAGCGCCTTCTTGGCCTGCCCGCTGAACGGAATCAGCACGGGGAGGTCGTCGACGCGCGGGGGCAGCGTGATGGCCTTGTTCACGGCGTCGGCTTCGATGCCCTGGCCGGCGAGCAGCTTGGCGGCCAGGCCGCCGGGATCGGTGAACAGGGCGAGAAGCAAATGGGCCGGCTGAATCTCGGCATTGCCGGCGCCGTGGGCCTTGTTCTGCGCCTCCACAACGACGTTGCGGGCGCGCGGGGTGAACCGGCCGAAGCCCGCCTCCGGGTCGAGCGCTGCGTCAACCTTCGGCACGAACCGTTTTTGCGCGGCCTGCTTGGTGACGCCCATGCACTTTCCGATCTCGGTCCACGACGCCCCGGACTTGCGGGCCTGGTCGACGAAGTGGCCGATGAGATGGTCGGCGACCTCGCCGAGGGTTTCGGCGGCGAGCACCGCGTCGGTGAGCTGATCCAGCGGTTCGGCGTGCACCTGCTTGATGACACCGATGAGGTCGTCGAGGCGTACGGGGTAGGCGATCTTCGCTGACTCGGTCATGCCGTCAACCCTAGGTTGACGACCCTGATTCGTCAACCTTTGGTTGACGCTTGGTGTGTGTCTAGCCGCGGGGATATCCGCGGCGCACAGTGCGGTCGAGGATGCCCAGGGTGGCGCGGAGCGCGAGCTCGGAAATGATCGGAAAGATGTTGGCGTCGCGCCAGTGCGGGTCGATGTCGGACCAGTCGTAGAACGACGTGACCAGCGTGTCGCCGTCGGCCGGATCGAGCCGATAGCCGTAGATGTGCCCGATGTTTGGCTGGATTTGGCCGAGGACGGTCCAGGCGATCAGTCGGTCTTTCTCGTATTCGCGGATCTCTACGGTGACGTCGTACTTGCCGAGCGGAAAGTCGTTAAGCGACTCGCGATCCATGTGTACGACGAAGCTGTCACCGACGGCGCGGACGGGATCGCCGTCGGCGGCCTGCAGCATGCCGGTGGCGTCGATTGCGACGTGGCCCTGCGGGTCGCATAGGACGGCGAAGATGTCGGCCGCCGGTGCGGCAATCGGGCGCTGGACTTCGATGCGTTCGGTCATGGGCAAATGGTGTCAGGACAGAGACCGGCGGCGAGGGCGGTTTGGGATCTCGGTCGTCGGGTATACCGACGGGCTAATGCGGAAGAAGGCCGAAACATTTGCCGCGCAACCCCAGACGTTGCGTCGGGCAATCGCGTTCATCGAAGAGAACGCCCACCTTGACATCCGGTTGACCGACATCGCGGCGGCGATCGGTGTCACCCCCCGCACGGTTCAGTACACATTTCGTCGCTGTCTCGGTACCACGCCGCTCGAGTATCTGCGACGGGTGCGCCTGCACCGGGCGCACCACGATCTTCTGGCCGCTGACCCCTCCATTGACACCGTGATGGAGATCGCCAGTCGATGGCGGTTCGGCCACCCGGCCCGGTTCAGCATGGCCTACAAGGAAGCGTTCGGTACCCCGCCGAGCCGAACGCTGCGCGCGTATCGACCTGGCGAACCTGCACTTGTGCCCAGCAGGTATTACCCCAGCGAAAGCCCGTAGTAGCTAAACGGATTCAGCCTTTGCGGTACGAAATGGCAGCTACCTCGGGAAGAAGCCGTCGCGGGTAAAGAAGCCGGCCTGCCAACCCTGGTCCCCGAGGCATAGCAATGGGCGCCCGTCGGGAGCTTGGGCCGCAGCTTGTGGCTTGGGGCATGGCGAGCCGATGTTTTGAACCCCGAACAACTCGTAGGTGGCCACCCAGAAGCCGGTGTAGATGGGGGGCCACTGATTTTCGATCCAACGGCATTGCAGGGCTTCACCGCCAGGGCCGCGCCCGAAGGTGAAGAGCTCCATGTTGTCGCATGGCGCAGTGAGATGGGCGTCGTAGTTCATGCCCGGCACGTCGGTGGAGTAGCGCCCGGGCCTGTCGAAGTACAGGTTGCCGTCGTCCGCGACGGCGGCAGGCGCCGTGCTGACGGCGACGCCCGCGATCGCAGCGGCGGCAAGAAGTTCGCGAATCATGTCCCACCCCTTGGTCGTCATGACCGGTTGGCCTTCGGGAAGCCTAACGGGTGACGTGTGGTCGATGAACGTTTTCTGGGACGTGGACTCGTCACTGGACGACGACATCCAACGGTATGTCGAACCGCTCGTGGCTTCCGTCCAGCCGGAAGCTGCAGACGTGTCGCTCGCCGTTGGGCTCGACGGGGAGGGCTATCTGGGTCAGAACCATGAATTTCAAGGCGCTGGGGAGCTGGAAGTTCGTCGACCAGGCGGGCGCCCAGCGCTGGCCCGTAGGACCGGCGGCATCGATGTGCATTGTGTACTGCGTGCCCACGTCGCGTCGTCGGGTATCGCACAGCACGACACAGCTGCATTGGAAAGCAGCAGCGCGGGCCGGGACCGCTGTGGTTGCCCAGAAGCCGCCCTCGACGTTGAGCATGTCGTCCACAACCTCCGCACGGTTTGCGAAAAAGGCGCCGGCTAGCCGCATGTCAGGGAAGTTACCGCACTCCGCAGCAAACTTCGAGGGGAGTGGTGTGGGCGTGCTGGAGGCAGCCGGGGACGGAGGCCGACCCCAATTCCCGCCCGAACGGTAAACGAGAGAACAGCTAGAAATGACTTTCGCGGATGTTATATGCCCAAAATTGACGTTTCCGTTGCCACGCGCTTTCACAGGTTCAAAATCAGCCGTATACAGCTTTGCTCATCGGTGGTGAAGGGGTCGGGGTGCCACCACGCACCGACGAGGGGATCACCGTGACGCGTGAGGCTCTATTCATCCGACGGCTTCCAAGAATCCGCCAAGGCTTCCGGCGCAACCTTTATGTGGCCGGCCACCACGGGCCGACGGCAACGAAGGGAACCGTCATGAGACGACTAATCGTGGCGCTATCAATGACGGTGCTGGTCTGGGGCGGCGTCGCGGGAGTGGTGGGCGCAGGTACGGCCCAGGGCCTGCCTAGTGCTCCTGTGCCGCTAGGTTCCTGGCCCGGCTGTTCGGAGGACAACCCATCCGGCCCATGTCGCTGGTGCCCGGGGGATCCGCCGGTGCAGACCGGCAACCTTCGTACGAACCCAGTGGTGTGGGACTCGAACGTCTGCCACACCTACTGGTACGTCTATTTCGGACAGGGCAATGTCGCTCAGAATATTTTCGATGGAGAGGCTCCACCTCCGCCGCCCCCACCTCCGCCGCCTGGCCTCAATTTCTGCCCAATCCCTCCCTGGTGTCCGTGATCTCGCAGACGTTGACGGCTAAAAGCATCGTGGATTTCTTGGCCGCCACGATTGTTGGGATCGGTAGCCATCCCGACGGTCTGTACTTAACAGCACTAACAACGCCAGCGGGGTGGCGCCTCACGAAAGGAACCAACCATGAACCGGATTTCGCGGTTCGCAACTGCTGTCGTGGTGTCAGGCGGTTTGGGCCTGGCCGGCATGGGTCTGGTCAGCGGAACCGCGCAAGCCGACCCCGCCTTTGGCCCTAGCTATTCAGGGGGGAACTGCCCGGCTGCGATAGGCAGCTGCACTCACTGGTGTCCAGGCGACCCCCTGATACCGGGGAGTCAGGTCATTACGTGGGACTGGAATATCTGCCACGACTGGTACTGGAACTCGGAGGGTGTCGTCGATATTGCCTCCAACATGATCTATCCGTGGCATGGCGTCCCGCATGATGCTGGGCCTCCGCCTCCACCTCCTCCGCCGTATACGCCTCCGCCGCCGCAGCCTTTACCGGCGGATTGCCCCTGGCACTCGCCGTTCTTGGCCCCCTCGCGGTGCGGCGGCCTGTAGAAGGCGGTCACCACTAGAAGCGTTGTGCGTGCGCCCCTCGTTCTGACGGCTAGCCGCGCTCAGCCCGCCACTTATGGGGGGATGTAGGGTCGCTGAACTTTCTACTTCTTGTCGCGCGGTAGTCGGCAGCCGGTGTAGCCGGAAACAACCATGTTGCCCTTGTAGGAGAACTTGATGAACACCCCTGCGGGACCGGAGAACCACACGTCATGTTTCCCTGGCTGGGCCTGCATGACCTGGACATCCGTCGCGCCGAGCTTGGCGGCACCATCTTTGGCGACCTGAAGAAGGTCATTCCACTGCTGCTCGGAGACGGCAACATTGTCGGCCACGCGATTCGGCAAGAAGTATCGCTTGCCGTCGGTCTGCTCGTAGGGCGCCTCGCAGTTGCCCGTGTCTTCGTTGCCCGCGGTTGTCCACACGATGCCGGGGATGACTTTGCTTGCGGCTGTGGTGATTTCGTCGATCGCTGCTTGAACCTGCGTCGTCGTGTCTTCGAGCGATGGCAGGGATTTCAGCTGATCAAGCGCTTTCGTCGCCTCGGTGGACGGAGTGGGCGGATTTGGCTGGGACACGTGACATCCTGTCGTCGTGATGGCAATCGCCACGACCACTGCGCTGAGCAGTGCTTGGCGGTCTCGCATGATTCGAAGAGTCATTGGTTGATCTTCTACTTCTGCCGGACCGCGTCGTCACTGAGACCAGCGATGACCGCGGCGATGTTGTAGTTGGTCGTCCTCGGCAGCCCGTCGCTGCTGAAGCGGGGATGGCGAGTCCCCGTTACTGAGTCCACCCCGATCTAGAGTCGGGTTGTTTTGTTCCGGATTCAGTTGATCTGGCAGGCCGCCGGGGTGTGGGTGTGCCTGCATCCGGCAGCGTACTCGGCCGGGGTTCGGTAGCCCAGAGCCGAGTGGCGGTGTCGTTGGTTGTGCTCGTGTTTGAAGTCGCCGATGACCACGCGGGCCTCGAACAGGGTGTTCCAGTGGTTGCGGTTGAGGCACTCCTTCCGCAGGCGGTTGTTGAACGATTCGATGTAGCCATTGTTCCACGGAGTCCCCGGCGGAATGTAGGACAGTCCAACCTTGTTCTCGCAGAACCGTTGCAGCGCTTGAGAAACCAACTCCGGGCCGTTATCCATCCGCAGCACCTTCGGCGGCCCACCCGCGGCGGCGAACGCATCTTCGAGCTCGATCACCAGACGCTCGGCGGTGATCGAACGCTCGACGACGTGCAGCAGCGAACACCGGGTGTGTTCGTCGATCATCGAGGCGATCTTGATGGCCTTGCCGTCGATGGTGGAGTCGAACTGAAAATCGATCGCCCACACCACGTTCGGCGCATCAGCCTCGACCGGCGGGATCGAGGACACTCCGGCTCTCTTGCGCGGACTGTGCACGCGCACCTGCAGCCCTTCTTCGCGCCACAGCCGGTGGATCTTCTTCTTGTTGACCTCGCGGCGCTCATCGAAGCGCAACGCCGCCCAGGCACGCCGGAACCCATGGCACGGGTGTTTGGCGGCATACGCGCGCAGCCAGGCCCTCATCTCGGCATCAGGATCAGCAAGGGTCTGCCCAATCGGCAGACGGCGGTAGGTGGAGCGGGCCAGCCCAACAGCCTTGCACGCCAACCGCTCCGACATCTTCAAGGTCTCCTTGAGCATGTCCACGGCGCGGCGCTTGGCAGCCGGGCTCAGAATTTTCCCTTGGCCACCTCCCGCAGCGCGTCCTTCTCGAGTTCAGCCTCGGCCAGTAGCCGCTTGAGCCGGGAGTTCTGCTCGCGCAGCTCCTTGAGTTCCTTGGCGGCGTCGGTATCCATCCCGCCGTAGCCGCGGCGCCAGTTGTACAACGTCGCCGCAGAGACACCGAGTTCGGCGGCGACCTCCTCGCCGGTCTTGCCTGCAGCAGCCAGCTCGTCCGCGTGGCGCAGCTTGCGCACGATGTCCTCCGCGGAATGCCGCTTCCGACCAGCCATCTATTCATCGTCCCTTCCAGCCCGACATCGGGCCACAGGACTCTAGAACTTGA
>CAWJDL010000014.1:0-491645 GCA_963841555.1 uncultured Actinomycetota bacterium
CCACGGCATGCTGGTGCCGAGCCTGCCGGCCAACAGCGCGGCCATCGCCATCGTCACCGCCACCGTCGGCACCACGCTCGCTCCGTGGGGGCTATCGTTCATCCAGTCCTACGCTGTCGACAAGAAGCTTCGAACCGAGGACCTCTCCCTCGAGCGGGTCGACGTGATCACGGGCGCTGTACTCACCGGCATTATCGGCTTCTTCGTGGTGGTGGCGTGTGCGGCGACGCTCCACCGCGACGGCCGATCCATCCACGGACGCCGCCGATGCCGCAGTGGCACTGCAACCGCTGGCCGGCAAGGCGGCGTCGACACTGTTCGCCGTCGGTCTGATCGGGGCCGCGTTCCTGGCGGCTTCCATCCTGCCGCTCTCGACGGCCTACTCGGTATGCGAATACGCGGGCATCGAAGCGGCGTTGGACGATCCGTACACCGAGGCCCGACCCTTCTATCTGACGTTCGGGATCGTCACGCTCGTCGGCGCGCTCACCGTCCTGATTCCGAACATCCCGTTGGTGAACGATCCTCGTGGCCACCCAGGCGCTCAACGCGGTGCTGCTGGTGCCGCTGCTTTTCGCGATGATCGGCATCGGGCGGGACCGCGACCTCATGGGCCGCTTCACTATCGGCTGGGCTAGCACGTTCGCCTACGGCATCACGACGGCAGTGGTGGTGCTGTGCGTGGCTGCACTGGCAGTCACCTCACTCATGGGATGACGTAGATGCCTTGCGCAGTCACCGATTCCGAAATGCCTCAATGGCGGTCGGCAGCGTCATGAAGATTCGTTCGTCGCCGATCTTCGTCAGCAGGCCGCCCGCTTCAGCGCGTCACGCAGATCCTGCTTGACGCGGGCCATCGCGAACACGATCCCACGACCCTCCAAATCAGCACGGAGCTGGTCGAGCGCGTCGAGCGCGGTGATGTCGATCTCCACGTTCGCCTCGGCATTGAGGACGAACCATTCGACGGGCTGCGGGTACTGATCGACAGCGTGCAACGCGCGGTTGCGGAAGTCCTCGGCGTTAGCGAAGCACAACGGCGCGTCGTAGCGGTACACCACCAGACCGGGCACCAGTTCGGCCTGCGGATAGTCATCGATGTCATGCATGCCCGCGAGCCCTGGCACGAAGCCGAGCACGCTGTCGTGGGCGCGCGCTACTCGTCGAAGCAGATCCAGGACCGAAAGCGCGACGCCGCAAGCACACCGTAGAGAACTCCGAAACCCAGGACCGCCGCGGTGGTCAGCAGCGCAAGAGCCAGTTCGCTACGGCGGAAACGTGCCAGTCGACGGAATTCAGAGATATCGATGAGTCGCAGTGCGGCGTAGACGACCAGCGCCCCCAGCGCCGCGGACGGGAAGTGTGCCAACAGATCGGTCGCGAACAGCATGACCACAAGCACCGACGCCAAGGCCACCAGCGAGTAGAGCTGCGTGCGGCTTCCGACTGCGTCACCGATCGCGGTTCGGCTGCCGCTGGAGCTGACCGGGAAACCGCGAGTGAGGCCGGCTGCAAGTTGCAAACTCCGATCGCCCGCAGCTCAGCGTTGGCGTCGATCTCGTAGCCGTGGCGGCTAGCGAAGATTCTGGCCGTCAAGATGTTGTCCGAGAACGCGACAATCGCTATCCGGCCGCCGGAATCACCAACGCCGCCAACTCGTTTGGCGAACAGACGGCACGGCGGGTGTCGGGCAGACCGGATGGAACAGATCCGACCACAACGATCCCTTTGGATTCCAGCGACAACGCCGCCACCGCCGCGGCGGCGAGCACCACGGCAATGAGCGGGCCGGGAACCGTTGGCGCCCAACGGTCCAGCGCCAGGAGGAGCGAGCACCGCACCGGCCAACAGCATCGTCGGCCAGTGAAGGTCGCCCATTCCCCGCGCGAATGAGCGCATTTGGTCAACGAATTCGTCGCCCAACCACGAGGCGCCGGTCAGCTTGCCAAGTTGGCTTGCGATCATCACGAGCGCAACACCGGCCATATAGCCGACCAGCACCGGCCGCGACAATAGATTGGCGAGAAAACCCAGCCGGGCAATGCCTGCCACGAAACAGATGGCGCCGACAAGCACCCCGAGAACCGCCGCGAGCGCGGCGTAGCGACTGGCGTCTCCGGCGGCGAAAGGTGCCAGAACCGCGACGACCATCAGCGCGGTGGTCGACTCGGGACCCACAGACAGGTGGCGCGACGATCCGAGTAGGGCGTAGATCAACAGCGGTGCCATTGCCGTCCACAGTCCGGCGATCGGTGGCAGACCGGCCAGCGTCGCATACGCCATCACTTGCGGGATCAGATACGCGGCCACCGTGAGCCCGGCCAGCAGGTCGCCACGCAGCCAGGCCCGTTTGTAACCCCGAAACTGCGCGATGCCTGGGGCCCACTCGGTCCACGTCATAGTGGCCTCAATTGTCGTGGACCATCGCGTCATGGCAACGGCGCACACCATCGCAGCTTGGTGCCGCGTCCCGGCAATGCCTCAACAGTGAATGTGCCACTGGCGTCGCCAGCACGTTGGTGAAGGTTCGCCAGGCCGCTTCTGGTGACGTCGTCAGGTATGCCACGGCCGTCGTCGACTACTTCGATGCACAAGTCGTCGGCGACTGCGACGGTGACGGTGAGTGACGTGGCGTGAGCATGGCGGACGGCATTGCTCACCGCTTCACGGACCACCGCCTCGGCGTGGTCGGCGAGTGCGGCATCGACGACGGACAGCGGACCCACGTACTGCAGCGTCGTGCGGACTTCCGAGCTTGCAAATTGTGCGACGGCCTCGTCAAGGCGCTGACGTAACCGAGTAACTCCCGACGAAGCGCCGTGCAGGTCGAAGATCGCGGTACGGATATCCTGAATGACGTCTTGGAGATCGTCGACGCAGCCCGTAAGTCGTTGTTGCACTTCGGGAGAGCGCGCACGTGGAATCGTCCCCTGCAGCGCCAGACCGACGGCGAAGAGGCGCTGTATGACGTGATCGTGCAGATCACGAGCGATGCGATCCCGGTCTGTCAGGATGCTCAGTTCGCGCATCTGTCGCTGCGCGCTGGCCAGTTGCCACGCCAAGGCTGCCTGGTCGGCGAAGGCGGACATCATGTCGAGTTGGTCGGAGCTGAACGGGGGGGCGCCTACGGGCCGCAGGGCCACCAGAACCCCGGCGACGGCGTCCGTGGCACGCAACGGCAACACGAGCGCCGGGCCGGTGGCGGTCGCATCGCCGAGGGTCAGAGTGAGGCTGTCGAAACGCCCGGGCAGGCGCTGAGCAAAAGCCTCACCGATGACGGTCCCTTGGACGGGGATCGCGTGCGCGTCCATGGGCTCGTCGATGCCGGCCGTCGCGGCTATGACGAGTTCGGTGGTGTCGCTTGCCGGCAGCTCGGGATCGGCGGGCACGGCCACGAACGTCGTGGCGGCACCGCTGAGCTCTCGACACTCGTCGGCGACCAACCGGAACACGCGAGCCGGATCGGTACCGGACAGCAACTCGGTGCCGATGTCACGGGTGGCCTCGATCCAGGACTGTCGCGTCTTGGACGCCTCATAGAGCCGGGCATTGTCGATCGCGATGCCCGCCGCCGCGGCGAGGGCCTGGACCAAGACCTCGTCGTCCTCGCTGAACGGCAGCCCACCCGCCTTCTCCGTCAGATACAGGTTGCCGAAGACCTCATCGCGGATGCGCACTGGCACTCCGAGGAAGGTCCGCATCGGTGGGTGGTTCGGCGGAAAGCCGACCGAAGTTGCATGGTGAGAGATGTTGTCGAGCCGAATGGGTTTGGGGTCATCGATCAGAACACCCAGCACGCCTCGGCCCTCGGGGAGATGCCCGATCTTCTTGCGCATCTCCTCGTCGATGCCCTCGTAGATGAATTCGACTAGTTCGTGGTCGTGGCCACGCACGCCCACCGCTCCGTAATGGGCGTCGACCAACTCGATGGCGGTGTGCACGATCGTGCGGAGGGTCTCGTCGAGTTCGAGTCCGGAAGTGACCGCCAGCATCGCGTCGAGCAGTCCGTCCAGCCGATCGCGGCCCTCGACGATCTGCTCGACACGGTCCTGGACCTCCATGAGCAGTTCACGCAAGCGTAGTTGGGACAACGTGTCGCGGAGCGGGCGCTTGGTCCTTTCAACGCCCGACTCGACGGGGTCGGTCACACCGCTATCGTCGCACTTGCCAGGCCCGACGGTGGCCCGTTCTCAGCGACTATTTGACGAGACTGCTGGTGTTTGTTGCCTCGCCTTGATATTTGTGCCCCACGAATGCGTGGACCTGATCTCGACGCGACTGTTCGGCGCGATCGCGGATACCGCGCATCATCTTTTGCTCCATGACGAAATGGGGCACGTCGAACGCAACGTGCCCGACGGCGCCACCGCTCCCCCGCGCGATCAACCGGGTCCACCCGTCTTTGCGCCGAAGATAGAAACCCCAGGCACCCGAAGCTTTGTTTCCTTGCTGCACCCGCTCGAAGTCGCCGGGCGACATCAACACCAGATGCGATCCTGGCGCCACCGCAGCCACCACCTGCCGTGCAGCATCGCCGTAGCGGCGGGCGAGCCAGACGGTGTCTCCGACGTGCACGTCCTGCCACTCGGGGTGGACGGTGTTTGCGTTCTCAATGTGCGCGCCCGCAGCCCGTTCCAGCACCGAATAGCTGTAGAACCCGCCGCGGTCCTCGCCGATCTGCGCCAGCCATGGCCACACGGCAGAAACGGGTGCGTCGATCGTCAACGCTCGCGTGGTGCGCGCGGTATGCGACGCCACGAGTTCGTCACCCGGGAGCCACGCCTTGATCTCATCGTCGCTGGCTCCCCACGTGTACATCCACGGACGCAACTGCAGTCGGTACAGCGCGACGGCGCCGACTACCGCCATCAGACCCGCGAGCCATGGTCGTTGCTTGCCCATATACCGAGATTAGGAACGACGCGCGCACGCACGAAGGGTCAAAGGTCCCCGCGACCGTGCCCGAAGCGCCCTAACTTTGGGCTGCGCCGCGAGGCACGATTCAAGAATGCGTACGGACTGGCTGGTCGAAGATCCCTCGAGCGGAGGGCCCACGGCCCTGTTTCGCACACGTGTTGCCGGGGCTGGACGGCGCCTTCCGGTTACGCACCTCACGACAGACGACCTGATGGCGACGACGCGCCATCACACGCACATCGACCTCGAGCGGCTGACGGGAATACATGAACGCCGCGTCTCAGTGGGCGAGGAAGACTCCTACAGTCTGGCCACCGCGGCAGCAATGGACGCTCTTGACCGGGCACGGCGCGACGCCGCATCGCTCGACGTGGTGATCAGTTGCAGCATCACGAAACTCCGCGGCGGCCTGACTCAGCGGATGGAACCAACGATGAGTGGCGCTGTGGCGCATGCGATCGGAGCCGATCAGGCGATGACGTTTGACCTCTCGAACGCCTGCGCAGGAATGCTCACCGGTGTGACCGTCGCGAACAACTGGATTCGCCAGGGAACCATCGAACGCGCATTGGTGGTCAGCGGGGAGTACATCTCACAACTTGGCCAAAATGCAGCCCGGCATATCCGGAACATCATGAGCAAGGAGCTGGCATCGCTGACACTCGGCGACGCTGGAGCGGCACTTCTCCTCGAGCGAGCACCCGCCGGATCCGAGGGGATCAAGTTCGCCGGATTCACGACCGTGGCCGACTACAGCCGACTATGTCTGGCCTACCCCAAGGGTGATGAGCCAGCCGCGCGAATGTTCACCGACGCCAGAGGCATCCACCGGGCGGCCATGGCCAACACCCCCCTGCTGCTCCACGAAGTGCTGGACACAGTGGGACTCTCGCTGCACGACATCGATCATGTGATCACTCACCAGACCTCCGCACGGGCGATTCGCAAGGGGATGGCCAAGATGTCGGACTATTTCGGAGAGAGCCCCCAGCACGATGCCGTGATCACCGTCGACCGGTATGGCAACACCGCCTCCACCACCCACACGGTCGCACTCATAGAAGAACTTGAATCGCGACATATCCGGCCCGGCGAGACGGTTGCGCTGATCGCCTTGGCCTCTGGGTTGGAGATCGGCATCGTGCTCCTGACACTCGACGAAGAATTGGTGAAACGCTATGGGCACAGTGATTGAGCAGGTTTCTCTCATCGACGGCGGGTGGCGGACTCGTCACAGCGCCCTCCGCCTGGCCGTCAAGGCTGCCAAGCACTGCCTGAACGAGGCGGGACGAAATGCAGACGATGTGGATCTGTTGATAAACGCGGGCATATACCGTGACCGCAACCTGGCCGAGCCAGCGCTCGCCGCGATGATCCAACAGGACATCGGCGCCAATCCCGAAGACCCGCACGAACAGGCGCACGGCACATTCTCATTCGATATCTCAAACGGCTCCTGCGGAGTTCTCACCGCCTTGCAGATCGTTGACGGCTTCCTGAAGTCACGCTCGATCGACCTGGCTCTAGTGGTGGCCAGCGATGCTGACCCCGGCCGCGGAATGAGTGAGACCTTTCCGTTCTCACCGGCCGGTGCAGCCTTGTTATGTGACTGGTCCGACGATGACCGCGGCCTCGAGCACATTCATTGGATCAGCATCCCAGATGACGGCGACAGCTTCAGTGCCACAGTCGGACTCCTCGATGGACGCAATGTGCTTCGCTTCGCCGTGGCGGAGGCCTCTGATGAACTGTTCGCAACTGCTGCCGCACAAGCCGCCGAGGCATGCCTACGCGCATCGGCGCTGACGCTCGACGACATCGATGCAGTCGTCGCGGCGCCCGCACACAGTGGTTTCCTGGCCTCCCTTGCCGCGCGTATCGGGTTGTCCGAGAGCAAGATCCTCGTCGCAGAAGACCAGGGAACGCATACGGCCTCGTTGGCGGCGGCATTCGACCGCGCGGCTGATCAGGTTCGGCCGGGCGGCCGCGTTCTTCTCGTCGCCGCCGGAGCGGGTATCACGGCCGGCGCCGCGCTGTATCGAATGCCGGACCGAACGGCTTCACGTCAGCAGTAGACAGCCTGGCCGTGTAGGGCCCGCGGGAACCATGCATTATGGCCTTGTGCGGCATTACAATCCAGTTGGGTAGGTCTCGGGTGTCTCGCCTGCCGCCCAGTGACTGGTGACCTCGAGCGGTTCCAATGCCCGCGTCTTGTCGATATGGATGATCGCGTCGAATTGATCCGCCGGGCGGACGTGGTAGTAGTGGCTTTGCCGTTCTGTCGCTGGCAGGTAGATCACACCGATGGCGCGGCCCAGCCGGACGGTGTCCAGCGGTTCGGCGGCGTCGCGGCTGATCGTCGGCGAAACGAGGAATTCCGGCCTATCCGCCTCATGGAACAGTTCTTCGACACTTCCGTTCAAAGCCGGTCTGACGAACTTGCGCTCGGCGATTCCGCCCCATTCACTGGCCGCTGTCACCGTACCCGAATAGGTCGTGAATCCGATCAAACGAGAGGCCTCGCCGTACCGCTCGCGCACCAACTGCCCGAGGGTGACCTGGCCATCGGCGCCGACTTCGGTCGCCCTCGCGTCACCTACATGAGAGTTGTGTGCCCACACCACAATTCGAGCAGGCTCTGTTCCGGTGCGCCGGTCGAGATGGGCAAGCAGGGCATCCAGCGTCTGGACCATGTGTTGATCGCGAAGATTCCAGGACGTGACGCGCCGACCAAACATCGCACGGTAATAGACCTCCGCGTTGCTGACGGTCTGCGCATTCTGCTGGGCGTAGAACAACTCATCTTCAGCGAGCAGTCCATCGCGGCGCGCATACTCAAGCGCGTTGCGTTGCATATCGACCAATTGCTCGACCGCTTGACGCTCGCAGGACAGGCCGGCGCCAAAAGCGGCTGTAAATCCATAGGCTTGGCCATCGTCGGCCGAAGTGTGGTCAAAGCATGCATAGCGTTCCCGTGCCCGCGCGGCGGCGACGGGATCGACGTTGTCGAGGTACGCAATCACTTCCTGCATCGACCGGTGCAGGCTGTAGAGGTCCAGACCGTAGAAGCCCGTTTGGGGTCCCCCGGTTTCCCGGCGGCGGCCGTTATGGGCGTGCAGCCAGTCCACGAAGTCACGGACCACGACATTGCGCCACATCCAGGCGGGGAACCGTTCGAATCCGCTCAACGCGTCGTTCGCGGAACCATCACCGCCCAGGCCGCGCACGTAGCGATTGACGCGGTACGCGTCGGGCCAGTCCGCCTCAGCGGCCACAGCGCAGAATCCCTTTTCCTCGATGAGCCACTTGGTGATCTCGGCACGCGCCTCATAGAACTCATGTGTGCCATGGGAGCTTTCACCGATCAAGACGATTCGCGCGTCGCCAATGATCTCTTCCAGAGCCTCTCGCGGGGGCACGCCTGCAGGCGCATCGACAGCCGTGCGCCCGATCACTTCAGCGGGCGTCTCGGCGATTCGGATCGTGGCGGTGGACAAACCGGTGGTTGGGGTGGCGAGGAGTTGTCGGACTTCTTCGTCGCTGACCTGACGGAAGTCCCAGAACGACTCACCGACCGCGAGAAAGGGGGTGGGCATCGACGCGCACACGACGTCGTCGACGATGCTGGCGAACTCACGCATGGTGGATTCCGGAGCTGCAGGCACCGCGATCACGAGCTCGGCGGGTTCCATCTCCCGCAGCGCCTGTACCGCCGCCAGCATGCTGGCGCCGGTCGCGAGACCGTCATCGACCAGGATCACCGTCTTGCCGGTCAGATCGAGAGGGGGGCGGCCCGTGCGGTAGGCCGCCTCACGCCGGATCAGTTCCCGCCCTTCATGTTCGGCGACGTCACGCAGCTGCTGCGGGGTAACGCGCAATGCGCGCAGGACATCATCGTTGACCACTACGCGTCCACCGCTGGCGAGCGCACCCACAGCGAACTCTTCGTGGCCGGGTGCGCCTAGCTTCCGCACGACAAAGGCATCGAGCGGAGCTCCGAGAGCTGCTGCTACTTCCCACGCGACGGGTATTCCGCCCCGGGGCAGACCAAGAACGATGACGTTCGCCTTGCCCCGGTATGCGCCGAGCAGGCCGGCCAGGACACGGCCCGCCTCACGGCGATCACGGAAGACACGCCGCGGCGTGCCCCTGGTCGACTCTCGCGCACGCATCATTGCGGTGCTCCATCCATCGGTTGTGCGTCGGTCAGTGCAGAGATGTCACGGGCTGGTTGGTGACGGCTTCGATGTCTTGCGCCGTAATGGCCATCAATCGTCTGGCCAGGTCCGACAATGCGCGCGCGACGGCCAATTCGTCGCCGATCTCGGCGACATCGCGGTCCGTTGGATCGAGCCGCGATAGGCCGACACCCACCGAATCCTGATCTCGCCAGCGCAAATGCGCCTTGGCCCGGGTACGGCCTTCGTGTTCGTCGATCGTGATCTTGACGGTCCAGTCCTTGCTGACGTGGCCTGAATTGTCAATGCTCATGACGGCTCCTGTAATGGGTTGGGTGGAGATATGAAGGGGCGGTCCCGAAGCGATTGATGGCCTCGGGACCTCCCCTCGTGTTAGGAACCAGACTCGACAGCAACGTGCTTCGCTGCTGGTTCGGCTTCGGATACCGGCACCGAGACGGTGAGGATGCCTTTGTCGTAAGTGGCCTTGATGGCGTCCTCGTCGGCACCCGCCGGCAGCGTGACCGAGCGGATGAACGACCCGTATGAGAATTCCGAGCGCCCGTTCGACTCTTTCCTCTCCGAACGCTCAGCCTTGATCGTCAACACACCGTCACGCACGGTGATGTCAACATCCTTGGCGGGATCGACTCCGGGAATTTCGGCATGCAACTGATAGCTGCCGTCCTTCAACTCGTCCTCGACACGAATGACGTGGGTGCCGAGCGCAGGCCGCAGGTGCGCCCAGGACGGGAACCCCTCAAAGAACTCGGACAGCTCCGGGAAGATCGACCGCGGACGGTTTTGCACAGCGAGCTTGCTCATTTTGCCTCCTTTGTGGTTGTGGATATCCACCTAGAATCCGACCACTGCTCGTCAACGCTCACTAGGGACCGAAGTCCCGGGTGATGTAGCCGTTTGTCGCATCCACCGCAGGACGTCACGTCTATTGGCGCGCCAGATGGGGACTCCCGGCCCTAGCCAGCCCCGCCAAGTCACCGCAGGGTTGCCTTATGACTAGAAGGACGATCACGCGCGTCGCGGCGGCGACCGCTCTGCTCTACGCTGCCCGGCGGTTCTACCGCAACTGGGGCTCGACCAAAGAAGAGAGCCATATGTCATTACCCGGCGACGAGCTTGTCGATGGCCGCGTCATCCAGACGACGGAAGGCGAGTGGATCGACGCGGAGGCCAGCGCGGTGTGGCCGTGGCTGGTCCAGATGGGGCAGGACCGCGGTGGGCTCTACAGCTACGAGGCGCTGGAGAACTTCTTCGGCCTGCAGTATCACAACGCCGATCGAATACATCCGGAATGGCAGCGACTCGCGCCCGGCGACCTCGTGCGCTTGGCGCCAAAGGGCTGGATGGGCATGCGGGAAGGAATCGCGCTTTCTGTCGTCGAGGTCGTCGAGCAGCAGAACATTGTGCTGCGCGCGACGCCTCCTGAGCACGCCTTCGACGCGGTGTGGTCGTTCCACATCATCCCCCATTGGGAAGATCGGTGCCGGCTATTGATCCGATCGCGAACGCGTGTGAGCCACCCAGGCGACATGCTGGCGCTAGAACTCACCAGTCCAGCCAGAGCGTTGGTGACTCGTGGAATGTTGCTCGGTATCAAGCGCAGGGTGGTAAACCAACCGCAGGCGGCGACACCCGTCGGCGCCGAGAGTGCTGATCATCACGCATGAACTGATCGAATTGCGTTTGGCGGCAACGCGTCACACAGCCGTGAACTCACGGTCGGGCTCGGGGCCAAATGAGAATCTTCGGCCCGAGACGCTCAGCGGCCGAATTCGAACGAAATGTTGTTTCACCGTCGCCGTCCACGGCAGGAGCTGGCCGCGCTCTGCCTCGTCGATCTCTTCGTCGGTGCGAAGAAGCCGCGCCATCCCCTTAACGATCACGCTCCAGCCTTCCGCAACGTTGTGATCGTCGGCTTCGAACAACACATTGTTGTTGATCGCCGCACTGACCAGCTTGGTGCCCTCGGCAGTGCGGAGAAGCACCGTCCGGTGCTGGACGACGAAGTTAACCGGAAAAATGTCTGGCTGGCCATCGACGCTCGTCACGAGTCGTCCCAGCGATGCGCTTGACAGGAGATTCCAGCACTCGGTCTCCGACAGAATCGAGATGGGTTGAAACTCTTCAGACATGGTCGCAACGCTATCGACTTCTAGGTAACAAACCTAGTGGTCCAAAGTCCCACAAACGACGAACTAACGACCCGAGAACCTCGCTGCCCTTCAAAACAATGATCCGCCTCGCCGGTGAAGGACTCTTGGCACCCAATCGATGGACCGAATCACCCGGCCGAGCTCACCGAGGATGTGTGTCGTCCCGAGCTGCCGAGCGCCGCCAGGCGCCGCACCCCGTCCTCGATCCCGCGGGCGAGTGCGTCGACGTCGGGTGCGCTGTCGTAGTCAGCCGTGATGCCGAAAGAAAACCGGTCGGCGTAGCTGATCATTGCGATTCCGGTGCGCAGATGAAGGGCGATCGGCGGCACCGGCAGGACCTCCAACACGTCCCGACCCAGAACGCGCTGCCGTCCGCGTGGGCCCGGTACGTTCGTCGCCAGCGCGGTCACCGACTTCTGAGGCAGTCGCATCAGGAGTCGAATCGTCCACGCCGAGAAGGCAAACGGGATATTCCCGACAGCCGCGAGAAGGGCACTGCCGCCTTCCTGTTGACCACTCCCCTTGGCCTGGGTCAGCCGCCGGTGCACGATCTGCAACTGCTTGACCGGGTCGGGTTCATCGATCGGCAACAACGGCAGCATCGCCGACACTCGATTGTCGGTCACGTCGAAGTCGTGCACCGAGCGCATCGAAACGGGAACCAGCGTGCGCAATGCGTGAGGTCCCGGCGTCTCACCGCGGTCGAGCAACATGGTTCGGTAACTGCTGGTGATCGCCGCCAGCGCCACGTCGTTGAGCGTGACGTCGAAATCCCGGCACACCTGCTTCATGACGGCGAGGTCCACCCGTGCAGCACTGAAGCGACGCATCTTGGTGACGGGTCCGTTCAGCGATGACTCCGGGGCGGCGGTGAGCACATGGGCCGTCAGCACGGCTGCCCCCACCACGGCGTGTTCCGCCGCGTCGGTGGCGGTGAGCGCCGCCCGCCAGATGTCGTTCATCCAGTTCAGCGGGTTCAGTCTCGGCCGCAGCAGGCCGAGGATTGAGCGGTCGGGTTGCTTCGCGGCGCGAATGCTGCTGGCGAAGGTCTCACCGGCGCCGCCGTCGCTGAGCTTCGCCATTATCTGCGCCGTCGCGATGCCATCGGCGATGCAGTGGTGGATCTTCATCAGCAGCGCCCACCGATTGTCGGTGAGCCCTTCGATGATCCAGCACTGCCACAGTGGGCGGTCGCGGTCCAGCCGTTGCTCCATGATGTTGGCGATCATCCCGAATAGCTCGGCTTCATCGCCCGGGTGCGGCAACGCTACGCGATGAAGGTGATGCGCGATGTCGAAGTGCTTGTCCTCCACCCATTCCGGTGCACCGAGGTCGAACGGGCGAGTATGCAACACCTGGGTGCACCGCGGGATGCTCTGCGCCCGTTCGGCGAACGCCGACACGAGATCACCGTAGTCAGGCGGCGGCCCCTCAATGATCGACACGCCACCGACGGCCAGGCTCACCTGGGGATCGGAATCCTCGGCTTCCAGAAAACTCGCGTCCAGCGTCGTGAGGTGTTCCATGTGGAGACTCTGCTCTTTGCGCTGGTCGTGGCGGCAGAGTACAAGGTCCTCGCTTTGAGCGCCGTACTTCCCGCCGTTGGCCACCATCGAATGACCTTCGGCCCTGTCCCCCTGCGGGCCGAACGTGGGAGGTTGGCATTTGCGACGAATTCGGCGTTGTGGGGCAACGACTCCGGCCGGGCCGCCACTGCCTGACACGCTACGAGAGGACAGATCATGAGTACGTCCGGGTACGTTCTCTTCTTCGAAGACATGGGCATCGAAGACGTGCCGCTCGTCGGCGGCAAGAACGCCTCGCTGGGCGAGATGTTCCAGAAGCTGTCCGATCAGGGCGTCCGCGTCCCGCACGGATTCGCCATCACGGCGGCGGCCTACCGCCACATGCTGGACCAGGCGGGCGCCTGGGACCGCCTGCATGCCGAACTGGACGACATCGACCCTGCCGACGTCGCCGCGCTGGCACGGAAGGCCAAGCGCGCCAGGGAGATCGTCTACGGCGCCGGGTTGCCGGACGATCTGGCCGCCGACATCCTGGACGCCTACCGCGAGCTTCAGCGGGAGTACGGCGAGGAGGTCAGCCTTGCCGTACGGAGCTCCGCGACGGCCGAGGACCTACCGACGGCGAGCTTCGCAGGCCAGCAGGACTCCTATCTCAACATCAAGGGCGACGAGAGTCTGCTCGAAACCTGCCGCCGGTGCTTCGCCAGCCTGTTCACCGATCGCGCCATCCACTACCGCATCGACCAGGGCTTCGACCACTTCAAGGTTTCGCTGTCGATCGGCGTGATGAAGATGGTGCGCTCCGACATCGCGTCCTCGGGGGTGATGTTCTCCCTGGACACCGAGTCCGGCTTCCGCGACGCGGTCTTCATCACCGGTGCCTACGGCCTCGGCGAGAATGTGGTTCAGGGCGCCGTCGACCCCGACGAGTACTACGTCCACAAACCGACCTATCTGGAGGGACATCGCGCCGTGTTGCGCCGCCTCCTCGGCGATAAGGCCGTGAAGATGATCCTCGTCGAGGGCGAGACGAAGAACACGACGCGAAACATCCCCACCCCGAAGGCCGACCGCGCTCGCTTCTGCCTCACCGACGAGGACGTTCTGGAACTGGCCGGCTACGCGTGTGCGATCGAGCAGCACTACGGCAGGCCGATGGACATGGAGTGGGCCAAGGATGGCATCGACGGAAAGCTCTACATCGTCCAGGCCCGCCCGGAGACAGTGGCCTCCCAGCACAGCGTGACCGCGCTGGAGTCCTACGTGCTCGAAGGCAGGGGCGAGATACTCGCCGAGGGCCGGTCCGTCGGCGAAAGGATCGCTTCGGGCGCGGTGAGACGGATCGAGAACCTCACGCACCTGGCGGACTTCAAGCCAGGCGAGGTACTCGTCGCCGATACCACCACACCCGACTGGGAGCCGGTTATGAAGACCGCGGCGGCGATCGTCACCAACCGTGGTGGTCGCACCTGCCACGCGTCGATCATCGCGCGCGAACTCGGTATCCCCGCGGTGGTGGGCACCGGCGACGCGACCACGAGCGTGCCCGATGGCGCGGTCGTCACGGTGTCGTGCGCCGAGGGGGATTCGGGCCGCGTGTACAACGGCGCGGTGGGTTTCCATGTGGACCGTACCGAGGTCGGCGACGTGGCCCGGCCGCGGACGCAGATCATGATCAACCTCGGGAATCCCGATCTCGCCTTCAAAACGTCGTTCCTGCCGAACGACGGCGTGGGACTCGCCCGGATGGAATTCATCATCAGCGAGTACATCCGGGTCCACCCACTGGCTCTGCTGCACCCTGAAAAGGTCGACGACCCCGAGACGCGCCGGACGATCGATCGGATCACGCAGGGCTATCCCGACGGGAGCTCCTTCTTCGTGGAGCGCCTCTCCGAAGGAATCGGCACCATCGCCGCGGCCTTCTGGCCGAAGCCCGTCGTGGTGCGAATGTCGGACTTCAAGACGAACGAATACGCCAGCCTGCTCGGCGGACAAGGCTTCGAGCCGTCCGAGAGCAACCCGATGCTCGGTTTCCGCGGCGCGTCGCGCTATGCGCATCCCGCCTATGCGGAGGGCTTCGCGCTGGAGTGTCGCGCGATGCGGCGCGTGCGGGACGTGATGGGTCTGACCAACGTCATTCTGATGCTCCCCTTCGTGCGTCGGGTGGCCGAGGCAGACCTCGTCTTGCAGACGATGGCCGACCTCGGCCTTCGGCGCGGCGAGAACGGGCTCAAGGTGTACGCGATGTGCGAGATCCCGAACAACGTGATCCTGATCGACCAATTCGCCAAGCGCTTCGACGGTTTCTCGATCGGCTCCAACGACCTGACGCAGCTGACTCTCGGCGTCGATCGTGACAGCGAGATCGTGGCCTTCGACTACGACGAACGCGACGAGGGTGTCAAGGAGATGATTCGCCTGGCAGTGGAGGGCTGCCGCCGCAACGGCATTCACTCAGGGCTGTGCGGACAAGCGCCTTCGGACTACCCGGACATGGCCGAGTTCCTGGTCCGAGTCGGCATCGACTCCATGAGCCTGAATCCCGACACCGTCGTGAAGACCACCCGCCAGGTATTGGAACTCGAACACCAGCTCGCGTCCTCCTCGGTGTCATGAAGCTGCCGATCACCATCGACCCGCGTTTCCACGACGCGGTGCTCTTCAACCTCGACGGTGAGCTCACCAGCAACGTGCCGCTCTTCGGGGCGACGGTCGACCTGGCCCGGAAGTTGCGGGGCATCGGCGTTGCTGCCGCGGCCTATTCGTCGAGCCCGCATTGTCGGCAGGCATTGAAGACCGCCGGGATCGACGACCTGTTCAGCGTGTGTATCGACGGAATCGCCGGCGAACGCGGGTCGGCCGAAAAGCCCGATCCCACAGTGCTTCTGGAAGCCACCCGTCGACTCGGTGCGCGACCGCAACGGTGTGTCGTAGTCGAGAACTCCGCCGCAGGCGTGGCAGCGGGCCGGGACGGCGGATTCGCGCTCGTGGTCGGCATCGACGGGACCGGACGTGCCGACGACTTGACGCGCAGCGGTGCCGATGTCGTTCTCGCCGACCTCGCCGACGTCGCTGTCCGCACTGGTGACAAGCGGATCTCGGAACTCCCGAGTGCGCTGACGTCCTATGGCCAGTTGATCGGCATCACTAGCGCACGAGAGTCGATGTTGTTCCTCGACTACGACGGAACCCTGTCCCCCATCGTTTCCGATCCCGCTGCGGCCACACTCGTCGACGGCGCGGCCGAGGCGCTGGAACTCGTCGCGGCGGTGTGCCCCGTCGCCATCCTCAGCGGTCGTGACCTCGCGGACATCCGCAGCCGGGTAGGCATACCGGGCATCTGGTACGCAGGCAGCCACGGGTTCGAGCTAACGGGTCCGGACGGCACCTATCACCAGAACGAAGCGGCCGCCCTGTCCATACCCCTCCTCGAGCGCGCCGCCGACGAACTGGCCAACGGCCTAGCCGGGATTCCTGGGGTTCGCGTCGAGCACAAGCGCTTTGCCGTCGCGGTGCACTACCGCGAGGTCGCACCGGAGCATATCGGTGAGATCGTCTCTACCACACATAAACTCGGCGCACGGGACGGCCTCCGAGTGACCAGTGGGCGCATGCTCGTCGAGCTTCGGCCCGACCTCGACTGGGACAAGGGGACAACACTGGCCTGGATTCGTGACCGTATCGACCCGGCCAGTGATCTGCTGCCGATCTACATCGGTGACGACCTCACCGACGAAGACGCCTTCGACGCGGTTCGTTTCGACGGCATCGGGATCGTCGTCGGACACGACGAGGACGGGGATCGCAAGACGGCCGCCCACTTCGCCCTGCAGAGTCCCGATCAGGTGCGCGAGTTCATTCAGCGCGGATCGCGGTGGCTGGCCTACAAGCATCAGGTCTCGGGCGAGGCGTGGGAGTACACCTTTGATGGATACGACCCACAGAGCGAGAAGCTTCGTGAGGCCTTGTGCACGTTGGGAAACGGGTACTTTGCGACCAGGGGCGCCGCACCGGAGTCGAAGGCAGGGCAGACGCACTATCCCGGCACCTATGCCGCCGGGGTGTACAACCGCCTCGTAGACGACGTCTCCGGCACCCAGATCGACAATGAGAGCCTTGTCAATCTGCCCAACTGGCTTGGGTTGACCTTCCGGATCGACGGCGGCACCTGGTTCGACATCGACGCGGTCGACGTGCTGTCGTACCGGCAGACGCTCGATCTTCGCGGCGCGGTGCTGACCCGGGAGTTTCGTTTCCGCGACGAGGCAGGCCGGACCAGTTCACTGAGGCAACGACGCTTCGTGGCGATGCACATGCCGCACGTCGGCGCCCTGGAGACGACGGTCGACGCCGAGGACTGGTCCGGGACCATCGAGTTTCGCTCGACCCTGGACGGCAACGTGACGAACTCGCTGGTCGAGCGGTACCGGGACCTGGCCAATGAGCATCTCGGGTCGGTGGACAAGCGGGAGATCGCCGACGATTCGGTCCTGCTGACGATGCAGACCACCGAGTCCCGCATTCCCGTCGCCATGGCGGCGCGCAGCACCGTCTGGCGAGACGGGGAGTCCGTACCCGCTACATATCGTCTGTTCGACGAGAACGCCGAAATCGGCCATGACATCACCGTGCGGCTGTCAATCGGTGAGGCGGTGACGGTCGAGAAGGTCGTCACCGTCTACACGGGCCGCGACGTCGCGACATCCGAACCCGCTGTCGACGCGCAGCGCTGGGTCACCCGGCTCGGCCGATTCGCTGAGCTGCTGGACGGACATCTGACCGACTGGACGCATCTGTGGGAGCGGTTGTCCATCGAATTCGACGACTTCGGCGTCGAATTGCGGATCCTGCGCCTACATCTGCTGCATCTGCTGCAGACGGTCTCACCGAACACCGGCGACCTCGACGTCGGGGTGCCGGCTCGCGGACTGCACGGGGAGGCTTATCGCGGCCACATCTTCTGGGACGAGCTGTTCATCTTCCCCGTACTCAACCTGCGGCTGCCGATGATCACCCGATCTCTGCTTGAGATACCGCTACCGGCGGCTGCCGGAGGCCCGTTACGCCGCCGCGGCGGCTGGCTACTCGGGTGCGATGTTTCCCTGGCAATCCGGCAGCGACGGACGCGAGGAAAGTCAACGGCTGCACCTCAATCCGCGCAGCGGCCACTGGAATCCGGACGCCAGCGCCCGCGCGCACCACATCGGTATCGCCGTCGCCTACAGCGCATGGAAGTTCTACCAGGTCACCGGCGACCTCGCTTACCTGATCGACTACGGCGCGGAGATGCTGGCCGAGATCGCCCGCTTCTTCGTCAGCCTGGCCACCTACGACGAAGAACGCGAACGCTTCGGCATCCGGGGCGTCATCGGGCCGGATGAGTTCCACTCCGGCTATCCCGACGCCCCGTACGACGGCATCGACAACAACGCGTACACCAACGTGATGGCGGTCTGGGTGATCATGCGCGCCATGGACGCACTGAATCTGCTGCCGCTGCCGAACCGCCTGGACCTGATGGAAGCGCTCGGACTGAACAGCGCCGAACTGGCGCACTGGGAAGAGGTCAGCAGGCGGATGTACGTCCCGTTCCACGACGGCGTCATCAGCCAGTTCGAGGGCTACGGCGATCTGGCGGAACTGGATTGGGACCGCCTTCCGCAGGCAGTACGGCAACATCCAGCGGCTGGACCGCATCCTGGAGGCGGAGCACGACGACGTCAACCGCTACAAGGCGTCCAAGCAAGCCGACGCGCTCATGCTGCTTTATCTGTTGTCGGCGACCGAGTTGCGTGAGCTACTCGATCGGCTCGGCTATCGCTTCACCCCGGAGCAGGTTCCGGAGATGGTCGACTACTACCTGGCCCGCACGTCGCACGGGTCGACGCTCAGCGGTGTGGTGCACACCTGGGTGCTGGCCAGAGCCAACCGCGATCGAGCCATGGAATTCTTTCAACAGGCGCTGAAGTCGGACGTCTCGGACATTCAGGGCGGCACCACTTCAGAGGGCATTCACCTGGCGGCCATGGCCGGCACAGTCGACCTCATGCAGCGCTGCTTCACCGGGCTGGAGACCCGATCCAACCGCATCATCCTCTCCCCGCACTGGCCGGAAGCGCTTGGCGTGCTGGCTATTCCGATCCACTACCGCGGTCTGCACCTGCATCTGCGGGTCAGCGGGAAGGGCGTGATCATCAGTGTGGATCCGCGCGATGCCGCGGGGATCGAGGTGGAATGCCGCGGTCGCGTCGTGCAGCTGATGCCAGGAACCACCGTCCGATTCCCCGGCTGATGGCCGATTCACAGGGACGTCACGCCGCTCGCGGACCTGTGCCCACGGGCACTCCCGGGCCGGGCCCGGTGCGCGAGCGCCGACCCGTCTACGTCGATCTGATGCCGCCGTGCAATGCCGGATGCCCCGCCGGAGAGAACATCCAGGCCTGGCTTGCGCACGCCACCGCCGGTCGGCACGAAGCCGCGTGGCGACAGCTCGTCGAGGACAACCCATTCGCCGCTATCCACGGCCGGGTGTGCTATCACCCGTGTGAAACCGTCTGCAACCGAACAAATCTCGACAGTGCCGTGTCGATCCATTCGGTGGAGCGGTTCCTCGGCGACCTGGCCCGGGAACGCGGACTGGATGTTCGAATCAGCCCTCCACTCGGACCGGCAAGCGAGTCCTCGTCGTCGGCGCGGGGCCGAGCGGACTGTCGGCCGCCTACCACTTGGCGCGCCTCGGCCACGAGGTCGAGATCCGCGACGCGGGGGCCGTACCCGGCGGGATGATGCGGTACGGCATTCCGAGCTATCGGCTACCCCGCGACGTGCTGGACGTCGAGCTGAACCGGATCGCGGCCATGGGCGTGCGATTGACGTGTGACCATCGGGTCGACGACCTCGCGGCCGAGCGGGACGAGGGCGGCTTCGACGCGGTGTTCGTCGCGATCGGCGCACATTTGGCCAAACGTGTCGACATCCCGGCCCGCGACGCAGGCACGATGGTGGACGCGGTCTCGTTCCTGCGCAGCGTCGCCTCCGGCGAGACGCCGGTGATCGGCCGTCGCGTCGCCGTCTACGGCGGCGGCGACACCGCGATGGACGCCGCCCGCGTCGCCCGTCGCCTCGGCGCCGAGGACGCGGTCATCGTCTACCGTCGCACCCGCGAGCAGATGGCCGCCCACGCCGAGGAAGCCGAGGATGCCGAACGCGAGGGCGTCCGGATCAACTGGCTGCGGACGATCACAGCGTTCGACGGCCCCGAATTGCAAGTCGAGGTCATGGAACTCGACGACTCGGGTTACCCACGACCGACCGGACGTTTCGAGACGCTGGCCGCCGACACCCTGATCATGGCGATCGGTCAGGAGACGGAATCGGCGTTCATGCGAACACTGCCGGGAGTGGAGTTCGACGCCGACGGCAGCGTACGCGTCTCGGCGTCGCTGATGACGGGCTGTCCCGGCGTGTTCGCCGGTGGCGACATGGTGCCCAGTGAGCGCACGGTCACCGTCGGTGTCGGCCACGGGAAGAAGGCGGCTCATCACATCGACGCCTGGCTGCGCGGGGCGCAGGCCGAACGGCCGGCGAAACACCCGACGGCGACATTTGACGCGCTCAACCTCTGGTACTTCGGTGACGCGGCGCGGCGTCAGCAGCCCGAACTCGAACCCGCAGAGCGCGTTGAAAGTTTCGCGGAGGTGATCGGCGGACTGTCTGAGGAGGAAGCGACCTACGAGGCGGGGCGTTGCCTTTCGTGCGGCAACTGCTTCGAATGCGACGGCTGCCTCGGCGCGTGCCCCGAGGACGCGGTGATCAAACTCGGGGTCGGGCACCGATACGAGTTCGACTACGACAGGTGCACCGGCTGCGCTGAGTGCTTCGATCAGTGCCCGGTCCACGCCATCGAGATGTTTCCGGAGCCGAAATGACCCGCGCCACGGTGGACGGCAATGAGGCTGCCGTTTCGGTCGCCTACCGACTCAACGAGGTGTGTTGCATCTACCCGATCACGCCGTCGTCGCCGATGGCCGAGTTGGCCGATGAATGGTCCTGCGCGCAGCGGCCCAATGTATGGGGCACCGTGCCGACGGTGGTTGAAATGCAAAGCGAGGGTGGAGCGGCGGGCGCTCTGCACGGCGCCCTGCAGAGCGGCGCGCTGACGACGACCTTCACCTCGTCGCAGGGCCTGCTGCTGATGATTCCGAACATGTACAAGATCGCCGGCGAACTGACCTCGGCTGTCATCAACGTGGCGGCTAGATCGATTGCAGCCCAAGGATTGTCGATCTTCGGAGACCATTCGGACGTGATGGCGGTGCGGCAGACTGGGTTCGCGCTGCTCGGGTCGGCCTCGGTGCAGGAGGCTCACGACCTGGCACTCGTCGCGCAGGCGGCCACGCTCGCCACCCGGATACCGTTCGTGCACTTCTTCGACGGATTCCGAACCTCCCACGAAATCAACACGATTGAGATGCTGTCCGACGACGACCTGCGGGCGCTTGTTCCCGAAGAGCTGGTCTGGGCGCATCGCGGACGCGCGCTGTCCCCCGAGCGGCCGTTCATCCGCGGCACCGCCCAGAACCCGGACGTCTACTTCCAGGCCAGGGAAACGGTCAACCCGTTCTACGCGCGGGTTCCAGATGTGGTCGAGAAGCCTGATGGCCCGGCTCGGCGAACGAACCGGACGCACGATGCACATCGTCGACTACACCGGGCACCCGGAGGCGGAGCGCGTGCTGGTGCTGATGGGTTCGGGCGCCGAGACGGTGAAGCAGACCGTCGCCGCACTCGTCGAACGCGGCGAACGGGTCGGCGTGGTGCAGGTGCGGCTGTACCGGCCGTTTCCCACCCGAGCACTGCTGGACGCGCTGCCGGCGACGGTGCGCACGGTCGGTGTGCTGGACCGCACGAAGGAGCCCGGTTCGATCGGTGAGCCGCTGTATCTGGACGTCGTCGCGGCGCTGGCCGAGGCGCACGCCGACGGAGAGCGGACCGGTCATGCCGCGCGTGACTGGCGGGCGCTACGGCCTGTCCTCGAAGGAGTTCACCCCCGCCATGGTGGCCGGCGTGTTCGCCGAACTCGCCCGCGAGCAGCCGCGGCGGCGGTTCACCATCGGTATCGACGACGACGTCTCCAGGACCAGCGTCGACTACGACCCGTCGTTCGACATCGAGTCCCCCGATACGGTCCGCGCGATCTTCTTCGGGCTGGGTTCGGACGGAACCGTCAGCGCGAACAAGAACACGATCAAGATCCTCGGATCCGAAGAGGGTCTGCACGCCCAGGCCTACTTCGTCTACGACTCGAAGAAGTCGGGGTCGCAGACCGAGTCGCATCTGCGCTTCGGGCCGCATCCCATCCGGGCCCCGTACCTGGTGACCGGAGCCAATTTCGTTGGCTGCCATCAGTTCCGGTTCCTCGACAAGGTCGACGTGCTCGGTCGGGCGGCCCCTGGCGCGACGCTGCTGCTGAACTGCCGACTGCCTTCTGCAAAGGTCTGGGAGGCGCTGCCCCGGCGGGTCCAGGAACAGATCCTGGACAAGCGGATCACGCTGTACACCGTCGACGCCGACCGGATCGCGCGCGAAGCCGGGCTGGCCGGCCGCATCAACATCGTCCTGCAGACCTGTTTCTTCGCGATCTCGGACGTGCTGCCCCGCGAACGGGCCATCGCCCGGATCAAGGAATCGGTGGAGAAGACGTACGGCAACCGCGGCGCCGAGGTGCTGGCCAAGGAACTGGCCGCGGTGGACGGCGCCCTGGACGGGTTGCACCGGATCGAGGTGCCCGACCTCGGTCACCTCCATCCGCGAACCGGTGCCGACGGTGCCCGCAGTCGGCGCCGGAGTTCGTCCGCACCGTAACCGCGGAGATGATGGCCGGGCGCGGAAACCTGCTGCCGGTCAGCGCACTTCCGGTCGACGGCACCTATCCGAGCGGCACGACGGCCTACGAGAAGCGCAACATCTCCGAGTCGGTCGCGGTGTGGGATTCCGACAGCTGCATCCAGTGCGGCAACTGCGCCTTCGTCTGCCCGCACAGCGTGATCCGGTCCAAGTTCTACGACCAGTCCCAACTGGCCGGGGCACCGGAGGAATTCGACTCCGCGCCGCTGGACGCCGTCGGCCTGCCGAATGCCCGGTTCTCGCTGCAGGTGTACGTCGAGGACTGCACCGGATGCGGCCTGTGCGTCGAGGCCTGCCCGGTCGTCATCCCCGGCGCCAGGCGTGACCAAGGCGATCAACCTCGGCCCCGCCGAGCCGCGGGTGGTCACCGAACGGAAGAACATCGACTTCTTCGAGTCGCTACCGACCAATGACCGATCCAGGGTGGACTTCGGCACCGTGCGTGGAACCCAGTTCCTGGAGCCACTTTTCGAGTTCTCCGGCGCGTGCGCGGGGTGCGGCGAGACGCCGTACCTCAAGCTGCTGTCCCAGCTGTTCGGGGACCGGCTGATGGTCGCCAACGCGACCGGCTGCTCGTCGATCTACGGCGGCAGCCTGCCCACCACACCGTGGACCACCGACGCCGACGGGCGGGGCCCGGCCTGGTCGAACTCCCTGTTCGAGGACAACGCGGAGTTCGGGCTCGGCATGCGGTTGGCCAGCGACGCACACGTCCAGCTGGCCCGGCGACGCCTCGCCGAATTGCGTGACATGGTCGGCGGTGAGCTCGTCGACGCGATATTGGCGGCGCCGCAACTGCGGGAGTCGGAGTTGGCCGCCCAGCGGGAGCGGGTGGCCGAGCTCAAGAGACCGCCTCGGCGGCCTCGATCCCGCCATCACCGCCGATCTGCTCAGCGTGGTGGACCACCTGGTCCGGCGCAGCGTGTGGATCGTCGGCGGTGACGGCTGGGCGTACGACATCGGATCCGGCGGGCTCGACCACGTGCTGGCGAGCGGGCGCAACGTCAACGTGCTGGTGCTCGACACCGAGGTCTACTCGAACACCGGCGGCCAGATGTCCAAGGCGACCCCACTGGGCGCGGTCGCGAAGTTCGCCGCCGCAGGCAAGACGGTGCCGTTGAAGGATCTCGCGCTGCAGGCGATCGCCTACGGCAACGTCTACGTCGCCAAGGTCGCCATGGGTGCCGACCCGCAGCAGACGCTGCAGGCATTCCGTGAGGCGGAGGCATACGACGGACCGTCGTTGGTGATCGCCTACAGCCAGTGCATTGCGCACGGTATCGACATGCGTCTCGGGATGGATCAGCAGTACCGCGCCGTCGCCAGCGGACACTGGCCGCTGCTCCGCTACGACCCCGTACTGCGTGCCGCCGGAGACAATCCGTTCCTGCTCGATTCACACCGACCGCGAATCCCCCTTGCCGACTACCGCAACCGGGAACTGCGGTACCGCTCGCTGGCCAATTCCGATCCGATCGAGTACGAGCGGCTACTCGGGTTGGCCGAGCAGGCGATCGAGCAGCGCTGGAATGTCTACGAGGAGATGGCTTCCCACGGTCCTGAACACTTCCACCCCGACGCACGCAGGGAGCACTGATGGACCTGTCCACGCGCTATCTAGGCCTGACGTTGCGCAACCCGCTGATCGCGTCGGCATCCCCGCTGTCGAAGACCGTCGACGGAGTGCGGCGCCTCGCCGACGCCGGAGTCGGTGCGGTGGTACTGCATTCGCTGTTCGAAGAGCAACTGCGCCGCGAAGCCGAGGAGAATGCGCGCGTTGCCGTCGCAGGCTCCGAGAGCTTCGCCGAGTCGCTTTCGTACTTCCCTCCGGCGGCCGCCGACGACCACGGCCCACGCCGGTACCTGAGCCTGCTCGAACGCGCGGCCGCCGCGGTCTCGGTTCCCGTGATCGGCAGCATCAACGGGAGCACGCCCGGCAGTTGGGCCGGATACGCCCGATCGATGCAGGATTCCGGAGCGGCCGCCATCGAATTGAACATCTACTATCTGCCCGGCGACTCGCACATTTCCGGCCGCGACGTCGAACAGCGTCACCTCGACATCCTGGCGCGGGTCAAGGACGCGGTGACCGTTCCGGTGGCGGTGAAGCTCAGCCCGTACTTCAGCGCGACCGCTGAGATGGCGCGGCGCCTGGACCTGGCAGGCGCGGACGGGCTGGTGCTGTTCAACAGATTCCTGCAGCCTGACATCGATCCCGAGACGCTGGCCGTGGCGCCGGGGACATCGTTGTCGCGCGCGGCCGAGGCTCGGCTACCGCTGACGTGGATCGCGTTGCTGCACGGACGGATTGGCAGCGTCGGTCGCCGCGACGACCGGCGTGGAGGGTTCGATAGAACTGGTCAAGTACCTGCTGGCGGGCGCGGACGTGGTGATGACCGCGTCAGCGTTGCTGCGGCACGGCCCGGAGTATGCCGGTGTACTGCTCGACGGGCTGTGCGAGTGGATGGAACGGAAGGGATACACCTCGGTCGGCGACGTTCGTGGACTGCTCGCCGTCCCCATCGGAGCCGACGAGACCGCGCGCGAGCGCGGGGACTACGTCAGCGCGCTGCGGCGGGCCAACAGCGCCGACTTCGGGCCCTGGTGACGCGTCAGCCGGCGATGGCGAGCACTTCGTCGAAGCCTTCGACGAGGCACTCGTAGAAGACGTCGTAATCGGGGATCGCGCCGGTGTCGACGTCGATGCCCAGCGCACAGGTGTCGACATAGGTGAGCAGCGTGACATTGACCGCCGAGCCGATTGTCGGGCCGAACGCGTACTGCATCCGAACCCGGGCACCGCCAAGGAACACCGGCACCGGGATGCCCGGGACGTCACTTGCGAGGAAGTCGACGTGCCGCAGGATCGAGCCGATATACCAGCGTGGCATCAGGTTGAGCGCTCCGGCAATCCACTGGGTGAAGGGCAGCGATCTCTCACGCCGCACCTTGCCGGTCTGCTCATGGATGGCGCTGATCCGTGCTGCCGGGTCGGCAACGCCGACGGGCACGTCGAACCGCATTAACGTGATCCGGTTGCCACCCATCTCGTCACCTTCGGTTCTCAGGCTGATCGGCATCGACAGGTGCAGGTCGCCGACCGAGACACCGTGCCTCTCGTGGTACCGGCGCAACCCGCCTGCCAATCCGGCGACGAACCCGTCGTTCAGTGCCCCACCGCTACGGTGGGCCGCCTCCCTTAGCTGCGGCATCGGTACCTGATGCACGCCCAGGCGACGTGTCATAGTCCGGTTCTTCATCAGAGGGGACCCGGTGCGATTCACAGGTCGAACGGTTCGGTAGATCGAAGCCGCAGTGGCCGTTGCGGATTCGACGGTCGCCACCGGGCGTCTGATGCTGTTGTAGATCAGTTTCGGGGCCGACGCGATGGCTCCCGCCATCGCCGTTGCGACGAGTCCCGCGTCATAGCCGAACACATCGCGGTATCCGCTCAACCACGGCGGCTGAGCCACCTTCGGAGCAGCCGGCAACGGCTCGTGCGCTTCAGGCAACTCGGAAAGGTCGAACAGCGTCATCCCGATCTGGACACCGCCGACCCCGTCGGTCAGCGAGTGGTGGAACTTGCACAGCAGGGCCGCTTCTCCGCCCTCGAGGCCGTCGATCAGCGTGACCGTCCACAACGGGCGGGCCCGGTCGAAGTCTTCCATCTCGGCGATCCGGGCGATCTCGAGTACCCCGTCCAGGGTCCCCGGGTCAGGCGCCGCCATCCGTCGGATATGGAAGTCGAGATCGAAGTCCGGGTCGCTCTCCCACCGTGGCGGCGCCGGAGGAGGTGACTCAACCACACATTGCCGGAACATCGGCAGTTTCCGGGTGATGAGGTCGATCCGGTCGCGCACATCATCCCAGTCGGGTGACTTCTCGAGGATCATGACAGTGACCACGGTGGATCGCAGTCGTGGATCGCTTTCCATCGCCCAGGTAAATGCGTCGCTGCTACGCATGAATTCAGCCATATGTACTCCCACACGCAAACGTACGTCCAGCGATGCAGCACGTGAGCACACTCGGCGCAACTGAGGACTTTGTGCCCTAATGTTCGGCCCAGTTCCGCTCGTCCGAGCAGCATGGCACTGCCACCCAAGGTCTTTCGGCCCTTATCACCAGGCCGTCGGCGGGGTTGAGTCGAGGTCAACAAGGAGCAGGAACAAGCGAAGCACTGAGTATCTCGAAACGCCGGGAAGACACGTATGACTATTCATGGCAACCTCAACCTCACATCCACAACGGCCACCGCAGCGAATGTGGCGTCGATGTTTCTCGACCGCGTCCAGACGTCGGCAGATGAGGAGGCTTTCCGTTATCTTGTTGCTGGCGAATGGGTCTCGGCGACCTGGCGGCAGGCCGCGGATCGCGTCGAGGCGCTGGCGGCCGGACTGCTGGCGCTGGGCATTGAGACCGAGCAGCGAGTCGGTATCGCGTCCAGCACGCGATACGAGTGGATACTGGCCGATCTGGCGATCATGTGTGCCGGGGCCGCCACCACGACCGTCTATTCCAGCACCAACGCAAGCGACACCGCGTACATCCTCGCCGATTCGGAATGCAGAATTGTGTTCGCCGAGGACACCGGGCAGCTGGCCAAGCTGACCGACCACCGTCCCGAACTGCCCAACCTCAGCAAGGTGGTGCTGTTCGACGGCCCCGGCGACGGCGACTGGGTGATCACCCTGGCGGACCTGGCTGAGCTGGGCAGACAATATCTGCTTGAGCACCCATCCGGGCTGCGGACACGAATCGATGCGATCGCACCGGGTCAACTGGCGACGTTGATCTACACCTCCGGAACGACCGGACGTCCTAAGGGAGTGCGGTTGCCGCATTCCTCCTGGGTGTACGAGGGGAACTCGGTCGCCCGCTTGAACTTCCTCGGCGAGGACGATCTGCAGTTGCTGTGGCTGCCGATGGCGCACGCGTTCGGCAAGGTACTGGTCACCGCTCAGCTCGCGTGCGGATTCGCGACCGCGATCGACGGACGCGTGGACAAGATCGTCGAGAACCTGGCGGTGGTCAAACCAACGTTCATGGGCGCCGCACCCCGCATCTTCGAGAAGGCACACGCCCGCATCGTCACCACCGCGCAAGCTGAAGGCGGCCTTCGGGCCCGGCTGTTCGCAGCGGCATTCTCACGAGGACTCGAGGCGGACCGTCGACAGCGTGCGGGCCTGCCCGTCCCGCTGCTGATGTCCTTACTCTCCGGCCTTTTCGACCGCTTGGTGTTCAGCAAGGTGCGCCAAGTGTTCGGCGGGCGCATCCGGTTCTTCGTCTCCGGGGCGGCACCGTTGAACCGTGAAATCGGCGAGTGGTTCCACGCCGCGGGTCTGCTGATCCTGGAGGGCTACGGCCTCACCGAGACCGCGGCAGGCGCGTGCATCAACCGGCCCGATCACTATGAGTTGGGCAGCGTAGGCCTGCCGTTCGACGGCACCTCGATACGCATCAACGACGATGACGGAGAAATCCAGATACGCGGCGAATGCGTGATGGACGGCTACCACAACCTGCGCGATCAGACGGCTGAGGCCTTCACCGACGACGGCTGGTTGCGCACCGGCGACGTGGGCAAAATCGACGCCGACGGGTTCCTCACCGTGACGGGCCGGATCAAGGACATCTTCAAGACCTCCGGTGGCAAGTACATCGCCCCGTCGGCGATCGAGGCGAAGTTCATGGCGATCTGTCCCTATGCGAGTCAGTTCCTGGTTTTCGGGGAAGCCCGAAATTACTGTGTCGCGTTGATCTCCCTTGACGCCGACCTGATGTCGGGGTGGGCCAGCGAGAACGGACTGGACGGCGCGACCTATCAGGAGTTGGTCAACGCGCCGTCAGTGCGGAAAATGATTGATGAGTATGTCGCCACTCTCAACGCCGAACTGAACCGATGGGAAACCATCAAGAAGTGGGCGCTGCTGGACCACGATCTGTCCATCGAGCGCGGCGAGCTGACACCGTCACTGAAGGTAAAACGCGCCGTGGTGGCCGAGAAGAACAACCACACCCTCAATGCCCTCTACAGCTGATCGAGCCCTCTGACGGCGAGACTCTAGGGGGCAAGATAGGCCGTCGCGTCATCCAGGTTCTGCTGGGCCGCCTGCGTCAACCCCAATTCGAGCTCGAATTCGAATCCCCTGATCGCGAGCACGTGAACTACCGGCAGGCGCCCAAAGCACTGTAGGCAGGTCGCCATGATCGCCGAGATCGAGATGGCGTGCGACGTGAAGCTGAAGTCCATTTTCGGCGCCGCGCGCTCCAAGGTGAACGATTCCACTGAAGCATCTCTGGTGGCATCGATGAACAACACCCGGTCTTTGTTGCTGATCAGTTCGGCGTCCTCGAGCAGCAGTTGATAGTTCTTGTGCATCTCGGCGTTCGAGCAGAGTCCTTCCGCCTGAAGCCAATCGACGAAGGCCCAGCCCAAACCGTCGTCCTGCCGACCCACGTTGCCGATGCCAAAGATCAGGCAGGAGTCGTCATCGAAGTCGTCGAGTGTCATGAACCGGGTGCCGAACGGACGCGTTCGTTGATCACGTTCCCCGCCGGATCACGGACGGTCACGATCAGCGGCATCTGCCCGAAGGCGTGCGTCGCGCAACTCAGGCAGGGATCGAACGCGCGGATCCCGACTTCGATGGCGTTCATCATGGCTTCGGTGATCTCGCCGCGACCGACCAGGTAGTCCTCGGCCACGGAGCGCACCGTGCGGTTGAGGACCTGATTGTTGTGGGTCGTGGCCACGATGAGGTTCGCGAAGGTGATGTCACCTTCCACACCGGCACGGTAGTGATGAAGCAACGTGCCGCGAGGTGCTTCGACGACACCGACACCCTCGCCGACCCACGCGCCGGGCGCGGGAGTCACGACCAGGTCCTCGTTCTGCAGGTCAGGATCGCGCAGCAATTCTTCTATCAATTCCGCGGCATGGAGCACTTCGATGGTTCGCGCCCAATTGGTATGCAACGTCATGTTATTCGCGGCACCGCCGGTGTACGCGTGGAAGCGCTCCAGCGCCTCCTGAGCGCGCGGCGTCGAGAGCGACTTCGTGACGTTCATCCGCCCGAGCGGCCCCACCCGAACCGAGCCCTCTTCCCTACCCAGATCCTTCAGGAAAGGGAACTTCATGTACGTCCATTCTTCGACAGCTTCCGAAAAATGGTCGAGGTAGTCGTGATAGTCGAACTCACGGACGACGTTCTTGCCCCCGTCGACGATGCGCAGCATGCCGTGGTAGTAGTCCACGTTGCCTTCGGCGTCGACCAGGGACATGTTGAGGGCGGGAACGTTCGCGAAGCCGTCCACCGCGCTTCGGTTCTTTTCGTGGAAGTCGTAGAACAGTCGAAGACCGTCCTGCGCGTAGTCGATGATCTCGTCGATCGACGGGAGCCCTTCCTCGCCGTTCAGCAGACGGTCGCATTCGGCGCGGCTCAAATTCTTGTCGACACCTCCTGGCACGGAGCTGATGCCGTGCATTCTCCTGCCGAAGACCGTTTGAATGACCTCCTGCCCCCACTTGCGCAGCATGATCACTCGCCGCATCAACGCAGGGTCGGCCTCGATGAGGCCGAGGAGGTTGCGCTGCTCGGGGGCGGCGTCCATCCCGAACATCATCTCGGGGACCACCAGGTAAAAGTATGCCGTCGCGTGGGATTGCAGCATCTGCGCGTAGTGGCCGAGACGGCGGATCTTCTCTGCCGTCCGCGTTATTCCGACTTCCGAGTTCGCGCCGGCGCCGATCATGTCGTCGAGCACCTTGGCCCCGCACAGATGGTGACTGACGAAGCAGATTCCGCAGATGCGTTGCATCAGCATCGGGGCCTCCCAGAACGGGTGGCCCTGAACGAATTTCTCGAATCCGCGGAACTCGACGACATGCAGCCTGGCATCGACGACGTTGCCGTCGTCGTCGAGGTTCACGGTCACCTTGCCGTGGCCCTCGATGCGGGTGACGGGGTCGATGACAAGCTTTCTGCTCACGTTTGGCCTCCGGGATCAGTCGTAATGATTCAGCGAGCGCGGCAGTGCGACCGGGCGGCCATGTATCAGATCGTCGAGCACCGCGAAGATGGCATCCGCATCCGGTGGGCAACCGGGGATGAAGTAGTCCATCTTGACCACTTCGTGGCAGGGGTACACCTTGGTGGTGATTCGGGGGATATCGGGGTGGGACGGGATGACGGGCTCGGCACCCGGAACCGCGGTGGGCGAGTTGATATACGCCTCGGAAAGACAGTCCTTCAACTCGAAGACATTGCGCATTGCCGGGATACCGCCCCAGATGGCGCAGGCTCCGACGGAGATCAGGACGTCGCAGTTGTCCCGAAAATGTCGCAGCGTTTCGATGTTCTCCTCATTCGCAACTCCCCCCTCGATGAATCCGATCGCACATCGCTCGGTGATTCTCTTGATATCGGTGAGCGAGGACCGGTGAATGGTGACCTTGGTCAAGAGCGGAATGATCCGCTCGTCCATGTCGAGAAAGGACAAGGTGCATCCCCAGCAGCCGCACAACGCGATCATTGCCACGTTGATCTTGCCCTCGCGGGCCGCCGACAACGCCGGATCCGGTGGCGTTGAGGACATTTCATGCGACGCGATTTCGTCGGTCACGGTGCGCCGGAATCGTCTGAGATGCCCAGTGCCCGTTCCCGGACGGATTGGACTTCGTACTTGCGCCGGCCGATCGGGACGTCGAATCCGACACGTTTCTCGAGAATGGCGCCGACAGGACAGATCTCGACGGCATAGCGGACCTGCTCGACCGACATGGCATTGGCACGTTCGGTATCGACTTCGATCTGGGACTCGGCGCCCCGGTGGCTGATGCTGAAGATCTTCTGGCCGGTGGCTTCATCCCGGACGAATTCCACGCAGCGCTGGCAGAAGATACAGCGATCCCGCTCCAGCCATATTCTCTCCGAGGCGTGGTCTCGCTCTCGTTGCGGGAACCGGTATGGGAAGCGTGAGACCAGCATGCCCACCTCGTAGCCGACCGCCTGCAGCGTGCAGCGACCACTCTTTTCACAACTTGGGCAATTATGATTGCCTTCGGCGAACAGGAGCTCCACCAGCGCCTTCCGGAAGTCAGCCGTTTCCGGTTCGTCGACCTCGACTGTCAGTCCGTCCGAGACCCGAACCGTACACGCCGCGACCACCGCGCCGTTCACCTTGACCGAGCACACCCGGCACGTCCCGAGGCACGGCTTGTCTTTGAGGTAGCACAGCGTCGGGATGTACACACCGGCCTCGGCGGCAACGTCGACCAGGATCCTGTTCTCTTCGGTCGACACCGGTACTCCATCGATCTCGATGCGGATGGTCATGCCGTCCCGTCCGTCTCCAGCTCGGTCACTGCCTTGTCGTACCCGGCCAGGGCAGCATCGAGATCGAACGAGGCCAGCAGTGCCTGCTCCTGAGTGCGCAACCTGCTCCGATAGATCTCGGGAAACTTCTCCATCGTCGTCAGAATGGGATTGGCTGCGGTGGCCCCGAGGCCGCACCGACTGGTTTTTCGCACCAGCGCACCCCAACCGGCCACGTCGTCCAGATCCTCTTGGGTCGCGGCGCCCGCCATGACGAGTTCCACCTTGTTGTGCAGATCGACCGTGCCTGCCCGACAGGGGACACATATGCCGCAGGACTCGTCTGCGAAGAACCGTGTGTAGTCCTTGACACAGTCCAGCAGGTCACGGGTGGTATTGAAGATGGTGACGGCGCCATTGCACGGGATGTCCTCGTAAGCGATCCGACGTCGGCCGTCCGCCGCCACCGACAGACACTCGCCCGACGGGCCACTGATCTGGACCGCGCGAGCGTCCTGCGCGCCGGCCATGGACAGCACCTCGTCGAGGGTGATGCCCCACTCGACCTCGTATACACCGGGACGGTCGCAGTCCCCGGCGACGCTCAGCAGGCGGGTGCCGGCTGAGTCGGGTGTGCCCATGCGGCGGAACCATTGAGCGCCTTCCTCGATGACACGGGTTGCTGCAGCAAAGGTCTCGACGTTGTTGACGCAGGTGGGTTTGCCGAGATAACCCTCTTGGACCGGGAAGGGCGGTTTCAGCCGGGGCGTGCCCCGGTTACCCTCGCAGGACTCGATCAGAGCCGACTCTTCACCACAGACATAGGAACCGGCGCCCATCTGGATACGGATGTCGAAATCGAATCCTGGTCGCCCGCCGACACCGCAGCCGAGCAGCCCGTCGTCCCGAAGTTGCTGAAGCTGGCGTTCCAGATAGCGCTTGAGGTAGGCGTATTCGGCACGAAGGTAGATGATTCCGTGCCGACTGCCGATCGCGTAGGCCGCAATGACCATCCCCATGAACACGTCTTGAGGCGATCGGGTCAGGAGCGCCCGGTCCTTGAACGTGCCGGGTTCACCCTCATCGGCGTTGCAGATGACGTACTTCTCGTCGCCAGGCGCTTCCCTGCACAGGTGCCACTTCAGCCCGGTTCGAAACCCTGCACCGCCGTATCCGCGCAGCCCGGATTCGGTGACCGTGCCGATCGTCTGCTCGGGCGTACCGGCGAGGCAGTTTTTAAGCAACGCTATGTAATCTGTCTCGCCACGGAAGAACACCGGCCCCCGCGTGTGGACGTTGGACTCCACCAGAGCGTCGACGTAGGCGACGCCATCATCGGGTAGCCCGGCCGGGTTCGCGATGTCAGCGGCCGCGGTCCCGGTTTTCAACTGCGCGATGATGTCTGCGACGGACTCAGGCGTCAGTCGCGTGAACACCACGCTGTCGATCATCATCGCCGGTTCCTGATCGCTGAGTCCGATGCACGGCGTCTCGAACAGGCCGAACATCCCCGCCTCGTCGGTCTCTCCGAAGCGGACGCCAGTCTCCAGTTCGAGCGTGTCGTGCACCACCTGATAGCCGCGCGTCTTCGCAATCACCGTGTTGCTCAAGTAAATCCGGTGCCGTCCGGATGGCTTGCTGTGGAAGAAATGATAAAAGGAAGCCGTCTCCACGATGTCCAGCGGAGACCGATTCAACGCGGTCGCGATCTGCGGCAACAGCTCATCGGGAATATGGCCGTACAGATGCTGGACATCCCACAGAACGTCGATCAGCCGTGTGCCGTCGTAGCCGTATCGCCGGACTATGGATTCGATGTCTGCGTTCATCCTGCACCGGGCCGAAGCCGTGGATCCAGCGCAGGACGCGTCGTCGGTGAACGCGTCGACCCGTTCCACCGATCCTGCTGATCGCACTGCCTGTAATGCCGAATCACTCCACCTCGCAGTCTATGCCGTCTCTCACCCTGAGGCGGCGGGCTGCAGAATCGGCCGTAATGCGTGGAGCACGGCGGGATCCTCAATGGTCGAGGGCATGGGTTCGTCCTTGCCGTGGGCGATGCCGCGCATCGTCTTGCGCAGTATCTTGCCCGAGCGCGTCTTCGGCAGCGCCGCGACGACGTCGACGAGCTTGAAACACGCCACCGCTCCGATCTCGTCCCGGACGGACTTCACCAGGTCTTCGGCCAGACCGTCGGCCGATGCGCCGGCCTTCAGCACCACCAAGCCGCGCGGAACCTGGCCCTTGATCTCGTCGGCGACGCCGATCACCGCGCACTCGGCCACTGCCGGATGTGCGGCTAGCACGGATTCGATCGCACCCGTCGAAAGTCGGTGTCCCGCAACGTTGATCACGTCGTCGACGCGTCCCATCACGAACAGGTATCCATCGCCGTCGAGGTAGCCACCGTCACCGGTGAGGTAGTAACCGGGGTGCTCACACAGGTAGGACGCCTGATAGCGGGCATCGTCGTTCCACAGCGTCGGCAACGTACCGGGCGGCAACGGCAGTCTCAGGCAGACGACGCCCTCCTCGCCGGGTTCGCAGGGGTCGCCGTCAGCGTGCAGAATGTGCACGTCGTAACCCGGCATGGGCACCGTCGGCGAACCGGCCTTGATCGGCAGCGCCTCCACGCCCATCGGGTTGGCGGCGATCGCCCATCCCGTCTCGGTCTGCCACCAATGATCGACGACCGGAATGCCCAGCTCGTGCGATGCCCAGTGGTAAGTGTCGGGGTCCAGCCGCTCCCCTGCCAAGAAGAGATACGCCAGCGCGGAGAGGTCATATCGATCGATGTACGTGCCGTCCGGGTCTTCCTTCCGGATCGCCCGGATCGCCGTCGGCGCCGTGAAGAGGACCTTCACGTGATGCTCGGCGGCCACCCGCCAGAACGCGCCGGGATCGGGCGTGCCGACCGGCTTGCCCTCGTAGAGCACCGTCGTCGCGCCGAGCAGCAGCGGGCCATAGACGATGTAGGAATGGCCAACCACCCAGCCCACATCGGAGGCGGCCCAGAACACCTCACCCGGCTGCATATCGTAGATGTTGCGCATGCTCCACAGCAGGGCCACCGCGTGGCCACCGTTGTCGCGGACGATGCCCTTCGGCGTCCCGGTCGTGCCTGAGGTGTACAGCACGTAGAGCGGATCGGTGGCCGCGACCGGCACCGGATCGGCGGGCTCCGCGGTAGCCATGAGGCCGTGCCAGTCGAGGTCGCGACCCTCGATCAGACCGCACCGCAGCCGATCTCGTTGCACGATGACGCAGGCGCGGGGCTGGTGCTGCGCGGCGTCGAGCGCGGCGTCGAGCATCGGCTTGTACTGCACAGTGCGCGAGGGCTCGATCCCGCACGAGGCCGAAACGACGACCGCCGGCCGGGCGTCATCGATGCGGGTGGCGAGCTCGTGCGGGGCAAAACCGCCGAACACCACCGAATGCACCGCGCCGATCCGCGCGCATGCCAGCATGGTGATGACGGCCTCGGGAATCATCGGCATGTACACCACCACACGGTCGCCCTTGCCCACGCCCAGACCCTTGAGCACCCCCGCGAACCGTGCCGTTTCGTCCAGCAGTTCGGCGTAGGTGTAGGTGCGTTGCGAACCGGTCACCGGAGAGTCATAGATCAGCGCGGGTTGATCGGCGCGCCCGGTGGCGACGTGGCGGTCCAAAGCGTTTGCGCAGGTGTTGAGTTCGGCGTCGGGGAACCAGCGGTAGAACGGCGGGTTGGTGTCGTCGAGGATCCTGCGAGGTTCGCGGATCCAAGACACGTCTCGCGCGGCGTCGGCCCAGAACGCCTGCGGGTTGGCGATGCTCGCATCGAAGAGCTCGCCGTACCGACCGACCTCAGCACCGCCCGACGCTGGAGTGCATTCCGAATGATCTGCGCTGTAGGGCATTCCGCGTCCCTCGTCAGGTGAGCGGCCACGACTCTCATGGCCGGCCTGAATGTATACATGCCGGCGGCGAGGTCGCTGGAGCCATTGGACCCTGCCCGTCGGCCATAGGTCCCGACCCGACGTCGGGCGGCCTGTGAGGACTTACGGCCCATGATCAAGGACCAAAGCCTCCTCAGCCCGAAAGGCAGCATCCCTACCGTCAGTGACGCGAGGCGATATCCGCGACCTTGCGCCATCTCGACCTGGGAGACAACGATGTCTGAATCCGTACTGACGAGGCCCGAACCGGCCCGTCCCCACGCGGCGAAACGTGGCCTCGGGCTTGCCGCCCTGACGGCAATCGTCGTCGGATCGATGATCGGCAGCGGCATCTTCGCGCTGCCCTCGCAGATGGCGGGCAGCGCCGCTCCCGGTCCGCTACTCATCGGATGGGTGATAACCGGCGTCGGCATGCTCATGCTGGCCTTCGTCTTCCAGACGCTGGCCACCCGCAAGCCGGACATCGACGGTGGCGTCTACGGCTACGCTCGCGCCGGTTTCGGCAACTACATCGGCTTCACGTCGGCGTTCGGCTACTGGGTGTCGGCCTGGGTGGGCAATGTGGCCTATCTGGTGCTGCTGTTTTCGACCCTGGGCTATTTCTTTGGCGCGTTCGAGGGCGGCGCCACCGTGCCCGCGATCATCGGCGCGTCGGTCGTCTTGTGGATCGTGCACGCCCTGACGCTGCGCGGCGTGAGGACCGCCGCCTTCGTCAACGTGGTGGTCACCATCGCCAAGGTGGTCCCGATCCTGGTGTTCATCGCCATCGCCGCGGTCGGATTCAAAGCCGGCCTGTTCACCGCTGACTTCTGGGGCCGCAGCACGCAGATCGACGGGGCGCCGCTCGGCGACACGATGTCCCAAGTCAAGAACATGATGCTGGTTACCGTGTGGGTGTTCATCGGCATCGAGGGCGCGTCGGTGTACTCCCAACGTGCCGCCAAGCGAAGAAACGTCGGCCGGGCCACCGTGCTGGGCTTCGCCGGTGTGCTGGCGCTGCTGCTCCTGGTCAACCTGCTCTCCTACGGCCTGATGGCCCAGGCGGAACTCGCAGGCGTGCCCGACCCGTCGATGGCGGGCGTACTGGAGAACGAGGTGGGCAGCTGGGGAGCGGCGTTCATCTCGATCGGCTTGGTCGTCTCTCTGCTCGGCGCCCTGATCGCCTGGGTTCTGCTGTGCGTCGAGATACTGCGCCTGCCCGCCCTCGAACACGTGATGCCGAAGGCGCTCGCCAAGGAGAACGCGCACGGCGCACCGGCGAATGCATTGTGGCTCACCAACATCTGCGTCCAGGCGATGCTCCTCTGGACCCTGGCCAACGAGAGCACCTATCTCAACCTGATCCTGCTGGCGACCTCGTTGATCCTGCTGCCATACCTGTGGTCTGCGGCGTACCAGGTGCTGCTGGCGATCCGCGGTGAGACGTATCAGTCGGGCCGTGGACGCGCGCGTGATCTCGTCATCGGCGTGCTCGGTCTGGTGTACGCCGTGTGGCTGGTCTACGCAGGCGGCTGGCAGTACCTGCTCGTTGCGGCGGTCTTCTACCTCGTCGGTACCGCCCTGTACGTCTGGGCGCGCAGGGAAAGCCGGATGCCTGCCTTCACGAAGCCGGAATGGGGAGTGCTCGCCGTCGTGACGTTCACCTCCGTCGCCGCCGTCGCACTGATGGCCACCGGCAACCTCTCAGTCCTGTGAACTCGCCAGGAGAGCGGCTTGGCGTCTGGTCGGAGGCGGGCCGGCTGCGGCGAGTGATGGTCTGCGCGCCCGGCCTTGCCCATCAACGGCTCACCCCGGACAACTGCCACGACTTGCTGTTCGACGACGTCATCTGGTTGCAGCAGGCCCGTCGCGACCACTTCGACTTCGTCGCCAAGATGGTCGACCGCGGCGTCGAGGTCCTCGAACTTCAGGATCTGCTCGCCGAGGTCGTGGCGAAGCCCGATGCCCGCGAGTGGCTGCTGGATCGCAAGGTGACCGACGATCTGGTCGGACCGGGACTCACCAACGAAATCCGGGCCTGGTTGACCGGGCAATCGCCGGATCGGTTGGCGGAGTTCCTCATTGGCGGCGTCGCCTACCAAGACGTTGTCGACGAAGTGGACAGCAGCTTCCTCTCGCTGTTCAGCTCGTTGGACCCGGCGGGGTTCGTCATTCGGCCGCTGCCCAACACGCAGTTCATGCGCGACAACTCCGCGTGGATCTTCGGAGGCGTCACGCTGAACCCGATGTACTGGCCTGCGCGCCGTCAGGAGACGCTGCTGACCACCGCGGTGTACAAGTTCCACCCCGCCTTCGTCGACGAGAAGTACGACGTGTGGCTGGGCGACACCGACGGACGGCCCGCCGACCACGGTCTGGGCACCCTCGAGGGCGGCGACGTGATGCCGATCGGGAAGGGGATCGTCGTGATCGGCATGGGCGAGCGGTCGTCCCATCAGGCGATCACCCAGGTGGCGCGCAACCTCTTCGCTGCCGGGGCGGCCGAACGGGTGATCATCGCCAGCCTGCCGAAGACCCGCTCTGCGATGCACCTGGACACGGTGTTCACCTTCTGCGACCGCGACCTGGTGACGGCGTTCGCTCCTGTCGTCGACGGGATCGTGCCGATCAGCCTGCGGCCCGACGACAGCTCGCCGTCGGGTTTGGACGTCCGGCGCGAACCGAAAAGCCTGACCGCAACCATTGGCGAGGCGGTCGGCGTGGACTTCCGGGTCGTCACCACCGCCGGTGACGTCTACGGCATTCAGCGTGAGCAGTGGGATGACGGCAACAACGTGGTCGCGCTCGAGCCGGGTGTCGTCATCGGCTACGACCGCAACACCCTGACCAACACGGCGCTGCGCAAGTCGGGCGTGGAGGTCATCACCATCGACGCCAGCGAGTTGGGCCGGGGCCGTGGTGGTGGCCGATGCATGACCTGCCCGATTCTGCGCGATCCCGTCTACACCTGATCACGTCCACGAAGGAGACCCGCATGGCGTTCAACAACCGCAACCGCAGTCTGCTCAGCCTCGTCCATCACACCGATCGCGACCTGCTTTATCTGCTGGACCTGTCGCGAGATCTCAAGCGGGCGAAATACTCCGGTGTCGGCCGGACCAGTCTGGCAGGCAAAAACATCGCCTTGATCTTCGAGAAGAGCTCCACGCGCACCCGCTGTGCGTTCGAGGTGGCGGCATACGACGAGGGTGCCCACGTGACCTACATCGACCCCGCGTCGTCACAGATCGGCCACAAGGAGTCGATGAAGGACACGGCGCGAGTCCTAGGCCGGATGTATGACGCGATCGAGTACCGCGGCGCCGGCCAGGAGATCGTCGAGGAGTTGGCGGAGTACGCCGGGGTGCCGGTATTCAACGGTTTGACCGACGAATTCCACCCGACACAGATGCTCGCCGATGTCCTCACCATGACCGAGCATTGCCCAAAGCCACTGCACGACATCAGTTTTGCCTTCGTCGGGGATGGTCGCAACAACGTGGCCAACTCGCTCCTGCTGATGGGCGCCAAGCTCGGCATGGACGTGCGGATCGGTGCGCCGCAGGACCTGTGGCCGACCGAGGACTACGTGACGATGTGCCACGAGTTCGCGGCCACGTCCGGGGCGCGGCTCACCGTCACCGACAATCCGGTCAAGGCCGTGAGCGGCGTCGACTTCATCTACACCGACGTGTGGGTGTCGATGGGCGAACCGGTCGAGACGTGGGCCGACCGGATCGAGCTGCTGCTCCCCTTCCAGGTCAACTCCGAGCTGATGGCCTCGGCAGGCAATCCGCGAGTGAAGTTCATGCACTGCCTGCCGGCATTCCACAACTCCGAGACCGTTGTTGGCGCCAAGATCGCGGCGCAGTACCCGCACCTCTCCAACGGCATCGAGGTCACCGAGGATGTCTTCGAAAGCCCGGCCAACATCGCCTTCGAGCAGGCCGAGAACAGAATGCACACCATCAAGGCCGTCCTCGTAGCCGCGCTCAGCTGAGTACGGTTACGGTCACCATGCGCATCGTGATCGCTCTCGGTGGCAACGCGCTGCTGCAGCGCGGGCAACCGATGACCGCAGACAATCAGCGGGCCAACATCCGCACGGCTGCTGAGCGCATCGCGGAGGTGACCCCGGGCAACGAGGTCGTCATCGCCCATGGCAACGGCCCCCAAGTCGGATTGCTGGCGTTGCAGGCCGCGGCCTACCACGACGTCGCGCCGTATCCCCTCGACGTTCTCGGCGCGCAGACAGAGGCGATGATCGGCTACGTGATCGAGCAGGAACTCGGCAACCTCCTGCCCGCCGAGCAGCCGATCGCCACCCTGCTGACGATGATCGAGGTGGACCGCGACGACCCCGCTTTCGACCACCCCACCAAGCCGATCGGGCCGGTTTATGACCGGGAGAGCGCGGAGCGCCTCAAGGCCGCGACCGGCTGCGCCATCGCACCCGACGGCGACAAGTTCCGCCGTGTCGTGGCCAGCCCAAAGCCCAAGCGGATCTTCGAAATCGGGCCGATCCGCAGCCTCGTGGAGCAGGGCACGATCGTGATCTGCGCCGGCGGCGGCGGCATTCCGACGATGTACGACGAACACGGCCACCTGCACGGCGTCGAGGCCGTCATCGACAAGGATCTCGCTTCGGCGCTGCTCGCTGAGCAACTCGACGCCGACCTGCTCGTGATCGCCACCGATGTCGATGGTGTCTACACGGACTGGGGTACGCCGCACCAGGCTCGCCTCGGCGAGGTCAGTCCTGATGAGCTGGCCGGGATGGACCTGCCTGCGGGATCGATGGGCCCGAAAGTTCAAGCCGCATGCGGCTTCGCGCGTACAACCGGCAAGGAGGCGGTCATCGGTTCGCTCACCGACATCGCGAAGATCGTCGGTGGGACAGCGGGGACAAGGGTGCGCCCTTAATGGACTGGGTGGTCGCAGCGGCCGGGACTCTGTTGATAGCAGTGGTGATTCGCGACGTGTTCCACACGCTCTTCCACCCGATCGGCCACGGCAGCATCGCGCCCCTGGTGATGCGGTTGGTCTGGTGGCTGCTGCGGTTATTCCCGCCGGATCGCCGCATCGCATCGTTGACCGGTCCACTGGGGATCGCAATGGTCGTATTGACCTGGGGCGCAATTGCTGTGCTCGGCTGGTCAATGGTCTACTTCGCACAGATGCCGGATGGTTTCGCCCACAGCTCCGAGCTGAACCCTGCCGAACGCAATGCCGTGTTCGATTCGCTGTACCTGTCTCTGGTGACCATCGGCACGCTCGGGTTCGGCGATATAGTGCCCACGTCACCGCTTCTTCGCGTAGTCGTCCCACTCGAGGCACTGTTCGGGTTCATGCTGCTCACTGCAGCCGTGTCCTGGGTTCTCCAGATTTACCCCGCCCTGCACCGCAGACGTGTTCTGGCGCTGCAGCTTTCGACTCTGCGGCAAGCGCGCCAGGCGAACCCGGCCCTGGGGATCGACAGCGTCCCCACCCACGTCCTCACCGGACTTGCCGCCGCCGTCGTCGAAGCCCGCAACGATTTCACTCAGTACGGTGCGACCTACTATTTCCGCGACCTCGAAGCCGACGCTTCGCTGGCGGCCTCGCTTGACTACGCCACCGCGCTCGCCGCTGAGGCCGCTGCCAGTGCGCGACCGCAGACACGTCTCGCAGGTGCACTCATCGCCGCTGCCGTCGACAGCCTCGCCGAACTGCTCAATCAGGAATTCCTTCAGTTCGACGGGGACACCGCGGCCGTCATCAAGGCCTACGCCGCAGACCACCGACATACCAGCTGAGGGATGGCGGGCGAAGAGAGCTCATCACTTTCGATCTACCACGTAAACGCATCGCTGTTGCGAAGGAACTCGGCCATCGCTACGCGGCCACGGTCACGTCAACGGACAAGCGGTCGGCAATCGAATGCGCAGCCACCCAGTCGCCGTTTCGAACCGCCCGTGCGAGATCCTCGACGAAGGGGCTGTGGGCGCCCAACTCCGCCAGCCAGGACGACACCGTGCTCACAATGTCCTCTGCGAACACATAGGCCGTACGTCCCTCGTGTAGACGGTCGGTGAGCTGATAGGCGTTCGTGGCCGGGTGCCGCCGCGTCAGGTGGGTGAGTGATCTCATCGGTGGCCTCCTCGTCGAATGCCTTCTGATCAGACCACCGGCGCCGTCGACGCCGCAGGAGCCGAAAAGCCCATTCACGTGAGTGCCTTGGTCCCGCAGATCTATGGCTCCCAAGGGTCCAACCGCCCGCGGCGTTGGGCCCAATGGCCATCGCGTAGGTGACCAACGGCTCATGCCATGCAAGCCTGGCCGCCTTACCGTCTTGGTATGTCCACTCCGATCCAGCGTCCCGGCATCGTAGTTGGCGTCGACGGATCGCCCGCCTCGATGGTCGCCGTCGACTGGGCCACACGCGATGCCGCGATGCGCAACGCTCCGCTCACGCTCGTCCATGTCGCCAGTGGCCTCCCTGGGACCTGGCCTCAGATGCCGACACCGACCGGTTTCGGCGAATGGCAACGTCGGCGGGGCCGCGAGATCTTTGACGACGCGGTGCGCATTGTCGAGGAGGCCATACCGGGACCTGGTCTTATACAGGTCGACGCCGAAATGTACTACTCAGCCACGATTCCCACCCTGGTCGACATATCGAAAGAGGCTGAGATGGTCGTGGTGGGGAGCCGCGGCCACAGCGCATTCGGCAGCCTGCTTGGTTCGGTGAGCGCCGGGCTGGTCCAGCATGCGCATTGTCCGGTCGCGGTCATCCACGACGAAGACCCGCTGATGCCGCACCCCGCGCAGGCGCCCGTCCTGGTTGGCATCGACGGCTCGCCGACCTCGGAGTTGGCCACCGAGATCGCCTTCGACGAGGCGTCGCGACGGCACGTGGATCTGATTGCCCTGCACGCATGGAGCGATGCCCGACTCGTCGACTTTCCCGGCGTGGATTGGCCGACGATGAAGTCGCCGGAGGACGAGGTCCTGGCCGAACGGCTGGCGGGGTGGCAGGAACGCTACCCCGACGTACAGGTTCATCGCTACGTCGTCTGCGACCGGCCGGCTCGTCAACTCATCGAGCGTTCGGAGGCGGCCCAACTTGTCGTCGTCGGCAGCCACGGCCGTGGCGGTTTCGCGGGAATGTTGCTCGGATCGGTGAGTTCGGCGGTCGTCCAATCAGCCCGTATGCCCGTGATCGTGGCCCGCCAGCCCTAGCTCATACAAGGTGGCCTCGACGTCAGTTTGTCACCTATTTGTCACCTGCACGCACGGTGACATCGGCGAGATCGGGCACCACGACATCGGCGCCGTGATGGCGGAGTTCCTCGGCGTTACCGGTCCGGTCGACGCCGATGACGAGCGCAAAACCGCCGCGGCTGCCCGCTTCGACGCCGGCCTCGGCATCCTCGACGACCACGGATCGCCCCGGAACTGCACCCAGTCTGCGAGTGGTCTCCAAGAGCACAGCGGGGTCGGGCTTGCCCGGGAGCTCGAGATCCTGGGCGACCACCCCGTCGACACGGACGGTGAAGAGGTCGCCGAGACCGGCGTCCTTCAGGATGTGTTCACAGTTGCGGCTCGACGAGTACACGCCAACCGCGACGCCCGCGTCGGCCAGCTTGTGGACCAGGACGACTGTGGACTCGAAGACGGGAACACCCGCGTGCAGTCTCTCGAGGAAGATCTCCTGCTTGCGCCTGCAGAGCCCGGAAACCGTGTCCTCGCTGCTATCAGCAGCGAGCCCCGGCGGGAGCGAAATCCCTCGCGACCCGAGGAAGTCGACCACACCGGCCTCGCGCGGCTTGCCGTCCACGAAGTGCCGATAATCGTCGTCGGTGAACGGTGAATGGTCCTCGTCGTCGCTAGCCTGCCTCCGCTGAAGAAAGTCGTTGAACATCGCAGCCCATGCCGCGGCATGAATCGACGCGGTGTCTGTGACGACACCGTCGAGATCGAAGATGACCGCGTCGTGGAATTGGGGGTCGATCGTCACGGTGGTGCTCATGGCGTGCTTCCCTTGTTCAAGTCGATCGACGGAGGGGGAGAACGGATTACACGCACACGAGACCGATATCCACGGGTTTTTCGGCAACCTCGAAGAGCCTCTCTGCCTCGGCCCGTGTGCACGGGGCCGTGCCGGGCGTCAGCACCATCGCCGCGCCAGTGGCGATACCGAAACGTACCGACTCGCTCAGCGGCCAACCTCTGCTCAGACCGACCGTGATCGCCGACGTCATCGCATCTCCTGCCCCAACACCACTGACGCCACGCACGGGGATTGCCGGAAAACGTTTGCTCTCAGTCGAAGTAGCTAGCAACGCGCCGTCTGATCCCAGCGACACCACCACAGCTTCGGCACGGCCACAGTCAACGATTTCGTGCGCGGCGGCCATCTGCTCGGATTCCGTGACGAGTTCGCGCCCAACGCATTCCCGTAGTTCTCGCACACTCGCCTTCAGCAGGAACACACCGGAGGTGAGGTGTCGGAGGCCACCCCCGGAGGTGTCCAGAACCAACCGCACGCCGAGATCCCGGCAGACCAGAGCCACCTGCTGGTAGAAATTGCTGGGTGCACCCGGCGGGAGACTTCCGCTCGCCACGACGAACTTGGCCGACGTGGCCACGTGGCGGAGTTCAACTAGGCACTGCTGCAGTTCGGCAAACGTCAGGGAGGGCCCCGGAAGCACGAACCGGTATTGCAGGCCGGTGCTGATCTCGTTGATAGTGAAACTTTCGCGTGTCGAACCGGCGATCTTGACGCGGTGGAACGGGACGCCCCTCGCGGTTAGGAGATCGCCGAAAACGTCGCCGGTCGCGCCGCCCGATGGAAACACCGCTGTCACCGATGCACCGAGGTTCTGGGCGACCTGCGCAACGTTGACGCCGCCGCCGCCCGGGTCGTAGCGGACACCGGTGCAGCGGACCTTGTCGGTCGGGCGAACCACATCGGCGTCGGTGGTGATGTCGAGCGCCGGGTTCATCGTCAACGTGACGATCGAATCCATGGGATTGCCTCCTTGGTTCGCGAGCCGCTATTAATCCGACTATCTCGCGGACCTTGGCGGTAGGGGCCGAAGTCCCACGCGTGGGTGCCATTCGGCTGCGAACTCGCAGAGGGACCTTCGGCCCCATGCGGCGGTGACCTTTTCCGGGGACGCCATGACCCTCGGACGCTATCGCGGCGCGGCACTGGAGAAGAGGGTGGAGCCATGGATGGTCACGCCGAACGACGCCTGCTGCTGCAAGCGGCGCGGTGAACTCACCGTGACAGCGGTTCTTCGCCAGGATGCTCTGGGCCGGCAACACGTTGGCTCCGCACCGGTCGCGGACGTCTTTCGATGGCTTGACACCTCTACCGAGGGGCTGTCGACCACAGAAGCGACAGCCCGGCTGGTCCGCGTCGGCCCGAACTCCGTTCGCACGCACCGGGTCAGCGCCATCGCAGTGTTGAAACGCCAACTCAACAACGCAGTGCTCGGTCTGCTCGCGGTCACGGCGGTGCTGTCGTTCTTTCTGGGCGACAGCACGCAAGCGATCATCATCGGCATCATCCTGCTCGTCAGCATCGGATTGGGATTCGTCAACGAGTACCGCGCCGAACGCGCCACCGCAGCACTGCACTCGCGCGTCCACCACCACACCGCGGTGTTTCGCGACGGCCGGCTGGCCAAGATCGACGTCAATGCGCTTGTGCCAGGCGATGTAATCCGCCTCGAACTGGGCGAGTTGGTGCCCGCCGACGTCCGGCTGATCGAGGTCAACGGGCTCGAGTGCAACGAAAGCATCCTGACCGGTGAGTCCACCTCGACCGAGAAATCCGCCGCGCCGGCACCGGGCGGTGTCGACCTCGCCGACGCGGCCAACCTCGCGTTCATGGGCACAGTGGTCAGCGCCGGTGATGCGACCGCGGTGGTCTACGCAACCGGAGCCAACGCCCAATTCGGCCGCATTGCCGCCGGGCTGGGTGAGCGTCACCCGGAGACCGACTTCCAGGTGGGGTTGCGCCGGTTCTCGTATCTACTCCTTCGAGTGGCGCTGACCCTGACCGTCGTCATCATCGTCATCAATCTGCTGTTGCGTAGGCCGGTGATCGAGTCCGCACTGTTCGGCCTGGCCATCGCCGTCGGCATTACGCCCCAGCTGCTGCCGGCAGTGGTTAGCACCAGCCTGGCGTCCGGATCGCGGCGCCTGGCACGGCTCAAAGTCGTCGTGAAGCGTCTGGTGTGCATCGAGGACCTGGGCGATATCGACATCTTGATCACCGACAAGACGGGCACACTGACCGAAGGCCACATCAAGCTCATCGACGCCATGGATCCGGTTGGCAACCATGCGGAATCCGTCCTGCGCCTGGGCATGTTGGCCACCGAGGTCGACCCGGCCACCGGCGGCGTCAGCGCTAACGAACTCGATGCTGCGCTATGGAGCGGCAGGCGCGGCATCGACGGAGTGACTCGTGTCGCGATGCTGCCGTTCGACCACATCCGAAGATCGACTTCGGCACTCGTGGACGACGCCGACGGCCGGATACTGGTGGTCAAGGGGGCGCCTGAACAGGTGATGGCCCAGTGCGACCACATGCCGGCGGCTGCGCATCGGACTCTGTCGGCACTGTTCGCCGAGGGCAGGCGGGTGGTTGCCGTGGCCAGCCGGCCCGCCGCAGGCCTGACGAGCCTCACCGCCGCAGACGAATCCGGGCTCGCGCTGAACGGCTTCCTGGTGTTCGCAGACAATCCGAAATCCGCTGCACGTCAGTCTCTGGCGCAGCTGGCGGCATTGGGCATCGAGGTCAAGGTCGCCACCGGCGACAATCCGAGCGTCGCGGAAAAGGTATGCGCCGAGCTGGGTTTGACGTCAAAGGGCACCGTCACCGGAGCTCAGCTGGAACAAATGGACGTTAGCGAGCTCGACACCGCGGCGCGTGAGCGGACGATCTTCGCACGCGTCTCCCCCGAGCAGAAGGCCCGGCTGATCTCGTCGCTGCGACGCGACGGCCGCTCCGTAGGTTTCCTCGGTGATGGTGTGAACGACGCCCTCGCGCTTCACTCCGCGGACGTCGGAATCTCCGTCGACACAGCGACCGATGTGGCCAAGGACGCCGCCGACGTGGTCCTGCTGGAAAAGGACCTGGGAGTGCTGGCGACCGGTGTCGCCGAGGGCCGCCGGATCTTCGCCAACACGATCAAGTACGTGTTGATGGGGACCTCGAGCAATTTCGGCAACATGTTCAGCGCGGCAGCGGCCTCGGCCGTACTGACATTTCTGCCGATGCTTCCCAGCCAGATTCTGTTGAACAATCTGCTCTACGACAGCTCGCAGCTCGCGATCCCCACCGACCGCGTTGATGACGAGCAGCTGCATGCACCGTCGCACTGGAACATCGCGTTCATTCGCCGGTTCATGCTCACCTTCGGTCCGGTCAGTTCACTGTTCGACTTCCTCACCTTCGGCCTGATGCTCGGTGTGTTGCACGCAGGCCCGGTCGAGTTCCGCACCGGTTGGTTCGTGGAATCGCTTGCGACGCAGACTCTGATCATCTTCGCCATCCGCACCCGCCGAGTGCCGTTCCTGCGCAGCAGGCCGGGCGGGGTGCTGACGGTGGCGACGTTCGCGGTGATTGCGACCGGAGTCGCCCTGACGGTGTCGCCCCTGGCCCGCAGCCTCGGCTTCACTCCGCTGCCGTGGCAGTTCTTCACCGCGTTGGTCGCTCTGACGATCGGCTACCTGGTGCTCGTCGAGTTGACCAAGACGTTGTTCTACGCCGAACCGGTGAGAGTGTCGGGTCAGCCGTATCGCACACGCGGACATGAGCATCGTGTCCACCGCCGTGCGGCCCGGTTCAGCCATCCCGGCCGCCTGCCCTCGGTAGCGCAGGAGCGGCAATGACAGCGGTTCTCCGATGGGTTTCCGGATGGCGGGCGCGCGTCGAGCCGACACTCGTCGTCCTTACCGTCAGCGCGCTGGCGGCCGGCGGAATCGCGTGGCTGCTCGGGTGGCACACCGTCGCCGACGGCTGCTGGATCGCCGGCACATTGGTCGCAGTAATACCCGCGCTGGTATGGGTGATTGCCGCCTTGCGGCGCGGGCGCGCCGGCGTCGACCTGATCGCGGTGCTATCACTGGTCGGCACCCTGCTGGTCGGCGAGTACATCGCGGGCGCGTTGATCGCTGTGATGCTGGCCGGCGGGCGGGCGCTCGAAGCCGCCGCCGAGCGGCGCGCCTCGCATGACCTGCGTGCCCTGCTCGAGCACGCACCGCGATTCGCGCGCAGGCGCATTGGCTCCGAGGTGAGCGTGATACCACTCGCCGAGGTGGCGGTCGACGACCTCATCGTCGTCGGCTCTGGCGAAGTGGTACCGGTCGACGGACGCATCGTCGACTCGGTGGCCGTATTGGACGAATCAGTGTTGACCGGCGAACCGTTGCAGGTGGAGCGCCAGACCGGTGAACCTGTCCGCAGCGGCGTGGTGAACGCGGGCAACGCCTTCGAACTGTGCGCGACCGCGACCGCCCAAGACAGCACCTACGCGGGCATCGTGCGGCTAGCGCAACAAGCCGGGGCGGAAAGCGCGCCGATCGTCCGGTTGGCCGACCGCTACGCCGCATGGTTCGTGCCGCTGGCGCTGGCCATCGCGGGTGGTGCGTGGCTGGCAAGCGGATCGGCTGTACGGGCAGTCGCGGTCCTGGTGGTTGCGACGCCCTGTCCGTTGTTGCTCGCGGCGCCGGTGGCGATCGTCTCAGGTTTGTCGCGAGCTTCCCGTCAGGGCGTGGTGATCCGAAGCGGCGGAGCGCTCGAGAACCTCGGGCACGCAACCACTCTGGTGATGGACAAGACCGGCACACTGACGATGGGGCGCCCTGTTGTCGTCGAGATCCTGACCGCGCCAGGGCGCAACGCGACGGAGGTGCTGCGGCTGGCGGCATCCGTGGATCAGCTGTCACCGCATGTACTCGCGGAGGCCATCGTCACCGAGGCCCTCGTCCGCGGCCTGCGGCTGTCACTGCCTGCCGACGTGATCGAGGAACCGGGCCGCGGAGTGCGCGCCACGATCGATGACCACGTCGTTCAGGTCGGCAAGCTCCCCCAGAACGCAGTCGAGGCCGGATGGGCCCGGGCCGCCGTAAACAGGGCGATCCTGGACTCGGCCGCGATCGCGTGGGTGTGCGTGGACGACGACGCCGTCGGGGCGGTGTTGCTGCGAGATCCGTTGCGGCGCCACGCACCTCGCACCGTGCGACGGTTACGCTCGGCAGGCTTGAACCGGCTCGTCATGCTGACCGGTGACCGCGCCGAACCGGCACGCGAGGTGGCCACGGTACTCGGACTCGACGAGGTCTATGCGCATCAGAGCCCCGCCGACAAGGTCGCCGCCGTGCGTGCCGAACGCGACCGTGCAGTGACGGTCATGGTCGGGGACGGTATCAACGACGCTCCGGCACTGGCAGCGGCGACCGTGGGTGTCGCGATGGGCGCGCGCGGCGCAACGGCTTCTTCGGAAGCCGCTGACATCGTGCTCACCACCGACCGGCTGGACCGCCTCGCCGATGCCATGGAGATCGCCCGCTGGTCACGGCACATCGCCGTGCAGAGTGCCGTGGTCGGGATGGCGTTGTCCTTGCTGGCCATGGTGATTGCCGCGCTCGGCTGGTTGCCGCCCGCCGCTGGCGCACTGCTGCAGGAGGGCATCGACGTCGCGGTGATCCTCAACGCGTTGCGTGCGCTGCGGGGCAATCCGGCCGTCGAGGTCGAGTTGCCCGCTCGACACCGAAGAGATGTTGCGCCGCTTCGCGGCCGAACACGACGAACTGCGCGACACAATCGGACTGCTGCGCGATACTGCCGATCGCCTTGCCGCTGGCGCCGACCCATCCGCTTTGCAGTCTTTGGCCCGCGCGCACGCCTTCCTCACCGAACAACTTCTGCCCCACGAGCGTGCTGAGGAGACCCAGCTGTACCCTGCGCTGGCCCGTCCGCTCGGCAGCGGTGAAGCCACCGCGACGATGAGTAGGACGCACGCCGAGATCCAGCGGCTGTCCGACCGGATCGGCACGCATCTCACGCTCGCCAAGGCGGGCAATGGAATTCAGCCCGACCAGGTCGATGACCTGCTGGCTTGTCTGTACGGGCTCTATACGCTGCTGCGGTTGCACTTCCTGCAGGAAGAAGAGAACTACTTCACGTTGACCGATGACGAACCGGAGAAGGCGCAGACGCCGGGCAGACCAACGCCACACGATACGCAGGCGAAGCTCTGACTCGGATGAGGATCACGAGCGTCCTCGAGCTTGTTTCGGCGGGTTGGGACACGTACCAGGCGGGCAGACAGGGGCACGCGGGCATCGCCCGGCGCCAACAGGAGCGGTTACGCAGCACCGTTGCCTACGTGCGGGCGCACTCCACGTATTTCGCCGACCGCTACCGCGACGCGCCGGACGATTTGTCAGACGTGACGCAGCTCCCGGTCGTGACAAAGGCCGAGATGATGCGCGACTTCGACCAATGGGTGACCGATCCCTCGGTGCATCGTGACGAGGTAGAGGCATTCATCACTGATCCGACCCGAATCGGACGCGATTATCTTGACCGCTACGTCGTATGTACGACGTCTGGCTCGACAGGGACACCGGCGCTCGTCCTGCACGACCAGCAAGCGCTGACGGTCTACAACGTGCTTGGCTACGTTCGGTCCTTGCCCACAGCGTTCATATCGTTGCCCAATATTTGGGCTCTGATCCGTGGCCGGGGCAGGCTGGCAGCGGTCTTCGTCACCGGCGGCCATTTCCTGGGCAACACCATGATGGCCCGTCGACTGCGGGCCGCTCCCTGGCGTGCAGGGATGCAGCGGCTGTTCTCCGCCCTGTCTCCCCTGGTCGATCTTGTCGGAAACCTCAACGGCTTTCAGCCAGTTGTGCTGGGCGGGTACCCGAGCGTTCTGGAATTGCTGGCGACCGAGCAGCAAGCCGGCAGGTTGCGCATTCATCCGGTGTTGATCAGTGCGGCAGGCGAAACCCTCACCGCCGCGGCACGCCAACATATCGCCGAAGCCTTCGGCTGTCGGGTGACCAACTACTACGGTTCTTCCGAAGCCGTCGGGCTTACTTTTGAATGCTCGGCCCGGCGGTTACATGTCAACACCGATTGGTACATCGTCGAACCGGTCGACGAGCACCATCGGCCGGTGCGGCCGGGCAACTATCGCATGATGTTCTGGTCACGAACTTGGCCAACCGCATTCAACCGATCATCCGTTACCCGCTGGGAGATCGAGTCGCCACCGGCGCCGAATCCTGTTCCTGTGGAAGCCCGTTCCCAACGATCGAGGTTGTCGGCCGCACCGACGACGTTCTGCTCTACTGCGGCCCCCAAGGCGAATCCATCCGGATTCTTCCACTAGCGATTGCGACGGTGGCAGAGCAGACGCCCGGCGTTACGACCTGCCAGCTCATTCAGCAGGGCCCATCAAATCTCACTGTGCGCCTCACCGCGACGAGCCCAGGCGAGGAGCCGGAAATATGGGAGGCACTGCGAAAGCGTCTCGGCACCTACCTGGCCGAACAGGGAGCGTCCGACGTAACCATCGAGAAGGCCGCTGAACCACCACAACTGCACCCAAAAAGCGGAAAGTTCCGCCAGGTCTACGTGGGTTACCCCGTGTGAGTGACGTCGAGAGGCGTGCCCAGCGTACGCGGCGCCGGTGTCGCAAGCAGGGTTTGACGCTTTCCCTGCAATTCTGCGGCTAGGTCGTGCTCGAGTGCCGGTACGGTTATTCCGCGGCGTTTCAGTTGGCGGTCGAGCGCCTTGATGAACAAGCCCTCGCCGGGGCGGCGGCACCCCAACACGGCCTGCTCATTCATGACATCGCGAGTCAATGCCGCCGCAGGGCAGGAGGCCACCACCTCCAGCGAGGCGCGAAGGTCCAGCGTCGTGGTCACTCCGCAGGACGGCGAGGCGCCGATCCCGATGATGCTCGCGACCGCGACACCCGAGCGCTCGTAGTCGATCACATCACGGACGACCTGACGCGCCAGCCGCCAATATACGATGCGAGTCCACCAGACGAATCCACGTAGCAGCACAGCCCGCAGCGGATACAGCGGTCCCCCTTTGGAGTGGTAGAGCCGAAGGCTGTGGCGTTTGAGGACGCCGCCCCAGGCCAGCCGCTCCGGGCACGGCAGCTGGTGGATCCCATAGCCGGCGCTGATCAGCTCGTCAACGAGCTCGGCGACCGCACCCGAGCGGGTCGCGCCCCCGGCGTAACGCGTGTTTTGGTTGAGCAGGCAGTGCGACACCAACACAACGCGCCGACCACGCTGGTCACGCAGCCGGTCAAGCAGCAGCCGCTCTCGCGCTGGGTCTGGTTTCCCTATCGACACGGCACGTCCACGATGGCTCAGCCGGTGGTCGAGGTCTGGACCGCTGCGGGCCCGCTCGCCGAATCGTTGGGCGACCGATGCAACAGGTCGCGCATCAACGGGAATTCAGTGTGTACGTGCCGGTCCATCGCGCCCGCGAACGACCTGGAGAAGTACAGCCGCCACAGCGGATCAAGCACGCGTCCACGCCCCGACCATCCCGCGGTGATGGTGTGGCGCAAGCGAACACCGCGGTCTTCGTCGCTCAGCACCAAGGTCAGCCGGACCGGCAGACGGAGTCCGCCGGGGCGGAATTGCCACACGATCCGTGTCCCCGGTTCCGCCTCGATCACCTCACCGACCATCCGCACACGTCGAGACCCAACGTACTCATCCATCAGCACAACGTCGCCGACGTGATCATCGCCCGGCCCATGCTCGAGCACATGCATTTCGAGATGCGTGCCCGGCCACCATGCCTGGTAACTGTCATCAACGCAGTCCAGCAGGAAGTCGGTAATCTCCTGGCCAGTCAGGCCGTTCACGGTCATTTCTGATTCCAGTGTTAGCACTACAGGCCCCTTTCTCCTTGTGCCGTACCACTCACAGCACACCCGCGCGACCGCGCGTGCTAGGGCCGCAAGTCACCTCCGATGCCAAAGAAGTCTCCAGGACGATTTAGACCCCACCACCGTGGCCTGACCAGCGTCGATCCTTTCGCCGGCAAGCCAGTAGGGCTCAACCCCCCCAATAGTGCAGACCCCCAGTCACGCACAAGAGGTCATACGTCTCCTCGCCGTGTGACCGCATACCGGTCATAGTCAACTGGTTAGGGCCAATTGGAACGGGAGGCTGCTTGATGCGTCCGGCACAAGAAGTGTTCTTCGATTCGGATGGTGTGGGGTGCGCGGCCGATATGTACTGGCCCGACGACGCGGACGGCAGCGTGCCGTGCGTGGTGATGGCCCACGGGGGTAGCGGCACCAAGTCCTCCCACACCGCCACCTGCATAGCGAATTCCTTGTCGGCAATGATGTCGTCTAGCCAGCGGGAGAGGTCCCTGCGTTCGAGGTGGTCACTGGAGTGCACGGGGATCGAGATGCCCTACCGCAGTGCAAAAATCACCCATACTGCCCGCTGCGCCGACGACTTGGCCGTCGATTGGCCGGAAGTAGAACCGCCTAAGGGGACTCGAACCCCTGCTCATTCCTGCATAAATACCGCTTGAAATGCGATTACTGTTCGCCAGCTGTGTTACGTCGTGTGTCCGTGTGCTGGCGATACGCTTCGGCGTGTTACGCGACGTAACGGTGCTGCCGACGGGCGAGAGACGGCGTACGGGTAGGACGCGCCGTGACTAATGCGACGCCACAGGCATAAAGCAGCGCCGCCCACAGGGGGAATCGGCCTAGGGGCGCGAAACCGTCCGCGGCGAACCGACATAGCGCTACGGCCGCCAGACCTGCGCCGGCCAGAACGATCGGCGTCGCCCAGCGCAGGGGAAGACCGACGCGCACGGTGCCAAGGCTCGCGGCAAGGAGTGGGCGTCCCCAGCTGACGAGCGACAGCACACCCGCTGTCAACACCGGAGTAAGTGTTCACCCACACCGGCCCCTCCACGAACCAATTTGCGGCCCGAGGCCTTCGGCCTCAGTCAGCCTACAAACCAACCATCTAGCCCAGCGGACCATCGGCACCCCACTGTGTGACCTTCGCCCATATTGGCTGACCGCCAGAGGCGTTAGCGTCCATCGCAATAGCAAACAAATGGAGAAGGAGAGATTCCGATATGACTGAGAGCACTGAAAAGAAGACGGTGGCAGCTCGACCGGACCTAGCCGACGAGGTGCGCAGTCCCTGGCCATGAGAAAGTCCCCACTGGTGGTCACGTGTAGGTCCCCGCTGGTGGCCAGGTAGAAGTCCCCCCCCCTTGCGGGTTGCGTCGTGTCGACCCGGAGCACAGGCCCTGGGCGGTGACGGTGATAGCGCCAACTGTCACCGAGCACCACCCAGGGAGCTCCATTGAAGTCTGAGAGGGAACGAATGGACATCATTTCCGCCTACCGGGAAACCGGAACCTACCGAGCCGCCGCCGAAATGTGCGGCACTACCCACAAAACCGTGAAACGCGTCATCGAGGCCGCCGAAGCCGCCGGCGGCGAGAAACCGGCCGCCCGGCCAGCGCGGCCCCGCAACTACGAGACGATGACCGGTCTGGTCGCCGAACGAGTGAAGAAATCGCACGGCCGGATCTCGGCGAAACGTCTGCTCCCGATTGCCCGCGCCGCGGGCTACCAGGGCTCACCCCGCAACTTCCGCCGCCTGGTCGCGCAACAGAAAGCCTTGTGGCGCACCGACAATCACCGTGGCCGTCGTCCCGCGGTGTGGACTCCGGGTGAGTATCTGGTGATGGACTGGGCCGAGGCCGCGCCCGGGTTGCAGCTGTTCTGCGCGGTGCTGGCGTTCTCGCGGTGGCGGTTCACCCGCTTCGCTACCGATCAGACGGCCAGTCCACCACCCTGGCCATGATCGCCGAAGCCCTCGACGAAATCGGCGGTGTCCCCGCGCAAAATCCTCGCCGACCGCATGGGGTGTCTTAAAGGCGGTGTCGTTGCCGGAGTGATGGTCCCGACGGTCGAATACGTCAGGTTCGCAACCCATTACGGGTTCGAACCCGACTGGTGTCACGCCGCGGATCCGCAGTCGAAAGGGATCGTGGAGAACCTCTGCGGCTACGCTCAGACCGACTTGGCGGTCCCGCTGCTGACCGAAGCCGCGCTCGCGGGTCGGGAACTGGGCCTGCGCACAGGCCAACGCGGCAGCGAAAACCTGGTGCGCGGAAGTGAACTCGACGATCCACTCCGAGATCCACGCCACCCCCAACGACCGCCTGGCCATAGAACGCGAACTCCTCGCCGCTCTGCCGTCGCTGCGGCTGCCGGTCGGCGCGGCATCGGTGCGCCGCAAGGTCGACCGATTGTCCTGTGTCCGTTACGGATCGGCCCGCTACTCGGTCCCGAACCGGTTGATCGGCCACGCCGTGAACCTGGTCGTGGACTCCGGTGCGCTGATCGTGGTCGAGGACCGCAGCGGGGTAATCGTCGCCGAACACGAACTCGTAGCGCCCGGTGAGGTGTCGATCAACGACGACCACTACGACCAGCCCCGCCCAGCGCCGAGCCGGGGACCACGCCCGAAAACCCTGACAGAACAACAGTTCTGCGCCCTCGGCGCCGACGCGAAGCGTTCCTCGTCGGGTCCGCGGCGGCCGGAAACACCCGCCTCGCCGCAGAGCTCGGTGAACTCCTCGCCCTCGGTGACGCTCACGGCCACGACGACCTGGTAGCGGCGTTGCGCCGCGCGGTCGCGTTCAAACGGTTCCGCGCCGCCGACGTCCGTTCCATCCTCGCCGCCGGCGCGGGTGCCCCGCAGCCACGCCCGGCCGGGGACGCTCTGGTGGTCGATCTGCCGATCGCCGGCACCCGGTCACTGGAGGTCTACAAGATCACCCACGATGGGAGCGCGTCGTGACCATGCCATCGAAACGAGTTGCCGCCAAACAAGTTCCGACGCTGTCTGCCGATCTCGACGCCGGGCTACGGCGGTTGAAGCTGTCCACCGTCCGCCGCGACGCACCTGAGGTCCTGGCCACCGCGAAACTGCAACGCTGGACGCCGGAGGAGGTCCTGCGGACCCTGATCGAGGCCGAATGCGCGGCCCGCGACGCCTCGAACGCGGTGAACCGGCTCAAGGCCGCCGCGTTCCCGGTCGTCAAGACTCTCGACGGGTTCGACGTCGGCTCCTCTTCCATCCCGCAGGCCACGTTCGACTACCTTTCGACGCTGGAATGGGTTCGGGCCCAACATAATTTGTGTCTCATCGGGCCACCGGGGACGGGCAAGAGCCACACCTTGATCGGGCTCGGACACGCCGCTATCACCGCCGGGTTGAAGGTCCGCTACTTCACCGCCGCGGAACTGGTCGACACCCTCTACCGGGGGTTGGCCGATAACACCGTCGGCAAGGTTATCGACACCATTCTGCGGGCTGACCTGCTGATCTGCGACGAGATCGGGTTCGCGCCTCTAGACGATACCGGCACCCAGTTGCTGTTCCGACTGGTCGCGGCCGCCTACGAGCGGCGGTCGCTGGCCGTCGCCTCGCACTGGCCGTTCGAGCAGTGGGGCCGTTTCCTGCCCGAGCACACCACAGCGGCCAGCATCTTGGACCGGCTGCTGCACCACGCCACCGTCGTCGTCACCGACGGCGATTCCTACCGGATGAAGCATCGCACGAAAGCAGGTGAGACCCGCTGATCTGAGCACCCACCCCCGCCAAGGGGTGGGGACTTCCCGCTGGCCACCAGCGGGGACTTCCCAATGGCCGTTGACAGCGAATCGGCTAAAGCCGGACAGCATGCCGCAAGCGAAGCTTTGCGCAAGTTCTATCGTACGGTCGATGAGGCGATCCCTGAGTCAGTCCAACCGCTACGTCAGAGGATTGTCGACGCCGCTATCGAATTGGCTGACCGGCTCGTCACCGCGCAGTACGAGTTCCACCGCAGTATTGTGCGGAGCGCCGATCGGGCATTGAGCAGCTCAGACGACACGCAGAAATGAACGACCGCCGCGTGCCATCGCAGAAATCAGCGGCCAACAGTCTGGCGACCATCGTGGAAGTCACCACGCGGACGGCAGATTGATGTCGGGGCTAGCGGCGTTTTGGCGAAACAAGCTCTGTTGACGAACTGGCACAGGTGAATACATGAAACGAATAAGGGAGAATCGGACCGATCTGAGCATCCCGGGCAATCGGGTTGGCTACGACGAGCCTGATCACCGTCTAAAAGGCACCCCACGAGGCGAAGCCGCCAGTCGAGACCGTATGGTCACCGGCCGTGATCGCACAGTGAGGCTCAGCGGAGGGATCGATACCGGGGAGCGTGACAGACAGATTCACGCACTGCACGACGCCGGGAAGTCTTTGCGTGCGATAGCAGCCGAGGTGAAGTGCTCCGTAGGCACCGTTGCCCGCGTTCTCAAGTCCTGAATGCAGACCGCCTCGGACGCATATTCGACGACGAGACGGCCGTACCAACGGCACAGGCTAAGGGAAGCGCAACCTGCACTGCAGCGATGGGGCCACGGTCGAAGACCATCAGTGACCGTTTGTTCCGCTGCGCGAACTCGCGCGCGAAAACTTGGCCCGGCTGCGGTCCGACGGGCGCCACTTGGTGGCGATCGGAGGTGAGAACACTGGCCTTACAAGCGCCCGCACCCAGACGTGCTTGGCGCTTCGAGGACCTTAGCGCGGGATGCGGCGGCATGCCTGGCTGCCGGTGTGGCGACGCCTAAAGCCTGATCCACCAGTGTGTTTCACGCCGCCGCATGCACGCACGCATTGTCGGTCGGCCGGACGGCGCCGTCAATCGATGTCAAGAGACGAATGCGCGATACGACTTTCGCCCCGAGACCTCGCCGGTGTCCCCGGGTGCAGCAATGACGGGGATGTTGTGCTTACCGGATGCGAACCGCGGCAGCCATGCGCGCGATCATCGGCACGCTGTGTGCTCGCAGCGGGGGCTCGTGAGGCCTGTTCGACCGACTCTGGCTGCCGTCGAGTTGGCCCTCGGCGCGGCCGGGAATCGACCACGATTGGGTGGCCGTTGTGATGACTTTTGTCACTATTCGCGCTGCGCCGAAGACGAAACCATAGATCCTTCACCAGCAAGGAAGTTGGCACGTGAGAAGCGATGCATCTGCCGATGGGCGCCCAGGCGTCACATCCGCCGGCAATGACGGCGCGTCGCGGCTGGACTTGCCGCTTCTGGATTGGCGTCGTCGTCGCCAACCGCCATACGCAACGCATTTCGTGATCCAACATCACGCAGCAACCAGCGATCACTACGATTTTCGGCTTGCGGTCGACGATGTGCTGGTGTCTTGGGCGGTGCCCAAGGGGCCCTCGACGAATCCGAAGGACAGGCGCATGGCCCGCCGCACCGAGGACCATCCGCTCGACTATGAGACCTTTGAGGGTGTGATCCCCGAGGGCCAGTACGGCGCCGGCCGTGTCATCGTCTGGGACCGCGGCACATACATTAATGAGAGCCAGTACGACATGTCGGAGGGCCTCAAGCGCGGGCACCTGTCATTTTGGCTGGACGGCCAGAAGTTGCGCGGCGGTTACGCGCTCACCCGCATCCGCGACGGCGTGGACGAGACGTGGCTGCTAGTCAAGAAGTCCGACGAATACGCCGACGCGCGCAGCAACCCGGTGCGCGACCAACCGGAGTCAGTCATGTCGGGACGCACCCTGGCTGACCTATCGTGATCGAGCGGCTACCGGACGAGGTGCGCGCACTGTTGCGCCCCGAAGCAGTGCCCGACTGGCGGGCTCCAATGTTGGCCACGCTGACCGACAAACGGTTCTCCGACCCAGGATGGATCTTCGAACTCAAACTCGACGGACAGCGATGTCTGGCGTTCCGCGACGGCGATCGGATAGAGCTGTTGTCGCGCAATCGTCAACCCCTCAACGACACCTATCCCGAGCTCATCGATGCACTCGCCGCCCAGCACACGTCGCGCTTTATCGTCGACGGCGAGGTCGTCGCCTTCCAGGGAGAGCACACGAGCTTCCAACGGCTTCAAGGCCGATTGGGCATAACCAACCCCGCGCAGGCGAGGGCGTCGCGAATTCCTGTGTCCTACTGTCTTTTCGACCTGTTGCACCTCGAGGGCTACAGCACCATCGGATTGCCGCTGATCTGGCGTAAACGCCTGCTGCACGACGCAGTCCGGTGCGACGGTCCGCTGCGCTATACGACGCACCGCTGGACAGACGGCCAGGCCGCCTACCGAGAAGCCTGTGAACACGGCGACGAAGGCGTGATCGCCAAGCTGGCCGATTCCAGGTACCAGGAGGGCCGCCGTTCACCGAATTGGCTGAAATTCAAATGCACGCTTGATCAGGAGTTCGTGATCGGCGGCTACACCGCCCCAAGGGCAGCCGAGTCGGGCTCGGTGCGCTGCTGGTCGGCTACAACGAGGGGCCCGACCTCGTCTACGCCGGCAAGGTCGGCACCGGCTTCGACGACGCCACCCTACGCAATCTGCACCAGCGTCTGTCCAGCATCGAGCAGGACACATCCCCCTTCACTCGCGGCCGGATACGCGAGGCCGACACCCACTGGGCACGCCCACAGTTGGTGGCCGAGGTCGGTTTTTCCGAATGGACACGCGACGGCAAACTGCGCCACCCCCGCTACATCGGCCTACGCACCGACAAGGACCCCGCCGACGTGGTGAAGGAGACGCCCTGATGCCCTCGCATCCACGTCCGGATCACGTGCACCGCACGGGCGGCGCCCGCCCAGCAGCCGCTCGCGACAGTGCCGACAGATGAGGTGAAACGGATCGGCCCTCTCTGGATCTAAAGTTCCAAAGCACACACTTGCCAAGCACACAGGCAGCCTCAATCCCCCGACAGTTTGCGCTTGTGTCACAGTGACGCCTCCCCCCTGGCCTGTTATAGCCTTAGCTCTCGAAGTCGTTGTTCGACAACACAAATTCACCCACATCCGCATAGATAGTCGACAATGTCCATGCAGACGTACCGTTTTCTTCTGCCTGCACGGCGTTCAGCGGCGGGCGCTGACGAGTCGCCTGGCCGTATGCCACCGAAGTTCTTCGAACAGCCTGGCCCTCATGTCAGTTCTGCGCTGTGCGCAGACGAGCGGTTCCGTCGACGCCGGAGCGCGTTCAGTGCTGCCGGTCAACAGGCCGGAGAAGTCGTGATGCTGCGCGCCGCGCGTTACGCCATTCTGCAGCTGTCCGGGGAACCGGACGTCGAATAACACTGCCTCACCATCCGCTTGGCCAGAGCTGCGCCGGGGATATCCTGGTGCTCTTCTCGATTCACAGTCCAATTGAGTAGATGTGATCAGGGGAGATGATCGTGGTGATGGCGGCGGCCAGCGTCATGCTCGGCTCGCTGCCTCTGTAATGAATATCGGTGTTGATGAGGATGACCAGCGTTAATTGCTTGTCAGGCAAGTAGACTGCCACCGTTTCATAACCCGGCAGAGTTCCGCTGTGCCCGATCCATCCGACGAGGTTGAAGATCCCCAATCCGTATCCGATTTGTACAGGCACACCGGGCTCGTTCACGAGCTCCAGCCGTTGGCGCTGCATCGCCGCACTGAGCAGTTCGCCGGTGGCTGCCGCGACCGTCCAGGTGTGCAAGTCCTCAAGTGTGGATATCATCGCACCGGCGGCCCAGACGCAGGAGGGATCCCAGTCGGTGGCCGTCGCTTCGCCACCATGAGCGGTCAGGTTGGTGTAGCCCTGAGCATGCGGCTCAGGAAAGGCATTGGTCGTGGGAAAACTGGTGTGGCTCAAGCCAAGCGGCGCGATGATGTGATCACCAATGTAATGAGGCAGTGACTGCCCGCTCACCTTCTCCACCACCAGACCCAACAGGACGGTATTGGTATTGGAGTAGTGGAATCCATGCCCGGGTGCTGACACCGCCGGCTGCGCGAACGCGTATCCGAGCAGCTCCTGGGGGCTGAAAAGGCGGTGCGGGTTAGCGACGTACGCCTGCAGGAATGCGCGGCTATCGGTGTAGTCGTAGAGGCCGCTCTCCATTCTCGCCAACTGCCGCAACGTGATTCGGTCACCCTGAGGGACGCCGTCGATGTAATTGGCAATCGGATCATCGAGGCCGACCTTGCCCTGATCGGCAAGCTGCAGCACCCCCGTCACGGTGAATGTCTTTGTCACGCTACCGATTCTGCTGTAGAAATCGGTGTTCATCGGCGCGCCCGTAACCTTGTCGGCCACTCCGATCGCCCGCACGTACCGACCATGCGGTCCCCACACGCCGATAATTGCGCCCGGAATGGATGCCGAGCTCATCGCGTCGCTGATTGCAGCGTCAAGCTGCTGAACCGTGCCAGAATCGAATTCCGATGTCTTCTGTGCGCTTGGTGAGCTGCCCGTCCTCTCCGCCGCCGACTGCGGGGGTGTTGACTGATGATCGCATCCGACCGCAAAGGTCAGCAGCGCCGCGACGGCGGCCGCTAGCAGCCTATCCCGCCGATGACCTTTCACGGCCAACCACGCCCGCATCATCGCCATGTCCCATCGTCGAGGGGTTCCGGATAGAGACGAAGTTATTGCGTTTCATCGGTCGATGTTTTTTTTTTTTTTTTTTTTTTTTTTTTTTTTTTTTTTTTTTTTTTTTTTTTTTTTTTTTTTTTTTTTTTTTTTTTTTTTTTTTTTTTTTTTTTTTTTTTTTTTTTTTTTTTTTTTTTTTTTTTTTTTTTTTTTTTTTTTTTTTTTTTTTTTTTTTTTTTTTTTTTTTTTTTTTTTTTTTTTTTTTTTTTTTTTTTTTTTTTTTTTTTTTTTTTTTTTTTTTTTTTTTTTTTTTTTTTTTTTTTTTTTTTTTTTTTTTTTTTTTTTTTTTTTTTTTTTTTTTTTTTTTTTTTTTTTTTTTTTTTTTTTTTTTTTTTTTTTTTTTTTTTTTTTTTTTTTTTTTTTTTTTTTTTTTTTTTTTTTTTTTTTTTTTTTTTTTTTTTTTTTTTTTTTTTTTTTTTTTTTTTTTTTTTTTTTTTTTTTTTTTTTTTTTTTTTTTTTTTTTTTTTTTTTTTTTTTTTTTTTTTTTTTTTTTTTTTTTTTTTTTTTTTTTTTTTTTTTTTTTTTTTTTTTTTTTTTTTTTTTTTTTTTTTTTTTTTTTTTTTTTTTTTTTTTTTTTTTTTTTTTTTTTTTTTTTTTTTTTTTTTTTTTTTTTTTTTTTTTTTTTTTTTTTTTTTTTTTTTTTTTTTTTTTTTTTTTTTTTTTTTTTTTTTTTTTTTTTTTTTTTTTTTTTTTTTTTTTTTTTTTTTTTTTTTTTTTTTTTTTTTTTTTTTTTTTTTTTTTTTTTTTTTTTTTTTTTTTTTTTTTTTTTTTTTTTTTTTTTTTTTTTTTTTTTTTTTTTTTTTTTTTTTTTTTTTTTTTTTTTTTTTTTTTTTTTTTTTTTTTTTTTTTTTTTTTTTTTTTTTTTTTTTTTTTTTTTTTTTTTTTTTTTTTTTTTTTTTTTTTTTTTTTTTTTTTTTTTTTTTTTTTTTTTTTTTTTTTTTTTTTTTTTTTTTTTTTTTTTTTTTTTTTTTTTTTTTTTTTTTTTTTTTTTTTTTTTTTTTTTTTTTTTTTTTTTTTTTTTTTTTTTTTTTTTTTTTTTTTTTTTTTTTTTTTTTTTTTTTTTTTTTTTTTTTTTTTTTTTTTTTTTATGCGCGGGGTATTTCATATCGCGTGCCCGACCTGATCGCCTCAATCGAGAGTGAATAATATTTTTTTTTTTTTTTTTTTTTTTTTTTTTTTTTTTTTTTTTTTTTTTTTTTTTTTTTTTTTTTTTTTTTTTTTTTTTTTTTTTTTTTTTTTTTTTTTTTTTTTTTTTTTTTTTTTTTTTTTTTTTTTTTTTTTTTTTTTTTTTTTTTTTTTTTTTTTTTTTTTTTTTTTTTTTTTTTTTTTTTTTTTTTTTTTTTTTTTTTTTTTTTTTTTTTTTTTTTTTTTTTTTTTTTTTTTTTTTTTTTTTTTTTTTTTTTTTTTTTTTTTTTTTTTTTTTTTTTTTTTTTTTTTTTTTTTTTTTTTTTTTTTTTTTTTTTTTTTTTTTTTTTTTTTTTTTTTTTTTTTTTTTTTTTTTTTTTTTTTTTTTTTTTTTTTTTTTTTTTTTTTTTTTTTTTTTTTTTTTTTAAAAAAAAAAAATTTTTTCTTAAATCCCCGACCGCTGCCGGCGGCCGGTGTGACCTTGGCGCGGACTTAAGGACGTTCGACCCTCGCCTCGCCGTTGGCGGAGTGAGACGGTGACGGTGCCGAGGGAACTTGGTGGTTGCCGGGGAAGCAACCTTCCGGTCATCCGCGCTTGGAGAACCAAGCGCGCCGCTGTGACGACGCAGCGTCACCGCAGCAATCGGTGATCTATGGAAAGGACAACACCCATGGCCGAGCACGCCATAGAGCGGCAGAAGCCGCAGAAGAGGGCCGCGGTGAAGAACGCGAAAAGCGCCGTAGCCAAGAAGGTTGTGAAGAACGCCGTGGCGAACACCGTAGAGGAACGCGGTGCGAGGATAGTGGTCCTTACCGACGATCCTCGTCGCAGCGTCGTAATAGTGCCCGGTTGCCACATTGATTCCATGCGGGATGAAGAGAACGCATACTTCTTCGAGGACGGCAACGAGTTGGTCGGGATGATTGTCGAGGGCGGCACGGTTGAATATCGCCCCGGCGACCGCACATATGTTGTGCGGCTCACCAACGCACACCGCTCAGTGACCTGTCGACACACTCGAGCATCAAGAGGAGAACTGCCGAGGAGGACAGAGGCCTCCGCCGCCGTCCATCCCCAATGCACCGCGCAAGACCCCCTCCCGCAACCCCTTTCTAGTTGCACCCACATCTGGGATACACCGAGATGCCATTTGAGCAAAGGCACCGCGAGGAAGGAGTTGCACTGATGGCGTCTATGCAGTCACCGGATCGGCATCAGGCATGGGGCACAAGGTCGCGCAGAGATTGTGCGATGCCGGCCACACCGTGATCGGCGTGGACCTCAAGCAGGCAGACATCGTCGCCGACTTGTCGACCGCCGAGGGACGTCAGGCCGCCATCGATAGCGTTTTGGCGGCGTCGCGGAACCGACTGGACGGCGCAGTGCTAGCGGCCGGTCTCGGGCCAGGCCCGGCCGCTGACCGCTCGCGCCTCATCGCCCAAGTTAACTACCTCGGCGTCGTTGACCTGCTTGACGCGTGGCGACCAGCGCTGGCCGCCGCTACGCACGCGAAGGTCGTTGTCTTCTCGAGCAACTCGACAACAACAACGCCCGCCGTTCCCGCACGCACCATTCGGGCATTCCTTGCGCACGACGCCGAGAAAGCGGTTCGCTCTGCGAGATTGTTCGGGAAGAACGCTTCGACGATCGTATACGCCGCATCCAAGATCGCGGTTAGCCGTTGGGTTCGACGTGAGGCGGTAACGAGCGAGTGGGCCGGCGCGGGCATACGCCTGAATGCTCTGGCTCCGGGGGCGATAATGACACCTCTTCTCGAGGAGCAACTGTCGATGCGGAAGCAGGCGAGGCTCATTCGCTCGTTTCCGTCCCGATCGGCGGATTCGGCGACGCAGGCCAGCTTGCCGACTGGGTGCTCTTCATGCTCTCGGATGCTGCGGATTTCTTGTGCGGGAGCGTCGTATTCGTCGATGGCGGGACGGACGCGTACTTCCGTGCCGACGACTGGCCGGGGCCTCTACCTCTGTACAGGCTGTGGTCTTACCTCAAGCGGTTCAGAGAATTCTCCGCGTCGACGCACTAGCCGCCTAGAACTTTTTTTTAAAAAAAAAAAAAAAAAAAAAAAAAAAAAAAAATTTTTTTTTTTTTTTTTTTTTTTTTTTTTTTTTTTTTTTTTTTTTTTTTTTTTTTTTTTTTTTTTTTTTTTTTTTTTTTTTTTTTTTTTTTTTTTTTTTTTTTTTTTTTTTTTTTTTTTTTTTTTTTTTTTTTTTTTTTTTTTTTTTTTTTTTTTTTTTTTTTTTTTTTTTTTTTTTTTTTTTTTTTTTTTTTTTTTTTTTTTTTTTTTTTTTTTTTTTTTTTTTTTTTTTTTTTTTTTTTTTTTTTTTTTTTTTTTTTTTTTTTTTTTTTTTTTTTTTTTTTTTTTTTTTTTTTTTTTTTTTTTTTTTTTTTTTTTTTTTTTTTTTTTTTTTTTTTTTTTTTTTTTTTTTTTTTTTTTTTTTTTTTTTTTTTTTTTTTTTTTTTTTTTTTTTTTTTTTTTTTTTTTTTTTTTTTTTTTTTTTTTTTTTTTTTTTTTTTTTTTTTTTTTTTTTTTTTTTTTTTTTTTTTTTTTTTTTTTTTTTTTTTTTTTTTTTTTTTTTTTTTTTTTTTTTTTTTTTTTTTTTTTTTTTTTTTTTTTTTTTTTTTTTTTTTTTTTTTTTTTTTTTTTTTTTTTTTTTTTTTTTTTTTTTTTTTTTTTTTTTTTTTTTTTTTTTTTTTTTTTTTTTTTTTTTTTTTTTTTTTTTTTTTTTTTTTTTTTTTTTTTTTTTTTTTTTTTTTTTTTTTTTTTTTTTTTTTTTTTTTTTTTTTTTTTTTTTTTTTTTTTTTTTTTTTTTTTTTTTTTTTTTTTTTTTTTTTTTTTTTTTTTTTTTTTTTTTTTTTTTTTTTTTTTTTTTTTTTTTTTTTTTTTTTTTTTTTTTTTTTTTTTTTTTTTTTTTTTTTTTTTTTTTTTTTTTTTTTTTTTTTTTTTTTTTTTTTTTTTTTTTTTTTTTTTTTTTTTTTTTTTTTTTTTTTTTTTTTTTTTTTTTTTTTTTTTTTTTTTTTTTTTTTTTTTTTTTTTTTTTTTTTTTTTTTTTTTTTTTTTTTTTTTTTTTTTTTTTTTTTTTTTTTTTTTTTTTTTTTTTTTTTTTTTTTTTTTTTTTTTTTTTTTTTTTTTTTTTTTTTTTTTTTTTTTTTTTTTTTTTTTTTTTTTTTTTTTTTTTTTTTTTTTTTTTTTTTTTTTTTTTTTTTTTTTTTTTTTTTTTTTTTTTTTTTTTTTTTTTTTTTTTTTTTTTTTTTTTTTTTTTTTTTTTTTTTTTTTTTTTTTTTTTTTTTTTTTTTTTTTTTTTTTTTTTTTTTTTTTTTTTTTTTTTTTTTTTTTTTTTTTTTTTTTTTTTTTTTTTTTTTTTTTTTTTTTTTTTTTTTTTTTTTTTTTTTTTTTTTTTTTTTTTTTTTTTTTTTTTTTTTTTTTTTTTTTTTTTTTTTTTTTTTTTTTTTTTTTTTTTTTTTTTTTTTTTTTTTTTTTTTTTTTTTTTTTTTTTTTTTTTTTTTTTTTTTTTTTTTTTTTTTTTTTTTTTTTTTTTTTTTTTTTTTTTTTTTTTTTTTTTTTTTTTTTTTTTTTTTTTTTTTTTTTTTTTTTTTTTTTTTTTTTTTTTTTTTTTTTTTTTTTTTTTTTTTTTTTTTTTTTTTTTTTTTTTTTTTTTTTTTTTTTTTTTTTTTTTTTTTTTTTTTTTTTTTTTTTTTTTTTTTTTTTTTTTTTTTTTTTTTTTTTTTTTTTTTTTTTTTTTTTTTTTTTTTTTTTTTTTTTTTTTTTTTTTTTTTTTTTTTTTTTTTTTTTTTTTTTTTTTTTTTTTTTTTTTTTTTTTTTTTTTTTTTTTTTTTTTTTTTTTTTTTTTTTTTTTTTTTTTTTTTTTTTTTTTTTTTTTTTTTTTTTTTTTTTTTTTTTTTTTTTTTTTTTTTTTTTTTTTTTTTTTTTTTTTTTTTTTTTTTTTTTTTTTTTTTTTTTTTTTTTTTTTTTTTTTTTTTTTTTTTTTTTTTTTTTTTTTTTTTTTTTTTTTTTTTTTTTTTTTTTTTTTTTTTTTTTTTTTTTTTTTTTTTTTTTTTTTTTTTTTTTTTTTTTTTTTTTTTTTTTTTTTTTTTTTTTTTTTTTTTTTTTTTTTTTTTTTTTTTTTTTTTTTTTTTTTTTTTTTTTTTTTTTTTTTTTTTTTTTTTTTTTTTTTTTTTTTTTTTTTTTTTTTTTTTTTTTTTTTTTTTTTTTTTTTTTTTTTTTTTTTTTTTTTTTTTTTTTTTTTTTTTTTTTTTTTTTTTTTTTTTTTTTTTTTTTTTTTTTTTTTTTTTTTTTTTTTTTTTTTTTTTTTTTTTTTTTTTTTTTTTTTTTTTTTTTTTTTTTTTTTTTTTTTTTTTTTTTTTTTTTTTTTTTTTTTTTTTTTTTTTTTTTTTTTTTTTTTTTTTTTTTTTTTTTTTTTTTTTTTTTTTTTTTTTTTTTTTTTTTTTTTTTTTTTTTTTTTTTTTTTTTTTTTTTTTTTTTTTTTTTTTTTTTTTTTTTTTTTTTTTTTTTTTTTTTTTTTTTTTTTTTTTTTTTTTTTTTTTTTTTTTTTTTTTTTTTTTTTTTTTTTTTTTTTTTTTTTTTTTTTTTTTTTTTTTTTTTTTTTTTTTTTTTTTTTTTTTTTTTTTTTTTTTTTTTTTTTTTTTTTTTTTTTTTTTTTTTTTTTTTTTTTTTTTTTTTTTTTTTTTTTTTTTTTTTTTTTTTTTTTTTTTTTTTTTTTTTTTTTTTTTTTTTTTTTTTTTTTTTTTTTTTTTTTTTTTTTTTTTTTTTTTTTTTTTTTTTTTTTTTTTTTTTTTTTTTTTTTTTTTTTTTTTTTTTTTTTTTTTTTTTTTTTTTTTTTTTTTTTTTTTTTTTTTTTTTTTTTTTTTTTTTTTTTTTTTTTTTTTTTTTTTTTTTTTTTTTTTTTTTTTTTTTTTTTTTTTTTTTTTTTTTTTTTTTTTTTTTTTTTTTTTTTTTTTTTTTTTTTTTTTTTTTTTTTTTTTTTTTTTTTTTTTTTTTTTTTTTTTTTTTTTTTTTTTTTTTTTTTTTTTTTTTTTTTTTTTTTTTTTTTTTTTTTTTTTTTTTTTTTTTTTTTTTTTTTTTTTTTTTTTTTTTTTTTTTTTTTTTTTTTTTTTTTTTTTTTTTTTTTTTTTTTTTTTTTTTTTTTTTTTTTTTTTTTTTTTTTTTTTTTTTTTTTTTTTTTTTTTTTTTTTTTTTTTTTTTTTTTTTTTTTTTTTTTTTTTTTTTTTTTTTTTTTTTTTTTTTTTTTTTTTTTTTTTTTTTTTTTTTTTTTTTTTTTTTTTTTTTTTTTTTTTTTTTTTTTTTTTTTTTTTTTTTTTTTTTTTTTTTTTTTTTTTTTTTTTTTTTTTTTTTTTTTTTAAAAAAAAAAAAAAAAAAAAAAAAAAAAAAAAAAAAAAAAAAAAAAAAAAAAAAAAAAAAAAAAAAAAAAAAAAAAAAAAAAAAAAAAAAAAAAAAAAAAAAAAAAAAAAAAAAAAAAAAAAAAAAAAAAAAAAAAAAAAAAAAAAAAAAAAAAAAAAAAAAAAAAAAAAAAAAAAAAAAAAAAAAAAAAAAAAAAAAAAAAAAAAAAAAAAAAAAAAAAAAAAAAAAAAAAAAAAAAAAAAAAAAAAAAAAAAAAAAAAAAAAAAAAAAAAAAAAAAAAAAAAAAAAAAAAAAAAAAAAAAAAAAAAAAAAAAAAAAAAAAAAAAAAAAAAAAAAAAAAAAAAAAAAAAAAAAAAAAAAAAAAAAAAAAAAAAAAAAAAAAAAAAAAAAAAAAAAAAAAAAAAAAAAAAAAAAAAAAAAAAAAAAAAAAAAAAAAAAAAAAAAAAAAAAAAAAAAAAAAAAAAAAAAAAAAAAAAAAAAAAAAAAAAAAAAAAAAAAAAAAAAAAAAAAAAAAAAAAAAAAAAAAAAAAAAAAAAAAAAAAAAAAAAAAAAAAAAAAAAAAAAAAAAAAAAAAAAAAAAAAAAAAAAAAAAAAAAAAAAAAAAAAAAAAAAAAAAAAAAAAAAAAAAAAAAAAAAAAAAAAAAAAAAAAAAAAAAAAAAAAAAAAAAAAAAAAAAAAAAAAAAAAAAAAAAAAAAAAAAAAAAAAAAAAAAAAAAAAAAAAAAAAAAAAAAAAAAAAAAAAAAAAAAAAAAAAAAAAAAAAATTTTTTTTTTTTTTTTTTTTTTTTTTTTTTTTTTTTTTTTTTTTTAAAAGGAAAAAGGATGACCGCACCCAAATCCGGTGCGACCACGACAGAGCCTTCCGGCAGCCCGGGAGCGAGCTCACCAGACAGGGTGGGAACGGCGGTGAGAATCTCCACTGGGATAAGGCACTGAGCCTCAAGGGCGGGGGTGTGCGGGTCGACGACGATGAGTCGGTCAGCCCCCGCGTCGGCGATCGCATTGGCGACAACCGCAGAGCCGAGAGCCTGGCCGGCGGCGGTGCGGCGATCCTGGCGCGCATAGCCGAAGTACGGGACGACCGCGGTCACCCGCGCGGCGCGCGAGCGGCGGCAGGCATCGAGCAACAAAAGCAGTTCGACGATGTGTTCGTTCACCGGGGGTGCTGTCGGTTGCACGACGTAAACATCAGCACCACAGACGTTTTCGATTGTCGGGCGCAACTCCCCGTCGGGATACCTCGCGAGGTTACAGCCGTCAGACTCGACCCCGAGGTGATTCGCCACCGCGGAAGCAAGCCCGGGATTCGCACTACCGGAGACGATACGCAGAACGGCGGTCATCAAAGCCCCCTCACCAGATAAATCCCAGACTGATCGGCGCCGACCATGCGGCGTTAGGTCATCAGGTCGCCGGACCAAGAGTCTTTGGTCCCGGGCCGCAGGGACGAGCAGGATTACTCCTCATCGTCGATGATGTGAACCGCGGCCTCCTCGGCCGAGGCTGCGCCTCCGCTGATACCGACGTCGTCAGCCACCAGCTCTGCCTCTTCGTCTTCGCCAAATCCCTAATCCGGCGCGACAAGTCGGCCTGCTCGCACGTTTCCGACCTCATCTCGCTGAGGGAATTCGGTTTCACGCTCGGCTTCGTCGGAGCGTTGCTGCTCATCTTTGTCGAGCGGGACATTGATTCGCGATGCCGGGTCCGGCTCTTCCTCCGAAAGCATCTGGTCCATGCTTTCAGACGGGCCGAAGGCGCCATGTCCGTACAGGCGCTCGGGAGGCGAATATCCCTCGTCGAGCGCGTCGTCGAGATGGCGCTCAACGAGGGTGTCCTCTTGCGCAAGTTGGTCTTCATTATCCCTGCCGTATTCGCCTGGGGACGGACCCGTACCGTAATTCCGAGTACTCATGACTCAAACAATTCCCTTCATCCATGAACCGTCCCGTCATTCGACGTCCGGTTCTCCCGAAAGGCGCAGGACGGCGTCCCACACCGCGCGCTGCAACTTCACTGCCGCCGACCAATCCGTGCCGATGGGCTGGACTGGCGCTCCGATGGTGATATCCACCGATCCCCGTCGGGGGAAGTGGTGCTCAGGCCGGAGGATGGCCCGCGTGCCGCGGATGGCGACCGGAACTACCGGGACGCCAGCCTCGGCGGCGACGACGAACGCGCCCATGTGGAATGGCCGCAGCCCAGGGGCGCGGGCCAGACGGCCCTCGGGGAAGATCACCAACGACTGCCCGGCTCGGGCCAGTGCGGCGACCCGGTCGGTGTCGGCCACGCAGTGCTCGCGTTCATGGCGTTCCACGAATTCAGTGCCGAGCCGCTTGAGCACGAACCCGGTTAGTCCTTCACGCTGTAACACCTCGCCGGCAACGAAGCGAAACGAGTGCGGTAACACCGTGGAGAGCGCGAGCCCATCCAGCCAGCTCGGATGGTTGGCCACGGCGATCGCGGGCCCGGCGGGGAGGCGGTCGCGACCATGAACTCTGATCGCGGTCCCGGTCAGGTGGGCCAGAAGCCGAAGCGCTCGAGTAGCCATCTGCCAGCGCCACTCCATCCGAGATAGCAGCGGCAACACGGCGATCACTGCCAGCGCGAGGACCGCGCACAGCATCCACGCATAAGCAGCGAACGCGACAGTGGCCGCAGTATTGCGGGCACGACGCAACGACGGTCCGACTCCACGCAGCCGGATGCGAGCCAATTCCCACCACAGCGCTTGTGGTCGGGCGCCGATCCTGCCCTTCTCGTAGATCTCCCGACTGGCGGCCCGACGGATCTTGCCACTTGATGTCTTCGGAACGGTGCGCGGTGGCGCGAGGACCACGTCGTCGGGTGCCACGCCGAGCAGATCCACCGTCGCCGAGACGATCTCGGAGCGCAACGCGGCGGTCATCTCGTCCTCCGTTGCTCGCGTCTCAGCCATTACGACGAGCCGTTCGGCGCCCCCGGCGGGGTCAGGAGAGGCGAACACGGCGACGCATCCCTTGCGGACGCCGGCGATGTTGCCGACGGCTTCTTCGAGCTCGGCGGGGTGCAGATTGCGTCCGGCCCGGATGATGATGTCCTTGACCCGACCGGTGACGTACAGATCGGCGTCGGCGATGTAGCCGAGATCGCCGGTGTCGAGCCAGTCCTCGTGGAACAGCGACCGTGTGGCGGCGGGATTGTGGAAATAGCCGGCGGTCGCCGACGGGCCGCGGAACTCGATGCGCCCCTCGCGGCGATCGCCCAGCTCGGTTCCGGTGGCGTCGACGACGCGGATCTCGTGGCGGGGCAAGGGTTGTCCACAGGCGACGAAGCGAAGGGCGTCCCGTTCTTCCGACTCGGCGGGTTCGGCCCGCCCCGATCGCACGAACGTGTCGCGGTCGATGCGGTCGATCACAGGGCCCCGGCCGAGCGGAGGGAAGGCCAGCCCGACGGCGGACTCGGCCAGCCCGTAGACCGGCGTCATCGCGTCCCGCTGAAACCCATGGGCTGCGAAGCGCTCGGCGAAGCGCTCGATCGTCGCGGGGCTTACCGGCTCGGCGCCGTTGAAGGCCAATCGCCAAGAGCTCAGATCGATTCCATCGAGGTCGGCCTCGTTGATCTTGGTAAGGCAGAGTTCGTAGGCGAAGTTCGGACCGGCCGAAATCGTGCCCCGGTTGGCGTCGATCGCCCTCAGCCACCGCGACGGGCGGGTCAGGAACAGCTGCGGCGCCATCACCACCAGCGGGACTCCGTAATACAGGCTTGAGAGCCACGCGCCAATAAGACCCATGTCGTGATAGAGCGGCAGCCAACTGACGAACGTGTCCGCCCCCGAGACCGCCACGGCCTCGCCCATCGCCCGGATGTTGGCCAGCAGGTTGTCGTGCGTGAGCGCCACGCCTTTGGGCTGGCCGGTGCTGCCCGACGTGTACTGAACCAGCGCCAGGTCGGCGGAGCGTGGTCGGGGCAGGGCTCCCCCGGCGGCGCCTGCGAGGGATTCGGGGACCACGATGTGGCGCAGGCTGTCGACGTTCGCGCGCAGGAGATGTCCGAGGCCGACCGCCTCGGGGACGGTCACCAGCATCGCAGCTCGCGCATTGGTGAGGATGCCGGTGTGACGACGCAGGTGATCGGCCAGCTGCGAGGGCCGGGCCGGCGGGTAGATCGGTACAGGCACGGCACCGGCGAGGACCACGCCAGCGAAGGTGACAAAGTACTCCCGGCTGGTAGGCAACATGATGGCGACCGTGTCGCCGGGCATGACGTCGCGCGCGAGCAAGCCCGCCGCGACGGCGGCAGCTTCCGTGTGCAGGGCCTGATAAGTCACGTCTTGGGGGCGGCCGAACTCGTCGAGGATGCGGATGTGCGTCCGTTCGGGGGTCGCGCCGACGTGCCAGTCGAGGGCGTCGATCAAGGTCGATGCCGCCACCGGTGCCGAGCCACCGGCCGTCACGACAGGCGGTTCGACGACGGCGATGTTCTCGACGACGGGTGCACCCTTGTGGACGACGGCCCGCACGAGATCACGCGGCGTCTCCGCGCTGGAGAGCATATGAGCCGGAAGCGCGATCCCGAAGGTGTCCTGGACGCGCATCAGCAACTCAGCCAACTCCAGGCTTCCGATGCCCAGATCGTCAAATGGGCTGTCGAGGGTCACGGCAAGACGAGAGGCGTGGGGATGAACCTCGGTGGTCAGCCCGCGCACCAATTCGAGGACGCGGGCGGCGCGCTCATCGCTTGTCATGGACCTACTTCCCCTGGTGCCTATCTCGGGCGCGCCTCGACGCCGCTAGGGCATTCGGGCGACGATCACCGGAATCTGGGCGGAGTTCACGACTGCCCTACTCACCGAGCCCAGCAGCATGCCGGAAAACCCACCGCGGCCGTGGCTGCCCACCACCACGAGCTGAGCGTTCTCTGCCTGTTCGAGCAGCCGGGGTGCCGGCCGATCGCACACCACGATTTTGTTTACCGCGACATCCGGATACCGGTTGCGCCACCCCGAAAGACGCTCCGCCAGAACTTCTTCCTCGCGGACTTTGATATTTGCCCATTCGATCGGCGCCCTGTTCGTGCTCGGGAACTCCAGGGGACCCATGTCACTCCAGGCGTGCAGCGCCACCAATCCCACGCCGCGGCGCGACGCTTCATCGAAAGCGATCGCAGTCGCCAACTCCGACGTCGGCGAGCCGTCGATGCCCACCACCACCGGCGCCTGGTGCGAGTGCTGCGTGAGCGCATCCTCATCGTGGATCACAGCGACCGGGCACTGCGCACGGTGAATCAGGCCTGAGCTGACCGATCCCAGCAAGGCGCGCGCCACCGCGCCCTGGCCTCGACACCCCACAACGACCATGTCGGCCCGCTTGGAGAGGTCGACCAGGGTGGGCACGATCGGGGCGTGGAGCACTTCACTCGTCACTTGCGATGCGCGACTTGGCGAGGAAGCCTCGACGGCGACCTTGTGGGCCTCCTCGATGAGCTGGCGCGCGTGGTCCTCCTGCCACTGCATGTAGTCGGACGGTGCCGGGATGTCTGACCACCCCTCGGCGCCAGCCACGATCGGTGCCACGATGTGCACCAACTTGATCGGAACGTTGCGCATATCCGCGTCGCGCGCGGCCCATTCGACTGCCAAGCTCGAGGACGGTGATCCATCGACTCCGACCACGATCCCGAGGTGTGTTTGATGAGGTGACACCCGAGTCTCCTTCGCTAGCACGTGCTGAAGCACGTCATGACGGACAAACCGTCCGGGGTGCTGCTGACGTTAGGCAACCGTTGGACTCGGGTCAGGAGGCCTTGGTCCCTAGCCGATGGGCACTAGTGCCTCGCCATCTCCGATGTGGGTTGGATCGTGGTGACGGGGCTGGTTATGGGCGCGCCGGCCATCAGGTTTGGCTGCCCGTTCGGCCGCCACCGTGATCCACCAGCGTCCGCAACTCGCGGTCCCAGCCGATGCCACGCCGACGGGTCAGGCCCGCCCGCGCCAAGGCAGTCAGGCCCGCCGCGCACGCGATCAATCCCAACCACGATGCTGCCCCAACCACCAGGGCATCGATTCCCGCTTGCGACATCGGCGTCGGCGCGGCGACCCGATAGCCACTGCCGTCCACCCAGATGTCTACTCGGTCACCGACTTTGGCATCCGGACCCACCTTGAGCGTCTCAGTGTGATCGACGCCATCGACGCGCCACCGAACGGGCGCCCTGACGACCACGTGGGTTTGCTCAGACGTGCCGATGCCATCCTCGACCATCGTCGCGCTGGGTTTGCCGGTCACCACGGCGGTGACCGGGTGCCGATCCCGCGACTGCTCGGCGTACGCACGAGCGTTGGTGTCATGGACCGCGGTGCCGATCGCCCCCGCGACCGGAGTGACGACCAGTGCTGTGGCGAACACCAAGATCAGTATCAGCGCTTCCACTCGATCACTCGTTCGCACAAGCGGATTACGCCCGACGGCGCGGATGAGCCAGCACCGTCCGAGGCTCATCGTGAAAGTCTCCATCACATCCTCCCGCGGCACCAGCCAGTTGAGGCATCGCGAGCCGGCGCACGTCAATCAATCTGGTGATATCGCTCGTCGTGACGATGCCAATGACCCGACCCGAGTCGATGACGAGGGCACGCTTGCCTCCGGTACGTGCCAGGCGCTCCAGCAGCGCGATGAACGGCTCGTGCGGATCCGCCACGGGGACTTGGTCTCGCGGTATGGCCGCGTCGCGGACAAGGGTGGTGACGCGCTGAACCGGTGCAACGGCACGTAGTTCGGTCAGCGTGATCAGTCCCGTGATCGACCCGTCGCTGTTCGTGACCGGATAAGCCGAGTGACGATCGCCCAGCAGGTAGCGCTGGATGAATTCCTCGACGGAGATCCATCCTGGGGCGGTATGCGGATCGGCGGTCATCACGTCGGCGACAGACACGCCCGCGAGGGATCGCCGGGTCAGTATCCACGCCTCTTCGTCGCGAGCGGCGGTGAGCAGGAACCAGCCGATGAACGCCATCCACACGCCACCGACGACGGAGCCGGCCAGAAACTCGAGCAGCCCCAATCCCATTAGTACGTAGGCAACCACGCGTCCGGCGCGCGCCGCGCCAACCGCGGCGCGTACCCCGTCACCGTGTCGGCGCCAGAGGTAGGCGCGCAGAATCCGGCCCCCGTCCAACGGCGCACCGGGTAGCAGGTTGAACAGCCCGAGTATCAAGTTGATGCCCGCCAGCCACCAAGCGACGGCGACCACGATGTCCGCCGATCCGACCGCACGCAGGCCCGCGGCGGCGCCGGCGAACACCGCAGCCAACGTCAGGCTCATCGCCGGACCCGACACCGCTATCCGAAACTCTGTTCCAGGGGTCTTCGCCTCGCCGCCAAGGCGCGCGATGCCCCCGAACAACCACAGCTTCACGCCCAGCACCTCGACACCCCGGTGGCGGGCGACGACGGCATGCGTCAGCTCGTGCGCCAGTAGCGACGCAAGGAGCACCGCGGCGCCGCAGGCTCCGGCCAGCCAGTAAGAGATCGACGAGTGGCCCGGCGCGGCGTCGGGCAGCGTCGTGGCCAAGCTCCAGGTGAACAACCACATGATCACCAGCACGCTCCAGTCGATGCTCAACGGAAAGCCGACCACCTTGCCAAGCGGAATACCCTCGTTCATCCGTTTCCTCCAATTGCCCTGCCCGACAAGATGTTCACGCTAGTGCTGGCGCGCAACGATGACCGGTACGCGAGCCTCCTGCGCTACGGCGGTGCTGACCGAACCGAGCAACATCCCGGCAAATCCGCCGCGGCCGTGGCTACCGACGACGACGAGCTGAGCCCGCTCCGCCTGCTCAAGAAGATGACGGGCGGGGTGCTCAAACTCGACCAAACGGTGGACCGTGACCTCGGGATAGCGCTCCTGCCAGCCGGCAAGGCTTTCGGCAAGCGTCTTGTCCGCCGCGGATTGCACGACCGACGAATCGATGCCGAAGACGGTGGCCATGTCGGCATCGCCCCAAACGTGCAACGCCACCAAGTCCACGCCCCGCCATGAGGCTACGTCGAACGCGATCGCCGTCGCCAACTCCGATGCCCGCGAGCCGTCAATCCCCACCAACACAGGCAGCTTCGCCGATTGAAGCGAGGACGGAACCTCGTCGTGGACCACCGCGACAGGACAATGGGCGTGATGGATCAACCCCGTGCTGACCGACCCGAGCAAGCGGCGATGCTGTCCGGTCCGGCCGCGGCACCCGACCACCATCAGTTGGGCGTCTTTGGACAGATCGACAAGGGTCGGCACGGATACCCCAAAGAACAGTTCACTATTGATCTCCGGTCGACCACCGCCAGCGGCGCTGTCCTCGATGACGCTGATGGCGTCGGTGATGACCCTGCGGGCGTCGTTCTCCTGAATCTCGAGAACCTCCTGAGGGACTTGGCCCGCAGGCCAGGCCAACGTCGACGCCGCGACCGATAAGGACGGGGCGACGTGAACGACGGTAAGCGGGACGTGGCGCATCGTGGCCTCTCGTGCCGCCCACTTCACCGCCACCCGTGACGACGGGGATCCGTCGGTGCCTACGACGACTCCGTGATGTGAGATCCGTTCAGACATTTCGCGTCCTCCTCAGCGATCAACCACCATCGATGACGTTAAGGACCCGGTGCTACCCGAGGCTGGAGGCATTGGTCCCGAACGACGGTGGCCAAAGGGCCCTCTACCCCGTGAACGAAGCCCCTATTGAGTCCCCTTAGACGGTCGTAACGTCGCCGGGCATGGTGGCACCTGACCGCGAAGAAGCGAGCGAACCACGGACGAGCCCATCTCGCCGTCATGCTCCGGGTGCGGGCGCGTTGGGTGCGGTGGTCCGGCCCTTCACGAGAAGCGGTAGCTACTACGCCCAATCCTGGCGCGACTATCTCGACAGCCAACCGCATGAGCTTCCGATTGCGCGGCCCACAATCGCGCTTGCCGTGCACGCCCTTCGCGACGAAATCGTCCTTCTCGGTTTGCGCGCGCGCCGACCAGTCAGCGATGTTCACGAATTTGACCGGATCAACCGGGAAGTGGTTGCGGCGCTGGATTTCTACGGCCGCAGAGGTTGGCTGGACAAACCCGAAGGGTTCTTCGCCGCACCCCCGCCGCTGACCGATGTCACCATCCGGCAAGTCAAGAGCCGTAGACGTCCCCACGAGCGCATCGTCTTCGACAGTGGCTACAAGCCATATCCGGGTGAGCCTGGCGGGAAGCGGTGGTTGAGCTACACCGCCAACAACCGCGAGTACGCATTGATGCTGCGCCACAAGGAGCCCCGGCCCTGGCTGGTGTGCATTCACGGCGCGGAGATGGGCCGGGCCGCGCTAGATCTGACGTTGTTCCGTGCGTGGCACCTACATAAGGATTTAGGCCTGAACGTCGTGTTGCCCGTCCTTCCGATGCACGGGCCGCGGGCACGGCGACTGCCCAAGGGCACCGTCTTCCCCGGCGAGGACGTGATGGACAACGTGCACGCGACCGCTCAAGCGGTGTGGGACATTCGGCGGCTGCTGTCCTGGATACGGTCGCAGGAACCCGAGTCTCCGATCGGCTTGAACGGCATCTCGCTCGGCGGCTACGTCGCCTCGCTTGTCGCGAGCCTCGAGCACGGCCTCACGTGTGCGATCCTCGGTGTGCCGGTGGCCGATCTGATTGAACTTCTGGGACGACATGCGGGCCTCAGTCCCGACGACCCGCGCCGTCACACGGTGATGCTCGCCGAACCGATCGGGCGGATGGTCTCGCCGCTATCGCTCAATCCTCGTGTGCCGATGTCCGGCCGCTTCATCTACGCGGGCATCGCCGACCGGCTGGTCCACCCGCGCGAGCAGGTCGTCCGCCTGTGGGAGCACTGGGGCAGGCCCGAGATCGTGTGGTATCAAGGCGGCCACACCGGGTTCTTCCAGTCGCGTCCGGTCCAGCGTTTCGTCGACGACGCGCTGGTGCAATCGGGGCTCGTCGGAGGGTCACCGATAGTGCGCGAGTCAGATCGACCAGCGTGAGTGTGGAGCCCGGTATGGACTGGCTCGACCCGCTCGACGCGGCGATGATGACCGCGGAGGTGCTGTCCAACCCGTTGAACGTCGGTGCTGTGTTGATCCTGTCGCCGCCGCCCGACGCGGGTCCAGGCTATGTCGATGAACTGCATCGGAAAGCCCTCGCCGGGCGAGATCCGCTCGATCCGCGCCTCCATCGGTATCCACATCGCGGCGTGCAGACCGGCGGCGGCTGGGTATGGAGAGAGGCCGACGAAGTTGACTTGAGCCAGCACTACCAACGCATTTCATTGGATCCGGGCGACGGCCGCGACGAACTGTGGCGGGTGATCGGCGAGCTACATGCGGAACCGCTCGACCGGTCCCGTCCCATGTGGATGTCGTACTTGATCGATGGGCTCGGGGAAGGCCGCTTCGCGTTCTACGTGAAGATCCATCACACCGTCATGGACGGCGTTGCAGGTTTTCAGATGATCACCGATGCGCTGAGCGCCGATCCAAAGCGCCGGTCGATGCCGCACTTCTATGCGGCACAGCACCGGCAGCAGGATATGCGAACCACCCGCGAAACCCTGCGATTGACCAACCCCTTTCCGACGCTTCGGTCACTGGCGGGCACGGCGGCGTCGGGCGTCGCGCTCGCCGAGCGAGTCGTCACCGGCGAGATATCGGACGTGGTGGCCGGCCTGACCGGAGATACGACCGTGCCACCGTTGGCCGCTCCCTACACCCGGTTCAACGGCAGACTCGGACACGAGCGCACCATCGCCGCCGGCACCTGGCCCAAGACACGTATCCGGGCCCTACAAGACAAAGCAGGGGTGACCGGCAACGATGCGGTAACCGCGGTCGTGGCGGGTGTGCTGCGCCGCTGGCTGCTCGATCGCGGAGAACTACCCAAACACTCGCTGGTGGCCATTTGTCCGATCACGGTTCGAAGACGCGAACATGCGTCGAAGGAACGGCACAACAACATGTTTGGCGCCTGGCTATGCCCGCTAGGAACCGACCTATCCGACCCTCTCGAACGGCTGGACCTGATCCACCGGTCGATGTCGGAGGGCAAATACCGAGTGGCCAGTCGCGGTTCGGGCGCATCCCTGTTGCTACTCGCGGCAGCGATCGTGCCGACCGTGCTGTTGCCGATGCTGCCGTTCGCGCCGAGACTACGCACGGGATACAACCTGCCGATATCGCACGTGCCAGGTCCGTCGGCCGAGATGTATTGGAACGGCGCGCATATCGAGGAGATCTATCCCGTGTCGGCCGTCTACGACGGCCAGGCACTGAACGTCACGACATGCTCATACGCCGACCGTATCGGCTTCGGTTTTGTCGCCGGCCGCGACGTGGTACCTGACATTGACACCCTGATACCAATGACCGAGCAGTCACTGACCGAACTTGAAGCGGCGCTTGGCTTGCTGCCCTGACGGCCTCACCCGCGCTGTTGGGGACCCAAGTCGGTCGACTGAGGGACTTAATCCCATATCGGCTTGCCGTCACAGCGCTTAACACTCGGGGAATGAAACTGTTTGACGATCGTGTCGACGCTGGACGCCAGTTGGCGCAGCGTCTCGCATCCTTCAATGGTCAGGGCATCGTCGTTCTCGGCCTGCCACGCGGCGGCGTGCCGGTGGCATTTGAGGTCGCCAAAGCACTGGGGGCCCCTCTCGACGTACTCGTGGTCCGCAAGCTCGGTGTGCCGTTTCAACCCGAACTGGCCTTCGGCGCCATCGGCGAGGACGGCGTGCGGGTACTCAACGACGCAGTTGTGCGCGAGGCACAACTCGACGGCGACGACATGGACACTGTCGAACGCAAGGAGCGGATCGAACTACGACGCCGCGCGGAGCGTTTTCGCCGCGGCCGTGACCGAATCCCGTTGACGGGCCGGATAGCCCTAATTGTCGACGACGGCATCGCCACCGGTGCCACTGCCAAGGCGGCATGCCAGGTTGCCCGTGCGCACGGCGCGACCAAGGTCGTGTTGGCGGTTCCGATCGGCCCGGATGACATCGTCGCGAGGTTTGCCGGGCACGCCGACGAGGTGGTCTGCCTGGAGACGCCCGCGTTCTTCTTCGCGGTCGGGCAGGGATACCGCCACTTCACGCAGACCTCCGACGACGAGGTCATTGCGCTCCTCGACCGCGCCCGGGACGGTTCTGCGAAGGCAACCAGCGCCGCCGCTGACGACCCGCCGCTGCGCGACGAGGAGGTCGAAGTCGCGGCCGGGCCGGTGACCGTGGCCGGGCACTTGACCATCCCTGAACACCCGACGGGCATCGTGGTGTTCGCACACGGCAGCGGGAGTAGCAGGCACAGCCCGCGCAATCGTTACGTCGCCGCGGTCTTGAACCGGGCCGGTCTTGCCACGCTGCTGTTCGACTTGCTCACGCCGGCCGAAGAACGCAACCGCGCCAACGTCTTCGACATCGAGCTACTGGCGGGACGCCTGGTCGACGTCACCCGTTGGCTGGCCAGCCAGCCCGACACCGCGTCACTGCCGGTCGGCTACTTCGGCGCAAGTACTGGCGCGGGCGCAGCGCTGGTAGCGGCCACCGATCCCCGCGCGAACGTCGGCGCGGTTGTCTCCCGCGGCGGCCGGCCCGATCTCGCCGGTCGCTCGCTGGCGAACGTCGTTGCGCCGACCCTGCTGATCGTGGGCGGACGCGACGCGGTGGTCCTCGAACTGAACCGACGAGCACAAGCAGCGATGCCCGGGAAGTGCGAACTCACCATTGTTCCCGGCGCCACGCACCTGTTCGAAGAGCCGGGCACGCTCGAACAGGTAGCGAAGCTGGCCCGTGACTGGTTCGTCGACCACTTGAGCCGGCTTACCGTACTCCATTCGGCGGGCTAAAGAACATGGCGGACAAGGGATCAGGGCATTCACTCGCGGGCAACCAGAGGAGGCCGAAGCGTATGCGAACCGTCTACCACGAACACCTAACGGAGCTTGCCGAGCAGTTGAGTCGGTTGTGCGGCCTATCCGGCGCCACAATGGAGCGCGCAACCCGGGCGCTCCTACAAGCCGACCTCGCCTCAGCGGAGCAAGTGATCAGCGACTACGACAAGATCGCGGCGATGGGCACCCGTGCCGAAGAGAGCGCCATTACGTTGCTGGCGTTGCAGCAGCCGGTGGCCGGTGAACTCCGCAGTATCATCAGCTGGATTCAGGTCATTGCCGATCTCGATCGGATGGGTGCACTGGCCGTACATGTGGCCAAGATTGTCCGGCAGCGACATCCAGGCCATGTGCTGCCCCCAGAGATCGAAGGTTACTTCGCCGAAATGGGGCGGGTTGCAGTTGAATTGGCGAACTGTGCGCAGGGAGTGCTGTTAACCCGTGATCCAGGCAAGGCCGCTCGCATACGCGAACAAGACGACGCGATGGACGAGCTGCACAGGCACGTGCTCACCGAGCTGATGGATCGCGAGTGGACCCACGGAGTCCCCGCGGCTGTCGATGTCGCGTTGCTCGGCCGCTTCTACGAGCGCTTCGCCGACCACGCCGTCGAGGTCGGCAGGCGGGTCGTCTTCCAGACGACCGGCACACTTCCCCCCGAGCAAGGCATAGGGACGTACTAGACGACCGCTAACCTGCCGGGGTGATCAACCCGTAATGCCCGTCGTAGCGGTGGTACAGCATGCTGGCGCGGCCCTGGGCGGCATCGATGAAAAACAAGAACGGCAAGCCGAGCAGGCCAAGTCGGTCAGTGGCTTGCTCGACGGTAAGGCATGGGATCGGTTGCGGGCTGATGGTCAGCGGCAACTGGAATGGGGCCAGTTGATCCGGCGACGCCGGCATCACTAGTGCCAAACGGTAGCCCGTCGGACCGGCGCGGTAGAGAACACTAGCCGCGCCGGTAGCTTTTTCGGTGAACAGGTGAAAGTCGTAGTCGAGCAGATCCATTTCAACGGCGGCATCGTCGATCGTGCAGGGCGCCAGCGTGAACGACTTGCGCCGGATGACACGGCGTTCATCCACCGACCGGGGAAAGTAACCGGGGCGATGCGTAGGCTGGGAGTCGTGTCGCCACTCGTGGGGGTCGTTGACGGCTTGCCCACCGCGCCGCGCTTCCCAGTGTTTGGCGACCCGTTCCAGCCGGTGTCGTAGCCGGGCCTCGAGCTGATCGATCGCTTCACGCGCGGTGACGCCCTGGACCTGAGCACGGACGAGCCGCCCGTCCACGTCGAGGTTGGCCTGCGCGAGGACGGGTCGCTCCACCGCCGGATCGCGATGCATGCTCAGTTTGACGCGGGCGTCCAGCACCGGCCGGTGGGTGAGTCGACCGAGCGCGCCGATCTTGCGTCGGGCGTATTCGGCCGCGCCGGGCAGTTGTCCGTGCGTCGTCACGTCGACGTGAAGGACGGGTGGAAGTTGTGTTCGGTGGCGCATGGCCTCGTTGTTACGCCGCGGAGCTGTATGCGGACCAGGGCCATAGGTCACCGTCGCTGCGCCGTCAGAACTCGCAGGACCGCCCGACGCAGCCGCCGCTGAACGCGGTATCCGCTTGGGCCAGTACCGCGTCCGGTGCCGCGTAGGACAACACCTGCCCCTCGCGGCTGCCGTAGCGATACACCGTGATGCCCTTGACTTTCGCCTTCCAGGCGGCCAGATAGATGGCGCGGATGTCGTCGACCGTCTCGGTTGCGGGCAGGTTGACCGTCTTGGACACGGCGGCATCGACGTGGCGCTGCACGGCGGCCTGCATGCGTAGATGCCACTCCGGCGCGATCTCGGCTGCGGTGGGGAACGCCGCCCGCACCGCGGCCGGCAGTTGCGGGCAGCCCCGCACTCCCCCGCGCTGTGCGATCTCGGCGATCAGCTCGTCGCGATAAAAGCCCCGATCGCGGGCCAACCGGTCAAAGCACGGATTGACCTCCAGCAGGTGCCTGCCGACAACAGCCCGCGTGAATGCGATGGCAAACATTGGCTCGATCCCGGCGGTGGTGCCGGCGATCAGTGAGATGGTGCCGGTCGGGGCGACGGAGGTGACCTGTGCGTTGCGCCGCGGTCCCGAATGCGCGAGCCGGCTGTCGGCGAACGCGGGGAACGAGCCCCGATCTTCGGCCAGCCGCCTCGACGCGATGTGCGCCTCTCGCTGTATGCGACGCATGAGCTGGCCAGCCAACCGCACGCCTTCCTCGCTGTCGTACGGAATGCCCAGTGTGGCAAGTAGTTCCGCCAACCCCATGACTCCCAGCCCGATCTTGCGGGTGGCGCGGGTGGCCTCGCCCAGTTCGGAGAAGGGGTAGCGGCTGACATCGATGACGTCGTCGAGGAATCGCACCGCCACTTCGACGACCTCATTGAGCCGGTCCCAGTCGACGCGTCCATCGGTGATCATCCTTGCGAGGTTGATCGAGCCGAGGTTGCACGACTCGTAAGGCAGCAGCGGAACCTCCCCGCACGGGTTGGTCGCCTCGATTCGACCTCGCCCAGGCAACGGGTTGGCCCGATTGATCGTGTCGAGGAACACAAGCCCGGGATCTCCGCATACATGCGCTGCTCCGCAGATGATGTCGAACAGCTTTGCGGCAGGACGCCGTGCAACGGTCTTGCCGGTTCGCGGATTGATCACGCGGTACGTGGCGCCCCGTTCGACTGCGCGCATGAACGCGTCGGTGACGCCGACTGACAGGTTGAAATGCGTGAGCTCGCTGGGTGAGTCGGCCTTGGTGGTGACGAAGTCGTAGACATCTGGGTGCGACGCGTCGAGCACCGCCATACAGGCGCCGCGGCGGCGACCGCCCATCGAGACGACGTCCGCGGCGGTGTCATACAGCCGAAGGAACGACACCGGTCCGCTGGCTGAGCCGCCCGTGGTGGCGACCCGATCCCCTGCGGGTCGCAAGTGGCTGAATGCATATCCGGTGCCGCCTCCGGCCCGTTGAATCTCGGCGGCCTGTCCAAGGGTCGTGAAGATCGAGTGCAGCGAATCCTCAACGGGGAGCACGAAACAGCCGGCGAGCAGCCCGAGGTCGGTGCCGGCGTTCATCAGCGTGGGCGAGTTCGGCAGGAAGTCGAGGTTGCGCATCAGCGTCGAGAAGCGCTCCGCCCACTGCGTCGACGAGCCGGGCTGGTAGTCGTCCTCGGCGGCCGCGACGCAGCGTGCCGCCCGGTCCATCATCTCCCCAGTCGACTCGGTCGGCCGGCCCTGCCCGTCGCGCAGCAGATAGCGTTCCCGCAGCACCGTCACCGCGGCCAGGCTCAGCTTCAGCTCGTCACGCACCCCAAGCAATGCCTTCGCCGTGCGCAGCTCGGCGCGCCGCTGGCGGTAGATGATGTGGGCACGGGCCACGTCGTCAAGACCGGCTTCGCCCAGCCGCGCCGCAACGAAATTCTGAATCTCTTCGACGGGCGCAAGTCTGGGCCCGAGTGCATCGGCAACGGCCCTGGCCACGGTGACTGGCATGTCGGGGTCGTCATAGGCCACCTCGCGGGCCGCACGCGCGACCGCTGCCTCGATCCGCCTAACGTCGAAGGGCAACAGCGTCCCGTCCCGGCATCTGACCTTCGCCGGCCACCCGGCCGTCGTCGCAGACTTCATCGCCCGATCCAGGAACCGTCTACTCGCTGTTGCCGTGGTGGATCGCCGACTGCACCGCCCCGAACCGATGTTGCGCCCGCTCGTCGGCGGCCGCCTGCTCCGCTGCCGTGACGACGACCGCGTCCGTGCCCGGAAATACGGTCGCCACATGGTCGCTATCGAGCCACCGCACCACATACGGCGGTGAACCATCGGCCGAGTGAACCTCGGTGATCAGCCCCCGGTGGTCCGCTTGATCGATTGTCGTGCCCTTCATCACCAGCCAGTCGCCAACCTTCGCCTTCATGAGCACCCCTTTCCTTCGGGGTTCAATCGTGCGCGCATCCGGCGCGTCGGCGGGAGGGCAGCAGGCCACCAGTCCCTATGGCCAAAGGTCCCTCGGCGCCCGGTTGGCGGCCCTGGACTGTCGACTCTGTTTCGGCCGTCACCGCCAAGACTTGCGATGTCACCGTCGGCACGCAGCGCTGCCGGGGCAAGTGACTGCTCCGTCGCTCGACAGCGGATCCGGGCATGAGGGGCCGACTAAGAGGCGTCTCGGGCCTAACGACCGCCGACGTAGGGTTCAACGGCCCTACGGAGTGCTGAGCGAATCGACTTACGTTCTCGGACAGACGTTCTCCGACAGCGGTATCCCACCGGACAAGAGGAGAACGTCATGACCACCGCCCGCGACATCATGCACGCCGGTCCGACCTGTGTGGGTGAGCACGAGATCGCTCAGTTCGTCAAGGCGATCTATTCCCCCCCAAGGCACCTGATGACCATTAGCGCGAGGGCAGGGACCTAGGACCCCATCAGACCACGGCCGGCAGCCAATAGCGTCGACGGGAGACCAGCGGATAGGAGTGCAAGATGAGTGACAGTGGCGCGGCGACACCAGTGGTCGTTGGCATCGACGGCTCAGCGACGGCCATCGGTGCGGTGCAATGGGCGATCGAGGAAGCAATCAGCCGGAACGTGTCCCTGCGCCTGGTGTGCGTAACCAAGTCACGGCACCCATCGCCAGACGACTATTACCAGGACATCCACCACGCGGAGGAGTCACTTCGGACGGCGCAGGCCGCGGTGGAGGCCACCGGAAAGCCTGTCAAAGTCGAAACCGCAATCCTCGACGGCCCACCCGGCGCGGCACTCGTCGCCGAATCCGCCGATGCCGAAATGGTCTGCGTCGGCTCGGTTGGGATCGGGCAGTACGCCCGATCGATCTTGGGTTCGACGGCCACCGAGCTCGCTGAGAATGCTCACTGCCCGGTGGCGGTCATCCGGCCGCACGGGGATGAACCGCGTGATGCGATCAACTGGGTCGTCGTAGCGGTGAACGATAAACACGACAATGAGGCCGTGGTCGAATTCGCAATCGAGGAAGCGAAGCTCCGACATGCACCAGTACTAATCATCGGCAAGCGCGACGGTCTCGACCGTGACGTGGAGCAGTGGACGCAGCGCCATCCCGATGTGCACGTCTACCCCGTATCCGATGGAGCGGACATCGCCCGGTTCCTGAAGAAACATGATGAGCCGGTCCAGCTGGCCGTGATCGGCGGCGCCGAGGCGAGTGAGCTCGCAAAGATCATCGGGCCCTACGGCCATCCGATCTTCCATCACGCTCAATCCTCAGCGCTGATCGTGCGGCACTGACCCCTCCCCGTCCGGGCGCACTCTGGTCGCCGAGTGTGCAGCCAGTGCGAGAGTCTTTTCGCAGTCAGTGCACGCTTGGCGGGTTGGGTGTCTTGCTCAGAGACGCTCTAATGCGGGACCGACTGGGTCGGCACCTGACCGTGGTCGGTAGCTATGCCGGTCGGGATGTAGCGCAGCAGCGCGGCGATTCCATCGGCGGGAGCGATGAGGTCGTCGACACGAACCAGGGAGGCGCCGACGGCCACCGCCGCGAATGGCAAGGCTTCGTCAGCGCGCACCACTCGGTGCGCCGCTTCTCCCAGTTCCGACAGCACGTCAGCGTCGGGGGCAACCGTGGTGCGGTTCTCCCCCGTGACCACCGTCGCGTCGCCGAGTTCCGCCACGATCAAAGTGTCGACGTCGCCGTCGCGCAGCGCCGCACACACCGCCGCGAGACCCTCGGCGGTCAGACCGGATCGGCGTCCCCTCTCGGTGCGGAAGCGCTCGACGATCCCGGCGATGGCGTTACGCCGGCGCCGATCGAACTCCGCGTCGATGATGTCGCCAATCTCGTCCTCGCGGACGCGGTGGCCACGCGCACCAGCGTGGAGCCCACACACCCGTGCGGCCACGCGCTCCGGCAGTGCAGAAACCACATCGGTGCGCGAACGCACCTCCCCGCACACGAACACGACCTCGGCGGCCGTTTCATCCACCAGCTCGGTGAGGCGATCGGCGACGGCGCGGACATTCATCCGGACCGCCTCTTCGGCAGAATGCTGAACGTCGCCGTAGCCATTCCACCCGGCAGAGGCGGGCTTGTGCACCGGGTAGCCGCCACCGTCGACGGTCTCCGATATGACTGTGCGTCCGCGGTGCAGCGTGACATCCGCGCCGGTATGGTCGACGGCGGCGAAGAGGTACACGGGTCGCCACACGGCCGCCTCTACCAACGGCAGGATGTACGGATACTCCGATATGCGAAGCTCCGTCGCCGTGGGCGGGCTGGACAGGTGCTCGTTGATCAGCACCCGCTCATGCGTCGCGATGATGCCGCGGCCCTGCCGCCCCACGCCGGGCCGGCCGCGCAGAACGGCGTGTTCGAGACTGCCGATGACATCCGCGTCGGCGCCCTGGTCCTCCAGATGCTTACGGAGATCGCGCCATATCGCGTCGAGCTGAGACAAGGCGTCCGTGGTGTTCCGTGTGTCGTCGATATATACCGAGACGAAGGGGCCCTGCGCAGTTAGCAGCGGCCGGAAACGCTCTGATTCCATGATTTCCCCAATCTTCCTGTGCGGCAACGTGATCAGTCGACACCGGCCGCTTCAACCGAGAGTTATTTCGCCAGTCTTACTTTGAGGAAGTTGTCGATGCCGAACCGCTGGAAGGCGCGTCGGCGCCGGGGCGACAACTGGGGGCCCGCCGTTGCGGCATCGATGATCTCCGGCTCGGCCACGTCGTATGTCTGACCGCCTACCGTGACGGCCGCTCGTCCGGCGGCAAGCACGTTGCGCAGCCAGTCGACACCCGTGCCGTATGGGAGCGGAAGAACGAAGCCGTCCGTCACCCGGTCAGCCACCACCGGCGTGGCGTAGTTCCTGCCCGAGTGGCGGCCGCTGTGCCGAATCACCGCCGCGTACCAGTGCTTGCGGCCGGCCAAATGCATCATCGCCGGATTGAGCACGTACTTGTTGAAAGTGCGCACCGCATCCCTGACCGGAGTCATCGTGTCGCTGGACATGCCTCGATGCTGCTCGGTGCCGGTGCTGGTCAGACAGGGCCGACCGGACCACGACCGAGAGGACTTTAGGCACCACAACGGTTCCGTGAGCGAAGACGTCGCATGTTTCCGCGTCATGTTGAGGACGACTGATGGTGCCGCTGGTGACTTTCGTCTCTATTTTCGGCATCCCTGCTGACAAACGATGAGGGCATCGCATATGGCCGAAAGGGATGGTGATGACGCCGACGGATCGACTAGAGCTGACCCGGGAGGAGTTCGACCTCATCGCATGGAGGTTCCTTCAGTCTGAGTTCACCGAGCAGATCTATGCGGATTGGCCGATCGATCGGCGTATCGACGCCTATCTCCTTCATCACGGACCAACCGAGCTGATCAACGACGGATCGGCATACAACGCGTTACTTGAACGCGTCATGGCAAACATCGGGCCCGCCCTGCGTAGCGGAGCTCTTCCGCCGCCGAACATCTAGGAATCGCCATGACGGTTATCCACAAGACGCCCGAGGACTGGCGAGTCGTCCCCCATCTGACCGACTACGAGCAGACACGCGCGGCGTTCCGGTGGTCAGCGGCCCCGAACCCGTGCGGCGGCATGCCGTCGGGTGGCTGCAACATCGCCTACGCGGCAGTCGACCGGCACGCCGACGGGCCCTTGGCATCACGCACAGCGCTGCGGTTCGTGTCCGCGCCCGACAGGGACGGCGCGGAGGCCACTCGTGATATGAGCTACGCCGAGCTGGGGCGACTCGCCAGGCGGTTCACCAATGTGCTGCGGTCACTCGGGATCAACAAGGGCGACCGGGTCTTCACGCTCATGGGTCGTTCACCTGAGCTGTACATCAGCATCCTCGGTGCGCTGCGCAACGGGAGTGTGGTGTCACCGTTGTTCTCGGCTTTCGGCCCGGAGCCGATCGCCACCCGGATGAACATCGGTAAGGCCGATGTGCTCGTCACCACCAGAGCGATCTATCAGAAGAAGATTGCCAAGATCCGAGACCAGCTGCCGTCGTTGCAGCACATCTTCGTCGTCGACGACCACACGGACAACGACGACGCCCCCGGGATCGTGAACTTCTGGCACTGGATGGACAAGGCCGACGAAGCGGCTCCCATCGAACCCACCACGGCCGACGACCCCGCTCTGCTTCACTTCACCAGCGGAACAACGGGCACACCGAAGGGCGCGCTTCACGTGCACGGTGCGGTAACGATGCACTACCTCACGGGCCTGTACGCCCTCGACTTACATCCCGACGACATCTACTGGTGCACAGCCGATCCCGGTTGGGTCACGGGGATGTCCTACGGCGTGATCTCCCCGCTGCTGCACGGCGTCACGTCGATCGTCGACGAGGCGGAGTTCGACGCTGAACGCTGGTATCGAATCCTTCAGGCTCAGGGCGTGTCCGTCTGGTACACGGCACCAACGGCGATACGAATGCTGATCAAGGCAGGCCCCGAGCTCGCTGCTCAGTTCCAGTTTCCGCGGCTCCGGTTCATCGCCAGCGTCGGTGAGCCTCTGAATGCCGAGGCGGTCTGGTGGGGAAAGCGCGTGTTGGGCTTGCCGATACACGACAACTGGTGGCAGACGGAGACGGGCGGAATCATGATCGCGAACACCCCGGCGTTCGACATCAAGCCGGGATCGATGGGACGACCACTGCCTGGCGTCGACGCGTATGTGGTCCGCCGTCATGACGACGGCACCGTTTCGGTCGTCGAGGAGCCCGGAGTCGAGGGCGAGCTCGCGCTCAAGCCAGGTTGGCCATCGATGTTTCGGGGCTATCTGCATCAAGAAGACCGATACCGCAAGGCCTTCGCGAACGGCATGTACCTTTCAGGAGATCTCGTGAAGCGTGACGCCGACGGCTACTTCTGGTTCGTCGGCCGCGCGGATGACGTGATCAAGTCCGCCGGGCATCTGATCGGGCCGTTCGAGGTGGAAAACGCGCTTACCGATCATCCAGCGGTGGCCGAGGCCGCGGTGATCGGTAAGCCGGATCCAACCGTCGGCGAGATGGTGAAAGCGTTCGTCACGCTCAAGGACGGGTTCACCGCCGATGACGACTTGCGGCTGGAACTCCTAGGCCACTCCCGCAAACGGCTGGGTGCCGCCGTCGCGCCGAAGGAAATCGAGTTCGTCGACTCGCTGCCGCACACCCGCAGCGGAAAGATCATGCGGCGGCTGCTGAAGGCCCGTGAACTCGGTCTGCCCGAGGGGGACACATCTACCGTCGAAGACGCGGAATCACACCGGAAAGACGAGGTGTCACTATGACCGACCACGACCTCGCATACGCGCTGCTCTCGGACATGATTCGAGTGCGCCGCATGGAAGAGAAGTGCGCAGAACTCTATGGGGAAGCCAAGATTCGCGGTTTCCTTCACCTGTATGTCGGCGAGGAGGCGGTGGCCGCGGGTTCACTGCGCGCGCTGACCGCCGATGACGCGGTGGTGGCCACTTACCGTGAGCATGCGCACGCGCTGCTGCGAGGTATGCCCATGACGTCGATCATGGCCGAAATGTTCGGCAAACAGGAGGGTTGCTCGCGGGGCCGGGGCGGGTCGATGCACCTGTTCGACGCCGCGATCCGGTTCTACGGCGGTAATGCGATTGTCGCCGGCGGTTTGCCGCTCGCGGTCGGGCTCGGGCTGGCCGACGCAATGCAGCACCGAAACCAGCTAACCGCATGCTATTTCGGTGACGGCGCCGTCGCTGAAGGCGCGTTCCACGAGTCGTTGAACATGGCTGCGTTATGGCAGCTGCCCGTCCTTTTCTTCTGCGAAAACAACCTCTACGCAATGGGTACTGCGCTCGAACGTGCGCAGTCACAGACCGACCTGGCCGCGAAGGCGGCGGCATACAAGGTGCCGACCCTCGCAGTCGATGGGATGGATGTCATTGCATGCCATGACGCGGCGCAACAGGGCGCCGACCACATCCGCACCGCCGGTGGGCCATTCTTCATCGAGTTCCATACGTATCGCTTCCGTGCGCACTCGATGTTCGACCCGGAGCTGTATCGCGAGAAGCCCGAGGTCGAGGAGTGGCGGAAGCGCGATCCGATCCGGATGTTCAGCGAAAGATGTCTGCAGGACGGCACCCTCACCGCTGACGACATCGCATCGATCGAATCAGCAGCCGATCAGGAACTCAGCGATGCGGTCGCGTTCGCCGAGGCCGGAACCTGGGAAAGCGTAGAAGATCTGGAGCGCGACGTGCTCACACCGATGCCGGGAGGACTGACATGAAGACGACATACCGCGCAGCCGTTCACGACGCCTTACGCGACGCATTGCGCGATGACCCGCGAGTGGTGCTGATGGGCGAGGACGTGGGTAGATACGGCGGGACCTATGCGGTATCCAAGGGACTGCTGGAGGAGTTCGGACCCGAGCGGGTCCGGGATACTCCGCTATCGGAGCTGGGATTCGTCGGTGTCGGAATCGGCGCGGCGCTGGGCGGGTTGCGTCCGATCGTCGAGGTGATGACGGTGAACTTCAGCCTGCTGGCGCTCGACCAGATCGTTAATACCGCTGCGGCACTGCGGCATATGTCGGGCGGTCAGTTCTCGGTTCCGCTCGTCGTCCGGATGGCCACCGGGGCCGGCAGACAACTCGCCGCGCAACACTCACACAGCCTGGAGTGCTGGTATGCCCACATCCCTGGTATCAAGGTGGTGGCCCCCGCGACCGTCGAAGATGCGTACGGCATGCTAGGCACCGCATTGGCCGACCCCGACCCCGTACTGATCTTCGAACACGTTGCGCTCTACAACACGTCCACGGACGCCGATTCGCTGTCTGCAACTGACATTTCGCGTGCCGCGATCCGCCGTAGCGGATCGGACGTCACGCTGATCACATACGGCGGCTGTCTGCCGAAGACGCTTGACGCGGCCAACGAGCTGTCGCTGGCGGGCATCGAGTGCGAGGTCATCGATTTGCGAGTACTGCGGCCCTTGGACATCGAAACGGTCATTGAATCCATCCGCAAGACTCACCGTGCCGTCGTGGTCGATGAGGCGTGGCGGACCGGCAGTCTCGCCGGCGAAGTCAGCGCGCAAATCGTCGAGAACGCGTTCTTCGACCTCGATGCGCCTATCGGTCGGGTTTGCAGCGCCGAAGTGCCGATGCCGTATGCCAAGCACCTCGAACAGGCCGCATTACCGCAGCCCGACAAGATCGTTGCAGCGGTGAACAAGCTCTTCGGTGAATCGTCATGATCGAGTTCAAGATGCCTGCCCTCGGCGCCGACATGGATGAAGGAACCCTGAACGAGTGGCTCGTCAAACCAGGTGACACCGTGACCCGCGGGCAGGTTGTCGCGGTGGTGGAGACCACGAAGGCCGCGGTCGAAGTCGAGTGCTGGCAGGAGGGCACCGTCCAAGAGTTGCTGGTGCCGATTGGCGAAACCGTCCAGGTCGGAACCGGATTGGCGACGCTGTTAGCACCGGGCGAGACGGAAAAGACACCACCCAAGAGGCGGACCAAACCAACCAAAGCACCCGCGGTCGTCGAGCCAGACGGGGAGGCGGCGAAACAGACGGCTCCGGCCGCGGGCCCAACGTTCGGCCCCCACCACCGCCGGTGGGTTTCTCCCGCGGCGCGCCGCCTCGCTTCATCGCTCGCCGTTGACATCGACACCGTGACTGGGACCGGCCCGCAAGGGGCGGTCACGATCAGCGACGTGGAACATGCCGCGGCGTCGGCGAAGAAGCCCGAACCTAAACGCGCCGCCGCGGACCGTGCGACCGAGATGCGCAAGGCCATCGCCGCTTCAATGAGCCGGTCCAAGAGGGAGATACCGCACTACTACCTGGCCGAGGAGATGCCGATGGAGAAGGCACTCACGTGGCTGACCGAACGCAACGCCGATCGGTCGATCACTGAGCGAGTGTTGCCTGCGGTGCTGCAGTTGAAGGCCGTGGCGGTTGCGGCTCAACGCTTCGGCGAGTTCAACGGTTTTTGGCGCGACCAAGGCTTCGAGTCGGCACCCGGAGTCCATGTCGGTGTCGCGATTTCGCTGCGCGGCGGTGGCCTCGTCGCACCTGCCATCCACGACGTCCCCGACAAGAACCTCGACGAATTGATGGGTGATCTCACCGATCTGGTGGCGCGCGCCCGCGCCGGTTCGCTGCGCAGTTCAGAGATGTCGGACCCCTCCATCACGGTCACCAACCTCGGTGATCAGGGTGTCGACACGGTGTTCGGTGTCATTTATCCACCACAGGTGGCGCTGGTCGGGTTCGGCAAACCGGCGCAACGGGTTTGCGCGGTAGACGGTGGAATACGGATAGCTACCACGGTGCAATCCACGCTGGCGGCCGACCACCGGGCTAGCGATGGTCACCGCGGAGCATTGTTCTTGACCGCGATCAACGAGCTGCTCCAGCAGCCCGACGTCCTCGAGAAGTGAACGGAAGATGATGACACAAGACAACATTCGCGGCGAGGTTCTGTCGGTGTTGACGACCATCGCGCCCGAGGTAGAAGCCGACGACATCCGGGATGACGTGCTTCTGCGAGACCAAGTGGATCTCGATTCGATGGACTGGCTGAACTTTCTGATCCGCATTCACAAACGCCTGCAGGTCGACATTCCCGAGTCGGATTACGCGTCGCTGCGGACACTCACCGACGTGGTCCGCTACGTGGAGCAGCACACCTCGGCAACGCGCACTTCGTGAGTCACTTCCCCGTCGGCGCTTCGAGTGAATCGATGGCGGCCTGCAGTTTCGTTGCCACCTCGTCGGCCACTGGGCGCAGTTCGGCCTCACCAGTCACGTCGACCAGCATCTGGGGATCCATCGCTTCGACGAGAACCGTGCCGTCGGCCGTCGTATCAGTGCGCACCACGACGTTGCACGGCAGCAACAGGCCGATCTGCCGATCGATGTTGACCGCGCGGTGTGCCAGCGGCGGATTACATGCGCACAGGATCAGGTAATCCTCCATGTCCTCACCGAGTTTGGCCTTCATCGTCGCCTTCACGTCGATTTCCGTCAGCACACCAAAGCCCTGCTCGGCAAGCGCTTCTCGGGTGCGCCGGACAGCGTCGTCGAACGACGTGTGCAGTGCCGTGGACAGTGCGATACCCATATCAACTCCTTTCAGGCGAGGGCGAGGAACAGCTTCTCCAATTCAGCTTCGGTCATCGGCTTGGCACCATTGGCTGCCTCACCGGTGACGCATTCCCGCAATCCGGTCGCCACAATCTTGAAACCGGCGCGGTCCAGCGCACGCGAAACCGCGGCGAGCTGGGTGACGACGTCCTTGCACTCGCGCCCCTGCTCGATCATCGAGATCACTCCCGCCAGCTGACCCTGGGCGCGGCGCAGTCGGTTCAGCACCGCCGCGATGGCGTCTTCGTCTCCGACCATCGTCTGACTCCTTTCTGAAGCTCTACCGCCATGGTACCCGTGGGGGTATATGACGCCGGGTCAGGTCGCCGGCGCGGCGAGGCGTTCACGACCAATCAGCCGACGTAACGGGCAGTGTGCATATCGGTTACACGCCACCGTGAACCCCGCTGCCAGCGCGGTCGCTACCGCCACAGCGATGCCGACGGCAGGGTGGACCTCCTGGGCGAGGATGACCGACGACATCGCTAACACGAACCAGCCGAAGGCCTTGCGCAGCGAGTCGGGGTTGACCATCGCGGTAAGCCGCGCACCAATCAACCCGCCGACGAGCGCAGCGGCGGTGACGGCTCCGGCGAGTCGCCAGTCGATGTGCACGCTAGACAGATACCCGGCGAACCCGGCGAATGACTTCATCGCGATGACGACGAGTGAGGTGCCGACGGCGACCGGCATCGGCAGCCCGCCGAGCAGTGCGAGCGCGGGGACGACCAGGAAACCGCCGCCAGCGCCGACCAAGCCGGTCACCAGTCCGACGACCAGGCCCTCCAGCACGATCGTGAACACCGGTAGCGATTGCGCAGCCTCTGCCGTACTGACGTCCTTGCGTCCGCGCAGCATCGCCACGGCGGTGGCCATCATGATCAGCGCGAAGCCGATCAGCAGCACCGTTCCCGGGATGAACCGGGCCAGTAGGCCACCGGCGTACGCGCCGGCCATACCCGCCACGCCGAACACCAGACCGGTGCGCCACCGGACGCGTCCGGCCCGGGCATGTGAGATCGCGCCGACCGCGCTCGTCGCGCCGACCACAAGCAACGAGGTGGCGATGGCCTGTTTGGCGTCCATGCCGGCCACGTACGCGAGCAACGGCACGGTGAGGATGGAGCCACCGCCACCCAGCAGACCGAGGGAAATGCCGACGAGAACCGCCAGCGCAATGGTCAACGCGATCATGGCGGTCAGTTCGCGTTCGCCGTGTCGGACGGCGTGTTGACGAGCTGCGATACAACCGCCGACAGATCGCATCTGGCACCTCGGTTGTACGGCAGCCGAGCAAGCAGCATGCCCATCGCACAGGTGTTGGTCAGTGCCGCGAAGGCCAGCCCCGCGCCGATCGCGAAGGCCACCCACTCGGCGCCGGGAACCACGATGCTGAGCAGGACGCTCAGGGCCACGATCAGGCCTGCCACGAGCCGGACCTGCCGTTCCAGGTCCCAGCGCTGCGCACCCCGGTTGACCACGAAGCCGTTCGCCTCCCAGGCGGTGATTCCGCCATCGAGGACGTGCACGTTAGCCACGCCGGCCCTGCGTAGCGTCTCCTCCGCCTGGGCGGCACGTTGTCCAGAGCGACACACCAGCACCACGTCCTGATCCAGGTGCGAGAGGATCTCGTCGCGGTACTCGCGCAGTAAATCGAGCGGAACGTTGTAGGCGCCGGGCATGTGAACCGTGTCGAACTCCCCCGGCGTGCGGACGTCGAGGACGCGTGGCGGCGTCGCACAGTCCATCAGAGTCCGCAGGTCTGCTGAATCGATTGTGGCTGGTGCGTTCATTGGTCTTCCGATCTGGTTGCGCTTTATACCCCATGGGGTATATTTGGTTGTCAAGATTACATACCCATAGGGGTATCTGCAAGAGCGGAATAGATATACCCCCTAGGGTACTTGACATACCCAGAGGGGTATATGCACGATGGTGTAACCCGAGCCAAGGAGTAAGGAAGAACCGATGATCCTCGAGCAGTACTACATCGAGTGCCTGTCGCACGCGTCCTACCTGATCGGCGACGAGACGACCGGCCGCGCAGTCGTTGTCGACCCGCGCCGCGATATCGACGAGTACCTCGCCGACGCCGCCAAGTACGGGTTGACGATCGAAGGGGTGATCAATACCCACTTCCACGCCGACTTCGTTTCCGGACACCTCGAGCTGGTCGAGGCCACGGGGGCGTGGATCGGGTTCGGCGAGGCCGCCCAGACTGATTACCCCATCCGCCGCCTGGCCGATGGGGAACACATCTCATTGGGTGAGATCGACCTGGAGATCCTGTCCACCCCCGGCCACACCTGGGAGTCGATCAGTGTGGTCGTGCGTGAGCATGCTGGCGCCGCGCCGACGGCGGTGCTCACCGGGGACTCGCTGTTCATCGGCGACGTCGGCAGGCCCGACCTGGTCAACATCGGCGACAGCTCCACCAGCGACCTGGCACGCGCCATGTATCACACGATCCACGACAAGCTGCTGATGCTGCCGGACGAGGTGACCGTCATGCCCGCCCACGGCGCGGGGTCGTCTTGTGGCAAGAACTTGTCGACGGAGCTGACATCGACCATCGGTGAACAGCGCCGCACCAACCCGTCGGTGCAGCCGATGAGCGAGGACGAGTTCATCGAGGTGATCACGCACGGGCAGCCTGCGGCGCCCGCGTACTTCTCCGTCGACGCGGCGATGAACAAGCGGGTCCATCCGTTGCTGGATCAGTCACGCAAGATACCCGCATTGAGCGCGGCGGAGATTCGCCAAGCGCTCAACGATGGAGTGCGGGTGGTGGATACCCGCAGCGTCGACGATTTCGCGGCCGGGCATCTGCGGGGTTCGGTCAACGTCGGGTTCGACGGCCGCTTCGCCGAGACAAGCGGCATGGTCGCCGATATCGGGGACAAGATCGCGCTGATCGCCTACCCCGGCCAGGAGCAGGACGCCGCGCTGCGGCTGGCGCGCGTGGGGTCTGACAATGCGATCGGATACCTGAACGTGGACCGCGACGGCGACTTCCCCGCCGCATTATCCGACCTCGTGCGGACCGCTTCACGCATCACCCCCGCCGAACTCGACGGCCTGCTCGCGGAGGATGCCGTCGTTCTTGTCGACATCCGCAATCCGGGCGAGGTCGAGCTGGGACGCATCCCCGGCTCGGTCAACATCCCGCTGGCCCAGCTGCGGAATCGGCTGGACATGTTGCCGACCGACAAAGCAATCGTCGTGCACTGCGCCGGCGGCTGGCGCTCCAGCGTGGCCGCGTCGCTGTTGAGAGCTCAGGGCTTCGACAACGTGTCGGATCTGGCTGGCGGCTACAACGCCTGGCTCGACACCCACGCGATCGCCTAACACACTGCATCACAACGTATTTGGAAGGAACCAAGAAATGACCACCACCAAGCTGACGAGAGCGAACTTCGAATCGACGATCGTCGACAAACCGATCGTGCTCGTTGACTTCTGGGCGTCATGGTGCGGTCCGTGCCGCGCCTTCGCGCCCGTCTTCGATCGCTCCGCACAGTCGCATCCGGACATCGTCCACGCCAAGGTCGACACCCAGGCCGAACAGGAGCTAGCTGCGATCCTTGGAATCCAATCGATTCCGACGATCATGGCGTTTCGCGACGGCGTCCTCGTTTACAGCCAGCCCGGCGCCATGCCACCGGCCGCGCTCGAAGACCTGGTCAACCAGGTCAAAGCGCTCGACGTGGACAAAGTTCGGGCCGAGATCGCGGCGCGGAAGGCCGCGGTCAGCACGCCGATGAGGTGATGGCGACGGTGCTCGCAACCCAGAGATGCGGCTGCCGTGGACATTTCCTCAGTGGTGCGAAGGATCACGAAGAACAGCGAGGCGATCGCGGTACTCGGTCTCGCTGATCTCGCCGCGCGCGAACCGTGCGGCCAGTATCTGGTCCGGGGCCGCCGGCGACTGCGGAGTCTTCCGGTCGCCAGTTATGAACATCACCAGACCGATGATCCCGGCGGTCAGCAGACCCCAGAACAAGACCATGCCGATACCCATGCCGGCGTAGCTCCACCAGCCCATGTCGTGGTTGTACCAGAGCATCATGATCACTCCCTTCGCGCTTGCGCTGCACACCATCGTCGTCGTTGGGGCGTGATCCCCACAGAGCCGAAATGCCCGCTTTCGGTCACTCTTCGTCGGGGACTACTGACATCCGACCGAGGGACTAACGGCCCTGCTTAAACCCACCTCCACTGAATAGCGTCGGTCTGGAAAGCCAATGGCATTCGCTGATGACACGTTGAGAGGACAAGACCATGGACTGGCCGACAGCTGCCGTGTTGATTGCGATAGTCATCGCCGTGATGGCCGTTTTGACCACGTATATCGGGGCTCGCAATTCCAAAAAATGAGCGGCACACCAGAAGATCGCGACGAATCAGAGGAGCACGAAATGCCGAAACAGGCCAAGAAATACGGAATCCTGGTGGCCGTCGACGGGTCCCCCGAATCCGACGCTGCCGTTCGCTGGGCAGCGCAGGAAGCCGAACTTCGCAACCTACCAATCACCTTGGCGCATGTCGTCGTGCCCGTCGTCACCAGCTGGCCGGTTCGCTCGCTGCAGGCCGAATTCAACGAGTGGCAAGAAGACAACGCACGACAGGTCATCGCGCACGCTCAGAAGACGTTGCAGGCCAGTCTTGGCGATTCTGAACTGTCCAACGTTCGTACCGAGGTGCTGCACGACTACGCCGTTCCCGCGCTGGTCACGGCTTCGAAGGACGCGTGGATGCTCGTGGTCGGCAGCCGCGGCATGGGAGCGTTCGGCCGCGCCGTGTTGGGTTCGGTGAGCGGCGGTGTGGTACACCATGCGCGCTGCCCAGTCGCAATCCTGCATGCGGACGAAGCGCAGTCACTCGACCGCATCTCACCCGTGTTGCTCGGCATCGACGGGTCACCGGCCTCGGAAGCGGCCACTGCCTTGGCGTTTGACGAAGCGTCTCGCCGAAAGGTCGATCTGGTGGCGCTACACGCGTGGAGCGACGTCGGTGTTTTTCCCTCCCTGGGCATGGACTGGCACAAATACGAGGACGAGGGCCACGAGGTGCTCGCCGAGCGCCTGGCGGGTTGGCAGGAGCAATACCCCGACGTGCATGTCCGCCGGCGGATTGTGTGCGACCGCCCCGCCCGCTGGTTGATCGAGGAATCCCAGCAAGCCCAGTTGGTCGTGGTCGGCAGCCACGGTCGTGGCGGATTTGCCGGCATGCTTCTTGGTTCGGTCGGTACCTCGGTAGCCGAGGCTGCCGAAGCGCCGGTCATCGTGGTCCGCGACTAGTACACGCGATTAGCCATGCCGACATGTCCGAACGGGCACCGAAACCCCAGACACCAACAGCTGTGCGCGGAATGTGACGCCCTGATCGTCCCAGCCAAGAAGCGTTCACTGTCAGGCCGCGCATTGTGGATGATCGTGTCGACAAGCGTCGTCGCAGTCATACTGACCGGCGTACTCGTCGTAATTGTTGCGAACCGCTCAGAACCCGAACCCGCAAGGCCACCAACGTCTGTCGACGCTATCGCGATGCAGCAATGGTGGTCGGCGGCAAGCGAACACTTTGACGAACTCCAGAGTGCTTTGGAAGATTCTCGGACAGCGTTGGAGCGCCGCGACGAACCCGCGCTCGAGCCGTCCTGCCAAGAGATGCACGATGCAGGCGTGGTCAAATTACGGGCCCATCTGCCCGCACCGGACCCCGACCTCACCGCCGAGATCGACGCGGCCATCAACGATGCCCACAACGCTGCACATATGTGCCTGTCGGCTGTGGCTGGTTCACTGAACAACTACGCCGGTGAGTTCGAATCCAACCTCGACCAGGCCGACAAGCACCTCAAGGCGGCTCTCGATATCGTCAACAAAGGCCGGCTCGCGGCTTGACGCGCGGCGCGCTTTCGCGCCCTGCCTTCATCACATTCTGCTTCCCCACCCCTTTCCGGTGGCTGCCGTGAGCACACACGATTGACGAAACGGTTCGGGCCCAACGGCGGCCCATCGAGGGCCAAAGGACCCTACGTTCCCGATCGCAGGCCGCCATAGATTTCACCCGTTGTACACGACGACTAACACCAGGAGGACATTCATGACCACCGCCCGCGACATCATGCACGCCGGAGTCACCTGTGTGGGCGAGCACGAATCCCTCACCGCAGCTGCCCAGCATATGCGCGACCTTGGCGTCGGATCACTGCCGATCTGCGGCGACGACGATCGCCTGCACGGAATGATCACCGATCGCGACATCGTCATCAAATGCCTTGCCAATGGTGGGGATCCGTCCGCCGCCACTGCCGGTCAGCTCGCACAAGGCAGCACATATCACGTTCAGGCTGACGCCGGCATTGAAGAAATGCTAAACGTGATGGAAGAACATCAGGTGCGGCGACTGCCTGTGATCGACGATCACCGCCTGGTCGGCATCGTCAGCGAGGCCGACATCGCTCGACACCTCCCCGAGCACGCGATCGTCCAGTTCGTCAAGGCGATCTACTCCCCCAAAGCCTTGACCAGTCACTGAGCACCATCGAGTACCAGAAGTGTCCGCCCCGATCTGCGACTTCACACGCCGAGACATCGATATGGCGATCGGCGTGTTGATCGGACTCCGATGTTGCTCGGAACGTCAGGCATTCACCGAAATCGCCGCTGTCGTAGCTCAGACCGGCATCGGTTTGGGAAGTATTTGCCGTGCCCTGGTTGCACTGGCGAGCGGCACGACAACGTCGTTCAACCACCGTTCGGAGGTCGTCGGCGCATGGGGCGACCTGATCGGCGCGCGGAGCGACACGTGTGAGCCGGCAGTCTAGCGAAGGGGGTTCGGATGTCCGCCGTCATTGACGTCAAAGATCCGCATAAGCACTTCGGGCGCGAACGCCCTCGACGGTCTGGACCCGAGGAGGAAGGTGCGGACGTAGGCTGATGGGCGTGGGCTTGGCGGCGTTCCGGCGCCGAGATCTGCGGTAGCGCCTCAGCCAGACGATGCGCTCAGCGCGACGAGCCGCGCCACTCCGTGCTCAATTCCCCGAGCAAGCTCGTCGACATCTGGTGCTGCGTCGTAGTCAGCCGTGATACCGAACACGAGTTCGTCGGCGTAGCTGACAATCGCTATGCCCGTTCGGAGTTGGAGTGCGATCGGCGGGATCGGGAACATCCGCACCACCTCTCGTCCCATGATTCGTAGCCGCTGCCGCGGGCCCGGCACGTTCGTCGCCACAGTCACCACCCCACGCTGCGGCAGCCGGGTTAACGCGCGCACAGCCCAGGCCGTCAGGGGGAACGGCACGACATTGGCCGCCGCGACGAAGATTCCTCCGGCTTGACGCTGGCCGCTGCCCTTCGCCCTTGTCAATCGGCGATGGACCGCCTGCAACTGCTCTGCGGGGTCTTCTTTGTCGACGGGGAGAAATGGAAGCATTATCGACACCCGATTGTCCGCGGCATCCGCTGCGTCGTTGGCCCGAATAGATACTGGGACCAGCGTCCGAAGGGAATTGCGACGTGGCTGCTCACCTCTCCGAACCAGCGCCGCCCGAAAGCTGTCGGTGATCGCAGCCAGTGCAACGTCGTTGACGGTGACGTCGGATGCGCGACATATCTGACGCACATCCGCGAGGCTCACGCGCGCTGCGCTGAAGCGCCGCATGGTGCTGATCGGTCCGGCCAGCGAGGAAGGTGAGGCTGGACGCAACAATCCGCCAGTGATTTCGAGGGCGCCCTCGACCGCCAGTGCCGCCGCGCTTGTCGCGCTGGTGGCCAGCTGCCACATTCCGCTCGCCCAATTCAGCGGGTTCAGGCTGACTGACGGCAGACGAAACGGCTTGCCGGATGGCTCCTTGGCGGCGCGAATCTCCGTTGCGAAGGTCTCCCCCTCGCCCTCGTCGCTCAGTCCGGAGATCATGTGCATCGTCGCGATCCCGTCGGCGATGCAGTGATGAATCTTCATCAGCATCGCCCAGCGGCCGTCGGCCAATCCCTCGATGATCCAGCATTCCCACAGGGGCCGCTCGCGATCCAGGCGGCGCTCCATCACGTCGGCGGCAAACCGGAACAACGCCTCGTCGTCACCGGGATGCGGCAATGCGGCCAGGTGGATGTGATGGGACAGATCAGGATTGGGATCCTCCACCCATTCCGGCGCGCCCAGATCGAGGAGGTGTGTATGGAGCACTTGCCTGAACCGTGGAACCTTCAGGATTCGCTCCGCGATGCCTTCCCTGAGCGAGTCGAAATCGGGCATCGGTCCATCAATGACCGAGATCCCCCCGACCGCGAGGCTGACATGTCGATCAGAATCTTCCGCCTCGAGGAATCCGGCATCCAGCATTGAAAGTTGCTCCATGCAACGACCTTGCTCCACCGACAAGATCGAATGAAGAGGCAGAGGTCCCCTGCCGGTGGGGACCAGTTCCCCTAGATCAGCGGTCGCGGCGCGGCGACGATCGCTTGTATGACGAACCCATCACGCGCGGAGGAGCGGACAATGCGAGTCTTGATCGCGTTCGGATCGAAGCGAGGCGGCACCGCCGGCCTGGCCGACATGATCGGTGATGCGTTAAGAGAGGTGGGTTGCGAAACGGTGGTCAGTCCGGCTACTGGAATCTATGACCTCACAGAGTTCGACGCGGTGATCGTTGTGAGCGCGTTGTATGCCAACAGGTGGCGCCGTGAAACCCGACGGTTCATCCGGCGACACACCGCGGCGCTACGCAAGATGCCAGTCTGGTTGGTCAGCACTGGTCCGTTGGATGACTCGGCGGAACAAGCAGACATTCCGCCCACCAAACAGGTGGCCAAGCTGGCGGAGCGAATCGGCGCTCGCGGCCATGTCACATTCGGCGGGCGATTGTCGCCCCATGCAACGGGTTTCCCCGCCTCAGCGATGGCCAAAACCCACGCCGGCGACTGGCGCGACGAGAACCACGTCCGGCGGTGGGTCGAATCGTTGATGGCCGAGCTCAATTCCCGGAAAGGCGCTGACTCGTAGGCCCGTCACGCGGGCCGATTGTGAAGGATGAGAATTGAGCAGTCGGTGTGGCGAAGCAGTTTGCGCATCTTCGGCGCGACGACCTCCGCGACGAAGTCGGGGTTATCCGGGCCCACAATGATCAACTGATCGATGTCGGCGCTCTGCTTGACCAGATCGGATATGTGATCCGAGATCGGCAAAGTAGAGATGTGGACCTCGACATCGTCATCATGTGCCTGCTCGAGGTAGCGGTCAAGCTTCGCCCGAATGGTCTCACGATCCTTGGACTTCGGGCTCTCGGCCGTCGACCACGGTGTCAGAGCGAGAATGGGAGCCTCGCGGAGAACCGCCTCCTCGAAGGCGGTCTGTAACACAGTGTGGGAGCCAGATGAGGATTCAAGTGCTGCGACCACCCACTTCTTCCCGGCAGTTGGCGGTTTGCGGGGGTGACGACGCCGCACGATAGCAACTGGTGCGAACGCGGCCTTCGCCAATTCCGCCGCGGTGGACCCGCGCTCATGACGCTTAGAATCGTTCGCACCCCGCGATCCGACGCAAACCATCTCCGCCGATCGGGAAAGTTCCACCAACTCAGTGACGGGATCACCGTCCAGGACATTGCATTCGAGCTTCACCGGCTTTCCTGTGGCTTCGGCCGTGCTCCAGGCCTTATGAAGCGCCTTGCGCGCGAAAGCGTATTCGCCGTCGAGTTCCGGTAAATCAGGGTCCACCACACAAATGAGGAGCAACGGAGAGTCTCGACTGACCGCTTCGTCGACGGCCCAGATTACAGCTCGAAGAGCATGTTTCGAGCCGTCGACACCGACGACGATTGGCAGGTTCGCCGTGGCTGGAACCATCGTGATTTCCGTTTCTCTTGGTGTCTTAGTCATCTGCGCCTGTTGAGTGGCAAATCATGACCGGGATCGCGGAGTGGTGTAGCAGATTGAGTCCCGTCGAACCCAGCAGAGCGCCTGCCAGAAGCCCTCTACCCCGGCTGCCGACCACAATGAGCTGTGCGTCCTTGGCGCGTCGCAAGAGTGCTCGGCTCGGCGTGTTCGGGTCTACGACCTGTGTCACTTCGACATCGGGATACATTTTGATCCACGGCGCAAGGCTGTCCGAAAGGTGCTGCCGTTCATCATTTTCGAATTGATCCCAGTCGATCATGAAGGGAAGCGTGACGTCACCTGCTGGTCGCCGTTTCGACCAGGTGTGAACAGCAGTGACTCCCAACCCGAGTCGATGGGCGAACTCGAATGCCGCCGTGATTGCGACCCGACTGTCGTCGTCATGGTCGATGCCGAGCACTATGGGCTGTCTCGTCGGAGTCGTCGTATCACCGCGCCAAGCCACCACGGGGCAGACCGAATGGGCGGCCACCGCCGTCGTAGTTGACCCGACCAAAATCGCTGTGCCGAGCGATAACTCATCGCTGCCGAGCACAATCATTCGCGCGGATCGGCTCAAATCGACGAGCGTCTCGTCGGCGGGACTATCCACCTGTGCGGCGGTAATGCGGAGATCTTTGAAATCCCCACGCACAGCGTGTTCGGCGGCTTGAAGAATCGCCTCGGCGGATTCACGCTGTGCAGCGATCTCCGAAGCACGGAGGCCGGCGATCGCGTCCGAAAGATTATGCCCGATTATCGGCTTCGCATGCACGATGTGCAGCGGCGTCCCGAGCTTGACCGCAACCGCTGCAGCCCAGCGCGCTGCCCGGATTGCGGCAAAGCTCCCGTCGACTCCAACAATGACTGGGTAGGTGGAATCAGACGATCGGCTCCCGTTGGCTAAATCGCGAGGCAACATATCTTCTGCACCTCTGCAACCGATTCGGCGAGTGGTCGACTGGTGTCGATGTGATAGCTTCCGTCCGACTTGGTGTCGAGTTCCGCCAGTGCGGCGGCGATCTCGGGCGTTGCATCCGACGAGGATGCGCGCCGGTCCTTGATCCTGTCCGAGGATTGTCCCATCGGCAGCGAGCACGTGAATTCGACTATGGGCGATGCAGTTTCGTCGGCCAGCTTACGTGCCCGCTCACGCTGGTGAGCGTCGCGCCAGGTGCCGTCCAAGATCACCGACGAACCGCCACCGAGTAACAGGTGGGCGCGCCGCAGTACCTCATCATAAACCTTTGAAACGTTCTGGGGCGTGTACAGGCCGGCGTCGAGCTCCCCGACCTGTCCGGTGATCGCACCGGCTTGCTGCAACTCACGACGAACATCGTCCGTCGAAATCACCTGTGCTCCAACCTCTTGTACCAGGGCCCGGGACAGGGTTGTCTTGCCGGTGCCGGGGCCGCCGCCTATGACGATGAGTCGTACGGTGCTCGCCCTTAAGTGTTCCAGCGCAATGTCGATGTGCCGACACGCATCTGCTTCCGCGTCCCGATGTCCCTGGGCCACGCGGATGCAGTCGACCTTCGCCCGGACGACCGCGCGATAGGCAATGTAGAAATCCACTAGTGAACGAGGTGCTGGGTCGTCGGCGCGCCGGCAGTACTCATCGAGGAAGTGCTCGGCAAGTTCCTTTCGACCGAGGAACTCCAGATCCATTCCGAGGAAGGCAGCGTCATCGATGCCGTCGACGTAGCGCAGGCGACTGTCGAATTCTAGACAGTCGAGCAGCGCCGGCCCATCCGGCATGCAGAAGATGTCGTCTGCGAGCAGATCGGCATGACCGTCGACAATGCGCCGGTCAGCGATGCGTTGGGCGAACAGCGCGCCGCGGCCCGAGATGTACTGGGTGACCAGCCGTGCCACGGCATCAATCGATTCCCGCGGGATGATGCCGCCGGAATTTCGCTCCAGTTCAAGCAGATTCTGCTGCCACCGCGCCGAGACGGCGCGGGCCTTCCCCTCGGCATCGATCGCACGACCCCGCGATGCGCCCTTGTGGAAGTGCGCGAGTTTCTCGGCAATCACACAGAGGTGATGATGGACCGGCTCGTTGTTCTTGGCGAGGAATGCCAGGCGCGTGTCGTCCGGGTAGCGGCGCATCACGATCACCGGCTCTGCCGGACCGTCCCCCGGTCCGCTGAAGTGCGCCACCCCCAGATAGCTGTCAGGGGCCAGCCGCCGATTGAGAGCCACCTCATCCTGGCATACACGCTCCCGACACTCGGGCGTACTGAAATCGAGGAAGTCGGTGATCAGTGGCTTCTTGGCCTTGTAAGCCTTGTCGCCAACGAGAAACACGATTCCCGTATGCGTCTCCCGCACTTGGGCGTTGAGGTCTCCCATCTTCGCGCGGGACTCTTGCAGCGCGCTCAAGGTTGCCGGCGGGCCAGTCATGCCGCCAGCTTCCCGGCGTCAGCGGTTCGCACCAAGAGTCCTAAGACCCCGCCTTCGGGACCATTGGCCCTGGTTCTTATGGATACCGAGGCTGAGGGTGGGTGATGACAGAGACGGAGGTCGCTATGCCTGCCACAATGGTAAATACCGAGGTCATAAGAGACGCCGTGCGGCTGGCGTGCCGCGCGCCGTCGTTGCATAACAGCCAGCCGTGGCGTTGGGTGCTGGAGGGCCAGGCCCTTCAGCTCTTCGCCAACGCAGATCGGGTCGTCCGCGCCACCGACACCTCAGGCCGGGAGGCATTAATGGCCTGCGGCGCCGTGCTCGACCACTTCCGCGTAGCAATGGCCGCCGCCGGATACACGGCCAATGTCGACCGGTTTCCCAACCCCAACAACCGTTTACATGTGGCTTCTGTCGACTTCACGCCGCTGGAGTTCGTCACCGACGGGCACCGTCAGCGAGCGGATGCGATCCTGCGGCGACGCACCGACCGGCTTCCGTTCGCTGCGCCGCCAGACTGGGCTTCGTTCGAATCGTCGCTTCGCGACAGGATTGACTCCGATCGCGTGCGTATCGACGTCGTCCCCGACGATCTGCGTTCGCAACTCGCGGAAGCGTCTCACCTCACGGAGTCGCTGCGTCTCTACGATTCGTCCTATCACGCGGAACTCGAATGGTGGACAGCCGCTTTCGAGATTTCGGAGGGCATTCCGCACAGCTCACTGGTATCGGCGGCCGAGAGCGACCGCGTCGACGTCGGACGAACCTTCCCGGTAACCCATCATGCCGAGCGTAGACCCGAAGTCGACGAAGACCATGCCAAGGTCGCGGTGTTGTCGACATACGATGACACGCCCGACAGTGTGCTGCGCTGCGGCGAGTCGCTGTCAGCCGCGCTACTCGACGCGACGATGGTCGGGCTCGCTACCTGCACCCTGACTCATATCACCGAGATCCCGGCAAGCCGAGCGACTGTCGCCGAATTGATCGGCCAGAGCATTCACGACATCACACCCCAGGTGCTTATTCGCGTCGGTCTAGCACCGTCGATTGAAGACGTGCCTCCCCCGACGCCGCGGCGACCGATCAACGAGGTGTTCGAGGTTCGCGGGAAGGGACCAACGTCCGCGCGGTAGGGCCTTTCGCCTCTCAACGCCGGGGCCGCCACGTTAATAGCGTCGAAAGCTACGACGCGCAAGTGTAGGAGCCATGATGCGAGACCACTACTCACCATCGCCCTCCGTCGTGGTCGGCATTGACGGTTCCCGATCCGCGCTCGACGCCGCGTTGTGGGCTGTCGACGAAGCAGTCAGTCGCGACATCCCATTGCGGCTCGTATACGCGATCGACCCGGACGATACCGTCGGCACGGATCCACAGGACGCCGCTCGCGCCCTCGCCAGGGCCGAAGTTGCGGTCAGGCATGCGTTCACGGCTGTCGAGTCGACGGATAAACCCGTCAAGATCGAGGTTGAGATCCTGCAGGACCGGCCGACGCGGGCGCTCCTCGAGGCCTCACGATGGGCCGCCATGGTCTGCGTCGGTTCGACCGGACTCAAACACGGTGCTCAAGGGCGGATTGGCTCGACCGCGGCGACGCTGTCGTCGTCCGCCCACTCCCCCGTGGCCATCGTCCGCCGACACGATCCGCTTCACGCAGCGCAACAGTGGGTGGTCGCCGAGCTCGACGAATCTGCTGCCGGCGACGGCGTTCTACGGCGTGCGCTCGAGGAAGCGCAGCTGCGAGGGGCGCCGCTGCGGGTATTGACCACCTGGCAATCACGGTTCACCGACATTCACGACTGCCGCGCCGTCGCCGACGGCAATAGGCGGGCGAAGGCCCAGCTTGACCGGCGTCTCGCCCAATGGAAGAAGCGCTACCCCGGTCTCGATGTGCGGGCAGTGGCCGCCCACTGCAGCACGTTGAACTTCCTGACCAAGAACGCGGGTTCGATCCAGCTGCTCGTCGTGGGGCATGAGCGTGCTGAAGGCGTCGCCGCGCTCGTCGGCCCGCCGGGCTTCGCGGCACTGCAAAACACCGATTGTTCTGTGTTGATCTGCGAATCTCAGAACGTATTGTGAGCACTACATCCACCGTCTCGGCAACATCTACGGAGGGCCTTCGAGTGGTGAAAGTCTTTCTCGTCGACGATCACGAGGTGGTACGGCGGGGACTCATCGACCTGCTCAGCGCGGACCCCGAACTCGACGTCGTGGGCGAGGCGGGATCGGTGGCTCAAGCCCTGGCCCGCATCCCTGCCCTTCAGCCCGATGTCGCCGTCCTGGACGTGAGGTTGCCAGACGGCAACGGCATAGAACTGTGCAGAGAGCTGTTGTCTCGGCTGCCGAATCTGCGCTGCCTGATGCTGACGTCGTTTACCTCCGACGAAGCGATGCTGGACGCGATATTGGCCGGCGCCAGCGGCTACGTCGTCAAGGACATCAAGGGCATGGAGCTCGCCCAGGCCATCAAGGAGGTCGGCGCGGGCCGATCGCTGCTCGACAACAGGGCGGCGGCGGCACTGATGGCCAAACTGCGCGGGGCCGCCGAGCACTCCGATCCGTTGTCTGGACTCAGCGATCAGGAGCGCGCGCTGCTGGACCTGCTCGGCGAGGGCCTGACCAACAAGCAGATCGCGGCCAGGATGTTCCTCGCCGAGAAGACCGTCAAAAACTACGTGTCGCGGTTGTTGGCCAAGCTGGGCATGGAACGTCGCACCCAAGCGGCGGTATTCATATCCAAGCTGGACCAATCCCACCGCAAGCCCGAGGAGTGACCGTTCAGGACACGCGGGCGACGATCACCGGCATGCGGGCCGCTTCCGCGACCGCCGAACTGACCGAACCGAGCAACATCCCGGCGAATCCCCCGCGACCGTGACTGCCGACGACCGTCAGTTGCGCGGACTCCGACTGCTCGAGCAGCTGATGGGCGGGCCTGTCGAGGACGACGACTGGTCGGACCTTCACATCGGGATAGCGCTCTTGCCATCCCGCCAACCGCTCGGCCAACGTCGCTTCGGCTTGTTTTTCCAGGTCGGACCACTCGACGCCAGGCAACGCGGACACCGCGAAGTCGCTCCACGCGTGCACGGCGACGAGTTCCACGCCCCGGCGTGACGCCTCCTCGAACGCGATCGCGGTCGCTGATTCCGACGCCGGCGACCCGTCAATGCCCACCACGACGGGAGCTTTCGCAGGCGTCGGCATCAACGGGTCCTCGTCGTGGATCACCGCGACGGGGCAGTTCGCATGGTGGATAAGGCCCCAGCTGACCGAACCGAGCAGGCGTCGGCCTATCGCACCAAGTCCGCGGCAGCCGACCACGATCATTTCGGCGTCTTTGGACGAATCGATCAGCGTGGGCAGTACAGCCGCAGAGAGCAGCTCAGTATCCACTCGTATCGCCGCAGGTCCCCCGGCCGCATCCTCAGCGATCACACGCGCGTCATGCAGGATCAACTCGCCACTCTTTTCGAACCGCACGGCAAGATCGGGGGGCATGGGGGCTTCAGGCCACATCCACACCGTCGCCGCCTGCGTGACGTGGATGATGGTCAGCGGAAGATTGCGCATCGCGGCTTCTCGCGCTGCCCAGTCGACGGCAACCTTCGACGGCGGTGAACCGTCGACACCGACAACAATGCCGTGATGCGTTTTGGATGTGGACATCTACCGACTCCTTCTGCTGAAGGCCGGTAACGTATGGCCGCTCGGTGACGTCATTGATGGTTCGTCCGTCCGTGGTTCTGGCGAGATGCGTCGAGCTCACAGTCCCATTGGGCGTGCCGTCGATGATCGAGTCCGCGTCGCACCACGTACACGAGCCCGGCCAAGGCTGCTGCCACTCCGAGCCATACGCTTATTGCGATCGCCAACGCGTCGGCAGCTGCACGACTCGACGGTGACGGCAGATCAACCTTCGCGCCGTCGGCATTCACCCAAATAGACTGTTGGTCACCGGCTTTCACGGGACCCGACCACGTGACGATTTCGGAGTGGTCACGTCCGGCCGCACTCCACGCGGCCGGCGCTGTGAACGAAACGCTGCGCTGTTGCGTGACGACTGTGCCGTCCTCGATCGCGGTCGCGGTCACCTGATGTCTGCTCTGCGCCTCCTCGGCGTAGAGCCGCGCGCGGTCTTCGTGCACGAACGTGCCGATAGCTCCTGCGATCGGGATCGATACGACAGTAAGCACGGCCGCCAAGCAGAGGACCAGGGCCTCAATCCGGTCGCTGGGGCGCACCAAAGGATTGCGCCCCAAGGCCCGAACCCACCATCGGTTTCCCAAGCCAAATGTGAAGGTTTCCATGACGTCTCCTCGAGTCATCGCTTCCGCTGGGAGGTATCTCTTGGTCGATCCTGGACGTCACGCATCAGGGCTCCCAGGGCCCAATGACCCTCGTTCGGTAGCCGGATGTCACCACCACCACAACAAGCGATTCGGTGGATGGCGGCAGAGTGGACCTTCGGCGGCACCCTCGAGGACCAATGGCCCGGTTGTGCGTGCCCGAAGGCCAATACCGTCTTATACACGGGCTGTTTTACCGCGAACCAAACGGATAAAGGAGCGCCAACATGTGGAAAGCATCTGCGCCGGTCGTTGTCGGCGTCGACGGCTCTGACGCTGCGATCAATGCCGCCAAATGGGCTGTCGACGAGGCGATCAGCCGCGACGTGCCACTACGGGTGGTCCACGTGACCCACATCGAAGAGCAGTCGGACGCGCCAGACGACACTTTCCGGCTCGAGGCTCAATATGCCGAGTCATCGCTGCGCGCAGCAACCGCCGCCTTGAAGGCCACAGGAAAACCCGTCAAGATCGAGACCGACATCTTGTGGGGGTCGCCGGACACCGCTCTGATCAACGAGTCGCGAAATGCTGCCATGTTGTGCGTCGGCTCGGTCGGTATCGGCCCGATCGCCAGCGAACTGTTCGGATCAACGGCAGTAAGTCTGGCTGAAAAGGCATTCTGCCCGGTCGCGATCATTCGGTCTCCTCACAACCCGCCAGCATCAGGGAGCCGGTGGATCGTCGTTGTGGTCGAAGATCGTGCCGACAACGAGTCGGTTATCGAACAGGCGATGGAGGAGGCGCGATTGCGTAGCGCGCCGGTCCTCGCAGTGGGCGTCTGGCAGGAGCACTTCGGTGAACTGCCGGAGGGTGAACTGGACCGGCGGGTCGAGAAATGGGCGAAACATTACCCAGACGTCCACGTCTACACCGTGGCCACACGGGCCAGCGTCGCTCGCTTCCTGGCCGAGAACAAGGACGAATCGGTTCAGCTGGCCGTGGTCGGCGGAGCCGACGCAGCCCATGTCGCACAGATCATCGGACCACACAGCCACCCGCTCGTCGCGCACGGTGACTGCTCCGTGCTCGTGGTCCACTGAGTGCATGCGCGGCAAGTGCATGGAGCGTGACTCCAGCGCGGAACTCGTTGATGGCTCAGTGATCTCGATTCGGCGGTTGATGCCCGACGATGGCGACGAGGTCGTCAGGCTCTACGAAACGCTCAGCGACGACGAACGCTATTTCCGTTTCTTCACGATGTGTCCGGCTGACTTACAAGCTCGGGCGAGGTCGATCACCGAATACAACGATGATCAATACTGCCTTGGCGCTTTCGATTCCGGCGATTTCGGCAAGCTGCTTGGAGTTGCGAACTTCATCGCATTCAAGGACCCCGGCTATGCCGAGGTGGCAGTCGTTGTCGCACACGATCAGCATCTTCGTGGTGTAGGGACCGCACTGCTGCGCCGGCTAGGCGAGATTGCCCGGACCAAGGGATTCCATCACTTCGTCGCCGAGGTACTGGCAGAGAATCACCCCATGCTTCGAGTGCTTTCGGATGGCGGATGGCCCTGCACACGACACCTCGAGGGTTCGGTGCTCCACGTCGAGATTAACTTGGACGCAATCGCGGCACCACCTCACCGTTAGCTAAGCGGCAAACCGTCGAGGCGTGTAACCACTTCCGATAGCTCGCGGCGGGGCGTGGACGGCAACGGATCAGCGTTGACCGGCGCCCATCCGATTCGCAGCAACATCTGTGGATAAGCCTCTTCTCCGAAGACGTCCGCCTGCACGGCCGAACGCGTCTCGGCGACCTCCAGAGGCTCGGTAACCGGGCAACTCGCCAGTCCCAACGCGGTTGCGGTCAATAGCACCAGGCTCGTGGCTTCGCCGGCACGGAGCCGCGCCATCGTGTCATCTTCGGCTGTGCCCAAAGCAATTACGACGGCATTGTCGTCAGTCGGATCCGCGTCAGGCGATTGAACCAGTACCGCACCGGCGAATGTCCGCGCAGGTATCGCGGCCGTTGCATCGGGTTGTGGTGCGCTTCGGGCCGGAACACCGGCCGTCGAGGCGTATCGTCCGCTCCATGTGGCCAGCTCTGCCAAATAGTCGTCGTCGGTGCGGTGCTGCCACGCCGCGTCGGCCACGATGCGCTTGAGATTGTCAAGGGCGTCCACTCGCCGCAGCGTCACGCCTGCGCGCGCTGCCCGAGCGCCCATCAGGGCGATGTCTCCTTGCGGCACCGACCACCAGCCGTAGTTGCGCCTGTCGGTACGGCGTCGAGGGATCGCCGCCGCCAGAGCGACATCGGCCTCTGAGGCCGGATGACGATGAAGTTCAATGGAGGCCAGGTGGTCAGGGTCAGCCGGATTCGGAAGGCGCTGAATCTTGCATTGCCACCCCAACGCTGCGAATGCGACCACGCAATGATTCAGCACCGCACCGCAACTGAGCATCAAATCCCTTGCATCCGGGTCGGTATGGGGCAAGGACAGGTCCCGATTGGCGTAAAGGTGCAAGCTATGCTTACCTACCCTCCACATCCACGGCTGGGTGTTGTGCACCGACGGGGCTCGGCCAGCGAGCATGAGGGCGGACCGAATGGTTTCAACGTCGGGGAAATGTGCGCTCATTCGGATATCAACTCCTCTCATCAAGTTTCTTATTGATCCCAACGATGCCGTTTCCAGAGCACAGCGGCGAGGGCCGAAAGGCCCGGGCTGAAGGGACGTCAGGCGTTAAATTGCCGCCGACCTTCAGGACTGCCCGAGCCGTTTGACCTCGGCGGCTGGGACCGCTGTCCGCGAAGTGACCATTGGCCTTTCAGTGAGGACCAACGCCCCCATCGCGGCCGCGCAGTTCGCCCATAGCGTTCGCCCAATCAGAGCCTCACGCGGGCCATGTCGGCCGGAGAGGGACAACGATGACCAACGGCGCAGACATCCGACCGGTGGTGGTCGGTGTCGACGGATCGCAGGCGGCGCTGGCCGCCACGCTATGGGCCGTCGATGAGGCCGTCGACCGCGACGTACCACTTCGCCTAGTGCACGCGATCGGCGTCGTACGAGATCCATCGATCCCGTTCGACGTCTACCGTCCCGAGATCCAATATGGCGAGACGGCACTGCGCACCGCCGCGTCGGCCGTGGCGGCGACCGGCAAGACCGTCAAGGTCGAAACGGACATCCTTTGGGATTCGCCGAACACCGCTTTGATCGCCAGTCACGCACCTCCGCGATGGTCTGCGTCGGATCGGTCGGCATCGGATGGGTCGCGAGCCGGCTGTTGGGGTCCACGGCGGCCACGCTCGCCGAAAAAGCCCACTGTCCTGTCGTCGTGCGGCGCCGACCCGAAACGCTCGTCGCGGCGACCCCCGACTGGGTGGTGGTCGGCGTCGACAATCGGGCCGCCAACGGCCTGGTCGTTGCACACGCGCTCGAGGAGGCTCGTATGCGCCAAGCGCCTCTCCTCGCCGTCGGGACATGGACGAACGCTTTGGGTGCTTTGACATTTGACGAACTTGAGCACCGCGTGACGCAATGGCGGCGGGATCACCCCGGGGTGCACATCTACCCGGTGTCCACCGAAGCAGGCCTCGCTCGGTTCCTCGCCGAGAACCCTGAGGAGCGCGTGCAGATTGCCGTGGTTGGCGCCGCGGATGCCGATCAGACCCAGCCGATCGTCGGACCACGCGACCTGGCCGTCGTCGCGCACGCCAAGTGCTCGATGATGGTGGTCCGCTAGAGGCGTCGCACAAGGAGGAACCGAGATGACGGAGGCACGGAACGACCTCGGCATCGTGGTGGGCACCGACGGCAGTGCATTTGCGGACGCCGCGGTGCGGTGGGCCGCCCGCGAGGCCGCAATGCGGGACCTGCCCGTCACGCTGGCGCACGTGATCCCCCCTCTGATCGAAGCGCCCCATGACGGCCGGCTGCGGTCACGCATCATCCGATGGCAGATGTATCGCGGCCACCAGATCCTCGGCGATGCGCGCCGACTGGCCGCCGAAACCGCGGGCACAGACAGACCAAAAGTACGCGAGGAGTTGCTCTTCGACGCCGTTGTGCCGTCGCTGGTTCAGCTCTCTAAGGACGCCACGATGCTGGTGGTCGGCAGCCGCGGTGCCGGTGTGTTTGGTTCGCGAAGACTGGGTTCGGTCAGCGCGGGCCTCTGTCGTCACGCACTGTGCCCGACAGCTGTCATCCATGAGCGCGAAGATGCAATCGAAGACACGAAACTTCCTGTGCTAGTGGGCATTGACGGGTCGCCGGCGTCCGAGACGGCTACCGCACTGGCATTCGACGAGGCGTCCCGGCGCGGAGTCGGGCTCACCGCCCTGCACGCCTGGAGTGACGTGGGCGTGTTCCCGTTACTGGGTATGGATTGGCACACCTACCGAGACGAGGGGGCCGAAACGCTCGGCGAGCGCCTCGCCGGCTGGCAAGAGCGCTACCCCGACGTGGCGGTTGAGCGCCGCCTGGTCTGCGACAGGCCGGCGCACTGGCTGCTCGACGAGGCGAGCCGGGCCCAGCTCGTCGTGGTGGGCAGTCACGGACGCGGCGGCTTTGCCGGCATGCTCCTCGGCTCGGTCAGCACCGCGGTGGCCGAAGCGGCTGAGGTCTCGGTGATAGTGGCGCGGGGCGCGTGACATGAAACCCGACGTGGGTGGTCGGCGCGACGACTTCACCACCACCGCAACACTTCTCGACGGCTCAACGGTGACAATTCGAAGGCTTTGCCCTGGTGACTACGACGCGGTTGTCGCGCTGGAGATCGAACTCAGCGCCGAGGAGCGGTATCGGCGATTCCTCACGGTGCACCCGACGCACGTCGGCGAATGGGCGTTGTCGCTGACCGCGCCGGCGGCGGGCGTGGTTGCGCTCGGGGTGTTCGAAGCCGGATCCCTCATCGGGGTGGCGAACTACGTCGAGCTGGAGCATCAGCCGGACTGCGCCGAGATCGCCGTTGTTGTCGCACACGAGCAGCACGCACGCGGCGTCGGCACCGCACTGCTGCAGAAACTCGGTCACATCGCCCATCGCGCAGGCCGGCATCGCTTTGTCGCCGATATGCTCGCCGACAACTACGCGATGCGACGAGTGATCACCGACGCTGGTTGGCCCACCACGCTGCATCGAGATGGACCGGTGCTCAGTGTTGAAGTGAACCTGGATGACATCGATGACTCCACAGAAATGGTTGCACCGCAATCAGGCTGACGGCTCTCGTCTGTTTACATGTCTGCGGGAAATGCTCACCGCGCTGCCGCGCGGGTCTCCCGACCGCACTGGGGTCGGATTGCAAGTTTCGTCGGGATCACTCCCTGCGCCGTCGGTTGAGAAACCAGACGTGGCCGGACAGGATGGCCGCGAATGCGCACCATGTCGGGTACAAGGCGAGCGGAGCGGCACGCTTACCTTGCACGGCCACCGCGCGCCGGCTCAGGTCGGCGCTGCTGCCGGCGAGTACCAGCGCTGCGATCGCGGAGGTGCCCAACAACCGCCGATTGAAGAACAGCCATGACCAGCTGGCATTCAACACTAGGTTCATCGCCAGAGCGATCACATACTCGCGTCGTTCGCGCTTCTGCCCACGTCGCTCCATCTCGTCGAGGACGTTCGACGAAACAATCGCGATATCGGCGTAGAGCATTGGCCAGACAATCGGAAACGCTTGCGGCGGAGGCTGGTAGGGCGGCTTGCGCAATGATCGATACCACGGCGAATCGGCCGGCCGACTAGCCAGTCCGCCGATAGCGCCGGTGGCGGTAACCGCCACGGCGGCGGGGATCAGAGTTCGTGCTTGCATGTCAAACTCCCGTCCTGTTCCCATCCACGACTTTTACGACTGCCGAGCCACGATCACGGGTATCCGCGCCGACTGCGCGACGGCCGAACTCACCGAACCCAACAAGAGCCCGGCGAATCCACCCCGCCCATGACTGCCCACGACCAACAGCTGGGCGGCCGCGGACTCCTTGACCAGCCGTATTGCGGGGTTGTCTTGGCCGACTACGCGACGAACCACGACATCGGGATAACGTTCACACCAGCCGGCAAGGCGTTGGGCAAGCTCTTCTTCGGCCTGTGCGGCAACGCCATCCCACGCGACGCCGACGTAGAAGTCGGCGTGGTTCATCCACGTGTGGATAGCGACCAGTTCAACCCCGCGCCGCGACGCCTCGTCGAAAGCGATCGCGGTCGCCAGCTCCGAGGCAGGTGACCCGTCGATTCCGACCACAACGGGGCCATCGGCGTCATTCATCACCGGGTCCTCACCATGGATGACCGCCACCGGGCAGTGCGAATGGTGGACCAGGCCCGCGCTGACGGAGCCCAGGAGGAGCCCTTGCACACCACCCAGTCCACGGCATCCGACGACGATCATTTCGGCGTCCTTGGAGATGTCAACCAAAGCGGGCACATTTGGGCCGGGAACGACGTGATGGTCAACGGCAATGTCGCAGGTGTTGGAGACGGCATCGGCTGCGATGCGCATCGCGTCGCTGACGACCTGTTCGGCTCGCCGGTCACGTTCCGCCAAGAAGTCCTCCGAGACGGGTATATCGACCCACGGGCCGATGTCCGCCGAAGGCAGAACATGGACAACGGTCAACGGAACGCCACGCAGTGCAGCGTCTCGTGCAGCCCATTCGGTTGCCACGCGCGATGCGTCCGACCCGTCTACGCCGACGACGATCCCGTGGATCTTCGATTCGGAAGGCCCTGATGTAGACATCATTTCGCTCTCCTCTCGACCGCCGACGGGCGGATGATTGGCTGGACACCGCAGACCCTAAGCTCCCGCACTGGGCGACGTCTGGGGACGTTGGTCACCTCTGACACCGCCATAGGGCCCGACTCCAACCACACCGATCACGCACTGGGCTTAGTCGACGCTTCATCGCCCGAGTTCTCGAAGACCTGCATGGCACGCAATACGCGTTGGCTTCGATTCAGGGTCAAGGGAATCAAGTGCGCGGTGATCGTCGCGTTCGCTGCCAACTGGTCATAGACGTCGGTGACGACTGCTTCGACCTCGTTACGAGCCCGGGTAGGAAACTTGGCGCAAAGCGTCGACACCACACCGTCTAATTCATCGTGCACCATCGGTCCCACAGAGGTGGTCATGCGCAGAGTATCTAGGGCGCCGAACGCGACGACTACGGACAAAAGGCCCGAACTAATCGGCGAGGGTCCCAGGTTGCCCCGCCCCAGAGACGCGATGACGTTTGTCCCACCAGGGAGCGCTCGAGCACCGCCTCCACGTGCCATTGGACGCGCTCTTCTCGCCCGAGCCGGTCATTTTCCCGACCCTAGACGTCAAAGCGAAGCTCCATGCCGATTGTCGGGACGGCAGGGTTCGCGTCGCCTGCCGGGTAACGCCAGGCACCGCCTTGCCGCCTGACATTGTTTGAAAGCACCCTTGGGCGTCAGGTTCGAACACAGCGATGGATTCGCGGCTGGGGCGGGCCGACCCCCACTCTCGGCGTTCAAATGGTTGTCAGAGGCGGCGGCACCCGACTATCGGCGACAAGACCCGCGACTAGGGACACCAGGTGACATGCCCAAACGGACCGGTGACGCAACCCCACCCTGGCCCGTAGCCCCAGTTTCCGCCGTAACCCCAGCCGCCACGGTCGCCCCAGCCTCGACCGTTGCCATGGTCCCAATAGCCCCCATCGCCCCCATGGCCCCGATCTTGCTGCCACAGAATCCCCGCGACGACGGGCGCAGGTGGTGCCGCGATCGCGATGCCCGCACCCAGGCCAACGGCGCTGAACCCCAGTGCGCCGACCATCGCAGCTCCGGCCGCAATCTTCTTCACATACATTGCCAAACTCCCTTCCCCAACCCCCTATGAGATCGCAACGCTAGGTCGCCTAAATTCATGCCAGCGGTCGACGGATGCTGCTGCGAACGCACTACGGAACGAGAGCCGATAAACCGTTGTCTACCAGTGCATCTAAACGGTGAAGCAGAATTCGACGACGTCACCGTCGGTTGGGCTAGAGACGAGTCACCGGTCTTCGTTTACCTGGTGGTCGTCGGAGTCGGCGGGGGCACCAGCGACATGCCAGCGTAGATTTCGTCGAGAACTGTCGGCAACATGGCCTGCGCCGTCGTCTTGCCATCCGGCGATAGAGTCAGATTCGTCCAAATGACCAGCGCCACATCGTTATCCGGGTCGTAACCCATGAACGAGTTGAAGCCAGGAAGTTCACCACCGTGGTAGAACATCGCGGCGTTCGGGCCGAAGCGCTGATACGAGATTCCGTACCCGTACTTCTGTCCGTCGGGTGCATCCGGATCCTCGGCCTGCACGCTCGTCAACCACTGTTGGTGGTAGTCGACGTTAAAGACCTTGCCCGAGACGAGTGCTTTCATCCACGTGGCGAGGTCATTGGCCGTGGAGACCGCTCCTCCGGCCGCGGTGGCGTAGGAGGAGTTCTGGTTGGTGTAGTCGATCGGCTGCAAAGTTCCGGCCTGTGCGGCGGCCTGCATGTCTGCGGGATAGGGGTCGTCGGCGAGTGCATAGAAGCTGCCGCCATACATGTAGCCGTGTGAGTAAGGAGCTGGCATGGAAGTGTCGTCGGCGGCGGGAAGCGACGTCTGCGTGAGGCCGACCGGGCCGAACAGCCGCTCCTGGAACTGCTGGGCCAACGGACGCCCTCCAACCTTCTCGGCGACGAGACCCAGAAGCGCGTAATTGGTGTTGCTGTACTCATAGGAGGCGTCAGGCGCGAACTGCGGCTGATGCCGAAACGCGATGTCCAATACCTCCCGCGGCGTCCAGGCCTTTCCCGGGTCAGCATCCATGGCGGCCGCGAGTGCGGGATCGGCCGTGTAGCCATACAGGCCACTGCGCATCTTCAAGAGCTGTGCGACGGTGATGTTCTCACCGTTGGGCACATCCGGTACATAGGACGACACCGGGTCGCTGAACTTCAGCTTGCCGTCCTGGGCGAGCAGCACGATCAGCGCCGCGGTCATGGTCTTGGTGTTCGAGGCGATCCGGAAGTGAGTGATCGCAGCCGGTGGCGTCTGCGCGCCGAGCTCGGTGGTGCCGACCGCGGCATTGAAGTCGCCCTGCGGGGTGCGCAGCAGCACCATCGCTCCGGGGACCATGAGGTCCTTCGCGGCAGCCTCGACAACAGCCTGAAATGCCATCGGATCGATCGGCTTCAGCGCAGACGCCGGTGACGCGGCGCTCGTCGCGGTCGTCGTCGGCGAGGATACGGTCGTCGGCTTGGTTGTGGACGAGCAGCCGACCACCAATACCGCAACGCACACCGCCAGGCCAGCAATGCGTCTGGTACGCGCTCTGCAGGTAAGAGGCCCTTCGTAGCGCAGGCTCGGAGCGCATTTCACGTAGGAACCGACCATCGTCGCACCGCCTCGGCTATTGGCTTCGCGTACAGCGCGTACAGAACGCTAGCCCGTTCCCGCGAATCAAGATGAGCATCCGGGCGATTCCCGTCTGACCGCGGCCTGCCTACACGTTGAAGCGGAACTCGACTGTTTTCGGAAGTCATACAACGTCACGGCTCTGCGCTCAGCCGTCAACCCGGTGAGGGACGACGACTAGGTGATGGCAGCCCGCCAGTCACCCCTGCTGCGGGATCGAGGGGTTCGACACGTAATTCATTGAGAATCTTCCAAGAAGAATGCATTGAGAATCCTCCAAGTGGATGGTCATACATTCGTGTTGTCAACAACCCAGCGGTCAAACAGAACCGCGAAACCCTAAGGGAGAAAACAACATGAACACCAATCAACCTCTCAAGAAGATGATAGTCGGGGCGCTGCTTTCGGGCGGCGTCGCGCTTGCGGGATTGGGGCTGACCGCGGGCACCGCCAGCGCCGCCCCAGAGAACCCGGGCCCGACGATCGACCACTCAGATTTCGGCGTACCCGTGGTCGAGTGCATCCAGTGCCAGCGCACCCTTCCTGGCGACGGTTCTGTGCGCGTCAACCCCGGACCCCAGTTGGGCGGCGGCTCGGTACGCGTGGCGGTCCCCTCCGCCGGCCACTGAACGGCACAGGAAACACAGTTCGGCCCGCCACCGGATCGCTGGTGGCGGGCCGAACCTCCACGGCCTCACTTCTTTCTGCTGCCTAGACGTTGAAGCGGAACTCGACCACGTCGCCGTCGGCCATCACGTAGTCCTTGCCTTCCATCCGCACCTTGCCGGCGGCCTTCGCGGCGGCCATCGACCCGGCGGCCATCAGGTCGTCGTACGACACGATCTCAGCCTTGATGAAGCCCTTCTCGAAATCGGTGTGGATCACACCCGCGGCTTTCGGCGCGGTGTCGCCCTGGTGGATTGTCCACGCGCGCGACTCTTTTGGCCCCGCCGTCAGGAAGGTCTGCAGACGCAATGTGTGAAAGCCCGCCCGCGCCAACGCATCCAGCCCGCGTTCGGTCTGGCCGATCGACTCCAGCAGCTCGGCGGCCGACTCATCGTCGAGCTCCTGCAACTCCGCCTCGATCTTCGCGTCGAGGAACACCGCATCGGCCGGTGCCACCAACTCCCGCAGCGACGCCACCCGCGCCTCGTCGGTCAGCACGGCCTCGTCGGCGTTGAAGGCATAGAGGAACGGCTTGGTCGTCAGCAGGTTCAGCTCGCGCAGCAGCGACGCATCGACGCCAGCCGCGAACAGCGTCTTGCCGCCGTTGAGAATCTCCTCCGCCGCGACGGCCGCCTCGTACGCCGGCCGACGGTCCTTGTGGGTTCGGGCTTCCTTCTCCAGCCGCGGCAACGCCTTCTCGAGGGTCTGAAGGTCGGCGAGGATCAGCTCGGTATCGATCACCTCGATGTCCGACTTGGGATCGATGCGGCCGTCGACGTGCGCGACGTCGTCATCGGTGAACACCCGCACGACCTGGCAGATCGCGTCGCTCTCGCGGATGTTGGCCAGGAACTTGTTGCCAAGGCCTGCGCCTTCGGACGCGCCTTTGACGATGCCGGCGATGTCGACGAACGTCACCGGCGCGGGCACGATTTTCTCCGAGTCGAATATCTTGGCGAGTTCGGCCAATCGCGGATCGGGCAACGGCACGACGCCCTCATTCGGCTCGATCGTCGCGAACGGATAGTTGGCTGCCAGCACGTTGTTGCGCGTCAACGCGTTGAACAACGTTGACTTGCCGACATTCGGCAATCCGACGATTCCCAGGTTCAGGCTCACAGGCTCCAGAGTCTAGGAGACTGTGACGGGCACGCCAGAACCGCGCTGACAGCTACTTTTACGTAGAGCCGGTACGGTCTACCTGTGTCAGCACAGCGCGCACGGTCGGCGGTGACGGCCGACCATCGCTCTGCACACCCCAATATCCCGGGCGTTCCGTGGTGGGGTGCGGCGCTGCTTGCGGTCACATTGACTGCCGTCGGCTTCGCCTTCGACGCAGGCTCCGGCGACAAAGAACTCAGCATGGTGTTCGCCGCGTCGTATGCGCTGGGCTGCATCTTCGCGGTGCTCGCGGTGCGGCAGAGCGGGATCTTCACCGCCGTCATCCAGCCGCCGCTGATCCTGTTCGTCGCCGTGCCGACCGCGTATTTCCTGTTCCACGGCGCCCAGTTCACCGGCATCAAGGACACGCTGATCAACTTCGGGTATCCGCTCATCGAGCGGTTCCCCCTGATGTTCTTCACGTCGGCCGCCGTCCTGCTCATCGGGATGGCCCGCTGGTATTACGGCATGTCGGCACGACGGGGCGCAGCGGGGTCCACCGCGAAGGAGACGACGAGCAGCAGTCGTGTGTCCTCGATCACATCCAAGGTGTCGTCGCTACTGACGGGTGGAGCCGCAGAGTCGGCCGAAGACACTGTCGACACCGCCGCCGAGCCCCGCCGCAGGCACACCATCGAGCGTCCGAGCCGGAGCGCCAAGCCCGCCGCGGCCGCCCGCAGCGGCCGAACGACCAAGCGCGCCGCACCGTCGCGGTCGCGCCACGCCCGGCCGCCGGAGACCGAGATCATCGAGCCGGTCGCCGAGCGTCCCCGTCGGCCCCGCACGCCCCGGCAGAGCGAGCAGTCGCCGGTGCCTCCCGCCGAGCCGCGTCGCCGCCCCCGCACGTCGACGCGCGAACCCCGCAAGGCCGTCCCGCCTGCCGACCGGCGCGCCTCTTACGAGCGCCCCGAGCGTCGCCGCCGCGGCGATGATGACTATCAGCCGCGGGAACCGCGCGGCAGCAACGGAAATGGGACGCATCACCCGGTCTCGCGGGTGCGCTACCGCGGTGACGCCGAGGACAGCGACAACCGCGCGGAACACCGAACCCGGCCCCGCTCGTCACGCAGCCCCTGGGAAGCCGACAGCTGGGAGTACGACATCTAACGCTGCGCGCGCAGGAAGCGACCGGCCGCCTCCACTGCAGGCCCGGAACTGCCCGCATCACTGACGAACACCGCCAGCGCGAGGTCACCGTCGATGCCGACGAACCAGCCGTGCGCATGCGTGTCGTCGATGTACTCGGCGGTGCCGGTTTTGCCCAACAGATCTGGAATGTCTTGCAGTGCAGTCGCTGTGCCGTTGGTGACCGTCTCGCGCATCATCGATTTCACTTGATCCGCGATGCCCGCGGGAAGCGGATCCGGAGTGCGGTCGGGTTTCCCGGGTTGGCCGGCGACGATCGCGGGAGCGGGGGCCGAGCCGCGGGCCAGCGAGGCGGCCACCAGCGCCATGCCGAATGGCGACGCGGTCACCTGTCCCTGCCCGATCCCCTCTTCGACCCGCAACGCGGCGGTGTCGGCGACGGGCACCTTGCCCGTGACGGTGGTCATGCCGGGTGCGGTGTAGTCGATACCCAGGCCAAGCTGGGCGGCCGCCTTGGTGAGGCCGTCGGGAGGCAGGTTGACCGCCAGCCGGCCCATCGTCGTGTTGCACGACCGCGCGAACGCGGTGTGCAGCGGCACCTGGCCGAGGTCGAAGTTGTCGTCGTTGGGAATCTGGCGACCCTCGATGTTTTCGGTGCCGGGGCACGCGACGACGCTGTCGGGAGTGACCTGGCCGGCCTGCAGGGCGGCGGAGACGGTGACGGTCTTGAATGTCGACCCCGGCGGGTACAGGCCCGTCAGCCCGATCGGGCCCTCGGCGTCGGCGGCGGCGTTCTGGCCAACCGCCAGCACGTCGCCGGTGGACGGTTGGATGACCACTACAGCGGCGGGCGTGGGAATTGGGGCCAGCGCGTCCTTAGCACCACGCAGCATGCCGATGTCGAGCGTGCTGGCGATGTCGGCGACGGGTTTGGGGTCCTGCCCGCCGACTCTCTTGCTGCCGGTGGCGGTCGTGGCGCTCACCGCCCACCCTGTGGCGTCGTCGGTGGCGCGCTGCCAAAGGTCGGACAGCCCGGACAGCGTCGGCGACGTCAGCGCCTTGTCGGTGGTGAGCAGCCGCGTCTGCGAAGCCAGCGTCACGTTCGGCGTCGCCGACAGCGCCTCCTCGATGGGCGCCAGGTCCTCCGCGCGGAGCGTGACCGCGGTGACCGGCTGGCCGTTGGCGGTGTTCAGTTGCGCCTGCAGCGACTCCGCGGTAATGCCAACATCGATCGGATTGAGCAGTGCTGCAACGGCATTCACGTCGGCGCCGGGAGACACGTTGACCAGCGTGACGACCTGTTGGGTCAGCAGCTCCGCGCCGGTGCGGTCCAGCACCCGGGCGGCGGGGTCGGGGGCCAGCGTGCTGTACGACAGCGGTCCCGTGGCCAGGCCGGGCGCGACGGTCGCCGGATTCCACAAGATCTTCCACTGCTCACCGTCCTGGCTGGCGCTGCCGGTGCTGGTGTAGGTCCACTGGTTGCGGCCGTCCTTGCCGAATTTCCATGTGGCAGCAAGGGTGAACGTCGCTTCGTTGTCCTTGCGGTCGACTGCGGACACCTCGACGTGAGCGTTGCGGCCGAGGCTGTCGAAGAGCTTGCCGAGCGTGTCGGACGCCTGCGTCGGATCGGTCGTCACTGCGGCGGCTGCTGACGCGTCGCCCTTGTTCAGGGCGTCGGCGAACGCGTGCACCGCGGCGTTCAACCGATCCGCGGCATCGTCGCCGCATCCGGCCACCACAAGGACGAGCGTGGCAAACAGCGCGAATAGCTTGGGGCGCAAGCGCATCACGCTCGCGCCGGGCGGATCTCCCGGGGCAGCGCGAACACCAGCGTCTCGTTGGCGGTCGTGACCGGCTGCACCACGTCATAGCCGTAGTCGGCCAGCCGCTCGAGCACACCGCGCACCAGAATCTCGGGTACCGACGCGCCGGACGTGACGCCCACCGTCGTCACCCCCGAAAGCCAGGCCGGGTCGATGTCGTCGGCGTAGTCCACCAAATGGGCGGCATGGGAGCCCGCGCCCAGCGCCACCTCCACAAGCCGCACCGAGTTCGACGAGTTACGCGAGCCGACCACGATGACCAGCTGGCACTCCGGCGCCATCGCCTTGACCGCGACCTGGCGGTTCTGGGTGGCGTAGCAGATGTCGTCGCTGGGCGGGTCCTGCAGCTTGGGGAAGCGCTCCCGCAGCCGCTGCACGGTCTCCATCGTCTCGTCGACGGAGAGCGTGGTCTGTGACAGCCAGATCACCTTGTCCTCGTCGCGCACGGTGACGTTGTCGACGGCATCCGGTCCATCGACCAGCTGCACGTGATCGGGCGCCTCGCCGGCGGTGCCGACGACCTCCTCGTGCCCCTCGTGGCCGATGAGCAGGATGTCGTAGTCGTCACGGGCGAATCGCTTGGCCTCGTTGTGCACCTTGGTGACCAGCGGGCAGGTGGCGTCGATGACCTGAAGTTTGCGCTCGGCGGCGCTGATGTGCACGGTCGGCGCGACGCCGTGGGCCGAGAACACCACGATCGAGCCCTCCGGCACCTCGTCGGTCTCGTCGACGAAGATTGCGCCGGCCGTGGCCAGCGTCTCGACGACGTGGACGTTGTGCACGATCTCGTGGCGCACGTACACCGGGGCGCCGTGCTTCTCCAGCGCGCGCTCCACGGTTTCCACGGCGCGGTCCACGCCCGCGCAATACCCGCGCGGCTCGGCCAACAGCACCCTTTTACCGGTGGCACCGCCGGTCACCGAGCTGGAGGCACCCGGAATCCCCATATTTATCGTCGGCGGCATGGTTCCAAGGGTACTGACCCGCGACCTATCGGGGCCAGCCGTAGTCTTGTCGCCATGGCAACTGCACCATATGGGGTCCGTCTGCTGGTAGGCGCGGCGGTGACCGCCATTGAGGAAACCCGCAAACTTCCGCAGACCATCCTGATGTATCCGATGACCATCGCGAGCCAGGTTGCCCACCTCGTGATGAAGATGCAGCAGGACGTCGCCGATCTGGTCAACAGGGGCGACGAGGCGCTCGACCAGTTGTTCCCGCCCAAAGAAGAGCAACCCGAGTGGGCGACGTTTGACGAGGACCTCGACGACAGCCGGCCCGGCGGGCCGAGCACCGACGGCGAACGCCTCACCGAGGGCCGCTTCGCGCTGTTCACCGGCGGTGAACCGGACACCGCGGACGCCAAGCCCGGCAAGGAGGCGACGCTCGCCACGGCCGACCCACCCGACGTCGTCGCCGACCTGGATTATGAGTCGCTGACGCTGGCCCAGTTGCGGGCCCGGCTGTCATCGCTGCGCGTCGCCGACCTCGAGGCCCTCCTGGCTTTCGAAGACGCCACCAAGTCGCGCGCACCCTTTCAGACCCTGCTGGCCAACAGGATCACCCGCGCGACCGCCAAGTGACTTCTTCCGAGCCCGGCCAGTCCCCCGAAAATCCGTGGCCGGTCCGTGCCGTAGCCACCAGGGTCGCCAAGTGGATCGACCGTCTCGGCGCCGTCTGGGTCGAGGGCCAGCTCACCGAGCTGAAGGTGCGCGCGGACTCCAAGACGGTGTTCATGGTGCTGCGCGACCCGGCCGCCGACATGTCGCTTAGCCTGACCTGCCCGCGCGACCTGGTGCACAACGCGCCGGTCAAACTATCCGAGGGCACCCAGGTGGTGGTGTGCGCCAAGCCGTACTTCCACACTGGGCGTGGCTCATTCTGGTTGCGGGTCAGCGAGATTCGCGCCGTCGGCGTCGGCGAGCTGCTCGCCCGCATCGAACGGCTGCGCCAGCTGCTTCACGCCGAAGGCTTGTTCGATCCTCGACTCAAGCGGCCGATCCCGTTCCTGCCCGACACCATCGGGCTGATCACCGGCCGCGCCTCGGCCGCCGAGCGTGACGTGATGACCGTCGCCACCGGGCGCTGGCCCGCGGCGCGATTCGAGGTGCGCAACACCGTCGTGCAGGGCCCCAACGCCGTCCCGCAGATCGTCGAGGCGCTGCGCGAGCTGGATCGCGACGCCGCCGTCGACGTGATCGTCATCGCCCGCGGCGGCGGCAGCGTCGAGGACCTGCTGCCGTTCTCCGACGAGACGCTGTGTCGCGCGATCGCGGCCTGCACCACCCCCGTCGTCTGCGCCGTCGGCCACGAACCGGACAACCCGTTGTGCGACCTCGTCGCCGATCTTCGCGCGGCCACCCCGACCGACGCCGCCAAACGCGTCGTACCCGACGCCGCCGCCGAGCAGGCTCTCGTCACGGACCTCCGCAGACGCAGCGCACGAGCGCTGCGCAACTGGGTGCACCGCGAGCAGCACACCCTGTCGCAGCTGCGCAGCCGGCCGGTGCTGGCCCAGCCGCTGGCCGCGCTCACAGTGCGCGCCGACGAGGTCCACCGGGCCCGCGCCGCGGCCCGCCGCGATATCAGTCGGCTCGTTGCCGCCGAATCCGAGCGCATCGGCCACTTGTCGGCCCGCCTGTCCACACTGGGACCGGCGGCTACGCTGGCTCGCGGCTATGCGGTGGTTCAGACGCTGCCTGCCGCGGAAGTGTTGCGCTCGACGGGTGACGCTCCGGCGGGCACACGGTTGCGGATACGGGTCGCCGACGGGGCCGTCACAGCCGTAAGCGAGGGCACCGAATGAAGCCTATTAGTGAGTTGGGGTACGAAGAGGCCCGCGATGAACTGATCGAAGTCGTGCAGCAACTGGAGCAGGGCGGCCTGGATCTGGATACGTCGCTGAAACTCTGGGAAAGAGGCGAAGAACTGGCTAAATGTTGTGAACAACACTTAGCTGGCGCGCGCAAGCGAGTGGAGGATGCGCTGGCCTCCAAGGACCAGGACGAAAGTTGAGTCTGGAACGAATTTCCGCAAAGAGGGTCGAAACTGTAACACGTTTCAGTTATGCTCCGTCCCATGGGTGATTCATCGTTGACCACCGACCTCGGCCGTGTGCTCGTCACCGGAGGCTCCGGCTTCGTCGGCGCCAATCTGGTGACCGAACTGCTGGACCGCGGGCATCAGGTCCGCTCCTTTGACCGAGCGCCGTCTCCGCTCGCCGCCCATCCGCGGCTCGAGGTGGTTGCCGGCGACATTTGCGATGCCGAGACCGTGGCGAAGGCCGTCGACGGCATCGACACGATCATTCACACCGCGGCGATCATCGATCTGATGGGCGGCGCATCGGTCACCGAGGAGTACCGGCAGCGCAGCTTCGCCGTCAACGTCACCGGCACCGAGAACCTCGTGCACGCCGCGCAGGCCGCCGGCGTGAAGCGGTTCGTCTACACCGCATCCAACAGTGTCGTGATGGGTGGTCAGCGCATCTCGGGAGGCGACGAAACCTTGCCCTACACCGAACGTTTCAACGACCTGTACACCGAGACCAAGGTGGTCGCGGAGCGGTTCGTCTTGTCGCAGAACGGCGTTGGCGAGATGCTCACCTGCTCGATCCGGCCCAGCGGCATCTGGGGCCGCGGTGATCAGACGATGTTCCGCAAGGTTTTCGAAAGCGTCCTCGCCGGCCACGTCAAGGTGCTGGTCGGCAGCAAGAACGTCAAACTCGATAACTCGTACGTGCACAACCTGATTCACGGCTTCATCCTGGCCGCCGAGCACCTGGTGCCCGGCGGTACCGCACCCGGGCAGGCGTACTTCATCAACGACAATGACCCGATCAACATGTTCGAGTTCTCCCGGCCGGTCGTCGAGGCGTGCGGCCAACCGTGGCCGAAGTTCCGAGTACCCGGCCGGCTGGTGTGGTTCGTGATGACCGTCTGGCAGTGGTTCCACTTCCGCTTCGGCCTGCCCAAGCCGCTGCTCGAACCCCTTTCGGTGGAACGGCTTTACCTCGATAACTACTTCTCGATCGCCAAGGCGCAGCGCGATCTCGGCTACCAGCCGTTGTTCACCACCGAGCAGGCGATGGCCGAGTGTGTTCCGTACTACGTCGATCTCTTCCACCAGATGAGAAGCGAGACCAAGGAGCCGGCGGTCAGCGTGGTCACGGCAGCTCCGCTAGAGGGCTGATCTCCCCCGTTGCGCTGTTGACGAGAGCGGCCCGGTCCAGCCGCGCCCGCAGCGGCAGCACGTCCATCACCGCCGCCACCACCAGCGGCAGCTGAGCAAGCGTCGCGCGCGGCACCAGCGAGCAGTGCGGCAGCCAGATTCCCGGCCGGTAGTGCTTGTGCAGTTCGGCGCCGGCGGCGGTGACCGCCTCGACGACCCGCTCCTGGCGGGCCACGAAGTCGGCGCTCACCCCCGCGACCAGCCACGTCCGGCCGCGCCGGAACAACCCGACGCCATCGAAGCTCAAGTCCACCGGTTCGCCGCCGTCAAGTCCAGCCAACGCATCGTCCACCGCCGCCTGGTCCCACTTGCGCAACACCGCGTATGACACGTGCGGCACATGCCTTCCGTGGGTGTGCGAGCGCAGACTGCCGACGCCCTGCTCCTCGACCCGGTCCCACAACGCCCGGACCGCCCGCTCGGATCGCCGGTCGAACAGCAGGCAGACGGCCAGGCCCACAGGTCAGCGGTACAGGTGGACCGGCTGGTGCGTGACCTGCTCGATCCGCGACGACGCGCTCTGCAGCAGCTCAGAGCCGAGCGCAATGAGGGCGCGGGCCGCCGCGATCTCTTCGCCGATCAACGGCTGGCTGCCGTCCCTCGGGTTGCGGTAGGCGTCCCCCAACGTGGTCACGGTCTCGCCGTCGCCGCGCTGGGCGCGCACGGTCGCGTGTGTGTGAGTCTCGTCCTCGTCGAAGTCGATCTCGACGTGCCACTTGATGTCCAGATTCTTGTCGTACATCGCCATCACCCTCCAGTTACCAGGGTGCTCCGCGGAATGGCTTGGCACCAGATGTACTGACTCTGAATCGTTGGCCAAATGCCAATCCCAACCGCGTTGCGCTCCTAGGCTTCGACCGGGACGTCAATCGAACAAGGAGCCGACATGCCGAACGGGAAGCCGAACATTCTGGTGATCTGGGGCGACGACATCGGTATCTCGAACCTGAGCTGCTACAGCCGCGGCCTGATGGGTTATTTCACGCCCAACATCGACCGCATCGCCGATGAGGGAATGCTCTTCACCGATTCCTACGGCGAGCAGAGTTGCACCGCGGGCCGGTCGTCGTTCATCACCGGCCAAAGCGTGTACCGCACCGGCATGAGCAAGGTCGGTATGCCCGGCGTTGACGTCGGACTGCAGAAAGAAGACCCGACCATCGCCGAACTGCTCAAGCCGATGGGCTACGCCACCGGCCAGTTCGGCAAGAATCACCTAGGCGACCTCAACAAATTCCTGCCGACGGCGCACGGGTTCGACGAATTCTTCGGGAACCTCTACCACCTCAACGCCGAGGAAGAACCCGAGAACCCCGATTACCCCACTGAGGAAGAAGCACCGCTGCTTCGCAAGGCGCTGCTGCCGCGCGGTGTCATCCATTCGTGGGCGACCGACGAGGACAGCGGCGAGATCGACGAGCGGTACGGCCCGGTTGGCAAGCAGCGCATCGAAGACACCGGCCCCCTGACGAAGAAGCGGATGGAGACCATCGATGACGAGACCACCGGCGCGTGCGTCGACTTCATCAAGCGCGAGCAGGAGGCCGGCACCCCGTTCTTCGTCTGGATGAATATGACTCACATGCACTTCCGGACGCACACCAAACCCGAAAGCCTCGGCCAGGCCGGCCGCTGGCAGTCGCCGTACCACGACACGATGATCGACCATGACCGCAATGTCGGTCAGCTGCTGGACCTGGTCGATGAACTCGGCATCGCCGAGGACACCATCGTCATCTACAGCACCGATAACGGCCCGCATGCCAACAGCTGGCCCGACGGCGCCACGACGCCGTTCCGCAGCGAGAAGGCCAGCAACTGGGAAGGGGCATTCCGGATTCCCGAGATGATCCGCTGGCCCGGAAAGATCAAGGCTGGCACGGTCTCCAATGAGATTGTGCAGCACCATGATTGGCTGCCGACGTTCCTGGCTGCAGCCGGCGATCCGGATATCGTCGAGAAGCTCAAGACCGGGCACGAGGCCGGCGACATGACCTACAAGGTCCACATCGACGGCTACAACCTGCTGCCCTACCTCACCGGCGAGGTCGACAAAAGCCCGCGTCGTGGAATGATCTACTTCTCCGACGACGGTGACGTACTGGGCATCCGGGCGGAGAACTGGAAGGTCGTGTTCATGGAGCAGCGGTGCCCGGGCACGCTGCAGATTTGGTTCGAGCCCTTCACAAAGTTGCGTGCGCCGAAGCTGTTCAATTTGCGGACCGATCCGTACGAGCATGCAGACATAACGTCGAACACATACTGGGATTGGTTGCTAGATCGCGTCTTCCTCGTGCTCTACGGCTCTGCGATCGCAACTCAGTTCCTGGAGACGTTTAAAGAGTTTCCACCACGCCAAGAACCGGCATCGTTCACCATCAACCACGCGGTCGAGGAACTCAACAAGTTCCTGGCCACTCGGGGCGGCTGAGCGTGGCTGAACTGCAATCCTGGAATGACGGATCGACGAAGGCGGCAATCGTCGACTTCGTGGGTCGCGTCACCACCGAGGGGCCGGATTTCGTTGCGCCGGAGGCTCGTATCGCGGTGTTCGACAACGACGGCACGCTGTGGTGCGAGAAGCCGATGTATATCCAGCTCGACTTCCTTCTGCGCCGGTTCAAGGAGCAGGCCGAAGCCGACCCGTCGCTGCGCGATCAACAGCCGTACAAAGCCGCCTACACCGGCGATCTGCAATGGCTCGGCGATGCGGTCACCAAGCATTACCAGGGTGACGACACCGATATGAAACCGCTTATGGGAGCGATACTCACGGCCCATCATCAGATCACCGTCGAGGAGCACGCCGGCCGGATCAACGCGTTCTTCGCCGAAGCCACGCATCCGACGCTGGGCCGGCCCTATACGTCGTGCGGCTACACGCCGATGGTGGAGTTGCTCCGCTATCTGGAGGCCAACGGCTTTACCTGCTACATCGTCTCCGGCGGCGGACGGGATTTCATGCGTCCGGTCACCGGACCGCTGTACGGGGTACCACCCGAGCGAGTGGTGGGCAGTTCGGTAGGACTCGTCTATCGCGACGGGCACCTCTACACCACGGACCAGCCGGAGTTCCTCGACGACGGGCCCATGAAGCCGGTGCGGTTGTGGAGCCGGATCGGGCGCCGACCGATCTTCGCCGCCGGCAATTCCAACGGCGACATCGAAATGCTGGAGTTCACGCGCGGCATGCGACTGCTGGTCCTGCACGACGACGACAATCGCGAATTCGACTACACCGCAGGGGCCGAGAAGTCCTTGGAGCAAGCAGCGCATGACAACTGGACTGTTGTCAGCATGAAGAACGACTGGGCGACCGTCTTCAGTGACCAATGAACTCGTCTGGATTCCCGCACAGACCGCTGCGCTGGGATCCGAGCAGCACTATTCGGAGGAGGGGCCCGCACGCCTCGTCTCCGTTGACGGGTTCTGGATCCAGACCCACCAGGTGACGAACGACGAGTTCACCGAATTTGTCTCTGCCACAGGCTATGTCACGGTTGCAGAACGACCGCTGGATCCCGCGGATTATCCCGACGCGCCGGCGGAGAACCTGCAGCCGGGGTCGATGGTGTTCACCCGTACCCGCGGCGCGGTCGACCTGCGCCACCTGAACTTGTGGTGGACGTGGACACCAGGCGCGTCATGGCGTCATCCGGTTGGCCCGCATTCGTCGATCGACAATCGCGCGGATCATCCGGTCGTGCATGTCGCGTATGAAGACGCGGAGGCTTATGCGGCGTGGGCGGCCCTGTCATTGCCCACCGAGGCGGAGTGGGAAGCCGCGGCCCGCGGTGGTCTTGAGGGTGCGACGTACACGTGGGGCAATGAACCTGAGCAGCCCGGAGAGCGGCTGGCCAACTACTGGCACGGCGATTTCCCGTGGCGCCCCGACCGCGGGTACGGCCGCACCACCGCCGTCGGCAGCTTCCCGTCCAACGGCTATGGACTGGTCGACATGGCAGGCAACGTGTGGGAGTGGACCACCGACTGGTACGCCGACACCCGCGCCGGTGATCCCTGCTGCGAGGCGGCCAGCTACGACCCGCGCCAGCCACAATTTCGGGTGCCCCGCAAGGTCGTCAAGGGTGGTTCGTTTCTGTGCGCCGACAACTATTGCCTGCGCTACCGCCCCGCCGCCCGCCGACCGCAACCCATCGATACCGGCATGAGCCACATCGGGTTTCGCTGTATCAAGCGCTGAACCCCAACCGCCCAAACTGTATTCCAGCAGGGAAAGTTCGACTCAAAGTCAAGTGGTGAGTGCAACATTTAGGCGGCCTGGCTAATCAGAGCGGTCAGGCGTTGGGCGGGAGTGTCGAGGTTCAGCGTCGGTCGAGGGCGGCTGTTGAGTTTGTCTTGGACGCGTTTGAGATCGGCCTTGGTGTGACCAGATAGGTCGGTGCCCTTCTCGAACCAGAACCGCAAGAGCCGGTTGGTGTTTTCGTTGGTGCCGCGCTGCCACGGCGAATGCGGGTCGCAGAAGAACACCGGGGCAGCGAGCTGCAGCTGGATGTCTTCCCAATCGGCCATTTCGCTGCCGCGGTCCCAGGTGATCGACCGGCGCAGATGCTCGGGCAGCTCACCCATGGCCTCGATCATCGCCGCAGCCACCGTCTCGGCGGTGTGATCGCCGGGCAGGTGCAACAAGATGGTGAACCGGGTACTGCGCTCCACTAAGGTGCCGATCGCTGACTTGTGGCCGGCGCCCAGGATCAGATCGCCTTCCGTAAGACTGTCGATGGCCCAGGAGAGCCGGGTGTGGCTGAGGTCGCCTTGCGGTGTAGTCGCTTATTGGGAATGTTCGCCCGGCTCTCCGGGGTGCCCTGGCTGCTAATTGAGATCTGCGCTCGGTCGCTTGGTTACGGATGCGTCAGCGGGGTGTTCCACGGGCCGCTGTCAGCAACGGAACCAACGGACGGAGAAGCGTGGGCGCACAACGAGACACAGCTTGGGTCGGCATCGATATCGGCAAGACTCATCATTGGGCGTGCGTGGTGGATGCCGATGGTAGGAAGTTGTCGTCGATCAAGGTCGCCAACGACGAGGCTGAAATCGTAGCGCTCATCTCCACCGCCGGTTCGCAAGCGAAACAGATTGTTTGGGCCGTCGACATCATTGGTGCGCCGTCGGCGTTGCTGCTGGCATTGCTGGCTCGGACCGATTATTCGGTGCGTTATGCATCCGGGCGGGTGGTCGCGGCGATGAGCGCGGCCTATGCCGGGGAAGGCAAGACCGACGCCAAGGACGCCTACGTCATCGCCGAGACTGCTCGCCTCCGCGGGGATCTACCGGTCATCGACACCGGTACTGACCTGGTGCGCAAACTCGCGGTGCTGACCGGGCATCGCGCGGATCTGATCGCTGACCGGGTACGCATGATCAACCGGCTGCGCGACTTGATGACCAGCGTTTTCCCCAGCCTGGAGCGGGCCTTTGACTACTCTTCGCATAAGGGAGCGTTGGTACTGCTCACCGGCTACGCCACCCCGACCGGGATCCGCCGCATTGGACAGACTCGGCTGACTGGCTGGCTGCGGAATCGCAACGTGCGCGGCTCGGCCGACGTGGCCGCCCGCGCCGCCGCCGCGGCCAAGGCGCAAACCGTCGTGCTGCCCGGGCAAGATCTGAGCGCCAGCATCATCACCGAGCTGGCCACCGCCGTCCTGGCCCTCGACGACCGACTCAAGGCCCTCGATGCCCAGATCGAGGCGACCTTCGCCGAACATCCACAAGCAGCAATCATTCGGTCCATGCCCGGCTTCGGACCCTTCCTCGGCGCTTCGCTGCTGGTGGGGGCCAACGACTTACGTGCCTTCCCCAGCGCCGGGCATCTGGCCGCCGCAGCCGGACTCGTGCCCGTACCGAACGACTCCGGCCGGCGCACGGGCAACCTGCACCGCCCCTTGCGCTACAGCCGGTCACTACGACACGTGTTCTACCTTTCCGCGCAGACCAGCATGATGCGCGCCGGGCCGAACCGCGACTACTACACAAAGAAACGTGCCCAAGGCGCCACCCACAGCCAAGCTGTCATCGCCCTGGCCCGCCGCCGCATCGACGTCCTCTGGGCACTGCTGCGCGAGAACCGGACATGGACCGCGGCACCCCCACCACTGACTCAGGCGGCTTGACAACACCATTGAGATTCCCAATGCCCGGGCACGGCGCGGTCTTTGGCTTCGGCGGGGCGGTCGCTGATGGTGAACACCTCCGCGCCGTACACCCCGGTGCGCCCGGTTGAGCCGCGCGGTTTGCGCGCCGAGCGCTTGGTCGATAGGCACTTGTGCAGATCAGCGCGCAGACTGCCACGGGTCTGCACATACAGGCACTGGTAGATGGTTTCGTGGCTCACTCTCATCAGCTTGTCACCGGGATAGTCACGAGCCAACACATCAGCGATCAGCTTCGGGCTCCACCCATCACCCATCCAGTCCTCGATCGCCGCACACAGCGGGTGGTTGCGCAGCTTGAATGCCTTGGGGCGGCGGGCATTTTGAGTCGTGAAAGCATTGGCCATCAAGGCGTGATAGTCCCCATTGGGAAGGCAGTTGCGCCGATACTCCCGCCAGACCACAGAGCGGTCTCGTCCGATACACCTCGCGATTTCGGCGAAGCTGAGGCCGGCATCGAGGCCGCGCATGATCTCCACCCGCTCTTCAAAACTGACCCGATGCCCTTGGCCTCCCGGCCGGTTCAGATCTCCCGCGGTGGCCAACCCGCCCATGCCGCCATATCCGCTGCGTAGTTTCATCGCCCCAGCGTCGCGCCACCAGAACCACCCGGTCCGGCGCGACACGCCGACTCTCACCGACGCCTCTGTGGTGGCCATACCCCGACACACGAGATCGAAGAACTCCCGCTTAACGGCCCTTGAAACCGGAACACCACTCGGCACAGCAACCTCCCAAATCATCGGATGTTGCATTGACCGTATGAATCCGCCCGAGAAGAGGCCTGCTGGAATACAGTTTCGCGGCAAGTTAGGACTCGGCGGCTTTCTTGATCGCCTTCAGCGTGGCAGGGATGCCGCTCTCCGCCGCTGCGCGCCGGTTCGCGATCTGGACATCGGCCCCGTCGCCGAAACGCTCGCGGAACCCGGCGATGCCGGGGGGCAGGAACTCCCACCACTCGGTGAGCCGGGTGCCTTCACCTTCGGGTTCGAAGGTGTATCCCCAGTAGACCCAACCGTTGTTGACCTCCCACCCGAACTTCCGGCCGGGATCGGCGGCCACCACCTGACAGCGTGATTCCCACGTCCGCTCCGGGGTCTCGTTGCGGCCGGTGAACCAGGCGCCGACTTGTGGGCCGTCTCCCTCGTCCCACCAGCAGGCCCGGCAAATCGGGCTCCAGTCGCCCATCCTGGTCACGTCCGACACCAGCGCATACAGCTCGGCCGGTGCCATCGCCACGGAAATCGAATCGGACATCTTCAGTTCGGTCACGGGTCGAGTCTGCCAGAGCGCCTATTGCACTTTCGGGTCGCGGATGTGAGGTTGGAACGCGTTCTAATTCTGTCGCGAAGGGCCCACTGGATGAGCAACGGTAACCATCGGATCGCGGTCGTGATCGGCGGTGCGTCCGGAATCGGGTGGGCGACGGCGCAGGCACTGGCCGCCCAGGGAGACCAGGTGACCGTTGCCGACCGCAACGCCGACGGGGCGCGCAGCCGCGCCGCCGAACTGGGCGACCCCCATACCGCCGAGTCCGTCGACGTCACCGACGAGGATTCGGTGCAGCGCCTCTTCGAGCAGACCGGCACGATGGATGTCGTGGTCAACTGCGCAGGATTCTCCAACGTCGGCCTGATCACCGACATGCCCGTCGACCAGTTCCGCGACGTGATCGACGTCTGCCTGACGGGCGCATTCATCGTCGCCAAGCACGCGGGCCGCAACCTGCGCACCGGCGGCGCGCTGGTTTCGATCAGCTCACTCAACGCCCGCCAGCCCGCGGCGGGAATGAGCGCGTACTGCGCAGCCAAAGCAGGCCTGTCGATGCTCACTCAGGTCGCCGCGCTCGAGCTCGGCCCGCGGGGAATCCGCGTCAATGCCGTCGCACCCGGCTTCGTACACACCCCGCTCACCGAGCCGGCCGCCGCCGTTCCCGGCGTGGTCGAGGAGTATCTGGAGAACACCGCGCTTGGCCGCGCAGGCACACCCGAGGACATCGCCAACGCCGTGCTGTACCTGTGTTCGCCTGCGGCGTCGTGGCTGACCGGAGAGGTGCTCGACCTCAACGGCGGCGCCCATCTGAAGCGCTACCCCGACATCCTCGGCCACGTCATGAAGCTTGCGGAGGCGCAATGAGTTTCGACGGCAAGCAGGCGATCGTCACCGGCGCCGGCTCGGGTATCGGAGCGGCGCTGTGCCGAGCGCTGGCGAGTGCGGGTGCCACGGTGGTTTGCACTGACATTGACGGCGACGCCGCCGAACGCACCGCCACGGCGCTTGGCGCGAATGCCCGTTTCGCGCGGCTCGACGTCACCGACGCGGCGGCGGTGCAGGCCGCCGTCGACGAGGTCGTCGATCGAGCAGGCCGGCTCGACCTGATGTTCAACAACGCGGGCATCGTGTGGGGCGGGGACACCGAGCTGCTGACGCTGGACCAGTGGAACGCGATCATCGACGTCAACATCCGCGGCGTCGTGCACGGTGTCGCCGCGGCCTACCCCCTGATGGTGCGGCAGGGCCACGGGCACATCATCAACACCGCGTCGATGGCCGGGCTGACCGCGGCAGGCCAGATCACCAGCTACGTGACGACCAAGCACGCCGTCGTCGGGCTGTCGCTTGCGCTGCGCTCGGAAGCCATCTCGCGCGGGGTCGGCGTGTTGGTGGTGTGCCCCTCGGCCGTCGAGACACCGATCCTCGATAAGGGCGCGGTGGGTGGTTTCGTCGGCCGCGATTACTTCCTGCAGGGGCAAGGCGTGAAGACCGCATACGACCCCGACAGGCTGGCACGCGACACGCTGCACGCCATTGAGAAGAACAAGGCGCTGCTGGTGAAACCGCGACTGGCACATGCCCAGTGGCTGTTCGCCCGGCTGTCGCCGACGCTGATGCAGCGCATGTCGATCGGCTTCATCAAACGGCAGCGCGCCAGCCAGTCCGCAGCCGGCTCACAGATTCGCTGACCGAATCGGGGTTCCGGCGGCGCAACCTGGCTACGGTATGCCAGTGGCCGCAATGAATACCAAATTCACGCTGACACAGAAGCGTGCGCTGGCGGTCGCGACCGCCCTCGCCATCGTGTTCGGCGCCTACTTCCTGCGTGGCTACTTCATTCTCATCGTGGTGGCCGCGGTGGCGGCCTACCTGTTTACGCCGCTGTTCAATCGGCTCAACAGGCGGTTCGGCACCGGGTTGTCGGCGACTCTGACCCTGTTGGCGGCCATCGGTTCGGTAGTTGTGCCGCTGGGCGCGTTCGTATTTCTCGCGGTCGTCCAGATCACCAACATGGTCGAGCAGGTAGCGGAGTGGGTCGGGCGGACCGACCTGTCGGCCCTCGGCGATCAGGCGCTGCGCTTCGTCAACGATGTGCTGCACAGGGTGCCGTTCATCGACGTGACGGTCACCCCGGACTCGCTGCGAAGTTCAATGGCCACCGTCGCGCAGGACGTCGGCCAATGGCTGCTGGGCCTCCTGCAAGGGGCCGCGGGCAGCGTGTTCGGCGGTGTGACGGCTGCAATCCTGTTCCTGTATGTGTTCATCTCGCTGTTGGTGAACCGCGACAGCGTGCTGACCATGATCCGCCAACTAAACCCGCTCGGCGAGGAGGTCACCGACCTCTACATGGCGAAGATGGGCGCGATGGTGAAGGGCACCGTGATGGGGCAGTTCGTTATCGCCGTCTGTCAGGGTGTCGCGGGCGCTGGCTCGATCTACATCGCCGGTTTCCACCAGGGTTTCTTCCTTTTCGCGGTTCTGCTGTCGGCGCTATCGGTGATTCCGCTCGGCGGCGGCATTGTGACAATTCCCTTCGGGATCGGAATGATCCTGTTCGGCAACGTTTTCGGCGGTGTGTTCGTGATCGCCTTCCACCTCATCGTCGTGACGAACATCGACAACTTCCTGCGGCCGATCCTGGTGCCGAAGGCGGCCCGCCTCGATTCGGCGCTGATGTTGCTCGCCGTGTTCGCAGGCATCGCCATGTTCGGCGCGTGGGGCATCGTGATCGGCCCGGTGCTGATGATCGTCATCGTCACGACCATCAGCGTCTACTTGGCGGTATACAAGGGCGTACCGATGGCTACGCCCGAGGAGGACGAAAAGCCAAAGCGGCGTGGGCTTCTCGGCTGGTTCGCCCGTCGCGGCGGCAAGAACAAGCCCGCCGCGGCTCCGGTTAAGTCAGCCGCGGAGGATTCGTCAGCCGCGCCGACGCCTAATTCGAGCTCAGACGCTCGGTGAGAAATTCGACGACACGTTTGCGCGCCTCGTAGGCCGGGTGCCCGTCCACCTCACGGACCTCCAAGGTCAACACCGAGTGGGCCATCTTGCCGAAAGCGTGCTCGTTGCCCTTCTTCGAGTTGATCTCGATGACCTCGAACGCGTCACCCAACCGGTCCTTCAGCGTCTTGAATCGTGCGCTCGGCACCAGGGGGTCCTCGCTGAACCGCAGGCCCAGCGCGCACAGTCCCTCGTCGGCGGCTCGCTGTTCGACGATCTTCAACTCGGCTTCGGACAGGCCGGGATCGCGTTTCTGCTTCGCGGTCAACCCAATCGGCAACGACGGTTGGCTCAGCACCGGCGCCAGCACGCTGTCGTCCACCGCGGCAGCGAGCGCGAAGCCGCCGCTCCAACACTCGCCGATCACCCCGACACCCTTACCGGGCGTCTTCTCGTTGAGGTCGCGGGCCAGCGCGCGCAGGTAATGGCCGATTGGCCGGTCGGCATTCGTCGCGAAGGCCGCGAATTCCTTTGCCACACAACCACGCAGCATCACCGGCACCGCACCCGGCCTCATGCCCGGTGCGCCGGGCGTGCCGTACAGGGACGGACAGGCAACGGTGAATCCGTTGTCCACCAAGTGGTTACCGAGCGCCAGCACACCCGGATGTATGCCAGGCATTTCGGGGATGAGCACCACGCCGGGACCCTCGCCCTTGCGATAGACGTCGTAGGTGTACCCGGCCGCCGAAAACGGCGCGGCGGTCCATCCGGTCAGGTCTGCTTCCGGCGCGGTCATGCCGTCTCCGTCTTCTACTTGGCGGGCAGCGGCGACTGGGTCTGCGTCGCCTGGGCCAGCATACGGTACCCATCCGTACCGGCGGCGCCGGTTAGCGCAATCTGTGCGGGCCCCGTCGGACCGGTCAGCCGAGTGGTCCACACCGGCTCGGCCGGCTTGCCGTCCCGTTCGCCGCCTTCGTACACCACCCATTTCACGCCGTCGACGTCCTGGGTCCCCGTCGGATAGAGGTCGGCGTCGATGGACGCCACCAGCTTGTCTTCGTCGGCGTTGCTCTGCGTCAGGCTCAGGTACATCCCGCTGGGTGTCAGATAGCCGACGGTGGAGCTGACGGCGCGGACCTGCTGGCCCGAGGACGGATCGGTGCGGCCGCCGTCGAGGCCCTTGCGGCTGCCGGAGTTGGACTGCCAGCCGTCGGGCAGCCGCGGCACCCGGATGGGGATCTTGAGGTCATTGGCGTCGGCCCGCAGCGCGGCAGGAGCGTCATAGGACGGCGCCGGTCCCTTGCCCGGCCCGTTCGGCGCAAACGAGCACATGCCGAGTACCCCCGCCAGCACGATGCAGGCCAGCACCAACGGCGCAATTGACCAGAACATGTCCCGGCCGTCCTGCAGCAGCCGCGGCTTGGCGGGCTTGGGGGCGGGCTGCGGCTGCGTGGTCACGATCGCCAGTATCCCAGGTCCCAATCGACGACCGGGTAATGGGAGAATCGGCGCATGAGCCCCTCGCGTGGTGAAGCACCCGATCGCAACCTTGCCCTCGAACTCGTGCGTGTCACCGAAGCCGGCGCGATGGCGGCCGGCCGCTGGGTGGGCCGCGGTGACAAGGAGGGCGGCGACGGCGCGGCGGTCGACGCGATGCGTGAGCTGGTCAACACGGTGTCAATGCGCGGCGTCGTGGTGATCGGCGAGGGTGAGAAGGACAACGCGCCGATGCTCTACAACGGTGAGGAGGTCGGCAACGGCGACGGGCCCGATTGCGACTTCGCCGTCGATCCGATCGACGGCACCACGCTGATGAGCAAGGGCCTGCCGAACGCCATCTCGGTGCTCGCCGTCGCCGAGCGGGGCGCCATGTTCGACCCGTCGGCGGTGTTCTACATGAACAAGATCGCCGTCGGGCCCGAGGCCATCGACGCCATCGACATCACCGCGCCGATCGGTGAGAACATCCGCGCGGTCGCCAAGGCCAAGCACCTGTCGGTGTCCGACATGACGGTGTGCATCCTCGACCGGCCGCGGCACGAGAGGCTGATGTCCGAGGTCCGCGAGGCCGGTGCGCGGATCCGGCTCATCACCGACGGCGATGTGGCGGGCGCGATCTCGGCGTGCCGGCCGAACTCGGGCACCGACCTGCTCGCCGGCATCGGCGGCACACCCGAGGGCATCATCACCGCGGCGGCGATCCGTTGCATGGGCGGTGCGATCCAGGGCCAGCTGGCACCGAAGGATGACGACGAGCGCCAGAAGGCCATCGACGCCGGCTACGACCTCGACCAGATCCTGTCCACCGAGGATCTTGTGTCCGGGGAGAACGTCTTCTTCTGCGCCACCGGCGTCACCGACGGCGACCTGCTCAAGGGCGTCCAGTACTACGGCGGAGGCTGCACCACGCAGTCGATCGTCATGCGTTCGAAGTCGGGCACGGTGCGGATGATCGAGGCGTACCACCGGCTCTCCAAGCTCAACGAATACTCCGCCATCGATTTCACAGGCGACAGCACCGCCTTCCAGCCGCTGCCGTAAATCACCGACACAAGAAGGAAAGTTTTGTGAGCGTCGACTCAGTCACTCCGGAAGACGTCGAATACCGCATCGAGCACGACACCATGGGCGAGGTCCGGGTGCCGGTCACCGCGCTGTGGCGCGCGCAGACGCAGCGGGCCGTGGAGAACTTCCCGATCTCCGGCCGGGGGCTGGAGCGCACGCAGATCCGCGCGCTTGGCCTGCTGAAGGGCGCCTGCGCCCAGGTGAACAAGGATCTCGGCCTGCTTACGCCGGAGAAGGCCGACGCCATCATCGCGGCCGCCGGTGAGATCGCCGACGGCCTGCACGACGACCAGTTCCCCATCGACGTGTTCCAGACCGGCTCGGGCACCAGCTCGAACATGAACACCAACGAGGTGATCGCCAGCATTGCGGCAACGGCGACCCCGCCTGTTGTTGTGCATCCCAACGACGACGTCAACATGTCACAGTCGTCCAATGACACCTTCCCCACCGCTACGCACATCGCGGCCACGGAAGCCGCTGTGCGGCACCTGATTCCGGCGCTCGAGGTGCTGCACGAATCGCTGGCGGGCAAGGCGCGGCAATGGCGCACCGTGGTGAAGTCCGGCCGCACACACCTGATGGATGCCGTGCCCGTGACACTCGGCCAGGAATTCGGCGGCTATGCCCGACAGATCGAGGCGGGCATCGAGCGGGTAAAGGCGACACTGCCGCGGCTGGGTGAACTCGCCATCGGCGGCACCGCCGTTGGCACCGGCCTCAACGCACCGGACGGGTTCGGCACGAAGGTCGTCGAGGTGCTGGTGAACCAGACCGGCCTGGCCGAATTGCGTACGGCGGTCAACTCTTTCGAGGCGCAGGCGTCCCGCGACGGACTCGTAGAGGCGTCGGGCGCGCTGCGCACGATCGCGGTGTCGCTAACCAAGATCGCCAACGACATCCGCTGGATGGGTTCCGGGCCGCTGACCGGCCTGGCCGAGATCCAGCTGCCTGACCTGCAGCCGGGCAGCTCGATCATGCCGGGCAAGGTCAACCCCGTGATCCCCGAGGCGCTCACACAGGTCGCGGCGCAGGTCGTCGGCAACGACGCCGCCATCGCATGGGGTGGTGCGGCAGGTGCGTTCGAACTCAACGTGTACATCCCGATGATGGCCCGCAATCTGCTGGAGTCCTTCAAGTTGCTCACCAACGTCTCGAAGCTTTTCGCCGAGCGCTGCATCGACGGCCTTATCGCCAACGAGGCCCGCCTCCGCGAACTGGCCGAGTCCTCACCGTCGATCGTCACCCCGCTCAATTCGGCGATCGGCTATGAGGAGGCCGCTGCCGTGGCCAAGGAAGCGGTCAAGGAGAAGAAGACGATCCGCCAGACGGTCATAGACCGGGGCCTGATCGGCGACAAATTGTCGCTGGAGGAGCTGGATCGTCGGCTCGACGTGCTTGCGATGGCGAAGGTCAAACCAGGCGACGCGTGACGCCCTACCGCAAGCTGGGCGTCCAGTCGCGGGCCGAACTCGGACAGCGAGTGGTCAAGACCGCGACGTAGTGCGCAAACATACTGCTGCGGATGTTGCCAGCCCGCCACCTGTCGGCGATTCAGCAGAAACAGGTGACGTTGGCACCGTTGGCTGGAATTGTTCTAGGCATGCCGGGGGTTGGCGCGGAAAGCCGTCCGTTGGAGGGGCGGACGGTCGGTGGGTTCCTGACTTCGGCGACTTCCGAGCCGTCGGCGTTGCTGATCGAGGGTGAGCCCGGCATCGGCAAAACCACCCTCTGGTTGGCCACCCAGGAGCTGGCACGGGACAAGGGGTTCCGGGTGTTGTCGGCGCGCGCCGCAGCGGCCGAATCCGTGCTGGCCTACACGGCACTGGCCGACCTGCTGGACGGGGTGCCCGCAGCCGCGTGGGCGGATCTGCCCGAACCTCAGCGAGCCGCGGTGGGCCAGGTGCTGCTGCGGACGGACAGCGGCGCGGCCACCGATCAACGCGCTGTGGCCGCGGCATTCCTGTCGGTCGTCGAGTACCTCGCCGAGGACGGGCCGCTGCTGGTGGCGATCGACGACCTGCAGTGGATCGACCCGTCGAGCACGCACGTGGTGGCGTTCGCGGCGAGGCGGCTCTCCGGGCCGGTGGGAATTCTTGGCAGTGTGCGTACCGATGCAGGCAGCGGCGCCGCCGGCACCTGGCTGCAAATGCCACGACCCGATGCAGTGAATCGACTTCGGTTGAATCCGTTGGGTATTCATGACCTACATGCGGCGGTATCGGCACGCCTGCGGCGACCGTTCTCCCGTCCGGCGATGGGGCGGATACATGCGTTGTCCGGCGGAAACCCCTTCTATGCAATCGAATTGGCACGGGCCATCGCTGAACGCGCCCCCGGCGTAGAGACCTCACTGCCACGCACGCTGACCGAGGTCGTGAGGGCCAGGCTCGGCGGGCTGGATCCCGACGTGCATGACGCGCTGCTCGCCGTGTCGTGCATGGCTTCGCCGACGGTGGAGCTGGTGTCAAGCGCGACGATCGGCGACGACGACTTGTTGATCGAGCTGCTCGAGAGCGCGGAAAGCAAGGGCATCATCGCGATCGACGGCAACCGGATCCACTTCGCCCATCCCCTGCTGGCCAGGGGTGTGTACACCGAGGCCACGCCGGGCCAGCGCCGAACGATGCATCGCCGCCTCGCCGACATCGTCGACGAGCCCGAGTTGCGGGCACGCCATCTCGCATTGGCCGCGACCAGCGGTGACCAAGTCACTCTGCGGGCGCTCGACACAGCGGCGGAGTCCGCGCGCATCCGCGGGGCGCCCGCGGCGGCCGCCGAGCTGATGGACCTGGCGATCGGTCTCGGCGGTGACACCGCCGATCGTCGACTCCGTTCTGCCCTACACCATTTCGACGCAGGTGACCAGGAGCGGGCGCGCGCTGTGCTCGAGGAGACCATCGAGCGGCTGGGGCCCGGCGACCGGCGCGCAGAGGCGTTGACCCGGCTCGCTGTCGTGCGGCTGTACGGAGACGGCTTCTTCGAGGCTGCACGCTTATTGCGGCGCGCGCTGAGTGAGGTGGACACCGGTTCCCCACTGCGAGTACAGATATTGATCACGTTGGCCTACTCCCTACTCCACGCAAATGAGCCCCGCGCGAGCGTGCAGATGGCCGAGGAGGCCGTCGCCCGAGCCGAGCGCCTCGATCAACCACAATTGTTGGGCCTTGCGCTGGGCATGCGCGTGACTTTGCGGTTCCTGTGCGGGGAAGGTTTCGACGAGGCGGATATGGATCGTGCTGTGGCGCTGGAGAACCCCGACATTTTCACGGCGGTGGTATTTCGGCCATCCGCTCAGCGTGCGCTGCTGCTGGAGTGGACCGGCCGCCTCGACGAGGCCTATGAGCTGTTAGAAGCTGTCCGGCGTCGCTGTATTGAGAAGGGTGAGGAAGGCGAGCTGGTGTTCATCGCCCAGCACGTGGTGCTGAGCAGCATCTGGCGGGGCGACTTCGGCGAGGCCACCCTGGTCGCCGAGGACGCTCTGGAGCGCGCTCGTCAGCTCGGCGGCGACACTCCGCTGTTCCTGGCCCTCGGCCTACGGGCGAAGTTGGCCGCGTACGCGGGCCGCGAAGCCGATGCCAGGAGTGCGGCCGAGGAGGCGCTCGAGATCGGCAGGCGCACAGGGTCATTTCGGCTGGCGGAGCGGGTCGTTGCCGCACTGGGATTCCTGGAGGTGTCGCTGGGCCGCTACGAGGCGGCGGTCGCAACCCTGCAGCCGCTGGTGATCAGGTTCGATCCGGCGTCGACGCCGACCGAGCTTCCCAATGCCACGTTTCTGGCGGACGCCGTCGAGGCCCTGATTCAAGTGGGCCGAAGCGCCGAAGCGGAGCCCCTTATCGGCGCCCTCGAGCGCAACGGCCAGCGGCTGGGCCGCGCGTGGATGATGGCCGTCGGCGCCCGCGGCAGAAGCATGCTGCTGGCCGACCGGGGTGACCTCGACGCCGCCACCGCGGCCGCCGCAAGCGCGATCGTCGAACACGACCGGCTGCCGATGCCGTTCGAGCGCGCTCGAACGCTATTGCTGCTGGGCCAATTACAGCGGCGGCAACGCAGAAAGGAGTCCGCAGCGGCGAGCCTGCAGGAAGCCTTGGACATCTTCGAGCGGCTGCACATCCCGCTGTGGGCCGACCGTGCCCGAGCCGAACTCGTCCGCACGAACGTCTCTCCGCGCCACAGCGGGCAGCTCACGCCGTCCGAGCAAAGGGTCGCCGAGCTCGCGGCGTCGGGCATGAAGAACCGCGACGTCGCAACCGCGCTGTTCATCAGCCCGAAGACCGTCGAGGCGAACCTGGCCCGGATCTACCGCAAACTGGGCATCAAGTCCCGCGCCGAACTCGGCCGTCACATGGGTAAGACCGAAACCGATCAGATATAGGGAAACACCCTATTTCTCAGCGCTCTTGAGCGAATTAGCGTCAACCCGGGCCATGCCCGTCAAGCACTCGGAGGAGGATCGGTGACCGTAACCCTAGACCCGGCTACCCATAGTCCGGCGACGCTGGTGACGACGGCAACCAGCCAACCCGCGTTGCGCACCGGCTTCGCGATGCTGGGCCTGGTGTCGCTGCTGGACCTGCCGAAAGCCGACCGCGCCGACCGGGTGGTCGCGTTGGGCGGCGCCGCGGCCGCGGGGTGGTTCCTGGTCCGGGGCGCCCGCCGCCGCTAGGCCCCGTTGTTGGGCCCGCCGGAGTTCTGGTCCGGGATATCGGTGATCGGGACGTTCGGCATCGGTTTCGGCGACGGCGTGTTCGGCAGCGTCGGGATCTCAGCCGGCGGGATGTCGGTGATGTCGTTGGCCTGCGGACCGTTGTCGCGACTGCCATAGGTGCTGCCCGGCTCACGCGGCCCGAGGAGCTGGCTCACAGTCACCAGGTGATAGCCGTTGGCCTTGAGCACCGGGATGAACTGATACACCACATCGACGGTGCTCGAGTAGGTGTCATGGAACAACACCACCGAGCCGGGCTTGATCTGGGTCTTGAGCATGTAGGTCGTGGCGGCGGTGTTCGAGTCGTTGATCCAGTCGAAAGGGATCACGTCCCAGTTGATGTCGGCCATGCCCTGCTGCTTAGCCGCCGCGAGCACGTTGTCGTTGATCAGCCCGCCTGCGGTGCGCAGAAGGTTGGGCCGCTGACCGGTGGCGGCTTGAATCGCGTCGTTGGCCTTGGAGATCTGGCTACCGATGTCCTCAGGCGGGATGGTCGTCATGTTGGGGTGCTCCCACGTGTGGTTGGCCACCTCCATGCCGGCGTCGGCAACGCGCTTGGCGCCTGCGGGGTTGGCCGCGACCTTGTTGCCGATCAAGAAGAACGTCGACTTCGCGTCGTTGTCGTTGAGGATCTGCAGGAGCCGGTCGGTGAAAGGGCTCGGCCCGTCGTCGAACGTCAGCGCCACGCATTTGACCTGTGTGCAATCGACGTTGTCGGCGCTGGCCCGTCGGACGTGGCCGGTGAGCCCGCCGACGATCAGCACCGCGGCGGCCGCGAGCACGCCGAGCACGGTCCTGGCGTAGCGCCAGCCCTGGCTGTCGGGTCGCTTCGGCACTCAAGCAGCCTACCGGGGCACTACGGAAGCGCCCCCGGGCTGATCTCCTCGAGCATCTCAGTGACCAGCGCCGCGATCGGTGAGCGCTCGCTGCGCAGCAGCGTGATGTGCGCGAACAACGGGTGACCCTTGAGCTTCTCGATCACCGCGGCCACGCCGTCGTGGCGTCCCACCCGCAAGTTGTCGCGCTGTGCGACGTCGTGGGTGAGCACCACCCGCGATCCGGCACCCAGCCGGGACAGCACCGTCAGCAGCACGTTGCGTTCGAGCGACTGGGCCTCGTCGACGATCACGAACGAGTCGTGTAGCGAGCGGCCGCGGATGTGGGTCAGCGGCAGCACCTCGAGCATGCCGCGCGACAGCACCTCTTCGAGCACCGCGGGGCTGGCCAGCCCTTCGAGGGTGTCGAAGACGGCCTGCGCCCACGGGCCCATCTTCTCGCTCTCGCTTCCGGGCAGGTAACCGAGTTCCTGTCCGCCAACCGCGTACAGCGGACGGAACACGACGACCTTGCGCTGAGTGCGACGTTCGAGCACGGCCTCCAGTCCTGCGCACAGCGCGAGCGCGGACTTGCCGGTGCCGGCCTTTCCGCCGAGCGAAACGATGCCGATCGACTCGTCGAGCAGCAGATCAAGCGCCACCCGCTGTTCGGCGGAGCGACCGCGCAACCCGAACACCTCGCGATCGCCGCGAACGAGTTGCACCCGCTTCTCGGCGTTGACCCGGCCCAAGGCGTGCGAGCTGCCGCCAAGCAGCCGAATCCCGGTGTGGCATGGGAGATTACGGGCAGCCTCGAGGTCGATCTCACCGTCGGCGAAGAGGGCGTCGATCTCGTCGGCCGAAACCTCGATCTCGTCCATCCCCGCCCAGCCGGAGGTGATGACGTCCTGCGCGTGGTATTCGTCGGCGGACAGCCCGACCGCGCCTGCTTTCACCCGCAGCGGAATGTCCTTGCTGACCAACGTGACTCGCTTGCCCTCGGCGGCGAGGTTAGCCGCGCACGTCAAGATCCGCGCGTCGTTGGTCTCGGTCCGGAAACCTGCGGGCAGAACGGTGGGGTCGCTGTGGTTCAGCTCGACATGCAGTGTGCCGCCCTGCGTCCCAACGGGGATCGGCTGATCCAGCCGTCCGTACTCGAGCCGCAGATCGTCGAACGTCCGCAGTGCCTGCCGCGCGAACCAGCCAAGCTCATGGTGATGCCGCTTGGCTTCCAGTTCGCTGATGACCACCAGCGGGACCACAACTTCATGCTCAGCAAACCTCGTAGCCGCCCAGGGATCGGACAGCAGCACGGAGGTGTCGAGCACATAGGTCCGGACGGCCGATTCAGTCACGTAGCGCTCCTCGAGCCCGCGCGGCCCCGCACGAACTTCTCGGCGGACACTGCGGTATCAGGACCGGGGCCGGTCCTCTCGGGATCGAAACGATCGGTACCGCCCGGATAGCAGAGCATGTCGCTAGCCATCGAGAAACGACGCTACTCTCGCTCAGCGCTTCGCGCCGTGCAGGCGCGCCGTGGCTAACTGGTCACACGTAGGCGCGCAGCGCGGGCTCGTCGGCCAGCCCCCACGCGGTGACGCGGTCGGCGATCACCCGGCGCAGCTGCTCCGGTCCGAAGATGCCTGCCTCGGCCACGTTGGCGACCTTGTCCGCGTACGCGTCGATGTCCCCGCCGACGACGCCGAGTTCGGCTGCGCGGTGGGCAATCGCCTCGATGGTCTCATCGCGACTGTAGGTCAGGCAGTGCGCGACGATGTTGGCGAAGAACTCCTCGTGGCGCTCCTCGTCAAGAGCGATGCGGCCGACAAGGCCCTTCAACACCGGCTCGGTGATCTGCGCTTCGAGGTTGCGGCAGAACACTGCGTGCGCGCGCTCGAAGAACGCCATGAACACCAGGCGCTCGATCTGTGTGTAGGTGTCGGCGCGGTAGCCCTTCATCACGTGCTCGACGCGCACGTCCTCGTTGGCGGCCGGATCGATTTCCCGAGTGACCACCAGATAGTTGCGCAGCGCGATGGCGTGCAGGTGCTCCTCGGCAGTCCAGCGGCCGATCCAGCGGCCCCACTTCTCCTCGAGGATGAAGCTGAACACGAACTCCCGGTGGTAGCCGGCGAGGTTGTCCTTGGTGATCAGCAGGATCTCAAGGGCGTCGGTCACGGTCTTGGGCAGCGTGACCTGCGACGGATCCCAGTCGCGCCCGCCGAGGAAGGCGAAGTTCTCACCCTGCTCGAACGGCACGAAGTCGTGGGCGAACCACAGGTCCTCGGTGTCGATGTGGCGACGCAACTCCTGCTGCACGACCGGCTCGAGCTCAAGAATCAGCGCATTAGCGACAGGTTTCTGTGCCATAAAAGTAACTGTAACCCGAGTTCACATGTTTTTTGAAATCGGGTGTGGGGCGTGTCACCGCCCCCAGTTACAGCGACAAACCCGGGTACAGCGGGTTGGCGTCCAGCAGTTCGGCGGCGGCGGCATGCACCCGCTCGGCGGTGCCGTCGGCGAGCTTGTACTTGGCCTTCGAAGGTCCCGATGCGGCAGCGGCCGGTTGAGTGTTGGACAGCACGTCGACGATCAACTCGGCGACGCGGTCGAAGTCGTCGGCTCCGAATCCGCGGGTGGTCAGTGCCGGGGTGCCCAACCGGATGCCGCTGGTGTACCACGCGCCGTTGGGGTCGGCCGGAATCGAGTTGCGGTTGGTGACGACGCCCGAATCCAGCAGCGCCGACTCGGCCTGCCGCCCGGTCAGCCCGAACGACGTCACGTCGAGCAGCACGATGTGGTTGTCAGTGCCGCCGGTGACGAGCCGCGCGTCCCGCTTGAGGAAGCCATCGGCGAGCGCCTTGGCGTTGTCGGCGACCCGCTGGGCGTACCCCTGGAACGCGGGCTGGCGGGCCTCGGCCAGCGCGACGGCCTTGGCCGCCATCACGTGAGACAGCGGCCCGCCCAACACCATTGGGCAGCCCTTGTCGACAGCATCGGAGTACTCGGAGGTCGCGAGCACCAACCCGCCTCGCGGCCCGCGCAGCGACTTGTGCGTGGTGGTGGTCGTGACGTGGGCGTGCGGCACGGGGTCCTCGTCGCCGGTGAACACCTTGCCCGCGACGAGCCCGGCGAAGTGCGCCATGTCGACCATCAGCGTCGCGCCCACCTCGTCGGCGATCTCGCGCAGCTTGGCGAAGTTGATCCGACGCGGATACGCCGAGTACCCGCCGACCAGGATCAGCGGCTTGAACTCACGCGCGGCCGCGGCCAGCGCGTCGTAATCCAGCAGTCCCGTCTGCGGGTCGGTGCCGTAGCTGCGCTGGTGGAACATCTTTCCGGAGATGTTGGGCCGGAATCCGTGGGTGAGGTGGCCGCCGGCGTCCAGCGACATGCCCATCAGGCGCTGGTTGCCCAGCTTGGTGCGCAGCTCTTCCCACTGCGCTTCCGAGAGGTCGTTGACGTGTTTGGCACCCGCATCGGCCAGCCCGGGCGCTTCGACGCGAGTGGCCAGGATGGCCCAGTACGCAACGAGGTTGGCGTCGATGCCCGAGTGCGGCTGCACGTAGGCGTAGGGCGAGCCGAACAGTTCGCGGGCGTGCTCGGCGGCGACGGTCTCGACGGTGTCGACGTTCTGGCAGCCGGCGTAGAACCGGTGCCCGATGGTGCCCTCCGCGTACTTGTCGGACAGCCAGGTGCCCATGGTGAGCAACGCCGCCGGGGACGCGTAATTCTCGCTGGCGATCAGCTTGAGTGAATCCCGTTGGTCGGCAAGCTCTTTGCGCGTCGCCGCCGCGATGCGCGGTTCGACCGACTCGATGATCTGCAGTATCGAGCGGTAGGCGGCGCTTGCGGTATCGGCGTACTCGGCTCCGGGAGCGGTGGCGGTGGTCGCGGTCGAGTCTGCGGTCATGCAGTTCAGCCTACGTCCCGCAATGACGACGGGATCAGCGGCTCATCGAGCAGTCGCCCGAACCGTTCGGTGAGGCTGACGCCTCGCTGCCTGGCCTCTAGCCAGCCCCGCAGCAGCCGATAGCCCTCGACGTAGGTGCTGGTGTAGGCGCGCCACAGCGGCGAGGACAAAAAGCGCAGCATCTGCCGGGCGCGTTCGTCGTTGACCAACAGCCAGCGCTTGAGGAAGTCGACCACGTCGTCGACGTCGCGGTGCTCGTCGTGCAGCATCAGCGCGGCGTCCTGCCGCACGTCGGCAAGTGCCCCCGCGGCTTCCGACACCGCTTCGGCGCGCTCGCCGTCGAAACGCAGTCCGAGGTCGGCGTAGATGTCGGCGGCCCAGCCACCCCAGTTCGGCCCGATCGCCGCATACAGCGCCAGGTCCGCCAATCCCTCGGCCATCAGGCATTGCGGCGTGTTCACCAGGAAGATGGTCTGCTCGGTATGGCCCTTGCCCTCGACCAGCCCCGCCTCCTTGCGGCAGTGCTCGGTGTGGTGGCCGGGATACGACTCGTGGGCGACCAGCCGGGGCAGGTTGGACATCTGCTGCTTGAGGTCGGCGTTGACGGCGACGGTGGAGCGATAGTCGCCGAGGTAGTAGTTGAACCCCGACCACGGCTTATCGGTGACCACCTCGTAGGTGATGGTCTCGGTGTCGGGTAGCGGGTATTCGGCGCGCACGCGGTCGCGCAACGCGCTGGAGAACGCGTGGATGGCTTCCTCGAGCCGGTCGGGCGGGATCTCCTCCGACGCGCGATACGCCTGCATTCTCTCCGCGAGCGGTCCGCTGCCGCCCAGTGCATCGTCGAGCGTGTGGTGCGCCTGCCGATAGCGCTCCGGGTCGCCCTTGGTTATGTGCACGTCGAAATACGCCTGCACCTCGTCGACGAATCCGACGTCCTGACCCGCGAATTTCCTGCCGGCGCAGGCCAGCGCCCGCAGGTGGGCGGTGACGTAATCGGCGCGGACCGAATCGAGCCCGTCGGCGTTCGGCACCTCGGCGACCAGCCGCTCGGCGGTCAGCGCCAGTTCGGCGGGATCGGGCGCGGGCTCGTTCTGCACCTGCTGACGCAGCGCGGGGTTGCCGGTGAAGGAGTCGACGTAGCCTTCCTCGATCCGGTCGAAGCGCAAACCGAGCAGCAGATATTCGCGGATGAGGGTGCCGGGCTCCATGGCGACCACGCTAACTGCAAGACTGAGCCCATGCCGCGGCTGAGCGAGCCGAGCCCCTACGTGGAGTTCGACCGGAGTCAGTGGCGTGCGCTGCGCATGTCGACGCCGCTGAAGCTGACCGAGGACGACGTGCTCAAGCTGCGCGGTCTTGGCGAGAAGCTCGACCTGCTCGAGGTCGAAGAGGTCTACCTGCCGCTGGCCCGGTTGATCCACCTGCAGGTCGCGGCGCGCCAGCGGCTGTTCGCCACGACCGCAGAGTTCCTCGGTGAGCCGCAGCAGAATCCGGACCGGCCGGTGCCGTTCATCATCGGGGTCGCAGGCAGTGTCGCCGTCGGCAAGTCCACCACTGCCCGTGTGCTGCAGGCACTTCTGGCCCGCTGGGAACACCACCCTCGGGTCGACCTGGTCACCACAGACGGCTTCCTGTATCCGAATGCGGAACTGGGACGGCGAAACCTCATGCACCGCAAGGGTTTTCCGGAGAGCTACGACCGCCGCGGGTTGATGAGGTTCGTCACCGCCGTGAAATCGGGGGTCGACGTGGCGTGCGCTCCGGTCTATTCGCACCTGCTCTACGACATCGTGTCCGGCGAGAAGCAACTAATTCGACATCCTGACATCCTCATTCTTGAGGGGCTCAACGTACTCCAGACCGGCCCGGCGCTGATGGTGTCGGACCTGTTCGACTTCTCGGTCTATGTTGACGCGCGCATCGAGGACATCGAGCAGTGGTACATCTCACGGTTCCTGTCGATGCGGGCCGGAGCCTTCGCCGACCCGGCGTCGCACTTCCACCACTACTCGACGTTGACCGACGATGCCGCGGTGTTCGCCGCCCGCGACATCTGGCATTCCATCAACCGCCCCAACCTAATTGAGAACATACTGCCGACGCGGCCGCGCGCGACGCTGGTGTTGCGCAAGGACGCCGACCACTCCATCAACCGGTTGCGGCTGCGCAAGCTCTAAGCCCGCCCGACATCGTCGAGCGGGCCTGAGCGGCAAGTGCTACGCCTTGGCGCGGCGCCAGCCCTGGTACTGCAATTCGCCGATCACCGCGGTGTAGGCACCGGTGCCCAGCGTCAGCACCACACCGGTCGTGGTCAGCGGGAAGACGTCCGTGAGCACGAGTGCCACGCTCGCGACAGTGAACAGCAGGTTGCCGATGGCCACCCACATGCCTGCGCGGCGCACGGACGGCTGAGCGGCGAGCCAAAGCACTGCCACCCCAAAGACTATGAAGAACGCGCCCATCGAGTACTCGAACGCCTTGGTGGTGCCGGACGTTTCCGCCAGCCAGCCGGCGAGCGGAATGGCGACGATACCGGCAAGGCCGGAGATGACTGCGTCGGCGCGCATGGCGAAGCGCAACAGCGAATCGGTCGACTCGTTCAGTCGGGTCGAGATGGCGGTCATGGGATTTCCTTTCGACGGGTTTCTTTCGGCGACCGGTGCCGGAGTCGACGCCGCAACCTCTAACGACGGCGACTCCGGACCAGCCATGAGGGAGTCACGCCAGACGGCGCACTCCGAGGTACTGGGCGTAGGAGAAGCCCACCGTGGCGACCGTGAACGCGATCGTCGTGGCCACGCCGAGTTCGGTCAGCGGCAGCCAGCCGGCCACCAGCACGACGGTGACGAGGATCGCGAAGGCGACGTTTCCGGCGAGCACACCCGTGCCGACGCGTCGAACGTCAGACAGGCCGGCAGCCATGTACAGCGCGACGCCGTAGATCACCAAGGCGGCGCCGGCGATCCACTCCGACGTAGACGACAGACCGGAGAGCCGCGACAGCGGATCGGCTGCCATCGCGACGAACAGCCCGACGCCGGCGCAGAGGGTGGCGTCGGCGCGAAGGGCGAAACGCAGTAGTGAGTCGGTGCTTTCCCGGACCGGGCGGGTGTTGATTGCGGTCATGACACCGAGGTTGCTCAGATGCCACTGCCAGATCGATACCAGACGCTGCCAGGCACTGCCAACCCCAGGTCAGCGTGGTGATTTCAGTCTTGTGCGCCGACGAGATTTCCGCGCAGATCGGCGGCGATCACCCGCGCCGCGGCGTTCTGCCAGTTGTGCAGCGAGCGTTGCGGCACGTCTGTGACGAACCACTGCCAGGCCTGCCGGGCGACCGGGTCCAGTCCGGCGGCGGTGGCGTTCTGCGCGTAGGCGCGCACCCCGACGACGTATGGGAAGTACAGCGAGTTGTAGTGGCGCCACTGCTCGGTGGTGCCGAAATCGCCGCCGTCGCGCGGCTTGAGCCGGGCGATCCGGTCGGCCAACAGCGCCTTGAGTTCGTTGGCCCGTTCCAGCGGCTGATCGGGCGCGCCACGGACGGCGAGGCGCTCGTTGATGATCGGCAGCGCGGTCAGCGGGCTGGCGACGAGCTTGGACAGGTCGCCGTAGTGGCCCAGCGCGCGGCGGGTGAGCCGAGCGAAGGTGTCGTCGTCGACGCCGGCGAGCGGGTTGGCCGACCGCAGCGGCAACGCCGCCTCAGTGCGTCGCAAGGCGGCGCGGTCGGCCTGCAAATCTGGCGAGCGGGAGAACGCCATCCGGTCGAGCATCCCGGCCAGCGGGTCGGCAAGCACGTTGATCGCGATCGCGATGCCCAGGCTGGTGAACAGCAGCACCGTCAGCGCGGTCTCCTGACCCGAAACGGCCAGGCCGATCAGCAGCTGCCCGCCGAACAGCACCGCCACGACGGCCGTCGCCGCGAAGGACCGCAGCATGTCGGCCCGCAGCGCCTGCCCCTCGTCGAACGCATCCCACATCGCCACGGCGACGCCGAGCACGGCGACGTCGAATCCGGTGGACGCCAACGCCAGCCAGCTCGGCACCAGACCGAGCGGGATGATCAGGATCGCGTTGGCGAGCGCGAAGAACAGTGTGCCGAGCACGAGGAAGCCCGCGACCCGTCCCGGCTGCGCGCGATGCAGAACCGCTTTGACCATCGCGCCCAACGTCGACAACGAGATCGCGGCGAACATCACCCAGTGGCCCATCCGCAGCGGCCCATCGACGTTGCCCGCCATCGTCGCGCCGAAGAGTGCCACCGCGGCAACAGCGGCGACCAACGCAATTTCGCCTGCGCGGCCGCGCCAGGTCTCGGACGGCCGAGACATCTCCAGCAGCACCGCGAACCAGGCGATGCCCGGCACTGTGACCAGATAGACCTCGACGCTGCTGAGAACGTCGGAACCACTGACCACCCGCACCGCGTCCAGCGCCACCACCGACGCGAAGCTGGTCAGCCCGATCGCGGCCAATACCAAGACGGGTTTGCGTGGATCCCGGGCCAGCAGGTACAGGCCCAACCACCAGCTGAGCGTGAACACCACCGCTGACAGCGCAGCCATAATTCAAGTGTGGCACGCGGCTCAGGCGCCACAGCGGCTTAGCCGCTCAAACTCCATAGCGGCGATGCCTCGCGGTGTAGTCGCGCAGCGCCCGCAGGAAGTCGACCCGCCGGAACTCCGGCCAGTACGCCTCCGTGAACCACATCTCCGAGTAAGCGCTCTGCCACAGCAGGAACCCGGACAGCCGCTGCTCCCCCGATGTGCGGATCACCAGGTCGGGGTCGGGTTGCCCAGAGGTGTAGAGGTTTTCCGAGATCGCGTCGATGGTGACGGCCTCGATCAGCTGGTCGCCGGTCGCGCCGTCGGCCAGTTCCTTGCCGAGCAGTCCCCGCACCGCGTCGACGATCTCCTGCCGCCCGCCGTAGCCGACCGCGAGATTCACGTGAAAGCCGCTGCCGTTGCCGTTGGTCGACTCTACGGCCTCGCGTAAACGCCGAGCCGGCTCCTCGCCGATGAGCTCGAGGTCGCCGACCGTGCGCACGCTCCACCGGTTGGCGGGTGCGCAGATCTCCTCGACGACGTCGGTGATGATCTCGATGAGCGACGCCAGCTCGCCCGCCTCACGCTGCAGGTTTTCGGTGGACAGCAGGTAGACGGTGGCCATCTCGATGCCGGCTTCCTGGCACCAGCGCAGCATCTCGGCGATCTTGCGGGCGCCCATCCGGTAGCCGTAGCTGACGTCTTCGTGACCGGCATCACGTGCCCAGCGTCGGTTACCGTCGCATAGCACCGCGATGTGGCGGGGCAGTTCGGATTTCGAGGACGTCAGACCCTGACGCAGCCGCATCTCGTAGAGGCGGTACACCGGTTCCTTGAGTCGAGAGGGAATGATGTCCACGAAGAACCAGACTACTGTGGCGCTCAGAAACCCCCATGGCATTGATGGAGGTGACATGTCCCAGACCGAGACCGCCGACGAGGCCCAGCAACAGCCGCCGCATTTATACGCCGAGGACTTCCCCGAAGCCGTCGTCGACGGAGTCGAGAAGTTTCTGGGGAAGCCCAGGGCGCGCGGCTGGATCCATGTGTACGCGGCGGTCGTGGCCTTCATCGCCGGCGCCGCGCTGGTATCGGTGTCGTGGTCCGTGGAGTCCACCCGTGCCGGGCTGGCCACACTGCTGTACACGTTGACGATCGTCGCGATGTTCGCAGTCAGTGGCACCTATCACCGGGTGAACTGGAAGTCGGAGTCCGCACGCAAGTGGATGAAGCGGGCCGACCACTCGATGATCTTCGTCTTCATCGCGGGCAGCTACACGCCGTTCGCCCTGCTGGCACTGCCGTCGGAGAAGGGCTGGGTGCTGTTCTGGATCGTCTGGGGCGGGGCGATCGCGGGCGTGCTGCTCAAGATGTTCTGGCCGTCGGCACCGCGATGGGTCGGCGTGCCGCTGTACCTGCTGCTCGGCTGGGTCGCGGTGTGGTTCGTCGGGCCGATCATGGACGGCGCGGGCGTCGCCGCATTGGTGTTGTTGATCGTCGGCGGCGCGCTGTACAGCATCGGTGGCGTGCTCTACGGGTTAAAGTGGCCCAACCCGTGGCCGACGACGTTCGGCCACCACGAGTTCTTCCACGCCTGCACCGCGGTCGCGGCGCTCTGCCACTACATCGCGATGTGGTTCGCGGTCTTCTAACCCTGCTTGATGTTGTCCGGGCCCCAGTAGGCCTTCATCGATGCGATCTTGCCCTCGTCGTCGAACGTCATGACGCTGATGATCTCGATCGTCATTCCGCCGATCATCAGCCGCCAGAAGTAGGCCGCCTCGTTGCCGAGCACGCGCAGCGTCAAGATTTCGGTCTTGCTCTCGGCGCCCTCGACGGCTGTGTAGAAGCCGCGGATCGCCTGACGGCCGATGTGCACCTCACTGCCGACGGGGTCCTCGACGGTGGCGTCCTCGGCGTACAGAGCAGCGATGTCGTCGGGCCGCCCCTGCGAGACTGTTTCCAGGTAGCGGTTGACGGCTTTGGTAATGGCTTCAGTTTTGCCTTCGGCGGTCGTCATGTTCGGCGACGCTACCCCAGCGCGGCGGCCAAATCCTCAGTGGTGGTGACGGGCAGGTCGCACACCCGGCCGCGGCAGACGTAGGCGGCATCGGAACCACCGATCCGGTCACGGTCGACCAGCAGCTCCGAGGAATTGACCGGGCCGCCCACCACAACGGCTCCGCCAGGCGCCAATTCGCGGGCCGCAGAAAGCAATTCCGAGTGCTGCGGGTCGCAGGCCACCGCGACCTGGATGGGTCCGCGCACAGCAGCCTCGGCGACAGCGAGCCAGTGGCCACCCGAGCGCGACAGCTTGGCCAGGATGGGCGTCGCGCTGGCCAACGTGGCGTCGGCCGCCGCGGCATAGCGCTCGGCGCGGTCGGCGGGAACCAGGTGGGCGGCCAGCTGCAGCGCTTCGGCGATCGTTGAGGCTCCCGACGGGGTGGCGCCGTCGAGCGGGTCGGCGGGCCGAACCATCAGCCGCTCGGCGTCGTCGGCGCTGTCGAACCAGCGGCCCTCGCGGTCAGGGTCGGCGAAATGATCGAGCGCGACGTCGAGCAGGCCGGTTGCCGTGCCCAGCCACGACGCGTCGCCGGTCAGCTGATACAGCGTCAATAGCCCGGTGACCAGCGTCGCGTGATCCTCCAGGATCGCGGCGCTGTCACCGACCCGTCCGCCAAGGCTGGCCCGCCGCAACCTGCCATCAACGACGTGCAGGTCGACGACTGAGCGTGCGCATCCGATCGCGGCGTCGAGGAATTCGGGCCGATCGAGTGCGACGCTTGCCTCGGCGAGCGCGGTGATCGCCAGCCCGTTCCACGCGGTGACGACCTTGTCGTCGCGGCCAGGCTGCGGCCGGGTGAGGCGTGCGGCCAGCAGCGCGGTGCGGACACGGTCGAAACGTTCGGGATCGTCCGGATCACTCAAGAGCTGCAGCACCGAACTGCCGTGTTCGAATGTGCCGGTGTCCGTAACGTTGAAAAGCTCTGCGGCCCAACGCCCGTCGTCGTCACCCAAGACCTCGCGCAGCTGCGCGGGCGTCCACACGTAGGTCAACCCCTCGCGGCCGTCGGCGTCTGCGTCCAGCGACGAAGTGAACATCCCGCCTGCACCTAGGTCGTGGATCATGAATCGCGTCGTCTCGTCAGCCACCTTGCGGGCCAACGGGTTTGACGTGCGACGGGCCCAGTGCGCGTATACCCGCAACAGCAGCGCATTGTCGTAGAGCATCTTCTCGAAGTGCGGCACCACCCACGACGCGTCGACGCTGTAGCGGGCGAACCCGCCGGCCAGCTGGTCGTAGATGCCTCCTCGCGCCATCGCCGTGCAGGTCCGCTCTACCGCCTCTATAGGCAAGATGTCGCCGGTGCGTTCGTGGCTGCGCAGCAGCGCCTCCAAGAGCGCCGACGGCGGGAACTTCGGTGCGCCGCCAAACCCGCCGCGCTCAATGTCCTCGTCCTGCAGCGCATTGGCAACGGCGTGGTCGCACAGCGCGGGCACCACCGGCGGCCCACCGCCAGGAAGACCCGATGCCATCGACCGCAGCTCGCCCGCGATGTTGTCGGAGGCCTCCTCCACCTCGCCGCGCCGGGTGCGCCACGTCTCGGTGACCGCGGCGAGCAGCTGCAGGAAGTTCGCTTTCGGGTAATACGTCCCGCAGAAGAACGGCCGCCCGTCGGGTGTGAGGAAGCATGTCATCGGCCAGCCGCCCTGCCCGGTCAGCGCGACGGTGGCGTTCATGTACACCGCGTCGAGGTCGGGCCGCTCCTCCCGGTCCACCTTGATGTTCACGAATCCGTCGTTCATCGCGGCGGCGACCTGATCGTCCTCGAACGACTCGTGGGCCATCACGTGGCACCAGTGGCACGCCGCGTACCCGATGGACAGCAGGATCGGCACGTCACGCGCGGCCGCCTCGGCCAGCGCGTCAGGCGTCCACTGCTGCCAGTGCACCGGATTGTCGGCGTGCTGGCGCAGGTAAGGGCTGGTCGCCTCGGAAAGGGTGTTAGCCGCCGGGCTCACGCCTTGGGTCCTCGGTGCCCTCGTCGGCGGCTTGGTCCGGTTCGGTTTCGTCGAACGACTTGGGCAGCTTGCGCAGATGCCGGTTCATCGACCGCACCAACAAGAACGTGCCGATCAGCAGCAGCACGACGATCACCAGACCGAACGGGCTGGCCTTGCCGAAGTCCGGGCCGGTGTCGCGGGGCGCATCGTCGGCCAGCAGACCGATAGCGATCATCATGGCGTCGTTCACCGGTCCGTCTCGATTCCCGCGAACAGGTCGCTCTCCGGCAGCGACACCGGCGTCCGCGAACGGGCCAGCTCGTATTCCTCTGTCGGCCATAGCCGTTGCTGCCATTCGATGGGCGCTCGGAAGAAGTCCCCGTTGGGGTCGATCTGAGTCGCGTGCGCACGCAACGCATCATCACGCTGCGCGAAGTACTTGGAGCATTCGATGCGTGTGGTCACCCGCTGCGCAAACGGGTCGTGGTCTGGATCCCAGTGCTGAAGCCACTTTTCGAACGGACCCACCTCGCCGTGTTTGGCGAACTCGTCCTGCAGCAGCTGCATTCGTCTGCGCACGAATCCGTGGTTGTAGTACAGCTTGAGCACATCCCATGGCTCACCGGCGTCGGGGAACTGCAAGAAATCACTCGCGGCTTCGTAGGCCGCGACCGATACCTGGTGGGTTCGGATGTGGTCAGGATGCGGGTAGCCGCCGTTCTCGTCGTAGGTCGTCATCACGTGCGGTTTGAACTTGCGGACCATGCGCACCAGCGCCTCGACGGGCTCCTCCAGCGGGACCACACCCAGGCAGCCGTCGGGCAGCGGTGGCGGCGGGTCACCCTCGGGCAGCCCGGAGTCGACGAAGCCGAGCCAGTGGTGCTCGACCCCGAGGATCTCGGCGGCCTTGGCCATCTCGTCGCGGCGGATCTCGGTTATCCGGCCGTGCACCTCAGCCAGGTCCATCGCCGGGTTGAGGATGTCGCCGCGCTCGCCACCGGTCATGGTCACCACGAGCACGCGCGCGCCCTCGTCGGCGTAGCGGGCCATGGAGGCCGCACCCTTGCTGGACTCGTCGTCCGGGTGGGCGTGCACCGCCATCAACCGCAGCTCGCTCAACTCTTCCCTCTTACTCGCTCGTCTCGGGCCGACTCGTGGTCGACGCTTGTCGAGACGTTCCAACCATCTGAGTAGCCCTATAGTTCCAGTTCTGTAGATCTATCCGACGGACGGGCATGCGAAACGAGATGATCGAGCGCCCCGCCGACCGCTACGGGCGGCAGCGGCTGTCGCGCAGCAACCGCCGCTGGATCGCCATCGGGTTGACCGTGCTGGTCCTCGCGATCGGGGTCGGGATCGCGGTGATCGCTTCGCAGCGGCTTGGCGCCGGGGAGGTCAAAGGCGAGCTTGGCGGCTATCACCTGGTCGACAACGAAACGGTGCAGGTGACGGTGACCGTCACCCGCGACGACCCGTCCCGGCCGGTGGTGTGCATCGTGCGGGCGCGGTCGATCGACGGCAGCGAAACCGGCCGCCGCGAAGTGCTGGTCCCACCGTCGAAGCAAAAGACCGTGCAGGTCACCACGATCGTCAAGGCCAGTCGGCCGCCCGTCGTCGGCGACGTCTACGGTTGCGGAACCGACGTGCCGTCGTACCTGGTGGGCTCCTAAATCACACGACGCGGCGTCCGCGCAACAAACGCCGAACTGCGAATTCGTGAAAATCCGCTGTCCCCGCGGTGCTATCATGGTCCGATACACGGTCCTGCTGGGACCGTGTATTGCTGCTTTTACTGTGCTGATTCGGCGCCCGCGATTGTGGCAATACACGTGGGAAAGCTCCCGGCGCCGTGACAAAGAGACTTCTTACGCGAAGAGCGCGAGAGCAACCACGAGGGGAGCGCGACGACATGACCGACACCCAGGTCACCTGGCTGACCCAGGAAGCACACGACCGGCTGAAGGCGGAGCTCGACCAGCTGATCGCCAATCGACCGGTCATCGCCGCCGAGATCAACGACCGCCGCGAGGAAGGCGACCTGCGCGAGAACGGCGGCTACCACGCCGCCCGCGAGGAGCAGGGCCAGCAGGAGGCCCGCATCCGTCAGCTGCAGGAACTGCTGAACAACGCCAAGGTGGGCGAGGCGCCCAAGCAGTCCGGTGTGGCCCTGCCCGGCTCGGTAGTGAAGGTGTTCTACGACGACGACAAGAGCGATACCGAGACCTTCCTGATCGCGACCCGCCAGGAGGGCGTCAGCGACGGCAAGCTCGAGGTGTACTCGCCGAAGTCCCCGCTGGGCGAGGCCCTGATCGACGCGAAGGTCGGCGAGAGCCGCAGCTACACCGTGCCCAACGGCAACACCGTCAAGGTCACGCTCGTCAGCGCCGAGCCGTACCACTCCTAAGTCGCGACCGCGCCGCGACGCGGTTTACAGTCCGCCTATGGCGCAGATCGCCGAGGACCTGTTTCTGCTGCTCCTGGACAACGCATCCGCTCAGCCCGGTCTCGACCGTGCCCGCCGCGAGCGGGTGCTCTCCGGCGCGGTGCTGCTGGATCTTGCGCACGCGTGCCGAATTCGGCCTGCGATGGCCGGTGAGCGGATCGAGCCTGGCCGGCTGGTGGCGCTTGCGATGCCCGGGCCGATGGATCCCGTCGTCACGCCGGCGTTCCAGCTGCTGCAGCGCAAGCCGCTGCGTCCGGCCACCGCGGTCAAGCGGCTGTCGAAGCACACCCAGGAGAACCTCGCCGGCTATCTGGAGTACACGGGCCAGATCCGGCGTGTTCGGTTGAACTCCAACCGGTTCAGCCACCCGTATGCGTGGCCGCTGACCAACAGAGAGCGGGTTGGTCACGCGCGCTCGGCGCTGCTGGCGGCGTTGTTCGACCGCAGGCCGCCCGCCCCGCCGACGGCGGCGATCATCTCGTTGTTGCACGCGGTCGACGGGCTCGGTGCGCTGCTGAGCCTCAACGACCGCGGCTGGCGGTGGGTGCATGCCAGGGCCGGTGAAATCGCCAGCGGCAGTTGGGTGAACGAGTATCCGACGGCGCTGCCCGAAGTCAACCTGGCGATCACCGCATCGGCGGTGCGAGCGGCGCTAGCGTAGCGCCTGCTCCAGGTCGGCGAGCAGGTCGGCGGAATCCTCGATACCGACCGACAGCCGCACAAGGTCGTCGGGCACCTCAAGTTGCGAGCCCGCCGTCGACGCATGCGTCATCGCACCCGGATACTCGATCAGCGACTCCACCCCGCCCAGCGACTCGGCAAGAATGAAAATCTCTGTCCGAGAGCAGAAGTCGTGAGCGGCCTGCGGTCCGCCGCGCATCCGGACCGACACCATACCGCCGAACCCGCTCATCTGCCGCTTGGCGACTTCGTGACCGGGATGTGCGGGCAGCCCCGGATACATCACGGTCTCGACCGCGGGGTGCCCGTCGAGGAATTCGGCCACCAATGCGGCGTTGTCGCTGTGCCGCTGCATCCGCAGCACCAGCGTCTTGAGCCCCCGCATGGTGAGGTACGCGTCGAACGGGCCTGGCACCGCACCCGCGCCGTTCTGCAGGAATGCGAACGCGGTGTCGAGTTCTTCGTCGTTGGTCAGCAGCGCGCCGCCGACCACATCGGAGTGCCCGCCGATGTACTTGGTCGTCGAGTGCAGCACGATGTCGGCGCCAAAGAGCAACGGCTGCTGCAGCGCCGGTGAGGCAAAGGTGTTGTCCACCAACACCTTTATGTTCGACGTGGCCGCCAATTTCACAATCGCGCTGATGTCGGCAATGGAGAGCAGCGGGTTGGTGGGCGTCTCCACCCAGATCAGCCGGGTCTTCGACGTGATCGCCGCACGGACCGCATCAAGATCGGACAGCGCCACCGCCGTGTAGGTGATGCCCCAGTTGGTGAACACCTTGTCGATCAGCCGGAAGGTGCCGCCATAGGCGTCGTCCGGGATGACGACGTGATCGCCTGGCCGCAGCAACGCGCGCAGCGCACAGTCGGTGGCTGCCATGCCGGAGGAAAACGCCCGCCCGAACGACGCCTCCTCCACCGCGGCCAGCGATGCCTCCAGCGCCGCGCGCGTCGGGTTCCCGGTCCGGGCGTATTCGTACCCGCCGCGCAGCCCGCCGACGCCGTCCTGCGCGAACGTAGAGCTCGCGTAGATCGGCGCGTTGACGGCGCCGGTGCCGGGGTCGGGCCGAAACCCGGCGTGGATGGCCTTGGTGGCCAAGCCCTGCCACCTGTGTTTTTCACTCATCACCGATCAGCCTAACGATGCGTGATCGGCGCCCGGGTCGCGTGGCCGGGAGATAGCGTGAGCCGATGGACCATTTCCGTCGCGGCGACCTCTTGTTCGACGTCATTGATGCCGGGCCGGCCGACGGGCCAGTGGTCGTGCTGTTGCATGGCTTCCCGGAACAGAACACGATGTGGCAACCGGTCATCTCTCGGCTGACCGCACAGGGATACCGTTGTGTGGCCCCTCTCCAACGTGGTTATTCGCCCGGCGCTCGGCCGGCACGCCGTCGGGACTACCGCGTTGACGAGCTCGCGGAGGACATCCGCACTCTTATCGATGCCAGTGGTGCGCAGCGGGTGCACCTGGTTGGTCATGATTGGGGCGCCACGGTCGCGTGGCGCGTCGCTCAACAGTTCCCCGACCGCCTGCTCACCGTTACGTCGATGTCGGTGCCGCACCCCGGCGCGTTCTTCAAAGCCCTGGTAACGAGCCGACAAGGGCTGGCCTCCTGGTACATCGTCTTTTTCCAACTGCCCCGAATACCGGAGTGGTACATGACGCGCCGGCGCGGGACGTTCACCCTGTCCGGACTCGTGGAGTCGAGAGCGCAGCATGCGCCGGCGTTGGCCGAAAGCGAGGCGACGGCAATGGCCGAGCCCGGTGCATTGACCGCCGCACTCAACTGGTACCGCGCCGTCCCGCTGAGTGACGTGCGTGACGCGGGCAAGAAGGTCACCGTGCCGACGATGTTCATCTGGAGTGACGGCGACATCGCCCTGCTGGAGAAAGGTGCTCGGCTCACCGGCGATTATGTGCTCGGCGAGTACCGTTTTGAGGTCCTCAAGGGCGTCTCGCACTGGATACTTGACGAGCAACCCGACAGGACGGCCGATCTGCTGCTGGACTGGTTCGCCGCCCACCCGGCCGACTAGCCAGCTGCATATGCCAGCGGGCCGCATCGAACGTCGAACCGTTCGCGCACGGTGTCGAGGGTGCGACGCTGGTGTTCGCGCTCGCGACGGTGGGTGAGCATGAAATGTGCCATGCCAACCATGCGCCGTGGCAACGGATACCAGCGGTTCATGTCGATTCCGCACTCGGAGAACACCTTGTTCGGGACGCATTCGAAGATGAGGCTGAGGTTGTGGAGGGCGAGCGAAAAGAGCGCAAGCGGGAATGCCGCATTCGACTTCTTCCGCAGATCCATCGCATCGAGTTCGTAAAGCGGGAGGTCGTTGATTTTCCCCAGCATCAGCAGGTGCGTCATGAAATAGCCCATGAACGTCGTCAATTGGAGTGTGATTGAACGCGGCTGAATCGAGAGCACTGCGCCGCTGCGGGAAATATAGGGCTCGTAGGGGCGGTCGTCCGGCTTGAAGTAGCCCGTGCAGTTCACTATCCAGCTGCCAGGCTGGATCGCCTTGGTGGATCCGCTACGGAACACCAGATCGCGTGCCGCCATTGCGATCGACGACATCCACGAGGTGGTCCATGATCACGTCGTTCAAGCCGGCCGCGATCGTGTTGTTCTCCGATTCGGACAGCAGGCCCAACAGGAAGTTGCCGGTCTGGGGGGTCAACCAGGTGCCGTAGGTATCGCGGAACCAATTGGACACATCTGTCTCGTTGGTTCCGTCGAAACGACGCGTCACTTCCAGCGCGAAGCCGGTGAAGGACTTTCCGCGCCACCATCTTTGGGCCCCGGTTGGCAGGACGCGGTCGCGGCTCAGGAAGTACGTTCCTGATCCCGCCACGAGATTCACCTCACGACCGGGGTATTCGGTGATCAGCGCGTGTGCGGTGTCCATCGCGGTCTTGCCGCCACCGATGATCCACACTGGGGCGTCGCTGGCGCGGACTTCGTCGCATCGCATGTCGCAGAAGTCAGGAGACACCGACTGGATGCGCTCGCTGGAGATCTCGAGCGGGTCGTTGGGCTTGCTTTCGAAGCCGTAGGCCTTGATCAGTCGCTTCGCGTCGATCACCAGACGCCGGCCGTCAGAAGACCTGCACGTGACACGCACGATTCCGTCGGTCTCATCGTCGGACTCGACCGCCCAGCCGAAGTACTCGTCGACCCGTACCCGCTGCTTGATCACGTTGAGGCAGTGTTGAAAGTGGTCGAGCACTTCGTCCTTCGTCGCCAAGTAGGAGCGATCCTGGCCGAGCGTCCACTCAATGTTTCCGGCGGTGAACATGGGATGCGGCTGGTGCAGTCGCACATACGGGTAGGTGTCGACCCACATGCCGCCGACGCGTTCCCTGCGGTCGACGAGGATGACCTTTTGATCGCGCGATAGGTATTGGCTCGCAACGAACAAGGCGTTGAGTCCGGCGACACCGGCTCCCACGATGCAGACATCGCAGGTATCTACGGCGTCATTTCGGGCTGTGGCAGCGGATGGTTGGACGGCCGACATCGGTGGTCCTTTCCTTGCATCACGGCGAAGTCCACTTGATTGTCTGCCGGTGCTGGTGGGCGGCATAGGGCATGCGACCATGCGACTTCATTCCGTGACATTTGGTCGCTGCGATTTGGCCATCTACCAGGGTGTAGACATGGATCATGCCTACCCGCCTCGAAGACCTGCTCGACCTTGACTTGCTGCTGACGCCCGAAGACATCGAGCTGCGGCAGACGGTGCGCCGGTTCGGCGAGCAGCGGCTGCGCCCGCACATCGCCGACTGGTTTGAGGCCGGCGAGGTGCCGGTCCGCGAGCTGGCTGCTGACCTGGGCAAGCTCGGTGTGCTGGGCATGCACCTGCAGGGCTACGGGTGCGGGGGCTCCACCGCGACGGCCTACGGGCTGGTGTGCCAGGAGCTCGAGGCCATCGATTCCGGCCTGCGCAGCCTGGTGTCGGTGCAGGGCTCGCTGGCGATGTTCGCCATCTACCGCTGGGGCAGTGACGAGCAGCGCAACCAGTGGCTGCCCGCCATGGCCACCGGCGACGTCATCGGCTGCTTCGGGCTGACAGAGCCGGACTTCGGCTCCAACCCCGGCGGCATGCGCACCACCGCCCGCCGCGACGGGTCGGACTGGATCCTCAACGGATCGAAGATGTGGATCACCAACGGATCGATCGCCGACATCGCGATCGTGTGGGCCCGCTCCAAGGAGGGCATCATCGGCTTCGTCGTGCCTGCGGGCACTCCCGGCTTTTCGGCGCGGGACATGACGCACAAGCTGTCGCTGCGCGCATCGGTCACGTCCGAGCTGCATCTCGACGACGTGCGGCTGCCCGCCGACGCCCAGTTGCCCGACGCGAATGGCCTTTCCGGTCCGCTGGCCTGCCTGTCGGAGGCGAGGTTCGGCATCGTGTTCGGCAGCGTCGGTGCCGCACGCGACTGCTTGCAGACGACCCTGGACTACGTCGGCACCCGCGAGGTGTTCGACAAGCCTTTGGCGGGATACCAACTGACGCAAGCCAAGCTGGCCGACATGGCCGTCGAACTCGGCAAGGCACAGTTGCTTGCGCTGCATCTAGGGCGACTCAAGGACGACGGTCGTATCCGCCCGGAACAGGTCAGCGTCGGCAAGCTGAATAACGTGCGCGAAGCGATCAAGATTGCCCGGCAGTGCCGAACACTGTTGGGCGCCAACGGGATAACGCTGGAGTATCCGGTGATCCGGCACGCCAACAACCTCGAATCCGTGCTGACCTACGAGGGCACGTCCGAGGTGCATCAGTTGGTCATCGGCGAGGCGCTGACCGGTGTCAGCGCTTTCAGGTGATCAGTACTGCTGAGGTGGCGGATAGTTCCCGGGGGGCGGTGGCGTAGTCATGACACCCCCCGTGCTTGACCAGCTGCCGACGCTACCCGAAAACCGTTTCGACCAAGTGCTTTTGACTCATCGGAGGGCGCCGACCGGGATCAGCGCCCTCCGATGAACGTCGTTATTGCTGTGGCGGTAAGGGTTGCGGGTTCAGCTGCGACGGCGGCCCCGGCGGCAGCGGCTGCGGGTTCAGCGGCAAACATACCGTCGTCATGATCTTGTCGGCCAGCGTCTGCCGCTTGGCGTCCCACAGGGGGAAGAAATAGCCGATGTAGCAGACGGCCCCGTCAACGATGTGGGCTAACTGACGCACGATCGACAACCCGAAGCCGATTGGCTGCCAGGTCTTTTCGCTGACAACCTTGAACTTCATGATCGACTTGCCGATGCTCGACCCGGTGGTGCCCTGGCGGTATCCCCAGTTCCACACCCCGTAGGCCAGGGCCGCGATGTAGCCCAGCCCAAGCAGGATCACACCGATCGCTCCGAAGCTCGACGTGCAGTAGACCCCGTAGTCGTATTCGCCGCCGTTGCTGATGCACTGGTTCTCGGCGGTGCCGAACGCGATGCCGTACGCGATGCCCAGAACGATGAACACGGGAACGTTATCGATGAGCCACGCCAATACCCGCGTGAACCACGGTGTGTACGCCTCTTTCGGCATGGCGGGCACCGGGGGTGCTGGCGGCGGCGGATATCCGGGCGCCCCAGGTGGGGGTGGCGGATAACCGCCCTGCTGCGGAGGCGGCGGATAGCCGCCCGGCGGCGGTGGCGGAGGATAACCGCCCTGAGGCGGTGGGGGCTGGTACCCGCCGGGCGGTGGGGGCTGGTACCCACCAGGAGGCGGGGGCGGATACCCGCCAGGAGGCGGGGGTGGTTGGTCGGTCATCGGGCCTTCCGGAAGTAGTCAGTGCCTAAAGCGGCAAGCAAATCGTTGTCATGATCTTGTCGGCGATGGTCTGCCTCTTGGCGTCCCACAGCGGGAACAAGTAGCCGATGTAGCAGATCGCGCCGTCGATGATGTGCGCCAGCTGACGCACGATGGACAGGCCGAAACCGATTGGCTGCCCGGTCTTTTCGCTAACGACCTTGAACTTCATGATGCTCTTGCCGATGCTCGACCCGGTGGTTCCCTGACGATAGCCGTAGTTCCAGACGAGGTAGGCGATCGTGAGCAGCCAGGTGATGATGAACGACGCCTGGCCCAGCGTGGACGCGCCGGTTGCGCAGAACTCGCCGAGGTTGTATTCGGACGTGTCGGTGATGCAGGCGGTCTCGCGGGTGCCGAGCAGCAGCCCGTAACCGATACCCTCCAGGATCGCCACAGGGATGAAGTCGATCAGCCACGCAAACACGCGGGTGAGCCACGGCGTGTAGGCCTCTTTGGGCAGCGCCGGACCACCAGCGGCGGGCGGCGGCGGGTAGCCCGCCGCGGCCTGGGGTGGCTGGAATCCCTGGGGTGGCTGCTGGAATCCCCCACCGGGCGGCGGAGGCGGATACCCACCGCCCTGAGGCGGAGGAGGAGGCGGATACCCACCGGGTGGAGGCGGAGGAGGCGGGTAGTTACCAGGGGGCGGTGGCGGTTGATCAGTCATGGACGCCTTCCAGTGATGAAATTAGCTGGCAACGAGCGTGCTTACCCTAACCTGAGAGGTTGCTAATAGCAGGGCTTTCCACCCGGAAGTTGATCATGCGGTTGCGCGGAACTCGATAAGCCCCGCGTATCACGCTACTAACGACGGATGATGCCGTCGGACAAGAAGCCGAGCAGGTCGTGGCGGGTTATAACGCCCACCGGTTTGCCTTCCTCGACCACCATCACCGCGTCGCATTCGCGCAGCGTCTTGGCCGCGCTGCTGACCAGTTCGCCCGCACCGATGAGCGGCAGCGGCGGGCTCATGTGGACAGCGACGGCGTCGGCGAGATTCGCGCGTCCCTCGAACACAGCCGAGAGCAGTTCGCGCTCCGACACGCTGCCCGCGACTTCACCCGCCATCACCGGCGGCTCGGCGCCGACGACCGGCATCTGCGACACGCCGTACTCGCGCAGGATGCCGATCGCGTCGCGCACCGTCTCCGACGGATGCGTGTGCACCAGGTCGGGCAGCGCGCCGGACTTGCCCCGCAGCACGTCGCCGACGGTCGACTCCTCGACCGATCCGTCGAGCCGGCTGCGCAGGAATCCGTAGGACGACATCCACGCGTCGTTGAAAACCTTTGAGAGATAACCACGTCCGCCGTCGGGCAGCAGAACGACGACCAACGCGTCCGGCCCGGCCTGCTCGGCGACCTTGACCGCGGCGACGACGGCCATGCCGCATGACCCGCCGACCAGCAGCGCTTCCTCCCGCGCCAGCCGCCGCGTCATATCGAACGAGTCGGCGTCGGACACCGCGATGATCTCGTCGGGCACCGACGGGTCGTAGGCCGACGGCCAGAAGTCCTCGCCGACGCCCTCGACCAGGTACGGCCGCCCGGTGCCGCCGGAGTACACCGAACCCTCCGGGTCGACGCCGACGATGCGCACCTTCCCGCCGGACACCTCCTTGAGGTAGCGGCCCGCGCCGGTAATGGTGCCGCCGGTGCCGACGCCTGCGACGAAATGGGTGACCTTGCCGTCGGTATCGGCCCACACCTCAGGGCCGGTGGTCTCGTAGTGGCTGGCCGGCCCCATCGGGTTGGAGTACTGGTCGGGCTTCCATGCGCCGTCGATCTCCTCGACCAGTCGATTGGAGACGCTGTAGTAGCTGTCGGGGTGGTCGGGCGGCACGGCCGTCGGGCACACCACCACGTCGGCGCCGTACGCGCGCAACACATTCTGCTTGTCCTCGCTGACCTTGTCCGGGCAGACGAAGATGCATTTGTAGCCGCGCTGCTGAGCCACCAGCGCGAGCCCGACGCCGGTATTGCCGGACGTCGGTTCGACGATGGTGCCGCCGGGCTTGAGCTCACCGCTGGCTTCGGCGGCGTCGATCATTTTGACCGCGATGCGGTCCTTGGCGCTGCCGCCGGGGTTGAGGTATTCGATCTTGGCCGCAACCGTGCCTGCACCGTCGGGGACGACGGAGTTCAGCTGTACCAGAGGGGTATTGCCGATGAGCTCACTAACGTGCCGAGCGATGTGCATGTGTCCATCGTCTCAGGCCCGCGAATCGACTACCAGGTGGCCTCTCGGATGTAGTCACCGATCTGCTTCAACGATCGAGAAGCCTCGGACACCGCAGGTGCTGCCAGCTGGAACACGTGCATCTGACCCGGCCAGACACGCACCTCGACGGGCACCCCGGCCGCGGCCAGCATGTGGGCGGCCTTGCGGGCGTCGCTCACGAGTACTTCGGAACCCGACACGTGTATCAGCGTGCGCGGAAGGCCGGGCTCGATGTGGTCGAGCGGCTCGTAGATCTCCTCGGGCTTTCCGTCGACGATGTGACGTTCGGCGGCCTCCTCGATGAGCTCGACGAGCGCGTGAAATGCCTTGGGCGGGAACATCGCGTCCGTGCGGATATTCGGGTGGTTCGCCCGGGTTTCGTTGTCGATCTCGAACAGCGGCGACATCGCAACCATCGCGGCAGGCTCTTCACCCTCGAGTTGCAACTTCTCGGCGAGAGCCAGCGCCAGATAACCGCCTGCGGAGTCACCGGCCAGCACGATCTGGTCCGGGTCGTAGCCCTTCAGGCGCAGCCACTTGTAGGCGTCGTAGCAGTCGTCGAGAGCCATCCCGACGGAGTGCTTCGGGATCATTCGGTAGTTAACGACGAGCACGGGGCTGTCGGCGTAGCGCGACAGCGCGGTCACCAGCCGGCCGTGCGAGTGGGCGCCGCAGGTCAAGAACGCACCACCGTGCATGTAGAGGATGACGCTGCGGTTGCCGTCGGCGGGAAGCACGCCACCGGCGCGAACAAGTTGCGCGGTGCAATGCGGCAAAGAAATGGTGGCGCGCACGCTCCCCGGGGCGGGCCGCACCACGCGCGCGACGAAGTCGACCAAACCCCAAGGCCACGGCAGCCGTGGCGCATGGCTGCCGATAGCTAGAGTTGGCCGGATAGTTAGCAGAGCCGCCAGCGCAATGAGCCGTCCCGCCATGCTTGGACCGTCCTCGACGACCTCTAAAGGAGCGCCGTCGCTGACTGGAAACTTGCGTGATCTACGCGATCTAGCTGGGCTGACGCCAGCATGCGACGTTCTGGATACCTTACTCGGTGCCGTCATCGCCACCACTCCTACGCCATCGTAGTGCCGGGGTGCTCCAGGTTTACTCAGCTAACACAACCAGATTAGCTTGACACCCTTTACACATATAAACAATCATCGAGTCAATATCGATACCGGACTTGATACCGCAACGTGACCGCGGATCGGGTCTTGCCACGCGGAAGGGGCCCGGAATTCCACATAAACTTGTCCCGTGGGCATTCGTGTAGGGCGTCGGTCGACCATCGCCCTGGCGGCGGCGGCCGGACTAGCGTCGACGGGCTCCGTCTATGTCGGAGCGCGCAACCTGCTGAGCGGGCAAGCTGACCAGGCCCGACGAGTCATACCCAAGTCATGGGATATCCCGCCACGTGCCGATGGCGTGTACTCGCCGGGCGGCGGTCCGGTCGAGCGCTGGCATCGCGGGGTGCCGTTCGACCTGCACCTGATGACCTTCGGCGACTCCACCGCCGCCGGCTACGGCTGCCGCAGCGGCGACGAACTGCCCGGTGTGCTGATCGCGCGGGGACTCGCCGAAGCGTCGGGTAAGCGCGTCCGGCTGAGCACCAAGGCCATCGTCGGTGCGACGTCCAAGGGTTTGTCTGGCCAGATCGACGCGATGTTCGTGGCCGGGCCGCCGCCGGATGCGGCGGTGATCATGATCGGCGCCAACGACATCACCAAGCCGAACGGCATCGGCCCCTCGGCGCGCCGAGTGGGCCGGGCGGTCCGGCGCCTGCGGGCCAGCGGCGCCGTCGTCGTGGTCGGGACATGCCCGGATTTCGGCGTCCTCACCGCGATCCCGCAACCACTGCGCTGGGTGGCGCGCAGCCGCGGGCTGCGCCTGGCCCGGGCCCAGGCGTCGGCCGTCCGCTCGGCGGGCGGTGCGCCGGTGCCGTTCTCCGACCTGCTGGCGCCGGAGTTCCGCAAGGCGCCGGAGCAGCTGTTCAGCCACGACATGTTCCACCCGTCGGCGGCCGGGTATGCGCTGGCGGCCAAGCAGTTGCTGCCCGCGCTGTGTAATGCGTTGGGCGAGTTCATCGGTGGGACACAGCCCGAAGTTGCGCTCGAGTCGCGGTCCGCGGACGGCGGCTCGCTACTCGCCCGAGTCGGCAGTCTGAGCAGGCTGTGGCGGCGTTCGACAGGGGTGCCCGCGCCCATCGTGGTGCCCGCGAGCTAAGTTTTCTCGGAATCCGCCCGATCCGAGGAGTCCCCATGGCTGAAGCCGTCATCGTTTCGACAGCACGTTCGCCGATCGGCCGCGCCGGCAAGGGTTCGTTGGTCAACATGCGGCCCGACGACCTCGCCGCGCAGATGGTGCGTGCCGCGCTGGACAAGGTGCCTGCGCTGGATCCGCGCGATGTGGACGACCTGATGATGGGCTGCGGACAGCCCGGCGGCGAGGCGGGTTTCAACATCGGCCGCGCGGTGGCCGTCGAGTTGGGATACGACTTCCTGCCCGGCACCACGGTCAACCGGTACTGCTCGTCGTCGCTTCAGACCACGCGGATGGCGTTCCACGCGATCAAGGCCGGCGAAGGTAGCGCGTTTGTTTCCGCTGGGGTGGAAACGGTTTCGCGGTTCCCGAAGGGCACATCGGACGGCTGGCCGGACTCGCACAACTCGCTGTTTGGCGACGCGGAGCAGCGCTCGGCGCAGGCCTCCGCAGGCGCGGAGGAATGGCATGACCCGCGTGAGGACGGCGTGATACCGGATGTCTACATCGCGATGGGCCAGACCGCCGAGAACGTCGCACTCCTGACTGGCATCAGCCGCGAAGACCAGGACCACTGGGGCGTCCGTAGCCAGAACCGCGCCGAAGAGGCCATCAACAGCGGCTTCTTCGAGCGCGAGATCGTGCCGGTGACGCTGCCCGACGGCTCGACGGTGTCCAAGGACGACGGCCCACGCGCGGGCACCACGTACGAGGCGGTGAGCCAGCTCAAGCCGGTGTTCCGTCCCAACGGCACGATCACCGCGGGCAATGCCTGCCCCCTGAACGACGGCGCCGCCGCGGTGGTGGTGGTCTCGGATGCCAAGGCCAAGGAGCTGGGGCTGAAGCCGTTGGCGCGCATCGTCGCGACGGGCGTGTCCGGGCTGTCACCGGAGATCATGGGCCTGGGTCCGATCGAAGCCACGCGTAAGGCGCTGGCCAATGCAGGCATGACGATCGACGACATCGACCTATACGAGATTAACGAGGCGTTCGCGGTGCAGGTGCTTGGGTCGGCCCGCGAGCTGGGCATGGACCACGACAAGCTCAACGTGTCCGGCGGTGCGATCGCGTTGGGCCACCCGTTCGGCATGACGGGTGCGCGGATCACCGCCACGCTGCTGAACAACCTGACGACGCAGGACAAGACGTTCGGTCTGGAGACGATGTGCGTCGGCGGGGGCCAGGGCATGGCGATGATCATCGAGCGGCTCAGCTAGCTTCGCCGCGAAACTGCTCACAGATCGCGATCTTGCGAGATTTTGCGATCTATCCGCAGTTTCGAGTGCCACGCACGCGCGGTTCGACGCAAGACATCGGCCGGACGGTTTTCCTTGACGACCCTTACCCTCGTCCAGCCGAGCTCGTCGAGATCCTCGGATCGTTGGATGTCGTAGGCGAATTGGATTGGGTCGACTCGATGCTGCTCGCCGTCATATTCAACGGCTAGCATGAGATCCTCCCACCCCATGTCGAGGTAGTACTGCCGGCAGCCGTCGGCGCTTACGACAGGAATCTGAGTTTGTGGCCGCGGGTAGCCGGCGCGAATGAGCAAGAGCCGCAACCACGTTTCCTTCGGCGATGCGGCGCCGCGGTCGTACAGGTCCAGCGCAGTGCGTAGCTGACGAAGTCCGCGGGCACCCCGATGCCGATCACCAACTGCAAGGACATCGTCGACCGTGAAGCCCGTTGCATTGCCGAGTGCGTCGAGGCGGGCAATGGCATCGTCAAGCCGGCCCTGCCGAGCAAGGTCGAACGCGGTACGTTCGACCGTCGTGATACGCATGCCGCCGAGATCACCGAATTCGGTGGGGTGAAGCCGCATGTCATACGTGCGGAGCCCACGCGGACGTCGGGCGTTCGACCAGATCAGCTCGATCGGCGAGTCGTCGTCCACCCATTTCGCGCCGTGTAGCGCTGACGCCGTCAGCCCCGCGATAACACCTTCGCGATGTGAGTACAGCCACGCCGCCTTCGCCCGTTGGTTCATCGTCAGCACCGCATTCGTCGGCACGTACACATCCGGAAAGACGGTGCGAAAGTGTGCCCGCAGTTGATGCTTTTTCACCAGTCCACTCGTCAAAGCCTCACTGCCGACGAATGGGAAGTTCGGTGTCTCCATGGCTTCAGACTCGCCGTAGGTACCCCTCGAAACTGCTCACAGATCGCAAGATGTGGATGAATCACGATCTGTGAGCAGTTTCGGCGCAAAGAAAAAGCCCGGCACGTTTCGTGCCGGGCTTTCTCGTAAGGCTGCTAATTGTTGTTGAAGTAACTGAGCAGCCGCAGGATCTCCAGGTACAGCCAGACCAGCGTCACCGTCAGGCCGAGGGCGATGCCCCACGCGGCCTTCTCCGGCGCGCCTGCGCGGATCGCCTGGTCGGCCTGGTCGAAGTCGGACAGGAAGAAGAACGCCGCCAGGCCAATCATCAGCAGCGAGAACAGGATCGCCATCGGGCCACCGTCGCGCAGTGGGCCTGCGCTGTGGGTGAACAGCCCGATCACCAGGTTGACCAGCATCAGCACGACCGCGCCGAAACCGGCGGCGACGAGGAAGCGGGTGAACTTCGGCGTCACGCGAATAGCGCCGGTCTTGTACACGACAAGCATGCCGAAGAACACGCCGAGGGTGCCCACGACGGCCTGGCTGATCAGCGCACCGGCGCTGATGCCGGACACCATGAGGTTCGCAACCACAAATGAGAACGCGCCAACGACCAAGCCCTCGCATGCGGCGTAGCTCAGCACGATCGCCGGGTTGTCCTGCTTGCGCCCGAAGATCGCGACAAGGATGAGCCCGAGGCCGCCGAGCATCCCGACCACCAGGAGCGGTGTGGCCAGCGCCAGGTTCTGCGCGACCAGGAAGTAGGCAGCGATGGCGACGGCCGTTAGCACGCCGAGCGTGATGCCGGTCTTCATAACGACGTCGTCGATGGTCAGCGGCCGGGCCACCCCGGTCTGCTGCTGGTCCGGATATTGAGTCACGTAGGGGTCGGCGTGTACCGCCTGCGCACCGTAGCCGGCGGCTCCGGTACCAAATTGCGCATATCCGGCCTGCCCCTTGGGCAGGGAACGAAATACCGGGTTGCTGGTCTCCCGCACCGTCGGTTCCTCTCCTAGTGCTGTGGTCGCCAAGTTGGCGAACAAACTCTCAACGATCGACGACCCGCGCGCGTTCCCGTATCGCCGGGTCATTCACAGGAAACCTTACCCGGATACGCGCAGCTGGAGCCGACGATCTACATTGCATACTCGTGGCGGAAAACGAGGATGTCCTAGTAACTGTCGAGAACGGCGTCGGCCTGATCACCCTCAACCGCCCCAAGGCCATCAATTCGCTGACCCAACCGATGGTGAACGCGATATCCAAGGTCCTCACCGACTGGGAGCACGACGACGACATCAGCGCCGTGGTGCTCTCCGGCGCCGGTGAGCGTGGCCTTTGCGCCGGGGGCGACATCGTGGTGATCTACCACAGCGCGCGTGCCGACGGGTCGGAGGCCCGGCAGTTCTGGTACGACGAGTACCTGATGAACGCGCAGATCGGCCGCTTCAGCAAGCCGTATGTCGCGCTGATGGACGGCATCGTGATGGGCGGCGGCGTCGGGGTGAGTGCTCACGGCAGCGTCCGGGTGGTCACCGACACAACGAAGATGGCGATGCCCGAGGTGGGTATCGGCTTTCTTCCCGACGTGGGCGGCACGCTCATCCTGTCGCGCGCACCAGGACTACTAGGCCTTCACGCGGCGCTGACGGGTGCCCCGTTCGACGGTGCCGACGCCATCGCGATGGGCTTCGCCGATCACTACGTGCCACACGAGAAGCTGGCCGACTTCCGCCAGAGCATCGTCGCCGACGGCATCGACGCCGCGCTGTCCGCGCACGCCATCGAGCCGCCGGCAAGCAATCTGCTGGCGCAGCGCCACTGGATCGATGAGTGCTTCGCCGGGGACACCGTTGAGGACATCATCGCCGCGCTGCGCGGCCACGATGCCGGGCCGGCCAATGACGCGGCCAACCTGATCGCCACCCGCTCCCCCGTCTCGGTCTCCGTCGCACTGGAAGCGGTTCGCCGCGCCGCCAACCTTGAGACGCTGGAAGATGTGTTGCGCCAGGAATATCGGACGTCCTGCGGTTCCCTGCGCTCACACGACCTCGTCGAGGGCATCAGGGCGCAGGTGATCGACAAGGACCGCAACCCGAAGTGGTCGCCGTCATCGTTGGCCCAAGTGACCGAGGCGGACATCGAGGAATACTTCAAACCGGCCGATCCCGACCTGACGTTCTAGGAGAGCCATGAGCTACGAGACCATCCTCGTCACCCGCGATGAGCGCGTCGGCACCATCACGCTCAACCGGCCGAAGGCGCTCAACGCGCTCAACAGCCAGGTAATGAAGGAAGTCACTACGGCGGCAGCCGAATTCGACGACGACTCCGGTATCGGCGCGATCGTCGTCACCGGCAACGAGAAGGCCTTCGCGGCGGGCGCGGACATCAAGGAGATGGCCGCCCTGTCGTTCGCCGACGTGTTCGCCGCCGACTTCTTCGCCCAATGGTCCAAGTTCGCCGCCACCCGCACACCGACCATCGCCGCGGTCGCCGGCTATGCGCTAGGCGGCGGCTGCGAGCTGGCGATGATGTGCGATCTGCTGATCGCCGCCGACACCGCGAAATTCGGCCAGCCCGAGATCAAGCTCGGCGTGCTGCCCGGGATGGGCGGCTCGCAGCGGCTGACTCGCGCGATCGGCAAGGCCAAGGCGATGGACCTGATCCTTACCGGCCGCAACATGGATGCCGAAGAGGCCGAGCGCGCCGGGCTGGTGTCTCGCGTCGTGCCCGCCGACAAGCTGCTCGAGGAAACCAACGCCGTCGCGAAGACCATCGCCGGGATGTCGCTGTCCGCGTCGCGGATGGCCAAGGAGGCCGTCGATCGTGCCTTCGAGTCCACGCTGGCCGAGGGATTGCTCTACGAACGCAGGCTGTTCCACTCGGCGTTCGCCACCGATGACCAGACAGAAGGCATGAACGCGTTCACCGAGAAGCGCCCACCGAACTTCACGCACCGTTAATCTGCGTTCGTGACCGAAACTGCGCAGGAGAACGCACAAGCACCTGCGCAGGAGAAAATCGCCAAACGGCCATGGTGGCTTCGGCATTACACCTTCACCGGAACCGCGGTCGGCCTGGTGTTCCTATGGCTGTCGATGACGCCATCTCTGCTGCCTCGCGGACCGCTGTTCCAGGGCATCGTCAGCGGCGCGGCCGGGGCCATCGGCTACGGCCTCGGCGTCTTCGCGGTGTGGCTGGTGCGCTTCATGCGGTCGAAGAACACCAGCCCACCTGCGCCGCGATGGGCGTGGATCGCGCTAGTGATCGTCGGCATCATCGGCCAGATCCTGGTGATCATTTGGTTCCACGAATGGCAGGACGATGTGCGCGACCTCAACGGTGTGCCGCGGCTTGGCTTTTGGGATCACCCGCTCACCGCGGTGCTGTCGATCGTCGTGCTGTTCATCTTCGTCGAAATCGGCCAGCTGGTCGGCAAATTGGTGCGCTTCCTGGTTCGTCAGCTGGAACGCTTTGCGCCGCCGCGGGTTTCGGCCGTTGTGGTTGTGGTCTTACTGCTCGCGTTAACAGTCGCGCTGCTCAACGGCGTCGTGGTGCGGTTCGCGATGAGCACCATCAACAAGACCTTCTCTGCGGTGAACGACGAGACCGATCCGCAGTTCCCCGCGCCGACGTCGACTTTGCGCTCGGGCGGCCCACAATCGCTGGACAGCTGGGAGTCACTTGGTCATCAGGGCCGGGTGTTCGTCTCGGCCGGCCCGACCGTCGAGGAGCTCACCAAGTTCAACGGCAAGCCGGCAATCGAGCCGATCCGCGCCTACGCCGGCCTGCATTCCGCCCCCGGCATCAAGGCGACCGCCCAACTGGCCGCCGAAGAGCTGCGCCGTACCGGCGGGCTGGACCGCGCCGTCGTCGCCGTCGCCACCACTACCGGAACAGGCTGGATCAACGAGGCGGAGGCCTCCGCGCTGGAGTACATGTACAACGGCAACACCGCGATCGTGAGCATGCAGTACTCGTTCCTGCCCAGCTGGCTGTCGTTCCTGGTGGACAACGAGAACGCCCGCCAAGCCGGGCAGGCGCTGTTCGAGGCCGTCGACGCGATTGTCAAGGAGCGACCCGAGGGCAAGCGACCCAAACTCGTCGTATTCGGCGAAAGCCTGGGCTCCTTCGGCGGCGAGGCGCCGTTCCTGGCGCTCAACAACCTCGTCGCCCGAACCGACGGTGCGCTGTTCTCCGGGCCGACGTTCAACAACGAGATCTGGGAAGACCTGACCCGCAACCGCGACAAGGGCTCGCCCATGTGGCTACCCATCTACGACAAAGGCGAGAACGTCCGCTTCGCCGCGCGCTCCGACAACCTCGACAGGCCGCCGGACCCTTGGGGCCACCCGCGGGTGGTCTATCTGCAGCACGCGTCCGACCCGATCGCATGGTGGAACGTCGATCTCCTGTTCTCCAAACCGGATTGGCTGCGCGAGCCCCGCGGCTACGACCTCTCGCCGCGGATGGAATGGATACCGATCGTGACGTTCCTTCAAGTGTCCGCCGATATGGCGGTCGCGGTAGACGTGCCCGACGGACACGGCCACGTCTACGTCAAAGATGTCGCCAACGCATGGGCCGACATCCTGCAGCCGCCGGGCTGGACGCCCGAGAAGACCGAAAAGCTGCGGCCGTTGCTGTCCAACGACGAAAACGCCTAGACCAGAACGCCTTCGGCCTTCAACGCGTGGTACCCGCCGATGACGTCGGTGGCGCGGTGCAGGCCGAGATCGAGCAGCGACGCAGCGGCCAGGCTGGAGGTGTAGCCCTCCGAGCACAGCACCACCCATTCGACGTCGTCGCCCACGGCCTGCGGCAACCGCGCATCACTGGTCGGATCGCACCGCCACTCCAGCACGTTGCGCTCGATCACCAACGCGGCGGGCACGCCGCCCTCGCGTTCGCGTTGGGCCCGCGGGCGGATGTCGACCAACAGCGCACCCCGTTGCAGCGCATCGGGAACTTCGCGCGCCGAAAGCCTGCTCAGCCGTGTGCGGGCCTTTTCCAGTACCCGGTCGATTCGACTCATCATCCCTCCGGTGCGTCGGTGAGTTCGGTGCGCTTGCGGCGCAACGTCTTTCGCTCGGTCACCTCGTAGTACGACATCGCCGTCAACGGCGGCGAGTAGGCGTGGACGCTCAGCGTCGGGGTGACCGGAGCCGACAGATCCCGTTCGGGTGTCCACACGACGTCGTGCACCCAGCCCAGCGGGAAACCGGCCTGATCGCCGGCCCGAAGGCGTCGGCGCCGCAATGCCTCCCCATCCCAACGCGTTTCACGCAGGGCGCCGGACACCACGGTCAACGCACCCAACGAGCCGCCGTGGTCGTGCAGTTCGGTCGAGCGATCAGGCACCCAGCTGATCAGCCAGATGTCGACCTCGTCGTCACCGTGCAGACGGGTGAACCAGCGGTCGCCGCTCGGCGGTCCACCGACCGGGAGCAGGTGGTCGTAGCGGCCCGAGAGCACATCGTCGGCGTAGCGGTCGGTGGCATGCAGCAGGTCGGGCGGCCGCAGGCGGGTCGGCGCGGATACGGCGGGCACGGCAGACGGCAACACGGCAGGCTGTGCGGAAACCATGTGAAGCTCCAGAATGACGGGGACGGATCAGGGGGTCGGCACTTAGGCCTGACACTCGCCATTGCACGCGGGGAGGTGCGCCCACTCCCGGAATCCGGTCCTCACGGTCACCAATGTTGCACCGGGTAGCGATTGCGCGGTTGGCTGCGCCAGGACCACACCGACGTACTTCCTCAACGAACCTGCTCAGCGTCCGATTGGGCGCGAATCAGCCTAGATTCACGATGAGCAGAACTACTTCGGCCACACATGCGACAGGTCGAGCTGGCGTTTCCGACTTTGTTGCTTGGCGGCGGCACCGCTGCAGCCACGACCGACAACGGGCTATCGACTGGTCGGCGGGGGCAGGCCCTGAGGGGGCCGACATGTTGCATAGATTGAGCGGCATGCGCAGGTACCCCCAACGCGTCGCGCTGTGCGGTGCGTTACTGACGCTCACTGTTGTGGGCTGTTCGTCGAACGAGCAAAAGCCCTCGACGTCCACCCCGCCGCCGACGACGTCCACCAGTGAGCTGCCGCCCCTGCCCGCCGAACCAGCGCAGCCCGGTGCCATCGGCGTCTCCCCGGGTGGCGTCACCACCCGGGTCGACGTGCCGTCGGACGCCACAGAATCGCAGTACGGCCAGGCCTGCCATGCCGCCAAGGTGTGGATGGACAGCCAGAACACGGATCCGAAGACCCTCGTCGAGCCGTACCTCACGGTGATCCAGGCACCCGACTTCACCGGGCCGGGGAACTTCAATACGCCGTGGGCCAACCTGACACCCGCCCAGCAGGCCGGAGTCATCATGGCGGTCAACGGCGCAGCCAACGGCGACTGCGAGTAACGCGTCATATAGATCAGCCCGCGGCGCAAAATGGCGGTATGGCAGGCAACCGTGTCGCGCTGGCCCTCGGCAGCGGAGGCGCGCGCGGATACGCCCACATCGGCGTGATCGATGAACTACGTGACCGCGGCTACGACATCGTCGGGATCGCCGGGTCGTCGATGGGTGCACTCGTCGGCGGCTTGCAGGCCGCGGGCAAGCTCGACGAATTCGCCGACTGGGCCAAATCGTTGACACAGCGCGCGGTGTTGCGGCTGCTGGACCCGTCGATCACCGCCGCCGGGGTGCTGCGCGCGGAGAAGATTCTGGACGCGGTCCGCGACATTCTCGGCGAGGTGACGATCGAAGAACTGCCGATCCCCTACACCGCGGTGTCCACCGACCTGCTCTCGGGCAGATCCGTGTGGCTGCAGCGCGGTCCGGTCGACGCCGCGATCCGGGCGTCGATCGCGATTCCCGGCGTGATCACACCGCACGTGTTCGACGGGCGCCTGCTCGCCGACGGCGGCATCCTCGACCCATTGCCGATGGCGCCGATCGCCGCGGTCAACGCCGACCTCACCATCGCGGTCAGCCTCTCGGGCAGCGAGGCGGGTGGCCGCTATGAGCCGACCGAGACCGAGCCGCGGGCGACGACCGAATGGGTGAGCCGGATGTGGCGCAGCACCACCGCGTTGTTCGAGTCCAACCGCTCCGTCGCGCCTCCAGATGAGACGGCCAGCGAGGAGGAGCTCGTCGATGCGTCCAAAGAGGACCTGGTGCCCAGGCTGGGCAGCTTTGAGGTGATGAACCGCACCATCGACATCGCGCAGGCGGCGCTGGCCCGTCACACCTTGGCCGCGTATCCGCCCGATGTGCTGATCGAGATACCGCGCACCGCCTGCCGGAGCCTGGAGTTTCACCGGGCGGCCGAGGTCATCGACATCGGCCGCGAGCTGGGCGCTGCCGTGCTCGACGAGCTCGAAAAGCCAACGCCGGAAAGCTGATTCAGGCGCCGAGGAAGTCGGTGACCGCGGCGGCAATCCGCCGGCCCTGTTCGCGACCGGCAAGTGCGGACGGTTTGCGGCACGCGGGGTCGAGCGGGTTGGGTCCGAACGCTGCGATCGACTCGTCGTCGGCGAACACACCGAACGCCGACCCGCCGAGCGCGTCGACCTCCTCGGCCGCGCCGTCGCCGAACGGCGACGGTGCGGATCGGCCCGACGGCACCAGCACCACCGCGACATCGCAGTCGTTCGCCAGGGCCATGTTGACGCTGCTGCCAACGCCGCCGTCCATGTAGCGGCGCTCTCCGATCGTCACCGGCGGCCACACAGCAGGCACTGCGCAGCTGGCGGCCACCGCGTCGACGAGACCGACGCCCGAGTTCCGGTCGAACATGACCAGCTCGCCGGTCGCGGTGTCGATCGCGGAGATCCGCAGCACCCGGTCCGGCCAGTCGTGCGACGGCAGCCGCTGCGCGATCACGTTGCGCCGCACCGCTTCGGTGACGGTCTGCGTCGACAGCGCCACCGCGCCGATCTTTTGGAGCTTCTCGGCCTTCGTCGTGTTGGGTGTCAGCATCGCGGTGACGAACAGCTCGGTGATCTCGTCGACGCCGACGTCCGGGTTGAGCTCGGTCGACGACGCGGTGGTCTGCCGATCGAACAGGACGTCGAGCCCCAGCCCGCTGCCGAGCTGCGCGGCGACCGTCGAACCGGCCGACGTGCCGATGACCACGTCGGAATCCAGCAGGGCCTTCGCAGTCGTGGGTGACTCGTCGGCGATGCCCCGCAGAATGCCCGTCTCCCACGCGATTCCCGCCAGCCCGCCGCCGGCGAGCACCAGCGCTCGTTTCGTCGTCACGCAGCGAGTGTGCCAGGCCTTCGACAGGCATTCGCATTGCGCCCCGAAATTGTCTTTCGTTCCGTCCTCGAGAGGACGATGATGACCATTAGGGCAAAGGAGCTTCAATGACCGCAGTTATCGACATTCGTGATCTGCACAAGCATTTCGGTCATGTTCGCGCATTGGACGGTCTTGATCTCGCCGTCGAGGACGGTGAGATCCATGGTTTCCTTGGCCCTAACGGCGCGGGGAAGACGACCACGATCCGGGTTCTGCTGGGCACATTGCGCGCCACCTCGGGTCACGTCTCGCTGCTTGGGCGCGATCCGTGGGCCGAGGCCGTTGGACTGCACCGTGAGATCGCCTATGTCCCAGGAGATGTCACGTTGTGGCCGTCTCTGACCGGCGGCGAGATCATCGACCTGCTGGCGCGCATGCGCGGCGGGATCGACGAGCCGCGTCGCGCCGAACTGATCGAGCGATTTGACTTCGACCCGACGAAGAAGGCCCGCACATATTCGAAGGGCAACCGGCAAAAGGTATCTCTGATCTCCGCGTTGTCATCGCAGGCACGCCTGCTGCTGCTCGACGAACCAAGCAGCGGGCTGGATCCGTTGATGGAGAATGTTTTCCGGGAATGTGTCACCGAAGCGCGCGACCGCGGTGCGACGGTGCTGCTGTCCAGCCACATCTTGGCCGAGACGGAAGCCTTGTGCGGGAAAGTGACGATCATCCGCGCGGGCAAGACGGTGGAGAGCGGATCTCTTGAATCGATGCGGCACCTCAGCCGAACCTCGATCAAGGCCGAGATGCTCCGAGACCCAGGCGATCTCAGCAGAATCAAGGGTGTCGAAGACATCAGCTTCGACGGCCACACCCTGCGCGCTGAGGTCGACAGTGACAGCCTCGGCGAACTGATCCGGGTACTTGGCGACACCGGGGTGCGCAGTCTGGTCAGCCAGCCGCCCACCCTTGAGGAGTTGTTCCTCCGGCACTACAAGATGGACACGCCGGGCCGGCGCGACACCGAGGTGCCGGCATGACCACGATCGCCGCGCCACCACGTCATCGCCGGCCCGAACCGGTGCGCCCGGCCTCTGGCCTCACGGGCACGATGGGCCTGCTGCGGCTGTACCTGCGACGCGACCGCATCGTGCTTCCGTTGTGGGTGTTGCTGCTGTCCGTCCCGCTCGCGAGCGTGTACATCGGCAGTATCGAGACCGTGTTTCCGACCGCGGCACAACGCGCGGCGCTCGCAGCGTCGATCATGGCGAGCCCCGCGCAACGCGCGTTGTACGGCAACATCTACAACGACAGCGTCGGCGCGGTGGGGATCTGGAAGGCCGGGGTGTTCCACGCGCTGATCGGTGTCGCCGTCATCCTGACCGTCATCCGCCACACCCGCGCCGAGGAGGAATCCGGCCGCACCGAACTGCTGGACTCGACGGTTGTCGGCCGCTATGCCAGCCTGACCGCCGCGCTGATCCTCACCTTCGGCGCGTCGATCACCACCGGGCTGATCGGCACTGCCGGCCTGCTCACCACCGACGTGCCGGCCTCGGGCTCGCTGGCGTTCGGCCTCGCCCTCGCCGGCTCTGGTCTCGTCTTCGCCGCGGTGGCCGCGGTTTCGGCGCAGCTGAGTACCGGCGCCCGCACCGCGCGCGGAATCGCGTTCGGCGTGCTCGGGTCCGCCTTCGCGCTGCGGGCGGTTGGCGACGCAAGCACGGGCACCCTGTCGTGGCTTTCGCCGCTGGGCTGGTCGCTGCAGGTGCGCCCGTACGCGGGTGAGCGGTGGTGGGTGCTGCTGCTCCACCTGGTGACCACGGTCGTGCTGACCATCGCCGCGTACATGCTTCTGCAGCGCCGCGATATCGGTGGCGGATTGATCGCCGACCGCCCCGGCGCGCCGGCCGCGTCCGCCACCCTGAGCGGACCCGTTGGGTTGGCGTGGCGGCTGCAGCGCGCGACGCTGCTGGCGTGGACGATCGGGTTGTGCCTCTACGGCGCACTCCTCGGCAGCGTGGTGAACACCATCGGCGACACCGTCGCCGGCAGCAGCATGATCCGCGACATCGTCAGTCGGCTGGGCGGATCGCAGGTCTTGGAAGATGCGTTCATCACCATCTCGTTCAGCTTCCTCGCCGTCGCGGCTGCCGCCATGGCGATCTCGTCGACGTTGCGGCTGCACCAGGAGGAAGCCGGGCTGCGCGGTGAGACTGTGCTGGCCGGTGCGATCGGCCGGATCCGTTGGGCCGCAAGCCATATCGTCATCGCCATCATTGGATCCGCGGTGGCGATCCTCGCCGCGGGTCTGGTCGCCGGGCTCACCTACGGCATCGCCAGCGACGACGTCGGCGGGAGATTGCCGGCCGCGTTGGCCGTCGCCGCGCTGCAGCTGCCCGCCATCTGGATGCTCGCAGCGGTCACCGTCGCGCTGTTCGGGCTCGTGCCGCGTTTCACCCCCGTTGCATGGGGCGTGCTCGTCGCCTTCATCGCGCTTTATCTGCTCGGATCGCTCGACGGGCTGCCGCACTGGCTGGTCAACCTCCAGCCGTTCACCCACGCGCAGCGGATGCCCGGCCAACCCTTCGACGCGACGCCGGTGCTCTGGCTGCTGTTTGTCGACGCGGTGCTGCTCGTCATCGGGTTGCTCGCCTTCCGGCGTCGCGATCTGCGCTAACGGACGCGAAAAATCTGCGACCGCTACTGTCGGAAACATGATTAGGCACTGCGCGGCCGTGCTTTCGGCCGCGTTCGCGGCATTGCTCGTCGGGTTCGCGCCCGTCGCGCTCGCCGAGCCGCCGGCGCCGCCGGCGCCGATCATCCCGCCGCCGGTGCAGCCCGCCAATATCGGCGATCTGAAGTTCGAGGCCACCGCCAGGGACCGCGGCGCAGCGATCTTCTTCATCACCGGCCGCGACGAGACCCAGCGCGCGGCGACCGAACGCAACCTGCAGACCCTCGGCTATACCGACTACACGCAACTGATCATGGAACCGCCTGGCGCCCATTACGTTTCGGCTGCGGACTTCAAGGCGCAGCAGCGTGCCCAGATCGAGCAGCGGGGCTACACCATCATCGCCAATGTCGGCGACCAGCCGTCCGACCTCGACGGCGGATACTCCGAACGGACCTACCTGTTGCCCGACCCGTTTTATCGGATCCCCTGATCACGCCACCGAGGCGTGCTGGGACGCCGCGGCCTGCACGGTCAGGTCTTCGTGGCGCAGTTGATGTTTGGGCGGGTCAGGTAGGGCGATGCGACGGTCGATCTGCAGGTCGGCGTCGACGTGCACCAACTCCCCCGGCGCGAGCAGCTGCCAGTCGGCGTCGTCCATCGGCTCGCTGGCGAACAACACCGACGCATCGGAGGTCAGGTGCTCGGAGAGCGCGGTGATGCGGTCGCTGCGCATCCGCAGTCGTCTGTCATCGACGTCGCGGCGGTCAAGCAGATACAGCTCGTGGGTTTCCGGATAGCGCAGCGCCCACATATCGGTCGCGGTAATCAGCAGCATGTTGACCGCGAAGATCGGCACGGTCTCGGCGAGCCAGCCGACCGCGTCGGCGATTCCGGTGCCGACGTCGCCGTCGCGTCGTCGGATGCAGGCGGTGATCAACGCGAAGATGCGTTCAGAGTCCGTGTCGCCATGCACCAAATCGTCGACGCCGAGCTCGCACAGCCGCGCGTCGACCATGTCGAGACCCGTCACCACGCCGTTGTGCGCGAAGATCCTGTCGTCCTGCAGAAACGGGTGGGTGTTGCGCACTTCCAGGGCCGCACTGGACGAGTAGCGGACGTGTGCGATGAACGTCGTGCCGGTCAAGTCGTGCGCTTCGGTCGCGAATTGGCTGTCCTGCCATGCGGCCATCGGTTGCTTGTCGACCACCGGCTTACCGTCGGCCTCGAACACCCCGATTCCTGTGCCGTCGGGATTGCGCTTGCTCTGCTCGGCGAGATTGTCGGGCGCCTCGAGCAGCCAAAAGGTCGCGGTCACTACCCGCCGGTCGGCGTGCAGACCGAACAGCCGACACATCGTCCGATGGTAGCGTTACGGCGAAGGGAGCGAAATGGTTGACACCATGCGGGCCGAGCGTTTCTACGCTGACTCCAAAACCATTGCAGTGGAAGATATTCCGATACCTGAGCCGGGGCCTGGCGAGGTCCTCGTCAAGGTCGCGTTTTGCGGGATCTGCCATTCCGACCTGAGCCTGATCAACGGCACGTTCCCGCCGCAGCGGCCAGTGGTGACGCAGGGCCACGAGGCGTCAGGCACGATCGCCCGACTGGGCGCCGGCGTCACGGGCTGGGCCGAAGGCGACCGGGTGATCGTGGCCGCCGGCCGGCCCTGCATGACGTGCCCGAACTGCCGGCGCGGCGACATCGCGAACTGCCTGCGCATTCAATTGATGGCGTTCGCCTACGACGGCGCATGGGCCGAGTACACCGTCGCACAGGCGGTCGGCCTGACCCGAGTCCCCGACAACGTCCCGCTCGAACAGGCCGCGATCCTGGCCGACGCGGTGTCGACGCCATTCGGCGCGGTGGTGCGCACCGGGAAGGTCGGCATCGGCGAGTCGGTCGGCGTATGGGGCGTCGGCGGAGTCGGCACCCACATCGTGCAGCTCGCCCGGCTGGTCGGCGCAGTGCCGGTGATCGCCGTCGACATCAAGCCGGCAGTGCTCGAGCGCGCCATAGAACTCGGTGCCGACCATGCGTTCGATGCTCGCGACGACCAGCTGAAAGAAAAAATCGCCGACCTCACCGGCGGCCGCATGCTCGACGTGGCGTTCGACGCCGTTGGCCTCAAGTCGACGTTCGAGCAGGCGCTCGACTGTGTGACGATCGGCGGGCGCCTTGTCGGCGTGGGAATGAGCGCCGAGTCACCAACGGTTGGACCGACCAGCATGTTCGGCTTAACTCAGAAGCGGGTCCTCGGCCATCTCGGGTACCAGAACGTCGACATCGAGACGTTGGCCACGCTCGTGTCCTTCGGCCGCCTGGATATCTCGCGCTCGATCAGTGACATCGTTTCGCTCGAGGACGTCAGAGTGGGCATCGAGATGCTGGAAAGCCAGGAGAGCAACCCGATCCGGATCCTGGTCAAGCCGTGACGCGCTAGCTCAACCTAGGCGCCGCCTTGCCGCTAATCAGCGGGAGGTCTAGATAGGTGACGATTCCCGGCTCGGCCGCACACACCGCGGGGATGGAGTTCACGCAGTGCGCGGCAGTGCCGACGACGCCGTACTCCGGGCCCTCTCCGCCGATGTCGGATTGGAAGCCCTTGATCGACACGGTGATATCCGGGTTGCCGCGGACTTCCATCTCATAGCGTTGCCCCTCGGGGCCGAATGTCCATGCGGGATCGAGGTTTTCCTCGCCCATCAACCAGTTCACCGTCACCTGCACGACCGGCTCCCCGTCGACCAGCGCCTCCCAGTGGAACTTGCGCCCCGCGACCTGCCCCGGCTGGATGGTTCCGATCGGCGAGTCGATCGGCGCGCTGGCGACCGCGATCTCCTGGGTTGCACGAACTTTCGGCTCGGCGTTGAAGCCAACCTTGTCGACGACCATCCGGACCGCCTGGATGAAGCCGCCGTCGAGCAACTTCTGCATCGGCCCGGACAACGCCTTATCGGGCGTCTCGCCGAACCCCATCACGTGGCGCACGACGTCGGGTGCTTCATAGGTGCGCAGGTCGGAAAACTCCTCGGCGCGAACGAACGTCACCCCGGTCGACATGATCGACATCATCAGCGGAAACTTCTCACTGATGCCGCCCGGTGCAATGCCCGTGCCGTGCAGCGTCGCGTTGCCCTCCAGCGCCGCCTCCCGAAGTGGGGCGCCTTGCCGTTCGCTCGGATAGACCCAGCCGACCGGCGTCACGACGTTCTTGCCGGACCGCAGCAGTGCCGCGACCTCGTCGACATTGGGCAGCAGCGGCGCATAAACCACCGCGTCGGCGTCGAGCGCACAGATCTCGTCGAGGCTGTTGGTTGCGGTGACGCCCAGCGGTTCGGTGCCGATAATGTCGCCGACGTCCTTGCCCGCCTTGTCCGCCGAGTGCACCCAGCAGCCGACAAACTCGAGGTCAGGGTGTTCCAGCACGCCCTTGATGGCGGCGACGCCGACGCCTCCCGTCGCCCACTGCACGACCCGCAGGCCCATGTCATCTCCTCCGAAACTAGAACACGTTCTACTCCGGTCTACACCACAACACGGCGCCGGCGGGTGACAATTGGCCCCGATGACCGAGAACAAGATCGGGTTCGGCGTGCTGGGGCCGCTGGAGATGACGGTCGACGGCGCTCCGGTGGCGCTCGGCACCCCGAAACAACGCGCCGTACTGGCCGTGCTGGTGATGAACCGCAGCAGGCCGGTCGGAATCGACTCGCTGATCACCGCGGCGTGGGAACAGTGGCCGCCGCCGGAAGCGCGGGCCAGCCTGCACTCCTACATCTCGAACCTGCGCAGGCTCCTCGGCGACTCCCGGTCGATGTTGGTCAACGCGCCACCGGGATATCGGCTCGCAGTCGGCGACACCGACTGCGACATCGGCCGATTCATTCTCGAGAAGACTGCGGGCGTACAGGCAGCCGCCGCGGGACACTTCGAGGAAGCCGGCCGCCACCTGACGACCGCGCTGGCCGAATGGCGCGGGCCGGTGTTGGAGGACCTGCGCGACTTTGAGTTCGTCGACGCGTTCGCCACTGCGCTGACCGAGGACAAAGTGGTGGCACACACCGCGCGAGCAGAGGTCGAAATCGCTTGCGGACGTGGATATGCCGTCATCGGCGAACTCGAATCGTTGACGGTCGAGCACCCGTACCGCGAGCCGCTGTGGGCACAACTGATCATCGCCTACTACTTGAGCGACCGTCAGTCGGAGGCACTCGACGCCTACCAGCGGCTGAAGACCACCCTCGCCGACGACCTGGGTATCGACCCGGGCCCGACGCTGCGTGCCTTACACGAGCGCATCCTGCGCCAGGAGCCCCTCGACGTGAAGCGGGCCGCCAGGACCACCGCGGTGCACTCCGTCCACAACATCGATCTGCGCACCGCGGCCAACGCTTCATCCTCGCTCGCCAGCCTGCGCTCGCCGAACGGGGCGGTCTACCAGCTGCAGGCCGCTGCCACCCGGATCGGGCGGCTCGACGACAACGACATCGTGCTGGACGACGTCAATGTCAGCCGCCACCACGCCGTCATCATCGACACCGGCACGAGTTTCGTGATCACCGATCTACGCTCGGCCAACGGAGTCGACGTCGGTGACCAACGCATCCGCGGCACCGCGACGCTGGCCGACGGCGATCGGATACGCATCTGTGCTCACCAGTTCACGTTCGAGATCGCGCCGCGCGAGACGTAACTCGGCATTAGGGTGTGTTCGCTGGCAACGCATCCGAGGAGCGACCGATGACCGACCCTGGGCAGGAATCCCGTGTGGGTACCCAGATCGGCCCGTATCGCTTGCGGCGGTTGCTTGGCAAGGGCGGGATGGGTGAGGTCTACGAGGCCGAGGACACCGTCAAGGACCGGATCGTCGCGCTGAAACTGTTGCCCGAGTCGGCGTCTCATGACCCGGTATTCCGCAAGCGGCTGCAGCGCGAGGCGCATTCCGCGGGCCGGCTGCAGGAGCCGCATGTGGTGCCGATCCACGACTACGGCGAAGTCGACGGGCTGCTCTACGTCGACATGCGCATGATCGACGGCACCGACCTCCGGAAGGTGTTGAAGCGCTTTGGCCCGATGACACCGGCGCGGGCGGTGGCGATCGTGCGCCAGATCGCTTCTGCGCTCGACGCCGCCCATGAAGCCGGGGTTATGCACCGCGATGTCAAGCCCGAGAACATCATCCTCACCCGCGACGACTTCGCGTATCTCGTCGACTTCGGCATCGCCAATGCGGTCACCGACGAGAAGCTCACCGAACTGGGTACCGCGGTGGGGACTTACGCCTACATGGCTCCGGAGCGGTTCACCAACGACGAGGTGACCTACCGCGCCGACGTCTACGCGCTGACGTGTGTGCTGCACGAATGCCTCACCGGCGGGCAGCCGTATCCGGGCGACAGTGTCAGCGTGGTGATCACCTCGCATCTGATGCAGCCCATCCCGAAACCGAGCGAGCAGCGTCCCGGCATTCCGACCGCGTTCGACACGGTGATCGCTAAAGGCATGGCCAAGAAGCCGGAGGAGCGATTTGTCAGTGCCGGGGACCTGGCGATCGCCGCGAACGACGCGCTGAGCGCACGCGACCAAGACCAGGCCGCGACGATCCTGCAGCGCAGTCAAGACGCGACCATGCCGGGCATGCCGATACCCGCCATGCCGCTCCCCGGCCGACCCATTCACCAGACACCGCCGCCGACACCGCCGCCGACGCCGCCTCCGTTCGGGGTGACACCTCCGCCCACGCCGCCTCCGTTCGGGGTGACCCCTGCGCCGCAGCCCGCCTCCCGACCCGTCGCGTTCCACACAGCACCGCCACCGGCGAGTGGGCCGCCCAGCGGGCCGATGTGGACGACGGGACCACCGCCACCAGGACCACCGCGGCCCGGTAGCAAGGTGCCGTGGATACCGATCGCCGCGGCGGCAGGCGTCTTCGTTCTCATCCTCGGTGCGTTGGGCATCTGGTGGCTGGTCAAGCCCGACGAGTCGACGTCAGCGGGGCCGACGACCACCAGCTCGGAGACGACTGAGCCAACGGAAACCACGAGGAGAACCCCGCGAACGACGACTACCACCGAGAGCTCGCAGTCGTTCGATTCCAAGCTGATGGCGCTGCTGCCACCCGGCTACGACAACGACGCGTGCCAGGCCGTGCACCCGCCGGCCACCGGCGCGTTGGCCACGGTTGACTGCACGGCGCCCACCACGCCTGGGGGGCCTGCGAATGCCCGGTACTCCGTGTTTGCCGATCAGGAAACCCTTGACGCCCACTTCGACGGCGCGATCAAGGAGAACTCAGAGCTGTTCCAATGCCCGGGCAGCGGCATCGACTCGCCGACGACCTGGCACTACACCGAAACGCCCGAGAACGTCGAGGGCCGTATCGCGTGTGGCACCTACAACAACGGGCCGGATCTGGTGTGGAGCAAGAACTCCGATCTGCTGCTCGCCGACGCGCAGTCACCCAACATGGATGACCTGCACAAATGGTGGCTGAATTACGGCTAACGCGCCGCCGCTGAGCAGGCGCTTCCGGCCGCCAAGGATTCTCCAAGGATCCCGCAAGGCCGCTATCAGACTCTGATGTCAGCCCGGAAACCACCCGGAACAAACCGACATCAACAAGGAGTCCAATGTTCGCCTCGCATCGCATCACCAAGTTCGCCGGCACCGCGCTCGTCGCGGGCGCCCTTGGGCTTGCCGCCGTTGCTACCGCCGGCACCGCCGGCGCTCTCAGCTCGACGGATGACGCGTTCCTGACCGAGATCACCAGCGAGGGCATCTCGTACGACACCCCGAAGGCCGTCATCTCCAACGCTCACTACGTGTGCAGCGCCCTGGACGACGGAGCCGACCCGGTGGACCTCGGCCAGGAGATCCTGGACAACACGGATCTGACCACCCATCAGGCCGCGGTCTTTGTGGTCGCCTCGGTGAACGTCTACTGCCCCGAGTACACCGGCTACTTCGAATAACCCCTCCCCATGCGGGGGCCCCGCTGCGGCGGCGGGGCCCCCGCACCACACCTAGAGAACAACCACCATGACCACTTCGCTCAACGACCACACTGAAAGACTCGCGATGCCGCGGCCCATCTCGGCGGCGACCGCGCGACGCCGGCACGGCGCTGGCGCGCTGCTCGTTGACATCCGCCCCCAGGTCGCCCGCCATCAGGGCAGCATCACCGGGGCATTGCTCATCGACCCCGCGACCATCGCGGACCAGATCACCGACCGCCATCGCGAGATCGTGCTCTGCAGCGTCTCGGCGCGGCACGCCATCCCCGCCGCCGAGCAGCTCAGCCGCCTCGGCTACGACCGTGTCCACTACCTGGCTGGCGGATACGTCGCCTGGCATCACCGCACCACGCGTTAGGGCATCTAGACAGTTCGCCCGCTTTGTGTTTCTGTCGACCGCAGGAACAGCGAAGGGACTCATGAGATGCCAAACAAGGTTTTCGTCGTCGGGGTCGGTATGACGAAGTTCGAGAAGCCAGGTCGCCGCGAGGGCTGGGACTATCCAGACATGGCGCGCGAATCCGGCACCAATGCACTGAAGGACGCGGGCGTCGACTTCTCCGAAGTCGAGCAGGGCTTCGTCGGATACGTCACGGGCGACTCGACGTCCGGGAACCGGGCACTCTACGAGCTCGGCATGACCGGCATCCCGATCGCGAACGTCAACAACAACTGCTCGACGGGTTCGACAGCGTTGTTCCTTGCGGCGCAGACGATCCGCGGCGGGCTGGCCGACTGCGCGATCGCGCTCGGCTTCGAGAAGATGCAACCCGGCCCGCTCCAAGGCGGCGCCGAGGACCGCGAATCTCCGATGGGCAGGCACGTCAAGGCGCTGGCCGAGATCGACGAGTTCGCATTCCCGGTCGCGCCGTGGATGTTCGGCGCAGCGGGCCGCGAGCACATGCGTCAATACGGCACCACCGCAGAACATTTCGCGAAGATCGGATACAAGAACCACAAGCATTCGGTGAACAACCCGTTTGCACAGTTCCAGGAGGAGTACAGCCTCGACGACATCCTGGCGGCCAAGATGATCTCCGACCCGCTGACCAAACTGCAGTGCTCGCCGACGTCCGACGGCTCCGGTGCCGCGATCGTGGCCAGCGAGGCGTTCGTCGACAAGCACGGGCTGGCCGGTCAGGCGGTGGAGATCGTCGGGCAGGCGATGACCACCGACTTCGACAGCACCTTCGACGGCAGCGCCAAGAACCTCATCGGCTACGACATGAATGTCCAAGCTGCACAAAAGGTTTACGACCAGTCCGGGCTAGGGCCGACCGACTTCCAGGTGATCGAGCTGCACGACTGCTTCTCCGCCAACGAGCTGCTGCTGTATGAGGCACTGGGGCTGTGCGGTGAGGGCGAAGCCCCGAAGCTGATCGACAACAACGACACAACCTACGGCGGCCGGTGGGTGGTCAACCCGTCCGGCGGGCTGATCTCCAAGGGCCATCCGCTGGGTGCAACGGGCCTGGCACAGTGCGCCGAGCTGACGTGGCAGCTGCGCGGCACCGCCGACAAGCGACAGGTGGATAACGTCAGCGCCGCCCTGCAGCACAACATCGGGCTCGGCGGGGCGGCTGTCGTTACGGCGTACCAGCGCGCCGAGCGCTAGTCGCCTCTCACCGCGAGAGGGGCCCACGCGTCAACTGGGGAACGCAAAATCGCACGATTTCGACCAATTTCGTGCGATCTTGCGTCTTCTGGGCGGGATCCGGGAACGAATCCGGTCGCCCCGGGGGTTGATGTGGGGGACTATTGACCTACACGAAGACGGGAGGTGCAGCCATGCGGACAAAGTGGATGCATGCCGCTGTGGTTGCGGGTGTGTGCGGAGCGATCGCCGCGCCCGCGGGCCTCGCGTCAGCCGAGGAATCGCCGGGGGCGTTGATCAGCCGGCTCCAGGGCGAGGGCTACACGGTCAACATCGACCGTATCGGCACCGCGCCGCTCGACCAATGCGTGGTGACCAACGTCAGGAACCCTCAACAGGTCACGCAGTGGGTGCCCTACACGGGCCCTGGCAGGGACGGCAACCGAGTGCTCGTGCAGGTGGTCACCAGCCAGTCGATTTCGGTGACGCTGAACTGCTCACGCTGAGCAGATCACCGGTCGCTGCTGCTGCCGGACCAGCCGCTGACACACGAGTTTGTTGACGCCTTGGTGGACAACCTTTTTGGCGGCATCTCCGAATCGTGAAAGGCCCGGCCGGATCGCCCCGGCCGGGCCTCCCCCATTCGTCAGCGACGAGAGCAGTCCAGCGTCACAGTGACAGTACGGTCCACGACGACGGGAACGAAGTCGCGGCCGCCGTTGCGATCACGCCCGCCAATCACAGGGACGAGTTCGGTTCGCTCCCTTGGGTTTCGCACGTTGGTGACTACGCAATCCTCAAGCGGTGCGCTCCCGAAGCGGTCGACCTTCACATCGAAGCCCTGGGCTTCCAGTGTGCCGATGGTGACTGCGGCGGACTCGGCTGAGGCGAAACCCGCCGGAGCGAGGATCGCTCCGCAGGCCGCCGCGGCCAATGCGATGAGTGTTAGCAGTGTGGCACGCATGGCGGGCCTCCGTTCTTTCCGTTTGGTCGGTATCAGCCGGTTCAACGGGCGGAGGTCTCAGGGCGTTCAAAGGAATTTCAAAAACTTTCAGATGTCGCCGAGACTGCGGTGAGATCGCGATTTCACGCAATTTCGCGATCTCACCGCAGTCTCGACACCCCAGACAGTGAAAAACCCGGCCGCGGGGGGGTTCGGCCGGGTCTTTCCTTCGCGCGCCCTACGACGGCACAGGGATTCGCTCCTGCGCCGGCTCTTCGGCACGCGGGGTGCGATCGTCGTCAACCATGGTGAGTTCGTCGAACGGGTCCTCTCCACCCAGAACGGCGTTCACCTTGTCGCGATCAATCGTCTTGGTCCACGATCCGACCAGCACCGTCGCCACCGCATTACCGGAGAAGTTCGTGACCGCGCGGGCCTCGGACATGAACCGGTCGATACCGACGATCAGGCCGACACCGTCGAGCAGATCGGGACGGTGGCTCTGCAGGCCGCCTGCCAGGGTGGCCAGCCCGGCGCCGGTCACACCGGCCGCGCCCTTGGACGCCACCATCATGAACACCAGCAGGCCGATCTGCTGACCGACCGACAGCGGGCTGCCCATCGCGTCGGCGATGAACAGCGACGCCATGGTCAGGTAGATCGCGGTGCCGTCCAGGTTGAACGAGTAGCCGGTCGGCACGACGACACCGACGGTGCTGCGGTCGACGCCCAGGTGCTCCATCTTCGCGATCAGCCGCGGCAGCGCCGACTCCGAGGAGGAGGTCGAGAAGATCAGCAGGTACTCGCGGGCGAGGTAGCGCACCAGCTTGAAGATCGAGACGCCCGACACCGCGCGCAGCAGCGAGCCGAGCACGCCGAACACGAACACCACGCAGGTGATGTAGAAGGCGAGCATCAGCGTCAGCAGCTGGGTCACCGCGGACCAGCCGGTCTGGCCGACGACGTTGGCGATTGCACCGAACGCGCCGATCGGGGCCAGCCACAGGATCATCACCAGGATCTTGAAGACCAGCTTCTGCAGATGCTCGATGCCGCGCAGGATCGGCTCGCCCGCGCTGCCCATGCGCCTGCAGGGCGAACCCGACGAGTAGGGCGACGAACAGGGCCTGCAGCACGTTGCCTTCGGTCAGCGACGACAACAGTGTGTCCGGAATGATGTGTTGGACGAAGTCCATCAGCCCGCCGGACTCATGCGCCTTCTCCGCGAGTTCGGCGCCCTTTCCTGCCGCGCTCTCGGACAGGTGCATGCCGCTGCCCGGGTGGATCAGGTTGCCGACGACGAGGCCGATCGCGAGGGCGAACGTCGACATCACCAGGAAGTAGACGAACGCCAGGCCGCCGACCTTGCCGACGGTGGCGGCTTTGCGTACCGATCCGATGCCCAGCACGATCGTGCAGAAGATGACCGGCGTGATCATCATCTTGATCAGGCTGACGAACATCGTGCCGAGCACGCCGACGCTCTTGCCGACATCGGGGGCGATAAGCCCGACGGCGATCCCGGCAAGAACCGCGATGACGACGGCGATATAGAGCCAATGAGTGCGGTCGCGGCGGCGCGGCGGCGCCGGCGGCTCGGGTACCGGGGGCCTTTCCAGGGTTGCCATAGCTAGTTCCTCCAAGTCGAAATCCAAATGTGGTCTGCAAGGATGTTCGGCGAGGACGTGAGCCAGGTCACGTTTTAGTTCATTACGTTCAGGAGGTCCGATGACGTGGACGCCTTGACTGGGCGAGTAGCAACCCGAGACGGCCGCACTCTCGCCTACCTCGAAGTCGGAGATCCAGACGGGCCGCTCGTTCTCCACAATCACGGTGGACCCAGCAGCCGGCTTGAGGCGCGCCTGCTCGCGGATTCGGCTTCGAAGAATCGGTTGCGACTCATCTGCGTAGACCGACCCGGTATGGGACAGTCCAGTCCCCAAAAGGCACGCACCTACGCCGGCTGGGCCGACGACCTGGTCACGATCGCCGACGCATTGGGCTACCACGAATTCGGAGTGACCGGCTGGTCGGAAGGTGGCCCGTGGGCACTTGCGGCGGCGGCCTACATCGACCCCCTTCGCCTGCGCCACGTCACCAGCATCGCGCCTGGAAGCTACGGAGCATTCGGTGACAACTGGGCAGCGAAATACCTTTCCAAAGCCGACGCGCTTGGCGGATCTCTCGCACTGCGTTTCAAGCCCGGCTTCCGCCTGATGTACGCGGCGCTTGGCTTAACCGCCAAACACTTCCCCGAGACCTTCGTCAAACAAATACGAAACTCCCTCAACGACTATGACAAACAGCTTCTACTTCGACCGGAGATCGGAACCGCCTTCGGTGACTCATGCGCCGAGTGCTTCGCTCACGGTTCCGACGGGCTGGTCCGCGACGCTGAACTCCTCTATCGCAGTTGGGCTTTCGACGTGACAACAATCCAACGGCGAGTCCACATGTGGCAGGGACTGGATGATCGACTCGTACCGGACCCCATCAACAAGGCGGTGGCTGACGGAATGCCCGGTGTGGTGTGGCATCCGGTTGAGGGAGCCGGTCATTTTGTGGCGGTGGGCGAAGCGGATGAGATCTTCCGAATCGCGGCCGAGGAACTGGGCACGCCTTGACCCGCTCGCGGCCGTGGTCCCTGGCGACCCAGGCGATCACCCTGCAGATCCTGGTGATCGCGGTGGTGGTGCTGGTAGGCAGCATGCTGGCGCTGTTCGACGCCAGCCGCGACGGCGACGCCGCCGCGCGTCAGCAGGTCATCAGCATCGCCACTGCGCTGGCGGACTCACCGTCGACAGCGGCCGCTATCGAATCCGGAAGGGCGACCGCGGTTTTGCAGCCTGTCACCGAGGCTGTTCGCACTAACACCCAGATCGCGTTCATCACGATCATGGCGCCCGACAGGACGCGATTCACCCATACCGACCCGAACCAGATCGGCGGGAAATACATCGGCACCATCGAGCCCGCGCTGCGCGGTGAGACATTCAGCGAGGTCTACACCGGCACGCTCGGACCGTCGATCCGGGCCGTAGCGCCGGTGCGCAACGAATCGGGCCGCATCGTCGGGCTGGTATCGGCCGGCATCCTGCAGCAGAGCCTAGCCGACCGCTGGCGCTCGCAAGTGCCGACAATCGCCGCGGTCAGCGTGGCCGCGCTGGCCATCGCACTGGTTGGGGTGTGGGCGATCCGGCGCCGGCTGTTGCGGCAGACGCACGGGCTGCGGCCCGACGAGCTGCGGGTGATGTACGAACACCACGACGCGATCCTGCATTCGGTGTCCGAGGGGCTGATCGTGGTGGACCGCAACGGCGTGGCGCTGGCCAACGACGAGGCCCGCAGGCTGCTCGCGCTGCCGCCCGGCCCCGTGGAGCGGTCCGATCTGCCGGAATTCCTGCGCACGTACAACCCGGGAGCGCGCGACGAGCTGCATGTCACCGAGGACCGGGTATTGGTGGTCAACCGCTCCCCCGTCGAGGATGGGCCGCGCGACGCTGAAGTGGTCACCATCCGCGACCGCACCGAATTGCAAGGCGCGCTGGGCGAACTCAGTTCGCTGAAGGTACTGACCGACACCTTGCGGTCGCAGGCGCACGAGGCGGCCAACAAGCTGCACACCATCGTCACGATGGTCGAGATGGGCCGCGCCGACGAAGCGGTCAAGTTCGCCACCAATGAGCTCGAGCTGTCACAACAACTGGTCGACCGACTGTCCAGCGCCGTCGGTGAGCCTGCACTGGTCGCGCTGCTGCTGGGCAAGACCGCCCAGGCCGACGAACGCGGTATCGAGCTGACCGTCACCGAAGAGACGCATCTACCGCCGAACGCCGACGATCTCGCGCTGTCCGGCCAGGAGATGGTGACCGTGCTGGGCAATCTGATCGACAACGCGATGGACGCGTGCGACCGCGAAGACCCGTGGGTCGAGGTCACCGTCAGCCAGGACGACGGCGCACTGTTGATCCGGGTTGCCGACAGCGGGCCCGGCATGGACGCCGCCACATTCGAGACGGCCATGGAGCGCGGCTACTCGACGAAGGGCGACTCCGACCACCACGGGTTGGGGCTGGCGTTGGTGGCGCAGGTGGTCAAGCGCCACAACGGCACGCTGAGCGCCGACGTCAGCTACGGATCTGTGGTGACGGTAACGGTGAAATCGTGATCAGTGTGCTGATCGTCGAGGACGAGCCGTTGATCGCCGAGGCGCATCGCACGTATCTCGGTCGGCTGCCGGGGTTTTCGGTGGCGGCGGTCGCGCATACCGCCCGTGATGCGATGCGCGCCGCATCCGACGCTGTAGCAGGTGAGGCGCCAATCGACCTGGTGCTGCTCGATATTGGGCTGCCCGACGCGAGCGGGATCTCTTTGGCGTCGGGTTTGTCGGGCCTGCGCCCCGCGCCGGACATCATTGCGATCACGTCAGAACGGGATCTGGAGATGGTGCGCGCGGCGGTCGGCCACGGCGCGCTTGCGTATCTCCTCAAGCCGTTCACCTTCGCGGCGTTCCGGGACCGCCTGGAGCGCTATCGCCGCTACCGCGAGGCGCTCCCGGCCGGTACCGACGCGGCCAGTCAGGCCGAGGTCGATCGCGCGCTTGCCGAACTGCGGGTCGGCGCGGACCGGTCGGCTGCGCCGAAGGGCGCTGCGCCGGGCACCAACGACGAGATCGCCCGCGCGGTACGGGATTCCGCGGACGGAATCACGGCCGATGAGGTGGCCAAGCAGGTCGGGGTGTCACGGGTGACGGCGTGGCGCTACCTCGAACGGCTCGCCGACGAGGGCACGCTCACGCGACAGACCGACTACGGCAAGGCGGGCCGACCGAAGACCCGCTACACCTGGCGCTAGGGGTCACTACTCGTCGAAACCCTTGGGGAGAGACCGTGTCTGTACGCGGACACGTCGCACCGGTGTACAACTGCGGTGAGATCGCGACTTTGGGCCAGAACGCAATCTGTGCGCAGTCTCGCAGCCGGTTATGCGGTCGCCGGCTCCAGTTCGCGAAGCGCGATGGGGTCGGTCGCCACGAACTGCGAGTACGACGGCGGCAAGGTCGAGGCGATGGAGAACGCACTGACGTCGCCGGTGTAGTCGGCGACGTAGAGCCTGCCGCCGTCGAAATTCACTGCGACGCAAGACGGCCGGGTGTCGACCGTGACGGTGTTGACGACCTCGAGGCTTAGCGTGCACAGCACCGCGACGTGGTCGTACTCGACAACGTAGGCGCGGGTCTTGTCGGGGCTCAGCGTCATCTGCGTGGGGGCGCCGATGCCGAGCTCGATAGTGTCCGTGATCCGGTTGGTCGACATGTCGATGACGCTGACGGCGCCGCCGCGGACTCGGTCCGATGTGAGGACGTAGGCGGTGCCGTCGGCGAAGGCGAGGTCGCGGATCGGCGAGCCGACCCAGACCTTCCGGTCGACGCGGGCGGTTTCGGCGTCGACGACGACGAGCTGGCTGCCGCGAGCGTCGGTGGTCGCGACGTAGAGCCGCTTACCGGTGGGGTCGACCGCGATGGCGTCGACACCGATGCCGGCGCCGGTGGCGATGTCGATAGTGCCGACGCGCTCGGCGGTGGTGTCGATGACGGCGACGTCGACATGGTCGCGTCCGTTCCTGCCTGCGTAAACACGCTTGCCGTCCGGACTGACAGCCAGGGCGGTGACGCCGAAGGCCAGCGGGTAGGTCGCGATGACGGTCCTGGTGTTCGTGTCGATTACCGACACGGCGTCGTAGTTCGCCGACGAGGTGCTGACGTAGGCGCGGTCATCGGAGACAACGGCCGCGAACGGCTCACCGGGGACTCCGATGGTGTCCTCGACCGCCAGCGTGTCCGGGTTGAGGAAGGAAACGCTGTCGTCGCCATAGTTGGTCACGACGACGGACGCGCCGGCGGCGATATCGCCGATCGGGCCACGACGCACCGCGACGGTGCCAACAGGGGTGACATCCGGATCCACATGCGCCTCGTCATTCACATGGGAATCAGTAGTGCCCTCAGGCATCAAAAAGTTAGCCATCTTCATTCGGTACCTCCGCCGGTATGGAGTGCACCGGCTCTAGATTCCACGTCTATCTGCGCCTGCTCGGCGCGATCTCGGTCGAGTGTAGCGACGAAAGTTCGCGTTAAGAGCGGGCGACTTCGCAGATCGCCAGGAATCCGGCAAAACCTCTCAGGCGGCGCTTAAGAAGCAATTCGTTATTCAGTTGTTATGTTGACCTGGCAACGCCGTTGACCGCGTTCACATGCGTGTTTGACGGTATGGCAACAGATTCAAGATCGGCCTCGAGCAATCGGGAGAAAATGGGCTCTTAGGTTTCAGAGCGAAAGTGAGCGGTAGATCACACCCGACACGCCAGCAAACTTCTCGACGCCCGTCACCTGCCGCGCATGTTCGCGCGAAAGCCGCCCTGCGGGGCTCGCTCGGGACAACCCATGAACGACGTGGTGTTAGCTGGATCACAGGCGTTCATTCACCGTTCAGTCGGCACACGCGCTTCAGCGCCGTCAGCCCCTCCGGCGTGCCCGGCCAGTGCTTGGCCAATGCGTCGGGCCCGGCACTCCGCGTCGCCGACCGCAAAACGATCGCGACGATGATCGCGTCGTCCGCGTAGCCGATCACTGGGACGAAGTCCGGAATCAGGTCGATCGGCAGCGCGAGGTAGACGAGCAGCAGCGCCAGCCGAATCCGGACGCCGCGGGGTGTGTCGGGATCGGCGGCCAGCCGCTTGACCAGGCGTATCAGGTCCGGCAGCAGCCGCAAGGCCTCCCTGAGGTCGTAGTCGCCCGGCTTGGTCAGCCACAGCACAGCCATGAGAACGCCCCAGATCAGGACGAGCCCGCCGACGATGCCGAGCGGAAACAACCACCAGTCGTTCCACATGACTCAATGATCCGGTCTGGGGACAAATGAGGACGCTCCCCCTTCGTCGCCGTTGACGAAGCGGGAGCGCCGGGAGAAGGGTCGGGTTACTTGTCGGCAGGGTTGAGCGCGCGGAATGCGAGCCCCGCGGCCACACCGGCGATGGCCTGGGCCACAACGAACATCCAGAGCATCGATCCGGAGAACATGCCCACCGCGACGCCACTGGCAGCAACGGCCGGGTTGAAGGCGCCACCTGAAATTCCGCCGACGGCCACGGCGCTTGCTGCAACGGTGAAGCCGATCGCCGGCCCGTAGAACGAGTTGTCGGGATGATCCTTGCTCGTCGCGACATTCAGCACGACGTAGCACAGCGCGAACGTGACGAGCAGTTCCGCCACGAAGGCCGAGACGACGGCGTGCCCGGACAAGGTCATCGGACTCGTCTGCTTCGGGGCGACAGCGGTGACGAGCACCGACGCCACCAGGCCACCGCAGAACTGCCTGCGGGACAAGACCGTTCGCCAACCACAACTCGGCAAGTGCCCCGCCCACTGGGAGCCCTGACCGGGAAACACCAAAACTGTCATGCGGTCGAGACTGCCGAGGATCACGCGGGTCCGGCAGCGTGCGATCGCACGACTTGAGGGATGAACTGCGCTTCATCCGAATGGACGACCCACCCGGCTACGGACCGCCCGTCGAGCCGGTCGCGACGATCTGTACCGCGCGGTCGACGCCGGTGACCCCGTTGAAGTCAGGCCAGTCGTGATAGTGGATGTGGGGTTGCGGACAAGATCGTTGCTGTCGCCAGGCCTCAAGATAACTGACATGAAACCGGCGCTACGCCGAATCACGTTCAGCTGTAAGGGAATTGGTGGCCCAACGATCGAGCAACGTGACTCGGATTCGCTGTACGACGTTACCGTCGCGCTTTAGTCACGCTCGTCGATCTGCGCGAATTTTTTAATCCGTCCCGATACCGAGGTCCGGTCGCACGATGTGGGGCTCGGTTCGTCGCTCGGGGAAGACAACCAGCCCGCGGCCACTGCCCTAGGACTTGCGGCGCGCTGCGCCGACCGCGATGGCGATGCCGATCAACGCAACGATCGGACCGATGATGGACCAGGTGGTGGTGTTGCTCATCGGGCTACCGCCGACGACGCCGAAGCCCTGCAGAGCCCACAGTAAACCGAACAACGCTACGACCACACCAACCACGACAAGGGCAATGCGCATGCATTCACTGTAGGCCCCCGACCGCACTGGTCCCCACGGTGCTCTCCGGCCATCATGGAGGCGTGACCACCAAATCCCAGCGGCCAGCACCCGACTATCCCCAGATGGCTGCGGTGCGTGGACGAATTGAACCGGCGCCGCGGCGGGTCCGCGGCTACCTCGGCCACCAGCTGGTCTTCGACACGACGTCGGCTCGGTATGTGTGGGAGGTGCCGTACTACCCGCAGTACTACATCCCGCGCTCGGACGTGCGAGCCGAGTTCCTGCGGGACGAGAACCATGCGCAGAAGGTGCAGCTCGGCCCTTCGCGGACGTTCTCGCTGGTTGGGGACGGGCAGACCTACGAGTCGGCCGCGCGGGTGTTCGACGACGGCGACGGCCCCGTTGCCGGACTGGTGCGCTTCGACTGGGATCCGTTGAACTGGTTCGAGGAGGACGAGCCGATCTGGGGGCATCCCCGCAACCCGTACGTTCGGGTCGACGCGTTGCGCTCGCACCGCCACGTCACCGTCGAACTAGACGGCGTCGTGCTGGCCGACACCCACAGTCCCGTGCTGCTGTTCGAAACCGGTCTGCCGACACGGTATTACATCGACAGGACCGACGTTGCCTTCGAGCATCTGGAGCCGTCCAGCACCGAGACACTGTGTCCCTACAAGGGTGTGACGACGGGCTACTGGTCCGTGCGGGTGGGCGACACCCTCCAGCCGGACCTTGCATGGACGTATCACTACCCGCTGCCTTCCGTCGCGCCGATCACGGGCATGGTCGCGTTCTACAACGAGAAGCTTGATATCAGCGTGGACGGCGTGAAGCTCGAGCGTCCGCAGACGCACTTCGGTTAGTCAGGGTTGCGTGCCGATGATCCGCACCAGGTCGGGCTTCATGGCCTGCAGCTGCGAGCCCCAGTAGCCCCAGCTGTGAGTGCCGTCGACCGGGAAATTGAACACCGCGTTGTGACCGCCCGCCGCAACGTATTTCTGCTGAAACTCCTTGTTGGACGACAGGGTGATGTTCTCCAGGAACTGGGCACTGTACTGGGTGCCGAAGTTTGAGCCGTCATCAAGATCTGACGTCGCACCATTGCCGCAGTAGACCCAAACGGCGGTGTTGTTGGCCACCAATGTGTTGATGTTGACCGTCGGATCGTTGCGACGCCATGCGGGATCGCTGGTCGGCCCCCACATGTTCGACGCGCTGTAGCCACCTGCGTCCTTCATCGAGAAGCCGATGAGCGTGGGCCACAAGCCGTTTGAGGGATTGAGAAATCCCGACAAGGAGCCGGCAAAGATGAACTGTGTCGGGTGGTAGATGGACAGAATCAACGCCGCACTGCCCGACATCGACAGCCCGACAACGGCATTGCCTGTCGGGGTCTGAGCCTTGTTGGCTGCCAGCCATGCAGGCAGCTCCTGGGTCAGGAACGTCTCCCATTTGTAGGTGAGCGTCCCTGCGCTTCCCGTCGCCGGTTGGTACCAGTCCGAGTAGAAGCTGGATTGCCCGCCAACGGGCATGACGACGGAGATGCCGGACTGGTAGAACCACTCGAACGCCGCCGTGTTGATGTCCCAGCCGTTGGCGTCGTCCTGGGCCCGAAGCCCGTCGAGCAGGTAGACGGAGTGCGGACCGCCGCCCTGGAATTGGACGCGGATGTCGCGTCCCATCGACGGCGATGGCACGTCGAGGGACTCCACGGGCAGCCCGTTGCGTGAATACGCTGCGGCGGTCGGTGTTTCAAGCGCAACCGCGACCGCGAGCAGGGCCGCGAGGAGCACCGCGCAGAGTCGACCAAGCCAAAGCCTCACGATCGGCAAGCTAGCAGTGAGAAGGCGGCGCTCCACGCATGGCGCGCGTGGCTTGACCAGCTTGTTATCAAAGCTTGTGTGTTGCGCCGTTCGGCGTGGAGGCGGTAATTCGAGCGCGATACTGGACGACGTGGCTGACTGGACCGCGAAGATCGCCGCAGCGTTCCACTCGTTCCAACGTGCCACGAGTCGTACCTTTCGACGCAAGGTCAAGTCGACGCCCTTCCCCGAGAAGAACGGCGGAGTGCCGTTCAACGCCTCAGGCGTCGTGCAAGTGGGTCCACGCCGGTTCGTCTTCATCGACAACCACGACTCGTCGGCCCTGTTCGAATTCGTGCTCGACGCCGACGGCGCAGAAGTCGAAGGGATTAGGCGGCGCCCACTGGTGGGCCTGGCTGAAGGACAATTGGGTGATCCCGAAGGTCTCACTCGTGTCGACGTGGACGGCGAGACCTTTCTCATCGCGGCATCCTCGCTCTGTATCGCGAGGGGCCAAAGTCAATGACGGATTGGTGCGCGTCCGCTACACCCCCGAGGGTGACCTGTTCGCGGACGCGATGGATGGTTTCCGGTCCTGGCTACTGTCGCAGGATCGCTCACTCGACGAGTCCGGCGAACTGGAACCGGACGCGGGCGGACTGAACATCGAAGGCATTACCTGGGATCCGCGCGCGAGTGCGCTCCTATTCGGCCAACGGGGACCAGCGGAACCCGGACGCGTCTCGATGATTCAGGTCCCCGTCGATGCCGGCGCAGCCACGTGGACGACGGCGGCGCTCAGCACTCCATCTGTTTTGCTTGCCCGCATACCGCAATCGACGGCGAGACAGGGGATCCGGGACATCTCCTACGACGAGCAGACCGGCGACTTCCTGATTCTGCTTGGGCGTTCGCTCTCCCACGGCGACGAACCGTTTCAGCTCTGCGCTTGGAACGGCAGCAGCGACGACGTCAGGCTCATCGACGTCAAGTTTCATCGGTCCATGAAGCCGGAGGGCGTCACGACGTTCTCGAGCGGCGGCAAGCGGAAGATCCTTCTAGTCGACGACACCGGTGGCTATGCGGTAGTCAAGGCCCGCGACTGAGAACTCTGATCAGTAGAGATACAGCTTCGACCCGCCGGGTTCCTGATGGATCCGTGCCCTGCCCGCTGGCGTGATGTCCTCCCCAAACGCTGCACCCAAATTGGTCCGGACGCTGGACAGATTGAAGTAGCCGGTAAAGGAGAACTCGTCGTCGTCCTCCGGCCTGACGGGCACAATCGAAAATTCTTCGGCATGGTCGGTATTACTTGACGGACAGGTATAGAGATATTTGTGTCCCTGGGGCGTCACCAGCGTGTTGCTGGCGTGAAGCACGCGGCCGAAAGCCTGGCTGGTCAGCGACCTCCCATTTCCAAGCGTGTTGAAGAACCAGAGATCCGACTTGTCGTTGTCGTCCCTGAAGGGGAGGCGGTACACCTCGAAGTTCAGCGGATCGGCGACACCCGGCGGAATCGTCTCGGTGTTGCTGGCGTGCATGCATTCGCCGGTGCGCTGGTGGAGGATATAAACCGCAGTGGCGTCGGGCAGCCCCGCACAGATGTAGCCGACCGATTCGGCCAGCCGTAATTGCTGGCGGACTATCGCGATCTCCGATACGACATTCGGCACACCCAAGTCGACGAGCAGCGCCTCCATCTTGTTGATCAGCGGCTTCAGCACCTTCTGCTGAACCTCGCGGGCGAAGATGGTCTCGCGGTAGGTCCTCACCTGGTCGATCAATTGCTTACGGCGGGCGGCATCGTTGCGCACAAGCTTGCCGATCAGCCCCTCGCGGCCCAGCTTGAACGGCCTTTCGGGCTGGAGGGTCTGATCGATGCCCCACGGGATCAATTTGAACTTGACGTTGTCCACGCCGGGCGTCTCGATGGCAGTCACGTCGTTGTAGATGTAGGTGTTGTTCGTGTTGTCGGCGTAGCCGTCCCAATGCTTCAGATAGAACTCCATTGCATCGAGCTTGATGAAGTGCTCCAGATCGAGCACCTGGGCCGCACCGTCAACCCCGTGGGCGGCGATGTGTTGGTCCGCGAACTTCAAGTCGGCCTTGTTCTCGAACGCGGACAAGCTTTCCACCGCGATGAAATCCAGGCGCGCTTTGAGGAAATCGTCGTGATGCTCGATTTCGTACAGGTTGCCCTTCATGTTCCCATTGAAGTTGCGCTCGATATAGCGCTTCATGACCGGTTCGGCGTTGACGTAGATGCCCGGGCTGTTGACCTCAGGATCCCCTCGGCCGACCAACGTTCCATTCACGAACACCCGGGCAAAATTGCAGCGTGAATGGGGCAACCCGGCCATCGCGAGCAACTTGTAACCCAACGGCTGCCGGATATACGACGGATCCTGAATGGAGTTGTTGAGGGTGATATAGCGTGACCCGATCAGCGCTTCAATCTGGGGAGTGTTGGCGTCACGGAATCTTCCGAAGTCAATGTGCAGGCACGGCTTGTCGCTACGGAGCGATCCACAGAACGACTTCTTCTTGACGCCCACCTCGGTGAATGTGGTCCGCGCGGGGAAGCTCGTGCCCGAGATTTCGACCGACGCCGCCTTTCGCCACGTGAACCGGGCGCCACCGGTCCACTCGAAGTTGCATACGCCGCCCTTCGGCTGCTCGGTTCGCACCGCATCCCAATCACCTTGCGGCATCGTGATCTTGATCGTGAGCACGTTGTCGATCGCGTACAGCGAATTAAGTGCTTGTTGCTGCTGGGCGCTCATCGTCATCTCCCCCGCGGATGTCAGAACTTCTTGCCTCGACTCAGAGCCGCACGATGCCGCGCTACCGGATCGGAGTAAGGGCTGCATCCACGAACCAACACTGCGTGGACTGTCATGTTCGCCTGCATGCCATCGCCTTTCGTCGCGCACCAGTTTCGCGGCGGCGCGGTGAGCATCAGGCGGTGCTCACTCCGTCAGTGTGCACCACGGCACAGATTGTTATTGCGATTTGAACGTGACGCGTCAGGTGTCGTGCTGCCGCGGTTAGGCTCGCTTGTGTGGGCGAACCGAGTCGCACGACCGCCGAGCTGATTGTCGAGTGCCTGGAGAACGAGGGCGTGACGCATGTCTTCGGCATCCCGGGCGAGGAGAACATCCGGTTGGTCGAGGCGCTGTCGAGGTCGTCGATCGACTACGTGCTGACGCGTCACGAGCAGGGCGCCTCATTTATGGCCGAGGTCTATGGACGATTGACCGGCCGAGCCGGCGTGTGCTCGGCAACACTTGGTCCCGGCGCAATCAACCTTCTACTCGGCGTCGCAGACGCGACCACGAATTCCACTCCGCTCCTTGCCCTCTCGGCGCAGGTTGGGATGGCCCGTAGCTACAAGGAGTCACACCAAGGCGTCGACCTAGTCTCGATGTTCGCACCGGTGACGAAGTGGTCCGCACTTGTAGCGACTCCGTCCTCCGTGCCGGAGATGGTTCGTAAAGCCTTTAAGCTCGCACAGACCGAGCGCCCCGGAGCGGTCTATCTCGCCGTACCCGAGGACGTCGAGGCCGCCGCCGTCCCAGCAGGGTTGGGCGCCTTACGCGTCAACGTCCCGCAGCCCGACGATCCCTCAGCCGCCCAGGTAGAGCGTGCCGCAGAGATTCTGCGCTCGGCCCGCAATCCCATCCTGCTGGCCGGTCACGGGGCTGCCCGAAGCGGGGCGTCTGAAGCGGTACGCCGATTCGCCGAGTCTCTCGACATCCCAGTTGCGACAACGTTTCACGGCAAGGGCGTCATGCCCGACGACCATCCGCTCGCACTCGGAGCAGTCGGCTTCATGCGCCATGACTACGTGAATTTCGGCTTTGACCACGCCGATGCCATCGTCGCCGTCGGTTACGAGTTGCAGGAGTTCGACCCAGTCCGTATCAACCCGCGCGGTGAAACGAGGATCATCCACATCCACCGCTTCCCCGCCGAAGTGGACGCCCACTACGACGTCGCAGTCGGGTTGCAGGCCGATATCGGACGCAGCCTTGATGCGCTGGCAGCAGCGGCGACTCGCGAGCATCCGTCCACGTCCGGTGGCGAACGGATCCGTGAACTGCTCTCTGGTGAGCTCGACCGAGGACGCGCCGACGACAGGTTCCCGCTCGCGCCGGCCCGCATCGTCGCTGACACGCGAACAGCCCTGCAGCGCAACGACATAGTCCTCGTCGATACCGGCGCCCTGAAGATGTGGATGGCCAGGCTCTACCCGACGTATGAGCCGAACACCTGTCTGATCTCCAATGGACTCTCGACAATGGCCTGGACGCTGCCCGGGGCGATCGCGGCGAAGATCGCCCGGCCCACCGCGAACGTACTCGTCGCCACCGGCGACGGTGCGTTCCTGATGAACTCGCAGGAGATCGAGACCGCCCTGCGACTCAGAACACCGATGGTGATCCTCGTCTGGGTGGACAACGCCTATGGACTGATCAGCTGGAAGATGGACCTCGAGATCGGCCACAACGTGGATACCCACTTCGGAAATCCTGACTTCGTCGCCTATGCCGAGAGTTTCGGCGCGACGGGCTACCGCATCTCAGCGGCCGAGGAACTGCTCCCGACCCTGCGCGAAGCTCTCAACGACGACACCGTCAGCATCATCGCGTGCCCGGTCGACTACTCGGCCAACAATGCCCTGATCGCCTCGCTGGGCGAGTTGGACGAGTCGTTGTCCTGACGGTGTTCAATGCGACATCTGCGCCAGTCAGGAGACCTACACGCTATCCGAACGCGAAGAGGACGAATCCCTGAATACCGACGGCGACAGAAAAACGACTAGTCGCGGGTAGGGGCAACGTCGGGTGTGCTGGCAACAAGCAGCCACACCAGAGTCGCCAACCCGGTGAAGATGCCCTGCACGGCGAATAGGAACGCCAGGTACTCGTGCCAGCTAGACAACACGTCATCGCATCCTTGGCCATCCCATGGGAGCGTCGAGAGCGCTCCGACCAGGCCGGCCGCCATCACCGTCACGGTGGCCGCGGTCGCGGCGCGCTGCCCGGCGTCGGTCAAAGTCCTTCGGAAGTAGTTGAACTCGATACCGAGAGTCAGCAACAAGACCGGCATTACGCCGACGATCTGGTTGAAGAACACCGGGCTGATCGCTCCCTCGCACAGTTGAGAAAGCACCGCCATCTGTTGCGGTAGCGGCAGGTCGGCGACCTCCTGTGCGGTCGCCGGATCGATCGCCCGCATGGTGTCGACGTCGAAGTAGTCGACGAACGCGCTCGCCGCGAGGTAACAGAGCCACGTCCCCAACACCAGCGGGACAACCGCGCGCACCCGCACCCAATCCGTCGGCAATGACACTCGACGCGCCGTGCTGAACAGGGCGAGCGGATCGGCGTTCAGCGACGCCGCCATCGTCCATCCCATGGCAACGGCGTAGACCGTCGCGGCGACCACGTCGACCTGAATCGAGTGCAGAGGGAAGAGCCGAAATACATCGACACCAAGGAGAACGACGACGCCCGTCCACCACCAGCCCCATAGCCGCGGCGCGTCGCCGTCGGCCTGGGTGATGACGCGCTTCATCAGCCCGACCAACCCCAATACAACGGCGTCAACGACGACAACCGCGACCCGCCATGCGGTCTGCCCACCGCCGACGACTGGGAACAGCCCCGAGACAATTTGCTCGCTGTAGGAGAACGCGAAAAACATGAGGAAGACCACGCCGAACACCGCGCGATCGCCCCGCTGGCGCACTCCGATTTCAGTCATGGTTTGCCTCCGCCGCGATGCGTTGGTCGGGAGTGCTCGCTACGAGCAACCACATGAGCGTTGCGAGCCCCGTGGCGACGCCCTGGACCGAAACAACGAAAGTCAGATACTCATGCCAATAGCCGAGCACACCGCCACAGCCTGTGTCGGCCCACGGCAGCGTGGACACCGCCAGCGCCAGGCCGATCGTCATAACGGCCACGGTCGCCGCCGCAGCGGCGCGTTGGGCAGGCTCATCGAGGGCGCGCCGAAAGAAGTTGAACTCCACACCGATCGTCAGCAGCAGCAGCGGGATCACCGCGACGATCTGTTGGAAGAACGCTGGACTGACGGCGCCCTCACACAACGTCGCCAACGCCCCGAGCTTCTCAGCGATCGGCATTGCGGCGACTTCGGCCGCCATCTCAGGGTCGAGGACCCGCACAGTGTCGAGGTCGAAGAAGTCGTCGAAGGCCGTGGAGGCGATATAGCAAGCGAACGTACCGATTACGAGCGGAACCACAGCCCGCACTCGTGCCCAATCGGTCTGTTCCGCCGATCGTCGCACGCTGCTGAACAATGTGAGCGGATCGCCGTTGAGCGACACCATCATCAGAATGCCCATGAGGATGGCGAGCGCAGCCGACGCCGCCAGGTCGATCCACAGCGGATGGCCTTCTGGCAGAAGAACCAAAAACACGTCGAGACAAACGACGGCGGCAAACGAGATCCACCACCATCGCCACAGTCGCGGTGCATCATCGTCGGCGCGGGCGATGGCGCGCTTCAACAGACCCACCACGGCGAGCACCGCCGCGTCGAAGCCGACAAGCCCGATGAGCCATCCCGCGACGTGGTCGCGGCCGGTCCCCTCGAGCACAGCGAACACGAAATCCTCGCTGTAGGAGAACGCAAACAGCAGTAGGAAGACCACCGCGAGCACTGCTCGGTCGCGTCGATGCCGCGCAAGTATGGCCGTGTGGTCGGCGCCCGGTTCGACCTCCAAACGCACCCTCCAACCACTTAGCTCCGCGGACGGCAGCGTCAAATGTCCAGTGCGCTCACGCTAATCGCTCTACCAGGCTTTCCATTCGGTTTCGCAAATAACTCTGTGCGTAGTCGTACGCTCAGCGCCAGCACCGCCCAGCATCCCGCGGGCGTTTCCGGGACGCTCTAGCCGCTGCCGTTCACGCGTCGCTGCAGACGCCGTATCGCGGTGGCGGACGGTGACGTGGCGACCGGACTCAGCACGTCGGTGAGTCGACTGCGAACGTCGTCGATGTCCACATGAAGTCCGATGGCTACTAGGCAATTGGCGGGCAGGCGCGACGATGCCCGCATGATATGCACCGAGTGGCCGACGACGTTGACGACATAGCCCCGGCTTGCGGAGCGATGGCGGACGGTGACGGTTCCCTTCAGGCGGTACACGCCTGCGGGCGGATCTTCGAGAAGGTCCAGGACCGCGTCGGGGTCGATGGAGCCGTCACTGGTGACGGTGACCGAGTCCGCGTGAACGTGGTCGTGTTCGTCGGTGACATCGGTGGCATCGGTGGCGAGGAGCAAATCCCGGAACGACAGCTGGCCCACCTCGTCGCGGGCAGCCGCCACGTCGAACAGCAATGCGGGATCGATCCGACCGTCGATTGCGCCGACTACGTGGGCACGCGAATTCCTTTCGCGGACACGGTGTTCCACCCGGCCAACGCTCGTGTCCCGATCTTCCACCGGAACCCGGTCGAGTTTGTTCACCACAACCAGCGTCGCCGCGCCGTAGCGCGCCGGCGCGGTTCCGCCCAGGTCGACCGTGTCGAAATGCGCTGCGGCATCGATGACGTCGATCACCCCACCGTCGCGCACGCCGTCGACGCCGCTGAAGCCGACGATCCGGGCGATCGACACGGGATCGGCCAGTCCGCTTGCTTCGACGATGATCGTGTCGAGGCGCAATTGCGGATCGGCGAGCTTGGTCAGCGCGACATCGAGCTCCCCGTCGTCGGGCAGACAGCAGATGCAACCGCCTGCAATCGAGGCCGGCTCATCGACTTGACCGCTGACCAAGCCGGCATCGACGTTGATATCGCCGAAGTCGTTGATTACCACGCCGATCCGCCCCCGCGACGTGCGCAACACGTGGTTGAGCACGCTTGTCTTGCCGGCACCGAGATAGCCGGTGAGGGCGATGACCGGGATGGCTTCCACTGCTTCCTTTCCAGGCAAAGTACCGTCGCACATCCGCCGCTCGGCGTACCGTGACGCCGTCACCAACCTAGTGGGAGGCAGGCATGGACCGGAACCTTCGCTGATGCGCGGCGGCGTCGTGGTCATCGGCAGCGGACCGATCGGCGCCGTCATTGCGCGCCGGTTCGCCGAAGGTGGCCGTGGCGTGACGATGCTCGAAGCGGGTCCGGCAATCTCAGATCCACCAGGTAGCCACGTTCGCAACCAAACTCGCTTCCAGCGCGACCCCGATTACCTCTTCGCCGGAATCGCCGACAAATTCACATATTTCGACGCGGCAGCACCACCTGCGGGTCTGCCGGGCGCGTCGACGACGGCCGCTGTCGGCGGGCAAGGCGCCCTGTGGACCAACAACTGCCCGAGACCGTCCACGTTCGAGCAGTGGGCTGCGATGCCGGCACCCGAGTGGGACCACTACCTGGGTGAAGCCGAACGCTATCTCGACGTGCATGACGACACGTTCGCCGCCTCGGTGCGACAACAGCGGATCGTCGAGCGGCTACGCGCACCCCTTGCCGAGGCCGGTCGTGAGATTCGTGGACAGCCAATGGCGGGCCGCCTGCTGGATTCGGCGACGATTCACTATGTCGCCACTCACGATGTGCTGGCTGACACCGGTGTGGCGGTAGAGGCGGGCGATGTGCGTCGCGTCGTCGTCGAGGGATCGCGGGTGTCGGCGGTCGAGCTGTGGGGCGGCGAGCTCATCGACGCTTCGGTGGTGGTCGTGGCCGCGGGCGCTTTCGGCGCGCCGATTCTGCTGCACCGATCGGGGCTGCGTACACCGGCGCTCGGCACATACGTCACCTACCACCCGGTCTTGTTCTCGCAGCTCGTGCTCGATGAGAGCTTGTGCAGCGGCGGCGATTTCGACCTGCCACCGCGTCTGTGGATTCCCCCGAGTACCGAAGCGCCCTGGAACACGATGGTGTTGCGGGACACCTGCCCCACACTGCCGGTGCCGCCCGATACTGACGTGCCGCCGAACCGGCTGGTCGAGATTCAGTCTTTCTGTCCGGTGGACAACCATCGGGACAACACCATGATCATCGGAGACGACGAGACAGTGCATTTCGACGTTCCGTTGCGCGATGCTGACCGCCAGCGGATGGAGGCTGTCGCCGCGGACCAACACGCGCTTGCCCGTCACCTCGGTCGCTTCCGGACCGGCGTGGAGCCACAGTGGATGGACCTCGGCTTCGCTCACGTAATGGGCACGTGCCGGATGGGAGACAACGAAAACGGGACGTGCGTCACCGACGGGTTCGGACGCGTCTGGGGGACCGAAAACCTGTACCTCGCCACGGTCGGACTCATCCCGACTCCTCTGGCCGTCAACCCGACATTGACAGGCGCGGCGCTGGCGATCCGAACCGCCGACCATGTGCTGGAGAATCCAGTGCCCCAGTCGGACTCGAACCGACACTGGGCGGATTTTGAGCTTGCCAACTGCCTGACTGAACCATCGGTAGAGCGCGATTTACAGCCACGCCTAAGCTTTTAAGTCGTGCGCCGCCTGATTGCTGCTGTTGCTTTCACCGCCGTCACGATGCTTATCTCGGCCTGCGGGCTGAGCAACAAGCCCTCAACCCCTTTCATCCCGCCGATCCCGAGTTCGAGCCCAGCCCCCTACCCGCCGCCCTCTACTGACGCCTCCACTTCGGACGTGAGCGTGGCTCACACCAGCCAGACCGCCCACCTTGCCGCCGTTCGCCTGGGCTCAAGAGATGGTTATGACCGCTTGGTTCTGGAGTTCACGGACCTTGTGCCTGGCTACACGATCGGCTACCGGCCTCTGCCAATGCAGGAGGATGCGTCGGGCGCGGACATACCTCTACCGGGAGCGAACGCCGCGGTGCGCATCGCGCTCACGTCGGCAACGGCAGCCGGCACCGGCGAACGCACCTACTTCGGACCATCGACGGTTACCGCCGACACCGCCGTTGTGACCGAGGCCAAGGCGGCTGGTGACTTCGAGGCTGTGCTCACCTGGGTCGTCGGTCTGCGCTCCGAGGTCCCATTCCGCGTCTTTGTGCTCGGCGGGCCGCCCCGTCTCGTCATCGACTTCCAACACTGACTCGCCTGCTTCGCGGCGAGTGGTCTTGTTAGTTCCGAGCGGGTCGCCGCACGCACGCCGGCCAGTGCATCCCGGTGTTACGTGCCATGAGCTGATCATCTGTTCGCCCTCACTCTGGCGCTGCATACCGGCCAGGCGCCCCAGCCCTGCCGTGCCCGGGTGACCTCGGCGATCGCGAGCTGCTCTTCTCGTGTGGCCAGGTCGGCGCGCGGCGCGTAACGCAGTCCACCGTGGCGCTCCCAGGTGTTCTGGTCGAACTGCACGCCGCCGTAGAAGCCGTTGCCGGTGTTGATGGCCCAGTTGCCGCCTGCCTCACATGCCGCCAGCGCATCCCAGGTCGCGCCGTTGCTCACCGGCGGTACCGCGGTGCCCGGCTTGGCACCGATCCGCACGACCGAGGGCCGGGCCGGTGTCACGACGTCGTGGGCCATCAGCTGTCGGCCGGTTTCGACGCCGTTGACGATCGACACTGCGAAGGTGATGTCCTGGATGCCGGGAGTGCCGGGATCCTCGACGACGTGGCGGCTCGTGTTCATCGCCGGGTCTGCGATCCGTCGTGTCGACGGCGACAGCGGCATGCGTGCGGTGACCTTCTGCATCCGGATGCGGGTGACCGTGATCTGCATGCCCTCGGTGACCGGCGTGGACGCCGGGGGCACAACGTTGTCGTCCTGTTCCAACGGTGCGTCGGTCGCGGCCAGCAACAGGCCCACGTTGAGCGCCGCCAAGCGCCGGTCGCTGGTCACACCGCCGTCGTTGATGTGCACGTTCTTTGCGCTGACCACCGGCAGCGCCATACCGGCCAGCGGCAATTCGCTCGCGCGAGACGCCGCAACCGGTGCGTAATCGCTCATCGACAGCTGCTTGAGAGCGTCGTCGACAGTCAACGCCATCGTCCACACCTGCCTGCTCTGTTGGCCGTCCACCGACAGCTGCAGCGGCCGGCCGCGTCGCAGGACGATGCTGTCGGACTGGTGGACCGGCTGATTAGCGGCCGGATAGAGATCGTCGTGGTCACCGACGGCGAAGCCGTTGTCCCGCACAACGTCGATCACCCGCACCCTCATCGTCGACACCGTCATCGGTGAGCCGTCGACGGAGAGCATGACCCTCTTGTGCACCGAGACGGCGTAGCCGCCCGCGCAAGTCAACGCCAGCAATAACGCGCCGACCAGCGCGCGCAGCGCCTTCGGCTTCGGAGCGGCTCGCTGGCAGACCTGGTGCCCACCCTCGACTTTCAGGGCGCCCTTGCCCTTGCGGATCTTGGCCAGCTGAGTTTCGCGTCGCCGGAGCCGCTCTGGCCACTCGTCACCGCGACTGTTTTTGCCCAACGTCGCATCTTCGACCTTATCGATCGATTCGGCGTCGGCCAGCAGGGCCCAGACCTCCTCGGCGAGAACCCTTTCCGTCTCACTCATCCACGCGCGGCGCATGCGCATCACCTTGCGTGTTGACGCGTTATCCCGCAGCCTCGTCCCGTCCAGCGCGACGCGGCCCAACCGCAGCATGCCCGCGGCCTGACACAACGCCAACGCCTCCACGAACAGGTACCCGAGCGCAGACAGGTGGCGCTTACGGAATCGGGCGATTGCCCGATAGTCCGGTGCCGCCCCAGCGGCCAACCACCGAAACGGCACATCATCGACACATTTGCATTCGATCTCTCGCGACGAGCGCACCCCGGTGGTATAGCCGTACAACAGGATTCGCACCATCAGCCGCGGATCACAGGGCGGCGCGGCGCGCGCCCCGGTGCATGCGGCTCGAATGGGGAGGAGATCCAAATGCTCATCGACCAACTCGGCAATCAACCGGGCCAGGCGAACGTCTTGTCCGCCACGCGACTTCGGCCTCCCGAAATGCGCGTCCGCGCTCTGTCCAAGAGCTACTTCGGACAATCCACCATCACCGAGCTCATCCGCCACCCATCATCCCGCGCACCGTGTCCGCAGCCGATGATCCCGCCCGGCGTGTTGCCCACCCAGGAATGCCCGCAGCGGATCGCAGTGTTGCTGCGTCGACATCGATTAGAGCGATGAGCGGCGGGTCGAGAGACGCCCGCATGCGGGCCCGGTCGTGGCATCAGCCTCCAGTAACTCGATCTTCGATGTCTGGCCCCCGCGACAATCCAGCCACACTGCTGCCGTCTCGCGGGACCTGCGGGAACGCTTTTGCACGCTGCAAGACGCCTGTCAGCGGTGCGCGTTCGCCGACCTCAAGAAGACTGTCGCCGGATTGGCAAGGACTGCACACTGTTTGAGGTTCAGCGCGGTCACAAGTATTTCAGTCCGTTTCATTGTCGGCCACCAGTAGCAACTCTGCGGGTGGCACCACCCTCAAGTTCAAGGCGGCAGCGGTGGCAGGGCCGACGATGCCGTCGATTTTCAAGCCCCGGGTGCGTCGCTGAAATTCCCTGACGGCGGCCTCGGTTTGTGGGCCGTAGACGCCGTCGATCACCAGATGCCCGGCGTACGCGTTGTAGCCATCCTTGAGCTGGCGCTGTAGCTGGGCGACCTGTGGCCCCTCGGAACCGCGGAAGAGCAGGATGTCCGCGTACTCACCGACCGGCACCGGCGGTCTCGGTGTCGGCGCCGGGTTGGGAATGGCACCGATGCGGGCTTGAATGTCGCTACGCAAGATGTCCATGTTGATGGCGCCCGGATCCCATTTGCCTTGTGCGCGGCCCGCGTACTCCTTGTGTCCGATCGTGCGGCTGGAGTTCTGCGCCAGGCGGCGGTTGATCGCGGCGCAGCTACGAACCAACGCGTCATATTGTGCGTCGGGCCAGTTTATGCGGTGTGGCGCAGTCGGGCTGGTTCCGCTGTTGGCGCACTCGATACCGATCATGTGCCAGTTGCCCATGTTGGTGGGCAGCCACGGATACATGCCGACGCCGGCGTGCCATGCGACGCCGACCGCGACCACGGTCACCGTGCCGTCCCGCGCGATGTGCAGCTGCGACAGCGGTCCGGGCAGGTCCGGCCTGCCGTAGGCGATTGACGCGGCGGTGGCGTTGTCCGATCCGGTGTGGTGCGCCATGACACCGCGGATGTCCTTGAAGCCTCCGTGTCCGCGGTCGCGCCAACCGGGAAACTCGACGAGCGTGACGCCCTCGGCGCGCAGCACATCCGCGAGCCAGACCGGGTCGCCGGTCCACGGTCCTGACTGGGGCACAGGGTGCTTCCTTTCCGCCGATGCCGGGTGACCAGAAACGACGCGTGTGCATTGGACGAACACACATTCCGCTCCGCCGACGTTGGCCGCCAGCCAGGCTCATCGCGCCGAACGTTGTCCTGGTCACAGCTGCGGCAGAGCCGCAGATCGCAGCCGGGCGATGATGCCGTCGAGGTCGAGGACGAACATGTCGGGCCGGAAGACGTGGCCGCCGGGCACCTCACGAAACTCATGTGGGATGCCGGCGTCGCTGAGGCGTCCGCGGAACTCCCGCTGGCCGGCAAGCACCTGGGTCTCCTGCACGCTGTCGAACCAGTTGACCGGGTCCGGGCTGGTGCCCGCGACGAGGAAGATCCGCTTGTTCCGGTAGCTCTCGATTCGCTCGACCGGGTTGTCGGCGCTGACCCTGGCCTCGTCCCACGGCACGCCGTAGACCGTGGCGCCGCCCAGTTCGACGACGGCCGAGCTCAAGTTTGCCCAATGCACGACGAGGCCGGAGTCGCGGCGCAGACTCGCCGGGCCGGAGTGGCTACTCACCGAGGCGAAGTGGCCGTAATACTTGGCTGCGTACTTCAGCGCACCGAACCCACCCATCGAAAACCCGGAGACCGCACGGCCGTCGTACTCGGCGTACGTTCGGAAATTCGCCTCGATCCACGGGATCAGCTGGGCGATGTGGAACGTCTCCCAGTTCCGCGGGCCGACGAACGAGCCCACCGGGTTGGAGTACCAGCCCGCCTGCCCGCCGTCAGGCATCACCACGATGATCGGCTTTCCGGCGGTCAGGTTACGGATGCCCAGAAAGTCGAACTGGCGGAAGTCCGCGGCACCGCCGTGGAGCATGTAGAGGACGGGATAGGTGCGTCCGCTGGTGCGATAGTCGTCCGGTAGCAGGACATTGACGCCTGGGTTCCAGCCGATCGCGTCGGTCTGGAACCGGTAGTACCACATGCGAGGGTCGTTCTCGCTGCGGTCCACGATACGCAGCCCGAACCCGTCGCTGCGCCCGAGGAATATGACCAATACCTGCCCAACGTCGATGGCGTCGGGATCGGCGATGCCGTTGACGGTGGCGATCAGCGGATAAAGCGAGGGGTCACCATAAAAGCGCAACGCCAACGCCGACAGCGTGTCCCCTGCGACGACCGTGTATCTCGTGGCATCCGGGATGATCAGCTGTTGTCCCACATCGATGTCGCTGGGATCGGCGATCCCGCTGGCGCTGGCGATCAGCGGATACAGTTCCGCGTCACCATAGAGCCGCAACGCCAACGCCGACAGCGTGTCCCCTGCGACCACCGTATATCTCGTGAAGTCGGGGAAGATCAGCCGTTGCCCCACATCGATGTCGCCGGGATCGGCGACCCCGCTGGCGGTGGCGATCAGCCGATACAGTTCCGCGTCGCCATAGAAGCGCAACGCCAATTGCCACAGCGTTTCCCCCGCGACAACAGTATGTGTTCTGACCATTCGTTCACTCCTTCAGTTGCAACGGGCTCTAACCTCGATTATTCGCGCGGCTGTCGTGGATGGTGGCGGGTTTGGCGCTGACCCGGTTTGGGTGTTGTTTGTTGCGGGTGGGTGTGACGGGTCGGCCGGTGTCGCTCGGTGGGCGGGCTGTCCAGGGCCGGGTTGCCTTGGGTCGGGGCAGGGCGGCCCGAAGTCGTTGCCATGCTTGGCAGATCGCGGTGGCCCACCGCCAGGTCGCGTCCGATGCGCGCGCGGACCTTTCGGGCGCCTCCGGTGATGAGGGCCGCGACGTGCAGGACGCGGGAGCGGAAGGTGGCGATCTCGCAGGTGGCCAGATCGGTTGGCCGTGGAAGCCGATCAGTTTGGTCCAGGCCACCAGATCTGTTGCAGCCAGGATGATTTCCAGCCAGGCGGCATTCGCATCGAACCGGTGGCACGGCAGGTTGGCCAGCCCGGTGGCCTCGCCTTACCTACGGTTCGGCCCGTCACCCCACAGGTGGCGGACCGATCATTGTCGAACCCTCGTGGGTGCGCGAGAGACGACAGACACGAGTATGGCGCTGGATAGCAGGTAGAGCTGCTAGCGACAACAGGTACTTGTCTACTCGCGACTTGGACAATCATCACGATGAGACTTCAGGTTGCGGCCATAACCAGGGCCGCGACCACCGCTAGGAGCACATCATGAGCACCACCTACAACCCCATAATGAAGTCCTTCGCGACGGCCGCAATCTCAGTCGGAGCATTAGCCTCCGCCGTTTTGGGACTGGCCGGCGCTGCCGTCGCGGCTCCGGCCGGTCCCTCGACGGTCGACCAGACGGTCAGCCAGCTGCAGGCAGGCGGCTACCAGGTGATCCTGAACAAATTCGGCCCGGCTCCAATGAATCAGTGCACCGTCAGTGCGGTCCGACCCGGCCAGACTTACTCCCGAACCGATTCCGGTGCACCGGGTGCCGGCGATGACCTGATCACCACGGTGACGGGCATGACGGTCTACGTCGACGCCAACTGCTGACGACCCACCTACAAAGCTCACCGAGGGACCTCCGCCGATACGACGAGACGACGTACGGGCCACCGGTCTTCTAGAGCTGCTCGCTTGCATCGTCCTGAATTGCGTCGTCGCTTGGCGTGCAAGGTCATCCGCATCAATGGCGCTGTGCCCCCACTGGGACTCGAACCGAGACTGGGCGGATCTTAAGATCTGCGACGAACAAGAACTCGGTGCGCGCATCACCATCCGGCGGGCCGCCGCGGTTATCACCGACTGACGAACCGGTCCGGCGCTCTCCGTCGCGACCCAGCTCTCTCGGATGGGGCGACAAACGGGACCAAACGGGCAAATACCCACGTCAAGCCATATGCGCAATGTGTTCCATCGGTCATGACATCTGAGTAACGTGACCCAGATCACAGTCTGATCGGGGGCTGCACTCTTCTCAGCGGATGAGAGGTACTCACCATGACGACGACTGAACACGCCGATCAGCCCGCCGACACACCTACCGACACGACGGCGAAAAGGGGGTTGGTCTACCCGGGGATGGGGCTGCTGTTCGTGGTCCTCATCTGTTGCTTCACTGCATGGGGCGTCGCCGCCGACCTCACCACGCCGATGGTGGCGGGCTTCAAGCAGATCTTCGACATGAACACCTTCCAGGCTTCGCTGGTTCAGTTGGCGTACTTCGGCGCGTACTTCCTGCTGGCGATCCCGGCGGCGTTCATCAACGAGCGATTCGGATACAAGGCCGGCCTTCTCTCCGGTGTGCTGCTCGCCGCGGCAGGCGCGATCGCGTTCTATCCGGCCAGCAAGATCATGACCTACGAGGCGTTCCTGGTCGCCCTGTTCGCCATCGCCGCCGGGTGCTCGATTCTGGAGACGTCCGCCAACCCGTACGTGCTTTCGCTCGGGCCGGAAGAAACCGCGACCCGCCGGCTCAACTTCGCGCAGGCCTTCAACCCAGTCGGCACGAACATCGGTGTGCTCTTGGCCGCCACCCTCATCCTGCCGAAGTTGGACCAACCGGTGAACATGGCCAACCTGACACCGGCCCAGGAACAAACAATCCGCGCCGGCCAGCTTGGTGCGGTGATGGGCCCATACCTCGGCCTCGGATTCGTCCTGATCGCCATCGGGCTGGTCATCGCCATCAAGAAGTCGCCACCGATCGTCGAGGAGTTCGAGGGCGGAGGTCTGGAAGGCAAGCGACCGCTGAAGATCCTGCTGTCGAACAAGCACTACGTCTACGGCGTGGTCGCGCAGTTCTTCAATGTCGCGGCGCAGGTTTGTACGTGGACATACCTGATCCAGTACTCGCAGCAGGCGCTCAATGGGTCTTTGCAGCTGGGCGGGTATCTCCTGCAGGCCAGTCTGATCGTGTTCCTCATCTCCCGGTTCATCATGACGTGGGTCATCGGGCGGATCCGCGCCACGAAAGTCCTTATGGTGCTGGGCGCACTCGCGGTCGTACTGTGTGTCTTCGCAATGTTCTCGCCGAACGTGGCGGGCGTAGTCGCCGTCGTCGCGTTGTCCTTCTGCCTGTCCTTGATGTTCCCGACGATCTACGGCGTTGCCCTCCAAGGTCTGGGTCCCGCAACGAAATTCGGCGCGGCGGGACTGGTGATGGCGATCGTCGGCGGCGCGATCATGCCGCTGATCCAGGGACGCCTCCTCGACGCGACCACCCCGGCAATCTCGTTCATCGTGCCCGCCGTCTGCTTCGCCGTCGTCACCAGTTTCGCCGTCTTCGACCTGAAGGCGACGCCCCGCAAGGTTGGAGAACGAACAGCATGAGGCGTTATTGGATCATGGCGCTGGCATTCGTCCTCGCGGCGTGCAGTGGCGGCGGCCAGAAGGCCAACTTCTCCGAGCCGACCAAACGACTCGAAGTGATCTCCTGGTGGGTGTCACCTTCGGAACACCCGGCGTTGGAGGTGCTGCTCAACGCTTTCAAGGCGGGGAATCCCGACGTGGAGGTTGTCGACGGCGCCATCGCAGGCGGTGGCGGCAGCAACGTCCAGGTCGCGCTCGCCGCGCGCCTGCAGGCGGGTGATCCGCCCGACGTATGGCAGACATTCTTGGGCAGTTCGCTGCGTGCGTGGGTCGGCGCCGACCGCATCACCGACGTGTCCGGCGTCTACGAAAGCTCGGGTTTGGATCGCACCATGCCACAGGCATTGCTCGACGCGGCGACCTATCGGGTCAAAGCCTGGGGCGTGCCGACCGGATCCCATCGCGGAAATGTGTTGTGGTTCAACCAGCGGATGCTGCGGGACGCCGGCGTGCCGGCGCCCGGTCCCGGCTACACGACCGAGGCTTTCGAAGCAGATCTCGCGAAGGTGGCGGCAAGCGGCAAGAACGCGTTGTGCCTTGGTGGCAAGGACAGGTTCACCGCGACCGAACTGTTCGAGAACACACTGCTCGGGGTGATCGGCACCGATGGGTGGGCCAGGATTCGAGACGATTCGTTCGACTGGAGGGGATCTCAACTCAGGCAAGCCCTTTCGCAGTTCGCACAGATTGTCTCTCGCGCCGACCCGAACGCAGGCGGCCTGACTTGGGATCAGGCGGCGAAGAAGCTGGCCACCGGCCAGTGCGCCTTCCTGTCGATGAACGACTCCGTCTACGGCGAACTCGTCGCGAACAAGTCGGTCGAAGGCAAGGACTTCGGGTATGTGCCGTATCCCGGGACCACGGGCGCGTACCTGGCGATCGTCGACACGTTCGTGGTGTCGTCGGATGCCAAGGACGGCGTGAACGCCATGAAGTTCATGGCGACCATCGCGGATCCGACGACATCACTGGAGTTCAACAAGGCGAAGGGGTCCGTGCCGATTCGGAATGACGTCGACGTGTCATCCCTGCCCGCCTATCAACGACAGGCTTCGGAGTCGTTGTGGAAGGACAAGGTTCTGCTGTCTATCACCCACGGCGAGTTGATGTCGACGGACTTCCAGCACGCTGTGTACGACGCGGTCGCCGCGTTCGTCCAGAGCAAGAACACGGACGCATTCATCGACACACTGCAGAACTCGATCGAGGTGCCCGTTGCCGGACGATGACCATGGCGATCACGACGGATCGCTGTTTCTGGTTGTTACCATCAAGCCGCGCCTCGACCGCCTCCAAGAGGCCGAGGCTCAGCTCCAGTCGATGCGCCAGAACACCCTGAACGAGCCGGGCTGTGTGTTCATGCATTTCCTGCAGCCTCAAGATGATTCGGATACCTGGATGATGCTCGAGATGTTCCGTTCGCGCGCCGCGTGGGACGAGCACATGCTCCAGCCCTACAACACCGAGGGCAACAAGATTCTCGAAGACCTGCTCCGCGAACCGTCCGACCTCCGGTTGCTCCGCGAGAAGTAAGCACTGTTTGTTTGGAGAGTCGAACATGACCGAACTCAACGAGGTATCCGGCCCTGCTGCTCGGCTACCACGAAGTGGCCGAGGCCATGCGTGACCCGCAGATACCTGTACTGCTGGAACGCTTTCTGGACAAGGTCGTGTTGCCGTTGCTCGAGTCTCCGCGCGATGTGAACCTGGTGGACTACAAGAACACGGTGCCACCTTCAAAATCGCTCTCACCAGCTGCTACACCGTGCCCCCAGTCGGACTCGAACCGACACTGGGGGATTTTAAGTCCGTATCAGCTTATTCGCCGATGTTCGCCGATGTTCGTTTTTCGTTGTCCTACAACATGATTCACCCGTGAACGTTCGCCAGTGTTCGTGGGTGTAGTACATCAGTTGTGTCACGGTCGTGACAGCGAGGCAGGCGGCATTCAGCGACGACCGTCGCGGATCTGATAGACCCGCGGCACTGATAGCCCCGCGGCCTCTGCAAGCCGCTCGCCAGAGATGCCCTGCTCGAAACCCTCGCGGATCAGTCGGCGTAGGTCAGCGTCGGCCTCATCGACCGCTGCCCGGCGGCGTTCGCGCAGCTTGGCTGCTCGCCGGATGAGCGCAAGTTGATCCACGAAGGCGAAGTGTAGCGCGCTAGAAATAGATTCCGAGTTCTGCCTCGTGTCGATTTATAGCGCGCTATAGTTTCGAACGAGTCGAGAGTCGACCAACTTGGGGGCTCACGCCGACTACGAACACCACCTGTGGATGCGGGGCGATTCGAGGGGTTTTACGGCCGGTATCCGCCGGGCAGTCTGAGCCCCGAGGGCTTCTCTCTTCAGCCCCGCCATCTGCTCCCCTAACGGCGGGGCGACTCGCGTCTCGCGCCAGGGCTTAACCGACGCCGCTCGTGGGTATCCGGCAATAACAACGGCACCACCGGGGCCGCCAACCTCCAGGAGCATCCGATGATTGTTCTAGGTGTAATCCTTCTGCTGATCGGTTACTTCACCGGCATCTCGATCCTCTACATCATCGGCGGAATCCTCGTGGTGATCGGAATCGTGCTGTGGGTACTCGGCGCAGTCGGGCGTCCGGTCGGCGGCCGAAAAGTCTGGTTTTGAGATCACCCACGATCAGCGGACTGACTGAGCAGGGTGCAGTTGAGGCTTACGCTCGGTCCGGCACCTAAGACATCGGCCCGTCGCCATCCCTATGGTGACGGGCCAACTCATGTCACGGCCACGATGGGTTTCGGCTGACCGCCTCCGAGGTATCCCCACTCCAAGGTTCAGTTCCGAGCCGCAACCCAAGCCAAAACGAAAAGAGGACGCATCATGGGCGCCGAAGACAAGGCCAGTAACAAGATCGACGACTTAGGCGGCAAGGCTAAAGAGGCTGTCGGCAAGGTGACCGGCGACAAGGACACCGAGAACAAGGGCAAGGCCGATCAGGCGAAGTCAAGCCTGAAGGACGCCGGCGAGAAGATCAAAGACGCCTTCAAGTAGTAGCGGACTTATCGGCCCGCCATCCCCGTGGGGTTGATGGCGGGCCGATCTCCCTTCATCGGTCTGTATGCGGCGGGGGCAAACCCGCGTAACCTTCGCTCATGGGTGCCGCGGCTTTCGTGGTCTGCCTCTCGCTGTTGATCATTATGTTGGTGATCACGCCGGTGTGGCTGCTCCGTCGAAGTTCCCCGGGGGGCCGTTACCCGGCGTGCGGCCCGGGGCCTTCGACGGATGGGCAGCGGCGAAGGGCCTACCCCCCTTTCAGCGCCGAACAACGAGCCGACCAGCGGGACGTAACCGCAGTCCTAACTTTGGCCAGAACCAGAAACTGATCGACTCGTCCGGTCGGGAGTACGGCGTCAGCTCGGAGGCCGAAATGTGGATGAACACCGGGGTTAGCCCGATGGGCGAAATCAACCGGGGCAACTCGATCCAGGTGAGGGTGCCGTTCGATGTGCCGCCGGGCACCATGGCGACCGAGTTGGAGTTGCACGACTCGAGTGTTCTCCGGCGGTGTTTCAGTCAGGCTAGGGTGAACCCGGATAGCCTGAAAGCTATGCTTGGCGAGCTGGTACAGACCACCGCATCGTTGGTGCATCGGGAACCTGATCGCCCACCTGAATCCCCTCATTGGCAGGCCCCCAAGCGTTTTGGAAGCTCGTCGCCGGGTAACCGCCAAGCGGGGCGATGGTTGGTTGCGTCCAAGCCCCGACGAAGGGCGAACCCGGTGCAGCCCTGACGTTGAGATCACAGCGCAGCCGGGTTTGGCCGCTTGTCGCGAAATCTGTTGGCTTCGGCGTAGTGGGGCCGATCCCCCTTCCAGCGCGCGGGTGCAGGCCGAATCAACCGAGTGGAACGGTCACAATCTAGTAAGTCGAAGAAAGGACCCAGCGATGTCAGAGAAATGGGGAATATCCAGAGTCGGTAAGCTGGAGGTCGAAGTAGGTGAAACACTGCAGGAAGCTATTATTCGGCTTCAAATCTTGCCGCTACCTCCCGTCGCCTGGACGGATTGCTTCCTACAGACGGTTCGTGGGCATCAAGTCACCATAACCGGAACAGAAACCCACCCAGACAAGATTGAGGCCGTCGCACGTCCTGCCGAAGTTGAGGACGTGCTCGGAAAAATTGACTCCGCGATTGAGAACGCGAACAAATACGTTGAAAAGGTGGTGCATTCCCGGCGGCAAGCCGGCCGTGCCGTTAAGAATGCTGAAGCCGACGAGAGGCAGAAACTACAGGCCGAGCTTGACCAGCTCGCGGAAAAGCTCTCCAAACCCGAATACGCCAGGGACGCGGGTGCCAGCTGAGTCGCAGCGGCTCAGTCTGCGGGCACTCGCAGGCTTCAGGTGTGCTGGGCGGACCTAGTTGTACAGACCACGGCCGGGAAATGGATCATCCACCCGCGGACCCGGTGCCCGAGCCCGATCTACCTTCAGTTGGGGGGCTTACTGAAACCCCTGGCCCTCGACGCTGGATCCGTAGGTGTTGGCGAGGCAAGTGATGTCGTGACCATCTCCGAACGTGCCCGAATCCCGCCAAACGATGTTGCCCGACGTGTCGTCCATGATGCTGCAGGAAACGAAGTCGTTGCCCGAGATATCGAGGTCAACCCCGATAACCTGTCCGGGCAGGACAGTGCATTGATGACCGACGTACGCCAGCATCTAGCTGCATGTTCTCAGTGCCCCCACTGGGACTCGAACCCAGACTGGGCGGATTTTAAGTCGGACGCCGCAGCCCGATTAGGGTTGCTGCAACGCGCCGCGAAGACGCTTCAGCGCCTCTAATCCCCTAGTCACAGTTGGAAAGTACGACCGCAGCGGTCGATACAGGACAGTGTCGCCCGTTTGCCCATTTCGCAAGGTTGCCGAAAGTCTGCTGACGCGGTGCTGACGCAGACCCCGGCGCACAGTGTCGCCGGGCACGCAGAGCCAGTCAGCCTGTCGTGTCTGGTTAGTTGTCCGCGAACACCAGCGCGTCGTTTAGGTCTGTTGTCGGAGGCCAGTCGTATCCTGAGCGGCTGAGTCTTTCTGCTCAGCGTCGAGATACGGAGCAGACATGGACTACTACCGCGAAGTAATGACCGACGACCCGTTTCGTCGCAACGAACGGGACCGCCCTGGGCAGTACGCCGACGAAGCCGACAAGGGTGACTTGTTTGGCCTTCGGCGTCGCCCGCGACATCTTCGCGTACTGCTGGATCGGGACTCACTTGCCGAGCCGACCACCGGGGAAGAGGTAGAAACGCAACGGGTCTTCGATGCTCTGCTGTACCGCCAGGACACTGTCGACGCATTGTTCGTTGACATGTCGAAACTCGACGATCCCGACGACGAGAGCGACAAGACCCCCAACGTTGTGCACCTACGGGATTACACCGCTAACAAAGGGTGGTCGTCGTATCCAGGACCGCAGTACGGCTACCGAATCCACTACGACGGCACGGGCCGCACGTTAGAGACCAACGGCAACATCAGCCCACAACCGCAGCTGTTTCAGAACTGGATGGGGTTCGCCGAAGATGGCGGAGCCAAGCTAGCGGAGCTGTCAGCGGAAGATATTCAGAGCCATGTCCTTCTGACGCAGCTTGGCCGCAAGGTTGCCGACATTGTGGTGAGCGAGTCCGCAGTAGCGCGGCGCACCGACATACCTGCCAATCATGAGGCGAACGTGTTCACGCGTGCTCAGGCCATCCCGATCATTGCCCACTACCTGCGGACGCAGCAGATCTACCTCTTGAACCCGACCACAAACCAGTACGCAGGAAACCGCCAAGTTTGGTATCACACAGCGGTTTACGCCATGGCAGCGGGTATTCAGTACTGGGAGGCCAAGACTGTCTATGGGTTACATACGGAGTACATGGCCGACTGTAACGAGATGATCGGGCGGTTGATCCGTGCACTCAAGGCGTGGGATGACCTTCGCTTCCATCTTGGCGCGCTGCAGACGATGGACTCGTACGACGATGTAGCCGACTGTGTTGACCGCGTGCTGTGGTCGCTGTGCGGTGCCGTTGACGTGATTGCGCGATCGCTTCACAAGGCACTCCACCTGTCGGGGAGTGCGAGAAACGCTAAGTTCCACGGCGATTGGTACAAAGACCACTTCAGGCCCAACTACGCGCAGGCTGCCGGCATTACCAACGTCGACGCCACGCAGGCTGCACTGAGCACAATCTTCAAGTTACGCAACACGATTCACTCCCACGCTTTGCAGGCTGTTGGAGCACTCAAGGAGCCAGCGCAGTACGTCGGTAAGGACCATGGCCGCGTGCAGCTTTTGATCCCGCGTGACGTGTACGACGAAATCGATGTGTCCCAGCGTGTCCGGTGGGGCTTCGAAGAAATCGCGCCAGGGACCGGGTTGCCCGCTGCCGCAGACCTAGCGACAGTGGCGACTTCGGCCGTAAATGCAGTGTTCTCGTTTATAGACCAGCTGAGCTGGATGATCTCGTTTGAGGGCATCCAAGGCAAGGCCGACGTGTTGAAGCTGGACGTGTTCACCGTGCTCAAGGACAGGCGAAAGATGATGGCAATGATCCAGTGGATGGTCGGCTTCACCGCTACTGAGTCTCAGGCCCTGGGCTTCCCGTACGACACGCAGTGACCGGGCCGCAGGCCCAACAACCAACCACCTGCCTTCCGACAGCCGGAAGCGGTGCCACGTCCACACGGCGTCCACAAAATGCGAGCCGCGTTCCTGTCACGGCAATGGAGGTCGCAAAGTCACGAGAGCGGAACGAAGTGCAGTGTCCACGGACCCCTGGTGTTGGTGATTTGGAGGGTTACCGGTCCGGTGGAGGCGTAGGTGGTGACACCGGAGTTCTCAGAGGCGTTGATGATCGCGGCGCCCGTCGATCCGTCGCGATTAACCGGTTGTACGACCAGATAACCCGAGGTGTTCGTGTAGTTGACGGTGTAGCCGCCTGGTTCCAGATTGGCGGTCTGGACCGATTCTCCAGAACCGGCGAGATCCACTGGCACCGTGGGCGCGGGCACGGGCGCTGCGGTGCTCACCGAAGCGGTTGGCGCTGTCAACGAATTGGTCGGCGCGGGGCTGGTGTTCTTAGTAGGCATCTGACATGCCGTTCCCACGACGCAAATACCTACCGCCACCGCGATGGCCGTCACAACTTTTCTCACTCAATCCTCCTCATCGAACGCACAGGCTACTGGTGCATGCGTATCGGCGCGCCGCTTTACTACTTCCGTTCGCAACTACTTCGGTTCGCAGGCGACACCGTCGCCTTCGCGATCAAGTTGGTAGATGTCTTTCCCGACGACCCTCACAGGACCTTGGACATAGGCCGGGCCGTTACCGCTGCCGCCCGCGCAATCGACGTCACTAGCAATCGGAACGCAGGCACCCTCGTAATTGGAGTCGCAGTTTGAGCCTTGCTGCTGCGGAGTGGATTCGCTGCGGGAGCAAACGCGACTGCCAGGGAAAATCGAGTTGTCAACAGTGACAATCTGTCCATACGGCAAAGCGTATCTCAGTCAGTGCCGCTCGTTGGCGTGTTTGCTCCATCCCACCCGCACACGCAAGCCGGAAGCGGTACCCGGTGCCACCCCACCCACCACCCGCGCGGGAATCTTCTACCGGCCCGTAGCACGCCTGCCCGCCGTATCCGTAAGAACCGACCCCACGCCAATACAGCCCTACATGGAAGCGGTAACGCGGTTCCGCCGATCTGTGGCACGGTAACGCAGTTCCGGCCATCTGTTGAGTTGCGATTGATATAGCCGGGAAATGGACGTCGGGTGCATTAGAACCGGAATTACGCTGTGCAACAACTACTTTCGCGATTTCATGCCTTGACCAGCGAACATCACGGGGTAGCTTGGGCCGTGTCAATCACCTATCACAAGGGGTACCTATGTCTCCCGACACCCACCAATACGTGCCGTCGATTTCAGTCTGTGACGGCACCTACATCGATGTGAACGACGGCCAACCGCCCTTCAAGCACGAGGACACAGTCCATCTCAACGTCGACTGCGCCGACTTTGACTCTGTCTACCTTCACCTAGAGGGGGATCGTCGCGGCCACGAGGCAACCATTGAGTTGTCTGCAGAAGAAGCACAATCTCTGGCCAGGTTGCTGAAGAAGGCCGCGAAGAAGGTCGAGCGATGAGTTCCACTGAGATACGTCTTGAAGGCGATCCCCGTTTGCGCGAGAGCATCGGCACATTCGACATCATCATCGATGGCGAGCAGGTGGACGTAGGTGTTCCTGATCGGTTCGGGCACACCACGGCGTACACATTCTCGCGCGCCGACTGGGCGCGAATTGTGGAGCTCATCAATCACTCTCCGATCCCCGTCACCGAATCGAACTAGACACCGATAGGCATTGGATCGATGGCCACCGTGTTGCGGCCTGACGAGAGCGAGCCCGTTCGTCCTGAGACATGCGACTGGGGTTTCTTCAGTGGCAGCCATTGCGGGGACGTCAGCGTTTGGGGCTTTGGTGAGAGCTTCAGTGTTTGCGGGATGCACCACAAGCACCTCATGGAGATCCACTCCCGCATTCCGCAATTTTCCAGACGCTTCTACCGCGCATGCTGACGCGGCACGAGAACCTTGACAACTAAACAGTGTGTGGCCGGGTAGGACCGAGACGCCAGGGCGGTTGCATACCCTGACGCCTCGGTCTCTAACGACGCCGCCGGTGACTACAGGAGCCCAACGCCGTAAGTCGATGTGCTCTAACGCTTCTTGCGTTGCCGGGCGCTGCTCTTAGCTCGGCGACCCACCTTGCCACGTCCAGCCTTGGCGGCACGTGTGAATCTGCGTCGGGCAGCAGCCTGCTTCTTGCTTGCCATCACTGCCTCCCGACGCCGATGAGCGGCTCGCATTCCGGCGTAGTGCCCGTATATCTTCCGCCTTCGCTCGGCGGCTTGCCCCGTACAGACTTCGGCTCCAGGCCACTGCCCCAGGACATTTCAGATTCGTCAGAGTCGGCGTTAGGGTCGAGCGGACGGCGGATATCAGGCATCTGGCGCCACCTCCTGAGGCTCCCCCGCCACGGTCGGCTGTGACTGTGTCGCAAGTGTTGCCTGCGCCCGTGCTACCGCCACGACAACATCGGCGAGATTGTCTCTCAACCACTGTGACGCGGTCACTTCGGGATCACCGGGATATCAAATGTCCCCGAAGCTTTCACCTGAACCACCGCTGCCTGGCCGCGTCTGCGCACACCGACACCGAAAGCCCTTGTGAAAAACGCGTCTTGGATGGGGTAGTCGCCAACATTGCCGGGCACTGTTCTGAACCCCCTGTACGCGGCATTGGTGTGTTCGCGGAAACCGATGGCATTGTCTGGGCTGTTCGGTCCGTAGGTGGCGACCACCGCGAAATAGTCCTCAGGGATAAAGTCCGACTGAATGATCCACGTCGCTCCGTAAGAACCCTGTACCGCTAGGCCGTTATAGGACTCCGGTGCTACCTGTCCCACGATGTTCTCAGGTTGCAGATACGCCGGAGCGCCTTGAGACGGTATGTAATCGTGCTTGGCGATAATGCCCGAGGCGTTCTCGACACCCGCCTTGAACGTAGACACCACCTCTGCCTGCGCCGGATTCATCAATGCCAGAAGGCGGCTGTTGGCCGTAACCCCAAAGCCGTGCTCTGTCACGTTGCGAGCCGCTTGCTCAAGATCACCGGAATCGACCGTGGCGCTCCCGCTGACCACGTAATGTTGGTGAGCCGCCGCGCCGAACTCCTTGCCCAGATAGGCTGAAACAGGCATCGAGTCGCCGTTATAGAGACCGTAAACCGGCTGGCCCCAGTTGTTTTCGCCCTGAGTCGGACTGAACAACCGCTGCATGATGGTGCCAGTGCATAAGCGATTGTCCGCGTCTAGGGCGTAGTTGAGTACCGCCCGAACCTGTTCCGCCGTAGAGTCCCTAAGGAAGAAGCGGGTCCAGCGACTTGCCTTATCGTAGTCGTGAAATGTGTAGCCCATTAGCGCGTATTCCGAAGGGGGACGCAGGCTTTCAGGCTGACCTAGCTCACTCGCGAGCTCAAAACTATCCTCGCTACGGCTTTGAGGGATCGCATCGGCGGCGTTGGTCGTGTTAAACGCCAGAAGGCTAGTCAGTGCTGACCGCTCGGCGTTCCAAGCGGCAATGACGCTGGCTACCTCTGCCCAAATGACATTGAGGTCAACGCCGTCGGCGGTGACATTGACCAGGACGTCACCGGACGTCGCAATGCCGCCCTCACCGCCAAACGGTGGCAGCTTCCAAAGTGATTCCAAGACAGCCGGATTAAACCGGGGCCGTGTGGTGGTTCCGCTCATTGTCGCGAGCCTTTCTCCGTCTCGAATTTGGACACCAGGCTCGCAACGCGGCGCGGGACTGAAAGGAAGCTCACCGCAGCTGCGCTAGGTGCCGACGTTGCGCCTAAGCCGTTGTGTGCAAAGAACACCACGCCGTAGCGGCTCTCCACCGTTTGCTCGGATTATACCCCGGCGATTGCTCGCGGACTGCCCTGCAGCGCAATGCTTTTCGCGGCTTGAGACGGCGCCAACCGGCTTTGCGCGGGGTATCATAATGGTAGGCACCGACAGAAGGGTTGCCATGTCGCGCATCTCCACACCGTTGGCCGACCGGGCGTATTTTGACTTCATTGACGCGGCGGCGTACCTGCGCAGCAAGGGTTTCGATGACGCCAGCAGGCACACAATCGATCACCACTACCGACGCACCAAGCTTCTCGGTGCACCGAAGCGGGCAGGCCGAAAGGTGTACTGGCACCGCGCTCAACTCGACGCGTTGATTGAGGCTCTGTAAGCCACCTTCCGCATGCCATCGTGAATGCGCAACAAGACAGGAGGCCGGAGAGGGCCGGAAGTTGAAAGGGAAGAATAATGCACTACACCAACGACACTCGGGAGCGTCTGGCAATAGTCGCCAATGCCGTAGGTTGGGATGATCCTAACGACTACAGCGTGGCCGAAAAGGACCAGCAGAACGCTTTGGTCCGGGATCTTGACCGCGAGGTCGAGCTGTATCCGGTTGTCCACGCATGGAGTACCGACAACGGCTCGGGACTCAAGTTTTGGTGCAAGTACTGCAACACCCACCACGTACACGGTAGGCACGGCGGGCCGGGCGCCGTCGATGCCTACAACCGTAGGGACGCCGAGGATAACTGGGTAGCGCGCCTAGATGCTGTATTGCCGCTACGGCTTTGGAGGCGCTACCTGCAGCGATTTGGCAGGTGCAAATTCAACGACCGCTTCCCCGGTGGGCTTGGAGTCTGCACTTGCCCAGTAGGCAGCGGAGACGGTCACCGCGTAGCGCACTGCGGGAACCGCGAGAACGGCTACTACGAGCACGGATACATCCTGCATGAAGTCGAACCCAACGACGCCAGAGCTACACGCAAGCCATCTCGTAGGCGCGAGCCATGAAAGCTTGAACGGTAGCTAGCCGGGTCCCAAAGAGGAAAAGATTCCGCCGGGTGGCTGTCGCAGTTGGCTGGTTTGGCAGGCCGGGTTGCATCGGGTACGTGGGTGGCCGCACCGGCGATACAGCCGTAAATCAACGCGAGGGCGATACAGCCGGTATTTGACTGCCTTCCAACGCTATACGGCAGTAAGCGTGGTACGCGCGGGTCCAAATTCTAGACCAGCAACCGCGATTGCTCTATTTGCCCTGCTCAGGAGCACGTTCGCGCCCGCCAGCAACTTCGCCGTCGGTCGACAATGGCATCCGCGACGGGCAAAATTGAGGCATTCGGCCGTCCCATGAAGGCCTGAACACGAAGGGAGACAGGATGACTCGCAACGTCTCTTCCACCTTGGAAGGCGAGCGGTTCTACACACCCGTGGAGGCAGTGGCCGTGGCTCACCAGCTGGGTCTGACCAACGTCACCGCCAAGACTTTGAAGACGGCTGCCTACTACGGCGATAGGCCGTTGAAACGCACCAAGATCGGCGGCCGCGTGTATTTCGCGCTGAGCGACATCGAGAACTGGATCGCTGGCTGCAAGGTCTCAGACCCGATGCCAGAGGGCGGGAGAAGTGAAAGCGTCTAGTACTCAATAAAACAACGCGACCCGCTCGAATCTTGGTCAGAGTCAACGGGTCACGTCGCGAAGGAAGTAGCCGAGATCATGCCAGACCCCAGCGCAATTGTCGCCCCGAGTGTCGCCGAGCCAATTGACGGCGCTGCCCTGCTCGACGAAGTCGATGACTTCCTCATGCGGTACGTCATCTATCCAAATGAGCACATGCGGCACGCACACACGCTGTGGATCGCGCACACACACTTCATGGAGCTCTGGGACTCCACACCCCGCATCTACTTCAAGTCGCCCGAACCCAGCAGCGGCAAGACCAGGGCGCTGGAGGTCAGTGAGCACCTGGTGTTGCGCGGCTTCATTGCACTGAACATGAGTCCGGCGTACTTGATCCGCAAGCTCGGTGACAAAGCCGAGAATCGGCCCACACTGCTCGTTGACGAAGTGGACACAATTTTCGGCCCCAAGGCAAAAGAGCACGAGGACATCAGAGGCGTGATCAATGCGGGACATCGAAGAGGCGGCGTGTCCGGCAGGTGTGTCGTGGAGGGCAATGAGGTAAAGACCGTCGACTTTCCGGCTTATGGTGCCGTGGGCCTTGCTGGGTTAAATGATCTTCCAGACACGATCATGAGCCGTGCCGTCGTGGTGGCGATGAAGCGTCGCGCTCCTGGCGAGATGGTCACGCCCTGGCGCATCAGGGAAGACGAACCGAAGGCCCAGGCCCTTGGTGCCCGTTTGGCGCATTGGGCCGTTCAGGTCAAGCAAGAGCTGTGGGACGGAACTGGATACGTTGTGCCGTGGCCGGACATGCCCGAGGGAATCGCCGACCGCATGGCGGATTGCTGGGAAGCCTTGCTGGCGTGCGCGTCGTTTGCGGGTGGGCATTGGCCCCTGACCTGCAACAATGCGGCTCTTGCGGCACTTGCGGATTTGCGGGACATGGGGGACGGGGACAGCACCGGCGTGCAGCTGCTGGCCGACCTTCACCGAATCTTCCTGTCTAAGAGGGGCAAAGCCTTGATGACAGAGAACAACAAGGCTGCCCTTAAGACCCAACAACTACTCGGGGCGCTAGAGAGCCTTGATGAATCGCCGTGGAAGAGCTATCGGCGAGATGGCAGTTCTCTCAACTCTGAACTTGTCACAACTGCTCAAGCCGTACGGAATCAAGAGCGCCAACATCTGGTGGAACAAGGAAACAAACGGCAAGGGCTACTACCAAAGCTCGTTTGAGGATGCTTGGGCACGATATGTCGCCACCCCAGAAACAGACGAGCAATCTGCCTCTACCAACAACGGTCACCGTCTGACCAACGAATCGGCTCTCAAGAGCACAGAGGTGGTGTTCTAACCCATGGAGATCGAGTCCGGACAGTCGCGGGCTTTCGCCTTCTGCCAACGATCCGCAAGGTCCGCAAGCGACGCAATGTGCCAAGTCAGGGCGTTGAGAGCCGAGCGGCAGTTGCGCCAGCATGCCCGAGGATGCCGCTCGAGAGTGGCCATGCTCGCCGGAACCGAACTGACCGAGTGCAGCAGAGAAGGGGCGAAGCGATGGCCAACGAAGACAACGTGATTGACGCCGAAGTCGTGTCGGAAAGCGACAATCTGCCAGCCGTGATCCCGAACCAGACTCGGAAGCGGGGCACCCATGCGCCTGATCCACCCATCGAAGGCCGTGACTGGTCTACGTACTCCAGGCCAGAACGCCGATGCACCGCACATTCGTCACGTACCGGCGATCAATGCAAAAACTCTGCGATAAAGGGACACAACGTATGTCGGTACCACGGAGGCGCAGCGCCGCAGACCAAGCAGGCCGCTCAAACACGACTGGACAACGCGTCGGAGCTGATGGCCAAACAACTACTAGGCATAGCACTTTCCGCAGAGTCGGAAGCCGTCAAGCTGGCCGCCGTCAAGGATGCCCTAGACCGCACAATCGGTAAGGCTCCGACGACAGTGGAGATCGGGCCGACCAAGCCATACGAGGAACTGTTTGAAGGCATCACCACGATGTCCCGCGGCGAATCTCGTAGAGCTCGAGGCGTTCCCGATGCTTCAAACGACTATGCCGGCGTCGATCATGCTCACTTGCACGCAAGCTCGCAAGAAGGCACAGAGTGCCAATCTTGTACTCCACCTTCCAAACAGGACCCCGCAGACCAAAACCAACCAGCTGATCCACTGCTCCGGCGGGAATCTTTGGACCTGACCACCCACCCGCGCGACGACGGCCGCCAGCGCCAGCCTCACGGCCACAGCGGCACGTCACAGGCGACGAGGCCATCCGGCAGGCCAACGCTGCGAATCGCCAGATAGGAGCACTGAAGGCCATTGAGTCGCCACACAAGCGCTACGTACGTCCGTAGAGGCGAGTTTGACCAGGTCAGGCATTGTGGCCACGGTTGTACCAGTCGGCTAAAACTTAAGGCGTAAGGCGATGACGACCGGTTACGCCCCGACAGACAAGGCAGGATGGAGATGTCGAAGGCATCGAATGCGATGCAACCGTTGATGTTTGGCTACACACGCGCGGGCGCCAGAGGAACAGGCCATAAGTCGCAATGGCCTAGAGGCGCAATGCACGACTATCGACTCAGAGGCACAGCGCCGAGACTGGACCGTGGAGCACTTCGCAGACGAAGGCGTGTCGGGCAAGACCATCGGCACGAAGCTACAGGAAGTGTTGCAACTTCTAGCTTCTGGGCAAGGTGACGGTTTGGTGGTCGCGAAGCTGGACAGGCTGAGCCGATCAATCGTCAACGCAGCCAACATCATCGAGGCAGCACAGGCACAGGGATGGTCACTGGTCATCCTGGACCTGGGAGTAGATCTGACCACCGCTGCGGGCCGGATGATGGCGATGAACTTGGTCAACTTGAAACAGGATGCCGAGCGCGAACTCATCTCGGAGCGTACGAAGGCCGGTCTTGCTGCCAAGAAGCGTCGTGGTGAACGTGTCGGACGGCCTAGGGTTGCATCGGCTTCGGTGGTGCGACGTGTTGTGCAGATGCGCAATGCCGGCAAAACCTACGACGCTATCGCTGCCGAGCTCTCACAGCAGCCAAAGTCCTATCGCCGCTGGGGAATCCTTCCTGGCAGCCGAGCACGGTTCGCAGGATCTACAACAGTGCGCACGTTCCGGCAGGAGAGCCCACGTGCAAGGGCATGGACGACCCTGACTCCTATGACCCCACGCCGCAAGACGACATCTCGGCCTCGAAAAGGAGGACTCGATAATGGCATACATACGCAAGCGCGAAACGGGTCAGCTCGACAAATTCGGCAATCCTCTCGTGTCGTATCAGGTTGTTTGGCGCGAGCCTGTCCGCGATGAGTACGGTGCGCCAACGGGCAAGCTCAAGCAGACCTCCGAAACGTTCCCGACTGAGCGCAAGGCCAAAGCGCATCTGCGCAAGGTTGAGAACGAACTGGAGGACGCCGCAGGCGTAAGCCCTTCCTCTCAGAAGGCGAAAGCCAATCTGCCGGTGGGTCACTACGCAAAGCAGTACCTTGACGGCCTGGTCGGCACTGTTGACGACTCGACCATCGAGGGCTACGAGAAGATCTATCGCACCCACATCGGGCCAGTATTTGGTAGTAGGCCAGTAGCTTCCATCACCACCGCGGACGTGACGGCCTTCCGGGCGCAGCTGTTGGCACCACATCAGCGGCATCAAGGCAAGTCAACCGTCACGCGCTCACCAAAGACGGTGAAGCACATCGTCGGAACGCTGCGGCGGATACTGGACACCGCGTTGGACGATCAGGCTATCGGTGGCAACCCGATTCAAAAGGGTAGGCGTCACACAACTAAGCGCCGTGCAGCCTCAGACGGTAAGGCACCTTTCAAGCACCGTCCCTTGACGGCCAATCAGATAGCGTCGGTGGTCAATTGGATCGCCACAACGCGCGAGGTCACCGTTACCGAGCGAAACGCCAAAGGCGTCGAGCAAGCCCGCACGTACACCAGACAGGGCAACGAGGTCTACGCGCTGGCGGTGTTGTTCGCGGCGCACACCGGCATTCGGGCGAGCGAGCTGCAGGGTTTGCAAGTTCAAGATGTCACTTTATCCACCCTCCCCGCCACGGTTGGGAGCATCCGTGTAGTGCGCACGGCCAGGCGCAAGAGCCGCGTCTGGATCGAAGGCACACCCAAATCTGAGGCGTCCGAGAATCGCGTAGTGCCGCTAGCGCCGTGGCTGGCAGACGAGATGCGCGAGTATCTGACTGAGACGCATCCGTTCTCTGCCACCAACACGCAGGGCATGAAGTACATACCGCACGCCCCGTTGTTTCCTGGTCGCCGTAACCGCTACACGTTCGATTGGGCCAAGCCGGTGCACGCGGGCAGTCTGCACGAGCACTATTTCGCGCAGGCCTGCCGGGCGTGCGGCCTAGGCTCCGTTCGCTTCCACGACTTGCGCCACACCTTCGCCACGATGAACTTGTCGGCTGGCGAGCACTACATGCAGGTGAGCAAGTGGCTCGGACACTCCACCTTCGTGCTGACGCTGACCACCTACGCGGACTACATCAATGAAGACGAACTGGCGGCACCGAAGGTTGCTCGCGGTGTAGCGGTCGTCACAGCTGATGTGAGCCAACTGCGGCGTAAAGCGAACCACGCACCGTTGTCGTCACGAGCGATTGGTGTGTGAACCAATTAGAACCCAGAACAGATCCGCTCGCGGGTGTCGCCGCACTCCTGCGCAAGTTATCGTAGAGTTTTCACTCACTAGGGAGCGGGGGAGGCTGCGTGGGGGTTGACACTCTGGATTTTAGGCGCGAGGGCGGTGTCGTTCGGCAACTCCGATTCGAGCCAGATGGGCGGGTGGTAATCGATGCATCCTTCAAAGCCATCGCCGTGAATTGGTCAACAAATGTGTTGCCATCAGCTTTTGTTAGAGCAATCAACGACATCGCCGATCTTCACAAGGCCGACGTCAGTATGGGTTTGTGGAATAGAAGCATTCAGAACCTTCCCGCTGGGGATGATTTGATGCCCCTAATCGTGACACCTGGTTTCGATAAAGACTGTCAGTTCCTTCGCGTGGATTTGTTTGAAACGCAGTCCGTGTTTTATCAGGCCGCAGGCGATACGATACTAATCGGATACGCCGATGTTCCGCATGAGATTGGGGAGCCCAGCCATGTCGACCGCATGAAAGCTCTTATGCGGGACACAGCCTCGCCTTCATTCATGATTGACGAGATGCTGGAAACTGTGTTGAGACTGGCACGCGAATTCAAGCGAGATCCGAGTTCGGATTAAAGAGGGGCAGAGTAATGAGTTGTAACGCAGAGGCGGAAAATTCCCCCTCCTGGCTTAAGGTTACAAGTTCCGTCCAATCATCGGCCGGCAACTGCAATGTGCAGACTAATGGAGCCGACGAGCATCTTGTTTGGGCAGAGAACATCAGTGGTTTACCATATATCATCGAGATCGACTCGACATGCACAACACAATTTGTCCGTTATATGGGCGACTTCGAACACGATCCGCCGAGTGCAGGATGGAAGACATCGTTTAACGTTCCGATCTGCCCTGGATGGCGACCTAAGGAAGGCGCAGGTCGAGCGGCCAAGTTAGCGAGCGTGGGACCAGCCAATCACCAGGAAATCGTGGCTACCCTCACTTGGAAGGTAGAGGGCGACATATTGGCTTCCAACCATGCAACCCTCCCCGTGCACGTCACGACTCTTTGATCAAACTTCGGTTAATCGGATTGTCCCGCCCAAAAAGCAATGGCTGATCGCTCATGGGCCGAAACTTATGGTCCACTACTGCCATTCGCAGTTGCTGTCGCCTTATTGCTTATGGCGCCATTAATCACAAAGGCAGTCAACCACATACTGGAAAGCCATATCGAGAAGGATGCGCTGGCAAGTGGTGTTTCGCGAAACGCAACCTACCCACCGAGTCTCCATCCAGCACATCTACCGCGCTACGTGGAATATGTGGTCGATCTTGTCCAGATAGTACCCGCCGCCCTTCTACCTATCATTGGAGCCCTTCTTGCGGTGTTAGGGGCCGGTTTCGACACCACCGCAGCAGTACTCATTCTCTTGGTAGGCGTTATTGGTATGATCTGCATGCTTTTCTGGATGATCATCACCCCTCCGCTCCAATACACGAAGAAGTGGCGTCTAGGCCCTTACTCGGTCGTCATTGTCGGTGCGATTGTCGTAAATCTACTCAGCGCTGAAATAATTGCGTTCCCCATTTTGAAAGAAGTAATGTATAAGCTCTTTGTTGTCATCATTCTCGCGGCGCGATCGCTTGGAGCGGCTCTTTGACGATGTCATCGAGGCCAATTCATGGCGACTGAACCCATTTGGGCATTGCCGCCAGGCGTAGCTCCAATCTGGCGCGATGTCGCGTGTAGTTGCAGGCGGGCCGCCTTAGCGATTCAAGTCACGTGACTGCTGACGCGGCGCTGACGCAGACCCTCCTGGCACCCTGCAGCCGCTCATGTGTTCGAGACAAAACCAGCCTCTACCTGCAAGAACATCGGTGCCCCCACTGGGACTCGAACCCAGACTGTGCGGATTTTAAGTCCGCTGCCTCTGCCAATTGGGCTATGGGGGCATCGCAGGTAGAGAGCCTAGCCGTTCTGGCATTTCTGCAGTTGGCGGCATGTTTTTGGTAGCTGCCTGAAGAGCGCGGTACGTCCGCAATACGACCGCGGTCGCGGCGCTACGCGAAAATCGGACCAAGGGGCGGGTAGGCAGCGGTGAGTCGCTGCCTGATCTCGGTGAGGGACATTGGATCTGGAGCCGATTGGAACCCCGTATTCTGCTCGTAGGGGTTCGATGGGGCAATCCGTTAAGGAACGCCGCCCGCCGTCGAGGCCGCGCAATTGGCTAGGTCGGAAGAAGAGCAACCCGGCTGGGCGACAAAGTGAGCGCAGGCCGCGGATAGCGGTGCCGCGCGCAGGCTTCGCCAACCACTTCGCCCATTGCCTCGGCGACCCGGCGAAGGATCCTCAATTCAAGGCAGTGTTCGCCGACGTCCATGCCCGCGAGGCTGATCCGCGTAAGAAGGACGGCGTGGTCATGCCGAATCCGCGCCATGTCCCCGATCATCTCTCGTAGCTTGACCGCGCCGATCGCGTCGTCGGCGGCGTCCAGTCTGCAATGCAGCCCGATGAGGTCGAGCCCACGGCGCACAAAGACCTCCGACGCCAGGCTGCAGGCGGAGTCGTCGGTTGCATCGATGACGACGCGCTGGTTCTGCTCCGCGCTGTCCGCCAGAATCGCGATCTGGTGGCTCGAGCCGACGATGACCCTTGCCACTCCGGCGTTGACGGCGCGGCGGATCGGCGCCGCAGTCCGGCCTCCAGGGTGCATGACGATGCGCTTCGGGTCGATTCCCTCCGCCAGCGCCCGCTCAAGCTCACCGACTGTCGCAACGTCGACCGTGACGCGATGGTGCCGAATCCACGCCGCCAGCGCGTCGGATCCAAGCAACGCGGCCGGGTAGCTGACAGCAGTGCCCTTAAAAGCGTTGCGGTACAGGGCGCAGCGGCGCAGGGCAACGGTTTCGTCAATGAGCGCAAGCGGTTTCGCATCCAGCCGTGCGCCATTCTCAAACCGTGCACGAATGTGTTCAGGAAGCGACCGGAGATTGTCGAGGGAGTGCGCGGTCATGCCGCGCTCCGCCCAATGACCTCGAGCCCTGTCGAAAGGTCGACCAACGGCCGCGGGAACCGCAGGGTGCCGCAGGCGTCATCGAGCGAATCATCGATTTGCGCTGCGAGTTGAGGCAATTCGACCAGCCAGTCACCCGAGGGCACGGCACGACCACCGCCCAAGCCCAGCCGCGTGAGCACCAAGCGGTGATTTCGTCGAATTTGCGTCATCTCGGCGATCATGTGACCGATCGCGGCCGGGTAGCTGACAAAATCGTGGTCTTGCGACCCGACCTCGCAATGCAATCCGACCAGGTTGAGCCACTCGTGATCTAGAACCGCCGCTATCGCAGTGTCGGATTCGTTGCTGTCGAACCGGAATCCCACAGGGATCCGATCAGCGACACCCGCTATGGCCAAGACCGGCGTGTTGACGTCGGTCATCCGGATGACGACATCCTGCGCCCGCTTCGCGACAACGCTTCGCATCAGCTCGATCTGCTGGACCGAAGCGGCGACCACACGGCCAACTCCCAGATTGACGGCTGCGTGTAGCTCAGATTCGCTCAGCGCGTCCGCGTAAAGGGTCAGCCGTTGCAGCCGCACTCCCGCCGCGAGTGCCGTAGCGAGCTCCTCGCCCGTATGCACGTCAATCGTCACGCGGTGATCTCGCACCCACTTCGCGATCGCCCGATTCCTCAGAGCCGTTGCCGGGAACGCGATCTCGGTCATGGGAAAGGACTTGCGGTAGACCTTGCACCGCCGCAACTCCTCCTCGTCCGGGATAGGCGACGGAGTTTGGTGTAGGTGCATGACGTCAGACCCGCGATCTGCCGCGTGGGCATGCGGTGTGTTTCCCGATAGCACCGATGAAAAGAAGGCCGAGAGAGTCACCGAAACCTCTTCTTGATCGAGGCCCTGGCCTGCTGCCAGGGGCAACCATTCGACGATGCCGCAGAATGAAGGCCGTCCGCCACATCTTTAGCGTTCTCTTGACACCGCCGCGTCGAACCTTGACGCCACGTTGACGGTGCCAACGACCTGGGGCGTCGATCAACGACGCTTGGCGTTCTCCTTCATCGATACCGAGAGCATCCGAATCAATGGGCAGACCACCATCAGGTGGATGAGCGAGCACGTATGCCATCGTCACGCTTGCTACACCTTCGTCCAGCTAGTCGAAAGGGCCGGCACAAGGCGAGACATCCACGTCACCTTCGAGGCAGCAGGCGTGCAATTCCTAGTCGGAGATAATGTGTTCAAGTACAACCGACCAAAAGTCACGATGGGGTCTGCTGCACGATCAGGTGACAGTTTCGGTCACGCGGCCTGACTGGCCGGTGTGGTCATGATTGCTTCGAATTCGATCGGGGTCAACCGCCCGAGGCCGGACTGGCGGCGGCGCCGGTGGTAGGTGCGTTCGATCCAGGTGACGATGGCGATCCGCAGTTCCTCGCGGGTGTCCCAGCGGCGGCGGTCCAGAACGTTCTTCTGCAGCAGGCTAAAGAAGCTCTCCATGGCCGCATTGTCGCCGGCCGCGCCAACGCGACCCATCGATCCGACCATCTCGTGACGACTCAGTGCGTGCACGAATCTCCTTGACCTGAACTGAGATCCACGATCAGAGTGCAGAATGCATCCGGCCACATCGCCGCGGCGTGCCACCGCACTACTGAGCGCGGCGGTGGCCAACCGAGACTTCATCCGGGAGTCGATCGAGTAGCCCACGATGCGGTTGGAGAACATGTCCTTGATCGCGCACAGGTAGAGCTTGCCCTCGCCGGTGCGGTGCTCAGTGATATCGGCCAGCCACAACCGATTTGGTGCATCAGCGGTGAAGTCGCGCTCCACCAGATCATCGTGAACGGGAGGACCAACCTTGCCGTTCTTGCCGCGCTTCTTGCCAAACACACTCCACCACCTGTTCTGAGTGCAGATCCGCCAGGCGGTGCGCTCAGCCATCGGCTCACCGGCATCGCGGGCTTCCTCGACCAGGTAGCGGTAGCCGAACTCTGGATCCTCATGGTGGGCGTCGAACAGCGCGTTGGCGCGGTAGGCCTCGACGATCTCGGCGTCGGTGATGGGGTCAACGCGCCAGCGGTAATACGGCTGGCGGGCGAGCTTGAGTACCCGGCACGTCACCGCGACGGGAATCCCGTCGGCGGCGAGCTCACTTACGAGCGGGTAGAGCCTTTTCCCGGCAGATTGGCCTGCGACAAGTACGCCGCCGCACGCCGCAGGACCTCGTTCTCCTGCTCCAACAACTTGATCCGACGCCGCGCATCCCGCAGCTCACCGGACTCACCGCTGCTCCTACCGGGCTTGGTGCCCTCATCGATATCTGCTTGGCGCATCCACTTGTGCAGCGTCATCGGATGCACACCGAAATCGGTGGCGATCTGCTCGATCGTCACACCCTCATCACGGTTGCGAGCAACACGGACGACGTCGTCACGGAACTCACGGGGGTAAGGCCTGGGCACAAGGACATCCTTCCAGCCCGCCCGTCACGGGCAAGCCAACTCAGATGTCACCTATTCGTGCAGCAGACCCATGTTTCCTTCGTCCTGCGACCAACAGACAGTCACGACCGTCCCTTTCTCATTGTCATGTAGTGCCCAGCATGTCGTCCGCGAGGCACTGTGCACGCGGTCCTAGCGCTCCCCTGACGGCGACAACACCAACTTTTACGGCGCCCTTACGTCACAGAAGTCCGTCGACCGCCGGTTAATGTCGGGTTTGATGAGCGTCTGCGGCTGGCGTTGCAACCTCACATCCCGAAGTGCGTACCCCGCACCGTCTCGACAGCCTTCGCCGGTCCCGTTACCTCAACCCGCGCCGCAGCCTGACGGCCGAAGATGTATAGCAGGAGTTCGCCAGGCGGACCGCTGAGTAGCGCAGTCGCGTCGGCCTGCCGAACCGTTAACCGCTCATCGGTCCCCGCCCAGTCGATCTCAAGCCCGACTCCGCGCAACCTGCGACTCAAGTAGCGGCCACTCTTGGCGGACGTTTCGCCAGAGCGCTGCCTCCAATGCGGGCGTTAGAGAGTCGCGCGGCCCCAGGCCGTTTGCTCTGCGCACATCCTCGTGGTGGACAAAGAACTCGTTCAGGTTTGGGAAGGAGCGGACCCAGCCCATGCGGAAGAATCCGGGAGGTGGGCCCGAGCGGATCCGCGCGATGAGCCACTCGAACTTCCTCTGGTCCGCCAGCCTTGCCCTGTGTCGTTCGGCGACCCGCTGGAACAAGCCAGGGAAGGACGAGGCAGGGACCAGCGATGAGGTCACGCTCACGGATGACGATGTGGGCGGCGAGGTCGTTGGCAGTCCAGCCCTCGAGAAGCGTGGGTGCGTCAGCACCGAGCTCCTCGAAAAGATCGCACAATGCACGGCGCTCTTGCGCGTCAAACGGAAGCCGTCATATCCCTATCGTGCCAACGCGATTCGGCCCCCGCTCGCTTTTCTGATACGAGGTCGCGGGTCCCCGGGATTACTCTTGGTAATCACGTATCGAAGATGATCGAGCGCCTCGTCGGTCGTCCGGTAAAGCCAAGAGCTAAGGGTCGGCGTGTAAATGCACGTTCGATCGTCAAGATGTTGGTCAGGAAGAGTCGAAAGGCTCTGCTGCCAGCCTCCGCGTTCGACGGACGTTTCACCTGGCGAAGACGCATTTCTGTAGTCCACATCCCCTGGTGGGAGGGGCCGACACGAAATGGCTTCGGCCCGCGACGACAGGAGTCCGACGGGGCGATGAAGGCCGTAAAGGGGCAACCGAAGGGCGTAAAGAAAGCGTCAACGACCGGCCCGGCGCGCGGGACTGGGTCTAGCTTCGTCTTGGTCCTCGACGCCGAGGGCCCCGCGGATGCTGCCTCGGATGAGGCCCGATAGCGACCGCAATTCCAGCGAATGGAGACGAGATGGGTGTCCTGGTGTACATCGTGCTGACGGTGTTGATCTTCGGCCTGCTCGGCCTGGTGCAGAAGTTGGTCGAAGGACTGTGAACTACGAAAACATCGTCGGCCTGGTGCTGGCAGTGCTTCTCGCGCTGTTTCTGGCTGCCGCACTGCTCTTTCCCGAAAGGTTCTAGTGACTACCACAACGGCGGGGATTCTCTTCCTCGCGCTCCTCATCGTGGCGCTTGCCGCCGTGCACGTGCCATTCGGCGACTACATGTACCGGGTTTACAGCTCCGACAAGCACTCTCGTGTCGAGCGGGTGATCTACCGGCTCATCGGGGCGGACCCGAAGTCCGAACAGTCCTGGGGCGCATACGCCCGCAGCGTGCTGGCCTTCTCGGCGGTCAGCATTCTGTTCCTGTTCATCTTCCAGTTGATTCAGGGCAAGCTGCCGCTGCACCTCAACGATCCCGCGACGCCGATGACCCCTGCGCTGGCGTGGAACACCGCGGTCAGCTTCGTCACGAACACGAACTGGCAGGCGTACTCCGGCGAGTCGACCATGAGCCATCTGGTGCAGATGGCCGGGCTGGCCGTGCAGAACTTCGTGTCGGCCGCGGTCGGCATGGCGGTCGCGATCGCGCTGGTGCGCGGATTCGCCCGCAAGCACACCGGCGATCTGGGCAACTTCTGGGTCGACCTGGTCCGTGGCACGCTCCGCATCCTGCTGCCGGTCTGCGTCGTCGCCGCGATCATCCTGATTGCCGGCGGTGCCATCCAGAACTTCCACAACTATGACCAGGTGGTGAACACGCTGGCGGGCGGCCAGCAGACGATCCCCGGTGGAGCGGTCGCCAGCCAGGAGGCCATCAAGGATCTCGGCACCAACGGTGGCGGCTTCTACAACGTCAACTCCGGGCATCCGTTCGAGAACCCCAACTCGTGGACCAACTGGCTGGAGATCTTCCTGCTGCTTGTCATCAGCTTCTCCCTGCCCCGCACATTCGGCCGCATGGTCGGCAGCAAGAAGCAGGGCTTTGCGATCGCCGCAGTCATGTCGACGCTGGCCTTGATCAGCTGGAGCGCGACGATGTGGATGCAGCTGCAGGCCCACGGCACCGTTCCCACCGCGGTCAGTGCGGCGATGGAAGGTGTCGAGCAGCGTTTCGGTGTGGCCAACTCGGCGGTGTTCGCAGCGTCGACGACACTGACTTCCACCGGATCGGTGGACTCGTTCCACGACTCATACACCAGCCTCGGCGGCCTGGTCTTGTTGTTCAACATGCAGCTCGGCGAGGTGGCGCCCGGTGGCACCGGGTCCGGCCTGTACGGCATGCTCGTTCTCGCGGTGATCACGGTGTTCGTCGCCGGCCTGATGGTCGGCCGCACGCCGGAGTACCTCGGCAAGAAGATCAACCCGCGCGAGATCAAGCTGGCCGCAAGCTATTTCCTGGTCACGCCGCTGCTCGTGCTGACCGGCACCGCGATCGCGATGGCGATGCCCGGGCAACGAGCAGGGATGCTGAACACCGGTCCGCACGGGCTGTCGGAAGTGTTGTACGCGTTCACATCCGCGTCCAACAACAACGGCTCGGCCTTCGCTGGCATCACCGTCAACACCGAGTGGTACAACACCGCCCTCGGCTTGGCGATGGTGTTCGGCCGGTTCCTGCCCATCGTGTTGGTACTCGCGCTGGCCGGTTCGCTGGCCAAGCAGGGCACCACCCCGGCGTCCATCGGCACGCTGCCCACCCATCGACCGCAATTCGTCGGAATGGTCGCCGGCGTCACCCTGATCCTGGTGGCGCTTACCTTCCTCCCGATGCTCGCGCTCGGCCCACTCGCTGAAGGAATCCACTAAATGTCAACGCCCACAATTGATTCCGCTGCCAGTCCGCAGCAGAAGACAAGCGCGCAGAAAGGCCGCGTGCAGGGTGGCCTGCTCGACCCGCAGATGCTGTGGAAGTCGACACCGGGCGCACTTCGCAAGCTCGACCCACGCACACTGTGGCGCAACCCCGTCATGTTCATCGTGGAGATCGGGGCGGTTTGGAGCACCATCCTCGCGATCATCGACCCGTCCTGGTTCGCATGGCTGATCGTCGTATGGCTGTGGCTGACGGTGGTTTTCGCCAACCTGGCCGAAGCGGTCGCCGAGGGTCGCGGTAAGGCGCAGGCCGAATCGCTGCGCAGGACGAAGACCGCCACCATGGCCCGTCGCCTCGTCGGTTGGAAGCCAGGCGCTCCCGGCCGCGAAGAAGAGGTGGCTGCGCCACTTCTTCAGCAGGGCGACGTTGTCGTCGTCGAGGCGGGACAAGCTATCCCCGGCGATGGCGATGTCGTGGAAGGCATCGCTTCCGTCGACGAATCCGCCATCACAGGCGAATCCGCCCCAGTGATCCGCGAATCCGGCGGCGACCGGTCGGCGGTGACGGGTGGAACGACCGTGCTGTCGGACCGCATCGTCGTCAAGATTACGCAGAAACCGGGCGAAAGCTTCATCGACCGGATGATCGCGCTGGTCGAGGGCGCCAACCGGCAGAAGACGCCGAACGAGATCGCGCTGAACATCCTGCTGGCGGCATTGACGATCATCTTTGTGTTCGCGGTGGCCACACTTCAGCCACTGGCGATCTTCTCCAAGATGAACAACCCCGGCGTCCCGGACAGCCTTGCGCTGACGTCAAACGGCGTCACCGGCATCGTGATGGTCTCGCTGCTGGTCTGCCTGATCCCGACGACGATCGGCGCGCTGCTTTCGGCCATCGGCATCGCCGGCATGGACCGCCTGGTGCAGCGCAATGTGCTGGCCATGTCGGGCCGTGCAGTGGAGGCCGCGGGCGACGTCAACACGCTGCTGCTCGACAAGACCGGCACGATCACGCTGGGCAACCGGCAGGCATCCAACTTCGTCCCGCTGTCGGGCGTCACGGCCGAGACGCTTGCCGATGCCGCGCAGCTGTCCAGCCTCGCCGACGAGACGCCTGAGGGACGCTCCATCGTCGTATTCGCCAAGCAGCAGTACGGCTTGCGGGCGCGCACGCCGGGCGAGCTCGCCCACGCCCACTGGGTCGAATTCACGGCCACGACAAGGATGTCGGGTGTCGACCTCGACGGACATCTGCTCCGCAAGGGCGCAGCCAGCTCGGTCGCGGAGTGGGTCCGGAACCAGGGTGGCGAGGTTCCCGTCGAACTCGGCGGGATCGTCGACGGCATCTCGGCCGCAGGCGGCACCCCGCTAGTGGTCGGAGAAGTGAATAACGGCAAGGCCTCCGTCCTCGGAGTCATCCACCTCAAGGACGTCGTCAAGCAGGGCATGCGTGATCGGTTCGACGAGATGCGCAAGATGGGCATCCGAACGGTGATGATCACCGGCGACAATCCGATGACCGCCAAGGCCATTGCCGACGAGGCGGGGGTCGACGACTTCCTCGCAGAGGCGACGCCCGAGGACAAGATGGCGTTGATCAAGAAGGAGCAGGCCGGCGGCAAGCTGGTCGCGATGACCGGCGACGGCACCAACGACGCTCCCGCACTGGCTCAGGCCGATGTGGGCGTGGCGATGAACACCGGTACCTCGGCAGCCAAAGAGGCCGGCAACATGGTCGACCTCGACTCCGACCCGACGAAACTCATCGAGATCGTTGAGATCGGCAAGCAGCTGCTGATCACCCGTGGCGCGCTCACGACGTTCTCGATCGCCAACGACATCGCAAAGTACTTCGCGATCATCCCTGCGATGTTCGTGGCGCTGTTCCCCGGACTGGATCTGCTGAACATCATGCGGCTGCACAGCCCGCAGTCGGCGATCCTGTCGGCGGTCATCTTCAACGCGATCATCATCGTGACGTTGATCCCGCTGGCCCTTCGGGGTGTTCGCTACACCCCGAGCAGTGCGTCAAAGCTGTTGAGCCGCAACCTCTACGTCTACGGGCTCGGCGGCATCATCGCGCCGTTCATCGGCATCAAGCTGATCGACCTTGTCATCCAATTCTTACCGGGAATGTGAGAAATGAATCTCTCGAACTTTGTCCGCCAGCACTGGGCCGCGTTCCGCGCGCTACTGGTGCTCACCGTCATCACCGGCTTGGCCTACCCGCTGTTCATCTGGCTGGTGGCGCAAGTCCCGGGCCTGAGTGACAACGCCGAACGGCTCGATCATCCAGGTCGACGGGAAACCCGTTGGCAGCAGGCTGATCGGCCAGTCGTTCACAGATAAGGACGGCAACGCGTTGCCGCAGTACTTCCAGAGCAGGCCGTCTGCGGCCGGCGACGGGTACGACCCGCTCGCCACGAGCGCGAGCAACCTGGGACCGGAGAGCATCGTCGACACCCCCGCCGATCCGTCGCTGCCGAAGGACGAGAACGGTTACAAGGCAAGCCTGCTCACCCTGGTCTGCGGTCGCAGCCAGGCCGTCGGGGAGCTGGAAGGTGTCGACGGGTCACGCCCGTTCTGCACGGGTGAGGGCGTGGGGGCCGTGCTCTCGGTGATCGGCCCGCGCGATGCGCTCGGCAATGTCGTGCACCCGACCAAGGTGGTCAGCGTCAACGAGCCGTGCGAAACGACGAAGACACCATTCCTTAACACCTACGAGGGCGTGAAGGTCGAATGCGCGAAGTTCGGTGAGGACTACACGATCGGTCAGATCGTGCCGATTCGCGGTGCGGCCCCCGCGGACCCCGCGGTGCCGATGGACGCCGTCACGGCCAGCGCCAGCGGCCTGGATCCGCACATCTCGCCGGCGTACGCCGATCTGCAGGTGAACCGGGTGGCCAAGGCCCGCGGCGTGAGCCCCGATCAGGTGCGCGAAGTCGTCCTCGCCAACCAGGACGGCCGCGTCCTCGGCTTCATCGGCGAGGCCAAGGTCAACGTATTGCAGCTCAACATCGCCCTCGACAAGAAGTATCCGGCGAAGAGCTGATCCATCCGGTGGATGATGAGCAGGTGACCAGCAGCGATCAGCCGCGTGCGGCGCCGTCATCGGACACCGGTGAAGGCGCTGGGCCAAGCGACGCCGAAGCCCACGCTCATCGGGGCGACTACAAGAAGAAACGCGGGGAGCTGCGCATCTATCTCGGCGCAGCTCCCGGCGTCGGCAAGACCTTCGCCATGCTCGGCGAGGCTCATCGCCGGGTCGAGCGCGGCACCGACGTGGTGGCCGCGGTCGTCGAGACGCATGGTCGCAAGAAAACCGCCGATCTGATCGAGGGCATCGAGGTGGTGCCGCCGAAGTACATCGAGTACCGCGGAAGCAAGTTCCCCGAACTCGACGTCGAGGCGGTGTTGCGACGTGACCCGCAGGTCGTGCTCGTCGACGAACTCGCGCACACCAACACGCCCGGCAGCAAGAACCCCAAACGCTGGCAGGACGTCGAGGAACTGCTCGACGCGGGCATCACGGTCATCTCGACGGTCAACGTTCAGCACCTGGAGAGCCTCAACGACGTCGTCACCCAGATCACCGGCATCGAGCAACAGGAGAAGGTGCCCGACGAGGTCGTCCGCGCCGCCGACCAGATCGAACTGGTCGACATCACGCCGGAAGCGTTGCGGCGCAGGCTCGCCCACGGCAACGTCTACGCACCCGAGCGCGTCGACGCCGCGCTGTCGAACTACTTCCGGCGCGGAAACCTCACGGCGCTGCGCGAATTGGCGCTGCTGTGGCTGGCCGACCAGGTCGACGCGGCGCTCGAGAAGTACCGCGAAGAGAACAAGATCACCGACACCTGGGAGGCGCGCGAACGCGTTGTCGTCGCCGTCACGGGTGGGCCAGAATCGGAAACCCTGGTGCGCAGGGCATCTCGCATCGCGTCGAGGTCCAGCGCCGAACTGATGGTCGTCCACGTCGTTCGCGGCGACGGGCTGTCCGGTGTCTCCGCACCGCAGATGGGCAAGGTGCGCGAGCTGGCGACCAGCCTCGGCGCCACGCTGCACACCGTGGTCGGCGACGACGTGCCCAGCCGCGCTGCTGGATTTCGCGCGCGAGATGAACGCCACCCAGCTGGTGCTCGGCACGTCCCGGCGGTCGCGGTGGGCACGCATCTTCGACGAGGGCATCGGCGCCTCGGTGGTGCAACAGTCCGGGCAAGATCGACGTGCACATGGTGACCCACGAGGAGGCCGGCGGCGGCTCTCGTGGTCGCGGTTCTCGCCGCGCGCAGCACCACGTGGCGTCCTGGCTTGCCGCCGTTGTGGTTCCGTCCGCGATCTGCGCGGTGATCGTCTGCGTGCTCGACCGCGTACCTCGGCATCGGCGGCGAGAGCGCGCTGTTCTTCATCGGCGTGCTCGTCGTCGCGCTGCTCGGCGGCGTCGCGCCTGCCGCATTGTCGGCGCTGCTGTCCGGGCTGCTGCTGAACTACTTCCTCATCGCCCCTCGCCACACCTTCACCATCGCCGAGCCCGACAGCGCCGTGACCATCGTGGTGCTGCTGCTCGTCGCGGTGGCCGTCGCCGCGCTGGTCGACGGGGCGGCCAGCCGCGCGCGAGAGGCCACGGCACGCATCGCAGGAGGCCGAACTGCTCGCGCTGTTCGCCGGGTCGGTGCTGCGCGGCGCCGACCTGGACACGCTGCTGGAGCGGGTGCGCGAAACCTATTCACAGCGCGCGGTCAGCCTGCTGCGGGACAGGCACAGGCATCGTCGGGTGCGTCGGGCAAGGATCCCGTGCGTCGACGTCGACACCGCCGACACCGCGATCGAGGTCGGCGACGACGAGTTCTGGCTGCTGATGGCCGGCCGCAAGCTGGCCGCCCGCGACCGCCGGGTGCTCGGCGCGGTCGCCAAGCAGGCGGCGGGACTGGTCAAGCAGCGCGAACTGACCGAAGAGGCCGGCAAGGCCGAGGCCATCGCGCAGGCCGACGAACTGCGGCGCTCACTGCTGTCGGCCGTCAGCCACGACCTGCGCACACCGCTGGCCGCCGCCAAGGCCGCGGTGTCCAGCCTGCGCAGCAACGACGTCGACTTCTCCGCCGAAGACACCGCCGAACTGCTCGCGACCATCGAGGAGTCCATCGATGCAGCTGACCGCGCTCGTCGGCAACCTGCTCGACTCGTCGCGGCTGGCGGCCGGAGTGGTGCGGCCCGGAGCTGCGCAGGGTGTACCTCGAGGAGGCCGTGCAACGCGCCCTGCTCGGAATCAGCAAGGGCGTCACCGGCTTTCGTCGGCAGGGCCTCGACCGGGTCAAGGTCGATGTCGGCGACGCGGTGGTGATGGCCGACAGCGGCCTGCTGGAGCGGGTGCTGGCCAACCTCATCGACAACGCGCTGCGCTACGCGCCCGACAGCCCGGTGCGGGTCACGGCGGGCCGGGTCGGCGACCGCGTGCTGATCGCCGTCATCGACGAGGGACCGGGCATCCCGCGCGGCACCGAGGAGCAGCTGTTCGCGCCGTTTCAGCGTCTCGGCGACCATGACACCAGCATCGGCGTGGGCCTCGGCCTGTCGGTCGCCCGCGGCTTCATCGAGGCCATGGGGGGCACCATCTCCGCGACCGACACGCCGGGTGGCGGGCTCACCGCCGAAATCGACCTCGCCGCACCGCCGAAGGACGGCACACCGTGACCCCGCAGAAGACCAGGGTGCTGGTCATCGACGACGAACCACAGATCCTGCGGGCGTTGCGAATCAACCTGTCGGTGCGTGGCTACGAGGTATTTACCGCCGCCACCGGCGGTGAGGCTCTCAGAACGGCGGCCGATCACCGGCCCGACGTCATCGTGCTGGACCTCGGGCTGCCCGACATGTCGGGCATCGAGGTGCTCGGCGGGCTGCGTGGCTGGCTCACCGCGCCGGTGATCGTGCTGTCGGCCCGCACGGACTCGTCGGACAAGGTCGAGGCGCTCGACGCCGGCGCGGACGACTACGTCACCAAACCCTTTGGGATGGATGAATTCCTGGCGCGGCTGCGGGCCGCGGTGCGCCGGGGCGCCGCCGCGTCCGACACCGACGAGCCCGTCATCGAGACGTCGTCGTTCACCGTCGATTTGGCCGCGAAGAAGGTGACCAAGAACGGCAGCGAGGTCCATCTGACCCCTACCGAATGGGGCATGCTCGAGATGCTGGTGCGCAACCGCGGGAAGCTCGTTGGCCGCGAGGAGTTGCTCAAGGAAGTGTGGGGCCCGACCTACGCCAAGGAAACGCATTATCTGCGGGTGTACTTGGCGCAATTGCGGCGCAAGCTGGAAGACGACCCGTCGCGCCCGGTGCATTTACTCACCGAGGCCGGGATGGGCTACCGATTCCAGGAATGACGTTCGTCCACATCGCAAAGCGGGACAGCGTCTCGACGACTTGTCGGCCGACGTCAGTGTGTCGGTAGACCACATCGACGGGCGCGTCGCTGTCCCAGCTTCCATTGTCGTTCTTCGTGACAAGGCCACGAGCGGCGACGAGCCTCAGGGCCACCATGAGTGCGCGCCGACCGACGTGGACATGTGTTCGCATACTCGCGAAGGTCATCGGCCCGTGGCCGAGCGCGTCGAGGATCTCGACGACGTGCGGGTGGCTCACCAACTCACGCAGGTTCGCCACCGAGTCCGATTCACCAAAAGCGGGCATTTCGCGCACGATAGAGGCCGGCGCCGCGCCGCTAAAGAGCGCTTACGGTATCCATACATCGGCTAGCTGCACTTTTACGAAATCTATACAGCCTGCGGCAAGCGCTGCCAGTGGAATCGAAACTAGGCTCCGAGGTCGTGTCGTCACCGACATCCGTGCTCAAGCGACTGGTCGTCGGCCGACCGTTTCGCAGCGACCGACTCGGACATACGCGGCTGCCGAAGCGGATCGCACTGCCCATCTTCGCGAGCGACCCGTTGTCGTCGGTGGCCTACGCGACCCAGGAAATCCTGCTGATCCTGACCCTCGGTGGGCTTGCCTACCTCTACCTCACACCGTGGATCGCCGCGGCGGTGGTGCTGCTGCTGGCCGTGGTTGTCATGTCCTACCGCCAGGTGGTGCAGGCCTACCCCAGCGGTGGCGGTTCCTACGAAGTGGCTTCGACGAACCTGGGTCCGCGCGCGGGACTGGTGGTGGCCGCGGCACTGCTCGTCGACTACGTGATGACCGTGGCCGTGTCGGTGGCCGCTGGCGTGGACAACATCATCTCGGCGGTCCCCGATCTGAACCCGTATCGTGTCGCGATCAACATCGGTTTCATCGTGCTGCTGACCGCGATGAACCTGCGAGGCGTGCGCGAGTCCGGTCGAGCCTTCGCCGTGCCAACCTACGCCTTCATCGCCGGGGTGATGCTGATGATCGCGATCGGCTTGTTCCGCGCGCTTTTTGGTGATGCGCCGCAAGCCGAGAGCGCGCATTACGGAATCCACGCCGAACACGTCGGACTGAATACCCTGGCGATCGCCCTGCTTGCGCTGCGCGCATTCTCATCCGGCTGCACCGCCCTCACCGGGGTGGAAGCGATCTCCAACGGTGTGCCGGCGTTCCGGAAACCCAAGTCGCTCAACGCCGCCCGCACGATGACTGCAATGGGCATCCTCGCGATCACGATGTTCGTCGGGGTCACCGCGCTGGCATTGATATCGCACACGCACGTCGTCGAACACACCTGCGACCTCATCGGATTCCCTGGCGACTGCAACACCGACGCCCAACGCACCGTGATCGCCCAGGTCGCGGCCTCGGTGTTCGGCAACAACAGCGTGATGTTCTTCTACCTGCAGGCCGCGACGGCATTGATCCTGATCCTGGCCGCGAACACCGCCTACAACGGCTTTCCACTCCTCAGTTCGATCCTCGCCCAGGACCGTTACCTGCCCCGCCAGCTGCACACCCGCGGTGACCGGCTCGCCTACTCCAACGGCATCATCCTGCTTGCCGTGATCGCCGGCGCGTTGATCTATGCGTTCGACGGTTCGACGACCCGGTTGATCAATCTCTACATCCTCGGTGTGTTCACATCGTTCACCCTGTGCCAAACGGGCATGGTGCGGCACTGGAACCGTCAGTTGGCAGACGCCGTTACACCCGCCGAGCGATTCCGGATAAGACGGGCGCGGGCCATCAACGCGTTCGGCGCCTGTTTCACTGGCGTGGTGTTGGTGGTCGTCATGGTCACCAAGTTCACCCACGGCGCCTATCTGGTGGTCATCGCGATCCCGGTGCTTTGCGTTCTGATGCAGAGCATCCACCAGCACTATGCGTCGGTGCGCGCCGAGCTACGAACCGCAGACGAAGACGAGCCGACGTTACCGAGCAGGATCCATGCGATCGTGTTGATCTCCGGCTGGCACAAGGCAACTCAGCGTGCGCTGCTGTTCGCGAAGGCGACGAGGCCCGACACCCTGACCGCGCTGACCGTCAATGTCGACGACGCCGAGACCAGGGCACTGGTGCGGGAATGGGAGGAACTCAACGTCAACATCCCGCTCAAAGTCATCGAGTCGCCCTACCGTGAGATCACCCGGCCCGTCGTCGCGTATATCAAGAAACAGCGGCAGAGCGGTCCACGCGACGTGGTCAATGTGTATATCCCCGAATATGTTGTCGGCCGCTGGTGGGAGAACTTGCTGCACAACCAGAGTTCGTTGCGTCTCAAGGGCAGACTGCTGTTCGAGCCGGGCGTGATGGTCACCAGCGTGCCATGGCAGTTGCACTCTTCGGCACAGCGCGACCTCGCCCGCGTGGAGCACGTTCCCGGCGAAATTCGCAGAGGCATCGACCGTTCCACTACCGACTAGTCAAGCGTCAGCAAACTACGGACTTAGTCCATTCCCGGCGCGCCGGCTGACCTAAGGCGCTATACCCAGTACTCTGGGTTGCACAGCCATACTTGTCTAGGCTTCACGCGTACTCACACGAATGTCCAAGAAACCGCGCGGCCTTGATGACGCTGCTCAAAGATATCCCGCTGCTAGGACTCTCGTTCTGGAAACTCGCGGACGCGCTCCGAGCTGTCGAGCGGGAAGCGGCTACACCTGCGGCCTAATGGCGCGTTTTCTCAGCCAGCGCAATCAGCTTCGCCCGCACCAGATCCGGTCGCTCGTCGATGATGAAGTGGCTGGCGTCAACCGTTTCCAACGTGTAGTCGTCGGCGTTCGCCGTTTCGGCCGCAACGAACGACCGGTGAACGGCAGCGTCGCCGACCCCGAACAAGGCGCGAATCGGGACCGTCGCGCGACGCGTCTCGGGATTGCGTGCGCCGCCCGGTATCTCGCGAAGCAGGAACGTCCGGTAGGTGTCTCGACCTGTGCGCGCACACGACGGGGTCGCGGAAGCGATCGGAGTACACGCGCGCCGTCTCGGGATCGAGCTGCAGAACCGGTCTTGTAGAGCCTGATCGATGAACTTGGTGTGCCGCTGCATCGGCACCCCGGCGGTTCGCGATCACCACCTGGTACCAGAACGCGCCAGAGCTGCGGCAGCACTAGCACGCGGAGTCACCCACGGGTGCGCCATGTTCAGCGCGAGATAGCCGTCGAACCGCTCCGGGGCCCGCAAGACCATCAAATATCCGACGTAAGCACCCCAGTCGTGCGCCACGAGCAGGACCCGGTCGAGTCCGAGCGCGTCGAGCAGCGCCAGCACATCACTGGCCACGTCGTCCTTGGCCCACTTGTGCGGAGCCGGCCCGGACCAGCCGTAGCCGGGCAGGTCGGGCGCGATGATGCGCAGCCCGGGCGGCGGGTCGGCGAGCAGGTCGCGGTACACCCAGTGGTGTTGCGGCCAGCCGTGTAGTGCGAGGACGGGGCGCCCGTCGGCGGGACCGGCCTCGGTTACGTGGAACCGCACACCGCGGGCTTCGACGAAAGACCGGCGCACGCCGGCGATGGGCGGCGGCTCAGAGGTCATGATTCGGACTATAGAGAACAGCCGTCGCGCTACCGTGCCCGTATGGGCGGCTATCGGGACTTGTTCAACGCCAGCATCGCCAATCCCACGGCATTCTGGGCCGACGCCGCGCGGGCGGTGACGTGGACCCGCGAGCCGCAGCGCGTCCTCGATGACTCCAACCCGCCGTTCTACCGCTGGTTTCCCGACGGCGAGCTGAACACCTGCGCCAACGCGCTGGACCGGCACGTCGACGGCGGCCGTGCCGAGCAGCCGGCACTGATTTACGACTCACCGGTGACCGGGTCGCAGCGCACCTATACCTACCGCGAGCTGCTCGACGAGACGGCGCGCTTCGCAGGGGCGTTGCGCGGATTGGGCGTCGGCAAGGGCGACCGTGTCGTCATCTACATGCCGATGGTGCCCGAGGCGGTGATCGCGATGCTCGCCTGCGCGCGGCTCGGCGCCGTGCATTCGGTGGTGTTCGGCGGGTTCGCGGCGAACGAACTCGCGGCGCGCATCGACGATGCGCAACCGGCCGTCATCGTGTCCGCCTCGTGTGGCGTCGAGCCGACCAGGACCGTCGACTACAAGCCGATGCTCGACGCCGCGCTCGACATCGCCGAGCACGCCCCGCCCGCGTGCGTGATCCTGCAGCGTGAGCAGCGCCCGTGCGAGCCGCTTGCGGGACGCGACCTCGACTGGAGCGAACTGATGGCCGATGCGCAGCCGGTCGACCCAGTGCCCGTTGCGGCCACCGACCCCCTATACGTCCTCTACACGTCGGGAACGACGGGCAAGCCCAAGGGCATCGTCCGCGACAACGGTGGCCATGCCGTGGCGCTGCTGTGGAGCATGCGCAACATCTACGACACGCAGCCCGGCGAAACCTATTGGGCCGCATCCGATGTCGGCTGGGTTGTCGGCCACTCCTACATCGTGTACGGGCCGCTGCTGCTCGGCGCGACGACCGTGCTGTACGAAGGTAAGCCCGTCGGCACCCCGGACGCTGGCGCGTTCTGGCGCGTCGCGTCCGAGCATGGTGTGAAGGCATTGTTCACGGCGCCGACGGCGATCCGCGCGATCAAGAAGGAAGACCCCGAGGGCCTGCACCTCGGCAAGTACGACCTGTCGGCGCTGAAGTATCTGTACCAGGCCGGCGAGCGCCTCGACCCCAGCACCTACGGCTGGGCGTCGGACATACTCGGTATCCCGGTCGTCGACCACTGGTGGCAGACAGAAACCGGCTGGAGCATTGCCGCCAACCCGATGGGTGTCGAGCCGCTGCCGATCAAGCCGGGCTCCGCGTCGGTGCCTATGCCCGGTTACGACGTGCGCATCCTGCGACCGGACGGTTCGGAGTGCGACGCGAACGAAGAAGGCGCGATCTGTGTGCGGCTGCCGCTGCCGCCGGGCACCCTGCCGACGCTGTGGGGCGACGACGACCGCTACGTCTCCTCCTACCTGTCCGCGTTCGACGGCTTTTACCTGACCGGCGACGGCGGGTACATCGACGAGGACGGCTACCTGTTCGTGATGGGCCGCACCGACGACGTGATCAACGTTGCGGGACACCGGATGTCGACGGGATTGATCGAGGCGGTGCTGGCCGGGCATCCGGCCGTCGCGGAGTGCGCGGTGATCGGCGTTGCCGACGAGATCAAGGGTCAGGTGCCGCGCGGTCTCGTCGTGCTCAAGGCCGGTGCGACGGCCGAGCGGCTGGCCGAGGAGCTCATCGACGCGGTGCGGGCAAACATCGGCGCGGTGGCCTGTTTCAAGCTCGTCGACGTCGTTCCCGCGCTGCCCAAGACCCGGTCGGGCAAGATCCTGCGCAAGACCATGCGGGGCATCGCCGACGGGCGTGACGAACCAGTGCCGTCGACCATCGAGGACTCGGCGGTGCTCGACGCGCTCAAGCCGATTCTGCAGGGCTGACTACCTCGACCAACACAGCCGCCACATCCGTCCGGGTACCCTCGATCGTGACAGCCTCACGCGACTACAGAGGGAGCAATGAGTAGCGCCTCGCGCGCACCCCGAAGACCTGTCCCACCCCGGACCGACCGCAGTCATGACGCGCATCCGGAGGTGGGAACGTGTTGACAGCGTTGGCCAACATTGGCCTTGGCGTCGTGGTCATCGTGCTGATCACCGCGTTTACCGCGTATTTCGTTGCCCAGGAATTTGCGTACACAGCGGCTGACCGGTCACGCTTGAGCGCCAGCGCCGAGGCGGGTGATTCGACCGCCGCCCGGGCGCTCGATGTGACTCGACGGACGTCGTTCATGCTGTCCGGTGCGCAACTGGGCATCACGGTGACGGGTCTACTGGCCGGCTATCTCGCCGAGCCCCTAATCGGCAGCGGCCTGGCCGACTTGCTTGGTCGCGCCAGCGTTCCGAGCACCGTTGGTGTCGCGGTCGGAGCGGCCGTCTCGCTGACTTTCTGCACGTTCGTGCAGATGCTTTTCGGCGAGCTGGTCCCGAAGAATCTCGCGCTCGCACTTCCTGAGTCAGTTGCAATCGCCATGGCCGCATCCACCCACTGGTACCTGCGGTTGTTCGGATGGCTGATCTGGTTCTTCGACCAGTCGTCTAACTTGCTGTTGCGCACACTGCGAATGGAACCGGTCCACGACGTCGAGCATTCGGCCACCGCACGCGATCTCGCGCACATCGTCGCCGTCTCCCGTGCCGCCGGAGAACTGCCGCGTGATCTGTCCACCCTGCTCGACCGAGTTTTGGATTTCCCCACCAGCACGGCCGAGCATGCGATGATCCCACGCACCCGAGTCGACACGGTCCGATCCGACGAGTCGATCGACGCGGTGCTCACTCGCATGGCCGGCGGGCACACTCGCTACCCGGTCGTCGGTGAATCCACCGACGACCTCCTGGGTGTCATCGACCTGCACGCTGTGCTCGACGCCGATCCGGCCGGCATCGCCAGGTCGTGGTGCCGCCCGGCGGTCAGAGTGCCGACGTCGCTCCCCCTGCCGGAGACGCTCAAACAGCTGAGTGAAGCCGGCGACGAAATGGCGCTTGTCATCGACGAATACGGCGGCTTCGCCGGAATCGTCACCGTCGAAGACATCGCCGAGGAACTGGTCGGCGAGATCGCTGACGAGCACGACGCGGCGAACGTCGAAGTCACGCGACGACGGGATGGCTGGCTGCTGCCCGGCGACATCCACCTAGACGAAGCGCAGCGCCTGCTCGATCAGCGGCTGCCCGACGGGGACTACGAAACGATGGCCGGCCTGCTCATGCACAATTTGGGTCGACTGCCCGAGGTGGGCGACACAATCGAAGTCACTCTACCGCTCGACTCCACACATCTTGCCGCAGATTCGTCGGCGAAGCGAAATGTGTTGGCGGTCAACGTCCGATCTATTCACCGACGAGTGCCTGCCTCCTTGTTCGTGTCGGTTCACACCATGGAGGTCGACGGTGAGTAACCCCTGGATCGTGCTCGCCGTGACGGCCGGCCTCATCGCGGTCAGCGCATTCTTCGTAGCCGTCGAGTTCGCGTTGATTACCGCCCGTCGCCACCGTCTCGAGGACGCCGCCGCCACCAGCAGGCCGGCCCGAGCTGCACTTCGCAGTACCACGGAACTATCGGTCCTGCTCGCGGGCGCGCAACTGGGCATCACCGCCTGCATTCTGGCCTTGGGCGCGACCACCAAGCCGGCCGTGCACTACTGGCTCACCCCGCTGATCCATGCCTGGGGAGCCCCGCTGTGGATCGCCGACGCGTCAGGCTTCGTGCTGGCGCTCGTGGTGGTCACCTTCCTCCACCTCGTCATCGGTGAAATGGCCCCGAAGTCATTTGCCTTGGCACATCCCGAGAAAACGGCGATCATGTCCGCCATACCCATGCGCGCGTTCATGGCGCTCACCCGGCCGGTCCTCATCGCGCTGAACCATGCGGCCAACTGGTGCGTGCGAAAGGTCGGCGTCAATCCAGTCGACGAGCTCGGAGCCGGGCAGGATCCCGATGCCTTGCGACACCTCGTCGAACACTCGGCGACCGTCGGAACGCTCGACCAGCGGCACTACCGCAACCTGACAAGGGCGCTGAAACTCGAGCAACTCACGGTCGGCGATATCGTCTCGCGCACTGCGGAATTGAGCGCCGTGGTGGCCCACGCCGATGCAGCCGACATCCAGGCGACGTCAAAGGCGACGCACCATCAGCGGATACTGGTCCGCGGCGATGACGGCATTGACGGCGTGGTGCACGTGCGCGACAGCCTGCGTGCACCGCCCGGGTCTACCGCCCGTGACCTGATGCGGCCGGTATTGCGGCTAGCCGCCGACACCCCGGCTTATCGGGCGCTGCACGTCATGCGTCAGTCACGAAATCACCTGGCGGTGGTGCGAAATGATCGCGATGTGATTGGGCTGATCACTCTCACCGACGTGCTGCATCGTCTCCTTGCGGACGCTGCACCAGCTGCATGATGCTCTGCACCAGTATCAGCGGAAGGCGCTGCTCAGTCGTTGCTTGAACACTTCGTCGAAGCGACGGTAGGCGCTGCGCAGATCCTGTCCCGGCCATTCCTGCGGGATGAGTTCGGTGGGTAAGAGTGGATCGAGTTGAAGATGGCGGACAACGGCAACGGACAGTCCGAACTGATAGGTGAAGTCGTCGGCCGCGACCGCTTCGGCGTCGAGTTCGTCGCGCATGGCGAGGGTAAGCCTTCGCGCGTCAGTTGCCCAATCATCAAGGCTGAATAGGGATCTCACCGTGTCGGTAGGGATGCCGGTAGCGGCGTTGTGGAAGTGGACACATTGCCTGTCCAGCACTGCGCGCATCGTTGGTAAGCGGTGCCGGTCCAGATTGTCCGGGCGAATCCAAACACCCTCGCGTAGTTCGGCGAGATGCAGCGCCGTTGCGGCTTTGCGAAGCGCAAGCCGGTCGGCCGCCGACCGGCGTTCCAGCGAGACGACCGCCAGCTCCCATGTGCCGTCCCACGGAGGCGCGGCTTGATCGTCGATCCGGGACGCCTCGTCGACGCGTTGGCGCCGTTCGAGCAGGCCCCCTGCGAGTGCGTAGGTGCCGTCGTCGCTCGCGAGTTCCCCGTTAGCGACCATCCGCCACAAGCACGTCCTGGCGGCGCCGTCGCTGATGCCGAAGAGTGAGGCAATCGCGACGAGTTCTCCCACAGTGAGGTGGGGCTGGTCGGCGCCAAGTAGCGCCGTCGCCAGGACAGATCGCGCGCTCAGAGGGCGATCGCCGATCAAGTCAGCGACACGCGCGCGGGATGCTGCCGGCACATACCCATCTTCGCCGAACACATGCGACAAGTCCTAGTTCGCCTCGCGGGGTACCCGCACGGCGATCATCATCGCCGCTAGTCCTGCCGCCAGCACCACGCACAGCCCACCCATACCGGCCCGGTCGGTGCTGAACAGGTCGATGAAGGTGAAGAACATCAAGGGGGCCAGGAACGATGCCGCGCGCCCCGCAGTGGTGTAGAGACCGAAGGCCACGCCTTCCTTGCCCTCCGCGGACATTCGCAGCATCAGCGCCCGGGCGGAGGCGAGGGTAGGGCCGACGAACAGGCACAGCAGGAGCCCGCAGATCCAGAACGCCACTGCCCCCGACAAAGTCAGCAGGACCAATCCGACGGCGATCATCGCGGTGAGCGAGCCGACAATGACGGGCTTGGAGCCCACCCGGTCGTCGAGCACGCCGCCAAGCACCGCGCCAATCGCGGCAACGATGCTGGCGCACACGCCGAACACCAGCACGTCGGCCTGCGACACCCCGTACACGCTGACACCGAGCACCGCCCCGAACGCAAACACACCGGTGAGCCCGTCTCTGAACACCGCGCTGGCCACTAGGTAGTAGACGAAGTTGCGGTCGCGTCGCCACTCTCCCTTCACCTCATTCCACAGCGCGCGGTAGGCGCCGAGGAACCTGGGGGCCGGACGACTGTCGCCGGAGGCCGGAGTGCCAACGGATACCAGAAGCGGCCAAGCGAACAGCGCCAACCAGGCCGCGGCGAGCAGCATCGCCGTCCGCACGTTCTCGCCGTCGGCCGCCGCGACACCCAGCAGGCCGCGGGTGTCACCGTCGCCCTGGATGAAACCGACATAGACGATCAGCAGCAACAGCACACTGCCGACAAAGCCTGCGGCCGAACCAAGCCCGGAGATCCGGCCCGAGGTCTCCCCCGTCGACAGTTGCCTCAACATGGCGTTGTACGGCACCGTCGCCAGGTCGCTGCATGCCGCGGTGCAGGCAAGCAGCGCCAGACCGGGCAACAGGTAGTGGTAGTCGGCACGGATCAGGTACATCGCCGATGTCATCGCGACGACCAAGCCCGTGAGTACCGCCAGTACCGTGCGGCGACGGTTCGGATCGTTGACCCAGATACCGGTCGCCGGCGCCAGCACGGCGACGACCACCCCCGCGATCGTCAGCGCCCGGCCCAGCCAGCTTGCGGGTGTGGTGGGGCCGGGTAAACCCGAACCAACCTGCTCGGTGAGGTAAACAGAGAAGACGAACGTGACGACGACGGCGTTCACGCCCGTCGCGCCGCAATCCCACAGCGCCCACGCCACGACCCGGGACCGCGACGACGTCCGAGTGTCCGCCTCGCGGCTGGTCATGGCTGCACCCTAGCGTTGGCCGCCTGTCTCAGCCGTCTCGTGTCATGGCTGCTGATGATTCAACACATACTGGGCACCGGCGAGGAGCTGCGAAACAGGATCGGCGGCGCCGCCAAAGGCGGCCTGCGTGGCCGGTGCGGTGACGGCTGCGGGATCATAGCCATTCACCGGATCCACCGTAATCGGAGCGGTCAGCGGATTGTCGTTTCGTGAATATCCCGCATCCACCATCGGCTTCAGCACCGCGTCAAGCTGATTCAACGTGCCTTCCGGCACCCCGAGATAGCCAAAGGGCAACACCAGCGGTAGATGCTTTTCGGGAATCATGTACGTCGTCGTCGTCGCACCTTTGGAGTTGACGGTCGTTCTGATGTTCTGCGGCGGCACCATATTCGGGTTGGTGAATGCCACCGCGGTGTGACCGGTCGCGAGTCCCACGACCGCGTTGGCGAGGGCCATCCAGTTATCCGGCCTGTCTGGCCAGTCGGCGATGCTGTCGTATGCGGAGACGAAGGTATCGGTGTGGTACTGGCTCTCCACCGGAGGCGGCATGCGGTAGTCGAGTGAAGGAACGACGCTGCCGACGGGAAACATCTGGGTCAGGAAACTCTCACCAAACGCGTGTCGTGCAAGCGGGTCGCCATAGGTTGCGAAGCTCAATTGATCTGGTGGCGGAGCGGTCGGATCATTTGCGAGCCGAGCCTGGACGGCGTTGAGCACCATCGCTCCCTCAGACAGACCAATCGCGGTACCGGGACCACCACTACGGATCGCCGTTTCGAGGTTCCCCTCTCCGACGTCGACCGACTCGCCGATGCTGGGGCCGTCGATACCAAGGCCTGGAAAGCCGTCATCCAGCCGGCCTATGCCCGGGAACATCCGTTCCAGGGTGTGGCCCTGGACCTGTCCTGCGGGGTAGTCGACGATTTGCCGGTCAAGGCCTGGGAACCAGTCTGCGCCTGTGCGGCGGATGTACTCGTCGTAGGGAATGCCCAGAACATGAGCGCCGCCCAACGCGTACCCCTTTCCCGGGGTACCCAGCTGCGGCGTTACGGGAGGTGGCGGGTTATCGGTCTGGGCGTCATCGGCCGCCGCGGCGCGCAAGCCGAAACACCCTGCGGCGCAGACGGTTACCAGCGCAGTGACGAATGCGAGTAGTCTCTGCATTCCTACTCCCCGCCTGCTCGGCTCGGTCTGGTGAGTACTGGATACATCTGCGTCCGCACTGAATCGCACCTTACTCCGCCTGCCCGTCCGGCGACTGTGTCTGCGACCGCAGCAACCTCAGTCGTGACGGCCACCAGTTCGCCCGCCCCACCAAGGTAGCCATGGCGGGCACCGTGATGGTCCGTACAAGGAAGGTGTCCAGCAAGACACCGACACCGATCACGAAACCGCCCTGGACGACTGTGCTGATGCTCGAGAACAGAAGACCGCTCATCGACGCGGCGAAGATCACACCTGCCGCAGTGATCACGCCACCGGTCGACGTCAGGGTGCGGATGACGCCGTAACGCGTACCGCGTGGAGACTCGTCGCGCATTCTCGACACAAAGAGCAAGTTGTAGTCGGCGCCCACCGCGACCAACACCACGAAGGCCAGTGGGGGCACGCTCCAATGTAGTGGCTGACCGAGCGCGAATTGAAACACCAAAACGCTGATACCGATTGCCGCAAAATACGAAATCACCACGGAAGCAACCAGATAGAGCGGTGCGACAATCGCACGCAGCAGTGCCATCAAGGTCAGTAGCACGACGACGAGTGTGACGAGCATGATGAAGCGGATGTCCTGCTCGTAGTAGTCACGCGTGTCCCGCAGCGCAGCGGGGAACCCTCCCATCGATATCGTGGCGTCCGCCAGCGCGGTATTCGGTTGGGCTCCCCGAGCGGTGTCATCAATGACATTGACCTGATCCATCGCTTCGGTGCTAAATGGATTGAGTTTGGTTTGCACCAGGTACCGCACCGAGTGGCCATCCGGCGAGATGAACATCTTGGCGGCCTTCTTGAAATCGTCCAGTCCCAGAACTTCGGCCGGAACGTTGAACCCCGCCATGGACGGCTCTGCAGCGTCATCTTTCATCGACAGGAGAAATGCCGATGCCTGATCGAGTCCGGCACCCATCAGTTTGACCTGGTTGATGAGTTCGTCCACACCTCCAGCCACTTGCTGGCTCCCGCTGGCGAGGCGGTCTGCGCCTTGCCGGAGCTTGGTCAGGCCCGCCTGAGGGCCACCGGTTTGATCAAGCCCCATGGAGCGCGTCGCCTTGGTGAAGTTGGCGAGTGCACCGTTCAGTTGATTGACCGTTGCGGTGAGGGTCTGTCTGTCTCCGAACCCCTGCAGTTGTCGAGCCAGATCATTGATCTGGTCGAGGCTTCCGTCGTTTTGCGCGGCAACCAGTTTCTGGAACTGGATGCGGGTATCGCTGCACGAGGGATTGGCATCGCAGATCGCGTTCCCCTGTAGCGCCATCAGCACCGGCGCCACCCAGGTGAACATGTCCTTGACGGTGGTGAAGTTCACGCCGATGGTGTTGCCGAGCGAATTGATGCTGTTGACGAGCTTGGCAGCGGTCTCGACCTCCCTGACCAACCTGTCGCCACCGTATTGGCTTCTCATCGATGAGAATGAGTTGATCAGGCCCTGGATACTCGGAGCGATCTGGTTGATCTGAGCGCGCACATCGCCGAGGCTCGCGGCCAGCGTGTTGGCCCCGTTCGCCAGCCGGTTGAGATCATCGGTGTTGTCGCCGATCTGGGCGGAACCGGCGGCCAGCCGATCACCGACAAGGCCCGCCTGATACGTCGCTCTGAACTCTTGCGGCACAGCCCCCAAGGGCCGGGTGATGCCGCTGACCAGAGCGACGTTCGGCAGTTGGCTCACTCGCTGCGCCATCTGCTCCAGGTCCGCGAGGGCCCGCGGTGTGCGCAGGTCATGCGGTGACTGGACGAGGATGTATTCGGGGATGGATTGGCTGATGTCGAAATGGCGTTCCAGCGCGGCATACCCGACCGAACTCGGCGCCGAGGGTCCCAGGGCCTTGCGATCGTCGTAGTTGTAACGCGCCAAGCCCGCACAGCCCGCCAGAATGACCAAGACGAGCAGGCTGGCAACCAGATGGACCTTCGGCCGCCGCACGATGCGTATCCCCGAACGTCGCCAGAACCGAGCGGTGAGTTCGCGCCGCGGCGTGACCCAGCCGCGCGGACCAGCCAGGACCAGAATGGCAGGCAACAACGTCAGTGCGGCAAGGTATGCCACACCGATCCCAATCGCCGACGACACACCGACGGTGGAAAACACTCCCATTCGGGCGAAGCTGATCCCGAGAAAGGTGACTCCCACCGTCGCGGCGGATGCAGTGATCACCTTTCCGATCGAGATCAAAGCCCGCTTCACCGCGTCATCGGAATCCGACCCGAGTCGCAGATAGTCGTGATATCGGCTGATGAGAAAGACCGCATAATCCGTTCCCGCGCCGGCAATCATTGCGCTGAGAAATACGACCGCCTGGTTGGAAACGCCCAACCCGGTGAGTTGAGAGAATCCAGCTACCACGGCCTGCGCGGTCACCAGGGATATCCCGATCGCTACCAAGGGCAGCAGCATCGTGACCGGGTTGCGGTACACGACCAGCAGAACGACGAGTACCAGGATGCCGATCGCAAGCTCGATCGGCAGGCGATCCCGTTCGCCCGCGACAGTGAGGTCGGCAACGGTGGCCGCGGGCCCGGTGAGGTGCACTGCCAGTTGGGATCCCGCGACGTTGTGTCTGACGATGTCGGCAACTCGGTTGTAGGCGTCGTAGGACCGCGGCGTGCCCAACTCGCCCGCGAGGCCGACTGGCAATACCCAGGTCGCCTTGTCCTTGCTCGTCAAGAACGCGCGCAATTGCGGTGTGCTGACGAAATCCTGCAACATCACGACATCTGTCACGTCATCGCGCAGTGCATCGACCAGCTTGCGGTAGGCGGCTTCGTCGGAGGGCCGAAGCCCGTTCTCGTTGATCAACGTCACCAACAGGAGGTTGTCCGTGCCCGATTCGTGAAACGCCTCGGTCATCTGTCGGGCGGCGACGCTCGACGGGGCGTCGCTGGGCAACATAGCGAGCGGATGCCTCTGGGCCATCTCGTTCAGGCTCGGGAACGTCAGCGGCAGTGCGACCGCGATCGCGATCCAGACCCCGATCACCGCCCAGGGCCACCGCACCACGAAATCGGCTAGCCGTCGCATGTCACACCGCGCAATTCGTACCCTGCCTAAGCAACTCGCTCCCAATGCCCGGTATCAGCGACCCGCCCACACACGGACTTCATCGCTGCTATGTATCGGGCCACCGACTTGTGGGCCACCGGATTGTCCGGAAGCATCACCGCAATTGCCGTGCCCTCCTCGTAGCGAAATATGTAGATGGTCAGCTGATAGGAATATCTTCCGTCCGAATAGATTCCGATGTTGTCCGCATAACCCAGTTCAGCCGCTGCGAGCACGGCGTTGAGCGGAGCGGCGCCGCCATGGAAGAAGTTCGACACCGGAAAGTTCGGTCGAGGCCTGTCCAACCACGGTGCCAATTCCAAGACGCGGTCATACGGCACCCTCGCCAAGTTCAGCCCTGAATCGAAGGAAGCCTGCGCTGCCCAGGCGGCCTCACCGAACGACGCCGCGGCTATTGGGACGGTGATCGGGACCAAGCCGGTGAACCAGCCCTGGGTCATGAAGTTATCCGACGTGCGGCGCGTATCTCTGGGAGTGAGCCCGTAATAGGTTGCTGCACCGGTGAACTCGTGTTCCACCTGGGCAAGACAGGCGAAGAGGCCGCCGATGAAGCGGGCGCCGGCCGTCGTGCATGCTGTCTCGAAGCGCGCTGTTTGTTCCGCATCCATCAGGACTTCCGACACCATGTCGCCGACGGTCGGCTCGAGCGGGTTGCCCAGTGGCAGCGGAAACTCCGGATAGCTGCCGTTGTTATTCTCGGCAAAGTCGATCCACGCGCGTACTTCCGGCGAATCGGCGGTTAGCTCCGACGTGTAATGGCGCTCCTGGACGCAGAAATCGTCAAAGCTACCCGCGTCGGGCAGCGAAAGAGGCGTGTCGCCCTTCGTCAACGCCGAATACATGCCATGGGACTCCAGCATCGTGATCCCGATCAACGCAGCGTCCCCATGGACGTGGTCGATACTCGCGTAGAAGGTGAAGTGGTCTTCGCTTTGGACAATCCCGAAGGTGAAGCAACCCCACTCGAGCGGAGTCGGTATGGCCACCAGGTGGCCGGTTAAGTCTTCAATGGTCATTTCGCCGTGATCGATCGGCGCGAATTCAATGTCAGCAGGATCGTCGACGGTGCGCCTGATGATGTCACCGGCACCGGTGTACTCGAACCAGCTGCGATACGTATCGTGCCGACGCAGGTATGTGTTGAGCGCCTGGTTCATCGCCGAAATGTCGCACCGGCCAGCCACTTCGCACGTGGCGATGATCTGCCGTGAATAGTCAAGTCCCGAGGCAATCTGTCGGTAGTGACCGCGAAGATGTTGGGTTTGCATGTAGCTGACCGGTACCGAACTGACCGGCGCTTGTCGCGCCTTTTCCTGAGCCGCCGCCGTCCCGTGCCAGGAGGTGACTACGCCTGGGGTCACTGTCCAATCGTCAAGTGAGCCGATCGAAACTTTCCCGATACGCAATGATTCCTCCGCGGTTTGGGCGACTGAGGTCCGACAGCACTCGTCGCGAGGTCAACATACCCTCGTGGCAATCACCGTCGCTCTTACCCGCGGATACGTCTGCACCAGCTCCCGCGTTCGGAAGGCGGTCGAGATGATGGAACGTCCCGTCCGTGGAAGGATGACCGGCAGCCACAGCTGGCGGAAACCACCCGGATGTCGGCGACGAGATGCAATACTGACGGCCAGGATAATAACTGGCCGTGCCGTCGCGAGACAAACTGGCTGGTCGATTGACTGGCCGTGACCGTCGCAAGATTAGCTGGCCGTCGCCGTCGGACCTCGATCCCGGCGTGCACAGGTGCCCCGCCGGGGGATCGAAACTCAACCGGCCGAGGAAGGACAACCGCATGGTATTTGCCGAAGGTCCGATCGAGTCGGCATCGGGTTTTGCGATAGTCGGCTACGCGGCGCGCCTTCCTGGCGCCGCGGATGCGGACGAGTTCTGGCAGGTGCTGCGGCAAGGGCGGGACGCGGTATCCGAGGTGCCCGAGGACCGGTGGGATGTCGAGGAATTCTTCGACCCAGATCCCGGGGCGCCCGGGAAAATTGTGACCCGCCGGGCAGGCTTCATCGATGACGTAGCGGGGTTCGACGCGCCGTTTTTCGGCGTGTCGGCGCGTGAGGTCAAGATGATGGACCCACAGCATCGGCTGTTGCTGGAGACGGCATGGCGCGCGCTGGAGCATTCGGGCACAGCACCAATGTCCTTGGCGAACACCAAAACCGGTGTGTACATGGGTCTGTCCACCCATGACTACTTCGCAATGATGTCGGATGAGCTGACTTTCGGCGAGATCGAGGCATATACGGCAATCGGGACGGCGGGTGCCGCAGGAGCGGGCCGGATCAGTTATCGGCTAGGGCTGCAGGGCCCGGCGGTCACCGTCGACACCGCCTGCAGCTCGTCGTTGGTGGCAATCCATCAGGCGTGCCAAGCGCTGCGCTTGGGCGAGTGTGACCTCGCATTGGCAGGCGGCGCGAACGCCCTGCTCAGCCCCGGCACGATGATCACCTTTTCCCAGGCGCGGATGTTGGCACCGGACGGCCGGTGCAAGACGTTCGACGCGGCCGCGGATGGGTACGTCCGCGGCGAGGGTTGCGGTGTCATCGTCGTGAAGCGGCTCGATGACGCGATTCGCGACGGTGACCGGATCCGGGCCGTGATCCGGGGTAGTGCGATCAACCAGGACGGCGCATCGGGTGGTTTGACGGTGCCCAACGGTGTCGCCCAGCAACGGGTTATCGCCGAGGCGCTTGAGCGCGCCGGGGTGGCAGCCGGCGACGTCGGATACCTCGAGGCGCACGGCACCGGGACATCGCTGGGCGATCCGATCGAAGTCCAGGCCGCGGCTGCGGTACTCGGCGACGGGCGCGATGCCAGCCAGCCGCTGCTGATCGGATCGGCGAAGACCAATATCGGGCATCTGGAAGCGGCCGCGGGGATCGCGGGTGTCATCAAGGTCATCCTGTCGCTCGAGCACGAGGTATTGCCGAAGCACCTGAACTTTCGGAATCCGTCGCCGCACATCCCCTGGGACCGGCTCGCGGTGCGGGTCGTCACGGAGGCCACCGCCTGGGAACGCAACGATCGGCCCCGAATCGCGGGAGTCAGTTCGTTCGGGTTCTCCGGGACCAACGCGCACGTCATCCTCGAGGAAGCGCCTGACGAAGTAGGCCAGGTTGGTGCGCCACCGGCGGCGCCGGCCGACGACCGACGGTTCAACGTGCTTCCGCTATCGGCACGCAGCCCGGCCGCATTGGTGCAACTCGCCGAGCAATACCGCGACTGGTTGAGCGCCCATCCGGAGGCCGACTTGGCGGATGTGTGCTTCACCGCCGGCGTTGGGCGATCCCACTTCGAGCATCGGGCCGCATTGGTGGTGAGTTCGAGGGAATCCGCCAGCGAGTTACTCGGTGCGCTCGCAGACGACCGCCCGGCACCAGGTCTGGTGCGGGGAGTAGGCGCTGACACGCCGCCGAAAACAGCGTGGTTGTTCCCGGGGCAGGGCAGCCAGTTCGCCGGCATGGCCCGCGAGTTGTTCGAGACCGAGCCGGTGTTCGCCGAGACCGTGACCCGATGCGGGGCGGCGGTCGACGACGTGCTTGAAAAACCTTTGCTGGACGTCATTTTCGACGCAGACAGCGATGACACGTTGCGCCAGACCGAATACGCCCAGCCTGCCTTGTTCGCCGTCGAGATGGGCCTGGCCCGGCTCTGGCAGTCGTGGGGCTTCGAACCCGACGTGGTGCTGGGCCATAGCGTCGGCCAGTATTCGGCGGCCTGCGTCGCCGGTGTGTTCAGCCTCGAGGACGGCGCGTTGTTGATCGCCGAGCGGGGCCGCCTTTTCGGCAGCCTGCCCGCGGGCGGTCGGATGGTTGCGGTGTTCGCCGCCGCCGAGCGGGTCGAAAGCTTCACAGACGAGTTCCCGCGGCTGTCGGTGGCCGCCTATAACGGCGCCAACACCGTGCTTTCCGGACCGGCGGAGGATCTGGAATCCGTGGTGGCCAGGTTGGTCGCCGACGGCGTCCGATGCGACTGGCTGGAAACCAGCCACGCCTTTCATTCGGCGCTGCTGGATCCGATTCTCGACGATTTCGAGTCGTACGCCAGCCAGTTCAATTACAGCGCGCCACAACGGACTTTGGTGTGCAACCGCACCGGTGCCGCACTCGGCCGAACCGCGAAACTGGACGGTCCCTATTGGCGCCGCCACGCACGGCAACCCATCGAATTCGCCAAGAGTGTCGGCACCCTGGCCGATCTCGGCTGCGCGATGCTGCTGGAGGTCGGCCCGCAACCGGTGCTCACCGCCTCAGCCCTGCGGGCATGGCCTGAAGGGGCAACCGCGCCACAGGCCATCGCGTCGTTGCGTCGAAAAGGCGCCGATCACCGCCAGATCACCGAAGCCCTGGCCAACAGTTACATCGCCGGCCACCTGCCCCACTTCGGTGATCTGCAGCAGGAGTCGGCGCACAAGCTCGACTTGCCCACCTATCCGTTCCAGCATCGCCAGTACTGGTTCCGTGACAAGCGGGTCCGGCCCACTACGAGCACCAACGCCTCCAATCAGACCGCAGCCGCGCGCACCGAAGCCGTCCAGCTTCTCGAGGACGGCCGGATCGAGGAACTCGCTGCACTGCTCGACGGCGCGGGCAGCAATCGACAGACCGCCGATGTGCTGAACAAGCTTGCTGCACAACACAACCAACAGCGCAAAGCTCAGTCCACCACGGACGCTCGCTACGAGGTTCGCTGGGAAAAATCGGTCACGAGCTCCGCTGCGGACTCCGGCGAGGGATCTGCCTGGCTGCTCATCGGCGATGACACCGATGCAGTTAAGCCATTGGTCGACGCGCTCACCGCGCACGGCCACCGGCACCGGATTCTCGGGCTGCCGGTGTCCGATGCTGACGAGGAAGATCTGGAGGTCGCTCTACGCGCCGCGGCGGCAGACGAACCCACGCTACGTATCCTGCATCTCGCTGCCCTCGACTCGGACACGGCGGCCTCGATGCGGTCGCTGATGCGGATGCAGCACCGAGTCCTCGGCGGAACACAGCGACTCTTCCGCGCCGCGGTCGCCGCTGAACTTCGCGTACCCATTTGGCTGATAACCCGTGGCGCACAACGGGTCACCGACGCGGACACCGTATCGCCGGTGCAGTCCTGCCTTTGGGGATTCGGTCGCGCCGCATCCCTGGAACATCCGCAGGTGTGGGGCGGACTGGCAGATCTGTCCACAGGCGGTGCCGACGAGTGGTCGCGGTTGATCAACCAGATCAAAACGCCGCGCGACTCGGCCATTACGGAAGACCAAGTCGCACTGCGGGATCAGGCGGTCTACGTTCCCCGGCTGACTCGACGCGCGGGGCAGCCGAACGCAACACCGCTGGCCCTACGTGATGACGCAACGTATCTGGTCACCGGAGGTCTCGGTGCGGTCGGACTGGAAATCGCCGGATATCTGGCCGCGCACGGCGCCCGGCATCTGGTGCTGACCAGCCGGCGCTCACCCAGCGAGGCCGCGCAAGGGCGCATCGATTCCGTACGCGAACAGTACGGCTGCGAATTCCGGGTCATCACGGCCGATGTCGCCAATCCGCACGACGTCGCTCGCCTCGTGTCCACTGTACAGACCGAACTGCCGCCGCTGGCCGGCATCGTTCATGCCGCAGGCGAGATCGGCACCACCCCGCTGCGCACCCTGGAAGACACCGAAGTACATAGGGTGTTCGCCGGAAAGGTCTGGGGCGCTTGGAATTTGAGCGAAGCCACCGCGGATCTGCAACTGGACTTCTTTCTTTGCACCTCCTCCATCGCCTCGGTGTGGGGCAGCTTCGGCCAGACCGCCTACAGCGCGGCTAACGCCTTCCTCGACGGGCTGGTCTGGCGGCTGCGGGAGCAGGGTGTTCCTGGGATCAGCGTGAACTTCGGTCCGTGGTCGGCGGGTATGGCCGACGAGGACGCCCGTGCGCGACTGGCCCAGCGCGGCGTGACGACCTTGCCGCCCGCTGACGCACTGGCGGGGATGGCCGAGATCATGGTCGCTCAGACAGCACAGGGGGTCGTGGCGCGGATCGATTGGGCCCGTTTCCTGCCGCTCTATCAGCAGGCGGGCAAGCGGTCATTCCTGGCGGAGGTGCAGCGTGAGGTGCCCGAGTCGATGTCCGCAGCCATACCTTCTGGAGCTTCTGGGACCACCCGCTTGGTCGAGCAGCTCACCGTCGCCCCGGTGCAGCAGCGGAGGAAGCTTGTCGTGGAGCATCTGCGCGACATCGTGGCGGAGGTGACGAGCAGCGATCGAGCGGAGATCCGCGACGAGGCCGGATTCTTCGACCTCGGCATGGATTCGCTGATGGCCGTCGAACTACGGCGGCGGGTCGAGCATGCCGTGGGCAGGGAGCTGCCTGCCACCCTCGCGATGGACCATCCACGACTCACCGACGTCGCCGATTACCTGCTCGGCGACGTGCTCAGCCTCAGCACACAGACAACCGCCAATTCGACGCCCCAGCCGGCGCCGGTAATGACCTCGCTGACAACGGAAGCCGCCGATGAGCCGATCGCAATCGTCGCGGTGGCCTGCCGTTTTCCGGGCTCGCCCGATCCCGAGGCCTATTGGGACGTGCTGTCCGGCGGTGTCGATGCCATCAGGGAAATCCCGGATGACCGCTTCGACATCGACGAGTTCTTCGACCCGGATCAAGAAACGCCGGGGAAGATCTACACCCGCAGCGGCGGATACCTCGACGAAATCGGTGGATTCGATCCGGAGTTCTTCGGTATTTCCCCGCGCGAGGCCGTGTGGATGGATCCGCAGCAGCGGCTGATGCTGGAAATCGCATGGGAGGGCCTGGAACGTGCCGGGTTGTCGCCTGCGGCGCTGCGCGGCAGCCGAAGCGGCATTTTCGTAGGGGTGGCTGCCAACGAGTATTCGCATCTGTTGTCACGAGACTCGGTCGAGAGCATCGAAGCGCACTTCATCACCGGCAATGCGCTCAATGCCATCGCGGGTCGGGTTGCCTTTGCGCTCGGACTGGAAGGACCGGCGGTCGCGGTGGACACCGCGTGCAGCTCGTCGCTGGTGGCCGTCCATCAGGCTTGTCAGGCATTGCACTCCGGCGACTGCGATCTGGCGTTGGCCGGTGGGGTGAACGTCTTGTTGAGCCCGGCATCCATCGTCGCCGCCTCACGCGCCCGGATGCTCTCCCCCGACGGCCGATGCAAGACCTTCGATGCCGCAGCCGACGGCTACGTGCGCAGTGAAGGATGCGGGATCCTGGTGCTCAAGAGACTGAGCGATGCGGAACGCGACGGCGACCGGATCTGCGCGGTCATTCGGGGCAGCGCGGTCAATCAGGACGGTGCTTCCAGTGGTTTGACGGTGCCCAACGGCGGTGCACAGCAACGGCTCATCACGGCGGCGTTGGCTCGTGCCGGTGTTCGCGGTCGGGACGTCGATTATCTGGAGGCGCACGGGACGGGCACATCGCTGGGTGACCCGATCGAGGTGCAAGCCGCCGCCGCCGTCTACGGCGTCGACCGCGACCCGAACCGGCCCCTGCTGATCGGATCGGCGAAGACCAACATCGGGCACCTCGAGTCGGCGGCGGGCGTCGCCGGTCTGGTCAAGGTCGTGTTGTCCCTGCAGCACGAAGTTCTGCCGGAGAACCTGCACTTCGAGAACCCGTCTCCGCATATACCGTGGGACTCCCTGCCGGTGCGGGTCGTTGACAAGGCGACTCCGTGGCAGACCAACGGCAGGCTGCGACGTGCGGGCATCAGTTCCTTCGGATTCACCGGCACCAACTCACACGTGATCATCGAGGAGGCGCCGCCACACTCGACCGCGGACGAATACTCCACAGACGACCTCGCAGCGGCACCGGAGTCGGATGCCCAAGGTGAACCGGTCGGCCTGTTGCCGCTGTCCGCGCGGTCACCGCAGGCGCTGGTGGAGTTGGCGCAGCGATACGGAGCCTGGCTGGACGCGAATCCAAAGGTCGACATCGCCGATGTGTGCTTCACGGCTGGGGTCGGTCGTTCGCATTTCGAACATCGGGGCGCGCTGGTCGTGGATTCGGTACAGGGAGCCCGGGAGCTCCTCGCCGAGCTGGCCGATAATCGCCAACGACCGGGGGTGGTGCGCGGTGAGTGCGCCGACTCGCCGACGACGGCATGGTTGTTCACGGGTCAGGGCAGTCAATACCCGGGGATGGCGCGCGAATTGTTCGATGCCGAGCCGGTGTTCGCCGACACCGTGAGGCGCTGCGCGGAATCGGTCGACGGGATACTGCCGCGTCCGCTGCTCGACGTCCTCTTCGCCACCGACCGGGACAGCGGAGAAATGTTGCGGCACACCTCCTTTGCTCAGCCCGCGCTGTTCGCCGTGGAGATGGGCTTGGCTCGGCTGTGGCAGTCATGGGGCATCGAACCCGACGTGGTCCTTGGGCACAGCGTGGGTCAGTATGCGGCGGCGTGCGTGGCCGAAGTGTTCAGCCTCGAGGACGGGGCGCGGTTGATGGCCGAACGCGGCCGGCTGTTCGGCAGTCTGCCCGAGGGCGGCCGAATGGTGGCGGTGTTCGCCGACATCGAGCACGTGGAGCGCATCGCCGACAAATTCCCGCGGGTTTCGGTCGCCGCCTACAACGGCCCGAATACGGTGCTGTCGGGTCCGGGCGATGACCTGGCACAGATTGTCGCCACGTTCAGCGATGACGGAATCCGGTGCTCCTGGCTGGAGACCAGTCACGCCTTCCATTCGGAGTTGTTGGAGCCGGTGCTCGACGAATTCGAGTCGTTTGCGGCGCGGCTGCAGTTCGCCGTGCCGTCGCTGCCGCTGGTCTGCAACCGGACCGGAGCGGTGCTCAGCGCGGAAACCCCGCTGGACGCCCAATATTGGCGCCGGCACGCCCGCCAGCCGGTGCAGTTCGCCGAGAGCGTGCGCACCGTGGCGCAGCTGGGCTGCTCGGTGGTGATGGAGATCGGTCCGCAACCAATTCTGACCGCGGCTGCGGTGCAGGTGTGGCCGGAACACTCGGCCGCGCCGCGCGCAATCGTCTCCCTGCGCAAGGGCGCCGATGCCCGGCGTCAGATCACAGAAGCGCTGGCGTCCGCGTATGTCGCCGGGCATCGGCCCGAATTCGCTGCGCTGCACCATCAACCACGGCGCAAACTCGAACTGCCCACCTACGCGTTCCAGCGCCGACGCTACTGGCCCAAGACGTCCGGCATCGCCGGCATCGATGCCGGGAGTGGCCCCATATCCGGAATCTTGGGTAGTGCAAAGGATCTCGCCTCCGGTGACGCCGTCTACACCAGTCGGCTGTCCGTCAAATCGCAGCCGTGGCTGTCGGATCACGTCATCTACGGCACCGTCGTCGTTCCTGGCGCGACGTACGCGGCGATGGCCCTTGCCGCGGCCGGCCCACCGGCGCGGGTGCGAGACGTCTTCTTCTATGAACCAATCATCCTGAGCGAGAAGGACTCCCGAGAGGTGCAGCTGACGCTGCATCCGCTCGAGGATGACGGTGGCTGGACCTTCAAGGTGCACAGCCGTCCATACGGTGTGCGCGATGCCGAGTGGTCGTTGAACGCCGACGGCACCGTCGTCACCGGTGTCGACGATGAGACTGCATTCGATCCGACAGAATCCATCGATGCCGTGTGCGAGCGGTTGGAGCGTACGCAAACGCAGCAGCTGTTCGACACCTTCGCCGACATGGAGCTGGCCTGGGGGCCCACCTGGTCCACTTCCCTGAAATCGTTGTGGGTCGGTGACGGTGAGGCGGTCGGCGATGTCGCCATCGGCGACGAACTCGCCGAACAGCTCGGAAGCGAGCCGATCCATCCGGTGCTGCTGGACCTGTGCACCGGAGTAGCCTTCCCGGCCTTCCCGGCGCTGCTCGCGGCGACCCAACAACAAGGGGTGCTCCCCGACCTGTTCTTGCCGCTGCGGTATGGGCGGGTAGTGCTGCGTGAACCGATGCCACGGCGATTTTATTGCCGTGCACGGTGGCAGGCCGGTGGTGTCGACAGCGAGACGCAGGTCTTCGACCTCGATTTCGTGGATCGGGATGGCCGCCACCTGGGCGGAATTCGCGAGTTCACGGTGAAACGCGCGCCGCGGGAGGCGTTGTTGCGCGGGCTCGGCGGCGATGCGACCCGGCTGATGTACACCCTCGGCTGGCACGAGGTGCCCCCGCCGTCGCGCAGTGAGCGATGATGCCGGAAACACGAACGGCACCTGGCTGATTGCCGGATTCGACGAACTGGCGGCCGAGCTGCCGGGCGGTATGCCGTTCGACCGGACCACGGATCCGGAGCACTGGAAGCAGATGCTCGCACAGGCTCAGGAACGCGGTGCGCCGATCTCCGGCATCGTCTGGCGCAGCACCGGATCGAGTGCAGACGAGTCGAGCACCGAAGTCGCCGCACGGCTCGAGACCGAGATCGCCGACCTGCTCGGCGCGGTGCACACCTTGCTGGCTGACGAGACGGTGAAACTTCCCGGCGGACTGCGGATCATCACCGAGCGGGCCGTGGCAACCGAATCCGGCGAGCCGGTCGACCCCGTGCAGGCTGCGCTCTGGGGGCTCGGTCGCACCATCATCGCGGAGCAGCCGACCCTTCGCTGCAGCCTGGTCGACAGCGACGGATCAGACGAGGTCGTGCACTCACTGGCCGACCTGCTCGAAACACCCGTCGGGGAACCTGAACTCGCGCTGCGGCAAGGAAAGTTCCTGGCCGCTCGGTTACAGCCATGGGCGCGCAGCGGTCAGCTCGCCGTACCGCGCGCAACCGACTACGTCCTGGCTCCGACCGAGCGCGGCGCGATCGACAACCTCCGTCTCACCGAGACGGACGTGACGCCACCGAGCGCGGGCCAGGTGCAGATCCGGGTGGAGGCCGCCGGCCTCAACTTCCGCGATGTGCTCAACGTGCTCGGCCTCTACCCGGGCGATCCGGGGCTGATCGGTGGTGACTTCTCCGGCATCGTCACCGAGTTGGGTTCCGACGTCACCGGATTGGAGGTTGGCAAACGCGTAATGGGCTTCATGCAAGGAGCGTTCGCCAGCCGAGTCAATGTGCCGGTCCAGCTGCTGGCGCCGGTGCCCGACGGGCTGACCGCGGTGGAGGCGGCGAGCCTACCCGCCGCGGCGCTCACCGTCCGGCTCGCGTTCGACTGGGCGCAGCTGCGGCCCGGTGACCGCGTCCTCGTCCACGCCGCCAGCGGTGGAGTCGGGCTGGCCGCGATCCAGATGGCACAGCAGTGCGGTGCGACCGTTTTCGCCACGGCCAGTAGCTACAAGCGCGCGACGCTACGCAAGCTGGGTGTGGAATACATCTACGACTCGCGCAGTACGGATTTCGCCGATCAGATCTTGAAGGACACGGGCGGCTCCGGTGTTGATGTAGTACTCAACTCCCTGACCAATGAGGGCTTCGTCGCCGCGACGGTGCGGGCCACCGCGCAGAATGGGCGGTTCGCCGAGATCGCCAAGCGAGACATCTGGAATCCAGAGCAGATGGCGGCGCAGCGTCCCGATATCGACTACGAGATCGTCGCGCTGGACGGGACCATCATGTCCGACCCCGAGCATATTCAGCGCTTGCTGGTCGAGGTATCGGGTGGTTTGGCCGAAGGTGTTTGGGCGCCGCTGCCCGCCGAGATCTACCCGCTAACGGAGGCGAAGACGGCGTTCCGCCGGATGCAGCAGGCACGGCATATCGGGAAGATCGTGCTTCAAATGCCGAATCCGCTCTCACCACGCGGTGATCGGAGCTATCTGATCACCGGTGGACTCGGTGCAATCGGCCTGCACACGGCGGCCCATCTGGCCCAACTCGGGGCCGGTGACATCGTGTTGACCAGCCGGCGCACACCCGATGCGGACGCACAGCAGGCAGTCGCCGACATCACTGAGCGCTACCGGTGCCGTATCCACACCTTCGCGGCCGACGTCGGCGACGAGTCCCAGGTCGCAGAGCTGCTGGCGAGGATACGCACGGAGTTGCCACCGCTCGCTGGGGTGGCCCACCTCGCGGGCGTGCTCGACGACGCGCTGCTGCCGCAGCAGAGTCTTGAGCGATTCCGGACGACGTTGGCGCCCAAAGCGTTCGGCGCCTGCCACTTGGATCGGATGACGAAGAACGATGATCTGGACTTCTTCATCGTGTCCTCTTCGGTCTCCAGCGTGCTCGGTTCACCCGGCCAGGCCAACTACGCGACTGCCAATGCGCTACTCGACGGACTCGTTGCGCAACGCAAGGCGCAAGGCCTGCCGGCGACCGGCGTCAACTTCGGTCCCTGGGCGAAGGGTGGCATGGCCAGTTCGCAGGCCGCGCGCGCCAATCTCGGTGCGCAAGGCCTGGTTCCGCTGGAACCCACGGCCGCCCTCAACGCGCTCGGCGAGATTGTCGCCCACGGAACCGGACAGGCGACCGTCGTCAAAGCCAACTGGCAGCGTGCCGCCAAGATGCTTGGCGGTTCTCGCCCACCGATGCTCGACCACGTGTTGCCGAGCGCTGTGGCAGAGACAACCGGCGACAGTGAGTTGCTACGGCAACTGCACGAGGTACCTGAGGCGCAACGGGCCAGTTTCCTGACCGAATTCCTGCAGCGCGAGGTACAGCAATTCCTGCGGCTCGCGCAACCGCCCGCCGCAACCGGCCGGTTCCTGGACCTGGGTACGGATTCACTGATGGCGGTCGAACTCCGCAACCGGCTGTACGGCCAGTTCGGTGGCGCGTTCACCATCAGCGCCACCGCGGTATTCGACTATCCGACGATCGGGTCGCTCGCCGAATACCTAGCCGATCAGATGCCCAAGCTTGACGCACAGCCGGGCGAAGCGGAACCCGTCGCAGCGTCCGAGCCCACATCATGATTGGACGAAACAACATGTCCGGTAACGGCTCCGGCCTCACAACGGAGCAGTACCCGCCTACCCGCGCTTAATCAGATACGGGGCCAAGCCGAATTTCTCAACGAGGGTCAGCCAATCCGTCCCCGAGACCTCGTAATCGGCACGCGCATGTTCGGCGGGTACGTCGTCGGGCCACGAAAATCGTTGGTCCAAACCCGAGACGGTGTCGCGACATCCGATGGTCAGTGGTGCCATACCGGGAACGGACACGTGCATGCCGGGCGCCGTGGACCAGTAGTTGGTCGCCGCATCGCTGATTGCATGTCCGAGGTTAGGAAGCAAATGCCTTTGCACCGGGCGGAAAACCACCGGTGTCGCGGTCACCTGCGCAGGCGAAACCGAGGCGATGAGCGCATTGGTGTTCGGGTCGATCACCCGGATCCCGTCTACGCCCACATCAATGGCCAGTCGAGGTTGGCTGAGTGATCGCATGAGTTGTTCTCTTTTGCGGAAGGCAAACGGCCCGATCTCTTGAACCAACAGGGAGTTGGGAAACAGCAGGCAGCGAGTCGGTTCCCCCGGTGCAGGCGGTCGTATATCCAGCCCGCTCCGGCGGCCGACGAGCGTGAGAATCTCCTCGAAGTCTGCGGCCGACAACCAAGCGTCGACGTCCACCTCAAGGCCGTAGCCTACGTCCGGCGCATCGAGCCGTGTTCCGGCAGCAACGCGGCGATCTCGTCCGCCGAGAATGAATCGGTTCGAGCCGCATTGCAGGTGCAGCGCGGTACCGATCGTCGCGCCGCCGGTCTGTCCCCATGTGCCCAGCTTCGCGTCGCTGAATGAATACACCTCGCCCGGCCGCGTATTGGCAGTCAGGCCGTCGCTCGTGACGGAAACGATGATCTTTCGGCGTCGAGACCACCAGTACCAGGCGTACACACCCCCAAACAGGAGAGCAATAAGGATGTACTGGAAACCGCGCCCGTCGAAGTACTGCATCCACTCGGCACGACCCCCGGACAGCGACTGCATTCCTAGGTACAGGCCGCCGAGCACGACGCTGAAGGCCAGAACCCCGACCACCATGATGGCGTAGGACTTGGTGGGGTTGTTCTGCCAGGCGGGCGTCGTCTTGGAGGCCACCTTGGAGCCCCAGAACGGGGGCTGTGCCACGAACTGGCGCGATGCTGCAGGTCTGTCGTTGACGTTCATCGCGAAAGCGTCCCACCGTGGGGGTGGCTACCGATCCCAACAACTACTCCATACGACATTGGAGTCCCCTTTCGGCACTTTCGCGTCCGCGTGTGCTTGTCAGCGAAACTAAGTCCGCTGCGGCGGGTCGGGCTAGGGTAGTCGACTACTCCAATTCCGGTCAGCCGGCGGGAACGAACGTGCGCGTACTGCGAAAAATTGGTCTCAGATTCGCGCAGTAGCCGCACGTTCGGCGTTGTCCCACCGAAGAAGGGGTTCGTCGGCGAACGAGACGCCAAGCCCGATGCCCCCAATCACAGCCCCGAGATCCCCGCCACGAGCAGCACACACCCGACCCCGGCCAGCACGGCGGCCACGCCGCGGCGGCGACGCGACCGGATCCAGTCGTTGAGTGCGGCCATCAACACCCGTGTCCTGTCCGGCGCCAACAGGTAGGCCACGAGGGGCAGCTCAACGAGCGCGAACGCGACGACGTTGAACACCAGCAGCGCCCCAACCTGCGTCGAAGGGGCGGCGCCTGAAGCGACAATGACGGCCAGTACCGCCAGATAGTCGATGGACGGCAATGCGATCCCCAGGCCCGCCACACCGGCGACCCACAGCGACGGGCCGCGCGCGAGGCCTCGTGCTTGCGCGGGGAGCCTGGGCGCCGGCATCACCCCAGTGGCCACCACGGCGGCCATCAGCACAGCCAAGGCGCCGATCACGATCTGGACCCTGGGCAAGGTGAAGTGCGCAGACCCCAGGAGACCGGGCCGAAACGCGAAGATGACGACCAGACCCACCGTCGCTGCCATCGCGAAACCCCCAGACAGGAATGCGAGCAGTTGCAGCGTCGGCCTTGACCTGTTCAGCATCAGCACAGTCATCCCGATGCGGAACGGTTCCATGCTGACGGCGATGGCCATCACTAGGACGGTGATCCACATACGAATATGTGCTCCGCCGACCCCTACGCGTCCAACCGGATGAACCGCTCGCCCCTGTAGTGCTCGACACAAGCCGAACGCTCGCGCAGTACGAAAAGGAGGGACGGCTGCGGCATGAGCGTCAGGTTACCGGCGCCAGCCGGCGGAGGCGCCGGGAGAGGGCAACCGCATCTCACAGGACCGTTGACGCGCGACGATCATAGTGTGATACTCGGCAGCATGAGCACTCCGACAAAGGCGTCGGTCGCCAACGATGTGGAGATCGTTCGCCGCATCCTCGCGCACATCGACGCCGGCACGACCGACGAAGGTGACGCCTGGCGAGAGCCGGTTCAGAACTATTTGGACCCAATCCGATTCACCAGTGAGCTCGAGACGCTGCGCTCGTATCCGAGCGTGTACTTACCGTCGGCAGCGATCCCCAACGCGGGTGACCACGCCGAGCGTGTCAGCTTCGGCGTGCCGCTATTCGCCGTGCGCGACCGCGACGGTCGGGCACGGGTGTTTCGCAACGCATGCCGACACCGCGGGATGGCCCTCGTCGAAGGGCCGGGCTGTGCCCGCGCGTTGGTATGTCGCTACCACGGCTGGACCTACCGCCTCGACGGCTCGCTCTCGCACGTCCCCCATGCCGAGGCCTTCCCCGATCTGGACATGCCCACCCGAGGGCTGGTCGAGGTCGACAGCCGCGAAGTGGACGGCCTCATCATCATCGGCCCGCTGCAGTCGTCGACGCGATTCACGGCGGCAGGAAACGGATGCCGCGATGGCGGCGCTTGCCGACGGCAGCCCATGGCGCGACAAGCTGTTACCCGCCGATCGGCTTTTCACTGTGAGACCCACTCTGCGGGCAATGAACTGGAAGGTGCTCGTCGAGCAGTTCCTGGAGGGCTACCACATCCGCTCAACGCACAAGGACACCTTCTACCCGATCCAATACGACGACCTCAACGTCATCGAGGCGTTCGGACCGAACACCCGAATCACGTTCCCCTACCAGAACATTGAACGACTGCGAGACCGCCCCGAATCCACCTGGAACGTCGGTCACCGGGTGACCTACGTGTACCACTTGTTCCCGAACGTCATGTTGGCGACGTTCCCCAATCAGATCCTGTTGATAACGATCGACCCCGTCGACGTCGATCACACCACCGTGACGATCCACGCCATGGTCACGCCCGAGGTGGCCAAGCACGTGTCGGCCAACCCGGAAGACGCCTCGGGGGCGCGCAATCTGCTCAACGAGGGCGGCGTGGAGGACAACGAGATGTCGGAGGGTGTACAGCGCGGTCTGCACGCTGGAGCGAACACATTCGTGGAGTTCGGCACGCACGAAAGCGCGATCGGGCGCTTCCACGCCACCCTTGACGAGCGGCTGGCGTGCACCCGATGAGCGACTACGAACACCTGATCTACGAGCAGCGCGGGCCCGTCACGATCATCACGATCAACCGTCCCGAACGCATGAATGCCATTGGGCCCCAGACACATCGCGAGCTGGTCGATGCCTGGAACCGTTTCCGCGCCGACGACGCCGCGTTGGTCGGCGTGCTGACCGGCGCCGGTGAGCACGCCTTCTGTGCCGGCGGTGACCTGAAGGCGGCGTTCGCAGGTGAGCTGGTCGACGCCAGCCCTGCTGAGATCGCCGCCCACGACCGTGGCGAGCGTCCTGGCGTGCTCGGCCCGTCGCGGTGGACCGACATCTACAAGCCCACCATCGCGGCCGTCAACGGCGTCGCCTACGCGGGCGGGTTGGAGTGGGCCTGCTGGACCGACATGGCGATCGCCGACGCGCATGCCACGTTCGGCGTCACCTGCCGACGCTGGAACATCGGGCTGGCTGACGGTGGCACGCAACGGCTTACCCGCATCCTCGGGTATCGCCGCGCGATCGAACTGATCGTCACCGGGCGGGTGATCGACGCCCACGAAGCCGAACGCATCGGCCTAGTCAACGAGGTCGTACCCAGCGGCACGTGCGTACAGCGGGCGATCGAACTGGCGCAGACCATCGCCGGACTCCCGCAGCCCGCGCTGCGCTCCGACCTGGAAGCCGCCCGCACCGGACAGGGCCGACCGCTCGACGACGGGCTGCGCATCGAAGCGCAATGCTTCAACCGGTCGATCTTCGCGCCCGAAACCTTCGAAGGCCTACGGCGATTCAACGAGCGCGACCACCCGGACCGTCGCGCAGACACCACACCGGTCACGCCCGGCCTCGCCCGCACGCTCTGAGCAGGCAGCCTAGCCGCCCGGCGGGGTGAACTGACTGAGCGTTAGCTCCGCGCCCTGCGGGTCGCGGATCAGCGCGGACTTCGTCCACTCGGTGTCGTCCGACGAAATCACCACGGCGCCAAGCCTTTCAGCTGTTGCCGCCGACTCGTCGCGTGACGCGACCGTGAAGGTGACGTGCCAGTGATCGTGGCCACTGGTTAGCGGCGCGAGCCACCCGATGGCGTCTGCGAAACCGGGTGGGGCGGAGATGTCCTCCTGCCGTTCCCGGATTCCGGGGTCGACGGTGGCAGCGAGGTGGTCACCGTAGCCGGGCCGCCGGATCATGGTCGCGAATCCGAGATCGTCGAACCTCCAACCGAATAGCGGTGCATAGAACCCCGTGGCCGCGGCGACATCGCCGGTGTGCAGATCGCTGAAGTTCCAGCTGCCTGGCGCGTTGGTGAGTTGGGCGCCCAGCCGCCGCCGCGGCTGCCACAGGCGGAAGCGTGCTCCTCGCGGATCGACACACGCCGCCAACCGACCGCCCGGCCCGGCGTCGACGGGCTCCAGAGTGACGCTGCCACCCGCCGCCTGCACCGCAGCCGCCGCAGCATCGGCGTCGTCCACAGCGATGTAGGTGTTCCACTCAACCGGCGCATCGCCCTGCGGCGGGCCGATCGCCGCCACGACGGCAGCGCCGAGGGACGCGATCAAATACGTGCCGGGAGCGTCGGCGGGTATGGCGTCGGTGAACGTCCAGCCGAACAGTGCGGCGTAGAAGTGACGGGCCGCGTCCACGTCGGGTTGTTCGGTGTCCACCCAGCAGGTGACCCCCGCGGGATAGCTGCGTTCATCGGTCATTGGCGTCGACTTTCCTTTATTTCCAAACTGATGCGAACTATTGTGATGTGGTCATATGTTGATATGTGTCCGTGTTAACGAACTCTGCTCCCACTCTCTCAGGTGGTCAGAGCAACAGAGGAGTTGATCTGCGATGCGAGTATCAGAGGCCAAGGCTGGTTCGGGTTGTAGCTGCCATTGCAATGCCTGCGATAGCGGCCACCACTGCGGTAACCCACCCAACTGCAACATCAGACGGTAGCCGCTAGCGCGGAGCGCGCGCTTAGCCGGTTTGCCCCGCGCCGCCCGGGGTATTTCTCTCGCGTAAATAAGCGTGGGAGACGAGGCGATGAAGACGACTACCCCCAGGTACATGGCGGTGCAGGGCGCGGCGTTGCTGATTGCCTGCGTCTTTCTGACGGTCGGCCTGCTCGGTTTCATCCCGGGTGTGACGACCGACTACGGGTTGCTGCAATGGGCCGGGCACCAACCCGGAGCAAAGCTCTTCGGTGTCTTCGCGGTGTCGGGTGTGCACAACGTCATGCACCTGGCACTCGGCGTCGTCGGCTTGATGCTCACCCGCAGCTATACCGAGGCCCGGGCATACCTGCTCGTCGGCGGCCTCGCCTACCTCGCGGTCTGGGTGGCGGGAATCTTCATCGACCACAGCAAAGCCAACTTCGGCCCGGCTAACGGTGCCGACCACTGGCTGCACTTCGGGCTCGGGGGGGTCATGGTGGTGCTGGGCCTCACCCTCGCCGGTCAGCGCGACCCGACCAAGCGACGTCGAAAGGTCGAATCACCGAAATAGGCAGCGGCGCTACGCGATCGACTGCGCGATGCCGTCGAGGATGTCGTGCTCGCTGACCACCAGCTCGCCGATGCCTGCCCGGTTACCCAGCGCGTACGCGAGTTCCTCGACGATGATGGCACCGCCGCCGATGACGTCGACGCGGCCCTCGTGCATCGGCCCAAGCGCAGCGCGCTGCTGACGCGTCATCGCGATCAACTCGTCGCACACCGGCAGCAGGTCACCGAACCCCACCCTGGACAGGTGGATCGCGTCCGGGTCGTAGGTCGTCATCTGCTGCGCCAGAGCCGACAGCGTGGTCATCGTGCCTGCCACGCCCACCCAGGTGCGGGCCTGCTCGATGGGCACCACCCGCAGTGCCTCCCCCAGCCGCTCGCGGACCACGTCGCGCGCCGCGGCGATCTCTGCGGCTGTCGGCGGATCGGAGTGCAGGCACCGCTCGGTCAGCCTCACGCATCCGATGTCGGCGGAGAAGCTCGCTACCACGTCGCGCTCGCCCAGCACCACTTCGGTCGAACCGCCGCCGAGGTCGACGACCACGAAAGGCGCTGAGGCGGGGTCCAATTCGTCGATGGCACCGTGGAACGACAACGCGGCCTCCTCGGTGCCGGTGATCACCTCGGCCACCGCGCCAGGAACCACGCCACCCAGCACCTCCGCCGTCATCGTGAAGAACACGTCGCGGTTGGCGGCGTCGCGGGCGGCCGATGTTGCCACCATCCGCACCTTGGGTACCTCGAAACTGCGTACGAGCTCGGCGTAATCGACCAATGCCGCCTTCGTGCGCGCAAGCGCGTCCGGCGCGAATTGCCCTGTGGCGTCGACACCTTGGCCCAACCGCACGATCCGCATCTCGCGGTGCACGTCGCGCAGACGGCCGTCGACCTTATCGGCGATCAAGAGTCGGATCGAGTTGGTGCCACAGTCGATCGCCGCCACCCTGCTCATGCCTCGACTCCCGCTCGCTCCGGTCCTCGCTCGTCCCTCACTGCGATCCTCACTCGCGGTCGTCTTCGGGCATTCACGTCCACCTGCCCTTCTCCAGGATGCCCGCCATCGCCGGCTCGCTGGCCAACACCGCCAGTGCTTCGTCGCCGAAAGGATTCACACCGGGTCCCTTGGCCAGCGAGTGCGCGATCAGCACATGCAGACACTTGACCCGCTCGGGCATGCCACCACCGGAAAACGTTGTGCCCAACGGCTCGATTGCATCACGCTCCGCCAGGTAGGACTCGTGCGCCGTCCGGTACGCGGCGGCCAACTGCGGATCCTGTTGCAGCCGTTCGGTCATCTCCCTCATCACGCCAGACGATTCCAGCCGGCTGGCCGCCGCCGTCAGCACCGGGTGCGTCAGGTAGTACAACGTCGGAAACGGCGTTCCGTCAGGGAGTCTCGGCGCCGTCTTGACCACGCCCGGCTCGCCGTTCGGGCACCTGTAGGCGATCTCGAGCACGCCGCGGGAATCACGGCCCAACTGCCGCGCGACGGCGTCGAGATCCGCAGGCTCAACCACCGGGAGGGGGTGCACCGGGCGGAGGAGGCGGTAGCGGGCCGGGCGCCGGCGCGTCGGGCGCGATGGCCGGCGAAACACCATGCGGCGCATCGGCGATGGTGTGCCACAGCGACGTGTACCAGGGTTCGTCGGGATTCACCTTCGCGGGTCCGCCGCCGGGTGTGCCTGGCACAGCCGCGTTCGCAGGCAACTGCACCTGGTATGGAATGTCTCCTGGCATCACGAATCCGAGCCGCTCGCGTGCCTGCGCCGCGATGAACACCGGGTCGGCGAGTTTGACCTTCTGCTCTTCGAGGCCGGCGATCTGCACGCGCAGTTGCTCCTCGGTGGCCTTCAACTGCTTCATCTCAGTGCGCTGCGCGAAGTAGGTGCGCACCGGACCCGCGATGGTCAGGGTGAGCACGCAGATAACCGCGGCGAGAATTGCGGCGCGCCGCGCCGCCGAGCCGAACCGTTGCTCGGACTGCTCCTCTGCCGACGCGACAATGGATTCGCGGATGGTCTCCTTGGGCTTGGTATCTTCGGGCTTCTTACTTGGCACAGCCTCGGGCGCCGAGCGCGTCTCGGTCGCGCGCGGCTGGCGGCGTGCAGGCGCCGTCCCCCGCGGACGACCCGCTGGGGACCGCCGCTTCGGATCGGGCCGTTTCGCCTCGGGCACGGGTTATTTGGCCTCCACCGAGAAGCGCGGGAAGGCGAGGTCACCTGCGTAGCGGGCGGCGTCGCCGAGGGTCTCCTCGATGCGCAACAGCTGGTTGTACTTGGCGACCCGCTCGCTGCGCGCCGGCGCACCGGTCTTGATCTGGCCGCTGCCGACCGCGACCGCGAGGTCGGCGATCGTGGTGTCCTCGGTCTCGCCGCTGCGGTGACTCATCATCGTGCGGTAGCCGCTGTTGTGGGCCAGCGCTACGGCGTCGAGGGTCTCGGTCAGCGTGCCGATCTGGTTGACCTTCACCAGCAGCGCATTGGCCGCGCCCTTGTCGATGCCCTCCTCGAGGCGCTCGGGGTTGGTGACGAACAGGTCGTCGCCGACGATCTGAACGCGGTCGCCGATCGCCGCTGTCAAGGCCACCCAGCCGTCCCAGTCGTCCTCCGACAGCGGGTCCTCGATCGACACCAGAGGGTAGGAGTCGATCAGGCCGGCGTAGAACTCGGTCATCTGCTCGGCGGTGCGGGTCTCCTTCTCGAAGCTGTAACCCGTTCCGTCGGTGAAGAATTCGGTAGCCGCAACATCAAGCGCGAGCGCCACATCGGAACCCGGCTTGAAGCCCGTCAACTCGATGGCGCTCAGAATCAGATCCAGCGCGGCCTTGGTGCCCGCCACATCGGGCGCGAACCCGCCCTCGTCACCGAGACCGGTGGCCAGCCCCTGCTTCTTCAGCACGCCCTTCAGCGCGTGGTACACCTCGGCACCCCAGCGCAGAGCCTCTTTGAAGCTGGGCGCACCGATCGGCGCGACCATGAACTCCTGGACGTCGACGCCGGTGTCGGCGTGTGCGCCACCGTTGAGGATGTTCATCATCGGCACCGGAAGGATGTGCGCGTTGGGCCCGCCGATGTAGCGGAACAGCGGCAGCGCCGCCGAGTCCGCAGCGGCCTTGGCCACCGCCAGCGACACCCCAAGCATGGCGTTGGCGCCCAGCCTCGACTTGTCCGCTGTGCCGTCGAGGTCGACCAACGCCTGGTCCACCAGCCGCTGGTCGTCGGCGCTCAGCCCGATGACTGCCGGCGCGATCTCGTCGAGCACGGCTTCCACCGCTTTCTCGACGCCCTTACCGCCGTAGCGCGCAGCGCCGTCGCGCAGTTCCACCGCCTCGTGCTCGCCGGTCGACGCGCCCGACGGCACCGCGGCCCGAGCGAACGTGCCGTCCAGCAGGGCCACCTCGACCTCGACCGTCGGGTTGCCGCGGGAGTCGAGGATCTCTCGGGCTCCGACCTGCTCGATAATGGGCACTGGCTTCTCCTTGGTCGTGGGCTGGAGGACTTGCAGACGAGCCTAGAGCTTGGGCCATCGAGCGGCGTGGTTAGAGGGGGTGTCCGTTGGCGTAGGCCGTCGCCCAGTCCCGCACGGTGCGCGCGTACTGGTCGGAATGGTTGTAGGCCCGCAGCGCGTCCATCCAGCCACGAGGCTTAGCCAGGTCCTTGCCACGCCAGCACAGATAGCCGGCCGCCGAGAGCGCCGCGTCGTCGAAATTGTCCGGGCTGATGATGCCGTCGTTATTGGCGTCGACGCCGTACAGCTTCCACGTTTCGGGGATGAATTGCATCGGCCCCATGGCCCTGGCGTACTCCGGATCGCCGTCCATGTCACCGCCGTCGTCGATGTCTCTGATCTCCAGGTTGCCGTTCGTGCCGTCGAGGCGGACACCGCGGATCGGCGGCTTGACGTCGCCGTTCGGCGCGATGACCGCGCCGCGGTAGGTGCCGTGATGGCTTTCCACCTGCCCGATACCGGCCAGGGTCGTCCACGCCAGATGGCAGTCGGGGTTCTCGACCTCGGCGACGCGCGCGGCGTAGGCGTAGGCCTCGAGCGCACCGACCGGCATGCCCATTGCCGGCGCGCGTTGGGCCGCCCATTCGTGCAGCTGATCTGCCGGCCTGCCCTTGGCGTGGGTGTCGATCTTGGGCACCGGGTCGCCAACGGGCGGCGGCACACCATCGGGTATCGGCGTGCCCAGCTGCCACGAGCAGCTGGAAGCCATCAGCAGCGCTGTCGCGCCTATCACCGCGACAGCCCGCAGCCAACGCACTGGCGACACCGGACTCCCTCAAACCCGCTCTGGTAGTTGCCCATCGTCCCACGCGCCCGGACCAGATCCGCAACCGTCACCGGACGTGTACATTCCCACCTCGGGACTTGATAAGGTGAGCCACGCCTTGCTTTGGCTAGCCAAAGCAAAGTCTGTGGATTTGGCGTAGCGAGGACAAGCTGATGACTGGTGGTACGGACCTTGGTGTCAGTATTCACGCCGCCGCGCCCAACATCACGTCGCAGCTGTTCGGAAGCGGTTTGATCGGTCTGCGCGAGGGCCTCGAGGCCGCCATCGTCGTCACGATTCTGGTGGCGTTCCTGGTGAAGGCGGACCGCCGCGACGCCCTGAAGTGGGTGTGGCTGGGCGTCGCCGCCGCAATCGCGATGACCGTCGCGGTGTTCCTGGTCATCCAATACGGCGAGAACACGATCTCGGGCCTGGCTGCCGAGGCCATCGCCGGTATTGCCTCGCTGGTGGCCGTCGCCATCGTCACAACGATGGTGCTGTGGATGAAGAGAGCCGCCGCCTCGATGTCGGGCACGCTGCGCGGCGATATGGAGCGCGCGCTTGAGACGGGGTCGCTGGCGGTGCTCGCCCTTGCGTTCCTGGCCGTCGGCCGCGAAGGCGTCGAGACCGCTCTGTTCATGGTCGGCTACGCCGAAGCCCAAACGGCGTGGCCGCTGATCGGACTCGTGATCGGGGTGCTTGCCGCCTCCGCGATTGCGTACGGGATATACGCCGGTGCGGTCCGCATCAACCTCGCCAAGTTCTTCAAATACACCGGCGCCTTCCTGATCGTCGTCGCCGCCGGGATCCTGTCTTACGGAATCGGCGCCCTGCAGACGGTCGGCTGGCTGCCCGGCCTGAGCTCGAAGGCGTTCGACATCAGCACGTGGTTCAACTGGTCGTCCTGGTACGGCGAGATTATTCAGGGCGTCTTCAACGTCACGCCAACGCCGACCGTGCTGCAGCTCGCGGCGTGGCTGACCTACCTCGTCGTCGTGCTGACGATCTTCCTGCGCCCGACGAAGGCGCCAGCGAAACCCGATCCTTCCCCCCAACCCCTACCCGAACCTGAAAGGTCGACCACGTGAACCTTCATTCGTCCCTCGCCATCGCCACCGCCGCTATTGCGGGTCTGGCAGTGACGAGCTGCCAGGCCAAGGACGAGGCGAAACCCGCCGACCCTGGCAAGAGCGCCCCCGCGGAGATCGCCGTCACCGCGTCCGACACGGAGTGCGAGCTGTCGGGCACTGAAGCGTCAACAGGGCCAAGCACTTTCGTCATCACCAACAACGGCAACAAGGTGACGGAGTTCTACGTCTACGGCGAGGGCGAGCGGGTGATGGGAGAGGTGGAGAACATCTCCCCCGGGTTGCAGCGCAAGCTGATCGTGCAGCTGGGCGAGCCCGGCACCTATCAGACGGCGTGCAAGCCCGGCATGGTCGGCGACGGCATCCGCGCGGACTTCAAGGTCACCGGCGAGTCCGTCCAGATCGACCAGGAGGGCAAGTTCAAGGAGGCCTCCGACAGCTACAAGCGCTATGTGAACAGCCAGACCGACGCGCTGATCGCGGCCACGCAGGTGTTCGTCGACGCGGTCAAGAAGGGTGACGTCAACGCGGCCAAGGCTCAGTTCCCGATCGCCCGCACCTATTACGAACGCATCGAGCCGGTCGCCGAGTCGTTCCCCAACGATCTCGATCCCCGCATCGACCTCCGTGAGGCGGACCTGGAACCGGGTCAGAAGTGGACGGGCTTCCACCGGTTGGAGAAGGACCTGTGGGTGACCGGCCTGCAGCCCGACAGCAACGCGATGGCCGATCAACTGGTGGCCGACGTCAAGGAACTCAACGACGGCGTGAAGTCCCCCGAGTACAAGGTCGACTCGACCCAGATCGCCGGTGGCGCACAGGGTCTGCTCGACGAGGTCTCGGCGAGCAAAATCACCGGTGAAGAGGACATCTTCAGTCACACCGACCTGTGGGACTTCAAGGCCAACGTCGAGGGCTCGCAAACCGCCGTCGCATCGGTGCGGCCGATCCTCGACGAGCGCAACGCCGACCTCGGCAAGAAGGTGGACCAGCGGTTCGCCGAAGTCGAGGCGCTGCTCGAGAAGTACCGTCAGGGCGACGGTTTCATCTCCTACGACAAGGTGACCGAGCCGCAGCGCCAGGAGCTGTCTCGCGCCATCGACGCACTGTCCAAGGAAGTAAGCCAGGTGCAAGGTGTCATCGCTCCCAAGTGACGCGGAAACCCCCGCGGTAGAACCGGATCCGCCACGTGCGGGTATGTCCAGGCGCAAGCTGTTCGGTGCCGCGGGGGTGACCGCAGCGGTCGTCGGTGCGGCGGGCGCGGGTGCCCTCGCAGGCCGGGCGTCCGCGGCCAGCACCGCCTTCGGCGGGCTGGACCAACCGGTTCCATTCCGTGGTGAACGCCAGGCGGGCATCATCACGCCGCAGCAGGACCGGATGCACTTCGCCGCGTTCGACGTCACTACGGACAATCGCGACGACGTCATCGCCCTGCTCAAGCAGTGGACCGAGATGTCCGAGCGGATGACGCAGGGCCATGATGCGGTGCCGAATGGCGCTACCGGGGGCAATCCGTATGCGCCGCCGGATGATACGGGTGAGGCGCTGGGTCTTCCCGCGTCTGCGCTGACGCTGACCATCGGGTTCGGTCCGTCGTTCTTCGAGAAGGACGGCAAGGACAGGTTCGGGATCGCCGCTCAGCGCCCGGCCGGGCTCGCCGATCTGCCGAAGTTCACCAACGAAATCCTCGACCCCGCCCGCTGCGGTGGCGACATCTGCGTGCAGGCATGCGCGCACGACCCGCAGGTGGCCGTGCACGCCGTCCGCAACCTGGCCCGCGTGGGGTTCGGGACCGTCGCGGTGCGCTACTCGCAACTGGGGTTCGGTCGCACGTCCTCGACGACGCGTGAACAGTCCACTCCCCGAAACATGCTCGGGTTCAAGGACGGAACCAACAACCTCAAGGCCGAGGACACCGAGGCGCTGGACAAGAACGTCTGGGTCGCGGCGGGTGACGGGCCCGACTGGCTGGCGGGCGGCACCTATCTGGTGACGCGGCGCATTCGAAACCGCATCGAGGCGTGGGACCGCACCACACTGCTTGAGCAGGAGCGGGTGATCGGCAGGCAGAAGGGCAGCGGCGCTCCCAACGGCTACGACGACGAGTTCGCGCCGGTGGACTTCAACATCAAGGATGCCAAGGGCACACCGTTGGTCGATGTCGACGCCCACGTCCGGTTGGTGGCACCCGATCATGTGGGCGGCGTCAAGATGCTGCGCCGCGGGTACAACTTCACCGACGGTTCCGACGGGTTCGGGCATCTGGATGCCGGACTGTTCTTCATCGCGTTCGTGCGGAGCCCAACGACGAACTTCATCCCGGTGCTGGCGCAGATGTCCGGCGACGCGCTCAACGAGTACATCTTCCATACGGGCACAGCAGTTTTCGCCTGCCCGCCCGGGTTGCGTGAGGGTGATTCTTCGGCCTACTGGGGTTCGACGCTTTTCGGCTGAGGTTCGTCGCCGAGACTGTAACCACGCAGGAAAAGTGCGAGACGGCGCCTGCTGGAATACAGTTTCGGCGCTAGGCGGTGAACTTCTCGGCCGAGACGTCCTCTGGCGACGGCTCGGGAACTTCGACCGGCTCGGGCTCGGGCACGTCCACCGGTCCTGGCTCGGGAACGTCGGCAGGCGTCGGCTCGGGAATCCGGTCTGGCGCAGGCTCTGTATCTTCGGACCGCCAGTATGCCCGCCACTCCTCCTCGGTGATCTCCCCAAGCGTCGCCACGTCGAGTTCCTCCGGCACGTCCTCATCACGGCGACCCGCCGCGATCGCGTGCTCGACGCGGCGGACGGTGTCCATGAACTCCAAAACCGCTGACCGCAAGGCATTCTCGGTATCAACGTGTGGCGAAACGGATACCGACGTGATGGCATCCGGCATCAGATCGGCGGGCAGCCCCACCATAGAGACGCGCTCGATCACCTTCTGCGCCAACGCCAATGCGGGCTGCGCAGTTGGCACGTCATCCATCGACGAGTTGCGGGACTTCGCCCGTTTTTCCAAAGCCTTGCGCTCTTCCCACTGCGCGAGCTGCTCGTCCAGCGAAATCGATTCACCGGCGAGCACGGCTGGCACCCTGTTGCCGAGCTTGCGCACCAGCGAATCGGCCACGTCGTCGATGGTGAACGGGTGCCGCGGCGCGTCCTCGGCAATGCGCGCATGAAACAGCACTTGCAGCAACACGTCTCCGAGCTCCTCACGCAGCTCGTCGGCGTTGCCGCCGCGCACCGCGTCGAACACCTCGTAGGTCTCCTCGAGCAGGTAGCGGCGCAGCGAGTCGTGCGTCTGTTCGCTTTCCCAAGGCCCGGACGTACGCAGCTTGTCCATCATCGCCACCGCGTCGACCAGCCGCTCCCCCGGCGCGGAGTCGGGAGCAGCGATCAGCCTGTCGCCGGCCGCCAGGCGTGCCTTCACCGCCGGATGGTCGGCATCGGACGACAACAACACCGGAGCGTCGTCCCCCTCATAGGCAGGACGGGCCGCAGGCAGCGACCACGGCACCTTGACGGGCATCTCCTCGGTGTACTGAACGTCACCGGTCAGCATGTCGATCGCCTCGACGGGAACCAACGACGGGCGGCGCGGGTCGACCAACACGACTGTCATGTCGCTGGTCGCTTGTCATTCATCGCCGGTGTACCTCCGAACTTCGTTATACCAACACCTTCCTGGGGTTTCCCATCGAGGGCCAACACCAACCCGGCCACCATGGCGACGAGTTCAAGATCACGAATCCGTGGCGCCCCAACGCCGGAACCCGTTCGCGGTATCGGCACTTGCACCGTCGACGTCGTCGCGCGGTAGCGCGCGCTCGGGTACAAGCGCTTGAGCCGAAGTTGCTGTGAGTCGACCAGCTGCAACGGGGACAGCCGAAGCGTCGACTCGGATATCGAACTGACTTCGGTGATCCCGTAGGTGCGCAGCAACAACCGCAGCCGCGCCACCGCGACCAATCGCTGCGCGGGTTCGGGCAGCGGCCCGTACCGGTCGACAAGCTCCTCGATCACCGCGTCCACCGCGGCGTCGTCGGCAGCCGCCGCCAGCCTCCGATATCCCTCCAGCCGCAGCCGGTCGCTCGGGATGTAGTCCGGCGGCAGGTTTGCGTCGACCGGAAGGTCGATCCGGACGTCCTTCGGCTCTTCAACGGCCGCAATGGTTTTCCCGTCGGCCGCCGCGCGGTAGGCCTCGACCGCCTCGCCGACCAGCCGCACGTACAGGTCGAAGCCGACCCCGGCGACGTGCCCGGACTGCTCGGCACCGAGCACGTTTCCGGCACCGCGGATTTCAAGATCTTTCATCGCAACCGCCATGCCCGCGCCGAGCTCGTTGTTCTGCGCGATCGTCGCGAGCCGGTCGTAGGCGGTCTCGGTGAGCGGCGCCTCCGGCGGATAGAGCATGTACGCGTAACCGCGCTCTCGGCTGCGCCCGACCCTGCCCCGGAGCTGATGTAGCTGCGAGAGCCCGAACGTGTCGGCCCGTTCCACGATCAACGTGTTCGCGTTGGAGATGTCCAGGCCCGTCTCGACGATCGTCGTGCACACCAGAATGTCGAACTCACGGTTCCAGAACCCCTCGACCGTGCGCTCCAACTGCTCCTCGGGCATCTGGCCGTGCGCGACGGCGACGCGGGCTTCCGGCACCAGCGCCCGCACTCTGGCGGCGGCCTGGTCGATGGATCGGACCCGGTTGTGGATGTAAAAGGCCTGCCCGTCGCGCAGCATCTCGCGCCTTAAAGCCGCCGCGACCTGCTTGTCGTCGTGCGGGCCGACGTAGGTCAGCACCGGGTAGCGCTCCTCGGGCGGGGTGAGGATCGTCGACATCTCCCGGATGCCGGCCAGGCTCATCTCCAGCGTGCGCGGGATCGGGGTGGCGCTCATGGTCAGCACGTCGACGTGGGTGCGCATCGACTTGATGTGTTCCTTGTGCTCGACACCGAAGCGCTGCTCCTCGTCGACCACGACCAGGCCGAGGTCTTTCCAGGTCACGCCCGTCTGCAGCAGTCGGTGCGTGCCGATCACGATGTCGACCGAGCCGTCTTTCATGCCCTCAAGCACCGCCCGCGACTCGGCGGGGTCGGTGAACCGGGACAGGCCCTTCACGGTGACAGGGAAACCGGCCATCCGTTCGGAGAACGTCTGCATGTGCTGATCGGCGAGCAGCGTCGTCGGCACCAGCACCGCCACCTGCTTGCCGTCCTGTACCGCCTTGAACGCCGCGCGCACCGCGATCTCGGTCTTGCCGTAGCCGACGTCACCGCAGATCACCCGGTCCATCGGGACGGGCTTCTCCATGTCCGCCTTGACCTCGGTGATCGCGGTCATCTGGTCGACGGTCTCGGTGAACCCGAACGCGTCCTCCATCTCGTCCTGCCACGGGCTGTCCGGGGCGAACGCGTGGCCCGCCGACGCCTGGCGCTTGGCGTACAGCGACACCAGTTCGGCGGCGATCTCCCGGACCGCCCGGCGGGCCTTGGTCTTCGTGTTCGCCCAGTCGCTGCCGCCAAGGCGTGACAGCGTCGGCGACTCGCCGCCGACGTAGCGCGACAACTGGTCGAGCGAATCCATCGGCACGTACAGCCGGTCCGACCCGCCGCCGCGCTTGCTCGACGCGTACTCCAGGACCAGGTACTCGCGGCGGGCGCCGCCGACCACGCGCTCGGTCATCTCGACGAACCGGCCGATGCCGTGCTGGTCGTGCACCACGAGATCGCCGGCAGTTAATGCCAGCGGGTCGACGACGTTGCGGCGCTTGGCGGCCAGCCGCTTGCCTTCGATGCTGGTCGCCCGGTTACCGGTCAGGTCGGTCTCGGTGATCACGACGAGGTTGGCCCCGGCGATCACCACCCCGTCGTGCAGCGGACCCTTGAGCACCCCGACGACGCCCTCTTTCGGCGCCGCGCCTGGCTCCAACATCGTTGCGGGAGTGTCCGATTCGGCCAGCTGCTCGACGACGCGGTGCGCCGTGCCGGTACCGGGGGTGACTACGACGGCGTAGCCGCCCGTCGCGACGTGCGCGCGAAGCATCGCGAAGATCTCGGTGATGTTGGACTGCTTGCCGCGCGCCGACGGTGCAGGCCGGATGTTGAGCTCCAGCGCAGATTCGTCGGACAACTGGCTCAGCGTCCACCACGGATGCCCGCCCTTGCGCGCGGCGGCCCTTGCGTCGTCGAGCTCGACGAAACCCGACGCGCCAAGCGCCTCGATATCGATCGGCACGTCGCCGCCCACCGCCGCCGTCGACCACGAGGCCTCCAGAAAGTCCCGGCCGGTCTTGATCAGGTCGGCCGCGCGGGCGCGGACCTTCTCCGGGTCGCAGATCAACATCGGAGCGCCCGAGGGCAGGTGGTCGGACAGCGTAGACAGTTCGGTGGGTCGAAGCAGCGGCAGCAGCGCCTCCATGCCGTCGACCGGGATGCCCTCGGACAGCTTGGCCAGCATGTCGGGCACGCTGCCGGTGATCGTGTTGTCCGGTATCGAGTGCTCCGCGGCCAGCTCGGCGGCCCGGACCCGGACGTCTTCGGTGAGCAGCAGCTCCCGGCATGGGACCGCGACCACCGCATCGACAGCGATCTCGGGAATGGACCGCTGGTCGGCGACGGCGAACATCCGCATCTCGGAGACCTCATCGCCCCAGAACTCGGCGCGAACCGGGTGCTCGGCAGTCGGCGGGAAGACATCGAGGATGCCGCCGCGCACCGCGAACTCGCCACGCTTGCCGACCATGTCGACGCGGGTGTAGGCCAGGTCGACGAGCCGCGCGATGACGGCGTCGAATTCGGCCTCTGCACCGACGGTCAGTGTCAGCGGCTCGATATCGGCCAGGTCGGGCGCCATCGGCTGCAGCAGCGACCGCGTCGCGGTGACCACGACGCGCAGCGGCGGGCCGAGGCGCTCATCGTCGGGATGGGCCAACCGGTGCAGCAGCATCAGCCGCGCGCCGACCGTGTCGACCCCCGGCGACAACCGCTCGTGCGGCAGTGTCTCCCACGACGGGAACATCGCGACCGCCTCACCGAACACGCCGCGCAGTTCGGCGGTCAGATCGTCGGCTTCCCGCCCGGTGGCGGTGACCACGAGCAGCGGACCGGCCTGTGCCAGCGCGCTCGCCGCGAACACCCGCGCACTGGCCGGGCCGACGAGGGTGAGATCGCTGGGTCTGTCCTCGGCACGATGGGCGACATCCGACAACGAGGGATCCCGCAGCGCCAATTCAATGAGCCCCGCGATCGGGGTTTGAACATGGGTGATCCCCGATGCGGTCATGATGTATCCATCCTAAGCAAGCCCCGAAATGCTTGCGGCGCCGACCAAAACGGACGGAACGTCTACTCGTCGAGCAGCAGCGGGTCGTTCTCGAGGTGCAACAGCCCGTTCCAACACAGGTTGACCAGATGCGCGGCCACGACTTCTTTCTTCGGCTCGCGCACATCGAGCCACCACTGCGCCGCCATCGACACCGACCCGACCAGCGCCTGGGCATACAGCGGTGCTGTCTCGGGATCGAGGCCGCGACGGGAGAAGTCGCCGGCCAGGATCGACGACACCTGGTTGACGGCCTCGTTGAGCAGCGTGGAGTAGGTGCTGCCCGACGTGATAGCGGCCGGGGAGTCGCGAATCAAGATGCGGAAACCGTCGGTGCGTTCATCGACATAGGTCAACAGCGCCAGCGCCACCCGCTCGATCCGCAGCCTGGACCGATTGTTGGTCATCCTCGTCAGCGACGACGTGATGCCGTCCAGCAGCGCCGACATCTCACGGTCGACCACCACCGCATAGAGCCCCTCCTTGCCGCCGAAGTGTTCATAGACGACGGGCTTGGAGACGTTGGCGCGCTGCGCGATCTCCTCGATCGAGGTTCCCTCGTACCCGCGCTCGGCGAACAACGTTCTTGCGACGTCGATCAGCTGATGGCGCCGCTCGGCGCCGGTCATCCTTGCGCGGGGTGCACGCACTTCCTTGTCGGGTGCTGTCACGTCTTTCAGGGTATGGGCTTCGACTAAGAGTTGACCCGTTATGAGTCATGCAATCCCGCTAGCAGCTGGTGGCTTGTTCTCGGCTCGTCCCGTGACGTCCGGGCGCGAGCCTGGTCTGTTCGGGGGTAGGCCGAATGGCGATTGCATCGCTCAGCAGAGGCCACCGGGTGGTGGCTGCCGGCCCTCGCCGGACCAGCAGATGGATTCTGCCGGGGGCTGGTGCCGGTTGACTGAGCCCTCCCCTCTTGCTGGGAGGCCAACCCCGCCCGACAGGGCGTGGGAAAGTTCATGCATTGACCCGCGTCGCAGCACGGCGCTAGGGACGCCACCCTCGACACCAGCCGCCCAGGGACGGCGGTGGTGTTCGAGGCCACGAAGGTCATGGGCTCATGCAACCACCGGCCACCGACATCAAGTCGCGGGGTCAGCTTCGATAGCATCACGAGTTGATCAGTCCGTCGTGGTGTAATCGGCAGCACCTCTGATTTTGGTTCAGAAAGTTCAGGTTCGAGTCCTGGCGACGGAGCTTGGTTAACGCGGAGGTCCGATTGACTACCCATGGCGAGGCCGCGGTCCTGGTTCTGGCGGGCGGCGCGGGGACCCGCATGCGGTCGGACACCCCCAAGGTGCTGCACACGCTGGCAGGCCGCAGCATGCTGTCGCATGCGCTGCACTCGGTGGCCAAGGCGGCGCCCGCTCATCTTGTGGTCGTGCTGGGTCATGACCGCGACCGGGTCGCGCCTGCGGTCGCCGAGCTGGCCGAAGAGCTGGGCCGGCCGATCCAGGTCGCGGTTCAGGAACAGCAGCTCGGCACCGGCCATGCCGTTGGCTGCGGCCTGTCGGCACTGCCCGAGGACTTCACCGGCATCGTCGTGGTGACCTCGGGTGATGTGCCGCTGCTGGACGCCGACACGCTGGCCGATTTGATCGCCACGCACAGCGCCGAGCCCGCCGCCGCGACGGTGCTCACCACAGCGCTGCCCGATCCAACCGGCTATGGCCGCGTCCTGCGCACACAGGACAACGAGGTGATCGGCATCGTCGAGCAGGCCGACGCAAGTCCGTCGCAGCAGGCCATCACCGAGGTCAACGCCGGGGTCTACGCCTTCGACATCGCGGCGCTGCGCTCGGCGCTTGACCGGCTGCGGCCCCACAACGTCCAGCAGGAGCTGTACCTGACCGACGCCATCTCGATCATCCGCGGCGACGGGCACGTCGTGCGGGCCAAGCACGTCGACGACGCCGCGCTGGTCGCCGGGATCAACGACCGGGTGCAGCTGGCCGAATTGGGCGCCGAGCTGAACCGGCGCATCGTGGCCGCGCATCAACGCGCAGGCGTGACGATCGTCGACCCCGCCACCACCTGGATCGACGTCAACGTGACCATCGGCCGCGACACCGTCATCCGTCCCGGCACGCAGCTGCTGGGCGCGACCCGCATCGGCGGGCGCTGCCAGATCGGCCCCGACACCACGCTCATCGATATCACCGTCGGTGACGAGGCCACGGTGGTCCGCACCCACGGCAGCTCGTCGCTGATCGGTGACGGCGCCGTCGTCGGACCGTTCACCTATCTGCGGCCCGGCACCGTGCTCGGCGCTGACGGCAAGCTCGGCGCGTTCGTCGAAACCAAGAACGCGACCGTCGGCACCGGCACCAAGGTGCCGCACCTGACCTACGTCGGCGACGCCGACATCGGCGAGCACAGCAACATCGGCGCGTCCAGCGTATTCGTCAACTACGACGGAGAAAACAAGAGCCGCACCACAATCGGCTCGCATGTCAGGACGGGATCCGACACCATGTTCGTTGCCCCGGTGAACGTCGGCGACGGCGCCTACACCGGCGCAGGCACGGTCGTGCGTGACGACGTGCCGCCCGGTGCGCTGGCCGTGTCGGCTGGCCCGCAGCGCAATATCGAGGGCTGGGTGGAGCGGAAGCGACCCGGCTCAGCGGCTGCCGAAGCCGCCCGCAAAGCCCGCGAAAACCCCGCCGAGGCGGCGGCCGAAGACGAGTGAGGCGACGCCTTCTGTTGGCAATCTGGTAACCGGGCAACGCACAGCCCGAAAGGCTACGTACGATTGGGCAGTATCGAACCCCGACCGGCAAGGGCGCACAGTGGGCACCGAGTGGACCGACAACCGCAAAAATCTGATGCTCTTCTCGGGTCGCGCGCACCCCGAACTGGCCGAGCAGGTGGCCAAGGAGCTCGACGTCGCGGTCACCGCGCAGACCGCCCGCGACTTCGCCAACGGCGAGATCTTCGTTCGGTTCGATGAATCGGTCCGCGGTTGCGACGCTTTCGTGCTGCAGTCGCATCCGGCGCCGCTGAACCAGTGGCTGATGGAACAGTTGATCATGATCGACGCACTCAAGCGCGGCAGCGCCAAGCGCATCACCGCCGTTGTGCCGTTCTATCCGTATGCCCGCCAGGACAAAAAGCACCGCGGCCGTGAGCCGATCTCGGCACGGCTGGTGGCCGACCTATACGAGACGGCCGGTGTCGACCGGATCGTCACCGTCGATCTGCACACCGACCAGATCCAGGGCTTCTTCGACGGCCCGGTCGACCACATGCGCGCGCAGCCGCTGTTGTGCGGCTACATCGCCGACAACTACGCCGACCACGACATGGTCGTGGTCTCGCCCGACTCCGGCCGCGTTCGAGTGGCCGAGAAGTGGGCCGACGCGCTGGGCGGCGTGCCGCTGGCCTTCATTCACAAGACCCGTGACCCCTTGGTGCCCAACCACGTGAAGTCCAACCGCGTCGTCGGCGACGTCAAGGGCAGGACCTGCATCCTCACCGACGACATGATCGACACCGGCGGCACCATCGCCGGTGCGGTCAAGCTGCTGCACGAAGACGGCGCAGGCGACGTCATCATCGCCGCGACACATGGCGTGCTCTCCGAACCCGCGTCGCAACGGCTGGCAGAGTGCGGCGCCCGCGAGGTGATCGTCACAAACACGCTGCCGGTCGGCGAGGACAAGCAGTTCCCGCAACTGACCGTCTTGTCCATCGCCCCCCTGCTGGCCAGCACCATCCGGGCGGTATTCGAGAACGGTTCTGTGACAGGGCTGTTCGACGGGTCGGCATAGTGGGCGATAAGCGCTCGCGCGAAGAGCAACGATGACTGACGGCTTCACCATCTATCACAATCCCCGCTGCACGACCTCACGTAAGACGCTGGATCTGTTGCGGGACAACGGCATCGAACCGGACGTGGTCCAGTACCTCAAGACCCCACCGTCACGGGCGCAGCTGGCCAAGATGATCAAGGACGCGGGCATCGACGTCCGCACAGCCGTGCGCAAGCGGGAATCGCTTTACGACGAGCTGAACCTCGCCGATGCCAGCGACGACGCACTGCTCGACGCGATGGCCGAGCACCCGATCCTGATCGAGCGCCCATTCGTCATCACCCCCAAGGGCACCCGGCTGGCCCGTCCGATCGACGCGGTTCGCGAGATTTTGTGAGGGCGGGCCGCTGCGCGGCAGCCGTGGCGCTGGCGGTAATCGCCGCGACGGGCTGCGGCGCGGAAACGCCTGACTATCACTCGGTCTGGTCGACGTCGAGCGCGACTCCGACGCCAACCACCACAGAGGCGCCGGTGCCGATCGCCAAGTTCCTCGCGGACGCAGGGGTCAGCGGCGAGCCCGTCGCGCCAGACAAGCTCACCGATCTGACGGTGACGATGCCGCGGCCGAAGGGCTGGCAGCAGTACAGCAATCCGAACTTCGCGCCGGGAACGCAGGTGATCGCCAAGGGCGACACCTACCCCACCGCGATGTTGGTCGTGTTGAAGCTCAACGGCGACTTCGACGTCAACGAGGCCATCAAGCATGGCTATGTCGACGCGGAACTGTCGCAGAACTTCAAGCGGCTCAACGCCTCCACCGACAACTGGCACGGCTTTCCCTCGTCGATGATCGAGGGCAGCTACGACCTCAACGGCCGCCGCATGCACAGCTACAACCGCATCGTCGTCGCCACCGGCGCCCCGCCGGCGAATCAGCGCTATCTCGTGCAGTTCACCGTGACCGGGTATGCGGAAAAGGCCGCGGAAGAGGCGCCGGACATCGAGGCGGTCATCGCCGGTTTCAACGTCGCGGTGCCCGGCGCACCGCCGAAGTAGCCGCACTGGCCGCGAAACTGTATTCCAGCAGAGAAAGTTCGAGTAGTGGCCTGCTGGAATACAGTTTCGCCGCACTAGGCTTCCTGCCATGACTGAATGGACCGCCGCGGATCTGCCTTCGTTTTCCGGACGCACCGTGATCGTCACCGGCGCCAACAGTGGCCTCGGCGAGGTCACCGCACGTGAGCTGGCCCGCGTCGGAGCCAAGGTCATCCTGGCCGTGCGCAACACGGACAAGGGAGCCCAAGCCGCCGCCACCATGACCGGCGACGTCGAGGTCCGCAAGCTCGACCTGCAGGACCTGGCGTCGGTGCGCGCCTTCGCCGACGGAGTCGATGGTGCCGACGTGCTGGTGAACAACGCCGGCATCATGGCCGTGCCGTACGCGCAGACCGTGGACGGATTTGAAAGCCAGGTCGGCACCAACCACCTCGGCCATTTCGCGCTGACCAACCTGCTGCTGCCCAAGATCACCGATCGGGTGGTCACGGTGTCGTCGATGATGCATCTGCTGGGGTACATCAGCCTCAAGGATCTGAACTGGAAGTCGCGGCCGTATTTCGCGTGGCCGGCCTACGGGCAGTCCAAACTGGCGAACCTGCTGTTCACCAGCGAGCTGCAGCGCCGGCTCGACGCGGCCGGGTCGACGCTGAAGGCGATCGTCGCGCATCCCGGCTACTCCGCGACCAACCTGCAGGGTCACACCGGCAATCGGATGGGCACCCGGTTCTGGGACGCGGGCAACCGGTTGTTCGCCACCACCGCCGACTTCGGGGCACGTCAGACCCTCTACGCGGTGTCCCAGGACCTTCCAGGTAACAGCTTCATCGGCCCGAAGTTCGCGATGCGTGGCCCGACCGGCCGAGTCCCCCACCGCAGCCCGCTGGCGCGCGACGGCAAGAAGGCCACGGCGTTGTGGGAGCTGTCCGAGCAGCTCACGGACACCAAATTTTCGCTTTGACCAGGTGATCGGCTACCCTGGCCGGTAATCACGGCGAGGGTGGCACAGCCACCGTTATCGACGCGAACCGTTTCGGTGGTTACGCCCTGGCCGTGCTCAGTACACGAAACAGGAGCGACATCCGATGGCCAAGAACGCCACCAACAATCTGACCGCTGCCGTACGCACGGAAACCGGCAAGGGCGCATCTCGCCGCGCTCGCCGCAACGGCAAGGTGCCCGCCGTCCTCTACGGCCACGGCGCCAACCCGCAGCACCTCGAGCTCGATGCCCACGACTTCTCCGCGGTGCTCCGGAACTCCGGCACCAACGCGGTGCTCACCCTCGACATCGAAGGCAAGGAGCAGCTCGCGCTGACCAAGTCTCTCGAGATCCACCCGATCCGCCGCAATATCCAGCACGCCGACCTGCTCGTCGTGCGCCGCGGCGAGAAGGTGACCGTCGAGGTCAACGTCATCGTCGAGGGTGAAGCCGCGTACGGCACCCTGGTCACCCAGGACGCCAACACCATCACTATCGAGGCCGACGTGCAGTCGATCCCCGACCACCTCACCGTTTCGGTTGAGGGCGCCGAGATCGGCACGCAGTTCGCCGCAGCCTCGATCACACTGCCCTCGGGAGTCACGCTGGTGTCGGACCCCGAGACGCTCGTGGTCAACGTCGTCGCGGCGCCGACAGCAGAGGACCTCGAGAGCGAGGGTGCCGGCGAGGTGGCCGAAGCGGAAGAGGGCGAGGGCGAGGAAGCCGCCGAGGGCGAGGCCGAGGGCGAGGCTGGCGAAGCGGCGCCCGCCGAAGCTTCCGAGTAGGCGGACACCGAGATGGCCGAACCGCAGCTGGTGGTCGGCCTGGGCAACCCTGGACCGCGATACGCGACGACGCGGCACAACCTGGGTTTCCTTGTGGCCGACATCCTGTCCGACCGCATCGGCTCGGGGTTCAAGGTGCACAAGAAGTCGGGGGCCGACGTGGCAACCGGCCACATCGGCGGCCGATCGGTCGTGCTGGCCAAACCGCGGTGCTACATGAACGAGTCGGGCCGCCAGCTGGGGCCGCTGGCCAAGTTCTACTCGGTAGCGCCTGCCGAGATCGTGGTGATCCACGACGAGCTCGACATCGAGTTCGGCCGCATCCGGCTCAAGGTCGGCGGCGGCGTCGCCGGGCACAACGGGCTGCGCTCAGTGGCGTCAGCGTTGGGTACCAATGATTTTCAACGGGTGCGCATCGGTATAGGCCGTCCGCCCGGCCGCATGGAAGGCGCGGCGTTCGTGCTGGGGAACTTCACCAACGCTGAGTGGAAAGAGGTTCCCACCATCTGCGAGCAGGCCGCCGACGCGACCGAGCTGTTGATCGCGCAGGGACTCGAGCCGGCGCAGAACACCGTGCACGCCTGGGGCTAAGCGGGTGTCACCCCTCGCCGGCCAGCGTGCTGATCGGCGCCCTGGCGGTCAGGCGCTCGGCGACGAATTGCGCTGCCTGCGTTGTCAATCCAGACTCGCCGTAGAGACTGTGGGCGGCGACGTCATTGCCGTCCGAGCACACCGGGTCTGCTCCGTTGCACAGATCGATCGTCTTGTAGCCGTACAGCGGGCTCAGTGCGGTCAGCGGGCCGCCGAGGAGACGGATGGACGGGTTGCCGAACACGGCCACCGCGGCAACATGGTCGGCAATATTGGCGGGCATTGGCTGGGTGAAGCCAAGGGTCGGCTGATCTGCCACCGTGATGGCGTCGACGACGGCGGCGCCCTGCGAGTACCCGCCGAGAACAATCTTGGTGTCCGGGCAGGTGGTGGCGATGTTCTGAACGAACAAGCTAGCGTCATTGGCACCATCGGCCGCGCGCAGGAAGTCCCGCGTTGCGGGGTAGTTGACGGCGTAGGCGGCGACCGATTTGCCCTTGACCAGGGGCCGTAGTGCCTCGACGAACGCCTCACCGACTCGTCCGGTGCCCTCCGGCTCGCCGGTGCCGCGTGCGAACACCACCTGGACGGCCGGACACGAATCCGCCTGTGCCGAGGCGACGGCCGTCCCGCCCCTCGGAAGAACGGCGGGTGCGACGAGCGTCACACCCGAAATCAACACTGCTGCAATGCCGATCAACAACCGACGCGTCTTCATGCTTTGGGCAAACCGCGTAGCCCGTAAAAGTATTCCGCCAGCGCATCAGCGCCCGCGGATCCCGCTGTCCACCACTTTCACCTGCTTGTGCGGGTAGCGACGCTCGGCGTGCGCCTTGGCCGCCGAATTCGGCAGCACGTAGAGCGTCTCCTTCTTCTCCTGCAGCGGCTTGAGCACCAGATCCATGAAACCCTTGCGGTCCTCGAGATAGGGTTCGATGACGTCCTCACCGGCAGGACACACCGCCAGGCAGTAGGCCGCCTTGTAATTCGCCTTGAACGACAGGCTCTGCCACATCGACGCGTTCTCGGAATCGCTAACGCGCGAGCGGAAGTCGTCGGCGTCGGCGCTGTCGGCGATGGTCTGCGCCCAGTCGGTGAACCCGCCCATGAACTCGCGGTAGTTGTGCACCGAGCACGCGACGAAGTCGAAGTCGCCGTTCTTCTTGATGGCCCCGACCGGGCAGGCCGCAACGCACAGCTTGCACTCCAGGCACGGCGAATAGTCCAGCGGCTCACCGTAACTGCTGACCGGGGCGGCGACCAGGATCGTGCCGAGCAGGATGAAGTTGCCGAATTTCGGGTGGATCACATTGCGGTGGATGCCCATCACACCAAGGCCCGAGGCCACCGCGACCGGTTTGTGCGCAACCACCCAGATGCGGCCGGGAAACCGGTCCATCTCCATCGGGAACGACATCGACGGGTTGATCGCGCGGTAGCCCGCGTCCTGGAGTGCCCGGGTGATCCGGTGAGCCGCCTCGTTCATGATTTCGCCGCTGCGGTGGAACTCCTGATTGGCCACGCTGCGCGCGGTCGACCGGACGTTGTCGCGGTTCATCTTCACGACCAGCGAGATGTAGCTCTGCGTTCCAGGCAGCGCCGCGTCGACGTGCTCGCGCTCGCCGGCGAGATCGGGGTTCTCGATACTGGCGAACGCGACGTCGTCGGCACCCGCGTCGCGACATACCTGCCGCAACCAGTCGGCATCGATGACGCCGGGCTTCTCCGACTTTCGCGACAGCACCTTGCGGACCGTGGGGTGGTCGGCGAGCCGGGCGGAGATCTTCTCGGACGACATGCTGGGTATAGTACACAATACTCAGATTGATGCCCGTCAAGAACATCTGCGCGGCCGTAAAAAAAGTGTTCGGACCGCGCAATGTGCGCGCAATTGCGGGTACACCGGAGATATGGACGACAGACGAACAGGCTCCGGCCTGCTCCGCCACGGGTGGCTGCGGCTACTCGACGGCGACCGTCCGTGGGGGTCGATCGACATCCAGCCCGACCGCTTCGGGGTGACGCGCTACCGCCTGGTGGTCTACCCGCCCGGCATCAGCGAGTCCGAGCGGCGTCGGGTGCGGGCCGCCCGGGGTTGGCCGCTGTGGGGTGCCCTTGTGTGGGTCACGTGCGAGATTTTCTTGAACAACATGACCGGACCGTGGACCGCCTTCGCCATTTCGACGGCCGCGTGCCTCGGCTCCGGAGCGGTGGCCTTCGCGATGGCAGGCGCACCACGCACCCGCGTCCGCACGATCGCTGCCATGGTGATGGCGGGTCACCACGATCCGATCTCGGTAGCCGCCCGCGACAGGCTGGAAGAGTTGGCGGCAACACTGATGGACGCCGATGACCGGCTGACGAGTGGCCACATTTCGGCACTCCAGCACGAGATGGTCTGGTGGCAGGTGTACGACCAGATGTGGCCCAGCTCCGCGCCCGGGATGCACCCGTCCGACAAGGGCGCCTAGTGGCCGCGTCCGCGCGCCCTGAGGCGTTGCATCTGTCCGTAAGCGTCGATCGGGCTGTGTAACGCCAGGCCGCCGTCGGCGAAGACGGTCTGTCCTGTGACCCAAGACATTTCAAGCACCGCAACGATTGCCTCGGCGACGTCGTCGGCCTCGCCCAGCCGGCCGAGGGCGGTGCGTTCCGTCAAGCCAGTCGACCCATCCCGCCAGTTGCTCGGGCTTGGCGAGCATCGGCGTGCGGGTGACACCGGGACCGACGGCGTTGACACGGATGCCGTGCGCACCCCATTCGGTGGCCGCGACGCGGACCAGCATGTCGATGCCTGCCTTCGACACGCAATAGGCACCCATATCTCGGTCTGCGAGCGTTCCGCTGATGCTGGACACGGCGACGATCGATCCACCGGAGCCCGCGTCGACCATGGCCCGCGCGAGGGCCCGCATGGTCAGCCAGGTTCCCGTCAGGTTGGTGTCGATGACGCGCTGCCAGTCGGCCGGTGCCTGCTCGAGCAGCAGCCCTGACGCCCCGATGCCTGCGCAGGCGACGAGTCGGTCGGGTGGCCCGTGGTCGGCTACCGTTTGGTCGATCGCGGCAGAAACCGCAGCGGGATCGCTGATATCGCAATCGATATCGCCGCCGGCCAAGTCCCACACCACGACGTCGGCGCCCGCGTTGCGCAGCCGATCGGTGACCGCGCGGCCGATCCCGGATCCTCCTCCGGTGACGACGGCAGTCATTCGGGCGGACCGATCAACTCGACGCGCACACCGTCCGGCGCAGTGACTACCGCCATGACAACCACCTTGCTGCCCGGTGCGAGCATCTCGATGCGGCGCACTCCGTCGTCAAAACCAAGCGCGGCCAGCCCTGCGAGTGTCACGTCGACATCGCGCTGGAGCGACAGCAGGAAGAAGCCGAATGCCGGCGCCGACGACGGCGGACCGGGTAGGGCGCCCTCGAACTGCACCAGTTCGACAATGCCGGTGTCGGGGGCGGTCGGATCACCGAGAAACACCGAACGCAGCCGATCGGTCGTGGCACCGAACAGGGTGGGCCAGTCGCCGGTGAAGGTGTGATCGAACAACTCGGCGAATCCCAGGCCGTCGCACCAGAATCGCATGGACCGCTCGACGTCGGCGGTGACTATCGCCGTATGGTGGATTCCGATCACGCGGGTGCTTCCTTCCGGTCGGCTGCCGGCGCTAACCAGTCGAAATCGCCTAGCTCTACCCGGGCCACCATTTCGGCGAAGGTGGTTCCGCTGTATGGGAACTGGGTGACCACTTTGCCGTTCGGATGGCGGTAGTAGTTGTTGCAGTTGGCCAGCCAGACGGTGTCCTGCATCGCGCGTTGGATCTCGTCGTTGTACCCGTCGTGCACGTCGCGCCTGACCTCGACCACTTGCACCCGCTGACGGGTCATGTCGTCGAGGAGGCGGCGCACGAACTCGGCCTGCGCCTCGAGTATGTAGATGATCGAGGTGACCCCGTTGGTGTTGGGTCCGTAGAGGGTGAACAGATTCGGGTAGCCGGGGACGACCGTCCCTAGATAGGCCTCGGCGCCCTCGCGCCAGTCGTCGTGCAGTCGACGCCCGTCGGTGCCGCGCACATCGAGGCTGCGCAGGTAGTCGGCGGCATGGAATCCGGTGCCATAGATGACGGTGTCGACCTCGTGCTCGGCGCCGTCCGCAGTGCGCAGACCCCGTTCGGTGAACTCCACGATGGGAGACGTCTCCAGACGCACGTTGGGAAGCGCGAACGTCGGGAACCACGCGCGGGACTGCAGCGGGCGCTTGCAGCCGACGGGATAGGTGGGCGTCAGCTTGGCACGCAGCTCCGGATCCGTCACCTTCCGCTGAAGATACGAGTGGGCCATCGCTGTCAGCTCTTTGGTCATCGTGGAGTCGACTGCGAAGTTGGCTGACTCGTAGGCCTGGAATGCCGCGTCTCGCACCTTGAGGGCTTCTTCCGGATCGCGTTCGAAGAGTTCCTGCTGCTCGGCGGTGAAGGGTTCGTCATACCGTGGGCTCACCCAGATCGGTGTCCGTTGGAACACCGTGAGATGCGCGGCGTCCTTGGCGATCTCCGGCACGTACTGGATGGCGCTAGCACCTGTTCCGATGGACGCGACCCGTTCACCCGCAGTCGATTTCGTGTGATCCCACTTCGACGAGTGGAACGCCCGGCCGCGGAATCTGTCGACGCCGGGAATGTCGGGGATGTTGGGGACGTCCAGCATTCCCACCGCGGTCACGACGGCGTCGAACTGATGTCGCGCACCGTTCGAAGTCTCCAGGGTCCAGCGCCGCTCAGTGTCCGACCACCGCAGGGTCGTGACGCGGCTGCGCGCGACGAGGTGGTCGCCGAGCTGGCTGTCGGCGGCAACCTTCTCCAGATAGGCGAGGATCTCCGGCTGGTTGGCGAAGGTCTTGCTCCACCGCGGGTTCAGCGCGTACGAGTAGGAGTAGAAGTGCGAAGGCACATCGCATGCGGCACCGGGATAGGTGTTGTTGCGCCAGGTGCCGCCGAATCCATCGCCGCGGTCAAAGATCGTGAAGTCGTAGCCGCCGCCGGCCAGCTGGATCCCCATCGCGATGCCGCCAGGGCCGGCACCGATGATCGCGACCTGCGGCTTGCTCACAGGAAGGAGTTCTCCCCCGTCAACCCTCGCTCCGGGAATGCACCGAGCGCGAACGTCTCGGCATTGCCCAACCCACTACCGCCGCCGACCGGGTCTTCCACGCGCACAAGCAGATCACGCAACTGGTGCAATTCGCGGGCGTTTTCGGGCTTATCGCAATCGGTGACGTGGTTGCCTTCCACCTTGAGGTCACCGACCCACTGGCCGTAAACCCAGTCGTTCCAGCCGTAGTATCCCGCGGTTCCGAGGTGAAAGCCCGTCGGTCCTGCCGCGGTGATCGTCAGCGGCCGCTTCGAGCCGTCGTTCTCGATGAGGTTGATCGTCCCGTGCATGAACCGGCGGTTGTCATCCTGGAACTGCAGGTCCTGCTCGACGGAGGCGAAGCGGTGCGACGTGCCGTCGGCGTTCTGCTGCTCTGCCTGACAACGGATCTCGAGAAAGCCGTCACCCCTCTCCTCCTGGTACATGACGAACAGTGAGTACGTCGACCCGTCCTGGCGGGTCATGATCATCGGCAGCCAGGTCATGAACATCTGCTTGATCTTCCGGCCGCCTCGCGGCAGCCCGGGTATCGGCTTGCCAACCCCCGGTCGCAACCCCCAGGAGTGGTCACGGATCGAAATCCAGTTGTCCGCTTCGATTTCCGTGCGATGACCTTCGACGTCGACCCAGCCGGACGCGACACCGATCTGGTGGTAGCGCAGCACGTTGTGGGTGACGCGGTAGCCGTCGGGACTTCGATCCGGCCAAGGGTCTTCCAGCGCAGCATCGAACGCGCCGCGCAGGGCGACATCAAATGCGATGGGCGCGTGTTCGGTAGCGTCGAGGCTCACCCGGATCTCACGAAGCGGTTCGACCACGCGGTAGTGGATCGGCCCGACATGTGTGCCCGCCGGGTCCGACGACAACCGGCGCCCGGCTCGGACGGTCCATTGTTCGGTGCCTCGGCACACGCCGGCGGCCCCGTCGAAAACGCCACGGTTGGTGTACTTTCCGATACCGAGTACGACCTGCAGCGAGTTGTCGCGCGCGTGGGCGATCGTCCAGATCTTCTCGGTCCATGACGGATCCGACTGGCTGACGGTGGCAAACGTGTCAACGATCTGATGCGCGAGCAGTTCATCCTCGGGCACCAGCCCGCCGTAATTCGTCGACAGCAACGCCGTCACCTTTCTGCCGTCGGGGCGTCACCTGGCGGTGCGCCGAAAAACGTCGTCATGTTCGTGCCGCGGTCGTATTCGCGCATCCAGGTATCCGCCCAGCCGGGCAGCGGCTGGTCGGCGGGGTTGTGATGCGGAGTCTGCGACAACGCCAGACGCCAAACCATCTTGGCCAATTGACTTGTTGGCACCGCATTAAACAACGTCGGCGCGCCGCTGCGTCGGGTTTGGCGACGGCGGCCGCCGGGGACGCGGTATTTGAACTCGTCGAACAGCAAGTTGGACATGAGTTCTTGAGTCGACGCGCCACGGTCGTCAAACGGCACGACCTCGTCGAAGTTCTTGGCAATACGCTCCGACAGCTTGCCGACATGGCCAAATGTGGCGCGAATGTTCTTGACGCGATACCACGGGTCGGGATTGATGTGGCGGCACAGGATCAGTCCCGAGCTGCGGTGTTCGATCTCCTCGACGAAGTGCCACATCATCAGCGACGCGACCCTTCTGTCTCCGCCGCCGAACAGTGAATCCCGGTTATCCAGAATGACTTTGAACAGCGGCGTGAACGTCGCCTCCAGGTTGGCGATGTAGGCCGCGTGGAATTCGATGGGCTGCTCGTCGATGAGCTCGTCGTAGGCGTTGCAGGCGTCCTCGTAGCACTGCTCCAGTTGTGGATAGCGCGCCACGAGCGCGATCATGTGCTTGCGATGTGCCGCCGCGTGCTGCGCCTCCTGCCGCAGGAATGCGTCGGCTTCGGAGGCGACATCCGGGTCCTGGTTGAGTCGGTCCGCGGCCTTGCGGACCACGGCGACGATGTAGCGCTCGAACGGCACCGCGATGAATGTGAACGCATTGCAGAACAGCCCGAAGTTGGGGTTGGCGGGTTGCCACATGAAGGGCACCGTCGCATTGAAGCCCCACGGGATCTTGCGGACCACGAGGCTTGTCATCGGTCGCCGCCTCCCCGCTGCGAGACTTAACATCGGCATCCGACAGTGTCATATATGACTATCCGGACACCTGGGCCTAAGATAGCGTTAGTGTGACATTTGAACCCCTAGATGTAAAGGACTCGAGAGTGGCCCCGCACCCGCCTGCCGACGCCGAGCAATCGACGCGACGACGGATCCTGGCGGCCACCTTCGTCGTCCTCGCCCGCGACGGACGCCGCAAGTTGCAACTGTCCGACGTGGCCGCGGAGGCCAAGGTTTCGCGTCCAACGCTGTACCGCTACTTCGGGTCGAAGGAAGGACTGCTGGAAGCGTTCGGCCTATATGAGCAGGACAATTTCGACGCAGGCATCGCCGCGGCGATGACGGGATTGAGCGGCCCCGATCGACTCGACGCCGCACTGCGGTTCATCGTCGACTTCCAGAGCACGTACTCGCTTGGCTCGTTGGCCGACACCGAGCCCGAGCACGTGCTGTTTCAGATGAAGCGCGTTCTGCCGATCATGCACGACCGCATTGCGCGGATCATCCCCGGCGACGACAACGACATCGCCGCTTCAACCATCGTGCGTATCGCCGTCTGCCACTACATGATTGGAGGCGGCAGCGCAGATCGGTTCCTGGCCGAGCTGCGCCACGCCGCAGGGCTCGAGCCGTCACGCCGGCGCCCGGCCAGGGCCGCTGGTTAGGCGCTGAGCCAGTCGCCAATCTTGGCCGCGATCAGGTCGGGCCTCTCCAGATGCAGGAAATGCCCGGCGCCGTCGATGATTTCGAAGGCTGACCCGGCCGCGGGCAGGTGGACCGACACATCGAATTCAACGAGCAGATCAGCACCCATTCCGCCGTCGTCGGCACCGTGTAGGTACAGCGTCGGCACCGGCGGCGGCTGCATCGTCGCCGCTCCCTCGTCCTCCGCGTCGGGATCGGCGAACTCCGGGTTGAACGTCGCGCGATACGGGCAGATGACGTTGGCGATGTTGTTGGCCGTGACGTGTTTGCGCAGCTCAACGACGTCGTCGAACGGGTCGTAACCGGGCGACCAGTCCGCCCACAGCGACTCCCAGAATCCCGGCTCGACCAACACGCCATCGGCGAGGCCGACCTGCTGGATGAACCAGATGTAGAACGACCGCTTGAGCTGGCGGTAGGAGAACATGCGCGTCAGTGCCGCCACGGGCGGAACCGCCAGAGCGACGTATCTTCTGAATGCCCCAGGATCCATGGCGACGACTCCATAGCCGGCGTGTGCACCCCAGTCGTGGCCGATGAGTACCGCGCGATCATCTGCCCCGTACCCGCGACGGGTGTCGAGGATATGGCGCACGTACGTGCCGACGCTGACGTTCTTGTCGACGGGGCCGTCGTACCCGGGAAGCCACGGCGCCACCACCCGGTACCCGCGCCCGGCGAGTACAGGGCCGAGGTGGCGCCAGGTGTACGGCGTATCCGGAAATCCGTGGACGAGCACCGCCAGCGGTCTCGCGGTGTCGTCGATGTCTCCGAACGTGATCGGCTGCGGTCGGGTCACCCGGCGAGCGTATTACATCCGAGCCTGGGTACGTAAAGTTTGATTGCTTTACATACGATGCATCGTATGTAACTCTATCTGCATGGCAGGCATCACGCTCGCCCAGCGCGACCTGGCCGATACCCGCGAGCGTCTCGAGGCGTGGTTCCAGCACAGATTCGGCGACCAGGCCGCGGTGTCGGAGCTGCGGGTGGCGAATCGCGCCGCGGGCTGGTCGAGCGAGAGCCTCGCGTTCACGGCGGAAGTCGCCGGGCAGACAAGCGAATACGTGGTGCGGATACCGCCCGCAGGCGGCGGCATATTCCGCGAATACGACATCGGTGCCCAGGCCCTGACGCAGGAACTACTGCACGACTACGGGATCGCGACCCCGTCCCCACTGCTCTATGAGCCGGACCGGGCGTGGATCGGCGCCAAATTCCTGGTGATGCCGCGGATCGTTGGTCACACACCGTCGGACACGTCATACGCGACCCGCGGTTGGCTGCATGATGCGGGGCCCGTCGTCCAACGGCGCGCGCACGACTCGTTCCTCGAAACGCTTGCGGCACTTCAGCGTGTTCCGGTCGCCGAGGCGTCATGGCTCGAAAGACCAGGTGGCGTCGGCAACTCCGCCGAGCTGGCGTGGTGGCGCGAGTACGCGCGGTGGGGAACCGACAACCAGGTGCCCGACGTGCTGGCCGAGGCGTTCGCCTGGCTCGTTCGCCACCAACCGGAGCACCAGGGCGCGTTGACAGTGTGCTGGGGCGACGCGCGGCTGTCCAACGGGATCTTCGATGACGCAGGACAGCTCGTCGGGGCGCTGGACTGGGAGCAGGCGTGTGTGTGCCCGGCAGAGACGGACTTCGCGTGGTGGCTGGCCACTCGCAGGCAGATGCTGGAGGTCAACGGCCTCGACGCCGATCCGGAACTGCCCGGGTTCGACAGCCGCGACGACGTGATCCGGCGCTACGAAGAGATGATCGGTCGTACCCTGGTCGACCTCGACTGGTACGAGATCTTCGCGATGGTCCGGATGGGGTGCTGCATTCTGCGTACACAGGTGCTGCTGCGCACCAATGGCCAAGCCGACCACTTCCTCACGCGCGCACCGATTCTGCCGGCCTGGACCATCGCGGCGACCCGGTCCTAGCCTCCGGTGCGCCGGGCGTAGGCGCGCAGTGCGAATGGCGCGAAAACGGCCGTCAACGCAAGCGACCACAGAATGGTCGCCAGCACCGGGTGATGCAGCGGAAGCTGGGCGCTCTCCGGCGCGGGGCCACCATTGCCCCACAGTTCGCGCATGGCCTGCGCCAGTGACGACACCGGGTTCCATTCCGCGATCACCCGCAGCCAGTGCTGCATCGGCTCGGTCGGGGCAAAGGTGTTGGCCAGGAACGTGATCGGGAACAGCGCGCTGAACATCACACCGTTCACCGCCTCCACAGACCGCATTACCGAGCCGATGAGGATGCCGAACCAGATCATCGCGAAGCCGAACACAAGGATCAGAACGAATGCGAGTGCCGCCTCGGCAACGCTTCCGCGGATCCGCCAGCCGATCGCCAACCCGGTCACCGCCATCACAACGACACCGAGCGACGAGTGCAGGAGGCTGGCCACACTGCGCCCGATCAGTACCGACGACCGCGAGATCGGCAGCGACCGAAAGCGGTCGATGATGCCCTTCTCGACATCGGCTGTGATACCCGACGCCACGACGAACGCCGTGAAGACGATGGTCTGCGCCTGGATGCCAGGCAGAAGGAACTCCCGGTACGAAGCGCCGCCGCCGGTCGCGATCGACGCGCCGAACACGAACGCGAACAGCAGCACGAACATGATCGGCTGCACCGTCACGTCGCTGAGCATCTCGGGCATCCGCTTGGTGTGGATCATGTTGCGCTTCACCATGATCCATGACTGCTGCGCGATGTTGGTGGGCCTCGTGCGCACCGGCTCCAACTGGAGGTGCGCGTGCGTTGCGGTCGCGGTCATGCCTGTACCTCTTCTTCGGTGCGATGGCCGGTGAGCGACAGGAACACGTCGTCGAGGCTTGGTCTGGACAGCCCGATGTCATCGACGTCGATGTCGCTGTCGCGCAGCCAGCCCGCGACCCGAACCATGTCGGCTAGGCCATCGGCGGCCGCCGTCACCTGACGCGCGCCGGTGTCCACGAATACTTCCGCGCCTGTCTTGGCGAGTAGCGCCTGCGCGGCCGCAAGATCCGCGGCGTTGGTGACGGTGACGATCAGGCTGGCGGCGCCCGCCTGCTGCTTGAGCTGCAGCGGAGAGCCCTCTGCGATGATGCTGCCCTTGTCGATCACCACGATGTTGTCGGCGAGCTGATCGGCTTCCTCCAAATACTGCGTGGTCAACAACAGCGTGGTGCCCTGCTTGACCAGGCCTCGCAGCACGTCCCACAGGTCGCTGCGGCTGCGGGGATCCAGGCCGGTGGTCGGCTCGTCAAGGAACAGCACCGGCGGCGACGCCAGCAGGCTGACGGCCAGATCGAGCCGTCTGCGCATGCCGCCCGAATACGACCTCACCACGCGGTCGGCGGCATCGGCGATCGCAAACTGTTCCAGCAGTTGGTCTCCCAGCCGCGCAAGGTCTTTGCGCCGGATGCCGTACAGGCCGCCGATCATCCGGATGTTCTCGCGGCCGGTGAGCAGTTCGTCGACGGTGGCGACCTGGCCGGTGAGGCCCATGCTGCTGCGCACCTTGTCGGGCTCGCGGCGAACGTCGTAGCCGGCCACCCTGGCGGTGCCGCTGGTCGGCTGGGTCAGCGTCGTCATCATCCGCACCGTGGTGGTCTTGCCCGCGCCGTTGGGGCCGAGCAGGCCCAGCACCGTGCCCGGCGAGACGGTGAAGCTGACACCGTCGACCGCGGTGTTGTCACCGAACCTCTTGACCAGCTCGATGGCCTCGATGGCGGGTGTCATGTCAGGAACCGTATCGGCGCGCACCGACACCAGGCCATCCCTTTTCCTGCGCGAGCAGACGTGAAAGTCCCCGACACGCCGACGAAATGGGTACCTTTGCGTCTGCTGGCGCTGTTAGGTGACGAGCGAGACTGAGGTAGAGCGGCGCAGCTTGCCCGACGGGGTCTTCGGGATGGTGCCGGGCCCGAGCACCACGACGTTGCGCGGACGCATGTCGACCTCGGCCACCACCTCGTGGGCGACCTGGTGCTCGATCCGGCGCACCTCGACCGGGTCCTGCCAGGCGTTGGACTCGACCGCGACGGCGAACGTCTCGCGCGAGTGCCCGGCATCCAGGCGCACCGCGACGGCGCAGCCCGGCCGAACCCCCTCGACGCGGCCTGCGGCCCGCTCGATGTCGGTGGGATAGATGTTGCGGCCCGCCATGATGATGACGTCCTTGACGCGGCCGCACACCACGATGTGGCCGTTCTCCATCTGGTAACCCAGGTCGCCGGTGTCGTACCAGCCGTGCTCGTCCTGGGCCGGGATGAAGCCGCCCATGGTGATGTAGCCGGGTGTCAACGACTCACCGCGCAGCTCGATCACGCCGACACCACGCGCCGGCATCACGTTGCCGTGCTCGTCGATGACGCGTGCCTCCAGGTCCTTCAGCAGCGGGCCCAGCGAGGCCAGCCTGCGGGTGTTGCCCTTGGTGACAGGAACGGCGCGGCGCAGAGCGGCCATCAGGTCGGCGTCGACCTCGTCGACGACCAGACCGGCGCCGCATTCGGAGAACGACACCGCCAGCGTGGTCTCGGCCATGCCGTACGCAGGCAGGATCGCATCCGGCCGTAGGCCGAACGGCTTACCCGCGTCCAGCAGATCCTCGACATCGGCGGGCTCGACGGGCTCTGCACCCGACAGCGCGAACCGCAGCGTCGAAAGGTCAAACTGACCGGGCTCGGCCTGCTTGCGCAGGCGCTTGGCGAACAGCGCGTAGGCGAAGTTGGGCGCCGCCGTCATGGTGCCCTTGTACTTGTCGATGAGCTTGGCCCACAGCAGGGTGTCGCGAAGGAAGTCCATCGGCGTGACCTTGACCAGCTCGGCACCGAAGTACATCGGGATGGTCAGGAAGCCGACCATGCCCATGTCGTGGAAGCAGGGCAGCCAGCTGACCATGACGTCCTTGCTGACGTCGTACTGGGCGCCGATGAACATGGCCTCGGCGTTGGAGTGGATGTTGCGGTGCGTGATCTGCACGGCCTTCGGCGAGCCGGTCGAGCCGGACGTCAGCTGCATCAGCGCCAGGTCGTCCTCGCCGACCTCGACCGGATCGATCGGCTCCGACTCCAACAGGTCGGCGACGGTGAGGACTTTGATGCCCTTCTCCTCCAGCACCGGGACGGCCACCAGGAACGGCTCGGAGACGATGACGGCCTTGGCCTCGATCATGCCGATCACGGTCATCGTGTCCTCGGCCCAGATCACCAGGTCGGTGCGCGGCGTGGGCTGGTGCAGCATGGTCAGGCTGGCACCGCGCATCCACAGGCCCTGCGCCGTCGGGGCGATCTCGACCGGGAAGCCGGCCAGCACGCCAACCGCGTCGCCGTGTCCGACACCCGCGGCGGCCAGGCCGCCCGCAATTCGGCGTGCCCGCTCATGGACCTCGCCCCAGGTGTGGCGGACGGGTTCGTGGGGTTCACCGGTGACCATGCCCGTCGTCACCGTGCGGGCATTGCGGTACATCTTCTCGGTGAATCTGCTCACGACAACCTCCTCGGTTTCCGGAGCCGCCGCGTCGGCGACATCGGTCCCAGAGCAAACCTCCGGGTGTAATGCTCCCGCTGATAGGGGGCGCTTTGACGGAGGCGCGCACACAATTGGGGAGCGGTTAGGTCTCGAATCGGTGTTTCGCTTATATATCCGACGGACCTCCCCCCGGGGTTACCGGTGGGAGAAAAGGTCGCGCCCGAATCCTGACCGCTAGCTTTCACCGCGAATCATCTTAAGCAACTCTTAAGTAACCGCCAAACTGTAGCGAGAATTGAGGCCTGGGTCACACCTGGCCGTAATCAAACAAGTCGACTCAAACTGAAGTCGACGGTGCGGGCACCACCCTGGCGCCGTGCACGGGCCCGCTGGCGACCCGCACGGTGCGGCACACCCCGGCGCCGGCCAGCTCCGCGCCGACGTCGATAGCCGAGGCGGCCGACGCGCACAGGAACGCACATGTCGGGCCGGACCCCGACACGATCCCGGCCAGCGCGCCCGCTTCGGCACCCGCACGAAGCGTGCGCCGCAGCCCCGGGGCCAGGCTCAGCGCCGCGGGCTGCAGGTCGTTACCGAGCAGCGGGGCCAGCTCGGCCGGGTCGCCCGACGCCAGTGCGGCCAGCACGGGCTCGGGGTCGTCGAGCCGCGGCGGCTGGTTCCGGCCTGCCCCCGCGGTGGCCCGTAACCGGTCGATCTCGCTGTACACCGCGGGAGTCGACAGGCCGTCGTCGGCGAAGGCCAGCGCCCAGTGGAACGTGCTGCGGGCGAGCACGGTGGCGAGCTCCTCGCCACGGCCGGTACCCAGCGCGGTGCCGCCGTGCAGCGCGAACGGGACGTCGCTGCCGAGCTGGGCGGCCAGTGCGTGCAGGTCCCGGCGCGGCACACCGAGCTCCCACAGCGTGTTGATGGCCACCAGCACTGCCGCGGCGTCGGCGCTGCCGCCAGCCATCCCGCCGGCGACGGGAATCGACTTCTCGATGGAGATTGCGACATCCGGCGCCCGTCCAACGTGCTCGGCCATCAACTCGGCCGCCCGCCAGGCCAGATTGCGCTCGTCGGTGGGCAGCGACTCCACTCCCTCGCCGGCCAGTTCCACCGACAGCACATCAGCAGTGCGCACGGTGACCTCGTCGAGCAGCGACACGGCATGAAAGACGGTCGTCAGCTCGTGGTAGCCGTCGTCACGGCGGTCACCGACGGCCAGATACAGGTTGACCTTGCCCGGCACTCGCACCGTGACCGACCCGGTGGGGACCCACTCGGATGCGGTATTTCCGTCGGAGGCGGACACCGCACGACACTATCGCCGAGACGGGCCATGCAGGTACCGAAGTACCGAGATGCCCGGGCCACCTCATGTCTGCAGACACATCCCGTCGGCCAAACCTAAGCTGTTGACGTGCAGTCCCCCGTCGACTGGTTCGAGGACTACGTCGTCGACGCCGCCCTCGGCCACGGCGGGCACGCGACGGTGTACCGGGCGCATGGCGTCGTCGACCCGGATCGCCTGGTAGCGCTAAAGTGTCTCGACGACTATCACCGCCAACCTGTCCAGATGGCGCGGCTACAGCGCGAATTCGCCTTCGCCAACGGGCTCGACCACCCGCACATCATCAAGGTGTATGAGTGCGGATCCGGTTGGCTCACAATGGAACTGGTCGACGGTGGCACGGTGGCCAAACTGCAGGCCATGACCGATCGGCTGACAGCACTGACGCAGGTCGCCGATGCGCTGGACTATGCCCACCGGCATGGCGTCGTGCACTGCGACGTTAAGCCATCCAATATCCTTGTATCGCTGCCTTTTTCGGTACGCGGCTCGGTGCTCATCGACTTCGGCGTCGCACACGCGGTGGCCGAGGAGGTGTGGCACAGACCGTCGCACATCGAGGCGTCGTTGCCCTACTCGGCACCCGAGCTGCTGCACGGGCGCGCGCCGTCGGCGGCCACCGACGAGTATGCATTGGCGTGCACGGCATTCGAATTGATCACCGGCTCACCACCGTTCACCGCGACCACATCGATGGCTCTGGTGGACGAGCACCTACACGCCCAGCCACCTAAGGTGTCGCGCAAACTAGACTGGCTGCGGCACGCGTTCGACTCGATCATGGCCAAGGCCTTGGCGAAGGATCCGGACAACAGGTACGAATCGTGCTCGGAGTTCGTCTCGTTGATCGCCAGGACGTTGCAGTAACCCGCGCCAAATGATTACGTAACCTAACTTTTACCGCTCCGAGTTTCGGGTCCCCGGCCCCGCACCTAACGTCAGGCCGATGGGATCCGCTATCGATTACGACACGTCTGCACTCGCTCACGAGGACGAGGGCTACGACAAAGGCCTCAAACCACGACAGCTGTAAATGATCGCGATCGGTGGCGCGATCGGCACCGGCCTATTCATGGGCGCGGGCGGCCGGTTGCACACCGCGGGGCCTGGCTTGTTCATCGTCTACGCGGTGTGCGGTGTGTTCGTCTTCTTCATCCTGCGCGCGCTGGGTGAGCTTGTGCTGCACCGCCCTTCGTCCGGGTCGTTCGTCTCCTATGCCCGCGAATTCCTTGGCGAGAAGGCCGCCTACGTGGCGGGCTGGATGTACTTCTTCAACTGGGCATGCACGTCGATCGTCGACGTCACCGCCATCGCGCTGTACATGCATTATTGGGGTGCGTTCGCGGCGGTTCCGCAGTGGACGATCGCGTTGATCGCACTGGTGATCGTGCTGACCGTCAACATGATCTCGGTGAAAGTGTTTGGCGAGATGGAGTTTTGGGCCGCACTGATCAAGGTTATCGCGCTGGTGACATTTCTCGTGATCGGCACCGTTTTCCTCGCCAGCCGGTTCACCATCGAGGGCCAGAGCACCGGCGTCTCCGTCATCGCCGACAACGGGGGCATCCTGCCGACCGGTGTGTTGCAGCTGGTGATCATCACCTCGGGCGTGATCTTCGCTTATGCCGCAGTGGAATTGGTGGGCACGGCGGCCGGTGAAACCGAGAACCCGGCCAAGGTGATGCCACGGGCCATCAACTCTGTAGTGTTCCGCATCGCGGTGTTCTACGTCGGGTCGCTGGTGCTGCTGGCACTGCTGCTGCCCTACACCGCCTACAAACAGGGCACCAGTCCGTTCGTCACGTTCTTCTCCTCCATCGGCGTTCCGGCAGCGGGCGACGTGATGAACTTCGTGGCGCTGACGGCCGCGCTGTCGAGCCTCAACGCGGGGCTGCACTCCACCGGCCGCATCCTGCGGTCGATGGCGATGAACGGCAGCGCACCGGCGTTCACCGCGAAGATGACGAAACACGGTGTGCCGTTTGCGGGTATCGCACTGACGGCCTGCTTCACCGTTGCGGGCGTGTTCTTGAATCTGGTGGTTCCGTCCGAGGCGTTCAACATCGCCCTCGACCTGTCGGCGCTGGGCATCATCGCGTCGTGGGGAACGATCGTGATCTGCCAGATCCAGCTGTACCGGTGGTCCAAACGCGGCATCCTGCAGAGGCCGTCGTTCCAGCTGTTCGGCGCCCCGTACACCAGCTACGCCACCCTGGTGTTCCTGGTCGCCGTCACCGCCCTGATGTGCTACGAGAACTACTGGAATCTGGTGGCGCTGCTGGTGATCGTCCCGGCGCTCGTCGGCGGCTGGTACGCCGTAAGGGGCCGGGTGCTGGAGATGGCCCGCGAGCGCGTCGGCTTCACGGGCAACTACCCCGTCATCGCCGAGACACCGCTGATGGACGAGTTCCTCGAAAAGGACGCCAAAGAGTGAGCGCTAGATAACGCGGACCTCATGCTCCTGGGTCTGCGGCTGCGCCTGCGGCTCCTTGGGCTTGAGCTCCGGCTCTCCGGAGCGCTGCAGCAGCCGGATGAAGTCCGCGACCGACAGCGTCTCGCCGCGGCGCGACGGATCGATACTCGCGGCCAGCAGCCGACGGGCCGACTCGTTGCCCGAACCCGCCCACTCGGCGAACGCGTTGCGCGATGTCTTGCGGCGCTGAGCGAACGCGATGTCGATCAGCTCGAACACCTGGGCGCGGAAATCGGGGTCGGTCGGCCACGGTGACACTTCGTGTCGGTCGATGCGCACCAGACCTGAGTACACCCGCGGAATGGGCCAGAACACCGTCGGCGACACCATGCCGTAGCGCCGGACGTTGCCGAAGAATCGGACCTTGACGCTGGGCACGCCGTAGTCCTTGCCGCCGGGTTCGGCGGCAAGCCGCTCGGCGACCTCGGCCTGCACCATGACCATCACCGTCCGGATGGACGGGAACTCGGCGAGCAGGGTCAGCAGGGCGGGGACGGCCACGTTGTACGGCAGGTTGGCCACCAGCGCCGTCGGCTCGTCGGCCAGATCGGTGCGCTGCAGCGTCAGGATGTCGCGGTTGAGCACGGTCAGCCGGTTGATCTCGCTGTGGGAATGCTCCGCGATGGTCTTCGGAAGCTGCCGCGTCAGCACCGGATCGATCTCCACGGCAGTCACCCTGGCGCCCCGATCGAGCAGGGCCAGCGTCAGGGAACCCAAGCCGGGACCGACCTCGAGAACGTGGTCATGGCGATTGACCCCGGAGGCCGAAACGATACGGCGAACGGTGTTGGCGTCGTGGACGAAGTTCTGGCCGAATGATTTGCGCGGCCTGAAGTCAATCTCTTTCGCCAGATGCCGTATCTCGGTCCGCCCGAGTAGTCGAATAGTCAGCGCGCTCCAACCCTCCCACTACACACGGGCCACGCGCCCCAACCTTGTCGCGCCCGAGTGACCTCAGCAATCGCGATCTGTTCTTCTCTTGTTGCCAGATCCGCCCTCGCAGCATACCTCAGACCGCCTTGTCGTTCCCAGGTGTTTTGGTCAAATTGGACGCCACCGTAAAAACCGTTGCCGGTGTTGATGGCCCAATTACCTGTCGATTCGCACCGCGCGAGCGCGTCCCACTGGGCTCCGTTGCTCACGGGTGGCACCTCGGTGCCCGGCTTGGCGCCGACCCGAAGCACGGCGTCTCTGGCCGGCACGAGAACGACATTGGCTACTGGCAGCCTGCCGGTCTCCACACCGTTCACCTTCGCGACAGCGAAGGTGACGTCCTGCGTGCCGGGTGTCCCGGGGTCGTCGACGACCTGACGACTCATGTTCAGCGTCACATCCGGAATCTGCTTGTTCTGCGGTGGCAGCGGCACGCGCTGGGTGACCTTGTCGATACGAATCCGGGTCACTTGGATCTGCATGCCATCGACGACTGGCGACCACGCGGCTGGCAGAACCGTGTCGTTCTGCTCCAGCGGCACCCCAGCGGCCTCGAGCAGGCCGGCCACGTTGGGTGCCGCGAGGTGCAGCGTCCGAGGTGCGCCTGCGTCGTTGAGCTGCACGGTCTTTGCGCTGACAACAGGCAGCGACATGCCGGCCAGCGGGACACGACTGCCGCGCGAAGCCGCGGCAGGAGCCTTGTCGGTCATCTGCAGCTGGGCCAGCGCCTCTTGCACCGTCGACGCCGTTGTCCACACCTGCCTGCTGTCGTCGCCGTCGAGCGAGATCTGCAGCGGCCGGCTGCGGCGCAGCACGATGGAATCGGACTGCTGCACCGACTCATTGGCCGCCGGGTAGAGGTCGTCGCGTTCGCCGACATCGAAGCCGTTCTCCTTGACGACGTCGATCACGTGGGACTTCATCGTGGCAACCGTCATCTGCGTCCCGTCGACGTTCAGCGTGACGGTCTTGTGGGCAGCAACAGCGAACCCGCCGGCGAAGGTGAGTGCGAGCAACGTCGCACCAACCAGAAGCCGAAGCATCGGCGAGCGCGCTTCGTGGAGCCTATTCAAAGTATTCAATACGTGTTCTATTCCCGACTATCGGACGTGAGTCAAAAGGACCGTTTCGCTGGCAACGATGTCGCCTCCGGCTCCGTGTTCGATCACAGCACGGTAACGAATAGGCCTAGGCACGGCAACTCGCCAGCCCATAGGCCTGGACGGCCGTCCTAGTGCTTTCCCTCGCAAGTTCTTCTGCGGGCCGCTCGACGACTTCGGCGAGCGCCCGCACCGTGTAAGGCAGGCAGTACGGCTCGTTCGGGGCACCACGATACGGGTGCGGGGTCAAAAACGGCGCATCCGTCTCGACGAGCAGCTGCCCTGGCGGGATCAATGCCGCGGCTTCGCGCAGGTCGCGCGCGTTCTTGAAGCTGACGGTGCCCGCGAGGCTCAGCAGCCAGCCGTTGGCGACGCAGGTGCGCGCCATGGCCGCGTCCGACGAGAAGCAGTGGAAGATCACCGTCTCGGGCGCGCCCTCGGCGCGCAGCACGTCGAGGACCTCGGCGTCGGCATCGCGGTTGTGGATCATCAACGGCTTACCGGTGCGCTTGGCCAAGTCGATGTGCCAGGCGAAGGCATCGGCCTGTTCGGCAGGTTCGGCGCAGCCGTCCAACTTTCCGGGCCAGTACATGTCGAGTCCGGTCTCGCCGATCGCGACGACGCGCGGATGCTCGGCCAGCCGCTCGATGACGGCCTTGGCCTCCTCGGTCAGTGCGTTGGCGCGCGTCGGGTGCAGCGCGACGGCGGCGTAGACGCGAGGGTCCCAGTCGGCGGCCTCGGTCACCCAGCGCGCGGACTCGAGGTCATCGGCGATGGTGACGACGGCCTGCACGCCGACCGCCGCGGCGCGGTCGACGATCGCCTTGACGCTCGCGGCATCCGTCGCCCCGCAGGCGTCGAGGTGGGTGTGCGCGTCGACCAATGGGGACAGCGGTTCCGGAGCCGGGGGCGGCGGACGGTTGGAACTCACCGCCACACAATAAGCTGAGCCCAAATGAGCGAGCCGTACTACATAACGACAGCCATCGCCTATCCCAACGGCGACCCGCACATCGGACATGCCTACGAATACATCGCAACCGACGCGATAGCGCGGTTCAAGCGACTCGACGGGTTCGACGTGCGCTACCTCACCGGTACCGACGTGCACGGGCTGAAGATGGCCGAGACGGCCGCGGCCGAAGGCATTCCGACGGCCGAGCTGGCTCGGCGCAACTCCGATGTGTTCGAGCGGATGCAGGAGAGGTTGAACATCTCGTTCGATCGGTTCATCCGGACCACCGACGAGGACCACATCGAGGCGTCGATCGAGATCTGGAAGCGGATGAACGAGTCCGGCGACATCTATCTCGACACCTACGCGGGCTGGTACTCGGTGCGTGACGAAGGCTTCGTCACCGAGTCCGAAACCAGCGTCGGCCCCGACGGGGTCCGGGTGGCCACCGAGACCGGCGCACCGGTGACGTGGACCGAGGAGGAGACGTACTTCTTCCGGCTGTCGGCCTACACCGACAAGTTGTTGGCGCACTACGAGGCGCACCCGGAGTTCATCGAGCCCCACGTGCGTCGCAACGAGGTGGTCAGCTTCGTCTCCGGTGGGCTGCGCGACTTCTCGATCTCGCGGACGACGTTCGACTGGGGCGTGCCGGTGCCCGATCACCCCGACCACGTCATGTACGTCTGGGTCGACGCGCTGACCAACTACCTGACCGGCGTCGGGTTTCCGGACACCTCATCGGAGTTGTTCAAGCGGTTCTGGCCTGCCGATCTGCACATGATCGGCAAGGACATCATCCGGTTCCACACCGTGTACTGGCCGGCGTTTCTGATGTCGGCGGGAATCGAGTTGCCGCGCAAGGTTTTCGTGCATGGCTTCCTGCTCAACCGCGGCGAGAAGATGAGCAAGTCGGTCGGCAATGTCGTCGACCCGAATGCGTTAATCGATGCGTTCGGCGTGGACCAGGTCCGATACTTTCTGCTCAGGGAGGTGCCGTTCGGACAGGACGGTAGCTACAGCGAAGACGCCATCATCGGGCGCATCAACGCCGACCTGGCGAACGAGTTGGGGAACCTCGCGCAGCGCTCGCTGTCGATGGTCGCCAAGAACCTCGACGGAATCGTCCCGGAGCCAGCGGAATTCACCGCGGACGACCTTGACTTGCTTGCGGCGGCCGACGGGTTGATGGAGCGGGTGCGCGGCCATTATGACGCGACGGCCATGCATCTGGCGCTGGAGACGATCTGGTCGGTGCTCGGCGCGGCCAACAAGTACTTCTCCGCGCAGGAGCCGTGGGTGCTGCGCAAGACCGATACGCCCGAGGCCCAGCTTCGCTTCCGCACCGTGCTGTACACGACGCTGGAGACCGTGCGGATCGCGACACTGCTGAGCCAGCCGGTGATGCCCGAGTCGACGGGCAGGCTGCTCGACCTGCTCGGCCAACCCGAGGACCAGCGGACGTTCGCGGCGATCGACAAACGGCTGGCCCCGGGCATCCCGCTGCCTGCGCCGGTCGGAGTGTTCCCGCGCTATCAGGTGGAGTGAAACTCTTCCCGCGAGCAGCTGCCAGGGGAGCTGCGCTCCGCGGTGGAGGATGAAAATTCTGCCGGATGCTCGGGCGGGTAGGTGGTTGCGTCGCGGCCGGGTGGGAGTTGATGCTCAAGGGGTGTTTCGGTGACCCCGTTGCGTCTGTGTTGCCGGTGAGCACGGCGAGCAGCTTGGGGCTGGAGGGCGCCCTCGTGGTGGTGCGGGGGCGGTGGATTGTTGCCTGTGAGCACGTGAGAGAGACTCCTGTTTTTGTTTCGCCCTCTCCGAAACACCTTCCACAACAACATATCTGGACGGAAGGGGTGATCGGTTATGGAAGTGATCCATCCGCGGTGTGCGGGCATTGATGTGTCGAAGAAGGACGCCAAGGTCTGTGTGCGGGTGCAGGGCCGGGGTCGGCGTGGCACGTCGACGACGGTCACCACGTGGGGGTCGACCACCGGCGAGATCCTGGCGCTCGGTGAGCATTTGCTCGCCGAGCAGGTCTCGTGTGTGGTGCTCGAATCCACGTCGGATTATTGGAAGCCGTTTTACTACCTGCTCGAAGAGCAGCTACCGGTGGTGCTGGTCAACGCCAAAGCCGCACGCAATGTGCCCGGCCGTAAGACCGACGTCTCGGATGCGGCGTGGCTGGCCGATCTGGGTGCCCATGGGCTGTTGCGTGCCTCGTTCGTGCCGCCGCAGCCGATTCGGGTGTTGCGTGATCTGACCCGGACCCGCACCATCATCACCCGGGCGCGCACCAAAGAGATTCAACGGCTGGAGAAGCTGCTCGAAGACGCCGGGATCAAACTGTCGGCGGTGGCCTCCAACATTGTCGGGGTCTCCGGGCGGGCGATGCTGGAGGCGCTGATCGCCGGCCAACGCGATCCGGCGGTGCTGGCCGATCTGGCCAAACAACGCCTGCGCCATAAGATTCCCGCGCTGACCGAGGCGCTGCGCGGCCGGTTCAACGAGCATCACGCGTTCATGGCGCGGTTGTATCTGGATCGCATCGATGCCCACGGCGCCGATATCGCCCGCTTGGACTCGCGTATCGAGGAGGCGATCGCCCCCTTTCGTTGCACCCGGGAGCTGCTGATGAGCATCCCGGGCTGGTCACAGATCATCGCCGATGTGTTCATCGCCGAAACCGGCGCGGATATGAGCGTGTTCCCCACCGCTGAGCACCTAGCATCGTGGGCCGGGGTCGTGCCCGGCTGCAACGAATCAGCGGGCCGGGTCAAATCTGGCGCCACCCGCCCGGGAAACCGGCATCTCAAAGCCGCCCTCGGGGTGGCGGCATTGTCGGCAGCGCGCACCAAAGACACCTACTACAGCGTCCGGTACCGGCGCATCGCCGGCCGGCGCCGCGCTGCCCAATCGCGCACGAACACAACCCGCGGTACGTCGATAGCCGGCATGACCGCCTTGGTCGCGATCGAACACAAGATGCTCACCGACGCGTGGCACATGCTGGTCAACGGCGCCTTCTACCACGACCCCGGCCCCGACTACTACACCCGCCACCACCCCGCACGCACCAAGGCCAAAGCCGTCAAACAACTCGAAACTCTCGGCTACAAAGTGACTCTCGAACCACTCACCGAAGTCGCCTAAAACCGCAAAGAACCACTCACCCGCTGCCGGTCCCCGCATTTTCGAGAGAGACGCAAAAAGCCCCTTCTCTCGGCGTGTCGGGGGACATTTGCGTCTGCTCGGCGGCTGAGGCATAGCGCAATGTCGGTGGTACCGCCAGGACACATTGGAGTAACGCCTTCCTACTTCTCTTGATGACATGAGCAACATGTTTCATCTGGGATGGTTCCTGAACTTCGTCGCCGACGAATGGAACGGGAATTGGGGCGACGGCGGCCGTGACTTCACCGGGGACTTCTACGTCGAAATGGCCAAGGATCTCGAGCGCGCCAAGTTCGACTACGTCCTGATCGAGGACAAGCTCATGGTGTCGACCGCCTACGGCGGCACGATGGAGCACGACCTCAAGCACGGCGTCAACCCCAAACACGACCCGGTTCCGCTCGCCGTGCTGATGGCCAACGCCACCAACCGGCTCGGCGTCGTCCCGACGATGTCGACCAGCTTCTACCCGCCGTTCCTGCTGGCCCGGCTGTGCAGCACCATCGACCACATCGCCCGCGGACGATTCGGCTGGAACGTCGTCACTTCCGGCGAGGACCGCGCCGCGCAGAACTTCGGGCTCGACAAGCTCTACGAACACGACGAGCGCTACGTGCGAGCCAGCGAGTACCTGGAATTGGTGAGCAAGCTCTGGGAGTCGTGGGAGCCCGACGCCATCGAGCGCGACTACATGACCGGGACGTACGCCAACTACAAGAAGGTCCACACGATCGACTTCGAGGGCAAGTACTTCAAGTCCCGCGGCCCACTGAACACCGCGCCGTCGCCGCAGTACCGCCCGACCATCGCCCAGGCAGGCGCGTCGCCGCCGGGACGCGAGCTTGCCGCGCAGCACGCCGACACGATCGTCGCGCCTGCCAATGGCGTCGAGGCGATGAAGGCCTACCGCGACGACATCCACGCCAGGATGAAGGCCAACGGTCGCGATCCCGCGCACTGCAAGCTGCTCTACCTCGTCACGCCGATCGTCGCCGACACGCACGCCGAGGCGTTGGCCAAGCAGGAGCGGTGGTTCACCGACCCGCTCTACATCGAGTACATGCTTGCCGAGATCTCCTCGATCACCGAGATCGACTTCGCCCAGTTCGATTTGGACGAGCCAGTGCCTGCGGACGTGTCGACGAACGGCGAGCGCGGCGCCCTTGAGAGCTTCCTGGCCCGGGGCAAGGGTAAGACGCTGCGTGAGATCGTCACGGGCAGTGGTCTGTCCGGCAACGTCCCGTTCATCGGCACACCCGCCGAAGTGGCCGACGAGATGGGGGCGGTGATGGACGAGGTCGGTGGCGACGGCTTCCTGATCACCAGTCCGGTGATGCGGCTGAACCGCCGCTACGTCACGGAGATCACCGACGGCCTGGTTCCGGAGCTGCAGAAGCGCGGGCTCGTCCGTTCGGAGTACACCACCACGATGCTTCGCGACCACCTGCGTGAGTTCTGATGGCCGACAAGCGATTGCACTTCGGCTGGTTCATGAACTTCACGACGAACGAGTGGAACACGCCGTTCGGCAACGACGGCTTGCCCTGGAACGGGAAGTTCTACATCGAGATGGCCCAGGCGATGGAGAGGGCCTGCTTCGACTACATCATGATCGAGGACACGCTAATGGTGTCCGAGGCCTACGGCGGCAACGCCGAGGTGTACCTGAAGTACGCGACCATGGCGCCCAAGCACGACCCGGCGCCCCTGGCCGCGATCATGGCTGCGGCCACGTCGAAGATGGGCGTGGTCGCGACGATGTCGACGACCTTCTATCCGCCGTTCCTGCTCGCCCGCCTGGCCTCGACCCTCGACAGCATCGCCGAGGGGCGCTTCGGCTGGAACATCGTCACGTCAGGTGAGGACGGGTCGGCGCAGAACTTCGGCATGGACAAGCTCACCGAGCACGACCTGCGCTATGACATCGCCGACGAGTACGTCGATCTCGTCTGCCAGCTCTGGAACTCCTGGGAGGAAGGCGCAGTGATCCGCGACCAGGAGACCAACACGTACGCAGACTTCAAGAAGGTGCACGCAATTCACTTCGCGGGCAAGTACTTCAAGTCCCGCGGCCCGCTGAACACGGTTCGCTCACCGCAGGGGCAACCCACCTTCGTACAGGCCGGGGGATCGCCAAAGGGGCGCCAGTTCGCGGCGAAGTACGCCGACTCGATCATCGCCGTCGCGAACGGAGTGGAGGGGATGAAGGCCTACCGCGACGACGTCCGCGCCCGGGCCGCGGCGCAAGGGCGCAATCCGGACGACATCAAGGTGCTGTTCGTCGTGAGTCCGGTGGTCGGCACGACGGAGGCGGAGGCGTGGGCCCGCAAGAAGGCGGCGGCCGAGGACCCGGCGTTCTTCGAGCAGTCACTGGCGAGTATCTCGTCGGTCACCGACATCGACTTCTCGCAGTTCGAGCTCGACGAGCCGCTGCCCCAGCTGGAGACCAACGGCGAGCGGGGTTCCCTGGACAAGTTCGCGCAGTGGGGCAGCGGCAAGACGTTGCGCGAGCTGGTGCTCGACGCCGGCGGGACGTCCGACTCGATCGAGCTGGTCGGCACACCCGATCAGGTCGCCGACAAGATCGGCGAGGCGATGGCGGCGGTCGGCGGCGACGGCTTCCTGATCAGCACCCAGCGGGTCAGCAAGCAGTACATCACCGAGATATGCGACGGGCTGTTCCCTGCGCTGCAGCGAAAGGGCCTGGCCCGCACGGAGTACGCGCACGCTCACCTGCGAGACACGCTGCGCGAGTTCTGAGCATGGGGGTGATCGGGATCCGCCGGCGCGCATACCGCACCGGTGACCCTGTGGGTGCGGCGGTTGCCGCGCTGCGCGCCGGCCGGATGGTGATCGTGGTCGACGCCGAAAACCCGTACGACGACGGCGATCTCATGCTCGCCGCCACACACGCCACGCCGGAGCGGGTGGCGTTCATGGTGCGGCACACCAGCGGCATCCTGTGTGTACCCATGCCCGCGACCGACCTCGATCGGCTGCACCTACCGCCGATGGTCGCGGTCAGCGAGGATCCCCGGGGCAGCGGCTACGCGGTGTCGGTGAATGCCCGCGCAGGAATCACCACCGGAATCTCGGCGGCCGACAGAGCGCGAACGATCTCACTGCTCGCCGACCCCGACACCCAGCCGAGTGACCTAAGCCGGCCCGGCCACGTGTTCCCGTTACGGGCGGTCGACGGCGGCGTGCTGCGCCGCGCCGGGCACACCGAGGCAGCCGTCGACCTGGCGCGGATGGCAGGACTCTCACCCGTCGCAGTGATGGGCGAAGTGGTCGACGACGACGGGACCGTCGCACGAGGGGCACGGTTGCGCGCCTTCGCCGCCAAGCACGCGCTGACGATCGTGACGATGTCGGAGTTGATCTCCTATCGACACCGCACCGAGCGCCTGGTGGAGTGCAAGGCCCGCAGCCGGCTGCCAACCGAACACGGTGAGTTCCAGGCCTACGGCTTCCGCTCCGTGCTCGACGGACGTGAGCACATCGCCCTGGTGATGGGCGACCCTGCCGGACATGGCCTTTCGCCGACGCTGGTGCGGGTGCATTCGGAGTGTCTGACGGGCAACGTCTTTGAATCCGGTGGCTGTGACTGCCATTCCGAACTGGAACGCGCGCTGCAAATGATCGCCGCTGAGGGTCGCGGTGTCGTGGTCTACCTTCGCGGACACGAGGGCAGGCATGCGCATCATCTCCAGGATGCCGACACTGACGCGCGTGACTACGGCCTCGGCGCGCAGATCCTCGCCGATCTCGGCGTGCGGCGAATGCGGCTACTCACGAACCATCCGGTCAAGCGCATCGGGCTGGAGGCCTTCGGTCTCGAGGTCGCCGAGACTGTGGGCCTGCCCTTCACCGCCTCGCAGCGCCTCGCGTCGACGTCCTGATGACGCGCGCACGGTGCGGGCCGATCCCGCAGTCGCGATGGTTCCTGCCCTTGATGGCGGCCAGCGGGGTCACGATGAGCCTCACCGCCCCGCTGGAAGTGCTTTTCGTGCAGGAGTTTTCACGAAGCGGCACCTACATCGGCATCTTCATGCTGAGCGCGGCGATCGGCGTGATCGTCGTCGACGTGTTCGGCTCCAGATTCGTGCCCAGCCTCGACGCCCGGTCCGCACTCATCGCCGGACTGTTCTTGTTCGGTGTGGCGTGCATCGGCATGGGCCTGGCGCCGGGTGGCATCGGGCTGATGACGTCGCGGGTACTGCAGGGTCTTGGTGGTGGGATGGTGCTCGGCGCCGGACTGCAGGCCGCCGTGCGGGTGCGACCGGGTGACGTCGCTCAATCGTTGGTCCGGTTCAACGCCGCCTTCCTCTTCGGCGGCGCCGTCGGCTCGCCCGGTGGGCTGCTCGTCGCGGGGATCATCGACGGACGGGCCGGCTATCAGGTCGCCCTTGTCGTCACGGGCGTGCTTGCACTTCTGGTCGCAGGCACACTCGCCGCCGCCCTGCCGAGCCTGGCCGCGCCGCCCGAATTGCCACCTCCGCGGATCGGCCTGCCGCGTTTCGGCAGGATTCCCGGCAGCGGCGCCGCGCTCGTGTTGGCGATGAGCGGCGACTTTCTGCGTGGCGGCGTGTTGTTCACTGCACTCCCCCTCGCAGGCGCCGCCCTGGCGTACTCGACGCTCACGATCACCGTGGCCATTGCGCTGATGTCCGGTGTGGAAATCGTCGTCCTTTCGGTGGCCTACCGTGTCATCCGGCGCGTCGGGGTCGTCGCGGTGCTCATCGCGTCGTTCGCATTGGGGATGTTATGTGCGACGCTGCTCGCCCTGATTCCCAGCACGACAACGTATCTGGTGGCGTCCGCGCTATTCGGCGTCAGCCTTGCCGGCGCAACGGCCAGCCTTCCTGTAATGGTCGTGGCCCAGGTCGGTGAGTCCTCTGCGGGTCTGGCGAAGTTCCGGATCTCTGCCGGAATCGGGATCCTGATCGGCTCGGTCGGCTGCGCAGTGCTCGAGGCCCAGATCGGGATCGCGGCCTTGTTCGCCCTTATCGCGATCGTTCTGTTGGGCAGCGCACAGCTGGCGCACATCGTCGGGCGCCGGATGGCGGCAACGTAACCCTGGCGAATCAACGACGCCCGGGTCTGTTAACAATCGACTGCTCCAATGAACACGTGTCAACACGTGAACCATCACTGTATTCAGCGTGCCGCGCGAGGCTGCGGCCCACCGGCCAGGTCCCCCCGGAAGTCCTCTACCAGCGGCAGCGGCAGAGCCCGGACCGGCTGAACAACTCCGCGCGGCGCACCTATGACCTGCTCCGCTCGACGCTTGTCAGTACCGGCAGGAACATGCCACTCGTGGAACGAGACCTCACCGAAGCGCTGTCTGCGAGCCGCAACACGGTCCGGGCCGTTCTGCAGCAGCTCGCCCGCGAGGGGCTCGTGACTCGCGAGCCCAAGAACGGCACCCGGGCCACCGGTTCGCTTCTGCTGCGCATCGACCAGCTCAGCACGGTCGCCCAATTTACGACCGAACCGTCCAGCACCGTCGAGGCCCGCACTCTCGAGCGCCGACCGCTCGGCTGCCCGCCGATGGTGCGCGACCGGCTACGCCTTCCGGTCGGCTGGACCGTGCTGATGATCGAGAGCCTGGTGCTGGAAAACGGTCTGCCGCTGGGGCTGTCGGTCAACTACATCGCCCTCGGCGAGGAGCAGTCGCCTGACTTCGACATCGACGAGGCCGACGTCATCCTGATCCTCGAGCGGCAACTCGGGATTCGCATCGGCGGCAGCCAAACCACCATCGGCGCGGTCGCCGCCGACGAGCAGACCGCAGAGCTCGTCGGTGTCGACGTCGGCGCTCCCCTGGTCTGGCTCGAGGACGTCATCGAGGATGAGAATGGGCAGCCGCGCGCGCTCGCCCAGCTCCGGCTGCGCGGTGACCGAGTCGCCTTCTCCGCCAACGCGTATCGCTCCGCCTGAGGCCGCCAGTATCGCGGCCAGTGCCAGCAACCCAACCAGGGCGGACACCAGCATCGCCAGCTGCGCACCGAGCAGGCTGGACGTGACACCCAGCACCACCATGCCCGTCGGCAACGCCAGGCCGATCGTGGTGGTGAGCAGTCCGAGCGCGGCGGCGCGCTCGTGCGGGGCGACGGCAGCGACCGGCAGCGTCGCCTGCGTGGCGCCGAACAGGGCCTGACCGATCCCCGCCACACCCAAGGTCAGCAGAGCAACGGTCAACACCGGGGTGTAGGCGAGTATCGCGAGGCAGCACAGGCACAGCGCCACCCCGAATGTGTACGCGGACAGAGGGCGTCGCACCGGCCGCAGGACCAGTGCCGCGGTGATCACGAGCTGCACGACGCCGGCCGTCGCCCCGATCACGCCCGCCATCACGGCGCCTGCATTGAGGTGTTTGGCAATGACGGGCACAAGCGGCATAAACGCGAAATAGCAGAGATTGCAGATCACGGTCACCAGCAAGATCACGACCAGCATCCGCGAGCGCCGCAGCAGTCGCAAGTCGGTCATGCCCCGGCCGCTCGGCGCTGCCCTTGGTAGTTCTGCAGGCAGCCCCCGCGTCGAGATCCACAGAAGGGGCGCCGAAAGAGCGAGCAGCACCGCCGGAAGGGCGAACGCGACGCCAAGGCCGAAGGCGGCGATCGTCACTCCACCGACCAACGGGCCCAGCATCATTGCGCTCGCCATCCCGGTCAGTTCGGTGTTGAGCACCCGTGTCGAGCGCTGGGGCCCGGCGATCCGGAACAGCAGCTCGCGCTGCGCGGTCATGTTGACCATTCCGCCGAACCCGTACGCGAGTTCAAACGGGTAGACCATCCACATCTGGACGCGCGCCAGTGCCGACGAGCACAGTCATCAGCACCGAAATCGGGAGCAACACAAGTTCGGTGACGAAGACCAGCTTCCGCGGCGCGAAGTCGTTTCGCGAAGAGACATAGCTGCCCAGCAGCATCGGCGCGAACATCGCGACGCCGACGAACTGGTTGGCGATCGGCGGGCCGCCGAGATGCGTGACCAGATATGTGCCGAGGAAGAGGCCATCCCATCGCGTCAGATGCCAGAGCCACGAGCTGACAAGCAGCACTGGCATCCAGCGGTGCTTCAGAGTGCGACTCGAGGATCAGCGATCGACTGCATGAGGTCGACGGCGATATTGGTCAGCACATAGAGCAGGCCGACGGCGAGCGTCACCCCGGCAATCGCATTGAAATCGGCCTTGTCGATTGCCCGGGAGATGTACAGCCCGATGCCCGGGCGGGCGAAGATCAACTCGACCAGAATGCAGTTTCCGACCATCACCGCGAGCTGCAGCCCGATCAGCGCGAACACCGGACCGACGGAGTTGCGCAGGGAATGCACGATCAGAATCCGCTTCTCGCCCAGACCTTTTGCTCGGGCGGTGCGCGTATGGTCGGCGCGCTGTGTCGCTTCCAGGCTGCTGCGCAGCACCCGCCCCACGGCCGCTGCCGGTGTCAATGCTAGGCAAAATGCGGGCAGCACAAGGTGATACAGGTCGTCGAAGAACACTTCGGGTCGCCCGGCCAGCAAGCTGTCGATGAGCAGGAAGTGCGTCGGACCGATGGGGGCATCCACGTAGGACGTTTGATCGGTGACCGGCAGAATGTTCAGCCAGCGGTAGAACACCAGCATGCCGAGGAGGCAGGCCAGAAACACCGGCACCGATGCGCCGGACACCATCAGCACTCGCAGCACTCCGGATCCACGCCAGCCCTGTGCCGTGGCCAGACCCATCAAGAAGCCGATGATCACTGTGAAGATCAGCGCCACGACGAGCAACTCCAGCGTGACCGGCAGGAACTGCGCGAGGTCAGACAGAACGGGGGTGCGGGTGACGCTCGACTGGCCGAGGTCCCCCTTCACTGCATGTGTCATGTAATGCCAGAACTGCAGCGGCAATGGCTGATCGAGGCCCAGCTGATGCCGCGCCGCCTCGTACACCTCGGGCGAGGCCTTCGCTCCGACGAGTGCGGCGACGGGGTCGACGGGCGCCACCTTCTGCAGCGTGAACACCGCGAGAATGAGAACGATCAGGACGGGGATCGCGCCAAGAAGGCGCCGCGGCAGGACAGTCAGCATCAGCGGTCGCGAATCCGGTCACGGATCGCGTCGCCCGCGAAGTTGGCGACGATCGCGATGACTGCCACAGCGAGGGCAGGCATGATCGGAATCCACCAGGCGCTGAAGATGTAGGTGACGCCCTGCGCGCTCATCGAGCCGAGTTCGGGCGCGGGCTGCGGTGCCCCGAGTCCGAGGAACGACAAGCCTGCCACCATCAGCACCAGTGCGGCGACGTCCAGGCTCGCGGTCACGATCGTGACGGGCACCGCCCCTGGCATTAGGTGGCGATACATCAGCCGCCACCAGCTCGCGCCGCCCACCCTGGCCGCCTCCATATGCGGCGAGGCCCTCAGCCTCCGCACCTCCGCCCGCACGATGCGCGTGTAGAGCGGCCACCATACGATCGCGACGCCGATCAGCGTGTGGGTGTAGGACCGCCCGAGCGCCGCGACCACCGCCAGCGCGAGGATCGGCCCGGGAAGCGCGAGGAAGGCGTCGGTGACGCGCATGAGCACGGCGTCGAACCAGCCGCCGCACGCCCCGGCGATGAGCCCGATGAGCCCGCCGAAGACAACCCCGAACGCCACCACCGCCAGGGCGCCGAACCAACTGGTCTGCATGCCGGCCAGCACCCGGCTGAGGATGTCGCGCCCGACGGTGTCGGTGCCGAGCAGGTTGGCCGCGTTCGGGGCACTCATCGGCTGGCCCACCGCGGCCAGTGGGTCGTACGGTGCGATCTGCTTGGCGAAGATCGCGATGAGGAACACCGCGGCCAACGCACCGAATGAGACGTAGCTGGGCACCGACGTGCCCTGGAAGTACTGCCGGACCGAAAACCCGATGCGGCCCCGGTATCGGACCAGTGGTGCAGGTACGTAATATTCTGCGACCGCCATTGACGCCTCCTCGTATGTATCGGCTGTTAGAACTCGCGCAGCGTCTGCCGCAGCGTCGACTGTGTGTATTCGGTCCGGGTCAGGCCAAGCCGTTGCAGCTCGGGCACCAGCCCGTCGGTGATCGACGAGATGTAGTTCCGGTTCAGGTCCCAGCCCGGCTTCATGATCAGGAAGCCGTCACCGCCGATCTCCTCCATGGCCTCGCCCATCTTGCGGGCGACCTGTTCGGGCGTGCCGATGAACTCGACTCCGGTGGTGGCCCAGTCAATCGCGAGCTGGCGCAACGTCTTTGGTCCCGGGCTGCCGTCACCTCGCATGAAGTGCTCGAGCGAGCCCCGCTCCCCGTTGGTGGTCAGACCCTCAGGCAGCGGCTCGTCCCAGTCGAACTGCTTGAAGTCGATCTCGGTGTTGGAGGAGATCCCGGCCAGCTGCTTCTCGATGTAGCTGTCCATCGCGACCAGGCGGTCAGCCTCCGCCCGCGCCTCAGCCTCGGTCGGCGCCACCGTCGGCGACACGCAGAACATGAGCTTGATGTCGTCGGGGTTTCGCCCGTCCGCCGCGGCACGGGCCCGGATGTCGTCGCGGTAGGCCTTCATGCCCTCGATGCCGGTGCCGACGGCGACGATCGCGTCGGCGGCGCGCGCCGCGAAGGCGCGCCCCCGCGGCGATGCTCCTGCCTGCAGGATCGTCGGCTTCTGCTGTGGGGAGGGCACCGTGTTGAGCGGCCCCCGCGACTTGAAGTACTTGCCGACGAAGTCGATCGTGCGCACCTTCTTGTAGTCGGCGTAGGTGTGGGTCTCGCGGTCCATCACGACCGCGTCGGCATCCCATGAATCCCACAACTGGCACACCACGTCGTAGTACTCGTCTGCGACGTTGTACCGCTCGTCGTGCTCGGGCAGCCCGTCCAAGCCAAAGTTCTGCGCGGCCCGGTCCTCGGCCGAGGACACGATGTTCCAGCCGAACCGGCCCTCGGCGATCGAATCCACCGTCGAAGCCAGCCGGGCCAGCAGGTACGGCGGGTAGAACGACGTCGACATCGTCGCCACCACACCCAACTTCGACGTCTTCGCGGCGATCAACACCGCCAACGGAATTGGATCGTGCTTCGGTGCGAACACGGAGTTCTTCAACGAGCCCTCCATCGTGCCGCCGTAGGCGTCGGCCACCATCACGGTGTCCTCGATCATGATGTAGTCGAAGCAGGCCCGTTCCATGCTCTTCGCCATGTCGACGTAGAACCGGCCGTTGGCCCAGTTCGCCACATCCGGTGAAGCCCACGGTGTATCCCATTCCGGGGGAATGAAATTCATGAACCAGCCGAGGTGGAACTTCTTCGTCATCTCCATCTCCTCATCAAAGGCCCGGACTATGTCTCATCGGATTCGCCGCCGTAGCAACGGCATTACGCCACTTGGCCGGTTGACGGGTCGTCGGCCGCTATCAGAAGGCAGGACGTCAGGTGCCGCCTCGTGCCGTCGGTGGAGACGAGCGTCGGAACCTCGCTGACGCACCGGTCCACTCGTTCTGCGCACCGGGGGTGGAACGCGCAACCGGACGGGATCGCCAGCGGGCTGGCCGGTTCGCCGGGCAGCCGCACCGGCTCGGTTCCCGGGGTCGGAACCGCGGCGAGAAGCGCCTTCGTATAAGGGTGTTGCGGGTTGTTGATGAGTTCCTCGGTCGGCGCAACCTCGACGATCTGGCCGAGGTACATGACCGCGATCCGGTCCGAGATGAACCGTGCGGCGGCCAAGTCGTGAGTGACGAACATGACGGCCATTCCGAGCTCGCGACGCAGTTCCTGCAGGAGGTTCAGCACCGACGCCGCCAGCGACGCGTCGAGCGCCGACGTCGGTTCGTCGCACAACAGCAGGCGCGGCGGCACGATGATCGCGCGGGCAAGGGCGACACGCTGACGCTGACCGCCGGACAGGCTCGTCGCCTTGACACTCGCGACGTCTGGCGGCAGGCCGACTTGTCGAAGTGCTTGATCGACGCGGTCGCGACGCTCGGAGCGGCCCGTCGTCTTCAGCAGCCGCTCTCCCACGATCTCGCCCACCGTCATCCATGGCGTGAGCGATGCGCCGGCATCCTGGAACACCATCTGTGGCCGTGAACCGACGTAGTTCACAGTCCCGCCTTCGGGCCGCATCAGCCCGGCCACGACGCGCAGCAGGGTCGACTTGCCCGAACCCGATTCGCCGACCACGGCTATGGACTCGCCCGGGCCGACGTCGAGGATGACGTGGCGCAACGCATGCAGGTTGTCACGCTTGACCCAGCCGCGCCGCACCGGGAATCGTTTGTCAATCCCGTTGATCTGCAACGCTGGTCGGCTTTCGTCCAGTTCGATCATCGGCCGGAACAGCGGTGTGTCCTGGCGACTCTGTGCATCTGCCGTGGCGTTCTCGACGATGCAGGCTGCCACGCCGGCGTGGGTCGCCGCGGGGACCGGCTCGGGCAGCGCCTCTGAACACGCGGCGATCGCCGTCGGACAGCGGGGGGAGAACGCGCATCCCTTCGGGTGCTCTCGCGGATCAGGTGGCTGACCCGGCAGGGCGTGAATAGCGCGACCGAGTGGTAGGTCCAGATCCAGCCGCGAGTTCAGCAACCCGACCGTGTAGGGGTGCGCCGGAGCCCGCAGCACCTCGTCCATCGCACCCAGCTCGGCCACCCGGCCGCCGTACATCACCGCGACGCGGTCGGCGATCTGGGATGCCACCCCGATGTCGTGCGTGACGACGATGAATGATGTGCCCAGCTCGTTGCATAGGTCACGCAGAAGGCCAAGCACCTGCGCCTGCACCGTGACGTCGAGGGCCGTCGTGGGTTCGTCGGCGATGACCAGATCCGGCTTGCCTGCAACCGCCATCGCGATCATCACCCGTTGCCGCAGTCCTCCGGAAAGCTCGTGCGGGAAGGCCTTCATGCGCCGCTTCGGGTCGGGTACTCCGACGAGATCGAGCAGCCGCCGGGCCTCTTCGGAGTCTCCGGTCGCTTCGCTCACCTGCCGACCCACCCGCATGGTCGGGTCCAGCGATGTCATCGGATCCTGAAACACCGCGCCCAAGTGGGCCTTTCGCACTTGGCGCCGCTCTTCCGCGGTGGCGGCGACCATATCGATGCCACAGACCTCTGCCCTGCCACTGATGATGGGCGCTGGCTCCCCTGCGAGCAGACCGAGCAGCGCAAGGCCCATCACGCTCTTGCCGGACCCGGACTCCCCCACCAGGGCGAGCACCTCGCCCGGTTGGACATCCATGGTGACGCCTCGCAGCGCGTGCAACGGCACTCCGCGACGCTCGAAGGTGACGCTCAGATCGTGCACCCGGGCACGGGGGGTCGTGTCGTCCGGGCTTACCGCTGCAAGCGCGATGTCCTGTGTGGAGGTGCTCATGGTTAAACCCTCGGTTCCCATGGGGGTTCGATCGGGCGCCGACGCCATGCAATCGCTTGACCACAGCAAAACTGCAACGGATGACAGAGTTACGTCGCAACTGTGTCCACAAGATTGCGCCGATTTGTGACGGTCAGCGCGCCGAGCGGCGCAATAGAGGCTTTACTCCCGTGCCGAGGCTACGAAATCCGCACCTTGTTCACTGCAGGCATGACTGTCGTCGTCGTAGGAAATCCCAAGCCGATGTCGCGGACCCGGGCCGCGGCCGAGTTGGTTGCCGAGAGGCTGACCGGCGTTGCGCCTCAACATGTTATCGACGTCGTCGACCTCGGCGCCGGCCTCCTCGGGTGGGGCGACCCCAAGGTGGCCGAGGCCAAGGCGATCGTGAAGGCCGCCGACTCGCTGGTGGTGGCCTCTCCGACGTTCAAGGCCACCTACACCGGTCTGCTGAAATTGTTCCTCGACCAGTTCGGAGCCGGCGAACTTGGTCAGATCACGACATTTGCGCTCATGCTCGGCGGCTCATACACACACGCGCTTGCGCCCGAGTTGTCCCTGCGCCCAGTCCTTGTCGAGATCGGCGCCAGCTGCCCGGCACCAAGCCTGTATCTGCTCGACTCCGAGTACGAGACGTCTGAGGATCTGGAGAAGTGGCTCGCGGTCGCTCGTCGGTTCGTTCCGGCGGTGTCGTCATGATCGTCGCGGTAGACGACCAGTTCGACCAGGCCCTGTTGCGGCAGGCCTTCGGCTGTTTCCCCAGCGGCGTAACCGCCTTCTGCGGCCTACTCGACGGAGTCGCCGAGGGGATGGCGGCGAGTTCCTTCACCTCGGTTTCGCTCGACCCGGCGCTGGTGTCGGTGTGTGTGGCCAATACGTCGACCACCTGGCCGAAACTGGCGCGGCTCGAGCGACTCGGGCTTTCCGTGCTGGCCGGCGACCACGCACCCATTGCGCGTGCGCTCGCATCGAAAACCGGTGACCGGTTCAGCGGCGTCGACTGGATGGCGACCGACAGTGGCGCGGTATTCGTGCACGGCGCGACATTGTGGCTGGAGTGCGCGCCCTACAAGCGCATCGAGGCCGGCGACCACGAGATCGTCGTGCTGCAGATCGTCTCACTGGCGATATATCCCGATGTCACCCCGATGGTCTTCCACCGCAGCAACTTTCGCGAGCTGGCCCCCGCGGGCTAGCGTCGTGAGTCGTTAATTGTTGGGGTCGATCTGCTGCCTACATCGGCTGCGCTACCTAGCGGCGAGATTGCACACAGGGTCGTTGATCGAGCTGCACACCGCCAACAACCCTGAGTGCAATTTCGGCACTACTGTCGTGAATCGTGCATTCGTCTGCAGTGGTTGGCGACGCATTCACGTGTGTGATCGGCGGTCCTGGCCCCCGCGGGCTAGGCCCGCTTGAGGGATTGCGGCCAGACGATCTGCGGGAAGAAGGCGTTGTTCTCGATTCCGGTTACGTAGGTGTGCGCGATGGTGGAGTTCGGCGGGAGGCATAGCGGGATCCAGATGGCCTCGTCAAGAATGATCTGGCTGCATTTCTGGTAGATCGAGTCCGTCTTCTCCTTCGTCGGCTGCTGGACCGCCTCGTCCATCAGCCTGTCGAGTTCCGGGTTGGAGTACTGGTAGAAGTTCAACGGTTTGGCGCCGGTGCGCAGCAGGATCCGGAACGTGGTGTCGAGGTGCAGCGCGTCGCCACCGAGGAAGGCCACCAGCATGTCCGGTCGCTTCTCGGGTGGCTGGTTGGCCAGGTCGAACATTTCGGCCGTCGGCATCGTCCGCACGGTGACGTCCAGCCCGAGGGCGGCGAGCTGAGTCTGCACGAGCTCGGCCATCTGCTGGCGCGGCGCCCCGAGGTCGGCACCCCATGCGAGGTCGACCTTCTTCGATGCAAGTTTGGGCACCATTGCCGCGAGCGCCGCGGTGTCCACCTGAGACGGGTACGGGGCCAACGCCGCGGGGAAGGTGCGATCGGGCCACATCCCCTCCTGCACGGTCGTCAATCCTCCCCACGCCGTGTCGACAATGGGTGCCCTGTCCAGGGCGGTCTGCACGGCCTTTCTAAGCGCCTTGTCGGCGAAGATGCCCGAGTTCGGGTTGAGCCAGATCGCCTCTCCGACCCCCCCGACCGCGTTCACGACAGTGAATTGCTTGTTCTGTTCGTACTGCAGCACGTCCGGTATCGCGAAGCCCTTCGTCACGATGTCGAACGCACCAGAGTCGAGCTGCAGCTTCTGGGTCGAGATACTCGGCGTGATGTCGATGCGAATCGATTTGAACACGGGCTTCTCACCCCAGTAATCGGGGAAGGCCTCCAGCGTGTAGTGGCTGCCGGTGACGAATTCCTTGAAGATGTACGGTCCTGTGCCGGCGTCGTGAGTCTTGAGCCATTCCTGCGCCATGTCGTCGCCGACGGCGTTCTTCGCCACCGCTGTCGGGCTGACCGCGAACGGCTGCCACGGGCACGCCAGGTAGTGAAGGAAGGCGTTGTTCGGCTCCTTGAGCGTGACGACGAACGTCGTCGGGTCCGGCGCCTCGGTCTTGACGACCCCCGTGACCATGTAAGCCGGGCCCTGGTTGATCTTCCCGCGACGGTCGAAGCTCTTGGTCCACGCTTCGGCATCTGCGATCGTTCCGTCGTGGAACTTCACGTCGGGCTGCAGCGTGAACGTGTATGTCAGTTGGTCCGGCGAGATCGTCCACGACTTCGCCAGACCGGGCATGATCGTGGCTGTGCCGGACTTGTAGCGCACCAGTCCCTCATAGGCGGACTCCATGACCTGCACGCCCTCGCCCTCGTACATGATGTCGGGGTCGGGAACCTGCATGTCGGCGAGGAACGGCATGCGCAAGACGAGCGTCCCGCCGCTCCCTCCGCCGCCTGGAGCCCCGCCGCATGCGGCGATCACAGACGCGAGGCTGATACCGCCTACGGTGAGTCCGCTCGCCATGAGAAATTTGCGGCGGTCCCACTGCGGACCGGAAGGGATGCTGTGCGGGTGTGTCGTGTCAAACACGAATGCCTCCTACTTGGGTCAACTCGCGACCTGAGGGCACGGCATTCGCTGGCGTGCCTTTTCCTGGAGTAAATCGGCGACGTGTGACGCAACTGCTTCGCGTCAGTGCCTCGCGTATTACGCCGGGATTTCGACGGTGACTAGAACTCCAGAAGGTTCTCGCGAAACGTGCTGTGGTTGTAGCCGTCCCGGATGAGGCCGCGTTTGCGTAGCGCCGGCGCCAGCCCGTCGGCGATCTCGGCGATATTGCGCCGGGTGACGATCGGCGACAGCAGGAAGCCGTCGCCGCCTACCTCTTCCATCGCCTCGCCCATCTTCGCGGCCACCGTGTCCGGCGAGCCGACGAAGGCCAGACCGGCATGGGTGTCGACGGTGGCGATCGCCTCGCGCAGCGTCTTGCCCCTTGCGCCTTCGATGAACGTGCGCAGCGTGCTCGTTTCGCCGTTGCCCCACACGTCGGGGACCTCCTCGTCGAGATCGAATGTAGAGAAGTCGAATTCGCCGCCCGACGTGTAACTCAAGCCCCACAGGGCCTTCTCGATCGCGTCGTCGCTGAAGCGCGCGGCCTTCATGTCCTCCTCGCGGGCCTGCGCGACGCGGTCGGTGTCGCCGAGGATCGGGTCGATGAGGAAGAGGATCTTCAGCGTGCCGGGGTCGCGGCCGTACTCCCTCATCCGCCGATGCATGTCGATTCGGAACGCCTTCATCTGCTCAATGCTGGTGCCGTGCGCGAGCATCGACTCCGCATACTTGGCGGCCAGATCGCGCCCGGCAGGCGAGGCACCCGCCTGCACGATGACCGGACGGCGCTGGGGACCGGGAATGGTGTTGAGCGGCCCCCGGGTCCGGAAGTACTTACCCTCGAAGTCGACCGTGTGCACCTTCGTGTGATCGGCGTAGCGCGGGGTCTCCTCGTCGACGAGACGGCACCGTCGTCCCACGAGTCCCACAGCGCCCCAACCGCTTCCATCCACTCCTTGGCCATCTCGTAGCGCTCGCTGTGCAGCATCAGCTCGTCGTAGCCGTACTGCTGCGCCGCGCGGCTCGAGCTCCCGGTGACGACGTTCAGCCCGACCCGCCCATCGGTCAGGTGGTCGAGCGTGGTCATCGTCCTTGCGGCCATGAACGGGTGGTAGAAGCTCGTCGACAGTGTGACCGCTATGCCGATGTGTTTCGTGCGCTGCGTCAGCAGCGGGATCAGCGGGACGGGATCGCACTTCGGGGCAAGCAGCCCGTACTTGAGCGTGGTCTCCATGGAGCGGCCGTAGGCGTCCTCGACCATGCTGGTGTCCTCGACCAGCAGGTAGTCGAAGCGAGCGCGCTCCAGAGACGCGGCCAGGTCGACGAACAGGTCGCCCTTCATCCAATCGTGGCCGGTGTTGCCTGCCCACGGATCCAGCGCCCAGGTCTGGACGGAAAAGCCACTGCCCATGAACCAACCCAGATGAAACATGTGACCAATGTGGCTTCTCGATGTTTCAGTGCGATGAGACGGACGATTCCGCCCGCATTACGCTGCCGAGATGAGTGATCCGCGTCACGTCGTGTCACGTCTCGAGGGTCGGCGGTGTCTTGAGGGCATGACTGAACACAACGCAACCACCACCAACGTCGTCGTCATCGGCGGTGGATACGCAGGCACGACCGCGGCCAACCACCTGCGGATGCGCGCCGACGTCAACATCACTCTGGTCAATCCGCGCCCGAAGTTCGTCGAGCGGATCCGGCTGCACCAGTTCGTGGCGGGCAACTACGACGCCACGGTCGACTACCGCACGCTGCTCGGCAGCGGCGTCGAGCTCGTCGTCGACAGCGCCGAGCGCATCGACACCGCTGCACGCAAGGTGGAGCTTGGGGTGGGGCATCCGCTCGACTACGACTACGTCATCTATGCGGTCGGCAGCACCGGCGCGGTGCCTGCCGCTGTGCCGGGCGCGGCCGAATTCGCCTATCCCATAGCCGAACTGGAATTCGCCCAACGGCTGCGTGCAGCCATCGACGAGCTGCATCCCGACGCACCGATCACCGTCGTCGGCGCCGGGCTCACCGGCATCGAAGTGGCCTCGGAGATGGCCGAGCAGGGCCGCGCCGTCACGCTGGTCTGCGGCGGACAGCTGGCTCCGTCGCTGTCGGAGCCCGGCCGCCGGTCGATCGCCAAGTGGCTGGCCAAGCATCGGGTAGCCGTGCTGGAGGACGACATCGTGACAGAGGTCCGCCGCGACGCGGTCGTCTTCGCCGACGGCGCGGTGCGTCCGAGCGCGGTGACGATCTGGACGGCGGGCTTCGGCGTGCCGGACCTGGCCACGGCCAGCGGGCTGCGCACCGACGGACTGGGCCGGCTGCTCACCGACGAGACGCTGACCAGCTTCGACGACCCGCGAATCGTGGCAGCGGGCGACTGCGCCGCACCGTCGGGCCAGCCGCTGCGGATGAGCTGCCAGGCCGCAGGGCCGCTCGGTGCGCAGGCCGCCAACACCGTGCTGAGCCGCATCGCAGGCACCGAGCCTGCGGTGATCGACCAGGCGTTCGTGGGCTCCTGCGTCAGCCTGGGCAGGCACGCCGCCACGGTTCAGCTGGCCCGCAAGGACGACACCCCGGTGAACTACTACCTGGGCGGACGGCTCGGCGCCAAGGTGAAGGAAGCGATCTGCAAGGGCACGGTGTGGGGGCTGCGCCGCGAGGCCCGCAAGCCCGGGTCCACCTTCGTGATGAAGGGCGGCAAGCGTCCGTCCCAGCCGACGCTCGAGGTGGCCACCGAATCGTGACCACCTCCGAGCACGCCGAGCGCTTCACCCATCTGCGGCCGTTGCTGTTCACGATCGTCTACGAGATCCTCGGCTCTGCAACGGAATCCGACGACGTGCTGCAGGACAGCTATCTGCGGTGGGCCGACGTCGACCTCGCGACGGTGCGCGACACCAAGTCGTATTTGGCGCAGCTCGTGACCAGGCAGGCGCTCAACGCGCTGCGGGCAGGCGCCCGCCGTCGCGAAGACTACATCGGCCCGTGGCTGCCCGAACCGCTGCTGCTCGACGAGCGCGACGCCTCTTCCGACGTCGTGCTCGCCGAGTCGGTGTCGATGGCGATGCTGGTGCTGCTCGAAACGCTGACACCGGATGAGCGGGCGGTGTTCGTATTGCGCGAGGTGTTCGGCTTCGACTACGACGAAATCGCAGGCGCGGTAGGCAAATCCGTGGCAACGGTGCGCCAGGTCGCGCACCGTGCCCGCGAGCACGTGCACGCGCGGCGCAAGCGGTTCGAGCCCGTCGACTCCGCCACAACGGCGGAGGTGACCGAGCGGTTCATGACCGCCGCGGCGACCGGCGATATGGACGGACTGCTGGCGATGCTGGCGCCGGACGCCACCTGGACCGCCGACAGCGGCGGCAAGGCCAGCGCGGCCCGCCGCCCCGTGGTGGGCGCACGGAAGGTGGCCGCTGTGATGGTCGGTCTCTTCCGCTTCACAGAGCGTATGCAGGACGTCCGGGTCGAGACCGCGGTCTACAACAGCGCGCCCGCGGTGGTCGTCTACAGCGGCGACCAGCTGGAGGGCGTCTTCCTTGTCGAGATCATCGACGGCAAGATCACGAACCTGTACGCGATGCGCAATCCGGACAAGCTGGCGGGGATCACGATCCCGCGGGCAATCAGCCGATAGCGGTCTTTGACGTCTTCCCGACCCTGAATGTCCGGGATTCCACCTGCCGTGCGGCTGTCTCGTTGCTCATGTGGGCAACGCCGTAGGCCGGTTGGTGGTGGAACTTCGCACCGACCCGCTCTGTCGCCTCGCGGCCCTGCGGGCCTTGATGCGCGCCACTGACCTCCGCGTGGGCGGATGTCTGCGACCTCGCCGGTTATGTGATGATGCTGCGGCTGGAGCTCGGCACCCGTCGACGTCCTGACGGCGGAGCCAACCACGATTGGCTGCCTCCAGATCCAACCGATCGAGACCACCAGCCTCCTTGCGGACGTGCAGTCCCAAGTAGGCCGAAAACAGGTCCCGATGCTCTCTGATGCCGCACCCACACCGGTGAACCCGTTGCGAGCGCGCCTTCTTCTTGCGGTTCCCACACAGGCAGGTTTGCGACAGGGCAGTGGTGTAGGGGGCTGTACTCGAATAGGCGATCCCCGCCGGCGCTTTCAGCCTTGCGACGGATCGACTCCACCAGCATCCCCGGTGCCCTGTCCCGCACACTGCGTGGGAAGTTCTTCTGCCATGCGACGTAATCCAACTTCTCGCAGGCGATGTCGACACCGTTGGCGAAAAGCCGATTGGCCAGCGCCCCATGCAACGTCCTGCGGTGTCCGGCCAAACGGCGGTGCAACTCGACCACCCGCGTCTTCGTGCGTTCGGCAGCGTGGGAACGCTGCCACTCGCAGCGGCCAGGTTTGTGGGTGCGATCCGGGTTGAAACAGCCCGGCGAACCAGCGCGGTGCTGCCGGTCCAGATACCGCTGTTCCCGCCGCAGCCGGGCCGTGTCCACGCCGATCCGTTCGGCCAGGGGCTGCACCCACCCAGCCCACGTCCCGTCACTGCGCTGCACGGCCACGGCGATGTCACTGGGCCCCAGATCGAACGACACCCGACCATCCCCTACCGGATGCCGGCGGGGCGGGCGCCCATCGCACACCAGTTGCATTCGGTAGGTGTCGCGTCCGTTGATCACTGCGCGCACGATCCGGGTGTGCAACACCTTGCCGGCCTCAATCAAGGCTTCGATCTCGGCCAGTTCGGCCTGTTGCTCCTTACCACGGCGTCCCGGCTGGGCGGGTGCGGCGATCGGGATCACCAACCCGCCACCCCATTGCAGCCCGACCAACCGGCCGTTGGTATCGGTCTTCGGGCGCAGCGCACCGTTACCGTCCTTGGCCGCCAGCGAGCGCAGCCCACGCGATTCCGGCTTGAACCGCGGCTTGCCTTTGCGACCGAGGTGCCACTGTTCGACCGCATCGAACGCGCGGGCGCCCAGATTCTGAGTCTCCTGCGCGGGCAAGTGGTCCCGAACCCAGCATTTGCGCAGCCCGGAGGCGAATGTCTGCGCCGAATCCAGGCTGAATCCATGTTCGGCCTCCACCGCGCGGAACGCCGCGCCGCGGCGGGCCTTGCGCTCCGTCACCGTCGTGCGCGGCATTTGCCGCGCGGTTTCCCACGCCGGATCGGATTTCACCGCACGGCGCGCCAGGAACTCCCCGAGCACCGCGTTGTACACCCGGGTGCCGGTGAAGAACCGCGTCCGAACGCTGCGGCACTGCGCGGGATTAGGGCGCAACGGCCACGACCGCACATGTGTGGGCGCGTCTTTCGGACGCTTACGCGCCCGCGGCCGACGCTCGGCATACTGCTCTGTCAAAGCGGCAGGTCGCGGGTCCATGCGATGCCCCTTACCTATCGGCACACCGCAACCGTAGAAGTGACCACCGACAACCCAGACCAACGACCGCTGTGCCCCGGCACTGCGTGGCCTTGCTCGACGCGCATTCGGCGTTCGTCACCACACACCGACGCGAATCTCCCGCGACGCGATGCTCACCTCCTGCGAACAAACCATGCGACGCCGCCTGAGCCGACCTCGATGCCGAGTTGGTTGCGTTCAACGGCAAGCCAAACACGTGCATCTGCTGGTCGCCTACCCGCGGACGATCACCACCTAGCGTTCTGTCACGCTTGGTCGGTGCGGATCGAGCGGCTCGGCGATTTGGGCAGCGCCACTGTGGTGCTGCGCGCCATCGCCGCTGGTGCCGAGCGGTGTGGCCTGTCGCCGCCCGCCGCGCTGATCGGTGAGTGGTTCGGCTCGGCGGCGGTCATCGCCCCATCACTGAAGGCCGTTGCTGCCGACAAGGTCTTCGCCGTGCCGACCGGCGAAGCCGGTGAGGCGATCGGAGGCGGGTGGTTCGGGTATCTCTCGTATCCCGACGCGGGCGTCGACGGCCTTGGGCCCCGGATTCCGGAGGCGGCCGGCGGCTGGTCCGACTGCGTGCTGCGGCAGGATCACGACGCGCGGTGGTGGCATGAAAGCCTTTCTGGCGCACCGCTTTCGACGTGGGTGGCGGAGGCGTTGCGTCTCGATGCGCCGACCCGGGAGTACAGCATCGCGTGGGATGAGGCCAACCGCGACGCTCATCGCCGCGGCGTGCTGGAGTGTCTGGAGGCGATCGCCGCGGGTGAGGTCTACCAGGCCTGCGTGTGCACGCAGTTCGGGGGCCGGCTCGACGGCGCGCCCATCGACTTCTTCGTCGACGCGGTGGAGCGCACGTCGCCCGCACGGGCGGCCTACCTGGCCGGGGAGTGGGGCGCGGTGGCGTCGCTGTCGCCGGAACTGTTCCTGAGCCGGCGCGGTGAGACGGTGACGTCGAGCCCGATCAAGGGCACACTGCCGCGGCATGCGGATCCGGCGGCGCTGCGGGCGTCGGTGAAGGATGTCGCGGAGAACATCATGATCGTCGACCTGGTCCGCAATGACCTGGGCCGGGTTGCGATCACGGGGACCGTCACCGTGCCGGAGCTGCTGGCGGTGCGACCGGCACCGGGTGTGTGGCATCTGGTGTCGACGGTGTCGGCGCGCGTCGGGGTGGATGTGCCGATGGCTGAGGTGCTTGACGCCGCCTTCCCGCCCGCGTCGGTGACGGGTACGCCGAAGATACGGGCCCGTCAGCTGTTGCGTGGCTGGGAGCCACATCGACGCGGGGTATATTGCGGCACAGTCGGTTTGGCGTCACCCGTCGCGGGCTCTGAACTCAACGTGGCGATCCGGACCGTCGAGTTCGACGCCACGGGCAACGCGATTCTGGGCGTCGGCGGCGGCATCACGGCCGACTCCGATCCCGATCGCGAATGGGAGGAGTGCCTGGACAAGGCCGCACCGATCATCGGGAGTACAGCCGGCACCGCTCTACGAGGATCTCCGCCAGTCGTTTCGGCTCACTGACCATCAAGTCGTGGCACGTGTCGATCGCGACAGGGCAAACTCGCGTTGGTGAGGCCTCGTCCAGTCCCGCATCCTCAACATCGGTGATCACCGATTCGACACAGTCCGTGATGGTCACCGCGGACAGATCGCCGGGCCTGCCCCGTCGACCAGGAAGGTCGACCGGGAAGCGCCATCGTCCCAACGAACGTCAGCGACGAATCCCCGCGCACAACCTTTCCCAATTGCCCGACGCTATCTTCTCGCGATCTTCCTCACTGATCTCTGCCTCTTCGAGGAACCGGCGGCCGCCGCCGTCGGGAACCATCACATACGGATAGTCGGTGGCGAACAAGACGCGGTCGGGACCGACGACGTCGAGTGACCACTGCAGATAGCGCTGGCTGAACACCCCTCCGGGCGTGACGAAGACGTTGGTGCGGACATACTCCGACACTGGGCGGGCAAGACCGGCGATGCCAGTCATCCTGTCGATGCGGTCAAGGTAAAACAGCATCACTTCGCCCCAGTGTCCCAGGATCAGCTGCAGACCGGGGAAACGGTCGAGCACCCCGCCGAGGATGAGCCGAAGCAATTGCAGGCCCGCGTCGTAATGCCAACCCAGGCCGTGCGTGGCCAGCGCAGCATCGACCGCGTCGCCGAGTCCGCTGTAGTAGGCACTGCGCACGGTCGGCGGCGGCGACTGCGGGTGTAGATACAACGGCGCATTGAGCGCCTCTGCCGCCTCGAATATCGGCCAGAAGTCAGGGTGATCGAGATTGCGGTCACGCGTTCGCCCGTACAGCATGGCGCCGTTGAACCCGAGTTCCGTTACGGCTCTTGCGAGTTCGGCCGCAGCGGCCTCCGGATCCGGCGTGGCCAGCGTTGCGAAGCCCTGAAGGCGATCGGGATGGCGGCGCACGGCGTCGGCGAGCCTGTCGTTGCACACACCCTGCAGCGCCACAGCGTCTGCCGGAGTCAGGTTCTGCACTCCCGGCGTGGTCGTCGACACGACAGCAACGTCGAGTCCTGTGTCGTCCATCGCCACGATCCGCTCGGCGTCGACATCCAGCAGCCGACGGTCGAGCTCGTCGTGAGACGAACCGACAAGCGCAACATCCTGCCATTGCGGCTCCAACGCATGCCACGCGTCGATGAGCTCGGGTGTTGCGAAATGTTCCTCCAGACCAATTGTCTTCACAACTTCTGCAACGTCACGAACGCGCCGGTCGTTCGCGTCGCGGGGCTTGGAGGTGCCTGAGAATCACGGCCTCGAGCGTAGGACGGCGTCGTACAGCTCACGGCGCGACGGCGCCCCCGGATTCGCTGCGACGACCTGGGCGCACGCGTCCTTGACGCGCAGTCCGTCCTCGACAAGCGCGTTGATCTCGGCCACCAGCGTGTCGAGGTCGGCCGACGGCGTCGCTCCCGCCAGCACAACCGTGATCTCGCCAAGCACCCCGTCGCTCGCCCACTGCGCCAGCTCGGCGAGCGTGCCGCGGACGATCTCCTCATGCGTCTTGGTCAGCTCCCGGCAGACGACCGCGCGCCGCGCGGCTCCAAGCGCGTCGACCGCGTCGCGCAGCGTGTCGGGGAGCCGCCGCGGTGACTCGAAGAACACGCAGGTGCGCGGCTCGGCGGCCAGCGTCTTGAGCCAGGACACGCGCGCCGAGTGCTTGCGCGGCGCGAACCCCTCGAAGCAGAACCGCTCCACCGGCAGGCCCGACACCGCCAGCGCCGTCGTCACCGCCGACGGGCCCGGAAGGCACTGCACCAGAGCCCCTGCCTCGATGCAGGCCGCCACCAGCCGGTACCCGGGATCGCTGATCAGCGGCATGCCTGCGTCGCTGACCAGCAGCACCGTCGCCCCGGCCTCGATCTCACCGACCAGCGACGGAACCCGCGACGCCTCGTTGGCGTCGTACAGGCTGACCACCTTGCCTGCGAGCTTGACGTCGAGCGCCTGAGCCAGGGTGCGGATCCTGCGGGTGTCCTCGGCGGCGATCACGTCGGCGCTCGCCAGGGCCTTGACCAGCCGCGCGGAAGCATCCGATGGCTGGCCCAGCGGCGTGGCGCCGATGAGCAGTCGGCCGGTGGTCATGTCGGACAGCCTACGATCGCTGTCGTGACCGCCCCGGCCGATGAACTCGTTGCCAAGGGTCGCGCCGTCCCCGTCATCAGCCCCGCGCCCCTGGTGCCCATCGCTGACTTCGGGCCGGTCGACCGGCTGCAGGGCTGGGCGATGACGGCCGTCATCACGGCGCTGGCCGCGTTGACGCGTTTCCTGAACCTGGGCTCGCCGACCGACGCAGGCACGCCGATCTTCGACGAGAAGCACTACGCGCCGCAGGGGTGGCAGGTGCTGCACAACCATGGCGTGGAGGACAACCCGGGCTACGGCCTGGTGGTGCACCCGCCGGTCGGCAAGCAGCTGATCGCGATCGGTGAGGCGCTGTTCGGCTACAACGGGCTGGGCTGGCGGTTCTCCGGCGCGGTGTGCGGCGTCATTCTCGTGCTGCTGGTCGTGCGGATCGGGCGGCGGATCAGCCGGTCGACATTGGTCGGAGGGATCGCCGGGCTGCTGCTCGTTGCCGACGGAGTCAGCTTCGTCGCGTCGCGCACCGCACTGCTCGACGGATTCCTGACCCTGTTCGTCGTCGCGGCGTTCGGCTGTTTGATGGTCGACCGCGACCAGGTGCGCGAGCGGATGCACGTCGCGCTCCTGGAGGGCCGCATCGGCGAGACGCCGTGGGGGCCGCGGCTGGGTGTGCGGTGGTGGCGGTTCGGCGCCGGCGTGCTGCTCGGATTGGCTTGTGCGACAAAGTGGTCCGGGCTGTACTTCATCGTGTTCTTCGGCCTGATGACGCTGGCGTTCGACATCGCCGCGCGCAGGCAGTATCGGGTGCCACGGCCGTGGGTCGGGGCGTTCCGACGGGACCTCGGCCCGTCGTTGTACGCCCTGGTGCTGATTCCGTTCGGCGTGTACCTGGCGTCGTATGCGCCGTGGTTCGCATCGGAGACCGCGGTGAACCGGCACGAGGTCGGCAATTCGATCGGTCCGGACAGCGTGCTGCCCCTTCCGGATGCCGTGCGATCGCTGTGGCATTACACGTATGCGGCGTACAGGTTCCATGCCGGGCTGACCAACGCCGACGGCAACCACCACCCGTGGGAGTCCAAGCCGTGGACGTGGCCGATGTCGCTGCGGCCGGTGCTGTACGCGATCGACAACCAGAACGTGCCCGGCTGCGGCGCGCAGTCCTGTGTGAAGGCAGTGATGCTGGTCGGCACGCCGGCGATGTGGTTCATCGCGGTGCCGGTGCTGGCATGGGTGGTGTGGCGGGCGTTCGTCAAGCGGGACTGGCGCTACGGCGCGATCCTGGTTGGCTACAGCGCGGGATTCCTGCCGTGGTTCGCCGACATCGACCGGCAGATGTACTTCTTCTATGCGGCGACGATGGCGCCGTTCCTTGTGTTGATGATCGCGATGATCCTCGGCGACATCCTGCACAAGCCGAACCAGAACTCCGAGCGACGAACACTGGGGCTGATCGTGGCGTGTTGCTATATCGCGCTTGTCATTACGAACTTCGCGTGGATGTATCCAATACTGACAGGCATCCCGATCTCGCAGTCGACGTGGAACATGCAGATCTGGCTGCCTTCTTGGCGATAGTGCGTGCTAGGGCCGAGATTGCACACAGGGCTGTAGTTGAACATCCACAACCCTGAGTGCAATCTCGACCGTGGAAGCCGCTGATGTCAGTCGGGTTGGCCAGCATCACGGTATGGAGGACGTTTTCATCGGCAGCGAGGCGCTGGCGAGCCGTGTGATTACGCGTGGGCAATTGCGATGGAACTACCTCCCCCTCTTCCCGGACGTCTATCGCGCCAAGAATGCAACGCCGTCGTTTTCGGATCGCACCATTGGCGCCTGGCTATGGTCCGGACGCCGGGGGGTGATCGCCGGCCTCGCCGCGGCCGCCATGCACGGCGCGCGATGGGTGGACGAATCCGCTGATGTCGAGCTGATCTGGCGTTGTGGCCGCCCGCCACCAGGAATCGTCGTTCGCAACGAGCGCATCGAACCGGACGAGATTGTCGAGATGGCCGGCCTGCCCGTCACCACACCCGAGCGGACGGCACTAGACATCGCCAGACACGCGCCGCGTGATCCCGCCGTCATCCATCTGGACGCACTTGCCCGCACGACGGGCGTCACCGCTTCGGCCGTGCTGCCACTGGTCGATCGCTATCGGGGAGCGCGTGGACTGGGCCGGTCGTTCGCGGCTCTAAGCCTCATGGACGGCGGCGCGCAGTCGCCGAAGGAAACCTCGGTTCGCCTCGCCCTGATCGACGCCGGATTTCCCGCGCCAAGTACTCAGTTCGCGGTTACCGACGGACATGCCTCTGCGCTCATCGCCATGGGCTATGAGGCGCCGATGGTCGGAGTCGACTTCGGCACCGGCACACCCGAATTCCTCGTGCGAGGAGGATGGACGATGATCTCCGCGGCCGACGTGCGCAACTCCCAGGTCATCGTGTACCTCGCACGAGCAGCGGTCATCGAGCGCGGCTATCCGTTGTGGAAATTGCAGAGACTTGCGCGGGACTAGAGCGGGTCGCGGGCCGCGGGGCACGACATGCAGCGTGGGCCGCCGCGGCCGGTTCCCAACTCCGATGCCTCGATCGGCAACACTTCGATACCCGCATCGGTAAGCCGCGCATTGGTTTCGGTGTTGCGCTCGTATGCGACGACCACCCCCGGCGCCAGTGCCAGCGTGTTGTTTCCGTCGTCCCACTGCTCACGCTCGGCCGTCACCGGGTCCAGGCCCGTCGCGATCACCCGCAGCTTCTCGATCTGCATCGCGTCCGCGGCGGCCTCAACAAACGGCGCGGCGTCGTCGATCTTCACCCCGCCCTGCCCGTCGCGGTGAATCGTGAACGCCGACAACGAGTCGACGATGTTCGGGTACATCACCACCGCATCGACGTCGACCATCGTGCACACCGTGTCCAAATGCATCTGCGCGCGCTCCTGCACGATAGGCACCGCCAGCACGGTGTGCGCCAAATCGTCGTCGAACAGGCTGCGCGCCAAAGCTTCCGCACCCGCCGGCGTAGTCCGCTCCCCCACACCCACCGCAACCACACCCGGCGCCAGCAGTAACACGTCGCCGCCCTCGACGGGCGCCGACCGCGACTCGTATGCCCGTCGCACGCCGAGGAACCGCGGATGATGCGCGTAGATCAGGTCGGTCAGCGACGTCTCGCGCACCCGCGCCGGTAACGCCAGCGACGTGATCGCCACCCGCGGCCCGATCCAGAACGACGAGTCGCGGGTGAACAACAGATTCGGCAGCGGCTCGATGACGAAATCCCCACCGTGGTGCATCCGCCGCACCAGCGACAGCTCACCACCGCTGAACGGCAACTCGTTGAACGTCATCCCCGCCATCAGCACCCGAGCCAGCGGCGCCGCATCCAGCGTTCGCAGAAAGGTCGAAAGCTCTTGCGCCAGCGGCAGTCCCAGCCGTCGCGGATCGACCGCCGCCGCGATCCCGTGCATGCGCGCCGCGCCACTGTGCGAGAGCGCCTGGGTCAACAGGTCCGCGAGCAGCAGCACCTCGACGGCGCGCGATTCCAGCACCGCGGTGAACGCATCGTGTTCCCGCTGCGCCTTGGAGACCCACGGCAGGCCGTCGAACAGCAGCGCGTCGTTGTTGCGCGGGGTGAGGCGCTGCAATTCGGCCCCGGGGCGGTGCAGGATGACGACACGCAACCTGCCGACCTCGGAGTCGCAGCCCAACGCAACGTCTGTCACATCTAGCACCGTAGCTGCAGGGGCGCGCCGGGTCTCAGCTCAACTATGGTTTAGGTTATGGAACTGATCCATGAGCTGACGCCCGGCGAGATGGCCCATCGCAGCGGTGTGGCGGTTTCAGCGTTGCACTTCTACGAACGCGAAGGCCTCATCGCCAGCAGCCGCACCGGCGGCAATCAACGCAGGTACGCACGGGAGACACTCAGACGCGTCGCGTTCATCCGCATGTCGCAGCGCCTCGGCATCCCGCTGGCACGCATCCGCGAGGCCCTGGCCACCCTGCCCACCGACCGCGTCCCCACCAGCAAGGACTGGGCCCGACTGTCGGCCGGCTGGCGCCAGGATCTCGACGACCGCATCGTGCACCTCGAGCGCTTGCGCGACAACCTCGCCGGCTGCATCGGCTGCGGCTGCCTGAGCCTGAAGACCTGCGCGTTGTCCAACCCCGGTGACGTGCTCGCCGAACAGGGACCCGGCGCCGCCCGCCTCTGACTCTTCGAACGTCTGTGCGATAGACTCGCGGTCATGGAGCTGGCCCTACAGAGCTCTTTGTTCGAGGCCGCCGATCGGCGCCACCTCGGCGGCGGCGCATGGGTCGAGGTGCGCTCGGGCTGGTTGGCGGATGCGGAGTCGCTGTTCGGCGAGCTGATGGCACAGATCCCGTGGCGCGCCGAGCGCAGGCAGATGTACGAGCGCGTGCTCGACGTGCCGCGGCTGGTCAGTTTCCACAATCTGGTCGACGAGCCCGTCCCGCACCCGCGGCTGAAGCAGATGCGCCGCCGGCTCAACGACACGTACGCGGGCGAGCTCGGCGAGCCGTTCACCACCGCAGGTCTGTGCCTCTACCGTGACGGCAACGACAGCGTCGCCTGGCACGGCGACAAGATCGGCCGCAGCAGCACCGAAGACACCATGGTGGCCATCGTGAGCCTCGGCGCCACAAGGGTTTTCGCGTTACGCCCGTACGGCGGCGGCAAGTCGCTGCGGCTACAGCACCGGCACGGCGACCTGTTGGTGATGGGCGGGTCGTGCCAGCGCACATGGGAGCATTCGATTCCGAAGACGTCGCGGCCCGTCGGCCCGCGCATCAGCATCCAGTTCCGCCCGCACGACGTCCGTTGATGTCCGCCGGACCCTAGCCCTTTACCGCAGCGACGGCCGCGGTGAGCAGGTCGCGCGCGCGCTGCGTGTCGACCGGCGCGACGGGCTTGTCCGGCAGCACCAACGGGTTGGCCGTGACGATCACCAGGAAAGTGCCGAAGCTGGCGACGTAGTTGTAGAGCTCGCCGGTGCGTGGCTTGCCGTCGGCCGCCGTCTGCAGCACTCGATGGGTGCCCACTGTGTGGACGCCGTCGATCTGCGGCGCCTCGACGACCTCGACGAGACCGCGCATTCCCGGTTTGGTGAACGTGACCTTATGGCAGTTCTGCGAGGGATCGTTGGCCGGCACCGCCTCTGACGTCTCGACCGCGATCGCGATGAACCGGTTACCCTTGCCCTCGGCGGTCGTGGCGGCCATGTTGCCCTTCACGCCCGCAGGCACGAGCGGCTGGCTGGCGCCCTTTGCGCAGTCGGCGGGGTCGAACATCATTCCGGGCGGCAGGGACTGCCGCCCGAGCAGCCGCGGATCGATGCCCGTCGGTCCCACGGTGGTCACCTTGAACTCCGACCCGAAGCTGGACTTGACGTTTGCGACGTGGGCGATGTCGGCGTGCGAGAAGTCCTGCTCCGCGGATTGTCCGGACCCGCACGCGGCGACCACACCAACGCACGCAACGACAACAATCGCCCTCGGGTTCGACATCGCCGCCAATGTACCCCCAGGCCCCCACTCAGCCGCGTAATGCCGACACCGTTTTCACGAGCAATTCCCTCGCGAAATCCTGTCCGAGTGCAGGATTCGGCGAGCCCGGGTCGGTGACCACCGTGATGAACGCGACATAGTCGCCGAGATACGCGGTGAAGGTATCCGCGTGCGAATGGGTTTCGGTGCCGCCCTCGACAGCGGTGGTGGCCGTGGTGGACAGCCCGACGGTCGCCGCGCCGTCGATCGCGGGCGCCGCCACCAATGTGACGCTTCCGCTGGTGCGCCCGGCCGACACAGTCCACTGTCCGCATTCGTCGATCAGCGCCGGATCGAGCGTCGCGGCGGAGGCGGCGACCACCGCGTAGACGATCCCGCCGGCACCCGAAGCCGACCACCCCCGCGTCGTCGCCCCGTCGGCGACGGGATCGGCGAGCGGCCCGCACCGCTGCGGATCGGCCGTCCAGTCGGGACCCAACCCCCAGAACGCGACCGGCGCCGCCCGGCCGGGCAGGCCGGCCACCTCGTAACCACTCGGCAATTCCGTGCGCACGCGCTCGATCCGCGCCGGATTCACCTGAGTCGACGAACCCGAGGTCGCCGTCGACGGCGCCGAGGAGGGCGTCTCTCGACACGCCGCCACGCACAGGGACAGCGCTGCGAGCAAGGCAAACAGCCGCACGCCCGTTGATACCACAGAGGTTGCTTAGGAAATCCCTGCAACATCCTGTGTCCGGCGAGCGATGAAACAAATACCAGGCAAACAAAAGAATGGAGACTGTCATGCGCACAGGCTGGGGTGTGGCAGCAACACTAGCGGCGGCGAGTGCCCTACTTGCGCCGGCGGGGCCGGCAATGGCGGAGCCCACCCAGGCCGGCAACGCATACGCGACGATTGGAACGCTGGAGGACGAAGGCTACGACGTCATCATTGACCGCGTCGGCAATGCGCCGATCAACCAATGCATCGTCACCAGTGTCCGCAACCCGCAGACTCAGACCAGGACGTTCTGGGTCGATGAGGGCAAGCATCGTCGGCTGATCACGGTCGTCGTCAGCAGGTCGATCAACGTAACGCTGAATTGCGACGTGTGAGCTCCAGCCTTGCTGCGGGGCCGCATTTCGCTGGCGGTTACCCCGAATTCATCTAGCCGATCAAACTACTGCCGACGATCGGCCACGTCGCTCGTTGTCGTGGAATCAAATTGCGCTACTGCGAGTTTCACCAATCAGACCGCGGTGACCGGAGGGGACGGTGGCGGTCCGGAGGAGCTGACGTGGAAGGCACCACAAATGAATAGATCGACCCTTGCCACCATTGCGGGAGGAGCATTTATCGCACTGGCCGTGGGATTTCCGGCAGGCGCACAGGCCGCGCCATCGGGCATCGGGTCGGCGCAGGACACCGTCAACGAGTTGGAGAACAACGGCTTCAAGGTCGTGCTGAACAAGATGGGCGCAGGCCCGCTCGATCACTGCACTGTCGACTCGGTTCGTCCTGGCGAGACTGTCACCCGACCCGTTCAGAACAGCGGCGCGCTGATGAACCAAATCGTCTACCAAACCGTGTATTTGACGGCCAAGTGCTGACGATCTGGTGAACGTTAGGCGGCGTCCTTGTTCTCCGATCCCGAGGAACTGATCGGATCGGACAACCGCGGTCGAATTCGTTTCGGTCGCGGTTGTATCGCTGGTCGCGGACTGTTCCCCAGACGGTGAGCGCTGATAGCAGTTGCACTTGGCAACGCATATCGTTTGCGAAGTCAACAACTTGTCGCGCCAGGGGCCACCCCGCTTGCGCGTAGCTTTCAACCGCGAACCGCCACCCTACGTGGCGATTTCCCGTGCGGCCGATGTTTGCCGACCGTAGGCTACGCCCGAGATTTCAAATCGACAGGAGACCCAATGACACGCGCACTTCGGGCCAGCGTTATTGCCATTTCGGCGATCGCAATAGGTATCGGCCTATCCGGCTGCGGATCGGACACCAAGTCCGAGCCGTCCACCTCGAAGCAAACGTCCGCCACATCGTCGACCACAACCAGCAAAGCCGCGCCGACGTCGGCGGCACCGGCCGCGGGCCCGAACAAGACGATCGTCGACTACATCAAGGAGAACGGGATCGTCGAGAGCCCCGTGCACCGCGGTGATCCCGGTGCGCCGACGATCGACTTGCCGTTCCCGGCCGGGTGGGAGGACGCCGGAAACCGCACACCGGAATGGGCCTATGGCGCGATTGTGGCCACCGATCCAGCGATGGCCCAGGATCCGCCGACGATCATCGCGCTGGTCTCCAAGCTGACAGGCAACGTCGACCCGGCCAAGATCCTCGAGTACGCGCAGGGCGAGATCAAGAACCTGCCCGGCTACGACGGCGCCACCGAAGGCAGCCCGAGCACGCTCGGCGGGTTCGACGCGACCCAGATCGGCGGCACCTACACCAAGGACGGCGTCAAGCGCGCCATCGCCCAGAAGACCGTGGTGATCCCGGGCCAGGACGCGCTGTTTGTGCTGCAGCTCAACGCCGATGGCACCGAAGATCAGATGGGCGCGTTGATGGACGCCACCAGCGCCATCGACGAGCAGACCACGATCACGCCGTAGTGCGATGGTCCGGGACGGGTGGTGCGCCCGTCCCGGACCGCAACATTCCTTGACTAAGGGACGCGATGACTGCCGTAACGCCGACCCCAACGAACTGCCGCCTCCCCAGCGCGGGTTGACTCGCGAAGAGCGTGGCCGCGACGTCAGCGAGGCACAGGCCGAAGCCGAGGCCGAAACTTCGAAGGTCCAGCAGTACCTGAAGGCGATGAGCCCGAGGTATGTGTGGTCGATGGCCGAGGGCTACCCGGTGGTGATCAAGCAGTTCCTCCAGTTCTGCCTCATCCTCATCTATCCGGCCTGGGTGTTCGGCGTCTTGTTCGGCGCCGCGATGCACCTGTTGTTCTACGTGACCGTCTACCCGGTGTTGTGGCTCCTCTTCTGGCCGATGCGGGCCTACCAGAAGAAGAACCACCCCGAGGAGTACGAAGCCACGCGCCAGAAATTCGCCAAGAAGTAGTGGGCCTCTTCAAGCGATCCAGCGGCGCCCAGGTGGCCGTGACACCCGAGGTGGTATCACCACGACAGGCCGTGCAGGCCGGCGATCGGGGGCGGAGGGAAGTCCGGTCCAACGATCAAGCTTGGCAAGGGAATATCGTTGCGCAACGGCACACCGGTTACGGTGCCGTTCGCCGTGCCGTTGCCAGAGGACGCGCCGCCGACCGGCACGGCGGTGCACTCAACGCTGGTGTGGTTTAGTCAGGCCCGCGAAATCGCCGAGGCCTCCGTGATCTGCTCTGGGGTCGGCCGCACGCCAGTGTAGCGCTCGAACTGCTCAGCGGCCTGCAGAGCGATCACCTCGGCGCCGGTGATGACGGACACACCCGCCGCGCGCGCCGCCTTGATCAACGGGGTCTCCGACGGCAGCGCCACCACGTCGAACACGGTGTGCGCCTTGGTAATCGTCGCCTCATCGAACGCCGCCTCGCTCGCTTCGGGGCCGCCTGCCATCCCGATCGGCGTGACGTTCACGATGATCGGCGCCAATTGCCCTTTGACGTCGGGCGCATAGTCGTAGCCGAGTCGGTCCGCCAGTGCACGTCCCGCGTCGGGGTTACGCGCGACGACGACGCCGGAGTGAAAGCCGTTGTCGCGGAACGCGGCACCGACCGCGTTGGCCATGCCGCCACTGCCGCGGATGAGCACCGCGTTGTCGGGATCAAGGCCGTGTTCGTCGATAAGCCGTTGTACCGCAATGTAGTCGGTGTTCGACGCCGTCAGGCGACCGTCGTCGTTGACGATGGTGTTGACAGACTGGATCGCCCGCGCCGACGGCTCGACCTTGTCGACGAGGGGAATGACATCCTGCTTGAACGGCATCGACACCGAACAACCCCGAATGCCCAGCGCCCGCACCCCACCGATCGCGGCGACGATGTCGGTCGTGGTGAACGCCTTGTAGATGAAGTCCAGGCCGAGCTGCTCGTATAGATGGTTGTGAAACCGCGTCCCGATATTGCTGGGCCGACCGGCCAGCGAGATGCACAGCCGGGTGTCTTTCGACAGTGGCGGCCGCATCAGCCCACGATCCGAACGACCTGGGAGGTCACGTCGTGAATCTGTTTCGTCAGCTCCGGCGTGAAGGGCGGGTCCGGTGGGTGGGGAACGTTGATGACCGTCGTGACGACGCCGAGGTCCTCGCGGTGCCAGTCGGCGCCGAAATGATCGAGGATTGCCCGCATGGGGTAATTCCCCGAGAGAACCAGCGCCGAAAAGCGTTGGATTCCATGGTAATCCGCTGCAATGGCCAATGCGCCCATCAGAAACATGCCGATACCTCTGCCCTGATAGTCGTCGCCGACGATGAAGGCTACTTCGGCGACCGCAGGATCGCTCTCGTCGCGTACGAAGCGCGCATCGGCCACCACGGGACCGTCGAAACCATCAGTCATCACCCAGACGAAGTGGTGGGCGTAGTCAACCTCGAACAGGTATCTCATCAACGCCTTGGTGGGGTTTCGCGGTGTCTGGAAGCGGCGGTACAACGTCTCGTCGGAGAACTCGACGGGGCCTTTCGTGGTGCGCTCGTTGTCGCCAGGTAGCACCGGCCGCAGATGCAGCTGGGTGCCGTCGCGCATTCGGACCGGAATCGGCGTGATGAACGCGGCGAGACGCTGACGGCCCGTGCGTAGGAGTTTCTCCACCATGCTCGGGAGCTCGAGCATCGTGGCGAACGCATCTCGGCCACCGACCCAACCCGTCAACGGTTCCTTCGCGATCACCGTGGCGGTGCGCGGCCCGTCGCGCAACAAGGCGATCTCGCCAACGATCATTCCCGGGAGGGACTCGGCGACGGTGTCGTGGCCGTCGATTCCGACGTGGCTGACCTCGGCCCGACCGGACCCGATGAGCAGGAAGGACACCGCGAGCTCGCCCTGGTGCATGAGCACCTGCCCGGCCGCCGCGGTCAGCGGGCGCAGCTCCGCGGCCAGCGGCACGAGCGCAGCGGTGGGACAACCGGCGAAGACTTCGAGCGCGGCCAGTTCGTCGGCGCGGACATCGGTCAGGCCTGACACGTCACGAGGCTACGGTGTGGCCGTCACGACGAGCAAGGAAACGTCATCGACCTGCAAGAACGCGTTGCGCGCTGGTCAGCGATCACTGTCGAGCGCAAGAACCAGCTTGCCGGTGTTCTCGCCGCGGAAAAGCGTGGCCAAGACATCCGGGAAGTCGTTGACGTCGCCGGCCACGACGTGCTCGCGTGATCGTAGCTCGCCGCTGCGCAGCCACTTCGCCAGCTGCGCAACGCCTTCCGCGTAGCGGTCGGCATAGTCGAAGATCACGAAGCCAGTCATCGACGCCCGCGCAACAAGCAGCTGCATGTAATTGGCCGGTCCGCTCCCCGCGGTGGCGTTGTACTGCGAGACGGCGCCGCACAGCACGATGCGACCGCCACGGGCAAGCCCCGCCAGGGCCGCCTCGAGCGCCTCGCCGCCGACGTTGTCGAAGAACACATCGACGCCGTCGGCAGCGTGGGTCTTCAACTGCGCACGCAGATCGCCGGCTTTGTAATCAATGGCGGCGTCGAACCCGAGCTCCTCGACCAGCCAGCGACACTTCTCCTGGCCGCCGGCGATGCCGATCGCCCGGCAACCCTTGATCCGGGCGATCTGGCCGGCGATGCTGCCCACTGACCCGGCGGCGCCTGAGACCAGGACGGTCTGGCCCGGCTCGGGCCTGCCGATGTCGAGCAGCCCGAAGTAGGCGGTCAGACCGCCGATGCCGAGGGCGCCGAGATGGACGGGGGCCGGTGCGAGGGTCGTGTCCACCGGGGTCACACCGCGTCCGTCCGAAAGCGCGTAGCGCTGAACCCCGAAGATTCCGTACACCTCGTCGCCCACGGCGAAGTCCGCGTGACGCGACTCCATGACGCGACCGATGCCGGCGGCGCGCATCACTTCACCGATCCCAACGGGCGGCACGTACGAACGACCGGCATTCATCCAGGTACGCATCGCCGGATCGATGGACAGGTACTCCACCCGCACGAGGAGTTCACCGTCGGCCGGACTCGGCACCGGCTCCTCGGTGAATGTCCAGTCGGTCGGCTTGGGTAGGCCGACCGGTCGCGCGGCCAGACGGCATTGCGTGTTGACGAACGTCACTATTCATATCTCCTGGTTTGCGTTGTGTCGCAGCGCTACCGCATTCAGCGTGGCAGCGCCGCAGGGGTCTTCGGCCGTGGCGGGCACGATCGCCACACTGTCGGCGCCGGCGTGGTGGTAGGCCTGGAGCCTCGCGGCAATGCGGTCCGGCGAACCCAGGGCGCACACCTGATCGAGTAGCTCGACGGGGACGGCGGCCGCCAACTCGAAGCGTTTCGCACCCGCGCGGGCGCGCTGGACGAGGTCGAGAAAGCCGAGCTCGCTGAACATTTCGCCGTATCCGGGAGGGGCCAGATAGACGGCCAGCTGGGCCGACAACTGGCCGTGCGCCGCGCCGCCGGGGTTGACTGCGACCGGAACCCACACTGTCAGGCGTGGCGCGGGACGACCGGCGGTCTTGGCTTCGGTGTCGATCACCTCACGGATCTCGGCGACGCGGGTCGGCGGAACGAGGTTGAGGACGACCTCATCAGCGTGCTGCGCCGCGACCCGCGTCATCGCCGGCCCGAATACACCTACCGCGATTCTGCTGTCCGGCATCGGTTTTCGCAGCCGGAAGCCACGGGTGCGAACGTGCCGCCCGGTGTAGTCGAGTCGCTTCCCGGCCAGGATCGACCTCAGACACTCGATCGTTTCGCGCGTGCACGACGCGTGTTGCGCCCAGGGGCGGTCGTGCCAGCCGGCCACGATCGCTGGACTGGACGCGCCAAGCGCGATGTCGACGTCGCTGCCGGTGAGAGACGCGACCGACGATGCGCCGAGCGCCAGAGTTACCGGGGTGCGGACACCCAGCGCCAACGGTCCGACCTTCAGGTGCAAGCCGGGGACGCGGTGCCCGACGGCGGTGGCCAACGCGAAGGCGTCGTAAGTGGCCATCTCGCCGATCCACAGCGTGTCGAACTGGGCTTCACGCGCCGCCTGCGCGACGTCCAGCGCCTCCTCGTCGCGCCGGTCAAGCCAGAACGGCAGGGCGACTTCAATACGTCCGGTCACAGCATCGACACGTCGGCAGGCTGGTCGAGCAGGACGCGTCCGGGCAGCTCGCGTGATGCCTCGTTGACCTGGAAATGAGCGGTGGCGGTGTACGCATCTCGGAATCGTCGCTGCAGTGGGGAGCTGTCGTATATCGCGGTCCCGCCTGCGAGGTCGTACATGTCACGGACCACGTCGGCAGACGTGCGCACCGCGTGAGTCGCCGCGAGGCGCAGGCGGTTTCGCATTTCGACGGACACTTCGTCGCCGCCCTGGCTGGCCTGCCATGCGGTTTCGATCGCCTGGTAGTACAGCGCTCGCGCAGCGCCCAACGCCGACTCGGCCGTCGCCACCGCCGCTTGGGTGGCGGGACGCTCAGCCAGGGTGCGGGTCGACCCAAGCCCCTTCTTGGTGCAGGCCAACTCGATGAGGTCGTCGATCGCGGCGCGCGCATTGCCCAACGCGGCGGCGGCGATCGACAACGCGAAGAACCCGAACACCGGGAAGCGATACAGCGGCCGGTCCAAGTTCGGGCCGTCGAACAACGAGAACATGCGGTCGGCTGGCACAAAAACCTCATCGGCAACGGTGTCGTGGCTGCCGGTGCCGCGCAGGCCCAGCGTGTGCCAGGTGTCGAGAATCTTGAGGTCTTCTTTGCGTAGCGCGACCACCGACGGCACGCGCCGATCGTCAACAAGGCAGCCGGCAAACATCATGTCCGCGTGCGTGATTCCGCTGCAGAACGGCCAGCGGCCGGACACCACGACGCCGCCGTCCACCGTCCGCGCTGTGCCGCGCGGAGCCCAGACTCCTGCGGCGACACCGCGCCCTTCACCGAAGAGCGCATCGCGGCTCGAAGTCGGCAAGTAGGCGACCAGCAGACTGCTGGTGATCGCGATCGACACGCACCAGCCCGCTGAGGCGTTGCCGCGCGCCACCGCTTCTGCGCACCGCAGGGCGACTCCGGGCGGCAGTTCCAGCGCACGGACTTCCTCCGGTGCGCCGGCGCGGAGCAGTCCGGACTCCCCGAGGAGCGCCACCAACTCGTCGGGTAGCCGGCGGTCGTTGTCGATCTCGACGGACATCTCCTGTGCCGTCACAGCGATCTGATGTGCGACCATCTCGATCTCGTTCGCACCGCTCGGCGGTGCAGTCCTTAGGTCGGGCTGGTTCATGGCGATCTCAGCATTCGTGTGGGGCGGACAACTGGTTCAATCACGTTACCACTAGTGGTTCATCAACTGAACCGGTATGGTTATTGAACCGTGGTCGCCTCCTCTGATCTGTCCCACCGGCTCGAAGGCGAGTCCGTCGGCCGAGCCCTCGAGCTGGTCGGCGAGCGTTGGACGCTGCTCATCCTGCGCGAAGCGTTCTTCGGCGTGCGCCGCTTCGGTCAGCTCGCGCGCAACCTCAACATCCCGCGGCCCACGCTCTCGTCCCGGCTGCGCATGCTGGTCGACGCGGGGGTGCTTGAGCGGGTCCCCTATTCCCAGGATCCCGAGCGCCACGAGTACCGGCTCACCGACGCCGGGCGCGATCTCTTTGGAGCGATCGTGACCCTGATGCGGTGGGGCGACGAACATCTGCCGCACCCGAACGGCCCACCGATCGTGCTGCGCCACAACGCATGCGGCGAAATCGCCGACCCGCGCCTCACATGCGCCCATTGCGGCGAGGACATCACCGCACACAACGTCACCCCCGAGGCAGGCCCCGGCTACCGGGCCGAATCGGGCGACGAAGCCCACCTGAGTGGGCAGCACGGCGTGATGGCGGCGGCGAAGCCGTATGGCGAGGCGTAGTCGGTGCATGCGACGATCTGCTTGAGATCCCGCAATCCAAAATTGTCTGCTACCAACAATTCCCGGGGGTATCGAGTGATCGAGAACATGGACGACTTCCGTGCGCTGGATCCGTTCTTTCGGATTATCGAGGAAGGCCTTGCGGGATACGTGGACGGTGAGCACTTCTTCGACATGCTGGCCCAGGACGTGGTCTTCGACTTCATCATCACGGTTCCGAACTACCCGCGCCACATAGTCGGCCGCGCGAACCTCATCGAACTCTACCGAGGCTACGGCTCCACGTTCTTCCTCGACCGCTGCGACGACCTGCGAGTCCATCACTCACCGTCAACGTCGTCGGTGGTGCTCGAATACTCCTCCGAGGGAAGGGTTGTCGCCACCGGTCAGCCCTACGGCAACAGATACATATCCGTGGTCGTCATCAAGGACCGCAAAGTCGCAGAGTGGCGCGACTATCTGGATCCACTGCGCGTCTTCGCCGCCCTCGAGGGACGCCCCTTCGAGCCCGACGGAAGCGCAGCGACGGATCCAGGAGACAACTGACCGGCGGCCCCGATGCTGAATCGTCGACCGGGCTGCGTTCCGCGGAGGACGAAGCGCTCGACACGTTGCCCGACGCCGAAATCATGCACGTCCCGCAAGGAACTGTGATGTCCCGGCTCCACCGCGGACGGCGGCAGCTACGCCGCCTACTCGGCAACGTAGCCGAATACACAAGCGCTAATTCGACCCGACGAGCGAGATCCATTTCATGCAACGAGGCGAAACTTGGGACAGTGGGCCAAAGCGCGCCGAATTGTCCTAGTCGGCAGGTGGTCCTCCACCGGCTAACCATAAGAGCCGGTCGCTTCACCTGCTCGCGGATTGGCTACCGCCCGAATCGTCGCCGTCGGCGGCTGTCGGCGACTCGGTACGAATAGGATGTCGTCGGCTTGCAGCCAGAGACGAGTCGACGGCGTGAGTTGTCGTCCAGTCCGCCCGGACGTGAGCATGCAGCGTCCAGGAGTCCATCAAGATTGACTCTTCGAACCGACGGCATTTCGACCAACGAAACTTTGGTGAAGCTAAGGGGAATCGAACCCCGGCACTGACCTGCGGAAATAGCCCCTAAGCTGCGGTGAATATTCGATGACGGTGTGGCAGGTGCGTTCGGGCCGATCAGCAATTGGCCTAGTTGCACCCAGCGGCGTTGACCCATCTGCCGTTGTAGCTCACGCATCCGGTGACGTTCGGCGGCGGTGGTGGGTCGTAGGGCATCGGGGCGTAGTACGCAGGCGGCGGAACATAGGGTGCAACGGCGTCGGCGATGTTCGCGCATCCGCTTACCTGGACCCGTCGCCCGGCGGTGGCGCAGACATCGGCGCTAGCGACACCCGTTGGCTGGATCGTAAGTATCGCTCCGGGGATGGCGGCGATGGCCAGTACGCTTGCTGCCGCGACGGTCCATGGGCGTGTCCAATGTGTCATGTTGCGTGTCTCCTAGGAACCCATTGGTGATGCGCCGAGGTCGCAGCGGCTTCTCAGATCGGTGAGGGGTTGGCGGATCCCGTTGATCTCGGACTCGACCTGCGGGTGGGCGTCCATGTAGGTCTGGACCCGGTCGTGTATTTCGGCGCTCGGCTGCCCACGCAGGCTGGTAAAGAAGTCGTTCACGTCCGGGTGACTGAACAAGTAGTCGCCCATCGCCGTTCCGACGGTGCCCGACGCCACCGCCAGGTCACCAGCCGTGCAGTTGGGCGGAGGTCCGCCGGGAACGGGATCAGCAGAGGCAGGTGAAGCGCACACGAGCAGCATCGCCCCGGCGATGACCCCGGTAGCGATGCCTCCGATCATGGCGCTGCGCCGATTACGTCCTGACACCAACATGGGGAACTCCCTCACTCGGTGGTCGGACGACCATCGGCCCGCAAAGCTAACCACAGCCGAAGAGTAAATCGTCGCGAGTGACGATTTAACGCGCGGAATCGCTCCGCCCCAGCTCGGCAGCGTAGCGTCGGCTTAGCGCTTGGACACATGCGCCCGATCATCTGCGCGACCACAGGTGCACCCGAGACTGGCCCGCGCAATCAGCAGGAGTCGAGAGGTGCGGCGGGAATGGTGAGCGTGAAAGTGGCCCCGCCGCCAGGGGTCTGCGCGACGGCGATGTGCCCTCGGTGCGCGTGCGCGATCTCTCGCACGAGTGCCAAACCGATGCCGTAGCGCGGGCGATCGCCGGCGGCAGTGTGGGTCTTTCCGCGTGAGAAGCGGTTGAATAACGTTTCCATGGCGCTTGGGTCGATGCCCACGCCGTCGTCACGCACCTCGATGAGGATGTCGTCATGGTGCCGTCTGAGGGAAACCGCAATCGTTCCGCCGCGGTGCTCGTGCGCGAGGGCGTTGTCGACGAGGGAGGTAATCGCGCGGCGAAGCGCGGAGCCGGACCCGAGAACGACGAATTCTCCTACGGGCGCGGGGCCATTCGCTTCGGCGACGAGGTTCACGCCAGCCGTTTCGGCGTGCTGAGTCATGCTCTCGCAGGCCGCTTGCACCATTGTGGCGAGATCGATGCGCTCCTGCGGAGCGTTGTCTGACGTCATGGATGCCGACGCCAGCAGATCCTCGATCACCTCACCGAGCGCGCGTGTATCTGAAGCGAGCGCGTCGATCTGTTCTTTGTTCTGTTGGGCATCGCCATCGTCGAAGCGGCGGGCGAGTAGCTGGATCCGGGTGTGCAGCACCGTCAGCGGGGCGCGAAGTTCGTGCGATGCGTCGGCGACGAAACGTCGTTGCAGAGCCAGCGCCTCGACAAGGGGGCGGATCGACCTTCTGGTGAGCAAGCTGACCACGGCAATGGAGGCCACGATCCCGGCCAGTTCGGCGATACCCAGCGATACCAGCAGCCGGCTCCGACCCGCCTTGTAGGGCCCCAGATCGAGTAGCGCGACCACTGTGCCCTCGGGCTTGTTCACGACCACCGCGCGAAATGGGGCTCCGTCGATCTGAGTTTCGAAGAATCCGGCAGGACGTGCGAGCAACTCCGCCGTCGGAATTCCGTCGTCGCTGGCCTCCACCTTCCCCGCCAGGTCGCGCAGCACCAGGATCATTCCCGGCGGCGGATCGGTGGCATCGTCGGCCGCCAAAGCCACGGACGACAGTTGGGACCTGATCTGCTGCTCCTGTACACGGATGTCGACGAGATACACCACCGCCCCGACCACCAGCAGGACTGCGGCAAGTGCGAGGGAAGCCTGTACTGCAGCGATCCGGCCGGCACGGTGAACGACGCTGAGATCGCTGTCGGTCCTCATTCGGCTCCGAGGCGGTAGCCGGTGCCGTGCACCGTGTGGATGATGTCCCTTCCGAGCTTGCGTCGCAGGTAATGGACATAGGTATCGACGGCGCCGGACGAGTCGACACCATCGAATACCGCATCGAGCAGCTGACCGCGGGTGAAGACCCGCCGCGGGGCGCTCATCAGGACCGCGAGAAGCGCCGCCTCGCGCTCTGATAGGTCGATGCCGTCGCCATCGACGCTGCTACCGCTGACTTTGCGCGTCAGCCGGTCCAGGCAGAGTCCGCCGACGCGCAGTGTCGAGCGACCGTCGGGTCGGCGCAGCAATGCCCGCACTCGGGCGAGCAGTTCAGCTACCTCGAACGGTTTGACCAGATAGTCCTGCGCCCCGGAGTCGAGGCCTTCGACTCGATCCGCGACCGAACCGCGCGCGGTGAGCAGCAATGCAGGAGTGGCGATGCCTCGTGATCGGAGAAGGGCGACCAGCTCGGAACCGTCCATCACCGGCAATCCACGATCGACGATCATGGCGTCATAGCTGCCGGTGAGGCCCCGGTGTAGCCCTTGCTGGCCATCGTGCGCGACGTCGACGAGGTAGCCTTCGGTGCCGAACAGGTCGGCGAGCATCTCGCCGAGTGCGCGGTCGTCCTCGACAATCAGCAATGTCGGTGCTGGGCGTCGCTCGGCCACCCACAGAGCCTGCCACGCTACTTCTTCGAGGGCTGTAAGAAACTGGTGTCAGCCTTCGATACATGGACTCACCTCGTCTGGGCTTCCGCCGCGCGGCGGTCACCTCGTGGGCGTTGGTCGGCGTGGGTGTGGCCGGTGTCGCAGGCACTTCGGCTCTTGCCTATAGCGATACCGTCAAGCCGGCAGTGGCAGACGTCGGTGCCGAAGCGGCCATCCCTGCCCCCGAGGAGCTTGTCCCCTCCCCCGCCGAGAACCTTCCACCGGCGCCGGAGGTCGTGACGGCGGCGGAGGTCCCGCCGCCACCGCCCATCCCGGCGACAACCACGCCACCCGTTGCCGAATACACCCCGCAGACGACCGTTGAACAGCCCCCGGTCCCGACCTACACCCCGGTACCTGAATACACGCCCCAGTACACGCCCGAACCGACCGTCGAGCAGGCGCCGCCCGTCACCCATCAAGCTCCGGCAACCCAGGCCCAAGCTCCCCCGACAACCAAGCGGCGCAATCTCACCCCGACGACGGTGATGGCGCCGAACTACTCCCCGCACGTGACGATTTCTCGCGGCTCGTGACTGTCGCCCCCGAACAATGCACTGACTCTGGCGCGGACACTGCGACAACGCAGTGGCAGCGTTGGAGTACCAGCATGCAGATCGTCGTCACCGATCCCGATTCGCTGGCCGTCGCCCGCCGGGAGGTCGACGCCGAACTCGACACCATCGAGGCTGCCGCATCGCGATTCCGGCCCGATTCCGAGATCAACGCGCTCGCAGCGTCGGCCGGACGGCCGACTCACGTGAGTGAGCTACTGGCCGACCTGCTCGACGCCGCGATCACGGCGGCCCGCCAGACCGACGGTGATGTCGATCCCACGATCGGCGCCAGAATGATCGCCCTCGGATACGACCGCGACATTGCCACGCTCGATCACACCCACCGAGTGACCGCGTCGATCAGCATTCCGGCGAGGTGGTCGATGATCACCCTCGAGGATCGCATCGTGACCATTCCACCGGGGGTGGTGCTCGATCTAGGAGCGACGGCCAAGGCGATCGCCGCGGACCGTTGCGCCGACCGTGTCCACCGGGCCACCGGTAGCGGCGTGCTCATCAACCTGGGTGGTGACATCGCCACCGCAGGACCTGCGCCCGACGGTGGCTGGCAAGTACTGGTGCACGACGATGCCGACGATCCGCCGAGTTCGGTGGCGCTGCCGTCGGGGGCCGCGCTGGCCACGTCGAGCACGATTCGGCGTCGGTGGCGACGCGGTGCGGACCTCGTCCACCACATCGTCGACCCACATACAGGCTGGTCTGCGGACCCGGTGTGGCGCACGGTAAGCGTCGCCGGACAGACCTGCTTGGCCGCCAACACGGTCAGCACTGCTGCGATCATCCGCGGCTGGCGGGCGCTGGATTGGATTCGCACGCTTGGCATTCCCGCGCGACTGGTGGACAGCGAGCGCAACGTCCACACCATCTGCGGGTGGCCGACCGACGGCAATGGAGTGCGGCAGTGATCGACCAGGCACTGTGGGCACTGGGCCGAGGCACAGGCATCACGGCGCTCGCCTTCATGACCGCCTCACTCTTTCTGGGTATCGCCACCCGGTCGGGGCGTCCGCTGGTGGTGCTGCCGAGATTTGCCGTTGCCGATGTCCATCGCTTCGCCGCTCTGGCTGGAACGTTGCTCGTCATCGTGCACATGCTGCTGCTGTTCTTCGACCCCTACGCGCAGCTACGCCTCGTCGACTTCATCGTGCCGTTCCTAGGCACCTACCGACCGGTCTGGCTCGGGCTGGGGACGCTCACCTTCGAGCTGCTCGCCGTGGTAATCGTTACGAGTCTGCTGCGCCACCGGCTTGGCGTGCGGGTCTTCCGCACGGTCCATTGGACGACCTACGCCTTGTGGCCGGCGGCCATGGCACACGCGCTCGGGAACGGAACCGACGCTGGCCACGGGTGGTTCCTGCTGTTCGCGGGGTGCTGCGCGGTCACGGTGTCCGGCGCGCTGGTGTGGCGGCTGCACGCCAACTACACGGAGTACGCCGGCACCCGAACATCGGGGCGCCCATGACGACGTCCCGGCGGAACCGCCCTCCGGAGCCGCCAACCGCTCATCGTCTGTTCGCCGCGCAAGGCCCGGGCCTGATCGAACACCAACAGCGGTTCGGCGCGCTGCCTGAATCGGCCGCGACGACATTGGTGCCCCTGCTTGACCGGTCAGGACTGACCGGTCGCGGCGGCGCCGGTTTCCCCACCGGACGCAAGATGGCCTCGGTCACCGGTCGCAAAGCGGTGGTGATCGGCAATGGAGCCGAGGGCGAGCCACTCAGCCACAAGGACGCCGAACTGCTTTCTCGCGCACCGCACCTGGTCCTCGACGGTCTCAACGTCGCCGCCGCAGCAGTGTCGGCTGACAAGGTCGTCATGTATGTTCCGTCCCGCGCGGTGACGGCGATCAAGACTGCCATCAGCGAGCGAAGATCGGCAAAGGTGGATCGCCACCGGGTCACCGCCGTCGCGGCCCCCGACGGATTTGTCGCAGGGGAGGAATCAGCCGTCGTCAGGCGGGTCGAGGGTGGTCCGGCTCTGCCCCGCGACCGGACCCGACCCTCCTCGATATCTGGGGTGCGGGGGCATCCCACACTGGTCAACAACGTCGAAACGCTGGCGCACATCGCGCTGATTGCCCGGTACGGATCGCGCTGGTTCAGATCGGTCGGCGATCCTTCCGAGCCGGGGACGATGCTCGTCACTTTGACGGGTGGACCAACGACGTACTCGGTCCTCGAAGTGCCGACAGGAACGCGATTGACCGACCTCGTCGGGCACCTCGGTGTCACCGACCCCCAGGCGCTTCGCGCCGTACTGCTGGGCGGGTACCACGGCAGTTGGATTCCCGGCGCAATGGTCACCGGCGCCCGACTGTCGCGTGCCGGCCTGGCTCACCTCGGCGCCGGCCCCGGTGCCGGCATCATCCACGCGCTGCCCGTCGACCAGTGCGGACTCGCGCGCACCGCAGATGTGCTCGGCTACCTTGCCGGCGAGAGCGCCCGCCAATGTGGTCCGTGCCGCAACGGCCTGCCCCAATTGGCCAGGCTCTTCGACGATCTCGCCTATCGCAGAGTCGACGACCGCCTCGTCGACGAAGTGCGCCGGATGATCGACCTCATCGACGGCCGGGGCTCGTGTCGCCACCCCGACGGAACCGCCCGGCTGGCCCGCAGCGCACTCGACGCCTTCGCTTCCGACATCACCCACCATCGCCACGGCCGATGCGAAGCCGCCCTGACGTCGGTGCACGACACCGGCCACCCACGACACCACACCTCGGGATCACGATGAGAACACCGCCGACATCACCGACGCGCCTGCACATCGACTGGACCCGCTGCCACGGCCGCGGACTGTGCACCGAACTCCTGCCACGTCTCGTTGGCCGCGACGACTGGGGCTACCCCATCGCTCGAGATGGCTCCCGTGAGCCTGCCGTACCACCCTCAGCGCTGTCCGAGGCGCGCACCGCAGTCGATCTGTGCCCACGGCTCGCACTCTCACTGATCACCGACGTCAGCCGGGGACCCGGTGACCGAAAGGCAGGCACGAGTTTGTAATTGGTGGCAGATCATTTTCCCGAATCCCTGCGTCCTTTCGAGGAGTGACAGTTGTCGACGATCAATGGGCTGCCCGCCCACGTCTTGCTCGTGCATTTCATCGTTGTCTTGGGTCCGTTCACCGCCGTTCTCGCGATCGTGTGCACGTTTTGGCCGTTGGCACGTCAACGGTTGGTGTGGCTGGTGCTCGCGCTGGCGGCGACTACGGCAGTTCTCACACCATTGACGACGGACGCAGGTGAATGGCTGGCGAAACGCAAGGGAGGGTCGCCACTGTTGCATGCTCACACCGAATTGGGCGACACAATGGCGTACTTCTCCATAGCGTTGGTGGCGGCGGCTGCGCTGATCGCCTTCGTCCACCTTCGAGAAGCGCGTGGGAAATCCCTCAAACCCATTGCGCGGTGGCTCATTGCGGCCATCGTGGTCATCGCGAGCGTGGCGACGACAGTGCAGGTCTACCGCATCGGGGATTCAGGGGCAAAAGCGACATGGAGCAAGCAGTCGGCTGTGGGATCGTCGACGCCTTGATCGCTGCGGTCACGCAGTTCGCTCCGCGGTCGCGATGCGTAGTGCCTTCGACCTAGATAGTCGTCCGTCGTCCGGCTCGCGGAAGGCTTAGGTGATCGCTGCGCCCACGAGATGTCCGATGGCATAGGTGATGCCCAGAGCCAAACTACCGCCGATGATGTTGCGCGTGATTGCACGTTGCTTGGGCGCCCCGCCCAGACTTGCCGATACCGCGCCGGTGACCACAAGGGCTACGAGCACTGCCGCAACGGTCACCGGGATTCGGACTGTGGTGGGCGGCAACAGGATTGCGATCAGTGGCAGCAGTGCGCCGACAATGAACGACAGTGCAGATGATAGGGCGGCCTGCCAGGGGTTGGTCAAATCGTCGGGATCGATACCGAGCTCTACTTCGGCGTGCGCGGCGAACGCATCATGATCGGTGAGTTCCTCGGCAACTGTGCGCGCGGTTGCCGTCGATAATCCTTTGGCCTCATACAGCGCCGCGAGCTCGTCCAGCTCGGCGGCCGGGTCCTCGCGTAACTCCCCGCGTTCCTTCCTCAAAAGTGTCCGCTCGGTGTCACGCTGGGTGCTAACCGATACATACTCCCCCAATGCCATCGACACAGCGCCGGCGGCCAACCCGGCGATTCCCGCGGTCAGGATCGGGCCTCGTGCCGCCGTCGCTGCCGCAACTCCGACCACGATGCCGGCTGTGGAAACGATCCCGTCGTTGGCGCCCAAGACGCCAGCACGCAGCCAGTTGAGTTTGGATGACACCGAACCCGCGTGTGGCTCGGCGGGATGCGACGCAGTCGACACGATTCCGACGCTAGACGCCGACACTGACTGGCGCCAGCAACGGCGCGAACGAGCTGGTTCCGGCCTCACCGACACCCGAAACGCCGAAGTCCGCCGACCACAAGCAAAGCCCAGCACCAATGGCTGCGTGATGCTGGGCCTGGACGTACCAGCGTGACATTCCGGCTTGCCTACCACTCAGACGGCGGGCTGCTCGGGCTGATCGCTGACCGCATCGCGGCCCGCGAGTCGGCCGCTCACTCTCCGAAAGCCTGAAAAACCTTCAGCACCTTGTGGAGTCATAGGCGATACGCGCCGTGACGGGTGAGTTCGCCTACTCCTCGACGTTTATTGTGGAGCTAAGGGGAATCGAACCCCTGACCTACTCGATGCGAACGAGTCGCGCTACCAACTGCGCCATAGCCCCTGATACCGGTAGCAGGCTACCAGCCGCCGAGCGGCCGCCGAAACCGGCGACTACTGGCCCGCAGCGTGCGGCAGATCGAAACCGCGCGCAAACGGGGCGTAGTCGAGGTGCTCGAAGATCGGATCCTCGTCATCGATCTCCAGCACCACTGAGCCGGGTCGGCGCAGACGCGACGGAACCACGTCGAACTCCCGGTCATCGGTGTTCTCCACACCCAGTCGTGCGCGCGCGATCCGCTGGGCACGGCGCCGGCGCAGCCGCTCCTCGATGCGGGTCTGGCGGCGCAGATACCCCAGGTAGAGCACGGTCACGACGCCGATCGAGCCGCACGCCCACCACGCCGCAGGCGCCACCGTGAACGCCGCCGCTGCCGAGGCCACCACCAACACAGCCATGACGGTCAGCATGCGTTTGCGGAACTTGTACTTGCGCGCGCCGACCGCCGCGGCAGTCTTGGATTCGTACCGGCGCCTGCGTGCGTCGCTCAGCGATGCGGCCATCTGCAGATCGTTGTCCGACGGCGCCTCCAGTCCCGAGGAATCGGCGACGTACTCGTACTCGTCCTCGGTGCCGTCGGGTTCGTACTCTTCCTCGGGCTCGTCCGCCTCGGATGTCTCGGGTGCCTCGCCGAAATCCAATGGCAGCTCGTCGGTTTGAGGCGCGGGCTCCACGAACTCCTCGGGCTCCGCTTCGGCGACGTCGTCGATGGACTCTTCGTCGGCGTCGCTCTGACCGATTGGCAACGCGCCGGAGTCCTCGTCGACGACGTCGACGTCGAGGTAGTCCGGCTCACTGTCGATCTCAGCGTCGACGGCGGCCACGCGGACCACCGAGCGCTCCGAGGACTCGTCGTGGAGTTCCTCGTCGACATCGTTGTCGGACGGCTGCCAGTCCGGATCGCTGTTGTGTCCCGCCGCAGGTCGTCCGCGCCGCAGCAGCCGCGCGCCACGGCCCGTGTTGAGCACTCGCGTCGCCAGGGCCACGTCGCTGGTACGGCGCACCGCATCGCGCTTGCTGATCAACATCGGGACCAACACGAAGAGCCAGAGCACGACAAGGGAGATCCAGAGGAGAGATTGGGGGATGCTTGGCATGACGCCTGCTCCTTTCCCCATCAGGCTAGGTCCGTGACCAGCGCATCCGTGGATGGCGCGCCGAGGTCAATTACACACCTGTAATTCACAGGTGACAAGCACCAACAGTCACAAATGTCACATCAGTAACAAACCGAGCCGGCTTCGCCGCGCCGAGTTCTGCACCACGGTCGTGGTTTCGCCGAGCGGACAGCCCTCCTGCAGAACTCGCGCGTGAAGGGCATCAGGCCCAGCTCGCGTGGCCCTCGCGCACCAGCGCGGAAGCCGCCGAGCCGTTGAGTTCCTCGACGGTGACGGCCACCAGCAGGTGATCGCGCCAGGCGCCGTCCACCTCTAGGTAGCGCCGCAGGAGCCCTTCCTCGCGGAAGCCGACCTTTGCGAGCACGGCCCGGCTCGCCGCGTTCTCTGGGCGCACCGTCGCCTCGACGCGGTGCAGCCTAATTGGGCCGAAACAGTGGTCAAGGCCCAGCGCCAGCGCGGCCGTCGCGACCCCGCCACCGGTCGCCGAGCTGGCCACCCAGTAACCGATCCAGGCCGAGCGCAGCGCGCCATGTGTCACGTTGCCGATGGTCAGCTGACCGCCGAATTGCCCGTCGACCTCGATGACGTACGGCAGCATTCGGCCCTTGCGCGCCTCGGCGCGCAACCCCGAGCACACCGCTGGCCACGACGAAACCGCATGCCGCACTTCCCAATTCACATCGGCTTCCGGTTCCCACGGTTCCAGGTGCGCACGATCGGCCAACCTGATGCGGCTCCAGGTCGCCGCGTCGCGCAGCCGCACCGGGCGCAGTCGCACCAAACCGGCGGGAACACGCAGCGGGCCGACGGGCATCGGCCATCCCGGATGCAATGAACTCGAACGCCACAGGTTCATGACGGCACGTAGGCTTCGCTATCAGCCGCGCTGGGCCAGGAACGCGACGTCGACGATCTCGCCGGTGCGGACCTGATCAGCCTCGCTGGGAACCACCACCAAACAGTTTGCTTCGGCGAGGGTCGCCAGCAGATGCGACGACGCTCCCGGCTCGCCACCGAGGGCCTGCACCAGATACTCGCCGGTGTCCTGATCGCGCATCAGCTGGCCGCGCAGGTAGCCCTTGCGGCCCGCGACCGAGGCGATCGGCGACAGCGTGCGGGCCTGCACAACCCTCCGCATCGGCTGCCGTTTGCCCAGCGACAGCCGGATCAGGGGCCGCACCATCACCTCGAAGACCACCAGCGCGCTCACCGGGTTGGCAGGCAGCAGAAACACCGGCACGCCTTCCGGGCCGAGTTGGCCGAAGCCCTGCACCGAGCCGGGGTGCATCGCGATGCGGGTGACCTCCATTTCACCGAGTTGCCCGAGCACCGCCCGGACGCCTTCGGCGGCGGCGCCGCCGACCGCGCCCGCGATCACCACCACCTCCGCGCGGTTGAGTTGGCCCTCAACGATTTCCCGCAGTTCGTTGGCTTCGGTGTCGACGATGCCGACACGGTTCACCTCGGCGCCGGCGTCGCGGCCCGCTGCGGCCAGCGCGTACGAATTCACGTCGTAGACCTGGCCGTTGCCTGGTGTTCGGGAAGTGTCGACGAGTTCACCGCCGACGCACATCACCGACAGGCGAGGCCGCGGATGCACCAGCACCCGCTCCCGGCCGACCGCGGCCAGCAGGCCCACCTGGGCCGGGCCGATGATCGTGCCTGCGCGCACCGCGACGTCGCCGGGCTGAACGTCGTCGCCGGTGCGTCGGACGTAGGCGCCCGAGCGCACGCCACGCAACACGGTCACTCGCGCCTCACCGCCGTCGGTCCACCGCAACGGCAGCACCGCGTCGGCGAGCGTCGGCATCGGCGCGCCCGTCTGCACACGCGCGGCCTGGCGCGGCTGCAGCCGGCTCGGTTGGCGGGCGCCGGCCTCGATCGAGCCCATCACCGGGAGGCTGACTTCGTGGTTTCCGTCGTCATCGGAATCCGAGTCGTCGTCGCCGTCCTGAGGACCGACGCCGAGCACATCCACGCTGCGCACGGCGTAGCCGTCGATGGCGGCCTGATCGAATCCCGGCAACGGGCGCTCGGTGACGACCTCCTCGGCGCACATCAATCCCTGCGCTTCTGCGATCGCTACCCGGACCGGGCGTGGCGCCACCGCAGCGGCCGCTACCCGGGCCTGCTGTTCTTCGACCGAACGCACCGCACCCCTATCTAGGCGTCAGAGGCCGTCGTGGCGCGTCAGCAATCGATCAGCCCCAATCGCTCCACCAACCACCGCCGCAGTTCGGGCCCGTAGTCGTCGCGCTGTAACGCAAAGTCAACCGCAGCCTTGAGGTAGCCGCCGGGATTTCCGAGGTCGTGTCGAGAGCCGCGGTGCACGACCACATGCACCGGATGGCCCTCAGCGATCAGAAGAGCGATCGCGTCGGTCAGCTGGATCTCGCCACCGGCCCCGCGCTGAACCCGCTTCAGCGCGTCGAAAATCGCGCGGTCGAGGACATAGCGTCCGGCCGCGGCGTACAGCGACGGCGCGTCCTCGGACTTCGGCTTCTCCACCATGCCCTTGACCCGTAGCACGTTCGGATTGTTGGTGTCGGGCACGGTCTCGACGTCGAAAACGCCGTAGGCACTTATCTCGTCGGGCCCCACCTCGATGGCGCACAGCACCGAACCGCCGCGCTTGGCGCGCACCTTCGACATCGTCTCCAGCACACCCGTCGGTAGCACGAGGTCGTCGGGCAGCAGCACCGCGATCGCATCTTCGTCCGGCGACAGGCTGCCTTCGACACATCCCACGGCGTGGCCCAGGCCGAGCGGTTCGGCCTGAACCACCGACTCGACCTTGATCAGCGCAGGCGCGCGGCGCACCTTTTCCAGCATCAAAGTCTTGCCCCGAGCCTCCAACGTCCCCTCCAAGACAAGGTCTTGGACGAAGTGCGCGACGACGCCGTCCTTGCCTTCGGAGGTCACGATGATCAAACGTTCGGCGCCGGCGTCGGCGGCCTCTGCGGCCACCAACTCGATGCCCGGTGTATCGACGACGGGCAGCAATTCCTTCGGCACCGTCTTGGTGGCAGGCAGGAACCGTGTCCCCAACCCAGCAGCTGGGACGACCGCCGTGCGCGGTATCGGTACCAGAGGCCGTGTCATCGTTCACACCTTAAACCTCATTAGCTTGGTTAACCCTCGAAGGCCACAGTTGCGTCGGCTTTGCGGTACCTACGAATGGGCTGTCATCGTGGACGCTGTGGCGGGCCCGACGAAGACTGAACTGCGAGCCGAGATCCTGCTGGCCCGCCGCACATTGGCGCCGCAACTGCACGACACCGAGGCCGATGCGCTGTGCGGACACCTGCCTGCGTTCGTCGGCGGCGGTGAAACGGTCTGCGCGTACGTGCCCATCGGCTCCGAACCCGGCTCGGCCGAACTGATCGATTCCCTGCTGCTCCGCGGTGTGCGGGTGCTGCTGCCGGTCGCACGCCACGACGACACTGGCGTGCCCGTGCCGCTGCAGTGGGGCGAGTACCGCCCCGGCAGCCTGACGCAGGCGCGGTTCGGCTTGCGCGAGCCGGCCGAGCCCTGGCTGCCCGCCGACGCGATCGCGGCGGCCACCGTGGTGCTGGTGCCTGCGCTCGCGGTCGACAGGGCCGGGGTACGGCTGGGGCGCGGCGCGGGTTTCTACGACCGCTCGCTGCCGCTGGCCGCTCCGGCGGCGCGGCTGGTGGCCGTGGTCCGCGACGACGAGCTCGTCGACCGGCTGCCCGCCGAACCGCACGACGTGCGGATGACGCACGCACTGACACCGAATGGCGGCTTGGTCGCCCTCGGCTAGCAGTGGTCCAGCACCGCTGCCATCGCGCGCTTCTCATTGGCCGAAACCCACAGTCGGTAGGCGGCTTTCACCGCAACCTGCCGTGCGACGAACTCGCAGCGGAACGCCTGGTTCGGCGGCAGCCACGCATTGGCATCGCGGAACGCCTTGTCGAAGTTGGCTTTTGCGCTGACCGCAAGCAGGTTGCGCGGATCGTTGGCGAAATCGCGGCGGCGCTGCTCGTCCCACTCCCTGGCGCCCTTGTACCAGGCATCCGACAGCGAAACCAGGTGATCGATCTGGACGGCCTCCGAGGTCTCGGGGCCGCGGACGAACGCGATCGACTCACCGGTGTACGGGTCGACCAGGACACCGCTTTGGGCATAGCAAGTGCCCGGCCGCACTACGAGGTCGGTGAGGTCGCGACGCAGGATGTCGTCGCGGGTGTTGCAGCCGTTGCGGCCGAACTCGACGTTGACGTCGTCGCTCCAGGGTTCGCCGAACCGGTAGCGGGAGAAGTCCGTCAGCCGATCCCATCCCTTGACGGGAAGCCCCGCCAGCTGCGCCCTCGCGTCGTCGTAGTCGGATGAGGTGACGGGCGTCGGCTGCTCCGCCGGAGTCCGCCAGTGCAGCCACCCGGCCACCGCGACCGCAAGAGCAAGCAGCGCGACCCACGGGATGACAGCGGGCGGCCGGGCGGGAATGAGCGAGCCCACATAGCGGTTCTAGCACTTGAGCCGGTAGAGTGCTAAGAAGTTTGATCATCTCGGAGGTTTTTGTGCCTACCTATTCCTATGCGTGCACCGAATGCAGCAATCGGTTCGACGCGGTGCAGGCCTTCAGCGATGCTGCGCTGACCACCTGTCCCGAGTGCAGCGGCCGGCTGCGCAAGCTCTTCGGCAACGTGGGAGTGGTGTTCAAGGGCAGCGGCTTCTACCGCAACGACAGCCGCGAGTCGGCCAAGACCGCGGCCAAGAGCTCATCCAACGGCTCCGCCAGCAGCTCGGAGTCCACCAGCTCCACGTCGTCCCCCAGCTCGTCGTCGTCCGAGAAGTCCAGCTCCACCTCATCCGAGGGTTCGAGCTCGAGCTCGACAAGCTCAGCGCCCGCCGCCGCGGCATCGAGCTAACCAGGAACGGTTATCCACAGGCGCCCCCCACGCCCGCGCCTCTCACAACGGTCTGCCGCCTAGCGTGGCGGCATGGGGGACTCTCTCAATCCGTCGGTGTTGAGCCGGCTGCTGGCCGCGCTGCGGCCGGATTGGTCGCGCACGCTTGCCGCTCGGCGGGTCGCCGCGGGCGCGCTCGTCATTCTGGCCGCCGTCGTCGCGCTGCGCTCCAACCCGCAGGGTGATCGCACCGAGATCGTCGTCGCGACGCGCGACCTGGCCTCTGGTGTCGAACTGACCGCGGACGATGTGCGTCTTGAAAACCGCACGGCGGCAACGGTTCCCGACGGTTCCCAGTCGGACGTCGACGCGGTCATCGGTGCGACGCTGGCAGGGCCTGCCCGGCGCGGGGAGGTACTGACCGACGTGCGGGTGCTTGGCCCTCGGCTGGCCGAATCTGTGGCAGGCCCGGACGCACGCATCGTGCCGCTGCCGCTGGCCGACAGCGCACTACTGGATCTGGTCCGCCCCGGTGACGTGGTGGACGTGCTTGCCGCAGGCACATCCGACGCAGGCGCAGACGCGCGACCGCAGCTGATGGCGACCGACGCCGTCGTGGTCCTGGTGTCCGAAAAGCCGAAGGGCGCAGGCAACGGAAGCGACCGCGTGGTGCTGGTGGCTCTTCCGGCCCACGCCGCCAACGACGTGGCGGCCGCGGCGCTTGTGCAGACCGTGACGCTCACATTTCACTGACGCGTCAGTGGGGTGGTGCCGGCACAGGCGTCGTCGTCGGTGCCGCGGGCCCGCCGTGCTGGATGGCGTCCATCACCATGTCGGCCAAGTCATCCGACGAGGACCTCGTCGGGCCGGGTGCAGGTGGCGGGGTCGGTTCGGCGCTTGCCGTGCCAATCGCGAACGCCGAGAGCCCAATTGCCGCACCCGCCACCGCCGACAACAGCCACCGCATGGCGACCCCGTTCATTTTCCGTTGCTGCACAGCTTGATTCCCCGCGAAGCTAACACCGGACCGCATCCGCCGCACGCTCAACACGACTAACGTCTGAGCTTGTCAGGTAGCACACGAATGCAGGAGGGATTCGAGCGCATGTTGAAGGGCTTCAAGGAGTTCCTGGCCAGGGGCAACATCGTCGACCTGTCGATCGCGGTGGTCATCGGCACCGCGTTCACGGCTTTGGTCACGAAGTTCACCGACAGCATCATCACGCCGTTGATCAGCCGCATCGGCGCAGGCGGCGACTCCGACTACGGCATCCTGCGGATCGGCATCGGCGGCGGCCAGACCATCGACCTGAACATCCTGCTGTCGGCGGCCATCAACTTCATCCTTGTCGCCGCGGTCGTCTACTTCCTGGTCGTCGTCCCATACAACCGGCTGCGGAAGAAGGGCGAGGTCGAACAGGCGCAGGACACCGAGCTCGCGATCCTGACCGAGATCCGCAACATCCTGGCCGAGACGAACGGCTCCAGCGGCAAGCACGTCACCGGCCCTGGCACTGGGCCGAGCCCCGACACCGCCGAGACGACGAGCGCCGACAGGTCTACCTGATTAGTTCATGTTCCAGGCTTCGCCGTAGGTGGTGACGCTGTCACCAGCCGAGCTGATCAACCGGGCGAACGGACGCAGAAGCACACCACCGGCCGCACCGGTCACGGTGCCGTGCGCGTTGGAGACCGCCACCTTGCCGTGCGGGCCCGACACGTCAACCGAGAACGTCGCCACTTCCTGAATACCCGGACCGTTACCCAGATCGGCGCTGATCGACACACCCGGGAACAGGTTCGGGGTAATGACCGAGCCCAGCGGGTTGAAGCCGGCGCTCAGCGGGTTGATGTTGGCGTCGTCGAGCAGGATGTTCGGCGTGGTGTAGCTGAAGTTGATGCCCACACCCAGCGACCACGGGAAGCCGATCTGGTAACCCAGCTCCAGCGTGCCCTCGAACTCGTCGGCACCCGGGCCGGCCACGTCGTAGATGGCGCTGCCCGAGTGGAACCACTCACGGGTCAGCCGGTTGCGGTCCAGGGGGAACACACCGTCGAGGAAGGTGTCCCACTGCTGGATCGTGAGCGTCCGGTCCTGGCCGTCGACCAGGCTCAGCTGGTTGTCCAGACCTGCATGAGAGGTGCCAGTGCTCACGAACAAAGCCGCGATCGCCGCGACCATCGCGATCAGCACCCGACTGATTGCCTTCATGTATTCCCCATCTCTTTGGGCCTGGCATTACAACGGGTGATCGCAAACCGTGATGCAGCCGTTACAGATGTTGTAGCTGATTTCTCTCGTTACTGTGGCGCTTAACGCAAAACAGCCCCCGGCGAATCGCCGGGGGCTGTTTTGTTATGCCCTGAGCTGGGAGTTAGTTCATGTTCCAGGGTTCGCCGTAGGTGGTGACGCTGTCACCAGCCGAGCTGATCAAGCGGGCGAACGGACGCAGAAGCACACCACCGGCCGCACCGGTCACGGTGCCATGCGCGTTGGAGACCGCCACCTTGCCGTGCGGGCCCGACACGTCAACCGAGAACGTCGCCACTTCCTGAATACCCGGGCCGTTACCCAGGTCGGCGCTGATCGACACACCCGGGAACAGGTTCGGGGTGATGACCGAGCCCAGCGGGTTGAAGCCGGCGCTCAGCGGGTTGATGTTGGCGTCGTCGAGCAGGATGTTCGGCGTGGTGTAGCTGAAGTTGATGCCCACACCCAGCGACCAGGGGAAGCCGATCTGGTAACCCAGCTCCAGCGTGCCCTCGAACTCGTCGGCACCCGGGCCGGCCACGTCGTAGATGGCGCTGCCCGAGTGGAACCACTCACGGGTCAGCCGGTTGCGGTCCAGGGGGAACACACCGTCTAGGAAGGTGTCCCACTGCTGGATCGTCAGCGTCCGGTCCTGGCCGTCGACCAGGCTCAGCTGGTTGTCCAGACCTGCGTGAGAGGTGCCAGTGCTCACGAACAGAGCAGCGATCGCCGCGACCATCGCGATCAGCACCCGACTGATTGCCTTCATGTTCTCCCTAGCTATGTAGACGGTGAACCTGCCGGTTCACCGTGTTGTTGTTCGTGTCTGGCACTACCGCTAGACCACACACGACGCGTGAGCCACATGTGATGCAAATGAGAGACCTCACATGCTGCTCTTACGTTTCGCTCATCGTTGACAGGAGGAACATAACGGGGAGGCATCGCCCCGGCAACGCGTGGGCGTCATCGCGCCCGATACCGCCACTCAGCACTGGAAATTTGCTGGACTCCCGCTAGGGGGCGAGACATGCGCCGCGGGGCCGATCATGTTGCGAACACGAGGTAACTCGACGGCTTTCGCTTCGCACATCGGTGTCAGATTCTGACGAAGAGCAACGACCTGCCGTTTTCCACGCTTAACGCGAAATCACAGGTCAATCATGGTGAGGCGGAATATTGTCCCGCAACCATTGATCGTGCTCGGCGGCGTCGTCCGGCGAAACACTGTCACGCTCGTCAACCGGTAACTCGCGCAACGGTTCCCCGAAAATCTTGTTAACTGAATCGCGGGTGGGCTTTGAAGGATCCGTCACAGCCCGCTCGCTGTGTGACGAAGATCACATTTCGGGAGAGATAGCCATTCACGTCCCCGTAACCAACGGACCGTCGGCGCAATTTGCACTCGGCGTCCCGCCGTCGACTGCGACGCCATGTCTGCGTCGCAGCAGCGGAAGCGCACGAAGTCCAATCTGCTTAGATCTCCAAGCTGGATAGCTGGCCGATGATCTGAACCGCCAGCGGGCTCAGCGTTGCCATGCCGTCGCGGACGGCGGCCCTTGAGCCGGCGAGATTAACTACGAGCGTGCTGCCGGAAATCCCGGCGAGCCCGCGGGACACGCCTGCTTCGACGATTCCGGCCGACAGCCCGGAGGCGCGCAGCGCCTCGGCGATGCCGAGCAGTTCACGGTCGAGGATGTCGCGGGTCGATTCGGGGGTGACGTCGCGCGGGGTGACACCCGTGCCGCCCACCGACACGACGAGGTCCACTCCCCCGATCACCGCCGTGTTGAGCGCATTGCGGATCTCCACCTCGTCGGCGGAGACCACGACCACGCCGTCGACCACGAACCCCGCCTCACCGAGCAGTTCGGTGACCAACGGACCGCTGTGGTCCTCCTCGCCATGAGCGGTGCGGTCATCGACGACGACGACGAGCGCCCGGCCCACCAACTCCCCTGGCTGTTCCATGAGTGCAACCGTATATCTGGGCACGGACAGTGGCGCGGCCACTCTCAGTGTGGTCGTGCCCGGGGTGAGGCTCACTGCGCTGCCTTGCCAAGGGTGACCTGCACGGTCTGCGGCTTACCCGACGAATCCAGATACGTCAGCGTCACCTTCTCGCCAGGGGCCTTTGACCGAACGGCGGCTACCAGCGCGTCGGCGCTGCCGATCACCCGGTCGTCCACCTTGGTCACCACAACGCCGCTGGGCAGCCCCGCGGACGCCGCGGCGCCGCCGCCGGTGACCTCGACGATCTTGGCGCCGTCGACGCCGGAGTCGTTGCCGACCTGGACGCCGAGCGAGGCGTGCGACGCGGTGCCGCTCTGAATGAGCTCGTCTGCGATCCGCTTGGCCTGATCGACCGGGATCGCGAAGCCCAGCCCGATCGAGCCGCTCTGGGCGGCCGGACCCGCGTCGCCGCCCAGCGTCGCGATGGCGGAGTTCATGCCGACCAATTCGCCGCTCATGTTGACCAGCGCGCCGCCCGAGTTGCCGGGGTTGATCGCCGCGTCGGTCTGAATGGCGTCGAGCACGGTGTTCTGGTTCTGCGCGTCGCCGCCCGCGGCAACAGGCCGGTTCAGCGCGCTGATGATGCCGGTGGTCACGGTGCCTTCCAGGCCAAGCGGTGAGCCGATGGCCACGACGTCCTGGCCCACCCGCAGGTTGCCCGAGGAGCCGACCGTGATCGGGGTCAGGCCCGATGCGTCCTGCGCGCGGACCACCGCAATGTCGCTACTGGGGTCGGTGCCGACGACGGTGAACGATCGTGGTGCGACCGTCGGCGAATGTCACCTTCGCCTGGGCGCCGCCGGGTCCACCTGGTGTGTCTTTGGCAGCGGCCACGACATGGTTGTTCGTCATGATCAAGCCGTCGGAGGACAGGATGATGCCGGAGCCCTCTTCGGACTGCCGCCCGAGGTCGACCTCCAACTTGACCACGCTGGGCACCACCTTGGCCGCGACCTGCTCGACCGAGCCTGCAGGCAAGCTGGCGGCGGGCACACTGGGCGCCAAACCGGTGACGCTCGAGTTGGCCGAAGGCCGGTCCGGCTGCGCGAGTACAGCGACTCCGCCGCCGATCCCCGCCGAGACGATCGCCACTGCGACGGCGCCAGCGGTCAAAGCACCGGCGCGCGAACGCTTTTGGGGCAACGGCGGGACCGGCATGCCGAATGGCTGCGGGGCGCCGCGGTACGGATCGTAGGGCGTTCGAAACGCCTGTTGCTGCTGCTGGGTCGCATAGCGCCAGTCGTACGGTTGCTGCTGCTGGTACGGACCTGGCCGGTGGGCACCGGGGTATCCGGGCGCCGCTTGCTGCTGATGGCCGCCGGGCCGGGGGCCGGGCTGCGATGGCGGCGGCGAGTACCTCGGGTGGTTCGTCATGACGCTGCGATGCTCTTCCTGGAGTAGGTTCCGACATCTTGAACAACGACGGATGCAAGCTCAGGGTGCCCATCTGGGCTGAGAATCCACTTAGAGAACTTTCGGGACATCCCCAGACTTCCTCCCCGTTGAACGAATGCCCCGCTCAAGCATTGTCGGCGCTGACTACCCGCTCGTCCATTCCGGTGGGGCGTGTCGTCGGAAGCGGGCGGCCGGGCAACACCACATGCATCGACGTTCCGGGTGGTTGCCCACCGGGGACAGTGTCCTCGACGCGCAGCGTTCCGCCGTGTTTGACCACAACCTGTTTGACGATCGCCAGGCCCAGCCCCGAGCCGGGCATGGCACGCGCCGACGTGGAACGGAAGAACCGCTCGAACACGAATCGCCGCTCCTCCGGCGGAATGCCCGGACCGCGGTCGGACACCACCAGTTCGGCATGCGACGGGTCGATCTGAGTCAATCGGACACCGACCCGGCCACCGGGCGGGCTCCATTTAGCCGCGTTGTCGAGCAGGTTGAGCACCGCGCGCGCCAATCCGCCGCCGTCACCGTACACCTGCCATCCGGTGACCGAGACGTCGAACTCAATGTCGCTGCGGCGCCTGCGAACCCGCTCCAGAGAGCGTTCCACCACCTCGGACATGTCGACCGGTTCATGGATGACGCCGCCTGCCTCGTCACGGGTCAGATCCACCAGATCGCCCACCAGCGTGGACAATTCCTCGATCTGCGCAATCACGTCGGCCTGCAGCTCGGCCATCTCGTCCTCGGGCAGCCGCGGCGCGCCGGGCGCCATCGACGCCATCAGCAGCTCGACGTTGGTGCGCAGCGACGTCAACGGGGTGCGCAGTTCGTGGCCCGCATCGGTGACCAGCCGCGCCTGCCGTTCACGCGATTCGGCCAGCGCCCGCAGCATCATGTTGAAAGCCTCAGTGAGACGGGCGAGTTCGTCGCTGCCGAACACCGGGATGGGTCTCAGGTCGTCCGTGCGCGCGACCCGTTCGGCCGCTTCGGTGAGTCTTGCCACCGGCCGCAGGCCCGCGCGGGCGACCGCACCACCCGCGATCGCGGCCACCGCCACGCCGAGCCCGCCGACGATGAGCAGCACGGTGCCCAGTCGCTTGAGCACCTCCCCCGTCGGCGCCAGGCTCTTGGAGATCAGCAGCGAGCTGCCGTTGGTGAGGTGCACGGCCAGCACCCGCTGGTGGTTGGCGGTGCGCAGCGACATCAGCAACTCGCCCTGCACCACATCCTTTTCCGGCTCGCCCAGCGGCAGCGTCTGACCCTCTTGGTTGGCGGTGTAGATGGACCGGCCGGGATTGACCAGCATCGCGTTGACGTCCGAATAGGCGGTGCCCTCGATGGCCTTGCCGGGATCGGCGGCCAGCGACCCGCTCTCGATGAGCAGCCGGGCCCGGCTGTGCAACTGGTTGTCGATGTCGTCGTAGAGCGCCCGCGACACCACCGCGTAGACCGCGACGGCCATCAGCACCACGACCATTGCCACCATCGACATGGCGAGCAGCATTACGCGCCAACGCAGCGACAGTGAGCTGGCAGTGGCAAGAGGCGGCCGCGACTTTGCCCGCGGCCCGAACCCGAACTTCTGGGCTGACATCAGGGTGGTGTCTCACGCAACACATAACCCACCCCGCGCACGGTGTGGATCAGTCGCGGCTCTCCTTCTGCTTCGGTCTTACGGCGCAGGTAACCCACGTAGACCTCGAGCGCATTGCCCGACGTCGGGAAGTCGAACCCCCAGACCTCCTCGAGAATGCGGCTGCGGGTGAGCACCCGCCGCGGGTTGGCGATCAGCATCTCCAGCAGCGAGAACTCGGTGCGGGTCAGGCTGATCCGGCGCTGGCCGCGAGTCACCTCGCGGGTCACCGGATCCAGGGATAGATCGGAGAACGTCAGCGCAGGCGAATCGGCGCCGTCGTCGGGCGTGGTGCGGCGGCGCAGCAGTGCCCGCATCCGGGCCAGCAGTTCCTCAAGGGCGAACGGCTTGGGCAGGTAGTCGTCGGCGCCGGCGTCCAGCCCGGCGACCCGTTCGGACACTGAGTCGCGGGCGGTGAGAACCAGGATGGGTAGGTCGTCGCCGGTGCTGCGGAGAAAACGGCACACCTCGAGCCCGTCCAGCCTTGGCATCATCACGTCGAGCACCAGGGCGTCGGGCCGGTCGTTGGCGATCAGGTCGAGGGCTTCACGGCCGTCCTGCGCCAGCTCGACGGAATATCCGTTGAAGGAGAGCGACCGGCGCAGGGATTCGCGCACCGCGCGGTCGTCGTCAACGACAAGAATGCGCACAGGCACAGTGTCTATCCATCACCTGAGACTGGCCTGAGAGGCTCGCCGGAGCCGCCACGGCCGGCGACATCAGGACCCGGCCACGCGCGCGGGCCGTCTTAGCGGCGGTCGAGATCAATAAGGCCGAGGCGGGCGGCCTTGAGAAGGCGCCGCGGCACCTTGTGCTGCTGACCGGCAACGGTCACGCCCACGAGTTCGGGACGCTTGGCCTTCCACTGCGCGCGCCGGCTACGGGTGTTCGCGCGCGACATTCTGCGCTTGGGCACAGCCATGATCGGGCTCTCCTCTATAGGGGTACTGAAGTGCTCGCCGCGCGAGGTGTCCGGCGTCGGCAATTGCTCTTCAGGATAGCCGGTGACCAGCATGGGCTCCAAAACAGCGGCCGTCTGCGTCATTGCTGCGTCGTTGAGGTGAGTCGATAGAGCCTCTGCTGGGCGTGCTGCAGCCGGTCGCCGTCGATGGCGAGCGCCGGGTCAAGCAGCGTCTGGAGCAGCAGGCCGTAGAACTGGGCGAGTGCGAGACCGGCCGCGTCGAGGCCCGCTTGGTCTTGCCCGAGCTCAAACAGAGAAGCGACGGCCGGACGGGTCTTCCGGAAACCGGCGGCGAGCTGCTCACGGACCCGGGCGTCGTGCGGCGCCTTGGCCATCGCCGCAAAGAACATTTGCGCGAGGCCGGTGTGACGATGCCGCGTTTCCTCGACGACGACGTTGGCGCGGCGGAACCGGTCCGCGGCCGTGGTCGATTGCAGGTCACCGAGCATCCGCTCGATCTCGTCGAGCCAGCGATCGAGTCCTTCGATGACGGCGGCGGTCACGAGGTCGTCCTTGGACCCGAAGTGGTAGCCGATCGAGGCGAGGTTCGCGTCGGCCTCGTCGGCGATCGCCCTGGCCGTGATGCGCTCCGCGGGCAGCCGCTCCAGGCAGCGAAGGGTGCCCTCGACGAGCTGATCGCGGTTGCTGCGTTGTGGGCTCATCCGAATGGCTCCTTTGACGGGGTCTTGTCTTCAATTTATACAGATGTATAGATTGAATCCATGGTTGTCGCATCGATCGTCGTTTCGAGCCTGCTCGCCGCGTTGATCAGCTACTCGGCTGTCCTCAAGCTGACGCACCGACCCAAGGTCGTCGAGGACTATCGCCGGGCCGGCGTGCCCGAGCGATGGCTCAATTGGCTTGCCGCGCTGCTGCTTGCATCGGCGGCGGCCCTTGCCGTCGGCCATTGGTGGGCCCTGGCAGGCTTGGTGTCGGCGAATGGGCTGATCGCCTACTTCGCGCTCGCCGTCGCTTTTCACGTCCGGGCGAAGGACACCGCCAACGCCGTGATGCCCGTCGTGCTGATGGTCCTCGCTGCCGCGGCGCTCGGTCTACGCCTGGCGACCCTGTGATCTGCGTAGTCTCCAGAACAGAGGAGTGCCTTGACGTGATACCGCCGGTAGCCGCTAACCTACCGGTTGGTTGGCTCGGCGATGAAGGGAGACTGCGTGGCCACTTCTCCTGGCCCGGTCCGCATCGGCAACTGCTCGGGCTTTTACGGTGATCGGCTTGCGGCGATGCGCGAGATGCTCACCGGCGGCGACCTGGACTATCTGACCGGCGACTACCTCGCCGAGCTGACCATGCTGATCCTGGCCCGCGACCGCGCCAAGTCGCCCGACCGCGGCTACGCCAAGACCTTTCTGACCCAGCTGGAGGACTGTCTGGGCACCGCGCTCGATCGCGGTGTGCGGATCGTCGCCAATGCGGGCGGGCTGAACCCCGCGGGGCTGGCCACCGCGGTGCGGGCGCTGGCCGAGCGGCTCGGCCTGTCGGTCAACGTCGCCCACGTTGAGGGTGACGACTTGGTCGGGCGCGCCGAGGAGCTGGGTTTCGGCACACCGTTGGCGGCCAACGCCTACCTCGGGGCGTGGGGTATCGCCGACTGCCTGCGCAACGGCGCCGACGTGGTGGTGACGGGTCGCGTCACCGACGCGTCGGTGATCGTCGGCCCCGCCGCGGCGCACTTCGGTTGGGTACCAACGAACTACGACGCTCTCGCGGGTGCGGTGGCCGCCGGTCACGTCATCGAGTGTGGTGCCCAGGCGACCGGCGGGAACTTTGCCTTCTTCACCGAGGTCGCCGACATGACGCACCTCGGCTTCCCGCTCGCCGAGATCCACCCCGACGGGTCGTCGGTGATCACGAAGCATCCGGGCACCGGCGGCGCGGTCACCGTCGACACGGTCACAGCTCAGCTGCTCTACGAGATCGGCGGTGCGCGCTATGCGAATCCAGATGTGACACTGCGGGTCGACACCATCGAGCTGGCCGACGACGGGCCCGACCGGGTGAGGATCAGCGGCGTCAAGGGTGAGCCGCCACCGCCGACGTTGAAGGTGTCCCTGAACAGCATCGGCGGCTTCCGCAATGAGATGACGTTGGTGCTGACGGGCCTGGATATCGAGGCCAAGGCCGAATTGGTGCGCAGGCAATTGGAGACGAGCCTGACGGTGAAGCCGGCCGAGATGGTGTGGACGCTGGCCCGCACCGACCACGCCGACGCCGATACCGAGGAAGCCGCAAGCGCCCTGCTCCGCTGTGTGGTTCGGGATCCCGACCCTGCGAATGTGGGACGCCAATTCTCTTCAGCGGCAGTGGAGCTCGCGCTGTCTAGCTATCCCGGATTCACCAGCACGGCGCCGCCAGGTGACGGTCAGGTGTACGGCGTATTCACGCCGGGCTACGTCGACGCCACCGAAGCGCCCCACGTCGCCGTGCATGCCGATGGCACGCGTGTGGACATCGCTCCCGCGACCCGGACGCTGGAACTGGCGCCCGTCCCACCCTTCGCGCTTCCCGAGCCGTTGCCGTTCGGGGAGACGCGGCGGCTGCCGCTCGGCCTGATCGCGGGTGCGCGCAGCGGCGACAAGGGCGGCAGCGCGAACGTCGGGCTGTGGGTCCGCGCCGAGGACCACTGGCGGTGGCTCGCGCACACTCTGACCGTCGAGAAGCTACGCGAATTGCTTCCCGAGACAGCCGATCTGCCCGTCACTCGCCATGTGTTGCCGAACCTGTGGGCCGTCAACTTCGTCATCGACGGCATCCTCGGACAGGGCGTCGCGTATCAGGCACGGTTCGACCCACAGGCCAAGGGGCTGGGCGAGTGGCTGCGCAGCAGGCACATCGACATCCCGGAAAGTTTCCTATGAACATCTGGCACACCCCCGAACGAGAGCAGCTGCGAAAGACGGTGCGCGCGTTCGCCGAACGCGAAGTGCTGCCTAACGTCGACGAGTGGGAGCGCATCTGCGACCTGCCGCGCGAGCTTCACCGCAAGGCCGGTCAAGCCGGTCTGCTTGGCGCCGGCCTGCCCGAGGCTGTCGGCGGTGGCGGCGGCGACGGCGCCGACGCGGTGATCATCTGCGAGGAAATGCACTACGCCGGTACGCCCGGCGGGGTTTGGGCGTCGCTGTTCACGTGCGGCATCTCGGTGCCGCACATGATCGCGTCCGGCGATCAACGGCTGATCGACACGTATGTGCGGCCCACCCTTCGGGGTGACCTGATCGGCAGCCTGGCCATCACCGAACCCGGCGGCGGCTCCGACGTCGGGCACTTGACCACACGCGCGGTTCGTGACGGCGACGACTACATCGTCAACGGCGCCAAGACCTACATCACGTCAGGAGTCCGCGCCGACTACGTCGTGACCGCTTCACGCACCGGTGGCCCTGGGGCCGTGGGCGTTTCGCTGATCGTGGTCGACAAGGGCACACCGGGCTTCGAGGTCAGCCGCAAGCTCGACAAGATGGGCTGGCGATCATCGGATACCGCCGAGCTGTCGTATACCGACGTGCGGGTGCCCGCGGCCAACCTGATCGGAAGCGAGAACTCCGGCTTCGCCCAGATCGCGGCCGCGTTCGTCTCCGAACGCGTCGGCATGGCCGCTCAGGCCTACGCCAGCGCGCAGCGCTGCCTCGACCTGACGGTCGACTGGTGTCGCAACCGCGAAACCTTCGGCAGGCCACTGATTTCCCGTCAACAGGTCCAGAACACGCTCGCGGAGATGGCTCGCCGCATTGACGTCGCTCGGGTGTACACGCATAACCTCGTCGAGCGGCAGCTCGCGGGCGAGAACAATTTGATCACCGAGGTGTGCTTCGCCAAGAACACTGCGGTCGAGGCCGGCGAATGGGTCGCGAACCAGGCGGTACAACTGTTCGGCGGAATGGGCTACATGACCGAATCAGAGGTCGAGCGCCAGTACCGCGACATGCGGATCATCGGCATCGGCGGCGGAACCACCGAGATCCTCACCGCGCTGGCCGCAAAGACGTTGGGATTCCAGTCATGACGGCACTGCGGTCCACCCTCGATGCCGCGTCGCCTGCCTACGCCGAGGCTGCCGAGGCGATGACCGCCAAGCTCGCCGAGCTCGACACCGAACACGCGAAGGCGCTGGCCGGCGGCGGCCCGAAATACGTCGAACGCCACCACGCCCGCGGCAAGCTCACCCCGCGGGAACGCATCGAGCTGCTGCTCGACCCCGACGCACCGTTCCTTGAGCTCAGTCCGCTCGCGGCGTGGGGCAGCGACTTCACGGTCGGTGCCAGCCTGGTCGTCGGCATCGGGGCGGTCAGTGGGGTCGAATGCATGCTCGTTGCCAACGACCCGACCGTCAAGGGTGGCACCAGTAACCCGTGGACGCTGCGAAAGATCCTGCGGGCCAACCAGATCGCGCGAGAGAACCGGCTCCCGGTGATCTCGCTGGTGGAATCCGGCGGCGCCGACCTGCCCACGCAGAAGGAGATCTTCATCCCGGGCGGCCAGATGTTCCGCGACCTGACCCGGCTCTCAGCCGCGGGCATCCCGACCATCGCGCTGGTGTTCGGAAACTCCACCGCGGGTGGTGCCTACATTCCCGGTATGTCCGACCACGTCGTGATGATCAAGGAACGCTCCAAGGTATTCCTGGCCGGACCGCCGCTGGTGAAGATGGCCACCGGAGAGGAGTCCGACGACGAGTCCCTTGGCGGCGCTGAAATGCACGCCCGTACTTCGGGTCTGGCCGACTACTTCGCCGTCGACGAACTCGACGCCATCCGCATCGGCCGCCGCATCGTGGCCCGGCTGAACTGGCGCAAGCAGGGACCGACTCCCGCCCCGGTCGTCGACCCGTTGTTCGACGCCGAGGAGTTGATTGGCATCGTGCCGTCCGATCTGCGGGTGCCGTTCGACCCGCGGGACGTGATCGCGCGCATCGTCGACGGCTCGGAGTTCGACGAGTTCAAGGCGCTCTACGGCTCGTCGCTGGTGACCGGCTGGGCGACGCTGTACGGCTATCCGATCGGCATCCTTGCCAACCACCGCGGCGTGCTGTTCTCCGAGGAGTCGCAGAAGGCCACCCAGTTCATCCAGCTGGCCAACCGCTCCGACACGCCACTGTTGTTCCTGCACAACACGACCGGGTACATGGTCGGCAAGCAATACGAGGAAGGCGGGATGATCAAGCACGGCTCGATGATGATCAACGCCGTCTCGAATTCCACTGTCCCGCACCTCTCGCTGCTCATCGGCGCCTCTTACGGCGCGGGCTACTACGGGATGTGTGGACGCGCCTACGACCCACGCTTCCTGTTCTCCTGGCCGAGCGCGAAGTCCGCGGTGATGGGTGGCGCACAACTGGCTGGCGTGCTGTCGATCGTCAGTCGCGCTGCTGCGGCGGCCCGCGGTCAGCAGGTCGACGAGGATGCCGATGCCGCGTTGAAGGCAGCGGTCGAGGCCCAGATCGAGGCCGAGTCGCTGCCGATGTTCCTGTCCGGCAGGCTCTACGACGACGGGGTCATCGACCCGCGCGACACCCGCACCGTGCTGGGAATGTGCTTGTCCGCCATCGCCAATGGCCCGATCAAGGGGACGTCGAACTTCGGCGTCTTCCGGATGTGAGGTCCAGATGATCACACGAGTACTCGTCGCCAACCGAGGCGAGATCGCCCGGCGGGTGTTCGACACCTGCAGGCGCCTCGGCGTCGGCACGGTCGCCGTCTACACCGATCCGGACGCGGCATCCCCGCATGTCGCGGAGGCCGATGCGCGAGTACGTCTCGAGGGCCGCAACGGGTACCTGGATGCCCAACAGCTGATCGACGCCGCCCGTGCGGCGGGCGCCGACGCGATCCACCCCGGCTACGGATTCCTCTCGGAGAACCCCGAATTCGCCGCGGCCGTGTTGGACACGGGCCTGACGTGGATCGGCCCTCCGGCCGCCGCCGTTGCGGCGATGGGCTCCAAGATCGAGGCCAAGAAGATGATGGCCGCCGCGGGCGTGCCGGTGCTCGACGAGCTCGATCCCGACACCGTCACCGCGGATCAGTTGCCCGTGCTGATCAAGGCCTCGGCTGGCGGTGGTGGTCGCGGAATGCGTGTGGTCCGCGAATTGTCCGAACTGCCTGCGCAAGTCGAGGCGGCCCGCCGCGAGGCACAGTCGGCGTTCGGCGACCCGACGGTGTTCTGCGAGCGCTACCTGGCCACCGGCCACCACGTCGAGGTCCAGGTGCTCGCCGACGAGCACGGCACGGTGTGGGCCGTCGGGGAACGCGAATGTTCTATCCAGCGGCGCCACCAGAAGATCATCGAAGAGGCGCCATCACCACTGGTCGAACGCACGCCAGGGATGCGGGCAAAGCTGTTCGACGCCGCCCGGCTGGCTGCCGCCGCGATCGGTTACACCAGCGCAGGCACCGTCGAGTTCATGGCCGACGAACGCGGCGACTTCTTCTTCCTCGAGATGAACACCCGGCTTCAGGTCGAGCACCCGGTCACCGAGGAGACCACGGGGCTGGATCTCGTCGAGTTGCAGCTGACGGTCGCCGACGGCGGCCACCTCGACCCGCGAGCCCCCACCGTCGCGGGGTTATTCGATCGAGGCCCGGCTGTACGCGGAGGACCCGGCCAAGGGCTGGCAGCCGCAGGCCGGAACCGTCCATCACTTCGAGGTGCCCGGGAATGTCCGCCTCGACACCGGCATCGTCGACGGCTCGGTCGTGTCGGTGTTCTACGACCCGATGCTCGCCAAGGTCATCTCGTACGCGCCCTCCCGTCGCCAGGCCGCGGGAGTGCTCGCCGACGCGCTGGCCCGCACCCGCATCCACGGTGTGCGCACGAATCGCGACCTGCTGGTGAATGTGCTGCGGCATCCCGCCTTCCTCGACGGCGCCACCGACACCGCGTTCTTCGACACCCATGGACTGGCCGAGTTGGCCGCACCGCTGGCCGACCACCGGGCAGTCGAACTTTCGGCGCTCGCCGCCGCACTCGCCGACGCAGCGCAGAATCGCCGCACCGCAACAGTGTTCGCCGCGGCGCCAAGCGGCTGGCGCAACCTCGCCTCTGGTTGCCAAACCAAGCAGTACAGCGACACCGCCGGTGAAACCCACGAGGTGCGCTACCGGTTCACCCGCACCGGCGTGGAGTTGCCCGGCCACGACGACATCACGCTGGTTTCGGCGGCGCCTGAGACGGTAGTGCTGTCGGTCCAAGGCGTGGAGCGTCCGTTCGACGTGGCTCGCTACGGCGACCAGGTATTCGTCGAGTCGCCGCTCGGTCCCGTGCAACTCGTTGCGCTGCCGCGCTTTCCGGACCCGGACGCCGCGGTCGCCCAGGGCTCGCTGTTGGCCCCGATGCCGGGCTCAGTGCTGCGCGTCGGCGCGACGGTCGGCGACACCGTCACCGCAGGGCAGCCGCTGATCTGGCTTGAGGCGATGAAGATGGAGCACACCGTGACCGCGCCCAGCGACGGTGTGCTCGCCGAACTCAACGTCGAGGCTGGCCAGCAGGTCGACGTCGGCGCCGTACTTGCTCGAGTGGACACCGAAGGAGAAGCCCGCCAATGACCAGCTTCATCGAAACCGACGAGCAGCACGCCCTGCGCACGGCCGTCGCCTCGATGGCCGCCAACTACGGGCAGGACTACTACCTGGAGAAGGCCCGCGCCGGACAGCACACCGACGAATTGTGGAACGAGGCAGGCAAGCTCGGCTTCATCGGGGTCAACCTGCCGGAGGAGTTCGGTGGCGGCGGCGCCGGCATGTACGAGCTGTCATTGGTGATGGAGGAGATGTCAGCCGGTGGCTCTCCCCTGCTGATGATGGTGGTGTCCCCCGCGATCAACGGCACGATCATCAGCAAGTTCGGCACAGAGGACCAGAAGAAGCGCTGGCTGCCCGGCATCGCCGACGGTTCGATCACCATGGCGTTCGCCATCACCGAACCCGACGCTGGGTCGAACAGCCACCGCATCACCACCACCGCCCGCCGCGACGGAGGCGACTGGATCCTGTCGGGCCAGAAGGTGTTCATCTCCGGGATCGACCAGTCGCAGGCCGTCCTGATCGTCGGCCGCACCGAAGAAGCGAAGACCGGGAACCTGCGGCCAGCGCTGTTCATCGTGCCGACGGACACCCCCGGCCTGAGCTGGACCAAGATCGAGATGGAACTCGTCAGCCCCGAAAGCCAGTTCCAGGTGTTCCTCGACGAGGTGCGGCTGCCGGCCGACGCTTTGGTGGGTTCCGAGGACGCCGCGATCGCGCAGCTGTTCGCCGGGCTGAATCCGGAGCGCATCATGGGTGCGGCCAGCGCGGTCGGCATGGGCCGATTCGCGATCAACAAGGCCGTCGACTACGTCAAAACCCGTCAGGTGTGGAAGACACCGATCGGTGCGCATCAGGGCCTTTCGCACCCGTTGGCGCAGAACCACATTGAGATCGAGCTGGCCAAGCTGATGATGCAGAAGGCGGCGTCGCTGTACGACGCCGGCGACGACGCAGGCGCGGCCGAGGCGGCGAACATGGCCAAGTACGCGGCTGGTGAGGCGTCAGTGCGCGCCGTCGACCAGGCGGTACAGTCGCTGGGCGGCAACGGGCTGACCAAGGAGTACGGCATCGCCGCGGCAGTGACCGCGTCGAAGCTGGCCCGCATCGCCCCAGTGAGCCGTGAGATGGTTCTCAATTTCGTAGCGCAGACCTCACTCGGTCTGCCACGCTCGTACTGATGGCCACGTTCGTCCACTACACCGTGAAGGGCAGCGTCGCCCGGCTCACGCTGGACTCTCCCGACAACCGCAACGCCCTCTCCACGGCGTTGGTCAGTCAGCTACATCAGGGGCTCACCGACGCCACCGAGGAGTCCGGGGTGCGCGCCGTCGTGCTCGACCACACCGGCGGAACGTTCTGCGCCGGAGCAGATCTCGCCGAAGCCGCCGGCCGCGACCCGGGGACGTGGCCGTCGACCGCGCCCGCGAACTGACGCACCTGCTGCGCCGCATCCTCAAGCTGCCGATGCCGGTGATCGCCGCCATCGACGGACACGTCCGCGCAGGGGGGCTTGGTCTCGTCGGCGCCTGCGACATTGCCGTCGCTGGACGGTCCAGCACCTTCGCGTTGACCGAAGCGCGCATCGGTGTGGCGCCGTCCATCATTTCGCTGACCTTGCTGCCGAAGATGACCGCCCGCGCCGCGGGCCGCTACTTCCTCACCGGGGAGAAATTCGGCGCGGAGGAAGCGGCGGACATCGGACTAATCAGCATCGCCGCCGACGACGTCGACGCCACGGTGGCGAAGCTGACCGCCGACATCGGCAAGGCGTCGCCGCAGGGACTGGCCGCCTCGAAGGCATTGACGACCGCGCCGATCCTGGAAGCGTTCGACCGACACGCCGACGAGCTGACCCAGCAGTCGGCCCGACTCTTCGTATCCGACGAGGCACGCGAGGGCATGATGGCCTTCCTGCAGAAGCGATCGCCGCGGTGGGCGAGCGGCGAGGGCGAGGCCACGGTTTAGACAACTTCTGCGCAAGGAACCTTGGATGTCTAGGTTGCGCCGCGCGGCACGAACTCGCTGAGGGTCCGAACAGCAAAATCGGGCGGCCTCTTTCGAGACCGCCCGATTTCGATGAGAAACTAGCTAGGGAGTGCCCGCGCCATCTGCAGCGTCGGTGCCGTCCGCTGGAGCGAGGCCAGCCTTCTTCAGCATGTCCCCCCACCCGCGGATGCCGTTGTCGGCCGCGTTCTTGCCACCGCCGCTACCGAAGAGGACGAGAGGCTGCGGCTTGAAGCTGGCCGAATACGATCCGGTCGGCTTCTTGTCGGCCTCCGGCGCGGTCGTCTTCTCGACTACGGGAGCTTCCGCGACCGGCGCTGCCAGCGTCTGCGGAGCAAGACGAGCAGCCGGAGCCGAGTCTTCCGTCGCCGCCTGCTCGGAGGCAGCAAGAGTCGTGACGGCTGGCGGAGTCGGCGCGAGGTAGGCGGGGATGGCGCTCAACGCGTCATAGCCGGACAGCGCGTCGATACCCCCACCGGTGAACACACCACCATCTCCGTTAGGTCCCGTTTCTCCGACGAAGACCGGTAGGGCACTCAACGCTGCGTAACCGCCGTTGCCGTCCGCGTCCGGCGCCAGCGCATCGATTCCGCCGCCGGTGAACACGCCACCGTCTCCGTTGTTGTCTCCGAAGAATGTGTCTACGGCGCTCACCGAGGCAAGGCCGCCGAGCGCGTTGACACCCCCGTCGGGCCCACCGGCGAGCACGCTCTGGTAGACGGGTATGGCACTGAATGCATCAATGTCACCCAGTGACGACACACCGAGCGTACTGAAGCCGTCGATGCCGGCCAGATTCCCGGTTGCATAGGAGTTGAGCCCGCTGAGGGCGGCGTAGCCACCGCTGCCATCGGCGGCGGGTTCGAAGGCCGCTAGGTCGCCAGTTGCGAGGAATTCCTGGAAGGCCGGTATTCCGTCCAACGAGGCCAAGTCAGCCGGCCCCGTAGCAGCAAGCGCACTCAGCCAGTCCAACGCGGAGAAATCGACAGCCAGGTTCACCCCGCTATGGACGGTCTTCGTGAGCTGCTCGGCCACCGGCGCGCCCGCCGGCACCGCCGTAGCCACGGCGAGGCACGCCGCGCACATCATTGAACCTGCAACGACGGGAGCCTTTGCCCACTCCATATTTTTCCTTTCCCGAAGGCGGACCCAATGACCGCACGACACCGTTGCTGTGAACATACCTTAGAATCTGCTGAGACGCACGCCCTAATCCTGCTCACCGCGTCATTTGCCATTCCCTGTGACCACATGTCGCCCCCACCACGAAGATTTGCCCACAGCTATCGTTTCGGCCACGCCACGAGACGGTCCGAGCAAGCGGCGACCTGCTAATTGCGGTACTTCTTTTTCGACTCCGTCGCCGAACCCCGACGGCGCCGTTGAGTTTCCGTCCGGGCGTAGGCTCCTGTCCGATGCCACCAGCAATCGCGATGTTCTGATTACCGGGGCGACCGGCACGCTCGGACACCGAGTAGTGCCCGAGGCCACGGCAGCCGGCCATCAAGTGCGCGCCATGAGTCGGCGCAGTCACGTCGGCTATACGGGCGTGCACTGGGCACAGGGTGACCTGCTCGACCGGCGCCGGCGTGGACGCCGCTGTCGGAAGGCATCGACGTGATCGTGCATTGCGCCACGCAGGGCACCGGCGGCAAGGACGTCGCCTCGATGGAGAACCTCATCGCCGCGGCGCGCAGGGCCGGTGTCGGACACATCGTCCATGTGTCGATCGTCGGCATCGACCGCATCCCACTGCCGTACTACAAGACCAAGCTGCGCGCCGAGCGGGTCTTGGAGGACTCCGGTGTCGGCCACACGGTGTTGCGCGCCACCCAGTTCCACGACCTCATCAACATGATCTTCTCGATCCAGCGGTTCTCCCCTGTGCTGTCGACGCTGCGCGGAGTCCGGTTCCAGCCCATCGACACCCGCGACGTCGCGGCGCGACTCGTCGAACTGATCCGCGCCGAACCGGCAGGTCGCGTCGCCGATATCGGCGGCCCGGCCGTGCACACCCACGCCGAGCTGGCACGCATGTACCTGGCTGCCCGCGGTGGCCGGCGTCCGGTGGTCCAGGTTCCCGTTCCGGGGCGCATCGTCGGCGGCTATCGGTCAGGCGCAAATCTAGTGCCGGACAACCCGGTCGGCACGGTCGGCTTCGCCGAATACCTCACGGAGACCGAATAGAGTTTGTCTGGCTAACTGCTTCGCCGAGCAGGGCGAGAGCACAGTTTGGCCAACGAGCTTGCATGTGCCCCCGTTCGTCGTAGGCTCGACATTGATGAGCACTCCAGCGTCGCGGAACAGTTCGATGCGTGCTGCTGACACCGATCGGATGCAGGTGGCGCAGTTGCTCACCGATGCCGCCGCCCAGGGCCAGCTGCAGTTGAGCGAGTACGAGGAACGCCTGACCAGGGCGTATGCCGCGCAGACGTACGACGAACTCGACCGCATCAGCTCCGACCTGCCCGGTGCCGTCACCAGGGGACGCGGCGGCGGTCCGTGCAGGCCAGCGCCATCAACACTGCTGTTGGCCATCATGAGCGGCTTCGAGCGTCGCGGCCGCTGGAACGTGCCGGAGCGGATGACGACCTTCGCCCTGTGGGGCGGCGGTGTGGTGGATTTGCGGTACGCCGACTTCACGTCACCGGAGGTGGAGATTCACTCGTACTCGATCATGGGCGGCCAGACCATCCTGGTGCCGCCCGAGGTGAACGTGGACCTGCGCGGAGTCGGTGTGATGGGCACGTTCGAGCAGAGTGTCAATGGCGAAGGTTCCCCAGGAGCGCCATACGTGCGAATCCGCGGTTTTTCGCTGTGGGGCAGCGTCGGCGTCAAGCGCAAGAGGCGCAAGGCCGCCTAGCGTCTCCTGCGCGAACGGAGATAGTCGCCGACGACCGCGGCGCCCAAGCCGTCCAGATCGGGCACCACCACTCTGCCCTCGACGCGCCGGGCGACCTGGTCGATGAACCGCGCCAGACCCGGATCGCTGCCGAGCCGGAAGATCGTCACCTGCGCACCCAACCGGGCAACGTCGTCGAATCCCTTGACCGTGTGGGCGATGGTCCGTGGGTGCGGCGGGTAGTCGAAGAACACCGACGTGCCTTCGCCGTCGACGTCCTCCAGGTGCGCCGTCGGCTCACCGTCGGTGACGACGAGCACCACCGGTTGCGCGCTGGAGTGACGGCGCAGATGGCGTCCGGCCAGCGCCAGCGCATGGTGCAGATTGGTGCCCTGCTCGTAGACGCCCTCCAGCCCGGTCAGCTCGGCGGCGGTAACTGTGCGGGCGTAGCGGCCAAAGGCGATGATCTGCAACGCATCCGAGCGGAACCGGGTGCTGACCAGATGGTTGAGGGCCAACGCCGTTCGCTTCATCGGCAGCCAGCGGTTCTCCATCACCATCGAGAACGATGTGTCGACCAACAGCGCCACCGCGGCCTGCGTGCGGGTTTCGGTCTCGGAGATCTCGACATCGTCGACGGTGATCTTCATGGGTAGCTCCGCCACACCGGTACCCGCTTGCCGCAGCACGGTGTTGGTCAGTGTGCGGGTGACGTTCCACGGCTCGGTGTCGCCGAACTGCCACGGTCGCGTGGCACCGGTCAGCTCGCCAGCCGCCCCGGCGCGGCGGGTGTCCCGCTCCCCGTGGCGGCCCGAAAGCTGTTGCGCCACATCACGCAACGCCGTCTGGCCCAGCTGGCGCATCGCCTTCGGGGACAGCCGCCACTGCCCGTCGGAGCCGCGGTCCAGGAAGCCCTGGTTAACCAGCGCCCGCTCGAGCTCGGCCAGTGTCTGCGCGTCGACGGCCGCGTCCTCACCCAACTGGCGGGCCAGCATGTCGAGGTCGACGTCCTCCATCGTGGCTCCGGCGTAGCTCTGCGAGAGCGCCTCGGCGAGCTGCTCGAGCTCAGCGATGTCGGCCAGCGCCTGAGTGCCCTCACCCATGCCCATCGGGTTGTCGCCGGAGAACCGCGACGAACCGTTCCAGTCCTCCCCCGGCCGCGCCGCCTGCAGGTGCCCGTCGAGCCGGTTGAGAGCGTTCATCAGCGACGGCGAGCCGAAAGCCTGCTGCGCCAACGCATCCAGCTCGGCGCGCTGGTCAGGCGACAGGCTGTTGCGGAACCGCTGCGCGGCAGCCGCCCGCTGGGCCAGCGAGTCCAGCAGCTCGTCGACATTCTGCGGGTTCTCTGGGAAGAACTCACCGTGCTTGGCCATGAAGTCATCGAAGTCCTGCTGGGTGTCCTCGCCGCGAGAATGCTTGTCCAGCAAGTCATTCAGGTCGTCGAGCATCTCGTTGACGCGCTGACGGTCTTCGTCGGTGGCGTTCTCCAGCGCCTGCTTCATCCCGGCGAACCGCTGATCGAGCATCTCCCGGCCGAGCAGATCCTTGATCTGCTCGTACTTCTCACGCGCCTCCTGGCTGCGCCAGTCGTAGTCGGACAGCTCTTGCACCGCCTTGGCCGGCGACGGCGGCAGCGACTCGATCCGCATCTCGTTGAATCGGGCGTCGTCATCCAACGCGCGGGCCAGTTCCTTGCGCTCGGCCAGCACGGCCTCGTCGAGCAGCTTCTTGACCTCCTGCAACGTGCCGTCGAGGTTGTTGCGCTGCAACAGTTCCCGGCGCCGGCGGTTCGCCTCGGCGGCCAGCTTGTCGGCGCCGCGCATGTTCTGGGTGCCGCGACGCATCAGCTCGGACAGCGCCCGCCGTGGCGAGCTGCCCTCCATGACGTCCTGGCCGATCTGCTCCAGCGCCTCGCGCAGGTCGACGGGCGGCGCCAGCGGGTCGGGCCCGCCGGTGTAGGCCGAGTAGCGCGACGAGTGCCCGTGCCGATGTTTAGCCATAGACCGTTTCGCCTTCGCCGGACACCTTGTCGATCCGCTTGGCCAGATACAGCGCCTCGAGCGCCAATTCGACCGCGGCCGCGCGCTGGCCGTCGGAATGCGCGCCGAGCCGCTGCTGAACCTGGGCGATCGCGGGCACTTCGGGAACCGCGTCCAGCACGGCCCTCGCCGACACCCGCTCGCCGGTGGTCACCGCGGAACCGTTCTCGATGGCGGTCACCAGCGGTCCGACATCGATGCCGCCCAGCAGTCGCTGCGCGGTGTCCGCGGTGGCCCGACGCAACAGGTGCTCGAGCACCGCCTGCTCACGGCCCTCCTCGCCGGATTCGAACTCCAGCTTGCCGCGCAGCACATCGATCACCGTGCCGAGGTCACACACCCGGGCCACCGGATCCTGCTCACCGAGCACGGCGGACCGGTGCGTGGCGGCAGCGGCGACGGTCTCCGCGGCGGCGATCGCGAACCGCGCCGACACACCCGACCGCTGATCGATCGAATGCGACTCACGCAGGTGGCGGGCGAACCGGGCAAGCACCTGCAGCAGATACTCGGGAACCTCCGCGGCCAGATGCGACTCCTGCTTGATGACGCCCACCTCCGCCTCGAGTTCCAGCGGGTAGTGGGTGCGGATCTCGGCGCCGAACCGGTCCTTGAGCGGGGTGATGATGCGGCCGCGGTTGGTGTAGTCCTCGGGGTTGGCGCTGGCGACGACGACCACGTCGAGTGGCAGCCGCAGTGTGTAGCCGCGCACTTGAATGTCGCGCTCCTCCATCACGTTCAGCATCGACACCTGGATGCGCTCGGCCAGGTCGGGCAGCTCGTTGATGGCGACGATGCCGCGGTGCGCCCGCGGGATCAGGCCGTAGGCGATGGTCTCCGGATCGCCGAGGCTGCGGCCCTCGGCCACCTTGATCGGGTCGATGTCGCCGACGAGGTCGGCCACGCTGGTGTCGGGGGTGGCCAGTTTCTCGGTGTACCGCTCGCTGCGGTGCCGCCACGCCACCGGCAGGTCATCGCCGAGCTCGATGGCGCGGCGGATCGACTCCGGCGTGATCGGGGTGTACGGATGTTCGCCCAGTTCGGCGCCTGCAATCACCGGCGTCCAGTCGTCGAGCAGCCCGGTCAGTGCGCGCAGCAGCCGCGTCTTGCCCTGTCCGCGCTCACCCAGCAGGACCACGTCGTGTCCGGCGATCAGGGCGCGCTCCAGCTGCGGGATCACGGTGTCCTCGAAGCCCAGGATTCCCGGCCACGCGTCACGGCCCTCGGCCAGCGCGGCCAGCAAGTTCTCCCGGATTTCCTGTTTGACGCCCCGCTCGCGATGACCGGAAGCTTTCAGCTCGCCGACAGTGCGGGGCAGCTCGTGGGGTTGAGTCACCACTCCACGCTACGACTGCTGTCGAGGTGCGGCAGTGCGTGCCTCCTCACAGTGCATTGACCGGCGGTCACGACTGCGACGGAGGTAACAATTGGGACCCCGTCAGGATCATGTCGGCGTCGCGCTGATATGTCGGGTTATCGGGGTCGGTGCTCTGCACAGTCACGGACGCCGCGTACGTCATGTCGTCGGTGTGGAGAACCGCGAAAACCGCGATTGCCGGGTGCGGCGCCACGTTTCCAACGGCCGCCATCTGAAAGTGCACGGTCTCGGCGGGCAGACCGCACAGCGTGTGCTCGGTGACACGCAGATCGGTCGCGCCGGCTATCGACTCCAGCGACTCGCGCTCGGCCTCGAACACCACGCTCGGATCTTCGATTCCCCGCGCACTCTCAAACGTCACCACCACGGTTGGTGCGAAGGCATCTTTGACGAGGCTTTGATTGCCCATCGCAAAGCGGATCAGCTCCGAATCCACGAGCGTCGAACGCACCCAACCCTGCGGTTGCGGAATCTTCATCACCGGCTCGTCGTCGTTCGTGGCCGGGATCGTCGTCAAGGGAGCATCGACTGCCTCGCACTGTGAAGCCTCGGATGCGGCCACGGTAGACAGATCGGAACCGGCGACCGCCCGGGCATCGTCGATGTATCGCGTGCACGAGGCCATCAGAACTGTCGCCATCGCCAGTAGGACAGTGGCGGTCCTCGTCACAGTGACCATATGTGCCAATCTAGTGGCCGCGTGTCTGCACTTCGACACGCCGCAAAATGGCGGCATTTCGCGCACGCTCAGCGACAGCGTTGCGACGTCTCACTCCGGCAGCTCATTGCGCTTGATCAGATCAACGAGGTTGGTTCTCGTGAATGTCGGATCGAAGTATGCCAATACGTCGGCGTTCATCGTGCCGAAGGTGGTTTCGGGTCGATCCTTCATCCCGGCGTGGAACGCGCGGAGGATTCCGTCGGCGAAACCGGTCCGTGGATGCGCAGTGCAACTGCCAGCCAAACCCTTTGCGCCTCGTCATGGGAGTAGTCGTGCTCCAGCAGGAACGCGCGCGCCGCGTCAGCGCCGTCGAGTTCGAACCGCTGATCCGTCCGACGAAAGTTCGGGCTTCCCTCACCAGCGGGGAATCCGGAATGACTACTCCTGCAACATTTTCAGCCATAGCGCCTGCCTGTACGGTCGATCGACGTTTCGCCAGCTACGCGTCTTCGGTGACCCGGATCATCGTCTTGCCGCCAGTGCGATGGGCCGGGTCGAACGCGGACACCGCCTCTGAGAGTGGATACACCGCGCCGATGATTGGCCTCAGCCGTCCATCCCGCAGCCTGAGTTCAAGCGTTGCGAGATGGGCACGATCGGGTTCGACGACAAAGAAGATCGCGCGTCCGTTGTCTGGCCGCACACGCGGTGGTTCGGCGATGGTGACCAGGGTGCCGCCCGAGCGGACCAGTTTTGCGGAGCGATCGAGAATCTCACCGCCGATGACGTCGAGGACCATGTCGACCTCGCCGACGTCTTCTAGCCGATCGCGTTGCATGTCCAGGAAAGCGTGCGCCTTTAGGCCGAGCACTGTTTCCCTCTGCTGCGTTCGGCCACTACCGATCACGCGGGCTCCCGACTCCAGCGCCAGCTGCACTGCAGTCGATCCAACAGCGCCCGCTGCGCCGTGAATCAGGACGGTCTGCCCCGCCTTGAGATGTCCGTGGTCGAACAACGCCTGCCATGCGGTCAGCCCGGAGATCGGCACGGCCGCAGCGAACGTATGGTCGATGGATGCCGACAGCGGCGCAAGGTTACGGGCCTCTACCGCAACGTATTCCGCAAGCGTGCCGTTGCGGGTCCAGTCAGTCAGCCCGAAGACTCGTTGGCCGACCGTAAGGCCGGTGGTGCCGTAACCGAGCTCGGCGACGACCCCTGATACCTCGTGCCCTGGAATGGTCGGGGTCCGGTCGCGCCCAGCGCGGTCGGTCCACGTTCCCGGCCAGTCGAGCTCCCCTGGGGTGAAACCCGCCGCGTGCACCCGAACGACCACATCATTCTCTGCGGCGTGGGGGTGCGGCACCTCGGCTAACGAAAGGCCACTCACACCGGCACCACGGTCGCGGGCGATAAGCGCTTGCATGGCCTTCAGTGTGCGTGCAGGCGGGCGCTTGGGTGGCGCAGATGGTCGCGGGCCGTAAGTTTGTCAGGGTCGTGCCGAACGAGTTCACCGATTGAGTACATCCCACTCGCCGTTCGTCTCGCAGCCCGCCGCGCTGGCGCAACTCATCAGGGAGGAACTGGCCTCGAGGCAACCGCGGGAGCTTCTGTGGCCAACTCAGTGGGCGAAGTGGCGCGCCCCGGTCAGGTAGAGCGTGATGCCGGCCTTGGTGGCCGCCTCGGTGACCACGTCGTCGCGCATCGACCCGCCGGGATGCACGACGGCCTTCACACCGGCCTCGGTCAGCGTCTCGAGGCCGTCCGGGAACGGGAAGAACGCGTCGGACGCCGCGACCGCGCCGCGCACGCGGTCACCGCCTCGCTCCACAGCGAGCCGCGCCGCGTCAACACGATTGACCTGACCCATACCCACCCCGACGGTCGCACCGTCGGCGGCGATCACGATCGCGTTGGACTTCACCGCGCGGCAGGCCCGCCAGGCGAACTTCAGGTCCGCCAGCGTCTCCGGGTCGGCGGGCGACCCGGTGGCCAGCGTCCAGTTGATCGGGTCGTCGCCCGGCGCGTCGATTGCATCACGCTGCTGCAGCAGCAGGCCCCCACTGATCTGCCGGAACTCGGCGTCGCCCTGCTGCGGCTCCGACGCGACGAGCACGCGGATATTCTTTTTGCGCGCAAGCACTTCCACCGCGCCGGGCTCATACGCGGGCGCGATGATGACCTCGGTGAAGATGTCGGCTACGGTTTCGGCCATCTCCACGGTGACTGCCGTGTTCGCAGCGATCACCCCGCCGAACGCGGAAAGCGGGTCGCATTCGTGGGCCTTGCGGTGTGCGTCGGCCACCGAGACTGCGGAGACAGCGATGCCGCACGGGTTGGCGTGCTTGATGATCGCCACGCAGATCTCTTCGTGGTCGAACGCGGCCCGCCAGGCAGCGTCGGCATCCGTGTAGTTGTTGTAGGACATCTCTTTTCCGTGCAATTGCTCGGCCTGAGCCAGGCCGGGCCACACGGCGTCGTTGCGGTAGAGCGCGGCCTGCTGGTGCGGGTTCTCCCCGTACCGCAGCACCGCGGCACGCCGCCACGTCGCAGCCACCCACGGCGGCAACGGCTGAGTGGTCTCCTCGGGTGCGAGCACCGATCCCATCCATGACGCCACCGCCACGTCGTATTCGGCTGTATGCCGAAAGGCCAACGACGCCAACTTTTTCCGCTCGTCGAGCGTGAACCCGCCGGCCCGGACCGCCGCGATCACACCGTCGTAGCCGAGCGGATCCACGACCACCGCGACACTGGGATGGTTCTTCGCGGCGGCTCGCACCATCGACGGGCCGCCGATGTCGATCTGCTCGACGCATTCGTCGATATCGGCTCCCGAATCCACCGTCTCGGTGAATGGATACAGGTTGACGACCACCAGTTCGAACGGCGCGATGCCGAGTTTCTCCAGCGCGGCGACGTGCTCCATCTTGCGCAGATCGGCAAGCAGGCCTGCGTGCACGTGCGGGTGCAGTGTCTTGACCCGCCCGTTGAGCACCTCGGGGAAGCCGGTGATCTCTTCCACCGGGATGACGGGAATACCCTTGCCGGCAATGGTTTTCGCGGTTGATCCGGTCGAGATGATGTCGACCCCTGCGTCGTGCAGTCCCTTGGCAAGCTCGGCAAGACCGGTCTTGTCGTAAACGCTGATCAATGCGCGGCGAATCGGCCGCCTCTCGCCATTGCCGGTCATCCTAAGGTCGCCTTTCGTCCGGTCCAGGTCACGCCGCGGGTGGCCAGCGCTTCCAAAACGTCCACCAGCAGCCGTCGTTCGACGACCTTGATCCTCTCGTGCAACCCGGCTTCGTCGTCGTCGTCGAGGACCGGAACCGGCTGCTGGGCCAGGATCGGCCCGGTGTCGGTTCCGGCATCGACGAGGTGCACAGTGCAGCCGGTCACCTTGACGCCGTACGCCAGTGCCGCAGGCACGGCGTGCGCGCCGGGGAATGCGGGCAGCAACGCCGGGTGGGTGTTAACCACGCGGCCGGGAAACCGGGAAAGAAACTGCGGTCCAAGGATTTTCATGAAACCGGCCGACACCACCAGATCTGGCTCGTGCGCTGCGGTCGCCTCTGTCATCGCGGCGTCCCATGCGTCGCGGTCGGCGTGGTCGCCCAGCCGCACGGTGTAGGTCGGCACCGACGCCGCGGCGGCAATCTCAAGGGCCGCGCAGTCCCGGTCCGCGCCCACCGCCACGACCCGCGCCGGGTAGTCGCCGATCGCGGAGTCGAGCAGAGAGGCGAGCAAAGAACCTGTTCCTGAGGCCAGAACGACCAGCCGCGCGGGTGCACTCGGGGGCACACGGAGCGGTTGCTGCACGTCTCGACCATAGTGGGTGCCTAGTCGGCGGCTTCACTCTTACCGTCACCGGTCGCGCCCGGCGTGGCGTCGTCGTCAGCAACGAAGTGGTCCTCCGGGTCCTCAGGGTCCTCCGGATAGTCGCGCTCCGCCGGCAGCTCGGGGTCGACGGGCATCTCGACGTCGACCTCGGCCTCGACGTCGCCGGGCTCTGGCTCGTCCTCGACCATTTCGGGCTCGACTTCGGGTGCGGCTACCGGCTTGGCCGCCTTGGGGCGTCGCGCAATACCGCCCGACATCGCCAGCGTCAGCGCACCGATGCCGGCGAACCACAGGAAGACGGCGGGCGCGAACGTGGCCTGGTCCACGCCGACGTCACCGAAGTTGCCCAGCCGGCCACCACCGGCGAATCCGAGCAGCGCCATGGCCAACGCCGCGGCGGCGGCGGCGACGATCAGCTTGCCCAGCGCAGGCATCAGCGGCAGCGGCCGCCGCGCGCACTGCTGCCCGACCGCGACCGCGGACGCCGCGGCGACGATCAGCAGCGCCACCCACACCGGGCCGAGCGGCGGTGACGGCACCGCCGCCAGCACCGGCAGCGCCGGGATGTCGCCGCCGAACACCGTGAACGAACTGAACGTCGCCAGCCCGACATGCGCGCTCGACCCGACCGCGACCGCAGCCGTGCCGATCATCACGTTCGGCGCATACAGCACCGACAGCACGGTCAGGCTGAACTGTCCGAACACCGAATCGGTGATCGCGTACAGATCGTGCATCGTCGACCAGTGCACGACCAGCGAGCCGACCATCACGACGCCGGAAAGGCCGACCAGTGCCAGCACTCCGGCGGCTGCCGCGCGGAACGCGTCGGGCAACCACTTCGGCAACGGGGACGCTGTCAATGTCCGGCGGCCGATGCGCATCCCGACCCCGATCGCCGCGCCGATCGCATGCACGGCCAGCACACCGCCGAACGCCCGCAGTGCGTTCGGCGTCTGCAGTTCGGTCAGCACCGATGCCGCGTCATGGACGACCGCCAGTGAGATCGCGGCGATCAGCACGGGCCCGCCAAGCGCCGACGCCACCACCCAGCGTGTGACGAGCCACGACGACTGGGGCGAGGTGGCCGCCGCGGTGGTGCGCGCGGTGCCCCACACCATCGCCAGCACCGGCAACAACGGCATCACCCCGAGCTCGCGACCGCCGATCGACACCGGCACCTGGTGCACGCCCAGCCACATGCTGGCGATCGCGCCCAGCGCACCGGTCATGTCGCTGTTGGCGATGAGCAGTTGCAGGAGCGTCACCGCCGCGATGACGACCAGCGCGACAACGGACGGCCCGAACGCGACCCGAAGGAGCTCACGCGCCTGGCGTGTGCCGACTGGCCGGTTGTCCACTAGTTGGGCCGCTCCCCCCGCACGCTCAAGCGCGCGAAGTTGACGCACGCGCGGCCCAGATTACGACGGCGGAGGGCCGGACTGCGAGGAAGACGGCTGTTGTGCCGGCACCTGTGTCGTCGGCGCGTTGCTCGACTGCGGCTGGCCGTAGGTGGGGAATCCGCTGGGCGGCGTCGGAGGGCCGCTCTGCTGGCCCGCCGAAAATCCGCCCGTCGACGGACCACCCGGGTAGCCACCGCCGTACGGCGACGGATAGCCGGGGCGCTGCTGCTGCTGCGGCGGGCCCTGCTGGTGCGGTGGGCCGGGCTGATGAGGCTGTCCGTAATAGGGTCCGGGAGCGCCGTACTGGCTGTACTGCTGCTCGTAGCGGGGCCGCGGCACCGGCGGGGCGATGACACCGGCGTCGAACAGCAGCACAGCGACGGCGACGATGGCCTGGACCACACTGAACGCGATGATCAGGTAGAGGCCCCACTTGATGTCGACGCCCCGAGGCGCGGTGAGCACGATGGAGATCGCCAGCAGAAAGCCCAGTACCGACAGCACCGCCACCAGTGCGGGCGCCGCCTTCTGCTTGGGCACCAGGCCGACGCCGGCAATCAGCGCCCCGAGGAGCGATGCCACCACGCCGAGGTCGAGCAGCGTGGGTGTGAAGAAGTCGGTCCCGCTCGCTTCGAACAGCGGACCGTAATTCGACAGGTACACCGCGAGGCCAAGCGCCGCGACGGTGGCGGTCAGATACATCGGCAGCTTGCTCGGGCCTTCCGCGGCCGGGGCCGCGTCGGGCGACTTGCCGAATTGCTGGGTGGGCGCTGCGAACTGAGTGGTCGGTTGTTGTGCGGGTGGATATCCGGGGCTACCGGGCGGGTAGGTCATGACCTCTCCTGTGCTGGACGCCTGAGCGATTCGTTCACCCACGCTAGCGCACACTTATGTGAAGGCGGCGGCCATCTGCACCTCAGGCCGACACCAGCACCGGTGAATCGACCGAATCCGCTTCGGAATCTTCGATTTCGCGCACCAGCGGCAGTACCCGCGACCCGAAGTACTCGATGTCCTCCTGGAAGTGTAGGAAGCCGCCGAGGATCAGGTCGACGCCGCGTTTGCGGTACGCCGCAACGCGTTCCGCTATCTGCTCGGGTGTGCCGATCAATTGCGTGCGGAACCCGTCGTTGTACTGGACTAAGTCCTCGAACGTCGAGTCGGCCCACATGCCGCGCTTATCGGACGTCGAGTTGCCGGCCTGTTGCACCGCGGAGTGGAATCCCTCGACCGCGGGACGGTTGGCCTTGTCGATGATTTCTCTAAGGACTTCCTTCGCTTCTTTTTCTGAGTCGCGGGCGATGATGAATCCGTTGAGCCCGAAGCGGACCTCACGACCCGCGTCGCGGGCGTGGTCGCGCACCTCGACGAGCTGTTCGGTAACCCCGTCGAAATCCTTGCCGTTGGAGAAGTACCAGTCGGAGTAGCGCCCGCCGTTGCGCCGCGCGGCGGTGGAGTTGCCGCCCTGGAAGATCTCGGGGTTGGGCCGCTCGGGTGTGTTGAGCGGCTTGGGCTTGAGGGTGAAGTCGTGGATGCGGTAGAAGTCACCGCGGAATTCAACAGGGTCGTCGTTCGTCCAAAGTTCGCGCAACACCTGCAGGAACTCCGCGCTGCGGCGGTAGCGTTCGTCGTGTTCGAGCCAGGGCTCGCCCAGGTGAGTGAACTCGTCCTTGAACCAGCCGGACACCACGTTGACGGCGAATCGGCCATCGCTCAAGTGGTCGGCGGTGGCGCCGAGCTTGGCAAGCACGCCGGGCTGCCACAGGCCGGGGTGGACGGCGGCGATCACCTTGAGCTTCTGCGTGGCCAGCAGCAGGGCCAGCGAGAAGCTGCGCGAGTTTGGCGTTGTACTCGTAGTTCCAGTCGGTGCGCTGCTCGATGTCGCTGGTGACCAGGCCGCCGCTGACATTGGGCACCCAGTAGGCGAACTTGACGTGGTCGGCGATGCGTTCAGTCGTCATGGTGTGCCATGACAGCAAGCACCGCAACCGCGGTCACTGGTAACGCTCGCGGTGAAAGAAAGTCGGTACGAGGACCCGCCTTGCGGCCACAGACTGGAACACGTTCTAATTCTTGGCATGGACTACGGGCTCGTGCTTTTCACCAGTGACCGCGGTATTACCCCGGCGGCAGCCGCAAAACTCGCCGATGACCACGGCTTTTCCACGTTCTACGTGCCCGAACACACCCATATCCCGGTCAAGCGACAGGCCGCGCACCCCACCACCGGTGACGAGACACTGCCCGACGACCGCTACATGCGCACCCTTGACCCGTGGGTCAGCCTCGGGACCGCAGCGGCGGTCACGTCGCGCGTGCGGTTGTCGACGGCGGTGGCGCTGCCGGTCGAACACGACCCAATCACGCTAGCGAAATCGATCGCCACGCTCGATCACCTTTCTGGCGGCCGGGTCAGCGTCGGCGTCGGATTCGGTTGGAACACAGACGAACTCGCCGACCACAATGTGCCGACGGGGAAACGCCGCACCATGCTGCGCGAGTACCTGGAGGCCATGCGCGCGCTGTGGACGGAGGAGGAGGCGTCCTACGACGGCGAGTTCGTGAACTTCGGCCCGAGCTGGGCGTGGCCGAAGCCGATCCAGTCGCATATCCCGGTGCTCGTCGGCGCGGCCGGCACCGAGAAGAACTTCAAGTGGATAGCCCGCAGCGCCGACGGCTGGATCACCACGCCGCGCGACTTCGACATCGACGAGCCGGTCAAGCTGCTGCAGGACACCTGGGCCGCGGCAGGCCGCGACGGGGCTCCTCAGATCGTCGCGCTGGATTTCAAGCCGGACCCCGACAAGCTCGCCCGGTGGGCCGACCTCGGCGTCACCGAAGTGTTGTTCGGCCTACCCGATAAGTCTGATACCGAGGTCGCAGGTTACGTCGAGCGCCTTGCCGGGAAGCTCGCGGCGGTGGTGTAGCCCCGCTGGCCCCACGGTCGAGATTGCCGTCAGGGCTGTTGCACGACCCTGGTGTCAATCTCGGCGTTAGGAGCGTGGAGGGGCTATCTGTGGCGGCAAGACGCAATCACGCCAGGGAGGCGCGGTTGCCGTTCTCGGTCGACCACACGCTGATCGCAGCACCGAGCGGATCGCCGTCCGACATCAGTGCCACCAGATCCTCGTCCTCGGTGGTGGCCATGAAACGCGTCTTGTCGACGTCGAGGCGGCCGACGATGATCCCCGTGCGGATCGGCCAGTCGTAGCGCACCGAGTAGGTCTCGATCGTCGCGGCGCCATCGGGATTCCGGGTCACGGGAACCTTCGGCAGCGCGGCGATCTCCGCCTTCAGCTCCTCGCTGCGGTCGGTCCGCCATTCGACGGGCTCGGTGGAGTAGATGCCGATCGAGTACTTGCTCATGATGCCGCCATTGGCACCCACAAAGCCGAATCGCCCTGGCGTCTCGCGCATTTCGCTGACAGTCTCGGCGATACCGTGCAGTGAATAGCTGTTGCCGGGACCGCCGAAATACGGCAGTCCGCCGGTGAGGGTCAGACCGCGCGGATCGTCGCCGTCGACGCCGAGAGCCTCGCAAATGACGAAGACGGGGAACGGGAAGCAGCTGTACAGATCGAAGGTCGCGATGTCGTCGACGCCGATTCCCGCCACCCGCAACGCTTCTCGCACAGCCATCACCGACGCAGGACTGGCGCCCAGGTCTGCACGGTCTAGAGTCGCCTGCTCGATCATGTCGGCGTGGCCGTGCACGTAGACCCATTTGGTTTCCGGCACGCCGAGCCGACGTGCGGCCTCGACCGACATCATCACCGCCGCTGCACCCTGGTTGACCTGATCGCGTGCGACGAGCAGACGTGGGTACGGGTCGCAGATCATCCGGTTGTCATCGGTGACGGTGAGGATCTCGTCGACCGATCGCTCCACCGGAGACGACGAAAATGGGTTCTTTGCAGCCACTTTCGAGAAGGGGGCGAAGAGTTCGGCCATTTCCCGGCGATAGTCGGCGACGCTGAGCCCGAGCCGCGCGCGGCGCGCGTTCTCCAGCAGCCCGTACTGGACCGGCGCGCCGGTGAGCCCGTGCTGAATCGTGTAGTCGTCGATATAGGTGAAGATCTGGTGGCCGCGGTCCTCGAGTTGCCCATCGACGTGCTCGGTGAAGTCCGGCTTTTGCCCTTTCGCATTGGCGAAGTAGCGCGCCGTCGATCCCGGCTCGGAGCCCATGATCATCACGACGTCGGCGTCGCCCGCCACGATCGTGTTGCCCGCCTCGGTGACGAGCTTCTGCGGGCTTTGCCCGCCGACGGGTTCGAGCACCACGCGGGCAGGGTCGCCACCCAACCGATTCATGACCGAACGCGGGTAGTTGTTGGACTTGCCCAGAGTCGCAGGCATCGGCCCGGAGATCTCGAACTGCCGCAGCCCGTACACCGTATCTATCGCTGCAGCGACCTTCGCCGTATCGACTCCGGTATCCGCGAGCGCGGCGCGGGCGGCTTCGGTCGCCAGCTCCACCGCTGACATGCCCCGATAGTCGGCGTCGTCAATGCGCTCGGTGAACTGGCCGACGCCGACGAGCACCGGAGTCCGCGGATCAACCATTACAGACCTCCTGACGGGTGTTAATTCGTCAGGCTAATCGATAACTAGAACGTGTTCCTAATCATGCGACCTGGTTCACAGGCTCTGCAGGATCTCCCTGGCCAGGCGGGCGGTCTCCGACGGCGTCTTGCCGACCTTCACCCCGGCGGCCTCGAGGGCCTCCTTCTTGGCTTGGGCGGTTCCCGACGAGCCGGACACGATCGCACCGGCGTGGCCCATCGTCTTGCCCTCGGGGGCGGTGAATCCCGCGACGTAGCCGACGACCGGCTTGGACACGTTCGCTTTGATGTAGTCCGCGGCACGTTCTTCGGCGTCGCCGCCGATCTCGCCGATCATCACGATGACCTTGGTCTCGGGGTCCTTCTCGAACGCCTCGATGGCGTCGATATGGGTGGTGCCGATGACCGGGTCACCGCCGATGCCGATGGACGTCGTGAAGCCGAAATCGCGCAGTTCGAACATCATCTGGTAGGTCAGCGTGCCCGACTTGGACACCAGCCCGATCGGCCCGGGCCCGCTGATATTGGCCGGCGTGATGCCGACCAGCGACTGCCCCGGCGTGATGATTCCCGGGCAGTTCGGGCCGATGATGCGGGTCTTGTTGCCCTTGTCGACGTTGTAGGCCCACGCATACGCACTGTCCTGCACCGGAATTCCCTCGGTGATGACCACCAGCAGCGGGATCTCCGCGTCGATCGCCTCGATGATCGCATCCTTGGCGAACTTCGGCGGCACGAAGATGATCGACACGTCGGCGCCGGTCTTCTCGATCGCCTCGACGACCGTGCCGAACACCGGCAGCTCGATGTCGTTGTCGTTGACGTCCTTGTGCGACACCGTCGTTCCCGCCTTGCGGGCGTTGACGCCGCCGACGATCTGGGTGCCCGCCTTGAGCATCCGCGCGGTGTGAGTGGTGGCCTCGCCGCCTGTGATGCCCTGGACGATGACCTTGTTGTCCTTGGTCAAAAAGATTGCCATTTCAGTCCTTTCAGGCCTTCACTGCTTCAGCGGCCTTGGCGGCGGCGACGTCGGCGGCTTCGTCCATCGTGCCGACCTCCGTCACCAGCGGGTGGTTGGCCTCGGCCAGGATGCGACGGCCCTCTTCGACATTGTTGCCGTCGAGCCGGACCACCAGTGGCTTGTTGGCCTCGTCGCCGAGAATCTGCAGCGCCTTGACGATGCCGTTCGCCACCGCGTCGCAGGCGGTGATGCCGCCGAACACGTTGACGAACACGCTCTTCACTTGGGGGTCGTGCAGGATGACGTCCAGCCCGGCGGCCATCACCTCGGCCGAGGCGCCGCCGCCGATGTCGAGGAAGTTGGCCGGCTTGACGCCGCCGTGCTTCTCGCCTGCGTAGGCGACGACGTCGAGCGTCGACATCACCAGGCCCGCGCCGTTGCCGATGATGCCGACCTCGCCGTCGAGCTTGACGTAGTTGAGGTCGTTCTCCTTGGCCTTGAGCTCGAGCGGATCGGTGGCGTCGCGGTCCTCGAACTCCACGTGCTCGGGATGGCGGAAGTCGGCGTTGGTATCCAGCGTGACCTTGCCGTCCAGCGCGAGAATCTGGTCATCGGGCGTGCGCACCAACGGGTTTACCTCGACCAGGGTGGCGTCCTCGGCGACGAAGACCTCCCACAGCTTCTGGATCGTCACGGCCGCCGTGTCGAGCACCTCGGCGGGCAGATGACCCTGCTCGGCGATCGAACGGGCGAACGCCAGATCCACGCCCTTGGTCGCGCTGACGGACACCTTGGCGAGTCGATCGGGCTTGGTCGCCGCGACCTCTTCGATCTCCATGCCGCCCTCGACCGAGCACATCGCCAGATAGGTGCGGTTGGCGCGGTCGAGTAGGAACGAGATGTAGTACTCCTCGGCGATGTCGCTGGCCTCCGAGACCAACAGCTTCTTCACGATGTGGCCCTTGATGTCCAGACCGAGGATGTTCTGCGCATGGGTGAACGCGTCGTCGGCGGTGGCCGCGTACTTCACGCCGCCCGCCTTACCGCGGCCGCCGGTCTTGACCTGAGCCTTGACCATGACGGGCTTGCCGATTTCCTCGGCGATCGCCTTGGCGTCCTCTGCGGTGACGGTCACCCGGCCGGGTGTGGTGGGCACGTTGTGCTTGGCGAACAGCTCTTTCGCTTGGTATTCGAAGAGATCCATGGACTCACTGTCTTTGTGCGTTGACTTCGAAGGTTTACGCCCGATGGGCCAGGGGGAACTTTATCCACACGAGCCAACGCCTTCGGCACCGCCTACCTGTCATGTGGTAGATCTCACCGCCGCGTGACAGTGATACAGCTCACAATCCCCGCCGGAATAGCCGCACGAGTTGCCACCAACATTGGGATTTGGTTAACGTGCCTCTGGTCTAGATAACGTTCTGGTCACGACTAGAAGGATATTCCGGGTTGGCACAGCACCGTTCGTCGCGTTCTCCGGCTGGAGTTGCGACGACCGCTCGGCATGCCTTGGAGGTATCCGAAGCCGGTTTAGACGCCTCGGAAATCACCGACATCATTCCGTTCAATGAGTTTGGCGACCTCGCTGACCTGGACTTTCGCCACAACAGCGCGTTCGACCGCGAGTCGCAGGTCATCCATGCGCCCGAGCTCGACGACCTGCACGACACCGACGATCTGATCCCGCTGCGGCTGGCGGTGCCCTCGGAGTTCCGCCCGAATCCGCGCGAAGAGCGTCGCGCATCACACGCATACCGCGACAGCTACACCGACACCAGTGACGGCGCGGCCGCCACCGACATCATCGACATCTCCGGCCGCCGCGGCCTGCACCGCAAGCAGGACGTGCCCGTCAAAGGCCGGCTGATGGTCGCCGCGATGGCCGTCGGCGCGACCGCGGCCGGCGCGTATTCCATGGTCAACGCCTCCGACAAGGCGCCCGCGGACACCGTCCTTGCCGCCGACCAATCCGCGATCGGCGGCGGGCTCGTCACCGGCTCGGTGGACGGCATGCAGATCGTCTCCGTCACTCCTGCGGCCAATGCCACGGTGCACGCCGAGGAGATCACCAAGGCCGCCGCCTTCGCGCAGGAGCGCGCCGAGCGCGAAGCACGGATGAACCGGCCGTTGTACGCGATGCCGACCAGGGGTGTGTTTACGTCTGGGTTCGGATACCGCTGGGGCGTGCTGCACGGCGGCATCGACATCGCCAACTCGATCGGCACACCGATCGTCGCCGCCGCTGACGGCGTCGTGATCGACGCGGGCCCCACCGCGGGCTACGGCGCATGGGTCAAGCTGCGGCACGCCGACGGCACCGTCACGCTGTATGGCCACGTCAACACCTGGGTGGTCACGATCGGCGAACGGGTGATGGCCGGCGATCAGATCGCTACGATCGGCAACCGCGGCAACTCCACCGGCCCGCACTGTCACTTCGAGGTTCTGCTCAACGGCACCAACCGGGTTGATCCGGTGCCGTGGCTCGCGCAGCGGGGACTTAGCGCCGGCAACTACGTTGGCTAGTTGTGAGCGACGGCCCGTCCGACCAACCCCCTCCTGATCGACCACGCATTCCGCGGCAATCCGACGGCGCAACGCCGTCCACGCCGCTTCCGGCCCAGTCCGAGCCGCAGACCAGCATCATCCGGCGTCATCCGACCGGCGAGATCCCCGCAGCAGGCGACCCGCCAACCAGCTACATCGCGCCAGCCACCGCCGAGTCGCAGACCAGCTACATCCCACGGGCCAGGCCGGCCGTGGTGGGCGCGCCGCGCTCGGCGCGGGCCAACCCGGCGGCGGCCATCGCCACGGCCATTGCAAGCATCCTGACCGGCTGGTCCACCGCGGTCATCGCCACGGACCTGATCACCGGCTGGTGGCGGTCCGATCGGCTGTTCTGCGTGGCCATCGGCTTTCTCACCGCGGTTTCCGCGGCGGCACTGATCGGCGGGCTGATCGCGCTGCTGCTGCGCCGGCGGATGGGCAGGCTGCTGATCGTCGTGGGTGCGGTCGTGGCGCTGCTCATCTTCGCGGGATTGTTCGTCGCGGGAGCCAAACTCTCGCCGGTGGTCTACGCGATCCCCGTGCTGCCGGTGGCCAGCGTCCTGCTCGCTCTGCTGCCGGCTACCCGCCGGTGGGCCCGCTCAGGGCTCTAAAGCTTCGTGACCGGTGCGTGGTTGTGCATCAGCTTGACCCGCCCGGAGCTGCCGAAGTCGATGAGCGACATGGCCGACTCACCGACGCCGGACACCTCCTCGACGCGGCCAAGCCCGTACTTGTCGTGGCTGACCCGATCTCCCGGCTCCAGCACGAGCAGCGGGCGTTTTCCTGCCGCTGAGCGCGCCGGCGACGGACGAGGAGTGCCGAATCGGCCCGCGCCGCTGACAGGAGCCGAAAGCGACGGTGGCGGCTCCGTACGGCGCCAATCGATCAGCTCCTGCGGAATCTCGCGCAGGAATCGGGATTCGGGGTTGAGCATCGGTTGGCCCCACGACGAGCGGACCCTGGCCCGGCTGACGTAGAGCCGCTGCCGCGCCCTGGTGATGCCGACGTAGGCCAGCCGCCGCTCCTCGGACAGCTCAGTCGGATCGCCCAGCGCCCGCATATGCGGGAACATGCCGTCCTCCCAGCCCGTCACGAACACCACCGGGAACTCCAGCCCCTTGGCGGTGTGCAGGGTCATCATCGTCACCACACCCGCGCCGTGCTCGGGCAGTTCGTCGGCGTCGGCAACCAGTGACACCCGCTCGAGAAACTTCGCGAGCACGCCGGTGTCGGGAATGTCCTCGTCGGCGGGGTCGATCTCACCAAGGGCTTCGGCGTTGGCCAGGTCGGTGCTGAATTCGTGTGCAACGCTGACCAATTCGTTGAGGTTGTCCAGCCGCGCCAGATCCTGTGGATCGCTGGAGGATTCCAGCGCGGTCCGGTAGCCGGTGCGGTCGAGGACGGCATCAACGAGCTCGCCGAGTTCACCGTCGAGGCGGCCGCGCAGATCGTCGATCAGCTCGACGAAACCCGCTATGGCCTTCTCCGAGCGGGTGTTCAGCATCGGCACCTTGCCCTCGGCGGCGGCCTGCAGCGCGTCATTGAACGACGCGCCGGTGTTCTCGGCGTACACCGCCACACAGGCTTCGGCGCGGTCACCGATGCCGCGGCGCGGCGTGTTCAGGATGCGCCGCATGCTCACGGCGTCGCCGGGATTGTCAAGGACACGCAGATACGCGACGATGTCGCGGATCTCCCTGCGCTCGTAAAACCGAACGCCGCCAACGACTTTGTACGGGATGCCGGCCCGGATGAAGACTTCCTCCAAAGCCCGCGACGAGTTGTTGGTGCGGTAGAACACGGCGACGTCGTTGTAGGTGATGTCGCCCTTGTCGGCGAGCGCGTCGATCTCCTCGGCGACAAACCGCGCCTCGTCATGTTCGTTGTCGGCGACGTAGCCGACGATGAGCTCGCCCTCCCCGGCGTCGGTCCACAGACGCTTGTCGCGGCGCCCGGCGTTGCGGGAGATCACCGAGTTCGCCGCGCTCAGGATGTTCTGCGTCGACCGGTAGTTCTGCTCCAGCAGAATCGTTGTGGCGTTGGGGAAGTCGCGTTCGAAGTCCTCGATGTTGCGGATGGTGGCACCGCGAAACGCGTAGATCGACTGATCGGCGTCGCCAACCACACACAGCTCGGCCGGCGCCACGCCGTCCTCGGTCTGGCGTCCGACGAGTTCGCGGACCAACACGTATTGCGCGTGGTTGGTGTCCTGATACTCGTCAACCAGGATATGGCGGAACCGCCGCCGGTAGTACTGGGCAATCTGAGGAAAGGCCTGCAGCACAGCGACTGTCTCGCCGATGAGGTCGTCGAAGTCCAACGCGTTGGCCGCCCGCAACCGGCGCTGGTACTCGGCGTAGGCCTCGGCGATGATCCGGGGCAGGTCCTCGCCCGCCTCCGAGGCCTCCGCCGCTGCCTGCTCCGGGCCGATCAGCTCGTTCTTCAAGTTGGAGATCCCGTTGGACAGCAACCGCGGCGAGTACCGCTTGGTGTCCAGCCCCATGTCCTTGCCGATCATCAGCAGCAACCGCCGCGAGTCGTCGGCGTCGTAGATCGAGAAATTGGAGTTCAGCCCCGGCAGCAGCGAGGCCTGGTTGCGCAGGATCCGCACGCAGGTGGAGTGGAACGTCGACACCCACATGGATCTAGCCCGGGCGCCAATAAGCCCAACCACGCGCTCGCGCATCTCGGCGGCGGCCTTGTTGGTGAAGGTGATGGCCAGCACCTGGCCCACGCCGACGTCGCGGGCGGCCAGCAGGTAGGCGATCCGCCGGGTCAGCACCGCCGTCTTGCCGGACCCGGCGCCCGCGACGATCAGCAGCGGCGTCCCCTCATGCTGCACTGCCTCGCGCTGTGGCGGGTTCAGGCCGTCGAGGAGGGCTTCTGCGTCGGAATTCAGATCGGTCACGTGCAAACTCATGTCTGACCCAACTTACCGCCGTGAAACGACACTTTTTGCGCAGGCACGGCCTCAGGTGGCACACTCATTGACGTGCTCATTAAGCAACGTCGATTTTTCTACGGGTACCGGCCAGCGGTGCCCGTGGTCTAGCTGCTTCCCAGAGCCCCGCGGTCCGCTTCCGGATCCGGGGCTCCTCTCTTGTGTGAGGCCCGATACCGGATGAGACCAGAACCCCCACACAACGAGGAGCCCGAAATGACCATCGAAACTGAATCCGTGGCCGACATCGACGACCTACGCCAGGAGATCGACCAGCTCGACGCCACGATCCTGGAAGCGGTCGAGCGGCGCACCGAGGTGTCCAAGCTCATCGGCAAGGCCCGCATGGCCTCCGGCGGCACCCGCCTGGTGCACAGCCGAGAGATGAAGGTCATCGAGCGCTACAGCGAGCTTGGCCCCGACGGCAAGGACCTGGCGATGCTGCTGCTACGCATGGGCCGCGGCCGCCTCGGCCACTGAGTCAGCGCTTCAGCGCATCCGTCAGCCACGGCGTCAACCATTTGACCGCCTCCGGGGTCGGGTGCACCCCGTCGATGCGCATCTTGATGCCGTCGACCTTGTTGGTGTAGTAGCCGTCGGGGCACAACTTCTCGTTGAGGTCGAGCACGGTGACATCGGGACGCTTTCCGATGACGCTGCGCAACAAGGTGTTCCAGCGGTCCGCGCGCTTCGGCTGATCCTCCGGATACAGGCTGCCGTCGGGCCGCTCGCCGCGCCGGTTGTACGGCTCGGTCGTCACCACCACCCGAGCCCCCGTCGAGGTCAGAATGTCGAGCGCCCGTTGCAGCTCACCGTGTAGGTACGCGTCGAACGCGTCGTCGCCGATGTGCGTCCAGTCCCCCTCGTTGACCCGGTCCACGAGTTCCCAGCGGCCGATGATCAGCAGCACGACATCGGGCCGGTCATGGTTGATCCGCTGGGACCACCGGGCCGGCCACGCGTCGCATTCGGGCTTCTGACTAAGTGTCTCGCCGACGTACCGATAGGGCCCGCCGCGGGCGATGCCACACCCGATGGTCGTGTAGTTGGTAAAGCTCAGGCCCGGCGTCTGCGGCAAGTACCGCATCATCGTCCACGCGACCGAATCGCCGAACACCGCAACGCGCTTGGTCCCAGGGGCGAGTTGTCCCGACGGCGAATTCACCTCAACCGGCACCTCGGGTGAGACCAGCGCCGCGGAGTCGACGTCGGGACCAACGGGCACGTCGGCGGGTTTGACGCTGACAGGCAACACGAGCATCGTGACCGCCGCCGCCGTGGCGGCCGTAGCACCCGCCAAGGGCAGCATCGGAACGATCACCGGCCGCCATCTACGGATGGGCTGCTCCAGCAGCCACCACGACGCCGCGGCCACCGCGACCGTCGCCGCACACCGGATCGCGAACAGCGGCCAACCGGACCAGCCGGTGCGTTCCCCGTTGAGCGCCAAGAAGATCGGCCAGTGCCACAGGTAGACGCCGTATGAGATCGCGCCCAACCACACCAGCGGACGCAACGCCAGGACCCGCGCGACAGGCCCACCCTGGTCCAGCGCCACCGGCACGACGACGAGGACCGCGGCCAGCGCCACCACGATCAGCAGTCCGGCGCGGAACTCGCGGGCGCTGCCCGTCGCATAGTGCGCAAGAACCGCCAACATCGCCACGCCGAGAACCGACAACGCACCAGCACCCCACCGCCTCCACTGCGTGCGAATCAACGTGGCGCCGGACGTCAGCACCGACCAGTCGCGCACCAGCAGGGCGGCCGCGGCGGAACCCACCAGCAGGGCCTGCACCCGGGTGTCGGTGCCGAAGTAGACCCGGTTGACTCCTGCGTCGGACGCCATCACGATCGCGGCGGCCGCCGAGCCCACTGCGCCCGCGGTGGCCAGCGCGAAGACGGCCCAGCGGGCGCGGGCCCCGAGCACCGCCGCGACGGCAATCACCAGCAGCGGCCAGAAGAGGTAGTACTGCTCCTCGACACCGAGCGACCACGTGTGCTGCAGCGGCGACGGGGGTGTCCCCTGCGCGAAGTAGTCGGTCCGCTGTGCGACGAACGCCCAGTTCGCAACCCAGAAGAAGGCGGCGACGGCGTCGTCGCGCAGGGTGGCGGTGGCCTCCGCCGGGAAGAGTGCGCGCGCCGCCACCACCGCCAGCACCATGGCGATCAGCGCAGGCAACAGCCGCCGCGCGCGCCGGATCCAGAAGCCTGCCAACGCGATTCGTCCGGAACCGCCCAGTTCGTCGAGCAATAGCGAGGTGATCAGGAAGCCGCTGAGCACGAAGAAAACGTCGACACCCAGAAATCCGCCGGGAACACCGGGGATGCCGCCGTGTTCGGCAAGGACGAGCCCGACCGCGACGGCGCGAATGCCGTCAAGCGCGGGAATGCCCCTAGACCGAGCGCCATACCGGCGCGGGGCGACACGGACCTGGCGCACTGGCGGAAGTCTAGGGGCCCTCGGGCGCCGAATCCGGAAGGCGCGCTGGGGCTTATGTCGCCGGCCGAGCGGCTCCGGTGTGTCTACTTCGTCAGCGCGATGTATTTCGTGTCGAGGTACTCCTCGATGCCCTCCGTCCCGCCCTCGCGGCCGAAACCGGACTGCTTGACGCCACCGAACGGTGCGGCGGGATCGGAGATCACTCCACGGTTGACCCCGACCATGCCGGCCTCGATGCCTTCGGCCGCCCGCAGCGCCCGGTCCAGCGATTGGGTGTAGATGTAGGCCGCCAGGCCGTACTCGGTGTCGTTGGCCGCGGCGACGCCCTCTTCCTCGGTGTCGAACCCGGTGATCGGCGCGACCGGCCCGAACACCTCTTCCTTGAGGATGCGGGCGTCGGCGGGCACATCGGCCAGCACCGTGGCCGGGTAGAAGTTGCCGGGACCGCCGGGGGCAACACCGCCGACGGCGACGGTCGCGCCCCGCGAGACGGCGTCGGACACCAGATCCTCGACCGTGGCGACCTGCTTGGCGTTGATCAGCGGGCCCAGCGTCGACGACTTGTCCAGCCCCTTGCCGAGGGTGAACTCGCTCATCCGTTTGACCAGTTTCTCGGTGAACTCCTCGCGCACGGAGTTGGCCACGTGGAAGCGGTTGGCCGCGGTGCACGCCTCACCGCCGTTGCGCATCTTGGCCAGGATCGCACCATCAACGGCCGCGTCGACGTCGGCGTCGTCGAACACGATGAACGGCGCATTGCCGCCCAGCTCCATCGACAGCCGCAACAGCTTGTCGCTGCCCTGCTTGGCCAGTGCCTTCCCGACACCGGTGGAACCGGTGAACGTCAGCTTGCGCAACCGGCCGTCGTCGATCAGCGCCTCGGTGACCGGTCCCGGACTACTGGTCGGCAGCACCGACAGCACGCCCTTGGGCAGACCGGCCTCGTCCATCAGCTTGGCCAGCAGCAGCATCGACAGCGGCGTCTCCTGCGCCGGCTTGACGATCATCGTGCAGCCCGCCGCCACGGCCGGCCCGATCTTGCGGGTGCCCATCGCCAGCGGGAAGTTCCACGGCGTGATCGCGTAGCACGGGCCGACCGGCCCCTTGGTCACGATGATGCGGCCGTCGCCCGCCGGTTTCGGGGTGTACCGGCCACCGATGCGCACCGCCTCCTCGGCAAACCAGCGAAAGAACTCGGCGCCGTACTTGACCTCGCCCATGCTCTCGGCAACGACCTTGCCCATTTCCAGGGTCATCAGGGTGGCGATGTCGTCGGCGTGTTCGGTGATCTTCTCGAAGACGGCTCGCAGGATCTCGCCGCGCTCGCGGGGCGCGGTGGCCGCCCATTCCGCCTGTACTGCGCAGGCGGCGTCGAGTGCGGCGATCGCGTCGTCGGCGGTCGCGTCGGCGACGGCGGTCAAGACCTGGTCATCGGAGGGGTCGAGAACGTTGAACGTCGACTTGGCTTCGCGTTCCTCGCCACCAATCCAAAGACCGGTGGGGACTGACTTCAACAGCGCGGTGGTGTCCATACATCCATCATTTACACCTTCGAGGTGGAGCCCGCACTAGGGTCGAAAAGATGACCGCCGATACGCAGAAGATCCTCGATATCGCCGCCACTCCCGCATGGAACGCCCTGCAACGGCATCACGACGAGATCGGCGAGAAACACCTCCGCGAGTTCTTTGCCGAAGATCCCGGACGCGGCACCGAGCTGGCGCTGACGGTCGGCGATCTCTACATCGACTACAGCAAGCACAGGGTCACGCGGGAGACGCTGAAGCTGCTCATCGACCTGGCCCGCACCGCCGGACTCGAGCAGCGCCGGGACGCGATGTTCTCCGGCGTCCACATCAACACCTCGGAGAACCGCGCAGTGCTGCACATTGCGCTGCGACTGCCGCGCGGCGAGGAGCTGGCCGTCGACGGCCAGAACGTCGTCGAGGACGTGCATGCGGTGCTGGACAAGATGGGCGACTTCACCGACCGGCTGCGCAGCGGCGAGTGGACCGGCGCGACCGGGGAACGCATCAAGACCGTCGTCAACATCGGCATCGGCGGCTCGGACCTGGGCCCGGTGATGGTCTACGACGCGCTGCGCCACTACGCCGATGCGGGCATCTCCGCGCGCTTCGTCTCCAACGTCGACCCCGCCGACCTGGTGGCGACACTGGACGGGCTCGACCCCGCCACAACGCTTTTCATCGTCGCGTCGAAAACTTTCTCGACGCTGGAGACGCTGACCAACGCGACCGCCGCCCGCCGGTGGCTGACCGACGCGCTCGGCGACGCCGCGGTCTCCAAGCACTTCGTTGCGGTGTCGACGAACAAGAAGCTGGTCGACGACTTCGGTATCAACACCGACAACATGTTCGGCTTCTGGGACTGGGTCGGCGGTCGCTACTCGGTGGACTCGGCGATCGGCCTTTCGGTGATGGCGGCCATCGGCCGCGAGCGGTTCGCCGACTTCCTTGCCGGGTTCCACCTCATCGACGAGCACTTCAAGTACACGCCGCTCGAATCCAACGCGCCTGCATTGCTGGGGCTAATTGGCTTGTGGTACAACAACTTCTTCGACGCGCAGACGCGCGCGGTGCTGCCGTATTCCAACGACATGTCAAGGTTCGCCGCCTATCTGCAGCAGCTGACGATGGAGTCCAACGGCAAGTCGGTGCGCGCCGACGGCACACCTGTAACCACCAGCACCGGCGAAATCTTTTGGGGTGAACCGGGAACCAACGGCCAGCACGCGTTCTACCAACTCATCCACCAGGGCACCCGGCTGATTCCTGCCGACTTCATCGGGTTCTCCCAGCCCACCGACGACCTGGCCACGGCCGACGGCACCGGCAGCATGCACGACCTTCTGATGAGCAACTTCTTCGCCCAGACGCAGGTGCTCGCGTTCGGCAAGACCGCAGAGGAGATCGCCGCAGAGGGCACGCCGCCAGAAGTGGTGCCGCACAAGGTGATGCCAGGCAACCGGCCGACGACGTCGATCCTGGGCACCAAGCTGACGCCGTCGGTAGTCGGCCAACTGATCGCCCTCTACGAGCATCAGGTGTTCACCGAGGGCGTCATCTGGGGCATCGACTCGTTCGACCAGTGGGGTGTCGAACTGGGCAAGACCCAGGCCAAGGCGCTGTTGCCGGTGATCACCGCCGACAACTCACCGCCCGAGCAGTCCGACTCCTCGACCGACGCGCTGGTGCGCCGCTACCGCGCTGAGCGCGGTAGAACGGCCTAGCCTGCGACCGCCTTTACGGCAGCGGGATGGACGTGCACGGACCGCCCGGGACGCAGGCGATATTGCTGCCGTCGGGTCCGGCCTGGGCCCACGGACCACCAGGAATCCCGGCCCAGACTTCGCCGTTAGAGCCAGCCATCGCACCAGGCCCACCAGGAATCCCGGCACCGGCGCCTTCAGGACCGGCTGAGGGGGTGCACGGCGTGCCATCAGCGTTGAAGCATGGCGGCGGCGGAACCGGCTCGTCGGCGATTGCGATCGGCGCAGCGGCAATCGCAGCTGCCGCAGCGCCCGCGAACAATATGGACGTCATCTTCGTCAGTTTTGCGATCATGTAATTCGGCTACCACGATCGACAGTGGTTTAAACCCTGTAGAGCCGCTAATCACCTAGGCGAATTTGGCCGCGATTTCCGGTGGCAGCAGCCGCAGCACCTGCACCAGCGGCGCCCATGGCCACGTCGGCACCGCGGCCCTGCCCCGTTCGCGTTCGATCGCGTCGACCATCGCCTTCGTGCCGGTCTTGTTGTCGACCATCAGCTTCGTGGTCTCGGCCTTGCCCGTCATCTCGGATTCGATGTAGCCCGGCTCGATCACCGTGACCTTGATCGGTCCTTTGGCGTATTCGGCGCGCAGCGATTCACCCAGTGACGACACCCCGGCCTTGCTGGCGGCGTATGCGGCCCGCACGCCGGGCACGCCCTTGTTGGCGAGCACCGACGAGATGAGCACCAGATGCCCGCCGCCTGCCGCCCTGAACATCTCGATCGCGGTTTCGATTTGGACAAGTGCCGCAACGAGATTCGTCTCGATGGTGGCCTTGTTGGCCCACAGCTTGCCCGACCCAAGCGGCGCGCCCTTGCCGATCCCGGCGTTGACGATGATGCGGTCGATGCCGCCAAGCTCATCGGAGAGCTCCGCGAACACCTTCGGCACCTGCTCGTGGTCGTTGACGTCCAGCGCGGCGACCGCGACGGTGATGCCGGGGTGACGCTCGAGCAGCTCGGCCTTCAGCTCGTCGAGCCGGTCGGTGCGGCGGGCGCACAGCGCAAGGTCACGGCCCTTCGCGGCGAACGCGCGGGCCATGCCCGCTCCCAGGCCCGAAGACGCACCGGTGATCAGGATTTTCTGCCGAGTCACCCCGACAGCCTATTTGAGCAGCCGCGACAGTCGTCGGTCGGCCAAGCACCTTGCCTCCGGTCTGACAGGTCGGGCAGTACTGGAACGACTTGTCGGCGAACGACACCTCACGCACGGTGTCGCCGCACACCGGGCACGGCAGGCCCGTGCGCGCGTGCACCCGCAGCCCGGAGCGCTTCTCCCCCTTGAGCGTCGCGGCCTGCTGGCCGACGGAGCGCTGCACCGCGTCGGTCAGCACCGAGATCATCGCGTCATGCAGCGACGCCAACTGCGCGTCGGTCAGCTTGCCCGCCGTTGCGAACGGCGACAGCTTGGCGACATGCAGGATCTCGTCGCTGTAGGCGTTGCCGATGCCCGCGATCACCTTCTGGTCGGTGATGACGGTCTTGATCCGCCCGCTGTTGCCTGCCAACACGCCTGCCAGGTCCTCCGGACTCAACGACAACGCGTCTGGCCCAAGAGCGGCGATGCCAGGCACCTTGGCCGGATCGTCGACCAACCAGACGGCCAACCGCTTCTGTGTGCCTGCCTCGGTGAGATCGAAACCCGGTGCCTCCCCTGGCTTTCCGAGGTGAACCCGCAACGCGATCGGGCCCTTGCCGGGCTTCAGCGGCGCCGCGGACAGCTTGTCCGACCATCGCAGCCAGCCTGCCCGCGACAGGTGCGTGATGAGGTGCAGGTCGCCCACCTGCATACCGAGATACTTGGCCCACCGGTTCGCGCCGGTGACGGTCTGACCGTGCAGCACGTTGATCGGCGGATCGAACGTCTTGAGCACCGACAGCGCCGATACGTCGATGCGCCCGATGGTCAGCCCGACCGCGTGACGGCGCAGATGATCAGCCAGCGCTTCGACCTCGGGTAGTTCCGGCATCTGTCCAGTGTGCCGTCAATCGCGGACGCTGCGGCCGGCGATCAGCGACAGCAGCCAGCTCACGATCGACAGCACGATCGCGGCCCAGATCGCCGTCCACCAGAAATCGTCGATGTAGAGACCCCAGTGGGTGGTGTGCTCGGTGATCCAGGAGGTGATCCACAACATCAGCGCGTTGATGACGACGTGGAACAGGCCGAGCGTGAGGATGTAGAGCGGGATCGACAGGATCTGCACGATCGGCTTGATGATCGCGTTGACCAGCCCAAAGATCACCGCGACGACGAAGATGATGCCGACCCTCGCCAGCGTCGTATCGCCACCGACGAAGCTGATCCCGGAAACGACCAGGGTGACCACCCACAACGCGACCCCGGTCAGCGCTGCGCGCAGGAGGAACGATCCCATGCGGTCAGTCTGCCGAACGCAACAGGTACGTGTCCATGATCCAGCCATGGCGGCCGCGGGCCTCGGCGCGCATCTCGGCGATCTTTTCGCCGATCTCCCCGACCGTGCCCGACGCCAACAGTTCGTCCGGCGTGCCGAGGTAAGCGCCCCACCAGATCCGGGTCTGCGGCGGGCATGCCCGAAATGAACAATCGGCGTCGAGCATCACCACTGCGCTGCCGGACAGACCGGTGTCGCGCAACTGTCTGCCGGTCGTGATCAGCACCGGTTCGCCAACGTCGTTGAGCGGGATGCGATGTCGCGCCGTGAGCGCCTGGATCGCGGTGATGCCAGGGATGACGTCGTAGTCGATGTCGACACTGCCCGCGACGGTGTCCAGGATTCGCAGCGTGCTGTCGTAGAGCGACGGGTCGCCCCACGCCAGGAACGCACCGACGCCGTCGGGCGCAAGCTCGGATTCGAACGCCTCGGCCCAGATGCGCGGCACGGGCCGCGTGCCAGTCGGCGACGGCCTGCCGGTAGGCCGGGCTGTCCGAGGCGGCCCTGGCGCGCTCCGGGTCGGGCAGTTCGACGAATCGGTAACCCGGCTCGCGGATGAACCGCTCGCAGATCTGGCGCCTCAGCGCCACCAGGTCGTCTTTGGGCTCGCCTTTGTCCATCGCGAAGAACACCTGGGTGTCGTTCAGCGCCTCGACCGCCTGAGCCGTCACATAGTCGGGATCGCCCGCACCGATACCGATGACGTGGATCCGCCTAGTCACGCGGCCGAGTATGCCATGACCTGCGGTTACCCAAAGTATGCGGTACCGGGGGTATTGACATCTCGGCGGTGCGCTCCTTACCTTGGGCACAACGTCTACGAAGGACGACAGGAGAGGCCGCTGATGACTGCACCCACTCGTGAGGAATTCTCGGAGCGGTTGCTCAAGGGCTCGGTTAAGAAGTCGTACGCCCCGATCGTCGACATCGACTGGGACGCGCCGCTCGACCCCGACAAGTTCTTCCTGCCGCCGAAGACGGTCTCGCTGTACGGCACACCGCTGTGGGACAGCATGACCCGTGCGCAACAGATCGAGTTGTCGCGGCAGGAGTTCGTCAACACGCTTTCGGCGGGCATCTGGTTCGAGAACATCCTCAACCAGGCGCTGCTGCGCAAGATGATGCACCAGGATCCCACGGCACGCGCGACGCACTACGAGTTGACCGAACTCGGCGACGAGACCCGGCACATGATCATGTTCGGCATGGCGATCGAGCGGGCCGGCGCAAAGCCGGTGCGGCCCAGGCTGTATCAACGGATCGTCATCAACGCGTTGCCGTTTGGATTCAGGGGATCGGTGCTGTGGGTCGCGGCGCTCATCGGCGAAGAGATCTTCGACTCGCTGCAGCGGCAGATGATGGACGATCCCGAACTGCAGCCAATGGTGCAGCGCCTCATGCGCATTCACGTCACAGAAGAGGCTCGCCACATCCAGTTCGCCCGCGATGGTCTGCGCAAGCGGTCCCCGAGCATGCGCCGGATCCCCAGATTGTTCGTCGCCAACGTCAACGGTGTCGGCGGGTACTTCTTCCGCTACCTGTTCAGCAACCCAATCCCGTATCGCCGCACCGGACTCGACGGCCGCAAGGCACGCCGAGCCGCTCGCAGCAGTGCGCACCGTCGCGAAGTTCAGGTGGCCGGTTTCGCTCCGCTGGCGGCGTTCCTCGAAGAGGTCGGGCTGATGGGCCCGATCGCGCGCCGCATGTGGAGACGCAGCGGGTTCCTGCCCCGATGAACGCAAAGATCTTCGACGCCATAGTGATCGGCGGCCGATCCGTCGGCCTCACACTGAGCAAGGTGATGCTGCTGCGACCCGACGACGTCCTCAGCTCGGAGTTCGACGAAACCGGCCACACCTGGGGGATTAGGACGCGCGCGGGCGACACCTACGACGCGAGCGTCGTGATCTCCTACGAGCAAGCGCCGTCACCTGCGGGCATGGTGCCTTACCTCGGGGTCGCGGTGCACGGACTGCCGAACAGGTTTTTCGTCTCGGGCCCCGATGTCCACGGACAGCAGCAGTACATTGCGCAGTGCCTGAATGCCATGGCCCGCACGGAGAGTACGCGGATCGAGGTGCGGCACAGCACCCAACGCACCTACACCGTGCGTTACCGGCCCGGCAGCGAAGTCAACTGGCGGCGCGTGCGCAGGAAGATCCGTTCGGCCTTCGATCTCAGCTCCCGCGTCGGCATCGTGGACGAGGTGTACGACGGCCCCGCCGCCGTGCAGATTGGCGACGACATTCATGACGTCCGAGTCCGCCTGACGGGGCACCTCGATCCGATCGACGGCCGCTACCACTGGCAGGGAACGGTTTTCGACGCACTGCCCGACGACAATCCGCCGCAGCGGGTGAGGCTGGCGGTCGGCGAACGCACCGCCGAGGCCCGCATCGCCGAGCGCACGCCGTGGGGCAGCTACTCGGTCGTCGGCGTGGGCGAGCCGCCATTCGCACTCGACGAGGTCGAGGTCACCCTGCCGGTCCTGTCGTAGACCGCCGCGGCCAGCAGCGCGACCGCGAACACGCCGCCGGCGATCCCGGATATCAGCAGCGGCAGCCTGCCGTCGGCACCCCACAGGAACCCGGCCCACAATCCAGCGGCCAGCACCGCGAAACCGCTGGCGCCCTGGAACACTCCCTGCGCGCTGGCCTGCAGATCCGCGCCGACCAGCGACGAAATCCATGCCTTACCAACACCGTCCGTGCATCCGGTGAACAAGCCGTACACACCGATCAGCAGCCACGCCGCCACGGCATCGGTCGTCAAACCCAGGCCCACGTAGCCGATCGCGAAGAACACCAAGCCAATCCCGAACACGGCCGGGCGAGGGATGCGGTCGGCGAGCAGCCCGGCGGGGTAGCTCGACACCGCGTACACCGCGTTGTACGTGACATAGGCCAGTATCACCTCGGCGACCGAGAAGCCGATCTCGTTGAGCCGCAACAACAGCAGGGCGTCGGGGAAGTTCACCACTCCGAACGCCACCAGAGCGACCGTCACGCGCCAATACCGGCGCGGGAGTTCGCCGACACGAGCGAAGATCGCTTTCCGGTCGGCATGTTGCCGCACGCGGCGGGTCTCACGAACCAGGAAGACCAGCGCGACGCTCAACACGGCGGGCACGACGGCCACCCATAACAGCGGCGCGATCTGGTGGTCGAGCAGTTCGTATCCCAGCAGGCCCAGCAGGGGGCCCACGACGGCACCCAGTGTGTCCATCGCGCGGTGGAATCCGAACACCCGTCCCCGCGCGGCGTCGTCGATGTCGACGACCAGCAGCGCGTCACGCGGTGCGCCCCGCAATCCCTTGCCGAGGCGGTCGACCACGCGGCCCGCCAGCACCCCGGACCAAGCCGTGGCCGCCGCGACCATCACCTTGCCCAGGGCCGCCATGCCGTAGCCCGTCGCGATCAACGGCCGTCGCGCGAAGCGATCACCCAGTGGCCCCGACGCCAGCTTGGTCAGCGAGGCCGCTCCCTCCGCCGCGCCCTCCACGGCGCCGACCACGGCCGCCGGGGCGCCCAGCACCGAGGTCAGGTAAATGGGCAGTAGTGGATAGAGCAGCTCGCTAGCGCAGTCCTGAAGGAAAGAGACGGCGGAGAGCACCCGGACGTTGCGAGTGAGCCATGGGCGCACCTACGCCATGATGCCTGCCCGACACCCGACGCCGACAGCTAGAACACGTTCTAGTATTGCGGGGTGCGGTTCACCTTTGCAGAAGCGATGACCGATCCGACCTACTACATCCCTTTGGCGAAGGCGGCCGAGGCCGCGGGTTATCACGCCATGACGATCCCCGACAGCGTCGCCTACCCGTACGAGTCCGACTCGAAGTACCCGTACACGCCGGACGGCAGCCGCGAATTCCTGGACGGCAAGTCGTTCATCGAGGCGTTCGTCATGGCCGGCGCGCTCTGCGCGGTGACCACGACGCTGAAGTTCAACTTCTTCGTCCTCAAGCTGCCGATCCGACCGCCGGCGTTAGTGGCCAAGCAGGCGGGGTCGGTGGCGGCGCTGTTCGACAACCGAATCGGCCTCGGGGTGGGCACCAGCCCGTGGCCGGAGGATTACGAGCTGATGGGCGTCCCGTTCGCCAAGCGCGGCAAGCGGATGGACGAGTGCATCGAGATCATCAAGGGGCTTACCTCCGGTGAGTACTTCGAGTTCCACGGCGAGTTCTACGACATCCCGAAGACGAAGATGACGCCCGCGCCGACCAAGCCGATCCCGATCCTCGTCGGCGGCCACGCCGAGGCGGCACTGAAGCGCGCGGCCCGCTGCGACGGCTGGATGCACGGCGGCGGCCAGCCCGAGGAACTCGACCGATTGATCAAGCGGCTCAACCAGATCCGCGAAGAAGAGGGCCATACCCGCCCCTTCGAGATCCACGTCATCTCGCTCGACGCGTTTACCCTGGATGGAATCAAGCGGCTCGAAGACAAGGGCGTCACCGACGTCATCGTCGGATTCCGGCTCCCGTACATCATGGGTCAGGACACCGAACCGCTGGACGCCAAGATCCGTCACCTAGAGAAGTTCGCGGAGAACGTCATCGCCAAGCTCTGAGCGACGCGTCGATTGACGCCGGGCTCAGCACGTGATCGAGCACCAAGGTGGCGCTGCCGATGACGCCGGACCGGTCGCCGTAGGTGGACGGCACCACCTGGAGTACCCTGGTCGCCAGCGCGGTTGCGTTGCCGTACAACGTTTCTCGCAAGCCCGCCACGAAGATGTCGTATGCCCCCGCCATGTCCCCGGCGACCACGAGGACGGCAGGATTGAGCAGATTGACCGCGGCGGCAAGGACTTCGCCGACGTGGCGGCCGCTGTCGCGGATCATCCGGCGGGCGGTGGCGTCGCCACTGTTGGCCAGCTCGACGACGTCGCGCAGGTGACCGACGGCGCGGCCGTCCTGCTGCAGCGCGCGGACCAGCGCCCAGCCACCGGCGATCGCCTCCAGGCAACCGGTGTCGCCGCACCGGCACGGCACGCCCGCGGCCGCTGGCGTCTTGTTGTGGCCGAGCTCCCCCGCCGCCTGCACGGCCCCGCGCTGCAGTGCGCCGCCGGCGATGATGCCCGCACCGAGACCGGTCGATGCCTTGATGACCAGCAAATCGTCGAAGGCCCGGCGGTCTCCGCGCCGTTCGGCGAGCGTGATGACGTTGGCGTCGTTGTCCAGAATCACCGGCGCATCGGTCAACTCACGGAAGTACGGCGGCAGCGGCACGCCGTCCCAGCCGCTCATCACAGGAGAGTCGAGGCTGCCTCCGCGCTGCTGATCGACGGTACCCGGCAGGCTCAGCCCGACGCCGTAGATCTTCTCGTTGCGGTGGCCTGATTCGTCGAGAAGCGCGTCGAGCCGCTTGACGACGTCGGGCATCAGGTCGTCGGGTAGGAGGCCGGGCTCCTGGTCGATGTCCGTCCCCGCCAATATCTCGCCGGCCAGGTTGCACACCGCGAGCCGCGTGCGGCTCCGTCCGATCGCCGCCGACAGCACCACGCCGGCGTCAGCGTTGAAGGTCACGAACGCGGCAGGACGTCCGCCCGTCGACGGCGCCAGCTCGCGCTCGATTACCAGCCCGTGCTTGGCGAGCGCAGTCACTCGTGCCGTAACGGCGGTGCGGGACAGGCCGGTGAGCTGGCCGATCTCGGCGCGGGTGATGTCCCGCCGCGCTCTGATCAAGGCATAGATGTCGCCGGCGGACATCGACGGTGAAGTCCGGGTTAACGCCATGTTTGAAAGCGTAACTCTGATCACTTTTGTATTTCAAGTACCTAAGTCAGTTTGCGTACCGTCGGAAGTCTCTCTACGGTGGGCCGGGTGAACAACCCTTGCGACTTCGTGATCTTCGGCGGCACCGGCGACCTCGCCGTCCGCAAGCTGCTGCCGGCGTTGTACCTGCGCGACCGGGATGGCCAACTCACCCCCGACACCAGAATCGTCGCCGTGGCCAGGGCCGGCCTCGACGAGGGCGGGTATCGCGACAAAATCCACGCTGAACTGGGCCGATTCGTCGCCTCCGAGCTGCTCGACGCGGACACTGTCGACCGGTTCCTGGCCCGCCTGCGGTTCGTCAGCATCGACCTGACCGAGCCCGGCGATTACGTGGCCGTCACCGACGCCTTGTCGTCGTCTTCGGTCGACATCCGGGTGTTCTACCTGGCCTGCGCACCCGCGCTGTTCGGCCCCATCTGCGACGCGTTAGGCAGGCAAGGCCTGGTCACCGCGTCGTCGCGGGTGGTCCTCGAGAAGCCGATCGGGCGCAACCTGGCGTCGGCGCGGGCGATAAATGATGCGGTGGGCTCCGTCTTTGATGAGCGGCAGATCTTCCGCATCGACCACTACCTCGGCAAGGAAAGCGTGCAGAACCTGCTCGTCACCAGGTTCGCCAACACCCTGTTCGAACCGCTGTGGAACTCCAGCTGGATCGACCACGTCCAGATCACCGCCGCCGAGTCGCTCGGCGTCGGCACGCGTGGCGACTACTACGACAAGTCGGGGGCGCTGCGCGACATGCTGCAGAACCACCTATTGCAGGTGCTGTGCCTGGTCGCGATGGAGCCGCCGACCTACGTCGACCGGGAAACCGTGCGTGACGAAAAGCTCAAGGTGCTGCAGGCGTTGAAACCGCTGTCGGCCGACGAGATCAAACGTCACACGGTGACCGGCCAGTACGGACCAGGCTTGGCCGAGGGCGCCGTGGTCGAGGGGTACCGGCGAGACGCTGAAAACCCCGACAGCTCAACCGAGACGTTCGTGGCGGTCAAGGCCGAGATCAACAACTGGCGCTGGGCCGGTGTGCCGTTCTATCTGCGCACCGGGAAGCGAATGTCGCAGCGCTACTCCGAGATCGTCGTCCAGTTCAAACCCGTACCGCTGCCGATGTTTCCGGGCAGCGACGGTGACTCCGAGCCGAACCGACTGGTGATCTCGCTGCAGCCCGATGAAGAGATGCGCCTCGAGTTGACGGCCAAGGAGCCCGGGCCAGGTGGCATCCGGATGCGGCCGGTGTCATTGGCGCTCAACTACACGCAGGCCTTCCAACGCCAATCTCCCGACGCCTACGAGCGGCTGCTTATGGACGTAGTGCGCGGCGACCCGACACTGTTCATGCGCCGCGACGAGGTCGAAGCGGCCTGGGCGTGGGCCGAACCGATACTGCGCCAATGGCAAGAGTCCGGCAGGGCGCCCAGGCTGTATCCGGCCGGCACGGACGGACCCGTCGACGCCGCCACCCTGATCGAGCGCGACGGCCGCCGCTGGCACGAGGTAGCCGCATGACGCACCCAGTGATCGCCGACGTGACGAACCGCATCGCGACCCGTAGCGCCGAGCAGCGCGGCATGTATCTCGAGCGGATGGCTGCGGCTGCCGAAAACGGGCCCGCCCGTGGCAGACTCGCGTGCGCGAACCTGGCGCACGGCTTCGCCGCGTCTGATTCCCGCGACAAGAGTGCGCTGCGCCGCATGCTCAAACCGAACATCGCGATCGTGTCGTCGTACAACGACATGCTCTCGGCGCACAAGCCGTTCGAGAGCTATCCCACGCGGCTCAAGCAGGCCGTGCTCGAGGCAGGTGGCATCGCCCAGTTCGCCGGCGGTGTGCCAGCCATGTGCGACGGCATCACCCAGGGCCGCAACGGCATGCAGCTGTCGCTGTTCTCCCGCGACGTGATCGCGATGGCTACGGCGATCGCGCTGTCGCACGACATGTTCGACGCAGCACTGCTGCTCGGCGTGTGCGACAAGATCGTGCCCGGAATGCTGATCGGCGCACTGGGATTCGGGCATCTGCCCGCTATCTTCGTGCCCGCCGGTCCGATGACTTCAGGTCTGCCCAATAGTGAGAAGTCGCACATCCGCCAGCTTCACGCGGAGGGCAAGGTCGGCCGCGACGCGCTGCTCGACGCCGAGGCCGCGTCCTACCACAGCAGCGGCACATGTACCTTCTACGGCACCGCGAACTCCAACCAGCTCCTGATGGAGGCCATGGGGCTGCACCTGCCCGGCGCCGCCCTGGTCAACCCTGACACCTCGCTGCGGGATGCGTTGACCGCTGAGGCGGGCCGACGGGTTGCCGGCATCACCGCGCTCGGCGATGCGTTCACTCCGGTCGGCGAGGTGGTTGACGAACGCGCTGTCGTCAACGGATGCGTTGCGCTGCTGGCCACCGGCGGGTCGACCAACCACACCATGCACCTGGTGGCCATCGCCCGGGCCGCGGGAATCACGTTGTCCTGGAACGACATCGCCGACCTGTCTGCGGTCGTGCCGCTTCTCGCCCGGGTGTATCCGAACGGCCGAGCCGACGTCAACCACTTCCACGCCGCAGGTGGCATGGGCTGCGTCATCAACTCGTTGCTCGACGCCGGTCTGATGCACTCCGATGTGCGCACCGTGGCCGGCGACGGACTTCGTCGCTACGCATCCGAACCGCAGCTCGACGGTGACAGGCTGCGGTGGGTCGACGGAGCCACGGAGAGTCTTGACACCACGGTGCTGCGGACCGCGGACGACCCGTTCGCGCCAGACGGTGGCCTGAAAACCCTAACCGGCAACCTCGGCACCAGCGTGATCAAGACGTCTGCTGTCGATCCGCAACACCGGACCGTGACCGCGCCTGCCGTCGTGTTCGACAGCCAGGAGCAGCTCCTCGATGCCTTCCAATCCGGATCACTGGAGCGCGATTTCATCGCGGTCGTGCGCTACCAGGGACCGCAGGGTCTGGGCATGCCGGAACTGCACAAGCTCACCCCGGCGCTGGGAGTGCTACAGGACCGCGGCCACCGGGTCGCCCTCGTCACCGACGGCCGAATGTCCGGTGCGTCCGGAAAAGTCCCCGCCGCAATCCATCTCACCCCCGAGGCGGCCGTAGACGGTCCGTTGGCGCGCGTGGCCGCCGGCGACGTGATCACCCTCGACGCCGATGCCGGTGTGCTCGCCATCCATGTGCCCGCCGACGAGTTCACCGCCCGCACCGCGACCGGCCGGGCACCTTCGGCGGACGAATGGGTCGGCACAGGGCGCGAACTGTTCGCAAGCATGCGAGCGGCCGTCGGGCCCGCCGACGAGGGGGCCAGCGTCTTCAGGAGCATTTCATGAGAGAACCCACATCACTGCTCGACATCGCACCTGTCATTCCAGTGGTCGTCGTGCACGACGCCGCGCATGCGGTGCCGATCGCGAAGGCACTCGTCGACGGTGGGCTGCCGATCATCGAGTTGACGCTGCGGACCTCGTCAGCGCTGGCGGCCATCGAACGGATCGCCGACGAGGTGCCCGAGATACTCGTCGGCGCGGGCACTGTCGTCGGCACCACTCAGCCCAAGCAGGCCGTTGCCGCGGGCGCTCAGTTCCTGGTGTCGCCCGGCAGCACGCCCGACCTGCGGGCAGCCATGCGCGACACCGGATTACCGCACCTGCCGGGCGTAGCCACCGTCTCCGAGGTCATGGCGTTGCTGGAGGACGGCTACACCGACATGAAATTCTTTCCCGCCGAAGCCGCGGGTGGTGCGCCGTATTTGCGCGCGATCCACTCCCCTGTGCCAGCGGCCCGGTTCTGCCCGACAGGCGGGATCACCCCGACGAACATCGCGGAATATCTCAAGACGCCCAACGTTGGGTGCGTGGGTGGCAGCTGGCTCACGCCGTCCGATGCCGTCGACCGCCGCGACTGGTCCCACATATCAGACCTCGCACGAAAGGCTTCCTCTCAGTGACCGTTTCACTGGACCGCCCGACCCGTCCCGTCTCGGTCGTCGCTCCCCCTCCAGCCGTGCGCTGGCTGGCGGTGCTCGCGCTGGCTCTTGGCGGATTCGGCATCGGCACCGCCGAGTTCGTGGCGATGGGCCTGCTACCCGACATCGCGTCCAGCTTCGGCATCACCGAGCCCACAGCGGGCCACGTCATTTCGGCATACGCACTGGGTGTGGTGATCGGTGCGCCGCTCATCGCGGCACTCGCCGCGCGGGTGCCTCGCAAGACACTGCTGCTCACCCTCATGGCGGTCTTCACGCTGGGCAACCTGGCCAGCGCGCTCGCGCCGTCGTACGAGACGCTGATGATCGCCCGGTTCATCGCCGGGCTGCCGCACGGCGCCTACTTCGGAGTGGCGGCCCTGGTGGCCACGCACTTGATGGGGCAGCAGAATCGCGCGAAGGCCGTCGCGCACGTGATGTGCGGCCTCACCGTGGCCACCGTGATCGGTGTGCCGATGGCGTCCTGGCTCGGCCAGGCACTGGGCTGGCGCAGCGCGTTCGGGCTCGTGGTAGCGGTCGGCGCCGTTACCCTGACCGCGCTGTGGTTCTGGCTGCCCGCCCGGTTACGGTCCATGCACGTCACCAGCCCGCTCACCGAACTGAGTGCGCTCAAGCGGGTGCAGGTTTGGCTGGCACTGGCCGTCGGGATGATCGGCTTCGGCGGCATGTTCGCCGTCTACACCTACATCAGCACCACGATGACCGATGTCGCCGGCTTGCCGAGGTCTCTGGTTCCGTTGGCGCTCATGGTCTTCGGTGCCGGCATGGTGGTCGGCAACCTGGTTGGCGGCCGACTGGCGGACCAATCGGTGATCCGTGCGCTGTACCTGTCGATGGGCGCGCTCGGCGTCGTCCTTGCGGTATTCGTACTGGCCTCCCACAACCCGTGGACTGCGCTGCTGGTGTTGTTCGGGATCGGCGCTGCTGGTTCAGCGGTCGCCCCCGCGTTGCAGACCCGGCTGATGGACGTCGCGCACGATGCCCAGACGCTGGCGGCCGCGCTGAACCATTCGGCGCTCAACATCGGCAACGCGACGGGTGCCTGGGTCGGCGGTTTGGTGATCGCGGCGGGCTTCGGCTACACGGCGCCCGCCGCCGCAGGTGCGCTGCTTGCGGTCACCGGCCTTGCCGTACTCACCGTGTCGGTGGTGCTGCAACGCCGGACGCTAGTCTGACCCGGTGCCAGTACTCGACAAGTTCCGACTCGACGACAAGGTCGTCATCGTCACAGGTGCGTCTTCCGGCTTGGGTGTGTCGTTCGCCCAGGCGTGTGCGGAGGCCGGCGCCGATGTGGTGCTGGCTGCGAGGCGCGTCGACAAGCTCTACGCCACATCACGTCTGGTCGAGTCGGCTGGGCGGCGGGCGTTGGCCGTCGCGACGGACGTCACCGATCCGGCGCAGTGCCAGGCGATGGTGGACGCGGCGATGGCCGAGTTCGGCCATGTCGATGTGCTGGTCAACAATGCCGGCGTGGGCACCGCCGTGCCGGCTACTCGCGAGACTCCTGAGGAGTTCCGCGCGGTTGTCGACATCAATCTGAACGGCTCATACTGGGCTGCGCAGGCGTGCGCAAAGGTGATGCAGCCGGGTAGCTCCATCGTGAACATCTCCAGTGTGCTCGGCCTGACGACGGCAGGGCTGCCGCAGGCCGCCTACAGCGCCAGCAAGGCCGCCGTCATTGGCCTCACCCGGGATCTGGCCCAGCAGTGGAGCTCTCGCAAAGGCATCCGCGTCAACGCGATCGCGCCGGGATTCTTCGAGTCCGAGATGACCGACGCCTACAAGCCCGGGTACATCGAGAGCCTCAAGCCGCGAGTGTTGTTGGGCCGCATGGGCGATCCGGTCGAACTCGCTGCGACGCTGGTGTGGCTGGTGTCCGACGCCGGCGGCTTCGTCACGGGACAGACCATCGTCGTCGACGGCGGCGTGACGATCACCTGACGGCCGCCTTTGTCGAATGAGTTTGCCTGTCGCTCATATCAAATACAAATGTTTGCGTTCGCTATGAAGATCTAGCGATAGGGCGTTGCGCTCCTAAATTGGAGTCCATGAAAAGCTATGTCATCAATGGAATTACCGCAACGACCATGACGTCGGCCGCGATAGCCCTCGCTGCTGCCGCCGCCGCAGCACCATCGGGACCTTCGACGGTCGACCAGACCGTCCGAACGCTCGAGGCTAGCGGCTACAACGTCATCATCAATCGCAGTGGCGCCGCGCCGCTTTCGCAGTGCACCGTCAATTCGGTGAGACCCGGCCAAACGCACTCCACCACCGACTCCCGCGGCGGCAGCTCGCTCAACACGACGATCACGTCGAAGACGGTTTACGTCGACGTGACGTGTTGAGCACTCACTTGCACCGTTTGTAGCCGCACCCTGAAAGTCGTTCTTCCGCTGGCGGATTCGGCCTCAATGCTTCCTTTGTGTGCCTCGATGATCGAGGCGGCAATGGACAGCCCGAGGCCGAAACTGCCCGCCTCCCGAGACCGCGATTTGTCGGCGCGCACGAACCGCTCGAACAAGTGCGGCAGCAGATCGGGGGCGATTCCCGGACCGTCGTCTGCGACGGTCAATTCCGCGTAGGCAATGCCATCGTCGTGCCTGCCCGTCGCGACACCGGTCGTCACCGTCGTGCCCTCCGGCGTATGCACTCGTGCGTTCGACAGCAGATTGGCGAGCGTCTGATGAAGCCGTGCCCGGTCACCGCGCACCCATACGGGCCCGTCGGGCACGTTCGTCAGCCACCGGTGCGTTGGCGCCGATACGGCTGCGTCGTTTACCGCGTCCATCACCAGGTCGGTGAGGTCCACTTCGGCGGTGTCGAGATCTTGTCCCTCGTCGAGCCGCGCAAGCAGCAACAGGTCGGAGACCAACGAATTCATCCGTCGCGCTTCGGCTTCGATGCGGGCCAGCGAGTACTCGGTGGTGTCGGGAAGCACCGAGCTGTCCTGGCGCGTCAACTCGGCGTAGCCGTGAATCGCTGCCAGCGGAGTGCGGAGTTCGTGACTCGCATCGGTGATGAACTGGCGCATCCGCCGATCCGATGCAGCGACGTCGGCCAGTGCCCGTTCCACATGGTCGAGCAATCGATTGAGCGTGTCACCGACGAGACCGACTTCGGTGCGCGGATCGGTGTCGCTGTCGGGAACCCGCGGCGTGATCGCATGGTGGTCCCGATCCAGCGGCAGCGAGGCGACTTCGGCCGCGGTGGCCGCGACCCGATCAAGCGGCCGGAGGGCGAACCGCACGATCGCAATCGTGCACACGGCCGTGATCAGCAACGCAAACGCCGTCATGCCCGCGACGATCGCGGTCTCCCGCGTCACGGCATCCCATGCCGGCTTCCGCGACACGCCCGTCACCAGGATTTCGTCTCCATCACCCGGGCGGGCCACCATCCGGTAGTAGTCAAGGTCGGGAAGCTTGACCGTGCGCGGTTCTACGCCCGACCACGTCAATTCGGCGATCCGCGCAATGGCCGCGGGCGGCGCCGGTCGCGCCTCGCCGTCCACGAAGTACGCGGAATCCACCACCTTGCCGTGCTGAATCAGCGCGATGACGTTCTCGGGCGCCTGTCCGATGAGGTACTTCAACGGCTTCATCGATCCGGGTGGCGGCAGCTCGCCCGACGGTGTCGGGGTGATGCGGTACTTCGTCACTGCATGGCTGAAACCATCGGCCGAGCCAGCCAGTTGCGCGTCGAGGATGCCCTGGACCGACGACCGCAAGGTCAGCACGGACATCGTGCCGACGGTCACCAAGGCGATCATGACCACGGCCGAGACGCCGACCACCAACTGTCGCAACAACGTCCAGCTGCGCCAGACGCCGACCAAGCGAGTCATTCCGCCGGCCGCAGCATGTAGCCGACGCCGCGCACCGTGTGGATCATCGGTTCCCGTCCGGCGTCGATCTTCTTGCGCAGGTAGGAGACATACAGATCAACGATGCTCGACCGCCCGCCGAAGTCGTAATCCCACACCCGCCGCAGAACCTCCGTGCGGCTCAGGGCTTTCCGCGGGTTGCGCATCAGGAATCGCAGCAGCTCAAATTCGGTCGACGTCAGCCGCGATCGGCTCGCCGCTGCGGGTGACCTCGCGGCTGGCGCCGACGAGTTCGAGGTCCCCGACCGTCAACGTCTCGTCGTCGGCAGGCGTCAGGTACGCCGATCGGCGTAGCAGGCCGCGCAACCTGGCGACGAGTTCCTCGAGGGAGAACGGTTTGGTCATGTAGTCGTCGCCGCCCGCGGTCAGCCCGTTGACGCGGTCGACAACGGAATCGCGGGCGGTCAAGAACAACGTGGGCGTGTACGTATCGGAGTCGCGGATCTGCTGCAGCACGCCCAACCCGTCCATGTCAGGCAGCATGATGTCGAGCACCAGGATGTCCGGGGTGTTCTCGCGGTACTTGTCGAGGGCCTCGGCGGCGTCGTGGGCGACGTCGATCTCCCAGCCCTCGTACTGCAGCGCCATCCGGACGAGATTGGTCAGCGCGCGTTCGTCGTCGACAAGCAGCACTCGAATCGGCGATCCATCCGGCCTGTACATCCGGGGCAGCTGGCCGAGGATGGCGCGACGCGGGCCCTGGTCGCTAACCGGCACAGACCTCATTCGACCATTCTTGCGATCATCCAGTGGCTCGTCAGCAGGCTCATAGGTATTTCATATGTGGCATCTGATCTCGTACTGCGATCGAGCTACTTACCTGGCTGATAGGAAAACCTTCCCTTCGGGGGCTGAAATCTGACTTTCCAGCGATTACGCAGCCACGACGTGATCGCGACTATGAATGTCGTCCCTTTGGAAACCAACAGACATTTGTGGGAAGGATCATGTTCGCGACAGCCCCGACTGGTACCACTCGGCCACCGCTAGCGGAATCAGCGCTGGTCAAGCAGGCCATTCGGTTCTCGAAGAAAGTCACCAGTTCGCCTTAAAAGAGGGCGAGCCGCGGGTCGTCGAAACTCCTCCGACGACCCGCGGCGGCGCGCTTGTAGCCCTGAAGACCCCCGCTGGGTCAAAATTGCCCGGACAGGAGGTCCACATGTCTTCCCACCTGGAAGTCTCGAAGCCATCAGGACGGGAGCTGATCCCACTGAGCGGCCAACGAGTGACCCTCGGCAAGGCCTCTACCAATGTGGTGTCGCTCGAGCACGACCCCACCGTCTCTCGATTGCACGCCATCTTGGAAAACCACGGGTCTGCCTGGTCGATCCGCGACGTCGGTAGTCGCAATGGCACGTACGTCAACGGAGAAAAGATCGATGCGGAACGGGTCCTGCATTCTGGAGACGAGCTGCGACTCGGCAAGTGCCGGTTGGTCTACGTGGAGGTTAGGCAAGGTGACGAACCGTCCGTTGAAGCAACAATTGTTCCGGACGCCGCCCAGCTCCCTCCGCGTCTGACTCGTCGCGAATTCGACGTGCTCGTTGTGTTGTGCCGGCCCTTGGTCTCCGACGACCCTTTTCCCGAGCCCGCATCGGTTCGGCGGATGGCGACCGAAATGTTCGTTACCGAGGCGGCCGTCAAACAGCATCTGCAGAACATGTACGACAAGTTCGGTATCCCCGCGGAGGGAGACCGCCGGGTGCGTCTGGCCAATGAGGCGCTTCGGCGCGGAGCTGTCACAATCGCCCAGCTGCGCGACAGCGGCGCTACGTGAAGTCGAGGGCCTCGACGGTCGCAATCGGCCCCTCATGTGAAGGCCGGTCGGCGCCCCCGATGCAATACACAGTCTGGTTGACTGCGGCTACCACCTCGCCGTGACGCGGAGTTCCGAGCGGCGCTTGGGTGGACCACTTTCCGTTGGAGATGTCGTACATCTCGACCGTCGCCAGCACGCGCGTTGGTTCCTCGCCACCGACGGCCACGATCCGGCCATCGATGAACGCGGCGCCATAGCTCCCGCGCGGAGTCGGCATGTCCGCCAGCGTGTCCCAATTACCGGATACCGGGTCGAACCGCTCGAAGGCCGGCGAGTTCTCGTCGGCGCTGAGAAAACGCCCGCCCACCGTGTACACGTAGACACCGTCCGACACGGCAGCGAGGTGTTCACGCGGGGTTGGCAGGTCGGCGGCCTGCGTCCAGGACTGCCCGTCGAACACCTCGGTCTGCGCGACGAGCTTCTTTTCGTCCTGCCCGCCGACGACCACGAGCTTGTCACCGACGACCGCTGCGGCCGCCGCAGCGCGGGCGTGTTGGAGGGGCGGTAGCTCTGCCCACTTTCCGTCGCGGAATGCGAAAACCTTGTTCGACGCTTGAGCGAGGATGTCGCTGGCGCCACCTATGACCACCATTTCGCCGCGATACGTCGCCGCGGACGCATGGTGCAGGGGAATCGGCAGCGGGGGTCGCTCTTGCCACGTTTCCGTTCGTGTGTTGAAGCTCTCCACTGTTTGAAGCGTTTCGCCGTGGCTCATGCCACCGGCAACCCAGATCTCGTCGCCGAGCACGGTCCACGCCATCATCAACCTCGCGGTCGGCGCATCCGGTAGGTACCGCCATTCCGCTGCCGGTTGCGGTTTGCGCGCGGCCAGCTTCAGCGCTTCGGCCGACGACGTGGCCTGGGCATCGCCGACGCCGGTCGACCCGCCGATCGCATACACAGTTTTTCCAACACTTGCCACCGCCATGCCATGGCGCGCAGTTCCCAAGTCCGGCAACCCACTCCACGTTTGGGTGACGATATCGAGTGCGGCCACGCTCTTGAGGACCTCGTCCCCAGACATGCCTCCAACCACCACCAGCCGGCCATCCGTGACTGCCACGCCGAAGTCGCTGCGTCGCCCCGGTAGTTCGGGCAGGCTCGTCCACGTGTCCGCGGTCGGGTCGTACGTCTCGACCGCCGCAAGGTCGGAGGTCCCGTTCGTCCCGCCGATGACGTAGACCAGCTTGCCGTCTGACGCCACGCCCAACATCTGGCGTGGAGTGGGGATCGGAGCGCCGAGCTTCCAGGAGGTGCCGTCGAAGATCTCTGTGGTGTTCAGCAGCTTGCCGGCTGCGTCCACCCCGCCGGTGACGATGATGCGATCGCCCACCACGGCGGCGGCCGCCGCCGCCCTGGGCTGCAGCAGAGGCGGCAGCTCCGTCCAGCGACTGTTGACTACCCGCCATACCCGGTCTGTTGCAACCTTCGGGTTGGTGCCTTCGGTGCGCCAACCGCCGAGCACGACCGGGGTCCCCTCCCACGTCACCGCCATCGCATGCTGCACAGGGACGGGTAGATCTTCGCCGCCCTTCCAGCTGTCGATGGCAGGGTCGTAGCCCTCATGTCGGCCGCTGACGCGGTTGTCCGCACCCATGCCGCCGAAAACCCAGATGGTGCCGTCGGCGTCGGTGGCCGCCACCGCGTCGCGGGCAACGCGCGCGTCCGCGATCGGCCGCCAATCAGGCTGCGCCTCAGCGGTCGGTCGACTCGGCGGGGCGGGGGCTTCCCCACCGCGGGTGTCGCGCGATGACGTGACGATGAAGACTCCGCTGATCACCAACAGCAGCACCGCCGCGGCAGCGGATGCGATCACGATTCGCTTGCGATTCCCCTTTGGCGGCGGGACGGCGGGCACGGGACCGGACTGCGGGCCTTGCGGGCACTGGGGGGACTTGCCAGGGCAGGTTTGATTGGCTGATCGACGCGGTGTGCGCAAACATGGCCGGGTCCGGCGGTGGCGTTGCCACTGTGGCCCCGCCCGGCGGGTTGGAACCCCCGCCCGGCGGGATGGAACCCCCTCCAGATGGATCGGGCAGACCTGAAGACCCCGACAGCGGTATCGCTTGTGTGCCTCCCGTCTGCTCGGGGCGGCCGCCGGGCTCACTGAGCGCCATGGGATCCGCTGTCAACCCGTTGTGCCGCTGCGCCAACTGCAATTCGCGGCCGAATTCCGCCGCCGACGCCTGTCGTGCCCCCGGCTCCCGCGACATCGCCTTCTCGATCGCAGCGCATACATCGCTCGGGATTCCCGCAGGCCGCAGGTCCGGCACTGGCGTCGAAGTGATCCGCAGATAGTGCGCGATCAGATCCTCGTCGGTCTTGCGCTCGTGCGGCGGATTCCCGGCGATCAGCGCAAAAATCGAGGCGCCAAGGGAGTACACGTCGGCCACGACCGTCGGCGGATTGCCGGAGAGCACCTCGGGCGCGGTGTAGGAGAGGGTGCCGGTGAAGAACCCGGTCATTGTTTTATATCCACCGGCGATGCGCGCGGTCCCGAAGTCACTCAGTTGCGGTTCACCGTAATCGTTGAAAAGGACATTGGCGGGTTTGATATCGCGGTGCAGTGTGCCTGTCCGATGCGCGGTTTCCAGCGCTCCGCACAACTTCACTCCGATGTGCAATGCCTCGGGCCACGCGATCCGGCCCTCCCGCTGTACTCGCTGCGCGAGGGAACCCGCTGCGTGGTACGGCATCACGATGAACGGCCGACTACTTTCGGTTACGCCGACCTGCAGGATGTTCACGATGTTCGGGTGGCCGGAAAGCGCCCCCATCGCGTAGCCCTCACGCAGAAAACGTTCCCGGTCACCTTCGTCGAGATCGGACGTAAGCACCTTGATGGCGACGCTTCGCGCGAGAGACTTCTGGTAGCAGCGGTAGACAACCCCGCCGCCGCCCCGGCCTATTTCGACGGCGTCCTCGAACCCGGCGGCTGCCAGCTCAGACGCTATCCCGCCCGACATATTGCCAATCGTCCTCCGGTAAATCGGTAAATGCGGATACTTCGCTCCAAAGGTACCTAGCAAAGACATCACAAACGCTGGATTCACGTTTCGTAGCGACGTTCGGCTCCAGATCGCGTACTTGGGGGAACGTCACGAGCTGCCCGAAACGCTCGGGTACGCGTTCAAACCAGCCCTCAGTGCGATCGTTCCCACACAACCTCGTCAGGCGCCTTGTCCGGGCGAAGGCCCCGCCAACTCGGTTGACGCAGGCGGTCGTCGGAAGTCCGTTCGCTGTAGCGGACCTCACCGACCAACTCGGGTTTCACGAATGTCACACCCTTGGCATCCAGATTGGAAAGCCTCGTGTTGAAGGGTGATTCGTCAGTCTCCAGCGGCTTGAGCATGTCCTTGAGTTTGGTCAGCTCCTTTTCGGTGAATCCCGTGCCGACGCGGCCGACGAACTGCAGCCCACCGTCCGCAGGGATGCCGAGCATCAGCGCGCCGATGCCGCTGGACCTGCCGCCCTCACCCTGTCGCCAGCCGCCGATCACCGCTTCCTGGGTGTTCCAGATCTTGTCCTTGATCCACGACGACGACCGCCGTCCTGCCTGATAGGTCGACTCAAGCTTCTTCGCGACGACACCCTCCCACCGGTGCTTGCGGGCGTATTCCAGCGCCTCGGGTCCGTCGCCGGGCCATTGGCCGGGCACGATCAACCCGCCACCTTCGGCCAGGGCCTCGAGCAAGCGGCGACGGTCGGAGTACTTGGCGCGCAACAACGATCGGCCGTCGAGATGCAGGATGTCGAAAGCCCAGTACTCAACGCGGGTGGAGCGCGCCCGGTTCTGCATCTCGGTGAAACTGGGCACGCCGGATTCGTCGAGGGCCACCGCTTCGCCGTCGAGGATCACATGATGGTCGGCGAGATCGGCCGCCAGCGCCTCGAATTGCGGATACTCGTCGGTGACATCGCGGCCACGTCGCGACCGCAGATTGAGCTGGCCGTGATTCGCGTCGACCAGTACCCGGTAGCCGTCCCACTTACCCTCGAACGCCCAATGCGTCGATTTCAGCTTATCGATCGAGCCCTCGGTCGCCAGCATCGGCGCGAGATCGCCCGCTTGGGGATGCTGTTGCTCTTTCATCCGGTGCGCGAGCCAGTTCTTGCCGTCGGTCTGAATCAGCGCGTACCGGCCGTCGATCTTCTTGCCGTGCAGCGTGACGATGACCTCGCCCCCTTTTTCAGGCCCGTCGGGAGAATTGTCCCTGAACTTCTCGGTCTCGTATGTTCCTGTGTCCCAGACGATCATCTTGCCCGCGCCGTACTCCCCCCGCGGGATCGTGGCTTCAAAGGTGAGGTACTCCAGCGGGTGATCCTCGGTGTGCACGGCCAGGTGGTTGACCGACGGGGTATCGGGCAGGTTCTTCGGCACAGCCCAGCTGACCAGCACGCCGTCGCGTTCCAGTCGCAGGTCGTAATGCAGTCGCCGGGCGTGGTGTTCCTGAATGACGAACAGGTTGTTATTGCCCGCCTTTGGCGCTTTTTTTGGTACTGGTTCCGGTGTTTTCGACGCGTCGCGCATGCCGCGGTACCTCGTCAGGCGGTCTTCGCGCGGAACCTTCTCGTCCAAATTGGCCAGTAGGTCGCCGTCCCTCTCGACGCGCTTCAGCACCTCGTCGAAGCGCAGATGGCGCAGCTTCGGGTCGGCGATCTCGTCCCATGTGCGCGGCGCCGCGACCGTCGGATGTTCGCGGCCGCGAAGTGAATACGGCGCGATGGTCGTCTTCGATCCGTTGTTCTGGCTCCAATCCAGGAACACCTTGCCGGCTCGCAGGCTTTTGGTCATGGTCGACGTGACGAGCTTCGGCATGGCCTGTTCCAATTGCTGCGCAACCCGTTTGGCCAGTACCACCGCGCCCCGCGAGCTCACCGGCTCCTCGAGCGGGGCATACAGATGCAAGCCCTTGCTGCCGCTGGTGAGCGGATACGTCGTCAGCCCGATGTCATCCATCAACTCCCTGACGGCCTGCGCCACCTCGCACAGCTGCTTCATCTTGACGCCCTCGCCGGGATCAAGATCGAAGACCAAGCGGGTGGCGGGCCCGGGATCGTCCGTGTCTTCGCCCGCCCCGCTACGCCCGCCCGAAACGAACCGCCACTGCGGGACGTGTACTTCCAGCGCGGCCTGCTGCGCGATCCAGGCCAGCGCCTCGACGGTGTCGATGATCGGATAGGTGGTGGTGCCCGACCGGTGTGTGATGCTCGCGCGGTTGAGCCAGTCGGGTGCGGAGCTGGCGAGCTGCTTTTCGAAGAAGGACGCCTCGTCGACGCCATTGGGCCACCGTTTGCGGGTGGCGGGACGGCCCGCGATGTGCGGCAGCATGACCTCGGCGATGCCGATGTAGTAGTCGAACACTTCGGCCTTGGTGGTACCCGTCGCCGGGTACAGCACCTTGTCCGGGTTGGTCAGATTCACCCGACCGAACTGATCCACCACCCCACCGTATTACCAGCGGTAACGTTGGACTATGACGAGACTGTTCGCGGCGTGCCTGGTCGCGGCTGCGGCGCTCATCGCGGCGCCGCCCGCCGCGGCGGACCCGCAGGATCTCGTCCCCTACTGCTCCGGCGATCAGACGCCGATGGACGACAACTGCCGACCGATGGCGCACCAGATCTACACCCACGATGACGCGCCGGGAGCCAACCCAGATGTGCCGCTCGGCACGAATCCCGGTGAACAACCGGTCGTCGGTGGCGGCGGCTAGAAGTCATCGTCGCCCTGCAAGACCGCGAAGGGCGCGGTCGGCACCTCGGCGATGGCCATCTTCGCGGCGGAGTCGGTGGGTATCACGTCATCGAGAGTGCTGACGAGGGCCTTGCTGGTGCCGACGTCGCGGCCGGCCTGCTCGCTGAGCAGCCACCGCACTTCGAGCAGATCGCAGTACGCCTGAATCGCGGTACCGGAGTGGTGCAGCGCGGCGTGCGCCAGATGCTCGGTGGGTGTGACCACCTCGATCACCCACAGCCGGGCGGCAGTCGCCTCGTCGACGTCATGGCCCGCTTCCCGGCACAGCTGCGCCTGATACGCACGCAGGTCGCCCAGCAGGATGCGGGCTTGCCCCTCGCCGACGTCCAAGCCCGTGAGTTCCCGAAGACGCTGCGCGTGGTAGCGCCGATCACCAACGGCGACATGGATTTTGAGTTGGCTCGGATCATCGCTGACCGGCTGCAGGGATACTTCGTCCACCGCGAAACCGAGGTCGTTGAGGCGACGAATGGTCCCCTCGACGCGGTAGCGATCGGTGAAGCCGAAGACCGGCGCTGCGTGGAGCAGCTCCCATAGCGAGTCGTACCGAGACCTGAACCTGTTCGGCTTCGGCGATCAACGTGTCTTGCAACGCTTCTGGCCTGCCGAGCCGCTCAGCCAGATCGACCATGCCCATCGCGACGTTCTCCACCAGGATGTCGAGGTCGTACTGGCGTTGCCCCCGGCTCAGCGTGGGGTGCACCTCGGAGGTTTCGGCGTCGACGAGCCAGGCCTGCAGGATCTGGCCGTCGCGGGAAAACAGCGTGTTCGCCAGCGAGCAGTCACCCCAGAAGACGCCGTGGCGGTGCAGTTCCACCATCAAACCTGCCATCGCATCCAACAACCGCTCACGGTGCTTCGGTTGATCCGGTGGCAGCCGCATAAACAGGCGGCGGTACTGCCAGGACCCCTCGAGGTAGCGGGTGACCAGGATTGCGGTGTCGAACTCGGGTTGAAGCACCAGGCCGGCGGGACGCACAGCAGGAAGACCCATTTCCTCGAGCCTGCGCAGGACGTCGTACTCCTTGGCGGCGATCCGCGCAGGCATGTCCTTGACCGCCCACAGCAGGTCGTCGGCCTCGACGAACTTCACCAGGTGACGGCTGGGCCCGACGGCGATGTCGCGCAGTGGAACGTCGGGGACGTTCCACTCCGACAGGGGCCTGTCCCACGGCAGTGCGAGCAGACCCGCTGAGGGTGTCCGGAGCCGGAACTCCGGTGCACTCATGCCAGATTGCTCCTCGCGTCCGCAGCCGTCAGTTGATGCGCTCGCCGGTCTCGGGATGGAACAGGTGGACCACGCCTTCGGGATGGCGGCGCAGCCGGACCGTATCGGCCAGTTTGGGTGCGGTGCGCGGGTTGCACCGTGCCACCAGTTCGACGCCCGAGCCGGCATGGGTGTACACGTACGCCTCGCTGCCGAGGTCCTCGACGAGGTCGACGACGACTTCCACGCCACCGGAATCGGTGAGTTCGAGTTGCTCGGGCCGGATCCCGAAGGTGACCTCCGACAGGCCCGCGTTGCTCAGCTTGGTCAGATTGTCGCGTTCGAGTTCCAGCGTCGAGTCACCGATCTTGACGCCGTCGGCGGTGACCGGGAGCGTCACCAGGTTCATCGCAGGCGATCCGATGAAGCCGGCGACGAACGCGTTGGCCGGGCGGTCGTAGAGCTCGTTGGGCGAGGCGAACTGCTGCAGCTTCCCAAACCGCAGTACGGCCACCCGGTCGCCCATCGTCATGGCCTCGACCTGGTCGTGGGTCACGTAGACGGTGGTGGTGCCCAACCGGCGTTGCAGCGCGGCGATCTGGGTGCGGGTCTGCACCCGCAGCTTGGCGTCGAGGTTGGACAGCGGTTCGTCCATGCAGAACACCTGCGGCTCACGCACGATCGCGCGGCCCATCGCGACGCGTTGACGCTGACCGCCGGAGAGCTTGGCGGGCTTGCGATCCAGGTGCTCCGTCAGGTCGAGGACCTTCGCGGCCTCCTCGACCTTCTTGCGCCGTTCCGCGGCCGATACCCCGCGCAGCTTGAGCGCGAAGCCCATGTTCTCCGCGACGGTCTTGTTGGGGTAGAGGGCGTAATTCTGGAAGACCATGGCGATGTCGCGGTCCTTGGACGGCACGCCGGTCATGTTCTTGCCACCGATCTCGATGCTCCCCTCGTCGATGTCCTCGAGGCCGGCGAGCATGCGCAGTGCGGTGCTCTTGCCCGAGCCCGAGGGACCGACCAGGACGACGAACTCGCCGTCTTGGATGTCGAGGTTGAGCGAGTCAACCGCGAGCTTGTCCGAACCCTCATAGATGCAAGAGGCGTTCTTGTAAGTGATTGCAGCCATTGGTGTACTCCGTGTTCTTTCGTGGGTCTACTTGATCGCGCCGAACGAAAGTCCGCGCACCAACTTGTTCTGGGCGAACCACCCGCACAGGATCACGGGAAGTGCCGCCATGGTTGCGGCCGCCGACAACACGGCCCAGTACTGCCCCTCACCGGCGATGAAGCCGACGAGGTACACCGGCATGGTCTGAGCGTTCACCGCGGTCAGGTTCACCGCGAAGAAGAACTCGTTCCAGGCGAAGATCACGCAGATCAGCGCAGTGGCCGCGATGCCAGGTGAGACCAACGGAAGGATCACCTCTCGCACCGATCGCCACAGGCTGGCGCCGTCCAGACTGGCCGCCTCGAGGAGTTCGCCCGGCACCTCGAGGAAGAACGACCTCATCATCCACACTGCGATCGGCAGGTTCATCGACGTGTAGAGGATGACCAGTGCCCAGATGTTGTCCAGCAGACCGATATTGGACACGATCACGTACAGCGGCAGGATCGCCGCCACGACGGGCAGCATCTTGGTGCTCATGAAGAAGAACAACGCATCCGAGGTCTTGCGGACCGGTCGCAGCGACAGCGCGAATGCGGCAGGCACGCCGAGTAGCAGCACCAGAATCGTCGACATACCGGTGGCGAAGATGGAGTTCAGCATCGCGGGCCCGATGCCCTGGTCGAAGACTGCCTTGAACTGATCCAGCGTCGGGGTGAAGAACAGCGTCGGCGGACTGGTCGCCGCGTCACTCTCCTGCTTGAACGCCGTCAGGACCATCCAGAACACCGGGAAGAAGAACCCGAGGCCGACCAGCCAAGCCACGACTCCCCACGGACTGAACTTGCGGCTCTTCTTCTTCGATACCACGGCCGCATGCCTTGCCTCCGTGGTCTTCTCGACTGTTGTTGTCATGTCAGGCCGCCTCTTCCTTGCCGCTGAATGATTTGAAGATCAACCGAAGCGCGAAGCTGGCGATGACTATCGTGAAGATGACCACCACCACGCCCATGGCTGCGGCCTGGCCGATGTCGAAGCCGAGGAACGCGCGCTGGTAGATGTAGAACGGCAGGTTCGCGCTGGCGATGCCCGGGCCACCCTGCGTCATCATGAAGATCGCGTCGAACGTGTTGACCAGGTAGACGGCGCCGAGCACGACTCCCAATTCGATGAAGCGCCGAAGGTGGGGCAGCGTCAACTCCCGGAAGAGCTGGAACGCGCCAGCCCCGTCGACTCGGCCCGCTTCCAGTTGGTCGCGAGGCATCGACTGCAGGCCGGCGAGGATCAGCAGCATCATGAACGGAGTCCACTGCCAGATCAATTCGACCATCACCATGGTCAGCGGGAACTGACCTATCCAGTCCATCGGACCGATGCCCACCAGCGACAACACCCAGTTGAGGATGCCGTTGGTGGGATCGAGAATGGTGGTCTTCCAGATCAGTGCCCCCGCAACGGGTGTGATCAGGAACGGCGTGATCAACAGCGTCCGCACGACCCCGCGGCCCAGGAATGCCCGATCCAACAGCAATGCGAGCAACAAGCCGAGCAACGCCGAGACGAGAACGACGACCACGATCAGGATGACGGTGTTGAGGCCCACCCGCCAGAACTGGCTGTCCTTCGCGACCGTGATGTAGTTGTTCAGCCCCACAAATTGCCGTGACCCGGGGCGAACCAGGTTCCACGACAACGTCGAGTAGTACAGGGTGAACAGAAACGGGACCTGCGTCACGGCGATCATGAAGATCAGCGCGGGCAGCAGCGGTCCACGCCTGCGCCATCCCTCGGCGCGACTCACGCCTGCGTCCTGGGCTTCCCGGATCTTGCGAACCCGTTCCGCCACTGCCGCCTGACTGGCGTCCGACTCGGTATCGACAGTAAGAGTCATCACTTCTCCTGGTATGTCTTGCCGACGACCTCGGCGTATTGCTGTGCTTGGGCAAGCGCGTCCTCGACGGACTTCTGTCCGGCGATCGCTGCACTGATCTGCTGGCTCACCCGCGTCCCCAGATCCTGGAACTCGGGAATCCCGACGAACTGTATTCCGGTGTACGGAACCGGTTGCACGGTCGGCTTGTTAGGGGTTGCGTTGGTGATCGACTGCAGAGTCAATGGACCGTAGGACTTCGAGATCGCCTCATACTCGGGCAGTTCCGTATAGGTGGAGGTCCGGCTGCCGGGTGGGACTCGCGCCCAGCCCAGCTTCTCCCCGACCAGCTTCATGTAGTCCTTGCTGGTCATCCACGAGATGAACTTCCATGCCCCGTCGGGATTCTTGGCGTGCTTCGGAATTCCCAGCGACCAGGTGTAGAGCCATCCCGAGTTGGGCTTCTCGACGATCGGAGCGGGCAGGTAGCCGATCTTGCCGACCAGGTCCGGGTATGTCTTCGGATCCTCGAGAACCGAGACCGCCGACGTCGCGTCGTACCACATCGCCGTTTGGCCCTGACCGAACAGGTTGGCGCACTCCTGGAATCCGGTGGACGAGGCGCCGAGCTCACCGGCTTCGTTGATCAGGTCGACGTAGAAGTTGACGGCCTTCTTGACTTCGGGGCTGTCGAGTTTGGCGTTCCACTGGTCGTCGAACCAGCGGCCACCAAAGGTGTTGATCACGGTGTCCAGTGGTGCCAGCACCTCGCCCCAACCGGGCTTGCCGCGCAAGCAGATTCCCGCCCGGTCGTCGGTCTTCAACGCCTTGGCCCACTCCGCGACCTCTTGCCAGGTGGGCTGGTACTTCGGATCCTGGTTGACCTTGATACCGGCCTGCTCGAAGAGGTCCTTGCGGTACATCAGGAAGGACGACTCGCCGTAGAACGGGACCGAGTACATGTTGCCCTCGTACGACAACGACTCCCGCAGCGAGGGGATGAAGTCGTCCTCGTCGTAACCCGGCGTGTTCTTCGCGTAGTCCGAGAGGTTCAACAGCCAGCCGTCTTTCGCCCACTGCGGCGTCTCGAAGTTGCTGATCATCGCGACGTCGAACTCACTGCCCCCCATCGCGGTCGACATCGTGATCTTCGCCCGCGCCTGATTCTCCGACAGCGAGATGAACTTCAGCTTGGTGCCAGGATTCTCCTTCTCGAACTCCCACGACAACTTCTGAGCGTCCGTCATCTGCGAGTTGGAAACCAAGGCGATCGTCACCTCGTTCTCCGAGGCTCCCAGGCTGCCCGCGCCCGCGCAGCCGGAGGTCACTACCAGCCCGACCGCTGCTACACACGATGCCAATCTCTTTAGCGCTTTCACCTTGATTTCACCTTTCACTGTGCCAATAGCCAACGGGCACAATCGATGTCGCAGACCAGCATCCTGGCCAACTTGCCGCGCAGCGCGCCGAGCGTGGCGTGATGCTTGGCTGCGCCGCTCGAGATCAGGATCGTCTTCTCGCAGCCGCCGATGTCTTCGAGCGCAACGGAGACCGCGCGCTGTTGCAGTTCGGTGTCGACGGGCGTGCCGTCGGCGTCGAAGAACCGGCCGCCGATCTCGCCCACCGCACCGAGCGAGATGAGCTCGTCGAGCATTCGGGTGTCCAAGAAGCTGCCTTCGAACAGCGTGGTCGACGTCGACACGGCGCCGACACCGAAGAGCATGACGTCGGCACGCCTACCGGCCTCGAGCGTGCGGGAGATCAGTGAGTCGCTGCGCATCGAGACCACGGTCGATGGGTCTGCGTACAGAGGTGCGGGAAGCCGGATCGTGTTGGCGCGCAGCATATCCGCGCATCGGCCGAGGATGAACTCGGTGCCGGTCTGGTACGCGGCTGTCGACATCGCACCGTCGAGTTGGACCACCGTTCGGCAGTTTGCGACGCCGGGAGACAGGGCGGAGGCCACCGCGGCTTGTTCGGGGCCCCAAGTGAATCCGAGGACATCGCTGGGCGACAGCCGGCGCATCAGCAGCGCAGCGGCGGCACGCCCTACGCTGGCGAATGCGGCGGGGCGGCCCGGGGCGCCCACATCGACACCGTGGCCCGCGACCACGGCTTCGGTCAGGCCGTAGCGCTGCTCGAGTTCGCGTTCCTCGTCGGCGTGCAGGTCGTCACTCATGTCGGGTGGGACGACGACCTCGATGCGGACCAGACCCTTGGCCTTGGCCCGAGCGACCAGCCGCCCGGCCGTCGGGCGGGAGACGCCGAGCCGGGACGCGATCTCGGCCTGGGTAAGGCCGTCGAGGTAGTAAAGCGTAGCGGCGCGCAATGCGAGCCGCAGATCTTCGGGGGTGGATGCGCGGTCTTTCGGCGTCGACACGGCCTGGCCTCCGATCGTCCCGGCGATCTCGCCGTTCGACGTCGAAATGGCCACCGAACCCACCACATTTCCTGTCAGACCCGTGAGCATTTGCTTAAGGATGCGAGTAGATGCTCATCACGCTAGCATGGAGAATGTGACGCACACAACACTTTCGCCGGATACGCAGATGCGGGCCGCTGTACTCGTCGAACCAGGTCGGATCGAGATGGAACAGCGGCCGATGCCCACGCCGGGGCCCGGTGACGTGCTGATACGGGTGTCGTCGGTGGGTGTCTGCGGGTCGGACACGCACTACTACCGGCACGGCAGGGTGGGCAGTTTCGTCGTCGAGGCCCCATTGGTGCTCGGCCATGAGGCGGCGGGCACGATCGTCGGCGTCGGTGAATCCGTGGACCCGAAGCGCATCGGAGAGCGGGTGTCGATCGAGCCACAACGGCCCGACCCCGAGAGTGAGGAGACCCGCAGGGGCCACTACAACCTGTGCCCGCGCATGCGGTTCTTCGCCACCCCGCCCGTGGACGGCGCGCTCTGCGATTACGTCACCATCGGCGCCGGGTACGCCCATCGGGTGCCCGACTCGGTGTCCGATGATGCCGCCGCCCTGTGTGAGCCGCTGTCCGTCGGCATCGCCGCGGTCCGCAAGGCCGGCGTCGACGGCGGTTCGCGCGTGCTGATCACCGGCGCGGGACCGATCGGCATCATGGTGGCCCAGGTCGCCCGGGCGTACGGCGCCACCGACATCGTGGTCAGCGATCCCGACGAGGCCCGCCGCGAGCAGGCGACCGCGTTCGGCGCGACGGCGGTGCTCGACCCGACCGTCGAACCGATCGGAGATTTGGGCGTCGATGCGTTCATCGACGCATCAGGCGCACCGCCGGCCGTCGTCGACGGCATCCGCGCGGTGCGGCCGGCAGGCACCATCGTGCTCGTCGGCTCGGGCGCCGAGTCGATGGAGTTGCCGACGCAGCTGATCCAGAACCGGGAGCTGGTACTCACCGGTGTGTTCCGGTACGCCAACACGTGGCCGACGGCGATCGCGCTGGTCGAGTCGGGTCGCGTGGATCTCGACGCGATGGTGACCGCGCGCTTTCCGTTGGAGAAGGCCGCGGAGGCCCTCGACTCTGACCGGGCGCCGGGTAGCGTCAAGTCCGTGGTGGCTGTGTCATGAAGCTGAACAAGTCGACGCTGGCCCAGATCCCGATCGACAAGCCGAGCTACAACCGCGACGAGATCGGCATCGGGATAGTGCATTTCGGGGTCGGCGGCTTTCACCGTGCGCACCAGGCGATGTATGTCGACCGGCTGCTCGAAACAGGGCGTGCCAAAGAATGGGGCATCTGCGGCGTGGGCGTGCTGCCCTCCGACCGCAAGATGGCCGACGTGATGGCCACCCAGGACGGTCTGTACACACTGCTGCTGGAGAACCCGGACGGTAGCCCCGAGCCCCGGGTGATCGGGTCGATCGTCGACTACCGCTATGCGCCCGACGACCCGGAGGCGGTCATCGAACTGCTCGCCGCGCCAAGCACCCGGATCATCTCGCTGACCATCACCGAAGGCGGCTACAACATCGACAACCTCGGTGACGGCGTCACAGTGTTCGGTCTGGTCGCCGATGCGTTGGAGCGACGGCGCGAACGCGGCATCACCTCGCCGACGATTGTTTCGTGCGACAACATCGAAGGCAACGGCGACGTCGCGCGGCAGGCGTTCACGACCTACGCCGAACGCGCGCATCCGGGCCTTGGCGAGTGGATGAGCACGCACACTCGTTTCCCGAATTCGATGGTGGACCGCATCACCCCCGTCACCACGCCCGACGTCATCGCGGTGCTGGAAAGCGATTTCGGAGTGGAGGACCAGTGGCCGGTGGCGGCCGAGCCTTTCACGTCGTGGGTGCTCGAGGACGACTTCTCCGACGGCCGCCCGCCTTTCGAGGAGGCCGGCGTCCTGCTCGTCGACGACGTCACGCCGTACGAGTTGATGAAGCTGCGGCTGCTCAACGCCAGCCATCAGTGCCTGTGTTATTTCGCCTACCTTGCCGGCTACCGATTGGTGCACGACGCGGCAGGCGATCCACTGTTCGCCGAATTCCTGCTCGAGTACATGGATTCGGAGGGCACGCCAACGTTGAAGCCGGTGCCGGGGATCGATCTGCCCGAGTACAAGCGCACGCTGATCGAGCGATTCGCCAACCCCGGTGTCAAGGACACCATTGTGCGGTTGTGCTTCGGCTCGTCGGACCGTATCCCGAAATGGCTGCTGCCCGTCATCCGGGCGAACCTCGCCGCGGGTGGTCCGGTCCGGCTGTCGGCGGCCACCGTGGCCAGTTGGGCGCGATACGCCGAAGGCGTCGACGAGCAAGGCGAACGCATCGACGTCCAGGATCAGCTCGCCGACACACTGGTGCCACTGGCCCGCTCTCAGCACGAGAACCCGACCGCATTCATCGAAAACACCGAGGTGTTCGGCGATCTCGCATCGCAGCCGCGGTTCGTCGAGGCGTACCTGTGGGCGTTGGACTCGCTGCACCGCGACGGGGCTCGTGCGACGTTAGAGACGTTGTTACGCAAGGAGACAACATGACCGCGCCGGGCGCGCCACAGCGGGCCCTGGTGATCGGCGAGGCGCTGATCGACATCGTCGAGCGAGAAGGAAAGGTCACCGGCGAGCATGTGGGCGGCAGCCCGTTGAATGTCGCGGTCGGACTCGCAAGACTTGGTCGTGGCGTGGACTTCCTCACCCACGTCGGCGACGACCCACGCGGCCGCCGCATCGTCGACTACGTTGAACACTCTGGTGTGCAATTGGTTTCGGGCAGCGTGACTGCCCAGCGCACACCCACAGCGCTGGCGACACTGGACGCCAACGGGTCAGCGCAGTATGTGTTCGACATCGACTGGCAGCTGGCCGGGATTCCGGAGGTGGCGCCGCCGATCGTCGCGCATACGGGGTCGATCGCGACGGTGCTGGAACCGGGTTGTCGGGCCGTCGCCGCCCTGCTCGACGCGTATCACCCCTCGGCGACTGTCACGTACGACCCAAACGTGCGCCCGGCGCTGATCGAGGACGACGACATTGTGCGCGGCCGCATCGACCGCTGGATCGAACGTTGCGACGTGATCAAGGCCAGCGACGAGGACATGCGCTGGATCGACCCGAACCGCTCCCCCGAGCAGATCGCCCGGACGTGGCTGAGCCTGGGCCCGTCGATCGTCGCGGTGACGATGGGCGACCAGGGCGCGTTCGCGATATGCGCTGCCGGGGCCGTGCGGGTGCCGGCGTTTCGGGTGAACGTCGTGGACACCGTGGGGGCCGGCGACGCATTCATGACGGGCCTGATCGACGCGCTGTGGTCACTCGGTCTGCTCGGCGCGGAGCGTCGCCCCCAACTGGCCCGGATCGGTGTCGACGCACTGACCGGGGTGGTGCAGACGGCGGCGCTGTCCTCGGCGTTGACGGTGGCGCGTGCCGGCGCTGACCTGCCCGATCGGGCGACTCGGGACGCCGCCGCGGCCGGGTCGGGCCCGTTGCTGCCCCAACCCGGCTGATATGGGGTTGTGTTTTGTCATCCCTGAAGGGGCGGGGCTCTGTCAACAGGTTAGCGACCTGCGGTTTTGCTGGCTTTCGGCTTGCATGCGGGCAGCGCCGGGTTGAAGGGCCGGGGTCAAGACGGAGCGCCCGCAGCGTAGCGAGGACGTACGGTCTTGACGCTGGGCCGGCCCGGCGCATGCTGTCGGCGGATGCCGGAAGATCAGCGAGGCGGGATTTTGTGTGGTTGTGGGCCTTCTCCAAGCCGTGATGGCGCAGATACGTTGGGGCAAGGCCGGATTGGTCCGGCTGCCGGTCATCCCTTCGCCCAGCGGGTGTGGGCATGGAGTGGTGCGGTGGCAACACGCGGGGTCAATCAAGCGGACGACCACGCCGATGGTTCGGGGGTCAGACAAAACGGCGGCCGCGCGCGGGTTGCGTCCGGACTGCTCACGCCGCCCTGGTGTGGTCGAGCGCGCGGATGTGGCCGTCGCGCAGCCCGTAGTAGACGAGGGTGAGCAGTTTGCGTGCCGCAGCAACTTTGGCGATGTTTTTGCCGCGGCGGGCCTCGATGCGTTGTTTATCGGCCGAGATCTTGGGTGTCGTCGGGTGCCGCTGCACCGCCTCGATCGCCGCCCAGCGCACCGCTTTCGAGCCTTGTTTGGTGATGTGTCCGCGGTGCACGACGGTGTCGGACTCGCGGTGTGTGGGGGTCAGCCCGGCCCATGAGCACAGCTGCGCGGGGCCGGCGAAGCGGTGCACGTCACCGATCTCGGCGACGAACACCGCCGCCAGCGTCGGTCCGATGCCGGGCACCTGCTGGATCGCTTGATAGCCGCGGTGGGCGTCCAGCCGTTCGGCGATCATCGCGGCGAAACGCGCCTCGTGGCTGTCGAGGATGTCGATGAGTTCCAGCAGCGAGCGGATCCGCTCAGCGTAGGCCGGGCCCAGTGGCACCTTCGCCAGCCGTTGCCGACCGGTGATTCCGAACAGGTCCGACACCGCGATCAACACCCCGGCTTTGGCCAGCACGGCATGGATCTGGGCCTTCAGTCCGGATCGGATCGCGACCAGCTTGGCTCGGTAGCGCACCAACTCCCGCAATTCGCGCGTCTGGGGTGGGGCGATCCACGCCTCGGGCAGCCGACCCATCCGCAGCAGATCGGCCAGATCGGCGGCGTCGCGCACGTCGTTTTTCACCCGCCGGTATCGGAACCCTTTGACTCCCAACGGATGCGCCAAATGCACCCGCGCTCCGCAGGCTTGCAGCACGTCGACCGCCCAATACCAGCCATACGTCGCTTCGAGCACCACCTCGGGCTCGACACCAGCCTGCTCGAGCTGCAGTTCCAGCGCGACCGGATCGTTGACGATCCGCACCGCCGAGAGCTGCTCACCGGATTCGGACTGACGCACGATCACCGACCGCTGCCGATGCAGATCGATCCCGACAAACTGCCTGCCGTCATACTCGTCCATAGGGGCCTCCCGTGATTCGTGGAAAGTGAGCACCCCCAGCATCCGCCGGGAACGTCACGAGGAGCGGAGGCCCCGCCCCTTCATCACATCAAGTGGCAGGGTGAAGCGGCGGCCGTAACCGTCGTTGCGGCCGCCGCTTCGTTGACCGGATGAAGGACCTTGGTGGGCGTCGAGCGTGTCGTGTCGACGCGTGTCAGTCTGACATGCGCGGGTTGGTTACCGCAGGACGGGACTTTCGAGTCGGAGTGGGCCGCTGGTCTAGAGATCGAGCGTGATCAGTTGCGCTGCAACATGATTGCTCATAGCCGGGTCGCGGGTCACTCCCAGACGCTTGCCGCCGCCACCGAGGTGTGGTTCATCCGGACAGTTGTGGGGGTGTTAGTCGTCGATGACCGCCAATGACCAGCACCAGCCGGCGAGTTCCCGGGCGATTGCGGCGTTGGCGACCACCGGCCGTTTCTTGCGGGCGTCGAAACGGGCCCAGCGGTCGTGCAGGCGCCGATTCGCCGCCTGGCCCCGCGCTCGAGCGGCTGGGCACGCTGCGTCCCAGCGTCGCCGCAGATCGGGTCCGGGCCGGTACCGGGGTCGGTGATGCCAGGCCGCCTCGACGAGCAGTCGGCGGGCGTGACCGTTGCCGGTCTTGGTCAGTCCGCCCTGGCAGCGGGTGGCCCCCGACGAATTCTCGGTGGGCACCAAGCCCAGATAGGCGCCGATCGACCGGCCATCCAACCGGTGCCAGTCGCCGATCTCGGTGGCCAACCCGAACGCGGTAAGCGTGGCGATGCCTCGCACGCATCCCAGCCGGGTCACCACCGGGGTGAACACCGAATCAGCGGCCATGGCCGTGATCGCGTCGTCGAGGCGCTCGCGGCGATCCAGGGTGGCCAGCATGGCATCGAAAGCGGTGTCGTAGGCCAGCTGCAATCCGGGGGTGTCGAAGCAGTGGCTGCGCAGCCATTGTTCGTGGCGCGTTGTCCACGCTTGCCCGCCGTAGTAGACGATCCCCTGACGCAGAAGCAGTTTCGAGAGTCGATGCCGAGCCGACATCAGATCCCCGCGGCAATCCTCCCGCGCTCGGACCAAGTCGCGGGCGGCTTCTTGCTCCACCGAGGGAACCCTCACCGCCACGATCTCGCCCAGATGCAATAACCGGGCCAGATGCGCCGCGTCACGAGCATCGGTCTTGACCCGATCCCCCGCCGGGCGTTGCAACTTCGAGGGCGCCGCCACCAGACATTCGATCCCGGCAGCATCCAGAGCGCGGGCCAACCCGAACCCCGTCGGGCCAGCCTCATAGGTAACCATTACCGGAGACGGCAGCGACCCGATCCATTCCACGATCTCTCGGTGATCCGGAGTCAACCGACGCTGAAACACCTCGCCGGTCGAGCGGTCCAATCCACAACCGACCACTGAACGTGCGTGCACGTCCAACCCGACACTCGTAACATGATTCTGCACTGGGGCCTCCCACATCTTGTGGCTCTACCGGCCAGGACCACCCTGTCGGCAACCCACGTTCACATGTGAGCGAGGCCCCAGCCTGCCCATATCGTCTAGCCTGGCCTTATGCGTTCCATATGGAAAGGTTCGATCGCCTTCGGCCTGGTGAACGTCCCGGTCAAGGTCTACAGCGCGACCGAAGACCACGACATCAAGTTCCACCAGGTCCACGCGAAGGACAACGGACGCATCCGCTACAAGCGGGTCTGCGAGGTGTGCGGCGAGGTCGTCGAGTACCGCGACATCGCGAAGGCCTACGAATCCGACGACGGCCAGACGGTGGTCATCACCGACGACGACATCGCCACTCTGCCGGAGGAACGCAGCCGCGAGATCGAGGTGCTGGAGTTCGTGCCCGCGAGCGACATCGACCCGATGATGTACGACCGCAGCTACTTCCTGGAACCGGAGGGGAAGTCGTCGAAGTCGTATGTGCTGCTGGCCAAGACGTTGATGGAGACCGACCGGGTCGCGATTGTGCACTTCGCCCTGCGCAATAAGACGCGGCTTGCGGCGTTGCGCGTGAGGGATTTCAGTAAGCGCGACGTCATGGTCATCCAGACGCTGTTGTGGCCCGACGAGATTCGCGATCCCGACTTCCCGGAGCTGGACAAGAAAGTCGAGATCAAGCCAGCCGAGCTGAAGATGGCCGAGCAGGTGGTGGAGTCGATGACCGACGACTTCAATCCGGACCGCTACCACGACGACTATCAGGAGCAGCTGCACGAGCTGGTACAGGCGAAACTCGAAGGCGGCGAGGCGTTTACCACCGAGGAGCAGCCGAAGGAGCTCGACGAGACCGAGGACGTGGCTGACCTGCTGGCCAAGCTGGAAGCCAGCGTCAAGGCGCGACGCGCGGGCGGCGGTTCCGACGGTGACAAGCCGGCGAAGAAGGCGGCAGCCAAGAAAGCGCCCGCGAAGAAGGCGGCGAAAAAGTCCGCCGCGAAGAAGTCACCGGCCAAGAAGGCCGCGGCGAAGAAGTAGCTACACGGGCAGATCCACCCGCAGCGCCAGGTGCTCGTCGAGTATGCGGCGCAGCGCGGCGTCCATCGGATGAGCCGATGCGAGGTCACGACTGAACCCACTGTCGACCACGACAACGTCGCCCTCACGCAGTTCGGCGGTGTCGATCTGATCGACGAACGGATCGAACAACCCGGGCGGCGTGGCCAGGTAATACAGCGCCCGGCGCGACTCGTTCAACCCGGCGGCATAAATCAGTCCATGTTGGGTGATTACGAAGAGTTCCGAAGTGATCCTCGCGCTCGAGGTCTCGGCTTTGCCCCACGCCATCGCGGCGCGCCGGGTCTCGGCCAATCGATCCGGGATGTCGTCGGCGAGCGTGAGCAACCTCTCGACGAGTGCTCCGCCCATTTGCGGATATGCGCCGATCGCGGGTCTGAAGTACCGCTCGAAGATCTCACCGAAAAAGTCGTACCGTTGCTCGCTCATCGCGGCTCCCCAGATTGCGGACGTACACCCCAATTGTGCGCCCGAAACCGTCAGGGGAGTACGAATTTGGTGAGCAGCAGCTCAGTCTCCAGGCCTACATGATGTGGTCGCCCGGTTATATGCCTCCGGGCATCCCGGGCATCCCACCTCCCGACGCGTTCAGAACACTTTGTTCAGCTGGTTGCGACGCACACTTCGGCAGTGCTGGCTCGCCAGCACGGTCATCTCTCCCCGGCACACACTGCCCGACCCGGCTCAGTCGTCGATGTGCGTCGGTGGGTCGGCGAAGGCGAGATCCCAAGGGTGCTGGTCAGTACCCATCAAATCGCAGTGCTTGACGGGCACCAAATAGGAACTGGCGCCGCGAGGAATCAATTGGGCAACTGCCACGCAACGTTGCCAGGTGCCGTCAGGCTGGACGGGTCCATCGCACTTGCTGATAACGGGTCCTCCGTACTGGCAGCCGGCGCTGGCTGGCGGCGCTATGGCGATCAGCTCTGCGGCCATCAGCAGGGCAACCGATCCTCCGACGATGCAGCGCTTCATGGTTGTCTCCCGTCACATCGCCGCTGGGGCGTTGCCGAGTACTTGGGGTGGCAAATACCGTCGACAGCCCAGCCAGCAACCAATGACGCTACCGCCTGTGTAACTGGTTTTTGCTGCCTTTGAGGTCGTGATCCGAAGGATTGCCACGACTATGAACACCGAAGCGAACCCACGATTTCTTCGACACCGTTTGCTATCCGAGATTGGATCGCAACGGCGAGACCATCGGTTGCAACGTCAGCGGTGGAAACGTGGCGGACTGGTTGGGTGAAAGCCGCTGAGCAGATGATGGCATCGATTGTTCAAAGAACACTTTAATTGACCCTCGATGACGCCGAACTCCAGTACCTGAAGCTCCCGGCGCCCGAAAAGCGGAATGCGACTCTGTATGGGCAAAGCTTCGGGAGAATGCCGCTATGCCCGTCCGCTCTTTCGACGATGCAAGTCTGTTTTCATAGAGCGATGCGTGGTGTTGCCGCCACGAAGGCGGGCCGCGTGTTCTTCCGGCCGACGGCACACCGGTTAGACCAACTGGTCAGTAAGCTGACCGGTGGCAAGCATAGTTTCGCCGGGATCACGGCCGGCCTGCCGACGGTCATCCTCACCACCACCGGCGCTAAGTCGGGGAAACCCCGGACCGTGGCATTATTGGGCATTCCGCATCTCGACGGTGTGGCCGTCGTCGCGGCTAACTACGGCGATGCTAGACACCCCGGCTGGTATCACAACCTCAAGGCGAACCCGGCAGCAAGGGTGACGATCGAGGGCGATACGTGGGACGCCACCGCCCGCATCGCCACACCCGGCGAACGCGAAGAGATATGGGCAAAAGGCGTCGAGCTCTACCCCGGTCTCACCAAAGAACGGGAGTGGGCGGGCAACCGGCAGATCGAGGCCTTCGTCCTGAAGCGGCGCTGAGGAGCGTTCGGCGGATGACGCCCGTGCAAAGGGTCATGAACGGCGGTTGGTACCGACTTGGTGAACGGCTCAACGTATCTCTGTTCATCTGCGGCCGGTGGCCGGGGGGAGGCGGGCCACCCCGCGCAGGATCCACGGTGTCCGCCTGGCCATCACGGCAACGGCGCGGTCCGAGCGGCGCATCGCGGTGCGAGGCCCGGGAGTGGGAGTTGACACCAGTTCCGCCTCGGCAGATCCCGCCCGCGGGCCGTGGCGATCGACCGCCATGAGTTGCCAGGTGCCGGGTACCCCCCGCAACTCGACGCTGCCGCGGTCCTCGAAGCCGATGCCCGAGCCGACGATCAGGTCGCGGATGGTGCGCGAGACGAGGATTTCGCCCGGCGCGGCCTGGCCGAGGATCCGCGCCGCGATGTGGACTGCAAGCCCACCGATGTCGTCGCCCAGGAGTTCGCACTCGCCGGTGTGGATGCCGGCGCGGATCTCGATACCCAATGCGTCGGCGTCGGCGCGCAGGGCTTCGGCGCAGCGGATGGCCTGTGTCGGGCCGTCGAACGTGGCCAGGTGGCCGTCGCCGGTGTGCTGTACCACCGTGCCGCCGAATCGTTCGGCGAGGTCGGCAGTGATCTCACGAAAGCGTTGCAGCACTGCCCGCCACCGCTCGTCGCCGGTGGTCGCGGCGTGTTGGGTCGATGCGACGATGTCGGTGAACAGCACGGTGCGCAGGGCTCGGTGTGATTGGGCCGGTGCCGCACGACTGCCGGTGAGGAACTCCTCGATCTCGGTCAGGATCGTGTCGGGATCGCTTAACCAGGGCAAGTGTTCCGCGCTGTCGACCTCTAGGTACCGCGCGCCGGGAATGTGGTCGGCAAGGTACCGGCCGCACTGCACCGGAACGACGGGGTCCTCGCGGGCATGGATCACCAGGGTTGGCACGGTGATCGTCGGCAGGATCGGCCGCACGTCGATCCGGAACCCTGCTTCGAGTGACGCGCGCGCCATCCCCGGGCTGGCGCACATGCGCTCAAACATGGCGAGCCAGGGTAATCGACCGGCCGCTGACGGCGCGCTGATGCTCAACAGCGCACCGCTGCCCCACCCCGAGCGGACAGCGCGGCCGATTTCCTGCATCCGGGTGATCTGCTCCACCGACGGCACATAGTCTTCACCCAGCTCGGGTACCAAGCGCGCCCACAGCTCGGCCGGGTCGCGCTCGACGTCGTCCCAACCCCCCGTGACGCCGAGGAACGAATACGAGTCGGCGAGGATCAACGCCCGCGTTCGGTCCAGTCGTGTTGCCGCGAAAACAATGGACGCAAATCCGCCGTCGTTAAAACCGAAAAGAACGGCCCTTCCGAAGCCGACGGCGTCCATGACCGCCTCGATCTCGGCCGCTCGATCATCGAGCGTGCGAACGTGCGGGACCGGGTCCGACAGCCCGACCCCCGCCTTGTCGAACACTACGATGCGACAATACGTGGCGAGCTGGTCGAAGAAGGCCTTGAATTCGGGCACGGTCCAAAACAGCTCGACGTGGCTGATGAACGGCCCGACAAAGACGAGCTCGATTGGCCCGTTGCCGAACACCTGATACGCCAGGCTCAGATCGCCGTAGGAGGCGTACGACGTTTCTGGCACTGCATGAGCGTACTGCGGCCGGGCGCTAGCCCTACCGTATCCATTGCATCGCCCAAGCGCGTACGACAACGCCGCCATTTCCGCCCCTCCTAGAACTCTGCCGGGCGCTGATCGGCTCGGCAGCTGCGCAGTAGCAGGGGTCAGGCAGCCGGGCGGGCGGCGATGATATCGGTGGGATCGGCGTGCACATCGGGGCGCGGGTGAGCGCGCTGGCGGGCCCGACCGACGTGCTCGTGTCCAGCACGCTGCGCGACTGGTGATCGGGTCAGGACTCGAGTTCGCGGAGCGCGGAGCGCACGAACTCAAGGGCGTGCCCGGCGAATGGCATCTCTTCGCCGTCGCCTCGACATAGCGGTGGTTTCGGCGAAATTCATTTCGCCTGCCGTAAGCGCTTGTGCAAACGGTGCAAGCGATTACGCGAAGAACACTTTAAGCCGGTCCGCGAGTCGACTACAAACAGCAAAGCTACGCAGGCATCTCACCGACTGTTCTACAGTCACATCCAATTGACCGACCTGGGTCGTCGAGGCATTGAGGAGGCCCATATTGACACCGGTCGACGACATCACCAGCCTTCGCCAGCGCCGCGAGGCAATCGTCAATCAGCATGCCGACGCGGAAAACCGGCACGACGTCGAGGCGACAATCGATACCTTCCACCACCCACGTTACGAGTTCAACGGTCATCCGAGCGACGGTGAGGAGGCCGTTCGAGAGTTGCTGCACGGCTTTATGCACGGCATTTCCGATTCCCATCTCGAAATCACCAGGCTGCGCCACATGGACGACGGCGTACTCGTTGAGGGGGTCATAACGGGAACCCACGACGGCGAATGGGTGGGGGTACCACCCACGGGTCGGCGCATCGAGGTTCCGGTAGTAGGAATTTTCGAGTTCGACGCGGATCGACTTCTGTGCGAGAAGGTCCATCTAAATATGGGCAGGGTGCTGAAACAGATGGGTGTGCTTCCCGTTGTCAGCTGAAGCGCAGGGCTGGCGAAAGGGTTGAACGGGCCGTGCAAGCGACTCAACCACTTCAGCTCGAGGCGCGTGTCGGACGCCTGCGAAGAAGGCCGCCGCGAAGAAGTAGTCCTCTCGGCGCCGTCAACATTTGTGGCTCTGCTGACTGATCTGTGGGTCATTGTCGGCCGGGCAGAGTTGGGCGGTGTCCTCCGAGGGTGAGCATTGCCAGGGCGATCAAGGGGCCGGGGTTAGCGAAGCCGAAGGCCATGCGGGTGATGAGTCGGATCTTGGTGTTGACCGATTCGATGAGCCCGTTGGATAGGCCATGGGCGATGGAGGCGAGGATCTGCGCGCGGTGGCCAACGATGCGACGTTGCAGCGTGACGAACGATTCGATGCGGCAGCGCCGTGCCCACGCGACCCACCTGTCCAGTGCCTCGCCGGCTTGGTCGGCGGGGAGTTTGAAGACCGTGCGCAAGCCTTCCTTGAGTAGGTAGGCGCGGTAGAGCCGCGGGTCGGTCTTGGCGATCCAGGCCAGCTTCACCCGTTGGCGCTCGGTGAGATTCTCCGGGTTCTTCCACAGCGCATACCGTGCGCGTCGCAGTGCTAGCGCTGGTCCGGTGGCCACGATGGCGCGTCGGCCATGGGCCCACCCGTGATTGCGGGTGTGACCTTTGCGGCGGGCGTTGTTCCACGCCTCGCGACGCACGGCATCGAGTGCCTCAGTGGCCCAACCGACAACGTGAAACGGGTCGGCGCAGCGGATGGCGTTCGGGCATCGATTGCCGACCACGTCAGCGATCCATTCGGCCCCATCAGCGCTGACATGGGTGATCTGGGCGCAACGACCCGCCCCCGATGCCTCCAGCGCATCGAAGAAAGCGCGCACGGTCGCGCGTTCCCGGCCGGGACTGGCCCACACCAACCGGCCGCTGTCGTGGTCGACCACGACGGTCAGGTACTTGTGGCGGCGCTTGTAGGAGATCTCATCGATCCCAATCCGCTGCAGGCCAGCCAACGCGTCGACCCCGGCCGCGGTGTCGGCCCACACCCGAGTGATGATCGCTGCGACCGTGCGCCAGGCGATCCGCATCAGCTCAGTGATTGCTCTCTTGGAGCACTGCGTGGCCAACCAGGCCACCTGCTGGTCGAACGAGCGGGTGTGTCCAGCGCCGTGTCGGGCCCAGGGGACCTGTCGCACCGTCGGCCCGTGGACCGGGCAGTTGACCCGCGGGGCGTCCGCTTCAACGAAGACCTGGATGGTTCCCATATCCAGCCCACGCCACCGCCGCCGCCCCTGACCACGGTCATACCAGGAAGCTCTGGATCCGCAGGTTCCGCATCGACCCCGGTGCGCTCGTCGCGGCCTCACGTGGGCCACGAGAACCTGTGCCTCGCCGTCGAACTCGACGTCCTCGACCACCGTGTTCTCGACGCACAACAAGGCGCGCCATATGCTGGCGTGTCGCACGCCGTTCTCGATCTGCAGTTTTTGACCTCGAGGCCGTTCAGGCGCGATCAGCGACCCACGGAAGTGTCACAAGAGCCACAATTGATGACAGTTCTGGGACGAGACACTCCCTTCCTGAGAAAACTAGAACGTGTTTCAAAAATACGTCACACGCGGAACCATCCCCTGCTACGGTTCGCCCGGCGAGGGAAGGAAGACACACGTGATTCTTGACAGATTTCGGCTAGACGACCAGGTCGCGGTGGTGACCGGAGCGGGCCGCGGCCTTGGCGCAGCAATGGCGCTTGCATTCGCGGAAGCCGGTGCGGACGTGGTCATTGCGGCCCGAACGCAGTCCCAACTCGAGGAGGTCGCCGAGCAAATCAAGAGCACAGGGCGACGGGCCGAAATCGTCGTCGCCGACCTGGCTCACCCCGAGGACACGGCGAAGCTGGCGGGCAACGCCGTCGAGGCGTTCGGAAAACTAGACATCGTCGTGAACAACGTGGGCGGCACCATGCCGAACACCCTGTTGACGACCTCGACGAAGGACCTGCGCGACGCGTTCACGTTCAACGTCGCCACCGCGCACGCGCTCACCACAGCCGCCGTTCCGCTCATGCTCGAGCACTCCGGCGGAGGAAGCATCATCAACGTCACGTCGACGATGGGACGACTCGCCGGCCGAGGTTTCGCCGCCTACGGCACCGCCAAAGCCGCGCTCGCGCATTACACCCGGTTGGCCGCCCTGGACCTGTGCCCCCGCATCCGGGTCAATGCGATCGCGCCGGGCTCGATCCTCACCTCCGCGCTCGACATCGTCGCCTCCAACGAGGAACTGCGCACCCCCATGGAGAAGGTGACACCTATGCGCAGGCTCGGCGATCCGGAAGACATCGCCGCTGCCGCCGTCTATCTCGCCTCCCCCGCAGGCAGCTTCCTGACCGGCAAGACGCTCGAGGTCGACGGCGGCCTCACGTTCCCCAACCTCGATCTGCCCATCCCGGACCTGTGAGGAGCTAACCCATGGCCATCAAAGTCGTCGCAATCGGCACGGGCAATGTCGGACGTCACGCGCTAACCCAACTCATCACCGATCCACGGTTCGAGCTCACCGGCGTCTGGGTGTCAAGCGATTCCAAGGCAGGCAAGGACGCTGCAGAGCTTGCGGGACTTGACAATTCGACGGGCATCAAAGCGACCAACGATCTCGACCAAGTGCTGGCGACAAACCCCGAGTGCGCCGTCTACACCGCGATGGCCGACAACCGGCTACCCGACGCGCTGGAGGACTATCGGCGCATTCTCGCGGCAGGCGTCAACGTCGTCGGCAGCAGCGCCGTCTTCCTCCAGTACCCGTGGCAGACCCTCCCCGATGAGCTCGTCACGCCGATCGAGGACGCCGCCAAGGCGGGTAACGCAAGCTTGTTCGTCAACGGCATCGACCCGGGCTTCGCGAACGACCTGCTTCCGCTCGCGCTGGCAGGCACCTGCCAGCGCATCGAGCAGATCCGTTGCATGGAGATCGTCGACTACGCCACCTACGACAGCGCCACCGTGATGTTCGACGTGATGGGCTTCGGCAAACCGCTCGACGAGTTGCCGATGCTGCTGCAACCCGGCGTGCTGAGCCTGGCGTGGGGGTCGGTGGTCCGCCAGCTCGCCGCGGGGTTGGACATCGAGTTGGATGAGGTCACCGAGATGTACGTCCGGGAACCCGCGCCCGAGGACTTCGAGATCGCCGCCGGGCATATCCCGAAGGGGAGTGCGGCCGCGCTGCGATTCGAAGTCCTCGGGCACGCCGGACGGCGTGCCGGCCGTCATCCTCGAACACGTCACCCGGTTGCGCGACGATCTGTGCCCGGACTGGCCGCAACCCGCCCAGCCGGGCGGCTCCTACCGCGTCGAGATCACCGGCGAACCGTCTTATGCGATGGACCTCTGTCTGAGTAGCCGCAAGGGCGATCACAACCACGCCGGATTGGTCGCCACGGCGGCGCGCGTCGTCAACGCCATCCCCGCGGTAGTCGACGCCGCACCGGGAATCAGGACCACGCTCGACTTGCCCCTGATCACTGGAAAAGGGCTGTACGCTGGCTAATAACTCGGGGGCTTGGAAAAGAAGGACTCGCCTATGCGGCACCTGCTCTACTTCACCCCGCTGATCGCCGCGGTAGGCACGACAGCGGCAATCTTCACATCGCCGGCGGCCGTCGCCGATCCCGGCGACACCTCCACATTGCCGTCTTGCACCAGCGTCGGCGGCGTGACCGATATGGGCGCAGGGACGACCGAATGCGCCACGCCCGGCAACGTTCAGATAAACGCCACCCCGCCCGAACCCGACTATGTCTATCCGTGGGATGACGAGTTCTATGGGTCCGCGTTGATCATGGGTGGTGGAGGCTACGGCCCCCACGGCGGCGGCGGCCACGGCGGCCGCTGACCAAGATTCACCTGGCCCATTAAGGAGGCCAACCATGCGAACCAGGCTTCGCTCTCTCACAACGCTTTTGGCGGGGGCAGGCGCATGCGCCGCCGTCGCGCTCGCGCCGATCGCCGCAGCCATGCCGCAATGCACGACCGTCGCCCCGAACACGACGCAGTGCGAGACCAACGGTAGCTCTGCGATCGTCACCTCACCCCAGCAGAACAACTATTACGGCGGCTGGCCGTGGGGCGGTGGTCTCGTCATCGGCATCGGCGGCTGGGGTTGGGGCTGGTAACCCACCCTCTCTAGCCTCTCCTCGAGGTTTCGTCTAACCTAACTTTTCTATTCGCATTACCGGATAGAGAGTGGGTTAGTTGATTCAGGACAGCGAGCCGCGGCTGCGGCCCAGCTGGCTCTTGCTTGGGCCGGCGTTCGTCGCCGCCATCGCATACGTCGATCCCGGCAATGTCGCCGCCAACGTCAGTGCCGGCGCGCAGTACGGCTTCCTGCTGGTCTGGGTCATCGTCGTGGCCAACGCCATGGCGGGACTGGTGCAGTTTCTGTCGGCCAAGCTGGGTCTGGTCACCGGACGCTCGCTACCCGAGGCCGTCGCCGACCACACCCGGACCCCGACCCGCATCGTGTACTGGCTGCAGGCCGAATTGGTCGCCATGGCAACCGATCTCGCCGAGGTCGTCGGTGGCGCGATCGCACTGCACCTGTTGTTCGACTTGCCGCTTCTGGTCGGCGGCGTGATCACGGGAGCGGTTTCGCTTGTGCTGCTGGCGATCCAGAACTGGCGCGGCCAACGCATGTTCGAGCGGGTGATCAGCGGGCTGCTGCTGGTGATTGCGATCGGGTTCCTGACAAGCCTGTTCGTCGAACCTCCTTCCGCGGGCGAGGTGGCGGCGGGTCTGCTTCCGCGGTTCGAGGGCGCAGAAAGCGTGCTTCTGGCCACCGCGATGCTCGGTGCGACGGTGATGCCGCACGCGGTGTACCTGCACTCCGGCCTGGCCCGCGACCGGCACGGTCACCCCGAACCCGGCAGGCAGCGCCGCTGGCTGCTCAAGGTGACGCGGCTGGACGTCGGGCTGGCGATGCTCGTCGCCGGCGCAGTGAACCTGGCGATGCTCCTGGTGGCCGCCACCAACCTGCAGGGCCGCGACAACACCGACTCCATCGAAGGAGCGCACGCCGCGGTCCGTGACACCCTCGGCCCTACGGTCGCGCTGCTGTTCGCCATCGGGCTGCTGGCCTCTGGTCTGGCGTCGACATCGGTGGGCGCCTATGCGGGGGCGATGATCATGCAAGGCCTGCTGCGCCGCTCGTATCCATTGCTGCTGCGCAGGCTCGTCACCCTGATTCCTGCACTCGCGATCCTGGCGATCGGCATCGATCCCAGCCGCGCGCTGGTGTTGTCGCAGGTCGTGTTGTCCTTCGGGATCCCGTTCGCGCTAATCCCCTTGGTGCGGCTGACCAGCAACCGCAGCCTGATGGGTGAAGACACGAACCACCGCGTGACCACCGCCCTCGGATGGATGGTCGCCACATTGATTAGTCTGCTTAATGTGGTGCTCATCTATCTGACCGTCAAGGGCTGAGTGCAGGCGAGTCATAGCTACTTCGCGTACGGGTCCAACCTGTGCGTGCGCCAGATGGCGCGCCGATGCCCCGGAGCCGTCGATCCGCGGCCCGCGAAGCTGGCCGATCACGACTGGCTGATCAACGAGCGCGGGGTGGCGACCGTCGAGCCGTTCAACGGCTCCGAGGTACACGGCGTGGTGTGGCAGGTGACCGACCATGACCTGGCGACCCTGGACAGCGCTGAGGGCGTTCCGGTGCGGTATCGGCGCGACCGGCTGACCGTGCACACCGACGACGGCCCGTCCGAGGCGTGGGTCTACATCGACCATCGCGTGGATCCCGGCCCTCCGCGGCCCGGCTACTTGGAACGCATCGTCGACGGCGCCGTGCACCACGGCCTGCCCCACCGTTGGATCGAATTCCTGCGGCGCTGGGATCCCACACACTGGCCGCGACGCGTCGACAAGTCGAGTTCACCTGCACCGCAGTCACTTTCGGAGCTGCTTGCCGGTCCCCGCATCATCGAGGACAGCACCCTGCGCTCGCGGTTCGGGTTCCTGGCCATCCACGGCGGCGGGCTAGAGCAGATGACCGACGTCATCGCCGAGCGGGCCGCCGAGGCCGCCGCCGCGTCGGTGTATGTGCTGCGCCATCCCGATCACTATCCGCACCATCTGTCGTCGGCGCTGTACCGCGCGCAGGAATCCGAACGGCTCGCCGAGTTCCTCGACCACGTCGAGGTCGCGGTGTCGCTGCACGGATACGGCCGCATCGGGCGCAGCACCCAACTGCTGGCCGGCGGTTGCAACCGCGCCCTGGCCGAGCATCTAAAGCACCACGTCAACGTGCCGGGCTACCAGGTCGTCACGGACCTGGACGCGATCCCGCGCGAGCTGCGGGGCCTGCACCCCGACAACCCCGTCAACCGCGTCCGCGGCGGAGGCACGCAGCTCGAACTGTCACCGCGTGTGCGTGGCATCAGCCCGCGAAGTGGGCTGCCGGGCGACGACGGCCTGACCCCGGCGACGTCCGCGTTGGTGCGGGGCCTCGTCGCGACCGCCCGCTCGTGGCAACTAACCTCGGCTTAGTGCGCATCACAGCCATCGGTGTCGTTCTCCTTCTGCTCACACTGACCGGCGCGTGTGCCAGGGCCCAATCCGCTGCCGTCGACGACGCGGTGACCCAAATCGTGACCCGCGACAACCTGGCCGGCGGCGTGGCCGTCGTCCGCGACGGCACCGACATCACCCGCTCCACCGCCGGCTACTCCGACGTCGACACGAAGGCCGGGTTCGCTCCGAAGACCCGTATCCGTGCCGCCAGCATCACCAAACCCTTGTCGCAGCAACGATTTTGCAGCTCGTCGCCGAGGGCAAGCTCGCTCTCGACGCACCCATTGAGACGTATCTGCCTGGCCGGGTCCACGGGAAGGGCATCGACGCCAATGCCATAACGCTGCGTCGGCTTCTGCGACATCAAAGTGGTCTGCCCGAGTACTTCGACACCGACACCCCGGTGCCCGCCGAACCTGTTACCGGCGATCAGCTTCTCGACGCTGCGCTGGCCAGACCCGTTCAGTTCGCGCCCGGCAGCGCGCTGAAGTACACGAACACCAACTACGTCATCGCGGGCCTGATCATCGAAAAGGTGACCGGGCATCCCGCCGCCGACGAGATCACCAAGCGAATCATCGTGCCGCTCGGGTTGCCCGACACGTACTTCCCCGCTCCGGGCGATACCGGGCTGCGTGCGCCGTTGGCGCACGGCTACGAAGTGGTCGACGGAAAGCGCACGGACGTAACAGCGTTCAACGCGTCGGCGGCGGGCATGTCGGGGTCGTTGATCTCCACCAACGAGGACACGGCGACGTTCATCACCGCACTGCTCGACGGCCGGGTCATCCCGTCCGCGCAACTGCGGGAGATGATGGACACCGTCGACTGGACTGACGCCGGCGCGGGCTTTCACTACGGGTTGGGCCTCACCAGTATTGATTTGGACTGCGGTGTCAAGGTGTGGGGTCACGGTGGCGACATCGAGGGTTACCACAGCCTGATAGCAAAAGCCTTTGGCAGCCCAGCAGTTTCGATGACCTTCACCCAGTCTCCGCCGGAGACGGAATCGATCGCAGACGATCCGCGTGCCGAGGTGCTGAACGCGGTCTACTGCCCCGCGTAGACGCGGTCGCCGCGCAGATAGGTTCCGACGACGCGCACGACAGCAAGGTCGGGCGCCGGTGTGGACCGTGGATCGCGGTCGAGCCACACCAGGTCGGCGTCGGCACCGGGCGAGATTGTGCCCCATTGCCCCTCGGCGAAGGCCTGCCGGGCGACGCCGGCCGTGTAGGCGCTCATTGCCCGTTCGACGGACATGATCTCTCGCGGCGTCCACCCGCCCCGTGACACCGCCACCGCGATCCCCTTGAGCGGCGCGCCCGACGACACCGGCCAGTCTGAGCCGAACGCCAGCGGCGCACCGGAGTCGTCGAGGCTGCGCATCCGATACTGCTGGGCGCCGCGATCGGCGCCCAGCCGCGGAATCGTCAGCTCGACCATCAACGGATCGAGCTGCGCCCACAGCGGTTGCATGTTGGGTATCACACCCAATGCGGCGAAGCGGTCGATGTCAGCGTCGTCGACGAGTTGCGCATGGGCAATCACAGGCCGCCGGTCACGCGGTCCGTTGGTGGCGACGACATGCTCGATCGCGTCCAGTGCCTGACGTGCCGCCGCATCCCCGATCGCGTGGATGTGGATCTGGAACCCGAGCGCATCGACGGCTCGCGCCGCCTCGGCGAGGTTGTCCCACACCTGCATGCCGTGGTCGTGCAGCGATCCGCAGTACGGCACGAGCAGGGCGCCGGTTTCGTTCTCGATGACCCCGTCGGCGAAGAACTTCACGGTGTTCGCAGTAAGTAGGGGCGATGCGACGCCCTGGACACGGCGACGGGCGTCGGCGAAGTGCTCGAGTTGAGAGTCGAAGTAGCGAGGGTCGGCGTACAGGCCGAGGTTGAACCGCGCCGCCAGCTTGTCCTGACTGGCCGCGTCGAGATACGTGTCGACGTCCGCCGGCTCCACCCAAGCGTCCTGCACCCAGGTCACTCCGCGGGCCAGGTAGTAGTCGGCAGCCGTGCGAAGGGCGTCGACGCGCACCGCGGGATCACGTTCGGGCACCACGTTGAGCACCAGGTCTACGGCACCCCACTCCCGCAACGTGCCAAGCACTGAGCCGTCGCTGCGGCGCGGAATGGCGCCCAGCGCCGGGTCAGGGGTGTCGGCCGCGATCTCTGCGCGGCCGAGCGCAACGCTGTTGCACCACACGGTGTGGTAGTCCCACGCACGCAGCACGACCGGCCGGTCGGGAACCGCTGCGTCGAGCCAGCGCGCATCGAACAGGCCGTCAGGAGCGAGGCTGCTGTCGTAGGAAGCGCCGACGATCCACTCGTCGTCGGGATGCTCGGCGGCGAATCTCCTTACCTCATCGACGATCTCATCGACGGACTTGCAATGCCGCACCTGTGGCCCGACCGCCTCAAGGCCGCCGGGCAGCGGGTGGGCGTGTCCGTCGCCGAACGACGGCATCAGGAAACCACCGCCAAGGTCGACCTGTTCGGCACCCGCAGCCAGCGACCGCGCCCGCTCACCTACCGCCTGCACCACGCCGTCGACCACCAACAGGGCATCGGTTGTCTGGCCGTTGACACCGGTCCAGATGGTCCCACCAGCGAAAAACGTCGAGGGCACCCCGCGACGGTACGACACCCATCCATCGACCGCACGGCTCCGAATACCTCGATGTGGACCGCATACACCCCTACGAACGCTCGGTCGCCGTCATCGGCAGCGGCGTATCCGGCCTGGTCGCCGCGTACGCGCTGTCGGCGCGCGACCGGGTCACCCTCTTCGAAGCCGACACCCGCATCGGCGGGCATGCCCACACCCACTACGTCGATCGGGGCGACGGCTACACCGTGGGCGTCGACTCGGCCTTCTTGGTGCACAACGACCGCACCTACCCGACGCTGTGCAGGCTGTTTGCGGAGCTAGGCATCGCCACCCAGGAGACCGACATGTCGATGTCGGTGCGCGACGACGCGAGCGGGCTGGAGTACGCGGGGGCGCGCGGCATCGGCGGGCTGTTCCCTTCGTGGTCCACGCTCACCCGGCCTCGGTACCTGCTGATGCTCGCCGAGATCAAGCGCTTCCACGCGGCGGCGACCCGGCTGCTGCAGACCGACGCCGACGGCGAAACGCTCGGCGCGTTCGTGGACCGGCATGGCTTCTCCCGCTACTTCGTCGACCATTTCATGACCCCGCTCGTCGCGGCGGTGTGGTCGTGCCCGCCGGGACAGGCGCTGCGCTACCCGGCGCGCTACCTGTTCGTGTTCCTCGAACACCACGGCATGCTGTCGGTGTTCGGCTCGCCGGCCTGGCGGACGGTCGTCGGCGGATCCGCCAGCTACGTCGAGGCGATCCTGAACCGCATCGACGAGGTCCGCGCGGGCGTCCCGGTGACCTCGGTCCGACGAGTCGCCGACGGCGTTGCGGTAACCGCCGGTGCCACACGGATTTTCGACGCCGCAGTGATCGCCACCCATCCGGATCAGGCACTGCTGATGCTCGCCGAACCCACCGCGGCGGAGCGGGCCGTGCTCGGTGCCATCCCCTATTGCGCCAACCACGCCCAGCTGCACACCGACGAGTCGGTCTTGCCACGCCATCGCCGGGCCAGGGCCTCGTGGAACTATCTCGTCACCCCGAACGACGACAGCGTGCTGGTCACCTACGACGTCACCCGCCTGATGCGGCTCGACGGCCCGCGCCGGTTCCTCGTCACACTCGGCGGCCGCGACCGCGTCGACCCAGCGACGGTGCTGGCCGAGATGACGTACAGCCACCCGATGTACACCCCGGAGTCGGTTGGCGCCCAACAACTTCTGCCGACGCTGGACGACGATCGGATAGCGTTCGCCGGCGCGTACCACGGCTGGGGCTTTCATGAGGACGGCGCCGCGTCGGGTCTGCGGGCGGCCCGCCGCCTCGGCGCACAATGGCCGATCGCACGCACGGCCGAGGCCGTCGCATGTTGACCTCGGCGCTGTACCGGACCCGGATAACGCACTTGCGGCGCGCTCCGGTGCACCACTACTTCGAACACCGCGGCTACAGCTGGTACGTCGACATCGACCAGCTGCCGCAGCTGCCCCGCTGGCTGCGGCCGTTCGCCAGGTTTGACGCCGCCGACCACCTTGACGGTGCGCCGAACGACTCACTGCGGCAACGCATCGACGCATTCCTCGCCGAGCGTGACATCGATCTGCACGGCGGCCGGATCACCGCGCTGATGCAGGCCAGGGTGTTGGGCTATGTGTTCAACCCGTTGACGCTTTATTGGTGCCACGACACCAAGGGCGTCGTGCGCCACATCGTCGCCGAAGTGCACAACACCTACGGGGGCAGGCACGCGTATCTGCTGCCACCCCACGGTGACCACCCGGCGATGGTGCGCAAGAGGCTTTACGTGTCGCCGTTCAACGACGTCGACGGCTACTACCTGGTTCGCGCTCCGCTGCCGGACGCCGAACTGGACGTGCGGATCTCGCTGCACCGCGACAATCAGCCGGCGTTCGTCGCGACCATGCGCGGTACTCGGCGACGGGCCAGCATCGGCGAGCTGCTCAAGCTGCAACTCGCCGCCCCGCTGGCCCCACTGATGGGTGCGATCGGCATCCGAGTCCAGGGGATAACACTGTGGCTGCGACGCGTACCCGTCGTTCCGCGCCCCGAATCCACCGAGAAGGAAAGGGCCCACCAGCAGTGACGATTGAGATCGCGGAAACCGGTTCGACGGCAATCGATTCCAACCGCTGGCCCGATGTAGCGCGGGTGCCCCCAGGTCGGCTGAGCGCGATGATCGCCGATCGGTTGATCCGCGGCGCGGCGACACGGCTACCGGTGCGGCTGGCCTATCCGGACGGCACCGTCGTCGGTGCCGCTGACCCGACCCTGCCGACAATGGTGATTCACCGGCCGGAAGCGTTCGCCCGCAGGCTCGGCCGCTACGGATTGATTGGATTCGGCGAGTCCTACATGGCAGGCGAATGGAGTTCCGATGACCCGGTCGGCCTGATCAACGAGTTCGCCAAGTCCGTCGCCGACCTGATACCGCCTGCCTTGCAACGGCTTCGGTCCCTTGCAGTGATTCGCCCGCCGCGTTCCCAGCACCAAAGCCGAGCTCAGGCGCGACGCAACATCGCCGAGCACTACGACCTGTCCAACGATCTGTTCGCCGAATTCCTCGACGAAACGATGACGTATTCGAGCGCGTTGTTCGACACGCTGCCTGCCTCTGCAGGCGACCTACCGGACGCGCAGCGACGCAAGATCGACCGCCTGCTGGACACCGCGCGCATCGGCCCCGGCAGCCGGGTGTTGGAGATCGGCACAGGCTGGGGCGAACTGTGCCTGCGCGCGGCCGCGCGGGGCGCACACGTCCACTCGATCACCCTGTCGGCTGAGCAACAGCGCCTGGCCCGGCACCGTGTGGCGGCCGCCGGTCTTTCGGACCGGGTCGACATCGACCTGTGCGACTACCGCGATGTGTACGGGCGCTACGACGCCGTGCTGTCAGTGGAGATGATCGAGGCCGTCGGCTACCGATTCTGGCCAACATACTTTGCGGCCCTTGACCGGTTGGTAATGCCAGGTGGCCGGGTGGCGATCCAGGCCATCACCATGCCGCACGACCGAATGCTGGCCACCCGCAACACCTACACCTGGATCCAGAAGTACATCTTCCCCGGCGGCCTGCTCCCGTCGACGGAGGCGATCCTCGGGATCACCGAACGGCACACCCGGTTGCGCACTGTGGATATGTTCTCGATGCGACCGCATTACGCCGAGACGTTGCGGCTGTGGCGGGAGCGGTTCGTCGAACGCCGGGATGCGGTGGCGGCGTTGGGTTTCGACGAAGTTTTCCAGCGAATGTGGCAACTGTACCTGGCATACTCCGAGGCGGGTTTCTCCTCCGGTTACCTCGATGTGTACCAATGGACCTTCGCACCCACGGGAAGTGGCCGATGAATTTCGTCGTCGTCTCTGCAGCGTCGCTGGCGATCCTGGTAGTGGTGCACGGCACCACCTTCCTCATCGGCCGCCGGATCGGCCGCTACAACGTCGTTGACGTCACGTGGGGCATCGGGTTCGTCGCCATCGCGGCCGTCGCCGCGGTCTTGGGCACCGGCGATCTGTTCCGACGAGTCCTGTTGCTCGTTCTCGTCGCGGTGTGGGGCCTGCGCCTGGCCTGGCACATGATCGTCAAGTCCGCGGGAAAGGGCGAGGACCCCCGATACCGCGACCTGTTGCGCGGCGACTTCTCCGCAGGACATGTCTTGCGCAAGGTGTTCGTCATCCAGGCTGCCGCCACCTGGTTTGTTTCGCTGCCGCTGCAGGTTTCGGCAGTGCTGGGTCCGACGCCTCCGCTGTTGCGGACGGTGCTCATCGCGGGCGTGGTGCTGTGGATCGTCGGCGTGATGTTCGAAGCCGTCGGCGATCTCCAGTTGCGCCGCTTCAAGGCCGACCCCGCCAACAAGGGCGTCATCATGGACCGCGGCCTGTGGGGGTGGACCAGGCATCCCAACTACTTTGGCGACGCGTGCGTGTGGTGGGGGCTATGGCTGGCCAGCATCGCTTCATGGGTATCGCTGCTCACCGTGCTGTCGCCGGTGCTGATGACGTACTTCCTGGTCTACGCCACTGGGGCGAAGCTGACCGAGAAATACATGCGCAACCGACCTGGTTTCGCCGAATATCGTTCGCGCACATCATTTTTCGTTCCGATGCTACCCAGATCGCGATTACCGTGACGATATTGACGCCGGTGGCTAGGCTACCGCTCGTGACCACCGAACTCGACGCATTGCTGCGCCAGGTGGCGCGGCGGGACGTCGAGGCGTTCGCCAGCTTCTATGACCAGACGCGGGCCAGGGTGTTCGGCCTGGTCACCCGGGTTTTGCGCGATCCCGGCTACAGCGAGGAAACCACGCAGGACATCTACCTGCAGGTATGGCGAACCGCCGATAGTTATAACCCCGCTGCGGGGTCCCCGCTGGCGTGGCTGCTGACTCTGGCGCACCGGCGGGCGGTGGACCGGGTGCGCTCCGAGCAGGCCGCCAGCCAGCGCGAGTCGCGCTACGGCGCCGCCAACGTCGACCCGCCGTCGGATCTAGTGGCCGACTCCGTGATCCTGCGCGATGAGCGGCGCCAGGTGGCCGATTGCCTGGGCTCGCTGACCGATGCGCAGCGTGAGGCCATCCAGCTCGCCTACTACGACGGGCTGACGTATGCCCAAGTGTCGGAACGGTTGTCGGCAAATCTCGCGACGATCAAGTCGAGGATGCGCGACGCCATCCGCGGCCTGCGCAAGTGTCTGGGGATCTCATGACCGAGCCGCTGGATCCCGACCTGATCGCGCTCGCGACGCCGTACGCGCTGCACGCGGTGCCCGAGTCCGAGCTCGCCGACATCGAGCGACGCGTCGCCGCGGCGCCGCCCGCCGTCGCGGAGGCCTTCGATGACGAAGTCCGCGCGGTCCGGGAAACGATGGCCGTGGTATCGGCTGCCACCGCTGTCGAGCCGCCGGACCAGCTGCGGGACCGACTGCTGACCGAAGTGAGCGGCGATCCGGTGCGCGCATTGCGCCCGCGGATCAAGCGTTGGCAGACCACAGTGTTGGCGGCCGCGGCCGCGTTGGTGATCGGTCTCGGCGCGCTCGGCGTCGGGATGGCACTGCGGCCTGCGCCGAGCCCGTCGACCGCCGAGCAGGTGTTCGCCGCCCCCGACGTGCGGACCGTGTCCGGCGAGATTCCGACCGGCGGTACGGCGACTGTGGTGTTCTCCCGCGAGAAGAACGCCGGGGTGCTGGTGATGAACAACGTCGCCCCACCACAGCCGGGCACGGTGTACCAGATGTGGCTGATCGACGACAAGGGCCCGGAGTCGGCCGGGACGATGGACGCCAAGGCGGTCGCGCCGTCGACCACCGCGGTGCTGCCCGATCTTGGCGACTCGCAGACGCTGGCGTTCACGGTGGAGCCCCCGGGCGGTTCGGCTCAGCCCACCAGCCCGCCCTTCGCCAAGTTGTCGTTGGCTTAGACGCTGACTAGGTCTCCGACAGCGTCGCCGCGGCGAGTTCGGCGATGACGTCTCCGACGTCGTGCCGCCGCTGCCAGGCCCGGCGTTGCCGCATCGCGCCGTTGCCTTGCTCGGCGATGCGGGCCAGTTCGTCTTTGGCCATGTCGTAGTCGCCGACTGCTTCGAGCGCGGGCCGGATCCGTTCGACGAGACGCTCCAAGAGTTCGCGCGCGGGCACCAACGCGTGGCTCTCGATGATGTCGATCGCCTGGCCGTCGAGACCGTCACGGGCGGACTTCCAATACGCCGCCTTCAATGCGTGCGGCGTCAGCGGCGGACTCGGTTGGTCGCGTCGTTCGTCATCGAGCGCCGTCATCACCGTGGCCCGGAGCAGCGTAGCTAGCAGGACGGTCTCGGCGACGGTCGCTGGCACGTCGGCGACGCGCACCTCGACCGTCGGGAACTTGGCCGACGGGCGGACATCCCAATAGATCATCCCGTCGTCGAGCACGACGCCGGCCTCGCGAAGCATCTCGACCGCCGCGTCGTACTCATCGATGGAGTCGAACTGCGGAGGAGGTCCCGCATTGGGCAAGCGCGCCCACAACACGCTGCGAAAGCTGGCATAGCCGGTGTCGGTGTTGCGATAGATCGCCGAGTTGGCGCTCAGTGCCAAGAACAGCGGCAGCCACGGACGCAGCCGGTTACTCACCCGGATCGCGATCTCGCGACTGGGCATCGCGACGTGCACATGGCATCCGCTGATGCCCTGCTCGTGGGCGAGCATGCCGAACTTCTCGGCGATATGGCGGTAGCGCGGGGTGTCGGTGATCGGAAACTCATGCGGCACCGTGGGCGGTAGCGCGACCGCCAGCAGGCGCGCGCCGCTGGCCTCCGCGGCTTCGGCCGCGACCCGGCGCAGCCGCCGCAGTTGGTCACGGAGTTCGCCGCTGCCGCCCAGCACGTCGCTGGTGGTTTCGATCTGGCAGCTGGTCAGCTCGAGTTGTAGCTTGACCCCGTGCCGGGCGGCGTGGTCGGCCACGGCCTTGTTTACGGCGACCGGTTCACCGGTCGTCGGGTCGGCGAGAAGAAACTCTTCTTCGACGCCAAAGGTGGGATGGCTGACCATGGCGAAAGCTTGATCCGGCCCGTCGGAGATCTCACGACGGGCCGGATCCGGCGGTAAATCTTTCTGTTGTGACTTCGGGTGTGACTTCGGGGTTTCGAAGTCGGCGGATCAGGGTTGCCCACTGGCGGCTGCCGTCAAACATTTCGATCCGCTGCCTACGATCGTGGAATGGTCAAAGACTTCCGGTTCGGTATGAGCCTTCACGACACGAGGTCGCGGGCGAAGGTTCAGGACGCAGCCCGCCTGGCGGAGGGACTGGGCTTCGACGTTGTGCACGTGCCCGACCACCTCGGGGCGCCCGCGCCGTTTCCGGCGCTGATGTCGGCCGCCGCGGCCACGAGCACGTTGCGCCTCGGGACGTTCGTCCTCAACTCGGGTTTCTACAAGCCGGCGCTGTTGGCCCGAGACGTCGGCGCCATGCGCGATCTCACCGACGGGCGATTCGAGCTCGGACTCGGCACGGGCTATGTGCGTGAGGAATTCGAGGCGGCCGAGCTGCCGTATCCGAGCGCGCGCCAGCGGATCGACCACATGGAACACGTCATCGATTACATGCACGAGCATCTACCCGATGTGCCGATCCTGATCGCGGGCAACGGCGACCGAGTGCTGACCGTTGCGGCCAAGCAGGCCAACATCATCGGCTTCACCGGGGGCGACCGAGCGCCCGGCGATGATGATCCGCTCGCCGAACGGATCGACTTCGTCCGCAACGCCGCACCTGACCGGTTCGACGCGCTTGAGCTGAACATCGCGATCACGGCGATGCCCATCGACGGTTCCGGTATGCCGGACCTGAAGATCCCCCGCCAATTCCTGCCCCACCTGACCGACGAAGAGCTGCTGCGCCACCCGGGTGTCCTTTCGGGGTCGACGCGGGACATGGCCGACCGGATCGGCAGTTACCGCGACACCTACGGAGTCAGCTACATCATCGTGCAGGCGCCGCACGCGGAAGTGTTCGCGAAGGTGATCGCGGAGCTGCGCTGAAGGTTTGACGAACCCCTTTCGGTAAGCTCCCAGCGGGTCACGCCCTCGTAGCTCAGGGGATAGAGCACGGCTCTCCTAAAGCCGGTGTCGCAGGTTCGAATCCTGCCGGGGGCAC
>CAWJDL010000015.1:0-16183 GCA_963841555.1 uncultured Actinomycetota bacterium
AGTGGTGCGTCCTGTATTTAGCTGACTTTTTCGAGGGCGATCCGGCCGCGTGCGACTTTGGCAAGGATGGTCTCGGCGGTGGCGGTCCACACATACGGTTTGGGATCATCGTTGTGGGCGTCGATGTATTCCTGGATGGAGGCGACGAGGTCGGGCACGGAGTGGAAGACGCCGCGCCGCAACGCTTTATCGGTCAGTTCCCGGAACCAGCGTTCGACGAGGTTCAGCCACGACGACGACGTCGGGGTGAAGTGCAGGTGGAACCGGGGGTGTTTGTCCAGCCACTTGCGGACGTCTTCGTGCTTGTGGGTGCTGTAGTTGTCCAGGATCAGGTGGATCTGCAGGTCCTTGGGCACCTGCCGGTCGATGGTCTTGAGGAATTTCAACCATTCCTGATGCCGGTGCCGAGGCATGCACTGGCTGATGATCATGCCGGTCAGCACGTCCAGCGCGGCGAACAGGGTGGTGGTGCCGTGGCGCTTATAGTCGTGGGTCATCGTCTCGCCCCGCCCCTTGACCATCGGCAGCGACGCCTGGGTGCGGTCGAGTGCCTGCACCGAGGACTTCTCGTCGGTGCACAAGACGATCGCCTTCTCCGGCGGATTCAGATAAAGCCCGACGACATCGATGAGCTTCTCCTCGAACTTCGGATCGTTGGACAGCTTGAACGTCTTGACCCGGTGCGGTTTGAGCCCCCGCGCCGACCACACCTGCTGCACAGTCGATTTCGACACTCCGGTAGCCGCGGCCATGGTCCGGCAGCTCCAATGGGTTTCCCCCTGCGGGCGGTAGTTCAGTGTCAGATCCACGATCTCGTCGATCTTGTCCTGCGGGATTGTCTTCTTTCGACCCCGGCCCTCGCGGACCTGCGCGAACTTGACCAGCCCGTCTTCGGCGAACCGGGCACGCCACCCGCTGACCGACGCCGGCGACACCGACAACTCGCCTGCGATAGCCGTGTTCGCCAGACCGTCGGCCGCCATCAACAACGCCCGCGCCCGAACCACCTCGCGATGCGGCGCAGACTGCGACCGCGCCACAGACTCGAGAACCTCACGCTGTCCTGAAGACACCAGCAGAGCCGGAACGGGTTGCCTCATAGGCGAATCATACCAAGCAATCATCAATTAATTGCAGGACGCACCACTAGCTGCATGTTCTCAGTGCCCCCACTGGGACTCGAACCCAGACTGGGCGGATTTTAAGTCCGCTGCCTCTGCCAATTGGGCTATGGGGGCCTTGCCTGATGTTAGAGACAGGCCCCCGCAAGCCCTAGGCCGCGGGCAGCAACGCAGACAGAGGGGGCGACACGGTCAGCGCGGGCCGCGGATAGCGGTACTGAGTGCAAGCATCGCCGACCACCTCACCGATGGCCTCAGCGACATGGCGAAGGATCCTCGGAGCGAGGTAACGTTCACCCACACTCAGGCCTGCGAGGCTGATCCGCGTGAGGAGTACGCCCTGCTCATGCCTAATCCGCGATATCTCCGCAACCATCTGTCGCAGCTTGACCGCACCGGTCGCATCGTCGGAATCCTCGAGGTTGCAATGCAGCCCAATGAGGTCGAGTTCAGGGTGGGTCAAGACGTCGGACGCCAAGGTGCCACCGGCGAGATCGGTTGCATCGACGACGACTCGCTGAATTCGGTCGGCGCTGTCGGCGAGAATCGCTATGTGCCGACTGGACCCGACGACAAACCTGGCCGCTCCGGCGTTGACGGCGCTGCGGATGGGCGCCGCAGCCCCGCCCTGCGGGTGCATGACGATCCGCATCGGGTCGATTTCCTCCGCCATCGCACGATCAAGCTCGCTGGCGTTCGTGACGTCGACCGTTACACGCTCACGCCGAATCCATGCCGCCAGCGCGTCGAATTCCAGCAACTCGGCCGGGTAGCCGACAGCGATGCCCTTAAAAGCCTTGCGGTAGAGGGCGCAACGGCGCAGCGCGACGGCTTCGTCAATGAGCGCAATCGGTTTCGCATCGAGCGGTGCGCCATGCTCAAACCGCGCAAGAATGTCTTGAGGAAGTGACCAAAGACTGTCGAGCGAGTGCGCGGTCACGCGGCGCTCCGTCCAATGATCTCGAGCCCTGTCGAAAGGACGACCAACGGCCGCGGGAACCGCAGAGTGCCGCAGGCGTCGTCGAGCGAATCATCGATTTGCGCGGCAAGTTCGGGCAATTCGACCAGCCAGTCACCCGAGGGCACGGCGCGACCACCGCCCAAGCCCAGCCGGGTGAGCACCACGCGGTGAGTTCGTTGAATATGCGTCATCTCGGCGATCATGTGACCGATCGCCGCCGGGTAGCTGACAAAGTCGTGGTCTTGCGACCCGACCTCGCAATGCAACCCGACCAGGTTGAGCCACTCGTGATCGAGAACCGCCGCTACCGCGGTGTCGGATTCATTGCTGTCGAACCGGAATCCCACTGGGAGCCGATCGGCGACACCCGCTGGAGCCAAGATCGGCGGGTTGACGTCGGTCATCCGGATGACGACATCCTGCGCGCGCTTCGCGACAACGGATCGCATCAGCTCGATCTGCTGAACCGAAGCGGCGACCACACGACCAACTCCCAGATTGACGGCTGCGTGTAGGTCAGACTCGCTCAGCGCGTCGGCGTACATGGTCAGCCGTTGCAGCCGCACTCCCGCCGCCAGTGCCGTAGCGAGCTCCTCACCGGTACGCACGTCAATCGTCACGCGGTGATCTCGCACCCACTTCGCGATCGCCCGGTTCCTCAGGGCCGTTGCCGGCAGCGCGATCTCGGTCGCGGGGAAGGATTTGCGGTAGGTCTTGCACCGCCGCAACTCCTCGTCGTCCGAGGTAGGCGACGGAGTTCGGTGTAGGTGCATGACGTCAGACCCGCGATGTGCCGCTTGGGCATGCGGTGTGTTTCCGGATAGCACCGATACAAAGAAAGCCGACAGAGTCACCGAGACCCACTTCTTCATTTGAGGCCTAGCCTGCTGCCAGCGGCAACCATTCAACGATGCCGCAGAATGAAGGCCGTCTGCCACATCTTTAGCGTTCTCTTGACACAGCCACGTCGAACCTTGACGCCTCGTTGACATAGGCAAGGTCCCGAGAAGGCGGTCAAGGTCAAGTCCAGGGACGTGGTGTACGACGTCGTCGTGTGATTCCTCGATTTGTTGGTTCAGGCGGTCAGTGCCGCCGGGGTGACCTCCTGTTCTGTCGGTGAGTCCTGGTCGGCTCGGGATTTGCTGAGGACGTCGAGGCCGAGATAGCGGCGGGACTCGGCCCATTCGTCGTGTTGTTCGGCCAGCACAGCTCCGACGAGGCGGATCAGGGAGTCGCGGTCGGGGAAGATGCCGACGACGTCGGTGCGTCGGCGGATTTCCTTGTTGAGCCGTTCCTGGGGGTTGTTGGACCAGATTTGGCGCCAGATCTGCTTGGGGAACGCGGTGAACGCCAGCAGGTCTGGCCGGGCCTCTTCGAGATGCTGGGCGGCCTTGGGGAGTTTGTCGGCTAGTGCATCGATGATCCGATCATATTGTGCAGCAACGGATTCCTTGTCGGGCTGATCGAACACCGAATGCAGCAGCGTCTTGACCCACGGCCACGACGTCTTCGGGGTGACGGCCATCAGATTCGTCGTGTAATGCGTGCGGCAGCGCTGCCAGGCCGCACCGGGCAGCGTGGCCCCGATAGCGTTGACCAGCCCGGCGTGGGCGTCGGAGGTGACCAGCTTGACCCCAGACAGGCCGCGGGCAGTCAGCGACCGCCAGAAGGTCAGCCAGCCAGCCCCGTCCTCGGCGGTGGAGACGTCGACGCCGAGGATCTCGCGGTAGCCCTCGGCGTTGACCCCGACCGCGATCAAGGTGTGCACGTTGACCACCCGGCCGGCTTCGCGGACCTTCAGGACCAGGGCGTCGGCGGCGACAAACGTGTAGGGGCCGGCGTCCAGCGGCCGGGTCCGGAAGGCCTCCACGGCGGTGTCGAGTTCCTTGGCCATCACTGACACCTGCGACTTGGACAGGCTGGTGATACCCAACGTCTCGACGAGCTTGTCCATCCGCCGCGTCGACACGCCCAGTAAGTAGCAGGTCGCCACCACCGTGGTCAGTGCCCGCTCGGCGCGTTTGCGGCGTTCCAGCAGCCACTCCGGGAAGTAGGATCCGCGGCGCAGCTTGGGGATAGCCAGATCCAATGTTCCTGCACGCGTGTCGAATTCGCGGTGTCGATAGCCGTTACGCTGATTGGTGCGTTCGCTGCTGCGCTGGCCGTACCCAGCCCCGCACAGCACGTCCGCTTCGGCACCCAACAGGGTATGGATGAACGTGGCCAGCAGCTCGCGCAGCACGTCGGGGTGACAGGTGGTGAGTCGTTCAGCCAGCACAGAAGGCAGATCGATATCGTGGGCAGTGGTCATCGCGTCGATTCCTTTGCTCGAGTGACTTTGGCGGTCTCTCGAAGAATCACGCGATGACCTTCAATCATTCGGCTACGACACGCCGCACCTCACAATGGGGTCCCGGCTCGTACACCACTCTGCTGGACGCAACCGCGGTCAACGACGCGTAGCGTCACCCTTCATCGATATCGACAACAACCGAATCAGTGGGCAGACCACCATCAGGTGGATAACGAACACGTATGCCAACGTCACGCTGCTATACCTTCGTCCAGCTCGTCGAAAGGGCCCGCGGAAGGCGAGAAGTCCACGGCACCTTGGATGCCAGAGGCGTCTAGTTCGTCGTCGGCGCCAATGTGTTCCAATACAACCGGCCGAAAAGTCATGACGTTTCGGTGGTCCTGAGACCAATCAACAGTCACGACGCCCCTTTCACATAGCGATGTACGGCCCAGCATGTCTCCTGCGCGGGCGCGTTCATCCGCTCCTAGCGCTGCCCTGACGAGCAGGCCGGCAACCTTTACGGCGTCTTAACGTCACAGCAGTGCGTCGGCCGCCGGGCCGAGCGCCAATGCGGGCAGGTACTCCAGCCCGACGATGAGCAGCGTTGCGCCTGCGATGAGGAACACGAAGGTCGGGCTGTGCGTACGAAGGGTGCCGGCGGTGATGACCCCTGGCCGCTGGACGGCGAAGGTGCCCGCGATGGCCAGCACGGCAATGATCGGCAGAAAGCGCCCGACCACCATCGCGAGCGCGAGCGCCGTGTTGTACTACACCGTGTTACCGCTGAAACCCGCGAAGGCGCTGCCATTGTTGGCGGCCGAACTGGTGAACGCGTACAGCACCTCAGAGAGCTCGTGCAGCCCGGTATTCAGCATCGACGCCAGTGCTCCCGGCAGCGCCATCGCCACCGCCGTTCCGACCAAGACGGCGGCCGGGAGAGCCAGTATGTAGAGGCTGACCAGCTTCATGTGCCGCGCGCACCCAGGCGCTGCTTGAGGTACTCGGGTGTCCGCCCGATCATCAGTCCGCCAAGGAAGACTGCCAGCAGAGTCATCATCACCAGGCCGTACAGGCCGCTACCCGCTCCGCCGGGAGCGACTTCACCCAACATCATGTTCAGCATCAACACCGCACCGCCGGCACTGGCGAAGCTGTCACAGGACGAGTTCGCCGCACCGTCGGCGCTGGCGGTCGCAGCCTGACCGAACAGTCCACTGCCGGGCAACCCCGAACCGGATTTCTGTTCCTTCCAAGCTCCACACGCCAATGTCCGCTGTCGGTGTACACCCGGACCATGTAGTTGCCAAGGGGAAGGTGAAGGATGATGGCGGCCAGGACGACGGCGACGACCTGCAACCAAGCCGCCGCCGCCCAGAGTTGTGGATCGTTGATGGAGGGCTCCTTCGTCGGTCGGCCTGTCGGGGCCAGAAGCTACGCCCACCTCCACGCTGTCAACCGGCCGGTTACGCAATCAATATGGCCGATCCACGCATGTTGACGCGACGTTGATTCGGCGACGGTGTAAATGCGTGGTTCGGCAGCGAACAGCCGGTCCGGCGGAGTCGAAAAGCCCCACCGGCGAGTGCCCGGCGGGAGTAGATTTCACCTGGCCAGGTGCTGTTTTTTGGCGCGCGTCCGCCACGACGGGACGCGGGGCATGGCAGCTTCCGCCGGCGACAATATGCCGCGGGTCGACGAAGGCCGTAAAGGTGCCGCCGATGGGCGTTAAGAAAGCGTCAACGAACGGTCCCGGCACGCGGGACCGGGTCTAGCTTCGGTTTGGTCCCCGACGCCGAGGGCCCCGCGGATGCTGGCTCGGATGGGGCCCGGCGACCGCTATTCCCGCGAATGGAGACGAGATGGGTGTCTTGGTTTACATCGTGCTCACGGTGTTGATCTTTGGCGTGCTCGGCCTGGTGCAGAAGTTGGTCGACGGACTGTGAACTACGAAAACATCGTCGGCCTGGTGCTGTCAGTGCTTCTCGCGGTGTTTCTTGCTGCCGCACTGCTCTTTCCCGAAAGGTTCTAGTGAGTACCACAACGGCGGGGATCCTTTTCCTCGCGCTCCTGATCGTGGCGCTTGCCGCTGTGCACGTGCCACTCGGCGACTACATGTACCGGGTTTACAGCTCCGACAAGCACTCCCGCGCGGAGCGTGTGATCTACCGGCTCATCGGGGCCGACCCGAAGTCCGAGCAGTCCTGGGGCGCTTATGCCCGCAGCGTGCTGGCGTTCTCGGCGATCAGCATTCTGTTCCTGTTCATCTTCCAGTTGGTCCAGGGCAAGCTGCCACTGCACCTCAACGACCCCGCCACGCCGATGACCCCGGCACTCGCCTGGAACACCGCGGTCAGCTTCGTCACGAACACGAACTGGCAGGCGTATTCCGGTGAGTCGACGATGAGCCATCTGGTGCAGATGGCAGGTCTGGGTGTGCAGAACTTCGTGTCGGCCGCGGTCGGCATTGCGGTCGCCATCGCAGTGGTGCGCGGCTTCGCCCGCAAACACACGGGGGATCTGGGCAACTTCTGGGTCGACCTGGTGCGTGGCACGCTGCGCATTCTGCTGCCTGTCTGCGTCGTCGCCGCGATTATCTTGATCGCCGGCGGCGCGATTCAGAACTTCCACAACTATGACCAGGTGGTGGACACGCTCGCCGGTGCCCAGCAGACCGTCCCGGGTGGTCCCGTTGCCAGCCAGGAGGCCATCAAGGATCTGGGCACCAACGGCGGTGGCTTCTACAACGTCAACTCCAGTCATCCGTTCGAGAACCCGAACTCGTGGACGAACTGGGTCGAGATCTTCCTGTTGCTGGTGATCAGCTTCTCGCTGCCCCGCACGTTCGGCCGCATGGTCGGCAGCACGAAGCAGGGCTTTGCGATTGCCGCGGTCATGTCGACGCTGGCCTTGATCAGCTGGAGCGCGACGATGTGGATGCAACTACAGGCACACGGCACGGTTCCCAGCGCTGTCAGTGCGGCGATGGAAGGTGTCGAGCAGCGGTTCGGAGTCGCCAACTCGGCGGTATTCGCAGCCTCGACGACACTGACCTCTACCGGGTCGGTGGACTCGTTCCACGACTCATACACCAGCCTCGGCGGCTTGGTGTTGCTGTTCAACATGCAGCTCGGCGAGGTGGCGCCTGGCGGCGTCGGTTCAGGCTTGTACGGCATGCTCGTCCTGGCTGTGATCACGGTGTTCGTCGCAGGCCTGATGGTCGGTCGCACCCCGGAGTATCTCGGCAAGAAGATCAACCCGCGCGAGATCAAGCTGGCCGCAAGCTATTTCCTGGTCACGCCGCTGCTCGTGCTGACCGGCACCGCGATTGCGATGGCGATGCCCGGGCAACGAGCAGGGATGCTCAACAGCGGTCCGCACGGGCTGTCGGAAGTCTTGTACGCGTTCACATCCGCGTCCAACAACAACGGCTCGGCTTTCGCCGGCATCACCGTCAACACCGAGTGGTACAACACCGCCCTCGGCCTTGCAATGGTCTTCGGCCGATTCCTGCCAATCGTCTTGGTACTCGCGTTGGCCGGTTCGCTGGCCAAGCAGGGCACCACGCCGGCGTCCATCGGCACGCTGCCCACCCATCGACCGCAGTTCGTCGGAATGGTCGCCGGCGTCACCCTGATCTTGGTGGCGCTTACCTTCCTCCCGATGCTCGCGCTCGGCCCACTCGCTGAAGGAATCCACTAAATGTCAACGCCCACAATTGATTCAGCTGCCAGTCCGCAGCAGAACACAAGCGCGCAGAAAAGCCGCGTGCAGGGTGGCCTGCTCGACCCGCAGATGCTGTGGAAGTCGACGCCGGGCGCACTTCGCAAGCTCGACCCACGGACACTGTGGCGCAACCCCGTCATGTTCATCGTGGAGATCGGGGCGGTCTGGAGCACCATCCTCGCGATCATCGAGCCGTCCTGGTTCGCATGGCTGATCGTGATATGGCTGTGGCTGACGGTGATCTTCGCCAACCTGGCCGAAGCGGTTGCCGAGGGACGCGGTAAGGCGCAGGCCGAATCACTGCGGAAGACCAAGACCGCCACCATGGCGCGTCGTCTTGCCGGCTGGCAACCAGGTGTTGCCGGCCGCGAAGAAGAAGTCGCGGCGCCGCTTCTTCAGCAGGGCGATGTCGTCGTCGTCGAGGCGGGACAAGTCATCCCGGGCGACGGCGACGTCGTGGAAGGCATCGCCTCCGTCGACGAATCCGCGATCACCGGCGAATCCGCGCCGGTGATCCGCGAATCCGGCGGAGACCGGTCCGCGGTCACCGGCGGCACGACCGTGCTCTCGGACCGCATCGTCGTCAAGATCACGCAGAAGCCGGGCGAGAGTTTCATCGACCGGATGATCGCCCTCGTCGAGGGCGCCAATCGGCAGAAGACGCCCAACGAGATCGCGCTGAACATCCTGCTGGCGGCATTGACGATCATCTTCGTGTTCGCAGTCGCGACCCTGCAGCCGCTGGCGATCTACTCAAAGATGAACAACCCCGGCGTCCCGGACAGCCTGGCGCTGACGTCACACGGTGTCACCGGCATCGTGATGGTCTCGCTGCTGGTCTGCCTGATCCCGACGACGATCGGCGCGCTGCTCTCGGCCATCGGCATCGCAGGCATGGACCGCCTGGTGCAGCGCAATGTGCTGGCCATGTCGGGCCGTGCGGTGGAGGCCGCGGGCGACGTCAACACGCTGCTGCTGGACAAGACCGGCACCATCACGCTGGGCAACCGGCAGGCATCCGACTTCGTCCCGTTGTCGGGCGTCACCGCCGATGCGCTTGCCGATGCCGCGCAGTTGTCCAGTCTCGCCGACGAGACGCCCGAGGGCCGCTCCATCGTCGTATTCGCCAAGCAGCAATACGGCTTGCGAGCCCGCACGCCGGGTGAACTCGCCCATGCCAACTGGGTCGAATTCACTGCCACGACAAGGATGTCGGGTGTCGACCTCGACGGGCATCTGCTCCGCAAGGGCGCAGCCAACTCGGTCGCGGAGTGGGTCCGGGGCCAGGGCGGCGAGGTCCCCATCGAACTCGGCGGGATCGTCGACGGCATTTCCGCCGCAGGCGGCACCCCGCTGGTGGTCGGAGAGGTGAAAGACGGCAAGGCCTCCGTTTTGGGCGTCATTCACCTCAAGGACGTCGTCAAGCAGGGCATGCGTGACCGGTTCGACGAGATGCGCAAGATGGGCATCCGGACGGTGATGATCACCGGCGACAATCCCATGACCGCCAAGGCCATTGCCGACGAGGCTGGCGTCGACGACTTCCTCGCCGAGGCCACGCCGGAGGACAAGATGGCGCTGATCAAGCGGGAGCAGGAGGGCGGCAAGCTCGTTGCGATGACCGGCGACGGCACCAACGACGCGCCCGCACTCGCGCAGGCCGACGTCGGCGTCGCGATGAACACGGGTACCTCGGCAGCCAAAGAGGCCGGCAACATGGTCGACCTCGACTCCGACCCGACGAAGCTCATCGAGATCGTCGAGATCGGCAAGCAGTTGCTGATCACCCGTGGCGCGCTCACGACGTTCTCGATCGCCAACGACATCGCCAAATACTTCGCCATCATTCCGGCGATGTTCGTGGCGCTGTTCCCCGGCCTGGATCTGCTGAACATCATGCGGCTGCACAGCCCGCAGTCGGCGATCCTGTCGGCGGTCATCTTCAACGCGATCATCATCGTGACGCTGATCCCGCTGGCGCTTCGGGGTGTTCGCTACACCCCGAGCAGTGCGTCAAAGCTGTTGAGCCGCAACCTCTACGTCTACGGGCTCGGCGGCATCATCGCGCCGTTCATCGGCATCAAAGTGATCGACCTTGTCATCCAATTCTTACCGGGAATGTGAGAAATGAATCTCTCAAACTTCGTCCGCCAGCACTGGGCCGCGTTCCGTGCGCTAATGGTGCTCACCGTCATCACCGGCTTGGCCTACCCGCTGTTCATCTGGCTGGTGGCACAAGTCCCGGGCCTAAGTGACAACGCGAACGGCTCGATCATCGAGGTCGACGGGAAACCCGTTGGCAGCAGGCTGATCGGTCAGATGTTCACGGATAACGACGGCAACGCGTTGCCACAGTACTTCCAGAGCAGGCCATCTGCGGCCGGCGACGGGTATGACCCGCTCGCGACCAGCGCGAGCAACCTGGGACCGGAGAGCATCGTCGACACCCCCGCCGATCCGTCGCTGCCGGAAGACGACAACGGCTACAAGGCAAGCCTGCTCACCCTGGTCTGCGGTCGCAGCCTTGCCGTCGGGCAGCTGGAAGGTGTCGACGGGTCACGCCCGTTCTGCACTGGTGAGGGCGTGGGTGCCGTGCTCTCCGTGGTCGGCCCCCGCGACTCGCTCGGCAACGTCGTGCACCCGACCAAGGTGGTCAGCGTCAACGAGCCTTGCGATACCACCGCGCGGCCGTTCCTCGATACCTATGAGGGTGTGCGGGTCGAATGCGCCAAGTTCGGTGAGGACTACTCGATCGGTCAGATCGTTCCGATTCGTGGCGCGGCTCCGGCCGACCCCGCCGTGCCGACTGATGCCGTCACAGCGAGCGCCAGCGGCCTCGATCCGCACATCTCGCCGGCGTACGCCGATCTGCAGGTGAAGCGGGTGGCCAAGGCACGCGGCGTGAGCCCGGATCAGGTGCGTGAACTGCTCCTCGCCAACCAGGACGGCCGCGTGCTCGGCTTCATCGGCGAGGCCAAGGTCAACGTGTTGCAGCTCAACATCGCCCTCGACGCGAAGTACCCGGTGAAGAGCTGATCCATCCGGTGGATGATAAGCATGTGACCAGCAGCGATCAGCCCCTCGCGCCGCTACAAGTGTCAAGCGACGCCGAACCGGGGGCTAATCGCGACTATAAGAAGAAGCGCGGGGAGCTGCGCATCTATCTTGGTGCAGCTCCCGGCGTCGGCAAGACCTACGCCATGCTCGGCGAGGCTCACCGGCGGCTAGAGCGGGGCACAGACATCGTGGCCGCTGTGGTCGAGACACACGGTCGGAAGAAGACCGCCGACCTGCTGGCGGGCATCGAGATCATTCCGTCGAAGCCCGTCGATTACCGCGGAAGCAAGTTTCCCGAACTCGATGTCGAGGCGGTACTGAAACGCCGGCCTCAGGTGGTGCTGGTCGACGAGCTTGCCCACACCAACACCCCTGGCAGCAAGAACCCCAAACGCTGGCAGGACGTGGACGAACTGCTCGACGCCGGGATCACGGTCATCTCGACGGTCAACGTCCAGCACCTGGAGAGCCTCAACGACGTCGTCACGCAGATCACCGGTATCGAGCAGCAAGAGAAGGTGCCCGACGAGATCGTTCGCGCGGCCGACCAGATCGAGCTGGTCGACATCACGCCGGAAGCGTTGCGGCGCAGGCTCGCCCACGGCAACGTCTACACACCCGAACGCATCGATGCCGCCCTATCCAACTACTTCCGGCGTGGCAACCTGACGGCGCTGCGCGAGCTCGCGCTTCTGTGGCTGGCCGACCAGGTCGACGCGGCGCTGGAGAAGTACCGCGCCGACAACAAGATCACCGACACCTGGGAAGCGCGCGAACGCGTGGTCGTCGCCGTCACAGGCGGTCCAGAATCGGAAACCCTGGTGCGCAGGGCATCTCGCATTGCATCGAAGTCCAGTGCCGAATTGATGGTCGTCCATGTCGTTCGCGGCGACGGACTGGCCGGTGTTTCCGGCCCGCAAATGGGCAAGGTGCGCGAGCTGGCCACCAGCCTCGGAGCCACTCTTCACACCGTGGTCGGCGACGACGTCCCCTCCGCGCTGCTCGATTTCGCACGGGAGATGAACGCGACTCAGCTGGTGCTCGGCACGTCGCGCAGGTCACGCTGGGCGCGCATCTTCGACGAGGGCATCGGCGCGTCGGTGGTGCAGCAGTCCGGGAAGATCGACGTCCACATGGTGACCCATGAGGAGGCCAAGCGGGGGTTCTCGTGGTCGCGGGTCGTGCCGCGCGAGCGCCGGGTGGTGTCGTGGTTGGCCGCGGTCGTTGTGCCATCCGCCATCTGTGCAGTGACGCTGACATGGCTCGACCGCTACCTAGGCATCGGCGGCGAAAGCGCACTGTTCTTCGTTGGTGTGATGGTGGTTGCGCTGCTGGGTGGCATCGCGCCCGCGATTCTGTCGGCGCTGCTGTCCGGCCTGCTGTTGAACTTCTTCTTCACCGAGCCGCGCCGAACCTTCATCATCTCCGAGCCCGACGCGGCCGTCACCATCATCGTCCTGCTGGCGCTTGCCATCGCTGTCGCCGCCCTGGTGGACGGCGCCGCGAAACGCACGCGCGAGGCCACCCACGCATCCCGCGAGGCCGAGCTGCTCGCACTGTTCGCGGGGTCAGTGCTGCGCGGTGCGGACCTCGACACGCTATTGGAGCGGGTGCGCGAAACCTATTCACAGCGCGCGGTCAGCCTGCTGCGGGAAGGCTCAGGCATCGTCGGGTGTGTGGGCAAGGATCCCTGCGTCGACGTCGACACCGCCGACACGGCTATCGAGGTCGGCGACGACGAGTTCTGGATGGTGATGTCAGGCCGCAGACTGTCCGCGCGCGACCGCCGAGTGCTCGGCGCGGTGGCCAAACAGGCGGCGGGACTGGTCAAGCAGCGCGAACTGACCGAAGAGGCCGGCAAGGCCGAGGCCATCGCGCAGGCCGACGAACTGCGACGCTCACTGCTGTCGGCCGTCAGCCACGACCTGCGCACACCACTGGCCGCCGCCAAGGCCGCGGTGTCCAGCCTGCGCAGCAACGACGTCGACTTCTCCGCAGAAGACACCGCCGAACTGCTCGCCACCATCGAGGAGTCCCTCGATGCGCTGACCGCGCTCGTCGGCAACCTGCTCGACTCGTCGCGGCTGGCGGCGGGAGTGGTGCGGCCCGCACTGCGCAGGGTGTACCTCGAGGAGGCCGTGCAACGCGCCCTGCTCGGAATCAGCAAGGGCGTCACCGGCTTTCGTCGGCAGGGCCTCGACCGGGTCAAGGTCGATGTCGGCGACGCGGTGGTGATGGCCGACAGCGGCCTGCTCGAGCGGGTGCTGGCCAACCTCATCGACAACGCGCTGCGCTACGCGCCCGACAGCCCGGTGCGTGTCACGGCGGGCCGGGTCGGCGACCGCGTGCTGATCGCCGTCATCGACGAAGGACCGGGCATACCGCGCGGCACCGAGGAGCAGCTGTTCGCGCCGTTTCAGCGTCTCGGCGACCATGACACCAGCATCGGCGTGGGCCTCGGCCTGTCGGTCGCCCGCGGCTTCACCGAGGCCATGGGGGGCACCATCTCCGCGACCGACACGCCGGGTGGCGGGCTCACCGCCGAAATCGACCTCGCCGCACCGCCGAAGGACGGCACACCGTGACCCCGCAGAAGACCAGGGTGCTGGTCATCGACGACGAACCACAGATCCTGCGGGCGTTGCGAATCAACCTGTCGGTGCGTGGCTACGAGGTATTTACCGCCGCCACCGGCGGTGAGGCTCTCAGAACGGCGGCCGATCACCGGCCCGACGTCATCGTGCTGGACCTCGGGCTGCCCGACATGTCGGGCATCGAGGTGCTCGGCGGGCTGCGTGGCTGGCTCACCGCGCCGGTGATCGTGCTGTCGGCCCGCACGGACTCGTCGGACAAGGTCGAGGCGCTCGACGCCGGCGCGGACGACTACGTCACCAAACCCTTTGGGATGGATGAATTCCTGGCGCGGCTGCGGGCCGCGGTGCGCAGGGGCGCCGCCGCGTCCGACACCGACGAGCCCGTCATCGAGACGTCGTCGTTCACCGTCGATTTGGCCGCGAAGAAGGTGACCAAGAACGGCAGCGAGGTCCATCTGACCCCTACCGAATGGGGCATGCTCGAGATGCTGGTGCGCAACCGCGGGAAGCTCGTTGGCCGCGAGGAGTTGCTCAAGGAAGTGTGGGGCCCGACCTACGCCAAGGAAACGCACTATCTGCGGGTGTACTTGGCGCAATTGCGGCGCAAGCTGGAAGACGACCCGTCACGCCCGGTGCATTTACTCACCGAGGCCGGGATGGGCTACCGCTTTCAGCAGTGAGTTCCTATCGCGAGCAGACGCAAGAGTCCCCGACACGCCGACAGAATGGGTCCCTTTGCGTCTCTCTCGAAAATGCGGTGACCGGCAGCGGGTGAGTGGTTCTTTGCGGTTTTAGGCGACTTCGGTGAGTGGTTCGAGAGTCACTTTGTAGCCGAGAGTTTCGAGTTGTTTGACGGCTTTGGCCTTGGTGCGTGCGGGGTGGTGGCGGGTGTAGTAGTCGGGGCCGGGGTCGTGGTAGAAGGCGCCGTTGACCAGCATGTGCCACGCGTCGGTGAGCATCTTGTGTTCGATCGCGACCAAGGCGGTCATGCCGGCTATCGACGTACCGCGGGTTGTGTTCGTGCGCGATTGGGCAGCGCGGCGCCGGCCGGCGATGCGCCGGTACCGGACGCTGTAGTAGGTGTCTTTGGTGCGCGCTGCCGACAATGCCGCCACCCCGAGGGCGGCTTTGAGATGCCGGTTTCCCGGGCGGGTGGCGCCAGATTTGACCCGGCCCGCTGATTCGTTGCAGCCGGGCACGACCCCGGCCCACGATGCTAGGTGCTCAGCGGTGGGGAACACGCTCATATCCGCGCCGGTTTCGGCGATGAACACATCGGCGATGATCTGTGACCAGCCCGGGATGCTCATCAGCAGCTCCCGGGTGCAACGAAAGGGGGCGATCGCCTCCTCGATACGCGAGTCCAAGCGGGCGATATCGGCGCCGTGGGCATCGATGCGATCCAGATACAACCGCGCCATGAACGCGTGATGCTCGTTGAACCGGCCGCGCAGCGCCTCGGTCAGCGCGGGAATCTTATGGCGCAGGCGTTGTTTGGCCAGATCGGCCAGCACCGCCGGATCGCGTTGGCCGGCGATCAGCGCCTCCAGCATCGCCCGCCCGGAGACCCCGACAATGTTGGAGGCCACCGCCGACAGTTTGATCCCGGCGTCTTCGAGCAGCTTCTCCAGCCGTTGAATCTCTTTGGTGCGCGCCCGGGTGATGATGGTGCGGGTCCGGGTCAGATCACGCAACACCCGAATCGGCTGCGGCGGCACGAACGAGGCACGCAACAGCCCATGGGCACCCAGATCGGCCAGCCACGCCGCATCCGAGACGTCGGTCTTACGGCCGGGCACATTGCGTGCGGCTTTGGCGTTGACCAGCACCACCGGTAGCTGCTCTTCGAGCAGGTAGTAAAACGGCTTCCAATAATCCGACGTGGATTCGAGCACCACACACGAGACCTGCTCGGCGAGCAAATGCTCACCGAGCGCCAGGATCTCGCCGGTGGTCGACCCCCACGTGGTGACCGTCGTCGACGTGCCACGCCGACCCCGGCCCTGCACCCGCACACAGACCTTGGCGTCCTTCTTCGACACATCAATGCCCGCACACCGCGGATGGATCACTTCCATAACCGATCACCCCTTCCGTCCAGATATGTTGTTGTGGAAGGTGTTTCGGAGAGGGCGAAACAAAAACAGGAGTCTCTCTCACGTGCTCACAGGCAACAATCCACCGCCCCCGCACCACCACGAGGGCGCCCTCCAGCCCCAAGCTGCTCGCCGTGCTCACCGGCAACACAGACGCAACGGGGTCACCGAAACACCCCTTGAGCATCAACTCCCACCCGGCCGCGACGCAACCACCTACCCGCCCGAGCATCCGGCAGAATTTTCATCCTCCACCGCGGAGCGCAGCTCCCCTGGCAGCTGCTCGCGCATTAGGTCGCAGTCTCCTCAGCCAGCGCGATCAGCTTCGCCCTTAC
>CAWJDL010000016.1:0-344360 GCA_963841555.1 uncultured Actinomycetota bacterium
TAGTGTGATGTCTCGGGACATCGTTGACAGATGTCCCGAGACATCATTTACATCTGGAGCCTGTTTTCGGGTGAGTTTCCGCATTTGACGCCGCGTGGTTGATAGTCGCGGGTGGGGTCGAGGATCAGTTTGCGGATGAGTTGGCCGGTGTCGCGGTTGAGGACGCGGATGTCGCGGTCGTCGATGAGGACAGTGACTTTGGTGCCGCGTAGGTGCTTGCTTAGGCCGATGTGGTGCAGGCGGCTGTTGTAGCGGATGGTGATGACCCCGCCGGCGTCGATTTTGTCGTGGCGTACCCGGTAGTGCGGCGGGATCTGGTAACCGCTGGGGAATGCCTTGGGCCGGTCGTTGAATGCCTCTAGGGGTGTGCGGCGTCGTAGCGCCCGGTGTGGCCGGACGGTGTTGTAGTAGGCGCGGAAATCATCGATCTGGGCTTGGAGTTCGGTGAGGGTGGCTGCTGGTGGCAGTGCGGCGAGGCGTTTTTTGAGGGTTTGGTGGAAGCGTTCGACCTTGCCGCAGGTCTGCGGGTGGTAGGGGCGGGAGTTGCTGTATTTGATGCCGAGTTCGCCCAGCAAGATCTGCAGGGCGGTGCGCCCGTCGCCGCGTTGTTTGGCGGTGAAGATCGCGCCGTTGTCGGTTAGCACCGAGGCCGGTGTGCCCCACTGCGCGAACGCGGCGGTGACGGTGTCGACGACGTCGGGGCCGGTGGTGACGGGTCGGGCGGTGCTGGCGATGGCCAGTCGGGAGTGGTCGTCGATGACGTCGAGGATTTCCACCTCGGTGTGATCGGCCAGGCGCCAGTGGGTGACATCGGCCTGCCACAGTTCATTGGGCTGTTGGGCCTCGAAGTGTTTCCATGATGACCGCGGTCGTTTCTGGGGTTGGGGCGTGATGAATCCGCGGCGGGCCAGGATGCGCCAGATGGTCGACACCGCAGGCACTTTGGTGACCGCGGGGTCGCGGGCGAGGTGGCCGGCGATGGTGGCCGCGCCAGCGTCGTAGCCCTGTTTGGCCAGTGTCTTGCGCAGCCGCACGATCTTGTCTTCGACCGTGGCGCCCAGCGCGCGGGGATTGTGCTGTGGGCGCGCGCGAGTGTGGTTCGAACGCCGAGGCCCCCTCGGTCTCGTAGCGCTTGATCAGTTGCTGCACCCAGTAGCGCGAGACGTCGTAGTCGCGGGCGACCTCGCTTTTGCTGCGTCCTTCCAGCACGACGGCGGTGATGACGAGCTGCGCCTTCGACATGGCCGACCTCCCCGGCGTAACGAGGTGTCAACTATGTCGCGAGACAGCTGCCAACTATGTCGTGAAACCAGACACTGCCGGGGGCACTAGCGTTACTCTAAAACTGACGGACATTGTTGACAGTCCGGGTCTCCTATCACTAGGAGACCTGCATGAGCGAACCGCAGCTGCCACGAGAGGTCCGTCGGTGCCTGGTCGGTGAGCCAATGATACGAAGTGGCACTCACTGGTCCCCGACGGCCTCTCTCGCGGCGGCATCGAGGCGTACCGCGACGTCATCAAGGTCGGTCGGGAAGAGCCCCGCATAGTGATTGAGTGTCGTCGCAGCCGACTCATGGCCAAGTAAGCGCGCAACCGCAACGACCGAAGCTCCCGCTTGTATGGCTAGCGACGCCGCGGTGTCACGCAGGTTGTGCGGAGTGATCGTCAGGCCCAGTGCAGCCGTAGCCGCATCGAAGCTGTCGCGTCGAAAATTGCGGTTTCGCAGCGGCGTGGAGTTCGCGGACGGGAAAACGAGTTCGGAAGGAGCGGACTGCGCCCGTAGCTTGGTCAGTTCGTCAACGACAGTTCCCGGGATCGGAACGGTGCGTGCCTGGTGATCTTTCACCGGAGACATTTCGCCTCGAGGCGCCTCTTCCGAGTACGCGCGAGATACTCTCAGCCGACGCATATTGAGATCGATATCGCTCCACCTCAAGGACGACGTCTTCGGGGTGACGGCCATCAGATTCGTCGTGTAATGCGTGCGGCAGCGCTGCCAGGCCGCACCGGGCAGCGTGGCCGCGATAGCGTTGACCAGCCGGCGTGGGCGTCGGAGGTGACCAGCTTGACCCCAGACAGGCCGCGGGCAGTCAGCGACCGCAGAAGGTCAGCCAGCCAGCCCCGTCCTCGGCGGTGGAGACGTCGACGCCGAGGATCTCGCGGTAGCCCTCGGCGTTGACCCCGACCGCGATCAAGGTGTGCACGTTGACCACCCGGCCGGCTTCGCGGACCTTCAGGACCAGGGCGTCGGCGGCGACAAACGTGTAGGGGCCGGCGTCCAGCGGCCGGGTCCGGAAGGCCTCCACGGCGGTGTCGAGTTCCTTGGCCATCACTGACACCTGCGACTTGGACAGGCTGGTGATACCCAACGTCTCGACGAGCTTGTCCATCCGCCGCGTCGACACGCCCAGTAAGTAGCAGGTGAACCCGCCGCCAGCTCGCCCCAACGAAGTCCGCAGTATCCGACAACGACGATAAGGACCCGGTCTCTCCTGGAATCGAATTGCTCTGCGAGCTGCCACAGTTCAGTGTGTGTAAGCGGCTGGGGCTCATTTCCTTGGACCTTGGGTAGGCGGATACCTGTCGCGGGATTCCGAGGAATGGCCCCGTCCTGCATTGCGTAATCGAAGACGCGGCGTAAGACGCCCAGCGAGTGACGCGCAGTCGCAGGGGACTGTGTTCGTGCCAAATCTGCGCACAAGGTCCTGACCTCAGACGGTCGAACGGATATCGCCGGGCGCCGACCGAAGGTTTTTGCGATCCTCTTGTTGATAGCCTCACGGATCTTGCGTTCGGTCGCCGGCGCTCGCGGAGGCTGTGCGGCTAGCCAAGCATCACACCAGTCCTGCACTGGCCTTTCTGCCGCACCTGGGTCGGACCATACTCCAGAACGCAGACCGTCGACCTGACGACGTTCCCATTCCTGAGCATCTCGCTTCCGCGCGAAAGTCCTTGACGCTACGTCGCGCTGCACTCGACTCACCGAATATCGACGCAGCGCGCTTATTGGATCGGGAGCTTCGGCCAGCGCCTGCCCGATCGACCACGCATCTTCCATCGCCATCGCCGCGCCTTGGGCCAGGCCGCGTCGTCGCGCTCGTCGGCAGCAGCCTCATGAAGTTCGCGCCGCTGCTCGGCGACCGCCTCGCTCAGGCCGCGCTGAGCGACGAGCTGCCCAGCGACCTGACCCCGTAGCGTCGGCATCCTGAGGCGCTGAGTGGTGTATCGCCCTAGGGCCGGTGGTCCTTGATCCAGGCCGGTGCGCAGGTCAACCAGTGACCACGCACGGAACGCTTACCGCTGGAAAGAGCTTGTGGCGCAACGCATACGACGCGGGAGTATTTGGCGAATGTCTTGCCAACAAGTTGTCGTCGTAAGGCATGGATGACGGTCGGCAGTGGGTCGCCAACACCATCCCCCGTTGCCGATCAGTTACCGGCTCGTGGTCGTCTATCCAGTTTCAAGCACCCGTTCGACGGTTTGCCGAACAGGGCCACCGTGGCGACATGGTTAGCCAATCCGGGCGGCATTGAGCCGGTGATGGCGGTCGGCGTGATGAAGCCGACAGGTATGGCCTCCGCGGCGATGTAACCGATCACGACCGCTCGAACGAGGCACCGTGTCTCTACGGCGTCTTGGCGCTCGGGCTCGCGGCTTCGGCGCCGCCGTGCACCGAGGGCCGTCGCCGACATGTGCTGACGGATTCGCGCATCGCCTCGACGATTGTGACGGAGTTTCGCGCTCGAATCAGGTGGCTACACCCCGTCAATGGAGAGTAGCGACGACCGCTCGGTCACCCCGCTCGTGAGGCAGGCCGCTGCTTGGTCGTGGCGGCTCCTTCTGCTGTTGGTGACGGTTGTCGCCGCCCTCCAGGTCTTGCGCCGCATGGGCGTGGTGGTGGTGCCGGTGGCGTTGGCGCTGATGGCTACCGCGCTGCTTGTGCCGGTAGTCGACGGGCTGGACCGCCGCGGCGCACCGCGGGGCGGTGCGGTGACGCTAGTGCTGCTGGCCGGTCTGGCCGTGGTCGGGGGGTTGCTCACGTTCGTCGTAAGCCAATTCGTCACCGGCTTGCCCGGTTTGGTCGATCAAGTTACCCACAGCATCGACAGCACCCGCAACTGGCTTATCAACGGACCCTTCCACTTGAGTGGAGACCAGATTAACCGGGCCGGTGACTCCGCGATCGGTGCTCTGCGCGGTCACCAAGAGCAGCTGACCAGCGGAGCGCTTTCAACGGCAGGCACCCTCACCGAGATTTTGACCGGAGCGCTGCTGACGCTATTCACACTGATCTTCTTTCTGCACGGCGGCCGCAACATCTGGCAGTTCGTCACCCGAGCGCTACCGGCTTCGGTGCGTGAGCGGGTGCGCGACGCCGGACGCTCGGGCTTTCACTCACTCATCGGATATGTGCGTGCCACCTTCCTCGTGGCGCTCGTGGACGCGGCGGGGATCGGCGCCGGGTTGGCCGTGATGGGCATTCCGCTGGCGCTCCCGCTGGCGTCTGTGGTTTTCCTGGGTGCGTTCATTCCCCTCGTAGGCGCGGTAATTTCAGGCTTCCTGGCCGTTGTGGTCGCCTTACTGGCCAAGGGCATCGTGTATGCGCTTCTCACGCTCGCGCTGATCATCGCCGTACAACAACTCGAGGCGCATGTCCTGCAGCCCTTCGTGATGGGCCGAGCGGTGTCGCTTCATCCGCTGGCGGTGGTGCTCGGCATTGCCGCGGGTAGCGTTATCGCCGGCATCATTGGCGCGCTGTTGGCGGTGCCGGCCATCGCGTTTCTCAACAATGCGGTGCGGGTGTTGCTGGCGAAAGATCCCGACGTTGAACAATCGGTGCAACAAGCGCAGGATGGCGCCCTCGTCGAAGCACAGCCGGACGCAGTGGACGTCGAGTCCCACACCGTCAACGCCGGGCCCGAAACGGTGGCACGGGGACCGCTGCGGCGAGCAAGTACCTAAGCCGGCCTTCGGTAGCCCCCATCGCGCGACGCGGCGAGCACGCGTGCCGCGCGGTGACGGGACTCCAGCACAGCGACCTTGCACCGTTCTGCTACCCAAGTAAGCTTCGACAACAGCGAAGAAACCCGACACGCCCACCGTCAGTCGGTTGCCGGGCACAACATTCATCTCATGGCCTAGGGCAGGGAGGGGATCCGCCCTGCCGATGAAATATGTCATCACGATATTCATGACGGCGGTGTCCCCGAGTGACACGCTCGACGCCCCGAACGGACTCAGCTGGTCAACGAAGCCGCGGCCACGACGACGGTTGCGGCCGCCCCTTCACCCCGCCCACGACAACGCCCTCGACAAAATGCCCCCATATCAGGTTGCGCGTACTCTGCCATCAGCGTTCGGTCTAGATCGTTGACAACCACTATGTGACGTATCGCGACAAAGGCAGGGCTGCAGGTCCTCGGGGCTGGAAAGATGGGGCCTGGGCACGCGACCATCGAGCTGCTCCACACGGGTAAACGTCCGATCAATAGGGTATACGCGCTGAAGCCCGCACCCGGCGCGCCCGTTAAGGACAGCAAGTGAGCCACCCGAACAACGACCAGACGACCGACAAGGGCACTGGGGACGCCACCTCGGCTTTCCGCGCCGACTTCCTCGACGACCTCGACACTTCGGCCGATGGCGCCGCCGAGGCGGAGGTGTGGGAAGAAGGGTCGCCGAGCGGCTCGGCAATGCTTGTCGTGAAGCGCGGCCCCAACGCCGGATCGCGGTTCCGGCTGGATCAGCCAGTCACATCCGCCGGGCGGCATCCCGACAGCGACATCTTCCTCGACGACGTCAGCGTCAGCCGACGGCACGCCCAGTTTCGAAGGGAAAACGGCGAATACTTGGTCGTGGACACCGGCAGCCTCAACGGAATCTATGTCAACCGCAAACCGGCTGAATCGGTGGCGCTAGCCAACGGCGACGAGATTCAGATGGGCAAGTTCCGTCTGGTGTTCCTCACCGGGCCCACGACGCACTGACACCCACCCGCCTCGCACCAATCGGCCAAAACCGTAATGGGCGCCGTGATCGCAACGCTTCACCACGAGAACACGGCAGGCACCGGTACGCCCTTCGCCGCTGACCTCATCGACAGCGGTCATCCCACTGACCCGCCCCGTCGTTCGTGACCCGGAGCGCGGACCACACGAAACCCGCGCGGTGGGCCGCGACCCCTGGGGCAACACCGTGGTCATTTACGGACCTTGCTAAGCCATGACGACGACGATCCAGCATCGGCGGCATTCCCTGGGCTAGACCTCTGCGGTACGTTCGCCGCCGTCAATGGGTAGCTTCTGGCGCGCCTCGGCAGAACCATGTTGCCCAGCAACAGGTTCAGCGCCACAAAGTGTGCTGTCTGATGATAGTAGTGAGAGTTTGCGACTAAATCCGGACGAGCTGTTCTGACAGGCCTCTCCATAGCGACTTACCTTCCCACAACGACTCGGCGGCCAATCAATGTCGTTCGCTGCCCTTTTCTCCCGCCGGTGATGAGCGTGGCTGCGCCAGGCGGACAACGACATCACCGCCTTCGCCGATTTCCCTGTCCCACACTGGAAAAAGATCTGGTCGACTATTCGCTGGAACGGCTCAACAAGGAGATCAAACGTCGTACCAACGTCGTCGGGGTCTTCCCCACCCCGCCGCGCTGCAGCGGCTGGCCGGCTCCGTGCTCGTCGAAGCCCACGACGAATGGCAGGTCGCCGACAAACGCTACCTTTCGAAACCACCCTCGCCCTTCTCAGACCCGCCCCAGACCCAGGCGACCAATCCGTTGCCATCCCCGCCGCTATCACGGCATCGGGTAATAAGGCCGGCCCAAACTCACCAAGACACTGCCCCAAGCGCTACCGGCAGAGTCGGTGGCCGCGCTCCTGGGCGCCCCCGGCGCTGACCCGCGGGCGCGGCGGCGCACCGACCGGATACAGTGCGACCGCGCCCAGAACGCGATGTCGGATTCACCCGCCAAAGTCGCAGCGATGGTGAGGGCTTCACGCCCGTCGGCATCGATGCGGCGCACGAGGGCAGATCGATGATCAGCCCCACCGGAAGCATGGGCAATTGCTCTGCGACGGTCCCGTTCAACCCACGCGATGCATCGCACGACGTTCCCATTCGCCGTCACAACGACTGCGCCCAGAGGAAGCGTCTGCACGGTCATGGTGGACGCTCCACCAGCACAATCGCTCCCTATGCCAAACGGCTTGTGCGCCCCAACGACCCGACCCTACTGGGGGCGACCGGGAATTGCGGGCCCGGATGGGTAGGCGTCACGGAAACCTAATGGAGATTGTCGGAGATGTCGTCGCGCAGCTCCCCCTAACGCTCGACTTCCAGCGAAGGTAAACCGGCGCGCAGCACACGCGGAGGCTGACTGCGCTGTCACTTATGGAGTCGGCGTGCAGGAAGGCGCCCGGCGCTGCGGCATCCCTGGCGGCGGTTCTGATCGGGTGTCGGACGTGTAACGCCTCCCTGCAGCGCGCGTGCACGACGAAGTACCGCCTGGTGAAGGTTTCGTCGGCGTCAGTTAAGGGCATGTCGATCGGTGACGATCCCACGCTCACCGATGAGCGCTGGTGTGAGGGAAGTAGCGGAAATGAATCCTGAATCCAAACCGGCCGCTGAGGCATCGATCGGTGAGCTGATGACCCAGCTCTCATCACGGACCTCGCGGCTGGTGCGCGACGAAATGCGGTTGGCGCAGAAAGAATTCGTCGAATCCGCCAAGCATGCCGGCATCGGTGCCGGGCTGTTCAGCGCGGCCGGGCTGGTGGCAGTGTTCGGGCTGGGCAGCTTGATCGCGGCCGCGATCGCCGCGCTGTCGCTGGCGTTACCGGTGTGGGCGGCCGCCCTGATTGTTGCCGTGGTCCTGTTCGCTGTCGCCGGCGTCGCGGGTCTGGTCAGCAAGAAGCAACTCGACCAAGCCTCACCCACCCCTGAGATGACCGTTGCGAACGTTAAGCAAGACATCCACGAAGTGAAGGACGCCCGCCATGACCGCTGACCAGACCCCACTGTCCCCCGAACCCGGACCCGATGCCGGGATCGACGACATCCAGGCCGACATCGAGCACACGCGCAAGGAACTGGGCGAGACCATCGAGGCCTTGTCGGCCAAGGCCGACGTCAAAGGTCGGGTGAAGCAGAAAACGGCCGACACCAAGGACCGCATCACCGAAAAGGCTCATGAGAGCAGGGATGTCGTTGTTGAGAAAGCGCACGCCGCGCAGTCCGCGGCGCGCGATGCCGTCACCGATGACACTGGATCGGTGAAACCGGGTGTGCCGCTGATCGCGGCGTTGATCGCGGCAGCCGTGGTGATCGGCCTTGTGGTGTGGCGCCGCCGCCGGTGAGCCAGCGCCGGCGTCAGCGCGCCGAAACCAGCGGACCCACGGGGCCCGGTCAGTCGGGCATCTCAGCTGCGGCGCCGTCCCGACTGAATCGACTTCTCGTCATGCTAGGCGTGCTGTTGGCCGGTGTGATCGTCAGTCGGCTCCTTCGTACCAGGACAACTGATCCGGCCTCGGCGCTGCGCGCCACCTTCGCAGATCGCTCTCTCTTCCCAGACTTGATCGCTCAGCCAGCGAGCCATGACGCCCAAACAACGCCGAGTCCCGATGGGTCGCCGAACCCCGACGATCCATCCAAACCTGAATCGCCCACTGACCTGAGTAAACCGTCGATCTTGTATGTGCTGCGGAAGACGGCGCGTGAATTCAGCACCGATCAATGCACGGACCTGGCCGCCGCGTTGACCTATTACGCGGTGTTGTCGCTGTTTCCCGCGCTCGTCGTCGTCGTCTCCCTCCTGGGTGTCTTCGGGCAAGGCCAGCGCACCACCGACGCGGTGTTACAAATTGTCGGCCAGCTTGGTCCGGCATCGGCGGTCGATACGATGCGAACGCCGATCCAGCAGCTGGTCGAGTCGCCGTCAGCCGGTTTCGCGCTGATCGTCGGCCTCCTCGGCGCGTTGTGGTCGGCGTCGGGATATGTCGGCGCGTTCAGCCGGGCAATGAACCGCATCTACGAGGTGGAGGAAGGTCGGCCGGTGTGGAAGTTGCGGCCGATCCAGCTCGTGCTCACCCTGGTCGGTCTCACACTGGCCGCCGCGGTAGCGTTCATGCTCGCGGTGAGCGGGCCGATCGCCGCGGCGATCGGCGGGGCCATCGGTCTCGGTGACGTCACCCAGACGATTCGGAGCATCTCGCGGTGGCCGGTCGTCCTGATCTTCGTGACCCTGGCGGTCGCCACCCTGTACTACGCCGCGCCGAACGTGAAGCAGCCGAAATTCCGGTGGATCAGCGTGGGCGCCGGCGTAGCAATCCTCGCCTGGATCCTCGCCTCGGTGCTGTTCGGTTTCTACGTCGGCAACTTCGGCAGTGACAACAAAACCTACGGCGCGCTGGCAGGGGTCATCGTGTTCCTGCTGTGGTTGTGGATCACCAACCTGGCTCTGCTCTTCGGTGCCGAACTGGACGCCGAGCTCGAGCGTGCACGGCAACTGCAGGCGGGCATCGCCGCCGAACGCGTTCTGCAACTGCCCCCTCGGGACAGCCGGATCACCGAGAAAAATCAGGCCAAACTAGAACGGGACGTCGAATGCGGTCGTCGGCTACGGAAATCCCGCGGGCAAGACGGCTGACACCCTCGTCGTCTACGGCGAGGCCGACAACGAAGGGACGTCTCGCCGCCAGCGGTTGCATTCCCGAAATGGCTGGGGTGGTCCCCTCAGGATCGCCGCAACCGCGAAGACAGTGAATTGACTGCCTCAAGCAGAATCAGGCGTCGTGGTGTTCTACGGCTACACCGCCCTCGGCAAGACGACGCATATCGGCGCGGGTTGGGCTGACAACGACGCAGCGGATTTCCGGTGCGACCGGCATCGAGTTCGCCCCGGCCCGTGTCGCCGGTATGGCACGTCCGCTATGACCGCTGCGAGCAGGTGGCCGCCGCTCTGAACCTGCCCGCCCCCAAGGGCGAACCCGCCGAGGACGTTCCGCAGCCGTTGCGTCATTTCCCGCGGTGGGGGTATTCCGGCTACGACTGATCGACCCCATCTTCGAACGTTAGGACAATGCCCATGACGGTGACCCGGGATGTGGCCGCGACCCGCCAGCGCGTGTGGGATGTGTTGGCCGACGGATGGACCTACTCAGGATGGGTCGTCGGGAACAGCCGGATCCGCGCCGTCAGTTCGAACTGGCCTGCGCCTGGGTCGCGCATCCTGCATTCCATCGGGGCCTGGCCGGCGGTGATCAATGATGAGACCGTCGTCGAGAGTTGCGAGTCCGGTGAGGAACTGGTGCTGCTGGCGAAGGTGCGCCCGGCCGCCGAGGCGCGGATCACCATGCGGCTAAGCGACATTCCCGGCGGGTGCCGTGTCGAGATGACCGAGGTCGCGGTCTCCCGGCCACTGCGCTGGGTACCGGACATCGTGCAGTTGACGGGGGTGGCGCCGCGCAATCGTGAGTGCATCTGGCGGTTGGCGATGATCGCCGAAAAGCAGGACCCCGGTGCCGCCGAGTAGCAGCAGTGCTGCTGGCGGCGACGTTGATGTGGTCGTCGTCGGGGCGGGACACAATGGGCTGGTCGCCGCCGCTGTGCTCGCTGACGCCGGCTGGGATGTGCTGGTGCTGGAAGCCCAGCCCAGCCCCGGAGGGGCGGTGCGCAGTGCGGAATTGATACCGGGCTATATCAGCGATCTGTACAGCGCGTTCTACCCGATGACGCTCGCATCCTCGGCCATGGCGGCTTTGCATCTCGAAGACTACGGCCTGCGCTGGTCGCACGCCCCGGCCGTGGTCGGGCACGCCCGAAGCGGACCGGACGATGATGCACCCGTCATCTACCGCGATCCCGCCACGACCGCTGCTGAGTTGGCGCGCCATCACCGCAGCGACGGCGACAACTGGTGGCGGCTGGTCGAACTGTGGAACACCATCAAGGCGCCGCTGCTCGACACCCTGTTCTCACCGTTTCCCCACTGCGCGCGCCGATTCAGTTGCTACGGAAGTTGGGCACCGCGGAGGCGTTGCGGCTCGCTCGGCTGCTGATGTTGCCGGCCACGGTGATGGGCGAGCAGTTGTTTGATGAGGATGCCGCCCGGCTGCTGCTGCTCGGCAACGCGCTGCACGCTGACACTCCCATCGACGCGCCCGGCAGCGGCGTGATGGGCTTTCTGCTCGTCATGCTCGCCCAAGACAGCGGTTTTCCGGTGCCCGTCGGCGGCGCCGGGCAGCTGACCGCGGCGCTGATCAAGCGCGCTCGTTCGGCCGGCGCCCAAGTGCAGTGCGGCCGCGAGGTCAGCGCCATCGACGTCCGGGGCGGCCGAGCCGTGGCCGTGCACACCAGCGACGGCGGAACCATTCGCGTGCGCCGCGCTGTTGTCGCCGACGTGTCGGCCCCCAGCCTGTATGAGCGGCTACTGCCCCACGAGGCGTTGCCGGCCCGGTTACTGCAGGACTTGCAGCATTTCACCTGGGGACACCCCGGTGGTCAAGGTGAACTACGCGCTGGACGCGCCGATCCCGTGGCGCTCAAAAAGCCTCAAGGGTGCCGGAACCGTCCACCTGGGCGCCGACAGCCACGGACTGATCCGGTGGCTCGCCGACCTGAACACCGCGACCATTCCGGACCATCCGTTCCTGCTGTTCGGCCAGATGTCGACGGCCGACCCCAGCCGTTCACCAGCAGGCACCGAAAGCGCCTGGGCGTATACGCATTTGCCTCGTGAGCACAACGACGACGGATCAGCTGACCGACTGGCGCAATCGGTCGACCAAGTGCTGGAGGAGCATGCGCCCGGATTCCGAAGCCATGTCGTCGGCCGGGTGGTGCAGCGCCCGTCGGACCTACAATCGACCGACGCAAACCTGTCCGGCGGAGCGGTCAATGGCGGCACCGCCCAACTGCAGCAACAACTCATCTTCCGACCATCACCCGGGTTCGGGCGTGCCGAGACGCCGATCGCCAACGTATTCCTCGGAAGTGCCTCGGCCCACCCCGGCGGGAGTGTGCACGGGGTATGTGGCCACAACGCCGCCCACGCTGCGCTGAAATCCGACGGCTTTCGCGGCTGGCCGCGCCGCCGACTCAACCAGACAGTCATCTCGCTCTTCGTGAAGTAAGTAATCACCTGTGCGACAGCACTTACCGGGCCTTCGCCGCACCTCTCACGGTAGCGCGAGCGTATCGTTGCGCGCTGCCTCCCGCTCAGCCTATGCCCACGGGGTTTGTGTTGCCGTTAACTTCGTCAGCCAGCCGGCTGGCGATGTCGCGGACCCTTGATGTTGGCGTTTTGGGACGTCGACAGGAGTAGAGGGAAGGCCTAGGCGCACCTCGGTCTTACCGTCGGCATCACGGGCACGAATCCAGTCGAACACACAGTTGGTCCACGCTAGGGGATCCAAGCACACGTCGCGGCCTGCTGAACGTCGCCTCGTCGAACGAGGCGTGCCCGCCGCTGAACGTCGCCCGGTTGAATGAGGTGTTCGTGCTAGGCGCGTAGGCTCCTGCCGTGGCCGCCACCGATCTGGGCTGGCTTGACGCGGTTGCGCTGCGCGATCTGGTCGCCGACGGCGAGGTCACACGGGCCGAGCTCGCGGAGAGCGCGATTGCCCGCATCGACGCCGCCAACCCGGTGCTCAACGCAGTCGTCGTGCCCCTGCCTGACGTCGGGCGCGCCATCGCCGCCGATCCGGCGCTGCCGCGGGGGCCGTTTCACGGCGTGCCGTTTTTGCTCAAAGATGTCGGCGCCTGCCTGGCCGACCTACCCCTGTACATGGGCAACGGGCTGCTGCGATCGCTGGACTGGCGGGCACCCGCCGACACCATCCTCGGCGCCCGCTTCCGCGCCGCCGGCCTCGTCACCGTCGGCAAGACCGCGCTGCCCGAGTTCGGCTGCCAGCCCACCACGCAGTCGATCGCGTTCGGCGCGTGCCGCAACCCGTGGGACACCATGCGCTCCACCGCGGGATCAAGCGGCGGTGCGGCCGCCGCCGTCGCGGCCGGGCTGGTGCCGGTGGCGCACGCCAGCGACATCGGCGGCTCGATCCGGCTGCCGGCCGCGTGGTGCGGGGTCGTCGGGCTGAAGCCGTCCCGCGGGCGCACGTCGAGCCTGCCGATCACCGACCCGAATCTCGTCGAGCACGTGATCACGCGCAGCGTGCGCGACACCGCCGCGTTCCTCGACGCCGTCGGCGGTGCCGATCCGGCCGACACCTACCGCCTGCCGCCGCCCGAAGTGCCCTACGCGACGACGATGTCGGATGCACCACGCAACCTGCGCATCGGCTACGTCGAGTCGGTCGCGGCGATCGGTGTGACGGTCGCCGCCGACTGCGTCGCTGCAGTCACCGAGGCGGCTGGGCTGCTCGAGGCCCTCGGCCACCACGTCGAGCCAGGCGGCCCGGCGCGGCTGTTCGACGAGGAGTTCGCGGCGCACCACCTGCGATCCGCCGGGTGGGAGTTCCAGCACATGCTGGACGGGCTCGCGGCCGCGATCGGCCGGCCCCTGACCGCGGACGATGTCGAGCCGTACTCGTGGGCGCTCGCGAGCGTCGGCGCCAGCCTCACCGATGCGACCTACTCCGCCAGCCAGACCTGGCAGCGCGCCTACACGGCAGAAGTGTCGGCGTGGTGGGCAGGCGACTTCGACCTGCTCCTGACGCCCGCGGCCGGCGAGCCACCCGCCCTTCTCGAGGAGCTCCTGCCGCCGCCTGCCGACCCGCTGTCGATCCTGCCGCGGTTCGAACGCATCTGGTGCTTCGCGGCACCGTTCAGTGTCACCGGCCAGCCGGCGATCAGCCTGCCGATCGGGCAGACAGCGGGCGGGCTGCCGGTCGGCGTACAGATCGTCGCGGCGCTCGGGCGCGAGGATCTGCTGCTGCGCGTGGCGGCACAGCTCGAGACCGCGGCGCCGTGGAGCGATCGCCGTCCCCCGCTGACCTGAGACAGTTATTCGCGTAGTCGTGCCGAGGAACGCGGGTCATCACCGACGAAAGGCTCCGCATCACGACAACTACGACCCGCCGGACAGCGCAACGACAGTGTGCTCAGCTCCTCGCCGCCTGGAAATGCCGACGCCCCTGGCAGCCCAGTGCTGGACCGCCAAAGACTGGGCGGATCGCGCATTCCGGACTGCGTGACCGCCGATACGTCTCACTACCCGCAGTCGGACCGAAACATGCGCCAATGTGGGGCCACACTGATGGGTGAAAAGCCGCGGCTGCGCTGAATCCTTCACAGAGCCGAATCCTGCGCATCTGCAACGAGAACCGCGCCTGGGCCGGTTGCCGCTCAACGCGTACGCATGTTGCTGACCGGTCTGCTATCGGTCGCAGCGACCGCGCACGTCGACCAAGCCAACGGTTGTCCGTGGTGACGCACGGCTCCCTTCGCTTTGCTCACACGCATGCTCATGCACGCGCAATACAGAGCGCGTCGCCGTCGACACCGGCCGCCATTGGTGGCACTCTCTCACATCGCTGTCACATCGCTCCGACATATAAACTCAAGCGGTACTTATCTTTTCGCCTCACAGCACCCCGGTGCCCGGCGCGCCGCACTGCTCCGTATTCCATTCTGCGTCACCGGGTGCCAAGGCTTGGCGGCGCTGGTGTCCCGCGGTCGGGCCGCGCGCCGGGCACGGCGGCGCGAAGCGATTGTTGAGCGGTCGTTGCCGATTGCCGATCACATCGCGCGCCGATTCCCGCACGGCCGATCCCGTCGGCCTGCACCATTCAAACCGTTCCCTGGGACATCTGGCGCTTGTTTGCTGCGATCGGCTCAGCCGTTGCCGCCGCGCATTCGTCCGCGCGTGAATTTATCCGCTCGCGAGCCCGACCAAACAAGAGAGCGCGACGTTGCGACCGAAACCACTTCCAGTGTATCTGGGCCGGCCCGATGCGCAGAACGACGCTGTGGTCGACGAAGAGCCCAATCCGGCGATGACCGATGCCAAACCATCCGATGTGCACCGGGGCACTGGTGAGTCGCCTGCGCAAGACACCCGTGGCGCTACCCCACCAATGAGGGCCGCACACCGGCGCGGGATTCCCGCGAAGGGGTTGAGGGCAGCATGCGCGGGTACCAGAGAACCGTGAGCGAACACGGGGTGATCATCGTCGGCAGTGGACCGGCCGGCGTGGCGGCGGCGGAATCATTCCGCGAGCACGACACTTTCAGTGCCGTGCGGATGCTGACCGCCGACCCCGCTCTGCCCTATGCCCGGCCACCGTTGAGCAAGGAGTACCTGCGTGGGCAGATCGATGATGTCGGGCTGCACCCCAGGCGGTGGTTCGACGACAGGGCGATCGACCTCGTCCACGACGCGACTGTGGACGCCTTGGATCTTGCCGAGCGCACCATACGCGCTGGGGGGCGGCGTTATCGGTTCGACACCTTGATCCTGGCGTGCGGCGCGGCGCCGGATGCGCCGCCCGTGCCCGGCGGACGGCGCGCTAGGTTGCTGCGCTCGTTGGCCGACGCCGACGCGCTGCGAGACGCCGCGGAGAACGCCGGCACGGCCGTAGTCATCGGCGCCGGATTCATCGGATGTGAGGCGGCGGCGTCGCTGGCTTTGCGCGGCCTATCGGTGACCCTTGTTGCCCCCGAACCACTGCCGCAGGAAGCGCGCCTAGGCAGCGCGGCCGGACAACGCTTGCGCGAACTGCTCATCCAAGCCGGCGCACGCCACGTCGGCGGGGTCGCCGTCGAAGAGATCACCGATGCCGGCGTGCGCCTCGACAACGGGGTCACCATCGACTGCGATCTTGTCCTGGCCGCAACGGGCGTGACGCCGCACCACCGACTCGCCAGCGACGCCGGGCTGGAGATCTGTGACTCTCGCATCGTCGTTGGCGCCGACATGAGCACCTCGGCGAAGGGGGTGTACGCCGCGGGCGACGTCGCGTTGGCCTGGCACACGGCCGCCGGACGGCGCCTGGCCATCGAGCACTGGCAGGACGCCCTCGACCAGGGCGCGATCGCCGGGGCGTCCGCTGCCGGCGCGGCGGCGACTTGGCATGGCGTGCCGGGCTTTTGGAGCACCATCGGCGAGGCCACCGTCAAGTACCACGCGTGGGGCGACGGCTACCAACGCAGCCGCATGCTCAGCCACCCCGACGGCTTCACCGTCTGGTACGAGGCCGACGACGCGGTGGTCGGCGTCCTCACCCACAACGCCGACAACGACTACGACCTCGGCGAGCGATTAATCGCAGAGCAGCGGCCCGCACCGGTGCCCATGCAGTGAGACTCCCCAACAACGCAACCCGATCGCGCCGGATGTCCGCGCCACACCCACGACCATGGGAGCCGAAAGGACCTACGACGTTGCCGCTTTCGTCCTCGACCGTCTCCGTCAGTGGGGGTCCAGCAGGTGTTCGGCGACCCCGGTGACGGCATCAACGGGGATGGTGTCGGCGTTTGGGCGCCGTTTCGGTCCTCGTGGTTGCTGGAGTGCTGTCAGCAGTGCCCGGTCGTTCGCGGCGCGCCGGGCATCATGCTGGCATTTCCGACTGGTGATCATCGCCTGCCGCGGGTACTCGTTGCTCGTGGCGAGGACGAACGCAGCGGACTACATCCCGGACACCCGAGAACTGTCGGTACTCGCCGAAGCAGCCATGGACTGCCAGGGATGTGGCTTGTACCGCGACGCCAATCACACGGTTTTCGGCGCTGGCCCATTGTCGGCGTCGATGGTGCTCGTCGGTGAGCAGCCCGGCGACCAGGAGGACCGGGCGGGACGACCGTTTGTGGGCCCCGCGGGACGGCTGCTGGACAAGGCGCTAGTTGCCGCCGGGATAGACCGTGACGCGTTATATGTGACCAACGCGGTCAAGCACTTCAAATTCAAGCAGGCACAACGCGGTAAGCGCCGCATCCACCAGACGCCGAGCCGGACCGAGGTGGTCTCCTGTCGCCCATGGCTGCTCGCCGAACTGAGTGCGGTCGGTCCCGAGGTCGTCGTGATGATGGGCGCAACGGCGGCAAAGTCTCTGCTTGGCAGCGATTTTCGTCTCACCGCGCGTCGCGGTGAGGTGCTGCACTTGCCCGGCGATCTGGTCCCCGCAAACCCGGCGTGTCTGGCCACCGTGCACCCCTCGTCGATCCTGCGTGGGCCACCGGCGCAGCGCGAGGAGGCTTTCGACGCACTGACTCGAGACCTGCGCTTTGCCGCAACTCTGCTGAGCGCTTAAGCGTCGCAAACTGCGCGCCGTGTAAAGACCGCACATGGGGTCTGCAGCCGCCGCAGCGCGAACGGCGGAAGCGCGGGGTCGGTGTCAGGGTCGTAGCTGGTGAGTTGGGACCGAAACCCCTTCGCGGCAACCTGTTCGCGCGACCGCAGCGTGGCCGCGGTCGCACCGAAACCGAGTGTCTCGTCATCGGGATGCGGGCGACCAGCAGTGACGCCGGACAGCCGTGCAGGCTCAGCTCTGAACACCCGGTCCCACGCTGTCCAGTCGGCGACCGGGGTGCCGCATCAGGGCGGCCAATCGTCCAAGCGCCGCGAGGTCGCGTTCGGCGTGGGTCTGCCGTACATAGATGGTTAAATCGGCGACCCGGCGAGCGTGTTCGGCGTCCAGTACCAGCGGCGTAGGTCCTAATGCCCGTCCGGTTCTGACGATGACCTCATCCACGGCGGTTTCGACCACGGCGCGTGCGCGCCGCGCGATTAATTCCGCTCTGGCACAGTCGGTTCCGGCGTCGACCTGGCATGCGGTCGCGATCAGCACGGCGTCGGCGGCTGTCAGGGCTGCGTCTATCGCGCCGAGGTGCGCCTGCGCGTGGGTGTCGTGCGCGGCGTTGCTGTGTTCGTTGCCTACCGCGCGGTAGAGCGCTGCGGCGACACCCCGCGCTGCGCCCAGCCAGCATGCCGCCACCCCGATGGCCCCGTACCAGAAGCCCGCGCGCTGCAGGTACTCACCGGGACTGCCGACGGGTGTTGCGGCGGCGCCGCGGAATTCAACTGTTCTGGTGTCGGCGTCTTTCATGCCCGCATTGCGCCAGCTGTCTTCTAGTGCGGTGACGTGTGGGCACCGAAGATCCACGGCGTACAGGCCGCGGTCGCCGTCTGAGCGGTGCGCGGTGACAAGAGCGTGTGTGCACAGTCCGGCTCCCGAGCACCAGGACTTGGTGCAGTTGAGTTCGGCGAACCCGTCAAATTCTTCCACGGTGAGGGTCACCTCGGCCGACTCGGCCGCCCAGAGTTCGCCCCGCTCGGGTGGATCAGCGCCGAATTCGGCGAGGATCGCGGTGGCAGCCGCGTGCTCGCACAGCGTGCGCGCGTAGGAAAACCCCACCGCCCGCGCCGCCCCGACATTGCGCGCATCGATCGCCACGAAATGCACCTCAGCGCCGAACTGTCCGGCCAATGCCGCGCTGCCGTCGTCGCCGCCGTCGAGCACGACGATGACCGTTACGGGCACCGGCAGGCAGGCGGCGGCGGCCAGCACTGCTTTCACGGACGACGGAAGGTTGTCCGCTTCGTTGTGGGCGGGGATGACCACCACCGCCCGATCGAAGACCCGGCCGGGTCCAGTCACGGCTGAGCTTGCGCTATTTGCCGAGCAGGTCGTTGAGGTCGTCCGCATGTTCCTCCTCCTGCTCGAGGATCTTCTCCATCAGCCTGCGCGTGGTCGGGTCGGCGTCGCCGATCCACCGGATGATCTCCTGGTAGCTGGTGATGACGATCCGCTCGGCGACCAGGTTTTCGGTGAGCATCCGTTTCAGGTCGGCTTCATCGACCGTGACGTATTCGGTATGGCTGCGTTCGGCAAGCGTCGTTGGATCGAAGTCGGGTTCGCCGCCGAGCTGGCTCACTCGCTCCGCGGCCCACAGGCCGTGTTGCATCTCTTCGGAGGCGTGTTCGGTGAATTCGGCAGCGACCTGCGCGCGGTCGATTCCGGTCGCGGCGATTGCGTGTTGGCTGTAGCGCAGGTAGCAGACGATTTCGGTGGCGATCACCTCGTTGAGAACGACGATGAGGCGCTCGATGTCGATAGTGTTGCCGGCGGTGACGGCACCGGCGTCCATGTGTTTGCGGGCGTCGTTGCGAATCTTGGTGACGTCGATCTCGAACTTGTTGTCAGCCTTGGTGGTCTGAGTGCTCACGGCGGTAAACCTCTCTGTATTCGCGCTTACCGGACTGGGCGCTGTCAGGAGGTACCCCGGGCATTGCGGGGTGAAACTGTGTGGGGTGCTTGAGGTTGTAGGTCACCCGTTCGGCGGGAGTGGGTTGCGCGTCGAGCAGACCACCGCAGCGTTTCACCGACCGCATGAGTAGAAAAAAGCCCGCGCCGAAGACCCGGCCGAGACCGAACCCAAGGAAACCCCCTGAACAGTCAGGTGTTCTCCGGCCGCTGCGAGAAAGCTGCCGAGTGACGCGACGCCGCACAGGGCGGCCAGCAGTCCGATGATGATCACCGAATAGCGGCCGATACCCGTCCGTTGGTCCGACATGACGGGGGACTACCCGTCATGCGCAAGTCTGAACCGCAGTTAAGTCGTAACGGTTGCCGCGGGTTATTGCCGCAGTGCTGTCTTCGATCAATGTCGACGCTGGACAAACCCCCGACAACTATCGGCTAGTCGCGCTCCCACGGCGGGGTGTCGTCCATCTTGGCGTAGTACTTGCCGAGATGACTCTTGACACGATCAACGTCGTTTCGGGGGATGTCGACCCCGCCGCGTGAGCCCTGCATGACGGCGGCGGCGGCCATCACACCCCGCGGGACAGCCGTCAACCGATCGTTGATGACGTCGGCGATCAACAGCTTGTAGGCGGTGAAATTGTCCTTCTTGTCATTGTCATACCAGACGTGGGCGTCGCGGTACTTCTCGTTGGGTTCGTCGGCGGCATGTGCCCACCGGCGGACGCGGTTCTCTGCGGCAGCCCCATCCCACTCGCGATCACGGTCGGCAAGCGGAAGATCCTGAAAAGCCGTCACGGACATCTGTCTTCACCCTCCTTTCATGCCGAGGCGAACCGATCGATGATGGCCGCACAAAAGGCGGGCAGATCGTCGGGTGTCCGGCTCGAGATGAGATTGCCGTCGATCGCGACCTCTTCATCTACGGCGTTGGCACCCGCATTTCGAAGGTCGGTACGCACGCTCGGGTAGGACGTCAATGTGCGACCGTTGACGACGCCGGCCTCGACCAATGTCCACGGGCCATGGCATATGACGCCCACCGGTTTGCCGGACTCGACGAAATCGTGCACAAACGCCACCGCTGCGCGGTCGCTTCGCAGCTTATCGGCGTTGACCGTCCCGCCAGGAATCACCAGCGCGTGGAAATCATCGACGGAGGCGTCCGACACTTCACGGTCGACGCTGAACTCCCCCGCCGGCTGCAGGTCGTGATCGCGGGCATCGATCGTGCCCGGCTTGAGCGACAGCAGCTGCGTGTCGGCGCCCGCATCACTCAGCGCAGCACGAGGCTGTTCGAGCTCGCGGCGCTCCACGCCATTCGTCGCCAAGATGGCGATCCTTTTGCCTTGCAGCACACCAGCCATTCCCGCCTCCACTCCGATCGAGATCCGTGTTGGGTCGGATTACCCATCTGCGGAGCTTTTTTCACCTGTCAGTCAGGACTTGCGCCATCGACTTGGCGCGGGGACGATGCGGTCCCGCGCGGGTCCCGGCTGCGGTCGCCGTCGTCAACGTCGTGTGGCTACCGAGAATCAGCCAGCGCGCTCACAACACGGGTCGGCCGCCGGTCACCGCCACCCGCGCACCGGAGATGTAACTGCCTTCGTCGGAGGCCAGCAATACGTACACCGGCGCAAGCTCGGCGGGTTGACCCGCTCGGCCCAGGGGTGTGTCGTCGCCGAAATTGGCGACCTTCTCCTCGGGCATGGTGGCCGGTATCAGCGGAGTCCAGATCGGTCCGGGCGCGACGCTGTTCACCCGAATACCCTTCTCCCCCAACAGCTGGGCCAGGCTCGCCGATAAGTTTGCGATCGCAGCCTTGGTCGCCGCGTACGGTGCCAGCGTCGGGGAGGGCATGTCGGAGTTCACCGACGAACTGCCGATCACCGACGATCCAGGACCCAAATACGGTAAGGCAGCCTTAACCAGGTAAAAGTAGGCCCCGACATTGAGCCGGAACGTGTAGTCCCACTCCGCGTCGGTGATCTCCCCGAGGTCACTATGGGTCATCTGGAACGCCGCATTGCTCACCAGCACATCGATCCCGCCGAATTCGGCAGCGGCACGGTCGATCACCGCTCGGCAGTGAGCGGGATCGGCCAGGTCGCCCGGTACGAGTACACATTTACGGCCAGCGTCCTCAACGAGCCCGGCCACCTCGGCGGCGTCCTGGTCTTCGTTGAGATAGGCGATCAACACATCGGCGCCCTCGCGGGCATAGGCGATGGCCACCGCACGCCCGATACCGCTGTCGCCGCCAGTGATCACTGCACGCTTACCTGCCAGCCGACCCGAACCGCGGTAGCTGTTCTCGCCGCAGTCCGGAACGGGACTCATTGCCGACTGCACCCCCGGAACCTGTTGCTGCTGCTTTAGAAAACCCATGCCTCACCTTTCGTCCAGACAACGGTCACGCTGCCACTGATGGATGCACTTGCCCGCGTTACGGCTTGAGAATGATCTTGACGGCGCCATCCTGCTTCTTCTGGAAGATGTCGTAGGCGTGGGGTGCCTGATCTAGCGGCAACGTGTGCGTCGCGAAGGAGTCGACGCCCAACGGGTCGTCGTCTGTCAGGAGCGGCATGATGTCGTCGACCCATTTCTTCACGTTGGCCTGACCCATTCGCAGCTGGATCTGCTTGTCGAACAGGGTGAGCATCGGTAGCGGGTCGGCCATGCCGCCGTACACGCCGATAATCGAAACGGTGCCGCCGCGGCGGACGATGTCGATGGCCGCGTACAGGGCTTCGAGGCGGTCAACGCCGGCCTTTTGCATAATCGCCTTGGCGACCGCATCCGGCAGAAGTCCGGTGATCTGTTGAGCGATTTTGGCGACGGGCGAACCGTGCGCTTCCATTCCTACGGCGTCGATTACTGAATCGGCGCCGCGGCCTGCGGTCATGTCACGGATGACGTCGGCGAGATCGCTGCCGTGTTGGTTGAGATCGACAGTCTGCACACCGCGAGCCTGGGCCCGCGCGATCCGCTCAGGCACTCTCTCAACGGCTATGACCTGATAGCCCAGGTGGGCTGCTATGCGAGACGCCATGTCGCCGATTGGTCCGAGTCCCAGCACTGTCACCGAGCCGCCGTCGGGAATATCGGCGTAGGCGACCGCTTGCCAGGCAGTGGGCAATACGTCGGAAAGGTAGACAAACCGTGAGTCCGGCGGCCCCTCCGGAACCTTGATGTGGGTGAATTGAGCTTGCGGTACCCGAAGAAGCTCAGCTTGGCCGCCGGGAACCTGGCCATACAGTTCGGAGTAGCCGAACAGTGCGGCACCCATTCCTTTGTCGCGAACCTGTGTCGTCTCACACTGTGTGAACAGTTGTTGATCGCACATATAACAACTGCCGCAAGAGATTTGAAACGGGATCACTACTCGGTCGCCGACAGCCAGGTTGGTGACTGCGGTTCCAACCTCCCGAACGATTCCCATGGGTTCGTGGCCCAGAATGTCTCCGACGTTCATGAAGGCACCGAGTACCTCGTAGAGATGTAGGTCGGATCCACAAATGTTGGTAGACGTCACCTCGATGACAGCGTCCGTCGGCACTTCCACCTTGGGATCCGGGACGGTATCCACGCGCACATCCCGTTTGCCGTGCCAGGTGACTGCCTTCATCGCGAAGCCCTTCGATAGGTGTGGACAAGCAGGCTGATCAGCACGCCACAGTTGAACTTCGATCTATCTATTACCCGCACAGCAGGAGTGGAAACGGTGTCGGCAGGGTGGGTGTCGACGCACCCTCGGACAAACTTCACAGCGATATCCCCCCGGTCTCCGGTGACCGCGGGGATATCCAAGTTCGGGACCGGGCTACGCGCCAACGCGCTCAGCCGATGCCTACGACCTCTTGTGCGATGGCCGCGACGCGTGTCTGGAGCGGCGGAGACGATGCCTTGACGGTTTTTGTGCGCCTCCTCGTAGGCCAGGATCGCGCGGACGTCCGAGAGCGTCGTAGTCGGTGATCGGCAGCTCGTCGGCTGCGAGTACTCCGGCGGCGCTGCGCATCGAATGCAGTGCATCGGCGGCCTGACCGGCTCCTTCGCGCCTGGTGATCGCGCCGCGGTAGCCGGCGCGGCATCCCGTGAGGCGGTCAGCGCCTTGGCTGCGACATCACCTGCGTGGGCGCCGCGGCTTAGCAGCTCGCCGAGCGCCGGCGGAGCCGAGCGCACAGTATCCACCGCGCGATCGAGCCCCGCGCCGACCAGCACATAGGGACGTTCACCAACCTGACCGCCACGCCGGTGGCGGTTGTAAGGGGGTGCGCTGCAGCGCAGCCGGGCCACCGAGCGCGTCTTCGGCCAGCACAGTGGTGAGCCAGTCGACGGTCGCTGAATGCACCTCGATCAGGCGATCGGCCAGCTTCTCGATGTCGGAGCTGCCCATCGCGACGGCTAGAGCCTTGATATAGCGGGCCCGGTCGAGAAGTTGGTGTTCCAGAGCGAGGTCGCCAAGTAACGCCTCGCCGAACGGCTGCGCTTGTTCGGTAAGGGCCTTGACTGCGCCAGCGGCGCGGCCAAGCAGCGGGCCGATGACATCGGGGAACCCGCCGAGTTTGCGGATCGCTGCGTCGATGCCTTCCGCTCAAGCGCGCCCGTTTGCAGCGTTCTATGAAAGTTCGCGACGGACGGCATCGGTGCGGGCCTGACTCAACCGGGTCTCGGCGACCTGAATCTCGGTGTTGGTCAAATCGAGCACTGTGCGGAGCTGCGCGAGCATAGTACTGGTGTCATTGATAGTCATTGAGGTTCGCCCCTTCGGCGTTGACGTGACTGGGTCGGCGCGGGGTGCACCGCAGCATCGACTACCAGAGCGGGGTACCGGAAACCGTTTTGTGAGCAGGTCGTCGATGGAAAGCCGGCTCCGTGCACCGACGTTTGCACGGCGACTGCACGGGTATCACTGTTGAGCCGTTCGCTTCCAGCACGTGGAGCACCGTCGGTGAATCCACTAGTGGAAGTCCTTATGACCGCATTTCATCCTGCACGCACGTACGCATACACCCCGAAATTTGGGACGCCCGTCCAAAAAATGCTCTTGCAGTCGGCGCAGTGTTTTTGGCCGTCGGCGTGCTCGGCTTCGTTCCGGGCATCACGACGAACTATGACCAACTCACCTTCGCCGGGCATCACTCCGATGCCGCACTTCTCGGAGTCTTCAACGTGTCGGTTTTGCACAACCGCGTGCATCTGGCATTCGGTGTCGCCGGGATTGCACTGGCCCGCACGTTCAACAGTGCCCGCTCGTACCTCATCGGTGGGGGCATCGTGTATCTGGTGCTCTTCATCTATGGCCTTGTCATAGATGAAGACGGTTCGGCCAACTTCGTTCCCGTCAACGACGCCGACAACTGGCTGCATCTGGGGCTCGCGGTCGCGATGACCGCCCTCGGTGCCGCGTTGGGCCGTAGGCGCGATGACACCGGCCAACCCGTGGGCACCGGTGGCAGGACACAGAACGGCACACCAAACGACCCAGCCCGGCTAACAGTCGAAACAACGACAGCATGCCGGTTGCCGGCACGCGGACAAGCCAATTAAGGAGAATCATGTATTTGCACACCCAACAACTGATCAACGAGATCGTCGTCGACGAACCGGATCCCGCCGCTGCCAACGCATTGCAAGAAGGCCTCGGCGGCCAGTTCGGTGAAATGCGGACGATGATGCAGTACCTGTTCCAGAGCATGAACTTTCGGGGCGACGCGATATCCAAGCCATATAAGGATCTACTGCAGGGCGTCGGCACCGAAGAGATCAGCCATGTGGAATTGATCGGAACGACCATCTCGCGCCTGCTCGACGGCTCCCCCGAATACAAGGGCAGGAAGACCGACCCGGTCGACAAGCCGGGCGCCAAGGGCGCGACGCCCCTAAAAATCGCGTTGGACACCAGCAACATCCACCACTACCTCGTCGGGGCACAGGGGGCGCTTCCGGTCGATGCGGCCGGCAACCCCTGGCTGGGGTCTTACGTCTACAACAGCGGGAACCTGGTGCTCGACCTGTTATACAACCTGATGTTGGAGTCGACCGGACGGCTGCAGAAGTGTCGGATCTATGAGATGACCGACAACAAGACGGCCCGTTCCACGATCGCCTATTTGATCGTTCGCGATCAGGCTCATGAGAACGCGTTCGCGAAAGCGTTGGAGAGCCTTGGGGTGAACTGGGGGGCCGCGCTGCCGATCCCGAAGACGAATGCCGAGCAGTTCCCCGAAGTCAAGAAGCTCCTCGACATGGGCCTGCAGAGCATCCAGTACACCTTCAGCGCCGACGACCAGAGCCAGGCGGCGAAGCTCTACCAAGGTGCATCACCGTCGAACGACGGCACCGAGCTGAGCACCGCGGTCATGCCCGAAGGGTTCCCGATGACCCTCGCGCCGGAACGGCGCGAAGAGTTCGCTCCTGGTTTGGATAAGGAGCTGTTAGCTCTCATTCAGGCGACCGCAGAGGTCGAGATCGCGACCAACGGCGCGATAACCAAGTGAATGCAGGCGGGTGGGTCGGCGCCAATGGGGCGCTCTGAACAATCCCGCACCGAAACCCCATCGAACGCTTTGCGGCGCATCGATTGATGTCAATAGGAGGCTTAAATGTCTAAGCACGAAAAGGCCGAACAGGCACGTAAAGGCGTGATCGACTCGATCAAGGGAAAGGCGAAGGAAATCGTCGGCGCGGTGACCGGCAACGACTCGCTGACCGCCGAGGGACAGCTCGAGCAGACCCAGGCCCAGCAGCGCAAGGAGGCGAACAGCGTCGAAGCCGTTGCCGATGCCGAGGCGGCGCAGGCCCGTGCCGAAGCAGCACACGCCCGGGTCGACGGCGCCCAAGAGCGGATTGCGGTGAACGCCGAGACAGCAGCCGTGCAGAACTCGGTGCGAGAGCAGCAAGCCGCTCAGAAGCGCGCGACTGAGCAGGCTGCCCAACAGGACGCTGCCCGAGCGAAAACGCGGGCCGAGCTCGACGCGCAACACGAGGTACAGCGGGCGAAAGCAGAAGAGCGCGAAGAGATCAGCGCCGCAACCGAGCAAGCCGTCGATGCCGCGGCAGAACATCAGAGCTCGGTGCAGGCGGCTAGTACGGCCCAAGCAGAGGCCGACCGCATCAGGCGGCAGGCCGACAAATTGTCCGACGAAGCCGACCTGCCCTGAGCGCCGGCCAGAGAGATAGGAGTTTTGATGAAGATCGCCGAAATCCCGTTGGTGGTATTGCGTTTTCAGTATCAGATCGCCCGGTTACCGCTTCAGCTGATCGAAGATCAGGTGGCGGCTCGACTGCGTTCAGAAGCGCCGGCACGGCTGTTATATGAACGTTCCTTTGGAGCGCTGGACGCGACCGTTGGCAAGCTCCTGGGTGATCCGCAGCTCGAGAAGCGTGGCGCAGCGCTTGTCGAGCGCAGTAATTCGCTCAGCAAGGCCGCCAAGCTTGACGCGACCGCGACCCGGAACCGAGAGCAGGCTGACGCCAAACTGGAGGCCACGCACGATGACGTGGTGACGGATATCAATGAGGCGCGCGACGCGACAGAGCGACAAGCGGTTGAAGCGCGCACCAATGCCGAGCAGCGCAAGCGCGCGGCGGACGAGGCGGCCGAGAAGCGCGCCGTTGCCGCCAAGACGCAGGCCGACGAAGCAGCGGCTCAGCGCAAGAAAACAGCCGAGACAGTCAAGCGCCAGGAAGAGGCAAAAATCGGAGCGGCCGAGCAGCTGGCCACCAAAGCCGCCGAGTCCAAGCTCGACGACGCTCAAGCGAAACGCGGCGAAGCCGCACGCAAGCGCGCGCAGGCCAACCGGGTCGAGGAGCTGGCCCACATCGAAAAGCAGAGGCGCCGTTCCGATCGCGTCAACAACAGCTGACGGCTAGGGGGGTCTGCGGCTGTGGGTGCCGACGCCCTTCGCGTCAGGAACCGATGTTGCGCCTGGCAGAATCGCGCCGGTCGCCAAACACCCACGATGGATCGGCGGACAGTATCAGCATGTTGAAGCGACAAGTGAGTGCAGATCTCGATGTGGATATCAACGCGGCCACGACATTGGAGTTCCAGATCGCTGTTGCCCCACAGCGGGGGCAGTACTCTCCGAGTCGTTGTTGTTCGCGTTGAACGGCGAGCCGATCGAGGCGTTGGAGGTCAGCGGTTTGCATGCAACCGCATCCACAAGTTCGCGGCCCCAGCGGACAATCTCCAGGTCAGTTACACCGCCACGATCGTCGGTAAGACCGATCCTGCGCCGGTCACTGAGTACGACTTGACGATGTACCTGTGGACCAGCCGCTATGCCGAGGCCGACAAGTTCTATGGTTTCGCCGCAACAGAATTCGGTGATTACGCAGACGCAACGCTCTGTTGGAGAACGTGTCGTCGTGGGGTCGGCACTCGGCCGAACTACGTGCCCGGATCCAGTGACCCGATCGACGGGGCGGTAGACACCCTGCTCGCCGGTAACGGTGTGTGCCGCGACTACGCCCACCTGGTTGTCGCACTGCTGCGGGCGGTCAACGTACCGGCACGCCTAGTAGCGGTCTACGCGCCGGGTCGGTCGCCGATTGACTCGCACGCAGTGGCCGAGGCGTTCGTCGACGGGGCTTGGCGGGTGGTCGATGCGACGTGCCTGGCGCCACGGCAGACGCGGGTACGGATCGCCACGGGACGCGACGCCGCCGACACCGCCTTCCTGGACAACCACAAAGGTGACATCACCTTGAACAACATGACTGTCACCGCCACTTCCGATGACGACCTGCCCAAAGACTCAGTGGACCAACTAGTTTCGATCCAGTAGCGAGGTTAGGCAGTACGTTCGGCGTCCATATACCGGGACAAAGTGGCCCTGCTTACGCCGAGGTACTTCGCGATGTCCTTGACGGTATGCGCATCAGCCTCCATATGCTTCGCGGTCGCGTGCAGTCACGGTTGGTGTCTTTCTTTCGCGCCACGGTCATCGAAGGTGACGTCGATGCGCTGGAATCCTTTAGCGCGTTGAGCTTTGGCCTGCCCGGTATAGGTCTTGCGGTCAGCACGGGTCAATTCGACATTGTCGGTGAAGGGAGTCAGCAGGGCACGCGGGTGGAGGCGATCGGCCGCCACCACGTTGGCTTCGGCGCACAGCAGCAATGTCGTGGCGATCAGATACAGGAAGGCCAACAAACCGAGCACCAGAGCGAACACGCTATTGGTGGCGCTCGACGACTTGACCACCTGCGATACGTAGATCGCGCCGAACCACTGCAGCAGCTGCCAGATGACCGCCGCTGCCAGTGCACCGGGAACCACCTGACGGTAGGTCACATCCCTGGCCGTCGCGCACCGGAAAACAACAAGGCACACGCCCGCATTGATCAGCACCGACAGCACCACAATGCCCGCTTTGCCGACGATCCCGAACGATTCCGACGCGCGACCGAACGCGGCCAGGACGGTGGTGGCGATGAGCGCAGAGCCGAGGACGAGGAGCAACAGAAAGCTTCGGACTCGCGCCCGGATGGGATCCGGCCGGTCGTTGCGCGGCACCGCCCACAACGTGTCCAGGGCGTTCTGTACCGCCTGGCCAACGCCGAGACCTCCATACAGCGCCCCGGCGATGCCGACGACGACCCCGAACGCCCCACCGCTCAGACCTTGGGGCTGACCGAGTTGGTCACCGATAACGGGGAATTGGGCGACCGCCGACTGCACAATCTGCTCCTGCAGCCCTGGGTGGCCCACCAGCACCACGCCCAATACGGTGGTCAACAGCAGCAAGGCCGGAAACAGCGACACGAATGCGTAATAGGTGATCAGCGCGGCGAGGTAGCTGCCTTGATCATCTACGTACTTGTAGATGACCGCGATGAGGAAACCGGCGCTGCGGCTTCGCCGCTGCAAGCGATCCAGCCAACTGACCATGAGGGGACTCCGCTGCCAGATGCGGAAAGGCCCGCACGCTGCAGAGATACCCAAACTGTCGACGCGCAAATCAATACAGGCATTGGGTACTGCTGCGTTCTCACGGTCAGTGAAAGTGCATGCCCGCCCGCATCACGGTATCAGCCGAACGGCTGGCGATGATGTCAGCCGAGATCCGCAGTCAGCTACTGACGCTGCTTAGCCCCGCGACTAGATTGATCGTAGTCGCAAGGATCACCACCCCAGCACGAACGACAACAGGGCCTGGCGCAACGCGGTGCCCCGGATCGTGCGGGCTTTCAAATCGGTGTCGGACACTTGATATGTCATGCCGATAGTGAATGCGAGGTAGGCGAAATCTACGTGTGTCGGCTGCTCGTCTTGGTTGAAATCGATTCCGCTCGAACCATTTAGGTAATGCAGCCGCGCGTAACGCACCGTGAAGACAGTGTGTACGACGAGCCACACCGCGGTGACGATGCCGATTCCGACCGCAACGGCAACTTCAGCCTCGCCCGCCGCCTTAGGTCCTGCTGACAAAAGGTACCCGACGGCCCACCAGACGGGCCACGCTCGCCGAGATCACGACCGCATCGGTCGGCGCACGGGTCGGCTTCTCCCGGGTCGCGTGCAATGCGGTGCGCCGGCGTTCCGAACGATGACAGATCCCGCCAGGATCGCCATGTTGCCGCCCGCGATGGCCATCACTGCGCCCGCGGAATACCCCCAAGCGGTGCCATCGACCTTTGCTATGGATCCGCCGTCGATCCCAACCACAATGTTTCCGGTGGCATTCGTGGCGGCGAGGCTGAGAACCAGTCCCGCCTTCTGGCTTTCAACAGCGCGGGCCACGAGGACGGCTCCGACGAGAAAGAAAGGCCAGCGCAGAGTCGATGATGCGACCTGAATCATACCGCCACAGGTCACCCCGAGATCACTGATGTAGCTATGGGCGTAGCTGTACGGGGGCCGAAAGCTTGCGGCAGCAATGGCTTCCAGGAGGAGGTATCCGACTCCTGCGGTAATCCAGAGCACGGCTGCACTCACCGGGCATAGGCGCCGCCGGTTGGGCCCAGTGTCGAAGTTGCCTCAAAGACGTCGTTCCAGGATCAGACGCGGTCGCCTCGCCGTCGAGGAGCCAAAGATGGCGCTCAGGGACCGCCTCGCCAGTGTTCGATGCGGTGATGGTCAGGAGTGAAGCCGTGCTTCACACCCCACAGGACAGCCTGGGTCCGGCTGCTAACTCCGATCTTGCGGTAAATGGTGCGGATGTAGGACTTCACCGTATTAGGGCTGAGATATGTCAGCGCCGCGACCTCGGCATTGCTTCTGCCCTGGGTGATGAGGGCCAGAATCTCCGACTCACGATCGCTGAGGCCCTCGCCTCGGCCGGGCCAATCAAGTCCTACGGCGCTGCGCGCCCGCGGCGGAACATCACTTATGACCGTCTGTCCGGCATGAACTGCCTCCAGAGCGGCTACCAACTCTCGCGCAGGCAACGTCTTCGACAGATAGCCGTGCGCTCCGTGCTGCTGGGCGCTGCGGATAAGGTCGGGGTGAAAGTTCCAGGTGTACACCACGACTCGGCGTGCACGCGGATTGGCGACCAGAACGGCGATCTCTTCGTGATCCGATTCTGGTTGGGCGAAAGAGTCATACAGAACGATGTCGACGGCGTCCTCGACAGCAGTATTCGAGTCCAACTCGGCGACAACCACGCGGTCTCGGTACTGGTTGAACATGTTGGCGACACCCATCAGCACCACGTCGTAGTCGTCCACCAGCGCCACGGTGATCGGTTTGTTCCCACGGGAGGCCATGCCCCTCAAACTACCTACCTAAGGGTGTAACGACACCCTCCCTAGGGGTGTTCACTGTAGTCGGCGCGAGCAACCGCTCGGCTGGACCGACCTCCACGCACATGGCGACGCGACTCGGAAGGGCCCACAGCCATGATCATTCTCGGAATGATCAAAAAGGGGTTCCACAATGATCGATCATTCTGCCGAACCAACCATCCCCGCCGTTTCCGCACACCAACAAAACGGCTTCCAGGTGCGGGAAAGCTGGAGCGACCGGCTCGTGGTGTTGTCCGTGTGTGATGTGGTCGACATGCTCAGCGCGCCACGAATGTCCGACGCGATCTGTGACGCGCTCGGCAAGGCGCCGGCGGGGCTCATTGTTGACCTCACCGGAGTGCATTTCCTTGCCTCCGTTGGAATGAGCGTTCTGGTGGCAGCGCAGGAGGCGGCCGATGCAATGTCAGTGCGATTCGGCATCGTCGCCGAAGGGCCCGCCACCAGCAGGCCGATCAGGCTGCTCGGAATTGACGCCATCCTGGCGCTTTATCCCACACTCGACGACGCGGTGCGCGATCTTCGCTGAGCCTTCAGCCAGGTTCGTCCAGGACCGCCCGATATCGATGCGGATCATGGCCGACAATGAAGCCCAGCCATCCACCAGCGATCGGAATCGCATCGCCGACTTCTGGCAACAGGCGGAGCTCGAGACATCAGCGGGATGCGCATCTTGACCACTTGATGACGAACCAACTCGTGCTCAATCGCCATTATTGCGTTCCCAATTCGCTGATCACCAGGGTCGAGGTCGGGCAGAACAACACCGTCGCGTACTGGTTGAACGTAAGGCCACGCCCAGCCGCACCATGTCATAGTCGTGCACCAGCGCCACGGGGATCGCGCAGTAACATGCGAAGCCCAGATTACCCCCTAGGGGGTAGTACTACCCCTCTTGGGGGTGGTGGACTGGAGCCCGAGTCGCGCAACCGTTCGACCTATCGATAGCGCAGAGCGTGCGCGAAACAGAAAGGCCCGCAGCCATGATCGTCCTTGGAATCATCTTGCTCATCGCCGGATTCCTCCTCAAGATTTCGATTCTGTGGACCATCGGAATCATCCTGCTCGTCATCGGCGTCGTTCTCGCGATCCTGGGTTCAGTGGGACGCCCTGTGGGCGGCCGGCGCCACTACTTCTAATGACCAACCTGCCGTCGCACCAAAGGGTTGCCGAGCTAGCGGAGCGAAAATCAGCACCTTTTGCTATGCACGAGATCAGCCGACGCGACAACTACGCCGCGGCGTCCGCACATCGGTCTATGCGCTGGAAAAAGACATCCGCGACTGGATCACCAACTAAAATGAAAACCCAAACCCTTCCTGGACCAATGCCGCCGACGAAATCCTCGAACGCCTCGCCTCATATCGCACGGAATTCTGGGATTGACCCCTGATGGTGGACACCTGACTGGTGGGACCGCTGGTCCTGCGGGAAGGTTGTCCGTATGTCGGGCAAGCGTAAGAAGTACACCCCGGAGTTCCGGGATCAGGCTGCCCGCCTGGTGATCGAGACCGGTCGGCCGGTGGCTCATGTGGCCGCCGAGATCGGCGTCGGCGAACAACTGCTGGGCCGTTGGGTGCGCCTGGCGAAGGAATCGGCTTCAGCTGGCGATACTGGCGCGGTGCTGGATGCCGATGAGCGCGCAGAGCTGGAGCGTCTGCGCCGAGAAAACGCCGAATTACGTTTGGACCGTGCATTTTTGAAAAAAGCCGCGGCCTTCTTCGTCTCCGAACAGAACCGGTAGAAGCCTACCTGGTGATCGAGGCGCAGAAGGCCACCTACACGGTCAAGCGGATGTGTGCGCTGCTGGAGGTGTCACGCTCAGGGTTCTACAAATGGCGCAAGACTCGCGCTGCGGGGCCGAGTCCGGCCCAGCGGCGTCGTGCCGAGCTGGACGCCAAGGTCGCCGCGTTCCACGAGGCCTCCGATGGGGTGTACGGGGCGCCGCGCATCTTGGCCGACCTGCGCGAGGCCGGTCAGACGGTGTCGCGCAAGACGGTGGCGGCGTCGCTGCGCCGCCAAGGCCTGGCCGGCATCTGCCCGCGCCGCTTCGCCCCGGCCACCACGGTCATCGACCTGGATGCCCCGGTACCCAAGGACCTGGTGAGGCGCCGGTTCGACACCGGTGTGCTGGACAGGGTGTGGACCTCCGACATCACCTACCTTCGCACTGGGCAGGGCTGGCTGTACTTGTGTGCCGTGCGTGACGGGTGCTCGCGGCGGGTAATCGGCTGGGCCCTCGATGATCACATGCGTACCGACCTCGTCGAGTCCGCGTTGTCGATGGCGGTCGCGATGCGCGGCGAGCTGGCCGAGACGGTCATCTTCCACGCCGACCGCGGCTGTCAATACACCTCAGCGCAGCTCGCCCGGTTCGCTGATCGACACGACCTGGCCCGCTCCGTCGGGCGGACCGGGGTGTGCTGGGACAATGCTGCGGCCGAATCCTTCTGGGCCACACTGAAAGTCGAGTTCTACGACCGCTATCTGTGGGCCAGCCGCGCGGCGGCCAAACTGGCCGTCGGTGACTGGATCGAGCGGGTCTACAACCGGCGCAGACGGCACTCAGCGCTGGGTATGATCAGTCCGGTCGACTACGAACACCGATTCAATCAGACGGCACAAGCCGCCTGACCCTGTGTCCGCCAAACGGGGTCAAGCCCAATTCCTGGCGCAGCAGGCTAGGGCGTAGCGCGGGTGGTCGTAGCGCACCTCCGCTCTGCTCTGACCCGCCCAGCTAGCCTCGATCGCTTCGGGACAGACGTATCCATCGGTATCCCCAGCCGTTCAGCGTGAGGTCTGTCAGCTTCTCGGTCGGTGCGGGGTATGGGCCGTCCACGAACAGGTCGTACGGGTCGCCGTTCATGCCTGGCTGCGCGCCGATATCCACCGTGACCGTGGTGTCGGCCAAATTGTGCAGCAGCAAGATCGACCCGGCGGGCGCGTCGAATCGGTGCGCCAGCACCGAGCGCGGCAGCGCGGCGTCGATGACCGAGCAGGTACCGGTCCCGATCTCCGGCGCGGTACGCAGGGTGTGTATCAGGTTCTCGAACCAGCGGAGCAGCGAATTCGGGTCTTGTTGCTGCGCGCGGACGTTGACCTTCTTTGCGCCAAAGCGACCCCGCATGGCAACGGGTCGAAAAAGAGCGTCTGGCGCCGCTGCGCTGAAGCCGGCATTGGGTGTGTCGTCCCACTGCATCGGCGTTCGGATCGCCTCGCGCCCGTCAAGGCTCAGGTCCTCACCCATCCCGATCTCCTCGCCGTACCGCAGCGCCGGGGTGCCCGGCAGCGAGAACTGCAGGGCGTAGGCGAGCTCGATCCGGCGGCGTTCACCCCGCAGCATCGGCGCCAGCCGGCGACGAATGCCGCGGCCGTACAACCGCATCTCAGGGCGTGGCGCGAAGGCGCGGAAGACGTCACCGCGTTGTTCGTCGGTCAGTCGGCTGAGGTCGAGCTCGTCATGGTTGCGAAGGAAGCTGACCCACTGCCCACCTTCGGGCAGCCGCACTGCCGTGGTCAGAGCTTCGATGAGCGGCTCCGCGTCGCTGCGAGCCAGAGCCAGCCAGACGCGCGGGTTGAGCAGGAAGTCGAACATCATCTGCGCCCGGTCGCTCGGGCCGTCGGGCCGGCTGCCGACGAACGTGCTGACATCGCTTGGGGGCACATTGGCCTCGCAAAGCAGCACCGAGTCGCCGCGCAGCCATTGGGTGTCTTGGCGCCAGGAGCCCATGATCGAAAAGTCCTTCGGCCCGGGGTCGACGCCGGGCGACACCTGCTCGACGACGAACGGCGCGGCGTCGATGCGGAAGCCGGCCGCGCCCACCTGCAGCCAGAAGTTCATGACCTTGGCCATCTCCTCCCGTACGGCAGGATTGGCCCAGTTGAGATCAGGCTGAAAGCCATAGAAGCGGTGGAAATACCACGCCTGCGCCTGCTCGTCGAAGGTCCAGGTCTCGTTATGCTCGCCCGGAAAGACGGTGCCTTGGCGCCGGTCCGGAGGCTCCTCGGCGCTCCAGACATACCAATCCCGGTACGGCGAATCAGGGCTGTTCCGGGCCGACTTGAACCAGGGATGCTCGTCGGAGGTGTGGTTGACGACCAGGTCGAGGACGAGCCGGATGCCTCGCTCTTGGGCTTCGCGGGCCAGCTCGGCGAAGTCACCAAGACTGCCCAGCGCCGGGTGGATGCCGTAATAGTCGCTGATGTCGTAGCCGTTGTCCCGCCACGGACTGGGGTGGATGGGATTCAGCCACAGGCATGAGACGCCCAATCGGGAAAGGTAATCGAGGCGACTGATCAACCCCCGCAGGTCGCCGCGGCCGTCACCGTCAGAGTCTTGGAACGAGGACACGTCGACGCAGTAAATGACGGCCTCCTGATACCACCTGTTGATCATGATCTCCTAGCGTTCCGGCTGACCGCTGCGGTGAGACCTGCACCTGCCGCTGCCGCAGCGCCCAGCAGGGCCTTGTGGTGCTGAGACAAAAAGACCTGGACGCTGCGCGGTTTGGCCCTTTGGTCGAACCCACCATGGGCACCAAAGTCGTGGCCCCCCGTGCCGTCCGCCGGCTCCCACAGGTTTGCCGGCTGATCGGGATCCTTGGGCCGCCCGGTCTGCTGCGCCTTGAACCCAGTCCGCGCCAGATAGCGATCCAACAAACCAGGCACAACGGCGTTCATGATCAGCGTGGCGGCCGTGCTCGCGCCCACCCAATACTCACGCCGATTCGGATGATCTGCCGCGTACAAGACCGCGCGAGCGGCGACCTCAGGTTGGTAGATCGGCGGCACCGGCTGCGCGCGCTCGGGCAGCCTTGACAGCACCCACGAGAACTGCGGAGTGTTCACCGCCGGCAGCTGCACCATCGTCACCCGGACATGGCTTTGATCATGCAACAGCTCGCAGCGCAGCGACTCATGGAAACCTTGCAGTGCATGTTTTGCGCCGCAGTACGCGCTCTGAAGCGGAATCCCGCGGTACGCCAGCGTCGACCCGACTTGCACGATGGTCCCCGCGTCGCGCTCACGCATCCTGCGCAGCACCGCCATGGTGGCGTACACCGCGCCGAGATAGGTCACCTCGGTGACCCGCTTAAACTCCTCCGGGCTGATCTCAGCGAAGGGAGCAAAGATCGAGGTGAACGCTGAGTTGACCCAGATGTCGATGGGGCCAAGCTCGTCTTCGATGCGCGCGACCGCTGCCTCGATCTGGAAGGGGTCGGCGACATCGACAGGCACCACCATCGGGGTTGCTCCCGCTACAGTCACCTCAGCCGCGGCCGCAGCCAGCCCGACCTCGCCGCGAGCCAACATCGCGATCGAGTCCCCCCGCTTGGCGAAGTCGCGTACCACCGCCCGGCCAACACCGCCGCTCGCGCCAGTCACCGCGACCACGCGACCATGTACCTCCCCATTGCTCATGCCTACGCAGTACCCAATGGCAGTCAGTCGAAATCCCCTTACGCACAACAGCACCCAGACCAGGTATTAGTTAGATTGGTCCGCGTGAAGCGACTTGAAGTCAAAGTCGCCCTGTGCAATCGCCCCACATCGACTGCGGGACAACCGAACGCACCGCCTCGACGGCGAAGTATCACCTCGTCGCAGTGGAGTACTAGACGAACACTGCCGAAAGCAAGCCGACGCAGCACGGCGCCTCGGTTTGCAAACGCTTCAGACCGAGAGCAGCCGCTGGAAGAACTCGCGGTAGCGCTTTAGCGAGAGACGAAGGTCCTCCGTGGAGGCCTCCTCGCCTCGAGCCCACTGCGCCTCGAGCCGCGATCGCGCCGCGGAGAACCCGGTCGTGAGCTGTTCGACGACCTCGGCCACGAGGGCGTCGGCCTCCTGGACGCACTTTTTGGGGTCGTCGACGAAAGCCGCCTGGACATCGTCCCAGCGCGAGCGCAGCCGTGGAAGGTCGGCGTCGGCGAAAAGCGATTTGTCGGACGACGGTTCGGTCCCAGCGGTCGAAGACCCGGTCCCCATTTCCGACGGTTCGGTCTGGGCGCTCGAGGATTCGTCGCCCGTGGCCAGTGGTTCCCCTTGCGCACGTGGCGCGTCGGTCGTGGTGGTCGCCAACGAAGGATCGTTGGCCACAGCCGATGGTTCGGTTTGTGCCGTCGATGGTTCCCGTCCCGCGCTCGAAGATTCGGGCCGTGCAGTTGGGGCGACATCCGCCGTCGAGGTCGAAGCGGTGTTGGTTTGTTCATCGTGGGTTGTCATGCCCGTGCCTCCTTTGGCGTGTCCGTATCGGTCTCGAGATCGGTCGCGAGCAACTTCTCGAAGAGCGCGCGGTAATGGACGAAGGCCTCACGCTGCGCCTCGGTGCCGATGTTGCCCTGCTCTTGCGCCCTGTGGAGGGTGTGAGCGGCTCGATAGTGCTCAACCACGTTCGGGTGATCGACCGAGATGTCGGCCGCACGCTGGTCGAAATCGTCGACGGGGTATCCGCGTTCGCGCATTACCTGGGTCACGAGACGATCGGCGTCGCCCACCGCCTTGGACGGATTGTCGACGAACGCAGTCTGCACCGTCCGCCAGTGTTCTGCGTACTTTGCGTGCGCTTCCGGCGCCAATGCGACGATGTCGAGCTTTTGTCGCTTTCGTTCGCGCGCAACGAGTTCCTTTTCGCCGGCGCGTTGATCACCGGCCTCGCCGACGGCCCGCTCGTACTCTGGACCGAAGTGATTCTTCAGTCGCTCGGACCTCTTACGACGGTTCACTGACCGGGCGACGATCACCGCCATCGCGACAACGATCACGACGGCTGCAGCAATAACGATCCAACTCCAAGCAGGCATTTCTCCAGACCTCCTCGTCCTTCGAACCGGATACCCGTGAGTTGTCTGCAGAAACATCGATTTTGTTCTGCACCCTCGAGAGGGAGGTTCTCAGACGCGAATCCGCTACGGGCACAGCATCTTCAAGGTCGTCGCTGCTCTGAAAGCCTTGGCGACAGTGCACTTTCGCTGCTTCGGTGGACTCGACTTTTTGCCCCTTCGCGCTCAGAGCCGCCCCGCGCGGTCAGCGGTGCCGGGCGCTGTGCCGCGATGACTAATGTTCGGTTTGAGCGATCAGCCGGTCGATGAAACCGTTGGTCTCCTCGTGGTCGGGGTGATAGCCGAACAGCAGAGTCGGATCCTCCGTCACGGCCGCCGCGGTGTCCGGCCAGCTGCCCGCCGTCTCGGCGAGCAGCTGATCGACGACGTCGGTAAGGCGGCCGCGGCGACGCAAGGCCATGCGCTGACGGGCCGCCGAGGTGCCGCAGACCAACACTTGCCGGGTCAGCTCGATGATCATCGGCCAGTCCCCCGCCGCCTCGAGCTGCGCGCGCAGCGACCGCACCAGGTCGGTGACGACCTCGGCGGCGGGCCGGCTACTGGGGCCGCTGATGTCGACGAGCTCGCCCTCCAGCCCGGAGCGGGCCGCCCGCCACAGCGCGGCCCGGCCCAGCGGCGGGGCGACCTCGACCGCCGCGTCGCCCGCCCGCAACGCCACGACCTCGCGCTCAACCAGTGCCCGGAACAGGCCGGCAATCAGCACGATGGTGTCGACCGAGGGGCAGCTGTCGCACACCCGCAGTTCCAGGGTCGGCGCGGCGAGCGCCGGCCGGACGTCGAAGTAAACCATCCCGGCGTCCGCGATCACCCCGCTGGCCACGAGGTCGTCGACCAGCCGGTCATATTCGGCAGCCGACGACACCGGCGGGGCCGGTCCCGTCGTGGGCCAGCGCTGCCACACCAAGGTGCGCGCGCTGGAATAGCCGGTGTCGGATCCGTCGGCCCAGAACGGCGAGCTGGCGCTCAGTGCCAGCAGTGTGGGCAGATACGGCGTGACCCGGTTGGCCACCGCGACGGACTCGTCGCGGTCATCCACACCTACGTGCACCTGGGTGCCACAGATGAGTTGTTCGCGGGCGAGCAGCTGGTAGTCGGCGAGCATCTGCCGATAACGCTCGGTCTCGGTGACACGCATCTCTGCGGGCACCGACAACGGCACCGCCCCCGCCGCGACCACACCCATGCCGAGCCTTGCGGCGGCGTCCACGAGGACCCGGCGGTGGCTCCGCAGATCGGCGTGCAGTCCGTCCAGGGTGTCGACCACACCGCTGTTCATCTCGACCACGCAGCGCTGCAGCTCGGCCACGTAGCTGTTGGACAACACGTCCAGCAATTCGGGCGCGCGCGCGGTCAGCCGCCTGGTCTTCAGGTCGACGACGTGGAACTCCTCCTCGACGCCCAATGTTCGCGGCATGACGCCTCACAATTCGGGACCGTAATTGACGCTCAGTCACACCAGTGTTACCGAGGCGGCGGCCGGTAAACACTAATGATTGACGATATCGCCAATCTTCACCGGCCCCAGGCGCGTTCGTGTAGGCGCCAACTCGTAGGTCAAGTGCGTGGGCCCCGGGTTTACTGAGCCGCCGTCCGGGGGGAGAAGAGGCATGTTGAAGGGGTTGGGGCGGGCTATTGCGCGGCATCTGCCCGCCGCCGACGAGGGCTTCGGACTGCGGCTCGGCGCTGGCCTGGCCGGCACCCTCGTCGCCGCGGTCACGTTCGCGCTGCTCCTATTTCTCGTCCGCGCCGGCTGGGCGCCGCTGCACAGGCTCGACGCCGGCACCGCAGAGACGTTTAACCGGATCGACGCCGACCAGCCGGAGCTGGCGAGGGCGGCCGAGGTCGTCAGCGACGTCTTCGACCCGAACGTGTTCCGCGTCGCGCTGACGGTAATCGCGGTGGTCTACCTGATCCACGGCGAACGGCACCACGCGACGTGGCTCGTCGTCACGGTCTTCGGCGGTGCCGCGCTCGGCTTCGCGCTGAAGGAGATCGTCGGCCGGGCCCGCCCGGTGCTGCCGGATCCGGTCTCGACGGCACCCGGTATATCATTCCCGTCCGGCCATGCGCTTGGGGCGTCAATCGGCTGCTGCCTGCTCCTGCTGATCACCCTCCGCTTCCTGCCGCGCGGCGGGCGCGTCGCCGCCGTCATCGCCGCCGTGTTGATCGTCGGTGCCGTCGCGCTCGCACGGGTCGTGCTCGGCGTGCATTTCGTCAGTGATGTTCTGGCCGGCATCACGCTCGGCATCGGCTGGGTGGCCGTGACGACATGGGCTTACGTCGCATGGCGTCGCGAGACCGGGCAGCCGGTCGAGCGGCCGGCCGGTGTCGGAACCCCCGAGCAGCCCTCAGCACAGCGCTGACCTACCGGTTTCCGGATCTGATTAGAAGAGAGTTAATTAACGGCGGCGTGGGTATCCCGCAACATGCCCTCACACGGTTTCGCTGGCATCGTCCGTGACGTCCGGTGGCTCCTCGTTCCGGCCGCTTGCCTTCTCGCGTTGATGGTGGGGTTGGGCTTCCTCCTCACCGATGTCCTGCCCTCCACGGCGCTCGGGAAGTGGGATGCCGAGGTGCCCAGACGGCTCGTGGAGTACCGCCAGCAAGCGGGCATCTCGCAGAGCAAGATCATCACGACGCTGTCCGAGACGCTGACCATCATCACCCTCACGGCGCTCGCTGCGGCGGTATTCCGCTGGAAGTTCGGCCGCTGGCGCGAGTCGCTGGTCGTCATTTACGCGGTGGTCGGCGAGACGGCCATCTTCACGGCGACGACGCTCTTCATCGACCGCCCCCGGCCGCGGGTCCCGCACCTCGACGAAGCGCCGCCGACCTCATCGTTCCCCTCGGGCCACACCGCTGCCGCCGTGTGCTTCTACGGCTCGATTGCCGCAATCGTCCTCTGGCACAGCCGGCATCGGTGGATCAAAGTGGCCGCCGTCGTCATCTGCACAGCGGTGCCGCTGCTGATCGCCGGCAGCCGCGTGTACCGCGGCATGCACTACCCGGCCGACGTGCTCGCCGGCGTGGTGCTCGGCGCGATCTGGCTGACCGTCGTCATCTTCTACGTGCGCACCCATGATGCCGGCGGCCGGCGCCACGCTGCCGTCGACGCCGACCGGCGCTTGGTGAGCGGGTAACGATGCGTGCCGCGGTCATCGTCACCCCGGCGACGACGGACGTGCCGGCCCTCCGGGAGCAGGTGGACAAGACACCGACCACCGCCGGCTGGTCAACGACCTGGTGGCTGGAAACCACGCCAACGGGCGGAGTCTCGACGCGCGGATCGACCCCGGCGCCCTGGTCGTCCGGGCGCCACAGTCGTTGGCGGCGACGGCCGCCTAACCGAGTCAGGAGCCGTAGATGAGCACCGCGACCCGCGTGCCGGAGACGATCACCCTCTCCGGCGACGAGCTCTCCGCCGACGACGCTGTCACGACCCTGCGGCGGTACGGGCGCTGGAAACTGATCAAGAACTCGTTCATCCGCTTCAGGTACGCCGATGGCTTCACCAATGCGCGTGCCCTCGCGCTGCAGTTCTGCCTGTGTTTTATCCCGCTCATCATCGCGGTGATCGGGTTGTCGAGCGCCCTGCATCAGGAGAAGTTCGGGCGGGTCGTCACCCAGACCCTGACCCGGGTGCTGCCGGGCAGCGACGACGGCGACATGATGCAGGAAGCGGCGCAGCACAGCCGAGATCAAGGCGCGACCGGCGGCCAGCTCGCGTTGTGGCTCGGCCTGCTCGTCGCGATCGTCGCGCTGACCACCGCGATGGGTCAGATCGAGCGGGGCGCCAACCGCATTTACGGCATCGAACGCGACCGGCCCGCGCTGCGGAAGTACGGTCGGGCGCTGCTGATGGCGTTGACCGCCGGCCTGCTCTCGCTGCTGGGATTCCTCGTCGTCATCGCCGGTGACGCGCTCGGCGAGTCGCTGGCCGCGGTGTACGGCTGGAGCGACACGTCCGAAACGTTGTGGAGGATCGGCCGCTGGCCGGTCGGAGTCATCCTCGCCTGGGCGTCGTTCACTGTCGTCCTGGAGCGCTCACCGCGGCGCCGGCAGCCTGGGTACTCGTGGCTGGCGTTCGGATCCGGTGTGTCGCTTGCGCTGTGGCTCCTGTTCACCGGCCTGCTCGCGCTCTACGTGGCCAGGGGCGCGTCGTTCGGCACCACCTACGGCCCGTTGACCGGGATCTTCGCCCTGCTGCTCTGGGCCAACCTGTCTTCGGTGGCGCTGTTCCTCGGTGTCGCGTTCGCCGCCCAGGTCGAGGCTGTCCGCGCTGGCGTCCCGGCGCCGGCTTCGGCCGATCCGCTGATGACGGAGGGACCCTCCGATGCCGCAACGGCGGCCGGCGCACGGTCGCCCAACCCCGGGCCGGGCCAACGGCAGGGCGCCGCTTGGTACGGAGCTGAGGGTGAGCTGTGCGCTGCCGCTCCTGTTGCTCTAGCACAGCAGCCCCGGCATGCGCGAAGGGAGTGAAACCGGTGACCCAAAGAAATATGAACCGAGCTCCACCTGACCTCTCCTCTGCCCTGGCCGTCGACGCTCGTCTGACGGCGATCGAGCGCGAGCTGAACCTGTTGCTCAATGTCACACCGACGAACGGCGCCGAGGCGTGGACGGATTTCGAACGCTCGGGGTTCGAGTCGGTTCCCACGCTGCAGTCGAGGCCGCTCGGCTTCGGTCCGGACTTGGTCAAGCGCGACCTCTACAACGCCAGGATCGAGCGGGTGGAGGATCCGGCGCTCAACTCGCTCTTCCGAGCGAAGCGTGACGAGATCGCCCGGCAGATCACGCTGCTCGAGGATCGCGGCACGTCGCGCTTCAGGTACGGGGCGCTCCAGCTCTACGGAGAACCCGGAGAATCGCTGATCGCGACGGCTCACTCGATGCTCGCGCGCATCGATCCGCAACCGATCATGGCGAGCAGCATCACCGCAACGGCATTCGCCGAGGCGGCACGAGCGGAGCTCGAGTCGTATCGGTCGAGATATCCCGGCTTCCCCGTAGCGGTCGAGGTGCGCGACGACGTGGCCGATTTGATGGTGTCGTTTGGCAGGCTCTTGATCCCTGCCACCGCCACCTTCCGTGAGGACCGTGTGGAGCCGCTGATCCAGCACGAAGTCGGGACACACGTGCTCACCTATCGCAACGGCGGCTCCCAACCCTTGACGCTCCTGGCCGTCGGGCTCCCGTCGTACGAGGAGACGCAGGAAGGCCTGGCAGTCCTGGCCGAGTACGTGGTCGGGGGGCTCGATCCCCGACGCATGCGCGTGCTCGCTGCGAGGGTCGTGACTGCATCGATGATGTTGGCCAACGCGGACTTCATCGAGATCTTCAAACACCTGACCGACGATCATGGCTTCGCGCCCCGCACCGCGTGGTCGGTGACGAGCCGCGCGACGTACGGCGGAGGCTCGACGAAGGACATCATCTATCTGCGCGGGATCGAGCGAGTCCTCGGATACTTCGCCGAAGGACGCGACATCGATCCTCTCCTCGCCGGCAAGCTCTCGCTCGACCATGCGCCGCTCGTGGAGGACCTGATCCACCAAGGGGTGCTCGAACCTCCGTGGGCGCGTCCTCGTTGGCTGTCCGCGCCTGGGGCCGAGGAGCGACTCGAACGCGTGCGTCAAGGCATGAGCGCCGTCGACCTACTCGGGATGGACGTGGCCGCATGAGGATTGCATTCCTAGTCAATCGCGTGGAGACCGAGATCGACGAGTACGCGACCACCCGGCTCGCGAAGGCTGCGGCCCTGATCGGCCACGAGGTTTGGTACGTCGGCTTGGGCGACTTAAGGATCGGCGAGCCCGACGGCGAGATCGGCGCGCACGCACGCCCCGGCATAGCCCGGGACGACGACACGCTGACGGCGTTCGCCGATCGCATGAAGGAGAGCCCGGCCGAGCGCATACGCCTGGACAAGCTCGATGCCGTATTCCTGCGGAACGACTCGATCGAGGATCTGCAGGATCGACCGTGGGCCAGCAGCTTAGGTTCCGTGTTCGGTGAGCTGCTGGTCGCACACGGTGTCACAGTGGTCAACGACCCGACGGTGCTCCGGCGCGCGGGGACGAAGGCGTATCTCGACGAATTCCCGGCGGAGATCAGGCCCCGATCGCTGATGACGCGCAACGAAGAGGACGTCCGGAACTTCATCTCGTCCGTGGGCCGCTCCATCATCAAACCGCTGTGCGGCGCGAAGGGCCGCAACGTATTCATGGTCGACGGACACGACGAGCCCAACCTGAACCAGATCATGGAGGCGGTACTCGAGGACGGCTACATCTACGCGCAGGGATACGTCGACGGCGCCGAGGAAGGCGACACGCGGATCTTCCTGCTCGACGGCGAGCTCATCGAGGTCGACGGACACGTCTCCGCGTTCCGGCGGGTGCCGGAAGGAAACGACCCGCGTGCCAACATCAGCACGGGCGGCAGGATGAAACCCGAAGACATCACCGAGACGACGCGCGCAATGGTCGAGGCGATGCGCGACAAGCTCGTTCAGGACGGGATGTTCTTCGTCGGCATCGACGTGATCGGCGACAAAGTCGTCGAGATCAACGCCGAGAGCGCGGGCGGTCTGCAGGCGATAGAGCGTCTGTACGAGGTCGATATCTGCCCGGTTGTGATCGACGCACTGGAGCGCCGGACTCGGAATGGCGCTGGCACGCCGACAGCCAACGGATAGGTCACTTCGCATGGACGCCGCTGCTTCAGTACCAGCGCGACGGGTCGCCGTCATCGCCCACCGGAAGAAGTCCCTCGGCGGCGGTCTCAACGAACTCCGGAAGCTGATCGCCGATGAGGGGTTCGACGACCCCATCTGGCACGAGGTGTCCAAGAGCCGCAAGGCGCGAAAGCGGGCCCGGCGCACGGTCAAAGACGGTGCCGATCTGGTACTCGTGTGGGGTGGCGACGGCATGGTTCAGCGGTGTGTGGACGCGCTCGCCGGCTCGGACGCCGTCGTCGCGGTCATCCCGGCCGGCACCGCGAACCAGCTCGCCGGCAACCTCGGTATCCCGACCGACCTCGCGGAGGCCGTGCGGATAGCGTTCCACGGTTCGCGCCGACGGCTCGACCTCGGCAAGCTGAACGGCGAACACTTCGCTGTCATGGCCGGGGCCGGATTCGATGCTCAGATGGTCAATGACGCCGATCACGGGTTGAAGGACCGGGCCGGACGGCTCGCGTATGTATTGACCGGGCTGCGTCACGTGCGGGATGAGCCGGTGCCGACGAAGATCCGCGTCGACGGGCGGAAATGGTTCGACGGGCCGGCAACCTGCGTCCTCTTCGGCAACGTCGGCACCATCACCGGCGGCATCCGCGCTTTCGACGATGCCCGGCCCGACGACGGCTACCTTGACGTCGGAGTCGCCACGAGCCAGGGCGCCCTGCAGTGGGCCCGTACCCTCGGGCGCGCGGCCGCGGGCCGCACGGAGCGCTCGCCGTTCGTCGAGATGACGCAGGGTCAGGTGATCGTCGTCAAGTTCGCCGAGCCGCTCGTGTACGAACTCGACGGTGGCGAGCGGGGTTCCAGCAAGCGGTTGAAGGCGAAGATCGTGCCGGCGGCGCTCACCGTTTGTGTGCCCGAGGAGTAACCGGCGCGCCGTCGAGGCCTCGGCGGTCCCTGTCCACGGCCACACGCTCGCCCCAGTACGGGTGGCCGGCGAGCCCTCGGGGCAGGAACACCGCCTGGTGGAAGTACCGGCTGCCGTGCCCGTTGGCGCCGCCCGGCTCGACGCCGCGAGGATGTGCGCTACCGGCTGCCCAGTTCTTCGTCGAAAACGCCGTGACGACAAGTCAGGTCGCGTGGTTGCTCGCCGTGGATTAGGTACACCAACGCGATCACCCTGAGCGCGACGCGGAACACATTCGCGTCGAAGACGTCGCTGACGACCTCGGCCGCCCTCGTCAGCTGCCCGTCGTCGCGGTACCGCCGTCTGGCCGCCAGCGACCACCAGTGTGACGTTCGATACCTTGCATCGCGTGGCGCTTGGCTCACCGCGGCGGGGCCATCGCCCGCCGCACCCGCGATAGAGAGGCCGCGATCCTGATCCCCTTGCGCGCGGGTTTCCTAGGCCCACCCGTTGCCCGAGGCAACCCAACGCCGGGCGGTCGGCTGACGGGTTAGGACTGGGGTTGGGTTTGGAGGACTATGCGGAGGTTGGCTTTGGGCTCTTGGTCAAGTCCAGGGACGTGGTGTACGACGTCGTCGTGTGATTCCTCGATTTGTTGGTTCAGGCGGTCAGTGCCGCCGGGGTGACCTCCTGTTCTGTCGGTGAGTCCTGGTCGGCTCGGGATTTGCTGAGGACGTCGAGGCCGAGATAGCGGCGGGACTCGGCCCATTCGTCGTGTTGTTCGGCCAGCACAGCTCCGACGAGGCGGATCAGGGAGTCGCGGTCGGGGAAGATGCCGACGACGTCGGTGCGTCGGCGGATTTCCTTGTTGAGCCGTTCCTGGGGGTTGTTGGACCAGATTTGGCGCCAGATCTGCTTGGGGAACGCGGTGAACGCCAGCAGGTCTGGCCGGGCCTCTTCGAGATGCTGGGCGGCCTTGGGGAGTTTGTCGGCTAGTGCATCGATGATCCGATCATATTGTGCAGCAACGGATTCCTTGTCGGGCTGATCGAACACCGAATGCAGCAGCGTCTTGACCCACGGCCACGACGTCTTCGGGGTGACGGCCATCAGATTCGTCGTGTAATGCGTGCGGCAGCGCTGCCAGGCCGCACCGGGCAGCGTGGCCCCGATAGCGTTGACCAGCCCGGCGTGGGCGTCGGAGGTGACCAGCTTGACCCCAGACAGGCCGCGGGCAGTCAGCGACCGCCAGAAGGTCAGCCAGCCAGCCCCGTCCTCGGCGGTGGAGACGTCGACGCCGAGGATCTCGCGGTAGCCCTCGGCGTTGACCCCGACCGCGATCAAGGTGTGCACGTTGACCACCCGGCCGGCTTCGCGGACCTTCAGGACCAGGGCGTCGGCGGCGACAAACGTGTAGGGGCCGGCGTCCAGCGGCCGGGTCCGGAAGGCCTCCACGGCGGTGTCGAGTTCCTTGGCCATCACTGACACCTGCGACTTGGACAGGCTGGTGATACCCAACGTCTCGACGAGCTTGTCCATCCGCCGCGTCGACACGCCCAGTAAGTAGCAGGTCGCCACCACCGTGGTCAGTGCCCGCTCGGCGCGTTTGCGGCGTTCCAGCAGCCACTCCGGGAAGTAGGATCCGCGGCGCAGCTTGGGGATAGCCAGATCCAATGTTCCTGCACGCGTGTCGAATTCGCGGTGTCGATAGCCGTTACGCTGATTGGTGCGTTCGCTGCTGCGCTGGCCGTACCCAGCCCCGCACAGCACGTCCGCTTCGGCACCCAACAGGGTATGGATGAACGTGGCCAGCAGCTCGCGCAGCACGTCGGGGTGACAGGTGGTGAGTCGTTCAGCCAGCACAGAAGGCAGATCGATATCGTGGGCAGTGGTCATCGCGTCGATTCCTTTGCTCGAGTGACTTTGGCGGTCTCTCGAAGAATCACGCGATGACCTTCAATCATTCGGCTACGACACGCCGCACCTCACAATGGGGTCCCGGCTCGTACACCACTCTGCTGGACGCAACCGGGCTCTTCGCCCGGAGTTCAGCGCTGATCTGTGGTCGGTGCTTGGTCGGTGGATCCGCGACACGCCGTGGTTCTGGTTGGTGTCGGATGGTGTTATATCGCCAGCTCACAACACCTTTCGGGACCATGACTAGGAGGGCCTGCAGGCTCTCCTAAAGCCGGTGTCGCAGGTTCGAATCCTGCCGGGGGCATTCTGTGGTGTGTATGACGTCGGTTGATGCTTGACAGGTCGGCGTCGGCTGATGCCTGACAGTGTTTCGGCTGATGTTTGACAGTGGTTTCGGCTGATCCTTGACACTCCCTGGATGAGGGAGCTGAGGGGTTCTGCGGAATCCAAGCCGGTGGCAGACCCGCATCGGCAAACCGGCGCCTGACCGCGTTTCCCCTATCCGGTGACCGCGAGTACCGGTTGGCGGGCTTGGCTGCGCAGAGTGTCGAGCGCCTTGGCGAGTAGGCGCGAAACGTGCATTTGCGAGCAGCCGATGCGTTCGGCGATTTCGGTTTGGGTGAGGTTCTCGAAGAATCGAAGCGTGAGGACGGTTCGCTGGCGCTCCGGCAACGCGGCGATCAGGGGGCGTACCGTCGCAACATCGAGCACCTTATCCAGGTTGGGGTCGACGTCGCCCAGGGTGTCGCCGAACGGTCTGTAGTCCCCGACCGGCATATCCGTGGACATCGTGGAGTAATTGCCGCCACCGATCGTCGCGTCGACCACTAGATCGCGGTCGATGCCTAGATGATCCGCGACTTCGGTGGCGTTCGGTGCTCGCCCTAGCCGTTGTGATAGCTCTGCGCGGGCCTTAATCAGTTGCGGTTGAAGCTCTTTGACGCGGCGGGGTACTTTGACCGCCCATCCATAGTCACGGAAGTGGCGTCGAACCTCGCCCATCATGGTAGGCACGGCGAACGACAGGAACTCTGCGCCTTTGTCGACGTCAAATCGGTCAACGGCATGCACCAAACCGAGTCGCGCAGCCTGGACGAGATCGTCAAGTGGTTCACCCCGGCCTCCGTATCGGCGGGCGATGTGATCGGCGAGCGGAAGACCGCGTTCGATAATTGCGTCGCGCTGACGCCGGAATGCCAGCGACGCTTCGTCAAGTAATTTGAGATGACGGAACATGTCCGTCACTTCCGAGTAATCGGATGTCGGCTCAGCCACCAGTACGCCCCTATCGGCTCCGCGGTCAATATGCGGCTGGGTCTGAACCGACGGAGTGCGTGTACCCCGATGCTCACCAGCCGAAACATCGCGAGCTGACGATGACTGGCTCAGGATGACTGGCGCGGCCTATCCCGTATCCTCTGACGGCTCTAGGACGGTATCGTCCACCGACTCGGTATCCGCATTGATCCGAAGGTGCGCAGTCAGCAGCAGTTGGTCGTAGCCGGACCGCGATGGGAGCTGTTCTCTACCGGCAAGAGCTAGGAAGTCGGCGGCTACCTGTGCGGCAAGGAGCCTTAACTTGACGTTGGTCTCCTGGGACCGCCACTTGAGCAATTCGAAGGCGGCCGCTTCATCCATCCCGTAGATCAGCATCAACATGCCCTTGGTCCGCTCGATATCTGCTCGGGCCTCGGCGATAACTGTGACGGCGGCGGTCACCTGGTCCTGGTGTTCCCGTTCCGACGGGCTGACGTCAACGTAGTAGCCGTGGGTGCCCCGCACCGTTCCGTCGACCTCGCGCAGAAGATCACCGACGACAACAACGTGGTGGACTCGGCCTTGCACGTCGATGATGCGATGGCGGCTGCTGAACGGCTGGCGGGACTGGCGGATCAGATCGAGGGTGTCAGCGATCTGGCGGTAGTCGTCGGGGTGTTTGTGGGCCAGGACCATGTCGGTGGTCGGGGTGACCGAGCCCGGCACGTAGCCGTGCATCCTCTCTACCTGGGGCGACCACTCCCAGCGGTCGTCGTCGAAGTAGAAGCGGAACCAGCCGACCCGCTGGGGGTCACCAGCAGCTAACGCCCCCTCGACGCCGTCCTTGCCGTCACCGCCGCTGGATTTCACAACGGCGAATTGATGCTCATTTCCCGGATGTTGTTGCATCGCAATACCCCTTGTTCGGAATACCCTCTGCCAATTTGTGCGCTCGGCAACCCTCTCGACCCTTCAAACCTCGGCGCGAAAACCGCTCGCGACCGGGGCTTCCCCTCTGCGAGGACTTACGGAGCAGTAAATGTTCTACTCCTACCTGGCATGCCAGGTCAATCCCCTATTGCAGGCTAGTCACAGCCGTGTCATCTCACCCGAGCGAGGACTGCCGCTCGGCCGTGAGGACGGGGCGTAAGTACCGCACTCTCGACTCCTGCAGCGCGTCAATCTGCCGTTGCGCTTCTCATTCGCCGCGGGTATCGATGACCCGTTGCGCGATGTCGATCAGCCTGGTGTTGCTGTCCTGGGAGAGCCGCCGCAGCATCTCGAAGGCCTTCAGGTCGTCGACGCCGTAGCGCTCCATGATGATGCCCTTGGCCTGGCCGATGCGGTCTCTGGTCGACAGCGCCGACTGCAGCTGCTCACCGTGACGGCTGGCCAGGATCGCCGCCGCCGCATGCGCCGCGAGCACGACACCGGTGGTTTCGTCCTCCGCGTCAAACGCGTTGGGCTTGAACGAGAACAGGTTCAACGCCCCGGCGGTGCGGTCGCTGGTGTACAGCTTGAACGACAACCCGCTCAACACGCCGATCTCGACCACCGCGGCCGCGTATTGGGGCCAGCGGTCTTCGGACCGAAAATCGTCGGTCCGCACGATCAGTTCATCGAGCGCCGCCTCCACGCACGGCCCCTCGTTGAATAACATCTGCAGCTCATCGAGTCGATACGGCAGGTCAGACGTGTTGGCGACGGAATCCCACTTGCCGCCCTTACCGATGAGCAGAACGCCTGCCGTGTCAGCTCCGGGTATCAGCTCCATCGCCGCGGCGGTCACGTCCGACAACACGTCGTCGACGCTTCGCGGTGCCGCGGCAGCGCGCGCGAGCTCGGCCATTCGCTGGGCGAGGTCGTCATTCCGCGGCTTTGTCATGCCTGGAGGCTTCCCGTTGTCGCCCGGCGATATGCAGACGTTTGTCAATCGACTCGGCGGGCAATGCCCCATTAGGCGGGCGCAATGGTCGACCAGCGTGCTCGCTGAGGTCTCGTCGGTTCAGACCTAGAGCCGGCGGGGCCGCCTCCCCTTTGCCCAATGCGCCGAGTCACTCTCTTAGTTGTAGTACCGTCCAGCTATGGGCACTGCAAACGTCTGGATCCTTGGCGGCTATCAGAGCGATTTCGCGCGCAACTTCACCCGCGAAGGCCGTGACTTCGCCGACCTGACCGCCGAAGTGGTGGCCAACACGCTCGCGACGGCCAGCGTCGACGCCGCCGACATCGAGGTGGTTCACGTCGCCAATGCCTTCGGCGAGATGTTCGCCCGCCAGGGCCACCTCGGCGCGATGCCGGCCAGCGTCAATGACGGACTATGGGACACCCCCGCGTCCCGCCACGAAGCCGCATGCGCGTCCGGAAGCGTCGCGACCCTGGCGGCAATCTCCGACCTGCGGTCCGGCGCATACCGCACTGCCCTCGTCGTCGGCGTCGAACTGGAGAAGACGGTGCCCGGCGACACCGCAGCGCAGCACCTCGGCGCGGCCGCCTGGACCGACCACGAGGGCACCGAAGCAAAGTTCATGTGGCCCTACATGTTCGACCAAGTGGCCAACGAATACGACCGCCGGTACGGCCTCGACGACTCCCATCTGCGGGCCATCGCCCAACTGAACTTCGCCAACGCCCGCGCGAATCCGAACGCACAGACCAGGGACTGGACGGTGCCCGACCCGCTCGGCGCTGACGAAGCCAACCCGCCGATCGAGGGCCGGTTGCGCCGGTTCGACTGCAGCCAGATGACCGACGGCGGCGCCGGCATCGTCCTGGTCACCGACGACTACCTGCGCGACCACCCAGGCACACACCCGATCGGCCGCATCGACGGCTGGGGGCACCGCACGGTCGGTCTGGGCCTGCAGCAGAAGCTCGACCGCGCCGCCAACGACCCCTATGTCCTGCCCCACGTGCGTTCGGCGGTACGCGACGCGTTCGACCGCGCCCACGTCACGCTCGATGACGTCGACGGCTTCGAGGTGCACGACTGCTTCACCCCGAGCGAGTACCTCGCCATCGACCACATCGGGCTCACCGGGCCAGGCGAATCGTGGAAGGCGATCGAAAACAACGAGATCGAGATCGGCGGGCGGCTGCCGATCAACCCCAGCGGCGGGCTGATCGGCGGCGGGCATCCCGTCGGCGCGTCCGGGGTGCGCATGCTCGTCGACGCCGCCAAGCAGGTCAGCGGAGCAGCCGGCGACTACCAGGTCGAGGGCGCAAAGACGTTCGGCACGCTCAACTTCGGCGGCAGCACCGCAACCACGGTCAGCTTCATCGTGAGTGGGGTGTGAGATGGCCGCAACAAACCCAGAGATCGTCGGCAAGTTCCTCTCGACGCTGCCCGAGGACGACGACCATCCGTACCGGACCGGCCCGTGGCGCCCGCAGACCACCGAGTGGGACGCCGACGACCTGACCGTCGTCGAGGGTGAGATTCCACGCGACCTCGACGGTGTGTACCTACGCAACACCGAGAACCCGCTGCATCCGGCGCTGAAGTTCTACCACCCGTTCGACGGTGACGGCATGGTGCACGTCGTCGGGTTCCGCGACGGGAAGGCGTTCTACCGCAACAGGTTCATCCGCACCGACGGGTTCGCCGAGGAGAACGAGGCGGGCGGCCCGCTGTGGCCAGGACTGGCCGAACCGGTGCAGATCGCCAAACGCGATAAGGGCTGGGGCGCACGGACATTGATGAAGGACGCCTCGAGCACTGACGTGATCGTGCACAGCGGCACCGCGTTGACGAGCTTCTACCAGTGCGGCGACCTGTACCGGGTGGACCCGTACTCCGGTGACACGCTGGGCAAGGCGGACTGGGGCGGCGCGTTTCCGTTCGATTGGGGTGTTTCGGCGCATCCCAAGGTCGACGACGAGACCGGCGAGCTTCTGTTCTTCAACTACAGCAAGGAGGCGCCGTACATGCACTACGGCGTCGTCGACGAGGACAACGATCTCGTGCACTACGTCGATGTGCCGCTGCCAGGCCCGCGACTGCCGCACGATATGGCATTCACTCGAAACTATGTCATTCTCAACGACTTTCCGCTGTTCTGGGATCCCAAGCTGTTGGAGGCCGACGTCCATCTTCCAGGGTTCCACCCCGACATGCCGTCGCGGTTCGCGGTCATTCCCCGTCGCGGCGGAACCGAGGAGATCCGGTGGTTCGAGGCAGACCCGACGTTCGTGCTGCACTTCACCAACGCCTACGAGAACGGCGACGAGATTATTCTCGACGGGTTCTTCGAGGGTGAGCCCAACCCGGTCGATTCGCTCACCGGTGACAAGTACCAGAAGGCGTTCCGGTTCCTGGCGTTGGACAGGCTGCAGTCCAGGCTGCACCGCTGGCGGTTCAACCTCGCCACCGGCGAGGTGCGGGAGGAGCAATTGTCGGACAGCATCACCGAATTCGGCACGATCAACGCCGGCTATGCCGCCGCACCCTATCGATACACCTATGCAGCGACCGGCAAGCCGTCCTGGTTCCTGTTCGACGGGCTGGTGAAACACGACCTGCACACCGGCACCGAGCAGCGGTTCGCGTTCGAAGACGGCGTCTACGGCAGCGAAACCGCAATGGCGCCGCGCGTCGGGAGCACGACTGAAGACGACGGGTACCTGGTCACGCTGACCACCGACATGAACGACGACGCCTCCTACTGCCTCGTGTTCGATGCCGCCAGGGTGGCCGACGGGCCGGTGTGCAAACTCGCTCTGCCGGAACGGATCTCCAGTGGTACCCACTCGACGTGGGCGCCCGGTTCACAGCTGCGTCGCTGGCATGACGCCGACTCCGCCGCAGGGGCGATCGGACTCTAGGTGGAGCAACCGGAGCCCAACGCAGTCGCCCGAATGCTCGGACTGCTCGGGGACGAGTGGACGCTGTTGGTCGTTCAACAGGCTCTGTTGGGCGCGACGCGGTTCGCCGAATTCAAGACGCGGCTGCCGATCTCGAATTCGGTGCTCACCCGCCGCCTGCAGTCGCTGACGCGCGACGGCCTGCTCGACCGCCGCGTCTACCAAACGAACCCGACCCGGTCCGAATACCTGGTGACGCCCCGCAGCCGGTCCCTGTGGCCGGTACTGCTGTCGATCTGGGAATGGGAGCGCCACTGGGTGCCCGATCATGCAGAGCAGTTGCCGGGCATGCGGCACGTCGCCTGCGGCGCCGACTTCGCGCCGGTGCTCATCTGCCACTCGTGCGGCGAGCCCGCCGATGACAAAGATGTTGTCGCGCAGTGGGGCCCGAGCGGATCGTGGCCACGGTCCATACCGGTCTCATCGACCCGTCGGCGATCGGAGGCCGATCAGCGCGACGCGGCGGCCGGCCTGTTCCCGCAGACGATGAGCGTGCTGGGCAACCGCTGGGGCTGCGCGCTGTTGGTCGCGGCATTCGTCGGCGTCAGTCGGTTCACCGACTTTCAGAGCCAGCTCGGCGCCCCGCCAGGTTCGATCGCGGATCGACTGTCCATCTTCACCGCCAACGGCGTGCTCGTCGCGTCTGACAACCGATACCGGCTCACCGAAAAGGGCCGGGCGTTGTTCGGTGTGCTTGTGGCAGCGCTGCAATGGGCGCAGCGCTGGTTCCTGGCGCCCGAGGGGCCTGCGGTGATCCTGACCCACACGGGGTGCGGCAGGCGGTTCGGCGCCGTGCTGGCCTGCGACCAGTGCGCCGAGCCGCTCACCGGGGCACAGGTCGCCGCCGTCTAGGCGAGCCGGGCGATGAGGAACTTCGGGGCGACCTGGCGATAGGCGTCCGTGAGGATCTCAGCGACCTCTTGCCAGTCGGGTCCGTCGGATTGCGGATCGAGCCGCATCCCCACCCAGTCATACCCGCCGAATCGTGGCACGAAGAAGCGCCGTGGATCTTCCGCGACGAGCTCGTTGCGGGCACCGGACGGAGCGGCCGCCCAGAACGCGACGTGTCGCTCGTCGAGCCGATGTTTCTCGGGGTCGACGAACTTGGCGAACGACCGCCGGCGCACGAACCAGGTCTCTCCGCCGTGGGTTAGCCCTTCGTTCACCTCAGGCAGTGCCATGCACAGTCGTCGCACCCCGGCGAGCAGGTCCTCCGTCGCGGCTGACACACAAGCATCGTCGCACGGTCAGGATTACCGTCGACGCAGATGGAATCGAGGGTTGGGGCGCCGCCGCCGGACCAGGTAATCGCGCACACGAATCTCTACTGGAAGTACCAGACGGCGCCAGGGCGCACGGCCGGCACTGTCGAGACCAAGAGTGTCGACTTCGGCGTCTAGCACTCTCGGGGTGAGAGTCCTAAAATCGCAGGTGCACAGTGATTTGGCTGCCCGCCAGGGTGGCGGGCTCTGAGGCAATGCAGGAGGTGATTGCTGTGCTTCGTTTTGATCCTTTCAGTGACCTCGATGCGATGACCCGGGCCTTGCTTACCGGCCAAACCGGATCAACTCGCAGTCATGGGTTTATGCCGATGGATCTGTGCAAGATCGACGATCATTATGTTCTGACCGTCGACCTGCCCGGTGTTGATCCCGGCTCGGTGGACGTCAACGTCGACAACGGCACGCTGACAATCTCTGCTCATCGCACCGCACGCTCCGACGAATCCGTTCAGTGGCTGGCCAACGAACGGTTCTTCGGTAGCTATCGGCGGCAGCTCTCGCTCGGCGATGGCGTCGCCAGCGACAAGATCTCCGCGACGTACGAGAACGGCGTGCTGACGGTGACCATCCCGCTTTCCGAGAAGGCCAAGCCGCGCAAGATCGACGTCGCCCATGGCGGCGACCAGAAGTCCATCAAAACCACAACCACCGTCGATTCCGAATGACGGAGGCGAAGACGGGTGAGCACCCGACGACTCGGGTTGTTCACCCGTCTGCTCCCCGATCGTCCCGGCGCGCCCGCATCCGTTCTCTATTCGCAAGCGCTCGAACAGTTCCTGCTCGCCGAGCGGCTCGGCTACGACGTCGGCTGGGTGGCCCAGCACCATTTCGACGTCGAGGAGGGCGGGCTGCCCTCGCCGCTAGTGTTCCTGGCCTGGGCGGCCGCGCAGACTGAGCGGATCCGGCTGGGCACCGCGATCATCACGCTGGCGTTCGAGGACCCGATCCGGGTTGCCGAGGACGCCGCCGTGCTCGACGTTCTGTGTGGCGGGCGGCTGGAACTCGGTGTGGGCACCGGCGGTTGCGACGCACTGTTCACCGCCTTCGGTGGAGACCCTACCGAACGGAATGCGCTGTTCGCCAAGAACTTCCACCGGCTTCGAGATGCGCTGCACGGCTCCGGACTCGACGCGCGGCACCGCGCCCTACACCCCGGTGGTCACCGTCTGCTCGACGATATCTGGCAGTCCACGTTCTCCGTCCCGGGAGGCGCCCGCGCCGCGAGGGACGGCTGCGGCGTGCTGCTGTCCCGAACACAACCCCGCCCGCCCGACAAGAAGCTGCATCAGGTGCAGCGACCGATCGTCGACGCATACCTGGAAGCGCTGCCCGTCGGGCTGGCACCGCGAATCGGCGCCTCGCGATCGGTGTTCGTGCTCCGCGACGGCGTGCGGGCCAAAGAGCTTGCCCGCCACGGTGTCGCGCGTCATGTCGACTGGTTGCGGCGCAACGATCTGCCGGTACCCGACATCATCGACGTCAACGCCGGGACGCCGGCCGAGGTCATCGACATGCTGGCCGCCGACCCGATCGTTGCCGAGGCCACCGATCTCATCGTGCAGGTGCATCCCGTCGATCCGCCAAGCGACGATGTGCTGCAGTCCCTGGAGCTGATCGCCACCGAGGTGGCGCCTGCGCTGAGGTTTCGACGTTAGCCGTTGCGATCCAACCGGTATCGCAGATTGTTGCGCACCGCCGGCCACTCGATGTCGAGGATCGAGTACACCACGGTGTCGCGGCGCGACCCGTCGGGCAGCACCTGGTGGCTGCGCAACACGCCGTCGAGTTTGGCGCCCAGCCGCTCGATCGCGGCCCTGCTGGTGAAGTTAAAGAAATGCGTACGGAATTCGACTGCGACACAACCCAACTGGTCGAAGGCGTGGCCGAGCATCAGCAGCTTGGTCTCGCTGTTGACCCCGCTGCGCCGCGCCGATGCCACATACCAGGTGTAGCCGATCTCCAGACGACGGTTGGCCCCGTCGACCTGCATGTAGCTGGACGACCCGACGAAGGTGCCGTCGAGGCGGCGCACCACGAATGTCAGGCCCACGTCAGGCTTCTGCACTGCCAGGCGCCCATCGACCCACTGCTCGACCTCGTCCGGGCCAGGTGCTGCGGTGAACCACAGGCTGCCCAGCTCACCGTCGCCCGCCGCCTCGGCGATCTCCGGAATATGTTCGCGGGCAAGCGGTTCCAGAGCAACCCAGCGCTGGCCGGTCAGCGTGACCGGTTCGACGAACCCGCTCATGAAACCCGACTCGCCGCCGACCAGGCGGCGAGCATCGCCCACACCGACAGCAGCACCGCCAACAACGCGGCCGAGGCACCGAGATACAGCCCGTATCCCGCCGACACCGGCGCGTACACGTAAAGCCGGTAGTACCACATCGTCAGCACCACCAGCAGTACCGAAATGGCCAGTGCCGTCGTTGATGCCACCCGACCCGACAGGCCGCGCGCGGCCATCGCGCCCGCGACGATCAACGTCGACGCCAGCACGGTGATGAGCTGTCCGACGCCGAACCCGGGCGGCGGCACCGGCATGTTGCCGACTATTCCGCCGATCGCGTTGGCGTGCCCGCCGCCATCGGCCCTGCTGGTCAGCCACGGCAGCCAGGCGCTGACCGCCAGCACCGCCGCGCACAGTGCGACCAGCCAACCGGGGCGCAGGCGAGCCATCCGGTCAGACTATCCGCTGCGGCCCGCTGTCCACGTCAATGCGTAGTCGGCCACGTCGCTCCAGCCGTCCAGCGCCGCCGTCAAATGCGGTCGGTCCTCGAAAAGTTTGAAGTCCGTCGATGCGGCCGAGCGCCGGTAGCGATTGAAGTTCTCGTAGACCACCGACGGCGGCGTGATGTGGTCGCGGCCTCCGGCGATCAGTAGCAGCGGCGCCCGGTCGGGTTTGGCGTAGTCGACCACCGTCGCCGCCCGCGCCTTCGGGAGGAAGTTGGCCACCGCAGACTGGAACAGCGGCCTGCCCGGCGCGGGGATCGCCAGCTTGGCGTGCCAGGAATCAGATTCGGCCCGCGACACGGTGTTGGCGAACGCGTAGTGGAACTCGGCAGGCGTGAGCGGCACAGCACGATGCCGATTCGACGGCTTGCGTAACACCGGGAACGTCGCCCGCAGCACCGACAGCGGCAGCCGATAGACGCCGCGTGGCGCGGCGGGGTGGATGGCGACGCCGGCACGGCCCAGCCCGCGGCCGAGCAGCATCTGGGTGATCAGGCCGCCGAAGGAGTGGCCCATCAGAATCGGCGGCTCAGGCAGCCCCCGCACGAAGGCGGCGAAATGATCCACGACCTCACCGAGGCGGATATCGGCGGGCGCCTTGGTGTGGACAAGGTCCTCATCGAGTTCCGATACGCCTGGCCATGCGGGCGCATGTACGGTGTGGCCCGCCGCGCTGTAGCGCTCGATCCAGCCGCTCCAACTGTGCGGAGGCATCCACAATCCGTGGATCAGGACAATAGGTGACTTGTCAGCAGGCATCGTCAATATTGTGGAGTCTCGGAACCGATTGAGGGGGGAAATGCGATGAGCGACCTTCCGGAGTGGGCGCGCCGTCTCGACCTGTCCCCTCATCCCGAGGGCGGCTGGTTCAGGGAGACGTGGCGCAGCGGGCTGACGATGCCGCAATCCGCGCTGCCGCCCGACTACACCGGCCCGCGCAGCGCCGGCACGGCAATCCTGTTCCTGCTCATGCCCGGTCAGCAGTCGGCGTGGCACACGGTGCGCAGCGCGGAACTGTGGCTATACCACTCCGGCGGTCCATTGCTGCTGCAGGTCGGGGCCGAACAGGACAGTGCCACAACGCATTTGCTTGGCGCCGATATCCTCGCCGGGGAACACCCGCAGATTGTCGTTCCGCCAGGCCACTGGCAACGCGCCCGCCCTCGCGACGAAACACCCTGCCTGGTCAGCTGTGTCGTGATACCGGGATTCGACTACGCCGACTTCGCCTTGGCCGCGCCTACCGACTGAGCAGCTGCACGGCCGCTGACACCAGAACGGCGTTGTCGACAGCGGTCGAGCCGTCCGGCAGCCGAAGCGTGTCCTCCATCCCGATGCGGGTCTGCACGCCGCAGGCCCCGGCGTGTTCCAGCAGCGGCCAACAACTTTCGTCCATGCCGTGCAGCAGCACCGGCGCCGATGAGCCGGCGGCCAGCACCTGGCTGAGCAGGTCGTCGGCGGTCGCGATATCACCGTCTGGCCCTAATTCGATCATCACCCGCATGCAGTGCGCAGCGATCTCCGACGCCGCCCATGACTCGGCCGCCTCGGCGTGGAAGATGCCCGCCTCGACGCCGAGCCCCTTGCTCAGCAGCAGCCGGGCGAGTTCCTCCGAACCGGGCTCGTGCCAATTCAACGACGCGAAGTCGGGCAGCACGGTCCAGCCGTCGACGGCGCGCAGCCGGGCGTCCGCGTCGGGCAACGCCCAGAACCCCGTCGTCACCCCGAGCGGCAGCCCCGGCGCCGCGTGCCGCACCGCCGACACCGCGGCGTCCACGTGCTCCGGAAGCAACGAGTCGACGCCGTCGGCGCTCTTGGGATGCATATGCACCGCCTTGGCGCCCGCCTGGTGCGCGGCGACCGCCGCGGCGGCCAACTGCTCGGGACTGACCGGCAGATTCGGGTGCGCCTCGGGGGTGCGAGCGCCGTTGATGCATGCCTTGACGTAGATCTTGGGGCGGGTGGGCATGACTACATCTTCGCCCTTCACGACGACCTTTTCCGAAGTAGCGTTCTTGACCATGAACGGCCACATCATCGTGTGCGGGGACGATGCGCTTGCGATGCGGATCGTCGAGGAGCTGAACAACGCCGGCACGAGTGTCGTGACGCTTCAGGCCCCCACCGGTCTCGTCGAGGCCGGGGTCACCGCTGCCGACGCTGTCATATGCGTCGATGACGACGATGCGCTGAACCTCGAGATTGCCCTGCTGGCGCGGCAGGCGAATCCGAACGTGAGGGTGGTGGCCCGGCTCGCCAACAGCGTGCTACGCGAGGCGATGGCGCAGGACAACGGGCCCGGCGCCATTCTTGACGTCGCCGACCTGGCCGCGCCCTCGGTGGTGGAGGCGTGCCTGGGCCACACCACGCACACGATACCGGTGGCCGGCATCAACTTCGTCGTCTCCGGAACCGACGCACCGCACGACGCCACGCTGCGCGAGATGTACGGCGACCTGTCCCCGGTGGCGGTGATCCACGGCGAGCACTCCGACGCACCCAGGGAGGTGGTTGCCTGCCCCGGGCGCGACTACCTGGTGCGGGCCGGCGATTGGACGGCGATGATCGGCACTGCCGACGAGCTCATCGCCCAGGGAATCAGGGTTAGTAAGCCCATCACGGCGCGATCTGCGCGCCGCACGCCGCTGGGCCGGACGCTGGACGCGGTGCGCGCGTTCCGCGACGACCTCAACCCGATGTTCTACCGCGCGCTGGCCGTGTCGGCAACACTGCTTCTCGGCTCCACCATCCTGCTGCGGTTCGCCTACCAGTACGAGGGTATGGGCTGGGTGGATGCGCTGTACTTCTCTACGGAGACCATCGCCACCGTGGGCTACGGCGACTTCAACTTCCTCGACCAGCCGACCTGGCTGCGGTTGTGGGGCGTCGTAATGATGTTCGCCGGACTTGCCACCACCGCGATCGTCGTGGCGTTCGTCGCGGACCTGTTGCTGTCGCGCCGGTTGGGCCAGTCCGCCAGCCGCCAGAAGGTGCGTCACCTGCGTCGCCACATCGTCGTGGTGGGGCTTGGGTCGTTCGGGATCAGGGTGGCCAGCGTGCTGAAGTCCGCGGGCCACGCCGTCGCGGTGATCGAACGCAACGAGGACAACCGCTACCTGTCCACCGCGGCCGAACTCGACGTGCCGGTGATCTTCGGCGACGCGACCCTGCGTCAGACACTGGAATCGGCGCGGATCGACGAAGCCCGGGCGATCGCGGTCCTCACGCAGGACGACATGGTCAACATCGAAACCGGCATCGTGCTGCGCGAAATGCTGGGCCCCGGCGTGATGCTGGAAGTTCATCGCCCCCACATCCCGATCGTGATGCGGGTGTACGACCGCGCGTTGGGCACCGCAGTCGGCCAACGATTCGGCTTCGAATACGTCCGCTCAACTGTGGATCTCGCGACGCCGTGGTTCATCGGTGCAGCGATGGGCCTGCAGGTGGCCGGCACGTTCTCGGTCGGGCTGCGTTCGTTCATGGTGGGCGGCGTGCATGTCGAACCCGGCAGCAAACTCGACGGGCTACGGATGGACGAGCTGTCGACCCAGAGCCGGGTGATCGCGATCGCCAGTGACGACGCGCCGACCAAACTGCATCCACGCCGCGATGCCCGACTGACCGCCGGGGACACCGCCTACCTTGTCGGGCCCTACCGGGAGCTGCTGGACACGCTCCGCAAGGGTCAGCGTGCCAAGCGGTCCGGCCCTAGTCCTGAAGCGAAGACAGGTTGAAGCCCGCGCCGGTGGGGTCCGCCACCGCGGCGAGCCTGCCGTACGGGGTGTCCTCGGCATCGCGGATCACGCTGCCGCCGTTCTCCTTGACCAACTCCACGGTCTTGTCGACGTCCTCGGCACCGAGGAAGAAGTCCCAGTGAGACGGCACGCCCTCGGGCAGGTGGTTGGTGCCATCCATCACTCCCAACAGCGCTTTGCCATCGAAACTTGCTGTGCTGTAGCGGAATTCATCGGTGTCGGCAACAGTTTCTGTCTGCCAGCCGAAGACCTGGCGGTAAAAGTCGAGCGCCTTGCCGTAGTCGCGGGTGGTCAAACTGTGGAACACCGGTGCGCCGGCCTCGTTGACGACCTCGAAGCCGTTGTGCCCGGTCGGTTGCCACAGCCCGGCGACGGCGCCGGCGGGATCGGTCAGCAGAGCCATCCAGCCCTTGTCCTTGATCTCCATCGGTTCGACGCAATTCACCCCGCCTGCGGCGGTGGCGTCGGCGATGGTGGCGTTGATGTCAGCGGTGTGCAGGTACGTGGTCCAGCCGTCGGGTGACCGGAACTGCGGATCGTTGCCCATCAATCCCGCCACCGGGTGGCCGTCCTTGAACGCGTTGACGTAGCCGCCGTACTCAGGGCCGGCGGACTCGAACGTCCAGCCGAATACCGCGCCGTAGAACTCCTGGGAGCGGTCGAGGTCCGACGAGAGCAGGTCAATCCAGGTTGGGGCGCCGAGCGGGGCGCGTTCACGAGTGGCCACGGTGGTCTCCTTCGAGGTGAGTCGGTCAGGGATATCGACCGCGGCCGCCCTGAAAACTCATCGAACGTGCGCTCGCTGCGAAAACTGGGCCGATTTTTCGCCGTACACGCACGTTCGGCGTTCTAGGCCGTGATCCCGAGGACCCGTAGCGCGTTGCCCTTGAAGATCAGCGGCACCGCGGCCAGGTCGATGTCCAGCCCCTCGAAGTCGCGGCGCCAGCGGTCCATCTTGATGTACGGGTAATCCGTGCCGAACAGCACCTTGGTGCGCAGCTGACGGCTGATGGCCCGCACCAGTTGTGGCGGGAAGTATTTGGGCGACCAGCCGCTCAGATCGACGTAGACGTTCGCCTTATGGGTCGCGATCGCGATCTGCGAGTCCACCCACGGCACCGCGGGATGAGCCATCACGATCGTCAGCTCCGGAAAGTCGGCGGCGACGTCATCGAGCAGCATCGGGTCGGAGTAGCGCAACTTGATGCGGTGGCCGCCGGGCAGCCCGGCGCCGATGCCCGTCTGCCCGGTGTGAAACAGCGCGGGCACACCCGCCTCGGTGATCGCCTCGTAGATCGGATAGAACCGCCGGTCGTTCGGCTCGAACGCCTGCATGCTGGGATGAAACTTGAAGCCCTTGACGCCGTAATCGCGGACCAGTTCGTGGACGCGGTGAACCGCGCGTCTCTCGTGCCACGGGTCGACGCTGCCGAACGGGATCAGCACGTCGTTGTTGCGGATCGCGCCGGCGACGAGGTCCTCGACAGAGTTCGGTACATGCCGCATTCCCGTACGCGCATCGATGGTGAACACCACCGCAGCAGTGTTGTGTCGCCGGTACTCGTCGGCCAGGGCGTCGACGCTCGACAACGCGCCGGGCCCCATCTTGAAGTACTGCCCTACGGCTTCGACCAGTTCGTCGTCGTAGGCCTTGTGGCCGTGGCCGTCGACTTCGACATGGGTGTGGATGTCGATCGCGGCGACGCGGTCGAAATCGATACCGTATTCGTACTTTTCGGCTGGCATTTCCGCAGTCTAAAGCGACCTCTGGCGACGATTGACCAACGGGCGAAGGTACGACGGATCGGCGTTGCTGCGCGACGCTGCGCCGTTGCCGTGGATGTCCGGAACGTCGGCGAACGGCAACGGCATCGTCGGCACCATGCCCGACCATTCGATGACGTTGGTTCGCACAACGATCCGCCACGCCCCGTCGCGGCGTTCCAGCCGATCGAAGTAGCGCCCGCCGGCGATCCAGTTGGTCTCGTCGCGGTTGCGCGCGGCGAACAGGTAATAGGTCTCGGTATGCGCGGTGACGCCGTCGATCTCGCAGATGTGGTTGAGCAGGTTGTGGTGCGTCGCCAGCTGCCCCTCCTCGTGCATGGCCGAGGCCCAGTCGTAGAGCTCTGCCGGCCCGCCGACGAAGTCGCCTGCAGCGATGACTGCGTCCGAATGAAACGCGGACAGAAACAGGTCTCGGTCGAAGCGGTCCATGCCGCGGCTGAAGCGCGTCAGGCAGTCAAGGATGTCCTGCCGGTCCAGTAGGAGGTCCATCCGCGCCGCGCGATCACTGTCCATGTCAGGCCTGCGCGATCGGGCGCCATATCGGTTCGCCACGTTCGCCGCGTAACGATGGGATCACCTTGCCGTCGACGTCGGTAATCCCGTAGTCCCGCGCGACCTCCGCGGTGATGAAGCTGCCGCCCGACCGCTTCATCACGTCCGGATCGGCCGCCAGTGCCGCGATCACCCGGCCGGGGAACTCGGGTGAGCAGCCCACCGCGGGGTCCGTGACTGTCTGCTTCGTCATCTCAGGGCTGCGTCGCAGGTTGCGCTGGGCCCGCTCGGTGAAGGTGAGTCCTTGCCACAGCGAAAGGGAGGCGACGTGGTACGCCTCGAGCTCGATGGCCATGTCCCGCGCCATCCGGTCGACCGCCGTCTTGCACATCCCGAAGACGACGCCGTAGGTGTAGGTCACCGCGGCATAACCCGAGATGGCGACGACGAGTCCCGACTTCTGCGGGACCATCATCGCCGCCGCATGCCGCGCCGCCACATAGTTGGACCGGACGCCGACATCGACCATGTCCCAATGGCTTAGCGGCTTCTCCCAGAATGGCCCCGGTTCGGTCAGGTCCTCGGGAAGGGCGAACGCGTTGTTGACGAGAATGTCGAGTCGGCCCTGCTCGCGCCGGATCTGGTCGAACAGCGCCGCCACCTGGCTGTCATCGGCATGGTCGGCGTGGACGGCGACGCCTGTGCCGCCACGGCGGTCCACCTCACGCGCGGTTTCGCCGACAGAGCCCTGCAGCTCATACGCGTCCGGTGTCATGGTGCGGCCGCTGACGTAGACGGTGGCACCCTCCGCCCCCAGCGCAACGGCGATGCCCTTGCCGATTCCACGGCTGGCACCGGTCACCACCGCGACTTTGCCTGTCAGCGCGCCCATTCCGCGCCTTCGCCGAAAAACGTCTCGCTGTGATCGCCGACGGACCTGCCGGTGTAGTGGTCGGCACTGAAGGGCAAGCCCATCAGACCCTGCGACCAGTCGATCGCGGGGCCGAAGTCGTGATACCAGTCGTAGAGCATCGTGCGTTGCCCGATTCGCCACTGGGTCCCGCGCTTGTCAATCCGGTCGAGGTAGCGCCCACCGACGACGGTGTCACGCTCTCCATCGTCTGCGGCCAGCCGGTGGTAGGCGGTCACGTGAGTTTCAGCCAGGGCAGTGTCGCGCCCGTACTCAATTACGGTCTGCCCCAACACATGCTGGGTCACCGGAATCGCCGGCGAGCCGGGCACCACCCACGCAAGATACTCGTCGAAGGATCCGGCAAACATGCCGAGGTCGACAGACGCGTCCGGCCAGAATGACTCACCGATGAGGCCGGTGTCACGGCGGTCCTCGCCGCGAGCGAGACGCGCGATACAGTCGCGGATCTTCTCGCGGTCGAGTAGAGCCGCCAATTCTTCAGTGCTGGAGTCCATTCCGCGTGGAGCTACTGCGCGGCTACTGGGGCGCGTAGCCGAGGGTGCCCTTGATCTCCAGATACTCGTCGAAGCCGAACTCGCTCCATTCGCGCCCGTTGCCGCTTCGCTTGTAGCCACCGAAGGGCGCATTCAAGTCGAATGCGTGGTTGATCGCGACCGAACCGGCACGGATCCTGCGGGCGACGGCACGCGCCGCCTCAAGGTCGGCGGCCGAGACATAGCCGGCAAGGCCGTAGTCGGTGTCGTTGGCGATCTCGACGGCCTGGTCGAGATCGTCGTAGTCGAGGATGCACAGCACCGGACCGAAGATCTCCTCACGCGCGATTGTCATGTCGTTGCTGACGTCGGCGAAGACCGTCGGCTTGACGTAATAGCCGGTGTCCAGCCCGTCGGGCCGTCCCGGGCCGCCTGCAACCACGGTGGCACCCTCGTCGATGCCCTTCTGGATCAGGCCCTGGATCTTGTCGAACTGCGCCTTGGAGGCCACCGGCCCGATGGCAGACGAGTCGTTCAGATCGCCGACCGTCACCGATTCGGCGGCATTCCGCGCGGCGGCGATGGCTTCGTCCTTGCGGGATTTCGGCACGAGCATCCGAGACGGCGCATTACAGCTCTGACCCGAGTTCGGCATCATCGCCTTCACGCCTATCGCGACGTTCTGCGCGAAGTTGTCGTCGTCGAGCACGATGTTCGGGCTCTTGCCCCCAAGCTCCTGTGTCACCCGCTTCACCGTCGCAGCCGCGTTGCGCGCGACATCGATGCCTGCGCGCGTCGAACCGGTGAAGGACACCATGTCGATGTCGGGATGACTCGACAGCGCCACGCCCACACCGGGGCCGTCGCCGTAGACGAGGTTGTACACGCCCGCCGGGACACCTGCGGCGTCCATGACCTCGGTGAAGATCTGAGCGGAGTACGGCGCGACCTCGGAAGGCTTGAGCACCATCGTGCAGCCGGTCGCCAGCGCCGGGTACACCTTGCAGGCGATCTGGTTGATCGGCCAGTTCCACGGGGTGATCAGGCCGCACACACCGATCGGCTCCTTGATCACCAACGTGGACCCGCGCGGCTCCTCGAAGGAGTAGTTCTTCAGCGCGTCGATGGCGTTGTTCAGATGGCCGAGGCCCAGGTAGACCTGTGTGCCTGAACCCAGCGAGGGCGGTGCGCCCATCTCCTCGGACACCGCCTCGCCGAGGTCGGCCGAACGCTTCTGATACTCGGCGAGGATGGCCTGCAGCAGGTCCAGTCGCTCCTCGCGGGTGCTAACCGACCAGGTGGCGAAGGCCTTCCTGGCCGCCTTGACGGCCTTATCGACATCGGCTGCGGAGCCGAGTGCGATCTTGCCGGAGACCTGTTCGGTGGTCGGGTTGTCGACGTCCAATGACTTCGGCTCGACCGGATCGACCCACTGGCCGTCGATGTAGAACTTCAGATATTCGCGCATGGCTCCACCTTTCCTCAAACCCTTCCCTACTGAGTTCCTTCTGCGTACCAAGTTCTGAATTCGTCGTACTTCGGCATCTCCTCCGAGTTGGCCTTCGGGTCGATGCAGACGTGCACGACGGCCGTCTTGCCGCTGGCGTAGGCCCGCTCGATGGCCGGCCCGATCTCGTCTTCCTTCTCGACGTACTCGCCGTGGCATCCGAAGCCCTCGGCGATCTTGTCGAACCGCACGTCCTTGCTCCAGTGCACGCCGGGCTGCGGCGAGGGTTGCTCGAACGTGCGCTTGTACACGCCGACCTCCAGCCCCCACTGATGGTCGACGCCGACCACGCACACCAGCGGCAGATTCTGACGCGCGGCGGTTTCCAGTTCGGCGATGTGGAACAGGAACGCGGAGTCGCTGGTCAGCAGCATCACCGGGCGCTTGCCGCCCTCGGCGACCGAGGCGCCGACAGCGTAGGGCAGGCCGGTGCCGAGGTGGCCGAAGTTCTGGTTCCAGATCACGTCGCGCGGCTTGGCCTGCGAGTAGGTCCACTGGAAAATGACGGTGGCCCCGCCGTCGCGCACCAGAATGCCGTCCTTCGGGAACGCCTTGGTCGCCTCCACGACATAGCGGGCCGGATGGACCGGTGTTCTGCCGGTGGGCGCGTTCTCCGCCAGCTGAGCCAGCTCTTCGGCGTCCTGCTTGATCCAGCGGTCGAGGTCGGCGGAGGGAGGACGCGGGCTGTCCTTCAGCGCGTCGACCAACTGGGGGACGACACCGCGCAGATCGCCGACCAACGGCACGTCGATCGGACGGTTCACGCCAATGGCCACCGGATCCTGCTCAACCAACACCCATTTACGGTTGGCGTCGTTCTCCGCCCAGTGCCGGGTCTTGCCGTAGTGGCTCGGCTCGCCGAGTTCGGTACCGAGTGCCACGCACAGGTCGGACTTCACCACCGCTTCGACGGCTGCGGGTGAAAACCCGTAGGCGAAGGTGCGGTCCTCCAGCCCGGGGATGAACGACGTACCGCCCGAGGTCTGGATTACCGGGCACGCCATCAGGTCGGCGAGCTCCTTGACCGGTCCTTGCGTGCGCGACGTGTGAACACCGTGACCCACCAGCAAGATCGGGCTCTTGGCCTCACGGATCAACTTCGCGGCCTCGGCCACCTCTCGCGCACCTGCGCCCTGGTTGACCAGTCGATACCGGCTCGGCGGCAACGGATCCGGGACGTCGAGCTCTTCGAGGATGACGTGCGACGGGAACTCGATATACGACGGTCCCGGCGTGCCGGACATCGCGCGGCGGATCGCCTCGCGGACGATCTCGTCGGTCTGGTCGGCGTACTCGATCGACGAGCTGTACTTGACCGACGGCGTGAAAAGGCCTTCCTGCTGGACGAACTGGATGCGACCGCGCCGCACCCGCCGCTCGGTGATCCGAGCGCGCTGACCCCCGAGGAAGATCACCGGCGAGTTCTCCACCAACGCGCACATCATCGCACCGGCGATGTTGGCCACGCCCGGGCCGAGAGTGCCGATGCACAGGCCTGGCTTGCCCGTCATGCGGGATGCCGCCTCGGCCATGAACCCGGCGCTCAGCTCGTGGTGCGGTGCCACCACCGACCAACCGCGCGCGTCCGCTTCGGAGAACATGTGCACGAAGTTCGGGTCGGGAATACCGAACAGCGTGTTGACACCCTCGGCCTCGAAGAGGTCGAGAATGCGTTTGTAGACGGGTACACCCATACGAAACTCCTTGATTTTCTTTACAGATAGCGTTGAGCCAGTTGTCTGCGGTGAGCCGCAGGTGATCCGAACAGCGAACGATTGAGCGCCGCGCGTTTGAGGTAGACGTGGATGCCGCTCTCCCACGTGTATCCGATGCCGCCGTGTAGCTGCATCGCCTTGCCGACGACGTCGACGGCAGAGCTGCAGGCGTGCGACTTCGCCATCGCGGTCGCCACGCCAGCATCGGGTCGATCCTCAGCGACGGCTTCGACTGCGGCACTGACGAGTTGGCGGGAGACCGCGATGGCCACCTGCATGTCGGCGCAGGCGTGCTTGACAGCCTGGAACGAGCCGATCGGCCTGCCGAACTGGTTGCGCACCTTCGCGTACGCGACCGTCGCGGCGAGCATGGCCTCGCTGAGCCCGAGACTGTCGCACGCGACGGCGACCGCTGCGCGTTCGTGAAGTCGACGGACTGCGGCGTCGGGGTCTCCGTGGAACCGCAGCACCTCTGAACCCACGGCGGCATTAGCCGAGACCGTGGCGAGGCGGCGCGTTTCGTCGAGCACCGGCTGGGGGATCGCAGCTATGTGTGCCACGGCCACGGCGCCGCTTGCGATCACCAGGATCCGGTTGGCCCCCTCGGCGTCGGGCACGAACTGCCACGACTCGAGCGCAACGGCCACTCTCACCGCGCCGGATGCCACATCGGCTAAGAGTTGGTCCCGAGTATCGCTGGGCTGCAGCGCTTTCAGGGCGCCGATGGCCAGCACGGCACTGCCCAGGTAGCTGTTGGCGCTGGCGGCGCGGCCCATCTCCTCGCAGATGACCGCCACCTCGGCGAACGTGACACCGGCTCCGCCGAACTGCTCGGGCACCTCAAGCCCAACCCACCCAGCGTCGACGAGCGTCGGCCAATTGACCTTGCGATCCTTGGCGAGCAGGTCACCCGCCACGGATCTGAGTTCTTCGTGGAACTCCTCGAACTCGTGTGCCATCAGGCCACACTCGGTTCTCGCGGCAGCCCGAGGCCGCGTTCGGCGATGATGGTCCGCTGGATCTCGCTCGACCCGCCGGGGATCGTCCACTCCCACGACCCGATGAAGTCGAGGACCCAGGAGCCGGACTCCCACCCACTCGACATCGGTTTGGCCAACTCGGTATGGGCCTGTAGGCCACCGACCTCGGCGCCGAAATCGGTCAGCCGCTGCAATAATTCGCTGTAGTAGAGCTTGACGATCGACGCGTCGGCGGGGCCCGCGGTGCCCGCCTCGTTCTCTTCGACCATCTTTCGGCACAACCCGCGAAGCCCTGTGATCTCGATTTCGAACTGTGCCAACCGGTCGGCGACGACCGGGTCGTCGACCGGACAAGTCTGCACCAGCCAGCGGAAACCCGCATTGCCAAGGCGCTCGGCGAGCTCCAGCATGGTCAGGCCGCGTTCGGCGCCAAGAGTCGCCTGCGCCACTTGCCATCCCGCGTTCTCGGCGCCGACGAGATTCGCGGCGGGGATCGACACGTCGTTGAGGAAGATCTCGCAAAAGTGCGAATCTCCGACGGCGTTGCGGATCGGCCGCACCTCCACTCCCGGTGTGGCCATGTCCAGCAGGAAGTACGAAATACCTTTGCGCTTGGGCGCATCCGGGTCGGTGCGAGCCAGTAGCAGACACCAATCGGCGTGCTTGCCGCCGCTGGCCCATAACTTCTGGCCGTTGACGACATAGGAGTCACCGACCCGCCGCGCCGTCGTGCGCAGGCTGGCGAGGTCGGAGCCGGCCTCCGGTTCGGAGAACCCTTGAACCCAGATCTCCCCGTCGAGGATCGCGGGAAGGTGTCGGCGACGCTGCTCGTCGGTGCCCGCCACCAGCAGGGTCGACGCCGCGTGGTGGATGCTGACGAAGGCCAACACAAGCCGGGGTGCGTCGTGCGCGGCCAACTCCTGGTAGAGGACGACCTGTTCGGCCACCGACATTCCACCGCCCCATTCGCGCGGCCAGTGCGGCACCGCGTATCCGGCACTGTGCAGTTCGGCGAACCAGGCCTTCTGGAAGCGGACGAACTCCTCGTCGTTGACGCCGGTCTGCGCGGCGCGCCAGTCCGCCGGGATGTGCTCGGCACACCAGGCCCGCACAGTGGCGCGGAACTCGTCAAGGTCGACGGTCATGCGAATAATCCCGTCAACCCGCTTCCGCCAACCCTGCCGGTCAGCAGGTCGCGGGTTGCCGACAGTCCCAGCGGCAGCCGGCGCAGCGGCTGGCTGTAACGGGACAGCCACGACAACGTGGTCTCGTCACAGAAGCCGACCGCGCCGTGCAGTTGGTGGCAGACGCGGAACACGATCTCTGCCGCTTCGATCGCCGACATGCGCAGCGCCAACGCGTCGTCCAGCGCCTCCGGGTGCCCGGTGCCGATGCTCCACAGCGCGTACTTCGCCAGGATCTCCACACCGCTGCGTTCGACCTCGGCGTCGGTCAGCTGGAACTGCACACCCTGGAACGACGACAACGGCTGCCCGAACTGCTTGCGCAGGCTCACATGCGCGATGGTCAACTCCATCGCACGGTCGAGCATGCCGAGAAGGGTCCAGCAGGGCAGCACGAGTCCGAGCGCGACGTCACCCGCGCCGTTTTCGTCGACCGCGGACAGCTCCAGCTCGGCGACGAAGGCTGGACCGGCCGCACCCTGCCTGATCACCTTGCTTCGCGCACCAGCTAAAGACACTGTCGCCCAGCGGGACTCGAGGCCTGCCACGACGCCCGCAGGGCGGGGGTCGGCGACCACGATCAACCCGTCGACATCCAGGTCGGTCGGTTTGGCGAGGCGCTCGGCGACCGGGTACGGCAGGGCCCAGTAGCCCGCGCTGCGGCACAGGGCCGCGGCGGCTTCGAGCCCGTCGGCGTCGGTGCGGGGGTCGAGCTCCCATGCGCCGAGCTCGGCCAGCACCGGACCCGCGAGCGACTCGCGGAGGTCCGGTTTGGCTTCGGCCTGCTGCACCAGCTGGTCGCCACCTGCGGCCTCGAACGCCCGAAGCGCCTGCCGGCCATACTCTTTGGCGTCATCGCCGAGATCGAGAATCATTTGGCGGCCGCCAGAAGGGCCCGCGACAGCAGGATGCGCTGCATCTCGATGCTGCCGGACGACACGGTGGAGGCTTGCGAATACCGCCAGTGGTCCTCGACCTCGCCAAGGAACCACTTCGCACGGGGATCGTCGTGCGATACCTCGGCTGCTATGTCCATCAGCACCTCGGCGCTGTCCTGGTCCAGCTTGGTGACTGCGATCCGGTACGCCGCAGCGTCACCGGGCTGGATGCGCCCGCTGCTCTGTAGATCGACAACGCGGTACGCCATCAACCGGGCGCGGCGGCAATGCGTGAGCATGCGGACCCAGCGAGCCCGCAACTCCGCGGGCAGGCCATCCCAGCGATCGCCAAGCACCGCAGGGGCGGCGGCGAGCAGCCGCTCGCAGCGGGCGTACCTGGCGATGCCGACGCGCTCGAAGGACATCACGTCCTGCACGATCGACCAGCCCGCATCGACAGAGCCAAGCACGTCGGCCTCGGTGACCCGCAGGTCGTCGAAGAACACCTCGTTGAGATGGTGCGGACCCATCATGCAGCGGATCGGTCGCACTTGGATCGCCGGATCATCCATGGGCACAAGGAAAATCGTCAGGCCCTGCTGCTTCTTCTCACCTTTGGAGGTGCGGGCGAGCAGGAAGCACCACTGTGCCATGGTGGCGTAGGACGTCCAGATCTTCTGGCCGCTGACCAGCCAGCCGTCGCCATCGCGCCGCGCGGCTGTGCGCAGCGACGCGAGGTCCGAACCCGCCTCCGGTTCGGAGAAGCCCTGACACCAGATCACTTCGCCTCGCGCGATCGGCGGTAGGTGCTTACGTTGCTGCTCTTCGGTGCCGTGGCGCATGATGATGGGCCCGACCCAGTTGACCCCCATGTACTGAGCGCCACGGGGCTCGTGGTGCGCCCACATCTCTTCGCGCACCACCGTCTGTTCCCACACCGACGCTCCGCCGCCGCCGAATTCCTCCGGCCATGCCATGCAGAGCAGGTTGCGTTCGGCCAAGGTGCGGCAGAACTGCTGGGCGGTCTCCAGGTCCGCGGGATTGTCGGTGAACGCGCCCAAAAAGTGCTCGGGTACATGGGCCTTCACCAGTTCACGCAGCTCGCTGCGCAGCTGAGTGGCTTTCTGCCCCATCTGGAAGTCCACTGGCGGTCCTATCCCGAGCCCAGTGCGGGTTCGATGTCAGCCTGGCCGAGGTCGAGCCCGCCGAGCACCTCTTCGGTGTCCTCACCCAGCAGCGGTGCCGGGCCGGCGACCCGGCCGGGAGTCCGGGAGAACCAGGTCGGCACACCCGGGAATCGCACCGGGCCGTGCTGGGTCTCCACAGTCTCGAACAGACCGACGGCGTTGAGATGCGGATTGTCGAACAAAGCGCCTGGGGTGTTCAGTGGTGCGGCCGGAATCTCGAGTTCGCGGAACAACGCCAACCATTCCTCCGTGGTGCGCTCCTTCATGGTTTGGGCCACCAGTCCGTAGACGGTATCGATCTGCTTCGCACGTCGTTCAAGCGTCGAGTACATGTCGTTGGCCCACGCCGGCTTCACGGCACCGACGAACGCGTTCCAGTGTTTGTCGTTGTAGATCAGCGCGGCGATGTAGCCATCGCTCGTCTCATACGGCCTTCGGTTGGGTGCCACTGTCCTTGGGTAGAAGGCAGGTCCAAGGGGAGGGTCGTATATGGCTCCGTTGGCATGTTCGACCAGCATGAAGGACGCCATGGTCTCGAACATGGCGACCTCCACCTCTTGACCATCGCCAGTTCGTTCGCGGTGGTACAACGCCATTGTCGTCGCGTAGACGGCGGTCAGGCCTGCGACCTTGTCGGCGACAATGGTTCCGACGAAGTCGGCCTCACCCGTCAGTTGTTTCTGCACGGCGGTCAGCCCGCATTCCGCCTGGATGGTGTCGTCATAGGCAGGCCGGTCACGGTCGGGTCCTCGCCTGCCGTAGCCGTAGCAGTTGGTGTAGACGATGCTCGGGTTGAGCGCGGCAACCTGGTCATAGTCGAACCCGAGCTTGGCGATCGCCTTGGCGCGCATCGAGTGGATGAAGACGTCGGCGTCGGCGACAAGCGCCCGAAGCGCGGTCCTGCCCTCCTCGGAGCGCAGATCCAGAACGACACTGCGTTTGCCGCGGTTCACGTTGACGAAGACGGCGCTCATCCCCGGCGCGGGTCCGACAGATACGTAACGCGTGTCATCGCCCTGCGGCGGTTCGATTTTGATCACCTCGGCGCCCATGTCGGCCATGATCTGGGTGCAGTACGGCCCCATCACCATCGCGGTGAGGTCGACGACGCGCACACCCTTCAGCGGACCTTGGCTAACCACGGACGGCTCCCTGGGCCGCCATGCCGAAGCTGTACCGGATGTGGTCGCCGTGACCGTCCGGCACGACCGGGAAGACGACGGGATCCGACGCGTCGCGGATCGCGGCGATGTGGTCGCCCACATCTGCGATCGACCACGACGGCCGGTACACGCCAGGCGTCTCCGACGACTACGGCCCTGGCCACCCGGCCGGCGAGGGCGATCAGCATTTCGCCTGTGATGGAACAGGATTCGTGCGCCAGCCAGCCGACGACGGGTGCCACCAGCTCCGGACCCATCGGCGGGTAAGCGGACGTGTCGATGCCCTCGGCCATTCTCGTCACCGCGGCGGGCACGATGACGTTGCTCTTCACACCGTGCGCCACACCTTCGATTGCGGCGACGTTGGAAAGGCCGATGACGCCCGCCTTGGCCACGGCGTAGTTCGCCACCTCGTGGTTGCCGTAGAGACCGCCGATCGACGAGGTGAGCACGATGCGGCCGTACCCGGCATCGCACATCAGCGGAAACGCCGGACGCACGATGTGGAAGGCGCCGCGCAGATGGACGTCGACCACGGAATCGAAGTCGTCGTAGGTCATCTCTCTCAACGACGCCTGGCGTACGTTTCCGGCGTTGTGGACGAGGATGTCGATGCGGCCGTAGTGGTCCAGGGCGGTGTCGATGATCGCCTTGCCGCCCGCGGGTGTGGCCACCGAGTCGGTGCTCGCGACGGCGTCGCCGCCGGCGGCGGTGATCTCGCGTACAGCCTCCTGCGCCGGCCCCGCGTCGGTGCCGTCCCCGCTGATGCTGCCGCCGGGATCGTTGACGACGACCTTCGCCCCCTGCGACGCCAGCAGCAGGGCGTACTCGCGGCCCAGTCCCCTGCCGCCTCCGGTCACGACCGCCACGCGGTCGTCGAACCTCAAGTCAGGCACGGATTTCAAGCCCGTCCAGGTCGCCCTTGGAACGCCACTCGGCAATCAACTCGTCGAAGGCGTAGAAACCGGGCGAATAGAAGTCACCGAGGAAGGAGCCGTTACCTACTGCGCCTCCGCGGCCTTCATTGTTGTAATAGCCTGGTGTGCAGGACAGTTCAAATGCTGAGTTGTCGATTGCGAGCTCGCTGACCGTCTGCACCCAGGCGTCCTGGCCCTCCTGGCTGGGCTCGACCGTTGTGGCACCCCGGTTCTGCGCCTCGGCGATGATGTAGGCGATGTGCTTGGCCTGCTGCTCGAACATCGCCGTGGTGTTGGCCGATACGCCACCCTGAACGAAGCCCATGAAGAACTGGTTCGGGAAGCCGCGGCTCGTCATCCCGTGCAGGGTCTTGTAATTGTCCTGCCAGTAGTCGAACAGCGAGAGCCCGTCGCGACCGACGATCTGGTCGATCGCGTACCGGCGGCTGATCTCCGTCGAGATCTCGAAGCCACTGGCGAAGATGACGCAGTCGACCTCGTATTCGACGCCGTTGGCGACGATACCCTTCTCGGTCAACCGTTCCACACCCTTGGACGCGGACACGTCGACGAGCGTGACGTTCGGGCGGTTGAAGGTGGCGAGGTACTGCTCACTGGAACACGGACGCTTGCACATGAACCGGTAGTGCGGCTTGAGCGCCTCGGCGGTGTCCGGGTCGTCGACGATCTCGGCGACGTGGCGACGCAGCCGCTCCATGATCTTGTAGTCTTCCTCTTCCCGGAACGCCATGATCTGCTCGATGGTCACCGACGCGGGGTCGTCGCTGCCCGCGATACGGGCGGTCAGGTTGCGGCCGAGCTCAGTCCAGAAGTCGCACACCAGATCCGGCTCGCCGAACACGACGCCGACGAACGGCGACCAGTTGTGGAAGTTGCGCTTGCGCTCCTCCTGCCAGCCCGGCTGCAGTGAGGCGGCCCAGTCGGGATCGGTGAGAGGGTTGGTGCGCGCATCCACCGAAGACGGCGTCCGCTGGAATACGAAGAGTTGCTGGGCATCGCGGCCGAGGTGCGGAACTAGCTGCACACCGGTCGCACCGGTACCGACGAGTGCGACGCGCTTGTCCGCCAGCTTGTGTAGGCCGCCGTCCGCATCACCACCGGTGTAGTCGTAGTCCCAACGCGCGGAGTGGAACACGTGTCCCCCAGCATCCCGGTAGTCCTTGATACCGGGGATTCCGGGCAGTTTGGGGCGGTTGTATGAACCTTGTGCCATGACGACGAACCGGGCCCGGATGTCGTCGCCGCGGTCGGTGCTGATCCGCCAGCGCTCAGTCGCGTCGTCCCAACGCAGTTCGCGCACCTGGGTGGAGAACAGCGCGCCGTCGTACAGGCCGAAGTGCTTGCCGATGTTGCGGCAGTGCTGGAAGATCTCGGCGCCGTCGGCGAACTTCTTCGACGGCATGAAGTCGAGCTCTTCGAGCAGCGGGATGTAGCAGTAAGCGTCGTTGTCGCACTGGATTCCGGGGAATCGGTTCCAGTACCACACCCCACCGAAGTCGCCGGCCATCTCGATGACGCGGATACCTTCGACACCGGACTTCTTGAGATACGCGCCGGCCAGCAGTCCGGCGAAGCCGCCGCCGAGAATGACGACGTCGGCGTCTTCGACGATCGGGCCGCGCTCGGTCACCGTCGTGTACGGGTCGACCTCGTAGAATTCGGCGAAATCCCCTTCGAGCTCCAAATACTGCGAACCGCCCTCGGGCCGCAGACGCTTCGCGCGTTCGGCAGCGTACTTCTCCCGAATTGCGGGGATGTCGATGTCGGTCGGCGTATCAGTCGGACCGCACGTGTCGAACGACGTCATCGATTCAAAGCTCCTGTGGCTCGCCGGTGCCCATGTACTTGGACAGTTGGTAGTGAAGGTTGACGGTGCTGCGTTCGCGATACGGGTTGGGCTTGGTGCCCGGGAATCCAGCCGACTTCATGCCCTGCTGCACTGCGGCCATATTCGAGAAGTCCTGCGGAAGGACGGACATCCAGTTCGGGTCGCCGACCGGGGTGTACGCCCACTCCGTCTGCGGCTCCTCGCCTTTCGGATACAGCTCGAACACCGCGACCTCGAAGATGCACTTGTTCGGGTCGTAACTCGGGTCAGGCCGGGCGCTGTAGCACAGCGCACTGGTCAGGCCCTGGCCGATCTGGAAGTTCGGGAAGATCTGCCACGCGGTACCGCTCTGCCCCAGGATGTCGGCCGGGATCGTCGGCCAGATCACCCCGCGCGCTTCGTCGTCGCGACGTGCCGAGGCCAGCCAGTGCTCGAGCACCTTGTCGGCCGGGGTGCCTTCGGGCAACTCGTCGACCAACCGCTTCGCAGCGTTGACCAGCGTCTGGGTGGTGGTGGCGTTGGTCTCCTCCATCGTGTAGACCTGCATCTCCGCGGTCGATATCCGCGGGTCCGCACCCGTGCCGAGCCTGATCTTGGACTTGGTGGCCTCCAAGTCCTTTGGCGCGTCGTATCCGATGTTGCTGTGCTTGCCCTGCGCCTTGGCCCAGCCCTTGAACTCGCCGAACTTGTTGAACTCCGGATGCGTGGTGAACACGTGGTAGGTCTCGTTGAAGGCCTCCATCGCGACTTTCCAGTTGCAGTCGAAGTTCAGCCACTTGCGCCACTTGTAGCGCATGTTCTCCAGGCCGAAGGGATCGAGAATTTTCGCCGCGGGAAACAGATAGTCCGCCAGCGGTTCGCAGTCCGGATCCATGTTGACGAACAGCCAGCCGGCCCAGGTGTCAACCTGAACCGAGGCGAGATGGGTGTTCTGCGGAGTGAGCACGCCCTTCCAGTCGTCTTGCTCGCGAATGTGCGTGCAAGCGCCGTCCAATCCGTATGTCCAGCCGTGGAATCCGCACACGAATGACTTTCGCGCTCGGCCGCACGCGTTCTTTGCGCCGTCGGGGGCGTCGACAAGCCGGCGACCGCGATGCATGCACACGTTGTGGTGGGCCGTGAATTCGTTCGCGCCCGTTCGCACGACGATGATCGAGTCGTCGAGGATGTCGTAGGTGAGGTAACTGCCCACCTCGGGGATCTCCTCGACCCGGCCGACCTGTTGCCACACCTTGCGCCACAGCTTGTCGCGTTCTGCGCGGGCGTACTCCTCGGAGATGTAGGCCTCCACGCCGATGGTCACAGGTAGAGAGAAGTCCTCAGCAAGTTCTTCCGCCACTTTGGATTCCATATCGGTCATGCTTCCTCCGTTTCAAACCGACTGATGCTCGCGCGGAAGGATTCGTCCTTGAGGAACAGGGAGGTGTTGTCGGCGCCGAGGTGGGTCCACTTGAGGTTCAGGCCGCCGTCGACGAGCAGAGTTTGTCCCGTGACGTAGCTCGACAGGTCCGATAGCAGGAACAGGATGGCGCCGGCTTGCTCCTCGGGTCGGCCTCGGCGCCCCATCGCGATCGCCTTACGGTCTCGCTCGGGGTCGTCGTCGGTATACGTGCGCGACGCCGCCGTCTCGGTGACGCCGGGCGCCACCGCGTTGACCCTGATGTTGTCCGAGGCCAGCTCGACCGCCATCGTGCGGGTCATCGCCACGACCGCGGCCTTGGCCGTCCCGTAGGCGATGTGGAACGGCGCGGTGTTCATGCCGCTGATCGAAGACAACGAGATGATCGAGCCGGGGTTCCGATGGCTGCGAATCTCTGCGGCCACCGCCTGGCTCATGAAGAACGCGGTCTCGAGATTCGCGACGAACAGCTCGCGCCAGTCGGTTCGGCTGACCCGGGTCGAGGGCATCCAAGTGGCAGGCGCGGCGCCACCGGCAATGTTGACGAGCCCGTACAGATTGCCCTCGGTGCGCCGCACCTGGTCGAGCACCGCGGCGATGCCCTCGTCGGTTGACGCGTCAGCGGAGACCGGCACGACCGACAGCCCACTCTGGGCCATCGGCGCGATGTGCTCGTCGAGGTTTTCCTTCGACCGACTGACCGCGACGACGGTGGCACCCGCCTCGGCTGCCATCCGCGTGATGGTGGTGCCGATGCCACCGCCACCCGCGCCCGACACCACGACGATGCGGCCGTCCAGCCTCAGAAGATCGTCCATGTGCCTATTTGTCCGGACAAAATACGGTGCTCTGCATATTGCAGAACACTATTCCGCAGCGGCGATCGGCTCGTCAAGGCCGGATGGGTCTCTTCTTGTGGCTATTGTCTGGACTAAGGGACCTTGATAACGTCCGAGATCATGACTCTCCCCGCGACGGAGTCGCTCCCGCCCTCCAGGTTCACCGCACCCAGCCCCGCCGCTGCAGAAGGCTGGCGGCTGGAGCGCCTCACCGCACCGAGCAGATTGTTCGGCGCGAACGGTCTTCGTACAGGTCCCGATGGACGCGTGTATGTCGCGCAGGTGACCGGCAGTCAGATCAGTGCGCTGGATCTCGGCACCGGACGGGTGGACACGGTGAGCGCCAAGGGCGGTGACATCATTGCGCCCGACGACGTCGCCTTCGACAGCAGCGGCAACCTGTACGCCACCGAAGTGATGGACGGCCGGGTTAGCGTGCGAGACGCCGGAGGGCGGACCCGAGTGCTGCGCGACGACCTTCCTTGCGCGAACGGCATCACCGTGCACCAGGACCGGCTTTTCATCGGCGAGTGCCGCGAGGGCGGCCGGCTGATGGAACTCGATCGCAGCAATGGCGCGCAGCGCATACTGCTCGAGGACCTCCCGTCGCCCAACGCCATGGAGGTCGGCCCCGACGGCCTGCTGTACTACCCGTTGATGGTGGCGAACGAGATCTGGAGGATCGATCTTGAAGGCGGTGAGCCGCAACGGGTTGCGGGCGACCTCGGTGTGCCCGACTCGGTGAAGTTCGATTCGGAGGGCTTCATCGTCTCCACGCAGGTGGCCAGCGGGCAGGTGTTGCGGATCGATCCGCGCAGCGGCGAGCAGACCCTGCTGGCTCAGCTGACTCCGGGGCTGGACAATCTGACCTTCGTCGACGACCGGTTGTTCGTCTCGAACTTCACCGGTGAGATCACCGAGATCCTCGGCGGCGGCGAGACTCGCACGGTGTTGCCTGGCGGATTGAACTGGCCGCTGGATCTCGCGATCGGTCATGACGGCAACCTCTATGTCGCTGACGGCACCTACTTCTATGTCGTCGGTCCCGACGGATCGCTGCAGACGGTCGGCATGCTGTTCTCGCCCGGATATCCCGGCTTCGTTCGCGGCTTGGCTCCTGCGGGGCCTGGCACCTTCGTGGTCGCGACGTCGGGGGGCCAGATCGCCCGCTACCGTCCTGCCGACGGCGAAACAGACTATCTCGCAGACGGATTCGACCAGCTCTACGGCGTGGCGATCGGCCCAGGTGACACCATCGTGTTCGCCGAACTCGGCACCGGTCGGGTGCACTCGCTGCGGTCAGGCAACGTAGAGGTGCTGGCGTCGGGACTGCGGGATCCGGTCGGCGTCGCATTCGACCCGAACGGCAACCCATTGGTGTCCGAGTCCGGCGCAGGTCGGGTGGTGCGGCTGGCCGGGTCGACGGAGACGGTGGTCGACGGCCTGCAACGACCACAGGGCATCGTGGTCTCAGACGGGCAGCTGTACGTCGTCGATGCCGGCGCTAAGGAGGTCATCGCATTCGACCTCAACACCGGCGACCGCCGCACGATCGCTTCTGGCCTGCCGGTCGGCCCCCCGCCCGGTGTGGAACCCAAGCCGCTCAAGGGAATGCCGCCATTCTCCGGGCCCCAGGGCCCGTTCGCAGGCATCACCATCGCGCCGGACGGCACCCTGTACGTTTCGGCCGACAGCGACGGCAGCGTTCTGGCGTTGCGACGCGCATGACTGTCAGCCCCACCGACCATCGCTACCTGCAGGTGGCGCGCACGCTGCGCAAAGAGATCGTCGACGGCGTGTACCCGGTGGGTTCGCAGCTGCCCACTGAGCAACAACTCTGCGAGCGGTTCGAGGTCAGCCGCTTCACGATTCGGGAAGCGCTGCGCAGACTGCGCGACGACAATCTCGTCGCGTCGCGTCCACGCGCAGGAACGCTCGTCGTGCCACGTCCGGCAACGAATTCGTATGCCCAGGACGTGATGTCGATCGACGACCTGCTTGCGTTCGCGACGGGCGCGAAGTTCGCAATCGAGTCCAACACCATGGTCACGATCGATGACGCCCTCGCCGCGCGCACCGGCCTGCAGGTCGGCTCGGAGTGGCTGGCGGTTCGCGGTTACCGGCGGGTCGACGGCGGCGCGGCCCCGGTCTGCAAGACGGAGTACTACATCAACCGCGTCTTCGCCGCGGTGGGCAGATTGCTGCAACGCCACTCCGGGCCGATCTTTCCGCTGATCGAGGACTTGTTCGGGGTCAGCGTCGTCGAGGTGCATCAGGAAATCGCCGCGGTGCCGGTCACCCCTGAACTGGCGGACGCGCTGAAGGTCGAAACGGGCACCGCCGCGCTGGAGATGCAGCGCACCTACAAAACATCGGACGGTGAGATCGCCCAGGTCACGATCAACACGCACCCATCGTCGCGGTACCGGCATTCCATGACCATGCGCCGGATCAAGGGTTAGGTCGGACGGTGCGGGTCGACGAGCAACGCGCATCCGACGCCTACCAGCGGGGACTGTGGGTGCGGGAGACACTCGCCGACTCGCTGCGGGACGCCGCCAGGGCCACGCCGCAGCGAACGGTATTGGTCGACGGCGACATTCGGCTCGACTGCAAGACGCTGCACGAGCAGACGACGCAGATGGCGAAGGGACTGATGACACGCATGCCTGCTGGCAGCGTGGTGTCGTTCATGCTGCCGAATTGGCATGAGGCGGCGGTGATCTACCTGGGCGCGACGATGGCGGGCATGGTGGTGAACCCGATCCTGCCGTCCCTGCGGGATCGGGAGCTGGCGTTCATCCTGTCCGACGCCGATAGCCGCGCGATCTTCGTGCCGTCTGTCTTCGGAAAGCACGACTACGTCGCGATGCTGGACCGGGTCACCGCAGACATGACCTCACCGCCCGAGGTCGTGGTGCTGCGGGGCAACGCCGGCCGTCACACGCCGTATCCGGCCCTGTTCGCCGACGACGGCCCGGCGGCCATGCCCGTCCTGAACCCCGACTCCGTACGCATGATCCTCTACACATCCGGCACCACCGGTCGTCCCAAAGGGGTGTTGCACACCCACAATTCGATCCACGCGCTGATCCGTCAGCTCGGCGAGCATTGGCTGGTCGACAACGGCGACACGTTCCTCGTCCCGTCGCCGATCGCACACATCGGTGGGTCGATCTATGCGTTCGAATGCCCGCTACTGCTGGGCACCACGGCGGTCCTGATGGAGCGCTGGGACGCAGACGCCGCGGCGTCGCTGATTATTGCCGAACGCTGCACGCACATGGCAGGGGCCACGCCGTTTCTCGAGGGCCTGCTGGCCGCTGCTGAGCGCGCGGACACGCGCCTTCCCGACCTCAAGGTGTTCATCTGTGGGGGCGCGTCCGTGCCGCCGTCGTTGATCCGCAGGGCTTCAACCTATTTCGAGCAGGCGGCGGTCAGCCGGGTGTATGGCTCGACGGAAGTGCCGGTGACGACCGTGGGCTCACTGGACGACTCCGAACATGCGGCGGACACCGATGGTCGGGCCGGGATCGCCGACATCAAACTGGTCGACGGCGAGATCCGCGCGCGGGGACCGCAAATGCTGGTCGGCTATCTGCATCCGGAGGACGAAACGGCGTCGTTCGACGACGAGGGTTACTTCCGGACGGGTGATCTCGGCCGCTGGGTCGACGACGGCTACTTGGTTGTCACCGGCCGGGCCAAGGACATCATCATCCGCAACGGCGAGAACATCGCGCCCAAGGAAGTGGAGGACATCCTCGTCGGGCATCCGGGCATCGCGGAGATCGCGGTCGTCGGCGTGCCCGATGAGCGTACCGGGGAGCGAGCGTGCGCCGTTATCGTCGCATCCGATCAGCGCGCGCCCGACCTGACGGACCTGCGCGAACTACTCGTGAGCGAGGGCCTGGCCAAGTTCAAAATCCCTGAACAGATTGTCATTTGGGGCACATTGCCGAAGAACGACGCAGGCAAGATCTTGAAGCATCAAATCCGAGCGGAGCTGACGGCCGGGGCGAGCGAAGCGACGGGAAGAACAAAGGTGGACTGAAATGCAAGTAGCGATCGTGACGGGAGCAAGCAGCGGCATCGGCTTCGGCTGCGCGACGAAGCTTGCGGAGGCGGGCATGGCCGTCGTTGGGGCGGGACGCGACGAGGACAGGCTCGCCGAGCTGGAGAAGGCGATCGGCGATCCAGAACGGGTGGCCACCATCGCCGTGGACCTGACGGCGGACGATGCGCCGCAACGGATCGTGGCCGCTGCCGTCGACCGGTGGGGGCGCATCGACTTCCTCATCAACAACGCGGGCGTCGGCAGCCCCAAGCCGCTACACGAGACCGACGATGAAAGCCTGGACTACTTCCTGGGTTTGATGCTGCGGGCGCCATTCCGGTTGGCGCGCGACGTGATACCGCACATGCAGGCGGGCTCCGCGATCATCAACATCACGTCGACCTTCGCGGTCGTTGGCGGCCTGCGCGGCGGCGCGTACTCGGCGGCCAAGGGCGGCCTGACGGCGCTGACGATGCACATCGCGTGTCAGTACGGTCCACAGGGAATCCGTTGCAACGCCGTGGCTCCCGGCGTCACACTCACCCCGATGGTGGCGACACGCCTTGAAGACGAGCGGTTCCGCAAGATCAACACCGAGATGACGCCGTACCCGCGGCTTGGCAAGGTCGACGACCTGGCGAGCACGGTGGCTTTCTTGTGCTCGGAGGGTGGCAGTTTCATCAACGGGCAGACCATCGTCGTCGACGGCGGCTGGAGCTCGACGAAGTACCTGTCCGACTTCGCGTTGAATTCGGAATGGGTCGCGCGTTGAATCTGTTCGCACTGCTTGACCAGGCCGCCGCACGACACGGCGACCGCGGCGCGGTGTATCACGGTGAGCGTCAACTGCATACGTGGGGTGAGCTGCGCGAGCGCGTGCTGCGGCTGGCGACCTCGATCCGCGAGTTGGGCGCAGGAGCGCGAGTCGCGGTGGCCAGCGAGAACCGACCCGAGATCGTCGAGCTGATGTTCGCCATCTGGTCCGCCGAGTGCGTGGTCGTCCCGATCAACTACAAGCTGCATCCACGCGAGATGGAGCAGATCCTCGACGACGCCGGGGTATCGCAGGTCTTCGCGTCGCCGAAGATCGGTGCGGCTTTGGCGTCGGCCACCGCGGTGCCCATCGAACTCGTGGATTCGCAAGCATATTCAAGCCGACTGGGCGGCGCGCCGTCGGATCCCCCGCGCATTACCGATCCCTCGACGCTGGCGTGGCTGTTCTACACCAGCGGAACCACCGGCAAGTCCAAGGGCGCCATGCTGTCGCATCGCAACCTAATGGCGATGACGGTGGCACATCTCGCGGATTTCGATGCCCCGGACGAGAATTGCAGTCTCATTCACGGCGCGCCGATGTCGCACGGGTCAGGTCTTTACATTCCGCCGTACGTGCTGCGCGGCGCTCGGCAGGTGATACCCGAATCCGGTGCGTTCGAGCCCGAAGAGTTCCTCGATCTCTGCGACCACCATCCCGGCTGCAGCGCCTTCCTCGCGCCCACCATGGTTCAGCGCTTGGTGCAGACCGGACGCGCCTGCCCGCACAATCTGCGAACGGTGGTTTACGGCGGGGGCCCGATGTACGTCGACAGCCTGAAGAAGGCGATGGCCGCGTTCGGCCCGATCTTCGTACAGCTCTACGGCCAGGGCGAGGCGCCGATGACGATCACGGGCCTGCGCCGCGCCGACCACCTCGATGCGGACGACGCCATTCTCGGGTCAGTGGGTTACGCCCGGTCCGGGGTGGATGTCGCGGTGCTGCGCGACGACGGCACACCGGCCGCCATCGGCGAGATCGGTGAGATCGTGTGCCGGGGTGACGTCGTGATGTCGGGCTACTGGAACAACCCCGAAGCGACCGCCGCCACCCTGCAGAACGGCTGGTTGCGCACCGGCGACATGGGATCGTTCGACGACCGCGGCTACCTCACCCTTCGCGACCGCTCCAAGGATGTGGTGATCAGCGGCGGCAGCAACATCTATCCACGCGAGGTGGAGGAAGCCCTGGTCGAGCACCCGGGTGTGTCGGAGGCCGGCGTCGTCGGAGCGCTGGACGAGGAATGGGGCGAGGTCGTGGTGGCGTTCATCGTCGGCTCGGTGTCGGCGGCCGAACTCGACGCCCACTTGCTGGAGCGCATCGCCCGTTTCAAACGGCCCAAGCGCTACGAGTTCATCGACGAGCTGCCGAAAAACAGCTACGGCAAGGTACTCAAGCGGGAGTTGCGCGCCCGGCTAGCGTAGAGCGATGCGCATCGTCATCGCCGGCGGACACGGCAAGATCGCCCTCATCCTCGAGCGGCTGCTCTCACAGCGCGGCGACTCGGTTGCCGGATTCATCCGAAACCCGGCACACGCCGCCGACCTCCGAGCCGCCGGGGCCGAGGCTCTCGTCGTCGATCTGGAGAACTGCTCGGTCGACGAGATCGCGGCACATCTGCGCGGTGCCGATGCCGTGGTGTTCGCGGCGGGCGCTGGACCGGGCAGCGGAGTGGCACGAAAAGCGACCGTCGACCGTGACGCGGCGATTCTGCTCGCGGACGCGGCCGAAACCGCGAAAATCAGTCGTTACGTGATGATTTCATCCATGGGAGCCGACGCCGAGGCGCCGGACGACGCCGGGGATCCGGTCTTCGTGGCGTACCTGCGCGCTAAAGGCGCTGCCGACGACAACGTCCGGGCGCGAAAGGCGCTCGACTCGACGATTGTGCGTCCGGGTCACCTCAGCAACGATCCGGGGACCGGACGGGTGACGATCGCGGATGACACCGGATGGGGCGACATCCCCCGAGAGGACGTCGCGGCAGTACTGCTCGCGGTTCTCGACACGCCTGGCACCGCCGGTCAGATGTTCGAGGTGATTTCCGGCGACACCCCAATCACAGACGCTGTCACCATATCCGCCAGCGAATGACTTTCGGCCCGCTCCTACTCTGCCGCGAGCTCACCGACAACCCACCGTCGTCCTTCTAAATGCTGCTGTTGCAGGTGAATGTGGTTGGTCTTACCGTACGGAGTCTTAGTCGCTGTTGTCATCGGTTGCGAATGTTGTCGGCGTGCGGCCTTCGAGTCGCCACTTGAGATTGCGGAGCCCCGTCATGGCCCGCCTGCCCATCAGCCATCCGGCGAACGGCAATACCGAATAGCGGACCAGAACGTTCTCATTGCGACTCAGCATCCGCCAACGGACTTCGCAGGAATTTTCTCCAACGTCATGGAACTCGATCTCCATGCGTGGCAACAACAGTGGCAGGTCACCCTCGGTGACCAGCCGCATCGGAGCACTGGCGTCAACCACCCGGATCAGTACCGTCCGGTTCCCCCGCAGCGGCACCGCGACGGTCTCTACGTACTGCTTGCCGGGCGTCGCGAACGACAGCTCGTTGTGCGCGACGATACCGATCACACCCGGAAACCAGTGGACGAAGTTCTCGAGGTCCGCCGCGTAATCAAAGGTCTTCGTGCGCGCACACGCAATAGTGACGACCGAACTGGCCAACAGATACATGTGACCTCCTCTGGGATGTGACCGCCGAAGGTTAAGGTATAGACCTAGATCTATAGTCAAGGGCAAACTCTTTTATGCAGATCAGCGAACTAGAAACACGCACCGGCGTGGGTCGCCACGCCCTGCGCTACTACGAGCGCCGAGGCCTGCTCGGCGAAGTGCACCGCACCCACAGCAACTATCGGGACTATCCCGAGTCCCTGGTGCGGGAGGTCAAACTCCTTCGCAGCATGCAATCTCTTGGGTTCTCGTTGACCGAAATCCGGCAGGTATTCGACGGGCTACGCGCCAGCGACATCGACGGCGCCGACGGCGCCCGACTACTGGCCGACAAACGCGCACGAGTCAAAGAACAGATCAGCGGCCTAAGGGAAGTCAGTCGAGTACTGCTGCAGGAACAGAGGCGTTTGGAAGACAACGCACGCCGACACGGAAGATCACTTCAGTAGCCCTCGCGAACCGCCGCCGACGTCGATGCCGTCACCACATCAACCCGCGAATGATTTCGGCCTGCGGAATATCCTCCACGGCGATCAACCCCTTGGGAGCGCGGCAGATCCAGTCGATCGCATTGACCACCCGGGCGGCAGTCGAGATGCACCCCGCGTCGGTGGAATCGAGCACCGGGTGCGAGACGTGCGTGTTGAGCTCAACGCGCGGGTCCCCTTCGACCACAACACGGTGGACGCCGACTTGGTTGTCCGGCGGGTAGTCCCAGTCGGGTGCTGCGGCCCCGGTGAGTCGAGTGATGTGTTCCATCGTGATCACAGGAACCCCGTCGCGCACACCTTCGACCGCGAACCGAGCCGCAGCCATCTGCCCGGGCTCCACCGTCGCCATTTTGCAATCGATCCGCTTGTCTGTGTACCACGGTTCGGTACGTTGACGAACCTCGTCGAGTTCCACGCCCAGCTGTTCGGCGAGATTGCGGACCGGGCCGCCCCACATCGACGCGATGACGCCCGGCAGGAAGAGCATCGGAGTCTCATCCTCGGCGGTCATACCGAAACCCATTGACTTGCCGGTGAACTCGTAGTCGTCGTAGTTGGCATAGTCGAAGATCTCCTGGACGGTGATCGACCTGGCGCGGGTGACCAGGCTCAGAGCGCTGTGCACCTCGGTGTCACCCGAGTAGCCGGGGTCGATGCCGTTCACGTACAGCGATGCGTTGCCTGTCTCGCAGGCTTGTTCCAGTGGCACCCGCAGCCAGTCGTCCGCTTGGCGAGGGGCCACCAGCCACACCATCGAGGTGGCCGCGACGTTGATGCCCGCGGCGAGGAACTTGGACATCTGCTCGATGGCTTCGAGCGGCCGTGTCTCTCCCTGCGCGGTGTAGACGACGCAATCCGGCTTCAGCGCTATCAGCATTTCGATGTCATCGGTCGCGATGATGCAGGTCGGTTCGCTCAGTCCGCACAGCTCGGCCGCGTCCCGGCCGATCTTGTTCGAACTGGCGGCGTGCACACCGACCAACTCCAGATCGGGTCTTCCGATGATCGCCTGCAAAGAATGGCGTCCGACGTTGCCGGTGGAAAACTGGACTACTCTGCGCATCCTGCGCTCCGGCGCATACGAGGCCTCCATCTAAATTGACTGCAGTCAATCACAAAAGCCCGTTCGAGACTAGAAGCGGTGGTTGAGCTGTCGTAGGCGATATGGTCGGAGCATGGCAGTGGTGGACAAGCCGACCGCACGTGAGGCCAAGCGCTTGCAGACGCGGGAGCGTCTGATGGGAGCGGCCATCGCCGAATTCAAGCGATCGGGTATGGCCGAGGCCGACGTCGGCGCGATCGTCACCGCGGCGGGAGTTGCGCACGGCACATTCTTCTTCCACTTCCCGACCAAGGAACATGTGCTCCTGGAGCTCGAGCACCGCGAAGAGGAACGGATAGCGAAACAGCTCAGTCGCTTCGCGGGTTCGCATCGTGACCTCCCGTCGACCCTGAAAGAGGCAGTACGTTTGGTGATGGGGCTAGAACGCCGCCTCGGGGCCGTACTGTTCAAAGACTTCCTCGCACTGCACTTTTCGCAGACTCGCCCGCCCGCCGACGAGAGCAAAGAACACCCGGTGATCGTGCTGGTGGCCCAGGAGATCGCACACGCCCAAGAGCTGGGTCACGTGGATCCCGACGTAAACGCCATGAACAGTGCCGTGTTCTTTCTCCTGGGCCTGTACGCCCTGTTGACCACCACGCACGACTGGCCTACTCAGGGCGCGATGCTCGAGGACTACGTGATCAGGACGCTTCGCAGCATTGAAGCCCGCTAGCTGATTGACTATAGTCAGTTTCCGTGGGTGCTCAAGGTTGACCGATCAGTAGGAGGCGTCCTTGAATCTGCCCACGGTGAGTGGCACCGGCGTCAGCCTGGACGACCACATGGAGCAATCCCGGCTCGCGCAGCGACAGGCCGACAAATGGCTCATCTCGGGCAGCCTTCTGATCGGCACCGCCGCTCTGGGCGTGTTCGGACTTCCGCTCTTCCTTCGCGGAGTGTGGCTGCTGCGCAAGGCGCAACGGGCCGGCCTTTCGGTCCGGCCGATGTTGGTCACGCTGCTCGGCTATCTCGTGATCATCGACGCCGCCATCAATACCGTGGGCTGGGCACTGGACCTGATCGCCAACCACACTCTGCTCGCCCGAGTGTTGTTGAACGGGTGGGGCGCCATGTTCGACGCGGGCTACTTCTGGCACTACAACGAGCTGTGGCTCGGCGGCGCGGCGGGACCCGGCGAGAAAGCACTGGAAGTCGGGTTGATCCTCACCGTGTTCACCATGCGGATCGCCGCGGCGATCGGTTTCCTGCAGATGAAGCGCTGGGGTCAACAGTGGATGATCATCACCTGCTGGATGGGCGTTCTGATCTGGTGCGTCTACGTGTTCAACATGACGATGTTCGCCGACGTGCGCTACGCAGGTGTCATCCTCCCTGTCGTCGGCTGGTGGCTCTACGACATCTTCTACATCACGCCGTTTCTCGCGATCCCCTACCTCCACACCGTCAACCGCGAGCTCTTCACAGACTGAATTCCAATGACTGAACTCATTGACTTCAGTCAGTAATTGCGTTACAAAGGGCGGACCATGACGCCTCAGGTCAAGCCGTCGGCGCGCGAAGCTCGTCGGCTGCAGACACGGGAACGCATACTCGGCGCAGCGATCGCCGAGTTCAACCGCGCGGGCATGGCCGGAGCCGATGTGGGCGCGATCGTGGCGGCCGCGGGCGTGGCGCACGGCACCTTCTTCTTCCACTTCCCCAGCAAGGAACATGTGCTCCTCGAGTTGGAGTCTCGTGAAGAGGCCCGTATCGCTGGAGAATTCGCACAGTTCCTGGACACCCCACATGACCTGGTTAGCGCGTTGACCGAGGTCGTCCATCTCGTGACGGGGTTGGAGCAACGATTCGGCTCGTTGCTCTTCACGGAACTACTGGCGCTGCACTTCTCACCGACGCGGCCGCACAGAGACGAGTGGACCGACCATCCGGTGATCGTGCTGCTCGTCGGTGAGATCGAACGGGCACGAGGCGACGGGGCGGTGCATCCCGAAGTGGACGCCTTCTATAGTGCGACGTTCTTCCTCTTGGGCGTCTACGGAGTCCTGACCACGACGGACAACCCCGACACTCGCGACACCATGCTGGCCAAGTTGGTCACCACCGCCGTTCGCGGGCTGGAGATCCGATGACTCACCACCAATTGACGAGGAGGTCTTGAAGTGGACTGGATTTGGGAGATCCTGCGCTACGTCGCGGCATGGGGCGGCACCGGTCTGATCATCTGGTTCTGGTACTGGATGTTCTCCAACCTCGGGACGTTCTGAGCGGCAATGGTTGAGCTCTCCGATGCACACGCGCTGGCGATCGAGCGCAGTTGTGCCGTCACGGCGGTCGCCTTGAGCGGACAACGTCGTGACGGAGTACGACTGGTGACCGGCCAACACCGTGGCTTCAGCCTGAGCTCATCGCTCGACTTCGTGCACATACCGTACCCGTCGATCGGATCCGAATGGACCCGCAGAACCTTGACATGCGGTGTAGCACTTCAATGTTCGCCGTCCAAGGAGCGACTTGTCGAGTACCGGTTGAACGAGCTGACAGCGCGTGAACTCCGTGCGCTGACACTCGTTGAAGCAGGCGTTGCCATGGGATGGATCGCCACGACCTGGCCAGGCCTGCTTGCCGAACTGCAGCGGGTGCTATCCGATCTACAGACGTTAAACGCCGATACCGACGCCAAGGAGATGCTCGACCGAGCGATTGTACTGGCGCGCAATGGGCAACCGCTTGGCGTTCATCCGCTGCTCGGCAGGATGCCGTTGGCGTACACGATGCCGCAGGGACTATCCGACAAGCTGCGACGCAGTTTCGGCAGGATGCCTTGGACCACAACGCAGAAGCGTGTTCCGCGGCCGTACTCCGTGCCCGTGGGCGGCGACGGCGGCGTACGCAACCCCAACCTTCCGCCGCCGAGCCGCCCTCAGGACAACGATCTCGACGTCACTCCGGACCACCGACCGGGCATCCCGTATCCCGAGTGGAACGAGTGGACGACGAGCTTCATGCCGGACCACGTCGCGGTTCTCGAGCGCGCGCACAGCAGCCACACGCGCCAGCCGGTGTCGGCGTCCGCCGATCTACGGAAATGGTTCGAGGAGCACACCCATCGGGCAATGCGCAACCGCCTCGAAGACGGTTCCGATCTGGACGTCGAGCAGTACGTCAGCCACTACATCGACCTGACGACCGGCGAGGCGATCGAGCCGCGCATCTTCCGCGAACTGCTGCCAAGCAGCCGCGATGTCACCACGGCGCTGTTGCTCGACGGGAGCTCCTCGTTGGGCGTACACGGCGGCCGGATATTCAAGCTGGAGTTGACTTGTGCCGACGCGCTGTCGCAAGCGATGACGCTCGCCCGCGAGCGGCACGGCATCTTCGTGTTCACCGGCAACACCCGACACCGGGTCGAGGTCAGCTGCCTCAAAGACTTCGAGGATCGCCGGTTCGTGCCGCCGAGCCGACTCGGCCTGGCGACCGGCGGATACACCAGGCTCGGTGCGCCGCTTCGCCACTTGACAAGTCGACTTCTGGCGCAGCCATCCGAGCGACGCCTTCTCATCGTGATCGGTGACGGATTGATCTCCGACGAGGGTTACGAGGGTCGCTACGCCTGGGCTGACGCCGCGCACGCGGTAGAGGAGGCCAACGACGCGGGAGTGAGCATGTACTACGTCGGCGTCGGACCGACCCGGGTCGACCCTCTCCCAGAGGTCTTCGGACCTCGCCGGTCGCAACGCATCCGGCGAGTGGAAGAGCTTCCGCGAGTGTTGGCCCACGTCCACAGGGAGCTCGTCGCATGACCACCGACACCTATTACTCGAACGGCAACGAAGTCCAGTTGTTCGAGCAGGCGTATCGCCAGCGCCTACCCGTGATGCTCACCGGCCCCACGGGGTGCGGTAAGACGCGACTGGTCGAGCACATGGGGCTGCTGCTGCGCCGACCCGTGGTCACCATCAGCTGTCACGACGATCTCACCAGTTCGGATCTCATCGGCCGGTTCATGGTGACCGGCGGAGACGTGGTGTGGACCGACGGGCCCCTCACCCGAGCGGTCAAGGCCGGTGCGATCTGCTATCTCGACGAGGTGGTGGAGGCTCGGCACGATTCGTTGGCCATCCTGCATTCGCTGACCGATCACCGCCGCGCGCTTTATCTGGACCGGGCAGGCGAGGTCGTCGAGGCGCCGGAGACCTTCATGCTCGTGTGTTCGTACAACCCCGCCTACCGCAGCTCACTCAAGGAGCTCAAGCCGTCCTTCCGTCAGCGCTTCGTGACGCTTCCGATGAAGTATCTGCCCCCCGGCCGCGAGGCCGAGGTGATCGTCGCCGAAGCGGGTATCGAGTTGCCGACGGCCAAACGGCTTGTTCAGTGCGCCACCGCCATCCGAACCGCGGACGAGGCGTTCCATTTCGAGCCGCCGTCCACCCGGGTTCTGGTGACCGCGGCGCAGTTGATCTCCGCCGGCGCAACCGAGTTGGAGGCCGCCGAGGCGTGCATCCTCGCACCGCTATCCACCGACGGTGCGATCACCGACGGTTTACGTGAAGTCGCGGTGGCCAGTCTGGCCGCCGCCGACAGCTCGAGAACGCCGAACTAGAAAGGGGTCGAAAGACATGGATCAAAAGGAGAGAAAGCGCAAGAGAGCGCTCATCGTCCTGCAAATCGTCATCTACGGCTACCTGCTGACGATGTTTCTCATCCAGCTCTACATGTCGTTCGCCCGGGGCTGGTGGGAATTGTGAATCTTCCATTGCTCAGCCGCCTTTCGGGAGGAAAGGGGGTTACCCCGCCTGAAGGTTCCGTCGGTCTTGACGACCACCACGAAGAATCGCACCTCGCGCAACGCCGTGCCGACAAGTGGATGATCACCGGCGCAGCTTTGATGGGCATGTGGGCACCCGGTCTGATCGGTTTCCCCATCTTCATGCGCGGGGTGTGGCTACAGCGACAGGCGCTGCGCGCCGGTCTGTCGGTCCGGCCGATGATCGTCACCCTGATCGGCTATCTGGTACTGATCGACGGCGCTCTCAACAGTCTGGGCTGGGCATTGGATCTGGTCGCCAACCACACGCTGATCAATCGTGTGCTCATGGTCGGCTGGGGCAACATGTTCGACGCCGGCTACTTCTGGCACTACAACGAGCTGTGGGTCGGCGGCGCGGCCGGGCCGGGCGAGAAAGCCTATGTCGCAGGGCTGATCCTGACCGTCTTCGCGATGCGCTGTGCCGCGGCGATCGGCTTCCTGCAGATGAAGCGATGGGGGCACCAGTGGATGATCATCACCTGCTGGATGGGCGTGGTGATCTGGTGCGCCTACGTGTTCAACATGACGATGTTCGCCGATGTGCGCTACGCAGGTGTCGTGTTCCCGGTCATCGGCTGGTGGCTCTACGACATCTTCTACATCACACCCTTCCTCGCAATCCCGTATCTGCACACGGTCAACCGCGAAATCTTCTCCGACTGAGCAGGTTTAAGGAGCACGCCATGAGCACACCCTCACCTACCGAGGAAAAGGACCCGGCCGCCGATCTCCCGCCCGGGACCACGCCCTACTACGCCAACATGCACAAGTGGATCAAACGAGCGGTCCTCGTATGTCTGGTCGCACTGGTCATCGAGGGCGCCTTCACGCTGCCCTTCATGGCGATCTACTACGGCTACCCGACACTGAGCCTCACGCAGATCTGCAGCGAGCTGCTGAAAGTCCGCTACTCCGACGACACGTTGGAATGCAAGGTCCCGTACCCGGCGTTGGGTCCACCCGAGGGCGCCGAGGGCAAGGACACCGCCCAGGATGAATGGGGCATCCAGCCAACACCCAAGTACCACCGACTCGGTTTCCGCGAACTGGTGCGCATCCACGAGGAGCGCGAGGCCCGTCAAGCCGCCGAGCAACAAGGCAATCCGGCTCCGTGACGAAGTCGCTTGAGGACCACGCGCAGAACTGGGATCTCCGTCACGAGGATTTCAAGGACGCCGACTTCCTATATGACGTCTACGCGGTCATGCGCCAGAACGCGCCGTTCGCCCACACGGACACACCGTTTCTCAGTGCCACGGCGGGTGGCGCATGGGTGGCGACCCGATATGAAGAGTGCTACAAGATCCTGCAGGACTGGGAGCACTTCTCCAGTAACCCAACGCCGGAAGGGGCCGAGCAACTCGCAGGCGACCTGGTGATCACGCTCGATCCGCCGCGGCAGCAGAAGTTTCGAAAGGTGCTCAACCCGTACTTCTCTCCTGCACGGATGAAGGCGCTCAGGCCCCAGATTCGTGACGAAACCGACCGGCTGCTTGACGATTTCATCGCCACCGGCAGCGGTGACCTCGCTCAGGTCGCGTGGCGGCAGCCCGGCATCGTGTTCTTCAAGTACCTGCTCGGAATGCCGATCAGCGATGTGCCGCTGTGCATCGAGCTGACCGATACCGCGCTCAACGGGGACACCGAGGATGCCCGCATGGCCGCGTGGGGTGGCCTGTATCAGCACCTTCACGATGCAGTGACGGCGCGGACCACCCAGCCGCCGCGCGATGACATGATCGACGTACTGCTGAACGCTGAGATCGACGGCGAGAAGCTGCAGTTCGGCGACATCGTCGGCAATGCGATGCTGCTGGTACAGGCCGGTCTCGAGACGACCGCAAGCGCAATGTCGTTCGCCTTCCACTATCTCGCGACGCATCCAGGGGAACGCGATCGCCTCCTCGCGGATCCCGAGCTGATACCGCGGGCCGTCGAGGAGTTCATCCGGTTCTCGGGGTCGATACACGGGATCCCGCGGACGGTTGCGCAGGAAGTCGAGTTGAGTGGACACTCCTTCTGCCCCGGCGAATCGGTCATCGTCAACTACGCGTCCGCCAACCGCGATACGCAGCAGTTCCCAGACGCTGATCAATGCATCCTCGATCGTCGGGAGAATCGCCATCTCGGGTTCGGAGCGGGTGTTCATCGGTGCCTCGGCTCGAACCTGGCGCGCCTGGAGTTCCAGGTCGGTGTCGAACAGGTGCTGTCGCGAATGCCCGACTTCGCCCTGGCGCCCGGCATCGCCGCGCCGTTCCACGGCAACTCGGTGACCCGTGGATACCGCGGCATTCCCGTGGTGTTCAGTCCCGGCGAGCGTTCCGCGGCATGACGTACCGAATCGTCCAATGGATGACCGGCGACGTCGGACAGGTAGGCATTCGGCACTTCGCCGACAACCCGGTGTTCGATCTGGTCGGTGTACTGGTGCACAGCAAGGACAAAGTCGGCAAGGACGCAGGCGAGATCGCGGGCATTTCGCCGATCGGCGTGGTCGCAACGGACGATATCGAATCCATCGTCGCGATGGATGCCGACTGCGTGTTCTACACCCCGATCATCATGGACACCGACACCGTCTGCCGGCTGCTGCGCTCAGGCAAGAACGTCGTCACGACGAGCGGATTCTTCTATCCCACAGTGGACTTCGCCGCTGAAGGCGACAAGATGCGGATTGCGTGTCAGGACGGCGGGACCACGTTTCACGCAGGCGGGATCCACCCAGGCTACGCGGGCGACATCCTCCCGCTCACGCTCGCCCGCGTGATGAGCAAGATCGACCGGATCCTCGTCTACGAAGTGGTCAACGTTCTCACCGACGCACCGCTGGACCACATCGACTGGCTCGGCTTCGGCAAGGACAAGGACCAATTCCTCTCCGAACCAACGATTCTGGGGCTCGGCGTACCCTTCTTCGCGCAATCGATGTACATGATTGCCGACGGACTGGGTGTGACCGTCGACAAGGTGACCGCCGCAGAGGTGAAGGCCGCCGTCGCCGTCGAGGACATCCCGTACGACTTGGGCGCGATACCTCGCGGCACCGTCGCCGCGCAGCACCACGAGTGGACGGCCTGGGTCGATGGCAGCCCGCTCATCGTCTTTCATGCGATCTACCTGACCAGCGCACCTGACAAGATCGAACCCGCGTGGGATTGGGGCAAGACGCGGTACCGGATCGTGATCGAAGGCGATCCCCCGAGCGAGCTCACACTCGAAGGCGTCGACCAGCAGGACGGGTCCATGGCGCATCCGGGCTACAACTGGACGGCGATGGGCGCCGTCAATGCGATCCCCGACGTCTGCGACGCTCCACCCGGCTGGCTCACCCATCTGGATCTCGGCTTGATCCGACCCCGTGGACTGGTGCGCAAATGACGCAGGAAGGCTCACAGCTTCACCACGTCGTGTTCGCCGTGGCACTGGAACGTCATGACGCCGTGGCACAGATGTTCACCGATCTCGGTTTCACTCTTCAGCCTGCCGAACTGACCGAGCTCGGGCTACGCATCCACCTGGACTGGGAGCGGGGCATCGAAATCATCAGCCCCGTCGCAGGATCAGCCGCTCCGGTTGCCACGTCGGTGACTGAGTTCCTCGACCGGAAAGGCGACGGCATATACACCGTCGTGATCCGGGTTCCCGGCGCCGCGGAGGCCGAGTCGGTGGCCGAGCGCTATGGGGCGAGGATCCGCTTCCGGCAGAAGCTCGAGGGCGACGGCACACATCTCGAGGAGATCGACCTGTCGGTGTTCGATCTGCCGCTGACCTTGTTGGACACCAACCTGAAATGGTGCCATGACTGATCCGCGAACAGTTCCGCACGTTCTGTATGAAGAACTGCCCATGGCAGCCGACCGCGGAGCGGGTTGGGCCAAACTGCGCGGGCTCGGTCCGGTGCTTCAGGGAGACGGTTGGTACTACCTCACCAACCGTGGCGATGTCCTTGCCGCGCTACGCAATCCGGACGTCTTCTCGTCAACGCGCGCCTTCGATAGAATGGTCAGCGAGGTGCCGCTGGTTCCGTTGGCGTTCGATCCACCCGAGCACACCCGATATCGCAGGATCCTGCATCCGTATTTCAGCCCACAGGCACTCGGTTCGGTCCTTCCGTCGTTGCAGGTGCAAGCGGCGGAGATCATCGACGAAATCGCACAGCGCGATGAGTGCGAGGTGATGGCCGACCTCGCCACTCCATATCCGTCACAGGTGTTTCTGACCTTGTTCGGTCTGCCACTCGAGGACCGCGACCGGCTGATCGCATGGAAGGACGCCATCATCGATCTCAGCCTGGAGACTGATCGCGAGAAGGTGGACCTGACTCCGGCAGCGCAGCTATTCGGCTACCTCACCGAAGCCATTGATACACAACGACGGCATCCCCGCGACGGCATGCTCTCACAACTCCTTCACGGCGACGACACACTCACCGACGCCGAAGCGCTGGGACTGTCCTTCGTCTTCATCCTCGCCGGGCTCGACACAGTCACCTCGGCCATCGGTGCGACGATGCTCGAATTGGCCCGACGTCCCAGCCTGCGCAGAGAACTACGCGAAGATCCCGACCGCGTCGGCGCGTTCGTAGAGGAGATGATCAGGCTGGAGCCGTCGGCACCGGTAGTAGGACGGGTCACCACTCAGGACGTCACCGTCGCGGGTGTCACGCTGCCGGCGGGCTCGGAGGTGCGGCTTTGCGTCGGTGCGATCAACCGTGATCGCAGCGATGAAGTGTCTGGCGATGACCTGGTGATGGACGGCAAGATCCACAAGCACTGGGGCTTCGGCGGCGGGCCGCACCGTTGCCTGGGTGCGCACTTGGCCCGCATGGAGTTGAAGGTTGTCGTCGCTGAATGGCTCAGCCGGATACCGGAATTCGAACTCGCCCCCGGCTATCGGCCGGAGATCGAGTGGCCATCAGCGACCTGCACGTTGTCGCAGCTGCCGCTGCGGATTCTGACACCGGCTGGCGCGAAGGAGGCGTCATGACCGTCGATGCTGCCAAGCCGAGCGTCTTCGACGCCGGACTCCCGACGCTCAGTTACGACGTCACCGACACGCCGCAGCAGATCTATCCCCAGTTTCGTGCGGCACAGGAGGTTGCGCCGATCGCGCTGGGTCCCATTGGGCCCGAGGTGCTCTCGTACGAACTTGCACGGACAGTGCTTCGCGACCCACAATTCGTGGTTCCGACTGGCATCCATCTGTCCGCGCACGGCATCACATCGGGTCCTTTGTGGGACAGGGTGACCCGCAGCATATTGAACATGGAGGGTGAGGAACACCGTCGGCTGCGCAGCCTGGTGTCGCGGGCGTTCACGCCGCGGGCGACGGCGCGAATGCACGACACCATTCACGCAGTCATCAACGAGCTCATCGACAGCGTCATCGACTTGGGCCGTTGCGAATTCGTCACCGACATCGCTCGTCCCTACCCGATACCGGTCATCTGTGCGCTGTTGGGCGCGCCTCGCGAGGACTGGCAACAGTTCTCGCGATGGGCCGAGGACATCTTCAAGATCGTCAGCTTCGACTGCGACCTCGCCGAGGAGGAGCCCGTCGTGCTCAAGGCGTGGGGTGAGTTCGACGATTACATCGACGACATGATCGCCTCCAGGCGTCGACATCTGACCGACGATCTGATCTCCGAGCTCATCCGGATCGAAGATGGCGGCGACCGACTCGATGCAGGCGAGTTGCGAATGCTGGCGTTCAGCATTCTGGTGGCCGGAACCGATACCATCCGCAGTCAGCTTGCCGCGTCCACGCAGGTGCTGTGCGATCACCCCGGGCAGTGGGCCAAGCTTGCCGACGAACCCGATCTGGCCATGCGCACCGTCGAAGAGACCATGCGCCATTCGCCGTCGATGTGCAGCACCGTTCGCAGCGTTGCCGAAGACGTCGAGATCGGCGAATACACCTTCCCCGCGGGCACCTTCATCATCGTCAATACCTATGCGGCCAACCGAGACAGCGCCGTCTATGACAGCCCCACGCTCTTCGACATCAGCCGCGACGAACCGCCACCGATTCTGACGTTCGGTGGCGGGGTGCACTACTGCCTCGGCGCCAACCTCGCCAGGCTTGAGCTCGCCGAAGCACTGAAGATACTTTCCCAGCGTTTCCCGAATCCGCGTTGCGTTGGAGCGGTGCCATGGAAACCACTGCTCGGCCTGAGTGGGCCGACGAGCCTGCCGATGGAGTTCGACTGATGCTCGTTGCCGCCGCACGCGAGGTCATCCCGTTCCGCAAGCGCAAGCAGGATATCGCCCTGTGGATCTTCTTTCTGGTCAACGTCATCTTCGTGACCTACCAGGCGGACATCGAGCAGCTCGTCATCCGCGACCCGGACAACTTCACCTACCCGATCTGGCCTCCGGCCTACATGATCGACTTCCTGCATTGGTATTTCGAGAACTACGACCCGCTGCTCTATGAGCGGCCCGTCTGGTACACGACGATCGTCTGGATCGACCAGGTCGTCTACGGCCCCTTCTACATCGCGGCGCTCTACGCGTTCTGGAAGGGCAAGGAGTGGATCCGTAACTGGTCGATCATCTGGGCTTCGGTGATGCTCGCCACGGTCACCGTCATCCTTGGTGAGGAGATCGCCGGGCCGTTTGCGAGCGAGCACCTGCCGCTCGTGCTGGCGACGAACGCAGGCTGGCTGATCGTCCCCGTATGGGTGCTGATCCGGATGTGGCGAGAGCACCCGTTCACGCGACCGGTCACGACGAAAGAGAGCTAGCCATGGCAACGTTCGCAGAGCGTTACGGCGCGTGGGCCGTCGTCGCCGGGGCATCCGAAGGGCTCGGTGAGGCACTCGCACGAGGGTGCGCCGGCCGGGGGCTTAACGTCGTGCTCATCGCACGGCGCGTCGAGCTCGCACAGCAGCTCGCCGAGGACATCGCCACGACGACCGGCGTGCAGACGCGCGCGTTGCGAGCGGATCTCGCCGACCGCGACGACCTCGACCGCATCCTCGCCGATCTCGTCGACCTCGACGTCGGCCTCCTCGTCTACAACGCCGCGTTCTCCGTCGTCGGACCGTTCTGGAACTTCGACATCGACACGCACCTCAAGGAGGTCGACGTCAACGTGCGCGGGCCGCTCGTGCTCGCCCACGGCTTCGGCGAGCGGTTCCGTGCACGAGGTCGTGGCGGGATTATCCTGCTGTCTTCGATGGGGTCGCTGCAAGGAATGGTGAGGGTTGCGAACTACGCCGCCACCAAGGCTTACAACCTGGTACTGGCCGAAGGCCTCTGGGCCGAGCTCCGCGACGACGGGGTCGACGTATTGGTCAGCTGCGCAGGAGCGACACGGACGCCGAACTACCTCGCATCGGAGCCGGAGGACAGCAACGTGCCGATCCAAGAGCCCGAGCAAGTCGCCGCCGAGACGCTGAATGCCCTGGGAAGAAAGCCAACGGTGTTCCCCGCGCGCGTGCTGCGTCTCACGCACTTTGCGTTCCGCCATCTGATGGGACGCCGTACCGCTGTGCGCCTGATGGCCTATGCGAGCAACCGAGCCTATAAAGAGCAGGGGAGCTACAGCACCGGAGACCGCGGATGACCATTGGGACTAGGCAGAGCTGATGGCGTACAAGATCGACCCGGACGTCCTGCACAAGGTCGCCAAACAGGTCGTCGGACTTCCCTGTGAAGGCGGCGAGCTCATTTCGCGTGCCATCGAGTTGCTCTCCGACGAATACCCCGACCTCATCGATCCCACGCCGGGGCGCTGGGTGGGCAGCAAGGCAGGCGGAATTCTGGGCAAGGTCCGCTTTCTCTACTTCAGCCCTCGTGAGTACGTCGTGATTTTCGGATCTCCCACTGGTACACAAGGATTTTCGGGCCGGTACAAGCGCGTCGAGATCCACAAGTTCCTGATGGCCGGTCAGATCGACTCGTACGACTTGGAATCCGACGAATTAGTCCCCATGACGCTGCGCCCCGGCGAACACACGTGCCTCGAGAAGGGCCACGCCAGGGGCCTGACCATTCACCCCGGCTCGTGGCACATCGAGTACGGTCGTGGCGCCGTCGTCACCACGCTGCCGTTCGCGATGGTGGATACGTTGTTCCTGTCGTTGGAAGTCGAGTCCGTCCGCCGCTCGACGGTCGAGTTCGCCAAGCTGGTCACCAGGCGGTTTCGCCGCTAACTCACGCCGGAGCACCACACCGATCGCATTCGGCAAACCGCTCACACGAAGGTCTTGACAGGCATACCCTGATGTGATCTAGATCACTCGCCAGGACCCCGAGGGGGCGAGACGATGGCCGCGACGACCACGCATTTTCCCAGGCAGAAGGCGCCCTGCGGGCGGATGGCCGAGGGCGATCACCACGTCGAAAGCGACGACGACGGCCTGGCCTTCGACGATCGCAAATACTCCTGCGGCTGCCGCGAAACCCGGCACGTCTACCACGACGGATGCGTGCACATCCGGACGATAAGACATGACGGGAAGGTGCTGCGCGACGAGCGCGGTGGCGAGCACGAAGCCTTCGAGGTGTAAGCCACGGCGATGACAGCGTCGTACAACATAGTGATAGTGGGCGGCGGAGGCGCGGGCCTGCGCGCCGCCATCGCCATCGCCGAAACTAATCCGCGCCTTAGCGTGGCGATCGTTTCGAAGGTGTACCCGATGCGCAGCCACACCGTGTCGGCCGAGGGTGGCGCAGCGGGCGTCGCGGGAGAGGACGACACCCTCGACGAACACGCATACGACACGGTCTGCGGCGGCGACTGGCTGAGTGACCAAGACGCCGTCGAGGCGTTCGTTGCCGAGGCGCCGCGGGAGTTGTTGCAGCTCGAGCATTGGGGCTGTCCGTGGAGCCGTAGGCCGGACGGGCACATCGCCGTTCGCGCATTCGGCGGAATGACGAAGCTCAGAACGTGGTTCGCTGCGGATAAGACCGGATTTCACATGCTGCACACGCTTTTTCAGCGTGTGCTCGCGTATCCGGACATAGTGCGTTATGACGAGTGGTTCGCGACCACCCTGCTTGTCGACGACGGCCGGGCCCGCGGCGTCGTCGCCGTCGAACTCGCGACCGGTCGCATCGAGACGATCTTGGCGGACGCCGTGATCCTGTGCACCGGCGGATGCGGACGCGTATTCCCGTTCACCACCAATGCGAACATCAAGACCGGGGACGGAATGGCCCTCGCGTTCAGGGCGGGTGCGCCGTTGAAAGACATGGAGTTCGTCCAATACCACCCCACCGGATTGCCCTTCACCGGAATCTTGATCACCGAGGCCGCACGCGCCGAAGGCGGCTGGCTGCTGAACAAAGACGGCTACCGCTACCTGCAGGATTACGACCTCGGCACGCCCACGCCCGAGCCGAAGCTGCGCAGCATGGAGCTCGGGCCGCGCGATCGGGTGTCTCAGGCGTTCGTTCACGAGCAGGAGAAGGGACGAACCGTCGAGACCCAGTACGGGCACGTCGTCTACCTGGACCTGCGGCACCTCGGCGCCGACCTGATCGATACGAAGTTGCCGTTCGTGCGTGAGCTTTGCCGCGACTACCAGCACATCGACCCGGTCACCGAACTCGTTCCCATCCGACCCGTGGTGCACTACATGATGGGCGGCGTTCACACCGATATCAACGGCGCCGCAACACTTCCCGGGCTCTTCGCCGCAGGCGAAACAGCATGCGTCAGCATCAACGGCGCCAACCGGCTGGGATCGAACTCGCTGCCCGAGCTGCTGGTGTTCGGCGCGCGAGCCGGCCGCGCCGCAGCGGAGTACGCGTCCACGATCGGGGCCGCCCCTCCGGAAGTGCAGGCCCTGGCCCGGACCGAGGAGCAGCGGCTGGAAGGCGAGCTCACTCGCCGCGGCGACGGAGCCGAACGGATCGCTGACATTCGGACGGAGATGCAGGCCACGCTGGAGACCGCCGCCGGAATCTATCGTGACGGACCGACTCTGACCAAGGCGGTCGAGCAGCTTCGAGTGTTGCAAGAACGATTCGTGAATGTCGGCATCGACGATCACAGCCACACGTTCAATACGGAGCTGACGGCGCTGCTCGAGTTGTCGGGGATGCTCGATGTCGCACAGACGATCGTCGAATCCGCTTTGCACCGAGAAGAATCCCGCGGTGCGCATCAGCGAACCGACTTCCCCAAGCGCGACGACGAGCATTTCTTGGCGCACACAATGGTTCATCGAGAATCCGACGGAACAGCGCGGGTTGACTACCTACCGGTCACGATTACGCGCTGGCCTCCGGGTGAACGCGTGTATGGGAGATAGCGATGGCGGACCGAATTGTCATGGAAGTATCCAGGTATCGACCGGAGATCGACTCCGCGCCGGTCATACAGGATTACGAGGTTCCCCTCGCGCGCGAATGGGCGGTCCTGGACGGCCTGAACTACATCAAGGATCAGCTCGACGGGACGCTGAGCTTCCGATGGTCGTGCCGGATGGGCATCTGCGGCAGCTGTGGTATGACCATCAACGGCGACCCGAAACTAGCTTGCGCGACATTCCTCGTCGACTACCTGCCCGGGCCGGTACGGGTGGAGCCGATGCGGAACTTCCCGGTGATCCGCGATCTCGTCGTCGACATCAGCGACTTCATGGCCAAACTGCCGCGCGTCAAGCCCTGGATCATCCGTGAGGATGAGCTGTCCGTCGAGGACGGTGAATATCTCCAGACGCCAGCGGAATTGGACGAGTACAAGAAGTTCAGCATGTGCATCAACTGCATGCTGTGCTACTCGGCATGCCCAGTGTACGCGCTGGACCCGGAATTCCTCGGGCCGGCGGCGATCGCCCTAGGCCAGCGGTACAACCTCGACTCGCGCGACGAAGGCGAGGCGGATCGACGGGACGTGCTCGCTGCGGCCGAGGGCGCGTGGGCGTGTACCTACGTGGGCGAGTGCTCGACGGCATGTCCCAAGGGAGTCGATCCGGCAGGCGCAATACAGCGCTACAAGCTCACCGCGGCAACACAATCGGTGAAGGAGCTGCTGTTTCCCAGGGGTGCGCGATGACCGCGCCGGTTCGCGCCTATCGTCCGCCGGTCTCCCGGTATTGGTGGGCTAAGCGGCGGTCTTACCTGCTCTTCATGCTTCGCGAGATCAGCTGCGTCTTCGTGGCCTGGTTCGTTGTGTATCTGTTGCTGCTGGTGCACGCGATCGGCGCCGGTCGGGATTCATATCCGCGATTCCTGGACTGGAGCGCCAATCCAGTCGTCGTTGCACTGAACGTTGTCGCATTGATCTTCGTTCTGCTGCACGCCGTTACCTGGTTTAGTTTGGCACCAAGCGCGATAGTGCTGCATATCCGGGGACGGCGTGTTCCTGCACGCGCGGTTCTGTTGGGTCACTACGCGGCATGGTTGGTCATATCCGCGTTCGTTGCCTGGCTGGTGATGTCATGAGCACGTCCGCGCACCGTCGACAATCACCGGAGCCCTTCCTGTGGCTGCTGTTCACCGCCGGGGGTATGACGGCCGCGCTTGTGGTGCCCATCCTGTTGTTCCTGTTCGGTGTGGCATTTCCGCTCGGGTGGTTCGACGCGCCGGATCATGAGCACCTGGTGGCAGTCGTGCAGCATCCGCTGACCAAACTCGTGCTCTTTGGTGTGTGCGTGTTGGCCCTGTTTCATTGGGCACACCGCTTCCGGTTCACGCTCGAGCACGGGCTGCGGCTAGGCAGGTTCGACAACGTGATCGCGGTGTGCAGTTACGGCACAGCGGTATTGGGCTCTGCGGTCGCGGCTTGGGTGCTGCTCACCGTGTGAGGATCCGCGTCACGCCGGGGCGAAAACCGACTTGAATTTGTTCAGCGAGTCCCGGATGTCGCCCTTCAGCGCGCCTGCGACCACCATGCCGATCGGGCCGAACAACGCGGGGCCACCGAGATGCACGTCGAACGTGACCATCGAGCCCTCACCAGAAGGTTTGACCTTGCCGATCAGCTTGACCTTGACGCCTCCCCGGCCGTCGCCGTCGAGCGTCATCGCCTCCGGCGGCTTGAAGTGGACGATGGTCCATTTGATCCGGTTGGCCATCCCCTTGACTTCGACGATCGACTCAACGACCGTCCCCTTCTCCAACGTCTCGGGCGGCTTGCTACGCCAAACCCGGTGGATGGTGAGCCATTCCCGGTAGCGGGAAAGATCCGACGCGCACGCCCATGCCGTCTCCGGCGGCAGCGGAACGTCGACGGAGACCGACAGTTTGGCCATAGGTCAGTTCTGCGGCGGCGGCGGCGTGTTCTTGTCGACGGCGCTCTTGGCAGCGTCCTGCACCTTGTCGACGGTGGAGGCGTACTTGCCCTGCGTCTTCTGGTCGACGACATCGCCGGCCTTGTCGATCGCGGTATCCACCTTGTCGGCGTTCTTCGACAACAGGTCTTTCACTTTGTCTAGAAATCCCATGGCCCCACCCTACCGCTGCTTCCAGAGGCGTCGTTGTTCGCCGAGAATCCTCCCCTGGACCCACCAAATCACCTCGATCGCGGTGGCTCCGATTAGGCCGATACCCAGCGCCACCGACGTGATCGCCATGTTGGACGGGTCGAGCATGAACGTCTTCTGGGCCAACGGAATGGAGAAGATCACGAGGTACGCCAGGCCGGACCCCGCGACCAGCACGATCCGCCACCACTCATAGGGCCGCGCCACGACAGCGAGCACCCACACCGATGACACCAGCAAGGTGATGAGCGCCGCCGTCGACGCCTGCATCTGCTGGATCTCGGTGGCCTCCCGCCCCTGATAGGCCACCAGATACGAGGTGAATGTCGCGACACCCACCACCAGTCCCGACGGCAGCGCCGACGTCATCACCCGCCGCACGAAGCCGGGATGCGCCCGTTCGTTGTTCGGCGCCAGCGAGAGGACGAATGCCGGGATGCCGATGGTGAACCAGGCCGCGATCGTCACGTGGATCGGCTGGAACGGGAACAGCAACGGATCCGACCCAAAGATCTTGGACGCCAGGCCCGCCAGGCCAACCAGGATTGCGAGTAGCACGGAGTACACGGTCTTGGTGAGGAACAGGTTGGAGACCCGCTCGATATTGCCGATCACCCGGCGGCCCTCGCCGACGACGTACGGCAGCGTCGCGAATTTATTGTCCAGCAACACGATCTGAGCGACGGCTCGCGACGCGGAGCTGCCGGAGCCCATCGCGACACCGATGTCGGCGTCCTTGAGCGCCAGCACATCGTTGACACCGTCACCGGTCATCGCGACCGTGTGCCCGCGCGACTGCAGCGCATGCACCATGGCGCGCTTCTGGTCCGGGCGCACCCGGCCAAATGTCGTGTACTCCTCAAGGGTGTCGGCCAGCGCTTCGGCCCCGTCGGGCAGCTGGCGGGCGTCCATCGTTTCGCCCTCCAGACCCAGCGAGCCCGCCACAGCGCCCACCGACACCGCATTGTCGCCCGAGATCACCTTGATCGAGACCTTCTGGGAGGCAAAGTAATCCAGGGTGTCGCGGGCGTCCGGGCGAACACGCTGCTCGAGCACCACCAGCGCGGCCGGTGTGACGGTGCCTGGCGCGTCGGGGTGGTCGACAGGCACGTCACTGGAGCCGAGCAACAGCACCCGCAGTCCCAGCGACCCGATCTGCTCGGCTTCTTCGGCGACCGCGGACGCCGGCTCGAGCAGAACGTCGGGCGCGCCGATCACCCAGTTGCCGTGCTCGCCGTAGGACGCGCCACTCCATTTGGTGGCCGACTTGAACGGCGCGGTCGCGGTGGCGATCCAGCCGGGCGGCATCTTGTAGGCCTCCGCAATGGCTTGGACACTGGCGTTTGGCCGGGCGTCGTCGGAGGCGAGCTGGGCCAGGATGTCGGCGACAGCCCGCTCGTCGAGCTTCTTGAGATCCGATACCCGCATACCGTTTTCGGTGAGCGTGCCGGTTTTGTCGGCGCACACCACATCGACGCGGGCGAGCCCTTCGATGGCGGGCAGCTCGTTGACGAGGCATTGCCGCCTGCCGAGCCGCACCACTCCGACGGCGAACGCGATTGAGGTCATCAGCACTAGGCCCTCGGGCACCATCGGGACCAAGGCGCCCACCATCCGCAGCACCGATTCACGCCAACCCGAATCGGTGGTGAACAACTGGGTGTAGATGATCAGCAGGCCGGCCGGGATGAGCAGGTAGGTGATGAACTGCAGGATCTTGTTGATGCCGCTGCGCAACTCGGAGTTCACCAGCGTGAACTTGCTGGCCTCTTCCGACAGCTTGGCCGCGTAGGCCTCGCGGCCTACCTTCGTGGCCCGATACGCCCCGCTCCCGGCGACGACGAAGCTGCCCGACATCACGCCGTCCCCCGCGTCTTTCGCGATCGGGTCGGCCTCACCCGTGAGTAGAGATTCGTCGACCTCGAGGTTGTTCTCCTCGAGGACTTCGCCGTCGACGACGATCTGATCGCCGGGACCGATCTCGATGATGTCGTCGAGCACGACCTCGGTGGGCAGCAGCGCTGTGGTGCCGGACTGCCTGCGCACCAAGGGTTTCGCCTGTCCGACAATGGCCAGCTTGTCCAGTGTCTGCTTGGCGCGCAGCTCCTGGATGATGCCGATGGCACTGTTGGCGATGATCAGCAGGCCGAACGCGCCGTTGATCACGGAACCGGTGGAAAGCACGATGACCAGCAGCACACTCAGAATGGCGTTGATGCGGGTGAAGACGTTGGCGCGGACGATGTCGGACACGCTCCGGGCCGCACGAGTGGGCACATCGTTGGTCTTGCCCTCGGCTACCCGCTGGGCGACTTCGACATCAGTCAGGCCCGTGGCGACGATGGTCGTCATTTCGTGAACGTCCCCTTTGTGAACGTGTCGTAGAACTCCAGAGTCAGCTTGTTGCCGTCGAACGTCGCCTTGGAAATCGTTCCCGGCGGGGAGTTTTCAGAGACCCATGAGTAGGTGAAGACGTTGCCGTCCCAATGATCGAGGGGCACATCCAGTTTCGTGCCAAGTGCGAGCTGCAGCCTGCCGTCCTTCTCCGTGACGCGTGCCGGGCCCCAGTAGTCGTTGTTGTAGGTGCCGACATAGGAGGCCAGCGGCGCGGGGGGTGTGGGATTAGCGGGCGGCTTCTTGCCGACCAGCGAGCCCGTCGGCTGCTCCATCTCCGTGAAGATGTCGCTGTAGAGCTTGTACCAGTCCTCACGCACCTCGCCGAACTGGACGAGGTCGGCGAATTCGGCGGTCAGCGATTCGGGCACACCGGACGCAGTGGCGTTGGTGAGCGCGACGACCGCCACGTCGGCGGACGGCAGGACGACGAAGTTGGTGCCGGCGCCGAGCACGAACCCGCCGGAGTGGCTGAGCTCCATCCGCGCCGCCGACGTCGCACCCACATTGAACCCGTAACCGTAGAACCCCGACCGCATCGCGGGCTCCGTCGCGCGGCTCGACACCATCTGCGGCGTCACCGCGGGCAGCAACGCCTTCGGATCCACGATCTGCTTACCTTCGTGGCTGCCGTTGGCCAGCACCATGGTCAGCCAGCGCGTCATGTCGTTCACCGAGGAGCTCGCCCCGCCCGCAGGGGCCTCGGGGTCGGCGTCGCGGACGTAAAGCGGTTCGTAGCGCCCGTCGACGTGGATATGGCCGACGGCGCGGTCCGGACGGGCTGCGTAGTCGGCGAACCGGAAGCTCGTCGACGCCATCCCGAGCGGACGGAACAGCATCTCATCGGCGAGATCCTCCCACGATTTACCGGCGCTCACCGCGACCGCCTCGGCACCCGCGGTCAACCCAAAGTTGGTGTAGGCATACGAGATTCGGAACGGTTCCAGAGGCAGCTGCCGGAGTCGGTCGAGCACGTACCGCCGGTCGTAGCCGAGGTCCTCCAGCAAATCGCCCACATGTTCGGGCAGCCCGGAGCGGTGCGAGAACATATCCCCCACGCTGACCATCTGCGTGACAACCGGATCCGACAGCGCAAACCATGGCAGCTTGGACACGATCGGTGTATCCCAGCCGATCGCGTTGGTGCCCACCTGATGGGCGACCACGGTTGCACTCACCGGCTTGGACACCGATGCCAGCTGAAACACGGTGTCCGGGTCGATCTTTTCGCCGCTGCGCACGTCCCTTACGCCGAAGCCCTTGGCGTACACGGTCTTCCCGCCATGCACCACCGCCACCGCCATCCCAGGGATGCCGGACTTCTTCATCAGCTCATCCGCGATCCCGTCGAGCTTGGCCACCGCGTTCTCGACGGCATTCTGTGGCAGCGGCATCGCGGGCACCAGCGGTGGTGGCACATCGGACTGCGAGGAGGCGCTCGGCGGCGGCGCCGGTTGCGCCGGTTTAGCGTCGCAGCCTCCCACCAGCATCAGGAGCACTGTGGCAACGGCGGTCCTGGCCAGTGCGTTCATGACGTGAACGGTAGCCCAGCGATTACACGGTTGTTGTACCCAAAACGCGAGCAAGGGCGCCAACAACCGTGCGCTCGCCGCCGCTGTGGGTTCTCAAACTCCGTGTCGGATTATTATTCGAAATGTCGCACGTTGTCGCATACGACATATGTGTGAGAAGTAAGGCTTCACCAGATAAGCCAACGCGCCACCAGACCTTCGGCGGCTCTGTTCGCTTCGGTGTGTCAATTCGAGTAGTGCACTACTCATGTGAACTGCGAATGCCCGCTATAGCGTCGGGGCGCGGGCGTTGTCAAGTGACTGTTTGGCAAGACCGTACAAGCGCTCCGCGCTTATCTGTACACCATCCAAAGGGGGTAGAAATGTCCAAGGAAGCCAAACGGCTCACGCTCGACGAGTTTCTCTCAAGCGAAACATCATCGGACGTCAGCAAGCTCGCCGAATCATTCAACGGCGGGTCTTTCATGTGCTGTCACACTCACATTTTCGCCGAGACCGGCATCTGGATCGATGAACTGGTACCGGTCTTCAGGAAACTCGATGCACAGCTAGCCGTCAACAACGATCGCACGGTGTCCGCGCTGGTCAAGCGATAGGTGCCGGTGTGAACGGCGGGGCGTGGGACGAAACAGCTAGGCACGACGGGGCCGTTGGCTCTGGCCTCATTGGATTGCTCGCGCCCCGCGTTCAGGCGGGACAACTCGTATTCGCCAATGCGATGCGACGTGCGATATATGCGGTCGCACCCGATGTCTTCAATTGCCTCGATTTTGGCAACGATAAAGCCTTTCTCGAGCCGTTGGCAATCGCCGAATTGAGCATCCAAACCGATGTCGCAGGTGCGCGGACCGCGAACCTTCTGACGGCGCTCGGTTGCTATGCCGATCTGCCGCTTCACAGCGCGAAAATCTCGGTCGCCGGGGATCGATTCGGACGCACTTTCATTCCTGGCTATGGATTTGTCAGCACGCGCGACCACACATCATTTGCGCCGATCAACGACATGGAGGTCGGCGGTGGCGGTTTGCTGTTGTTGCCCTATCCTGTCGCCGCTTTCGAACGAGCGATTTTCGGCGAAGAGAATTCTCTGCGCGGGGTTGAGCCGGCAGCGCGGCAACATCGCGTCACGCTGGACGGCGCACTGCGGTCCCTCGAGATGATCTGGCCGGAACTGATGCGCCTCATCACCGAAACCGTTCGTTATCTGCTGCTCTTTGAACAGCCCACACAGAACTCGTTCGCGTCCCGGGCAACGCACGGCGTTGCCTATCTCAATGTTGCGCTAGGCCATAGTGGCGCGTTCTTCATCGAGGATCTCGCGCACCAGTGTGGACACGTGCTGTTCAGCTCTGCTTGGGAAGGCGGCGATGCGTTGCTTCGCATAGACGGCGACGCGCCGATGACCGACGTGACGGGACAGGATGGCGACGATCGGACACTCGAAGTCGCCGTCCACGGCATTGTCACACTGGCTTTGATGCTGGCGGCGCTGGACCGCTACCTCGATAGTCACCCATCTGCCGGCGAATGCGCCGAGGCCAAGGCGCGCCTCTTGTTCGCGCTGTATCGGTTGGGACTTGATATCGGTCCGCTTGCACGCAGTACCGTGTTCTCCGCCGAGGGCACACGCGTTTTCGCGGCGGTTGCGCAGGTGTACGACCGGCTGGTCGCGCGCTACCGCTGCGACTCGGCCGCTAGCGACTTCACTGGCCAGGGATACAACTTCGACTACGACGTCTTCCGCAGGCGCAATTCAACGTGGACCCAGTTCGCGGCCGCAGAGTTTGACGCAAGCCATGCTTGATCTAGCAGAGTTGAGCCCGATAGGTTTTGGCGCCTACCGAGTAGACGTTCGCAGCAGCCTGCACCGCGCGGCGCTGCACAAGGCTTTGGACGCCGGGTGCAACCTCATCGATACGGCATCCAACTACGGTGACGGTCACTCGGAAGCGCTCATCGGCGAAGTTCTTGCGCAACGTGGGGACGTCGATCCGTTTGTGATTACCAAGGCGGGCTACATCTCGCCGGCCCTTCACCGGGAATTCAGATCGGCGGGCTTGATTGCCGATACCGGCAACGACGACGGCCGAGCGAGTTACCGCATTGATCCCGACGCTTTGCGCCTGTCGCTGGACGTGTCGCGGCGCAGGCTGGGTCGGTCTTGCCTCGACGGCGTACTGGTGCACAATCCTGAGATTCTGCTTGAACAAGGATCGACGCCTGTCGACGTGTATGCGGAGTTGCAGCGCTCGTTTTGCTTCCTAGAGGAAGAGGTAGACCGCGGCCGCCTTCGGTACTACGGCATCAGTTCGAATTCTGGACTGGACCTAGACCTCACCGCCGCGGCCGCGGCTCGGTCGTCGCAGGACAACCATTTCCGATTCGTCCAGTTTCCGCTGAATCTGCTTGAACGCGAAGCCGCAGAGGGGTCGCCAAGCCTAATCGAACGAGCCCATCGCCTCGGTTTGCGGGCAGTCAGTAACCGGCCGCTCAATGCGCTGGTGGACGGTTCACCGGTTCGGCTGGCGTACTACGGCAGCGCTGAATCGAGTTGCGCCGATATGACCTTCGACCGTTGCGTGGAGGTTGTCAGCGGTCGACTCTGCGAAATTCGGAGCGAAGCCGCGTGGTCGGACTTCGCTCCGATGAAATTCTTACGGGACAATCGTGAAGGCATTCCCGATCCGGAACTCGTTGACGCCATCTGGACGAATCAGGTGCTGCCGTTTGTCACCACATTGTTCGGGGAGGCGCTAACGGAGGAGGTCGTGGCATTGTTCGACCAGCTCCGGATGCTGACGCGCGAACGCTCACAAGCCACGCTCGCCGCTACGACACGCAACGCGTTGGCCGGCTTGGCCGATCGCCTGCCCGGTGGGGAACCTACACGGGAAGGGTTGGCCGAAGCCGCTTGTCGCTACTGCCTGTCTGCCGGCGTTGACCACGTGCTGGTGGGTATGCGGCACCCCGCCTATGTCGAGTCGCTCACCGCGCTGTTGCGGGCAGCCGTGCCGTCAAGAACCTGCGCCGGCTAGGAAGACAGCTGACCCCTGCTTCGCCACGCATGAGGATTGGCGCCGGTTATCGCGGTTCGGCCATATGGCGATCGAAATGCGAATTGGGACTACAGATGGCGAAAAGCAGGTAGCGGACTACGCATGCTCCGCGCCTCGAGCGCCCCTAGCGTAAAGAACATTATCCGCTTGCTTCTCGGAGGAACTCAACGATGGCGAATTCACCGCTAGACCATCTCAATGCTGTCGTCGACAGTGGCAGAGCCGCAATTTCAGCTGACGACGACACCATAGTCGCGATTGTGCAAGACACCATCAACAGCGGCAGAACCGCAACCTTCTACCTGTCGGCCGCCCAATCCAATTATGTTCGGGCTTGGTTCTTTACGCCGGAACGCGTCTCTGCGCTGGGACTCGATCGGATATCTGCCGACGAGGCAGCGCGCATCACGTCCGAGCTGGGAATCGAGAATGTGGAGACGTTTCGGTGCAATCGCATCCAATGCGAATGTGGCGAAATGTACGGCGCATTCGAGTTCTTGCAACAGGGAATCCGGAAGCATGGACCCGATGTCGTTAGAGCGGTGTTTGCGCTCAACAACTTCACCATGTTAAACGCCAACCGCACGCTTATCGAAGTCTGCCCCAACTGCAATCGACAACTATTGGCCGACAACGGCGGCTTCACATACGACTGCGACCATTACGGAGGATGTTGCTACGAGGAAGTGTGACCCGACATCCGCTGATTGTTGGTCACCGCCACCACGGGTCGAACGATGGGGCCGTGTCGGGATCGACACGCTGGCCCGGCTTGGGCACAACCACGCGTACACCATCCGGTTCGGCGGCGGCAAGCAGGCGCTCGACCGGCTCCGCCCACGGATGCGGCGCGAGCCGGAACGTCGCCCAGTGGATGGGCAGCAGCAACCCCGAGTCGGCCTCGGCCATGTCGAGGTGCGCACGGACCGCGTCTTCGGGGTTCATGTGGATGTCCGGCCACGCCGGGTGGTACGCCCCGACCGGCAACAGCGTCAGGTCGAAAGGCCCATGGTCCACCCCGATCTCGGTGAAAGTCTTGGTGTAGCCGGTGTCGCCGCCGAAGAACGCACGATGACGCGGGCCTGCTATCACCCACGACGCCCACAGCGTGGTGTTGCGGCTGAACAACCGCCCGGAGAAGTGCCGCGCCGGGGTGCACACCAGCGTCAGTTCGTCGATCCGGTGGCTCTCATGCCAGTCCAGTTCGATGATGCGGTCCTCGAGAATCCCCCACTTGCGCAGGTGCGCGCCGACACCAAGCGGGACGACGAACGGGGCGCGCTGGGTGCGGGCCAAACCCAGGATCGTGTCGATGTCGAGGTGGTCGTAGTGGTCGTGGCTGATCAGCACGGCGTCGACGGCGGGCAGCGCCTCCAGCGGGACGGGCACCTCGTGCATCCGCTGCGGCCCCACGGTGGGCGACGGCGAACAGCGTCGGCTCCACACCGGGTCGGCGAGCACCCGGTAGCCGTCGATCTCGATCATCGCCGAGGAGTGGCCGTACCAGCTGACCGCGAGCCGCGTCGCGGCGGCATCGGTGGGCGCAGGGGTCACCAGCGGTATCGGTTTTGGCGGGCGGACCGCGTCGCGTGAGCCGATCAGATCCCAGATGATCTGCCGCTGCTCCTCGCTGTCGAGGCTGATCCCGGACGCCGGATCGATGTTGACGAACACCCCGTCCTGGTAGTTCGGGGAACGCTTCGCGACGGCCTCGATCTCGGCGGCTGAGGCACCCAGCGCGGCAGGCGCGCCGTGCAGCGCGCGCAACAGCCAGCTCCCGGCCAGCAGTGATGCCGTGCCAAACCCGAAGCGCAGAGCCACCCGCGCCACCATCAGGCGCCCTGGAATTTCGGCGGGCGCTTCTCGATGCGCGCCACCTGCGCCTCGATGACGTCCTGACTGGACCATGCCCTTTCGAACAAATCCTTGTGTTCAGGCCACTGATCCTCGTGGGCGCCGTCGTCGTTGAGCACCCGCTTCGCGTGCTGCAACGCAAGTGGCGCGAAGCCCGCGATCTCTGCGGCCCACGCCTGTGCGTCGGCCAGCGTGCCGATGCGGTTGGCCATTCCGGTCTGCAGGGCAACATCGGCGGTGAGCCGTTCCGCGGCTAACAGCATGCCCCTCGCCCGGCCGGCCCCAACCAATGAAGTCAACCGGCGAATGCTCCAGTTGTCCAGCGCCAGACCATATTTCGCGACAGGGAATTGGAAGTACGCCTCGGGTGCGACGACGCGCAGATCGCAGATCATCGAGAGGATGACGCCCGCCCCGATCGCGGGTCCGTTGATCGCGCCGATGACCGGGATCGGTGCTGCGTCGATGGCGAGGTTCAACGCCTTGGCCTTGTCGGGCAGCTCGTCGGCCACAGCCGAAGGGTCGGACAGGTCTGCACCCGAGCTGAACACGTGGCCCTGACCGGTCAGCACGATGGCCCGGACGTCTTCGGCCGCGGCCTTCTCGACCGCCTCGCGCAGACCGTCAACGAGCGCGCTGTTCAGCGCGTTGCGGCGCTCGGCGCGCTGCATCTCCAGGGTCATCACGTGGCCGTCGCGGGTCACACCAATCATGTCTCCACCCTATTAGCCTCTTGTCATGTGAGCCGGATCGGCGCCTTGGCGCTGCGCGACGCGGTGCTGGACGACGGGTCTTTCCGCAGCTGGGACGCCCCGCCGCAGGAGGTCGACGCCAGCGAGGCATACCTGCGCGAGCTGGCCGCCGCGAAGGCCGCCACCGGCCTGGACGAATCCGTGGTGACCGGCGAGGGCACGGTGTTCGGCCGCCGCGTGGCGCTGGTGGTCTGCGAGTTCGACTTCCTGGCCGGCTCGATCGGCGTGGCCGCCGCGGAGCGGATCACGGCCGCCGTGCAGCGGGCCACGGCCGAGCGGATGCCGCTGCTGGCGTCGCCGAGTTCGGGCGGCACCCGCATGCAGGAGGGCACGGTCGCATTCCTGCAGATGGTCAAGATCGCCGCGGCCGTCGAACTGCACAAGCGGGCGCACCTGCCCTACCTCGTGTACCTGCGCCACCCGACCACCGGCGGGGTGTTCGCGTCATGGGGCTCACTCGGCCACGTCACCGCGGCCGAACCAGGGGCGCTCGTCGGGTTCCTCGGCCCGCGGGTCTATGAGCACCTCTACGGTGAACCGTTTCCTACCGGTGTCCAGACCGCGGAGAACCTGCACCGGCACGGTGTCATCGACGGCGTGGTCCCGCTCGAAGCGCTGCGCTCGACGCTGGACCGCACGCTCAAAGTGGTCGCCGACGTGCCAGGGCCGCCGCCGCCGCCGGTGCCCGAAACCGAGGGGCTGCCCGACGTGCCTGCTTGGAAGTCTGTCGAGGCGTCGCGGCGCCCTGACCGGCCCGGCGTCGGATATCTGTTGCGGCACGGCACCACCGAGCGGGTGCTGCTGTCTGGCACCGAGCGCGGCGAGGCGGCCACGATGATGCTGGCACTGGCCCGCTTCGGCGGGCAGCCCGCGGTCGTCGTCGGCCAGCAACGCGTCGTCGGAGGATTGATGGGCCCTGCGGCGCTGCGGGAGGCCCGGCGCGGCATGGCGTTGGCGGCGGGCTTGCAGCTGCCGCTCGTGCTCGTCATCGACACCGCCGGGCCCGCGCTGTCCGCCGAGGCCGAGCAGGGCGGGCTGGCCGGCGAGATCGCCCGCTGCCTGGCCGAACTCGTCACGCTGGACACGCCGACGGTCTCGGTATTGCTTGGGCAGGGCAGCGGCGGGCCGGCGCTGGCGATGGTGCCCGCCGACCGGGTGCTGGCCGCGCTGCACGGGTGGCTGGCTCCGCTGCCGCCGGAGGGCGCAAGCGCGATCGTGTTCCGCGATGTCGACCACGCCCCGGAACTGGCTGCGGCACAAGGTATTCGGTCGGTCGACTTGATGCGGCACGGCATCGTCGACGCGATCGTGCCCGAGCGTCCCGATGCCGCCGACGAGCCGATGGAGTTCACACAGCGGCTGTCCGCATCGATCGCCAACGAGCTGCACGGGTTACGTGCGATCCCCGTCGACCAGCGGCTGGATGCCCGGCTCACGCGCTACCGGAGGATCGGGCTGTGAGTCCGACACTGCTGTTCGTGCACAGTCCGGTCGTGGGTCCGTCGACATGGACTTATACCGCGGAGATGTTGCGGGAGAGCGGTTTTGGGTGCGCCGTGCCGGACTTGACTGCTGTGGCGACGATGGACCAGCCGTACTACCCGAAGTACGCCACAGCAGCCGCTGCGGCGGTCGACGAAAGCTCGGACCCGGTCGTCGTGATCGGACATAGCGCAGCGGGTGCACTGTTACCCGCTGTCGCCGAGGCCGTCGGTGACCGCGCGCGCGGCGCCGTGTTCGTCGACGCCATGCTGCCGCAGCCCGGACGCAGCTGGTTCGACACGGCGCCACCCGGACTGGAGGCGCAGCTGCGCGGCCTCGCCGATCGCGGCCTGCTGCCGCCGTGGCACGAATGGTTCCCGCCGGGAGCGCTGGAGGAACTGGTGCCCGATCCGTTGCGGCGGCGACATCTCATCGCCGAGATTCCGTGTCTGCCACTGGCCTACTTCGACGAACCGGCTCCGCCTGCACGATTCGCGGAATCGGTGGCCTGTGCATTTCTGCGGCTCGGCGCTCCGTTCGACGCCGCAGCGGACAAAGCTGAACGGCTCGGCTGGTGGGTGGCCCGTCGCGACTGGGACCACCTGCGGATGCTCACCGCACCTGAGAAGGTCGCCGACCTTATCGCCAAGGCCATTTCCGCGATCCGGTCCAAGTGATGGCATTCTGGGCTTGTGGCGCCTCTCTTTGAGTTCGCGGGCCACTTCTGGTGGCTGATCTTCCCGTTCATGGGTGTGATCGGCGGCGCCGTCCGGGCGGTCACCGTGGCCAATGAACGGCGGGCCCAGCGCCGGCTCGAGCGGTACCGCATCAAGCAGCAGACCAAGGTTGCACTCGCCGAGGCGTCGGGCCGGGCCCGCACCAACCAGGCTGGCTACACGCGGGAGATGACAAAGGTGCTCGAGCGCCACGACCGCACCGACGCGCGCTGGCTCGACTACGAGATCGACATCGCCAAGCTGCTTGACTTCCCGCTGATGACCGACATGCGCGATCCGCTGACCGTCGCGTTCCACAAGGCCAGGAGTCACGCGGACTGGTTACGGCCCGATTCCGTCGACGACATCCTCGGTGACCGCAATGCCCAGCTCGAGTATCGCGACGCCGTCGGCGAGTACGTGGCCACGTTTGACGTCGCGGAGTCAGAGGCGATCCGCCGACGGCGCAGCGACTTCTCCGCCGAAGGGCAGGACCGGCTGGCGCGGGCCCAGCATCTGCTGCGGCTGGCGTCGGACAGCGGGGCGACACCGCAGGAGCGCCAGAGCGCCTACGCCCGGGCGCAGAAGGCGCTCGACGGGCTCATCGTGCTGCCTGCGACGACACGGGCCAGCATCGAGCGCAAGATCGCCGGCGAGATCGAGGCTTAGTGGTCTGGCTCGGAAGTTCGGTGACGTATTCGAAGGGGCGGTTATGCAGCGGGCGTGAGGGCGGCGTGTTCGTGGGCGGCGATGCGCTCGAGTAGGGCGTTCAGATCGTCTTTGGTGAACTTCCATTCGAACGGTGTGGCGATCTGTTCGTAGTACTGCTGGAAGTCGAGCAGTCGGTCCTCGACCTCGTCGAGGGTGTGGAAGTCGTTGGGTGAGACGACTTTACGTTGCACGACGGAGGCAGCACAGTCGGGTCGGGCCGGGATGACGCGATTCCTGGCGCGTCGCGTGCTCAACTACATCGTGCTGCTTGTGCTGGCGTCGTTCCTGACTTGACCTGGGTGGCCTTGGCCAACGGATGCAAGTAGGCGGCGCCTGCCGCAGACATCGCTGCCCACGCTGCCTCGCGCGCAGCCGCAGTGTCCGCGCCCTTGGCTGCCTTAAGCGCCGCCCAAGCTGTGTCGCGCAGAGATTTCCCACGCTCACCACCCCGAGCGAACTCCCACGTAGCACCAATCGCGTCTCGAGGCCGCGAGTGGTCCGGCTGATTTGCCTCGAATATCTCGAGTACCAGCTCCGCACACCCCGCGGCAAACGCGGTGACCTCACGAAGGTCCTGCTTGCTCAGAACGATCTCGCTCGCTTCCCTTGCCATGGTTCCATCGTCGACCACTGCGCTAGACAGCAAGGCGGCAGGGCGACTCCGGGCCGCCCATGCCGACCGATTCCCAATGCAGCACTGTTCGACACCACATAAGAACCATGACCGCCGAATCCGCAAGATAAGTCCGAACAGATCACCCCGCCTGAGTTCACACCTAGTCTGCGGGCCGCAGGTCAGCTCACCCACATCCGCAAGGTCCCCAGCGGAACGGACAAAGGGAAAGGGGTGCGCGTGAGGGGTGCGGCAGAGCGGCACGGGAAGTGCGAGCGGGCGACGAGAGCGGACAGTGAATGACGGTGGCGAGAAAAACGTGATGAAACGAATGTGGCTGTGGTGGTGGGCCGGCGGCCCGGTCGCGACCTATGGTGCGGACATGGCTGGAAATACCTCGAAGGTCGAAGCGCGGCGGCGGGTACGTGAAGCACAAGCCCGGGCCAATGAGGCGCGCGCACAACGGGAACGAGCGAACGTCGATGACGCCGCGACATTGGTGGTCGCAGTGGGCAAGGTCGGTGAGGTCGACGCCTGGGAGACCGAGCGGCTGGCCCAGGCCCCGCGATCAGGTTCGCGCTGAGGCCAACCGCAAGCGCGTCGACCATCGCACGGAAGCCGCAGCGGCGATTGCACGGATGCAGCAGCGCGGCGAGACACTGGCGACGATCGCCGAGTTGACCGGCGCCAGCGTCGGCGAGATCCGCGCGCTGCTGCGACATGCGCCGAAGGCCGAAAAACACACTGCGGGCGCGACTTCGGGTGCGCTAGGTGGCGCGGAATTGGACGCTGGCGAGGACCAGGCGGCGAATCCAGCCGTGACGGCCGGTGATGTGAGCGGCGGCGCGACCGCTGGTGCCCAACCGGACAACGGTCACGCCGCCAGTGCGTAAGGCGCTCATGCGTGACCGCAACCGACGAACTTGACCGAGATATTGAACGCCGTATTTCCGGTGTCGTCTCCCGTGTAGGTGGCTGTGATGGGCACGATCCAGTACTCCATGCCCGCCTTGGGTGGATCGTTGAACTGGTTTTCGGCCGCGATCTCAGCTCCCGCCTCGCGGGGGGCGCCGAACTTAACGTCCCAGTCTTGGTTGTTTACCGTCTCGCCGATGGGAAGCGGATTCTCCCTACTGCCGGGCTGGTTGCCGTCTTTGCTCGCGTCAGCAGATGCCGGGGAAGGTGCCGACAGATCGGATTTGTGAAAAGCGTCCTTGAACGCATCTGATGCGACCGTGAGGAAAACGACAACGCCAACAACTGTTCCAATTGTCGACACAATGACCGCGGCGATGCTTGTGCCCTTGGCCTTTCCAGACAGAAACAATCCCACGATGCCGAGGATGAACGCTATCGGGAGCAATACCCAGCCGACAATGAGTGCCCCTGGGACGCAGGCGAATACGAACCCGATGACACTCACGATCAGCGCGATTAGCCCGATGGTGTTATTCCGCTTCGCTGGCGCCTGCGGTCCGGCCAGCGACGGCGGTGGCGGGTAAGCCGCATACGGATAGTTGGGTGTACCGCCCGGGTGCTGGTCCAATGTTTCCGTCCTTCTTGGGCTGACCGCTATACCGGACAGCCCTTCATAACCCCGGAGCACGGTAGCGCACCGATGTCATCCTGAGTTCGGTAATTTGCGAGATGACGCCGTGCCGCCGCCGGTTTGTGGTGTGCCGCCGGATCATCCGGCGCGGCGCGTGGGCGACCTGGGCGACTATCTGATCCTCACCGAGGATGACGAACTGATCGAGGAATGACGTTGATCGACCCGTTTCGGCCGCTACCGTGGCTAGGCGCTCCGTGACGAGCTGGAGGTTGGTGCTCAAATTGAGCACCACGAGCCACGGCTGCCCAGCTTCGCGACCTAATGGCCGGTATTAATGTGCCCGATGGATACACCGGGGCCGCCGAAGAGTGGCAGCGCGTGTGCCGCTGCGGCGAGGTCGCGGCGAGGGCCGACCAGCAGCACGCGTGGGGGCTCGCCGGCGATCTGGGCGGGGTCGGGGTACCAGCCCGGCGATGGTGATGCTGATGGTTGATTCATAATGCTCGGGGTTTTCTTTCGTTGGCTTCCGGTCCGCCGAAGCTCGTTTGCCTCGGTCAGTTCTTGGGAGAGCGACCGCCGCTCATGGGCCGACGCTTAGCAGGGATCACCCGTGCAGCGGTGCACAGGAGAAAGTGTTCCTGGGGAGCAGAACGGGGAGCCTCGCTAGAGACTCCCCGCTCGCCCGAACCGGTCAAGGGTTAGGGTTTGTCTCCCTTTCCGCCCCCGCCGCCGCCTTGGCTGCTGCCGCCGCCGTTGCCGTTCCCGCCGCCGGAGTTTCCGTCGTTCTCGCCGTCATGGTTGCCGGGGTTGGAGGGATCGTCGGTGCCGTCTGGCTCGTTGCCGTGACCGTTGTCGCCGTGCTCGCCGTTGTTCCCGCCGTTGCCGTTCCCGCCGCCGTTGCCGTTGCCGCCACCGTTGCCGTTGCCGTTGCCGCCACCGGAGTTTCCGTCGTTCTCGCCGTCATGGTTGCCGGGGTTGGAGGGATCGTCGGTGCCGTCCGGCTCGTTGCCGTGGCCGTTGTCGCCGTGCTCGCCGTTGTTGCCGCCGTTGCCGTTCCCGCCGCCGTTGCCGTTGCCGCCACCATTGCCGTTGCCGCCACCGGAGTTTCCGTCGTTCTCGCCGTCATGGTTGCCGGGGTTGGAGGGATCGTCGGTGCCGTCCGGCTCGTTGCCGTGGCCGTTGTCGCCGTGCTCGCCGTTGTTGCCACCGTTGCCGTTGCCGCCACCGGAGTTTCCGTCGTTCTCGCCGTCATGGTTGCCGGGGTTGGAGGGATCGTCGGTGCCGTCCGGCTCGTTGCCGTGGCCGTTGTCGTGATCCGGATTGGCACCGGGCTCCGGATTGGCACCGGGCTCCGGATTGGGATCGGGAACGCCGCCGGGGACCAAGCTGAGTCCAGCGCCCCCGCCACCGGTCGAGCAGTCCTCGGCACCGAGCCAGTTCTCGCTATTGCCTGGGCTCCAGTCGTCGCAGTACAGCAGGTCGTCGGCGTTGGCCGTCCCGGCGTTCCCGTCGTCGATGGCCTTGACCACCGTGGCTTCGACATGGGTCTTCCACGACTGGACGAGAGACTCTTCGAGATCACCGGTCGCCAGGCCCGCGACCACTTTCCCGGGGTGATTAGCCCCGTGGCCATTGCCCTGATGATGCAGAAGTTGTGCCAACAACGGGGTTGGCGTGGGTGGGGTGGCCTGCCCGACCCCGGTACCAGCTAAGGTCCCGGCACCCAATCCGGCGGCGAAGACCGCTCCTGCTACTGCTCTACGGACTTTCATTCTAGTTTCCTTATCGTTCGGTGTGTGCCTGCAACGGACCCCTGAGTTGCGGTCTTGAACCATTGCCGGCCCCTACGCAGTGACCTCACTGGAGATAACCGGCTTGCGCAGTTACCGGCGAATATAGCAAACTTAGATAAATTTGCCAACTAACTTGTGCAAGCTTACGCACCTGTACTCTCCGACTCGGGTTACGCGCACGTCAATATTTAGATTAGGCAGGCAGGCCACATGTTTCGCGTTCTCTTTGTTGCGGTGGCTATTGCAGGAGCGGCGCTCGGCGCAGCTTCAGTTGTCATTGCCGACCCACCACACGCAAACTGCTCTGAGGCGAAACCAGACGGATCGGCAAATATGATGCAGGACGATCCGGGTTATGACGAGTCTCTGGATCGTGACGGAGACGGCATCGCATGCGAGGTATGAGGCGACGATCGCTGGCGGCGATAGTCTTCTGGGACGGGAAGGCGCCATTGCCCGTCCAGTCGAACGACTTGATGCCCAGGTAGGTCTTCAGCTCGGCGTCGCTGAGATGGCGGACAAGTGCGATAAGGGCACTTCACGAACTTCTCGGCGTCCTGCTTGCGGATTAGCGCGGCGGGCCTGCCGGGCCGCGTAGAACTCGTCGTTGTACACCCGAGCAGGAACTGGACTTCCTTACGATTCCGTGCGGGCTCCAAGACCGTTGACGACCTACTCCAATCGGCTGGTCCCGAATGGCTGATCGACGGTTGGTTGGCGTCATTCGGCCACGATGGTGGACGGTCCCTCCGAGTGCGGCAAGTCATCGTTTGTCGCCAGCATGGCGGCAGCGGTTGCCAGCGCACCCTCCCAGGGTGAGTTACGCGATATTGGTGCCATCGCGGTGACATGGACGCTGGCTTAGTGGTCGACTGCATAATTACAGTGACGTAATTCGGTCTCACACTTCCATACGGTTACGTGAGATGGTTCCCTTGACGAAGGGAGCAGCATGCCACGAGCCAGCCCGTACAGTATCGCGTTGGCCGAAGCCGAGCGGACAGAACTCGAAGCCCGCGCACGTCGATATACGTCATCGTATTCGGAAGTTGTGCGGGCCCGGATCGTGCTCTACGCGGCCGAAGGCCTGGGCAACGACGAGATCGCCGCACGCCTAGACACGCCGCGGCAAGTCGTCTCCAAATGGCGCAAACGCTTCTTCGACCAGCGTCTGGCCGGACTGACCGATCTGCCTCGGGGAGGACGGCCCCCGAGTTTTTCCCCCGACGTCGTGGTCGCCATCAAGGCGCTGGCCTGCGAATTCCCGGCGAAGGTCGACAACCCCCAGCCGCTGGCTCGCTGGCAATGCCCCGATCTGGCCCGCGCGGCCGTCGAGCAAGGCATCGCCGCCTCGATCTCGGGCACCACGATCTGGCGCTGGCTCAGCGCCGATGCGATCAAGCCCTGGCAGCACCGCTCCTGGATCTTTCCCCGCGACCCCGACTTCGGACCCAAGGCGGCCCGGGCGCTCGACCTCTACGCCCGCCGCTTCCACGACACGGCGCTGCGGCCCGATGAGTACGTCATCTCCGCCGACGAGAAGACCTCCATCCAGGCCCGCATCCGCAAGCACGCCACCACACCCCCGGCACCGAGCCAGCCGGCGCGCGTCGAGGCCGAGTACTTCCGCGGCGGCTGCCTGGCCTACCTGGCAGCCTGGGACGTGCACCGCGCCAAGGTGTTCGGCCGCTGCGAGCAGACCACCGGCATCGACCCCTTCGACCGGCTGGTCGACCAGGTCATGACCACCGAGCCCTACGCCACCGCGCGTCGAGTGTTCTGGGTGGTCGACAACGGCTCCTCCCACCGCGGACAGGCCAGCATCGACCGGCTCCAGGATCGCTGGCCGAAATTACGCCTGATCCACCTGCCCGTGCACGCGTCTTGGCTCAACCAAGTGGAGATCTACTTCTCCGTCGTGCAACGTAAAGTCGTCTCACCCAACGACTTCCACACCCTCGACGAGGTCGAGGACCGACTGCTCGACTTCCAGCAGTACTACGAACAGATCGCCACACCGTTCGAATGGAAGTTCACCAAAGACGATCTGAACGCCGTACTCGAGCGCATCGCCGCCCACGAACACGCCGCCCTCACGCCCGCTGCATAACCGCCCCTACGAATACGTCACCGAACTTCCGAGCCAGACCACTAAGCCTCGATCTCGGATATCGCCGAGTCCAGTAGGGCCGCCTGCTCGGCCAGGTCGTGCTCCGACGGCGCGTCCCCCAACCGCTTCACGAGGTCGTCTCGGGAGACCACCTCGAGCGCACCTCGGTACTGCTCCGAGGCGAGCCGGCCCGCGCCGATCACCTCCGTCCGCCCTTCCACCAACACCAGCACGGAGTCCGGCTCGTCGGACTGCAGCAGGCGGCGCACGTCGTCGATCGAGATCGTCATGGATCAGCTATACCCCGCCAACGCCGCGAGCATCGCCGCACAGGTGATCAGGTCCAGCGGCAGGCGCAACAGGCTGCGGCGGGTCCAGCGGACCGCGGCAGCCTCGTCGACGGTGGCGGGGTCGGCCTTCTCGAACGCCAGCGCCTTCGGGACGAAGTCGACCAGCGACCACACCCGCATCACGGCGTGGCTCGCCAACGCGACCAGCAGCGCGACCCGCACGTCGGCGTCGCCCCACGCCATCACCAGCGTGACGACGAGCAGCACCTCGAACAGCGTGTGCGCGGGAATCCAGAACCTGGCCCGTGAGACGCCGCCGTTGCGCGGCTGGATGATGCCCGGCCGCTTCGGCCAGGACGGGTCGACGACGAGGAATTCGTAGAGCCCTCCCCCGAGCGTGACGCAGGCCGCGAGCGTGGTGATGGCGATCAGGACGAGATTGTCGGAGTCCACATCGCCCCCAATTATCGCGGGCCCTCCAGATAACGCTGAACCGTCGGTCCCAGCCAGGTGACCAGCTCGTCGCGTGACATGCCACGACCGGCGGTAGCTGCAGGACGTAGCGGCACAACGCCAGACCGAGAACCTGCGTCGCGATCAACCCGGCGCGGCGTGGCGCATCGGTAGGGTTGATCTTCGCGATCGCGGGCCGCAGCTGGCCCGCGAAGATCTTCCGCATCCGTTGCGCTGCTTCGTGATTCGTGGTACTCGACCGCAGCAAGCACGATCAGTGCCTCGTCGCCCTCCCATCGATCCAGGAAGTGCGTGACCAGGCGCGGCACCGAGTTGTTCGCGTTCGACGTCGGACATATCAGGGATCTGCAGATCGAAGTCCGCGGCCGCGGCGAACAACTGGTCCTTGTTGCCGAAGTAGCGCATCACCATCGACGGATCGATGTTCGCGTCGGCCGCGATCGCCCGGATGGTGGCTCGTTCGAACCCGGACTCGGCGAACCGCTGCCGGGCCGCGGCCAGGATCACCGCCTTGGTTTCCACTGACGATCTCCGCATGCCAACAAGTGTAGGCCAACAACTGTTGACATAGCGCTGCAGCGCGCGCATAGTTATGCCAACAAGCGTTGGCATAGAGTTGGAGGAGACGAAATGTTTGACACCGATGTCCTCATCGTCGGAGCGGGCCCGAGCGGCCTCACACTGGCCGCGTCGCTGGTCAAGAAGGGTGTTGCGACGACCGTGGTGGACCGTCAGCCCGCAGGCGCCAACACGTCGCGCGCCGCTGTCGTCAATGCGCGCACGCTCGAGGTGCTCGAAGAGCTCGACGTGGCCAGGCGGCTGGTCAAGGAGGGCATTCAGGCGCCGCGGTTCAGCATCCGCGACCGAGCGCGCACCCTGATCCCTATCGACTTCAGCGAGCTGCCCACCGAGTACCCCTACTCACTGATGGTTCCGCAGTCGACGACCGAGAAGCTGCTGCTCGATCGGCTGGTCGAGCTCGGCGGCTCAGTCATCAGGCCCAAGACGCTGTCCTCGATAACGCAGGACGCCGACGGGGTGACGGCCACGTTCGACGACGGTGACGTCATCCGGGCCCGCTACGCCGTCGGTGCCGACGGCATCCACAGCACCGTACGCGAGCGAGGCAGGCATCGGATTCGAGGGCGGCGTGTACGACGAATCGTTCATGCTGGCCGACGTTCGACTCAGCGGCGAAGCACCTCTCGACGAGGTCATTCTGTTCTGGGCCAAGGCGGGGCTGACGGTGGTGGCGCCACTGCCAGGCGACATCTTCCGCATCGTCGCGCCCGTCGCTGACGCGCCCGAGGAGCCGTCGGCGCTGTACGTCCAGCAGATACTGGACAGCCGCGGGCCCGGTGCCGGGCGGATGGTCGTCACCGACGTGGTGTGGGGGTCACGCTTCCGCATCCACCACCGAGTCGCCGACACATATCGCGCCGGGCGCCTGCTGCTGTCCGGCGACGCCGCCCATGTGCACAGCCCGGCCGGAGGGCAGGGCATGAACCTGGGCATCCAGGACGCCGTCGCCTTGGCCGATGCCCTCGCAAGCGTGCTCGGGGGCGCTCCTGAGAGCACACTCGATGACTACACCGCCGCTCGCCGTCCGATCGCACAGCAGGTCGTCGAAATGACCGACCGGCTAACGCGATTGGCGACGCTGCCGCGCGCCGCTCGTCCGTTGCGCAATGCCGCCATCGGTTTGGCCGGGCGGGTTCCGTCGGTTCGGCGTGCGCTGGCGATGCGGCTCAGCGGGCTGGTTTACCGCTGACCAACTGGGCGTTCCCGCGCGTGCGGTAGTACAGCACCGCCATCGCGACGGCCACCTCGACCGCCGCGACCGCGGTCGCCAGATCCATCAGCCCCGACTGCTGAACCGCGGTCGCCGCGTGCATTCCGTGGTGATGCGACGGTGCGGGCAGGTGCACCGCGATCATCGCGATGTTCATCAGCCCGACGACGCACCACGCCCGCAGCGTCCCGCGCAGCCACAGGTCGCGGGCACAGTACACACACGCGAGGATCATCGCGGCCAGCAAGACACCTGCCACGACATTCGACGCATGGCCCAGCATCGCGGCATGTAGACCCGCCGAACTCAATGCGAGCGCCGCACACGCCCGGCGCCCGAAGACGGCGGACGTGGCGGCGAACATCTCACTCCTCACACAACTACAGACACATCGGACGGACGAAACTCATCCGATCCGGTCGATATTTCTCAATCTTCGCAGCAATCGGCCCGCGGAGCAGCCGGAACGCTGAGCGCGGGATTGCGGTCGAAGAACCCGCCTAGTTCTGCGCCGAAACTGTATTCCGGCAGGCCTTCACTCGAAGTTCTCCTGCTGGAATACCGTTTCGGCAGACCTCAATTCGGACGCCAACCACGCGAGACCATCGCATCCCAAGCCTGCCTGATGAGGTCGTCGTCGCGGTCCTCCTTGATGGCACGCACGACGTGCCAACCCAGGCGTCCGAGCTTCGGCCAAACACGCAGATCCTTGACGTATTGCGGTCGGCTGGTTCGATGTTGATCCCCGTCGTACTCGGCACCGACCATAAAGTCCTCCCATCCCATGTCGAGGATCCGCACAAGCCGGCCGCGCTCGTCGTAGATAGGTATCTGCGTCGTAGGCTTCGGGAGACCGGCGTCGATGAACAGCAACCGCAGGCGCGTCTCCTGCGGCGAGGCAGCACCGCCATCGACGAGCGGCAGCGCCGCTTTGAGTTGCGCGACGCCCCGCGCGCCCTTGTAGCGCTTGGCAAGCAACATGACGTCCTCGACGGAGAACGATGCCGCGCGCATGAGGGCGTCGAGGCGCGCGATCGCCTGGCTACGCTTGAGATACCTGCCGAGATCGAACGCCGTACGGGCAGGTGTGGTCATTGGAAGGTCCCCAACCCACGTCAGTTCATCGTCGCTGACGCGCTCATTGCGGACGACGATGCCACCAGGCGGCCGGGTGCAGTTCCACAGCAGTTCAATCGCGATGTCGTCGTCCACCCATTCCGCACCATGCAAGGCCGACGCCGCAAGGCCAGTGACGATCCCGTTGCGTTTAGACCACAACCAAGCACCGACGGCCCTGTCCCGAAGCGACACGTCGCAATCCCGCGGCACATGCACGTTTGGATAGATCGGTCGATACCACCGCTGAAGTTCATGTCGCGTCACGACACCGCCGGCGACTGCCTTAGTGCCGATAAAGATCTCCCCCATGGCCGCATACTGGTCGCGACCACCGACAAGCCTGCGAAACTGTATTCCAGCAGGCCTTTACTCGAAGTTCTCCTGGTGGAATACCGTTTCGACGGGAGAGATTAGAGGCCGAGGAGCTTTACGGTCTCCTCGCGCATGTCGACCTTGCGGACCTTGCCGGTAACCGTCATCGGGAACTCGTCGACGATGTGGACGTAGCGCGGGATCTTGTAGTGAGCCAGCTTGCCGGTCGCGAAGGCCTTCACCGCGTCGGCGTCCAGCGCGGGCCGGCCCGGCTTCATCTGGACCCACGCGCAGATCTCCTCGCCGTACTTCTCGTCGGGAACGCCGATCACCTGAGCATCCTCGATGTCAGGGTGGGTGTAGAGGAACTCTTCGACCTCGCGGGGATAGACGTTCTCCCCACCGCGGATCACCATGTCCTTGATGCGGCCAACGATGTTGCAGTACCCGTCTTCTCGCATCGCCGCGAGGTCACCAGTGTGCATCCACCCGTCGGCGTCGATCGCCTCACGCGTCTTCTCGTCGTTCTCCCAGTAACCCAGCATCACCGAGTAGCCGCGCGTACAGAACTCGCCCGTCTGACCGCGCTCGACGATGCTTCCCGTCTCGGGGTCGACGATCTTGACCTCCACATGCGGATGGGCGCGCCCGATCGAGCTGGTGCGCCGCTCCAGATCGTCGTCGATGAGCGTCTGACAGGACACCGGCGAGGTCTCTGTCATGCCGTAGGCGATCGCCACCTCGGTCATGTTCATCTCGTTGACGCAGCGCTTCATCACTTCGATCGGGCATACCGAACCAGCCATGATGCCGGTCCGCAGTGACGACAAATCGGTGCTCGCGAAGTCGGGGTGGCCGAGCAGCGCGATGAACATCGTCGGAACGCCGTAAACGCCTGTGCATCGCTCCTTTTCGATCGCCGCGAGCGTCAAACCCGGGTCGAATCCCGGCGCGGGAATCACCATCGTCGACCCGTGTGTGGTGCAGCCGAGGTTGCCCATCACCATGCCGAAGCAGTGGTAGAAGGGCACCGGGATGCAGAGCCGGTCATCGGGACCCAAGTTGATCAGGTCTGTGGCGAAGAACCCGTTGTTGAGGATGTTGCGGTGCGACAGCGTCGCACCCTTCGGGAAACCCGTTGTTCCCGAGGTGTACTGGATGTTGATCGGGTCGGTGTTGGTCAGGCCGGCCATCCGTGTTCGAAGGTCATCCTCGGTCACCTCGTCTGCCCGGCGCTTGAGGGAGTCCCAGTCGTCGGTGCCGAGGAAGATCACCTCGTGCAGCGCCTCACACTGCGGGCGGACTTCGTCGACCATGGCCACGTAGTCGGAGGTCTTGAACGCCGTCGCGGAGATCAGCGTGCGCACACCGGACTGATTCAGCACGTAGGCCAGTTCATGCGTGCGGTACGCAGGGTTGATATTGACCAGAATCGCGCCGATCTTCGCCGTGGCGTACTGAACGATCGTCCATTCGGCACAGTTCGGTGCCCAAATGCCAACGCGCTCACCGGCTTCAATGCCAAGCGCCATCAAGCCCCGGCCGATCAGGTCGACGTCGGCGTTGAGCTCGCCGTATGTCCACCTGCGGTCCGACGCGACGTCGACGAGCGCCTCCGCATCCGGGTTGCGGCGAACTGTTTGCTCGAAGTTCTCCCCAATGGTCTGCTCGAGGATCGAGGTGTCGGTCGGGCCTGCGTCACAGGATTTCATTGGTCCACCAGGTCCTCATAGCGATGCTCGGTCTCGATCAGCGTGCCGTCGGCGTGCGCGGTCTCCTCGCGGCGGCGAAGCTCGACCCTGCGGATCTTGCCCGAGATCGTCTTGGGCAGTTCGTAGAACTCGACCCGGCGCACCTTCAGATATGGCGCCAAGTGATCGCGCGCGTATTCCATGATCTGCTTTGCAGTTTCGGCGTTGGGTTGCCATCCGTCGGCCAGGGAGACGTAAGCCTTCGGCACGCACAGCCGGGTCTCGTCAGGCTGCGGGACGACGGCCGCTTCCACCACGGCGGGATGCTCGATCAACACGCTCTCCAGTTCAAAGGGTGACACCTTGTAGTCCGACGATTTGAAGACGTCGTCGGTTCGACCGATGTATGTGATGTAGCCCTCAGCATCGCGCTGCGCGACATCACCGGTGTGGTAGTAGCCGCCAGCCATCACGCTGGCGTTGCGCTGCGCGTCGCCGAGGTAGCCCGTCATCAAATTGACCGGATTGCGTTGCAGGTCAAGACAGATCTCGCCCTCGTCGGCCAGCTCACCGGTGAGCGGGTCGACCAGCACGACCGGCACGCCCGGCATCGGCCGGCCCATCGAGCCCGGCTTCACCGGCTGGCCGGGAGTGTTGCCGACCTGCAGCGTGGTCTCGGTCTGGCCGAACCCGTCGCGGATCGTCAGCCCCCAGGCCCGTTCGACTTGGGCAATAACGTCGGGATTGAGCGGCTCGCCCGCGCCGAGGATCTCGCGCAGCCCTTCGGGCCTCGGGCCGAGATCGGATTGGATCAACATGCGCCACACCGTTGGTGGCGCGCAGAACGTGTTGACGCCCGCTCGATGCAACTGCCCCAGCAGGGACGCAGCGTCGAATCGGCCGTAGTTGTAGACGAAGATCGTTGCCTCGGCGATCCACGGTGCGAAAAAACAACTCCAGGCGTGCTTGGCCCAGCCCGGCGAGCTGATCGCCAAGTGCACGTCGCCGGGCCGCACACCGATCCAAGCCATCGTCGACATGTGCCCAACCGAATAGCTGACCTGCGAATGCTCGACGAGTTTGGGCTTGCTGGTCGTGCCGGAGGTGAAATAGATCAGCATCGGATCGTCGATGTTGGTGCTTGTGGCGAACGGCGCAGCGGAGGGGACGGCATACGCCGTGGCATAGCGGTGCCATCCGTCGACGGCGTGGCCGACCACAATGCGGGTGTAGTCGCCGGCGACGTCGTCGAACTTGGCGGCGTCTTCGTCGTTGGCGATGACGAACTTGGCGCCGCCACGGGTTATGCGGTCGGTCAGGTCGGCAGGGCCCAGTGCACCGGTGGTCGGCATGATGACGGCGCCGAGCTTGGCGACCGCAAGCATTGACTCCCACAGCTCGACCTGGTTGCCGAGCATCAGGATGACCCGGTCACCCTTTCCGACGCCGAGCTGGCCCAGCCACGTCGCCAATCGGTCGGAGGCATCGGCCATCTCCGCGAAGCTGATCTTGTGTTCGGTGCCGTCCTCCTCGACGATCCACAACGCGGTGGCTTCGTTGCCGCGAGCGATGACGTCAAACCAGTCGGTGGCCCAGTTGAAAGCACCGGTGAGCTGCGGCCATGCGAATGCCTCGACGGCCTTGTCATAGTCGCCGATCACTTCGACAAGCTGATCGCGGGCAGTGCGATACAGATCGGTGTTGGTCGTCATGGCGGATAGGATCTACGTCACACTAGTCCGCCGCTACCCCCGAAAGAGGGTGTTCAGGATGGTTTCCGGCTCGCCACTGCTGCGTCCGCGCGACGCGGACGCGCTGCGCGCCGAGCTGAGGCGCGTCGCCGAAGAGTCGGGCATGCCGCTCACCTTCGGCGGCGAGGTGCACGACGACACCTTGCTGCTCACGGAGTTCTTCGGCACCCGCACCGGCGGCATGCGCGGGCTCGCCGTGCTACCGAGCGCGGGCCTTGGCGGGGCCACCGTCGTCGCGCGACGCCCGATGTCCGTCGCCGACTACCGCAGGGCGTCCTCGATCACGCACGACTACGACGGTCCGGTGCTGCAGGAGGGCATCAAGTCGATTCTCGCCGTCCCGGTCGTAGTCGAGGGCCGATCGCGGGCGGTGCTCTACGGCGCGTACCGTGCCGCGGCGCCAATCGGGAACCGAACTGCAGACCTGATGATCGCGTCGGCCCGGCGACTCAGCCGTGAGCTGAGCATCCGCGACGAGGTCGACCGGCGGCTGCGGCTGCGGGACGCGCACCTCGCCGGCCTGAGCGCGGGCGGGGCGGTCACCGAGGAAGTCCGTGAAGTTCATGCGCAGCTGCGCCGGCTCGCCGCGGATCCTTCGGCGCCGCCCGCGTTGGCGGCCCAGCTGCGGGTGCTCGCCGAACGGCTGGCGCGGGGCAGATCGGGCGGCCCCGCCGCCGCATTGTCGGCGCGCGAGGTCGACGTCCTCGCGCAGGTCGCACTCGGCTGCACGAATGCCGAAGCGGCGAAACGTCTTTCGCTGAAGCCGGAGACCGTGAAGAGCTATCTGCGCAGTGCGACAGCCAAGCTCGGCGCCCACACCCGTCACGAGGCGGTGGCCAAGGCGCGTCGGGCGCGGCTGCTGCCGTGACAGGATGACGTGTGGCTCAAATCAACCCGTTCCGCATCGGCATTCCCGACGCTGATCTCAACGATCTGCGGTCGCGGCTGGTTCACACGCGATGGCCGGAGGCCGAGTGCGTCGACGATTGGACCCAGGGCATCCCACTGGCCTACACCCGTGAGCTGGCCGACTACTGGGCCAACGATTACGACTGGCGCGCACGCGAAGCGGCATTGAACCGATTCGACCACTACACCACCGAGATCGACGGCCTCGACATTCATTTCATTCACCAGCGATCTCCGCACCCCGACGCCTTCCCCCTTGTGATCACCCACGGCTGGCCCGGATCGATCGTTGAATTCCACAAGGTCATCGAGCCGCTCACCGAGCGGGGGTTCGACGTGGTGTGCCCGTCCCTGCCCGGATACGGCTTCTCCGGCAAGCCGACACGCACGGGGTGGGGTATCGGCAAGGTCGCCGAGGCCTGGGACACGCTGATGGGCGCGCTCGGCTACGAGCGTTACGGCGCCCAGGGGGGCGACTGGGGAGCGGCGGTCACCACCCAGATCGGCCGCAACGGCGGCCGCTGCGCCGCGATTCACCTCAACATGCCGCTTGGCTTTCCCCCCGCTGGACTCGACAACCCCACTCCGGAGGAACAGGAGGCGCTGAAGGCGTTCGAGTACTACCAGCAATGGGACTCCGGCTACTCGAAGCAGCAGTCGACACGTCCCCAGACCCTCGGCTACGGCCTGGTGGATTCCCCGGTCGGCCAGCTGGCGTGGATCATCGAGAAGTTCTGGGCGTGGATGGATTGCGATGGCCACCCCGAGAACGTCTTGACTAAAGACGAGCTCCTCGACAACGTGATGCTGTACTGGTTGACCGCATCTGGGGCGTCGTCGGCGCGGATGTACTGGGAGAGCTTCAACTTCTTCGGCGGCTTCGAGCGCGTCGAACTGCCCACCGGGGTCGCCGCATTCCCGAAGGAGATCCTGCGGGCGCCGCGAAGCTGGTGCGATCCGAACTACAACATCGTCCATTGGACGACGATGCCGCGCGGCGGCCACTTCGCGGCGTTCGAGCAGCCCGAGCTGTTCGTCGACGACGTGAGCACCTTCTTCGATACCGTGCGCTAGGTGGGGAGGACGATCGAGGCCGACTACCTCGTGGTCGGCGCAGGCGCGATGGGGATGGCGTTCGTCGACACCCTGGTCAGCGAGACAAGCGCCACCGTGGTCGTCGTCGACCGCAACCACCAACCCGGAGGCCACTGGACTGCGGCCTATCCGTTCGTGCGGCTGCATCAGCCGTCGGCCTACTACGGCGTGAACTCACGGGATCTCGGCAGCGACACCATCGACCACAGCGGCCTCAACGCCGGCTACTACGAGCTGGCCGGCGGTGCCGAGGTGTGCGCCTACTTCGACGCGGTGATGCAGCAGCAACTGCTGCCGACGGGCCGGGTGACATACCTGCCGATGAGCGAATACCTCGGCGACGGCCGGGTCCGCACGCTCGGCGGGGACGAGATCGAGGTGTCCGCACGACGCGTAGTCACCACCCACGTGAACATCGTCGTGCCGTCGATGCGGCCGCCGTCCTACGCCGTCGCGCCCGGTGTCGAGTGTGTGCCGCCCAACGACGTGCCTCGAATCCGCGATGCCCGGGACCGCTATGTGGTCGTCGGCGCAGGCAAGACGGCGATGGACGCCTGCCTGTGGCTGCTGCGTCACGGCATCGCGCCGCAGCGGTTGACGTGGATCAAGCCCCGCGACTCCTGGATGTTGGACCGCGCCGCGATTCAGCCGGGTCGGCAGTTCGCCAAGCGGACGCTCGCCGACTTCTCCGGCCAGCTGGCGTCGGTGCACGAGGCCGAATCGCTTCCGGATCTGTTCGACCGGCTGGAAGCCAGGGGTTGCCTGCTGCGTATCGACACCGCCGTCGACCCGACGATGTACCGGTGCGCGATCCTGTCCCAGCCCGAACTCGAAGCGCTGCGGGGCATCGATGGCGTGGTCCGGATGGGCCACGTCCAAGCGATCGAGCCCGGCCGAGTCACACTCGACGGCGGGACGCTCGACATCGAGGGCTCAGCGCTCTACATCGACTGCACAGCAGACGGTTTTGGCCGTCGGGACCCGACCCCGGTGTTCAGCGGCGACCACATCTCCCTGCAGGCGGTGCGCACCTGTCAACCGGCGTTCAGCGCGGCCGTCATCGCCCACGTCGAAGCGACGTACCCCGACGACGACACCAGGAACGCGTTCTGCAATCCGGTGCCCTATCCGCATGAGCCGACCGACTGGCTGCGAATGATGCTGACGTTCAATCGAAATCAACTGCGGTGGTTCTCCGACCCCGACATGATGGCCTGGGTCGACGCCGCGCGACTCAACGTCCTGCACCACGTGACCGCCGCCGTCAGCGAGCGGGCGCGCGAGAAGATCATCTCCGTGCTGACTTCGCAGCTGCCCGCCATCAACGACAAGCTGGAAAAGCTGCTGGCACAGGCCGGTTAGCCATCGCGAGACTGCGGACAGATCGCGGATTCACGCGAAATCGCGATCTCACCGCAGTTTCGCGGATTAGGCCAGCGACTCCACCCATGCCCGGTGCAGCGCGGCGTACCGACCACCGGTGCGGCCGATGAGATCGTCGGGCGCGCCGTCCTCGACGATGCGGCCGTGGTCGAGCACCAGCACCCGGTCGGCGACCTGCACCGTGGACAGCCGGTGCGCGATGACGAGCGAAGTGCGTTCAGCGAGCACCGTTTCCAGCGCCCGCTGCACCATCCGCTCGCTGGGAATGTCCAGCGACGACGTGGCCTCGTCGAGGATCAGCACCGCCGGATCGGCCAGAAATGCGCGCGCGAACGCGACCAGCTGCCGCTGCCCCGCCGAGAGCCGGCCGCCGCGCTTCGCGACGTCGGTGTCGTAGCCGTCGGGCAGCGCGTCGATGAACCGGTCCGCGCCGACGGCCGACGCGGCAGCCACCACTTCCGCATCGGTGGCGTCGGGCCTGCCGAACCGGATGTTGTCGGCGACGGTCCCGTCGAACATGAAGTTCTCCTGGGTGACCATCACGACGTGGCGGCGCAGCTCGCTCTGCGAAAGATCCCTCAGGTCAACGCCATCCAGCGTCACCGAGCCCGCCGTCGGGTCGTAGAACCGGGCGATCAGCTTGGCGATCGTGGTCTTGCCCGCACCGGTGGTGCCGACGAGCGCGACGGTCTGCCCCGCCGGAACCGAGACGCTCAGGTCGGGCAGCACCGGCCGCTCCGGCACATACGAGAACTGCACGTCGTGGAACGCGACGTCGCCGCGCACCCGCTCGAGCCTGACCGGTCGCTCCGGATCCTTGATGCCCGGCTGCTCGGCCAGCACACCGGCCAGCTTCTCCAGCGCCGACGACGCGGACTGGAAGGTGTTGAAGAACTGCGAGATCTCTTGCATCGGTTCGAAGAACATCCGCAGATACAGCAGGAACGCCGCCAGGGTGCCGATGGTCATCTGGCCGTGCAGAACGCGGTAGCCGCCGTAAAGCAGCACCACGCCGGTGGTGATGTTGCCGACCAGCTTCACGCCGGGCATGAAGATCGCGAGCAGCCGGAAGGTCTTCTCGTTGTCCGCCTTGTAGCGGTCGGCGATGTCTTCGAAGATCTCCTGATTGCGCGGCTCGCGCCGGTAGGCCTGCACCGCCTTGATGCCGGTCATCGTCTCGACGAACTGCACGATCACCAGCGCGGCGCTCTCCCGCACCCTGCGGTACGTCTTGGCCGACTCGTTGCGGAACCACCACACCAGCGCCACCAGAACCGGGAAGCCCGCCAGACACATCAGACCGAGCCGCACGTCCAGCGTGACAAGAAGGATCGACGTGCCGATCAGCGTGAGCACGGCGGTGATCAGGCTGTCGAAGCCGGTCTCCAGCATGTCCTGGATCGCCTCGACGTCGTTGGTGGACCGGCTCACCACCCGCCCCGACGTGTACCGCTCGTGGAACGCGATGTCGAGCCGCTGGAAATGCCGGTACACCCGTCGCCGCAACTCGAGCAGCACCTTCTGGCCGATCCGTCCGGAGCGCTGCAGGAAGAACATCCGGCTGGTGGCCTGGATCAGCACCACACCGGACAACACCCCGACGACGACCATCAGAATGTGCGCCGAGCCGCCGGACAGGATCGGCGGGATACCCTCGTCGATGCCGCGTTGTACGAGCAGCGGAACCGAAAGGCGCGCAAGGTTTTCCACCACGACGACGATCGCGAGCAGCGCGACCGTCAGGCGGTAGGGCCACAGCAGTGAGAAGAGCAGCGCCCGAGCCTCGCGGCGGCGCGGCACGCTCTCGTCGATGGGCAGCTCATCGTTCTGGCTGTCCTTGACCCGCCCCCGCCAGTCGTCCTCGGGGACGTCGACCGGCTTCGTGTCTGTAGCGGTCATCGGCCCTCGGCCTCCGACGTCACGAAGCGATCCTTACCGGAGGCAGCGGGTGCCTTGCTCAAGGCTTCCTGCTCCTCGTAGGCCTGCCCGAGCCGGTCGCGGTCCTCGTCGTCCTGCCACGCGCATGCGCGCTCGACACCGTCGTCGAGTTCGTCGTCGGCGGCCAGCAGGTAGCGGTACTGCGGGACGCTGGCCAGCAGTTCGGCGTGCGTGCCGATATGCGTGATCGTGCCGTCGTGCAACAGCGCGACCTTGTCGGCGAGCAGCACCGTCGACGCGCGATGCGCCACCACGATGCCCGTGACGTGGTGCAGCACCCGGCGCAGCGCCTCCTCGACGACGGCCTCGGTGTGCACGTCGAGCGCGGACAGCGTGTCGTCGAGCACCAGTATCTTGGGCGCGGCGAGGATGGCCCGCGCCAGCGACAGCCGCTGCCGCTGACCGCCGGACAGGCTCATGCCCTGCTCGCCGATGCGGGTGTCCAGCCCGAACGGCAGGTCGTAGACGAACTGCGCGGCGGCGATCTCGATGGCCTGCGCCAACTGCTCGTCGGTCGCTGGATCTGTCGAGGATCGGCCCAACGCAAGGTTCTCCGCCACCGACATCGAGAACAGCGTCGGGTCCTCGAACGCGGTGGCCACCGCCTGCCGCAGCGCTGCCAGGCTGAGCTCGCGGATGTCGCGGCCGTCGATGCGGATCTCGCCCTCGGTGACGTCGTACAGCCGTGACAGCAGCGCGGCGAGCACCGACTTGCCCGAGCCCGTCGAGCCGACCAGCGCCAGCGTCTCCCCCGGCTCGACGATCAGGTTGACATGGCGTAACGCCCAGTTGTCTGAGTCGGGGAAGCGGAAGCCGACGTCGACAAGCTCGAGCCGCCCGCCGCGCGGCGCCTCGTTCGACGGCCCGTCGGTGATTTCCCGTGGTGCGTCGAAGATCTCGGCGATCCGGTTGGCTGCGGTGAACGACTCCTGCGTCATCGACAACAAGAAGCCCAGCGATGCGATGGGCCACACCAGCGACAGCATCATCGTGATGAACGCGACCAGCGTGCCCATCGTGACGTAGCCGTGGCCTGCGGCGTACGCGCCGAAGCCGAGCACCACGATGAGCGTCAGGTTGGGGATGATCTCCAGCAGGGTCCAGAACTTCGCGGACACCGACACCCTGCCGACCTGCGTGTCGTAGAGGTTGGTCAGCTGCTCGTCGAACCGGTCATATACGTAGTCCTCGCGGCCGAACGACTTCACCACCCGCACACCGAGCGCGGATTCCTCGACATGCGTTGCGACGTGGCCCGACTGGTCCTGGGCCAGACGCGACAACCGGGTGTAGGTCTGCTGGAAGTGCAGCACCGTCAACGTGATCGGCACGATCGACAGCAGCACCACCACACCAAGCGGCCAGTACATCGCGAGCAGGATCGCCGTCACCACGGTGACCTGGATGACGTTGAGCAGCAAGAACACCATGCCGAACGACAAGAAGCGGCGAATGGTACTCAGGTCGTTCATGATTCGCGAAAGCAGTTGGCCGGACTGCCAGCGGCCGTGGAACGACATCGGCAGGATCTGCAGCCGCGCGTAGAGGTCCTTGCGGATGTCGGCCTCGACGCCCATGGTGGCGCGGGAGACGAGCCACCGGCGGATGAACCACAGCACCGCCTCCGAGATGCCCACGCCCATCGCGGCGGCGCCGAGCACCCACAGGCCGTGCTGGTCCTGATGGCGCACCGGCCCGTCGATAACGGCCTTGGTCATCAGCGGAATCGCCACGGTGGCAACGAGGCTCGCGAGCGCGACCACGACCATGGCGATCCACCGCACCCTGTAGGGCATCAGGTAGGGCAGCATCCGCCACAGGTCCGAGCCGGTACGTTCGCGGGCCGGCGGTCGCGCGATCGCCGGCGCTGAGCGAATGGTGTCTGCATTTAGTTCAGTCAAAGCGATTCCAGGGTCTCATGCCGCTACGACATCTTCAGAATCCTTTTCGTTGCCGAACTGGGTTTCGTACAGCTCGGCGTAGCGCCCGCGCCGTGCCAGCAGCTGATCGTGTGTGCCGCGTTCGACGATGCGGCCGTCCTCCACGACGAGGATCATGTCGGCGGCGCGCACCGTGGACAACCGGTGGGCGATGACGATCGCCGTCCGGCCGGACAGCGCCTCGCCCAAGGCCTGCTGCACCGCGGCTTCCGACGAGGAGTCGAGCGACGCGGTCGCCTCGTCGAGGATGACGACCCGGGATCGGCCCAGCAGCAGGCGGGCGATGGTCAACCGCTGCCGCTGCCCACCCGAGAGCCGGTAGCCGCGCTCCCCCACGACGGTGTCCAGGCCGTCGGGCATGTCGGCGACGACGTCGGCGAGCCGGGCGCGGTCCAGTGCCTGCCACAGCTGGTCGTCGGTCGCGTCGGGAGCGGCCAGCCGCAGATTCGACCCGATCGACTCGTGGAAGAGGTGCCCGTCCTGGGTGACCATGCCGACGGTTTCCTTCAGCGACGCGAAGCTGATGTCGCGCACGTCGACGCCATTGAGTTTTATGGAACCGGCGCTACTGCCCAATGTCGCCGCCTCCGCGGCTCCGTCGTCTACGTCGTAGAGCCGGCCCAGCAGCGAGGCGATCGTCGACTTACCCGCACCCGAAGAGCCGACCAGCGCCACCATCTGTCCAGGCTGTGCGGTAAACGAAATGCCGTGCAGCACTTCGTCTCCACCCCGGTCGTCAAGGACGGCGACCTCTTCCAGCGAGGCCAGTGAGACCTTGTCGGCAGACGGGTAGGAGAACCGCACATCGTGAAATTCAACGGAGACGGGCGCTCGGTCCTCTTGGCCGGGCACGGCGACCGCACCCGGCTTCTCCTGGATCAGCGGCACCAGGTCGAGCACCTCAAAGACCCGCTCGAAGCTGACCAGCGCACTGGCGATCTCGACGTGTGCGTTGGCCAGCGCGGTCAGCGGGGAGTACAGCCGTGTCAGCAGCAGTGCCAGTGACACGATCGCTCCCGTCTGCAAGGTCCCGCCGATCGCCATCACGCCGCCGAGCCCGTACACCAGGGCCAGCGCCAGCGCCGACATCAGCGTCAGCGCGTTCATGAAGACCGACTGCAGCATCGCGGTACGGACCCCGATGTCGCGGACGCGGTCAGCGCGCACCTCGAACTCCCGCGACTCGGTGGCCAGGTTGCCGAACAGCTTGACCAGCGTGGCGCCGGGCGCCGAAAACCGTTCGGTCATCTGGGTGTTCATCACCGCGTTGTGGTTGGCCGCCTCGCGGGACAGTCGCGCCATGGTTCGCCCGATCCAGCGGGCGGGCAGCAGGAACAGCGGCATCAGCAACAGTGACAGCAGCGTGACCTGCCAGGAGATCCTGAGCATGACGACCAGCGTCAACGTCAGGGTGACGATGTTGGTGATGACGCCGGAGAACGTGTCGGAGAAGGCGCGCTGCGCGCCTGTCACGTCATTGCCGAGCCTGCTGACCAAGGCTCCGGTGCGGGTGCGGGTGAAGAAGGCGATGGGCATCCGTTGCACGTGGTCGAACACGGCGGTGCGCAGATCGAGAATCAGGCCCTCGCCGATGGTCGATGACAGCCACCGCGTCACCAGCGATATCCCGGCCTCGGCGACGGCGACCGCCGCGATCACCGCGGCCAGCGCCACCACCACGCCGAGCGCGCCCCTGCCGATCTCGTCGACAACCTTGCCGGCCAACAGCGGAGTGGCTACCCCGAGCACCGCACTGACCACGCTGACCGCGAGGAACACGCCCAACCTGCGGTGATGCCGTCCGGCGAAGCGCCAGATCCGGTCGAGCAGCTTACGGTCAGCCAACGACCGCAGGTCGCCGCCGCGGGCGTGCGCCTGCCGGTACAAGGTTTGCCGGGCAACCGTTTCCATACTCATGTGTTCACCGTAGAACCTCAACAATGGATGAGGTCAACGACTTCCCGCGGCGTGTCAGACCACGCCGAAGTACCCGATCACCCCGGCGGCGCCGACCACAATCAGGGGATTGGTCTTGGTGAACACGAAGATCGCCGTGCATATCGCAGTCAGGAGATACGCCCGCCAGTCGTGGTCGGCCGCCCGGCTCATCACCAGCGAGGTGGCCATGATGAGGCCGACGGTCAACGGCGCGAACCCCTTCTCGACGGCGATTCGCCACTTGGCTTTCTGCGCCTTTTGCCAGAACAGCGTGACGATATACATCAACGACGCCGCTGGGACGATCATCGCGACGGTGGCGATCACGCCGCCGATGATCGCTCCGGGCACTCCCCCGACCGTCAGCCCAGCCCCATAGCCGACCAGCGTCACGATCAGGATGCTCGGGCCAGGAGCGGTTTGAGAGATCGAGAAGATGTCGGCGAACTGGGAGTTCGTCATCCAGTGATGACCCTTCACCGCCTGCAAGTGCATTTCGGGCAGCACCGCGTTGCCGCCGCCGATCGACAACAGCGACAGCGATGCGAACAAACCCGCCAGCTGCAGGTAGGTAGCCATCATGCGGGACGTTGCCTCGGCCATGCCCAGATCAAGCTGAGCGGCGCGACAATGAAGAGGACCAACGGAAGAGGCCACCGCGCAACGCCGTTCAGCACGAAGGCGGCGAGGAACAGCAGGACAGGCACCAGCCCCGTCAGGCATTTGCGACCCGTTTGGATGACCATCGCCAACGTCAGCGCAACGGCGGCCGCCGACGCACCGTGAAGGACGCCCTTGACCGCGGGCACCTCCTTGAACCGGAAGTAGAAGAAACCCATCACCATGATCAAGACGACAGGCATGAGGCACAGCCCGAATAGTGCCGCTACCGCTCCGGGCAGACGACGCATCTTCGAGCCGGCGAAGACCGCCATGTTCACCTGATTGGCACCGGGCAGAATCCGGCACATCGTCATGGCGGAGAGGAACTCTTCCTCACCCATCCACTGCTTCTCGACCACCAGCACTTCGCGTGACCACGCGGACAGCCCGCCGCCGAACGAGGCGAGCGCGATGTGATTGAACGTCCACGCGAGCTCGAGCAGTGAGACCTTCTCACGCGGCGGATCGATTTCCCTCTCGCGTGGCGGGTCGATTTCACTCATGCATGAGGTCTTTGTCGTGCGGGAAGTCGTCCTCGTGGTGCTGGGCCGGATCGAGCGGATCCGGCGCCTCGTAGTGGTGCGACAGGTCCCAGTCGCTGTCGAAGACTCCCTTCAGCCGCCCGACGATCGCCGGGTCGTCGGTCATGATGCCGAGCTCCCGGCGGAGGTCGAATGCGCTGCGGTCGATATTCATCGAACCGACGAGCGCGTGTTGGTTGTCGACGACGATCAACTTCGCGTGCACCCTCAGGTTCTTCTGTTTGTGGACCTTGACGCCGAAGCGCGTCAAGGTCCGCAGCGAAGCGAAGGTATCGAGAATGTCCCATTCGCTGATGCCGTGCTTACCACCGCAGAGAACATGCACCTTCACGCCGCGATCGGCGGCTGACGCGAGTCGCTCGAGAATGACCGCGTCGACGTATTTGGGGTGCTGCACGTCCACGCGTTCGGTGGCCGTGTCGATGAATTGCGCCATGTGATAGCGGGAATTGGAATTGCTCCACAGCAGCCCTTCATAGGCACTGCAATCCCAATCGCGATGCTCCCAGTCGGCGTTGAATACTTCGACGATCTGCGCCACGTGGTACGGATTATCGGTGATAATGCCGTAGTCGCGGGTCAGCGTGAAGTACTTCTCACATAGGTTGAACGTCGCGACCAGTGCGGCTTTCTCGTCGACCACAATCGATTTTTCATGCGTCACGTAGAACTTGGGATTGGCCCACTGAATCGCGATCCCGGCATTCAAGAATTGCTCGTAGGTGTCGTCATTAGCCCGGTCACCGCCGGACCGCTGCGCATTGAGCTGCACCCGCACGTCGACGCCGGCTTTCTTCCTGTCGACGACGGCCGCGACCAAACTCGGTTCGGTAAACGTGAATTGTTTTATCAAAAGCGAAGTTTGGGCTGAATTGATGAATTCACGGACCGGTTCCAGGCCGTCATCGGGCTCGACAATCAGACGCGGAGAGAGCGGAAGCATAATTTCGGGATGCTAGCACCGGGAGAATGGCGTCGCTTTGCTATCACACGATCGTTCAGCTCGCCGTGACACGACGGTGATGAGACCGCCGCAACGGCGATACCGAGGTCGTTCCCGTGCCTGTCACATCGACGGCACCATTTCAGGCAAGATTGCGGACATGGAGAGTGCAGCGGCTTCACCCCGGGTGCTCGTAGTCGACGACGACCCCGACGTGCTGACGTCGCTCGAGCGTGGCCTGCGGCTATCCGGATTCGACGTGTCGACGGCCGTCGACGGCGCAGAGGCGCTGCGCAGCGCCACCGAGACCCGGCCCGACGCGATCGTGCTCGACATCAACATGCCCGTGCTCGACGGCGTCAGCGTGGTGACCGCGCTGCGCGCGATGGACAACGACGTGCCGGTCTGCGTGCTTTCGGCGCGGAGCTCCGTCGACGATCGGGTGTCCGGGCTGGAGGCCGGGGCCGACGACTACCTGGTCAAGCCATTCGTGCTGGCCGAGTTGGTCGCGCGGGTCAAGGCGCTGCTGCGCAGGCGCGGTGCGACGGCGACGTTCTCGTCGGAGACCATCACGGTCGGCCCACTTGAGGTCGACATCCCCGGCAGGCGTGCCCGCGTCAACGGCGCCGACGTCGATCTGACCAAGCGGGAGTTCGATCTGCTCGCGGTGCTCGCCGAGCACAAGACCGCAGTGCTGTCCCGTGCCCAGCTGCTCGAGCTGGTCTGGGGCTACGACTTCGCCGCCGACACCAACGTCGTCGACGTATTCATCGGCTATTTGCGCCGCAAGTTGGAGGCCGGCGGAGCGCCGCGGCTGCTGCACACCGTTCGCGGAGTGGGGTTCGTGTTGAGAACGCAGTAATGAACTTTCTCTCGCGGTACTTCCGCCGCACTCCCTCGTTGCGCACCCGGGTGGCGTTCGCCAGCATGGTCGCCGCAGCGATCATGCTCGTCATCGTCGGCACCATAGTGTGGATCGGCATCACCAACGACCGTAAGGAGCGGCTGGACCGCCGACTCGACGAAGCGGCAGGCTTCGCGATTCCTTTCCTACCGCGCGGTCTCGACGAGATCCCCAAATCGCCAAACGACCAAGACGCCATAATCACCGTCCGCAAGGGCGGGGACGTAACTTCCAATTCCACCGTCATCCTGCCGGAGATGCCCGCCGGTTATGCGGACACCTACATCAACGGCGTGCGCTACCGGGTGCGCACTGTAGACATCCGAGTTCCCGAACCGATGCAGGTCGCAGTCGGAGCCACCTATGACGCCACCATCGCCGACACCAACAACCTCCATCGACGCGTGCTGATCATCATTGGGTTTGCGATCGGGGCCGCGGCGTTCCTGGGCTGGCTGCTGGCCGCGTTCGCGGTGCGCCCGCTCAAACGGCTGGCCCAGCAGACCCGGCAGATCGACGCAGGCGACGTACACCCGGATGTCGACGTGCGCGGCGCCAGCGAAGCGGTCGAGGTCGCCGACGCCGTCAAGGGCATGCTCGAACGCATCTGGAAAGAGCAGGACCGCACCAAGGCCGCGCTGACGTCGGCGCGCGACTTCTCCGCGGTGTCGGCCCATGAACTGCGCACGCCATTGACCGCGATGCGGACCAATCTCGAGGTGCTCGCAACGCTGGATCTGCCCGAGGAGCAGCGTAAAGAGGTGGTCAGCGACGTCATCCGCACCCAGTCGCGCATCGAGGCCACGCTGGGCGCGCTGGAGCGGCTGGCGCAGGGCGAGCTGTCGACCTTCGACGACCACGTACCAGTCGACATCACCGAACTCCTCGACCGTGCCGCGCATGACGCGATGCGGGTGTACCCCGATCTGGACGTGTCCCTGGTGCCTGCGCCGACGGTGATCATCGTCGGGCTGCCCGCGGGGCTTCGGCTGGCCGTCGACAATGCGATCGCCAACGCGGTCAAACACGGCGGGGCGACTCGTGTGCAGTTGTCGGCGGTGAGCTCACGCGAAGGGGTGGAAATCGCGATCGACGACGACGGCGTCGGCATCCCCGAAGAAGAGCGCAAGCTCGTGTTCGACCGGTTCTCCCGCGGGTCGACGGCCTCGCATTCGGGCTCCGGGCTGGGCTTGGCGCTGGTCGCCCAGCAGGCCGAATTACATGGGGGCACAGCCTCTTTGGAGGACAGCCCGCTGGGCGGAGTGCGGCTTCTGCTGAGGCTGCCCGGGCCGCGCTAACGATAGTCGCCCCGCAGGCGTTGAATGGCAGTGTTGGACCAAGAAAACGGGGGTGGTCATATGGCCAACTACATCACGCTGATCAGCTGGACTGAGCAGGGCGTCAAGTCATACGGGAACACGCTCGACCGAGCCGAAGCCGCCGGTGAATTGGCGGGCAAGTTCGGTGCTTCCCTGAACCAGATCTTCTGGACGATGGGAGCATATGACGTCGTCGGCCTCCTTCAGGCGCCCGACGACGAAAGCGCAACGGCTTTCGCGCTTGCCCTCTCGTCGCAGGGAAACGTACGCACAACGACCATGCGTGCGTTCGATGCCGACGAGATGCGGCAAGTCATCGCCAAAGTGTCCAGTTAGCGCGTGCCCAGCAGGTCGATGACGAAAATTAGAGTCTTGCCGGACAACCGGTGCCCGCCGCCCTCCGGACCGTAGGCCTGCTCGGGCGGGATGACGAGTTGTCGACGGCCGCCGACCTTCATGCCGGGGATGCCGTCCTGCCAGCCCTGGATGAGCCCGCGCAACGGGAACTCGATGGACTCGCCGCGGTTCCACGAGCTGTCGAACTCCTCGCCGGTGTCGTACTCGACGCCGACATAGTGCACCTCGACATTGCCGCCGGGAACGGCCTCCGCGCCGTCGCCGACCACCAGGTCCTTGATCACAAGCTCGGTCGGCGGCGGCCCGTCGGGAAATTCGATCTCTGGCTTCGTACTCACCGGACTCACCGTAGTCGGGCAGACTGGAGCCGTGGCTAAGGACCAAGACATTCTCGCTCAGGTCAACAAGCTGGTCGCCGAGGAGAAGGAGCTCCGCGACAAGCTGCAGCACCGCGAGATCGACGAATCCGAGGAGCATCAGCGGCTCCGTGCCGTGGAAGTCGCGCTCGACCAGTGCTGGGATCTGCTGCGGCAGCGCCGGGCGCTTCGCGAGACCGGCGGCGACCCCCGAGAGGCACGGGTGCGCCCGGCCGGTGAGGTCGAGGGCTACCTTGGCTGACCGGTGACGGGGCCAGACGTCGTCATCGTCGGCGGCGGGCACAACGGCCTGGTGGCCGCCGCCTACCTGGCCCGCGCCGGGCGCCGGGTTCAGGTGCTCGAACGGCTGGACCACGTCGGGGGTGCCGCGGTCTCCGCACACGCCTTCGATGGAGTCGACGCGCGACTGTCGCGCTACTCATATCTGGTCAGCCTGTTGCCGCGCCGCATCGTCGACGAGTTGGGTGCCCGGGTGCGGCTGGTGCGCCGCCGCTACTCGTCGTACACGCCCGATCCGGCGACGGCGGGCACCACCGGCCTGCTGATCGGGCCGCACTCGACGTTCGGGGCCGTCGGCGCTGCGAACGACGAGGCGGGGTTCGCAGAGTTCTACCGTCGCTGCGGCATCGTCACCTCTCGACTGTGGCCGACGCTGCTGCAGCCGCTGTGCACCCGCGACGAGGCGCGCAAGCATGTCGGCGACGACGCCGCGTGGCGGTTCATCGTCGATGAGCCCATCGCGCATGCGATTACGGACGCGGTGTCCAACGATCTGGTTCGCGGCGTGATGGCGACCGACGCGTTGATCGGCACATTCGCCCGCGTCGACGACGCGACGCTGACGCAGAACGTGTGCTTCCTGTATCACCTGCTTGGCGGCGGCACCGGCGACTGGGACGTTCCGGTCGGCGGCATGGGCGCGGTGAGCGGGGCGCTGGCCGCGGCGGCGGCCGGGCATGGTGCCGAAATCATCACGAGTGCAGAGGTTTACGCCATCGACCCGGACGGTGACGTGCGGTATCGGCGCGATGGCCAGGAACACCGGGTGCACGCCGACTTCGTGTTGGCGAACGTGACACCGGTCGTGCTGGCCGGGCTGTTGGGTGAGCCGGAGCCGACGCTGGCCCCTGGGGCGCAGGTCAAGGTGAACCTGATGCTGCGGCGGCTACCACGGCTGCGCGACGACTCCGTCACACCCGAGCAGGCGTTCGGTGGCACGTTTCACATCAACGAGACGTTCAGCCAGCTCGACACCGCCTACACCCGCGCCGAGCACGGCGTGGTGCCGGATCCGCTGCCGTGCGAGATCTACTGCCATTCGTTGGCCGACCCGAGCATCTTGTCGGATCGCCTGCGTGAATCCGGTGCGCAGACGTTGACCGTGTTCGGCTTGCATACCCCGCACGGCCTGATCGCCGGATCCGATCCGGACAGGATGCGCGACACGCTGACGTCTGCTGTGCTGAGATCGCTGAATTCGGTTCTTGCCGAACCGATTCAGGACGTGCTGATGGACGACTCGGCGGGGCGGCTGTGCATCGAAGCCAAGACCACACTGGACCTGGAGCGCACGCTCGGCATGACAGGCGGCAACATCTTCCACGGCGCGCTGTCGTGGCCGTTCGCCGAGAATGACGAGCCGCTGGACACACCCGCGCGGCGCTGGGGTGTAGCGACAGCGCACGATCGGATTCTGTTGTGCGGCTCGGGATCCCGCCGCGGCGGTGCGGTGTCGGGCATCGGCGGCCACAACGCCGCGATGGCGACGCTGGAGAGTTAGACCACGTCGAGCAGCATCTTCGCGGCTGCTGTCGCTCCGTCGGTGCGGATCAGGCCTGCCACTTCGGTCGCTCGCGCGCGGGTCTCGGGCGACAGGGCCGTCCTGAGTGCGGCAGACAGCGACGCGAAGGTCGGCGTCGGACCGTCGTGCGCCGCGCCGATGCCCAGCTCGGCCACCCGGCCGGCCCAGTACGGCTGGTCCGCAATCTGGGGCACCACGACCTGAGGCGCGCCTGCCCTGGTGGCCGACGCCGTCGTGCCCGCACCGCCGTGGTGCACAACGGCGGCCATCCGGCCGAACAGTGCCTGGTGGTTGACCTCGCCGACGACGAAGCAGTCGTCCTGGTCGTCGATGAGGGCCAGGTCGGCCCAGCCGCGGGAGACGACGACGCGGCGGCCCTGCGCACGAATCGCCTCGATGGCCACCCTGGCGATGTCTGCCGGTGCGCGCACGCTGCCCAAGCCCACGTACACAGGAGGTGCGCCTGCGTCCAGGAAGGTCTCGAGGTCAGCCGGGAGTGGACGTTCGTCCGGCAGGATCCACGCGCCGGTTTGCACGACATCGAAGTCCGGCGATCCAGGCCATGGGGCCAGGGTGGGGTCCGCCGCCAGCCACGGGCGGTCGGTGAAGACGTGGTCGCGGACGTTGTCCACCGGTGGCAGCCCGAGCGCCGCCCGATGGGCGTTGAGCGGCGCGCCGTAGAGCGCCTGCACCCGCTCGGCATCCACGTCCCACAGCACGCGGTTGTCGGTCTCGCCCGGCGGAAACGGCTTGCCCGGCCGCGAAAGCGGCACGTGGTGCGGCGACGGAAAACTCCCGGGATGGAACGCCACGAGCACATACGGGATCCCTCGCACCTCGGCCACCGTTCGCGCGCCTGCAGGCATCAAGCCCGTCGCCACCAGCGCATCACATCCCTCGGCTGCCGCTGCCACCGTCTCGAACTGCGCGGCGACCAACTCCGCCGCCACCCGTGGCGCGTCTGCGGGTGTTGACGGCTTCCTGTCGTGCACACCGTGCACCAGCTCGCGCACCGACTTGCCCGCCGGCACCATCGGCACGCCGACGCGCGCCAGCAGGTCGGCGAAATCCGGCGGTGCGCACATCCGCACCTCCGCGCCGAGTTCTCGCAACGCCACTGCAAGTCCCAACAGTGGTTCGACGTCCCCGCGCGACCCCCACGTCGACAACAACACACGCATTTTCGCTACCCCATTTCCGCAGGTTCTGACTTCGGCCAGCCATTTTGGGGCATGACCCGGGTCTTGCCGCAAGCCCCCCGGTGCGCTATATGTTGAAAGTGGCAAGGGGCGCTTTCGCTCCTTGCCTTTGTCGTCCACTGTGGACGGATCGCCCGAACGTTCTCTGAGGCGGCACTAGGGCATGGCCGCGGCCCACGCCATGTGGCCCTCGAAGCCGAGGTCGGTCGACGCCTGCCGATACTGAGTTTTGAGCTCCTGGTAGGCAGCTTCGTCTCCACGCGCTCGCGCGATCAATGCGCGGAGTCGCATTCCGCTCACTGCACGCGAGACCCACACCGCTTCGCCGAGGCTGGTCGCGAGCCGCTCGACCGCCAAGTCCGCTTCGGTAATGTCGTCCGCCGAACCGCGGGCCAGCAGCGTCTCCACTAGAGCCACCGTGGCCAAGTCGAGATTGCCGATGCTTCCCGTTTCGACCATGCCATCGCACGCGGCACGCAACTGTTCAACACCGAGATCGATATCCCCGTTGTCGACGTTCTCCCGAGCGGCGTACACGTTCAATATCGGGACCGAATTCAGCGCATAGCGTTCCCTTATGCAGGTTTCACGGAGCTCGGTCAGGATGCTGTAGCCGCGTTGACTGTCGGCGTTTCTGTGGTGAACGAGCACGATGCCCAAGGCCATTCGGATGAGGACCACCGCGATCTGGTCACTGGACCGCTCTGCGGTCTGCATCGCTTCTTCGATCTCGGCCACCGCTACGTCGTCGGCCAAGACGATCCCGCGCGCGATCGATATGTACTTGTACGCCATGACGGTCGCCCGTGACACCGCATCGGCCGAGCGGGACATCGCGACCGCCCGATCCAAATCGTCGCGCCACCCGGACTGTCCTGTTGTCCACCGTGCGACGGCGCGAAACACCAATGCGATCGTCAGCGGTGAACCCGAAAGGAGCTCGCCTTTCGCGGAGTCGCTTCCGGCGACGTCGATCGTGGTCTGTGACCATCGCAGCACGTCGGCCATTTCCCCCGCCTGCAATTTCGCAACGCAGGCCGCACGGGCCACCCCGGCGGTGAGCACGGGATCACCGAGCGCTTCGACCACCGCCATGTACTCCGAAGCCAGTGCAGAAGCCGCTCGAATGCGACCGGTGAGGAGGTGCTCCATCGTCAAGCCTGCCATTCCGACCGCAAGCGAAGAGGTATCCCCGGCCGCCAAACATAGTTTCCGCAACTCGTCGAACCGGGCCGAAATGTCGGGATGGAACCGCCTCCAGGCATTGGCACACAACAGCGTTCGCGGCGAGATGCGCATCGCGGATCGACCAGGGTCGTCAGGGGGCAGGGCGTCGGCGACCTGACGCGCGCGTTCCCAGCTCAACTGGGCCGCCGAGACGTCGCGGTTGCTCGACCACGCACCTGCGCGCATGTGCCACTGATACGCGCCGTGCATATCACCGGCCGCCTCGAGGTGTTCGGCGATCAGTGCGGCGTTCTGGTCGTCGTGATCGATGGTCTCTGCAAGCCTCCGATGCAAGCGCGCGCGATCCGATTTGAGCTGCGACTCGTAGGCAACAGCACGGATTAGACCGTGCCGGAACGCGTAATGGGGCCGCGGGCCGAATACGGTTTGATCGATCAATTCCGCCACCACGAGGTCGTGTAGCGCCGGTTCGATCTCCAGTACCTTCAACATGTCTGGGCTGAACCGAGACCCGATTACCGCCGCAGCGTTCAGCGTGCGCTTGGCGGCGGGATCGAGGCGGTCGATACGTGCGGCGATCACGGCCTGCAACGTGCTTGGCACGCTGACGTCGGTCGCCGGTTCGACGCACAGGTAGCATCCGCGACCGCCGATCAACACGTCACGCTCGGTCAAGTCCCTGACGATCTCCTCGGCGAAGAAGGGGTTACCCGCGGCGCGCTCGGCGACAAGGTCGGCGAGCCCGGTCACCGATCTGTCCCTGCCCAGCAGTTCAGTACTGAGTTGCGACATCTGCGAGTCGTCCAGCGGCTCAAGCGCTATGGTTTGTGATCTTGGCGCATGTGCAAGCGCACCAACGTATTCCGGACGATACGTGATCATGACGAGTGAGCGCGTGCGGGGCACGACGGAAAGGAAGTCCGCAAGCATCGATTCGCTGATCCCGTCGATCCAGTGCGCATCCTCGATGACGTAGACCGTTGGTGTGCTCCTGGTAAGCGCCGCCGCGTTCACCATTGCGGCCAGCCGACGCCGACGGGCGTCGGGGTCGATCTGCGGCAATGTAGCCGCGGGATCGCCGATGCCAAGGAGATCCTCCAGAATCAACAGATCCTCGTCGTCCGCCCCCGAAAACCGCGCCCGGACCTGCGTTCGCGCCGCAGCGCCGTCCAAACCGTTCGAACTGGTGATGGCGCGCACCAGACCGGCGGCAGCATGGAATGGGACGTCGGTGGTGTGAGATTCACAGTACGTCGTGAACATCTCGAACTCCGCATCCGTTGCACGCGAGGTGATTTCGCGGACGATGCGGCTTTTGCCGATTCCTGGCGGGCCGACCACACCGACTACGCACCCATTGCCGTTTCCTGCTCGATCGAGAAGTCCGCTGAGGGCGCCAATCTCCCACTGACGGCCAACGAGGCTTGTCTCCACTCGGTTCGGCCCGCGGCCTGTGGAGATCGCCAGTAGACGGCGCGCGTGCACAGGATGATCCGAGCCCTTTATGCGAACCAACTCCACCTCGCCCAAGATGGCGGTGTTCTCGACGAGGCGCGCAGTCGACTCACTGATCATCACCCCGCCGGGCGTTGCCACCGACTCCATCCGCTGCGCCATGCCGACCTGTTCGCCGATGGCGGTGTAAGCCAAAGGACCAGAGCCGATCTCGCCTGCGATCACCTGACCTGAGTTCAGGCCGATTCGCAACTCCAGCTTGATTTCGTCACTCATCTCAAGCGTGGTCGCGAGCTGCTTGAGGTCCTTATGGATGTCCAGTGCCGCTCGGCACGCGCGAATGGCGTGATCCTCGAGCGCGATCGGCGCGCCGAAAACGGCCATGATCCCGTCACCGGTGAACTTATCGACCGTACCGCCATATCGCTGGACGACCTTCGAGGAGCGATTGAACAACTCGGTCATGATCTCGCGCAGTCGCTCGGCTCCGAGTGCCGCCGCGATGTCCATCGAATGGACCACATCGGCGAACAACACCGTCACTTGCTTGTACTCGGCGTGACTGTCCACAGCGGCGACCGGCGATCCGCACGCGTCACAGAAGCGGGCGCCGTCCCGTAGCTCGGCGTCGCACGCAGCGCATGACATCGCCACGGGAGCATTCTCTCGCCGAGAGAGAAGCCACGGCTGCTAAAGCGCGCGATTGACGACCGGGAATGCTATTTCGGCGCGAGCTGGTCGATGATCGCCTTCAACTCCTTGAGCTGGGCGTCGTCGAGCGAGGCCAGCGCATCCGGAGCCGGATCATCGATACCGTCGATCGCCAGGACCATCTCGCGGCCGGCGTCGGTCAGCGACACCACCTTGCATCGACGATTGGTCGGATGCGTCTCGCGCACCACCAGGCCACGGTCTTCCAGGTCGTTGACGGCCACCGTCGCAGCGGGGGCATCGATGGTGGCCGCCTCGGCGACCTGCTTCACCGTCAGCGGCCGACCAGCCAGCCGTCGCAGAATCCGAATCCTGCTGAACGGCAATCCGGTCTCCTCGATCACCGCCCGTTTCCAGCCATCGCGGTTGTCGATCACCGCTGCGGCCATCGCGCGCCAAACCTCGTCGGCCAACCGATTACGTTGCACGGGCACCCGCCAATTGTGCATGCGAACCGGCGACCAACGGCGCAAGCCGCTCGGCCGAGCGCAACGCCCGCGGTGACGTCGAGTACAGGCCAAGGACGAAGATCACCACACCGAGCCCCGTGCAGACGAACCACAGCGGCCTGGCTGTCGCGGCGAAGTCGGCCCCGGCCGTCGCCAGCGCGGAGCCCGCGACCGAACCACACAGCGCCACACCGAGACTCACGCCCACCTGCCGACTGGTTGAGGCAACCGCCGAGGCGGCACCGGCCCGATCGGTCGGCATGCCGCTGACCGCCGCGTTGGTGATCGGTGCGTTCACCATCGAGAACCCGATGCCGAAAACGGCGAAGACAATCAGCAACATCCACACCGGAGTGGTCGCCGTCAGCCCGGTGAGCATCAACGTCGCCGCAGTGATCAGGATGCCTGCGACCAGCAGCGAGGGGCGGCTACCGAAGCGGCCGACGAGTCGGCCCGACAGCGGCGAGAAGATCAGCGCACCAACGGCAACGGGAAGGTAGATCAGGCCGGTGTGCATCGCCGAGAAGCCGCGCTCTTCCTGTAGGTACAGCGACATCATGAACAGGAACGCCCCCCAAGCGGCGAACGCGCACACCGCGATCATCGTCGCCGACGCGAACGGGATGCTCCGGAAGAACCGGAGGTCGATGAACGGGTCGTGACGCCGGGCCTCGTATCGCAGGAACGCCGCAAACGCCAGCACGGCTATCACCGCGATAGCGATGATGCGTGCGTTGCCCCAACCCATGCCAGGGCCTTCGATGAGCACGAACACCACGCCGAACAAAAAGGCCATCCCAAGGGCCTGCCCGATCGGGTCCACATCGCGCATCGTGGCCGACTTGGACTGGGGAACGAAGATGGCCGTCAACAGGATCGCCAGCGCGCAGATCGGAAGGTTGATCCAGAACACCGCGCGCCAGTCGACCAGCTGGATCAGCGCGCCGCCCACGATCGGGCCGAGCGCCATGGAAACGCCGACGACGCCGCCCCACACGCCGATCGCACGAGCTCGTTCCACCCGACCGGTGAACACCTGCGTGATGATCGACATCGCGACAGGGTTCATCATCGAGCCCCCGATGGCCTGCACAAGACGCGCGGCGATCAGCGTCTCGATGTTGGGCGACACGCTGCACAGCAGCGATCCCAGCGCGAAGACCGTCAACCCGATCTGGAAGATGCGCCTGCGCCCGAAGCGGTCGCCTGCGGCGCCGGACAACAGCAGCACCGACGCCAGCACCAGCGTGTAGATGTCGATCACCCACTGCAGCTGCGATGCCGACGCACCGAGGTCGGCGCGGATGTTCGGAAGGGCGACGTTGACGATCGTCGCGTCCATCGACACGATCAGCAGGCTCAGGCAGCAAGACACCAGGATGATGCCCTTGCGCCTGCCGCTCTGGGGCCCCCGCGAAGCTGGGGACGATCGGACGACAGTTTCATTCACGCAACTATTGTGAAACTACAACTGTCTGTGAAGCAAGTCAGTGCGGCAGTGACATGCGTCGCAGCCGCTTACCGGCCGCCGATCGCCTTGTAGTCGCGCTCGGTGTAGCCGGTGTAGATCTGGCGCGGACGCCCGATCTTGCCGCCGGGCTCGTCGTGCATCTCGCGCCAGTGGGCGATCCAGCCGGGCAGCCGCCCGAGCGCGAATAGCACCGTGAACATCCGCGTCGGGAATCCAAGGGCGCGATAGATCACACCGGTGTAGAAGTCGACGTTCGGGTACAGCTTGCGTTCGATGAAGTATTCGTCGGTCAGCGCTACCTCTTCCAGCGCCTTGCCGATGGCCAGCAGATCGTCGTCGCCGCCCAGCTTGCCGAGGATCTTGTCGGCCTGCTCCTTGACGATGCGCGCCCGCGGGTCGTAGTTCTTGTAGACCCGGTGGCCGAAGCCCATCAGCTTGACGTTGTCTTCCTTGTTCTTGACCTTCTTGACGAAGTCGTGGACGTCGCCGCCCTGTTGACGGATCTCCTCGAGCATCTCCAGCACCGCCTGGTTGGCGCCGCCGTGCAGCGGGCCCCACAGCGCGTTGATGCCGCCCGAGATCGACGTGAAGAGGTTGGCCTGCGACGAACCGACAAGACGCACCGTCGACGTCGAGCAGTTCTGCTCGTGATCGGCGTGCAGGATCAGCAGCAGGTCCAGCGCCCGCACAATCTCGGGGTCGACCTCGTACGGCTCGGCGGGAAGCCCGAACGTCATCCGCAGGAAGTTCTCCACCAGCGTCATCGAGTTGTCCGGGTACAGGAAAGGCTGGCCGACGGACTTCTTGTACGCGTAGGCCGCGATCGTGGGCATCTTGGCCAGCAGCCGGATGGTAGACAGCTCGACCTGCTCGTCGTCGAAAGGGTCCAGCGAGTCCTGGTAGTAGGCGCTCAATGCGTTCGCAGCGCTGGACAGCACCGGCATCGGGTGCGCGTTGCGCGGGAAACCGTCGAAGAACCGCTTGAGGTCCTCGTGCAGCAGCGTGTGCCGCTGGATCTGGGTGGTGAACGTCGAGAGCTGTTCCTTGGTGGGCAGTTCGCCGTAGATCAGCAGATAGCTGACCTCGATGAACGTCGACTTCTCGGCGAGCTGCTCGATCGGGTAGCCCCGGTAACGCAGGATGCCCGCGTCGCCGTCGATGTAGGTGATGGCGCTCTTGGTGGACGCCGTATTGACGAAGCCGCTGTCGTACGTGGTGTAGCCGGTCTTGGCCAGCAGCGAACCCAGCTCGATTCCGTCAGCGCCCTCGGTCGCGGGGACGATGTCCAGGTCCAGCTCGCCACCGGGGTATTTGAGGTTGGCGTGCTCTTCACCACTGGATGCGTTATCGGCCACGGGAATCCCTTCATCGCTGCCGTCAATGCGGACGTCTGCCTTACAAAAGGTAGTCCCATTCCAGCAGTCGTGCCCGAGCGGGGGTTAGCAGGTGTTCAGACCGGCTGCCGGACTTCGTCCACCAGCTCGATGAACTCGGCGAATGCCGCCTCCAGCCGGGAGACGATGTCATCGATGCCGACCTGCTGCCAGTCCGTTTCCTCGCCGAGGTCACCGAGCGCGGTCATGATGAACGAGGCCCACATGGCGGCCACCAGCTTGAGCTTGCGGTCGTCCAGGTCGATGCCCATCCGCTTGGCCAACTCGATGTTGAGCGCAGTGTGCCGGTACTCGGTGGCGGCGTGACGCAATGCGGCCGAGGACAGGATGATCCGCACTATGCACATCATTCGATCGGACGAGAGTCCCCCCGGCGGTGCGGTTTTCGTGCCTGTGTACATCGCGACATAAGACCGGCGCAGCGCCTCGAAGTGGCCGATGTCGGTGGGCTGACGGGACAACTCGAGCGCGGCCTGGGCGATGGCCTCGTCGATCAGCGCCAGCGCTATGGCGTCCTTCGTGGCGAAGTACCGGCTGAACGTGCGTGGCGAGACGTCGGCGATGGCGGCGATCTGGTCGACGGTCGTGTGTTCGTAACCCTGGCGCTCGCAGAGCTCAACAGCCGCGTCGATCAAGGTGGCGCGGGTGCGTTGCTTCTTGCGTTCACGCAAACCGAGGGCTGGCTCCCCCCTTACTTCAGCCACGTCCGGATGCTAACGCGCCGAGCTATGAATTGACTTAGAAACTGGCAACGTCAGACATTTGGCGTCGCTCACACTTTGTCGCCTTCGGTCACCCGGTAGCGGACGAATGCGGGCACTACCAGCGCGGCGACCACCACGCCGACCACCACCAGAACGCCACCGCCTGCGGCGGCGACCGTCGTGCCCACCGCCGCTGCGGCCGCGCCGTGCACCGCGTCGGCCAGTCGGGGCCCGCCGGCGACGACGACGGTGAACACACCCTGCAACCGGCCGCGCAGTTCGTCGGAGGCCACCTGTTGCAGAATCGTCGACCGAAACGCTGCCGACACCATGTCGGCCGCACCGCCAATGGCCAAGAACGCCAGCGCAATCCACAGCAGCGCGCCGGTGTGGCCGTGCGCGAACCCACCGGCCAGACCGAAGCCGATCATGGCGCCGCCCCACACTACGATCGCGACCACCACCGCAAGGCCCTGCCGACGAATCTTCGGCAGCCAGCCCGAGAACACCCCGCCCGCGACCGCGCCGGCCCCCATCGCGGCGGCAAGCAGCGCCATCGTCGTGCCGCCCTCGATCGGCCCGCCGAAGCTCTCATGCGCCATTTGCGGGAATAGTGCGCGGGGCATGCCGAGGATCATCGCGATCAGGTCGACGACGAACGACATCAGCACCACCTGGTTGCCGGCCAGGTAGCGGAAGCCGTCGAGCACAGCCATGAAGCCCCACCCCGACGAGCCACGCCCGCCATTGGTGGGTGGCATCGGGGCGAGGCGAAACGTGGCCCAGATCGGCGCTATGCAGGTGATGGCGTCGATCAGATAAAGCGTGGACAGGTCGATCCAGTGCAGCATCACGCCCGCGAGCAGCGGCCCGACGATGGCGCCGAACTGCATGACGGTCATGTTCAACGAGTTGGCGGCGGGCAGCTGGTCGCCGGGCAGCATGCGCGGAATGGCCGCCGCCCGGGTCGGGCTATTGATCGCATAGAACGCCTGCTGCACCGATAGCAGGCACAACACCACCCAGACGTTGTTGAGGGCCAGCGCGGCCTGCAGCCATAGCATCACCGAGGCCACCGCGAGCCCGCAGGACGCGATGATCAGCAGCAGCCGCCGGTCCATCGCGTCGGCCCATGCGCCGCCCCACAGGCCGAACACCACGAGCGGCACCAGTGCGAACAACCCGGAAAGCCCGACGTACGCGGAGTTTTGGGTGAGTGCGTAGAGCTGCACCGGCACCGCGAAGATGGTCAGGTTGCCGCCGATGACCGTGACGATGCCGGCCAGCCACAACCGCCGGAAATCCCGTGTCCGCAGCGGTGTGGTGTCGGCGAAGAACCTCCGCACTAGGGCTGGAGCCGCTCGACGCGGCCCTCTGCTACACGAATCCTGTTGTGTACTCGGTTCTCCCGGCCCTGCCAGAACTCGACGACTTCGGGCGCAATCAGGTATCCGCCCCAGTTCGGCGGCACCGGCACCGCGTCGAGGTCGGCGAATCGTTGCGTCACGTCGGCCAACTGTTCCAGCAGGGCGGCGCGCGAGGCAATCGCTTTTGACTGGTGCGACGCCCATGCACCCAGCTGCGAGCCGCGGGGTCGCTTCGACCAGTAGTCGGCGGTCGCCTCGGACGACACCTTGGTCACCGAGCCGCGCACGTGGACCTGGCGGCCGAGCAGAAACCACGGAAATGTCGCCGACGCGTACGGGGTCGCAGCCAGGTCCTCGCCCTTCGCGGAGTCGTAGTTGGTGTAGAAGGAGATGCCGGTTTCGTCCACGCTCTTGCACAACACGGTTCGGGTGACCGGCCTTCCCAGGCGATCGACCGTGCCAACCACCATCGCGTTCGGCTCGGCCACACCAGCTCGTTCGGCGTCGGCTAACCACTTGTCCAGCAGCGCGACCCAGCCGTCTGCAAGCCAATCGGCATCCAGGTCGCCGCTGCCGTCCTTCTCGGCGGATCCGTACTCGACACGCATTCTCGCCAGGTGTTCGTCATCGCGAGTTGCCACGCGACAACGCTACGCCCGGCCTGTTCTGGATTTGATTCATGCTCCTCTCGTCCGCGACTTCGTTACCGACCGGTAGACAGCGCCGACGCCCCAGGTGCAAGAATCGGCCCATGACTAGCGTGTCCCCCCTGGTACCCGAGGACTTCGTAGCCGGGCTCGAGGGCGTCGTCGCCTTCACCACCGAGATCGCCGAGCCGGACAAGGACGGTGGCGCGCTGCGGTATCGCGGCGTCGACATCGAGGATCTGGTCAACCAACAGGTCACCTTCGGTGACGTGTGGGCCCTGCTTGTCGACGGCAGGTTCGGCCATGGGCTGCCACCCGCCGAGCCGTTCCCGCTGCCCATCCACAGCGGCGACGTCCGGGTCGACGTGCAGGCCGGGCTGGCCATGCTGGCCCCGATCTGGGGCTATTCGCCGCTACTGGACATCGACGACGAGACGGCCCGCGATCAACTCGCGCGCGCATCGGTGATGGCGTTGTCGTACGTCGCGCAGTCGGCACGCGGGATATACCAGCCCGCGGTCCCGCAGCGGATGATCGACGAGTGCTCCACCGTGACAGCGCGATTCATGACGCGCTGGCAGGGCGATCCGGACCCCAAGCATGTCGAGGCGATCGACGCCTACTGGGTCAGCGCCGCCGAGCACGGCATGAACGCGTCGACGTTCACTGCGCGGGTGATCGCGTCGACCGGTGCGGATGTCGCAGCGGCTATGTCAGGCGCGATCGGCGCGATGAGCGGCCCGCTGCATGGCGGCGCCCCGGCGCGGGTGATCCCGATGGTCGAGGAAGCCGAGAAGACCGGCGACGCCCGTGCGGTGGTGAAGGGCATCCTGGATCGCAAAGACAAGCTGATGGGTTTCGGCCACCGCGTCTACCGCGCCGAGGACCCCCGTGCCCGGGTGCTGCGGGCGACCGCCAAGCGGCTGGAAGCGCCGCGCTACGAGGTGGCCGCGGCGCTCGAGCAGGCCGCCCTTGCCGAGTTGCGGGAGCGCCGCCCCGACCGTGCGATCGAAACCAACGTCGAGTTCTGGGCGGCGGTCATCCTGGACTTCGCGCAGGTGCCGGTCAAGATGATGCCCGCGATGTTCACCTGCGGGCGCACCGCCGGCTGGAGCGCGCACATCCTGGAACAGAAGCGGCTCGGCAAGTTGGTCCGCCCGTCGGCAATCTACGTGGGCCCCGCCCCACGCAGCCCCGAATCCGTCGAGGGTTGGGACCAAGTCGTCAAGTCGTGACTGTGTCTTCCGAGTCTTCTGGCACGGTCACCACATTCGCTTCGGCGGCACGCAGTTTCGCCGTACTCGTGCATGAGATTCCCGCGGATCGGTGGGCCGGACCCGGACTTGGCGAATGGGATCTGCGCTCATTGGTCGGGCACGCATCGCGTTCGCTCATCACGGTCAGCACATATCTTGCGCAACCCGCCGAGCGGGAGGACATCACCAGTCCGCAGGAGTACTACGCCAGGGTGAATCCCGCGGCGCTCGGTATCTCTCCTGAAGGCGTCGTCGTGCGCGGCAGACAGGCGGGTCGGGACCTGGGAGACGATCCGGCCGCGACCGTCGACGCCCTGGTTTCGCGGGTACTCGATGAACTTTCTGAGGCTGCAAACCCGCTGATCGAGGTGATCGGCGGCCTCGGCATCCGGCTGCACACCTATTTGCCGACGCGGACGTTCGAGCTGGCGGTGCACGGGCTGGATATTGCTCGTGCCGTTGATATTTCGTTCCAGATGCCCTCAGATGTCCTCGATGCCGCTACACAGCTGGCGATGCGGATCGCCGCGGCGACCGGGCACGGCCAGACAGTGCTGCTGGCGCTGACCGGCCGCGCCGAGTTGCCGCCTTCGTTCTCGATTGTCTGAGTTCACTCACTTGTCGGTGGCGGGTGGTTGCATGGGCAGCGCCGCGATGAGATCCGCCCGTGCGGCGGGTCTGTACGAGTAGCCCATCCGGCAACGTCAACCATCGAGGAGAACATCATGGCCATTGAAGTGCAGCCCTCCCTGTCCCCGCACCTGTGTGTCGATGGCGCCGCCGCCGCGATCGACTTCTACGTCAAGGCGTTCAATGCCGTTGAGCTGGGCCGGGTTCCCGGGCCCGACGGCAAGCTGGTGCACGCCGCGCTGCAGGTCAACGGATCCACGGTGCTGCTCAACGACGACTTCCCCGAGTACAACGAGGGCAAGTCGTCGACGCCGACGGCGCTCGGCGGCACCCCGGTCACCATCCACCTGACCGTCGCTGATGTCGATGCGAGGTTCCAGCAGGCCCTGGATGCTGGCGCCACCGTGGTCGCCCCGCTGGAAGACCAGTTCTGGGGTGACCGATACGGCGTCGTGCGGGACCCGTTCGGGCATCACTGGTCTCTTGGGCAGCCGGTGCGCGAGGTCAGCATGGAGGAAATCGCCGAGGCGATGAAGCAGCAGCAGTAGGTCCCGCTAGACGACGTTCGGGATGTACACCCATCAGCCGGGCGGCTTTCGGGAAAGTGCGACGACCCGAGACCAAGGAGAGTGGATCTCTCGAAAGGTGGTGCCGCATGCGGCACCACCTTTTTGGACTCGCGTCATGGCGACGTGGCGGTACTGACCTGGCGAATGTGGCTATTGGGCCCTTATCGACGCCGCCCCTACAGACTGATTACTTGCCGGTCACCCAGCGGCTCTTGTAGCTGCACATTGAGGGAGCCGAAAACGGCGATCATGATGCACGCACGTCCCACAGCTTCGGGGAGCGTGCCGCCACGCAGCTCGACCGCGACGGTCTCCGGAGTTTCGCGCACGATCGCGTGTACGCCAAAGCATTCCGGGGTGCCGGTGGTGAACTGCAGCGCCACCACGTCCGCACCGACCACGCGCCAGGATTCGAAATGCAATGGATGGCTGTCGACGATCGACGGATTATCGGTGAACTCCGTGACTGGATCAGCCGAGGCGGCCGGGGCTAGAAGCCCGTATCCACCGGAGCCGACGACGACCGTGCACATCAGGAGAGCAAGCGGTGATGTGCGCATAACTCGAGACTAGCGACGCAAGCCCGCGAGCAACCGCTGGCGAACCGGCGGTGTCGGCGCGGACGCGGCGGCGGCCAGCATTTCGGCCGTCGTGGTGAATTTGTCGCGGGGCCGCTCCTCGCCGCCACGGGCGATCTCCGCGGCGTCGATGGCTTTCCAGCCCTCCGCGTCGACCACCGCGGGTTGACGGCCACGCACCAGTTTGTCCAGGGCGGCCGGCTTGCCGACAGGGTCGCGCAGCAGGCCGTCGTTGTAGTCGGCGACCAGGTTGCGCACGGTCTGCGCCGCACACGACTTGTTGGTTCCAATGAAGCCGGTCGGGCCGCGTTTGATCCAGCCCGCGACATAGCTGCCGCGCACCGATGCACCCGTTTCGGTGTCGACAACACGGCCGCCGTCATTCGGCACCACCGCGCCGGACTCGTCGAACGGCAGCCCACGAATCGGCTTGCCACGGTAGCCAATTGAGGTCAACACCAGCCCGGCCGAGAGCTGACGCACCTCGTCGGTACCCGTCACGGTGAACTCCACAGCGTCGGCGCGGCCCGCCCCCACGACGCGGTTCGGGGTCAGCTGGTACGCCAGCCGAATACGTGGCCGCGTCGCAGGGGTCGACGCGTCGCCCAGCTTGCTCAGGATCTCGAGTTTGTTGCGTGTCAACGGATCTGACGCCTGGGCCAGATCATGCAGCACCAGATCGTGATCGGCCGCATCGAGCACAACATCGCACGTCGACGTCAGGCCGATGAGTTCGGGCAGCGTGAACGCCGACTGCGCAGGCCCCCTGCGGGCCGCAATCACCACCTCTTGGACCCCCGATGCCCGCAGCGCGGCCAGCGCGTGGTCGGAGATGTCCGTGCGCGCAAGCGCGTCCGGATCGGTCGTCAGGATGCGCGCGACGTCGAATGCGACGTTGCCGTTGCCGACGATGACCACCCGCTCGTGGCCCAAATCGACTGGCAGATCGGTGTATTCGGGATGGCCGTTGATCCACGCCACGATCTCGGTGGCGGTGCCGGTGCCGGGCAGTTCCATGCCGTCGATGTCGAGTCGACGGTCGTTGGGCGCGCCGACGGCATAGAGCACCGCGTGGTGGTGGTCCAGCAGTTCGTCGTGGGTCAGGTCGGATCCCACCTCGACGTTGAGGTAGAACCGAAACCCGCGCCGCCTGGCGATCTTGTCGAACAGCTTCGTCACCCGCTTGGTGCTCTGATGGTCGGGGGCGACCCCGGCGCGCACCAGCCCGTACGGGGTTGGTAGCCGTTCGAAGACGTTGACCCGCACCCCGCGCTGGGTGAGCAGTTCGTCGGCGGCATACATGGCCGCGGGTCCGGAGCCGACGATCGCGACCGTCAGCGGGCCGCCCGCGCGAGCGTCAACGAACGGCGCCTCGATCACCGGCGCCAGCTTGGACGTCGGCGGCACCTTCTCGTCGGCGGCCCGCTCCGGATAGAACGCGGCGTTGAGCGCGACGAACGGCAGCTGCTTGGGCTCCAGCTTGCTCTCGGTCGCGATGGCCCCGACCGGGCAGGCCGATACGCAGGCGCCGCAGTCGACGCACGCCGCCGGATCGATGTAGAGCATCTCGGCGGTGGCGAAGCCCGGTTCGTCCGGTGACGGGTGAATGCAGTTCACCGGGCAGGCGTAGACACAGGACCCGTCGCTACAGCACGACTGGGTGATTACGTGCGGCATAAAGGATGAAGCTCCCTAAGCGACAGCGACCACGTGCTGGCGATGCGGTTCGCTGCGGTAGCGGCTCGGCCGGCCGTCGATCTTGCAGATCCGCCAGACGAGCTTGGCGATCGGGTTGATCAGCCCGGTGTCGTGGCACAGCATCCGGACGTCGCCGAACATGTCGCGCAGCATTTGCCGGGACTCCGGCGAACGGAAGAACACTTCCTTGCGCACCGAGCGCGGGATGTCGAATTCCTTCCAGAACGCTCGCGGTGGAACGATGATCGCCGAACACAGGATCCGCATGGTCAGCGGGACGTAAAGCGACAACCAGAACCGCTTACGCCGCGGCAGGTGCGGAATCCGCTTGCGCAGGTACTCGTGCGCGAACGAGATGTGCCGGGCCTCCTCGGCGACGTGGATGGCCATCACGCGCTCCATGATCGGGTGCAGCGTCTTGCCTTCGCGCAGAACGTTTTTCTGGGTGTGGTCGATGGGCTCCTCGCCCGCGAGGATGCCGAACCAGAACGGGATCGGCAGCGGACCGGCGACCAGCGGGATCAACGGCTGGACCCACTTCAGCAGCCGCGGCATACCCGGCACGTCGACACCGATGCGGTTCACCATCTCCTGAAACATCATGGTGTGGTTGCACTCTTCGACTGCCTCGTGCAGGCAGTACCGGTATTCCGGCGAGCCGTTGGGCGTCCAGAAGGAGTACTCCATCAGGCCACGAATGAGAATCGACTCGAAGTGCAGGCCGACCTTGGCGACATTGGCCTGTCGCCACATGCCGATCTCGATCTGGCGTTCCTTCGATTGCGCCTGATACCAGGGATGGCGGCCGAACGGATCGGTCGCAGGCAGGATCCAGCGCTCGTCGTTATCGACCACAGCGAACTCCGGGGAGTTCCAATCGATGTCCGTGTACGGATTGAAGTTGCGCCGCACCGACCCCTCGGACAGTGTGGTGAGCATGTCTACGTACTCGGTGTCATCGCGTACTTCCATATTGCGCTGCCACCGTCGAACTAGACCCGTGCGAGCCATTCGAAGCCTCCTATGAGGTTTACATTGACCGGCTTGATGTACAACGGTACCGCAGGTATCGCATAAATGTCCATCCCAGTATTCTGTGTTTGCTAGAGGACCGTTGAGATGGTCGAGTTGAAGACCGAATCCGAGATCGAAGCCATGTCCGCTGCCGGTGCCGTCGTGGCCGAAGCGCTGCGCGCGGTCGTCGAACACGCCGCCCCTTGGCGCTCGACCGCAGAGCTCGACAAGGTTGCTGCCGATGTGCTGGCCCGCCACAGCGCGAGCTCCCCGTTCCTCAACTATCACCCGCGGTGGGCGCCGAGTCCCTTCCCAGCAGTGCTGTGCGTATCGGTCAACGACGCCGTCGTGCACGGCATCCCCAACGGCCAAGTGCTCGCCGACGGCGACCTGGTGTCCGTCGACTTCGGCGCGACGCTGCACGGGTGGTGCGGCGATGCGGCGCGCAGCTTCGTCGTGGGGACGCCACGCGCCCAGGACGCCGCGCTGATCGAGGCGACGGAGGCGGCGCTTGCGGCCGGCATCGCCGCGGTGCGGCCCGGCAACACGGTGGGCGACGTCGGGCACGCGATCGAGTCGGCGGCCCGCGGCGCGGGGTATGGCCTGCTGGCCAACCACGGCGGCCACGGCATCGGCCGCACCATGCATGAGGATCCGCACGTGCCCAACGAAGGCCACCCCGGCAAGGGCATGCGGCTGCGGCCGGGGCTCGTGATCGCCATCGAGCCCATGCTCATCGCCGACGGCACCGACAACTATGTCCACGACTCCGACGGCTGGACTCTGCGCACCGCATCGGGCGCGCGCGCAGCGCACAGCGAGCACACAGTGGCGGTCACCCTCGACGGTGCTCGCATCTTGACCAACTGACGGCGGCCGGGAGTCGCGCGCTGGGTCTACTTCTTCCCGAAGTCCCCCGCCGCGGTCATCTTGTCGCCGGCGCTCACCGCCGAGAACCCGGCATCCGTGAATTCGCAGTCAGTGATGATCGCGCGGTGACCCGGGCTGTTCATCCACCACGTGACCGCGGCAGCCGGGCTACCGCTTGAGCCGGTGCCCCAGAAGACGACCTCGCCCACCATGGCGTATGGCGCGTAGCCGGCGTCCGTGACTCGCTGGACGACGGAGGAGCCGTCCGAGCCGGTGTGGCCCACCGCTCCGTTCTCGAGTACGTCGTTGGCGTGCCGCGCGGCGGCCGCACTCAGCTGCGGATTGGCCACAACAGGGCCACAACCGTTCGCCGCACGTGTGGCGTTTATCTGGTTCAGCACCGCGCCGCCCTGGTCACCGCCGTCGGCGTAAGCCGGCACCGCGGCGAGCATCGCACCGAAGACCGTAGCGGCCGCCGCACAGACCGGCAGCAACGTCGAAACGTTTCCTTTTCTCGTCACGTGCCCCCCAAATCGGGCTCGACCTGCAGTCCCCCGACCGGATATCTCACTATGTACCCAGCGGGGGTCGATTTATCGGGTGTTTACCCACATTTCCGGTGTTTCCGCCCACCCTCCCCGCAGAAAGTGCATAAGTCCGGTCACTACTCTTGGCCACATGGCCGAACTGACGATTCCCGCCGACATCAAGCCCAACGACGGTCGTTTCGGCTGCGGACCGTCCAAGGTGCGGCCGGAACAACTGAAGGCGCTGGCCGCCGCGGGCGACCTGTTCGGAACCTCGCATCGGCAGGCCCCGGTCAAGAACCTCGTCGGCCGTGTCCGTGACGGGCTGCGCCAGCTGTTCTCGCTGCCCGACGGCTACGAGGTCATCCTCGGCAACGGTGGCTCCACGGCGTTCTGGGACGCCGCGGCGTTCGGCCTTATCGACAAGCGCTCGCTGCACCTGACCTATGGCGAGTTCAGCTCGAAGTTCGCCTCGTGCGTCGTCAAGAACCCGTTCGTCGGCGACCCCGTCATCGTCAAGGCCGACCCGGGCAGCGCGCCGAAGCCGCAGTCGGACCCGTCGGTCGACCTCATCGCCTGGGCGCACAACGAGACCTCGACCGGGGTCGCGGTGCCGGTACAGCGGCCCGACGGATCCGGTGACGCGTTGATCGCCATCGACGCCACGTCGGCGGCAGGCGGCCTGCCCGTCGACATCGGGGACGCCGACGCCTACTACTTCGCGCCGCAGAAGAACTTCGCAGGCGACGGCGGGCTCTGGGTGGCGATCCTGTCGCCCGCGGCACTGGCCCGGATCGAGGCGATCGCCGGCTCCGGCCGCTGGGTGCCCGACTTCCTTTCGCTGCCGATCGCGGTCGAGAACAGCCTGAAGAATCAGACGTACAACACCCCGGCGATCGCCACGCTCATCCTGCTTGCCGAGCAGATCGATTGGTTGCTGGGCAACGGCGGCCTGGACTGGGCCGTCAAGCGCACCGCGGATTCGTCGCAGCGGCTGTACTCCTGGGCGGAGGCGTCGAAATTCGCCACGCCGTTTGTGACCGATCCCGAGTTGCGCTCGCAGGTGGTCGGCACCGTCGACTTCTCCGACGACGTGGATGCGGCAGCGGTCGCCAAGGCGCTACGGGCCAACGGCATCGTCGACACCGAGCCGTACCGCAAACTCGGCCGCAACCAACTGCGGGTCGGCATGTTCCCCGCCGTGGAGCCCGATGACGTCAGCGCGCTCACCCAATGCGTCGATTGGGTGGTAGAGCGCCTCTAGCGGGGTCACTCCTCTGGAATCGGTCGAACGGCAGTCGTCGAATATTCCATCGCGTCCGGCCACCGCACCTGGCAATGCAGTAGGGCAAACTCGCCCGCAGAACGCCTCTGACCTCGGGCGTGTCTAACGGGTAACGACCAGATAACGCAGTAGGGTCCTGCTAATCGGGCTTGGCGCCTAGCCCGGAGGAGGTCGATATGCGGGAACTCAAAGTCGTTGGACTCGACGTCGATGGCAAACGAATCATCTGCGAGGCCGACAACTCCGGGGAGAAGTTCATCCTGCTGTCCGATGACCGGTTGCGTGCCGCCGTGCGCGGCGAGAAGACCGCCCCGAGTTCCTCCCAATCCGACACCGAGGTCCAAAGCGTGCTGCGTCCCAAGGAGATTCAAGCCAAGATCAGGTCGGGCGCCTCGGTCGAGCAGGTTGCCGCGGCAGCCGGTGTCGATATCGGGCGGGTAGAGAGGTTTGCCCATCCGGTGTTGTTGGAGCGCTCCCGCGCGGCCGAGCTGGCAACCGCCGCTCATCCTGTGCTCGCCGACGGTCCGTCGGTGCTGACCCTATTGGAGACAGTGACGTCGGCGCTGGTGGCACGTGGGCTGGATCCAGAGGGCACCAACTGGGACGCATGGCGCAACGAGGACGGCCGCTGGACGGTGCAGATGGGCTGGCAGGCCGGCCTGTCCGACAACGTCGCGCACTTCCGGTTCACGCCGGGGGCGCATGGCGGCACCGTGACCGCGTTCGACGACGCGGCATGCGAGCTGATCGACCCCGACTTCGCCCGGCCGCTGCGGCCACTGGCCCCCGTTGCTCAACTCGACTTCGAGGAGCCGGAGCCGCCCGCCGCCGCGCCCGAGCCACCGCAAGAGCCGAAGCCGGCGCGGGCCCGCAAGGGTAAGCCGCCCGTCCCCGCGTGGGAGGACGTGCTTCTCGGCGTGCGCTCCGGCGGCCAGCGCTGACCTCGGCCTTGACCTGAAGTCCCGTTGAGGTCCTAGCTTCGACCTCATGACCAGCCTCGGCCCGATCGGCCTCGCCAGCAGCAATCCGTACACCGATGACGCGGCCGTGGTCGCCGACGAAGCCCGACGCGTGGAGCGCCTCGGATTCTCGACGCTGTGGCGGTCGGGCAACCTGCCGATGCTCGACGCGGCGGTGCGGGCCACCACGAGCATTCCGGTGGCCACGGGCATCATCCCCGTGGATTCGGTACCCGCCGCCGACGTCATCACGACGTATCGATCGCTGCAAGGCGATCACCCAGGCCGCATCATCGTCGGCCTTGGCGGCGCGCACGGAGCGCGGCCAATGGAGACACTCAACGCCTACCTCGACGCATTGGACGCCGCAGGCATCCCCGCCGAGTCCCGGGTGCTGGCCGCGCTCGGGCCGAACATGCTGGCGCTGGCGCGGGACCGGGCCAGCGGTGCGTATCCGTTTCTGGTCACGCCGTCGTATGTGACGGATGCGCGAACGGTGCTCGGCGACGACAAGACGCTGGCGGTGCTGTTGATGGTCGTGCCGACAACTGACCGCGAGGCCGCGCGACGGGCGGCCGCCACGCCGCTGGAATTCCTGACCAAATTGGGCGGATACCGCCGGAACCTGTTGCGGCAGGGGTTTTCTGACCCCGACATCGACGAGGTGAGCGACCGATTGCTGGATGGCATCACCGCATGGGGCGAGCTCGATTCGATCGCGGCGCGAGTCGCGGAGTACCGCGCCGCGGGTGCCGATCAAGTGGTGCTGCGCATCCTCGGTGCCGACGACGAGCAGGCATGGCAGGCCAGATTGGCCGGAGCGCTTACCGGGTGAGCCCCGCGAGAGCCATCGCCAGAAGGGCGAGCCACGCGCCTGCCACACCGACGCCCGAACCGAGCACGAACCACCGCCACACCGGCAGCCTGCGCCATCCCCACACCGTCGGGGCCAACCCGCCCACGGCCACCAGGTTGAGCCCGACGGCCAGCAGCGGATGCACCCTGGTCAATCCCAGGCTCAACACCACGATCGCGGCAGCGGTCACCGCCGCGACGAACGCGGCCACCGTCAGACCCGTCGCCCATGGGGTGGAGTCGTCGGTCACGGCGCGAGCCTAGCGCCAGATTGTCAGTACAGCACCGAAGCCAGGAACGCCCCGCGTGGCTCCTGGTAGAGCCCGATCGTCATCAGGTTCATCATCGAGACGACGCGCAAACCGTGCGCGAGACACCACCGCAACAGGTCGCCGTTGCGCATGGGCACGAGAAATCCCGGGCCGCCGAACTCCTCCGCTGCACCAATCAGAGCCTGGAGATCGTCATTCGTCTCAGCGACCGAATGCGCAAAGAACGCCACCCCGGTGGTGTAACCCGTGATCCGGCCGTGCCGCTCGACCACCCTTGCCGCTCCCTGCGCCACCGCGTCGCGGACTTCGCCACCGCGGTCGTGGCCGTGCACACCACCACACAACGTGTCGCAAGCCTGGAGGTCGGCTTCTGTCGCCGCGCGAACGGTGCAGCCAGGCACCTTGAGCCCCAACGGCTTTCCCTGCATCACCGCGAACGGTTCACGCACGTCGAAGCCAAGCTTCGCGTACAGGGACATCGAACGGTTGTGATATGCCGACTGCAGCAACCTCACCCCCGGCGCGCGCTGTTGCGCGCTGCGTTCGAGCACGGCGTTCATCAACGCAAGACCGACCCGACGGTTCTGTACGTCAGGATCGACGGTGATGGGACCGACACCGGGAATGATTGATCGTTCGTCGAGAAAGTTGCTCCCGAGAATCCGTCCCTCGTCCTCGGCGACGACACCGAAGAAGCCGGGATGCGCGATCATTCCCGACAGCGCGCCGGTCGCAACATCGGCCGACGGAAAATCGTGCGGGAAATTGTGGGCGTCGGCGATCGCCGCGAAAGCCTCGTAGCAGATGCGCCCACACTCCGGCGCGTCCGCCGCCGTCGCCGCCCGAATCTGTAGCGTCATGACGTGGCCCTCCCCTAGGCCAATCTAGCCCTTTCGTAGAAGGCCAGGGCGGCAGCGGTGGCGACGTTGAGCGAATCGGTGCCCCGCGACATCGGTATCCGCACCCTCATGTCGCTCGCCCACATCGCCCGTTCGGTCAGCCCGGGCCCCTCGGCTCCGACGAGAATCGCCACCCGTTCGTCCGCGACCTCCGTCATCGCCTCCGGCAATGCGCGGGCGGAGGGTTCGGGAGTCATGGCGAGCAGGCGAAAATTGTTGTCGTGCAACAACTCCAGGTCGTTCGGCCAGGCCTCGGTCCACGCGTACGGCACCAACAGGGCGTGGCCCATCGACACCCGAACGGCGCGCCGGTACAACGGGTCGGCGCATCCCACGCCGAACACCACCGCGTCGATGCCGAGGCCCGCAGCGTTGCGGAAGATCGACCCGAGGTTCTCGTGGTCGTTGACGCCTTCCAGCACGGCCACGGTGCGGGCGCCGTCGAGCACCTGCGCCACGCTCAGCTCGGGCGGACGGGACGCCGACGCCAGCACCCCGCGGTTCAGATGGAATCCGACCACCTCGGTCATCACATCCGCGTCGACCCGATAGTACGGCGCCTCGACGGGGGCCAGATCCGCCTCGAGTTCGCCGAGCCGCCGGTCGGTGCCCAGCAGTGCCCTGGCTCGAAATCTGGAGGCCAGCATGCGCTGCACCACCAGCACACCCTCGGCGATCACCAGACCCTTGCCACTGGGCAGATCGGGTCTGCGGTCCACGCTATTGAGATCGCGGAAGTCGTCGAGCCTCGGGTCAGCAGGATCGGCGACGTCGATTACGTTGGCGCTCACGCGCTTTCGTCGACGATCCCCGACATCAGATCGGCCGCCACCAAGAGCGTATTGCGCTGGTCGGGCTCGAGGCGGTCAAGGCGTTGATTGAGCCATTCCTGGCTGGCGCGGCGCTCGGCCTCGATCAGCGCGGTCCCGGCCCGCGATACCGACACCAGCACCTGACGGCCGTCGGCGGGATGCGCATCGCGCGCGACGAAACCCAGCTCGGCCAACGAGGCGATGACCCGAGTCATGGACGGGGGGCGGACCCGTTCGCGCGTGGCTAATGCCCCTGGCGTCATCGGGCCCTCTTTGGCAAGCGTCGACAACGCCGACAGCTGCGACAACGAAACAGGGGAATCCGGGCGCCGAAACCGCAATTGGCGAGCCAGGCGGATCACTGCCAGCGACAGGTCACTTGCCAGCCGGGCTTCGACGTCTTTCACAAGGCAAAGAGTACCTAGCACGTCTCGGGAAAGACGCGAAACTCCACTCCATTTCTGACGTTGCCGTAATCGGCTACGTTGTGAGCGTGGCACCGGAACCGCCCGCACTGCCGGCCGTCCTGCTCAAGCCCTGGCCGGTCATCGTGGTGATCGCCGCCGGTTGGCTCATCGCCACCGTGTTGGCGTTCACGGTGTCCGGCCTGCACGAGTGGCGCCCGTTCACGGTGGCGGGGCTGGGCATCGGTGTGCTTGGCACGTCGATTTTTCTGTGGCAACGTCGCGCCGTGCGTCGCGGATCCCGCGGAGCGCAGAGCGGGCTCAGCTGAATTCGACGGCATCCAAACGAAGGAGGACGCAATGGCAGCGCCGCTGTTGCAAGCACAGATCGACATCGACGCACCGGTTGCCAAGGTGTGGGCGCTGATCTCCGACCTCAGCCGGATGCCGCAATGGAGCCCGCAGTGCCGAATGATGAAGCCGCTGGGCCCGGTGCGCCAGGGCACGCGGACCATCAACATCAACCGCCGCAACTACGCCTTCTGGCCGACGACGAGCACCGTCACCGAGGTCATTCCGGAGACGAAGCTGGCGTTCCGGGTCAATGCGAACAACACGATCTGGAGCTATGAGCTGCAGCCGACCGATGGTGGCACGCGCGTGGTGGAGACCCGTCACGCCGAGAATGGCGTCAAGCCGATATCGAATATGAGCGTCAATGCCTTGTTCGGCGGCGTGCCCAGTTTCGAGCGGGAACTCGTCGACGGCATGAACGAGACGCTGTCGCGCATCAAGGCCGCCGCAGAAAGCTAGCTCTCCGGCTCCACCACGTCCAGCACACCGTCGTCGAACGGGTCGTAGAGCGGCGAGCCGGTGCCGGCCGGCTGCGGCGTGTCCGAGTGGGCGCCGCAGCCGTATTCGGATTCGACGACGTGGCCGTCTGCGGCCAACTCGTTGCCGCACACGCCGAACATCAGCCCAAGCGATCCGGCAAGCGGCAGATAGAAGGCACAGTCACGACATACGCGGCGGGTGGATCGGGCCATCGCAGAACTCGGTCCGTAATCCCCGTCATGCCAACGCTGCGCGGCGTCGCTACGGCCCAGCTCGCCGAGTACCTGACGGCGGCCCAGCCCCACCTCGAGGGCGACCTCGTCGATCTGCGGGTCACCGGTGGCCATGTAACCGGGCACCAGCCGGGGGTCGTTGGCCGGTGGCGCGAGCAGATCCCCCGGGCTCAGGTCGCCGGGCTTGACGCGCTCCTGCCACGGCAGCCACTTGGGCGCCAGCAACGCCGTGGGGCCGGGAACCAACACGACTTCGCTAATCGTGGCGTGGTCGGCGCCAGGACACGCGGCCACGACGACGGCCCATTGCCAGCCTCGGTAGCCCGGCATGTCGGCCAGGAACCGATGCGTCGCGGAAGTCGGGTCCTCGAAGCTGGCGCCTAGGTACTCGCCGAGGGTGTCTTCGCCGCTGAACTCGATGATCGCGGCGCGCGCCTGCTCGACGGCGCCCATCAGCACCGCCTCCAGGTCGGGGCGATCGTCGGTGTCCACGCTGTCCATCGCCACCAATAGTGCCTCAAGTAGCGGACCTGGAGCCACACCGGTCACCTGCACGCCCGCTACCGCCGCCATGGGGGAGAATCGTGGAGTGACCGGATCGCGGCGTGACCCTCGCTATTACCCGCCGCGCCCGCCGTCCGACGAACACCCCGGGATGGCGAACTATCCCAGTGACGCGGGTGCCGACGGCGGCTACCGGCGATCGCGCCGGTCCACCCCAAGCGCCAATCGCTGGCTTCCGCCCTTGGACGAGCCCGCGCGGCCGTATACGTCCGAGTCGCCTCCGCCATCCGTCGGCGCAGGCGCGGGACAGAAGGTCACCGTCACGAGAGCGGCCGCGCAGCGCAGCCGCGAAATGGGTTCGAAGATGTACGGTCTGGTGCACCGGGCCGCCACCGCCGACGGCGCCGACAAGTCCGGCCTTACCTCGCTTACGTGGCCGGTAGTGGCCAACTTCGCCGTCGACGCGGCGATGGCCGTCGCTCTGGCCAACACACTGTTCTTCGCCGCGGCTTCCGGGGAGAGCAAGGGCAAGGTGGCGCTGTACCTGCTGATCACCATCGCGCCGTTCGCCGTCATCGCCCCGTTGATCGGCCCGGCGCTGGACCGGCTGCAGCACGGTCGCCGCGTCGCGCTGGCCACGTCGTTCATCTTGCGCACCGTGTTAGTGGTCCTGCTGATTGCCAACTACGACGGCGCCACGGGCAGCTTCCCGTCCTGGGTGCTGTACCCGTGTGCACTGGGAATGATGGTGCTGTCCAAGTCGTTCAGCGTGCTGCGCAGCGCGGTCACTCCACGTGTGCTGCCGCCGACGATCGACCTGGTGCGGGTGAACGCGAGGCTGACGACCTTCGGGCTACTCGGCGGAACAATGGTCGGCGGCGCGATCGCCGCCGGCGCGGAGTATTTGTTCGGCCTGGTCCATCTGCCCGGCGCGTTGTACGTCATCGTCGCGGTCACGCTCGCGGGCGCGGCGCTGTCGATGCGGATCCCGAAGTGGGTCGAGGTGACCGCGGGCGAGGTCCCCGCCACGCTGAGCTACCACGGCCGCAGCGGGGAACTGCGCCGCCACCCCGAACAGCACAAGACGACGGGCTCAGCGCGACAACCATTGGGCCGCAACATCATTGCCGCGCTTTGGGGGAACTGCACCGTCAAGGTGATGGTCGGATTCCTGTTCCTTTACCCCGCGTTCGTGGCCAAATCACACGACGCCAGCGGCTGGGAGCAGCTGCGCATCCTCGGCGTTATCGGCGCGGCGGCGGCAATCGGCAACTTCGCTGGCAACTTCACCAGCGCGCGCCTGAAGCTCGGCCACCCCGCACTTCTGGTTGTGCGTTGCACGATCGCGGTCACCACCGTCGCATTGGCGACCGCGCTGACGGGCAAGTTGATGGTGGCGGCAATTGCCACCTTGATAACGGCCGGGGCGGCGGCGATTGCGAAGGCATCGCTGGACGCGTCGCTGCAGGACGATCTGCCGGAGAAGTCGCGCGCGTCGGCGTTCGGACGCTCAGAGTCGTTGCTGCAGTTGGGCTGGGTGGCAGGCGGCGCCATCGGCGTGTTGGTGTACACCAATCTGTGGGTGGGCTTCACAGCGATCAGCGCGGTGCTGATCCTCGGACTGGCACAGACGGTGGTCAGCTATTTCGGCGAGTCGCTGATACCCGGCTTCGGCGGCAACCGTCCGGTGCTCGCCGAGCAGGAGGGCGGCAGGCCGGATACGGCGGCGGTGGCGCGGGAGTGAAACGCGTCCTCGCCGCGCTGGCGGTCGTGGTGGTCGTCGCGTCGGTGCTGACCGGCGTGCTGGTCTGGCGGCTCGCTCAACATCCACCGCCGGAACATCCTGAGATCAGCGCCTTTTCGCACGGCCAGATGGTGCGGGTGGGACCGTATCGATATTGCGAGGTGCTCAACCCCACCGACTGTGACACCCCGCGGACCGATGGCGCACTGACCGTCGACCCGCGTCACGCGGTGCAGTTGTCCGTACCCCCCGCGATAGCACGCGCTCCGTGGATATTGGTGCGGTCCTACGAGGGCTCCGACGTCGTCGACGAGTTCCGGCCGAACACGAAGCTTGCGGTCACCATCCCCACCGTGGATCCGCACCGCGGCAAGCTGTTTGGCATCGCCGTACAACTGCCGACCCTGGTCCGCGACGACACCGGCAACGAGTTTCCGGTGCCGCACGCGGAGTGGTCGGTGCGGACAGTCTGGCCCTAGTTGGGCCCGTGACCGGCGGGCACGCGTTCGCCCTGCGGCGTGGGTCCTGGCGGCGTGCCGTCTCCAAAAGGCTTGCCGCCTAACGCTTCCCGACCGTGCGGCGTGAGCCAGTTGGTGAGGTCGGGCCCCTTGGGCACAACCTGCGTCGGATTGATGTCCTTGTGCACGATGTAGTAGTGCTGCTTGATCTGCACGAAGTCGATGGTGTCGCCGAATCCCGGTGTCTGGAATAGATCCCGCGCATAGGCCCACAGCACCGGCAGCTCGGATAGCTTCTGCCGGTTGCACTTGAAGTGGCCGTGGTAGACGGGGTCGAAGCGGGCAAGCGTGGTGAACAGCCGCACGTCGGCCTCGGTGATGGTGTCGCCGACGAGATAGCGTTGGTTCGTCAACCGCTCTTCCAGCCAGTCGAGCGCGGTGAACAACCGGTCGTAGGCCTTGTCGTAGGACTCCTGCGACCCGGCGAAGCCGCACCGGTATACGCCGTTGTTGACCTCGGTGTAGATGCGCTGGGCGACCTCATCGATCTCGTCGCGCAGCTCTTCGGGGTACAGCTGCGGGGCGCCTTCGCGGTGGAACTTGGCCCACTCGGTGGAGAAGTCCAGCGTCATCTGCGCGAAATCATTGGTGACGACCTCACCCGTTGGGACGTCGACGATCGCGGGGACCGTGATGCCCTTCTCGTAGTCGGGGAAGCGCTTGAGGTATGCGTCCTTGAGCCGGGGAATCTTCAACACCGGATCGACGCCGCCGGGATCCAGGTCGAACGTCCAGCTGTCTTCATCGTGTGTTGGCCCGCAAAAGCCAATGGAGAGCACGCCTTCCAGGCCCAGAAGGCGTCGCACAATGATCGTGCGGTTCGCCCACGGACAGGCGCGAGCGACGATCAGCCGGTAGCGGTCACGTTCGACGGGATAGCCGTCGTTCCCGTCGGCCGTGATGCGCGTGGTGATGTAGTTGGTATCGCGGTTGAACTCGCCTCCGCCGGCGACATATGCCATGCATCAAGAATGCCCCGTTTCACCGAACGTGAAGCCACTGCGAAAAATGGGACCAAATTTCGCAGAGAGCGCACGTTCGGCGCGAACTAGGCGTCTAGTTCGCTGGCGACGGCCCGGACCACCTCGGAGACCCGACGGGCAACCTTGCGGTCCGGATACTTCCCCTTGCGCAGCTCGGGCTGCACGGCGCTCTCTAGCAGCGTGATCATGTCCTCGACCATGCCGTGCAGTTCGTCGGGCGTGTGCTTGTGCTCGGCGGCCGCGGCTTCGCGACGGGTCCTGGTTAGGCTCGGCGGCGAGTCGATGATCTTCAGGCTCAGCGCCTGCGGGCCGCGGCGCCCGGCTGCCATCCCGAATTCGACCTTCTGCCCAGCCTTGAGCCCCTCGACGCCAGCCGGCAGCGCCGACGACCGGACGTAGACGTCCTCGCCGTCCTCCTGCGACAGAAAGCCGAAGCCCTTCTCGGCGTCGTACCACTTAACCCGGCCGGTCGGCACTGGTCTCACCCGCTTGTCTTCTCGGAGCAACGTACATATGGAACATAGAGAAAGCGCCCCGCCTGCGCCGGGACGCGTGTGCTGATCCTACTCGGACGCCGCCGGGCGCAGCACCCCCTTTACTCGGTAGTCTGATACCACCGCTGGAGGGAAGATGCGCCTGATCCTGAATATCATTTGGCTAGTCTTCGGCGGCCTATGGCTGGCGCTGGGCTACCTGCTGGCGGCGCTCATCTGCTTCGTCCTGATCATCACGATTCCGTTTGGATTCGCCGCGCTGCGCATCGCGTCCTACGCGCTGTGGCCGTTCGGCCGCACCATCGTCGAGAAGCCAGGGCCGCGGCCCGGCGCGCTGATCGGCAACGTCATCTGGGTGATCCTGTTCGGCATCTGGCTGGCGATCGGCCACGTGATCAGCGCCGTGGCGATGGCCATCACCATCATCGGCATCCCGCTGGCGCTGGCCAATCTCAAACTCATCCCGGTGTCGCTTTTCCCGTTGGGCAAGGAGATCGTGCCCGTCGATCAGGCGGGCTCCGTCTCGTATCAATCGGAAGCGGCCGCATGACCGTCATCGATCTGGGCGTGCCGTCGCTGGGGCCTGCCGTGCCGGCACCGACCAGTGGCCCGCTCGTCGACACCTTCGGCCGGATCGCCACCGACCTGCGGGTGTCGCTGACCGATCGGTGCAACCTGCGCTGCACGTACTGCATGCCCGCCGAAGGGCTGGACTGGATGCCGGGCGAGCAGCTGCTGCGCCCCGACGAGCTGACCCGGCTGCTGTGCATCGCGGTCACCAGGCTCGGCATCACCAGCGTCCGATTCACGGGTGGCGAGCCGATGGTGGTCAAGCACCTCGAGGACGTCGTCGCGGCGACTGCAGCCTTAAGACCCCGCCCCGAAATCACGTTGACCACCAATGGCATTGGGCTGGACAAGCGCGCCGCCAAGCTCAAGCGGGCCGGGCTGGACCGGATCAACGTCTCACTCGACACCGTCGACGCCGCACACTTCACCCACATCACCCGCCGCGACCGGCTGCACGACGTGCTGGCCGGACTCGAAGCAGCGAAGGCCGCCGGGCTGAGCCCGGTGAAGGTGAACGCGGTACTGGATCCGGTGACCGGGCTTGACGACGCCGTCGCGCTGCTTCGGTTCTGCCTCGACCACGGATACCAGTTGCGCATCATCGAACAGATGCCGCTCGACGCAGGCCACGAGTGGAAGCGCGGCGAGGCGATCGCCGCCGACGACGTGCTGGCCGTCCTGCGCCGTCATTTCGATCTACGACCCGACCCGGCGCCGCGCGGTTCGGCGCCTGCTGAGCTGTGGGAGGTCGACGGCGGTCGCGGGCAGGTCGGCATCATCGCCTCGGTCTCGCACGCGTTCTGCTCGGCCTGTGACCGCACCCGGCTCACCGCGGACGGCCAGGTCCGCAACTGCCTGTTCGCTCGGCAGGAGACCGACCTGCGCACGCTGATGCGCGCCGGCGCCGACGACGACGCGCTCGAAGCTGCGTGGCGGGCCGCGATGTGGGCCAAGGCGGCGGGACACGGCATCAACGACCCGGACTTCGTGCAGCCGGACCGCCCGATGAGCGCGATCGGCGGCTGACGTGGCGGTTAAGGTGACGGTCCGCTACTTCGCGGCCGCCCGCGCGGCCGCAGGTTTCGACGACGAGATCATCGGCGTCGCGCCGGGCACCACAGTCGGCGCGCTGGTGCGCAGCCTCGGTGAACGGGACCCCGAACTGGCCAAGGTCCTGAGCCGATGCTCATACCTGTGCGACGGAATTGCGGTGCGGGACTTGGAAAAAACGCTGGGCGACGCTCAGACCGTCGATGTTCTTCCCCCATTTGCCGGCGGATGATCGTGATTTACGTCACATAACGAAACGGTCACAAGCTGGCCACGGATCGTTACCTTCTCGAAAGCACCTGCGGAAACGCGTTGGCGTCCTGGCGATTTAGAGCATTTTTAAGATTTGCCGGTAGCCGAATCGCCGAGCTGGTCAAAAGGTGACGTCACCAGCGAGACCCGTTACGGTTCAGTCCCAAGCCATCGAGCTGTAATCGATTGGCCTGCCGTGCATCAACCGCGCCGAGCTCCATCCGTTGATGCACGGACAACGACAAACAATTTGGATGGAGGCGGGGGACCCACCGGTCCACCGAATCAATAAGGACCAGGAGCCGCATGCGGTTCCTTGGGGTGAAGCCTGCGCTATTTCGACGGTGCAGGCCGGGCGACCTCTCCAGCCCGAACCCGACAGCTGACCTCGCGGGCGCATAAGAGAGGACCTAGCGCACCTATGAGTGGACGGCACCGCAAGCCCACTACATCGGCAGTAAACGTCGCGAAGATCGCCTTCACTGGTGCGGTCATCGGAAGCGGAAGCCTCGCCCTCGCCGGGCAAGCTGGCGCCGCCACCGACGGCGAATGGGACAGGGTCGCACGCTGCGAATCCGGCAACAACTGGGCCATCAACACCGGCAACGGCTACCAGGGCGGACTGCAGTTCTCGCAGAGCACCTGGGCTTCGCATGGCGGTGGCCAGTACGCGCCGTCCGCGCACATGGCCACCAAGGAAGAGCAGATCGCGGTCGCCGAGCGCGTGCTCGCCAGTCAGGGCAAGGGCGCGTGGCCGGTGTGCGGCACGGGCTTGTCTGGCTCGACGCCGCGCAACGTCATCGAGGAGCCGCAGGCCCTCGACGCCCCCGCCGTCAACGGCGAACTGCCGCCTCCGCCGCCGATCGATCCGTTCGCTCCTCCGCCGCCTCCAGACGCCGCGCCCGTCGACGCGCTGTCGGCCCCGCTGCCCGATGCACCGGCGCCCGATGCGCCACTGCCGCCTCCTCCGCCGGTTGAGGAAGCACCGATCGTCGACGCCGCACTCGACGCGCCGCTGCCGCCTCCCCCGCCGGTTGAGGAAGCACCGATCGTCGACGCCGCACTCGACGCGCCGCTGCCGCCTCCCCCGCCGGTTGAGGAAGCACCGATCGTCGACGCCGCACTCGACGCGCCGCTGCCGCCTCCCCCGCCCGCCGACGCCCCACCGGTCGAGGACACGATCGTTGCGGCCGCCGACAACTGGGACGTCGCACCGGTACCCGCCGATCAGCCGGAAGTGTGGGCCCTGCACACCCCGGTGCCGCTCGACCCCGTACTGCCGCCGCTCCCGCCCGCCCCGGCGCCGCCCGCGCCGGGGGCCGTTGCGGCACCCGCGCCGGACCCGCTGGCCCCGCTCAACGCCGTCAACGTCCCCGGCCCGGCCTTCGACGCCGCGAACCAGGCGATGACCGAACCCGCCGCCGCCCTGCCGGTGCCACCGGACGGCATCCCGCACCTGGCGAGCCCGGACAGCCTGCCGCCGGGCTCCACAATGGATCCGGCTGCGAATGGCGCAGATAGCCCCAACGTCAGCTACCTCAAGGACTTGTGGCAAGCGGTCCAGAATCATGACATCAGCGGTAAGGAAGCCTTGATCATGGGGCTGGGCCAACGCGGGATGAACACGCCGTACCCGCAGCAGGACCCTGGCCCGAACGTGCCGGTCACCCCACCCCCGGCCGATCCGGCCGCGCCGCCGCCACCGGACGCACCCCCGATCCTGCCGCCCGCCTAGCGGGTCAGGCGGATCCCACCCACTCGTCTGAGCCGTCGGCGAAGAACTGGTGCTTCCACACCGGTAGCCGGGCCTTGACGGTGTCGACAAGGCGCGCACACGTCTCGAACGCGGCCGCTCGGTGGTCCCCTGCGACCGCAGCCACCAGCGCCGCATCACCGATCTGCAGGGTGCCGACGCGATGGCTGACCGCGATGGCCCGCACGCCGTGACAGTCGGCCGCAATCTCGGCGGCCACGTCGGCCAGGGTCTGCTGCGCTGAGGGGTGCGCGGAATACTCCAGCCGGATGACGGTGCGCCCGTCGTCGTGATCACGAACCACGCCTGCGAATCCCACGACGGCTCCGGCCGACTCGTGCGCCACCAGCACCTCGTACTCGGACAGCTCGATCGGCTGCTCGGTCAGTTCGACGCGCAGAACGACGGCGGTCATCGCGTGTGGTCCTTGCCTGCGAGCTGGTCGAGCGCATGCTCGAGAACGTCGTCGAGCACGCCGAGGCCGTCTTTGACGCCCCCGGTGGAACCGGGAAGGTTCACGATCAGCGTGCGGCCCCTGACGCCGCAAACACCGCGGGACAACACCGACGTCGGCACGTGCGGCAGGCCGGAACGCCGGATCGCATCGGCGAGGCCGGGAATCTGATAGTCGACGATGTCCGCGGTTGCGTCGGCCGTGCCGTCCGTCGGCGAGATGCCCGTACCGCCGGAAGTGATTATCACGTCGACGTTTTCGCCGATCGCGGCGAACAGCGCCTTGACCACGCCAGGGCCGTCGGCGACCACCGCGGCTGCCGACGTGGTGATGCCCTGCCGGTTGAGCCAGTCGACGATGATCGGGCCGCAGCGGTCCTCGTATACACCCGCCGCCGCCCGTGTGGACGCGATGACCACCCGTCCCGACCGCGTCATGACCGCCTGTTCTTCGCGCAAGCGCTCATCACCTTGTCCACAGCCCTGTTTTACCGCCCTCTTTGCGCAACACCCGGATGTCGTCGATGCGGGCGGCGGGGTCGACGGCCTTGATCATGTCGTAGAGGGTCAGCGCGGCGACGCTGACGGCCGTCAGCGCCTCCATCTCGACACCGGTGCGGTCGGTGCTGCGCACGGTCGCGGTGATGCCGACGTCTCCTTCGCTGGCCTCGAAGTCGACGTCGACTCCGGTCAGGGCGAGCTGATGGCACAGCGGGATGAGGTCGCTGGTGCGTTTGGCGGCCAGGATGCCTGCCACCCTTGCGGTCGCCAGGGCGTCGCCCTTGGGCAGCCCGCCCGATGCAATGAGACCGACGACCTCGGGTGTCGTATGCAGCGTCCCCGCCGCGACGGCCGTGCGCTTGGTGGCGTCCTTGCCGGTCACGTCGACCATGTGCGCCGCGCCCGACTCGTCGAGGTGCGATAGGCGATGCGCGGGGTCGGTCACCGCTACTTGTTGACCACCGTGACGGGGTGGACGTATGGAAGCTCGTCGGCCGGCTGCGGGAACGCCAGCTCACCGAACGGCGACAGCGCGCCGGTACGGTCGGTGGCCGCCTCACTGACCGCGTGATCGTCGTCGCCGTCGAGCTCGGGCCAGCCCGGGTCGACGTATCGGTTCTTCTGTTTCTTGTCAGCCACGCATCCATTCTGGCAGGCGCCGCGAGCAGTGGCGACACCGGCGCACTGCTTTACGCTGGTCAGCAATGACCGAAACTAATCCGGGCGTCCCCCTGGGCGCCTGGCTGGCCGAGCTTGACGACGAGCGGCTGATCCGGCTGCTGGAGCTGCGGCCCGACCTGACACAACCGCCACCGGGCACCATCGCGGCGCTGGCTGCCCGCGCGCAGTCCCGGCAATCGGTCAAGGCCGCCACCGATGAGCTCGACTTCCTGCGGCTGGCGGTGCTCGACGGGCTGCTCGTCCTTCACGCGGACACCGCGGCCGTCCCGCTGACCAAGCTGCTGGCGCTGATCGGCGACCGGGCGGGCGAGGACACCGTCACCGCCGCTGTTGAAGACTTACGTGGGCGCGCGCTGGTGTGGGGCGACGCCACCGTGCGCGTCGCGGCCGAAGCGGCGGCCGGGCTGCCCTGGTATCCGGGTCAGGCAACCGTCGAGAACACCGAGCAGACGGATATCGCTGCCCGGCTGGAGGCGCTCGACTCGGCGCAACTCGAGCTGCTGCAGCGGCTGCTGGAGGGCTCACCGATGGGCCGGACCCGCGACGCCGCGCCCGGCACCCCGCCGGACCGGCCGGTGCAGCGGCTATTGGCCGCCGGTCTGCTGCGTCAGGTCGACGCGGAAACGGTGATCCTGCCCCGGCTGGTCGGTCAGGTGATGCGCGACGAGCTGCCCGGACCGGCACAGTTGTCACAACCCGATCCTGCGGTGTCCACCACCACCGTCGCCGACGTCGACGCTGTGGCCGCAGGGGCGGTGATCGACCTGCTGCGCGAGGTCGAGGTCATACTCGAAACCCTCAGCGCCACACCGGTTCCCGAGCTTCGCAGCGGTGGCCTTGGCGTGCGCGATGTCAAGCGCCTGACCAAGGTCACCGGCATCGACGAGGCCCGCCTCGGCCTAATCCTCGAGGTGTCCGCGGCGGCGGGGCTCATCGCGGCGGGGCTGCCCGAACCCGACCCGCACGACGGCGTCGGCCCGTACTGGGCACCGACGGTGGCCGCCGACCGGTTCGTCGAATCGTCGGCGGCATCCAAGTGGCACCTGCTGGCGTCGACCTGGCTGGACTTGCCGGGCAGGCCGAGTCTGATCGGGAGCCGCGGACCAGATGGCAAACCCTATGCGGCGCTGTCGGATTCGCTCTTTTCGACGGCGGCGCCGCTGGACCGGCGGTTGCTGCTGGACGTGCTGGCCGACCTGCCCGCGGGATCGGGCGTCGACGCCACTTCAGCGTCACGCGCGATGATTTGGCGTCGCCCCCGCTGGGCCGTGCGCCTGCAGCCCGCCCCCGTCGGCGACCTGCTGACCGAGGCGCACGCGCTGGGTGTGGTGGGCCGCGGCGCGATCGCCTCGCCGGCGCGAAAGTTGCTCGCGGGCGACCCGGCGGACGCCGTCGTCGCCGCGATAGACAAGGTGCTGCCCGAACCCATCGACCACTTCCTGCTCCAGGCCGACCTGACGGTCATCGTGCCAGGACCCTTGCAACGCGACCTGGCCGAGCAACTGGGTTCTGTGGCGAACGTGGAATCGGCGGGTGCGGCGATGGTGTACCGCATCAGCGAGGCCTCCATCCGGCGCGCCCTCGACACAGGGCGCACCGCAAGCGAGCTGCATGCGTTGTTCAACCGACACTCGAAAACGCCTGTGCCGCAAGGGCTGACTTATCTGATCGACGATGTCGCACGCCGGCACGGGCAGCTGCGCGTCGGCATGGCTCAGTCGTTCGTCCGATGCGAGGATGCGGCGCTGCTGGCCCAGGCGGTCGCCTCGCCAAAGGCCGAACAGCTGGAGATGCGTCTGCTCGCACCGACCGTCGCGGTGTCCCAGGCGCCGATCTCCGAAGTGCTGTCCGCGCTGCGCGACGCCGGTTTCGCGCCCGCTGCCGAGGATTCCACCGGCGCGATCGTCGATATCCGAGCCCGTGGCGCCCGGGTGCCCGCGCCGCCGCGCCGCCGCGCCTACCGGCCTACGCCGTCGCCCACCAGCCAGACGCTTGGCGCGATCGTCGCGGTGCTGCGCAAGGTGGCGGCAACACCGTCCGCGAGCATGCGACTGGACCCGACCGTCGCGATCTCGCAGCTGCAAGAGGCCGCGCACCTGCAGTCGTCGGTGGTGATCGGCTATGTGGATCCGGCCGGGGTGGCCACGCAGCGGGTGGTGGCGCCGATCAACGTCCGCGGCGGGCAGCTGACGGCATACGATCCGGCATCCGGCCGCGTCCGCGAATTCGCCATCCACCGTGTCACCTCGGTGGTCTCGGCGGACTCCGCATAACAAACCGGGCTAACAGCCGCAAGACAGCGAATTCACAGCACCGTTGGTGAATATGTCTGTGTGACAACGGTGTTAAGCGAGGCTGCGCAGGCGCCCGGACGGCACGGCCTGTCGTTGTTGCACGGTTGGCTTCCGCCGGCGGTGCAGGCCGTGGCCGCCGTGGTGCTGGTGCTGGCGATTGGTTGGCGTTCGCGACGGTGGCGACTGGTGTGGCTGCCGGTGGCGATCGTCGTCGGCCTGATCCTGGCGGCATGGACGCACTGGTACATCGATTCGCAGGGCCTTGCGGGAGATCCCGCGCCGTCGTCGCTGTTTGCGTGGGTCGGCCTCACCGGCCTTGCGCTGGCCGTCGCGGTGCTCGGCTGGCGCAGCAGCCGCTGGCGGCGCCGGACAGTGTCGCTGGCAGCGGTGCCGCTGTGCCTGCTCAGCGCGGGCGTGGCGCTGAACCTGTGGGTCGGCTACTTCCCGACGGTCCCGGCGGCATGGAACGAGTTGACCGCGGGCCCGCTGACCGACCAGACCGATCTGCCCACCGTCATGGCCATGCGGGGCAAGGGCGTTCCGTCACACGGAGCGCTCGTCCCAGTGACCATTCCCGACGACGCATCGCAGTTCAAACACCGCACCGAGCTGGTGTACCTACCGCCGGTGTGGTTCGCCAATCCGGCGCCCAAGCTGCCGGTCGTCATGATGATCGCCGGTGAGTTCAACACCCCGTCGGACTGGCCGCGCACCGGGAACGCGATAGCCACCATCGACAACTTCGCCGCCTCGCACGGCGGCAACGCGCCGGTATTCGTTTTCGTCGACGTCGGCGGGTCGTTCAACAACGACACCGAGTGCGTCAACGGTCCCCGGGGCAACGTGGCCGACCATCTCATCAAGGACGTCCCGCCGTACGTCACGCGCACCTTCGGCGTGAACAGCGCCAACTGGGGGGTCGTTGGCTGGTCGATGGGCGGCACGTGCGCGGTGGACCTGAGCGTCATGCATCCGGGGCTGTTCAGCACCTTCGTCGACATCGCAAGGGACATGGGGCCCAACGCAGGCACCAAGGATCAGACCATCGCGCGGCTCTACGGCGGCGACGCGGCCAAGTGGGCGATCTATGACCCCACGACGGTGATGACCAAGCACGGGCCGTACAAGGGCGTCTCGGGGTGGTTCGCGATCTCCTCCGACGCCCCGACGCAGCGGAAGGGCGGCTACGGCAACCCCGACGCGGTCGGCCTTGGCGGCCAGGACGCCGCGGGCAACCCAGGAGATCAGACCGACGCCGCCAACTCGCTGTGCTCGCTGGGCCGCGCCAACGGCATCACCTGCGCGGTGATCGCCACACCGGGCAAGCACGACTGGCCCTTCGCGATGGACGTGTTCACCTCGTCACTGCCCTGGCTGGCGGGCCAGATCGGCACGCCCGGCGTCCCGAGGATTCCCCTGCCAGGAGCAGCTGCACCGCCGGGCCCATCAGCGGCTTCACTGACCGCCGCGAGGCACTGAAACATCGGGTGTCCGCCGCGTCCGGATAATGGACAGGATGACCGACGGCCCCCTGATCGTGCAGTCCGACAAAACGGTGCTGCTTGAAGTCGACCACGAGCAGGCCGGTGAGGCGCGCGCCGCGATCGCCCCGTTCGCCGAACTGGAGCGTGCGCCCGAACACATCCACACCTACCGCATCACCCCGCTGGCGTTGTGGAACGCCCGCGCGGCCGGTCACGACGCCGAACAAGTGGTCGACGCGTTGGTGTCGTTCTCCCGCTACGCGGTGCCGCAGCCGCTGCTCGTCGACATCGTCGACGTGATGGCCCGCTACGGGCGGCTGCAGTTGGTGAAGAGTCCCGTTCACGGTCTGACCCTGGTCAGCCTTGACCGCGCGGTGCTCGAAGAAGTGCTGCGCAACAAGAAGATCGCACCGATGCTCGGCACCCGCATCGATGACGACACCGTCATGGTGCACAACAGTGAGCGCGGCCGCATCAAACAGATGCTGCTTAAAATCGGTTGGCCCGCAGAGGATTTGGCAGGCTACGTCGACGGCGAGAAGCATCCGATCAGCCTCGATCAGGAGAATTGGCACCTTCGCGACTACCAGGAGATGGCCGCGGAGTCGTTCTGGCAGGGCGGCTCGGGTGTGGTGGTGCTGCCGTGCGGCGCAGGCAAGACGCTGGTCGGCGCGGCCGCGATGGCCAAGGCCGGTGCGACGACCCTGATCCTCGTCACCAACACCGTGGCGGGCAGGCAGTGGAAGCGCGAACTCATCAACCGCACGTCGCTGACCGAAGAGGAGATCGGCGAATACTCCGGGGAGAAAAAGGAAATCCGTCCGGTCACGATCGCCACCTACCAAGTGATCACCCGTCGCACCAAGGGTGAATACCGGCACCTCGAGTTGTTCGACAGCCGCGACTGGGGGCTGATCATCTACGACGAGGTGCACCTGCTTCCCGCGCCGGTGTTCCGGATGACCGCGGATCTGCAGTCGCGGCGCCGGCTCGGCCTAACCGCGACCCTGATCCGCGAGGACGGCCGCGAGGGCGACGTGTTCAGCCTTATCGGCCCCAAGCGGTACGACGCGCCGTGGAAGGACATCGAAGCCCAGGGCTGGATCGCGCCGGCGGAGTGTATCGAGGTGCGGGTGACGATGACCGACAACGAGCGCATGCTCTATGCCGTCGCCGAACCCGACGAGCGCTACAAACTGTGCTCGACTGTGCACAGCAAGATCGCGGTGGTGAAGTCGATCCTGGGCCGCCACCCCGGTGATCAGGTGCTGGTGATCGGCGCGTACCTGGATCAGCTCGATGAGCTGGGCGAGGAGCTGAGCGCCCCTGTGATCCAGGGTTCGACGAAGACCGCCGAACGCGAATCGCTCTACGACGCCTTCCGCCGTGGCGAAATCTCAACGCTGGTGGTGTCCAAGGTCGCGAACTTCTCTATCGATCTGCCGGAAGCCAATGTGGCGGTGCAGGTTTCGGGCACATTCGGGTCGCGGCAGGAGGAAGCGCAGCGGCTGGGACGCCTGTTGCGGCCCAAGGCCGACGGCGGCGGCGCGATCTTCTATTCGGTCGTATCGCGCGACAGCCTCGACGCCGAGTACGCCGCGCACCGGCAGCGCTTCCTTGCCGAGCAGGGCTACGGCTACGTGATCAAGGACGCCGACGATCTGCTTGGCCCCGCCATATGACCGTCCTCCGGGTGATGCCCGTCCTCACCGTGCCGGAGCTGGATGCCGCCGTTGTCGCCTACAAGCGGATACTCGGCTTGCGCGAAGTGATGAACCTCGGCTGGGTCGTCACGCTGGCAGACGATGAGCTGCGCCACCAGGTCAGCCTGATGACCAAGGACGCGACGGCCCCAGTCAATCCCTCGGTGTCGATCGAGGTGGACGACGTCGACGCCGCCTACCAGGCCGCGGTCGAGGCCGGGTTGACGATCGTCCATCCCCTGAGCGACGAGGAATGGGGCGTTCGACGGTTCTTCTTCGCTGACCCGTCCGGCAACGTCGTGAACGTGCTAAGCCACCGCTAGCCCGCTCTCGGGACGGGTTTGCTAAACGCGCCTCCAGCCGATCCATCACAGCTACGGTTGGCATGCCTGACAAGGAGTCAACATGCCCGCAGCATTCCCGACGCAGCAGCCAGGGTTGAACTACCTCACCGAGGGCGGCCAAGAAACCGAAATCATGTACAAGTACGGGTTCGATCTCCAGCACTTCGCCATGTTTCCGTTGCTCGACAATCCGCGGGCCGTGGCCGAGCTGCGCGGCATGTACGGCCGGTATCTGGACACCGCGGCGCGGCACGGGTTCGGCGTCGTCGTTGGCGGTCTCGACTACCGTGCCAGTCCCGACTGGGGATCGCTGCTCGGCTACTCCCGTGAGTCGCTGGCCGAGATGCAGTTGCGCGCCATCGATTTCCTGCGCGAGGTAGCCGGGCCGTACGCGGGGCAGGTGCCCGCGCTCAAGTACGCAGGCATCGTCGGTCCGCGCGGTGACGCGTATCAGATCAACCAGACGATCACCGCCGAGGAGGCAGAGGTATACCACGGCGAACAACTCGCCACGCTGGCCCGTGCCGGCGTCGACTTGGTCGAAGCGATGACGTTCAACGGCGTGCCTGAGGTGATCGGGTTGTCCCGTGCCGCGGCGCAGGCGGGTCTGCCGCTGTCGGTCTCCTTCACGCTCGACAACGCAAGCAAACGGCTCGCCTCGGGGCCGTCGCTGAAGGACGCGATCGAGACGATCGACGCGCAGACCGGTGATGACCGGCCTACCTTCTACGGCATCAACTGCTCGCACCCGCTGGAGTTCATGCCTGCGATCGAGCCGGGCGCGTGGTTCGAACGGGTGCGGGTTCTGCGCCCCAATGCCGCGATGATGGACAAGATTTCGCTCTGCACGCTTGGGCACCTCGAGTCCGGCGACCCGGCACAGCTCGGCGAACTCATGGGTGCTTTGGCTCGCGAACACCCGCACATCGACATGTGGGGCGGCTGCTGCGGCACGTGGGAGACCCACCTCGATGAGATTGCGCGCAACGTGCGCGCCGCACGCGACACCGCAGTCGCGCAAGCACCTTAGGGTGCGACTAAGTATGCGGCCCAACGGGTTTGGACACAGTAAGCAGAACGACTGAGTCCTCCACGGCGTGCAGGCCGTGCCGTTCGCGAGGCAGCACAATGAGATCGCCGGGTGAGCCGTCCCAGCCGGCCGTGGAGTTCGTCACCCGCACCCTGCCCTGTAGCACCTCGAGCGTCGCTTCGCCGGGGCTTTCATGGTCGTCCATCGTGCTGCCCGCCGTCATCGCCATCAGGGTCTGACGCAGGTTGTGCTCATGACCGCCGTAGACCGTGTGTGCGCTGCGGCCACTGCTCGCCGCCCGTGCAGTCTCTAGGTGCTTTCGTGCGAGCGCGGTGAGTGAAATCTTCTCCATCGCCGGCCCCCCTTCCAGACGATCGGATATGCGATCGAGCGGTTCGGCTATGGATCGTCTCACTTACGAACCGTTGAATTCGATACATGACAAACACAACCAACGGCACCATCCTAGTTATCGGCAGCACCGGCAAGACCGGAAAACGCGTCGCAGATCAACTCGAAAAGCGCGGCATCGACGTCCGGCACGGGTCACGCTCGGCCGACATCCCGTTCGACTGGGACAACCCGCAGACCTGGGTGGCGGCGCTTGCGGGCGTCGACAAGGTCTACCTCACCTACTACCCGGACCTGGCCGTCCCCGGCTCGGTCGACGCCGTCGGCAAGCTGACCGAACTGGCCAAGGACACCGGCGTCAGCAGGCTGGTGCTGCTGTCGGGCCGCAACGAGGCCGAGGCCGAGAAGGCCGAGCGCGTCGTCATGGCGTCCGGGCTGGAGTGGACGATCGTGCGGTGCGCATTCTTCGCGCAGAACTTCAACGAGGGCGCGTGGCTCGACGAGGTGCTGGGCGGCACTGTGTCGCTGCCGGTCGACGATGTGCAGGAGCCGTTCGTGGACGCCGACGACATCGCCGACGTCGCGGTGGCCGCGCTGACCGACGACCGACACGTCGGGCAGCTGTACGAACTGACCGGTCCGCGGCTGCTCAGCTTCCGCGACGTCGTCGCAGAGATCGGCGCGGCCGCGGGCCGTGACATCAGCTTCGTGTCGGTGCCGATCGAGGATTACACCGCGATGCTCACGGAATACGTTCTGCCACAAGACTTCATCTGGCTGCTGAATCACCTTTTCACCGAGGTGCTCGGCAGCAAGGTGCAACTGGCCGACGGTGTGCAGCGAGCACTGGGACGCGAGCCCAAGGATTTCACCGACTACGCCCGCGAGACCGCCGCGACGGGCGTGTGGGCAGTTTGAATCTCGATGAGCGGATCTCCGTTCACAGGCAGGGATCCGCTCATTCCGAAGGGAACCGATCCCGCAACGCGTCCAGGAGGTGCTGCGCTTCCGTCACGCGCCCGCGCATCCGCCGGATGCTCTCCGGGGGCCGATTCTCGTCGTCGATGCCCCGCTCACACCGCCGCATCCAACGCTTCTCCATCGACGCGACAAGCTCCTCCAATTCCGCGATCTCACCTAAAAGAACGGCGTCGAACATCCGCGCCTGCGCGATATCGGCGGGGTGTGCGGAACGGCACCACCCGTCGGCGCGGTCGCGGTCGGGGACCGCCGCGATGCGCGGTTGCGGCACCCACATCGGTTGCCGCGGTTCTAGGTCTACATCGCGTGAGATCGACAGCACTCGTAGATCGTGGCCCAGGAATGTTGGGCCAGCGACCCCACAGGTTCACCGGCCGGTTAAGTTTCGATGGCTGGGCGTTACTGTTCATTCACTTTGAGCCGGGGCCGCCTGTGAGGTCGCGCCTCTTAGCTGAGAGCAATTCGGTCGTGGCATCCGTGCGGGTCACCGGCACACCCTTGAGCGATGCACCCGCACTGGGCACACGTCGGCCGCGGCGCCGCCGGACTCGGTGCCGCCATGGGCATCGGCCGTTTCGCCTACACCCCGATCCTGCCGCTGATGACCACGCAGGCCGCGCTCACCCCGCAGGCAGCAGGCGCGCTGGCCACCGCGAACTACGTCGGATACCTCGCCGGTGCGCTGGCAGGGGCCGCCTCACCGCGGTTGGCCCGATCGACGGTCGCATGGCGGGTATCACTGGTCGTGGTGGTGGTCACCCTGGCAGCAATGCCACTGCTGCCCAACACAATTGGATGGCTACTGCTGCGGACAGTCGCCGGATTCGCCAGCGCGGTGGTGTTCGTCATCGCCGTCAACTCGATGCTGGATCATCTGCCACCACATCTGCCGGGGTGGGGCTTTGGCGGCGTCGGCCTCGGCATTGCGTTGTCCGGTGGGCTGGTGCTCACGATGCCTGCCACCGCGAGTTGGCAAGGCGCATGGTGGTCGGCATCGGCGTTGGCCGCGGTGCTGGGCGCGGGCGCATGGGCGATGCGTGGGAAGTCTGCGCCCGACGTCGTTCCCACACCGCCTGTATCGGCCCCACCGCGACGCCCGCACCGCTCGTTCGCGGTGCTCTTCGTCAGCTACACCCTCGAGGGAATCGGGTACATCGTCGCAGGCACTTTCCTGGTCGCGGCCATCAAACAGAATTCGTCAGGCTGGCTCGGCAACGGCGCCTGGCTGTTCGTCGGTCTGGCCGCGGCCCCATCGGCCGCACTGTGGGCCTGGTTGAGCGCGCGGTGGTCGCATCCGGCTCTGCTCGCGGGAGCGCTGCTTCTGCAGGCATTCGGGATCGCTCTGCCCGCAGTGGCTCCTGGGGCGGTCGCGGCTCTTTCCGGTGCAATCCTCTTCGGAGCCACCTTCATCGGGGTCAGCACGATGGCTCTGGCGGCCGGACGCCTGCTCGGGTTCCCTGGCGCTGTCGCCTTGCTGACCGCCGGCTACTCCGTCGGCCAGATCCTGGGTCCGATAGCAGTGACACCTCTTCTGCGCCATGGCTTTTCACACGCTCTGCTCGCAGCGGCTCTTGTCGTCGTGTTGTCGGCGATCGTCGCCGGTCTGCTTCGCTTCAGCTTCCCTTCGGCCGGTGCGGATCCGCAGCCGGCAGCCACACCCCTTCGTCGTCGACACCCAACTCCCCAACGTCGCGGGTGAATTCGTCGATTACGGCACGAACCGCCGGACCGTCTTCTCCCTGGCGCCAGACCAGCGACCACGTCCACAGCGGTGCTGGGCGGACCACCGAACGTCGCACCAGCCCGCTGGGCTCCTGCGTGTTCTGCCCCTTCGGGTTGTTCAGCACGGGTCTGCGGAGCCCGCGTATGTGCTCGAAAAACGCCTGCCCGGTGACCCCTCCGTCATCGACCCGCACGATGCGCGCGCCCGTGTCGGCGGCGAATTGCTCCGCGTAGCGATTCCATGACGACCAGGTCGCCTCGTCGGCGTCCAGCAGCACCGTTGTGTCCCTGGCCTCGACCGGCGACGTGTCCGAGCCGACGGACAACGCATAGAGCCGGTCCACCCCGATGAGATGAGCGTCAAGGGAGAGCGACGCGAGATCCGTTGTCTGCACCCAGCAGATCGCGAGGTCAAGGTTTCCGTCGGCGACCCTGGCGGCCTGCGTATGCGACGGCATGACCCAAGTGTCGACGCGCAACTGTGCCACCCCCGCGGCTCGTTCCGCCCAGTCCGTCGGACACCAGTTCACATAGCCGATCCGCACCGGTTCGGATGTGAGGAGCCCGGCCGCGCGCCTGCGCAATTCGTCCGCCTGATCCACCAACGCGCGGGCGTGCGGCAGCAGTGCCGCGCCGCCTGCGGTCAGGGTGACCGAGCGGCGGTCGCGGTCGAACAGGCGGACCTTCAGGTCGCGTTCGAGCGCCTTGATCTGCTGGGACAGCGACGGGCCCGCGATATGCAACCGCTCGGCCGCGCGACCGAAGTTCAACTCCTCGGCGACGGTCACGAAGTAGCGCAGCTGGCGCAGCTCCACCGGGCAAGCGTAGTGCAGTGAGAGGCAGCGCCTATCAGCAGCGAGCGAACCGGTCGTTCCGACCGAGCATGGGAAGGGCGCAGTCTGCGTTGCAGCGTGCATCAGAACGAGGAAAGGGATCGGACGATGAGCAACTCGCAGCGCGTCGCCGTCATCACGGGTGCCTCTCAGGGCATCGGCGAAGGCCTGGTGTCGGCATACCGCAAGCTCGATTACGCGGTGGTCGCCAACTCCCGCACCATCACCGAGAGCGACGACCCGATGGTGCTGACGGTGCCCGGCGACATCGCGCAGCCGGGCGTAGGACAGCGGATCGTCGACGCGGCCCTTGAACAGTTCGGCCGGATCGACACCGTCGTGAACAACGCGGGCATCTTCATTGCCAAGCCGTTCACCGACTACACCGACGGGGACTACGACGCCGTCACCGGTGTGAACCTTCGCGGATTCTTCGAGGTTTCCCGCGCCGCAGTGGCCGCGATGCTCGGAAGCGGCGGCGGTCACGTGGTGAACATCTCGACCAGCCTCGTAGACCATGCCAACTCTGCGGTGCCCTCCGCGTTGGCGTCGCTGACGAAGGGCGGGCTGAACGCGGTAACCAAGGCGCTGGCGATCGAGTACGCCGGCAGCGGTATTCGCGCTAACGCCGTCGCTCTCGGGGTAATACGCACCCCGATGCACGATCCGGCCTCTTACGACACCCTGGCGAAACTGCATCCGGTCGGTCGTCTCGGCGAGATCGACGATGTTGTCGACGCGGTTCTGTATCTGGAGAACGCGCCCTTCGTCACCGGCGAGATCCTGCATGTGGATGGTGGTCAAAGTGCCGGGCACTGAAGAGATTCTGCGTGGCGTCTTGGACCAATGGAAAGCGGGCGTCGACGCACACGAACCGCACAAGGTGGCCGCGCTGTTCACCGAGGATGCCATCTTCCAGGGCCTGCACCCGTACAGCGTTGGGCGCCAAGGCGTCATCGATTACTACGCCAGCCAGCCGCGCGGCATGACGGTCACCTACCGCATTCTGCAAACTCGCAGGCCCACAGAGGAATTGGTGCTCGGCTACGTTCGCGCCGACTTCGCGTTCCCGGACAGGCCGACCGTGAGCCTGAACTTGGGCATGCTCGTCACGGACACCGACGCCGGCTGGCGCATCCTGCATTACCAGGTGTCGCCCGTCGTCTAGCTCAGCGCGGGGATGACCTCGCGCTCGAACAGCTCAATGCCCGATCGGTCGTAGGCTGCCTCCGGGAAATAGAGGATCGCGTACTCGCAGCCGAGCTCACGCATCCGCTGGAGCTTCTCCACCACCTGTTCCGGTGTGCCGCTGGCGGAATCAGGTGAAGTCACCATGTTCAGCATGCCGTCGACGGCGGCCTCGTTGGCCTTGGCGACCTGCCTGGCGCGCAACCGGGCGACCCGCTCCTTGACGTCGGCATCCGAGTCACCGATCACGGCGTTGAAATTTGCCGAACGCACGATCGCGTCGTAATCGGTGCCCACGTCGCGGCAGTGGCCGGCGAGCACCTGCGACTTGTGCGCAAACCCGTCGGGCTCGGAGGTAAAGTTGGTGTACTGCGCGTACTTCGCCGCGATGCGCAACGTCACCTTCTCGCCGCCGCCTGCGATCCACAGCGGAAGACCGCCGTCCTGCAACGGCTTTGGCTCAACAATGGCGCCATCGACCTGATAGTGCTTCCCGTCGAAACTGACCTGGCCGTCGCGCCAGGCGTCGCGCATGATCTGCACGCCCTCGTCGAGCCGCCCGAGCCGCACCCCTGCCGACGGGAACCCGTATCCGTATGCGCGCCACTCGTGTTCGTACCAGCCGCCGCCGATGCCCATCTGGATCCGGCCGCCGGAGATGATGTCGGCGGTGGTGGCGACCTTGGCCAGATAGACCGGGTTGCGGTAGCTCATCGCCGTGCACATCTGGCCGAGTTTGATCCGCGACGTCGTCGCCGCGTATGCCGACATCAGCGACCACGCCTCGTGGGTGGCCTCGTGCGTCGGCACCGGCACCGTGTGAAAGTGGTCGTAAACCCATACTGAGTCCCACGCGCCGTCGTCGGCGTAGGCGGCGAGGTCGCGCATCACCCCCCACTGGCTTGCGGTGGGGATGTCCACCAGATCGAGTCGCCAGCCTTGCGGGATGAAGAATCCAAAGTGCATGGCATCCGACTCTATGCGACCGTGGGTGGGCGCCATCCGCCGAAGACGTTTTCCAGATGCCCGGCTACCGCAAGGGCTGTGGCGTCCTGCCAAGGCCGGGCGACAATCTGCACACCAACCGGCAACCCCTCGTTGGAGGTGCCGCAGCGTACGACTGCCGCAGGCCACCCGGTCAGGTTGTGCACCATCATGTGCGAGAAGTCGTTGATCTCCACCAAGCCGTGATGGTGCGGCTTGGCCGCGGTCGGCATCGCGGGGCAGATGATCACGTCGTAATCGGCCATGAACGTCAGCATCTCGATGCGGTACTCGTCGATGGCGACGAATCGGCTCCTCGCCTCGGACAGGGAGAAGTCGACCTCCCGCGCCTGCCTGAGGAATTCGGCGAGTTCTTCAGAGGGTTCCGTCGCGCCGATCGCGCGCAGATCCTCCTCGAACCCGCGTCCGCGGTCTCCGCCCAAGAAGACCGACTCCCACAACAACTCCATGGTCCGGCCGACGCAGCCTGGTGCGTTGTTCTCGACAGCCGCGACCTCCGTCATCGCGCGCGCCGCCGCTTCCACGACAGCGGCGACGTCGTCCGCCGGCGGCGAGATGCCGTCGTCGAGATACGTGGCGACACGCAGGGACGCGAGGTCGACCTCGTCGGGTCGTCCCAGTGGAGCCGGCACCGCGTAGGGATCCCGTAGATCCGGCCCATTCATGATGGACAGAGCCAGGAACAGATCCTGGACGGACCGCGCCAGCGGCCCGTAGCAGTTGAACGGGCCGAACATACCGAGCGCATCGCCGAAAACGCTGCCAGTTCTTGGGATTCGGCCGTGAGTGGGCTTGAGTCCTGCGATGCCGGTGTTGTGGCAGGGCTGACGGATGCTGCCGCCGCCGTCGGACCCGAGGGACAGTGCGGCGCCACCGGCGGCGACAATCGCGGCCGAACCGCCGCTGCTCCCGCCGGGGGTCCTCGACAGGTCGTACGGGTTGTTGGTGCGGCCGTAGAGATTGTTGTTGGATTCGCCCCCTCGTCCCATCTCGGGGACGTTGGTCATCCCGAGCACAATGGCCCCTTCCGCCCGGAGCCTCGCGACCGCCGTCGCGTCCTCGGAGGCAACCGACCGCAAGACCGGACTACCACCGGAACAGGCCAATCCGGCCACCTTCATGACGTCCTTGACGACGACCGGCAATCCGTGCGCCTTACCGAGCGGTTCACCGCGCGCAGTGCGGCCGTCCGCTTCATCCGCCGCATTGAGACACGCTTCCGGGTCGGCGGCTTCGACGAGCGCATTGAGTGCGGCGTTGACCGCGTCGATGCGTGCGAGGTGTGCCTCGATGACCTCACGACAGGACACGGTCCGATCGGACATCAGTCGCACCAATTCGTGAGCCGGTTGGTGGCACAGGTCGGTCATGTTGGCTCATCCCGAAATTGACGATTGGGTAACACGCAGTGTCCACCAGAAATATGGTGATCGGGACGATATGGCCTACGAACACGTGCGCGCGGCGCACCTCCATGCGGTCCAGGCGGCGATGGAGGATCACATCGCACGTCTGGAATGGCCGCGCGAACGAATCGACCGCTATCGAGATCACCGGCTGCGCATGCTTCTGGGCTACGCACGCGAGCGATCGCCGTTTCACGCCCGACGACTAGCCGAACTCGATCCGGCCCACGCCACGGTGGCGGATCTCGCCGCGGTGCCCATCATGACGAAGGTCGAAGCGCAGGATTGCTGGGACGACATCGTCACCGACCGCGAACTGAGCCGCGAGCGCGCAGAACATGTTCTGGCACAACAGGAATGGTATTCGTACACGCCCGACGGCTATCAGGTGTTCAGTTCGGGTGGCTCCGGCGGCGTTCGGGGCGTCTACGTCTGGGGTTGGCAGTTCTTCGTGTCCGTCGCGTGTCTGGCTTGGCGCACGCAGGCACGGACGGAGCGGAGCGGGCCACCGTTGGGTCCGACACGGCTGGCCGTGCTGGAGGCGGGCGCGCCCCCGCATGCCAGCACGCCACTGTTCGACGTGCCGACCGCTGCGGGCATGGGGACCGTCGTCATCGCGGCCGGAGCGCCGTTCGACGAGGTGCTGGCCGCGGTGGCGGCCGCCCGGCCCACGCACCTCGTCGGCTACCCGTCGGTGATCGGGCGGCTCGCCCGCGCCGCGCTGGCCGGCGATTTGCGGTGCCACCCGGTGCGGGTGAGCACCAACTCCGAGCCGTTGCTCGACGAGGACCGGCAGGCGATCGCCGAGGCATGGAATGTCCCGGTTCACAACCTCTGGGGATCCACCGAGATCGGGGTGCAGGCGGTCGGTTGCGGCCTCGGCGAGGGCCTGCATATCTGCGAGGACGAGGTTGTGCTCGAACGCGTCGACGAGAACGGCGTCCCGGTCGGGCCCGACGAACCCGCGGTGGGAACGCTTGCCACCGGTCTGGCTAACCGCAGCTTCCCGTTCATCCGCTACGACCTTGGCGATGACGTGGCGTTGCTGCCGGGTCCGTGTGAGTGCGGCAGCGCGTTCGCGCGAGTGGCCGACATCGGCGGCCGGCGGGATGACGACTTCCGCTATGGCTCAATCACGGTGCCCGCCATCACTTTCCGTCATGTGCTCGGTACCGATCCATGCGTCTCCGAGTACCAAGTCATGCAGACAGCTACAGGCGCTGACATTCTGACAGTGGGTCGCCCGGACGTGGATGCGCTGAGAGTGTCGGTGGTCGCCGCACTGCGGCGTTGCGGTTTGCCGGACCCGACGGTCGCGATCCGGGACGTCGACCGTATCCCTCGCCACCAGGCGAGCGGCAAACTGAAGCGCTTCATCGCCCTGCCGCCGTGACTAGCCTGGTGAGCATGGCCCTTTCCAAGGAAGATCGTGAGCAGTTTCTGGCCGAGCCGCACATCGCGGCGTTGTCGGTGAGCGCAGGTGACAAGCGTGGACCGTTGACCGTGCCGATCTGGTATCAGTACACGCCCGGCGGCGAACCGTGGGTGATCACCGGCGTGGGATCGCGCAAGCATCGGCTCATCGAGACGCAGGGCGAATTCACCCTGATGGCGGAGCGCCTCGAACCGACGGTGCGGTACGTCACCGTCGACGGTCCCGTCAGCCGCATCGAGCCCGGCACCGACGATCAGCTCGTCGAATTGACCAAGCGCTATCTGCCTCCGGACAAGGTGGACGCCTACCTCGAGTTCGCCCGCCGTGAGCACGGCGAGAGTGTGGCGATCTGGTTGAAGCCCCAGCACTGGCTGTCGGCGGACCTCGGCGCGATCTGACCCATGTCGTCACGGCAACTGCTCTTCAAGACGTTCTACCGGCTCGGCTTCGTCCCCTGGGACGGGCACCCGCTCGCCAAGAGCCTGCAGGACCTGATCGAGGGTGACGGCGCCTTGGGACCGGGCACGGCGTTGGACCTCGGCTGCGGCACCGGCGACAACTCCATCTACTTGGCCAAGCACGGTTGGCACGTCACCGGCGTCGACTTCGTCGCCAAGGCTCTCGACAAGGCCAAGGCGAAGGCGGCGGCCAACAAAGTCGAAGTCAACTTCGCCCGCGCCGACGTAACACGCCTCAGCTGCGAAGGCATTGGGTCGAGCTTCGGTCTGATCGTCGACAACGGTTGCCTGCACGGCATGAGCCCCGAAGATCGCGACGCCTACGTGCGCGAGGTCACCGAGGTGGCGGCGCCGGACGCGCGGCTGCTGTTGGTCGAGTTCATCACCGGCGGGTCGTACGGTGTGCCGGGCATCGATCCGGATGAGGTCAAGCGACGGTTCGCGGCGAACTGGACACTGTTGTCGTCAGGAAGTGAGCCGGCGTTGGACCACAACGGCAAGGACCCCGCGCGGTTCTACGAGTTCGCGCGCGCGTCGTAAAGCGCGGCGACGTCGGGCAGACTCACCTTCAGCGCCGGGTTGCGCGGCAGTTCGTCGACCACGGCGAAGGCGACGGGCACGTTGTACACCGGCAACGATTGGCGCACGAGGTCCTTCAGTTCGTCCTCGGACGGAACCGGCAGGCCGGCCCTGGATTCGATCGCGGCGAACGGCACCTGGCCGAGCCGCTTGTCCGGCACGCCCACTACACACGCGTCGCGCACCGCGGGATGTGAGATGAGCACGCGGCGAACGGTTTCCGGCAGGATCTTGAACCCGCCACGGTTGATGGCGCCGTCCGCTCTGCCGTGCAGCGTGACGAACCCGTCGGCGTCGATCGAGGCGATATCGGTGGTGCGGATCCAGTCGGGGCTGATCGGTGCCACCTTCGCTTCCAGCAGCCCCTGCTCGCCAACGGACAGCTCGGCTCCGGTGTCCGGGTCGACGATCCGCACTTGGGTATCGGGCAGCGGTCTGCCGACGCTGTTGCGCTTGGATTCACCGAACTCGTCCACGAGGTCGGGCGTCCACGCACAGAGTGAGCCAGCGAATTCCGTTGCACCGTAGGCCAATCGGACCGGGATGTCGAAGTGCTTCTCGAACTCGTCGCGAGTCTCGGGGTCCAACGGCCCCGACGCGCTGATCAGGAAATCGAGCGAAGCCAGGTCTTCCTTGGGGACGTCGGCGTCGAGCAGCATGCGGAAGACGGCCGGCTGCACACCGGATCGCTTGATGCCATGCGTCTTTATCGCGTGCACAAACCCGTCGACAGTGAACCGCTCCAGCATCACGATGCGCCTGGCGTTGTGAACTCCCGCGACCAGCTGACATACCCCGATGCCGCCGAACTGCCAGTAGGCGAACTCCGGTGGTGCACCCGGCGGAGCGGCCTCCCCGCTGGTCACACTGAACACCGTTCGCTCCAGCACGGGCGACTTGATCGCCTGTCGCTTTGGCGGGCCGGTGGTGCCACTCGTCAGAATCTGAAGGGCCACACCGGGTTCGACTTCGGCGTGCCTGCGGGATTCGTCGCGACGCTCCAATCCGTCGACAGCCGCGACGGTAGGCGTCGTCAATGCGATCGCCACGCCTGCACTGCCTGCACGCTTGGCGGCTTCGATCACCGGTTCCTTCCAGTCCTCGCGATCGGCGATAATGGCCGACAACTCCAGCTTCTCGATGTCGCGACCGATCGATTCGGGTGACTGGAACGAGTAGATCATCGAGACGGGGCGACCGGCGGCGAGGAAGCCGATGATCGCGGCGGCATGCTGCAGCCGGTTGCGAACCACCAGGCCGACCGGGGCGCCCTCGGCGACCGCGGCGTCCCGTAGTGCCTCCTCGATCGCGACGCCGTACGCGGCCACTTCACGGCCGGAGTACCACCGGCCCTCGAACTCGATGCATTGCTGCTCGCCGTAGCTGGCAAGTCCTGCCGCGAACTTTGCGGTAAAGCTTTCGGGCACGCCTAGACCATAGCCAAAGCCCTCAAGCCCTCAAGATTGCGCACACGGTCGTGCCGCATCGAAATCCACAGCCCTGGCTGCAATCTTGAGGCGGCCGACGCGCTCGACGAACTGTTCCGTTGTGCCGCTTGTGGAACCGGTCAGTCCCCCCGAGCATTGCCGATATTAGGACCAAGTCGGCCGTTAACTGGATACATTGCATGCCTACCGGGCGAGAGGTGTGCAATTGTCCGCGAAGCGCAGGTGGCTGCTGAGTACCGGCAGGTCGACCTTTCACTGGTGGTTGCGGCTAATGGTTGCCGCCTTCTTGCTGTCAGCCTGGGTGGCGGTCGGGTTGGCCAGCGGTATCGCCCATGCCGATGACCCGTCGCCTTCGGCTGGTGAATCGAGTTCGGAAGGCTCGGCAGGCGCGCCGAAAGCTGCGAAGGCCGACCCACCGAAACGGTCCGTGCAGGCCGATGCGCTGGGCGCCGTTCCCGATCGCAAACCCCATACCGGAAACCCCGATCGCACTACTGACCCCGGCACGACGACCGACACCACCACCGAAGCGTCGCCCAGCGAGAGCGCGGCAACCGCTGAGGAGACGGTGGCCAATAGCAAGCCGCCCATCGTCGACGTCAAGCCGTCAGAGCCAGCGCCGGTAGCGGATGCGGACCCCGGCGAGCCGCCGAAGCCGCCCGCGCGGGGCAGTTCACACCGACCCGGCTTGACCATCGCGTCGGCAAAGCCGGCGAAGCCGATCTCGGCCGATCCGCAGCCCACTGCGACCGGCGCGACGAGTCATCGAAGCGCCGTCGCGCCCATACAACAAAGCCCAATGCAGGCGCCCAGCCAACTGTCGGCGGTCGCGAGCATCGCGCCGTCCGACCCCTCGGCGTCGAACAATCAATCCGGCCCGAACGCGGTCCACCTCCCGGAACCCAGACAAATTGTCGGGCTGGTATCCGACGTGGGGGTGGTGGCGGCGTCAGCGGTGTATACCGTGGCCCACACTGTCGCTGAGGCGTTCGGACCGCACAGCTTTTTCGGCGTGCCGTACGCACTGGCGAGCGCGGTGGCGAATTCGGCTGCGGCGGTCAGCAGGACACTGATCGGTGCGCCGCTCGATTCCGCAAGCACGGGACCGTTCCCCGTCAACTACGGGATCATCGACGGACTGACGTTCTTCAACCCGCAGAAGCCGCCGCCCGGCGCAAATGACCCGTCGATTACGGTCACCGCCGAGCATCCGCTGCCGATCATTTTGATCAATGGAACGTTTGCCACTCAGGGGGAAAACTGGGGTGTCGGAGCGCCGGTCCTCGCCAACGCCGGGTACAAGGTCTACACGTTTAACTACGGCAATATCACGCAGGATCCCAATTTCCCGATCCAGGCCACGGATGACATCAGGCAGTCTGGCCTCCAGCTCGCCGCCGAAGTGGACAGGGTCCTTGCCGAAACGGGTGCACCCAAGGTGATACTCATCGGCCATTCGCAGGGCGGCGGGATTCTGCCTGTGTACTACATCAATAATCTGGGTGGCGCCGACAAGGTGTCGCAGCTGATTGGCATTGCCCCGAGCAATCACGGCACCGATGCCGATGGCCTGATCGGCGTGCTGGATCTGCCGATTCTGGGGCCGCTGCTCACCGCAACCGTGAACATATTTGGGCAGGCCTTGCTCCAGCAGGCGCTCGGTTCGGAATTCCAGCAGGAGGTGTACGGCAACGGCGACACCCGGCCCGGCGTCCTGTACACCACGATCGCCTCGACGAATGACGAGTTCGTTACCCCGTACACCCAGCAGGCGCTCAGCGGCCCCAACGTGACCAACATCGTCCTTCAGGATCGGTATCCGGGATTCCCGGCCGGGCACCTCGGCGTGGTCTTGAGCCCACAGGTGTGGTCCGTCGTTCTGAGCGCCCTGGCGAACAATCCGCAGGCCAACCCTCTCGCTGATCCGCTGCAGAGCGAGGAACTGGTCGCATAGCAAAAACCCCCGAAACGCCGTTGTCTCGGGGGCCTTGCGTACTACTGGCTAGCTGGTCAGTGAATCCGGCGGCAGGAAGCGGTCGCCGTACTTGGCGGCGAGCTCACGGGCCCGGGCCACAAAGGCTTCCTTGCCCGTGCCTGCAGGCCCCTGGTAGCCGACGATGTACTGCGCCGAGCCACCGGTCCACGGCGGGAAGCCGATGCCCATGATCGAGCCGATGTTCGCGTCGGCGGTCGACGTGAGGACGCTCTCGTCGAGGCACTTCTGGGTTTCCAGCGCCTCGGCGAACAGCATCCGGTCGATCATGTCCTGAAGCGGCGGCTGCGAAGATCCGGACTTGAACGTCTCCCGCAGACCCGGCCACAGCTGGGTGCGCTTGCCGTCCACGTACTCGTAGAAGCCGGCGCCCTTCAACCGCGACGGGCGGCCGGCCTCGATCATCTTCTCGACGACCGCCTCGGCCGGATGCGGCTCGTACGTACCGCCGGCATCCTCGACACCCTTGCGGGTGGCGACGGCGATCTTGTGCATCAGCTCGAGGTTGAGCTCGTCGGACAGCTGCAACGGCGGCGCCGGGTACCCGGCTTGGCTACCGGCGTGCTCGATGCTGGCCGGCTCGACACCCTCGCCGAGCATGGCCAGCGCCTCGTTGACGAACGTCCCGATGACGCGGCTGGTGAAGAAGCCGCGGCTGTCGTTGACGACGATCGGGGTCTTACCGATGGCCAGCGTGTAGTCGAACACCCGGGCCAGTGCCTCGTCAGATGTCTTCTCGCCCTTGATGATTTCCACCAGCGGCATCTTGTCGACCGGCGAGAAGAAGTGGATCCCGATGAAGTCCTCCTGCCGCTTCACGCCGGTCGCCAGACCGGTGATCGGCAGTGTCGAGGTGTTGGACCCAAGCAGCGCGTTGGGCTCGACGACGTCCTCGATCTCCTGGAACACCTTGTGCTTGAGTTCCTGGCTCTCGAACACCGCCTCGATCACGAAGTCGACACCCGCGAAGTCGGCGGGGTCGGCCGTCGGCGTGATCCGGTCCAGCAGCGCCTTGGACTTCTCCTCGGTGGTCTTGCCCCGCTGGAGCGCCTTGGCCTCGAGCTTCTCGGAGTAGCCCTTGCCCTTCTCCGCCGCTTCGATGCTGATGTCCTTGAGCACGACGTCGAATCCGGCCTTGGCCGAGACGTAGGCGATCCCGGCGCCCATCATGCCCGCGCCCAGCACACCGATCTTCTTGATCGGGATCTTGCCGATGCCGTCGGGCCGCGAACCGCCGCCGGTGATGGTCTGCAGGTCGAAGAAGAACGCCTGGATCATGTTCTTGGCGACCTGGCCGGTTACCAGCTCGGTGAAGTAGCGGCTCTCGATGCGGCTCGCGGTGTCGAAGTCGACCTGCGCGCCCTCGACGGCCGCGTCCAGGATCTTCCGCGGCGCCGGCATCGGCGCGCCCTTGATCTGCTTGCGCAGCAGCGCCGGGAACGACGGCAGGATCGCCGCCAGCGCCGGGCTGGCCGGGGTGCCACCGGGCATCTTGTAGCCCTTGGCATCCCACGGCTGGGTGTGGCTGTCGGGGTTGGCCTTGATCCACGCCTTGGCGGCGGGCACCAGCTCCTCGACGGTCGGCAGCACCTCGTCGACAAGCCCGATCTCCTTGGCCTGCGCCGGCTTGAACCGGGTGCCCTGAGACAGGACGTTCATGAATGCGTTCTGGATGCCGAACATGCGCACGGTGCGGGTGACACCGCCACCGCCGGGCAGCAGGCCGAGCGTCGACCTCCGGAAGGCCGACCACAAGGCCCTTGACGTCTGCGGCGATGCGGTGATGACACGCCAGCGCGATCTCCAGGCCGCCACCGAGCGCGGCGCCGTTGATCGCGGCCACCACCGGCTTGCCCAGCGTCTCCAGCGTGCGAAGGTCCCGCTTGACCGCCTCGACGGTGTCGAACGCCTCACCGGCGTTCTCCGGGCCCAGGTTGATCATGCCCTTGAGGTCACCGCCGGCGAAGAAGGTCTTCTTGGCGCTGGTGATGACCACACCGGTGATCGAATCCTTCTCGGCGACAAGGCGTTCCACGGCGTTGTGCATGGACTCGGCGTAGTGCTCGTTCATCACGTTGGCCGAGCCGGTCGGGGTCGTCCATCGTCAGGGTGACGATGCCGTCGGCGTCCTTGTCCCACTGAATGGTGTTCTCTGCCATGTTCTTCCCCTAAACCCGCTCGATGATGGTGGCCACGCCCATGCCGCCGCCGATGCACAGCGTGATCAGCGCGCGACGCGCGTTGCGGCGCTCGAGCTCGTCGACCATGGTTCCGGTGATCATGGCGCCGGTGGCGCCCAGCGGGTGGCCCATCGCGATGGCGCCACCGTTGACGTTGAGCTTCTCGTCGGGGATGTTCAGGTCCTTCTGGAACTTCAGCACGACCGATGCGAACGCCTCGTTCAGCTCGAACAGGTCGATGTCGTCGACCGTCAAGCCCGCGCGGTCAAGCACCTTGCGGGTGGCCGGCGTCGGGCCGGTCAGCATGATGACCGGGTCCGCACCACTGGTGGCGGTGGCCACGATGCGCGCCCGCGGCGTCAGGCCCTGCGACGTGCCTGCCTTCTCGGAGCCGACGAGCACCAGCGCGGCGCCGTCGACGATGCCGGAGCTGTTGCCGCCGCGTGTGGACGTGGTCGATCTTCTCGACCCAGTGGTACTTCTGCAGCGCGACGTCGTCGAAGCCGCCCATCTCGCCGATGCCGTCGAACGCGGTCTTCAGCTTGCCAAGGCTCTCCAGCGTGGAGCCGGGGCGCATGTGCTCGTCGTGGTCGAGGATGGTCAGGCCGTTCTGGTCGCGCACCGGCACGACGGACTTGGCGAAGTAGCCGCCCGACCACGCCTCCGCCGCCTTGCTCCTGCGATGCGCAGCCGCGTAGCGCGTCGACGTCCTCGCGGGAGAAGCCCTCGATGGTGGCGATCAGGTCGGCGCCGATGCCCTGCGGCACGAAGCCGATCTGGTAGTTGGTCTCCGGGTCGGTGGCCCACGCGCCGCCGTCGGAACCCATCGGGACGCGGCTCATCGACTCGACGCCGCCGGCCAGCACCAGGTCGTCCCAGCCGGAGCGCACCTTCTGCGCGGCCGTGTTGACAGCCTCCAGGCCCGACGCGCAGAACCGGTTGAGCTGCACGCCGCCGGTGGTCTCGGGCAGGCCTGCGGCCAGCACCGCGGTGCGGGCGATATCGCCGCCCTGGTCACCGACCGGCGACACGACGCCCAGGATCATGTCGCTGATCAGGGTCTCGTCCAGATCGGGGAATCGGCGACGGAGCTCGTCGACCAGGCCGACGACCAGGTTCAGCGGCTTGACCTCGTTCAGCGAGCCGTTGCGCTGCTTGCCGCGGGGCGTGCGGATGGCCTCGTAAATGAAGGCTTCTTCGGACATGAAGATATTTCCTGTTCAGGTGGGGTTATGGGAGCCAGGCCCACATGGGCGGTAGTCCTCTGCCCAGGGAGCCTAACAGCCTCGGCCAACCTGTTGGTTGGGCGGTCTAACCAGCGAGCGGCCCGGAAAGCCCGAAGTCCGCGGCGGCTGAATTATCGGCGCCCGATACGCCGACTCGCGACGAGGGCAATGTGCGGAACGGCTGATTCCGGTGCAGTCTTTGCCGAAGGACCGCAGGCGCATTTGTTTGCATGAGGCGATCCAATGAAATTGGATCAGAATCCATGGCGAAACCATGGAACCGGTGGTTTATGTCAGCCCTGCCCGGCCGCAGCGAGACGACGCGCAGCATTCGCAGTTACGACCGAAATCTTTGCGGCCGACCGCTTCTGGCCGATGCCGACGGCACCTTCCGCCGTTGCAGGCGACTATATGAGTAAGCACGACGCGGGGCATGAAGTGACTCCAAGAGAAAAACAAGTAGTCGACTACTTACAAAAATGCGAAAAGCGAGTGTCAGTCTGGTATTCCAGGGGCGACCATTGACTTGGTCGGCACGGTTTTCTCGAAGCCAATAACCAAACTGCGGTGAAACTAGAGACTACGTTTGACGGTCTTTTTTTGGGAGGAGCTGTCCAATGGACTCGGGACATGCCGGTGGTGCCGGGCGGAACCTCCCTGACAGCCGACGGGCGACGGTGAACCTGCTCGACGGCCCGTTTGTCGTGATCGACGGGTGTCGACACGAGGTTCCCGAGGGCAGCAAGCGACTGGTGGCGCTCGTGTCGATGCACGATCGACGCGTTGAGCGACGCTACGTGGCGGGCTCACTGTGGCCATGCGTGGATGAAATTCGCGCTGCAGGCAACCTTCGGTCGGCATTGTGGCGTCTTCGTGGCGCTGGGATCGACATCATCGACGCCGATAAGTGGTCGCTCCGCTTGATCGAAGATGTCGATGTCGATCTCGACGAATGCGGGCGATGGGCGGAAAGGATCATCCGGAACAATGCTCGCAATGACGACCTGGAGGGGATCGCCGGTCGCGCCCGAGCGCTCGATGTTCTGCCCGGATGCCACGACGATTGGGTGATCGTCGAACGCGAGCGGATACGCCAACGAACTATGCATGCCCTCGAGGCTCTGAGTCGACTCCTCACCAGGCTCGGAAGATTCGGCGAGGCGGTCGAAGCCGCGATGGCCGCCGTACACGCAGAGCCGCTGCGCGAGTCTGCCCAGCGCGCTCTGATCGACGCACACCTGGGCGAAGGCAATGTTGGGGAGGCACGCCGAGCCTTCCTGGTGTATCGGCGAATGCTCACTCGCGAGTTGGGAATCGAGCCGTCACCAAGTTTGGGTGAGGCGGTGCGCCTGATTTGCGATTCGGCTCACAGCAGTACACGGTCGGCGCTAACGGGCGACGCTCTCCCGGCATTCAACTGAGAGTCAAGCCGGCGAACGCCCTCGATCTGCCGCCGAGGAGTCAGCTCGCAGTCTGCGAAGGAGTTTGCGGCTCCGGCTCAGGGCATCCGGGTTCCTCCGCGCCTGGCTTCTTGCTGATGCAGCATTCGTAAGCCTCGAGGATGGCTTGCAGCACGTCGGCCTTGAGCTTCTCGCACGCCTCCGCGTGGCCCTGGGCGTAGCAGTCGAGCTCCGCCTTGCGCCCCTCCAGGACCGCCAGGACCGTCCATCCCGACACCAGGCAACGGAGCACGACGCACAGGCAGTCGGTGTATGCAGCGACCGTGGCGAACCCGTGGCCGAGCCGCTCCATCGTGGTCGCCTTCTCCAGGATCAGCCACCGCGCATACCACCTGACCGCCTTGGCGGCGTCACCGCCGGCGCCGACATCGGTCGCGAGCTGCGTGGCCTCGGCGCGGAGTGCCTCGGCCTGCTGCTGGACCAGGCCCGGCTCGGCGATGAGGACGGCGAAGTACGCCGCGCTCTCGGCGAGGTTCCGGCGCCGTCGTTCGATATCGGCGGCGATCGCTTCGATGTCCTCGGACGTGTCAAGTCCGCCCGCGTCACGGTCCTCGCAGGGCGACTGGCAACCGCGCGGACCGCTGCACTCGTCGATCTTCTCGAAGACCTCGTCGCGCGCCTTCTCCAGGCAGTCCCGCTGGTCGTCGGTGAGGCGGCAACGCAGCTGCTCGGCGAGCTCGTTCAGCACCTCCCATACCGAGGCGATGGCCGTCTCGGCGGCGGTCTTGGCGTCGGAGTACTTCCCCCGCGCCTCGTCGTACTGGGTCCGGTAGGTCTCCAGGTCGGTGGCGACCTCGTTCATCACCTCGGCCTGACGGGCGAACCGCTTCGCCGTACAGGCCAGGTGCTCGATCTCCGCCAGGTCGCAGGTCTGGCAGTTCCCCGAGGAGTCGGTCGGCGGCGACTCGTTATCGGTAGGGCCCTGCGCCGGTGATGGTGATGGTGGTGATGTGCTCATGCCCGTGAGTCCTCCTGGATCGGGGGTCTCCAGCCTTCTCGCGCGCTGTCACCTCCGCGTCACGAGCGGTGGGCTGCTTGAGCCGACGTCCCGGCCCCGCGGTGACGATCTGGTGACGCCGACCTGGCAGCCTCCGAGAGAGTTTGCACGCAGGGAGGGCAGACGGGTGAGCTCGCTGGCGGTCGCACCATGGTCGGCACCCGACGCCGCGGTGCTGTGCCTGGTGGGCGGGCCGTACGTGATGCGGGGCGGTCGCCGGCTCTCGATCCCCGAGAGCAGCAGCCGGCTGCTGGCCTACGTGGCCCTGCACGGCGGTCGCGTAGATCGGCGGAGGGCGGCAGGCACCCTGTGGCCGTGCGGCACCGACGAACGGGCCGCCGGCAACCTGCGCTCCGCGCTCTGGCGCCTGAAGCGTGCAGGCATCGACGTGCTGCGAGCCGACAAGACGGTGCTCGCGCTCACCCCCGGCACCGTGACCGACATCCACGAGCTGTGCGACTGGGCGAACCGGGTCATCGACGGATCGCTTCCGACGGCGCAGCTGCAGGTGCAGGACTGGGGTCCGGAGGCGGCCGACATCCTGCCCGGCTGGTACGACGACTGGGTGATCAACGAGCGCGAGCGGATCCGGCAGCGGCTGCTGCACGGCTTGGAAGCCCTGGGTCGGCGGCTGCTCGAGGCAGGCCGTGCCGCGGACGCCGTGCAGGTCGCGATGGACGCCGTACGGATCGAGCCGTTGCGCGAGAGCGCGCAGCATCTGCTCATCGACGCCCACCTCGGTGAGGGCAACGTCATCGAGGCGGTCCGCACGCTACGCGCCTACCGAATCCTGCTGCGCGATGAGCTCGGAATCGCCCCGAGCCAAGCGCTGACGGCGGCGCTCCCGCTCTCCGTCTGCACCTGACCACGGTGCCGTGACGACGACGTGACCGTGGACCGCCATGATCATCCTGTGACTGCGCGCACGGGCACCCTCGTGGTGCGAGCCTGGACCGAGGACGCGCCGGGCCAGGAGCGACTGCGAGCGCGTGTCCTGGCGATCAGTGGGCCTGAGGCGCACACCAGAGAGCTCGGCGTCGCCGCCGGGCTCGACAACATCCTCGAGCTGGTCGCCGACGGGCTGACGGCCGTCCTCGGCGGGGACGGTGAGGACCTCAGCCTCGGCTGATCCGGACCCGCTCGAGCCCGAGCGCGGTCTCACCGTCGGGCGCCACGAGCCTGCCCCGCGCCGCGCTGGCGAGCCGCTCCTCCAGCGGTGCGTCGTATGCCGAGAGGGCGGCCCTGACGGCGACATCCAGCGCCGTGGTCACCTCCGGCTCCTCCGCGACCACGACCACCGGTGGTGCACCCACGAGCTCCACCGTGACCGTGGACCCGAGCGGCAGCGCCGCCCCGGCGACGACCGAGAGGAAGCCCGCGAACAGGTCAAGGTCGACGGGGTCGCCGAGGGCGTCGCGCAGCAGCCGTCCCATAGGATCCTCGGGCCAGGCGCCGATCAGCGCGCCGCCCCTGGTCAACGCCTCGACCGGGGTGAGCGCGGCCCCGCTCTCGCCGTACACCAGCCACAGCCACAGCGCCGCGGTCACGCCGTGGCCGCGGTCCACCCAGTCCAGGAGGCGCTCGCGCAGCACCCGCTCCCCAACCGACACCCAGGCCGGTGGAGGGCGGAGACCGGTGAGCTCGTGGGCGAGCCAGCCAGCCAACTCCAACGGGTCGGTGACCTCGCTAGGCGCCCGGGGTGCCGGGCCCACGAAACGCTGATAGAGCGACGCCCCGAGCACAGAGCGGCCCGCCAGGACGGCGTCCCGGATGAGGTCGGGCAGGTGCATCTCTGTGAGGTCCGCCGGCGCCACGCCCCCGCCGGCGAGCACCTGCTGATGCAAGGCCACCGCGTCGCCGACGTGCCGCGGCGCAATTTCCTCGTCGAGGAGCCAGCCGGCCAGGCCCAGCGCCTGTGCCCGCAGCATCGCCGAGTATCCGGGGTCGTCACCCATTTGCTCGTCCCGCTCCGCCGAGTCCGCCAGCCACGCCCGTGCCCGGCGCGCGACCTCCGGCGCCCGGCCGTCGAGCCCGAGGACGAGGGCGGCCGCGGTCTGGCCAAGCGCCGTGCGGCCTGCGCTGCCGACCGCGCTCGGCAGGAAGTCGTGTCGCTGCCAGCGCAGGCAGCGGTCCAGGGCTTCACTCGTCGTACGCCGCAGCTCGGCGATCCGGTCGTCGTTCATCTCCCGTTCCCCCAGGGCACCGCAACCCGCTCGGACTTCACGATCTTGAAGTTCTGGAAGGTCATGCGCACGGCCGAGTGGAACGTGCTGCCGTCCGCGGACGTCACCGTGTAGGCGACGAAGTCGCCGCGGCTGAGCAGAAGCGCTGCGGTGTCGATCTGCTGCTGGGTCAGCCGTCCGTCCGGGTTGCGCTGCACGGCCTCGATCGCCTGGTCGACGGCGCCACGCAGCCGGCTGCTGTCCTCGGTGAACGTCTCAGACTCGAAGAACTTCACCCCGCTGCTGCGGTACTTGGAATCCCATAAGGTGGGCAGCCCGGCGGTGTCGACGGAGGTGGCGTCGGCGCCGTGCAGGCCGACCTTGTCGCCGAACTCCACCACGGTCTCGTGCAGGTCTTCCGCGATCCGGTTGGCCATGTGCGCCTCGGCGTGCAGGCCGTACACGTGCTGGACCTGCTTGGCCAGCGACTCCCCCTCGAGGATGTTGGGCATGTATCCAGGGGGCGCCTTCGGATCCGGGAGCAGAGGACTCAGCGGTACTCCCATGAGCATCCGCTCGGCGTTGAGTGCCTCCGCGGCTGCCTTTGGGTTGCCCTTCAGCACGTCCAGCCACTCCTTGACGTCAAGGTTGGCGCGCTTCAGCACCTCCTCGGCTCGCCATACGGCCTGTTCCTCGATGGCCCGCGACGACAGCGACTCCTTCCACTTCTTCTCGTAGTTGGCGAGCGCCGCGCGCAGCTCGGTTGCCAGTCTCTGCCGTTCGACATCACGGGGACCCTTCGCGAGCTCCGCCGTCACCCGCTTCAGACCGTCGCGCAACTCCTGGCGGTCATGGTGCGTGTAGAGCACATCGTCGGGGACGTCTGGGAGCCCGGCCTCGGGGAACTCTCCCGCGAGCTCGGCGTGGGCGTCGGCCAGTGCCTGGCCGAGCGGCTTCAGCGGCTCGAGGCGCAGGGCGAGCTGCTCTCGGGCAATCTCGACGTTGCGGGCGAACTGTGGGCGTGCGCGACCTAGCCGTGCGAGCGCCTCAACCGCGTCGGCCGCCGTGGGCTTGGCCGCGGCCGGCGGCTCGATGGCCGGTTCGCCCTCCTGCGCGACGTACCCGCGCGGCTCGGCCTCGATCTCGCCGGCGAGGATCCGCCGGGCCCGCTCGTGCTGGGCCATCAGCTGCAACGTGCGCCGCTCGAGCGTCGCCGCGGTCGCGGGGTCGCGCGTGGCGGCGAGGCGGCGGATCCGCTCGTCGATCAGTGGCCCCAGCTTGCGCAGCTCGCCCGCCGCCTCGAACCGGGTCCGGTCCGCCGGGGTGACCGGCTCGAACCCGAAGGTCCTGGTGAACTTCGCCAGGGCCGCCCGGGCGTCGCCGAGGCGCCCGGTCCAGTTCTTGATCCGGCGGATCTCCCCCGCGTGGAGTCCGACGTCGATCGGGTGGGCGCCGGGACCCACCACGACTTCCACGCCTGTGATCGCGCCGGTGGGCGGGATCGGCACCACGCGGATCTCGTCGTGCCGCAGGGTGGTGTCGATCCGGATGGGCGTGTCGCGCAGCGACTTCGGGAGGGCCGCCTCAACCGTCATTCCGAACGTCCCCGGGAAGACGCGCTGCTGCACTTCGGGGAGCCGGGCGGCGACGGCTCCGGGCGGCGCGCCTTCGCGGACCACCAGCACGGCCTGTCCCTCGCGGACGACCAGGACGGCGTCGCCCTCTGCGCCGCCCGTCATCCGAGCGAAGTCGGCGTCGCCAACGCTGCGGATCGGTACGTCGGCGTATCGTCCGCGCTCCGGCGGCGGCAGCCCGGCGAGGAGCTCGGTCCGCGCCGAGCGGACCCGGGACCGCTCCGCCGCGTCGAGCCGCCAGGACTCGATCAGCTGGGCCCTGCGCTCGGCGATGAACTCACGGGCGGTGCCGCCGGGGTTGGCCTCGCGCCAGGCACGGAACTCGGCGAGCCGCTGGGTCGCCGTGCCCTGGTGGGCGAGCACGTCACCGGTCGGCATCCGGACTTCGGCCGGCGCCATCACGCGGATGGTGTCGACGAGGGCCCGGGTGCCGCGTACGGCGCCGTGCCAGCCCATGCTGCCCACGTGGTGCGCGGCCGCGAGGCCGAGGCCCATCGCGGTGTTGTGCAGGGTGCCGGAGATCGTGTTCTCCAACACCAGTCCAGGACCGCGCGGGTCGTAGACCAGCCGCTCGTCGAGGAGCGCACCGGCGAAGCTGGTCGGGATCGCCTGGACGCCCTGCTCGATGAGCTGGGCGGTGCCGCGGCCGATCATCCGGATCGCGAAGTTCTTGGACTGGTCCATGCCCTCGAGGAGCACGAACCGACCCGCGCCGCGCGCGATCAGCCCGCGTCCCTGGGCGGCCGCCCGCCCGAGCGTGCCGAGCCGACCCAGCGCCTGAGCGAATCGCAGGGTGCGCACGGTCGAGGCGGTGCCGACCGCCCGCCCGAGGAGGCCGTGGCCCAGGCCGGCGGTCAGCGCGGAAACCAGCGCGTCGACCGCGCCGATCGCGAGGTCGGTGGCCAGCTCTCCGCGTCCGTACGCCGACCCCTTCATCGCCTGCTTGACGCCGATCGACACTGCGGTGGCCAGAACCGAGGTGATGATCGCCGCGGCGACCACCGCCGACCCGCCTGCGGTGAACGGCGCCAGCACCGCACCGACCACGATCGCGGTGATGATCGCGGCCGCGTTGGCCAACATGTCGGTGATGGAGTCGAGCGCTTCGCGCTGGAGCTCGATCGCCGTGTTGGCGCGCTCGACCGCGATGTCGAACGACGTCGACGCCCGCCACTGCGCGTCGCTGTCGGTCCCGCTGCGGCGCATGTCCTGTAGGCGGGTCCGCAGCAGCGGACCGAGCGCGCTGCGAAGGCGCTCTCCTTGCGCGTGAAGTAGGCACCCGCCGCGGTGGCGCTCTTCTGGTCGCGTTGGAGCTTGGCCTCCGCGGCCTCGACCACCTCCTCGGCCGTCTGTGGGACGCCGAAGGTCGCCATGTCGACGAGGTCGGTCTGCTCCCGGCCGCTGGTGTCGTCCTCAACCGCGGTGATCAGGCTCTCGCCGTGGTGCTCCTTGCGCCACTGCAGGTCGGCCTCGGCGAGGTCCTTGCGGCTCATCGTGGCGAGCGTCGAGCGCAGCATCGGCATGTCGGTGCCGAGGCCCTCGATCGCGTACTTGAGCTTCTGGTAGTTGGTCAGCACGCCCCGCTGCTGGACCCGGGCGAGGGCTTCCTTGCGGGAGGTGAAGGACATGTTGTCCTCGACCATCTCGGTGAGGCTGCGCCCACTGGTGATCTGGTAGAGGTTGCCGAGCTCGTCCATCCGCGTGCCGGTCCGGTCGTCGGCCATCCGGCCGAGCTGCTCGGCGTTCTGCCGCTCCAGCTCCATCCGCCGGTTCACGCGCTCCTCCGCGTTGGCGAAGCCGAGCTCCTCACGACGCAACTGCGCGTCGGTGCGCGCCTGCATGATCGGGCCCCAGTCCCGCTGGACCTCGGTGAGGCTCCGCTTCGCCTGGTCGCGGAAGACCGCGTTGATCGCGGAGTCGCTCGCCCACAGACCCTCGTCCTCGATCCTGATCTTCGCGACGTCGATCTTGACCCGGTCGTTGGCCGCCAGACCCTCGAGCAGGTCCCTGCCCGCGGGGCTGGCGAGGGAGAACGCAGTCTCGGTGGCGGTGGTGCCGGGCGGCTGGTTGCGGACCCACCACTCGTTGGCGGCGATCTCGTCGAAGCGGACCCCGAGCTCGTGGCTGCGCAGCGTGATCTCGGCCTCGATCTGAGCGCTGTTCCAGGACTTCGTGGTTCCCTCGGACTCCACGTCGCGCCGGACCTGCTCGTAGACCTCGGTGGCCGCGCTACGGTTGATGATCGCTGTGCGGTTCTCCTCGCTGTACCCTCCGATGCCGTCGCCGTAGCCGCCACTGCTGGTGTGGATCGTGACCACGCTGCGCTTGAGCGCGAGTGCCGAGGCTCCTGTGAGGTCACTGCTGGCCAGCGCCATCGACTCGTCGACCTGGGACTTCGAGACCGACCACTGGTCCCGCAGCTCGTTCTCGAGCGAGACGTCGTAGCGCAGCTGGTACTGCGTGATCGCCTGGGCCCGCTCGACCGGCGTCAGTGAGCGCAGGATCCGGTTGACCGCCCCCATCTCCGTGCCGGCGCCCATGAGCGCGCTGTGGATCGCGCCGATCGCGCCCTGCACTCGGTCGCCGCTCAGCATCTGGTGCGCGGTGTCCATCTCGTCGGAGCTGAGGTGGCCGACGTGGCCGTACCCCTTCAGCGCGTCGTCCAGCGACTGCCCGATCTTGTTCTCGTAGTACCAGGGCAGCATGCGGGCGGCGAGCGGTGACAGACCGCCGAGCGCCTCAAAGATCGACTCCTCGTCGTGCCCGCGGTACCGGGTCACCGCCTTGTGGATCTTCTCGGTGACCTCGTCGATATTCCAGCCCGGCTGGACCTCGTGGAGCAGCAGCTCGAGCGCATCGAAGTTTGCTTGGGGGCCTATGTCGAGCGTCATCACCGCGCGCTCCATCGCGGCCTCCCACTCGGCCTGGTGTCGGGCCCGGATGCGTTCGCGCAGTCCCGCGCTCAATGCCGCGGTCAGGTCCGATGCGTTGCCGCCTCCGGACAGCGCGATCACCACGGCCCTGGCTTCGCCGTCGAGCCGCTGCACGTACTCCTTCGCCACGTCCTGCGCGCCTGCGCCCTGGATGGCGGAGATCCGCTTGATCGACTCCAGGTCCTGGGCGAGCGCGATCCGCGACGCCTGGCCCTGCTGGTTTTCCCACACCGAGCCGGAGCTGAGCGCCTCGCCGTACCAGCGGCCGAGCTGGGCGTCGAGGTCAGCCCACCAGGTGTCCTTGGCCTTCGTGTGTTCGGCACCCCACTGCCGGAGGGCCGCGAGCGCCTGCCCAACCGCTGTGCGCAGCTCGGCCTTGAACGTCTCGGTCTCGGCCCGGGCGGCGGCCATGCGCGAGGCCTGGGCGCTGGTCTCGCCCACATTGAGCGCCGCCACGGCCGCGTCCGCCCAACGCCGAACCTCGGCCGCGGCCATCTCGTTCTGCGCGGTGCCCCTCTTTCCCGGTTCCACGCCCAGGGCCATCTCGTCAGCCGTCTGGGCCAGCCGGATCGCCGAGACCTGTGCACGTATGGCGTCGGCGACCGCGCGCTCCCGCTGCCGAACCTGTTCATCGAGCCGGGCGAACTCACTGGCGACCGGCTCGCGCAGCGCGGCCATCGCCTGTTCGACGCGTTGTTGGGTGCGGCTCGGGGGGCGGGACTGGGTCCGGTCGGCCGCCGCCGCCTGCGCTACCCCGCTGGCCGTCTGGCGGGCCGTCGCCCGCCGTTTGGCGTCACCGTGCGCGGCGGTCCGGTTCGCCTGGTCGGTCGCCGCGATGCAGACCCCGGCTGCCTCGGCGCGCAGCTGGTCGACCTGCTCCTTGCGCAGCCGGACGGCCTGGTCCAGCTGCTCCGGGGTCAGGGCAAGCGAGTCTGCGAGTGCGCTCGCCTCGACGACGACCTCCCCTTCCGCCTCCGGCAGCAATCCGGCGGTGAAGGGTTCGGCGGATTTTTCGAAGGCGCGGTCCAGCACCCCACCGGGGAACCGCGAGTGTGCCAGGCGCACGGACTTCAGCAACCGCTGGGCCTGGTCGTTGGTGTCGGCGCGCAGGTCGGCGACGACCAGGGCGAACAGGCCCTGCTGCTCAGCGGTGAGGCCCGCGCCGATCACAGGTTCGTCCTGCACCGGTGCGCTGACCGGGGGCGGGGGTACGGACGCCTCGACCGCTGCGGGCGGCGGCGCGCCCGCCGTGCGGCTGCCGAGGTTCTTGCGGATGTCCAGCAGCCGCCGCCGCTCCTCGACCGATGCCTCGTCCGTCCCGGAGATCAAAGTGCCGATCGCCTCCGTCCCGAGCGCAATTGCCTTGATCTCGAGGTCGGTCAGCACCGGTTTGGTGAGGTCTGGCAGGGTGCCCCGCGGACTGCGCGAGACCGGGGGCAAGCTGGCCGGGGTCAGGGTGCGGTTCATCTTGGCGCTGACCGCTTCCATCTCCGTCGGAATCGGCCCAGGGTCCGGCTTCGGAGGTCGGCGGTGCCAGGGCCGCCGCACCACGATGCTGGCCGGCAATCGCCGCAGCCCCTCAGCCTCGGCGTCGCTCCGCTCGGCGACCGTGGCGGCGGTCGCGTCGATGGGCGCGCGGGTCCGTGCAGGCCTCGGCCCGTCCGGCTGCGGCAGCTCCTCGGTCGCGCGCATGGTCCGCGACCGGATCTCGGCCGCCGTCGTAGGCACCCCGGGCACGGTGGTGGGTCCCGCCTCGACCACCGGTACCCCGGCCGGCGCCGGTCCGGCGGGAGCCGGGCCGGGCGCCGCCTCGGGATGAGCCTCAGGTACGTCGAACGTCCTCGGCTGGTCGGCGACGTCCGGGTTGTCGGCCGGCGCTGTCGAGGGCAGTACGGACAGACCCTCGGGCGCCACTGGCGCACCCTCCGCGGCGGTCGCCGGGACCTCGGTCTCGGAAACGGGTGGCTCAGGGGCGGTAAACCACTCGAGGAACATGTCGGGTAGCGAGAGGTCCAGCTCGAGCATCCCGCTCAGCCAATCCAGCGCCGGCCACGCGGGGCGGGCCAGCCCGAGACTGTCGAACAGGTCGCTTACCGGGTCCGTCCGGCCGGTGGCCCCGTCGGCGTCCGGGATGGTCTCCCGGTCCGTGTTGGTTCGAGGCACGACCTCGACCAGTGTGGCGGCCTGGTCCTGCCCGGCGCTGGGGCCCGGGCCGACCATCACAACAACCTGGCGTAGGCCCCGAGCTGGTCCCGCGGGAGCAGCCGTGCCTCACGCTGGAACTGGCGGGCCACCGCGGCGACGATGTCGGCCCTCGACAGCGGAGCAGGCTCGTCGGCGTCCGGATCCTGGGCGGCAGCGAGGCTGACGTTGCGCACGATCGATGCGATTCCGGCTCCGGTCAGCTCCAGCCCCGCGAGCACCTCGAGATCGACCGGTTCGCACAGGCGCACCGGTGGCCCGAGCGCTAGCTCCCACAGGCGCCGGCGCTCGGCGGATCCCGGCTTCGGGAAGTGGACGACGTGGTGGAAGCGCCGGGTGAATGCCGGGTCGAGGTTGGCGCGCAGGTTGCTGGCGAGGATCACCACCCCGTCGAAGCGCTCGAGCCGCTGAAGCAGGAACCCGACCTCGAGGTTGGCGTACCGGTCGGCGCCCCTGCTGACCTCGCCCCGCTGGCCGAACACCGAGTCGGCCTCGTCGAAGAACAGCACGCAGTTGGAGGCCTCCGCCTCCCTGAAGACCGCGTCTAGGTGCTTCTCTGTCTCGCCGAGCCACTTGGAGACCAGCCGGGACAGGTCCACCTCCATCAGGTCCAGCCCGATCTCGTCTGCGATCACCTCCGCGGCGAGTGTCTTGCCAGTGCCGGGCTCGCCGGCGAACAGCGCGGTGACCCCGGGGTTGCCGAACCGGTCCAGCCGCCACACGTCGGCGACCCGCGGCCACGCGCGGGCCGCGGCGGCCACCTCGAGCACCTGCGCCATTTCCGCCGCGGGCAGCACCAGCAGGTCGCGGCCGCGCGTCGGCGTACGGGTGGGCGCCACGGAGCTGGACTGGCGCCGCGAGACCAGCCCGGCCAGCCGCTCCAGCGTCGGGCGGTCGCCGTTCAGCGCCCCGGCGGCGTACGTCGCGTCCAGATGGGCGACCGCCGCGATCTCCTCGGCGCCCACCCGGAACCGGGCGGCGAGGTCGTCCAGGGTGCCGGGTCCGAGCGTCGGGATCGCGGCCGACCAGGTCGCGCGCCGCTCGGCGTAGCCCACGGGCTCGACCGTCGTCTCGGCGTAGCGCCGTCGAGTCATCAGCGCCGGCCACCGCAGCGGCCGGTCCCCGCAGAGCACCACCGGGACCTCGGTGAGGGTAACCAGGTCGGCCACCCTGGCCGCGCGGTCCGGATCGGCGGGCACCTCGACCACGCAGACCGCTCCGCTGAGCGCAGCGCGCTGCAGGCCAGCGTCGAGGTCGGCCTCGGTCGCAGTGACCGTGGCCGCGACCCCGGTGAGGGCAGCTCGGGCCGCGAGCGGCGCCCGGTCGGCCCACACGCCGACGACGTCGAGCCGCCCGGCGGCCAGCGCGCCGGTGAGCCGGACCACCGGCGGCGTCGCGTCGAGCGGCACAGCTGCGGGGGCGGTTCCGCCGAGCAACGCGGCGTCCACGGTCGAGCCGGCGAGCAGCTCGACCACGCCGGCGGCCGGTCGGAGTGCGGTCGTCGTGGACCGCTCGCCGGTCGTGGTGACGATCCAGCCGTCCCCGCGCAGGATGCCGAACGGGCCGGTCGCCTCGATGACGGCGCGCGCGGAGTCGACGTCGTGGGCGAGCACCTCGACCGCGACGCGTGGAGTCAGGGCCGCGTCCGAGCGGGCGCCGCCGAGATGGCCGAGGAGCGCCCCGAAGGCGTGCTCGAACGCCGGCGCCGCGGCCAGCAGCAGCACCTGGACGTCAGGCCCCTCGATGCCACGGCAGCCGAGCAGCGTGCTGGGCAGTGGTACGCCGCACTCGTCGGCCTCCCGGACAAGCAGTCGCAGCCGCCCCCGTTCGGCGTCGGTGAAAGCGACCCCCGGTCCGAAGCGGCCGCCGCGGGCGACGTACGACTCCGCCCGCTCCAGCATCGCCCGGGCGTGCTCGCGGGTCGCTGAGACCGGGGACGTCGGCCGTTCGACCAGCGACAGCTCGGCGTCGCGGCGCTCGGTGGCGGCGCGGAGGCCGCGCATCAAGGCTCCGAGCCGGAGGCGCAGCTCGGCGTCGGCCAGCCTGGTCCGGTCGCTCACCAAGACACCAGCTCCCACCCGGCCGACGCCCACGGAATGGGCCAGCGGTCGAGCAGCCCGGCCCGGCCCAGGTCGAGCCAGCGCCGGCCGCGCGGCACGGCGACAGTGAGGTCTGGTGCCCGCCCGTCGCTGCCCGAGCGGACCTCGACCTCGAGGTCGCCCAGCCGGTCGAGGGCCAAGCCCGGGGCGTCGGCGGTCGCCCCCCACAGCGCGACCGCGAGGCTGCCGAGCGCGGTGCCGACCGCTGCCCCGAGGTGCCGTTCGAGGCCGGGCAGGTCCGCGCCGGGGTAGGACCGGCGGGCGTGGAGCGTCTCGGCGAGCGGCGCGAAAAGCGCGGTGGTCGCGCAAGCTGGGTCGCCGAGCTGGTGCAGGGTCTGTTCGACCTCGTGGCGGTCGGCCAGCCAGGCGATCGGCAGCGTCCCGGCCCGCTCACCGATCACCAGGCCGTGCGGCGTGTCGGTGAGCTCCACGGCGGCGGGGCCCGGGTCGCTGTACAGCTGGGTGAGCGCGGTCCGGAGCGGTGCTTCGACCAGGTGGCTCACCCGCCGGAGGTGGTCGACGGTCTGATCCCAGGTGGGTCCGTGGCGGCCAGTAGCGGCGTGCACCGCGGCGAGCTCCTCCGGCTGGCGCCGCCAGCCGCGTTGCGGGGCGGCGACCACCTTGCCCACCAGGCCGCCGACGAGTCCGGCGCAGGTGGTGTCCGGGTCGGCGGTGGTCGACGCGATCGCCCAGACGGCGTCCAGGTAGCCGAGCCGGGCCAGCTGGACGAGCATCAGGAACGGAAGGCCGGGGACCGCCACCGCGCGCGCCTCCGGCGCGGTGCGCGACGGGTCGGCCGCTGGGTCGGCCGCGGACGGTACGACGGCGGGCGCGGGTTCGCTCCAAGGGGCCGCAACGTCCGGGGGTGCTGACCGGGCCAGCTGGTCTCCGATGGTTGCCGACACCCCGGCGGCGCGGGCGGCGCGGCGAATCGTGCCCGGTCCCAGCGGCCGGTCGCCCGCGGCGGCGACGAGGGCGCCGAGGACCACCAGCCAGCGGTGTGCCGGGCCGAGTGCGGGGTGGGACGACGAAGCCTGAGCGAGCACCGTGGCAGCCACCTCGCCGACCGCTTGGGCCTCGAGCTCCACGGCATCGCCGACGGCGTCGTCGGTCACCATGGCCACGACAAAGCCGACGACCACGTCCTCAGGCCAGGCGGAGACAGCCCACGGCAACCGCCCGGTCCGGGACCAGGCGCCGAGGAGCGCGAGGAGGCCGGCGACCGCGGCCGCGTCCTGCGGGCGCCGCCCACCCGGTGCCGGCGGTGCCTGCGGACGGGATGAGGGCGCGCTGGCCCGCGGCCGGTCCAGCCCGCCCGCGGGAGCGGCCGACAGCGCGTCACGCAGGGCGGCCACAAGGGTCTGCCGTGCTGTGTCCTCGAGCGTGTGGTCGGATCGCCAGCGCAGCTGGACCGGCGCGGTCAATACAATGTCGGCCCCGTTGGGCAGCTCCGCCTCGGCGATGGCCTGCTGCAGCGCCCGGTCGATGGCGGGGAGCACCTGGTCGATGTACCGGCGTGGTTCCGGCCCCCACCCCCACCCGCCTCTGCCGTGGAGGGTGAGCTCGCAGCGCCGGACGAGGACGTCGTTCACGCGACGTCACGGAGTGGTCTTGTAGGCGAGCGGCTGGCCCTGCACCGCGACCAGGCGGTGCGTGGCCCCCGGCGGTGCGGAACCATCGGGCTGCTGCGAGACGATCTGGCCGCGGGCGACCTCCAGCTCGTCGCCCGCCTGCCACAGCGAGACAGCCGCGGTGCCGTCGGAAACGTTGATCGAGCCGGTTCCCAGGTCGATCGGGCTCCCGCCGTACGTCAGGGGTGGCACGCCGCTCCCGACCCGGAAGTCCAGGGGCCGGTCGAGAACGTCGTCGTCCCGCGGAGCTACCGCCGCGGTGAGCAGGTCGGGCGCCACCTCGACGACGAGTTCAGAGCCCGGCAGCCGCACCGCGAGATGGCGGCTTCCGGTGAGCTCGTCGACGGTGAGCTCGCGGGTGCCGACCGCCGCCACGGCGAGCACATGCCCGGTCTCGAGGTGGAGCACTGTCATCACGGGTGCGGGGCCGGCCATCAGGGGCCTCCCGGGACCGCGGCGATCACGAGGAAGTCGCAGCTTGCCGCCGCCGACTCCAGCCCGCTGATGGTGATCCACTGCCCCCAGCAGGTCACCCGCCGGTCCGCGTCGACCCGGCACTCGGCGGGCACGAAGAGCACCGCGCCCGTGGGTCCGGACGTCAGGTCCGGAAGCCGGGGGCTCACGTGGACCACGAGCTCCAGGCCGCCGGAGTCGACGGTCGTCTGGTCGACACCCGCGGGCAGCGGGAGCACGGTGCCGTCGAAGGCGACACCGCCGACGACCAGCACGGTGCCGGCGGTCCCCTTGGCCTTCACCGCACCTTCGAGCTCGAGGTTGCCGGCCGAGTCGACGGTCAACAGGGGCGCGACGGTTCCGGTGCCGGTGTGGGTGCCGAAGACCAGGCTCGGGCCGTTTGCGGAGTCCAGCACCACGGCCGGAACTCCGGAGTCGGCGGCCGGGCGGGCACGGAGCTCGACCCGGCCGAGCTGGCCGGTCACGAGGGCGGCGCGCACGCCTGCGCCGCTCACGCTCACGCCGTCGGCCGAGGTTCCGGAATCCACGAACCGCCCGAGCGCGGTGTCGAAGCGGACGAACCCGACGAGCACTCGCCACGCTCCGTCCCCGGGGCCGGTGTCGGGGGGTGGCGCGACCTGCGGAGCGGCCGCGTCGCCGGGACGGCCGAACTCGACCTCGATATCCTCGGCGACCTGGGTGCCGCCCGCCGCCTGGCAGCCGAGCGCCGGGCTGGTCTGGGCCAGGTTCAGGTCGATCCCGCGCACGAAGACGGGGTGCCACACGGTCTCGGTGCTCCCCGACTGGAGGGTGGGCTTGGGGTTGTCCCCGGTGAACCGGTCCGGCGAAAGCGGCCGGTCCTCGGCGAGCACCAGCTCGCGGCCTGTCCCGTCGACGGCGTACCCGGCAGTGAGCGTCAGGTCGACGTACGGCGCCCCGGACGGCGTGGTCTGCGGTACCGACGCCAGTGTCAGGCCGGCGCCGACCCCGGGGCTGTGCAGGTGCCTGGCGTGTCGCGCGTCGCGGTCCCGGTCGTTGGTCTCGAGGCCGGTCAGGTCGGCGGCGGCCAGGATCTGACCGTCGGAGAACTGCGGTCGCGCGATCGTCATGGCGAAGCTCCCGAGGCACCTGGATCGCCCTTGAGCCTGGAGAGCTCGCCGACGAGATCAGCCAGCTTGGCCTCGAAGGCCGCAAGGTCGGGCGCTGCCGAGGCGGGAGCCGCCGCGGCGACCGTGGGGGACGCGTGAACGCCCTGGACCCGACGCGGCTTGTCGGGGCGGACCGAGCCGCCGGTCTCACCGAGCATCCGCACGAGCGGCCGCAGCTCGGGCGCGTCCGCAGGCGAGCGGACCATCGCCAGCGCCTGCTCGCCGCGCTCGCGCAGGTAGCCGATCTCTCGGTCGGTGGACGGAATGTCCTTCCCGAACCCGATGTCGCAGCACCGGCCGAGCAGCAGCTGTCGCACCGCGTCGACGACCGGGAGCCAGTAGTCCACGCTCCGCGGCGCGAGCACCCAGTCCCGCACCAGGTTGCACACGTCGACCACCCGGCAGTCCTCGATCCGCACCCGTGCGAGCGCGACCCGCAGCTCGGTGCAGGAGGGACACGGGGGGTTGAACAGGTCGCACAGGCAGTCCAGCATCGAGAGGAAGGCGCGGACGAGCCGCTCCGTGCTGTCGCGGGAGTACTCGTCGAGCCGGTCCAACGGCAGCTTCTTGATCGCCTCGCGCTCCTCGCAGTTGCCGCGTCCGCGGCGCTCCATCTCGTAGAGCAGCCGGGATCGGACGCTCTCCGCGATGGCCGAGAACGCCTGTGGTGCGGCTGCGGCGTCGTACCCCGCGAGCGTCCACATCCGCTCGGAGAGGCCCTTGCTCGCGAGCTCCTGCGGGTCCCGCTGGACCTGGCCCAGGATGCGCAGGGCCCGCTGCTGCTCGTCTGCGGGGAGCTGCCCGAACTCTGTCGTATCCCGCACCGCGTCGGCGAGCTCCGCCCGCCGCTTCAGTACGACGTCACGCTGGCGCCCGGCGAATACCCGGGGCCCCTCCCCGGCCGCATGGGCGGCGTCGGCGGTCACCGCGGCGTTGGACCGGCTCAGCAGTTCCAACGCGTTCGCGAGGACGACCGCGCTCTGCGCCTCGGGGCTCTTCAACTCCTTCTCCACCACGTCGAAGTCCTTGCTCACCGGTACCTCCATGACGGGGGCGGCCTCGCCGGCCTCCACCGCCGACACCGCGGCCTGGGTGGTCGCCAGCCGCAGCAGGCCGGTCAGCAGCGCGACGTGCTCCCGGGTGCGGTCGTCCCCCAGCCGCATGCACTCGGCCAGCCGGTCGAACAACGAAGGCTCGTCCGGGTCGACGTCGCACGCCAGCTCGAACCGGTAGCCCTCCCGGATCCGGGAGTACTCGCAGTCGCCGACCGCGCAGTCGTCTTGGGAGTACGGCGCAACCGGCTGCTCCGGCTGCTCGTCGTACTTGACCACCAGCAGGTAGTCGCGCCTGGGCTGGTCCTCGCAGGGCTCGCCGCAGTCCACCCCGGACCGTCGCCGAAGCTCGTCGAGCAGCACCAGCGCGTCGAGCTGCTCGGGGCACGTGACCACGATGTCGTTGCCGCAGCAGTCCAGCGCGTAGCCCGGCGTGACCGTGAGCCAGCCGGGTCGGCACGGGTCGCAGTCCACCTCAAGCCCGCACACCACGCCAGTGCCGAACACATGCCGGTTGGTGAGCCGCCGCTTGGCCACCGCGTAGTCGTCGATGGCCTGGAGGTCGTCCTCGGTGAGCAACATGCCGCTGAAGAACCGGGGCCGGACGAACGCCGACGCGCCGGTATGGCCGCCGCAGCCGCACGAGCCACCACACGAGCCACTGCAGCCGCAGCCGGTGGCGCCGCGGACCGACCGGCCGGTCCCGCCGCAGCCGCAGTCCCCGAGCGCGCGTGCGGGACCCGGCCCGGTGGGCTGGGGGCCCACACCGGGCGCGGCGGACGCCGGGGTGCTCATGACTTCTCGTTCCTCTTCGGGGTCACGAGGATCCAGGACACAAAGTCCCCGCCCTCGGCGCCGTTCCCGGACGGCCGCGGCGGGCAGCCCGTGTCGGGAGGTGGCTCAATTGGTTCGTACGCCGCGTCCGTCACCGGAACGCCACCGCCGACGTGGTTGCCGTCCAGGGCGCGGCAGCACTCGTCGAGGACGAAGTCACCGCGCAGGGTCACGACCAGCCGGTCGCCGTACTGGAGCGTCTCTCCGGTCGTCCGGCGATAGGTGACCGTCCTCGACCAGGCCGGTGGCCGGTAGCCCGACGAAGTCGCCCTCGATGTTGTAAGACGGCTCCCGACCGGCCGGCACCGGACTCGACTCCGGTCAGCTCGACGACGCCGGGCCGCAGCGTGGCGGCGCGGACGCCACGCGAGAGGCGGAACCGCAAGCCTTCGTCGAGCAGCGCGTTGACGTCGTCCTTCCGGTAGGTCGCGCCGTGCACCCAGTTGATGCCCGTGATCGTGGTGAAGGGTGCAGCGCCAGCCGCCGGCGGCCGGACAGGTCGAGCTGCTCGGCCCGCAGCGGCTCGGCCGGGCCGAAGTCGTTGATCGCCGCGAGCTCCAGGCACAGGTCGCCGCAGGCGCCGCAGCAGGGCTCGCAGTCCGGACCGGCGTCGGGGCGGTTGGTGGTCGCGCAGATCCGGTAGCTCTCGAGGATGCGGCCGTACTCGCAGCCCGGCGTGGGCTCGCAGCCGTGCGCGAGCATCGGCCGCATCGGGTCGAGCGAGCACGTCGTGGTAGCACAGCGTCAGGTAGACGGTGTCGGGGTGATCGTGCAGCCGTCCAGCTCGCGGTCGTCGAGCAGTCGGCGACGAAGACCGGCCGCGGATGGCGAACGACGATCTCGTTGCCCACGCAGTCGAGTGCTGCACCGGGCATCACGATCACCTCGGTGACGTCGGGTCGTGTCCCGGGCCGACACGGCTGCTTCTCGGTGACCGTGACGTCGAGGCCGCAGACGATGCCCCAGCCGTGCAGCAGGCGGTTGCGCAGACGGGCCTTCTCGAGGTAGTAGGCCTGCTCGCGGCGCAGGTCGAGTGCGCCGAGAGGCTGGCCGTGGAAGTAGCGCAGCCGGGTCAGCTCCGGGATGGTGCCACAGCCCTCAGTGTGCGAGCCGTCGCATCCGCAGTCACCGTGCTTGCCCGGGTGCCGGGTCCTGGTCTGGGTGGCCATTAGTCGCTCCGATCCCTCTAGCTGTCAGTTCCGTCGCGCCGCGACGGGAAGCGGCCGGCCCGCCACCTGGCGGGTCGCGGCGTTCCGGCCGGACGCGACCACGCCGACGCGCCCGAGCGAGGCGGCCCCGACGATCGCTGGGTCGGGTGTGGTCAGCACCGTGTCGACGCCCAGCCGAAGCACGGTCGCCACGAACCCCGCCGTGGCGGCGCTCACCTCGGCCGCCACGTGCGCGGGCAGCTGTCGGCCGACGACCCGCGCGACCAGCGCGGTGTCGGTGCGGCCGGCAGGTGCACCCGAACCCGGACGCGCCGAACAGCGCCGCGTCGTGGTCGGGGTTGCCGTCCGACTCGAGCCGGGAGCCGCCGAGCCGGGAGGTGCCCAAGCGCACCCGAACCCGTGAGCGTCCGAACAGCCGCACGCTCCCCAGGTGCGTGCTCCCGACGGCGCCCCACGGACGCGCGGTGCCGAGCTCCTCGACGGTGGCCATCACGCCGAGGGCCACGCGGAGCGTCTCCAGCAGCCCGGTGAGCGTGCCACGCTGCCGGAAGAGCCCGGCGCCGCCCGCAGCCACTCGCGACGCCGTTCGACGTCCATCTCGGCCTCGAACCCAGTGCCGATCAGGCCGGCCAGCCATCCCAGTGCGGCGTCGGGCAGGCCGTCCGCGTCGAGCAGGTCGGGCCGGCGGGCCAGCACCTCGTCGAGCTCCTTGAGCTCGGCGTCGAAGACGCTCACGAACCGCTCGGTGAAGTCCCCGGCCGCGGGGTCGTCGGCGTAGACGGCCGGCAGACGGTCGATCCCCGTCGCCCGTGGCAGGTCCAACCGGACCTGGTGGACCGCCGGCGTGTTGTCGCCGTCGCCGGTCAGCCGGAGTCGGAGAAAGCCGTACCGGCCCGGTGCCGCCCCGAGCGTGCTGTCGGTCGACCCGGGGGTCACGATGTACCAGTCCGTGGGGTGCGGCTCGCGGCGGGAAGTCGCTCCACTCCCCCGGCACCGGCGGCGTTTCCGGCCGCCCCTCGGCAGGGCCGTCGGTGGTGGCGAAGGCGATCTCGACCGGGTCCCGTCCGGGACGTCGGCGTCCAGCCGGACGCGGTGCCAGCGGCAGCCGGGGATGCCGGAGTCCAGCGCCAGGCTCAGGTACTGGCCACGGGTCTGGTACACCGCCCCGGTCTGCGGGCCGGTCGCCGAGGCCCGCCTTCCGCGCCAGTCGAAGCAGCCGCGCCCCTCGAGGCAGAAGCCGTCGGCTCCCACGGTCGCCCCGGCCGGCACCGGCGGGTCGGGCGGGGCGGGAGGGATGTCATCGCCCGGTCGGCAGCGCTCCGCGCGGCAGACCAGTCCGCTCGGGTCGAGCTCGGTGCGCAGCCCGTGCCGGCCGACGACCACGAGTCGGCTCGGGATGATCGCGACCGTGGCCGCACCCGGGACACGGCTCGGCCCAGAGGAGACCGGAGCCGATGTGGAAGACCCGACCTCCCCGCTGACCAGCACCACGCCAGCCGCTCGCCGCAGGTGGCGAGGGCGAGGACCCGGTGGCGGTCCCGCCAGGGGCGGAACTGCTCGTCGCACGGGTCCAGCCGCAAGAGCCCGCACCGCCCGCCGAGCCACCAGGTGCAGTCGCGGGACCAGGCCAGCACCGGTCCGGCCGGCGGCGGGTCGGGCCCCGGCGCCGGCGGCGTTGCGGCGGCCAGGGTCAGCGCTCCCCCGACGAGGCCGATGCGGTCCAGCCCGTCGTCGGCCGGGCGTCCCAGCCGGTGGTGACGTCGAGCAGCCGGAAAGTCGGGATCAGCGTTCACGGCGCGCTCCCCCGCCGGACGGCCTCGAGCAGGTGCCCGCCGGGCCAGACCAGCTCGTCCGGCCAGAGGTCGGCGTCGGTGCAGGCCGGCAGCAGCCGGTCGCCGATCCGGAGGCGCACGGGAGAGGCCCCGCCGGACCAGCACGCGGAGAGGAGCATGCGGACGAGGGCGTCCCAGCGGACGGCCGCGCCGAAGCGCCAGCCGGTCCCCGGCGCCGCCAATCAGCGGGTCAGCCACCGGTCGAGTCGTCGCGGGCGGTGCTGGGACGGCGCAGGTCCGCGTCGGGGCGGCGACGAGGAGGCGGACGGCCAGGTCGCGGTACGCGGGGCGGCCGACGACGGGCGCCGGCACGCCGGTGTCACGTGCCAGGTGCGGCGACCGCCGCAGCAGCTCCGCAGACGGCCTCCGGTGGGCGGGTCCGATCGGCGCGGTGACCACGACGATGGTGACGGTGCCGGGTCGGCGGCGCCGGCCCGCGCGTCCCGGGCGGGAAGGCGTGGGCACGCGCCACGGCGACCCCCGGGGTGGCGAGCGCGGCGCCCGCGTAGTCGCTGGCCGCGACCGCGCGGAGTCGCGAGCGGAGCTCGGCCGGCCGCGGACGCAGCAGGTTCGCCGGCGATCGGCCGGGTGCCGGTGGTGATCGTCAGGACCGCGAGACCGTCCCGGTCCGGAGCGCTGACCTCGGAGGGCAGCATGTCGCCGGCGGCCGGCAGCCCTCGGTGCTGCCGCCGACGGCGTACGTCTGCGCGACCACGTTGCGGTAGCCCGCGGGCACCGCCTTGCCGTCCATCCCGTCCCGAACGTGAGCGGGCCGTGGACCGGGTCGAGGGGGAACACCCGGTCGTCGGCGTCGGCGGTCGCAAGGTCGGGACCTCGTCCCAGCGCGACGGCGTCCCCCGCGCCGAGGCGGGGGCCGGTTCGCCCACATCGAGGGTGACGGCCCGGGGAGAACGGGAGGCCGGGCGAGCCGGTAGGTCGAACGCCCCGAGGCCGGCGTTCGAGGGGGTCGGCGACCTCGCCGCGCCCGGACCGGGCGGCGAGGCTGACCCCGTTCAGGATGACCTGCTGGAGCCCCACCGGGACGGGAACTCGCCCGACACCAGCCGCGCACGCAGCCAGCGGGCGGCGTACCGGCCGCGGCAGGGACGGAGCCCCGGTGGCCGGTCCAGCGGCGCTGGCACCCGGAAGGCGACGACCCCGCGCGGGTCACGCCCCGGGTGTCGTCGAGCTCCACGGCAAGCTCCACCGGCCCGGCGGGTGATCGCCTCCCAACGGAGCAGCGGCGGCGCGCACCGGGGCGCCGAAGCGGAGGCGGACGCGGTGGCCCGCCCCGGCGCGGGAGTCAGCTCGACGGCGACAGCGAGCGTCCCGTCCGGGGCCACGGCCGGAGTCGATCCCCCACCACAGCTCGGCCGGCGGAGTGCGCGCCGGCCGAAGGGCGCAGCCCGCGAGGTCGGCGGCGGTCGAGCGCGATCCAGCCGCCGCTCAACACGGCCAGCCCACGACCGTGCCCGGCAGGCCGTGCACGCCTGGGGGGTCTCCAGACCCGGCCCGTCGGTCCCGATGGAGTCGGGAACACCGCGCCTGCCGGGACTCCCACCGGCGCCGGGGCCCGTTCGGCCACCTTCAACCCCGCCAGGGCGAGCGGGGGGCCCCCGTGACGGGGCGGAACCCACCAGCGTGCAGGTGGTCCAGGGCGAGCCGGCGCGGCATGCGGTTAAACCGGCGGCGGCGACGGCCGCCATGGTCGCGTGAACCGGACCATCGCGACGCCCGCGTCGTCCGGGGTCCGGACGGTCCACTCGGGGGTGTACGCCGCCGCACGGCGGCCCATCACCTGGAACACGTCGCGAGTCTCGGTGAGGGGCGCGGGGTCGAGCCCGCCTCGACCGGCGCCGCACCATCGTCAGGTCGCGGCCGACGTCCCGACCCCGGTCACCGCCGGCCACCTCCCCGGGGTCGCGGGCACCCAGGCCACCTCGACCCGGTCCAACCGAACCAGTTCCCGCGCCCCGATGGGCAGCCTCCGCGTCGCTGCGCGGCCGGCCGTCGTCGAGGGCGACGGCCAGCCGGGTGAGATCGCCTCGGGTCCCAGCCGGCGCTCACGACGCCGATCAGCGCGGAGGGCCGGACCGTCCCGCCGAAGGGCCAGCCGCACCGTCGGCCCGCCGCGAGCGGGTCGAGGTGGCGTCGCAAAGCGATGTCGATGCGCTCCTCCGCGTGCGGCCAGCGCGCTCTGGGAAACGGTCACCAGACCGGACCCTCGGTAGCCCGGCGCGAGGACGAACACCTCCTGGCCGATCAGCCGGGCGGTGGTCAGGGGCTCCCCGGACGGCGGCCAGCAGGCCGCGGTCGGGGACGGGCGCGGGCGTCCAGGCCTCCGACCAGCCGCCGACGGTGGCCGGTGCGGTCGACGCCCGGGACCACGGTGACCGTGAGGGCGGTGGGTACGTCGGCACCAGGGGTGGTCGGGGTGGTGGCCCGGGCTGACCACGGCACGCGGGCGACGGCCACGCCGGGTGTGGCCAGCGCGAGGTCGCGCGACGTCGTTCCTCGGTGACCGTCCGGTCCGGCCGGGCGGCAGCTCGTCGGCGGCCCGCTGGCGGGGCGGCGGACACCGGCTCCCGGGGTCCGCACCTCCCGTGGCGGGCACCGGGTTGGCCGCCGGACACCGCCCCGCGTCCTCCAGGGCCCCCACGTAGCGCGGGCGCCGAGGTTCCCCGCTGACGCCTCCCCCGACGGCGTACCGCACGACGCAGCGGCCCCCCTCGGCCGCGCGTGGCACCCGGCCGGCGAGTCCGTCGCCGAAACGCAGCTCGCCGCGCACCCGGTCGACCACGAACACCCGGTCGGCCGGGCCGAGGGCGGCCCACGCGGCTCGACGCCGACGTCCACCGGTGCTCGACGCCGTCCCGCTCGTCGAGGGCAAGCATCTCGGCCTCACCCCCACCGTCCATCAGCAGGCCGGAGGTGCCCCGGCACGGACAGGGCACCTGGCCGGGCAGTGGGAGCAGGGCCGCAAGGCGATCGGTGAGGTCGGCCTGGGCCGGCACCGGGGTCCGCGGCGACCACGGCGTTCGCGTGCACGCCGTCGATGGGGACCGGCTCGGACCAGCCGCCCGGCGACGGCCTCGGCGCGGAGCCGGCAGCCCTGGCCGCCGACCGGGTTCCAGACCCCCGGCCACGCCACCCTGGACCAGGCCCGCTGCGCCGGAAGGCCCCCGTGCCGTCGACGACGTCGACGTCCTCCTCGGTGCCGTCCGGACCGACGGCGGTCCACCGCAGGTCGGCGGGAGTCGCGGCGTCGGGCCGCCTCGGCGTCCCACGCGGGCGGCACCGTGGGTGCGGACGCGGGACCGAGGAGGCTGAGAGGCACCCGGTCGGTCAGTCGCGGACCGCCGGGGGTCGAGGCCGCAGCTCGATGCGGTCGCCGGGGCCTCGAACAGCGAGCCCGCCACCGAGACCGCGTGCACGGGCAGGACGTCGGGACCTCGGCGGTGAGGGCGAACCGCCGGCCCCCGGCGTCGTCGGTCAGGGCCGGATCACCGTGCCGGCGCCGAGCCAGGTAGGCTGGGGGAGCGGAGGAGTCAGGGAGCGGTGGCCACCACGCAAGCGGGACAGCGGGGCCGGGGACGCCCAGCAGGTCGGAGTCCGGCGCGGACGATGTCGTCGGTGTCCTGCTCGGCGGCGTACAGCCGTTGCTCGAGCTGCCACGCGAAGAGCTCGACGAGGGTGATGCCGGGGTCGACCGGGCCGTGCAGCGTCCACTCGGGACCGGACGAGGCACCCGGGATGTCGGCGAGGGCCGCCCGGAGCAGGTCGGCGAAGGTGAGGTCGTCGAGGGCGAGAGCGAGCTCGGGGGCGGGAGGGCGCTCACGGCAGTCCTCCCGGTCGGCTCAGGTAGAACGGGAAGACGATGGAGGTGCGGGTGTTCGTACGCCGCACGGTGTAGGTCACCTCGATCGCGCAGACCTCGGGGGCGCTGCGGGTCCTCGGGGTGACGGTGACGTCCAATCCAGCCGGGCCCGGGGCTCGTGGTCGCGGACGGCGTCGCGCACACTCGTCTCGAGGAGCCGCCGGTTGGTCTCCGAGCCCGGGGGCGAAGACGAGCCGCGGGGCCTCGGTGCCGAAGCCCGGTCGCATCACCCGCTCGCCCGGGCCGGTGGCGGAGCAGCACGCGCAGCGACTGCGCCACGTTGGCGTCCTCGTCGACGTAGCGCAGCGAGCCCCCCGCGCGTCGGGAAGCAGCGGGGAGGGGTCCAGCCCGGCCGAGGAAGGCGGTCATCCGATCGTCACCGTCCCCGCACCGGAGACGACCGCGCTCGTCTCGGGGTCCGTCGGGTCGTTGCACGACCGCACCGGGTCGCCGAGCCGCGCCGCGGCCTTGCCGTTGATGGTCACCGACGACGAGCCCTGTGCTCACGCTGCCCTTGTCTGGGCGGGCTTCTGGAACGAGACGCCGGGCGGGAGCGGGATGTGCTTCGGGGTCGTTGGTCGCGACCGAGCCCGACGACCGCGGCCGGCTTGCCGTCGATGCGAGACGTCGGTGGACCCGCCGGAGGTGAGCTTCCCGGCGAACGGGTGCCCCGGGATCGGCGTGGGCACCGGGGTGCCGGTGCCGGAGGGCACCATCACGATGTGCGTGTCCGCACCGGAGAACGGAGTCGCCGATGCGGGCGGCCGGTTGCTCCCATGTCGTTCCCTCCCCTCCCTGCGTCGGGTCGGAATCAGGTCTGAGTTGAGCGCGATCGTGGATCCCTTGACGGTCCGGCGGGGGACCGGACGCCTCGATCTCGATGTCGGCGGACTTGAGCGTGATCCTCGGGTGGCCATTCGAGGGTCAGCGAGCCGGTCTGCTCCTCCAGGCCGCACGGTGGCCCCGCTGCTCGTCTTCACCTCGACGACCTCGTTCTGCTCGTCGACGCGGATCTCGGAGCCGTTCGGGGTGCGCAGCGTCCGGACGTCGGCGCCGAGGACGTGCGCGACTCGGGCGGCCGGTCGACCGGGTTGTAGAGGCAGCCCACGACGAACGGCCAGCGCATGTCCCCGTGCGCGAAGAGCACGAGGACCTCGCCGTCGACCTCCGGGACCCAGGTGCTCCCGTAGCCGTCCCCGGCGTACATCTGCGCGATCCTCGCCCAACGGCGGTACCCATTGGCGTACCACGGCAGCCTGATCTCGACCCGGCCGAGCCCGTCCTTGTCGTTGACGTTCGTCACGATGCCGATCACGACGCCGTAGATCCGCTGGTCGACGCGGGCCGCGGTGCTCATTCGCGGCTCCCGGAACCTCGTGGGCTGAAGCAGAGTGGGGGAAGCACGCGATCTCGTGAGGCGTTCATGCCGTGGCCTGGTTCGTGACCTGGGAGCCTCGTGCTTCGAACTCCGTGATGTAGCCCTTGTCGTTGAGGGTGTGGGTCACCTTGGTGACGTGGTAGAGCCCACCGAACCGGTTGCCGACCCCGTGGATCTCGAGGTTGTCGTCCGGCTGGAGATCCGGAAGCCCGATGAGCTTGCCCTTGGCGGTGTGGAATTCGTAGGACCGCCGTGCGAGCAAGGCCCGCGCCAGCGCGAGCGCCTCCTCCTGGCTCGCGACCGGGCGATCCACAACCACGTCCTCACGGCCGGAGCCTGAGGCGATCTCGGCGGCTGCATCCGGACCGGTCTTCTTCGCCGGGCCCCGGACGCCCTTGGTGTTGGCCGGCGTCGCCTTCGCGACGATCGCCTCCTTCTTCTCGGTGTCCCACCCACGCACGGTCACCGACTTGACCTGACTGCCGGCGGTGATCGTGGGCTTGAACTCGATGAGGCTCGGTGACACGTCCGAATTGCGCAGGGTCCCCCAGCGCAGCACGTAGGTGCGGATGGACTCCGGTCCCCGCCCATCCTTCGGGCTGACGAAGTGCAGCTTGTCCTTCTTCGTCTTGGGGTCGGTCCGCATGAATACGTCGAAGTCGATGAGCCGGGCCCGCTCTCTCAGAAACAGCGCGTCGTCCTTGTTCTCCTGCACGACCAGCTCGTGCCGCGGCCCCTCCTTGGTCACCTCGACCTGGATCCCATGCCGGCCCGCGATCTCCTGGGCGATCTCGTAGTCGCGAACCGACTTGTAGGTCACCTTGTCCTCGGGCGGCTTGGAGTGGTTGAGCTTGGCCAGCGCGTCGATCGCGCCGACCCCCAGCGTGGGTGGGCCGTCAGACGGGAAGTCCGGGGCCAGGGTCGTGATGAACCCGCGCATCAGGGAGATCAGCCGGTCGGCGTATCCGAGCTGGACGTGCACCGTCTTGCCGATCGCGAACGTGTCGGAGTCGGTCCACTTCAGGTCGAAGGTCTGGTCGTCGTAGTTGTTGAGCTTGAGGTCGGCGCTGGTGAGCTTGTCGAGGTCCATCCGCACGACAATCTCCAGCACGTCCCCGTTCGTGCGCGGGTCCAGCGGCTTGCCGTCGATCTCGACCAGGAACGACGGGGCGTAGTAGGAGTCCGGGAGCCCGGGCGTGCGCTCGGAGCCGGTCATGACCGTGCCTCCACCAGGCGGGGTACGACGAGCACGGTGCCGGGGGCGATCCGACGCGGGTCGGTGATTCCGTTGGCGACCGCGATCTCCCGCCACAGTGCCGGGTCGCGGAAGACCGCGGCGGAGATCGAGCTCAGTGTCTCGCCGCTGCGGACGACGTACCGCTTCTCGACATCGGGTGAGGACTCCTGGTCCTTCAGCTGGACCTCGACCGGCCGGTACTCCTTGAGCTTGACCGCCAGCTTGGCCCGCAACGGCTTGCCGTCGATGTGGAACAGCACGTAGGTCACGTCGAGGGACTGGAGCACGCCCTTGAACACCTCGCCCGCCCAGTGGAAGGCGAGGATCGGCGGGGCGTGCAGCTTGGAGTTCTTGGCAAGGCAGGCGGCGATCGCGTCGACGTACTTGGTCTTCACGCTCTTAAGCTCGTCGGAGGTGTCGACGAGCAGGTCCATGGTGAGGACCTGGGCGCCGCCGCGGACGTACTGCAGAGGTGGCGAGACGAGGCCCGGGATCGGAATCTCGGCGAAAGTGTTCTCCTTGGAGAGCTTGTACTCCGCCGGGTTGAAGTGCAGCGGGATGGTCGCGGCCTGCTCGGCGGGCTCGACGATGCGGAGCTCGGCCTCGGCGAACTCAGGCCCAGGAAGTTGATCGGCAGGCTCACCAGAAGCTCCCCTCGCCGATGGTGCGGTCCGCGTCGCTGACGACCACGTCGCGGTCACGCCGCTTGTCCGCCTCGTGCCGCGCCATGTGTTCCTCGAACAGGTCGGCGAACCGGACCTCGTCCTGCTCGCGCTCGACCGCGAACATCACCTGAAGGAGCTCGATGGTGATCATGTGCCAATCCGGGGTGGAGTTAACGGCACCTGGACAAGTCCTTCGTGGGCGATCTCCAGGGACTCGACGGCGACGGCGTTGTCGCCGGCCTTGAGTTCGGGCCCTTTCCACGCGGCGGCGAGCCCACCGCGGAAGATCCAGCCCACGGCCGGGTACTGACGATTCAGTGAGCATGATGATCGCGCCGTCGCGCCGGGCACCGATCGACTGGCTGAAACCGGCCTGGTACCAGAAAAACAGGCCCGGGTCACGGACCACGCCGCGCTTCAGCACGATCCGCGTGTAGGAGTGGCGGACCGGCAGCTGGTGCACGTAGTCGTTGCGGCCGCCCTCGGGCTGCGCGAGCACCTCCAGGTTCGCGCCCAGCCCGGTCACCTCGCTGAACTGACCGGCCGCGATCAGCGTGATAATCGCGGACTGGAAGCGCGGTAGGTACGCGTCCGACGGGTCGAGCGAGACGAGGAACCTGTAGGCTGGGCAGCGGGTCCTCGATGGAGGGGATGATTGTCATCGCTCCACCACCTCGAGCAGTCCCTGCGGCGCCGATGGTGAGCCGCAGCGTGATGAACTCCATCGGCACCGCCGGCGCCACGTCGATCTCGCAGATGACCTGGCCCGCGTCGACGGTCTCGGGCGGGTTCGTGGTCTCGTCGCACCGGACGCGGTACGCCTCCTCCGGGGCGGCGCCCTTGACGCACCGGTGCGGAACGCCTCCATGAGCACGCCGTTAAGGGCGCGGGCCACGCTGAACCGCAGCAGCTGGTCGTTCACGTCGAACACCAGGGGCTCAGTCACCCGCCTTGCCGCCCGGACGATCCGGTGCACCAACCGGCGGTGGGCGAGGAAGCGCCCGTCGTACCGGTCCATGGTGCGGGCACCCCAGATCTCGAGCCCGCCGCCCACACGGGGGCGGAGCAGGTTCACGCCGAGGCCGTACGCCGTCGCCTGAAGGTCGGACGGCAAGGGGGTCGCGACGTCGACGGCGTCGCGGACCAGCGTGTTCGCCGGGCTCCACCCGGACCCGCGCTCCCGGTCCAGCTCCGCGATCCGGCCGCAGACGTGGCCGACGGGGTCGGTCGACACGTACAGGTCGGGTCCGCTCGGCGCGAGGTCCTCGGCCAGGAGACGTGGGAAGTACGCCGCCACCGCACGGCCGAGAGCCGGGTCGGCGAGCACCTGCCCGGCACGACCGGTCCACTCGGCGAGACCGGTGACGTCGGTCGCCGCGACTGGGGCCGAGCACACCACGATGCGGTCTTGGACGGCGGCTGCGGCGGAAGCGAGCTCGAGCAGGGCGGCGTCCTGGTCGTCGGGGTCCAGGATCGTCGAGAGGTCCGGCACGCAGACCATCGCGATCTCGTCTGTCTGAGCCTGGGCGACGACCGCGTCCTGGAGCGCGAGCAGGTCGAGCGTCGGTTCGAGCCCGCCGCCGAGCACCTCGGTGACCGTGCGGCGCGCCGGCCCGGAAGCAGACTCCGTGCCGCGGCCGGGTGGACCCTGGAAGGCGGCGGTGAGCAGCCCGGTACTGGTGACCGCCTCGACGAGCTCGTCGGGCGCCAGCCCCGTCCGCCAGCGCGGTTCTTCCCCGGGTGCGCGGACCACCAGGTCCAGCTCCGCTCGGCCGAGCCGGCCGTAGGCGCGGTAGTCGACGCGGACCGACGTCCCGTCGGCCCAGCTGCCCGGGCTCGACGCCTGCACTGCCAACGACGTGCCGGGCAGGGCTCATGCGGACCGGCCCGTCGCCGGTCCAGGTGCCGTCCGGGGTCACCTCACCAAGCGACAGCCGACCGGTCGCGGGCAGGCCACTCCTCCCGGCGCGCACCACCCAGGCGACCTGGGCCGCCGTTGAGGAAGTACGCCGCCACCGCCCGTGACACGGTGCCGGAGGGCCCACCGAACAAGGCGTCAAACGCCTGCCGGCTGGTAACGCGGATCGCGAACGCCACACGGGCCCTCGTGTCGTCGAGCCCAGGAACGCCGCGACGTCGTTGCGCAGGCCGTCCTCGGGCGACCGTGCGTGCGCCGTCGACGACGCGGTACTCCGGGGGAGCTCGACGGTCACGTCAGGTCGCCAGGGTTAAATTGACTTCGACGCAGAACTCGACGGACTCCATCGCGATCTCGTTGTTGGCGGCGTTGAACCTCGGCCCGGTGTATTTGCACGGCCAGGCACGCGAGAAGTTCCAGCGCATCACCTCCTGCCTGGTTCTCGTCGCGCAGGATCATCGAGCCGTCGGCCGCTGGACCTCGCCGTCGAGGGCCTGCTTGATCCAGTTCCAGAACTGAGGTGGCCGGTGAGCCCCGCTTGCAGGTGAGGTTGGTGTACTTCTTCAGGCCGGGATCTTGCGGACTGTGTGGTCCTCGTTGCCGTTGCGGTACTCGATCACGTGAGCTCGATCTCGAGCCCGGTGATCTCGGTGAACGCGCAGCTCACGGCGTCGCCCTCGTCGGTGACGCCCGTTGACGATGAGGTGGAAGTTGTGACCCGGATACGGGTCGTTGCGGATGACGGTGGGCACGGTCGCTCCTTCTCTGACGGCGTCAGGCCGTCACGTTGTCGAGGGTCTTCTGCTGGATCCGGAAGATCACGAACTCCGCCGGGCTTGACCGGCGCGATGCCGATCTCGCAGATGAGCCGCCCGTTGTCGATCGCGTCCTGGGTCATCGTCGAGCGGTCGCAGACCACGAAGAACGCCTCGTCGGCGGTGGCGCCGAACAGCGCGCCGAGCCGCCATTGGGTGAACAGGAAGCGCTCGACCGACTGGCGGACCCGGGCCCACAGCGCGCTCGTCGTTCGGCTCGAACACCACCCACTGCGTGCGCCTCGTCGATCGACTCCTCGATCATGATGAAGAGCCGCCGCACCGGGATGTACTTCCACGCGTCGTCCGAGGTGAGCACTCGTGCTCCCCAGACCCGGTTGCCCCGGCCGGGAAGAACCGCAGCACGTTGATGCGCTGCGGGTTCAGGATGTCCTGCTCGCGCTTCGTCACCGCCACCTCGAAGCCCCGGATGGAACGGATCACCTCATTCGCGGGCGCCTTGAAGACCCCGCGGGTCGGTGTCGGTGCGTGCGTAGATCCCGGCCAGGAACCCCGCCGGCGGCGCGAGCAGCTCGTCGCCGCCGGGCCGCGGGTCGCGGATCCGGACCCACGGGTAGTACAACGCCGCATACTTGGTGTCGATCGGGCTCCGGAAGGCCTGGACCTGCTGCACGCTCTGGCCGGGCGGCGGGTCCAGGATCGCGAACCGGTCCAGGAGCGTCTCGCAGTGCGTGATCAGTGCCGACTCGACGTCGGGGTGAGTACATGCCCGGCACGCAGCAGATCGCGACCTCGTCGATGTCCTCCAGCGCCTGGATCCCACTGCGCTGCCCAGGCCCCAGGTTCTCGCCGACGAAGTCGGCGATGTCGAGGCCGGCGAGCCCGTCATCACCGCCGCCCAGCTGCGCCCACGGCGCGCCGGTGACTGCGGGGAACCGGGTGAGGTCGGTTCCGTCGTAGTCGGCCCCGGGCGCGAGGGTGACCAGCCGTGACGCGGTGTTCACGCGTCGCAGCAGCGACTCGGGGTGCCCGTCGCGCGTGAGCCGCAGGCCCGAGAACCGCTCGGTCACCTCGTCGCCACCGGCGGGGCGGTACCGCACCGACACGTCGGCCTCGACGACCGTCAGCTCGTCGCCCTCCCGGTAGGTCCCTGTGGGCGCGGAGCTCAGGGTCACCTGGGACCCGGACACCGCCGTCACCCGCAGCAGCTCCGCGCCGGTGCCGCCCTCGAGCTGGACGAGCGCCCCCGGGTAGAGCCGACCTGAGCCCGGTGTAGTCACGACGGCGCCGGACAACGAGCCGCGCAGAACCTGCACCGTGCTGCCTGCCGGCAGCGCTGAGGCAAGGGCGGGGGTCACGGTCAAGCCGACGGCGGCGCCTGCTGCGGCGACGTTCGTCACCGTGACGGTGGCTCCTCCGTTGAGGCGTACACCGAAGCCGGCGGGGGTCGCAGAGGTCAGCGATCCCGCCACCGGCGCGACGGTGATCGTCGTCGCTCCCGCCGCCGCTGCCGCGGTGGTCGTCGTGCTGACCGGCGGCCCGCTCGTGGGCGTCGCGCCCAGCCGGAGCCGGGCGCCGACCACGGGCAGGAGCCGGACGGCGATGGCGTCGCCCCAGACGCCGACGCTCCCGGCGGACACGGTCAGCACATTGCGTGCTGCGTCGACCGCGGTGATGCGGGCCAGGTCGCGGCCGGATCGCGCGGTGACCCCGGCGTCGGCACTCAGGGTGACGGTGCGGGTCCGGTAGTCGACCGCGGCCACCGTCACCGAGCCGAGGACCGAGCCGTCCTCAGCGCTGACCAGGTCGAGGGCGTCGCCCGCCGCCACCGTCGTGAGGTGGCTGAGCGTGATCCGACGAGAGTCCCTCGCGACATCGCTCTCCAGGAGCGCGAACACGCCGGCGTTGAACGGCCGCGTGGACGGGGCCGCGGAGGCCGGCTGGACCCGCTGGAAGAACATCCGGGCGCCGCCCTCGTCGAAGAAGGCCTTGACGGACTCGGCGGCCTGCCACCAGTGTCCGCGCGGCTCCCACGCGAGCCGGGTGGTCTCGTCGGGGATGGTCAGCGGCCCGCCGTACGCGCGGACGAAGTCGCCGTAGCTGGTGACCAGAGTCGGCTGCGCGGGGCCCCGCGTGGTCACCCCGACAGCACCCGCGGTGCTCGTCGCCACCGGTGCGATCGGCTTCGGACCGGCGTCGACCTCCTCGACGTAGACGCCTGGGCTGAGGTATTCGGGCATGCCGCACTCCTTCGATCAGCTGATGGTGATGACGGACACCGACCCGAGGTCCCCCGGCAGGGTGATAGTGGTGGAGCCGGACGCGCCCGCCCGGTCGGCGTCGAGCGTGGTGGCCCCGGACGACCAGCGGAGGGGGATCCTGAACCAGCCGCCGGCACCGGTGCGGACCTCCTCGACCACGGGGTTGCCGAGCACCGTCTCGGTGACCCGGACCCGGGCCCGCGGCACGGGCGCTGCCGCGGCGTCCACAGCGCGTCCGGCGTGCACGGGCACGCCCGGCCGGAACCGGTAGTCCGGCCCGGGGAAGCAGCGCACCAGCTCGCGAACGGCTGGAGCTGGCGGATGGTCGGCGTTCCAGGCCGTGATCGTCAGGTTGATCGAGTCGCCACCGGCAGAGGTCTCCACGATGCTGCGCGGCACGCCGAGGGTGATCCGAACGTCGATGGTCGTCCCGGCCAGCCCGGGCGCGACTCGGCCGAGACCCAGCAGCGCGAGGTCACCGCTCGAGGCGTACTGGTAGCGGAACTCGAACGGGACCCAGGTGGTCCCGACCCGGCGGCTCAGTCCGACCTCGACCGGTCCCTCCGGAGCCTTGTCGGTGAAGGTGTCGACGACGTGCAGCCACACCGGGCTGGCCATGAACAGGTGCTCGGTCCCGACGATCTGTCCGACGGTCATCTGCGCACCCCCGCCACCAGGTCGCGGCCCTGGACCGGCGCCGCGGTCTGGGAGGTGGTCGGGTCGATCTCGACGACCCGTACCTCGTAATTGACGGAGAGCCGATAAGGGAGGTTGATCGCCCACCAGACGCGGGCGCGGTCCTCTAGCCGCATCGGGCAGAGACTGATCCGCAGCTCGTGGTCAGTGCCGGCGAGCTCACCGCGCAGCTCCGGCCCGTCGATGATTGCGTCGTCGTACATCAGCTGCATGACCCGCCCGAGCAGCGCCTGCTCGGTGGCGCGGTCGCCGGCCCAGGCCGTGACCATGTAGTGCAAGCACAGCGAGAGCGGCTGCTTGCGTTCGACGACGCGACCGGCGACGACCTCGATCGTCTTTCCGCGGTTACGGAGGGCCGCCTCCTCGACCAAGTCGTACAGGAACAGCGTGACCAGCGGCGGGTCGTTGGCCGGTGTGGACGACAGGTCGTCCAGCTCCACCCGCGGCGGCACCGCGCCGAGGTCACTTACCCCGGCGCTCAGCCTGTCCACCAAGGTGGTCGAGACCGCCGCCAGTACGTCCGAACTAGCCACACCTCATGGTTCGCGCGGGTTCGTCACCCGGTCGTCACCGACGCGGTGTTGGCTGGTTCGTCACGCCCTCTCGTAGCGGCCGAACGTTCCTTACCGCTCGACAAATCGCCAAAAATTTCGCGCGGTAAGGAACGTTCGTCGGAAATGGTGGTGAGTGGGCGACCGCATAGGCTCGGCACCCATGACGGTGTCGCGGCTGCAGCCCTATGCGGTCACGATCTTCGCCGAGATGTCGGCGCTGGCCGCGCGCATCGGCGCGGTGAACCTTGGCCAGGGCTTCCCCGACGAGGACGGGCCGCCCGCGATGCTCAAGGTCGCCGAGAACGCCATCGCCGAGGGCGTCAACCAGTACCCGCCCGGGCTGGGCATCGCGCCGCTGCGTGAAGCGATCGCCGCGCAGCGCAAGCGCCACTTCGGCACCGACTACGACCCCGACACCGAGGTGCTGGTGACCGTCGGCGCCACCGAGGCGATCGCCTCGGCGGTTCTCGGGCTCGTCGAACCGGGCTCCGAAGTCCTGTTGATCGAGCCGTTCTACGACTCCTACTCCCCCGTCATCGCGATGGCGGGCTGCGACCGGCGCGCGGTTCCGCTGGTGCCGGACGGCCGCGGCTTCGCGATCGACGTCGACGGCCTGCGCCGCGCCGTGACGCCGCGGACCAAGGCGCTGATCGTCAACTCGCCGCACAACCCGACCGGCATGGTGGCCTCCGATGACGAACTGAGAGGCGCTGGCCGAGCTCGCCGTGGACGCCGATCTGCTGGTGATCACCGACGAGGTCTACGAGCATCTGGTGTTCGACGGGCAACGCCACATCCCGCTGGCCAACTACCCCGGGATGGCGGGCCGCACGGTCACGATCTCCAGCGCGGCCAAGATGTTCAACTGCACCGGCTGGAAGATCGGATGGGCCTGCGGCGCACCAGAACTCATCTCCGGCGTGCGCGCGGCCAAGCAATACCTGTCCTACGTCGGCGGCGCGCCGTTTCAACCGGCCGTGGCCCATGCACTCAACACCGAGGAGGCGTGGGTGGGCGCGCTGCGGGAATCCTTGCAGGCCAAGCGCGACAAGCTCGGCTCAGCCTTGGCCGAGCTGGGATTCGAAGTGCACGACAGCTTCGGCACCTACTTCTTGTGCGCCGATCCGCGTCCGCTCGGGTATCGACGACAGCACGGAGTTCTGTGCTCAATTGCCGGAACGCGCCGGCGTGGCCGCCATCCCGATGTCCGCATTCTGCGATCCGGGTGCCGACCACGCCGACGCGTGGAATCACTTGGTGCGCTTCGCCTTCTGCAAGCGCGACGACACGCTGGACGAGGCGATCCGGCGGCTGTCCGTGCTGCGCCAACGCAGTTGAGGCGACGGAACCGCGCGCATCTGTGACGATGGTCGGATGGCCTCCCCGACGGATTCGCTGCCCGACTTCACGTGGCTGCCGGACCTGGCGTTGCGCCCGCTGGGCGGGGCGGTGATCTGGGCGAACGACGAGACGTTCGCGGAGAAGGACAACCTGATCAGCCCCGGCCCGGCGAGCTATCAGCCGGCCACCTTCGGGCACCGGGGTCAGGTCTACGACGGCTGGGAGACCCGACGCCGGCGCGAACCCGGCCACGACGAGGCCATCGTGAGGCTCGGCGTGCCCGGCGTGATCCGCGGCATCGTGGTCGACACCGCCTGGTTCAAGGGCAACTATCCCCCGGAAATCTCGGTTGAGGCGATCGAGGTCGACGGCTATCCGCGCGCCGGGCAGCTCGCCGCCGATGCCGGCTGGGAAACGATCATCGAGCGCGCCAAGGTGTACGGCGACAGCCGCAACCCCTTCGAGGTCACGTCCGAGAAGCGTTGGACCCACGTGCGACTGCGCATTCATCCGGACGGCGGGGTCGCACGGTTGCGGGTGCACGGGGAGGGCAGGCCCGATCCGCGGTTCCTCGGTATCGGGCCGCTCGATTTGGCCGCGCTGGAGAACGGCGGACTGGTGCTGGATTGTTCGAACCGCTTCTACAGCTCGCCGCAAAACATCATCTTTCCCGGCCTCGCGCAGGTGATGGGTGACGGCTGGGAGACCGCCCGGCGCCGCGACGACGCGAACGACTGGGTGCTCATCCGATTGGCCGGCGCGGGCCGGGTGCGAGTCGCTGAGATCGACACGTCGTACTTCGTGGGCAACAGCCCGGGCGCGGCGATGCTGTCCGGGCTGCGGGCCGATGGTGAATGGGTCGAATTACTTCCGCGCACCGATCTGCTGCCCGACACCCGGCACCGCTTCATCGTCGATGCGAAAGACGTTGTCGAACAGGCGCGGCTGGACATCTACCCCGACGGCGGCCTGGCCCGCCTTCGGCTGTTCGGCGAGCTGGCATGAACTACCCAAGGGACATGATTGGCTACGGCCGCAATCCGCCGGATCCGCAGTGGCCTGGCGGGGCCGTGGTGGCTGTGCAGTTCGTGCTCAATTACGAAGAGGGCGCCGAGAACTCCGTGCTGGACGGGGACCCGGCGTCTGAGACATTCCTGTCCGAGATCACACCGGCCGAGGCGTTTCCGAACCGGCACATGAGCATGGAATCGTTGTATGAATACGGGTCCCGCGCCGGATTGTGGCGGGTGCTGCGAGTCTTCGAGCGCCGCGGGATTCCGCTGACGATCTTCGCCGTGGCCCGGGCAATGCAGCGAAATCCCGAAGCGGTGGCCGCTTTTGGAGAACTTCGCCACGAAATCGCCTGCCACGGCTTGCGGTGGCAGTCCTACCAGCTGATCGACCGCGACACCGAGCGCGCACACCTCGCCGAGGCCGTGGCGGTCCTTCGTGAACTCACCGGCGCCGCGCCGCTCGGTTGGTACACCGGGCGCGACTCGCCGCATACCCGCGAGCTCGTGGTCGAGCACGGCGGCTTCGTCTACGACTCGGACTCCTACGCAGACGACTTGCCGTATTGGGTAAAGGTGCATGACACCGACCATCTCGTGGTGCCCTACTCCCTCGACACCAATGACATGCGGTTTGCCTCTGCAGCAGGGTTTTCCAACGGTGAGGAGTTCTTTGCGCACCTTCGCGACGCATTCGACGTGCTCTACGCCGAGGGTGTCGCGGGCAACCCCAAGATGCTTTCCGTTGGCCTACACTGCCGCCTGGTCGGTCGGCCGGCCAGAACCGCGGCGCTCGAACGATTCTGTGACCACGTGCAGTCCCACGACGGGGTCTGGCTGGCGCGTCGCATCGAGATCGCCGAGCACTGGCGCGCGGTTCATCCCGCCGTATAGGCCTTTGGCGGGGGCGGTGCGTACTCGCCGCGCGACGACGTGCGAAGGCCCATCGTGACGAGCGACTGCACGGTGAGCGTTGCTGCCGTAACACCGTCGATCACCGGCACGCCCAACTCCGCGGAGATGTCCCCGCACATGTCCGCCATGCCCGCGCAGCCCAGCACCACGACATCCGATCTGTCCGACTCGACTGCGTCGCGGCACGCCTCGGTGATGACCTTATGAGCGTCCGGGTCGGTGTCGAGGTTGAGCACCGGTATCTCGCACGCGTGGATGCCACGGCAGAACCGTTGCATGCCATAGCGTTCAGCGAGGTCGGTGGCCCGGCCGATGGTGCGTTCCAGGGTGGTGACGACGCTGAAACCGCGACCCAGATGGCTGGCCGCTTGCATGGCCGCTTCGGCGATGCCGATGACCGGTCCCGCCGCGAGTTCGCGGGCCGCGTCGAGGCCGGGGTCGCCGAAGCAGGCGATCACATACCCGTCGACGCCATCCCGCTCGCCGCGCTCGATCGCCCGCAGCACGCCGGGGACGCTGAGCGCCTCGTCGTAGTGACTCTCGATCGACTCTGGGCCGGTGTCCGAGGTGATGCCGGTGACCGACGTATCGGTCCCCGCGACCACCCTGCCGCAGTCTTCAATCTTGGCGGTCATCGCCGCGGTGGTGTTCGGATTGATGAGCCAGATCCGGGTCACTGGATCGGTGCTACGGCCAGCTTGCCACGAGTGGCAAGCAAGAGGTAGACCGCGAATCCCAGCCCGCACCCGATGAACCAGCTGTACTGCGCGGCGGTGTGCATGCCGTAGACACCGTTGGCGAGCACCGGGATGACCGCTACCACTGCCCCAACGGCGGTGGCAATGATGGCAGCTGGGTTGTATCCCTTTTTGTACCAGTAGGTTCCGTCTTCATCGAGCGTGAACATGTCGTCAATGATCACCTTCTGCTTGTGCACCAGGTAGTAATGAGCGATCAGAACACCGAACAATGGGCCGATGAACGCGCCGAGGGTTTCCAATGTGTAGTGGATGACGTCGGGGTTGTTGTAGAGGTTCCACGGAGTGATCAGGACTGAGCCGACCGCGGCGATCATTCCGCCGGCACGCCAGCTGATCCGCTGCGGGCTGACGTTGGAGAAGTCGAACGCCGGCGAGATGAAGTTGGCGACGATGTTGATACCGATGGTCGCGATGGTGAAGGTCAACGCGCCCAGCACAATTGCGAACGTGGAGTCGATGCGGGCCACCGTCTGCGACAGGATCGGTGATGAGCTCACCGAACACCGGAACCGTGAGTGACGCGGTGACCACGACGAGAATCGAGAACACCAGGAAGTTCACCGGCAGGCCGAGGAAGTTGCCCCGCTTGACCGCCTCGAATGACTTGCCGTAGCGGGCGAAGTCGCCGAAGTTCAACATCGGTCCAGAGAAGTAGGACACCACCAAGTGCGATCGCGCCGAGCATGACGGGGATCGACTCGAGCTCCGGTGTAGGTCACCTCGCCAAGGTTGAGATCGATTGCGCCCCAGCCGGCCTTGTAGATCAGGTAGCCGCACAACAAGAACATGACGACATAGACTGCGGGGCCGCAGAAGTCGATGAACTTGCGGATGGATTCCATGCCGCGCCAGAACACGCAGGCCTGCAGCACCCACAGCAGCAGGAAGCTGCCCCAGCCAAGCAACGGCAGTCCGAGGAAGCCGTACTGGTTGACGTCGGAGTACGGCGCCAGAACCGGAGAACAGCTTGAGCAGCACGATATCCAGCGCGGCCGACGCCAGATAGGTCTGGATGCCGTACCACGCCACCGCGATCAGACCCCGGATGATTGCCGGGATGTTGGCGCCGAGCACGCCGAACACGCTGCGGCAGATGACGGGATAGGGCACGCCGGTGGCCTGACTGGGCTTGGCCACCAGGTTGCAGAAGATATTGACGATGACAATGCCGATAAGCAACGCGATCAGCACCTGCCAGCTGGCCAGACCCGAGTGCGAACAGGCTGCCGGCGGTCACGTAGCCGCCGACGCTGTGCACGTCGGACATCCAGAACGCGAAGATGTTGTAGGACGCTCCAATGCTGTTCGCGCAGTGGAGCCAGGTCCTCGTTGGTCAGGCGTGGGTCGTAACCGGGTTTGATCGCCCCGCTACCGACAGGGTGACCGGCGGCTTCGATGAGGTCGCCCGCGCCGACCACGGGGCCCGGCGGCAGTTGTTTCGTCGGTCTGCGGTGTGTCGATGTCGGTCATGGACGGACGCTATCGACGGCGTATTTCGCCCCTATTTCCTGGGAAATACCTGGCTATTGCGTGAAAGATATATCCGGCGGAGCCAACAGTCCGGTGTCGGTGGGCAGCGTCGCAATGACCGAGTTGAGACGCTGGGCATGCAATTCCGACTACCGCGAGCAATTGTTCAACGTCGCCGGCGAGAAACGCGTCGACCATCTGGCAATGATCGGTGTGCAGATGCGCGCGGTCGGACGGCGCGACATGAACCATCGACTGCACCGGTTCGGTGACATTCCACGCCGCTTCCAGCATGTGCAGCAACCGGTACATGCGTGACGGGCGAGTCAGAGCGATGTGAAACTGCCGGCTCTGTCGCTGATAGGTGAGCGGGTCGTCGTCACGGATCGCCTGCTGCAGAACCTCGTTTACGGCGACGATGGCGGCGCGATCCGCATCGGTGGCATTGGCCAGCGCGGCGGCCAATGAGGCGGACTCCAATGTCTCACGCACGATGTACATTTCGCGCAGCTCCTGCGACAGTGAGCTGTGCGACGGTGTAGCCGGAGTTGCTGCGGTGGGTGACCAGGCCTTCACCGATCAACGTTTTCAGCGATTCTCGAACGGGGATCTGGCTGACCCCGAACAGATCGGCCACCTCCGCCAGCGGGATTGGTGTGCCAGGAGGAACCGCGCCGTCGAGGATCACGCGGCGCAGTTCGTCCAGGATTTCCTGCTGCGGACGGCCCGGTTGGTCGACCACCAGCCTGTCGACCAGTGCCGACCGTCGTCGCGACGGCATCCCGAAACGGTAAGCCCGCTATGTTTCGCTGGTGTTGCACCTCGCAGCAAGGGCAGGAGTCCGCGCTACAGCGCGGCGGCGACGGCCCAGAGCTCTTCGGCCACCGCGGCATCCGCGCGGTCCAGCGCGCTGAGCACGACGTCCGTTGCGCCCGCGTCAAGATAGCTCCGCAGCTGCCGGGTCACCGATTCAGCCGACCCCACCGCGGCGAGGTCGGCGACACTCGCGACGCCCTCCCTGCGCGATGACCTTCTGATACGACGGGATGGTCTCGTAGAAGCTCAACTGCTCAGCCGCCACGCCATGCGCGGCGTCGACATCGTCCGACACCAGCGCGGGCACCGCTGCGATGATCCTGGGCTTCGGCCGTCCCGCGTCGGCGGCGGCCTTGGCGATCGTGGGTTCGATGAACTCGGCGATGGTGCGCGGCCCGGCGAGATAAGGCAGTGTGCCGTCGGCAAGTTCGCCGGTGACCTGCAACGCCTTAGGCCCCATCGCGGCCACGTATACCGGCACCGGCGTGCCACCGGCCACGCGTTACCGGCCACGCGGGGTTGGCACTGAACTCCTCACCGTGGAAGTCGACGGTTCCGTTGTCGAAGACGGACCGCAGGATCGTCAGGTGTTCGCGCAATCGCTGGATCGTGTTGGGCCATGAGGTGCCGAACGCCAGCCGCTCCGGCTCATGCGCGCCCAGCCCGAGACCGAGGCTGAAGTTGCCGTGCGAGGCCGCCTGCGCCGTCTGCGCCAACGAAGCCACGATCAGCGGATGCCGCGGATTGATCGGCACCACCGAGGTACCCACCCCGAGCCCGGGCACCGCCGCGCCGACCAGCGCTGCCAGTGCAATCGCGTCATGGTCGAACTGCTGAGCCAGCCAGACCTGGCGCACGCCGAGGTCGTGGGCGCGTCTGGCTTGGGAGACCACGTCGTCAACGACGTTGCGGGCTTGCGGGGCGGGAAATAGCACAGATTCCGGTCGGCATACCGCGACCAACCAGCACACACAAGCCGGCTATTCCGATCTACTCGGGTTGATCGGAAGCCTTGCGTCCCAGCACCCTGTTCCGCAGCCCCTCCGTTGCCGCATCGATCAGCGTCTTGCCAGCTCTCTTGATGAGGAAGTCTGGGATGAGCGAGTCGGGCTCGACGGTGATGTCGACCCGAACCACGGTCGACGTTCCAGTGTGATCAGGCCGAAGTGTGTATTCGACGTGCTGCGCGTACTGCTGCGACGTGCGCTCCGCATCCCACACCAACCAGTCTGGGCCCCAGCGGTATTCGAGAACTTCTTCGTCGACGATCCCGAGCACCTTGACCGCGATGCGGACGTGGTGCGGACGGTTGTCTTCGTACCTGTCGAGGACCTCGGCCCGCTTGTAGGCCGGGGAATATGACGGCAGGGCCCCGACGTCGGCGAGCGCATCCATGATGGCTTCCGGCGGTGCTGCGATCACGATCTCGCGTGATGTTCGGACGGCCACGATCCGAACCTAAGACGCGTATTTCTCCATGACGCGCTTGCGCAGGTTCTCCGTCGCGGCATCGAGCACGATCTTCTTGGCTCGCTTCCTCAGGAACTGGGGGATCGGCGCGCCCAGATCCATGATGAGGTCGAAGCGCACCCGCGTCTTGTCTTCACCCTCGGGCGTGAGGTTGTACTCGCCGTGCTGGCCGCGCTGCTGGTGGGTGTCAACGGCGTCCCACACCATCCAGCGGGGGCCCCAGTGGTACTCGAGCACTTCCTTGCCGCTGATGCCCATGATCTTCAGCGTCGCCTTCACGTGGTGCGGGCGGCCGTCGGGGTGCCGGTCGAGCACCTCGGCGTGTTTGTGGACCGGCGACCACGTCGGCACAGCATCGATGTCGGCGAGCGCGTCCAGAATCGCCTCGAGCGGTGCCTCGAAGACCATTTCTCTCGATGCTCGGACGGCCATGTGGCAAATACTAGCTAACTTCGAGGTCCTATGCAGAGGATTCCGTAGCTAATTTTGGCTCACCAGTCAATTTCGTCGATCGGCGTGGTGGTCTTCGGCGGCGCACCGACCGGCCCGGACGGAGTACGCGAGAACCGCGGCGCAGGCGCGGCCTGGTCGACGCCGTTGGCTTGCACCAGCGTTGAGCGCGCCCGAAGGTGGTCGTTGTGCGCGGCCTCGGTCCAGGTCAGCACCGGTGTGACGCACGCATCAGTGCCTGCGAAGATCTCGGTCCATTCGTCGCGAGTCTTGCCCGCAAATCGCTCGGCGAACAGCTTTTGTATTTCGGGAAATCCCGATGCGTCGAGTTGGTTCGGCACGTCCTCGGACGAAAGGCCGAGACCGGCAAGCAGTTGCGCGAAGAACTGCGGTTCGATCGCGCCGACGGCCATGTACTTGCCGTCCGATGTCTCGTATGTGCGGTAGAACGGCGCGCCGCCGTCGAGCATGAACGATTCGCGCTGGTCTTTGAGCGTTCCGGTCGACTTCATCGTCCAGGCCATCTGCGACAGGATGGACACGCCGTCGACCATCGCGGCGTCGATCACCTGACCCTTGCCCGAGCGTTCCCGCTCATACAGCGCGGCGACAATACCGAGCAGCACGAACATCGACCCGCCACCGAAGTCGGCGACCAGATTGAGCGGGGCGACCGGCGGGCGGTCGCGGTAGCCGATGGCCGACAGCGCCCCCGTCTGGGACAGGTAGTTGATGTCGTGGCCGGCGGTCTGCGCCAGCGGTCCGTCCTGACCCCACCCGGTGATCCGCGCGAAGATCAGCCGTGGATTGACCGCCGCGCAGTCGTCGGGCCCGATCCCCAACCGTTCGCAGGTGCCTGGCCGGAACGCGTCGATCAGGACGTCCGCCTTGGCCACCAGGTCCAGCAGTGTGCCCGGTTCGCTCTTGACGTCGAGATCCACGATGCGCTTGCCGCGGTGCAAGAGGTCGAGGTCCTCGGCAGGCATCTGCAACCCGCCGGGCCTGCGCACCCGCACCACGTCAGCGCCGAGGTCCGCGAGCACCATGGCGGCGTGCGGCCCTGGGCCGATGCCACCCAATTCGATCACTTTCACCCCGGCCAGGGGTCCGGTGTTGGTCACCGGAGCAACGTAACTCAGCCGCCTTTCTTCACCTTGAGAACCTGCTTCCGCAGTCCGTCGGTGGCCGTGTCCATCAGGCCTTTGGCGCCCCGCTTGATCAGGAAGCCGGGCAGCGGCACGACGAGGTCGACGGTCAGCTCGAAACGAACCCGGGTGACGTCACCCTCGGGGGTCAGCGTGTAGCGGGCATCCTGCGCGCGCTGTTGTTTCGAACTCACCAGCGTCCAGCTCACGCCGTCGTCGTGCACCGTGTAGTCCAGCACCTGCTCGTCGCTGATGCCGACGATCTTGACCACCTGGCGCGACCTCCTCGGGTGCCCTGCCTCATCCCGCTCGAGGACTTTAACCCTCTGATGGGCCGACGACCATCGAGTCAACGATTCCAGATCGAAAAGCACATCCATGATCTCGTCGCGCGTCGCCTCGATGACGACTTCACGGGTCTCGGTGACGGCCAAACTACGTGGAGCCCTTCTTGACCTTCAACACCTGCTTGCGCAGGCCCTCGGTGGCGGTCTCCACGCCACCCTTCATCGCACGCTTGAGCACGAATCCCGGCAACGGGATCGCCAGTTCGACGGTGATGTCGAACCTGACCTTGGTCTTGTCGCCGTCCGGTGTCAGCGTGTAGGACGCATCCTGGGCCTTGAGTTGACCCGCGCTGATCAGGGTCCAACTGACCACGTCGCCGGACCAGGTGTACTCCACGACCTGCTCGTCGGAGATGCCCGCGGTCTTGATCTTCATCTTGACTCGCTTCGGCCTGCCGTTGTCGTACGCCTCCAGGACCTCGGCGCTCTGATACTGCGGGGACCACGTCGGCGTCGCCTCGACGTCGGCGATGACGTCAAGAATCTCCCCCGGACTCGCCTCGATCACGACCTCACGGGAATCACTGGTAGCCATGGCGCGACGATAGCTGGTTTACGGTTGCCGTCATGGAGCTTTGGGAGCTGGCCGCTCGTGAACGCATCAGGGACACACTGGCCCGCTACAACTGGTCGGGTGATGCGCTGCGACTCGACGACCTTGCTCAAACCTTTTGCGAGGACGGCGAGCTCGAGCTGCGGGGCTCCGAGCCGGTCCGCGGGCGCGCCGCGATCGTTGAACTTCTCGGAGGAGTCGTGACGGGGCAGAGCACGGCGGCCGCAGCGACGGGCGTGAAGCGGATCGTGCGCCACAACGTCACGAACATCCGCTTCACCGACGTGACGCCGCAAGAAGCGCGGGTCGCGTGCTACTTCACCGTCTTTACCGAGATCGGCCTCGACCACTACGGGCGCTACCGCGATGTGTTCGTACCCGTCGGCGATGACTGGCTTATCCGCCACCGGTTCGTCTCGACCGACTGGAGCGCACCCGACTCGACGATGGCGCGCTAGGGCGCCGGCGCAGGCGGCACCAGCATCGACTGCCACGTCTCGTTCTGCGGGTGCGCCAGGTCGGCCTGGGTATAGCGCTTACCGTCCGGGCCGATGTAGGCGCCGGTCGCGGGATCATAGGGAACAGCGGCGACCGGTGCCGCAGCCGCAGGCGGCAGCCGCGGATCGGTGCCCGGCGCATACTGCGGAACCCCCTGACCAGAGAGCGTCGCGTTGGGGTCGCCCTTCCAGTTGTAGCCGTCGTTGAGCGGGACGTACTGCTCGTCGCTTTCGCACAGCTCGACCGTCGGTGCCCGCTTCCCCGGCTTGGTCTCGCACGGAATGTTGCGCACTCCACGGACATTGAGGTCCGAGTCCTGCGGAACACGGCAGTACAACTCGCCTGCCGGCCGCTCGGGATAGTCCTGATCGCTTGGCGACCGCTGCTGCCGCACCGGAAGGAATCCGGTGTTGCATGGCGGCGGCAGGTTGAGGTTGAGGTTGAAGTCGAGGTAGATGCCCCGATAAGCCTGCTTGACACCGGAATCCGCGACGGCGATCGCCGACATGACGGCAGTCCCCTGCGGGAAGAGGACCAGCAGCTGCTCGAGATCATTGCGGTAGGTCACCGCTATATCGCCGAGGCTCACCAGATTGGCCAGCAGCACCGGCAAGGCGGGGGCGACCCTGTCGAACAGCGCTCTGCCTTCTTCCAGCGCAGGCCCGCCCTGGTTGAGGAGATCCGCGAAGGCGGTGTCCTGCGCCTTGAGCTGACCGGTGATCGCGGCTGTGCGGTGTGCCGACGTCGCGATCGAATCCGCTGTCTGCACTTGGGAATCGAGCACGGGTGGGGACTGGTCGATCAGCTGCGTGATCGGATCGACGGTCTTACCTGCCTCGATCGCCAGTGACGTCGATCCATCGACGATGCGTGACAGTTCGGGTCCAAGCCCGCCGACGGCCTTGGCCGCTTCGTCGACGACGGTGCGCAGATTGTCCTGCGGGATCGCCTGCAGCGCTTTGTTGGTGGCGTCAAGCAAGCTTCCGATATCGGCAGGAATCTGCGTTCTGCCCACCGGGATAACATCGCCGTCGCGCAGCGGCGGAGCGTTGGCGGCCGCGCCAGGCGTCAGTTCGATGAACTGTTCGCCGACGGCAGAGCGGCTGTGTACCGCCGCCGAAACGTCCGATGGAATCTTGGTGTCCGAGTTGAGGTTCAGAACGGCCTGAACGCCGTTGGCGGTGACGTCGATCGACTTGACCCTGCCGATCTCGGAGCCGCGATACGTCACCACAGACGTCGGGTACAACCCACCGGACGCGGGAAGATCGACTGTCACGGTGTATCGCCCGATTCCGAATAGCGAGGGTACTTTCACAAAGCCGAACGCCATCACACCGACGGAGACGACGGTGATCGCCGCCAGGACCGCCAACTGTGTCCACACCGGACGGGGCAAGGAGGTTGTCCCGGTCTTCGTGGAATTTGAGGTGGCGGTCCCTCACCTAAGGCCTGCCGGATGGTAGGTCTTCGGGTGAACGACCAAGAACACCTCGAAGAAGGAGTAAGGGACCGCCATGAAAACCGTACCTACTGTTCGCCTTGCTGACACGGCCGACGTCGCCGCACTGCCCGATCTGCCTGAGGAAATCCAGCTGGCGCTGGCCGATATCGCTGGTGCGGCCCGGGAAGGGCTGATGGCGATGAGCGTGGCCGCCGGGCTGGCGGTGATGGCCGCGATGTTTGACGCCGAAATCAGCCTGGCGTGCGGGCCCAAGGGCAGGCACGACACGAAGCGGGCCGCGGTGCGCCACGGCGCTGGTCGCGGCTCGGTCACCCTGGGCGGGCGCAGGGTGGCGGTGAGCCGACCCCGGGCTCGTACTGTCGACGGGCATGAGGTGCCGCTCGCCAGCTACACCCACTTTGCCGCCGAGGACCTGCTGACCGAGGTGGTGATGGAGCGGATGCTGGCCGGGGTGGCCACCCGCCGGCACGCCCGTACTGCCGAGCCGGTCAGCGAAAAGGTCAGCGGCACACAGAAATCCGTGAGTAAGTCGGCGATCTCGGGCCGGTTCGTGCGCCAGACTGAGACCGCGCTGGCCGAGCTGATGGTCCGCGACCTGACCGAACTGGACATCAAGGTGCTGATGCTCGATGGGGAGTATATGGCTGAGCGGTGTGTGGTGGTCGCGCTGGCGATCACCGCCGACGGGGCGAAGGTCCCGGTCGGGCTGTGGGACGGCTCCACCGAGAACAAGACCGTGGTACGCGCTCTGCTGGCCGACCTCGTTGACCGTGGCCTGGACTTCGACGATGGGCTGCTGGTGGTCATCGACGGCGCCAAGGCGCTGTCCGCCGCGGTGCGGGAAGTGTTTGGCGACAAGGCATTAATTCAAAGGTGTACTTTGCATAAGCGGCGCAACATCGCTGATCACCTGCCGGACAAAGAGAAGGCGTGGGTGGACGCCAAGCTGGTCAAGGCGTTCAACCACCCCGACCCCGACGTCGGGCTGCGCAATGCTAAAAGCCTCGCCACGCAACTGCAAAAGAGTCATCCCCGTGCAGCCGCGTCGCTGCGGGAGGGGCTGGAGGAGATGTTCACCGTCGCCCGGCTGGGCATCGACGGCCGCCTCGCACGGACCCTCACCACCAGCAACCCCATCGAATCGATGATCTCCATCGCCAAAGCGACCAACCGCAACGTAACCCGTTGGCGCGACGGGCAAATGGTGCTGCGCTGGACCGCCGCCGGCATGCTCAACGCCGAACGCTCCTTCCGCCGCATCAAGGGCTACAAACAGATGCCCCAACTTGCCGCCGCCCTCAAGCACCACACCCACCCCGACACCGAACCTGTCGGCACCGCCGCATAGAGTCACCATGGATCGTCACCCAAATTCCACGCGACTCGGGACATGCTCGGGGCAAGCGCAGCATGCTAGTAACTCCCCCAGTGATAGGGGGCGATCAGCGGGTTGCCCGCTGTGTACGGGCTTGGCATCTGGCCGATCGTGCGACCCCACTGCAATTCGAGCTCTGTGAGGTCGCCTTCCCACCTCGTCCCGGTGAACAAGCTGCTGTCGATCCGGCTCAAGGTCAGGTCGATGACCAGAGTGATGTTGGCGAAGTCACCCCGGAACCAGTTGGCAACGGTGCTCTTCACCCACGGGTACGTCGACAGGAAGTCCAGCCCCTTGGTGAGAGCGGGCCCGGCGTTGGCCAATTCCCGCAACACCGGCGCGATGTTGCGCAGGTTGTTCACGAACGATTCCTTGGTCTGATTGACCGTCGAGGTGGCGATGGCGCTGAACTTGCCAAGCGCGTCGATCGCATTCGCCAATTTGGTGCGGGAATCCGACAGCACAGCCAGCGCCTGTGGAATCGTGGTGAGCGCCTTGTCGACAGTCTGATCCTTCGCCGCGACCTGCCCGGCTAACGAGTTGAGATGCTCGGTGGCTGCGATGATGTCGTCGGTCTGCGCGTTTAGCTGAGAAATGAAGGTATCCAACTGGTTCAGCAGACTGCGCATATCGTTCTCACGGCCCGCCAACGCCTTGGCGAACGCTTGGTTGATCTCTTGCAGCTGGCCCAGCCCGCCGCCGTTGAGCAGAATCGACACCGACGCCAACGTCTGCTCGGTGGTCGGGTAAGTACTGGCCCTGGACAACGGGATCACCGAACCGTCCTTGAGTTCACCCTGCGGCGGCTCGTCGGCGGGCGGCGCCAGTTCGATGTGCATGGACCCCAGCAGGCTGGTCTGCCCGACTTTGGCGGTGCTGTTCGCCGGTAGGTGGACGTTGCCGTCGATGCGCATGGTCACCAGCGCGTGCCAGTCCTGTACCTCGATCTTGGTGACGTTGCCGACATTGACGTCGGCCACGCGCACGCGGGTATTCCGCTGAATGACAACCACGTCGGGCAACTGCGCCTGGATGGTGTACGAACCGTCGCCGGTGCCTTCGGATCCCGGCAGGCTCAGCGAGTTGAGGCCCTGCCATTCACATCCCGGGATCGCCGTCAGGCACGCCACGATAACCGCCCCGGCCAGCATGCGCCTCACGGCATGCCTCCTGGCGGCGCCGGTTCGGCTGCGCCAGGCACCATCAGGCCTTGGAGTCCCTGACTGGGGTCGGTGGACGTCGCCTCCGGCGGCAGATCCCCGATCGCCGCTTCTACCGCCAGTGGTTCTGCCGCGTCGCTCAGCGCCGAAGGGGCATTCGGAGGTGCCTGCGGCGGCAAGTGCGGATTGAGCCGATCTTCGCTGTAGGTGATCTCGTTGGGCCGCGCCGACGCCCCCGCGAATGGGTTGATACCCAGCGGCGGGAAGTTGTATTGCCGGTTCTTGATGATCGACGCGAGATACTGGACACACAACTTCGACGATTGCTCCCAGTTCTCACGCGATGCGGCTTGGATGGCGCTGCAGATGAATTGGACGGTGTTGGCGAAGTTGACGGGGGCCAAAATGCCGGTGACTGCGCTCTGCGCGGGTTGGTAGATGTTCATGAAGTTCTGGAACACCGTCGGTGCGATATGCAGGACCTGCTTGACGTCACCGCGACTGTCATTCAGAGCAGTGGTGATCGCGTTGAGGTGATCGAAGGTGACGCCGAGGCCTTCTCGGTTCTCGGCGACGAAGCCGCGCAGGTCGTTCACCGCGCCGTCGAGGCCCTGCGTCGCGTTGGCCACCTCGTTGGGCGTGTTGGACAGCATGGTGGTGACGTCGGCCAGGTTCGTGTTGAAGGCGGCGAGCAGATCGCTGCTGGAGGACAGCGCCGATACCAGCAACTGCAGGTTGCGCACCGTGCTGAAGATGTCGGTGCTGTGGTCGCCGAGTGCCGAAACCGCCTGGGAGAGTTTGATGACGGTGTCCCGCGCGGTGTCGCCCTCACCGCGCAGGTTGTCCGCGGCACTGTTGATGAACTCGCCTACCGGGCTTGGCCTGCCGGGTGTGGTGGGCTGCAACGAGTCGGTGAGCTTCTCCAGCTGCTGACGCAAGTCGTCCCACTCGACCGGAACCGCGGTGCGCTCCTTCGGAATACTGGCGCCGTCAGCCAGTTTCGGGCCGGTGGAGTACGCAGGCACCAGCTGGATCGCGCGTGCGCTGACGAGTGACGGCGACAGGATCGCCGCCTGCACATCGGCGGGCACCGGGTACTCCCTGTCGACAGAGAAGGTGACCTTCGCGGCGTTCGGCTGCGGGTCGATCTCGTCCACCGTTCCGACGGCGACACCCAGGATGCGGACCTCGTCGCCCGCGTAGAGACCGTTGGTGTTGGCGAAAAACGCGACGAAAGTATTCCTGCTGACCTGGTCCCACCATGGCGTCGCGACCACGGTGATCGCGACCGCAAGAATGGCGACAAGCGTTGTCGAAACGGCAATTCGCACTGTCCTGACGGACATCATTGCCCCCCGCCCGTAGGCTCAGGAACAGGTGGCCCGAACGTTGGCGGCGGCAGTTCGCCGGGTGCAGGCCCCAATGCGGGCGGCCCGGGCGGAGGCCCACCAGGCGGTGGCGCAGGCAGCGGCTCGCGGTACGGATAGCGGCCGGGGAACTGTGCAGGCAAGTTGGGGTCAGCGTTACCCGTAATGGCATCGGGCAGAGTCAAATGCGGCTCTCCGCCTTGCCCGGTTCGCGGAAAGGGCACCGGCAGTGCCGGGGTGCCGGGCTGGCCAACCCCCGGGTCGACCAGTTGCGACGGCAACAGCACATTGGGGTCCAGACCCAGATCGGAGAACGCGGCGTCGATGAACGGCTGGGCGAACTGGCCAGGAGCAAGGTTGACCAGAGAGGCCTTGAAGAACGGCCCGGCTCCAAGTACTTCGCCGAACGACATCGCGTACCGCCGAAGCAGATACAGAGTGCGCTGCAGTTCTTTCTTGCGATTGTCCAGGATCCCCAGCACTCCGTTGAGTTTGTCGACGGCCGGCTTGAGTTGCGTCCGGTTGTCGTTGACGAGGCCGGAGATCTGGTGTGACACCGCCGTCAGGTTGTTCATCAGCGCGTCGACGGAATCGCGTTGCGACAGAAGCTCGGCCAACAGCGCGTTGGTGTTGACGACCAGGCTCGCAATCTGATCGCTGCGCTTCGCCAGCACCGCGGTGACCTTGTTCGCATTGCCCAGCAAGTCGCGGAGCTTCGCGTCGCGGGTGTTCAGTGTGTCGGAGAACCGCGCCACCCCCTCCAGCGCGATCTTCAGATCAGGTGGGGTGTCCTTGAAGGTGTCCGCCAAAGTCGTGAGCGCCGACGACAGCTGCGTAGTGTCCAGAGCGCTGATGGTGGTGGTCAGGTCTCCCAAAGCGTCCGGCAGGTCGTACGGAGAAGTGGTCCGCTCAATCGGGATTGTCCCGGCGAGGTTCGCGTCGCCGCGCGGGGTCAACTCGAGGAACTTGGTACCGAGCACGGTTTCGGTCTTGATCGCCGCCTCGGTCCGGTCACCCAGCTCGACGCCATCGCGGACGGTGAAGTCCACGAGCACTTTCGTTCCTTGCAAGCGGATGTCGGAGACCCTGCCGACGTCGAGGCCCGACACCCGCACGTCACTGCCGGGCTTGATGCCACCGGCTTCAGCGAAGTAGGCGGAGTAGTCGGAGGTGCCCTTGATGAACGGAATCTTGTCGTAGGAAAAGACGGCGATCACCAAGGCGACCAAAATCAGGGTCCCGACCGCACCCACGGTGACCCGATTGCGCTCGCCCAGCGGCTTGATTCTGGGTCGCTTCAGTGTTTTCCAGGTGAATCGCGTCATTTCGGTGTGCACCGTCCCGAGTCTTGACCGGCGAGTTTGACGAACACAGGCTGACCGCCCTTACCGTTGACCTTGAGAATCGCGTCGCAGAGATAGAACCCGAAGTAGTCGCCGTAGAGGCCGTTGCGGGCCAGCACCTGATAGGCGTCCGGAAGGGTCCTGACCAACTCGTCGACATAGTCGTGATCGGCCATGATCTGACCCGCGAATCGGTCGGTCTGACCAACGGTGTCCTTGATGGGTTGGCGTGCGGCCGTCAAGAGGTCGGCAACAGAGCCGGCCGCTGCGTTGATGTACGCCGTCCCGGTCGCGATATCGCTCTTGCGCTCGGCCAATCCCTGGACGAGTTGTGCCAGCTTGTCCAAGCCTGCGGAGAACTGATCGTCACGCGCGGCGAAGGTGCCAAGCACGATGTCCAGGTTGGAGATGACTTGGCCGATGAGCTCATCGCGGCCGGCGAGCGTCGTGGTCAGTGCAGAAGTCTGCGTCAGCACCGACGAGATGGTGCCGCCCTGACCCTGGAACACCTTCACCAATTCGCCGGACAGGGCGTTCACCTGGTCGGGATCCAACGCGCGAAACAGGGGTCGGAAGCCGCCGATGAGAGCGTCGACGTCAAGTGCGGGCGAAGTCCGGGCCAGCGGGATCGTCTGTCCCGGCTGAAGTTTCCGCACCGACCCCGGCCCGTCTTCGAGGGACAGGTAACGGTCACCGATGAGGTTCTCGTAGCGCACCGCCGCCCTGGTGCCCTCCGTGAGCTGCAGTCCCCTGTCGATCGCGAAGTCGACCGTCACGGTGCCGTCCTTGTGCAGGGTCAGGTCTTTGACCTTCCCGACCTCGACACCGGCAATGCGGACGAAGTTCCCGCCTTTGAGGCCAGAGACATTCGTGAACACCGCGCTATAGGAGGCACGCGTATCGAATCGGAACTGTCCGAACACCGTCACCAAAATGAACATGAAGACCAGGCACATCGTGGTGAACAGCACCACGCGCGTCACGGCGCGGACGGTTCTGGATCTCATGGCTGTCCCTCCGGAGCTGGCGGCGGCGCGCCCGGCGGCGGCGGGTACAGCGGTGTCCCGTCCGGCCCGTATTCCGGTGCGCCGTAAGGAGGTGCTCCGGGGTAGGGCGGCAACGGACCCGGTGCCGGACCACCGGGGTAACGGATCTTCGGCGGTTCCGGCACCGCTTTGGTGACCGGGAAGTAGTTGGCAAAGCCGGGGAAGCCGATGCCGGGATTGGGCCGGATATCGAGGCCGGTGCCGAACCCCGTGTCGGTGACCAGGTACTTCACCGGGAAGTTCTTACTGACATCCGGTAGCGAGCCGCAACTCGGCTTGCCGCCCGGCCCGCCCTTTGCGTTGACGATCGGCAGGTTGTCCGGATAGCGGTAAGGATCGTCGCCCATCAACAACGCGGCGTCCATGATCACGGATTTTCCGTTGCCGCCCAATGCATCTCGCCCACCGTGGTCCAGGAACCACTGGGCGCCCTGGAACAGGCACGTGTAGGTTGGCGAATACTTCATGAACAGGGCGGTCGTCGGATCGAGGAGGTTCATCGCACGCACCAGGTTCGGCTGGTTTCCGCCGATCGTGTTGATACCCGATTGGGAGAACCCGACCGCAGAGAGGAGCAGCGCGTCGAGCGACCTCGCGTTGGCGCTGGTCGTTGTGCTCGTCGTCGAGAACGAGTCCAGGATCGACAGAATGTTCTGCGCCGCATCCGAATACGCCTCGGCGGTCTTACCGAACAACTGCCAGTCTTGCCGAACGGTCGGCATCCTCGGGTTCACGGCGAGGAGCACATTGTTCGCATCGGTGATCGCCTGACCGATGCGATCGCCCTTGCCGCGCACCGATTCGGCCACCGCCGACAACACCGAGTTCAGCTTCGCCGGGTCGATGGAGTGCACTACCGCCTGCAGATTCTCAAAGACGGTGTTGACTTCGACGGTCACGTTGCGGGAATGCAACACGGCGCCCGGCGCCAACGGTTTTGAACTGGGCGCGTCGGGCACGATGAGATCGACGTACTTGGCGCCAAACGCGGTGCTCGACTTGATCTCTGCCTCAACGTTGCTCGGCAGGTACTGGAAGGGCCCCGGGTCCATCTTCAGGTTCAGCTTCGAGAGATCGGTCCCAGCCGCGGTGTCGGCGCCGATCGACGTGACCTCGCCTACCTGGACACCGCGCAACTTCACCTTCGCGCCGTCCTCCATGACCAGACCGGCCCTGTCGGAGACCAAGGTAAGCGGAACGCTCTTGCGCAGTGTTCCGTTGAACAGCAGGACCGTCAGCGTGGACAGTGCGACGATCACCAGAAACAGCACTGGTGCCCACCAGATGGGATCGATCTTCCCCCGCCGGGGTGCGTTGTCCATTCCCGTCACCCCGAGAGGTGGAAGTTGCCGGACTGTCCGTACACCGACAGCGTGATGGTCAGGAGGATGAAAACCCCCGCGGTGATCGAGGTGCGCACCGCTCGGCCGACCGCCTCGCCGACGCCGGCCGGACCGCCGGTTGCGGTGTACCCGTAGTAGGTGTGCACCGCCATCACGGCGGCCGCCATCGACAGCGCCTCCACGAAGGACCACAACAGGTCCGTCGGCTGGAGGAACGTCGTGAAGTAGTGGTCGTAGACGCCCCGTGACTGCCCGTAGACGATCGTCGTCCCAAACCTGGTCGCAAGGAACGACATCAAGACGGAAACGGTGTAGATCGGGATGACCGCCACCACCCCCGCCACGATGCGGGTGGAGGCGAGATACGTGATCGGCCGGATGCCCATCACCTCAAGCGCGTCGATCTCCTCGTTGATGCGCATGGCGCCGAGCTGTGCGGTCGCGCCGGCGCCGATGGTCGCTGCCAGCGCCACGCCCGCGGTCGCCGGTGCGATGAACCGGACATTGAGGAACGCCCCAAGGAAACCGGTGAGGGCTTCGATACCGACGTTGGACAACGTGTTGTACCCCTGCGCAGCGATCAACGCTCCGGTGCACAGCGTGAGGAAGCCGATGATGGCCACCGTGCCGCCAATCACTGCAAGCGCGCCGGTGCCCATCCCCATGCCTGCGATCAACCGCAGCACCTCCGCCGGATAGCGCCGGACGGCGTCGGCGGTAGCCCCGAGTGCTTGGCCGTAGAAGGCCGTCTGCTCGCCCAGCCTGCGGGTCGCGTCGACGAGTCGCGCCGTGCCGATGCGCGATCCGCTTCGCTTCTCGCTGACAGTCATGGCGCAACCTTTACGCCGAACGCGGTGGCCAGAATGTTGATGACGAACAGTGCCATGAAGGCGAACACCACGGTCTCGTTGACAGCGTTGCCGACCGCCGTCGGCCCGCCGCCGACGTGCAGTCCCTTGTAGCAGGCGATGAGGCCGGCCGAGAGACCAAACAGCAGCGCCTTGACCAGGGAAACGACCACCTGCGGCAAGCCCGTCAGCAGTGTCATCCCTGCGACGAAGGCCCCCGGCGTGACGTGCTGGACGAACACTACGAAGAAATAGCTTCCAAACAGTCCGACGACTGCGACCACCGAATAGAGCATCAGCGCAACGAACGTCGCGGCGATCACTCGGGGCACCACCAGGGCCTGGATGGGGTTGACGCCGATGACCTTCATCGCGTCGATCTCCTCGCGAATCGTCCTGGCGCCCAGATCAGCGCACATCGCAGTGGCGCCCGCGCCCGAGACGACGATCGCGGTCACCACGGGACCCACCTGCGTGACCGATGCCAGCGCTGCACCGGCACCGGACAGGTCACCGGCGCCGACCTCCAGCAGCACGATGTTCAACGTGAAGACGATGAGCACCGTGTAGGGAATCGAGAGCACGAGCGTCGGGACGATCGATACCCTTGCCACGAACCAGATTTGGTCCAGAAGCTCGCGCCAGGCGAAGGGTGGACGGAACATCGCGGCGAAGGTCTCGCCCGCGAGGACGACGAAATCCCCGATCGCGAACGCGGGCATTGACCAGGCGGTCCCCGTCACGGTCGACTGCCGAAAGACTGCGGCACCGGGTTACCCCGTTCGCCGAGAGGCGTGCACGCATGACGACGCCAGCGGCGCCATCGCCGCGCTGGGCGAGCACTCCTCTGCAAATCCCACGTGTATCCCATCGTCGTCAAGCCTGGGCCGCACGCTAAGAGACCAATGGTTAGCTGTCAATGCGACCTGATTCGCAAACGAGACCGTCAAATACCACAATTGGCTGGTTACCCCAACGCATTTGGTTTCGCTCATTTTGATTGAATCGGATTGATTTAATGTCTTGCTCGGGCCTGCTTCGGGCACCGGTAGGCTCGCTCGCATGAGTACTGCCGTCGACCCAGCGGTTCCGCCCAGCGGCACGGGTTGCGTCGAGTGTGACGCGGCCGGCGGCTGGTGGGTGCACCTTCGCCGCTGCGCGGCGTGCGGGCACATCGGGTGTTGCGACGATTCGTTGGCCCGGCACGCCTCCGCCCATTGGCGCGAGACCGGGCATCCCATCATCCGGTCGTTCGAGCCCGGCGAGGATTGGTTCTGGAACTACGACGAGAACGAGTACTACGACGGGCCGGAACTCGCTGCGCCGGAATGCCACCCGACCGATCAGCCCGTTCCCGGTCCCGCCGATCGGGTCCCGCAGGATTGGGTTGCGCTGCTCCGCCAACGCGGCGACTGAGCACACCTCTTGACTCTGCCCTGTGGGGAGAGCCCATTCTGTTGACGTGGATGATCTGCTGAGTATCGGCGAGTTCTCGTCGCGGTGTGGTTTGTCGATCAAGATGCTTCGGTCCTACGCCGGAGCGGGCCTGCTCCCGCCTGCGGCGGTAGATGCCGCCTCGGGCTACCGCTACTACTCCACAGGCCAGTTGCACCAGGCGAGGGTGATCGGCCTGCTGCGTCGGGCAGGGATCGGAATCGACGAGATCAAAGAATTCTTGAAATATCCGGACGCGGCCCGCATTGACCACTGGGACCGTGAGATTCGGTCTACGTCCACGTCGCGCCGCCAGGCACTAGCGGACGCGAGAGCCGCACTGGCCCTGGATGATTCATACCCATTCAGTCGGTCGGTAAGTGAAACAGAAGGAACCGAAGTGACTCCAAGCTTGGCTGCTGCAACAGCAACCCATATCGGAAATCGGGCTTCAAATGAAGACGGTGTGCTGATTAGCGACCGACTGTACGTCGTCGCCGACGGCATTGGCGGCCTGGACAACGGCGAGATTGCCAGCCGAACCGCCATAGAGACACTGGCGTCCACCTTCGCGCAGGACGCCACCGTTTCAGGGCTGCTACACGCCTGTCGAGAGGCCAATCAGGCGGTGTGGCAACAACCAACGGCAAGTCCGGCAGACGCGGCTATGGGAACGACACTGACAGCCCTAGCTATCACGTCCGACACCGACGCGGTCGTTGTCCACGTGGGCGACTCGCGTCTGTATCGCCTTCGGGACGGTCGGATACTGCAATTGACGCGCGACCATACCGTGTCCGCGGAGATGGTGGTCGCTGGCGAGCTGAGCGAACAAGACGCCAACACTCACCCTTATCAGTATGTCCTTACCCGCGCGATCGGTCTCGGTCCAGATCTCGACATCGACTACGCCGGCGTGTCAATGCGGCCAGGCGACAGGTTCCTCTTGTGCACTGACGGCCTGTTCAAGGCTTTGCCGCCCGACGCGATCAAGGCGGCCTTGGCCGAACCGAAACCGCAAGCGGCAGCCGACATTCTGATCAGCGGGGCTGTCCAGCACGGGGCTGAAGACGATGTGACTGCGCTTGTCATCGACATCGACTGAATATCGGCGCCTTGAGCCGCCACACCGAAGTCACCATCAAGTCAGCAACGTCATGGCCTCGTACACCTAGATCGCCTCACCCAACGCCGACAAAGTTTCGGCGGCAGTGTGTTTCGGTATCCAAGCCAGCTGTGACTTCGCCTTGGCCGTGTCCATCACCAACGATGTGCGGCCGACACGCAGCCACTCCAGCGCAGACGGCACGAACGGCAGGCGGGCGATGGCCTCCGACGCCGCCGACACCGCAGCCCGGGGTAGCCGGACGGGGCGGGCGCCAAGTGCCTCGGCCACGTCCGACATCGACAACACCCCATCGGCTGCGAGGTTGTAGGCGCCCGGTGGTGTGGACGTCGTCGCGGCCAATGCGATCGCAGCGGCGACGTCGTCGTGATGGACCAGCTGCAGCGGAGTGCCCGGGTCCGGTAACGGCGGTTTGAGCAACGGCAGCGCCTGGGCGACTCGCTTGACCGGGCCGGGCAGCTGGTTCCATGGCATTGTTTCGGCAAGCGCCTGCTGGCGCACGTTCCAGCGCCCTTACTGCTGAGATACCGATGTCGCCCGTCGGACCCGTAACGGCCAGCGTCAGTCCCATGCGGTTGACGTTCCCCTTCGGGGATCCGACGAAACGCTCGCGGTTGCCAGGAATGGGGAATAGAAAGAGACACGACACGTGAAGGAACAGGCATGAAACTCATCTCGCCGACGGATTCGATGTTCCTGCTCACGGAATCCCGCGAGCACCCGATGCATGTCGGTGGCCTACAACTGTTCAAACCCCCGGAGGGCGTATCGGGGCCGGAGCTGCTCCGCGAGATCCATCAGGCGATGGTCGCTGAACAGGACTTCCAGCCCATGTACCGCAAGCACCCTGCCAGCATCTTCGGCGGTATCGCCAACGTCGGCTGGACGTTTGACGACGACGTCGACCTCGACTATCACCTGCGCAGGTCCGCGCTGCCCGCTCCCGGTCGCGTGCGAGACCTGCTCGAGCTGACATCACGCCTTCACGGCACCCTGCTCGACCGGCACCGTCCGCTTTGGGAAACCCATCTTGTCGAGGGACTCAACGACGGTCGGTTCGCCGTGTACGTCAAGTTTCACCACGCGCTAATCGACGGGGTGTCGGCGTTGAAGCTGACCCAGCGCACGTTGTCGACCGATCCGGATGACGAGGAGATCCGCGTTCCGTGGAATCTGCCCGCGAGGCCACGGGCATCCGCGCCCGACAGTTCGTCGCCCCTGCAGATGCTCACCAGGGCGGTGGGCTTGGTCGCGGCGTTCGCGCCGTCGACGCTGTCGTTGGCCCGTGCCGCACTGATCGAACAACAGTTGACCCTTCCCTTCGGCGCTCCGCGGACAATGTTGAACGTCCCTATCGGGGGTGCCCGCCGGGTGGCCGCCCAGTCCTGGCCGCTGGAACGGATCCGAAGTGTCAAGCAGGCGTCGGGCACGACCATCAACGACGTGGTGCTCGCGATGTGCGCCGGCGCGCTGCGCCACTATCTCGCCGAACAGCAGGGACTGCCGGACACCCCGCTGATCGCGATGGTTCCGGTGAGCCTTCGTACCGAAGCGGAGGCCGACGCCGGGGGCAACATGGTCGGGATCGTACTGTGCAACCTTGCGACCGATGTTGACGATCCCGCGAAACGCCTTGAGACCATCAGCATTTCGATGCGCAACAACAAGAAGGTGTTCTCCCAGCTGCCTCGTGTGCAGGCGTTGGCGCTGTCGGCGGCGATGATGGCCCCCCTCGGGCTGGGTGCGTTACCGGGATTCGTGTCCGCCACCCGGCCGCCGTTCAACATCGTCATTTCCAATGTGCCGGGTGCGCGAGAGCCGTTGTACTGGAAGGGCGCCCGCCTGGACGGCAACTACCCGCTGTCGATCGCGCTCGACGGCCAGGCCATGAACATCACGCTGGTCAACAACGCCGACAATCTGGACTTCGGCCTTGTCGGTTGCCGACGCAGCGTCCCCCACCTGCAGCGCATGCTCGCGCACCTGGAGGACTCACTGAAGGAGCTGGAGCGCGCCGTCGGGGTGTGAGCACCGAAGACGATCGCGAGTGAGGATCGCAGCGAGGTACGAGCGAGGACCGGAGCGAGCGGGAGTCGAGGCATGAGCACCGAAGACGATCGCGAGTGAGGATCGCAGCGAGGTACGAGCGAGGACCGGAGCGAGCGGGAGTCGAGGCATGAGCACCGAAGACGATCGCGAGTGAGGATCGCAGCGAGGTACGAGCGAGGACCGGAGCGAGCGGGAGTCGAGGCATGAGCACCGAAGACGATCGCGAGTGAGGATCGCAGCGAGGTACGAGCGAGGACCGGAGCGAGCGGGAGTCGAGGCATGAGCACCGATCAGGCCCGGTCTGCCAGTGCCTGCTGCGCGGCGTTGTAGCCGGGAATGAACGTGATCCCCGGCCCGCCGTGGCAGCCTGCGCTGGCCAGGTACAGCCCGTCGATCGGGATCGGTTGATCGACATACCCTTTCGGCCCTGGCCGGTTGATGCCGATCTGGTCCGGATGGATCAGCCCGTGGCAGTAGTCGCCACTGGGTGCGCCGAACATGGTGCCCATGTGTTTGGGCGTGAAGGTGGTGTGCCGGATGATCAGGCTTTCGAAATTCGGCGCGAGTCGCGTGATCTTGTCGATCACCCGCTGTCCCATCTCCACCTTCATCTCGCCGTAGCTTGATTGGGTCTCCTCGATGGGGAACCACAGCGAGAACGCCGAGACCGCGTGTTTCCCGGGCGGGGCGAGGTCCGGATCGTTGACCGACGGAATCTGCAGCGCTATCGCGGGGTCGGCGGGCACGATCCCGCGCCGGCAGTCTTCCCATTGCTGCTGCAGTTCCTCGGGTGTACTGAAAATGCCGATGTTCGACTGCATTGCGGGATCGTTGAGCAATTCATAAGGCGAGGCGAATTCCGGTATGCCATCGAGCGCGAAGTGCATCTGCAGATAGCTGCCGCGGTGGTCGACGCGGGAGAACCGTGCCCTGACGTCAGCCGGCACCGCGGTCCCGTCCACCAGCCCATTGACCGTCAGATCCGGAGCAACACCTGAGATGACGATCGGCGCGGTCACCGTGGAACCGTCCTCGAGGCGGACACCGGTGACCCGGCCGTCGGCGACGGTGATCTCGTCGACCTTGCTGCGCAGCCGCAGTTCGCCACCGTTGGCAGTGAACACGTCGCACAAATGCGAAGTGAGTGCCCCGATGCCGCCCCGCAACTTCTTGACCAGCAACGCATTCTCGTCGGGGACGGCAAACCCGTAAGCCAGCGCAGCGGCGGTACCGGGCGTCGCGGGCCCGCGATAGGTGGTGTTGCACGCCAGAAGCGACAGCATGCCCCGCAGCGCACCGTTCTTTTCCTTGTCCGGCAGGTAGCGGTCGAGCACATCGGTGACGGACCCGAACAGCAGATCGGTGATCGTCGATCGCTCGAATTCGTTTGTGGCGCAGGCGTACATCTCATCGAGCGTCTTCGGCGGCTTGCCCGCGTCGAAACGCCCCAGCGCTCGGGTCGGCGCCTGACACCAGGCCATCAGACCGGCCATCCCGTTGACGGCCTCCGCGCCGTGCACCTCGTTGATGTGCGTCAACAGCTTCATCGGGTCTGTGTAGTAGACGAGCGGTTCGTCGCCGACGCCGCGCAGGGATACCGACATCACTTCGAGGTCGACGGTCGCCAGATCGTCGAGCCCGAGCTCTCGGCTCACCGTCGCCGACGTCGGAATCTGTACCGAGCCGGCGATCTCGAATTTGAAGCCGTCGAACAGTTCCACTGTCGACGCCATCCCGCCGGCATACAGCTTGGAGTCGAGGCAGAGCGTGCGCAGCCCGGCCTTCTGGAGGAGTACGGCGGCGGTCAACCCGTTGTGGCCTGCACCCACGACAATCGCGTCAAAATCCGTCATTGGCTGAGGCTGACATGGCGGGCAGAGTTTTGTCAATATTGACGAAACTTCTCGTCAGGCGGTGTCGCCGATCCCCTTGCTCAGCGTCTCCAGCGCCTCGCGGCACAGCCGAGAGAGCTCGGGCAGCGAGCGGTTCTCGCCGAGCATCCAGACCTCCATCGCGCCGAAGACGGCCGCCGCGATGCAGCGGGCGGTGACGGTGATGTGCATCCGTTCGTCAGTGCCGGGCTTTGGCGGGTTGTCGCCCGTGAGGTGCTCCTCGATCGCCTCGGCGAAGTCGGCTTCGACCTGGCGGATGTGCCGCACGATGCGGCTCGGGTCGAGCTCTTGGGCGCGCAGCGACGCGATCTGCGTGACCGCCCAATCGTCGTACGGTCTCGCCATGATCGCCGACTGCACGGACTCGATGATCGACTCGTCGGGCGACCGGGCCGCCAGCGCGCTGCGGAACCAGTGCAGCCCGGCGTCGTAGTCGGCGAACAACAGATCGTGCTTCGACGCGAAGTGCCGATAGAACGTCCGCAGAGATACTCCGGCGTCGGCCGCGATCTCCTCGGCCGACGTGTCCTCCACCCCCTGCGCGGTGAACCGCACCACCGCCGCCCGCCGCAGCGCTTCGCGCGTGCGCTCGCTGCGCGCCGTTTGGGCAGGCCGGACCATGTGCAGAAAGTACCGCACCGCGGTTATGTCAATATTGACAAAACTCAGATCGGCCGAGAGACTCCGGCTATGGTCTCGCTACTCGTGCACGCGATCCTCGGCATCGTCGTCATCGCGATCATCGTCAGAACCAATCCGGGCATCTTCAAACGCGCTCCAGAAGGGCCGCAGCTGTCGACGTTGGAGCTCGTCTTCTACATCGTTGGCATCGCATCGCTGCCGCTGTGCTGGTACTTCAACATCCGCTACGTGTACGAGTACGCCGACAACCCCTTCTGGGGCCAGGGCGACTGGTCGGAATTCATCAGGATGGGCTACGCCAACTGGGCCGCCAGCTCGGCGAGCGCCGACTACACGATCGGCAATGTGATCCTGTTGCCGCTCTTCACCATCATCGACGGCCGCCGCCGAGGCATCCGTCACCCGTGGCTCTTCTTCGTGTCCAGCCTGTTCACCAGCTTCGCGTTCGCCTGGGCGTTCTACCTGGCGACCGTCGAACGGCAACGCCGACTCCAACCAGTAGCGGTGACCGTCGACTCTCCCGCGTAAGGAGCGGCGGTCCAGCAGACTGCACACGTGAAGGTTCACCACCTCAACTGCGGAACCTTGTACCCGCTCGGCTGCGGCGAGATGGTGTGCCACGTGCTGCTCGTCGAGACCGGCAACGGGTTGGTACTGATCGACACCGGCTTCGGGCCGAAGGACTGCGACGAGCCCGCCCGGCGGGTGGGACCGTCGCGATATCTCATCCGCCCGGTGCTCAAACGTGAGGAGGCCGCCGTCAATCAGATCGAGCGGCTAGGGTTTCGCCGGGACGACGTGCGCCACATCGTCATCACGCATCTCGACGGCGACCACATCGGCGGCATATCCGACTTTCCCGAGGCCCAGATACATGTCACCGCGGCAGAGGCGCTCGGCGCGATGCGGGCCCCGTCGGGCGGCGAGCGGTTCCGCTTCCGCCCGGTCCTGTGGGCGCACGGCCCCAAGATCGTCGAGCACACCCCGGACGGTGAGAAGTGGCGGGGATTCGCCGCGGCCAAGGAGCTCAACGAGGTGGCGCCTGGCATTGCGCTGATCTCGCTGCCGGGCCACACCCGCGGCCACGCCTGTGTGGCGGTCGACGCCGGCCACCGCTGGGTGCTGCACTGCGGCGACGCCTTCTTTCACCACGGTACGGTCGACGGAACCGCACCTATGCCGCGTGCGCTCGCCGCATTCGAGTCGGTTGTCGCATTCGACCGGAAGATCGTGCAGCAGAACCACGCTCGGCTCGCCGAACTGTATCGACGCCGTGAGCCTGACATGTTCATGATCTGCTCGCATGACCGGAAGCTGTACGAACAAGCCAAAGCCACCGCCTAGGGAGGGCCAATGCACGTCACATCGCAAACCACCGTCGCCGCACCGATCGAAACCGTGTGGGACAAGCTGAGCAACCACGTCGGGATGAGCCAGTGGGGTCCCGGCATCACGGTGACGATGGACAGACTCGGTAGCGCAGACCCCAACGGCGTCGGTGCGATTCGGCGTATCGCGTCGCCCGGCCCGGGTCCGGACATCGTCGAAGAAGTCGTGACTTTCCAGGCGCCAAACCTGTTCGGCTACAAGGCGCTGTCCGGAACCCCGTTTCCGGGTTACGCCGGCGAGGTCCGGCTCACCCCGGCGGGTTCGGGCACCCACATCAACTACACCGTCTCCTCAACCGCCAGCTTCCCGCTGGTCAAGGCGCCCCTGGCGGTGGTCTGTCAGGTGCTGCTTCGCCTGCTCGCGCGGGCGTCCAGGAAGTAAAACTGAGCCCACACCTTGACGTGGTACTGCCCGGTACCGTAACTTGTTCGTCAACAAGCAAGTACTCAAGGAGCGCTCATGATCACCGACGATCTGCGGCAACGGCGCCTCGCGATCATCCGCGAGCACATGGACACCGAGGTGACCAAGGAGTTCGACGCCACGCTGGCCACGTTCAACGGCCATCCGCATTACGAGATCATGGCCACCGGTCAGACCTACGACGGCGACGACGAGGTCATGGGCTACTACCTGACAACCCGCACCGCCTTCCCAGACCAGCGCCATGACAATGTCCGTTTTCACGTCGCCGACGACGCAGTGATCGTCGAATTCGACCTGCTGGGAACGAATCTCGGCGAGTTCTACGGTCTTCCGCCGACGGGCAAGGCATTCAGGGTTCCACTCATCGCGGTGTTCTTCTTTGACGACGATCGCATTGTCAACGAGCGCATCTACTTCGATTCGGCCAGCCTCGTCACCCAGATCGGCCGCGGCGAACTGCTCGCCATGGCCGGGAACGTCAATGGCTGAGTCGAGCCTCCCCCGTACACAGGAGCAGCGCCGAAGCGAAGCCGAACACCGACTGGTGCAGGCCGCCGCAGAGCTTGTCGGCGAGATCGGCCCTGGCAAGGTCACTCTCGCCAACGTCGGTGAGCGCGCCGGTTACAGCCGCGGCCTGGCGACGCATCACTTCGGGTCCAAGGGCGCGTTGATGCAGCGGCTCGTCGACGCGGTCACCAGTCAGTTCCGCGACGCGATGGTCGAAGAGAGCCAATCGGATTCACCTATCGATCAGCTGCGCCAACTCATCAACTTCTACTTCCACGTGGTCTCCGACCTGCAGCCGGTGAATCGCGCCCGCCTGGTGCTGTGGGCCGATGCGGTCGCCGGGCCGTCCGAGGACGTCAGACCGCAAATGGTCTCCGCCGATCGTGAGTTCCGTGAGGAGATCGAGAAGCGCATCGAGATGGCTGTCACCGCCGGCGAGGTGAAAGCCGACGTCGATCCGCATGGGCTGGCGACAGTGATCATCGCGATGCTGAGGGGTGTCGCACTGCAACACGTGCTCGACAGCCAAGTCGATCTCGTTGCGGCGCACAGCGAAATCGAGCAACTGTTGACCACGCGCCTACAGATGAAGGGGCTGGCATGAAGGTTCACCACCTCAACTGCGGCACCATGAACATGCCGACCGCCCCGATGGTCTGTCACGTGCTGCTGATCGAAACCGACAACGGGCTGGTCCTGGTGGACAGTGGCTTCGGCACAGATGACTGCGCCGCTCCCAAACGTGCGGGTCCGAGTCGTCACATGGTCAGAGCGATCCTGAGTCACGAGGAAACCGTCGTTCACCAGATCGAACAGCTCGGCTTCAAGCGCGACGACGTGCGGCACATCGTCATCACGCATCTCGACATGGACCACGCCGGCGGGCTCTCCGACTTCCCGGCCGCGCAGGTCCACGTCACGTCGGCGGAAGCGCTCGGTGCCATCAGGGCTCCGTCGAGGCGAGAGAGAATTCGCTACCGCTCCGCGCAATGGGCGCATGGACCCAACATCGTCGAGCACGATCCGCGGGGCGAGAAGTGGCGCGGGTTCGCCGCTGCCAAGGAACTTGCGGAGATATCGTCGGGGATTGCACTCGTTTCACTGCCCGGTCACACCCGCGGCCACGCCTGCGTGGCCGTCGACGCCGGCCACCGATGGGTGCTGCACGCCGGCGATGCGTTCTATTATTCCGGCACCATCGACGGTCGGACACCGGTGCCGCGAGCGTTGACGACTATGGAATCCCTTTTTGCGTTTGATCGAAAGGCGGTGCTCGATAACCACGCTCGCCTGGCGGAGCTCTACCAGCGCCGCGACCCGGACCTGTTGATCGTCTGCGCACATGACCCGACGCTTCTCGAGCATGCGCAGGCGACGGCGTGAGTAGGAGCCTTTAAGGCACCAATACGACCTTCCCGACGTTCTCCCGCGCGGCCAGGATCCGGTGCGCCTCAGCCGCTTCGGCGAACGGCACCGCTGCGTGGACAACGGGCTCGACAACGCCTTCAGCGAGCGCCGTCGCCAGTGGACCAATCCAGGGTTCGAGCGTGCCGCGATCGTCCCACAGTGCAAGCATGTTCAGCCCGATGACGGCCTTAGATTCCGAGAGTTGTTTGACCAGGTTGAAACCGCGGAGCATCGGCAACAGCTGCGGTAGCGCAGTGCGCAGCGACCGCTTGTCACCCTGTTGCATCGCGGAGAACCCGTACGCGACGAGCCGACCGCCAGGACGCAGCAGATCATACGAGCGCTTTAGCGACTTGCCGCCGAGAGCATCCAGCACAATGTCGTACTGCGGCAAGTCTTTCCACCAACCGTCTCGGCGGTAGTCGATGGCGCGGTCGACGCCCAACTCGGCGAGTCGCTGATGCTTGCCTGGCGACGCCGTGCCATGGATCTCCGCACCGCCTGCCTTGGCCAGCTGGATCGCCGCTATGCCCACGCCACCGGCCGCCGCGTGGATCAACACCCGCTCGCCGGGCCTCAGCGATCCGTAGCCGTGCAGCGCCGCCCACGCCGTGGCGTAGTTGACCGGTATGGCCGCACCCTGCTCGAAGCTCAGCGCGTCGGGCAGCGGCACGGCATCGGCAGCCTGCACGTTGACGATCTCCGCGTAACCGCCGAACCGGGTGCCTGCGAATACCCGCTCACCCACCCGCGCGGGATCGACTGTGTCGCCGACAGCTTCGATGGTCCCGGCCACTTCGTACCCGACCACGGAGGGCGGCTTCGGTGCGTCGGGATATAGGCCGACGCGGGCGAGATGGTCGGCGAAGTTGACGCCGGCTGCGCGCACCGCGATGCGTACCTGGCCGGCTGTCGGCGGCGGCGGGTCCGGTCGCTCCTGCACTTGCAGAACGGACACGTCACCGTGCTTGGTGATTACGACCGCGCGCATGCGAATTCAACACTCATGACGCAGTCGTCGCGTCCAGTACTTCGGCATGTCGCTCTGCGCTGCTGTGGATCCGCCGATAGACCACTGCGCGGCCGCCTCCGCTTGGCGCGAATGCGACTCCGCGGCTGTGCAACCGCTCTTCCCGTGCATTCGTCGGCACCAGCCGGAACTCCTGCAGAATTGTGCGCAGCACCACGTTCATCTCCATGTTCGCAAACGCTGCGCCCAGGCAACGCCGGGTTCCGCCGCCGAACGGCACCCACGAGTACAGGTCCGGGCTCTCGGTCAGGAACCGGTCAGGATCGAACCGGTCCGGGTCCGGGTAGGCGTTCTGGTGAGTCAGCGGAATATCGACCTGGACGGTGTAGCCATGCGGAATCACCCACTGCCCCAACGGCATTTCCGGCGCGATGACCTGCCGGGCCGCGCCGTCGATGACCGGCCGGTTGCGCTGCACCTCGTTGATGGTCGCCTGTAGCAGGTCCGAACCGCCCGAGTCGACCTCATCGATCAACCGCGACAACACGCCGGGATGCCTGCGCAGCCGTTCGACCGCCCACGCCAATTGCGTTGCGGTGGTTTCGTGTCCGGCGGCAAGCAGCGTGAAGAGCTCGTCGGCGAGATCGCTGCGCGACATCGCCGTTCCGTCCTCATAGCGGGCCTGCAGCAGCAGCGACAACACATCGTCGCGCTGCGCGAGGTTCGGATCGGCCGCGACACGATCGATCAGCGAACCGACGATCGTGTCGAATTCGCGCCGCAGGGCGAGGAATCGGCCCCATGGACTCCACCGACCCAGATCGTGGTGCAGCCACGGCAGGAAAACGAGCTGCGATCCCAGCGCCACCAACGGGGGCATCACCTTGCGCAGCGAATCGAACTCGGTGCCCTCGGCCCCGAATACCGCGCGCAAGATCACGTTCAGGGTGATCCGATTCGTCGACGGCAGCACCGCGAATTCCCGACCCTGGGGCCAGGTGGCGACCTCCTTGAGCGTCTCCTCCTCGACAAGGCCTTCGTAGGCCCGCATTCGCTTACCGTGAAACGGCGGCACCAGAAGCTTGCGACGCCTGCGATGCTCCTCGTCCTGCAACCCGAATGTCGAGCCAGGGCCCAGCACCAAATCAAGGTTGGGTTCCACGTTGCGCACGACGTCGGTTCGAGTTTGGAAGAACTGCTTCACCACAGCGGGGTCGCTGATGATCACCGTCGGGCCGAAGAACGGCAGCCTCACGGTGAAGGCGCTGCCATAGCGTTTGCCCAACGCATGCATGAACCGTCGGCGGGAGGCCAGATACGCGAGGCCTTGGACGGGCACCGGCCACCGCGGCCCGGGAGGCAAGTGCGCCGCGGCCGTCATGACACCGTCACCTCGGCTACGGCGCTTGCCTGGCTGCGTCGCCGCAGGACCGACTCGAGCCGGCCAAGCAGGTCGTAGTAGCGCGTCGGCGCCAGGCGCCCGAGAGTGTCGAACAGGTACGCGTCTGGGCCGACGAGGATGCGGGCCTTGCCCTGTTCCACTCCGCGGTGAATGATCTCGGCGGCCCTGTCCGGCTGCGTCAGGGTGATGGCCGCGAACTCCTGCACCATCTGGTCCTGACTGCGGCCGCGGCCCTCGGGGTCCTTGCGCCACCGGGCGTTGCGCACGATGTTGGTGTTGATGCCGCCGGGGTGGACGTTGATGGCGGTCACGCCAGTGCCGCGCAACTCCTGGCGGAGCGAATCGGTGAAGCCGCGGACGGCGAATTTGGCCGAGCAGTACGCGCTTTGGTTGGGCATGCCGACCAGGCCGAACACGCTCGAGGTGTTGACGATCGCGCCTTCGTCCTGCTCGACCAGGATCGGCAGGAACGCGCGGGTGCCGTTGACCACACCGTGGAAGTTGATGTTCCACAGCCAGTCGTCGTCCTCGGGAACGGCGTCCAGCACGCTGGAGGCCGTGGCGACGCCGGCGTTGTTGAACACCGCGCCGATCGGGCGGGGCGCCCAGTCGCGTACCTCACCGGCGAAGTCACGCTGCGCTTCGGCATCGGCCACGTCGAGCACCCGCAGCAGAGCCGGGCCCTGCAGTGAGGCCTCGGTCTCCTTGAGCCCCTTCTCGTCGATGTCGGCGATGGCGACGGGGCAGCTGTGCGCCGAAAGCCGTTGGGCCAGAGCCCGACCGATGCCCGACGCGGCGCCGGTGATGACGGCCGTGCGGCCACTGATCGTTCGGCGTTGGGATTTGCTCATGCCTCGACTCCTCCTCGCTCCGGTCCTCGCTCGTTCCTCGCTGCGATCCTCACTCGTCGTCGTCTTCGGTATCTCATGCGTGCTCCTCGAGTTCCGTGTGGGTGACAGGGGCGAAGGTGGCGTGGTCGGTGATCAGGTCGATGATCCGGCCCCACGCACCGATGGGCAGATCGTGGCCGAGGCCGGCAATGGTCTCCAGGCGGGCACCGGGAATCGCTCGCGCGGTTGCCGAGCCGCCGGTGGGATGCACCATCCGATCGCGGTCGCCGTGGACGACCAGGGTCGGTACATCGATATGACCGAGCTCGGCGGTGCGATCCCCCGACGCGAAGATGCCCGCGAGCTGCCGGACGATGCCCGCGGGGCTGGAATCCCGGTCCCACGCGACCCCCGCGTACTCGCGCACTGCTTGCTCGTCGAACGGAAAGCCGTGAGACCCGATGTGGGAGAACATCATCGCGGCGCGATCCATCGCCTCGGCCCGCGTCCGCGGCGGGCGCGACGTCAACATCCGCCGCCAGGTCGACAATGCCGGGCGGCCCAGACGGGGCGCGCCCGTTGTCGACATGATCGACGTCAACGTGCGAACCCTGCCCGGGTGGTGCGCGGCGACGGTCTGGGCGATCATCCCGCCCATCGAGATACCGACCAGATGGGCATCGAAGCAGTCGATCGCGTCCAGCAGTCCGACGGTGTCGCGCGCCATGTCGCCGAGGTGGTACTGCCTGCGGCGGTCGCCACCCCGGAACATCGCCACCGGGTTCGGCGGCGGAAAGCTCATGTGGGTCGACCGGCCGGCGTCCCGGTTGTCGAACCGTGTCACTCGAAAGCCACGTCCCGCCAGCGCGGCGACGAAATCGGTTGGCCATGAGTGCAATTGCTGCCCGAGTCCGGCGATCAGCAGGATCGGTGGGTCGGCGGGGTCGCCAGTCTGGTCGTAGCACAGCTCGATGCCGCGGCCGATGTCGACGAGCACCTCCTCGCGCGCGGTCATGCCGAGGCTCGCTGCGTCTGGCCGGCGTTGGATGCGCGCTTGGTCTTTCGCCGATACACCACGGCGCGACCACCGTGTGCGGGCGCTGTCGCGACTCCTCGCGAGTGCAGACGTTCACCGGGGGCGTAGGTGGTGCCGAACTCGAACTCGCGCACCAATGTGCGCAGCGTGACGTTCATCTCCATGTTGGCGAAGGCCGCACCGATGCAGCGGCGGACACCGCCGCCATAGGGAATCCACGCGTAGTTGTCAGGCGGGTTGCCGACGAATCGGTCGGGATTGAACGCCTTGGCTTCGGCGAAGCTGTCCTCGGAGGCGTGCGCCAACGAAATGCTGGCAAGAACTGTGTGCCGTTCTGGAATGACCCACTCCCCCAACCGGATCCGGGTCTTCGTCATCCGGGCGGTGGCGTTGATCACCGGTCGGGCGCGCTGCACCTCCCAGATCGTGGCCTGCACAAGCTCGGTTCCGCCCGCGTCGACGTCGTCGGTCAGCCGCGCGAGGAACCGTGGGTGGCGGCGCAGCCGCTCGACGGTCCACGCCAGCGTCGTCGCGGTCGTTTCATGGCCGGCAGCGAGCAGGGTCAGCAGTTCGTCGGCGACATGGTCATCGGAGATCGGTGAGCCGTCCTCATAGCGCGCCTGCAACATCAACGCGAGGACATCGTTGCGTTCGTCGAACTTCGGGTCGTTGCGGATGTCGGAGATAAGCCGCGCGATGATCTCGTCGTAGCGCTGGCGATACGACGTCAGCGTCCCGCCCGGGCTCCACGCGCCGAAGTCGCGGCGCACGATCGGAGGCATCACGGCCAGCCGCGAGGCGTTCAGCACCATCGGCGGCAGCAGCTCACGCAGTTCGTCGAGCGCGGCACCCTCGGCACCGAACACCGTCCGCAGGATCGCGTTGAGCGTGATGCGCATCATCGACGGCAGGGTTTCGAATTCCCTGCCCTCGGGCCACAACGCGGTCTCGCGCAACACCTCCTCTTCGATGATCCCTTCGTAGGAGGCCATCCGCTTGCCGTGGAACGGCGGGACGAGAAGCTTGCGGCGTTCGCGGTGCTCGGTGCCGTCAAGGCTGAATGTCGAGCCAGGACCGAACATCTCACCGAGTACGCCCGCCCTGGCAATGAGATCGGTGTTGGTGGTGAACAGATCCTTGATCAACACCGGGTCGCTGACCACAACGGTCTCCCCGAAGATCGGCAGCCGCAGCGTGAACGCCGACCCGTATCGCTTGGCCAGTGCGGCGACCGATTTCTCTCGGGCGGCGACAAAGCCGACGCCTTGCACGAGCTTCGGTATCCGCGGTGCAGGCGGCAGTCGCACCGCGTCCGTCGTCGCCACAGCCATGTCGTCACCTCCGTGCTGGTACTCCAAGGTACCGAGTCACGGTACGCCTTAGTACCGATCTCCACAACCCCCTTTGCACACGAGTCCAATAGTGGTACCGTCTGGTACCGAGCTGGTACTTGGTCGTACCAGCTGGCCTGACGAGAGGTGCAGTCCAATGACGAATGGACCGATCGAATACACCGACGTTCTGATCGTGGGGGCAGGTTTATCCGGCGTCGGCGCCGCGTGCCAACTACGCCAGGAGTGCCCGGACAAGTCGGTTGTCATCCTCGAAGCCCGCGACGCCGTCGGCGGCACCTGGGACCTGTTCCGCTACCCGGGCATCCGGTCGGACTCGGACATGTTCACGCTCGGCTACCGGTTCCGGCCATGGACCGATGCGAAGGCGATCGCCGATGGGCCGAGCATTCTGCGCTACATCCACGACACCGCCCAGGACTTCGACGTGCAGCGGCTGATTCGGCTGAATCACCGTGTGGTGAATGCGAATTGGGACAGCGAAGAGGCGGGCTGGACCGTGCAGGTGCATCGCACCGATCGCGATGAAATGGTCACGGTCAGCTGCTCGTTTCTGTACGTCTGCACCGGCTACTACCGCTACGACGAGGGTTTCAGCCCGAAATTCCCTGGCGTTGAACACTACGAACGCCTCCATGGCCCGGTGATCCACCCGCAGCACTGGCCGGAGGACCTCGACTACCGCGGCAAGCGAGTGGTCGTCATCGGCAGCGGCGCCACCGCGGTGACGCTGGTGCCCTCGCTGGCCGAATCGGCCGCACACGTGACGATGCTGCAGCGCTCGCCAACTTATGTCGCATCGCGCCCTGCCAGTGATGCGATCGCCGATCGGCTGCGGGCGTGGCTGCCGCAGAAGCTCGCTTATGCGATCGTGCGGTGGAAGAACGCATTACAGGCAATCGCGATCTTCAACCTGAGCCGCCGCCGCCCCGAGATGATGAAGTCGATGCTGCGCAAGGCCGCGGTCAAGCAGTTGCCCGAGGACTACGCCGTCGACACTCACTTCGCGCCGTCGTACAACCCGTGGGACCAGCGGATGTGCCTGATTCCCGACGGAGATCTGTTCACGGCCATCCGCGACGGACGTGCGTCGGTCGTCACCGACAACATCGACACCTTCACCGAGTCCGGCATCCGGCTGCAGTCCGGCGCCGAGCTGGAGGCCGACATCGTCGTCAGCGCCACCGGGCTGAACCTGCTCGCCATCGGCGGGATGCAGCTCGAGGTCGACGGGCGCGCGGTGGAACTGTCAAAGACGGTGTCGTACAAGGGCATGATGCTCTCGGGCGTGCCGAACTTCGCGTGGACGATCGGCTATACGAACGCGTCGTGGACGCTGAAGGCCGACCTGGTGGCCGAGTACGTGTGCCGGCTGCTCAAGCACATGGACGCCAACGGCCTTGCGGCGGTGACGCCCGACGCTGCCGGCGCCACCGCAACCAACCCGTTCCTGGACCTGGCATCGGGATACGTCACGCGCAGCCTCGCGGCGCTGCCCAAGCAGGGCGAACAGGCGCCGTGGCGACTGCATCAGAACTACGTCAAGGACGTCCGCCTCCTGCGCCGCGGCCCGATCGACGATGGTGTCGTGTTCACCCCGGCCGTGGCCGTCGCAGACGATCGGGCAAGGAGCATCGCGTAATGCGGGTCGACTGGGACGAAAGCCGTTGTGCCCTATCCGGTTTGTGCACCGGGCTGGCGCCCGACGTGTTCGGCCTTGCTGACGATGCGCGGCTGGTTATCAGTACCGAGCTCGACGATGAGCAGCGGCAGGCGGTTCAGGATGCCGCCGACTCATGCCCGACGCAGGCGATCACCGTCGCCGCCTAGGGCTGAACCCGCGGAGCGAGCAGCGCAATCGACGCCTCCACCGCTTCCTCGGTGACGTCGCTCATCCGGCCGCCCTCCTCGACGGTGATCGCGGTGAGTTCCTGCAGGCCACCAAGCAGCATGATGATGCGTTGCCTGGAGAATGGACCGACGCCCGCGGCGCGGAACTCGGCGTTATCGCCCAACGTCCGAACCATCTCGATGAAGTTCTCCATCGCGTCGCGCTGCAGCCCGCGCGCAGCGGCGCCCAATGACGGCACGTCGCGGATCCAGCTCAGCATCAGTGAGGACCGGGATTCCCCGGACGAGATCCACGCCTCGATCGCCTGCCGCACCTGGTCTCGCCATGGCGCGGTCGCGTCGACAGCGGCCGATATCTGCCTGACCTGCTCGGCGTTCGCGTCGGTGAGGAGGGCGACGAAGCAGGCTTCCCTGGTGTCGAAGTGTTCGTAGAAGGTGCGCCGCGACGTGCGCGCCCGCCGCACGATATCGGCGACCGTCGTGCGCGGGTAGCCGTCCTCGGCAATGCCCTCCTCCAGGGCATCAAGAAGACGCTGGCGGAAGTTGCTCTTGTCCTCGTCAGCGCGTCGCTGCCCCGCCGACTTGGCCGCCGTCACTTCATGCCTCTCATGTCACAGGCATCGTACTGCGACGTGGGACAACGACCGGATCGTTCAGGCCTGCGCCGCCACGCGGTATTCGTCGTCGGTGACGTGCTCGCCCCACTCGGTCTCGGGTTGCCCCGAGTCAGGGGCGGGACCCTCCCACATCGCCAGGTGGGTCGTGAAGCGATCGGGTGCGGCGCCGTGCCAATGCCATTCACCGGGCGGTGTGTACACGGTGTCGCCGGGACGCATGACGATGAGCTGTCCGCCGCGGGACTGGACCAGCCCGACGCCATCGGTGACGTGCAGCGTCTGTCCGACGGCGTGGGTGTGCCAGGCGGTTCGTGCGCACGGTGTGAAGCGCACGGTGTTGACCCGCATGCGCGAGGGTTCCTCACCCTTGGCGATGACGTCGAAATAAACATCACCGGTGAACATTTCGGCAGGGCCCTTGGTGGACGGCTGCTTGGGTTGTAGTTCCATGCTCAGCGATCAATCATCTGCATTTGTTGTTCGTTGTGGTGCTCGCCGGCGGCCGGGGCGAGGTTGTCGAGTTTCTCGAGCTGCTGGTCGGTCAGTTCGACCGCGTCGGCACCGACGTTCTCCTCAAGGCGCGCAACGCGTTTAGTGCCGGGGATCGGGGCGATGTCATCGCCCTTGGTTAGCAGCCACGCGATGGCGACCTGCGCCGGTGTGGCGCCGACCTCTGTTGCGATGGCTGTGACCTCGTCGGCGAGCCGCAGGTTCTGCTCGAAGTTCTCGCCGGTGAAGCGGGGGTTGGTGGCACGGAAGTCGTCGCTGTCGAAATGCTCGGTGGAGCGGATTGTTCCCGTCAGGAAGCCGTGCCCCAGCGGTGAATACGGTACGAACCCGATGCCCAGTTCCCGCAGCAGTGGCAGCACGGCGGGTTCGGGGTCGCGCGTCCACAGCGAGTACTCCGACTGCAGGGCCGTGATCGGGTGAACGGCGTTGGCGCGGCGAATGGTGTCCACGCCGGCCTCGGACAAACCGATGTGGCCGATCTTCCCTTGGGCGACCAATTCGGCCAGTGCGCCGACGGTGTCTTCGATCGGGGTGTTCGGATCAACGCGGTGCTGGTAGTACAAATCGATGTGGTCGGTGTCCAACCGCTTCAGCGAGCCCTCCACCGCGGTGCGGATGTTCGCGGGTGTGCTGTCCAACGTCCACGGACCCGCCCCGGCGTGCGCGACAAGGCCGAACTTCGTGGCGATGACGGCTTAATCGCGGCGGCCCTTCAGAGCGCGCCCTACGAGTTCCTCGTTGACGTAGGGACCGTAGATCTCGGCGGTGTCGATGAGCGTGACACCGAGCTCGATTGCCCGGTGAATGGTGCGGATTGACTCCGCGTCGTCGCTGCGGGCACCGGTGTAGCCGTGTGACATGCCCATGGCACCCAGACCGATGCGGGAAACGTCGAGATCCCGCAGTTTGACGTGTCGCATTACGCTGTCCCTTCTTGAACCTGTTGCTGTGGAATGACTTTGAGCGTTGTCGAGCGCGCCAGCGGGCTGGTGATGCTGGCGACGGGACCTGAATAGCGGCGGTACTCAGCCTGGTAGGCGGCGTCCAGCTCGGCGTTGATCGGGTCGCCGGTGTCGATGTCGACGAAGGTGACGTCCTTCTCGACACCATTGGCGCTGATGTGGCCCTCATGTTTGGCGCGGGCGCCTCGGAACCAGGCGGCGTCCGGGCCGTTCACCGACCGGGTGTAGAGGTCGTCGCCGAGGCGCACCATCCACACGATCACCGGAGTGCGCAGCGAGCCGTCACGACGTGTTCCGGCGACGCGCATCTCGTCCGCGCCGTCGAGTCGGGTCAATTCTTCGGATGTCCAGGTGGTCACGGTTGGATCAGAACTTTCAGTGATTCGCGGTCGGCCATCGCGCGGTAGCCGTCGGGCACCTTGTCCAGACCGATCGTGTGGTCGAACACCCGTCCCGGCTCGATCTTCCCGTCGAGGATGTCGGGCATCAGTTCTTCGATGTAGGCCCGCGCGGGTGCGGCGCCACCGGTGAGGGTGATGTTGCGCATCATCGTGTCGAAACCCATTGGCACCGCTGCGTACTGTGAGACGCCCAGCCTGCTGATGATGCCGCCGTCGCGCACTACGCCGAATGCCGTGGCCAGTGACTGTTCGGTGCCAACGCATTCGACCACGGCATGGGTGCCGTCACCTCGGGTCAACTCGCGAACCTTCTCTACGCCTTCATCGCCGCGCTCCGCAACGACATCTGTGGCGCCGAAATCGCGGCCGAGGTCGGTGCGGTCGGTGTGGCGGCCCATCAGGACGATCCGCTCGGCGCCAAGTCGCTTGGCAGCCAGGACCGCGCAGAGTCCCACTGCGCCGTCGCCTACGGCGGTCACTGAGTGGCCGGGCTCGACACGTGCGGTTACCACCCCGTGGTGACCGGTGCAGAAGACATCCGACAGCGTCAGCAGCGACGGCATCAGCGCTGAGTCCTCGGCGATGGGCAGCTTGACCAGCGTGCCCTGTGCTTGTGGAACGCGAACCGCCTCACCCTGGCCTCCGTCGACACCCGGCGCGCCCCACCCTCCACCGTGGCGGCACGAGGTTTGCAGACCTTCAGCGCAGAAATCGCAGGTGTTGTCGGCCCACACGAAAGGAGCGACGACCAGGTCGCCGCGCTTGAGAGTCGACACGTCGGCGCCGGTGTCCTCCACCACGCCGATGAACTCGTGGCCCATCCGTCGGCCGCCGTCCGTGGCCGGCATCGACCGATACGGCCACAGGTCGCTGCCGCAGATACAGGAGCGAGTGATGCGCACAATGGCGTCAGTCGGCTGCTTGATCATCGGGTCGGGCACGTCCTCGACGCGCACGTCGCCAGCTTCATACATCAGAGTTGCTCGCATAAACCCAAGTCAACGCATGTCCCTGCGGACCAACCAGTGGCTGCTGTTCCGGGTAATGACAGAACCCCCCAGCCCTAGAGCGGTGCCCTTAGCGTGGATGACATGGATCAGCGAACCGAGGTCCGTGATTTCCTGACCTCGCGTCGGGCCAGGATCACCCCGCAGCAGGCAGGCCTGCCAATCTACGGCGCGAATCGTCGCGTGACCGGGCTGCGCCGTGAAGAGGTCGCGATGTTGGCCGGCGTCAGCGTCGACTACTACACCCGGCTCGAGCGCGGCAACCTGCAGGGCGTGTCCGAGAGTGTGCTTGACGCGTTGGCGCAGGCGCTGCAACTCGACGAGGCGGAACGCGGCCACCTGTTCGACCTGGCCCGAGCCGCTGCCACGGCTCCGCGCAACCGCGGACGGCGCTCCCCGACACGGGTGCGTCCGAGCATGCAACGGGTCTTGGACGCGATCACCAGTGCGCCGGCGTGGGTGCACAACGACCGATTGGACTTCCTAGCCGCCAACAGGCTGGGCTACGCCCTGTACTCGGAGATGTTCAGCGAACCTGCTCGGCCGGTCAACAGCGCCCGATTCATGTTCCTCAACCCGAGGTCGCACAACTTCTACGTCGATTGGGAACACATCGCCGACAACACGGTCGCGATACTGCGCGGCGCCGCTGGCCGAAATCCTTATGACAAGGCGTTGTCCAATCTCGTCGGCGAATTATCCACGCGCAGCGACGATTTCCGCATACGCTGGGCAGCTCACAATGTGCGGTTGCACCGTACGGGAGTCAAGAAGGTTCATCATCCCGTCGTTGGCGACCTAGAGCTCACCTACGAAGGAATGGAGCTACCGGCCGATCCGGGGCTGACCATGTTCGTCTACACGGCAGAGCCGGCATCGCCGTCCGAGGATGGGCTCAAGCTCTTGGCCAGCTGGGCGGCAACCGAGACGCTCGTCGAGTCGGAGTTTGAAGCTCATACGGCTGACTCCGGCCCGTCAGAGGCCGGCCATCGGTAAACCGTCGGAAGGCCGGGTGACCCGTTTGGTGGCCAGGGCCGGCGGCCGACATCAGGAGCAGGATCGAGCACACGACCCAGAGAACGTATCCGCCCGATGGCACATCCTGATGTCGAGCGACCCTTGCGCCTGTCCCCTCCTTGGACGCCGAAGCGCCAGACTGTCCAGCTGCGTCCGCGAGCATCGTCGGGGCGAGCACAGTGCTCGCCGACGTCGAAACTGATGGCAACACTTCTGACTGTCTGTCTGAGCGCTTTGGTTTTGCGTCGGCCAACTCGGGCTTGCCGGCTTTCTCTGTCCTCTTCCGCAGCAGTGCCGACCGTGCAGCTTCGGCGAGTTCGAGCGCCTCTGATAACAATCGGCATTGTTTTCTCCCGAGCCACTTCGAGTTTCTCTTGACGAAATGTCGCAAGGCACGTAGGCGCATGCAAGCGCAAGGTTATTTTCGCGTTATTTCGCCGCACCGAACGGCATTGTTGCCCATCAGTTATAATTGATGCAATGAACCTGTTTCACGCAAATTATCCCAGGCACCCGAATTGACCCTACCGGACATGCGAATTGGCCCCCGCCGCCCAAAACTTGGCGCCGCAAGTTTTCAATTCGCATACTGGCTTTCCGCCCGATCGATGGCGCGCATAGGATTTCACGGGCTTGGCTCGGACTTCGCCAATCACCGGATCGCATCGATCCGGGAGAAATTGAACCGCGGCGAGACAGTCTATCTCGCGGGCTTTGCGGCACCCGGAACCCACAACACCGGCGTCGCGCTCATAGAGGTGACGCAGGCGAACGGTCCGCGCATCATCGTCAACAATGAAGAAGAACGCTTTTCGGGAAACAAACACACCACCGAATATCCGAGCCAATCGCTCGACGCGATGGTTGCCACGCTGCACAGCATGGGGCGCGACGTCGGCGACATCGCCGCTTTTGTCACAACCTGGGATTATCCGGCGTTTTTCGCCACGCTGACGCGTACGGTCGTCGAAGAAGCGCCGGCCAGCCTCAGATTGCTAGGCGTTTCCAATTTTGCCGGCATCCACAAGCGCCGCTTGGTCCAGATTTGGCGCACACCGAGAATTCTCGGCAGGCAATTGGGATTGGAAAAACCGGTGCCGCTGATCTGCATGCCGCACCATGACAATCACGCTTGGTTTTCGTTCGCGGCCTCGCCCTTCGCCGACGATAAGGAGCCGGTCGCGATCGCGGTGCTCGACGGCACCGGCGACCGGGGATCGGTCTCGCTGTACGTTGCCGAGAATGGCGCGATGCGTCAACTGTATTGCAATGCAAGCGTGTCCGACTCACTCGGCGCCTTCTACGGCGTGATCTCCGCGACCCAGGGTGGCTGGAACATCCTCTCCAGCGAGGGACGCTATATGGGCGCCGCGGCCTGGGGAGATATGGATCGCGCGAGCAACCCGTACTACAGGGGACTGAAAGACGTCCTGCATTTCGGCGACGGCGGCGAGATCAAGCTCAACCGCACGATGGCCAACTGGTATTGCCAAGCCCTTGACAATCCCTACAAGGCCCCGCTCATCAAGATCCTCGGCGAGCCGCTGACGGCCGAACAGCTCTGGAACCCCGACGCGATGTTGCGCGTCGAGGACATCAGTCATCGGCCCGACACCAAGGACCGCCTCGACAAGGCGGCGGCGACGCAACTGGTGTTCGAGGACGCCTTGATCCATGTCGTCGATCATCTGCTGCGCGCGACCGGCGCCAACCGGGTGGTTCTGACCGGCGGCGTGGCGCTCAACGCCGTCGGCAACATGCGGCTGCTCGAACATTTCGACGAGGCGTGGTTCGCGAAGGCGCAGCAGCGCAAAGCCCGCTTGCATCTGTGGGTGCCGCCGACTCCCGGCGACCCCGGCGTCACCATTGGCGCCGGCTGGCTGTTCGCCCATTTCGCCGGTGCGCCGCGCGGCGCAGCGATGACGCATGCGTTTTACTGCGGCACCGCGCCGTCACCTGATGACATCGCGGCGGCGCTCAAGGCTGACGATGTTGCCTCGAGCCGGATCGGCGACATCTCGACGCCGGAGGGCCGCGACGCCGTCGCCGATCTGATGGCGTTCATGGTGGCGCAGAACGCCGTCATCGCGCTGTATCAGGGGCCGGCCGAGACCGGACCACGCGCGCTGGGCCATCGCTCGATATTCGCCAACCCCTGCGACCCCGAGGTGCGTGAGCGGCTCAACGAACGCGTCAAATTCCGCGAGGCGATCCGCCCGCTGGCGCCGATGGCGACACTGGAAGCGGCGCATGAATATTTCGAGCTGCATCCGGGCGCATCCGACGCCGATTACAACGCCTACAACTACATGGTTTTCACGGCGCACGCGAAGCCGCGCGCCCGCGACAAAATTCCGGCGGTGATTCACGCCGACGGCACCGGCCGGATCCAGATTGTGCGCCATGAAGACGATCCCCTCACCTACGCGTACCTGAAGGCGCTCGGCCGTCGCATCGGCGTGGAAATGTCCGTCAATACTTCCTTTAATGTCGCCGGCCCAATCGCGCAGACCCCGGCCCAGGCGATCGACACGCTGCGCCGCTCCAGGGGTCTCGACGTGGTGCTGCTGGTGGCAAACGATGGCGTCGTGCACGCGGCATGGCACCACGGCGAGCGCGACAGCGGCCGGTTTACGGGGTGGCTGTCGGCGTGGAAAAACAGCGCGAACGCGTTTGAGCGCCCGCCCGTCGATCAACGGTAACGCGCTGCCGATCACGAGCGCACCGACGATTCTCGCGGCGAAATGCGTTCGCCGAGCAGGATGGTTCCCCGCCACGGTCGCCGGGTTCATCGTCGCGGTGGTCGCATCCTCGATCCGACTGATCGCGGCTGCGCTCGCGGGGTAAGACCGACCCCGCTGCGGGCCGAACTGACTCCGAAACCGACCGACACCAATGGTCACAGCAATTACCGTTGCTGGGGCGTGGCCTGACGTCGGAGACGGCGCTGGCTACCAGGCCGTTGGGACGTCGGTATGCTCATAGCAAACCGGTGGTAGCGCCGGTCAGAGTGGCTATCTCACCGCGCAGCGGGTCGAGTGTGGCTCGTGGATCGCAGGTCCGGGCCACAGGGCAGCGCCGAGAAGAAACAGTGGGGACAACGCATTGATGCACGCTCCGATCGCCATCACTGGGATCGGCTGCCGATTCCCCGAGGCCACCGGGCCGGAAGCGTTCTGGGGTCTGCTGACGAGGGGCGGCGACGCCATCAAGGAGATTCCGGCGAGTCGGTTCGACGTTGACGCCTTCTACGATGAGCGCCCTGGTATCCCCGGCAAGATCTATAGCCGATGGGGCGGATTCCTCGATCAGATCGATCAGTTCGATCCGTACTTCTTCGGCATTGCCCCGCGCGAGGCGGCGGGCATGGATCCGCAGCATCGCCTGCTGCTCGAGGTCGCGTGGGAAGCGCTCGAGGACGCCGGACAGGTGCCCGAGCACCTGCTCGGCCAGAAGGTGGGCGTGTTCGCTGGCATGTGCACCAACGATTACCTGGACGTCGTCACCGACCCGTCGTTGATGGATATCTACTTCGCCGCCGGCAACGCGCGAAGCATCCTGTCCGGTCGGCTGTCGTATGCGCTCGGGCTCGAGGGACCGAGCATTGTCGTCGATACCGCCTGTTCCACATCGCTGGTGGCGGTGCACCTGGCCTGCCAGAGCCTGCGGAGCGGCGAATCCATGCTCGCACTCGCCGGCGGCGCCAACCTGGTGCTCCGGCCAGAGCCGAGCGTCGGGTTCTGTCAGGCACAGATGCTGGCACGCGACGGCCGTTGCAAGGCCTTCGACGCGCGAGGCGACGGCTTCGTGCGCAGCGACGGCGTGGGCATCATCGTGTTGAAGCGCCTCGCCGACGCCCTGGCCGACCATGACCCGATCTATGCCGTGATCCGCGGCAGTGCCGTCAACAACGACGGCCGCAGCGGCGGCCTGCTGATGACGCCGAGCCGCGCCGGGCAGGAAGCCGTGCTGCGCGAGGCCTACAAGAACAGCGGCATCTCTACGGGGCAGGTGCAGTACGTCGAGGCTCACGGCACCGGCACGAGCGTCGGCGATCCGATCGAAGCGATGGCGCTCGGTACCGTGCTCAAGACCGATCGGCCGGCAGATCAGCCCTGCCGTATCGGCTCGGTGAAAACGAACATCGGTCACGCCGAGGGTGCGGCCGGCATCGCCGGTCTCATCAAGGTGGCGCTGGCGCTCAAGCATCGCGCGATTCCCGCAAGCCTGCACTTCGACCAGCCGAACCCGGCCATCCCCTGGAGCGAGCTGCCGCTCACCGTGCAGCGTGAAATGACGCCGTGGCCGGCCGAGGCGACGCCGGCAGTGGCCGGCGTGAGCTCGTTCGGCATCTCCGGCACGAACGCGCACGTCGTCGTGACCGACCTGTCCGAGGCGACGAACGGTCACCGCAAGCACGCACGTGCCGCCGACGTCGCGCACATGCTGCCGATCTCCGCGCACAGCGCCGTGGCGCTCGAGGCGATGGCGCGCGCGTATCGTGACGTCGCGCGCGACGGCCGCGGCGACCTGGCCGACATCTGCTACACCGCCAGCGTGCGCCGGACGCATCACGATCATCGCCTCTCGGTGCTCGGGCGCTCACTGTCGGAGATCGGTGAGCAGCTCGACGCCCATTTCGCCGGCGAAGCCAGGCGCGGTGTCGCCTCCGGACGCAAGCTGCCGGAGACGAAGCCGAAGATCGCGTTCGTGTTCCCAGGCCAGGGGTCGCAGTGGCTCGGTATGGCGCGCACCTTGCTGGATCAGGAGCCGGTGTTCCGCACGACCCTCGAGAGCTGCGCGCAGGCGTTGAGCCGGTACGCGGACTGGTCGCTGCTCGATGAGATTCGCGCCGATGCGGCGACCTCGCGCCTCGAGGAGCTCGACGTCGTGCAGCCGGTGCTCTTTGCCGTGCAGGTCGCCCTGGCCGCGCAGTGGCGGGCATGGGGCGTCGAGCCCGACGCGGTCGTGGGACACAGCATGGGCGAGGTCGCGGCTGCTTACGTCGCCGGCATCATCGGCCTCGACGACGCGGCCCGCATCATCTGCCGCCGTAGCCAGATAGTCAGGCGCCGTGCATCCGGGCATGGGCGGATGGCGGTCGTGAGCCTGCCGCTCGAGGCGACCGAGGCGCTGCTCAACGGTTATGCCGACCGCGTGGCGGTGGCCGCATGTAATGGGCCGACGACGACCGTGATCTCCGGTGAGGCGGAGGCGTTGGTCGAGCTCAGTCAGCTGGCCGAGCGCCGCGACATCTTCTTTCAGTTCGTGAAGGTCGACTACGCCTCGCACAGTCCCCAGATGGACCCGCTGCGAGATGAGCTGCTGGAGTCGCTCGGCGCGATCGATGCGCGGCCGACCTCGATCGCGATGATGTCGACGTCGGGTCGGGCCACGTTGATCGACGGACCGGAATGCAACGCTGCCTATTGGGTCAGCAACCTGCGTCACCCGGTGGTCTTCGCGCAGGCGATCGATGCGCTCATCGCCGATGGCTTTGACGTCCTGCTCGAGCTGAGCGCGCACCCGACGTTGGCAATGTCGATGACAGAGTGTCTGCGCCAGAGGGAGCGCCCCGGCATCGTCCTGTCATCGATGCGACGCGACGAAGACGATCGCAGCGTAATGCTGGAGGCGTTTGGTGCGTTGTACGCCGCTGGCTTCCCGAACGACTGGGCGCGCCTGTATCCGACGGGCGGACACGTGGTGCCGCTGCCGGCCTACGCCTGGCAGCGCGAACGATTCTGGGTCGAAGACAGCGGTCAGGCGCCCGTGGCACCGCCTGCACGCAAGGGCGGGCACCCGCTGCTCACCAGGTACTTCAGGTCGGCGGCGCATCAGGGCACACGTTTCTGGGAGACCGATCTGAGCGCCCGCGCGTTTCCGTACTTGAGCGATCACCGCGTGCAGGGGGCGACGGTGATGCCGGCCGCGGGCTTCTCTGAAATGGCGCTGGCCGCAGCGACGGAGGTCTTTGGCGCCGGCCGTCACACGGTGCGGCATCTGCAGTTCCAGAAGGCGCTCTTCCTCACCGGCGATCAGCCGAAGACGATTCAGCTCGCCCTTTCGCTCGTGACGCCCGGCGAGGCGTCGGTGAAGTTCTTCACGGTGCAGCCGGGCGAGGCGCAGGATCCGTCGGCGTCGACGCTGCACGTGACCGGCACGATCGCGATTGCCACGAACGGGAGCATCACCGCACCCGACGGCGACCCGGTCGAGGAGATTCGCGGGCGCTGTCCGGCGATCGTCTCGGCGCCGGAGTTCTACCGCGAGACCCACGAGCGTGGTCTGGAGTACGGCGCGAGCTTCCAGGGCCTGGCGCAGCTCTGGCGGAGAGATGGTGAGGCGATCGGTCAGCTGCGTCTGTCGACGGCCGTCGAAAACGAAGCCGGCGCCTATCAGGTTCATCCGGCGTTCCTGGACGCGGCGTTCCAGGCACTGGCCGCCGCGCTGCCGCGAGGAGATGTCGGTCAGTCGGAAGGCACCATCTTCCTTCCGGTTGGCCTGGACACGCTGCGCGTTTACGCGCGTCCTGGCGCCGATCTCTGGAGCCACGCGGTCCTGCGCTCGGGAGAGGACGGACAGTCGGGCACCATCGAAGGTGATGTCCGCGTGATCGATGCCGAGGGGCATGTGGTCCTGGAGGCGCTCGGGTTCACGCTGCAGCGGGTCGGACACGATGCAGCGGCCATTACGGAGAAGCAGCTGGGCGAGTGGATCTACGAGACCCAGTGGCAGCGCAAGGCACGCCAGCCCGCGGTTGACGCGCAGCCCGGCGCGGCCACCGCGCGCGGCGCGAGGCGATGGCTACTGCTGTCGGATGACGAAGTGGGACCGCCGCTGTGCCGGCGTCTCGAGGCCGCAGGTGACGAGTGCGTGGTCGTTCTCGCCGGCGACTCGTACGAGAAGGTGACGGCGGCACATTACCGGATCAACCCGGCGCGGCCGGAGGACTATCGCCGGCTGCTTGTGCAGATCGCCGCCGAGGACGGAGCCTCTTGCGATGGCATCGTCCATCTCTGGGCAGCGGAACGCTGGTCGCCGGAAGGCGCGACTCTCGCCATCGTGCAGGAAGCGCGCCGGCGTGGATGTGAATCGGCACTGCATCTGGTTCACGCGCTCGCCGACGCGAGTCGCGCGCCGGCGCCGCGGTTGTGGGTCGTCACCGTCGGTACGCAGCCGGTGGGTGATTCGCTCGAGCCGCTGTCGATTGCACACGCTTCGCTCTGGGGTCTGGCCGGCGTCATCGGCACCGAACACCCCGAGCTGCGCTGCACGCGTGTGGATCTCGGCGCGTCGGGCGAGGGCGAAGAGATTCAGGCATTGCTCAACGAGGTGCTCGCCGGCGATCGGGAAGATCAGGTAGCACTGCGCGGCAGCGAGCGTTGGGTGCCGCGTGTCGTTCGCCAGTCGGCTGAGGTCGTGGACGAGAAGCGCCGACTGGTGGCGGCCGAGGAGCCATTCCGTCTCGAGATCGCGACAGCGGGCATCCTGGATAATCTGACGCTGCGCAGTACCACACGCCGGCCGCCCGGCCAGGGGGAGGTCGAGATCCAGGTGCGCGCGGCGGGGCTCAACTTCCGCGACGTCCTCGTCGCGATGGGTGTCATTCCGCCGGTGTTTGAGCAGTCACTCGACCTCGGGTGGGAGTGCACGGGAACCGTGCTCCGAATCGGCCCGGGCGTCGAGCACCTGCGGGTTGGCGAAGATGTCGTTGCCCTGGCGCCGTCGTGTCTTGGCTCGTACGTGACGACCGGCGCGACGCTGGTCGCGGCCAAGCCCGCGCACCTCACCTTCGAAGAAGCGGTCACGATCCCGCTCACATTCATGACCGCCTACTACGCCCTGCATCATCTCGGCAGGTTGAGCAAGGGCGAGCGTGTCTTGATTCATGCCGCGGCCGGCGGCGTCGGCCAGGCGGCGCTGCAGATCGCGCAGCACGTCGGTGCCGAGATCTTCGCCACGGCCGGGACGCCGGAGAAGCGGGCATTCCTCAAGCAGCAGGGCGTCCAGCATGTGATGGACTCGCGTTCGCTGGAGTTCGCCGACGAGGTGATGCGGATCACCGGCGGGGAAGGCGTCGACGTGGTCCTCAACTCCCTGGCCGGGGAGTTCATTTCACGGAGCCTAGCGACGTTGCGTGCCGGTGGACGGTTCCTCGAGATCGGCATGGCCGATATCCTGCAGAACAACCCGCTGGGCCTTCGCGAGTTCCACAAGAGCCTGTCCTTCTCCTCCGTGAACCTGGCCCACATGTTCGTGTCACGCACGGCGTTCTGCGGCGCGATGCTGACGGAGGTACTCGACTACTTCCTCGACGGCCGCTTCGCCCCCCTTCCGCGGCACAGCTTTCCGCTTTCGGAGGCGCCGGATGCCTTCCGCTTCATGGCGCAGGCGAAACACATCGGCAAGGTCGTGGTCACGCTGAACGAGCCGGAGGTCCTTGTTGCTCCGTCATCGCAGCAGCCGGTGGCGTTCCGCGAGGACGGCACGTACCTAGTGACGGGCGGTCTCGGTGGCCTGGGCCTGGTGCTCGCGGAATGGATGGTCGAGCGCGGTGCGCGGAACCTCGTGCTCGTGGGCAGGAGCGGCGCGACGTCGGCGGCGGCGAAGGAGGCGCTGGCCGCGATGCGGGCGCGCGGCACGTCCGTCGTGGTTGCCAAGGCCGACGTTGGCAGCGAAGTCGATGTCGCCCGCGTGATCGGCGACATCGATGCGGCGATGCCGCCGCTGCGCGGGATCATGCACCTCGCCGCAGTGCTCGATGACGGGATCCTGCTGCAATTGAACCAGGAGCGGTTCCAGACGGTCCTCGGGCCGAAGGCCGACGGCGCCTGGAATCTCCACACCGCGACGCTCGACGCGCCACTCGATTTCTTCGTGATGTTCTCGTCGGTGGCGGCGGTGCTCGGGTCGCCTGGGCAGGGGAACTACGTGGCGGCCAATGCGTTCCTCGATGCGCTGGCCCATCATCGACGTGCCCAGGGACGGGCAGGACTCGCGATCAACTGGGGTCTGTGGGCCGAAGTCGGCGTCGCGGCGCGGCCCGAGATCACGAAGCGCTTGATGCAGCAGGGCATCCTGCCGTTCTCACCATCTCAAGGCATGGACCTGCTCGAGCGAGTGCTGCAGCTCGACTCGCCGCAGGCCATGGCGATCGCAGTCGACTGGAGCCGCCTGCTCAGCCTGATGTCGCCGCCCATCCTCTCGGCGCTCGCCGAAGAGGTCACCCACAATTCGGGACCGGGACGGGCGCAGCGCTCGAACGACGGTCTCACCGGGGAGAAGCTCGTCGCGGCATCCGCCGCTGAACGGCAGCCGCTGATCGCGGCGTTCCTGGTCGAGCAGATCGCCCACGTGCTGCGATGCTCGCCGTCGAAGGTCGATGTCCAACAGCCGCTCACCCAGCTGGGGGTCGATTCGCTGATGGCGGTGGAGCTGAAGAACCGCGTCGAAAGCGACCTCGGGCTCACCGTGCCGGTGACCGCGCTACTGCAGGGACCGAGCCTCGCGCACCTCAGTGCCCGGCTGGTGACTCAGCTGCCGGAACTCGTTGCGGTGTCGGCGGCAGCAGTGCCCGCAGTGGCGACATCCGCCGACACTGGCGTCGCGGGCGGGTGGAGCCCCACAGGTAACAACGCAGAGTTGCTCTCGAAGGTGGACGATCTGTCCGACGATGCCGTCGACTCGCTGCTCCGGACCATAGGCATCGACGATGGGGCCGAGGGAAATCTGCTATGGCAGAAGGCGGGGAAGGCACTACTCAACGGCGACCGGCTCGCGGTCAATGTGAGGACGCTGTCCGATGAAGTCAGGCTCGACCGGGCGATCACGCCGGGGACGCAGTCGGCGGAGCTCACCGATCACCCGCGTCACATTCTCCTGACGGGCGCCACCGGATTCCTCGGCGCATTCCTCCTGCGTGAGCTCCTGGATCGCACCGCCGCAGAGGTGCACTGTCTCGTGCGCGCCAAGAGTATCGAGGCGGGGCGGGTGCGTCTGCGCCAGACGCTGCAGACCTACTCGCTGTGGCACGACGGTCTCGAGGGGCGCATCGTGCCGGTGCCGGGAGACCTCAGCGAGCCGAGGCTCGGTGTGTCGGCGGCCGTGAGCGCCGATCTGGCGGCGACCATCGACGTCATCTATCACAGTGGCGCGTTCGTGAACTGGATCTATCCTTACGAGCGGCTCAAGGCACCGAACGTGCTCGGCACCGAAGAGATTCTGCGCCTCGCCACGCGCGTCAGGATCAAGCCGGTGCATTACGTATCGAGCCTTGGTGTCTTTCCGCTCCTTAATTCGTCCGGCGAGGTCACCGTGATCCGGGAAGACGACACCCTCGACCACAACGGCTCGCTGTATGGCGGCTACATGCAGAGTAAGTGGGTTGCGGACAAGCTGGTCATGGAGGCGCGATCGCGCGGCCTCCCCATCTGTATCTATCGGCCGGGCCTGATCACGGGGCACAGCGAGACCGGGGCCTGGAATACCGGCGACGTCATGTCGCGCATGCTGAAGTCGTGGATCGAGCTGCGGGGCGCGCCGGAATTCGCGTATGACGAAACCGACATGACACCGGTCGACTACATCAGCAAGGCGATCGTGCATCTCTCGGGCCGCCGCGACGCGATCGGCAAGACATTTCACATTGCCAACCATCAGCGGGTGCAGCTCGGCGCGATAGCCGACTGGATGCGCGGCTTCGGCTATCCGCTCAGGCGTGTGCCCTATGACCCGTGGGTGACCGAGCTGCTCAGCCGCGCGACCTCGCGCGAAGACGACGTGTCGTCACTCGTGCCGCTGTTCTCGCTGAGCATCACCGGCGAGGTCTCGAGCATGATGAAGTCGCTGCCGCAGTTCGATTGTGAGAACACGCTAGCTGGCCTGGAGGGCACGGCGATCCAATGCTCGCCGATCGACGATCGCGTGCTCGGCAACTACTTCTCGCGCTTCATCAGCGATGGTTTCGTGGCGCCGCCGCCGGCGGCGGTCACCACGGCGTGAGCGCGCGCGCATTCGCACATCATGTGTCCTCCCGAGCGACCGACGTGTCCTGCCCCGGTGCCAGGTCGCATCACAGGTCATTCCGCACGCGTGCTTGATACCAGTAAGGAAACTCCTCACATAGGTCCGTTCAGCTGAGATGTTCAGCTGAGATTGCGGCGACGCTAACCGAGCGTTACTACATCTCGATCCCGTAGTCGAGACTGTGGTCCGGGCTGCGGCTGCTGTGGCGCTCTTGTGCCTTGGTCATAGTCCGGGCGAAGCTCTGCGAGTCCGCTTGCCAGACTTGGTTATTGCCCGCCGGCGTTAGACCGCCGCTGCGCGGCGGTCGCGGATGCCCGCCAAGGTTGTACGGGAGACGCTGCCGGCGCGGCGATGGCTCTATTGGCCCCATATTGGCCCCATCGGCAAGTCGGATTTCAGGGTCCGGGGACCGAAGGCAGAGGCGCAATAGCGATTGAACTGCACGAACCTTGGTGGCCAGGGCCGGGATCGAACCGGCGACCTTCCGCTTTTCAGGCGGACGCTCATACCAACTGAGCTACCTGGCCGGAAGGCACCGGTGTGCCTCGCCGTAGTGGCGACCCTGACGGGACTCGAACCCGCGACCTCCGCCGTGACAGGGCGGCGCGCTAACCAACTGCGCCACAGGGCCTTACTGTGCGACCCCATCGTACGACCGTCGCGCGTGTACCCCCTACGGGATTCGAACCCGCGCTACCGCCTTGAAAGGGCGGCGTCCTAGGCCGCTAGACGAAGGGGGCCAGCCGAATCTCTCCGGGGTACTCGCAGCGCGATGACGCTGGGAGCCTCGATAGCTTAGGTTACCGGTACCCCAATCCTCAAACGAGCTGCCCTCCCGAAGGCAGTATCCTGATCCATCGCGCCCCTATAGCTCAGTTGGTAGAGCTACGGACTTTTAATCCGCAGGTCCTAGGTTCGAGTCCTAGTGGGGGCACCACGACGATGTATGACGTCGGGTGATGCTTGACAGTTGTTTCGGCTGATGCTTGACAGTGCGAGCGTCGTTGACACCATCAGGCACTGCGCGCAGTGGCGATGTCGCCGGCCAGCGGCGCGATCGCGCCGCTGATCTGGACGACGGTTTCGTCGGGCACACCGGCAGCCGAAAGGCTATCGGTGAGGTGCCCGGCCACGAGGTTGAAGTGGTGCATGGTGATGCCGCGCCCCTGGTGCACCTGCCGCATCGGCACTCCCGTGTAGGGCATCGGCCCGCCGAGTGCGGCGGCGAAGAACTCCACCTGCTTGCCCTTCAGCCGCGCCATGTTGGTCCCAGTGAAGAATCCGGCCAACTCATCATCGGCCAGCACGCGGTCATAGAAATCGTCGACAACGGTTTCGAGGGCCTCGGCCCCGCCGATCTGCTCGTAAATGCTTGTCATGCAGATCCAGCAGACTCGATGCCAATTGCGGATCTATTGCCCTTCAGTAGCGCCCGTGCTAACAAGGCCTCACAGCGGGTCAGTCGCCGCCGTGTCCGCCTTTCGGCTTGCGACCGTTGCCATTTCCGTTCTCGCCGCGCTTCTTCGGTGGCGGAGGTTCCTCTTGTAGGACTGGCGTCGTCGTCGGAGGCACCACCGACGTCGGCGGCGGGATCACCGAGGTGCTGGTGGTTACGGGCTCTTGGACGGCCGGATGCGACGCCGAATCGACGATGAACGCGACCGCGGCGACCAAGGCCGCGATCACCACGGCAGTTACGAGCAACCATCGCGACCGGTGACGCCTGACCGGCGGTGGCACCACCATCGTCGTCGGGTCGGGCAGCGGGGTGGCCAGCACACGCGTCGGCGGTCGCGCGGCGACCGGCGGGCCGATCCGGCCGGCCAGCGCTGCGCGCATTTCGTTGGCGCTGCCGAACCTCCGGTGCGGCTCGTGTGCCATCGCCCGTTCGATCACCGCCGCCAGCACCGGGTCGACGTCGGGACGCAGCGCGACCAGCGGAGGCGGCGTGTCCTCGGCGACGGCGCGGGCCAGCTCGGCCAGATTCTCCTGCGGGAAGGCCCGGCGGCCCGCCAGCGCTTCGTAGCCCACGACGCCGACCGCATACAGGTCGTCGGCGACGGACGCCGGTCGGCCCGCGATCCGATCGGCACTGAGATATGCCATGGTGCCGACGATCTGGCCCGTCAGCGTGTGGGTGGTGCCTGCGCTCTTCGCGATGCCGAAGTCGGCCACCTTCGTGTCGCCCAATGCGGAGAACAAGATGTTCGCCGGCTTGATATCGCGATGCAGGATGCCTGCCGCATGCGCGGCGGCCAGCGCCGACAGCACGTCGTCCAGAATCGACCGCACCTGTGGCTGCGGCATCGGTCCCCGCGCGATGACATCGGCCAGCGTCTGCTCGGACAGTCGCTCCATAACGATGTAAGGCGTTCCGCCGTGCTCCCCGCTGTCGTGGACGGACACAATGTGCGGATGGTTGAGCGCCGCGGCCGCGCGCGCCTCGACCTCGAAGCGCATCCGGTTGTCCGGCTGTGTGGTGAATGCCGGGTACAGCAGCTTGACCGCGACCGGACGGTCGAGCCGGATATCCCAGCCGTCGCGGACCTCGGCCATGCCGCCGCGCCCTAGAACGCCCCGCAGTTCATAACGGCCACCAAGTACGTCTGGCGCCTGCATACCTCAAAGCTAGCCGGTCTGCGCCGGCGTCAAACCAATGACTAGGTACCGATATGCGGCGCGGGGATGGCGATCGGCGCCGGCGTCGCGATGAACTCGACCGCGTTCGCGATGCCTTCGGCTATCGCCTCAATGACGTGCACGCCGACGGTCAGCGGAGTCATCATCACGGTCAGAGGTGACGGCGGCGGCGTATACGCGTGCGTCATCGCCGAGGCCGTCGTCGCCGACGCAGCTGCGGCAGCGGAGATGGTCGACGCCAGCCCGATGGACAGGGCGGCGATCAACGCCATCACCGCACCGCCGAGGGACCGGATTACGCGCACACGAGAATCGTGCCGCATAAATCGCCCCAGGCAAAGCGAAAAACGCCGAATGCTACCGCGCAGGCACAGTTGGCACCACCGTGGTGTTCGGCCAGCAGCCCAGCGGGCTGATGCGCGCCTCCCGCGCGGCGTCCAGGCACTTGCTGACCAGAACGTTGGGGTCATTGGTCACCGACGCGGCCAGGATTCCGTTGGCGCGGGCTTCGGCCTCGGCGGTCTTGGCGCGCTGTTCGGCGACTCGGGTGTTGGCCTTCTCGACGTTCAGGGCGTTGATCCGGTCCTGGGTCGCTTGGTCGTAATTGACCAGCGGCACAATCACATTGATGATTTCGATCTGTCCGCCGACCTTGGTCCTCAATTTCTCGGCCACCTGGTCGCCCAGCGCCTGAACGTTGGCGCCCTCGGAGTTCTCCGGGGCCAGCGGATCGAAATCGGAGAACACCTCATTGAGGGCTGCCTTCAGTTCGCGGGTCACCAGGTTGTCGCGAACGTTGTCGAACTCGCGGTAATCCAGGAACAGTTCGTCGGCGGCCGCCGGTTGAATGCGCCACCGCACGCTGTTGTCGACGTTTGCCGTCGAATTGTTGCCCAGTCGGACGGTGGTGGCGGCTTCGCCGGTGTGGTTGTCGATCTGAATCGTGCCGTTCATCTCGGTCACCGACTGCCACGGCGCCTTGATATGCAGACCGTTGGAGAGCGTGGCGCCCGGCCTGCCGAACGTCGTGACGACCCCGATGTTGCGGGTCGACACGATCGTGGTCGAGCCGAGGATGAGCACGAAGATCGCCAGGCCGCCGGCTACCGCGGCGACCCGTAAGGCCCTGGTCCGGCCGGCCGGATTCTTCGACGTGGCCCGGATCAACAGGGCGATCACGGTGACGATCACGAGCAGCATCGCTACAAACACTTGCCAAGTCACTGGGGTCATCCTTCGCTCGAGGGCAGGAGCCGATCGGGCCGTGAGTTCGCTCCATGGCGGGAAACTTCCGCCGAATCGTATGATCAAAAGCGATGCTCTGCCAGCAAGTCCACAGGTCGTTCTTGCGACGGCACCCGGTGGTGACGGGCGCCGGGCTGGTGTTGACGCTCTGGTGGCTGCACAACGGCTGGTATGACGCGTTAGCCGTCACTGCGATCGTCGGCCTGCTGATTTTCCTCGTACGTCGCAGGCGGGCTCTCGCGGTGCGCGATGCGGGGTTGCGCGCCCGCGCCGACTTCGAGTATCGGCTGAGCCTGAGCGGTGATCCCCGCGGCGTCTTCGGCCGCTTCCCGCCCGTACAACCGGGTTGGTTCCTCGATCCGCAAAACCGTTCTCAGATGCGCTATTTCGACGGCGCGCTGTGGACGCCTTACGCACGGCCGCGGTAGGAGGCGTTCAGACCTCGGGGCAGTAGTGCATCCCGTTGCCGCGGGCATCGAGCGGTGGCAGATTGCGCGCCGGCGTGTGCAACAAGGGCGCGTCGGCAGGGATGCGCCCCGTTGCGCGATCCCAGCCGGCGCGTGCTCGTGGATGAAAGCGTCTGCGCTTCCGCAGCATCATGAACGTCAGGTTCACCGTTCTGCCGAACAACCGATGCAGCCGCTCGTTGCGCGCACTCCACGTGTAGCCCATCAACTCGCGCACCGGCGGGTCGTACAGGCCGACGGTGACCCACACCGCGAAGGGCCCAAGCAATTTCAGCTGTAGGCGCCACAACCAATCCGGAACCCATTGAAGTGAGGGATGTTTCGGCATCGTGGATAGGTCGAGGACCTCGCGGGCCGCAAAATTGTTCTCCAATACGTTGCGGCACATGTGGTCCCAGTAGACCTGAAAGTCTTCCCACGTCTTGGGCACCGGCCGCATGCTCATCCCGTACATCCGGTACCAGGTGATGTGCTCGTCGAACAACTGGCGCTTCTGTGCTTCTGTCAGGCCACCACCGAACCGCTCGGCCGTCAGAATCGTGCCCATGAAGAAGGTGGAATGCGCCCAGTAGAAAACATCTGGGTTGAGGGCGCTATACCGCCGACCCTGATCGTCGACGCCCTTGATGCCGGTGTGGTAGTCACGGACCTCCGCACCGGTCTGGGGGGCCCGATCGCCATCGAACACCACCCCGCCGATTGGGTACAGCGATCGCAGCAGCCGCGGCATGCGCTCGCGGAAGAAGATCGAGTGCTGCTCGACGGCTGCGCCCAGTTGGGGATGCATGTTCTGCATCGAACCGGCCCACGGCCCCTGCAGCAGACCGCGCCAGTCGCCGAACAGATGCCAGGTCAGCGAGTCCGGCCCGAGGGGCGCCGGTGGCGTGTCGTATCCGCCGGGCGCGACAGGGCAGCCGGAGGTGAGTGAGGCGGATCCGGTGGTCACCGGGCACGCCTCAGACGTATCTTGAGTCACTGGTGAGCTTCCGTCATTCTGACTACGGGCGTTGTCACCATGAGCTTAGGGAGTGATGTGGCTTCCGGTCAACGACGAGGCCGCTGGTCTGGCGTTCCGCTGCAGGACCGCCAGGTCCTGCGCCGCGACGAACTGATCGCCGCCGGTGTCGAGCTGTTGGGCAGCGAGAGCGGGCCCGCCCTGACGGTGCGCGCGGTCTGCCGCGCGACCGGGCTGACCGAGCGCTACTTCTACGAGAGCTTCGCCGACCGCGACGAGTTCGTGCGCGGGGTCTACGACGATGTGTGCACGCGGGCGATGTCGACACTGATGACCGCCGACACGCCACGCGATGCGGTCGAGCGCTTCGTCGCGCTAATGGTCGACGACCCGACGCGCGGGAGGGTGCTGCTGCTCGCGCCAGGGGTGGAACCCGTACTGACCCGCTCGGGCGCCGAGTGGATGCCCAACTTCATCGACCTGCTCCAGCACAAGCTGACCCGCATCACCGATCCCGCAGTGCAGGCCATGGTGGCCACCGGCCTGATCGGCGCGCTGACGGCGTTATTCACGGCCTATCTGAATGGCCGCCTGACCGCGACACGGAAGCAGTTCATCGACTACTGCGTCGAGATGCTGCTCAGCCGGGTGTCGAGCTACTGACCGCTACTCGTCGGGAGTGCTGACCTCTTCGAGCGACTGCTCCTCTTCGGCGGCAGCCTCGTCGGCGGCGGCCTTGGCTTCCCGGCCCGCCGGGCTGGCCAACGAGGCGCCTGGATTGGTCGCCGTCGCATATCCGCCGTTGCAGTTCAAGTAGAACTGCACCTGACCGTCGTAGTGCGCGCCGTCATTGGCGCTGGCGAACGGGGCGGTCTGCGACCGGGTCACCAGGCAGTCGTCCTGCGCAAGCTTGTCGCCCACACGGCCAGCCACGACGACCGTCTGACCGGCATCACTGGCCGCTGATGAGGCGTCGGCGTACGTCTGGCCGGCGTAATCGTCCGCCGCGGCCACGCCGGTGCCGAACAGAGCCATCAAGGCTGATGCGGCCACGACCGAGCCTGCCGAGAGAACGATGGACTTCTTCACTGAGCCCGACCTCCGAAATATCTGAATGCTGCCTGCGAAAGTTATTGCAGGAAGCTTATTCCGTACCCAGCCTTACCGCTACCGATCGGGCGGCGCTCCCGGCGAATCCGCCGATGCGACTGGGGCATTGCAGTTCAGCGCGACCCAGACCATGTCGGGAACGTGGCGCATAACACAGAGGTGACACTTCGCGGGACGACTTGAATGTCACCGGGGTACACAGATATATTGAGTGCAACCAATAGGTACAGATAACTGGGAGCGGCTATGGCGCACGACCTGACGGACCTGCAGCTACTCCACGAGCTCGAACCCGTGGTTGAGAAGAACATCAACCGGCATCTGTCGATGCGCAAGGACTGGAACCCGCACGACTACATCCCGTGGTCGGACGGCAAGAACTATTACGCCCTCGGCGGCCAGGACTGGGATCCCGAGCAGTCGAAGCTGTCCGAGGTCGCCCAGACCGCGATGTTGCAGAACCTCTTGACCGAGGACAACCTACCGTCGTATCACCGCGAGATCGCGATGAACTTCAGCATGGATGGCCCCTGGGGCTGGTGGGTCAACCGCTGGACCGCCGAGGAGAACCGGCACGGCATCGCCCTGCGCGACTATCTCACCGTCACCCGCGCCATCGATCCCGTCGAACTGGAGCAGCTGCGCGTCGAGCAGGTCACCCGCGGCTTCAGCCCCGGCCAGGGCCAGCAGGGCGAGATGTTCGCGGAGAGCCTGTTCGACTCCGTCATCTACGTGACATTCCAGGAGCTCGCCACCCGTGTCTCGCACCGCAACACCGGCAAGGCATGCGAGGAGAGCGTCGCCGACCAACTGCTGCAACGGGTTTCGGCGGATGAGAACCTGCACATGATCTTCTACCGCGACGTCAGCGCGGCCGGAATTGACATCGCCCCCAACCAGGCGATGAAGTCGCTGCACCGCGTGCTGCGCAACTTCAAGATGCCCGGCTACACCGTGCCGGAGTTCCGGCGCAAGGCCGTGATCATCGCCGTCGGCGGCGTGTACGACCCTCGCATCCACCTCGACGACGTCGTGATGCCCGTCCTGAAGAAGTGGCGCATCTTCGAGCGCGAGGATTTCTCCGGCGAGGCCGCCGAGATGCGCGACGACCTCGGCAAGCTCATCGAGGAGCTCGAGGACACCTGCGAGAAGTTCGAGGTCGCCAAGGTGCGCCGTCTAGAGCGCGAACGCAAGGTCGCCGAGAAGAAGGCGGCCAAGAACCTCTTGGTCACGTCATCAGCGTCCTAGTCGAACCCTCGGCCCCGGCGATGAGCCGCTTGCGCGAAGAGCAAACGGCACTGCGGATCGGCCCTATCGCGCTGCGCAGCCCGGTTGTGCTGGCGCCGATGGCCGGTGTGACGAATGTCGCATTCCGGACGCTGTGCCGCGAACTGGAGCTGAGCCGGGCCGGCACGGTCAGCGGCTTGTACGTCTGCGAGATGGTGACGGCGCGTGCGCTCGTCGAGCGCCATCCGGTGACCATGCACATGACGACGTTCGCGCCGGACGAGTCGCCCCGCTCGCTGCAGCTCTACACCGTCGACCCTGACACCACCTTCGCCGCGGCGAAAATGATCGCTGACGAGGGTTTGGCCGACCACATCGACATGAATTTCGGCTGCCCGGTGCCCAAGGTCACCCGTCGCGGGGGTGGTGCCGCGTTGCCGTTCAAGCGGCGGCTGTTCGGACGGATTGTGGGGGCTGCTGTCGCGGCAACGAAAGGCACGGACATCCCGGTGACCGTGAAGTTCCGGATCGGCATCGACGACGCCCGTCACACCCACCTGGACGCGGGGCGGATTGCCGCCGAGGAGGGCGCGGCCGCCGTCGCGCTACATGCCCGCACCGCCGCGCAGCGCTACTCCGGAACCGCCGACTGGGAGCAGATTGCCCTGCTCAAGCAGCACGTCACGACCGTCCCGGTGCTTGGCAACGGCGATATCTTCGACGCCGACGACGCGCTGGCGATGATGGCCGCCACGGGGTGCGACGGCGTCGTCATCGGCCGCGGCTGCCTGGGCAGGCCGTGGCTATTCGCCGAGCTGTCGGCCGCGTTCACCGGCACGACGCCGGCCACACCGCCCACTCTTGGCGAGGTCGCGGCCATCATGGGGCGGCACGGCCAGCTGTTGGCCGTGCATTTCGGCGAGGACAAGGGCATGCGCGACATGCGCAAGCACATCGCTTGGTACCTGCACGGCTTCCCCGCCGGCGCCGACCTGCGACGGGCATTAGCCCTGGTCAAGACGCTGGACGAGCTGGAAACGCTGCTTGATCAGCTCGACCCGCAGGTGCCGTTCCCGCAGGCCGCGACCGGCCCGCGGGGCCGCCAGGGGTCGCCGGCGCCGGTGGCGCTGCCGGAGGGCTGGCTGGCCGATCCCGACGATTGCACGGTGCCCGCGGGGGCGGACGTAATGAACTCGGGAGGCTAACAACTATTTGACGCTTGATACCCGCGCGGCTGCTGGCTGTCTGGGGATGTTGGTGGCGGGGTTCGGAAGGCTTCCGCGAGGGGCGGATTCAATCGGCTGGGCGGGGTCGTGGCAGGCGGCGGGTCAATTGCGCACTTCGAGGGGCGTGAGTCAAGCGCGACTTGTCGGTGTGTGCCGTTAGCGTCGAGGTGGTCGACGAGCCCGGGAGCAAACATGTTGGAGGCGCTCGTGAAGCCGGCGGCGTTGCAGGATTTGAGCCTCCGCCGACGCAGCGGTGGGAATGTTCAGGTCGAGCGCCCGTCGCTGCCGGTGCCTCACCGGCTGGTGCATGGGCCGACCAGCGTCTCCTGGATTGACGTGCTGCTTCTCGATATAGACGGCCGGTCGTGACGTTGATTCAGTCGGCGGTGCCGCTTCGCCTCGGCGCGGCGATCGACGAAGTCACCGGTGAGGTTGTTGATGCCAGGCAGCTGGTCGGTTGGCTGCTGGATCTGGTTGCCGCATTATCTGCGGACTTGATGAGCCGATGCTGGCGGCCGGCCACGTTCACGACGCTGCAGCAGGGAGTGGACGCGCGGGGCCGCAAGCTGCCTCCGACCGCGGCGGTGGTCGCTCAACGGCTGGGCTGGATCCCGCAACCTCCCGCCGGGGTGTATGTGTCCTCGCGGGTGGTGCGGCTGGCTCAAGCGAACGTGGTGCCGATCCTGAAGACCCTGGCGTATCGGGATCGGCTCATCCCACACGTGATGGCAGCCCTCGATGAGGCCGGCCACGTTGAAGCTTCCCGGCTCGGCGACGAATGCCATGACGTCAGTCCGGCCTACGTACGTAACCTGGCTCGCCAGTTGCGCCGCGCCGGCGCCGATCAGGACAGCTCGATCACCCAGCTGCAATCGGTGCCCGCGGTGCCCAAGCTGGCCCGATTGGCTGCGGTGGATGCCCAGCTCGCGCAGCTCGAGGCCGCCGACCCTGCCGGGGTGTGGTTGCGGATCATGCTTCCGATCACGGCGGCGCCGGCGGGACGGTCCGACTGGCGGTGGTGCAGGTTTTGGTGTCCGCTCCCATCCCATCTCAAAGGCCGCGATATCCGCAGCTGGCACCTGCCGACGATCTCGATGCACCGGGGGGCGCCGCTGCTGCGGTTCGCGATCACCGAGGCGGTGGCCGAGCCTGGCACCGCGAACGCCACCGCGGCGCTCGGTATTGACTGGTCGCCGGCCAGCCTGGGGGCGGCCACTGTGGTGGCCGAGGCCGACGGGCAACTGCTCACCGATGCCCGCACGCACGTCTATAACGACCGCGGTCTCGGCCAACGGCTGGCGCGGCTGCAATCCGAAGGTGAGTGCCTGACCGCCAAGATCGATCGGCTCACCGGGCTGATCGCCAACGCCCCCGAAGCTACCCAAGCAAGGCTGCACAGCAAGATCGCTGTGCTGCGGCGAGCGCGCAGTGCGCTGGGGGCCAAGCGTCGGCGGATCAACCGCGAACTGGCCTTTGATTTCGCCAAGACGATGACCACCATGGCCACCGGGTCCGGTGCCGGGGTGATCGCGGTGGAGGACTTGCGTGACCTGGAGTCCCGCGGCCGCGGGAAGACCAATAACAACCGCGCCGCCCAGTCAGCACGCCGCCGCGCCTATCGAGCGCTTGAGCACACCGCCGCCCGTGCGGGGCTCGAGGTCGTGACGTGTCCACCGCGGGGCACCTCCGCGCTTTGCCCTAGCTGTAATGGCGAGCTGGCGCGGCCGCACGGGTATCACAGCGCCAGCTGCCTCGACTGCGGGATCAATAGTGCCGACCGGGATCAGATCGCGGGACAGAACATCGCCAAGCGCGTGCTGCTGGCCAAGGACCGTGTCAAACGACCCAAGAACAAGCCGAAACGAGTCACCACCGTCGCGCATCAGCCGATCAGCAAGACCCGCCACAGAATCACCGCTATCCCACCTCAGCGCCGCTATAAGCGGACCCGGTGCACGACGCCTCGGGCGACGACCAGCAACCAGACCTATCCTGCACGCCAAGCGTCCGTGTGGGACAGAGATCAGCCGACCGCACCAGCGGAAAGCACCTCTGCACAACCAGTCTCCGACACAAGCGACGCACGAGCGTCAGCAACTGTCAGAGACTGATAGACGCTAAACCGAGACGTTCTCGGTACTGTCGATGGACTGGCCGTCTCTCAGGATGTCTCAGTACGATATGAATCTTGTCGTATCTGGCTCCAATGGCGGAGCCCGCAGAGTGCTGCTACACCACTAGAGGCAGACAGGAACACTGACGCCCACGCGCACCGACGCGCACGATGGTTAAGAGTCGGAGGCCGGTAGGAACATGAGTGACGGCGATAGCGCCACTCCTGGCCTTCCCGGCCCGCCTGGGCCGCCGGATGCCGGCGGCGACAACCAATGGCTTACCCGACGTCCGCGACCATCGCCAGGCGCCGCGCCGTGGGAGCGCAGCGGCACTTCTGAATCCGAGGACGTCGAAGAGGCCAGGCCGACCGGTAACCACACCGACGGTGTCACGGTCGCCGACCTGATCGCGAAGGTGCACGGCGATGCGAGCGTTCCCGAGGAACTGAGGCGCCGCCCCGAACCCGAACCCGAGCCCCTGCCGCCGGCACCGCCCACCGAGGTCATCGCGGCAGTGTGGCAGCCCGTCGCCGCTGCCGCACACGACCCGGACACCGAAGTCATCCCCGTCATTTCGATGCCGTCCGCCGAACTGCCCGACCTCGCCCGTCTGCGCCGGGCAGACCGGGTGCCGCCCTCCCGCATCGGGACCGGGAGAAAGACGGCCCACCCCGAACCGCACAAGCGCCGCAAGACGATGGTGGCCGGCCGCGCCGCCGCCGCCCTGATCGCCGTGCTGGCGCTGGCCCTGACCGGCGGCGCCTGGCAGTGGCAGTCGTCCAAAAACAACTTGCTCAACAGGGTTTCGGCGCTGGACCAGGACTCGCGCGACATCGTCGACCCGAAGGCTCAGTTCGGCGACGAAAACTTCTTGATCGTCGGCGTGGACAGCCGCGCCGGTGCGAACCTCGAGATGGGCGCCGGCACGCCCGAGGACGCCGGTGGGGCCAGGTCGGACACCGTCATGCTGGTGAATATCCCCGCCAACCGCAAACGCGTTGTCGCCGTGTCGTTCCCGCGTGATCTGGCGATCACGCCGATGGAGTGCGAACCGTGGAACCCGGACACCGGTGAATACGGCCCGCTGTATGACGAGGAATCGCAAAGCTATGGCCCCGACGAGGCCTACACCGAGACCAAGCTGAACTCCGCGTACGCCGTCGGCGGTCCTAAGTGTCTGGTGAAGGTGATCCAGAAACTGTCCGGCTTGTCCATAAACCGGTTCATGGCAGTCGATTTCGCCGGGTTCTCGAAGATGGTCGACGCCATCGGCGGTGTCGAGGTGTGCAGCACGACACCGCTGGAGGATTACGAGCTGGGCACCGTGTTGGCCAACGCCGGCCGCCAGATGGTCGACGGGCACACCGCGTTGCAGTACGTGCGAGCCCGCCAGGTGACCACCGAAGTCAACGGTGACTACGGCCGCATCAAGCGCCAGCAGCTGTTCTTGTCGTCGCTGCTGCGATCGCTGATCTCGAAGGAAGTGTTCTTCTCGCTGTCCAAGCTCAACAACGTGGTCAACATGTTCATCGACGACAGCTACGTCGACAACATCAAGACCAAGGACCTGGTCGACCTCGGCCAGTCCATCCAGGGCGTGAACGCGGGCCGGATCACCTTCGTCACCGTGCCCACCACTGGTGAGACCGATTCGGAGGGCAACGAGCCGCCGCGCACCGAGGACGTGCACTCGCTCTTCGACGCGATCATCAACGACGACCCGCTGCCCGAGGAGAAGAACGCCGACAACACCCCGGTGCCCGGCACGCCCGAGTCGACTGTGAGCGCGACGCCTGACTTGGCGAGCGAGGCGCCCAGTTCGACGCCAACGCCTGGGCCGGAGAACGCCGAGCTGGTGGACGCGGTGACCACCAATCCGCAGGACATCACTGTGCGTGTCTCGAACTCGACCGGCGAGAACGGGCTGGCGTCCACCGCGGCAACCGATCTGCAGTCACACGGCTTCAACGTCACCACTCCCGACGACTACCCCGGGCCGTTGACCTCGACGACGGTGTTCTTCTCGCCGGGCAATGAGCAGGCCGCAGCGACGGTCGCCTCGTCGTTCACCAACCCCACCATCGAACGGGTCACCGGCATGGGCGATGTGGTGCGGGTCGTGCTGGGAAACGACTTCTACTCGGTGGCGGCACCGTCGCCAAGCGGCTCCCCCGTGCAGGTACACGTCGTTCACGGCACCAGCTCCGCACCGACGCACCTGCCGGAGGATCTGACCGTCACGAACGCCGCCGACACCACGTGCGAATAGCCGCAACAGCACCACCTGTAACAAGGGTTTAGGCAGGTGGCATTCACCTTTCGTTCACCGTGGCTGTCGTGACGTTTCGGCGAATCACCCCGTAGGCTTGCCACTATGCGAACCGCGTACCACGAGCAACTGGATGCCTTGACAGCCCAGCTCGGCGAGATGTGCGGGCTGGCGGGCGTCGCCATGGAACGCGCCACGCAGGCCCTGCTGCAAGCGGATCTGGTGCTCGCCGAGCAGGTCATCACCGACCACGAGCAGATCGCCTCGATGAGCGCCAAGGCGGAGGAGTCCGCCTTTGTACTTCTGGCACTGCAGGCGCCCGTGGCAGGCGACCTCCGGGCCATCGTCTCGTCGATCCAGATCGTCGCCGACGTCGACCGGATGGGCGCACTCGCGCTGCACGTCGCCAAGATCGCCCGGCGCCGCCATCCCCAGCATGCGCTACCCGAAGAGGTCAACGGCTACTTCGCCGAAATGGGCCGGGTGGCAGTCGAATTGGGCAATAGCGCCCAGGAGGTGCTGGTCACCCGCGATCCGGAGAAGGCCGCCAGGATCCGCGAAGAAGACGACGCGATGGACGACCTGCACCGCCACCTGTTCACCGTGTTGATGGACCGGGAATGGAAGCACGGGGTCGCCGCGGCCGTCGACGTCACGCTCCTTGGCCGCTTCTACGAGCGGTTCGCCGACCACGCCGTCGAGGTCGCCCGACGCATCATCTTCCAGGTCACCGGCAAGCTCCCCGACGAGGAACAGATCCCCGCCCCGCGCTAAGCCGGCGGGCCGTCACGGCCGCAGCACGATCTTTCCCCTCGTGTGCCGCTGCTCCAGCCTGCGGAACGCCTCTTGCACATGGTCAAGCGGGTATTCCTCGGCCACCGGTACCTCCAGCTCACCGGCGACGATCAAGTCCGCCAGCTCCGCCAGCACGGCGACGTCGGCTGCGTCGGCGTTCCCCTCGCCCTTGACCCCGAACCGCTCGATGGCCGGGAAGTCGATGATGGTGTCCACCCGTCGAGGATCAACGCCGAGTTCGGTCACCGCGAGCTCCACGTAACCGCCGCCGAAGAAGTCCAGAAAGGCGTCGACCTGCCCGCCAGGAGCCGCGTCTCGTAGCCGATTGGCCAGGCCGTCACCATAGTTGACAGGGATGGCGCCGTGCTCGGTGAGCCAGTCGTCGTTCGACGGCCCGGCGATGCCGAGCACGGTGGCGCCGGCGCGCTTGGCCAGTTGGACGGCGATGGTGCCGACGCCGCCTGCCGCGCCCGCGATGGCAACCGTGTCGCCCGGCTTCAACGCGACCGCCCGAACCGCGGCGTACGCGGTGGTGCCTGCGACATACAAACTGCCTGCGACCTCCCACGACAGTTCCTGCGGTTTGGCAGTCAGCTGCCCGGCAGGCACGACGACGAACTGCGCTTGGCTGGCACGGTTGTCCGTGAAGCCGATTACCTCGTCGCCGACGGCGAAGGCGTCCACGTCGTCGGCGACCTCGGCCACGACGCCGGCCAGGTCGCTGCCCTGCCCGGACGGAAACGTCGCCGGCCAACGGTCGTGCAGTGCACCGCGGCGGATCATCGCCTCGCCGGGATTGATCGCGGCCGCCTTCACCTCGACAAGGACCTCACCAGTGGCGGGCACCGGTTTCGGGACGTCGCGTACCTCGAGCACGTCGATGTCGCCGTAGGAGTCGTACTGCACTGCCTTGCCCATAGGGGCTATGACCTCGAGGGGCTGCGAGTTATTCCGACCCTGGCACGATCCGCACCCCGACTTTCTGGGCGGACAAGAAGTCACGGAGCATCTTGGTCAGCACGGACAATTCGGCGTTGTTGTAGCGCGACAGGAACTCGACGACCCCTCGCTTCATCTCGTCGTGCATGCGTTCGTGGACGTCGGCGACTACCTTTCCATCGGCCGTGAGGCCCAGGCTGACCTCCTTGCGGTTACCCGGTATCGAAGTGCGTTCGACGAGTCCGGCCTCGACCAAGCGCTGAACGTGTTTGGACACGGTGCCTTTGAGTTGATCGGCGCGCGCAGCCAGGCCGACGACGCTGACCGGGCCTTCGGCTATGTGGGCGAGCAGGTGCATGCTGAGGGTCGGCAACCGACGCGCGGTGCCCTCGAGGCGTTTCGGGCAGTGCGCGGCCATGTAGTCGCGCTCCGGGTCGCCCTCCTCGGCGTCGAACTTGTCTCCGACTGCGCCAATGAGGCCGTTGATCTCGTCGACGAGCTCCGCCTTGGTTTTCATGGAAACCATCTTGCCATCGACGCGGCAGTGGGCATATAGTTTCTATCGAAACCGTCTCTCAGGAAACTTTAGGAGTACCTATGAAGGCAGCTGTCGTCGAAGCCTTGGGCCGCCCGCCGGTGTACACGGACTTCAGTGAGCCGTCGCCGCGCGACGGTGCCGTGGTTATCACCGTCGAAGCGTCCGCGCTGACCAACCTCGCCCGCGGCCTGATGTCGGGAAACCACTACGCCAGCAAGGAGATTCAGCTACCGGCGGTCGCCGGTGTCGACGGGGTCGGACGGCTGGCCGACGGCCGGCTGGTGTATACCGGCGCCCTGAGACCCTTCGGCATGATGGCAGAGCGGGCGCTCATCGATCCCGGCGCCGCGACACCGCTGCCCGACTCCATCGATCCGGTGACCGCCGCGGCCATTCCCAACCCGGGCCTTTCGGCCTGGATGTCGCTGGACTATGCCGCCGCCGTCAAGCCGGGTGCGCATGTGCTAGTCCTCGGCGCGACCGGCGTGACCGGATCGGTGGCGGTGCAGTTGGCGAAGTCGGTGTTCGGCGCTCAGCGCGTGGTGGCGGCGGGCCGAAACGTCGAGCGGCTGCAGTGGTTGCGAACCGTTGGCGCCGACGACGTCATCGCACTCGGCGAGGAGGACCTGGCCTCCCGGGTCGCCGCCGCGCATGCCGAGCAGCCGTTCGACGCCGTCCTCGACTACCTGTGGGGCGAGCCCGCCGAGAAGGTGCTGACCGCTTTGGGCACGGGCCAACTCGCGGCGAAGTTCCACGCCACGCGGCTCGTGCAGATCGGGGCAATGGCAGGCCCGACGATGAATGTGCCCGCGGGTGTGCTGCGCAGCGCAGGCATCACGCTGTCCGGGATGGGCGTGGGCAGTGTGCCGTTCGAGGTGCTGCTCGCCGCCCGCAACGAGGGTCTGCCCCGGCTCCTCGCGATGGTGGCGGCAGGGGAATTGCAGATCGAGACCAAGCGCCGACCGCTCGCCGACGTGGCCGACGCGTGGACCGCGCCGGAACCGTCGGGTACCCGAGTGGTGTTGACGCCTTAGTGCGCCCACGCGCTATCCTCGCCGGCATGCCGAGCCTGTAGCCGTTCACCCGCCGTTCGCTTGTGCCTTGAATTGATCTTCGCAACTATCGGGTATCCGTCGAAGTCGGTTGCTGACCGATACGCCGACAGGAGTTCGCGATGACTGAAAGCCCCGCCTCCCACGCAGTCCACCAATACCCTGAGGTATCCATCGATCAGGAACTTGCGCTGAGGGCCGCCGCGAACCGGTTGCAGGAAGAGTTCGGTAACCAAATCGGGATGGACACCATCGAAAAGCTCCTGCACTCGTCCCACGACCACTTCGCAGCGCGGGCACGGATACCGAACTTTGTGCCGCTGCTGGCCGAGCGATTCGCCCGCCAGCAACTGCAAGCAGTCACCCACAACGCCGGCCGCTCCCAGATGGCGCTGGGGTTCCTCACCCATCTGGCCGGAGAGCAGGCGGTTGCGTGGTCCGGCGGCTCCGATCCGGAAACTGAAATCAACCCGGCAGCGGTCCAGGCGATGGGTGAGGTCGGCATCGACATCACCGGTGAGTACCCCAAGCCTTGGACTGACGAGATCGTGCAAGCCGCCGATGTGGTCATCACGATGGGCTGTCGCGACACCTGCCCAGTGTTTCCCGGTAGGCGCTACGAGGAATGGGAACTGCCCGACCCCGCCGGCCAAAGCGTGGAGGCGGTTCGACCGATCCGCGACGAGATCGACCAACGCGTCCGACGGTTGCTCGCCGAACTGGACGTCCCCGTCACGGCCTGACTCTCAGCCGAAGCGGCCGGAAATGTAATCCTCCGTGGCTTTTTGGGTCGGATTGGAGAAGATCTTCTCGGTGTCGTCGATCTCGATCAGCCGGCCCGGCTTGCCCGTCGCCTCGAGGTTGAAGAACGCCGTCTGGTCGCTCACGCGTGCCGCCTGCTGCATGTTGTGCGTGACGATGACGATCGTGTATTCCTTCTTCAGTTCGGAGATCAGGTCCTCGATCGCCAGTGTCGAGATCGGGTCCAGCGCCGAGCACGGCTCGTCCATCAACATCACGGCGGGCTGTACAGCGATCGCGCGGGCGATGCACAGCCGCTGCTGCTGGCCACCGGACAAGCCACCGCCCGGCTTGTCCAGCCGGTCCTTGACCTCTTTCCACAGGTTGGCGCCCTTCAGCGAACGCTCGGCGACCTCGTCGAGCGTCTTCTTGTTCCGCACGCCCTGCAGCCTGAGCCCGGCCACCACGTTGTCGCGAATCGACATGGTGGGGAACGGGTTCGGCCGTTGAAACACCATGCCGATGGTTTTGCGGACACTCACCGGGTCGATGCCGGCGGCGTAGATGTCCTCGCCGTCCAGTAGCACCGAGCCTTCCGCCCGGGCGCCGGGCAGCACTTCGTGCATCCGGTTCAGGGTGCGTAGCACGGTGGACTTACCACAGCCCGACGGCCCGATGAACGCCGTCACGCTGCGCGGTGTCACGGACAACGCCACGTCCGCTACGGCGTGGAACGAGCCGTAATAGATGTTGAGGTCTTTGCAGTCGATGCGCTTGGCCATGTCAACTCCTAGGTCGTCAAGCTCGATTACGGGTCAGGAACCGGATCACGAACGCTGCCGCGATGTACAACGCAGCGACGATGACGATCAGCGTCAAGGCTGCGCCCCACACCCGTTGCCGTCCGGCTTCCTCCGGATTGATCAATTCGGTGTATATCAACAGGGGCAGTGAGGCCATGTTGCCGTCGAACGGGTCGTAGTTGATCGACCTGGCGTACCCAACGAGCACCAGCACCGGCGCCGTCTCGCCGATAACGCGTGCCAGCGCCAACAGGATTCCGCTGATGATGCCCGGAAGTGCTGTGGGCACGACGATCCGTGCGATGGTCTTCCATTTCGGAATACCCAGCGCGTACGAGGCCTCACGTAGCTCATCGGGAACCAGCTTCAGCATCTCTTCGGTGTTGCGGACAACCACCGGAATCATCAGCAGCACCAGAGCTAGCGACACCGCGAATGCGCTCTGCGGAAACCCGATCGTTGCGATCCACAGCGCAAAGATGAACAGGGCCGCGACGATTGATGGCACACCGGCCAAGATATCGACCATGAATGTCGTTGTCCGCGCGAACCACCCGCGGCCGTATTCCACTAGGTAGATGGCGGCCATGATGCCGAGAGGCACGGCAAGCGCCGCGGCGATGCCGGCTTGGATGATCGTGCCGTAGATGGCGTGGTACACACCGCCTGCGAACTCTTCGGGCAGAACGCCGGCCAGCGACTTGTTCCACCACGTCGACGATATGACTGCCTTGAACCCGCGCTCGATGACCGTGTAGAGCACCCACACCAGTGGCACCATCGCGATCAGAAATGACGTCGCGAACAGCGTTTCCGCGAGACGATTCTTGACCTTGCGGCTGGCACTGATCGGGTGAAAAGTCGGCCCCTTCACCGGGGCATCAAGCGTGGCTTCGATCATCCTCCGCTCACCCTTCCTCCGGCTGCCAGTCGGGCAACCGCGTTGACGACGAATGTCAGGGCGAACAGGACGAAGCCCGCCGCGATGTACGCGCCGGTTGGCAGCGGCGCGCTGAATTCCGCTGCCGCCGAAGCGATCTTGGACGCGAACGTATACCCGCCGTCGAACAGCGACCAGTGTCCGGCCTGCGCGGCAGTGCGCAGAATGATCAGGACCGCGACCGTCTCACCCAGTGCACGGCCCAATGCCAGCATCGACCCGGCGATCATCCCGCTGCGGCCATAGGGGTAGACAGTCATCCGGATGACTTCCCATTTGGTTGCTCCCAGCGCTTGCGCTGCCTCGACATGTCCCTTGGGAGTCAGGGTGAACACTTCCCTGGAAACCGACGTGATGATCGGCAAGATCATCACGGCCAGGACAACGCCTGCGGTGAAGATGGTGCCACCGCCCGCGAGCGACACATTTCCTTTGCCGAACAGGAATAACCAGTTCAGGTTCTCGTTGAGGAACCTTTGGACTGGCTCCAGCTTTGGAGCCAGGATAAAGATGCCCCAAAGGCCGAAGACGATCGACGGCACCGCGGCGAGCAAGTCGACCAGCATGGCGAACGGCCGTGCAAACCTGCGCGGTACGTAATTCGTTAAAAATGTGGCGATGCCGATGGCGATCGGCACCGCGATCGCCAGAGCGAAGATCGAACTCAGGACCGTGACCCGGAAGAGATCGGCGACACCGAACCGCAGGTTCTTTTCGTCGGTCGTGACAAATTCCGAACTGGTGATGAAGTTGGCATTGTCCGCCGCCAGCGACGGAACCGCGCGGATAAGCAGGAAGAGACCCATCAGCGCGATCACGCCGATGATCGTCGCGCCGGCGGCCAGCGCGATCGCGTGGAAGATTGTGTCGCCCAACCGGCGCGTGCCCTTCAGGGCCGAGCCCGCTGTTGGTTTGGTCGACATGTCCGCAGTATCCCCGATCTGCTGTGGGCTCGCCCCCGTTGTTGACGAGCCCACAGCTGTCGGTTCAGGCTTCAAAGTCATTGCAGCCTTTGACTAGGAGATGGCGTTGATGGCTTCTGTCAGCTTGGCCTTGAACGTGTCGGGGACCGGGATGTAGCCAGCCTCCTCCAAGCCCTTCTGGCCGTCGGTGGTCGCTACGGTCAGGAACGCCTTGACAGCCGGGGCCACTTCGGCATCCGGGTATTTCGCGCAGACGATCTCGTAGGTCGGGAGAATGATCGGGTACGCGCCCGCGGCAGTCGGCTTGTAGAACGAGGACGTGTCGAGCACCAGGTCGTTGCCCTTGCCCTTGACAGTGACCGTGTCGATCGACTTGCCTGCGCTCTCCACCGACAGTTTCACCGGATCGGGACCGGCCGAGGTGACGATGTCCGCGATCTGCAGGCCTTGCTTCGTCGCGTAGGACCACTCGTTGTACGTGATCGATCCCGCGGTGCTCTTGATCGCCGCAGACGTTCCCTCATTACCCTTGGCGCCCTCGCCGACGCCGCCGCTGAAGGTCTTGCCTGCGCCCTTGCCCCACGCACCGTCGGATGCAGCGTCGAGGTACTTCTGGAAGTTGTCCGTGGTACCGGACTCGTCGCTGCGGAACACCACGTTGATCTTGTCGCCCGGCAAGGTCTTGCCTGCGTTGAGTGCCGCGATCTCGGGCGCGTTCCAGGTGGTCACCGCACCGTTGAAGATCTTGCCGAGCGTGGGTCCATCCAGAGCCACGCCGTCAACACCCGGCAGGTTGTAGGTGACCGCGATCGGCCCGAACACCGTCGGCAGGTTCCACGCATCGGCGCCGCCGCAGCGCTCCTTGGCCTTGTCGACCTCGCCCTTCTCGGCGCTCAACGCTGAGTCGGAGCCACCGAAATCGGTCTGGCCACCGAGAAATTCCGAGACACCCGCTCCCGATCCGCTGGAGGTGTAGTTGAGGGTGTAGCCCGAGCACGCCGTTTCATAGGCATTCACGAACCGGGTCACAGCATTGGCCTGCGCGGTCGAGCCGCTGGACTTCAGCGACTTCTTGCCGGCGCAGTCGACCTTGGCCGCCGTGTCCCCTGCGGTTCCATTGCCAGCTGTCGTTGCGCCGGTGCTGGTCTTGTTCTCGTCGCTGCCACAGGCCGAAAGCAGAAGGGCGCCCGCGGCGAGAATGCTCACCGCCGCACCGAATCGATTGGGCTTCACGTAGCTCCTTTTGAAGGTGAGGGGCGGCGGACGATGCCTCCACCCGATATCCAGGCAAGCGACGGAAACGTCGTTCCGCCAAGCAGGTTCAATCGCTGCTCGGGTCACGAACCTAAGCGGCCATAGTGAACGCACACCCTCGGAATAGTTAATGAGAGATGAACCGGACGCGGGCGTAGTTCGACGAATGCCCTGATAGGGTTGACCGAACTTACTACCTCAGCCATCATTGACTCAATGTCTATTGAGCCACCTTCCGATCTAGCGCGAAGGGCGGCGGTCCACTCCGCGCTCGCCGATCCCAGCCGCCTGGCGATTATCGACCGCCTGCTCGTAGGCGACGCGTCACCGTCAGAACTTCAGTTGCTGCTGTCGATGCCGTCAAATCTCGTCGCACACCACATCAAGGTGCTTGAGAGCGCCGACGTCGTGCGACGAACACGCTCGGAAGGCGATCGCCGACGCACCTACTTGTGCCTCAACACCGAAGCGCTGGACGTCATGGTGCCGTTGACGCATCAGCGCGCGACGCGCGTCCTCTTTGTCTGCACGCAAAACAGCGCCAGGAGCCAATTGGCCGTCGCAATCTGGAACCGCCACAGCGAGTTACCCGCTACCTCAGCGGGTACACACCCCGTTGCCGAAGTCCATCCCGGTGCGGTGTCCGCCGCACGTCGCCACGATCTGCAGATGCATCCGCGGACTCCTGCCCGGATCGAACATGTCTTGTCTCCGGGAGATCTGGTCGTGGCGGTATGCGACAACGCCCATGAAGAACTCGGCGACCATTTGGCGCGGATCCACTGGTCGATTCCTGACCCCGGTCGGACCGCCACCATATCCGCGTTCGACCTCACCGTCGATGCCCTCACAACGCGAATCAACCGACTAGTACCTGCCCTGCGACCCGCCTAGCAATGGAGCACAACATGACCGAGTACCCAACCGCCTCACATCTGCGCGGCGACCTTTCGATCGATCAGAAGCTGGCGCTCAGGACCGCTGCGACGCGGCTGGAGAGCGAGTTCTCCGACATGTTCGGCGTGGAGACCATCGAACGCTTCCTGCACTCGTCGTATGACCAGTTCGCCAGGCGCGCCTCGATCGCAAACTTCTTGCCACTGCTGGCCGAACGCTTTGCCCGCCAACGGCTTCGCGCACTGGCCAAAGTCGAGGGGAAGTACCACGATGGTAAGCCCACGGTGCTATTCCTGTGCACGCACAATGCGGGCCGATCGCAGATGGCGATGGGATTTTTCACCCACCTGGCCGGGGATGCAGCCGTTGCCTGGTCGGGTGGCTCCGAGCCGGGCCACGAGGTCAATCGTGCTGCGGTCGAGGCCATGGCCGAACGCGGCATCGACATATCGCACGAGTACCCCAAGCCGTGGACGGACGAAATCGTGCAAGCTGCGGACGTCATCGTCACCATGGGCTGCGGCGACGCATGCCCGATATTCCCCGGCCGCCGCTACGAAGACTGGAAGCTCGACGACCCCGCCGGAATGGGCGTCGATGCCGTGAGGCCGATTCGCGACGAGATCGAGCGCCGTGTCCGCCAACTGCTTGCCGAACTCGAGGTTCCTGTCCATGCGTAGTCGAATGCGGACAGCACGCCAGCCGCGACCCGCGACTGCGGACGTCGGCGCGGTTCGTCGCCCGGCCGCCCGAGCACGAGCCATCCTCAATTCGGCGGTCGATTGGCTGCGCGCCAGCTACCCCGATGAAGCGCCAACGACGGGTTATTCCCCGCTGATCGCACTGAGCGGACCCGCGTCGCTGACAGAAAAACAAAGAAAACGCGCCGTCATCGAACTCGGCGACGCAACGATCTCACCGACTGACATAGAGGTGGCCATCACCAAGGCGACCAACCGACTACCGACTCCAGGTCAAGTTCGCGCAGTCACCCAAGCATTGCATCCGACGCCGCGGCATTAGAACTTCCTTCGGCGCGTTCGGAATACGCCGACAGTCAGCAGGCGGTCTGCAGCCGTGACGCGAGTTCGGAAACGCGAGAGGCGATGTCGTCGCGGACGAGGCGCATTCGTTCGATTCCATCGATGCCGCGCTCCGATGGTTCGTCGGTGTCCCAGGTCTCGAACCGGGTTCCGGGCAGCTGCTCAACGTGCGCTTCACGTCCCACGGTGACAACCAGATCGACGTCCTGCACGAGTTTGGGATCCAGCGGTTTCGGTTTCTGGTCAGTTATATCGACTCCGACCTCACGCAGTACTTGTGCGGAAAGCCCATTGATTTCGTCACCGGGCCTGGTCCCTGCCGAATGCACGTCCACGGTATCGCCGACTGCCCGACGCATGAGACCAGCCGCCATCTGAGATTTGCCTGCGTTCTTGACGCACACAAACAAGACTGCCGCCTTGGTTTGGTTCATTGTCCGAACTTCCGATGCTCGTTAGTCGGTGAAGGCGACATAGTGACATTGCTTCTGTCGGTGAAGCGCCGACGCAGCGCGAGCGACACGTACACCAGCGCGACAAGGACCGGGACTTCGATCAGCGGGCCAACCACCCCGGCCAGAGCCTGGCCGGAGGTGGCGCCATATGTCGCGATGGCGACAGCGATCGCGAGTTCGAAGTTGTTGCCGGCGGCCGTGAACGCCAACGTGGTGGTGCGTTGATAACCCAGGCGCAGCACTGCGCCGAGGAGATAGCCACCGCTCCACATGATTGCGAAGTAGGCCAGCAGTGGTAACGCGATCCTGGCGACGTCCAACGGACGGCTGATGATCTGATCACCTTGCAGCGCAAAGAGAATCACGATGGTGAATAGAAGTCCGTAGAGCGCCCAGGGCCCCACTCGCGGAAGGAACTTCGACTCGTACCACTCACGACCCTTGATCCGCTCGCCGAGGCGCCGCGACAGATATCCAGCGAGCAAAGGGATGCCCAGGAAGATCAGCACCGACTTGGCGATCTGCCAGGGCGACGTCGAGATCGTCGTCTGTTGCAGTCCAAGCCAGCCCGGCAGCACCGAAAGGTAGAACCAACCGAGCACGGCGAACATCGCCACCTGGAAGATCGAGTTGAGCGCAACCAGCACGGCAGCGGCCTCGCGATCCCCACAGGCCAGGTCGTTCCAGATGATCACCATGGCGATACACCGGGCCAATCCGACAATGATCAGACCGGTGCGATATTCGGGCAGGTCCGGTAACAACATCCACGCCAGCGCGAACATCAGCGCCGGGCCCACCAGCCAGTTGAGCACGAGGGAACTGACCAGCAGCTTGCGGTCGCCGGTAACGGAATCGAGCCTGTCATAGCGCACCTTGGCGAGTACCGGGTACATCATGATCAGCAGCCCGACCGCGATCGGCAATGAAATGCCGTCGATCTGCACCTTCTCGACTGCGGTGTTCAGACCGGGAATCCAGCGACCCAACAGCAGGCCGACAGCCATGGCCAGTCCGATCCAGACGGGCAGAAACCGGTCGAGGGTGGACAGCTTGCCCACCACGGCTGGCGGCGCTTCGTTTCGCGCGGCGGTCTCGGTCATGCCGGCAGTCCGGCGGCTTCGGCACCCACGTCCAGCAGGGAGGACAACGCTGTTAGTGCTTCTGAAACGACGGCGTAGTAAACCCACGACGCACGACGCTCGGAGGTCAGGAGTCCGGCATCACGAAGCACCTTGAGGTGATGAGAGATCGTGGGCTGCGATACATCTACACCGACCGAGATGTCGCACACGCATGCCTCACCGCCCGTACGACTGGCGATCGAACTGAGCAAACGCAAGCGCACCGGATCCGATAGGGCCTTGAACTTTTCCGCCACACTCACAGCCGCCTGCACACTCAGCGGCTCTCGCACCAACGGCTGGACCACGCAGGACCGGACTATTGCGTCCGGCTTTTGCTTCGACATTCATCAATATTGACAGTTATCAATGTCGTTTGCAATCGAACACCGGCGAACACCGCGGCCGGTCCTGCCGCTGCTCCGACAGGACCAGCCGCACCACGTCGCTAGCAGCACGCCGAGCTGGTTCCGACCCTCTCGTCGGCGTCGGTAGTGCCACAGCACACCGACTCGCCCTCCGCTCCGGGCTGCTTCGGGCTGGTGCCGAAAGTGTCGGAATCAGCCAGCACGGTGTAAACCTCCCACCTTTCACCTGCAGGCCCGGTGACCCAGACCTTGTCCTGGGTGGCGAAGCAACACGTGGTGCCGATCTCCTCGTCTGTGAACAGGCCCTCTCCGCTGAGCCGGGCGATCTCCTCGTGCACTTTGTCGCTGGACTCCACCTCGACGCCGAGGTGGTTGATGGTGCCGCCGTTCCCGGGGTTCTGCAGCAACACCAGCTTCAGCGGCGGCTCGGCGACAGCGAAGTTGGCGTAGCCCTCCTTAACCTTGGCCGGTGCGGTGTTGAACAGCTTGGAATAGAAAGCGATCGCTTCGTCGAGGTCGTCGACGTTGAGGGCAAGCTGGACACGGGACATGACAGGTACCTCCTAGGAGTACGACATATATCGAAACATTGACAATTCGAGGATGCCACCTTTTTGATATATGTCAATATATCTGGCAAGATCGGTTCTATGCCCAAGGCGTTGCCCGTCATCGATATCTCCGACCCCGTGTGCTGCGCTCCGGTTGCGGCCGGTCCCGTCGACGACGCTGCCGCGCTGGAAGTCGCCCTGCGCCTGAAGGCGCTGGCGGATCCCGCTCGCATAAAGCTGATGTCGCTGCTGCTGACAACGCCGGCAGGCGAGGAGAACGGCAACGAGCTAGCCACGGCCGTCGGGCTGACGGAGTCGACGGTCAGCCATCACCTGAGCCAATTGCGCAAGGCTGGGCTTGTCGAGTCGGACCGTCGCGGCATGAACGTCTATCACCGTGCCCGCCGGGACGCCCTCGCAGCCCTGTGCTTCGTCCTCGACCCGAACTGCTGCAGCTAGTTCATAGTTGAGCCGCGTATGCGGCGTCGACGCCGAATACGTCGAAACCCAGTCGCTGATAGGTCTTTACGGCCGCGGAGTTATCTGCCTCGACGTAAAGCATCACCACCGATTGTTCACTTTTCAACAGCCGCTCGGCGAGGTGATGCAGTCCGACCAATGTGAGTGTGGCGCCAAGCCCGCGGCTCTGCGCGGCCGGGTCGACGCCGACGATGTAGACCTCGCCAAGCTCCTTGCCGTGCACTTTCGTCCAGTGAAAGCCAAGCAGCTTGTCGGTGTGCTCGTCGACGGCCATGAACAATCCGGCGGGGTCGAACCACGGCTCTGCACGGCGCTCGGCGATGTCGGCTTCCGTCCACCCGCTCTGCTCGGGATGCCATGCGAATGCGGCGTTGTTGACGCGCAGCAGCTCGACGTCGTCGGCCGGGCCGGAGTATGTCCTGATCCGCACATCGTCGGGAACCGTGAGTGCGGGCAGGCCGGTCAACGGACGCCGCATCTGCATCAACTCGCGAACCACCACAAGGCCGAGCGCGGCCGCCGTGGCGCGCGCGGGCGCCAGGTTGCCGTGTGCCCAGATGCGTACACCGTCGCCGCCCTCGGACAAGCCGGTGCCCGCCAACGCCGAGCCGATGCCGCGGCGCCTCGCGTTCGGATGCACCACCAGTTCGGCCATAGCGGGCGCCTCGGTGAGGTTCAGATAACCGGATATGTCGTCGCCGTCGACGGCCAGCAGGTGCTTGGTGCGGTCGTGCGCAAGCTCTCGCAATACCTGATCGCCGACGGGCGCAACGCCGTCAGCTTGTTTAGCCGCCGCGATCAGCTCGCGGATCTTGCGCTGCTCGTCGTCGGTCAGGCCAGTGCGCCAGCGCGTCGCCGGAGCCGGGAGACCGGCGACATCTGGGTCAGTCACGGACTGTGCAGGGGGTCAGCCAGCGCGTCGCCCAGGCTGTCGGGCGCGTCGTAGCCCGCGTCGTCGACCATGTCGTCGGACAGTTCGGAGCCCGGCGCCGGTGACCTGCCGCGCGCGGGCCGAACCGCCTTGTACCCGACGTTGCGCACGGTGCCGATCAACGATTCGTATTCGGGGCCGAGCTTGGCGCGCAGCCGCCGCACGTGCACGTCGACGGTTCGGGTGCCGCCGAAAAAGTCGTAACCCCATACTTCTTGGAGCAACTGAGCGCGGGTGAACACCCGACCGGCGTGCTGCGCCAGATACTTCAGCAGCTCGAATTCCTTATAGGTAAGGTCAAGTGGCCTGCCGCGCAGCCGCGCGGTGTACGTGCCCTCGTCGATGACCAACTCGCCGAGACTGATCTTGCCGAGGTTCTCCTGGTTGGCCACGCCTCCTCGACGTCCCACCAGCAGCCGCAGCCGTGCGTCGATCTCGGCGGGGCCGGTGCTCGGAAGCAGAATCTCGTCCAGTCCCCACTCGACGTTGACGGCTACCAGGCCGCCCTCGTTGACGACGGCCACGACGGGCACCGTCGTCCCTGTCGTCCCCAGCAGGCGACACAGGCCGCGTGCGGCGGCCAGATCAGTGCGCGCGTCGACGATCGCCACATCCGCAGTGCCCGCCTCTAGAAGAGAGGACACCTCCGTCGGCGCCGTCCGCACGTTGTGCGCAAGCAGCGCTAACGAGGGCAGCACGGATTCAGGATGGGGATCGACGGTCAGTAGCAACAGATCCAACTGGCCCTCCAGCAGCCATAGGGACCTCGCCCGGACAACGATGTCGGTGGTGACTTCCCAGATTCATGCCTGACATACGGCCGTTACCCAGCCGATGGTCATCTGAGGATAGCGCGCTACCTGCTGGTTAGCCGCGCCGAGCCGGTTCGTGGGTCACCGTGGGCCAGAATGTCCAGGTGCGCAAGGTGCTGATCGGTGCGATCGCGACCGTGACCGCGGTGGTGGTGGCCGCCGTCGGAGCCGACTTCGGGGCGGCGATCTACGCAGAATACCGGCTGGCCAGAAGCGTGCGCACCGCCGCAAACCTGAGCTTCGACCCCTGGGTCAGCATCCTCGGGTTTCCGTTCATCACGCAGGCGACGCGCCGCCACTACAACGAGATCGAGATCAAGGCCAGTGGCGTTGATCACGCCGTCGTCGGCAAGGTGGCATTGGAGGCGACCCTGCACTCGGTCGATCTCGCGGACACGTCCTGGCTCATCGGGCCGGACACCAAGCTGCCGGTCGGCGAGCTGGAGAGCCGCATCATCGTCGACTCCACGCATGTCGGGCGGTTCATGGGCATCCCCGACCTTCTGGTGGAGGCGCCCTCGCGGGAGACCAACGACGCCACGGGCGGCACCACCGAATCGGGCATCTCCAGCAATAAGGGATTGGTGTTCACCGGCACGCCGAAGAAAGCGGGATACGACAAGAAGGTGAGCATCGCCGTCGACCTGTCGATCGCCGGGCCCGACCAGACCACGCTGATCTTCGCCGCCACCGGCGTGTTGACGGGTGCAGGGACGGCGGATCAGCAGGTTCCAGAAGACAAGCTTCCCGCGGTGCTAGCCGCGTTCAGCAGCAGCCTGCCCGGTCAGAAGCTGCCCTTCGGCGTGCGGCCGACCAGCGAGGGCGCCCGCGGCTCCGACATCATCATCGAGGGCATCACCGAGGGAGTAACGATCGCGTTGAATGGGTTCAGAGAGTCATGAGCTCATCAGTGGTGCTGGCGATCACCGTGCTGATCGCCGCGTTGGGGCTGGCCTATGTGATCGGCCGGCTGCTGACGCTGCGGTCAGGAATGCTCAAATCGGCAGCCGAGGCCAGGAACGTCGACACGTCCGACCTGGGCCTTTCGCACACCGGTCCGACCGTGGTGCATTTTTCCGCGGTGTGGTGCGGGCCGTGCGCGGCGGTTCGACGGGTGGTCGACCAGGTGTGCGGCGATCTGCCGGCCGTCGCACATGTGGAGATCGACATGGATGCCAATCCCGAAGCAGCCCGACGGCTTTCGGTGCTCTCCCTGCCGACCACGTTGATTTTCGACGCCGACGGACGACCCCGATACCGCACCACCGGCGTGCCCAGGGCCGCTGACCTGCGGTCGGCGCTAGAACCGCTGTTGGCTTGATCACCGTGTCATTGGGTAAGCTGTCCGACGTGTCAACCCGCCTTGAGCCGATGCTCACCAAGCGCCGCGCAGTTGATCTGTGCCGCGTCGCGGGTTGTTGCTGTTGTTGTTGTAGCTGCTGAGTAGCCGCGCCTTCTTCTCGCGCCGCTCTCGGAGCAGCCCATGTGGCTCGCTCATGCCCAGCCCTTCAACGCAACAGGAGCACATTCATGTCGACCAATACGAACACCCGCGTCCCCGATCAAGTCGACGTGCGCGGACCGAGGTTCGCCGCCTGGGTGACCACCGCCGTGATCGTCGCGACGCTGCTCGTTTCGGCCTTCAGCTATGTCGGCGCGGCGGTAGTGCTGGGGCTGCAGGCGGTGGTATTCGCGATCGGCGCGTGGCGCGGACCGCGTCAACATCCGTACGGCCTGATCTTCCAGCGCCTCGTCGCTCCCCGGCTCGGGCCCGTCACCGAGAAAGAACCCGTGCCGCCACTGAAGTTCGCCCAATTGGTCGGCTTCGCGTTCGCCGTCGTCGGCGTCATCGGATTCGCAGGCGGCGCCCCGCTTCTCGGCCTGATCGCCACCGGCTTCGCGCTCATAGCAGCGTTCCTCAACGCGGCCTTCGGCATCTGCCTTGGCTGCCAGATCTACCCGCTCGTCGCACGAGTTCGACGCGCACCGTCCCCCGCATAGCACTCAAAAAGCAAGCAACCGAAAGGATTTCATCCATGGCACGCTCCGACGTCCTGGTCAGTACCGACTGGGCCGAGAGCAATCTCGATGCGCCGAACACCGTCTTCGTCGAGGTCGATGAGGACACCAGCGCCTACGACGGCGGCCACATCGCCGGCGCGGTCAGGCTCGACTGGAAGACCGACCTACAGGACCAGGTCAAGCGCGACTTCGTCGACGCGCAGCAGTTCTCGAAGCTGCTGTCGGACAAGGGCATCTCCAACGACGACACCGTGATCCTCTACGGCGGCAACAACAACTGGTTCGCGGCGTACGCGTACTGGTACTTCAAGCTCTACGGCCACGAGAACGTCAAGCTCCTCGACGGCGGTCGCAAGAAGTGGGAGCTCGACGGCCGTCCGCTGTCGAGCGACGCGGTGAGCCGCTCGGCGACCAGCTACACCGCCAAGGCACCCGACACCAGCATCCGGGCGTTCCGCGACGAAGTCATCGCGGCCATCAGCAAGAAGAACCTCGTCGACGTGCGCTCCCCCGACGAGTTCTCGGGCAAGATCCTCGCTCCCGCGCATCTGCCGCAGGAGCAGAGCCAGCGCGCCGGGCATATCCCCGGCGCCATCAACGTTCCGTGGAGCAAGGCGGCCAACGAGGACGGCACGTTCAAGTCCGACGAGGACCTGGCCACGCTGTACGCCGGGGCTGGCCTGGACGGGCAGAAGGAAACCATCGCCTACTGCCGGATCGGCGAGCGATCGTCACATACCTGGTTCGTGCTGCAGGAACTGTTGGGACACAAGAACGTCAAGAACTACGACGGCAGTTGGACTGAATACGGCTCCCTTGTGGGAGTCCCGATCGAGTTGGGAAGTTGATTATGTGCTCTGCACCGAAACAAGGACTGACGTTGCCTGCCAGCGTCGACCTCGAGAAGGAAACCGTGATCACCGGCCGCGTGGTCGACGGCGCGGGTCAGGCCGTCGGCGGCGCGTTCGTGCGCTTGCTCGACTCCTCTGACGAGTTCACCGCCGAGGTGGTCGCGTCGGCCACCGGTGACTTCCGGTTCTTCGCGGCTCCTGGCACCTGGACGCTGCGTGCGCTGTCGCCTGCGGGCAACGGCGACGCGAGCGTGGCACCGTCGGGCGCCGGCATCCACGAGGTCGACGTCAAGGTCGCCTGACCGAGCACTTCGGCCAGTTAGCGGGCGTGGTCGTTCGCGCCGCGACAAGCACGCTCTGCCCGAAGTACTCGTCAAAGATCAAGTGATTGAGCGGCGACGGCCGCCGAGATTAGTTGGGGCTGCGGCGGCTAGACTCACTGCCGTGGTGTTGTTCTTCGAGATCATGCTCGTCGCGGCCGTCGTAGTCATCACATGGTTCGCGCTGTACGCGCTGTACCGCCTCATCACCGACGAGTCGTGACCTCCGGCGACGACGCTGTCGCGGCAGCAGCCGAACGAGCGAAGGCAACCGCGGCCCGCAACATCCCGGTGTTCGACGACCTGCCGCTGCCCGCCGATACCGCCAACCTGCGTAAGGGCGCCAACCTCAACGATGCGCTGCTCGCGCTGCTGCCGCTGGTGGGTGTGTGGCGCGGCGAAGGCGAGGGCCGCGGAGCCAGCGGCGACTATCGGTTCGGTCAGCAGATCGTGGTGTCGCACGACGGTGGCGACTACCTGAACTGGGAGGCGCGGTCCTGGCGGCTGACCGCCGCAGGAGACTACGAAGCACCCGGCCTGCGCGAGACGGGCTACTGGCGGTTCGTCGACGATCCCACTGATCCGGGCGAGTCGCAGGCCATCGAGCTGCTGCTGGCTCATTCCGCGGGCTACGTCGAACTGTTCTATGGCAGTCCCCGCAACCAGTCCTCGTGGGAGCTGGTCACCGACGCACTCGCGCGCAGCAAGTCCGGGATGCTGGTCGGCGGGGCCAAGCGGCTCTACGGCATCGTCGAGGGCGGTGACCTGGCGTATGTGGAGGAACGGGTCGACGCCGACGGCGGGCTGGTGCCGCATCTGTCTGCCCGGCTGTCCAGGTTCGTCGGCTAGTGCGGGCGAAATCGCTAGCCGCGGGATTGGCCGCGGCGGGACTCCTTGCCGCGTGCTCGGCGAACACGCCGCCTCCCGAACAGTCGTCGACCTCGGTTGCCCCCACCGGCCATGGCGGCTTCGCGCATTGCTTGAGCGAGCACGGCGTGCCGATCGCGCCGGGCCCGGCCGCGGGTCCCCCGCCGGGCGTCGATCAGGACACCTGGCACAAGGCGATGGAGGCGTGCTCAACGCTGGCGCCGGGGCCGGCCGGCTAAGTCAGCACGGGCGCCTTGCCTGCGTCGGTGAGCCACTGCTGCTCCAACTTGCCCAGCGTGCCGTCACCGCGAAGCGTGTCGACGGCCCACGACAGGCAGCGCGTCAGCGGACTGCCCTTGTCGAGCACAATGCCAAGCTGCTCGACATCGCCTGCCGCACTGGGTAATTGGCCCACCATCAGCCCGTTGCGCAACTCATTGGCGATCGAGAAGGCAGTTGGCAGGTCGGCCACCAGCGCATCGATCTCGCCGTTACTCAGTGCCATCTTGGCGTCCCCGTTGGTGTTGTAGACCTCGACCGGGACGTCGCCGTCCACCGACGTCGCCGCGGTGTAGCTGGTGGTGCCCACCTGGACACCAAGCCGGAGCGTTCTGAGCTGGTGGACCGTTTTGACGCTCGCCGCGGGCGACGACTTGACGGTGACAACGGCCTGCGTCACGTCGAAATACGGCGACGAGAAATCCACCGCGGCCTTGCGCTGCTCGGTGATCGAGAACTCAGACAGGTTGGCGTCGAACGTCTTTGGCCCAGGGGCCAATGCAGCGTTGAAGGGCACCCGCACCCACCGCACGTCGTCGCGCGCGTACTTCATCTTGGCCGCGACGGCGTAGGCGACCGCCGCTTCGTAGCCCTCGCCGCTGGCCGGGTTGTCGCCCATGTACCACGGCGGGTAGACCGGCTGGTCTGTGCCGAACGTGAAGATGCCCGAATACAGCGTGCTCAACACGTCCTTCGTGCACTTGTCGGAAGTAGCCGTCGCGGTCTTGTTGGAAACCGGCGCGCATGCGGTGATCACCGCGAGGATGGCCGCGGCCATCGGCGCGGCCACCCTCCACGCAATGCGCATGGGCCGCATCATCGCGCACCTGGCTACCTGACGCCAGCATTACCGGACGCGGATATGGAGCGGCCCCCGAGCCGTAGTTCCTGGTCGGACAAAACCGAGGGGCTCGGGGGCCGGGTGACTGCGGGGAATTCGCCAGCGCGCGCGGGTGACTCCCCTGGCGCTGCTAGCTCGCAGCCACCTCACATGTCCATAAGCCAATCAATGTCTCGGACCACCTCCTTCCGTGTGTACGAGCGACGGTACCTGCGCACAAGGAGGCAGACAAGCGATTTGCGTGCGCTGTCAGCGATCGCTCAGGATTGCGGCGTCGATAAGCTCGGCGAATTCGCCGGCCAACGGCGCAGCCGGCAGCAGCTTGCCGTCCAGCGTGTGCACCCGCGCCGCGAGCGTGATGCTCGATACCAGCCAAACACCGTGTGCCGCAACAAGATCAGCGGCCCGCAGGCTGCGGTAGTCGCAGTCGTAGCCCTTGTTGCGGGCCACCTCGAACAGCGCCTGCTGTGTGGTGCCCCGCAGGATCGGATACCACGGCGGCGGGGTGAACAATGCGAAATTGCCGGCCCCGTTCTCTGACTCGGTCGCGATGACCACCGTCGAGCGCGGCCCCTCCAGGATGTAGCCGTCGGAGCTGACGAAGATGACGTCGCCCGCGCCCTGCCGCTCTGCGTGCCGCAGCGCGGCCATGTTCACCGCATATGACAAGGTCTTCGCGCCCGCCAGCAGCCACGGCATGTCGGGCGCACCATGGGCAGGCAGCCCACGCGCCAGCGTCAACGCCGCCACACCCTTGCGACGGGCGTCGGCCACCCGCGCGGGCAGCTGTGCGATCGTCGCGAACGCCGTCGGCGGCGATCCGCTTTCCCGTCCCCTGCTGTACACCAGCCGCAGCACGCCTTCGCCGCCGCCATCCGCGGTCCAGCGCTTGACCCCTGCGGCGACGGCCGCCCGCCACCGCGGCAGGTCAGGCGCTGGCAGCTCCGTCATCCGCGCCGACTGGGTGAGCCGGGCCAGATGGGCCTCCAGCAGACACGGCAGGCCGTCACGGACCAACAGCGTCTCGAAGATGCCGTCGCCGCGCACCGCGGCCAGGTCGTCGGCGAAAAGCAATGGCGCCGCGGGGTCGTGCAGTTCACCGTCGAGCGTGACCACAACTCCCGGTTGGCTCGCCATGGGGCATCAGCGTAGCGCCGTAGAGTTGACGTATGTCAGCCGTGCCCGCCCCCGAGGCCGGACCCGACGCCGGTGCCGTGTGGCATTACGGCGACCCGCTCGGCGAGCAGCGCGCGGCCGCTAATGACGCCGTCCTGGTCGACCGCTCGCACCGGGCGGTGCTGGCTCTGACCGGCAACGACCGCAAGAGCTGGCTGCACAACATCTCCTCCCAGCATGTCAGCGACCTTCCCGACGGCGCGGTGACCCAGAATCTGAGCCTCGACGGGCAGGGTCGTGTCGAAGATCACTGGATCCAAACGCAGCTCGACGGCGTCACCTACCTGGATACGGAGCCATGGCGCGGAGAACCGCTGCTGGCCTATCTACGCAAGATGGTGTTCTGGTCCGACGTCGCCGTTGAACCGGCTGACCTCGCGGTGTTGTCGCTGCTCGGTCCACGGCTGGCCGACCCGCAGGTGCTCGACGCCCTCGGCGTCGGTTCGCTACCGGCTGACGAAACGGCCGTCGCGCTTCCTGACGGCGGATTCTTGCGGAAGTCCCCCGCAAGCGGGAGGTACCCCCAGCCCGCGACCGGCATCGCGCTGGACCTGGTGGTGCCGCGCGATCAGGCCGACCAGTGGCGCCGGCGACTCGTCGACGCGGGCGTCCGGCCCGCCGGAGTGTGGGCCTTCGAAGCCCACCGGGTGGCCGCGCTGCAGCCCCGGCTGGGTATCGACACCGACGAGCGGACGATCCCGCACGAGGTGGGCTGGATCGGCACCGCCGTGCACCTCGACAAGGGCTGCTACCGCGGCCAGGAGACCGTCGCACGCGTCCACAACCTGGGCAAACCGCCCCGGATGCTGGTTCTGGTGCACCTGGACGGCTCCGCGGATCGGCCGGCCACCGGCGATCCGCTCGTGTCCGGCGGGCGCACGGTTGGCCGGCTGGGCACGGTGGTCGACCATGTCGACGAGGGCCCCATCGCCCTGGCGCTGCTCAAGCGTGGCCTGCCCGCGGACACACCGTTGACCACCGGCGGAGACACCGAGGTCGCCGCGGTCATCGACGCGGACTCGCTGCCACCCGCCGACGGGGTCGGTGCCGGCCGGCTGGCGGTGGAACAGCTGCGCGGCCGCGCGCGTTGACGCGATGGGCCTGCCAGCACACGACAGCCGGGCACGGTAAAGTGTTGGCAGGACAATAAAGACACACAGATCGGAGCCGCCTAAATATTGGGCCGCTCCGTTATTGCGCGAGGGGGTACCCCCATGGGCCGCGGCCGGGCTAAGGCAAAGCAGACCAAGGTTGCTCGTGAGCTCAAATACAGCTCACCGCAGACCGATTTCGAGCGGCTTCAGCAAGAGCTGTCAGGGTCGGACGGATCTGGCGATCTCAATGGCACCGACGGTGTGTCCGACGACGAGTGGGTCACAGAGGACGACTGGCGGCGCTAGACCGTCCAGCCTGACGAATCTTTCTAGAACCTGGGGTGCTGGCCCACCAGGCTGGCATGGGGACTGTCCTTGCTGCCCTTTCTGATGGTGCCGACTGTCCAGCGGGCCAGGTGCCGGGCGGTCAGCACGGCCAGTGCGCGGTCGGTGTCCTCGGGCGCGACGACGGCGACCATGCCAACGCCCATGTTGAACGTCTTTTCCATCTCGGCCCGCTCGACGCGGCCGCGCTGCGCGATCATCCCGAACACCGGTGCGGGCGTCCACGTCCCGCGGTCGATCTCGGCGACAAGGCCGTGCGGGATGACCCGCTCCAGGTTTCCGGCCAGCCCGCCGCCGGTGACGTGGCAGAAGGTCCGGACCTGGGTTTCGGCGGCCAGCGCCAGGCAGTCCTTGGCGTAAATGCGGGTGGGCTCGAGCAGCTCTTCGCCCAGCGTGCGGCCGAACTCCTCGACATGGCCTGCCAGATTCATCCGGTCGATCTCCAGCAGCACCCTGCGCGCCAGCGAGTAGCCGTTGGAATGCAGGCCCGTCGACGCCATCGCGATGATCACGTCCCCTGGCTTGACCCGATCCGGCCCGAGCACGTCGTCGGCCTCCACCACGCCGACACCAGTGGCCGAGATGTCGTAGTGGTCGGGCGCCATCAGACCCGGATGTTCGGCAGTCTCGCCGCCCAGCAGCGCGCAGCCGGCCATCACGCAGCCGTTGGCGATGCCCGAAACCAGTTCGCTGACCCGTTCCGGCACCGTGCGGCCGACCGCGATGTAATCCTGCAGGAACAGCGGCTCGGCGCCGCACACCACCAGGTCGTCGACGACCATCGCGACCAGATCGATGCCGACGGTGTCGTGCTTGTCCATGGCCTGCGCGACCGCCAGCTTGGTGCCAACGCCGTCGGTCGACGACGCCAGCAGTGGCTCGCGATAGCCGCCGCGCAGCGCGAACAGCCCCGCGAATCCGCCGATCCCGCCCCGCACTTCGGGCCGGGTGGCCTTCTTGGCCAGCGGTTTGAACAGTTCGACGGCGCGGTCACCGGCTTCGATGTCCACCCCAGCCGATGCGTAGGAGATGCCGTGTTGTTCGGCTTGATCCGTCATCGACAGCAAGGCTACCGTCGTTGACCACACCTGGGTAACCGGTCGATCCTGCGCACTTTCCCTCTGATCGCCTCCCATGATCGCGAACTGTATGGGAATGTGACCGACCATGAAAACAGTTCGCTGGTTTGCGCTCCTGGCCGCGGCTACCGTGCCGGCCTCGACGGTCCTTTCCGCGCCCGCATTGGCCACTCCGGGGGTCAACGTCGACGCGGTCATCATCTCGCAGGGCACGGTCAACGGAATCGACTACATTACCAAAGAGATCACCATCCAACCCGGCGGCAGCACCGGTTGGCACTATCACGACGGCCGGGTGTTCGGCGTCGTCCGCGAAGGCACGCTCACCCGCACCATGGGGGACTGCACAGACGTCGTGGATCCCACGGGAGCGGCGGTCACGGAGGGCAGTGGCGCGAACCACGTTCACAACGGCCGAAACCTGGGCCCCGTCCCGGTGGTGCTGTGGGTCGACTACATCGAACCGGCGGGCGCGCCGTTGTCGGTGGAAGTGCCCGACCCCGGCTGCGGACCCTAGGGCCTGCGCAGCGCGGAGACGTTGTCGTTGTCAGCCTGAAGCGGGACGCCGGTACGCGCGGCAGTGGCGAGCATCTGCTCGATCACGTTCTTGCCCAACGCCGTTTCGCCCGGCAGCTCGATCGGGTAGTTGCCGTCGAAGCACGCCGTGCATAGCCGCGAGGCCGGCTGTTCGGTGGCAGCGATCATGCCCTGCTGCGAGATGTAGCCCAGCGTGTCGGCGCCGATCGCGTGCCGGACAGCCTCCAGCATCTCGTCCTCGTTCTCGACGGCGTTGGCGATCAGCTCGGCCGGGGTGGCGAAGTCGATGCCGTAGAAGCACGGCCACCTCACCGGCGGGGAGGCGATCCGCACGTGCACCTCCACGGCGCCCGCCTCGCGCAGCATCCGCACCAGCGCCCGCTGGGTGTTGCCGCGCACGATCGAATCGTCGACGACGATCAGCCGCTTTCCGCGGATCACCTCTTTGAGCGGGTTGAGCTTGAGCCGGATGCCCAGTTGGCGAATGGTCTGCGACGGCTGGATGAAGGTGCGGCCCACGTAGGCGTTCTTCGTCAGGCCTTGGCCGTAGGGGATCCCGGACTCCTGCGCATAGCCGACGGCGGCCGGGATGCCCGATTCGGGGACGCCGATCACCAGGTCGGCGTCTACCGGCTTCTCACGAACCAGGCGGCGGCCGATGTCGACCCGCGTCTTGTGCACCGACCGGCCCGCGATCGTGCTGTCCGGCCGGGCCAGGTACACGTACTCGAAGACGCAGCCCTTCGGCGATGGCGGGGCGAAGCGGCTGGAACGAACCCCGTCGGCGTCGATGGCCAGCAGTTCGCCCGGCTCGATGTCGCGCACGAACGAAGCACCGACGATGTCGAGCGCGGCCGTCTCCGAGGCGACCACCCAGCCGCGGTCCAGCCGCCCCAGCGACAGCGGCCGCACCCCATAGGGGTCGCGGGCCGCGTACAAGGTGTTCTCGTCCATGAACGTCAGGCAGAACGCGCCCCGCACCGTCGGTAGCAGCTCCAGAGCGGCCTGCTCCAGCGTGGCGTCGGCAGCGCCGTGGGCGAGCAGCGCACCGAGGATGTCGGAGTCCGTCGTGGCGGCTGGTGCACCGCGCGTCCCTAAGAGCCCGGCTTCGCGGGCACGGGTGGCCAAGTCGGTGCCATTGACCAGGTTGCCGTTGTGACCGAGCGCGACGCCGGTACCTACGGCGGTGTTGCGGAACACCGGCTGGGCGTTCTCCCATGTGGTGGAGCCGCTGGTGGAGTAGCGGCAGTGGCCGATTGCGACGTGGCCTTCCATCGCGGCCAGGGTCTGCTCGTCGAAGACCTGGCTGACCAGCCCGAGGTCCTTGAACACGAGCACCTGCGAACCGTCGGCGACGGCGATGCCTGCCGCTTCTTGGCCACGGTGTTGCAACGCATAAAGGCCGTAGTAGGTGAGCTTGGCCACCTCTTCGCCAGGCGCCCAGACGCCGAATACGCCGCACTCTTCTCTTGGTTCGTTTTCGGTCTGCTCGCCGGTCACGATAGGGCTGCTCCAAGGGGGCGGTGGGTGACGGGTTAAGTCTACGTTGATGAGGCGTTAATCGCGGAATCGGACGGCGGTGTCGCCGCGTATTGCTCAACAACCGTGGCGAACGTCTCATTTCCGCGAAACGACGCGGATCTTGCGTCGGGCTAGCCGTCGACCGCTACCAGCGGCATCCAATGTCCGATCTCCGCTGCACGTGCACCGGAGAGTTGCAGAGCCCCACTGGATGCGGCGTCGGCGACGTCCAGCAGACCAGTGGCAAGCAACAGCCACGTGCGCGGATCGGTCTCCACCACGTTGGGCGGGTTGCCGCGCCGGTGTTCGGGGCCCGAAATGCATTGCACCGCAACGAACGGCGGCACGCGTACCTCCACGCTGGCTCCGGGCGCGATTGCCGCCAGGGTGCGTGCGGTCAGCCGTACCGCGTCGCCCAGCTCCGTCCGCCCCGGCTCGGGCAGTCCTTCGTCGCGCAACCAGTCGGCGACGGCCGACACGGCGGCGCGTGTCTTCGCCGGATCGACACTGCGGCGGGCGGCCATACCTTAGATTCTCAAAGTGCTGATAGACCGCCACCGACCGCCCTATAAAACGGCCGGCGTGGTCTTTCTGGTGATCGCCACCGTCATCGCGGCCTTCATCTATCTGCAATTCCGCGGCGACCTCACCGACAAGACTCAGCTGACACTGCTGTCGCCGCGCGCCGGCCTGGTAGTCGAACGGGGGTCGAAGGTGACCTTCAACGGCGTGGAGATCGGGCGCGTTGCCCGAATCGACTTCGTGGACGAGCACGGCACGCCAAAAGCCAAACTCACCCTGGATGTGAAACCGCGCTACATCTCCTACATCCCCGCCAACGTCGTGGCCGAGATCCGGGCCACCACGGTGTTCGGAAACAAGTACATCTCCTTCAGCTCGCCGCAAAACCCGTCGGCACAACGCATTTCGGCCCACGACGTGATCGATGCGTCGGCCGTGACCACCGAGTTCAACACCCTGTTCGAAACGGTCACCTCGATCGCCGAGCAGGTGGATCCGATCAAGGTGAACCAAACGCTGACTGCGACCGCCGAGGCGCTCACCGGACTGGGCGAGCGGTTCGGCGAATCGCTGGAGAACGGCAACCGGATCCTCGACGACCTGAATCGGCAGATGCCGCAGATTAGGCGGGACACCCGCGGGGTGGCCGACTTGGCCGACGTCTACGCCGATGCGTCGCCGGACCTGTGGGACGGACTGGAAAACGCGACACAGTTGGCGCGGACCTTCAACGACCACCGCGCCGACATCGACGAGGCGCTGATCGCCGCCATCGGCTTCGCCAATGACGCCGCCGACAGCTTCGAACGCGGCGGACCCTATCTGGTCCGCGGCGCCGCCGACCTGGTCCCGACGACCCAGCTTCTCGACGACTACCGCGGCATGATCTTCTGCACGTTCCACAAATTTTCGGAGGTGCAGAAGCGCGCCGCCGCGGTCCTCGGCGGCAACGGCTACTCGTTGGCGTCGGCGTCGGGCGCCCTCGCGGGTGCGGGCAATCCGTACGTCTATCCCGACAACCTGCCGCGGGTGAACGCGCGCGGCGGCCCAGAGGGCCGACCCGGCTGTTGGCAGGACATCACGCGGTACCTGTGGCCTGCGCCATATCTGGTGATGGACACCGGCGCTTCCATCGCGCCGTACAACCACATTGAACTCGGCCAACCGCTGATGATCGACTACGTGTGGGGACGCCAGATCGGCGAGAACACCATCAACCCCTGACGGTTGACATCAACAGTTGTTGAGGTCCTACGTTGGCGGAATGACCTTCAAATCACACGAACTCGACTTCCTGCGCCAGGCCGACCTGGCCGGTTGGCCACCATCCAACCCGACGGCACGCCGCAGAACAGCCCGGTGGGATTCGCCTACAACGAGGCGTTGGGCACCATCGACATCGCCGGGTACCGAATGTCGAAGAGCCAGAAGTTCCGAAACATCGCGCGCAACGACAAGGTGGCGTTCGTCGTCGACGACATCACCTCACGCGACCCGTGGCGGGTGCGCTGCCTGGAGATCCGAGGGACCGCCGAACAAGCCGAGATCCCACCGTCTCATGGCGCGGCCGGTGACGAGCTGGACACCGCGATCATTCGGCTCACACCCAAGCGCATCATCAGCTTCGGCATCGACGATCAGGTCAGCGAGCCCCATCAGCTGGACGTGGACCGGCGCGACGCTTAGCGCGTTGCACGCCAAGCGCCGCCAGCCCGGCGGCCTCGTTCACCGCAAGGTGCGCAAGCATCGGCGCGGCGAGACTGCCCGACCGCGCATGCAGCCAGCCGAACAGCCAGCCCCCAACACCGGTGACCAGGACGGTGCCGATCACCGGCTGGCGCGTCACGCGGGCGTCGACGATGTGCCATAACCCGAACGCCGCGGCCTGCAGCAGCCGGCCACGGGTCGGCCCGAAGGCCTCTTCCGCGGCGGTGCCCAGCGTGGCCCGGTAGGCGGCTTCCTCGGGCCAGACCGTTCCCATCGGGATGTCCAGCAGCAGCCAGCGAGCCGTGTGGTCGGGCAGGTGGCGCTTGGCCATCGCCGCCCGCACCGGAGGCAACGCCGTCAGCGCCGCGACGCCCAGCCCCACCGCCGCACCGGCGGCAAGGCCGTACCGAATGCCCGACCACAGGGCAGGCGGACGCAACCCGAGCGGCGAACGGGTGACCGTGACGAGTCCGGTGCCCAGCGACGCATTCGGAACCGGGTGCCATCGCACCCGCGGTGCCGCAAAGCTCCAACCCACCAGCGCCGCCGCCAGCGCGCCCGCGCGAACCTTGCTGGGCCGCATCAGTATTCGGGCCCGTCGGCGGACTCCGTCTTTTCCAGCGCGACGCGGATGCGTTCGGTGTCGTCGGGCGTCCACCCGTCGGGCGGCGCGACGGCGGCCCAGCCGTCGAGCACGAAATCCCCGTAGTTGTGGCCGTGTCCGCCGGGAACTGACCCGGCGTTGGTCATGTCGGCGGCGACCTGCCAGAACGTGATGATCGGATACCAGCGCATCGACGCGGTGCGGTCGCGGCCGGGTGGTTCCTTGAGCCAGTCCGGCCGATTGAACAGCAGATCCTCCGACCACCACACAATCGGGTCGGACGCATGCTGCAGGAACAGCACCCGGGTGCCCTCCCACGGCGCCGCGGTGTCCCGCGCGATCTCCGCCGCGTCGCTGGCCTGCGAGAATCGCACGGTGCGCCCGTTGTCGTAACGCGGTTCTACCTCGGGCGTGCCAGGATCGCGCCTCGCCGTGATGGCGCTCCACAGCGGGCTGGCGTTGGGCGGGCCGACCCACAGCACCGAAGAGAAGCCCATCCGGGAGATGTCCGGCAGCCATCCGAACGCACCCTGCCCGGCCATCGAGCCCAGGCTTTCGCCGTAGAGCACCAGCTTGGGTCGCCGGTCAGGGAGTAGCTGCAGCCATCGGTCGTGGATGGCGTCGATCATCAGCCGCCCGGATTCCATCGACTTCTCCCGATCGCCGAGAAACGAAATCCAACTCGGCAGAAAGGAATACTGCGAGCCGACGATCGCGGTGTCGCCGTTGTACATCATCTCCAGCGATCGCGCGGCCACCGGGTTGATCCACCCTGTGCCGGTGGTCGGGACGATCACGAGCAGCTTTCGCTTGAACGCGCCGGTACGTTCGAGTTCGCTCAGCAGCACCGCCATTCGGCTCTCGTCGTTGTCTGCGGTGTTGAGGCCGACGTAGACGCGGATCGGTTCCTTGGCGGGCCTGCCGTTCAGGCGCGTCAGCTCATCGGCATGCGGGCCGGTGGCGACGAAGTTGCGGCCCTGAAATCCGAGGGTCTCCCATGGCGCGAAAGACGTTGGGCTGCCGGACCGTTCGGGCTGTCGCGGCTGGACGATGGCTCGCTCGGGTGGTGGCGTTCTGAGGCTGGAACACCCGGTTGGCGCCTGCCAGGAAACCGCGGATCAGCACACCGTTGATCAGCGTGATCGCCACCACCACCACGATCGCGGTGCCGATGAACAACGCCATCTCGTCGTGCAGGTGCCAGCGCCTGATGAAGAACCGGGCCATCGTCTTGATCAGGTCGAGCAGCACGCGCGCCACCCCGACGCACACACCACCGACCAGCACGGCGATGATCAGGGTGCGCATGTAGCCCGGCGTGGTCGGGCCCTCCATGCCCATCACCGCAGACACCTGACGCTGCCAGTTGGCCGCCGGGATCGTCATCAGCACACACACCGTCGCGGATACCGCGACGATTACCGTCTTGAACCCATTCAGCACCCGCTTCGGCGGCGGCGACCACTTGCGGCGACGTAACACGAAGCGGCGCAGCATCTTCTCGACAAACGCGCCGATGCCGTAGCCGATCGCGGCGTTGAGCCCGCCGATCAGACCCTGGAACAGCCAGTCGCGCGGCAGCAGTGACGGAGTCAGCGAAAGGCAGAAGAACAGCGCGCCGAACGCCACCCCGGTGAAGTCGAGGTGGACCAGGCTCCACGCCCAGACGAATAGCGGATGTCGTTCGCGTGGCGCGACAGTCACCCGAACAACCCGGGAAGCACGCCCTCCGACGTGCTGCGCAGGTCCTCCAGGGTAACCGTGAACAAGCCTTGCACTTCGACCGCGTCGCTGCCTTGGTCCACAACGCCGATGCGCGTCGCAGGCAGCCCACGGGCCTCACACATCGCGCGGAACCTGCTCTCCTCGGTGCGCGGCACCGCAACCATCACCCTGCCCGCTGATTCGGCAAATAAGAATGTGAAGGGGGCCGTGCCAGATTCAAAACCCTCGGGAAGGATGATGCGGCAACCGGTTTCACCGGCGAGCGCGGCCTCGACGACGGCCTGCATCAGGCCGCCCTCGGACAGATCATGCGCCGCCGACACCAGCCCATCACGCGACGCGGCAGTGAGCACCTCGGCGAGCAGCTTCTCGCGCTCAAGATCGACGCGCGGCGGCAGCCCGCCGAGATGGTCGGCGGTGACCTGCGCCCAGATCGAGCCGTCGAATTCGTCGCGGGTGTCGCCGAGCAGGATCAACGTCTCGCCTGGCTCGGTGCCAAGCCCGGTGGGGATGCGGCGCTTGACGTCGTCGATAACGCCGAGCACGCCGACGACCGGAGTGGGCAGGATCGGGGTGGTGCCGGTCTGGTTGTAGAAGCTGACGTTGCCGCCGGTGACCGGAATGCCAAGCACCGCACAGCCATCGGCGAGGCCGCGGACGGCCTGGCTGAACTGCCACATCACCGCCGGATCCTCGGGTGAGCCGAAGTTGAGGCAGTTGGTCACCGCGACCGGCGTCGCGCCGGTGACCGCGACGTTGCGGTACGCCTCGGCCAGCGCGAGCTGCGCGCCGGTATACGGGTCGAGCTGGGTGTAGCGGCCGGACGCGTCGGTGGACACCGCGATGCCGCGGCCGGTGGCTTCGTCGATACGCAGCACGCCGCCGTCGGCGTGTTCGGCGAGCACGGTGTTGCCGCGCACGTAGCGGTCGTATTGCTCGGTGATGAATGCACGACTGCACAGGTGCGGGCTGCCAAGCAGCGCAAGCAAAGTCGCCCGCAGCTCGTCGCCGGTGGACGGCCGAGGCAGCTTGGCGGAGGTGTCGGCGTTGAGCGCATCCTGGGTGTCCGGGCGTTCCACCGGACGCTCGTAAACCGGACCCTCGTGCGCGACCGTGCGCGGCGGCACGTCGACGACCGTCTCACCATGCCACGTGATCTCGAGCCGGTCGCCGTCGGTCACTTCGCCGATGACGGTGGCCAGCACCTCCCACTTGCGGCAGACCGCCATGAACGCGTCGACGTTCTTCGGCGCCACGACCGCGCACATGCGCTCCTGCGACTCGCTGGACAGGATCTCCGCCGGCGTCATGTTCGCCGCCCGCAGCGGAACGGTGTCCAGCTCGACACGCATACCGCCGTCACCTGCCGAAGCGAGTTCCGATGTGGCACAGGATAATCCGGCGCCGCCCAGGTCCTGGATACCGATCACCAGGTCGTTGGCGTACAGCTCAAGACAACACTCGATGAGGACCTTCTCCATGAACGGGTCGCCCACCTGCACCGACGGAAGCTTCTTGCGTCCCGGCGAGCCGCTCTCGTCGCCACCGAATGTCTCAGAGGCCAGCACCGACACACCGCCGATGCCGTCAAGCCCGGTGCGCGCGCCGAACAGAATGATCTTGTTGCCTGTACCCGATGCGAACGCCAGGTGCAGGTCCTCCTTGCGCAGCACCCCGACGCACATCGCGTTCACCAACGGATTGCCCGCATATGACGCATCGAACACGGTCTCACCGCCGATATTGGGCAGTCCCAGCGAGTTTCCGTAGCCGCCGATGCCGCGAACAACACCGTCGACCACGCGACGAGTGTCGGGCGCGTCGGCGGCGCCGAACCGCAACTGGTCCATGACGGCGACCGGCCGGGCACCCATCGCCATGATGTCGCGGACGATGCCGCCAACGCCGGTGGCCGCGCCCTGATACGGCTCGATGTACGACGGGTGGTTGTGCGACTCCACCTTGAAGGTGGCCGCCCAGCCGTCGCCGATGTCGACGACGCCCGCGTTCTCGCCGATGCCCGCCAGCATCGAGGCCCGCATCGCCTCGGTGGTTGTCTCACCGAAGTAGCGCAGGTGCACCTTCGACGACTTGTAGGAGCAGTGCTCGCTCCACATCACCGAGTACATAGCCAGCTCGGCGTCGGTGGGCCGACGGCCGAGAATCTCGCGTATCCGCTGGTACTCGTCCTCCTTGAGGCCGAGTTCGCGGAACGGCTGGGGTACCTCGGGAGTGGCGGCGGCGCGGTCTACGGTGTCCAGGGCGTGGGCGAGCTCCGACGTCACGGGGACAGTCTAGTTTGCGTCGCCCAGCTCCCCCGTCGTCACACAGAACGCGTTCCCTTCCGGGTCGGCGAGCACCACCCATTTGAAGTCGGCGCCGAACTCGTGGCGTCCGGTTTCCGCGGCGCCGAGATCCACGAGCCGCTTGACTTCGGCGGCCATGTCCGGGGCGACGAAGTCGATGTGGACCTTGTTCTTGCCCGGTGTCGGATCGTCGACCTTCTGGAACGCCAGCTGCGGACCGCGCGGTGCGGTCACGATGACGAAAAAGCCTGCTGCGACGGCATTTGTCGTGCCTTCAATTGCGCGCGCCCACCAGTCGGCGAGCTTGTCGGGGTCGGCGGTGTCGAATGTGATCGATTCCACTTTGAGAGCCATGCGGCTGACCCTAGATGAGGCCGGTGACAAGTGCGCCGATTCATCGTCGGGATTACTTCCCGGGTAATTGAACGACCGCGTTGCCCGACGCACCCTCAAGCTATGACACACACAAACACCCAGACCCAGCCGAAGTTCAGCGCCGAGATGTGGGCGGCCTTCTGGGCAGCTCCTGACGAGTCGCGAATCGGCGACATCCTCGCCGACGACATCGTCGGATACTGGCAGGGCGATCCGAAGCCGGTGCGGGGCCGCGAGGCCTACAAAGGCAAGATCGTCGCGCTCATCGCCGCCACCCCTGACCTACGGCTGGAACTGATCGACAGCGCGACCGTTGACGGCAGCGTCGACGGCGAGCAGCTCGTCTTCCTGCATTACATCGGGAAGGGCACCGGCCCGGAGGGCCCGTTCGCGATCCGCGGGCTCGACCGAGTCCGCACCCGCAACGGCATGGTGGTGGAGAACGTCATCCGGTACGACCAGGTCGAGATGTCAGCCGGGAGTTAGGAACGCCCGCAGTGCAGCGGAGTAGGCGGCGACGTCGTCCGCGCCCATCACCTCGCGCGCGGAATGCATCGCCAGCTGGGCCGCGCCGACGTCGACGGTCGGGATGCCAGTGCGTGCCGAGGTCATCGGCCCGATCGTCGACCCGCACGGCAGGTCGGCCCTGTGTTCGTACCGCTGCAGCGGAACCCCGGCCTGCGCACAGGCCAGCGCGAACGCCGCCGCGGTGCGGCCGTCGGTGGCGTAGCGCAGATTCGGTTGCACCTTGAGCACCGGACCCGCGTTGACCTCGATGAGGTGGCCGGGCTCGTGCCGCTCGGGATAGTTCGGGTGGGTGGCGTGCGCCATGTCGCCGGAGGCCACCATCGACCCCGGCAGCCGGCGGAGGAAGTCCTCCCGACCGCCGCCCGCCGCCAGCGTGATCCGTTCAAGCACCGTGTGCAGCAACTCGGACTGCGCGCCGTGATCCGACTGCGAGCCGACCTCCTCGTGGTCGAACAGCACCAGCACCGGCATGTGCTCGCCCGGCGCGGCGGCCAGGAACGCGTCGAGCCCCGCGTAGCAAGTGGCCTGGTTGTCCAGCCGGGGTGCGCTCACCAGCTCGTCGTCGACGCCGGCCAGCGTCGACGGTGTCAGGTCATGGGTCATCAGGTCGGCGCCGAGGATATCGGCCACGTCGACTCCCGCCCGCTCGGCGACGTAGGCCAGAAACGACCGGGGGCCACTGCCAACGCCCCAGACCGCGTTGACGTGCCGCTGCGGATCCAGCGACACCGACTTGCGGTCCTCGGCCAGGTGGATCGCCAGCTGCGGCACGCGCAGTATCGGCTGGTCGATCCGCACCAGCCGGTGGTCGATGGTGTCGCCGACACGGACTGACAGCCGGCCAGAGATGCCGAGGTCGCGGTCCAGCCAGGAGTTCAGCCAGGCGCCGCCATAGGGCTGTAGGGCGACCACCTGCCAGCCGGAGACGAACCGATCGGGGTGCTGTTTCACGCGCAGATTCGGGCTGTCGGTGTGGGCGCCGACGATGCGAAAAGGCCCGGCACGGTCTGCCTCATCCGATCGCCATGCAACGAGCGAGCCGGCCCGCACCGTGAAGTACCTGCCGTCGGCAGGCCACTCGTCGCGTTCGGAGAGCTCGGTGAACCCCGCGGCGCTCAACCGCTCGGCGGCCGTCACGCAGACGTGAAACGGCGACGGTGACGCGTCGATGAACTCGCACAGCGCTTGCGCACTCGGGGCCATGGTTCACCATCATTGCCGACTGCCAGTTCGCTAGGGTCGAATGGTGCCCGACCCACTACCGCAACCGGTAACGGCGCCGTTGACACCCGCGGCCATCTTTCTGGTGGTCACCATCGACGAGGGCGGCGAGGCCGCCGTCCACGACGCACTGCCCGACATCTCCGGGTTGGTTCGCGCGGTCGGCTTCCGTGACTTAGACAAGCGCCTCTCGGTGGTCACGTCGATTGGATCGGAAGCATGGGACCGCCTGTTCTCCGGTCCGCGCCCGGCCGAGCTGACCCCGTTCATCGAACTGGACGGGGGCCGTCATAAGGCACCCGCGACGCCGGGAGATCTGCTGTTCCACATCAAGGCACTGTCGATGGACATGTGCTTCGAGCTGGCAAGTCGGATCGTCAAGTCGTTGGGGGCGGTCACCGTCGTCGACGAGACCCACGGCTTCAGGTTCTTCGACAACCGCGACCTGCTTGGCTTCGTCGACGGCACCGAGAACCCCGAGGGGCCACTTGCGGTGTCCGCCACCGAGATTGGCGACGAGGATCCCGACTTCACAGGCGGCTGTTACCTGCACGTGCAGAAGTACCTGCACGACATGAACTCATGGGATTCGCTGTCGGTCACCGAGCAGGAGCTGGTGATCGGGCGGACCAAGCTCGAGGACATCGAGATGGACGACGACGCGAAGCCGGCCAACGCGCACATCGCGCTCAACGTGATCGAAGATGACGACGGCACCGAGCTGAAGATCGTCCGGCACAACATGCCGTTCGGCGAGATCGGCAAGGGCGAGTTCGGCACCTATTTCATCAGCTACTCGCGCACCGCCGCCGTCACCGAGCGAATGCTGAGCAACATGTTCATCGGCGACCCTCCCGGCAATACCGACCGCATCCTGGACTTCTCAACCGCGGTGACGGGTGGGAAGTTCTTCACGCCGATCGTCGATTTCCTCAACGACCCTCCGCCGCTTCCGGATTCGGAACCCGAAGAAGAGCAACCAGATGTGCCCGTCGCTACCAACGGGTCGCTCGGGATAGGCAGCCTGAAAGACATCTCACGAAGTTAAAAGTCAAGCCGCGAGGAGGAGAGGAGGTGGAAAGGCCAGGTGTTCGTCGTAGAGCTGGCCGGTCTGAAGGCAGTGGTGGAGTTGACCGAGGAACTTGTTGAACAGGTGCCGTTGGGCTTGATGGTTCCAGTCTCCGGCGGCGCGGCGGGCGTCGAAGTGGCGGCGCGCGCCGGGCGAGGCCCGCAGCGACGACAGGGCCCAGATCGGCCCGACGGCGGCCAGGCGCCGATTCTTGATATGGCGGTGCAGCACAACGGTTTTCTTGCCGCTGGCGCGGGTGATAGGCGCGGATCCGGCGAACGCCTTCAATCCGCGCGCATCGGCGAAGCGGGTGCGGTCATCGCCGATCTCGCCCAGCACCCGGGCGCCAGCGAGCTTTCCCAGGCCGGGGAAGCTGGTGATGATCTCGGCGTCCGGGTGCTGGTCAAAATGGGCGATCGCCGCCTCGGCGAGATCAGCGGCGGCGGTGCAGGCAGCGTCGAACTGACCCAGCAGTGCGGACAGTTGGATGCCCATCGCGTTCTCCACCGTGGGTGGTTGGTGCAGGTAGGTGTCGGTGAAGACTTCGCGCAGGCGTTCGACGTCGCGGTCGAGATGGCGTTGGCGGCCGGCTTTGACCAGCAGCCGGCGCAGCCGAGCAGGGGTCAGCTTCACCGCCTGCGCCGGGGTCGGTGCAGCGGCCAAGATGGTGCGTGCGTCGCGACGGGCCAGTCCACCTTCGGACAGCCCGGCGAACGCGGTCAGCGCGGCCGGGTAGAAGTCTTTGAGCAGGTCGCGGAGGAACCCGTCAATGAACAACCTGTATCGCGATCTGGCGCCGATTACCGAAGCCGCCTGGGCGGAAATCGAAACGGAGGCGACGCGGACGTTCAAGCGGCACATCGCCGGGCGGCGGGTGGTCGACGTCAGCGAGCCGGGCGGGCCGGTGACCGCGGCGATCAGCACGGGTCATCTGCGCGACGTCGCCCCGCCCAGTGACGGCGTGGTCGCACATCTGCGCGACAGCAAGCCGCTGGTGCGGCTGCGAGTGCCGTTCACCGTGACCCGCACCGCCATCGACGACGTGGAGCGGGGCTCGCAGGACTCGGACTGGGATCCGGTCAAGGACGCCGCCAAGAAGCTGGCGTTCGTCGAGGACCGCGCGATCTTCGAGGGTTACGACGCGGCGTCCATCGAGGGCATCCGGGCCTGCAGCTCGAATCCGGCGCTGGCCCTTCCGGACGACCCGCGCGAGATTCCCGACGTGATGGCCCAGGCGCTGTCCGAGCTGCGGCTGGCGGGCGTCGACGGTCCGTACTGCGTGCTGCTGTCGGCCGATGTGTACACCAAGGTCAGCGAGACCACCGAACACGGCTATCCGATCCGCGAGCACCTCAACCGGCTGGTCGACGGCGAAATCATCTGGGCCCCCGCGATCGACGGCGCGTTCGTGCTGTCCACCCGCGGCGGCGATTTCGATCTGCAGCTGGGCACCGACGTGTCGATCGGCTACCTGTCGCACGACGCCGACACCGTGGAGTTGTACATGCAGGAGACGCTGACGTTCCTGTGCTACACGGCCGAGGCTTCCGTCGCACTCACGCC
>CAWJDL010000017.1:0-205048 GCA_963841555.1 uncultured Actinomycetota bacterium
GCAGCCAGCACCAGATCCAGCGCGGAGTAGAACAGGCCGAGGCCGTCGTCGGACGGGCCGGTCAGGGCCTCGGTGGCGTGCTCGGGGTGCGGCATGAGCCCGACGACGCGGCCGTTGGCCGAGCTGATGCCTGCGATGTCGCGCATCGACCCGTTGGGGTTGTCGCGGTAGCGGAACACCACCCGGCCCTCGCCGTCGAGCTCGTCGAGCACCTTCTCACTGGCGACGTAGCGGCCCTCGCCTGACTTCAGCGGCACCAGCAGGTCGGCGCCGAGTTCGTAGCGCGACGTCCACGCCGTCGAATTCGATGCGACCTCCAGCCACAGATCGCGGCAGACGAAGTGCAGGCCCGCGTTGCGCGTCAACGCGCCCGGCAGCAGACCCGCCTCACACAACACCTGAAAACCGTTGCAAATCCCTAACACTGGCATGCCACGGCCTGCGGCGGTGACGACCTCGCCCATCACCGGTGCGAACTTGGCGATCGCGCCACAACGCAGATAGTCGCCGTACGAGAAGCCGCCGGGCACGACAACCGCGTCGACCCCCTTGAGGTCGGCGTCGGCATGCCACAGGCTGACCGCCTCGGCGCCTGCCAGCCGCACCGCCCTGGCGGCGTCGACGTCGTCGAGCGTGCCGGGAAACGTGATTACGCCCACACGCACCGTCATGATGGCTCCCTGCTGACCGACCAGTCCTCGATGACCGTGTTCGCCAACAGCGATTCGGCGATCTCGGCGAGGGTGTCGTCGTCGATGCTGTCGTCGACCTCGAGCTCAAAACGCTTGCCCTGTCGGACATCTGAGACCGCGCCGAAGCCGAGCCGGCCCAGCGCGCCGACGATCGCCTGCCCCTGCGGGTCGAGGATCTCTGCCTTGGGCATCACGTGCACAACCACCCTTGCCACGGCGATCACTCTACCGGCGGCAACGCCAGGACCGCCTCACCGGCACGATCGGATATATGCGCTGCACAGCGGCGCGGCCATCGCGTCGAGAACCTGCGCGTCGGCCACGGCGGGCCAGTCGACCTGCGGGGGCAGCGACGACCACATGGCCAGTTCGACGATTGTGCTGCTGTTCGAGTCGGCCAGCAGGTACTCGTGCATGACCTGATCGCCCCCGTCGCTGATGACGGCGCCGATACGCTTCGGGTCGTTGGTGGTGATCGACGGCGACGTCCGAGCGGCCGTCGATTGGCAGTCGCGCAGCCTGGACCTGGCGGTCTCCAGCGTGGTCAGCGCCGTAGCACCGCCGGTTGCAGTGTCACCGCGCCAGTGCACCACCTGCACCAGCAGGTTCCACTGGCCCTTCGGGTGCAGCACGACCGAGCGCGCGGCCACGGCGTAAGCACGAGCGTCGTTGGCAATCGGCGGGCTAGCGCACAGCGCCTCGAAGCCAAACCGCGGCGACGGCGCCGTCACGGACAATCCGGCCAGGCCGGGCCAGCGGTACACGGGATACAGCGGGATGAGGGTGGGGTCGACCCACGCCGAATCCGGGATGGCGTCGCAAATCGGCGGACACTCGCCCGGGACCGCCGATGCCAGCCAGCCGGTGCTCGGCGCGACGACCAACCCGCAGGTGGCCAGGGCCACCGTCAGCATCAATCGCACGTCTATGCCTCCCCTTGCGGGCCACAATATAGGTATGGAATTGACGCATTTCGGCCATTCATGCCTACTCGCGGATTTCAAGAGCGATTCCGGGGCGTCCACAACGGTTTTGTTCGATCCGGGGAACTTCTCGCACGGTTTCGAGGGCATCACCGGGCTGTCGGCAATCTTGATCACCCATCAGCATCCCGATCACGCCGACACGGAGCGGCTGCCGGCACTCGTCGATGCCAACCCGCAGGCCGCCCTGTACGCCGATCCGCAGACCGCCGCGCAGCTCGGCGAGCCGTGGCGGGCCGTGCACGTCGGCGACGAGTTCGGCGTCGGCCACCTGACGGTGCGTGGCGTCGGTGGACGGCACGCGGTTATTCACCCGGAAATCCCGGTGATCGACAACATTTCGTATCTCATCGGCGACGGCTCGCATGCGGCGCGGTTGATGCACCCGGGCGACGCACTGTTCACGCCTGGCGAGCCGGTCGATGTGCTGGCCACCCCGGCGGCGGCGCCGTGGATGAAGATCTCGGAGGCCGTCGACTATCTACGGGCCGTGGCGCCGACCCGCGCCGTGCCCATCCATCAGGCGATCATCGACCCGAATGCCCGTGGCATCTACTACGGGCGGCTGTCCGAGATGACCAACACCGACTTTCAAGTGCTTTCGGAGGAAACCGGCACGGAATTCTAGAGAAGGCTCGCGCCGAACCCGACGATGAGAACAATCAAGAACATCAGCGACGCTGCGAGCGCTAGATACCCCAGGACCATCCCGATCAGTGCCAATCCGCCACCATGTTCTCCGGTGCGAGCGATCTGGTGGCGGGCCCAGTGTCCAATGGGGATCGCAGCCAGCGGAAAGACGAAGCCAAGCACCAGCGCTAAGACCGCAAGGACGTTCATTCCCGCATTCCGGCGTACAACTGCGCTCACAGATGGTCCTACGAAACGCAGACCCACATGGTTCATCGAGATGCGGATGTTGCGCTACGCGCTATCGCGCGCCGCGGCACGGCCCGCCGCCCGGCCGGAGAACACGCAGCCGCCTAGGAACGTGCCCTCAAGTGAGCGGTAGCCGTGCACGCCACCTCCGCCGAATCCGGCGGCCTCACCCGCCGCATAGAGCCCGGCGAACGGGCTGCCGTCGGGCTTGAGCGCCCGTGAGTCAAGGTCGGTTTCCAAGCCGCCCAACGACTTACGGGTCAGAATGTGGAGCTTGACGGCGATCAGCGGCCCGGCTTTCGGGTCGGTGAGCCGGTGCGGGGCGACGACGCGGCTGACCCGATCGCCGAGGTAGTTGCGCGCCCCGCGAATCGACATCACCTGCATGTCCTTGGTGAACCGGTTGGCCACTTCGCGATCGCGCGCGGTCACCTCGGTCTCCACAGTGGCGTAGTCGATCGGCAGCACATCGGGCACGGTGTTCATCGCGGACACCAAGTCGCGCAGGGAGTTTGCGCTGACGAAGTCGACGCCTTTGTCGACGAATGCCTGCACCGGCGCGGGCGCGCCCGCCCGCACCCTGGCGAGCACTTTCCGCACGCTCTTGCCGGTCAGATCTGGGTTCTGTTCCTGCCCCGACAGCGCGAACTCCTTGGCGATGATCCGCGCGTTGAGGATGAACCAGGTGTAGTCCTGTCCGGTCTGCGCGATGTACTCCAGCGTGCCGAGCGTGTCGAAGCCCGGATACAACGGAGACGGCAGCCGCTTGCCGGTGGCGTCCAGCCACAGCGACGACGGGCCTGGCAAGATCCGGATGCCGTGCAGCGGCCAGATCGGGTCGTAGTTGGTGATGCCCTCGGTGTAGTGCCACATCCGGTCGCTGTTGATGACATGGGCGCCTGCGGATTCGGTGATGCCGATCATCCGGCCGTCGACGTGCGCTGGCACCCCGCTGAGCAATTGTTCGGGCACCCGGCCCATCCGCTTTGGCCAGTTCTGCCGGACCAGGTCGTGGTTGCCGCCGATGCCGCCGCTGGCGACGATCACCGCCGATGCGCGGAACTCGAACTCGCCTACGGTGTTTCGTGATGACGCCACACCGCGCGCCACGCTCGTCGGCTCCAGCACCGCGCCGCGCACCCCGACCACCGCGCCGTTTTCCACGATCAATTCGTCGACGCGATGACGATGAGCGAACCGCACCTTCGCGTTACCAAGCAGCCGGCGCGCGAAGATGTCGACGATCGCCGGGCCCGTCCCCCAGGTGATGTGGAAGCGCGGCACCGAGTTGCCGTGACCGCGTGCGTCATAGCCGCCGCGCTCGGCCCAGCCGACAAGCGGGAAGGTCTGCAGCCCGCGTTCGCGAAGCCAGCTGCGCTTCTCCCCTGCGGCGAAGTCGACGTAGGCGTGTGCCCACTGCCGCGGCCAGTGGTCCTCGGGCCGGTCGAAGCCCGCCGTGCCGAGCCAGTCCTGCAATGCCAGCTCGTGGCTGTCTCGGATGCCCAGCCGCCGCTGTTCCGGGCTGTCGACGAAGAACAGCCCGCCGAACGACCAGAACGCCTGGCCCCCGATGTTGTTGGCGTTCTCCTGATCCACGACCAGCACGCGGCGCCCGCGTTCGACCAGCTCACAGGCGGCGACCAGGCCGGCCAGGCCGGCACCCACCACGATCACATCAGCGTCAGCCATGGCCGCCAATGTAGCGGCGCGCTACGCAGCGTCGGTCAGCGCGGGGTGTGGGTGCCAGTCGTAGACGGCGGGCGCGCATTGATGCATCAACGCCAGATCGACGGCGTCGAGCATGGCCTGGCGGGGACCGGGCCTACGTAGGTGGCGCGCATGCACAGCGACGCGCACGATGCCGTCGCGTCTCGCGATGCGCTCGGCCGACAGCACCAGCGTCCGGCACCACCACGGCTCGCTCAAGAACCCCTCGCCGATGCCGAGCACCCTCGCCCGCACCATCGTCTGACGAACCAGATCGGTGATGCCGCTCAGCCCGGCCAATAACCGAAAGCCGTTGCGAGGCAGGGCCGTTACTGTGCCTTGCGAGACCGTCCAGCCCGGCGCGGCGAACAGCCGGGTGCGCAGCCCCAGGTGCTCGAGCACGCGGTCGGCGGCCATCAGCCGCAGGTTGGCTTCGTGTGCGGGCAATGTCGCGAACTCGCCGCGCCGCTTCTTGGTGGCGGCCTCGTCGAAGCCGTGCAGCACGATGGCGTCGCCGCGTTCACGCCGGTCAGCGAGCCACTCGACGGTCGGCGCGTCCGAGTCGAGCCGGTAGCCGCCCTTTATCCGCGGCGCCACCAGAAACGAGACGGGTACGTCGCGTGCGTCAAGCTGACCGCAGAACGCGTCCACCTCGGTCAGTGTGCGGTCGCTGATCCCGGAAACCGAGACAATCAGTTGTCCAGCCACGTGTTCATTGTCGCAACGTCAGGTGTCCCAACGGTTTACAACACGTGGTCGGCAGTTGACCATCTATCGCGGCAGAATAGCCTCGATCGCGGCGATCACCTCGGGCGCGTCGGGGACCGTACGTGGCCGGAACCGGTTGACCACCTCGCCACCTGGTGCGAGGAGGAATTTCTCGAAATTCCACTGGATGTCGCCCGCCTCACCGCTGCCGTCGAGCGTATTGGTCAGCTCGGCGTACAGCGGGTGCCGGTCCGGACCGTTGACATCGGTCTTGGCCAGCAGCGGGAACGTCACCCCGTAGTTCGTCGAGCAGAACGTCTGGATCTCCTCGGCCGTGCCCGGCTCCTGGCCCATGAACTGGTTGCACGGCACACCGACTACCGTCAGGCCGCGCTCACCGTAGTCCTTCGCCAGCTGCTCCAGAGCGGTGTACTGCGGGGTGAGGCCGCATTTCGACGCCACGTTCACCACAAGCACGGCGCCGTCGGCCAGCTCGGCCAGCGTGGTGGCGCGCCCGTCCAGCGTCGTCAGGGCGATGTCGGTCAACGGTGTTTCGGTCATGCCCGCACACTAACCGTCGAAAAGCATCAACGCGATCTTCTCGACGGCCGCCATCGGATCGTCGTCAGTGTCGATCGCCCCGTTGAGCCGGAGCATTGCAAAGCCGTGCACCAACGACCATGCCGCAAGCGCGGCACTTGGTGGATCCGCCTTGGCGCGTGGGTCTTTCAGTGTGCTGACGCCGTGCGCCAGTTCGATCCCCGCGGCGTTCTGGGCCGCGACCAATTCGGGATCCTCGGGGTTGACGAGCGAGTGGTCGAACATCACCGCATAGTGGCCGGGATGGTCGAGCGCGAACCGCACATACGCCAGCGCTGCTTCGGTGAAGTCCGGCCGTGCGTCCGCCAGCGCGTCGGCCAACATCCGCCACCCCTGGGCGGCGAGCGCGGTGAAGAGTCCGCGACGGTCCGTGAAGTGATGTGCCGGGGCGGCGTGCGATACGCCTGCCTCCCGCGCGAGTTCGCGTAGCGAGATCCCGTCGGCGCCGCGCTCGGCCACCAAACCCGCAGCCTTGGCCAGGATGACGGCCTTGAGGTCACCGTGGTGGTAGGTATCCCTGCTCATGCCGCCATCATAACCGGGAATCTTGACAGTGCCTAGATCGGTGTCTACCGTGTCCCATGATCTTGGCACTGTCTAGATGAGGAGTTGGCAATGGCCGTCATCGTCACTTTGGTGCTGGGCACGCTCGCCGCACGATTGGTTGGCTGGCTTGGCCTCGACTACGTCGACAGCTGGCCCCAGGCCGTCGCCGTCGGGCTGGCGGCGATGTTCGTGATGACCGGGGTCGCGCACTTCGTTCCCGCGATGCGGCGCGACATGATCGCGATTGTGCCGCCGAGGCTGCCTGCCCCGGGATTGCTGGTCACAATCACCGGTGTGCTCGAACTGCTCGGCGCAGCGGGGTTGCTGTACCCGCCCACCCGCGTCGCCGCGGCTGTGTGCCTGTTCGTGTTGATGCTGGTGATGTTCCCCGCCAACGTCTACGCGGCGCGGATGCCGAACCCGCCGAAGTCGATGACCTCGCGGCTGGACGTGCGCACAGCCGAGGAGATCGTGTACCTAGGCGCTGCCGTCGTGATTGGCCTTGGCAGCATCCAGTAGCCAGGCGTACTGGAAAGCGGCTTCCTTCCAGCGTTCGTAGCGTCCACTGATGCCACCGTGCCCGGCGGTCATCTCGGTCTTGAGCAGCACCGGGTGACCGTCGGTCTTGGTGTGTCGAAGCGCCGCAACCCATTTCGCGGGTTCGACGTAGTAGACCCTGGTGTCGTGCAGCGACGTCATCGCGAGAATCGCGGGATAGTCCTTGGCCTCGATGTTCTCGTAGGGCGTGTAGGACTTCATGTAGAAGTAGACGTCCTTGTCTTCCAAGGGGTTTCCCCACTCGTCCCACTCGGTGACGGTCAGTGGCAGCGAAGGGTCAAGGATCGTGGTCAACGCGTCGACGAACGGCACCGCAGCCAGGATACCTGCGAACAGGGCTGGCGCCATGTTCGCAACGGCACCCATCAGCAGTCCGCCCGCGCTGCCGCCAAAGGCGACAAGGTTCTCCGGCCGGGTCACGTCTGTCGCGACGAGATGGGCTGCCACGGCGATGAAGTCGGTGAAGGTGTTCTTCTTCTCCAACAGCTTGCCGCGCTCGTACCACGGCCTGCCGAGCTCGCCGCCGCCCCGCACGTGCGCGACCGCGAACACCATGCCGCGGTCCAGCAGCGACAGCCGGGCGATGGAGAACCGCGGGTCCTCACACGATTCGTAGGCGCCGTAGCCGTACAGCAGCGTCGGCGCCGGGTAGGGCACGCCAGTGCGGTGCACGATCGAGATCGGCACCCGCGCCCCGTCGGGCGCGACGGCCCAGTCGCGGCGCTCCACGTACTCGTCGGGGTGGTAGTCGCCGAGCACCGGCTGTTCACGCAGCAGCGTGCGCTCCCCAGTGGCGAGGTCGATGTCATAGATGCGCACCGGAATGACGAACGACGTCGCACCGACCCGCAGTTTCGGCGAGCTCCAGTTCGGGTTGCCGGACAGCCCGGCCGACATCAATTCGGAGTCGAACGTGATGTCCTCGGGATGGCCGTAGCCGCCGTCCGGGTAAACCGGCCACAACTGGATCCGCGGCAGCGCCTCGCTGCGGTAGCCGACCACCAGGTGGCCTTCGAATGCGTCGACGGAGTCGAGTCGCACATCGTCGCGGTGCTCGATCAGTGTGCGAAAAGCGTTGGGATCGCTCACCGGAGCGTCGACGAGCGTGAAGTTCTCCGCGCCGTCGTTGTGCAGGATCAGGAACCGGTCCTCACCGCCGACAACAGCGTGTTCGACGGAGTACTCGACAAGGTCACGGCGCGGCCAGATGGTGGTGAACTCGGTTTCGCCGTCGGCGGCGTCGCCGTAGCGCAATTCGGAGGTGACGGCGCTACCCGCCGCAATGATCACGTACTTGTTGCTTCGGGTGCGGCCGACCGCCACCCAGAACTTCTCGTCGGGCTCGTGGTAGACCCTCTCGGCGGGCAGCCCAGCGCCGAGGCGATGACGCCACACGGTGTCCGGGCGCCAGGCATCGTCGACGGTGACGTAGTAGACGGTGTGGTTGTCGGCGGCCCAGGTTGCGCCCGCGCCGATGCCGACGATCTGGTCGTCGTAGAGGACGCCGGTGCGCAAGTCCTTGAACCGCAACGTGTATCGTTCGTCGCCCTTGACGTCGACGGAGTAGGCCAGGATGTTGCCGTCGAGGCTGACGCTGGCGGCTCCGAGCGAGAAGAAGTCGTGCCCCTCGGCCTCGATGTTCTCGTCGAGCAGGACTTGCTCACCGGGGATCTCGGTTTCTTCGTCCAGCTCAGGCGGTACCCAGTCGTCGGGATCGGTTACCGGGCAACGGCATTGCACACTGTATTGCTTGCCTTCGAAGCTCCTGCCGTAGTACCACCAGTCGCCACGACGGGTCGGAACGGAAAGATCGGTTTCCTTGGTGCGCGCCTTTATCTCGTCGAAGATCTTCTGCCGCAACGGTGCCAGATCGGCCGTCGCATGTTCGGTGTAGTCGTTCTCGGCCTCGAGGTAGTCGGTGACTTCGGGATTCGACTTGTCGCGCAGCCACTCGTAGGGGTCGATGAACACGTCGCCATGATGTTCGCGCCGATGCTCGACCCGTTTGGCCACCGGTGGCTTCACGGCTTGAGCCAGTCGCTGAACTTGCGGCCCGAGATGCGTTCGTAGGCTTCGATATAGCGTGCGCGGGTGGCATCGAGGATGTCGGGCGGCAGTGGGGGCGGCGGCTTGTCGCCGTCGCGGTCCCAGCCGGAGTCCGGACCGGTGAGCCAGTTGCGCACGAACTGCTTGTCGAAGCTCTTCTGGACGACACCCTCCTGGTAGTCGTCGGCGCGCCAGTACCTGCTGGAGTCCGGGGTGAAGACCTCGTCGGCTAATCGCAGGTTGCCGTGCTTGTCCACACCGAACTCAAATTTGGTGTCGGCGACGATGATTCCCTTCGTCAACGCGTGGTCGGCGCCCTGGATGTAGGTCTGCAGCGTGCGCTCGCGCAACTGGTTGGCCCTGACGGCACCGACCAGATCGATCACCTCGTTGAACGTGATGTTCTCATCGTGTTGCCCCAGTTCGGCTTTGGTGGCCGGGGTGAACAGCGGCTGGATGAACTTGCTGGCTTCGGAGAGCCCCTGCGGCAGCGCGATGCCGCACAGCTTGCCGGTCTTCTGGTAGTCGATGAGGCCCGAGCCGGTCAGGTAGCCGCGGGCCACACACTCCACAGGAAGCATCTCGAGCTCCTGCACGACCAGCGCCCGGCCGAGCACCTCTTCGGGGATGCGCTCATCGTCCGGTGGGCCCGCCAGGTGGTTGGGCGCCTCGACGTAGTCGAAGAAGAAGACGCTCATAGCGGTCAGGATGCGGCCCTTGTCGGGTATCTCGGAGTCGAGGATGTAGTCGTACGCCGAGATCCGGTCGGTGGCGACGAACAGCAGGTGCTCGTCGTCGATCCGGTAGAGCTCGCGAACCTTGCCGCTGGCCAGATGTTGGTAGTTGGACAGAGCGGGGCGCATCGGGCCAGCCTATCTGCTGGGATCAATCCCATGACGCCGCGTTATCTGCCCTATGCCACTACTCCTGCGCGACTGGTCGCGCAGCTGATCAGCGACTTGGTGGTGATCGCCTGGACGACCGTGTGGGTGCTGGTGGGGATGGCGGTCCACTCCGCTGTGTCGACCATCGCCGAGTTCGGCAGGCAAGTCGAAGGCGGCGCCAACGGGATCGCGGGCAACCTCGATTCGGCGGGTGACGGCGCCAACAACGTGCCGTTCATCGGCGACACGTTGAGCAAGCCATTGACGGCCGCCGGGGATGCCGCCCGCGAGATCGCAGGCGCGGGGCACACCCTGGGTGTCACCGCGAGCTGGCTGGCGTGGCTGCTGGCGCTGGCCGTCGCGGCGCCGCCCATCCTGGCGATCGCGATGCCGTGGCTGTTTCTGCGGGTGAGGTTCTTCCGTCGCAAGTGGACAGCTTTGACGCTGGCGCGCACACCCGCGGGTGAACAGCTGCTGGCGCTGCGGGCGCTGGCCAACCGGCCGCTGGCCAAGCTCGCGGCGATCAGTGTGGATCCCGTCGGCGCGTGGCGGCGCGAGGACGCCGTCGCGATCCACGGCCTGGCCGCCCTCGAGCTCCGCGCCGCCGGCGTACGCCCGCGCCGCTAAGCGATTTGTGTGCGTTTCGGAGCGCTCACCGCTCCTGATTGCACCGAAATCGCGGATACGGGAACCGTTCGGGGGCTGCCGACCATCCATTCTCTGTGCTCGACGACTATCTGCGCCGGCATGACGGCGTGATCACACTCGCTCAGGCCGAACGTTGCGGCCTCAGCAGACATGCTGTCAACCGTCGCGAACGCTCGGGGCGGTGGCGGCGATGCACGCCTGGTGTGTATTTCGTCGACGATCGCCCGTTCACCGATGCCGCCCGTATTCGCGCGGCGGTATGGGCACACGGCGGAAGAGCAACCGCCAGCGGACTCACCGCAGCCTGGTGGCATGGCCTCACGCGATTCGCACCGAAGGTCGTCGACGTAACCGTGCCGAGAGCAGCCCACCATCCAAAGCGCGCCGGTGTCAGGACTCGGCGGCGGAATCTAGCGCCGACGGACGTCGTCGAGCGAAACGGATTGCGGGTGACGGCGCTGCCGATGACGGTCGTCGAAGCGGCCGTTCGACGCGGCGGCGGCGCCAAACTGATGGACTCCGCACTGCAGCGCCATGTCGAACTGGCGCAGCTGTGGCGCGCGCACCTGCGCAACAAGGGCCGCTACGGCTCTCCCGCAGCACGACGGCTTCTGCAGGCCGCGTCCAACGGTGCGCGTTCGGAGGCCGAACGCCTGCTGGTCAAACTGCTGCGCGACAACGGCATTACCGGTTGGCGGACCAACTATCCCGTGGGCCGCTACAAGGTCGATGTGGGATTTCCTGAGCAAAAGGTCGCTATCGAAGTCGACGGCTGGGCGTTTCACAGCAGCCAGGAAGACTTTCAGAACGACCGTGAACGCCAGAACAACATCTCGCTGCTCGGCTGGAAGGTGTTGCGGTTCACCTGGCTGGATCTCACTGAGTATCCGCATCGCGTGCTGGCGGAGATCCGATTCGCGATAGCGCATGGAAAGCGCTGAGTGTCCACGAAGCGAACGCGATCCAGAAGAAAGCCAGCGACACCGTCGTCAGCCAATGCCAGCGGGTTTCGACGGCCGTCGCATATGTGGCCGACGAGTACATCCCGAGCGGGAACACCGCCGCCCACCACAGCCCTGGCGGAAGCTCGCTGCGCCTCCGAAACCGTTGCAGAGTGGCGTAAATCAGCGGCGGGATCCACACCGTCGCGACAAACCACGTCACGACCGTCACCGGCCAAACGCTCTCCAGCCCGGCCTTGTGGATGTGATCGCCCGCCAACGTCGCGATCGCCGCGCCACCCATCAATATCCAAATGTCGGGCTGCACCAACTCCTTGGCAGCCCGATCGCGGACCGCCCGCCAGACAATCAGCCCCGTCATCAACAGGTACACGCCGATCGCGATGGCCAAGAACAGCATCGCGAGGAAGACGATCTTCAGGTCGGCAAAGACGATCGCCAATCCGGACGTCGCAACACTCGCCAACTCCCAGCCGCCGTGCGCGCGATCGCGTAGACCCGCACCGCGATCGCGCCACATGCGCCGCGCCACCACCGGGGCCAGCGAGAGCCATCCCTGCAACGCCATCCCCGCCAGCACCCACAGCACGACGCGGTGTTCGGCAAGTCGCGCCCCCACCACCGCGCACGCCGCGATGTACGTGCACAGCCCAAGCGACACATCGAGATTAGTGAGATGCCACGACTCTCGTCGCCAGGCGACGGCGGCCGCCACGATGAGCACCGGCAATGCGACGGCCGCCAGCACGATCAAGACGTCGCTGATAGCGCGATAGCCGTGATCCACAGCCGCGATCGAGACGATGCCGGTCGCCATGACCGCCGCGAACGAATCCGGTTTCACGGCGTGACAATCACCTCCGCCGAAATGATCACCGGCAGATTCTGCGGTAGTGCCACCACACCGATCGCCGTCCTCGCGTGCCTGCCGTGCTCGCCGAATACTTCGAGCAGAAGATCCGACGCGGGGTTGAGCACCGCTGTTGTCTGCGCGTAGCTCGGGTCGGCGTTGACGAAACCGCTCACCGTCACCCAATCACGCACCCGGTCAAGCGATCCCAGTGTGGCCCGCAGCGCGCCGAGCATGGCCAGCACCGTCAGCCGCGCCGACTCCTGCGCGGCCTCCAGCGGCACCTCGCTCGGCACGCGTCCGAACGGACCTGCCAGTGCACCATCGGGCCCGAGGGCACCATGACCACTCAGCACGCACCTCTCGCCGACGATGCGCACCCAGTCGAACGGAATCCGGATACCCTTGGGTAACAACGGCTCCGGCGGCAACTGGAGGCCGAGTTCGGAGACACGCTGCTCGAACATCACGCCTTCAGCTCGACCACCAGATGCCGGATGCCGGTGTGGCGGTTGCTGCGGGTCCACTCCACCGGTTTGGTCACCTGCACCGACGAGAAGCGGGCAAGCAACTCCTCGAACAGCACGCGCAGCTCAAGCCGCGCCAGGTTAGCGCCGAGGCAGTAATGCACACCCTGTCCGAAACCCAAGTGCGGATTAGGTTTACGAGCGATGTCGAAGGAGTCAGCATCCTCGAACACCGAAGCGTCGCGGTTAGCCGAGCCCTCCCAGATCTGTACCTTCTGGCCGGCCTCGATCGCGCATCCGCCCAACTCGACGTCGCGTGTGGCAGTGCGCCGCTTCGACGGCGACGGCGACGTCCAGCGCACCATCTCCTCGACGGCGGTCGGCAGCAGCGTGAGATCCGCACGAAGCGCCTCGAGTTGCGACGGATGGTCGGCCAACGCCAGCAGCCCGCCCGCGACCGCGTTGCGGGTTGTCTCCGCACCCGCACTGAATAGAAGGCTGAAGAACAGATAGAGCTCCAGATCCGAAAGGCGATCATCGCCGACGGTGGCGTTGGCCACCACGGACAGCATGTCGTCAGTGGGCTGCAGACGCTTCGACGCGATCAACTCCTGTCCGTAGGAGTACATCCGCGACCCGGCCTCCTCGACGGACATCTGCCCGACTTGCCCTATCTGAGCCCTGCGGGCCATGCCGAAGTCAAACTGCGGCTCGATGGCGTGGAACAGCCAATGTCGTTCGGATTCCGGCACTCCCAGCAGGATGCAGATCATCTGCATCGGCAGCTCGGCGGCGATATCGACCAGGAAGTCGAACGGCACTCCCGGCTCGACCGAGTCGAGCAGCCGCTGCGCCCGTGCGCGCAGATCGTCCTCGACGAGACGGATCATCCGCGGCGTCAGGCCCGAACTGACCAGCCTGCGGATCTGCGAGTGTCGCGGGTCGTCCATCATGTTGAGCACCTGACCGGCGATGGACAGGTCCTGCAGCAGCGTCCCGCCGAAGGGCCTGGCGCCGCCGGTCACCGACGAGTAAGTCTGCGGATCACGAAACACCTCAAGGGTTTCCGCGTACGAGGCAACCGACCAGAAACCTTCCCCGTCCGGGGTGTTCTCCGTCGCCGAGTGCCAGTACACCGGCGCCTCACGTCGATGTACCTCGAAAAGCGAGTACGGGAAGCCGTGAGCGAAGTTGTCCAGATCGGTGAAGTCGATCTGCGCCAACGCCCCGGCCACAGTCACAGGATGGCGCCCGACGTGTACTTCGCGGCCTCGGGATAGCGGCCCACCAACTCATCGACCGCGTCGACCACCCTGTCGACCTGGTCACCGGCGGCGCCGGTGAACGCCCGTTTGTCGGCCAGCGCCGCGTCCAACGCAGGCCGGTCCAGCGGGAGCCGTGGGTCAGCGGCCAGCCGGTCAAGCAGGTCGGGCTCCAAACCCTTCTCGCGCATCGCAAGAGCCACCGCGACGGCATGTTCCTTGATCACCTCGTGTGCGGTTTCGCGGCCCATGCCGGAGCGCACCGCTGCGATCAGGATCCGGGTCGTGGCAAGGAACGGCAGGTAGCGGTCGAGCTCTCGCTGGATCACCGCCGGGTAGGCGCCGAACTCGTCAAGAACTGTCAGGAACGTCTCGATCTGCCCGTCGATCGCGAAGAACGCGTCGGGCAGCGCCACCCGGCGCACCACCGAGCAGAACACGTCGCCCTCGTTCCACTGCGCGCCTGCGAGTTCGGCCGCCATCGACGCATAGCCCCGCAGCACCACCTGCAGCCCGTTCACGCGCTCGCACGACCGGGTGTTCATCTTGTGCGGCATGGCTGACGAGCCGACCTGCCCCGGCGCGAAGCCCTCGGTCACCAGTTCGTGGCCGGCCATCAGCCGGATGGTGTGCGCCAGCGAGGACGGGCCCGCGCCCACCTGTACCAGCGCGGAGACGACGTCATGGTCCAGCGAGCGCGGATAGACCTGCCCGACGCTGGTGAAAATCTCAGTGAAACCGAGGAATTCGGCGACCCGTCGCTCCAAGTCAGCCAACTTCGACGTGTTGCCATCGAGCAGGTCGAGCATGTCCTGTGCGGTGCCCATCGGGCCCTTGATGCCGCGCAGCGGGTACCGGTCGATCAACGACCGCAACCGCGTCAGCGCGAGAAGCATCTCCTCGGCCGCCGACGCGAATCGCTTACCCAAAGTGGTGGCCTGCGCGGCGACGTTGTGGCTGCGGCCCGCCATCACCAGGTCGCGGTAGCTGATCGCCCGTTCGGCCAGCCGCGCCACCACCGCCACGCCATGCGAATGCACTAACTCAAGAGATCGGCGGATCTGCAGCTGCTCAACGTTTTCGGTGAGGTCACGGCTCGTCATGCCCTTGTGCACATGCTCGTGGCCGGCCAGCGCGTTGAACTCCTCGATGCGGGCCTTGACGTCGTGGCGCAGCACCCGCTCCCGCGCTGCGATCGAGGAAAGATCGACGTCGTCGATGACCCGCTCATAGTCCGCCACCACTGAGTCGGCGACATTGACGCCCAACTCGGCCTGCGCCCGCAGCACCGCCAGCCACAGCCGGCGTTCGGCGACGACCTTGGCCTCCGGTGACCAGATCGCCACCATCTCGTCGCTGGCATACCGGCTGGCCAGCACATTAGGGATCGCCACAGACACACAGCTTACGGTGGCGGGTAGGCGCGCATAGGGCACTGTAGGCGTATGCACTTCGTTGGATTGGATCTTGCGTGGGGCGAGAATAGCCAGACCGGTGTCGCCGTCATCGATTCCGACGGCCGGCTGCTGCACGTGGGCGGCGCGCAGGATGACGCGAGCATCGAGGCCGCAATCGCTCCCTACGTGGGCGACGAATGCCTGGTCGCCATCGACGCCCCGCTGATCGTCAATAACCCCACCGGCCACCGGCCATGCGAGGCGGCCCTCAATCGCGATTTTCAAAAGTTCGATGCAGGCGCGCGCCCCGCGTACGCCGACAAGCCTGAATTCAGGGATCCCCGCGGTGCGCGGATTGCGACCGCGCTCGGCCTCGACATGGACCCCAGCTCGACCGCGAGCCGGCGGGCCATCGAGGTCTACCCGCACCCGGCGACGGTCGTGCTGTTCGAACTCAAGAAGATCCTGAAGTACAAGAGAGGCCCCTTCGAGGATCGCCATCGCGAGTTGCTCCAGTTGATGACACTCATCGAGGGACTCGACGGTGCCAGCCCGCGGCTGCGGGCGAATCGCAGTGTGGCCTGGGTAGAGCTGCGGAGGCGGGTGGAGGCCGCAACACGGCCGGGACAGCTCGACAGGGACGAGGATCCCGTCGACGCCGTGGTTTGTGCGTACGTCGGGCTCTATTGGTATCACCGGCCGGAAGATGTAACCGTCTACGGCGACTTCGCCACCGGCTACATCGTGACGCCGACGTTGCCGAGCGGCCTCGCTCCTGAGCATCCTGAGCGACGTGGAAGCCGCAGCTCGCTCGAATCTCGGCTGATCCGCGCGATGGAACTACTCGAAGACGTCCAACGTGAATTGGTCGCGATCCGAGAGGCGCTCCGCTAGTCCGGCGCCGAGCCCAGGTGCATCGGGTCGGTGATACCCGTACCGCGGATCCCGAGCTGACGGTTGATCAGCATGGTGACGAAGAACAGCACGATCCCGATCCCGATCAGGATCAGCGCCAGCAAGTACTGCTGGCCCGGCCGCCCGGATAGCGGTGTCACCAGATAGAGCGACGCCAGGCACCCGATCACGGGCAAGGCCGTCGGTGTCTTGAAATGACCGCCCGCCGCCTGGACGTCGCGCCGCAACACCAGGACCGCGACATTGACCAATGCGAACACCGCCAGTAGCAATAGCGATGTGGTGCCGCCCAGCAACGAGATCGCGCTGCTGTTGGCGAAGGCGGTGACATAGAAGATCAAGCCGAACGCGATCGCGGTGGTGAACACGATCGCCACCCACGGTGTGCGGCGCGTCGGGTGCACCGCACCGAGCACCGGCGGCAGTACATGCTGGCGGGCCATGCCGTAGATCAACCGGCTGGCCATCAGCATGTTGATCAGCGCGGTGTTGGACACCGCGAACATCGAGATGAACGGCAGGATGTCCTCGATCGGCAGGTTCGGCGCCCCGGCCTTGACCACCTCGACCAGTGGAGTGTCGCTGGCCTCCAGCGTGCCGATCGGCACCAGCGCCACCGCGATGATGGCCACGATGACGTACACGATGCCTGCGATCGACAGGCCCGTCAGCAGCGCCTTCGGGAACACCTTGATCGGATCCTTCGTCTCCTCGGCCATGTTCACCGAATCCTCGAAGCCGACCATCGCGAAGAACGCCAACGACGTCGCCGCCGTGACCGCCATGAAGGCGTTCTTGTCTGTGGCGGTGTCGAACGCAACTACTCGGGAGAAGTCGACGTCTGCACCGCCGCCAGTGAAAGCCCACAGGCCGACCATGATGACCAGCAGCAGACCCGTGATCTCGATGATGGTGAGTCCGACGTTGAGTTTCACACTCTCACCGACGCCGCGCAGGTTCACTGCGGCAAGCATCGCCATGAATAGCAGTGCGACGATGACGATTCCGACCTTGCCCCAGTCGAGGTCGAAGGCGGTGTTGAAGTTGGCTGCGAAGAATCGAGACGCGGTGGATGCCGAGGTGATGCCGGAACACATCACCACGAACGCCACTAGAAACGTCACGAACTGCACGCCAAAAGCCTTGTGCGCGTACAGTGCGGCACCTGCCGCCTGCGGGTACTTGGTCACCAGCTCCAGGTAGCTGAACGCGGTGACGGTCGCGATCAGGAATGCGACGAGGAACGGGACCCATGCTGCCCCACCGACTTCGGCTGCCACATCCCCGGTGAGGGCATACACGCCGGTGCCGAGGATATCTCCGACGATGAACAACAGCAGCAGTCCCGGGCCCATGACTCGCCGCAGCTGTGGTTGATCCTCAACGGTCTCCGGCTTAGTCATCGCCCTCCTTCGATCAGACTTGTGCCAGTCTTTCGTCGATCGGCGCGAGCACGTCGATCACATCGATCAGGGTCGCGCGGGCCGTCGCTCGCGGACCATCACCATCGCCGACCAAAGACGCCACCACAGCGCCGTCGACAGCGCATACCAACGCGGTGAGCAGTTCGGCGCGCACCGCGCGGCCGGACCGCTCTACGACTTCGACCACCGCGTCGGTGCGCTGTTGCAGGATCCGCCGCTGGACGTCGCGCAGCCCCGGCTGACGCGCGCACGCGATGTAGCGCTCGTAGCGGGAGATCAACTGCTCGGTGACCCGCAGTCCAGTGGCCTCGCCGACCAGCAGGTCCACCAGCACATCGGCGGTCGACTCGGTGCCGCGGCGCCGTCGGGACAACGTTGCCACCCTGGCCCGCAACTGCTCGGCCTCACGCGTACCGGCGTGCTCGACGGCCTTTTCGATCAGGTCGTCGAGCGAGGAGAAATAGTAGGTCGTCGAGGCCAGCGGGAGCCCCGCGCGGCGGGCGACGGCGCGGTGCCGCACGGCGTCGAACCCGCCTTCGCACAGCAAGTCAGCGGCCGCGCTGACCAGCGCGTACCGTCGACGTTCTCCCTTTGGAGTGACCGCAGCCGTCACCTTTAGCATGCTGCCAGTCAGGCAGTTCCGACATTGCGCTTTCGGCCAATCATCAGGCTTTACTCAGGGAAGTCGGAAGTGGCTCGGAAATGGCTTGGAAGTAGCGAAGCCAACCGCCGATGGCATGATGGCCCGCATGCCCGAACTGAGCCGCCGCGCCATTCTGCGTCTCAGTGTCGGCGCGGCCGCGGGGGCCGCCGGTGCCTACGCGTTGGGCACGGCGCTGCACGCGCCAAACGCATCGGTTGCCGGACCGCAGGTGTCGATGACGAGTGCGGGTGCACCGCTGGCACCGCCACCACCCCTTGAGCCTCCGACGGCAGCCGCGCCGACGTACGCCGACGGCTCGTTCGTATCGGCGGCCCGCGGCGGCGTGCCAACGAATTGGGCGATCGCCCGCCCGCCCGGCCAGACGACTGCGCTGCGTCCGGTGATCGCGCTGCACGGCAAGGGTCAGGACGCCGCAGGCGTGATGGCCGGCGGCGTAGAGCAGGGCCTGGCCCAAGCCGTTCAGGCAGGCATTGCGCCGTTCGCGGTGGTCGCGGTCGACGGCGGCGGAAGCTACTGGCACAAGCGGGCGTCCGGCGAGGACTCCGGCGCCATGGTGCTGGACGAACTGATCCCGATGTTGAGTTCGCAAGGACTCGACACCTCACGCGTCGGGTTTCTCGGCTGGTCGATGGGCGGCTACGGCGCGCTGCTGCTCGGCGCGAAGCTCGGCCCGGCGCGCACCGCGGCGATCTGCGCGGTGAGCCCCGCGCTGTGGACGTCATCAGGCGCGGCAGCGCCCGGTGCGTTCGACGGCGCCGACGACTACGCGGCGAACAGCGTGTGGGAACTGCCGCAACTCGGGTCCATTCCGATCCGGATCGATTGCGGCGACAGCGATCCGTTCTATTCGGCGACGAAGCAGTTCATCGCCCAGCTGCCAAAGCCGCCCGCGGGCGGCTTCTCTCCCGGCGGACATGACGGCGGGTTCTGGAGCTCGCAGCTGCCGGGCGAAATCGCCTGGATGGCGCCGCTGTTGACGGCCTAGAGGCTGGTGCGGCCCTCGGCGGCGGCGAGCCCAATGTCCGTGCGAAAGTGGCTGCCCGGCAAGCGAATCGACTTGACCAGCTGGTAGGCGGCCTCGCGGGCGGCCACCAGGTCGGGGCCCGTCCCGACGACCGAAAGCACCCGCCCGCCTGAGGAGACGATCGCGCCGTCGTCGCGTCGGGCGGTACCGGCATGCAGTACACCGTCGGCTTCGGCGCCGACGATCACGTCGCCCACCCGCGGGCGCCCCGGGTAATTCTCCGCGGCCAGCACCACCGTCACGGCGTCGCCGTCTCGCCAGCGCAGCGGCGGCTGGTCGGCCAGCTGACCCGTCGCGGCGGCACGCAGCAGTTGTCCGAGCGGGGTGTCAAGTAGCGCAAGCACGGACTGCGTCTCCGGATCACCGAAGCGGCAGTTGAATTCGACCACCGCCGGTCCCCGCGATGTGATCGCCAGCCCGGCGTACAGCAGACCAGAAAACGAACTACCCCGGCGAACCATCTCGGCTGCAACGGGTTTCACGACATCGTTGACAATCTGCGATAGCACGTCGTCGGGTAGCCACCGCAGCGGTGCGTAAGCGCCCATGCCGCCGGTGTTGGGCCCGGTGTCGTTGTCACCGACCCGCTTGAAGTCCTGCGCGGGCAGCAGCGGCACCACGGTCTCGCTGTCGACGATGGAGAACAGCGACACCTCGGGTCCGTCGAGAAACGATTCAAGCAGCACCGGGTGGCCGGCGTCGAGCAGGCTGGCGGCGTGCGCACGGGCCGCGTCACGGTCGGCGGTCACCACCACACCCTTGCCTGCGGCCAGCCCGTCGTCCTTCACCACCCACGCCGGATCGCCCGCGGAGGGCCCGAACCGGTCGAGCGCCCCGTCGAGGTGTGCCGGATTGTCGACGATCTCGCTGGTCGCTGTTAGCACCCCGGCGACGGTCATCACGTCCTTGGCGAACGACTTCGAACCTTCGATGCGCGCGGCGTCCTTGGTCGGCCCGAAGCAGGCGATGCCTGCGGCGCGCACTGTGTCGGCGACACCGAGGACAAGCGGCACCTCAGGCCCGATCACCACAAGGTCGGCGCCGATTTTCTGAGCCAGGCCCGTGACGGCTTCGCCCGAGGTGATGTCGACCTCGTACTGGTCGGCGATGATCGCAGTCCCGGCGTTGCCAGGCGCGACGGCCAGCTCCTCCACGTCGGGGTCTTGCCGCAGCGCCAGCAGCAACGCATGTTCACGGGCTCCGGATCCGATCACGAGGACGCGCACAGGCTCACCCTAACCGGCCGCCGACGCAACGCGGCTAAGGCTCAGACGCCCCTGAGGCGAACCGAAAGACACGTCACACAGCCCTCGAGCTTCTCGAATTCGCCGATGTCGACGAGCACCGGTTCATAGCCGCGTGACCGCATCATCGTGGCGGTCTCCGGAGCGCCCGAGGACATCAGCAGCTTTCCCTCGCCGAGCAGGACAACGTGGGCGCCCGGCTCCTCTGGCACAGGGAGGAACACCTCGAAGACCGACGGGTCGTCCACCACGGGTTCGTAACCGATGACGGTGCCGTCCGGTAGCGCGGTCACCGCGGACTTGAGGTGTAGCGCCTTGGTCAGCGGGACCGCAATCACCGTCGCGCCGAACGGCGCCAGGTACTCGGCCAACTGGCGGATCCCGTCCGCATTGGTGCGTCCGGACTGTCCGACGTAGACCGTTCCCCCGTGCTTCAGCACGTCACCGCCGTCCAGCACGCCGGGTGCGTCGATGTGTGCGATGCGATAACCCAACGCAGCAACGGCTTTCTCTGTGCCCTCGGTTTCCGACCTCCGCTCGACTGCACCAGAACGCGCGATGACGGCAAGATCGCCGTACACCACGACGGTGTCTTCGACGAACACGCTGTCGGGACAGTCGGGCGCGGGCTCAACCTCGGTCACCCTCCAGCCGGCATCGACAAGGGCCCGTACATAGCCCTCCCACTGCTTCATTGCGATGTCAGCGTCGGCGGGCGATCGCTCGATGTGGGTAAGCAGCCCCTCGGCCAAGCGCGGGCTGGGCCGGCGCACTAATGCCCTTTTGGCGTGCACGGTCCGATCGTACGGTCGGCCACCCTCCCGCAACGGCCATACACTTGACACTCCAGTGTATGGTCTAGATATGACGCAGAGCACATCTCCGTTCGGGCCCGGCTACGACTTCACCGACCCCGACGTCCTATTGCGAGGCATCCCCGTCACCGAGTTCGCCGAGCTGCGCAAGACCGCGCCGGTGTGGTGGAACGAGCAGAAGGAGTCGATCTTCGGCGACGACGGCTACTGGGTGATCAGCCGTCACGAGGACATCAAGTCGATCTCGCGCGATGGTGACCTGTGGTCGACCAACCGCAAGGGTGTCGTGATGCGGATGCCCGAGGGCACCACACCCGATCAGCTCGAGCTGACGAAGGCGCTGCTGATCAACCACGACGCGCCGGACCACACCCGGCTGCGCAAGATTGTCTCGCGCCTCTTCACACCGCGGGCGGTCGCCACGCTCGAAGAGAAGCTTGCCGTCGCGGCGCGCGAAATCATCCGCGCTGCAGCCGAAAAGGAAAACGGCAACTTCGTCGATGACATCGCGATGAAGCTGCCGCTGCTGGCCATCGCCGACCTGATCGGCGTGCCCGAGGCCGACCGGGAGAAGTTGTTCCACTGGACCAACGCGATCATGAACACCGAGGATCCGGATTTCGAGGCGGACTACGTGGCCGCCAATGCCGAGTTGATGGGCTACGCCTACAACATGGCCGAGGAGCGTCGCCGCTGTCCGGCCGACGACATCGTCACGCGCCTGATCGAGGCCGATATCGACGGCGAAGCACTCGGCGACGTCGAGTTCGCGTTCTTCGTCATCCTGCTCGCGGTCGCGGGGAATGAGACCACCCGCAACGCCATGACACACGGCATGAACGCGTTCCTCGATAACCCGGATCAGTGGGAGCTGTTCAAGCGTGAGCGGCCCGAAACCGCGGCCGACGAAATCGTCCGCTGGGCCACGCCCGTGCACTGCTTCCAGCGAACGGCGTTGGCCGACACCGAACTCGGTGGTGTCACGATCCGCGAGGGCCAGCGCGCCGGCCTGTTCTACAGTTCGGCCAACTACGACGAAGAAGTCTTCGAGTCCCCCTTCCGCTTCGATATCAACCGAGACCCCAACCCGCACCTGGCATTCGGCGGCAACGGCGCGCACTTCTGCATCGGCGCGAACCTGGCGCGGATGGAGATCAAGCTGATCTTCAACGAGATCGCCGACCAGATCCCCAACATCTCCAAACTGTCCGAGCCGCACCGGCTCCGGTCGGGGTGGCTCAACGGGGTCAAGGAATTGCAAGTCTCCTACCGGGGCTGACGTACGATCTGCTGGTGCGTACCCATGGCTGGTCCGGATCGGCTCCCGCGACCGACGAGGAAGCGATCGCCCGAATCCTCGACGCGGCGGGCCAGGCCATCGACGCGCAGGGCGCGGAGTTTTCCATCGCCGACATCGCCCGAACGCTGGGCGTGACCCGGCAGACGGTATACCGCTACTTCCCCAGCACCGATGCGCTGCTCGTGGCGGCGGCCGTGCACGCGGCCAGCGGGTTTCAGGACCGGTTGGCGACACATCTGCGAGGGATCACCGACCCCGCCGACGCGGTAGCGGAGGCCGTGGCGACCACCCTTGAGTGGCTGCCGGAGGACAAGCATCTCGGGTTGCTCCTGATGCCTGGGCAGCCGAACCCGCACACCGAGTCGGTGACGTCGGACGTCGCGCAGGACTTCGCCCACTCGATGCTGCGCCAGTTTGACGTCGACTGGGCCGGCCTCGGGTTCACGGATTCAGAGCTTGACGACCTCGCCGAACACCTACTGCGGATTATCCAGTCGTTCGTCATCGACCCTGGCCGGCCACCGCGCCAAGGCGACGAACTGCGGGACTACCTGCGGCGCTGGGTGGGTACCGCGGTTATACCACTGTCAGAGGTAACGACTTCCGGGTCTCGAACGCGAACGTCGCACCGCCGCTGATCCTCACCACCGATACTTCCGGGAATTCCTTTGCCGCCGTGCCGGTCTCGATAACGCGCGCAGTCCAGTCCGTTTCGGTACCAGTGACCTCAACATCGAAGTGCGGATCGACGGCGGCGACAATCGCCTGCAGCGGCCGTTTCTCCGAAGGACCTGCCAACGAGATCCATGCTCCGTCCTCATGGGCGGGCGACCGGTCGACATGCACGGTGTCCGGGCCGAACTCGGTCGACACATAGACCGTGGGATTGAACAGCGGATGCAACTCGAGCACCCGCACCGCCCCCTCCACGCCGCTGGGCAGGTCCAGCGCACGGTGGATGCGCTCGGCGGCGATGCCAGCCAGACCGATCAGCTGCTTGGTGCAGATCTCGTTGGCCAGTTCGGTGTTCGTCCCCGCGCGCTTGCCTACCGCGATGACGAAAGACAGGTTCAGCAGGTGCATCTGCAGGCAAACCTCGTCGGCCATCCGCACCAGCGCCGAATGCGAGAAAGCGCCGAAGTCGAGATCCGACACGAGCGCGTCGGAGTAGTCCGATTGGCCCTCGCCGTCGGGATCGATCGGGTCGAGTTCGGTTCTGGCGGCTCGGGTTCGGCGCACCACATCAAGAACCGGATGACCCTCCACCTCTGGAAATGACTCGTCGATGATCACGGTCCACGCGCAGTGCGGGTGCCGGTCGGCCGGCGTGCGCGGCGGTCGGTGAATGGGCCGGATCTGTGCCTTGCGATTGGTGGCCACCGCTGTGGCATCGAACGTCGGGTCCTCGATGTCGTGGCACATGCCGCGGACGTAGTCCTCCCCCATCGGCTCGACGTCGAGCAGCGCCCCGCAGTGGTCCAGGTGGAACTCGCCGTGCCAGCGGTCGTGCACGGTGTAGCGGAAGTCCATGAACTGCGGCGGCGCGCCGATGTCCAGCTGCAGGCCCTTGAAGATCGTGATGACGTCGTCGCCCTCATACTTCAACGCCTTCTGCATCCGCTTGGTGTAGATCGGGCTGCATCCCATCCACTCCTCGATCGCGATCTGCAGCATCTCTTCGCGGCCGAAATTGCTGATGCACCAAGCCATTCCGGAGCGGTCGATCAACTGCCCGATCAGCAGCAGCTCCGGCACCAGGGTGGCCAGCTGCTCGCGGGACAGGTCGGAATACCTACTGGTCATGGATCGTCTTACCCGTGTGCATCTTGACGGCGTCGTTGACGTTGGCCTTCTTGTCGTCGCCTGCGCCCTTCTCCGCGGCTTTCTTGCGCTTGGCGGTGACGCGGCCGACGACGCCGTTGAGGCCCGAACCGAGAGGGAATCCGACGTAGTGGGTGAGGAAGACCGCCATCTCCTTCAACTCGTCCTCGGTCAGCTCGGCGTTCTGTAGGGCGGCGTTTACCTGAACCTCACACAGATCCTGTAACCCGAGCGCGGTGACCACCGTCAATGTCATGATTCGCTTGTCGCGCATCGACAGTCCTGGCCTGGTCCAGATGGCGCCGAAGAGATGGTCGACGGTCAGGTCGAAGTACTCGTCACCTTCCATGTTGGGCATCTCCCACGCATAGACCTCGTTCATCTTGGCGAGGCCCTTCTTGCGAATTTCGTCCATGATCACTCCTTCGTGGTCGATGCGGGATGGGGCACACCGAGCCCGTCGGCCAGGTTCTTGAGCGCTATCTCGGCGAGCGGCAGGTCGACGCCGACCGTCTGACCCAGTGCCAGCGCCAGGGTGAGGTCTTTCTCGCCGAGCTGGCTGGCGTGGCTGAGCGGTCCGTAGAGGAAGTTGTCAGGCTCAAGCGTCGCCATGTTCTCCCGGACGATGACGGCGCCCGGCCCGCCGCTCTGCGCGTCGGTGTGGCGCACCACCCGGCCCAGCGCCTGCAGATCGATCCCGGCCGCCTCGGCCAGTTTCATCGCCTCGCAGGCTGCGGCGTATGACGTGAACGTCAGCATGTTGCGGGCCAGCTTCATTCGGGTTCCCGCGCCGGGCTGGCCAGCGTGGATCACCATCGATGCCCACTGTTTGAACGCCGGCTTGATCCGCTCGTACACCTCGCGGTCGGCGCCCACCATGGTTGCTAGCTCACCCTTTTCGGCCGCCCCGCCGCCCCCACTGACCGGCGCGTCGACGATGTGAATCCCCTGCGGCAGCAGTTGTTCGGCCAGTTCGACGGCGGTGTCAGGGCTGATCGTGGAGTGAATGGCGATGACTGTGCCTGGCTTCGCGTTGGCCGCCAGTTCGCCGACGACGTCGCGCACCTGCTCGTCGTTGAGCACGGTGACGCTGATGATGTCGGCGGCCGCGACGTCAGCCAGGCTGTCGGCCAGGGTGGCGCCCGCTTCGGCCAGCGGCGTCATCGCCTCGGTGCGGACGTCGAAAACCGTTACGCCGCCCGGCCAGTCGACCAGACGTTTGGCCATCGGGGCGCCCATATTGCCCAGCCCGATGTAGCCGAGCTTCGCGTGCTCACTCATGACCGGATGATCTGTCCGCCGTCGACGTTGAAGATCTGGCCGGTGATCCACTTCGCCTGATCCGACAGCAGGAACAGACACATGCCGACCAGGTCTTCGGGCTGGCCCATCCGCGACAGTGGAATTCCCTTCACGATGTCGGCGACTATCTCCTGCGGTGTGGTGGTGCGGTTCGCCTCGGTGTCGATCGGCCCTGGCGCGATCGCGTTGATGCGAATGTTCTGGCCGCCGAGTTCAGTGGCGAGCTGCTGGGTCAGCCCGTTGATGCCGACCTTCGCCAGACCGTAGAAGTTCGAGTACAGCCATGCCGCGGTCGACGATTGGTTGACGATGGCCCCGCCGCCGCGCTTGGCCATCTTGCGGTATACCGCGCGGGTGCACACCAGCGCGCCGTCGAGGTTAACGCTCATGAACTTCTTGTAGTAGTCCCAGTCGACGGTGATGAGGAAGTCGAGCTTCATGCCGCCGAAGATCGCCGCGTTGTTCACCAGGTAGTCGATGCCACCGAACTCCGACAAGGTCGTGGCGGCCATCTCCTTGGCGGAGTCGGGGTCGGAAACGTCGACCCGAACCGCCAGCGCGTTGCCGCCCTCGCCCTTGATGCCGTCGGCCACCTTCTGTGCGCCCTCGGTGTTGATGTCGGCGACGACGACGGCAGCGCCCTCGCGGGCCAGCGCCTCGGCGTAGGCCTGGCCGATGCCGCCACCGGCCCCGGTGACGATCGCCACCTTCTCCTTGAACTGATCGCCATAAAGTCCCACTGCAGAGCCTCTCCTTGATTCCTAATTCGCTGCCGTGGCAATCGCTTTGGTTTCGAGGTATTCCTCGAAGCCCGCGAGCCCCATCTCCCGGCCGATGCCGGATTGCTTGTATCCACCGAACGGCATGTCGGCCGAGTACCAGACACCGCCGTTGACGTTGACCGTGCCGACGCGCATCCGTGCGGCGATTCCCGCGGCGCGCTCCTCGTCAGCGGAGAACACCGTGCCGGACAGTCCGTACGGCGAGTCGTTGGCGATCCGCACTGCATCGTCGTCGCCGTCGTGGGCGATCACCGTGAGCACCGGCCCGAAGATCTCCTCGCGCGCGACCTTGGCATTGTTGTCGAGTCCCGCGATGACGGTGGGCTCGATGAAGAAGCCGGTATCTCGATCCGCGGGACGGCCTCCGCCGCAGGCGAATGTGCCGCCCTCTTCGGTCGCGGAATCCAGGTACGCCTGTACCCGGTCCCGCTGCAGCGCCGATATCAACGGTCCGCAGACAGTGCCGGGGTCCGTGGGATCCCCTGGCTTGATCGACCCCATTGTCGCGGCCGCTGCCTCGACGGCTTCGTCGTAGCGAGCACGGGGCACCACCAGCCGGGTGGTGATCGCACAGCCCTGCCCGGCGTGCATCGATGCGGTGAACGCCGACATCGAGCAGGCCCCAGCGAGATCCGCATCGTCGAGCACGAGGAACGCCGACTTGCCACCGAGTTCCAGGAACACTTTCTTCAGCGTCGCCGCTCCGTCAGCCATCACCGCGCGGCCGGTGTTCGTCGACCCGGTGAACGACACCATGTCCACCCGTGCATCCTTCGACAGCAGCGCCCCCACGCCGTGATCACTCGACGTGATGATGTTGACGACACCCGCAGGGATGTCGGTGTGCTCGAGGATCAGCTCACCCAGCACTGCTGCGCACCACGGTGTGTCGGGTGCCGGTTTAAGCACCACGGTGTTACCAGCCGCCAGCGCAGGACCAATCTTGGCGAGGTTGATCTGATGCGGGAAATTCCAGGGGGTGATCGCGCCGACCACGCCGACCGCCTCCCGGACGATCGTCCGATGGGTCTTGATGCCCATCGGCGATGCGATGCCGGCATCGGTCGTCCACTGGTACGACTCCGCAGTGTCAGCGCAGAAACTGAGGTCGGCGATCGGGCCCTCCAGCTGCGCCATCGATGTCAGCATCACCGGCGCACCCACCTCGGCGATGGTGATCTCGCGCAATTCTTCAACGTGCTTGGTGAGTGCGTCCTGTAGCTGCCGTAGGCAGCGCACCCGCAGCTCGGTATTGGTCGACCAGTCGGTGTCGTCGAACGCGCGGCGGGCCGCCTCGATCGCCCGGCCCATATCGTCGGTCGTTGCGTCGGCGGCGACGCCGAGCACCTCTTCGGTGGCCGGATTGATCGTCGGGAATGTGCCTGCACCGCCGGCCACGAGCTCGCCGTCGATGAGCAGTTGACTTTGGCGGTCGTTCAACAGGCCCATTCCAACTCTCCGCTTCTTTGCTGGACAACTGTCCGACTGAGTTCCCTCGAACGATAGCCCCAGACGGCGGCGCGAGGCAAGGCTGGGCTCGTTGTAGGTCAGAATACAGCGAGTTGTAGTGCGGTTTTCCGCTTGGGGCTTGCCCACGGCATGTCGCGTCAGATAACTTGGACATGTGTCCAGCGATCCAGTTGTTGCGATCACAGAATCGCCCCGCAACCGCCGCCAGGAGGAGACCTTTCGCAAGGTGCTCACCGCAGGCATGGAGATGCTGCGCGAGTCCTCGTACGCCGACCTGACCGTGCGCGCGGTGGCTGCCCGCGCCAAGGTCGCCCCGGCCACCGCCTACACGTACTTCTCGTCGAAGAACCATCTGATCGCCGAGGTCTATCTCGATCTGGTCGGCCAGGTGCCGTACTTCACCGACGTCAACGACAGCAGGTCAATCCGCGTCGAGAAGGCGCTGCGTGCTCTGACGCTGATGATTGCCGATGAACCCGAGGTCGCCGCCGCCTGCACGACGGCCCTGCTGAGCAACGGCGACGCGGCGGTGCGCACGGTCCGAGACCGCATCGGCGCCGAGATCCACCGCCGCATCCGCTCGGCGGTCGGCCCTGACGCCGATCCACGGACCATCTCGGCGCTAGAGATGACGTACTTCGGTGCGTTGGTGCACGCGGGCAGCGGCGCCGTCACTTACCACCAGATCGCCGACCGCCTCACTTATGTGGTCGGCCTCATCCTGGGAGAAGACCAATGACCGTTGAGGCCAGCGATCTGGTCCTGGATCCCTACGATTACGACTTTCACGAAGATCCGTACCCGTACTACCGGCGGCTGCGCGAAGAAGCGCCGCTCTACCGCAACGACAAACTGAAGTTCTGGGCGCTGTCGCGGCACAGCGACGTTCTGCAGGGTTTCCGCAACAGCACCACGCTGTCGAACAGGTTCGGCGTATCGCTGGATCCGATCTCGCGCACCTTGGACGCGCACAAGGTGATGTCGTTTTTGGCCCTCGACGACCCCGCGCACCTGCGGCTGCGCACCCTGGTGTCGAAGGGCTTCACACCGCGCCGCATTCGCGAGCTGGAGGCGCGCGTCATCGAGATCGCCGTGGAGCACCTCGACACCGCCTTGCAGTCCGAGACTTTCGACTACGTCGACGAGTTCGCAGGCAAGCTGCCGATGGACGTGATCTCCGAACTCATGGGGGTGCCCGGGCCGGACCGGGCCCGCATCCGCGCCCTGGCCGACGGTGTCATGCACCGCGATGACGGCCTGGCCGACGTTCCGGCTTCGGCCATGCAGGCCTCGGCCGACCTTCTGGTCTACTACGCCGACATGGTCGCCCAGCGGCGCAAGAAGCCGAGCGACGATCTGACGTCGGCGCTGTTGGAAGCCGAGATCGACGGCGACCGGCTCACCGACGACGAGATCATGGCTTTCCTGTTCCTGATGGTCGTCGCAGGCAACGAGACCACCACGAAACTGCTTGCCAACGCAGCGTATTGGGGCGCCAAGAACCCCGACCAGCTGGCGCCGGTGTTCGACGACCAATCCATGATCCCGCTGTGGGTCGAGGAGACGCTGCGCTACGACAACTCCAGCCAGATCCTGGCCCGTACCGTTTCCGGCGGGCTGACGTTCTACGACACCACGCTTGCCGACGGCGACGTCCTGTTGCTACTGCCCGGTTCGGCCAACCGCGATGACCGGGTGTTCGAAGACCCCGACGAATACCGCATCGGCCGCGAAATCGGTTCGAAGCTGGTGAGTTTCGGCAGCGGTGCCCACTTCTGCCTCGGCGCCCACCTGGCCAGGATGGAAGCCAAGGTGGCGTTGACCGAGTTGTTCAAGCGAATCCGCGGATACGAGGTCGACGAGGCCAACGCCGTCCGAGTCCATTCGAGCAATGTCCGTGGGTTCGCCCATCTGCCCATAACAGTTACGGTCCGTTGAAAGGCTAGGAATGCCCCGGTTCGAACCACTCCCTGAGCGCAGGCCCGCGATCGTGGCCGGTGCGTCGTCGGGAATCGGCGCCGCGACCGCGACCGAACTGGCCGCGCGCGGCTTCCCGGTTGCGTTGGGCGCCAGGCGGGTCGACAAGTGCCAGGAGCTGGTCGACGAGATCCGGTCCAGTGGTGGCGAGGCAGTGGCGCTGCCGCTGGACGTGACCGATGCGGAGTCGGTCAAGGGATTCGTGCACCGCGCCACCGAAGAGCTCGGCGACATCGAATTGCTCGTCGCAGGCGCGGGCGACACGTACTTCGGCCGCTTGCACGAAATCAGCACGGACACGTTCGAATCGCAGGTTCAGATTCATCTCATCGGCGCCAACAGGTTGGCCACGGCGGTGCTGCCAGGGATGGTGGAACGCCAACGCGGTGACCTCATCTTCGTCGGATCCGACGTCGCGTTGCGCCAGCGTCCGCACATGGGCGCCTACGGCGCGGCCAAGGCTGCGCTTGTCGCGATGGTCACCAACCTGCAGATGGAACTCGAGGGCACGGGCGTACGCGCATCGATTGTCCATCCCGGTCCGACGAAGACCAGCATGGGCTGGAGTCTCCCAGCCGAGGCGATCGGACCGGCGCTGGAGGACTGGGCCAAATGGGGCCAGGCCCGCCACGACTACTTCCTGCGGCCTGCCGATTTGGCAAGGGCCATCGCGTTCGTCGCCGAGACGCCGCGCGGCGGATTCATCGCCAACATGGAACTTCAGCCAGAAGCGCCACTGGTCACCGCCAAAGAACGTCAGCAACTCAAACTAGGACCAGAAGGGATGCCGTCATGACCACCGCGATCGTGCCTCGGGTTTCCGGCGGCGAGGAAGAGCACGGACACCTCGAGGAGTTCCGCACCGACCCAATCGGTTTGATGAATCGCGTTCGTGAGGAATGCGGCGACGTCGGCTGGTTCCAACTGGTCGACAAGCACGTCATCTTCCTGTCCGGCGCCGACGCGAACGAGTTCTTCTTCCGTTCGGCCGACGAGGATCTCGACCAGGCCGAGGCCTATCCGTTCATGACGCCGATCTTCGGCAAGGGGGTGGTGTTCGACGCCAGCCCCGAGCGGCGCAAGGAGATGCTGCACAACTCGGCTCTGCGCGGTGAGCAGATGAAGGGTCACGCGGCAACCATCGAGGGCGAAGTCAAGAAGATGATCGCCGACTGGGGCGATGAAGGTGAGATCGAACTGCTCGACTTCTTCTCCGAGCTGACCATCTACACCTCGACGGCGTGCCTGATCGGGCTTAAGTTCCGCGAACAGCTCGACGGCCGATTCGCGAACTACTACCACGAACTGGAACGCGGCACAGACCCGTTGTGCTACGTCGACCCGTACCTGCCGATCGAAAGCTTCAGGCGCCGCGACGAGGCTCGCGTCAAACTCGTTGCGCTGGTGCAGGAGATCATGGACGGCCGCCTCGCCAACCCGCCGAAGGACAAGGCGGATCGCGACATGCTCGACGTGCTGGTGTCGATCAAGGACGAGGACGGCAACGCCCGATTCTCCGCCGACGAGGTCACCGGCATGTTCATCTCGCTGATGTTCGCCGGCCACCACACCAGCTCGGGTACGTCGTCCTGGACGCTCATCGAGCTGATTCGGCACCCCGAGGTATACGCCGACGTGCTCAAAGAACTCGAGGAGCTCTACGCCGACGGCCAGGAGGTGAGTTTCCATGCGCTTCGCCAGATTCCGAAGCTGGACAACGTGGTCAAGGAAACCCTGCGCCTGCACCCGCCTCTGATCATCTTGATGCGGGTCGCCAAGGGCGAGTTCGAGGTTGCGGGCTTCCCGATCCACGACGGCGACTTCGTCGCCGCCTCCCCAGCAATCTCGAACCGGATTCCCGAGGACTTCCCCGATCCTGACGCCTTCAACCCGGACCGCTACAACAAGCCCGAGCAGGCTGACGTCGTCAACCGGTGGACCTGGATTCCGTTCGGGGCGGGGCGCCATCGGTGCGTTGGCGCCGCGTTCGCCACCATGCAGATCAAGGCGATCTTCTCGGTTCTGTTGCGCGAGTACGAGTTCGAGATGGCACAGCCGGCGGACAGCTACCAGAATGACCACTCGAAGATGGTCGTTCAGCTGCTCCGGCCTGCCAAGGTGCGCTACCGCAAGCGCAACTCCTAGGAGGCCGCCATGGGCTATCGAGTCGAAGTCGACCTGGATCTGTGCCAGGGCCACGCGATGTGCGAAGTTGAGGCCCCGAACTACTTCAAGGTGCCCAAGCGCGGGAAGGTCGAGATCCTCAACGACACTCCGCCCGAAGAGGATCGGGCCGAAATCGAACAAGCCGTGTGGGCCTGTCCCACGCAAGCACTGTCCATCAAAGAAGAGGATGACTGAATATGGCCGCATTGCCCCGCGAGCAACTGGAAGACTGGGTCGAGCGGTGGCTCCAGGTCAACCGCGATGCCGAGAAGGCCGGTGACTGGAAGCCGTTGGCGGACTTCTACGCCGACGACGCCACCTACGGCTGGAACATCGGCCCGAAGGAAGACGTGATGTGCATCGGGATCGGCGAGATCCGCGACATCGCACTGGGTTTGGAGATGGCCGGCCTCGAGGGGTGGAAGTACCCGTACCAGAAGGTGATCATCGACGACAAGATCGGCGAGATCGTCGGATTCTGGAAGCAGGTCGTCGACGGACCCCGACGATCCGGAGGCGCCGAGCGGGAGATCTACGGCATCGGCGGCAGCTGGTTCCGGCTCAACGCCAACGCCAAGATCGAGTGGCAGCGCGATTTCTTCGACTTCGGCCACGTGCAGAAGCTCTACCTGGACCTGATGACGAATGGCAAGTTGTCCAAGGGCATGCAGGAGCGGATCGAACGCAGCCTGGCCGGGGAGAAGTTGCCGGGCTACTACCCGATCGGCACGTCGCCCGTCCCGATCTGGTGACACCCGGCCAAGCGGTTGCTTGGGGGTGGGTGTGATGCATCTAACTAATGGCTCTAGTCTGGCCTCACTGGCTCTAGCGGAAGGCACAAACGGATGAAGACAAAAGGCGCTCTCATCTGGGAGTTCAACCAGCCGTGGTCGATCGAGGAGATCGAGATCGGCGATCCCGTCAAGGACGAGGTCAAGATCCAGATGGAAGCGTCGGGGATGTGCCATTCCGACCACCACCTGGTCACCGGCGGCATTCCCATGGGTGGATTTCCAGTGCTCGGCGGGCATGAGGGGGCGGGCATCGTCACCGAGGTCGGGCCCGGCGTCGAGGACATCGCCCCCGGCGACCACGTCGTGCTGTCGTTCATCCCGTCCTGCGGCCGGTGTCCGTCCTGTCAGGCCGGTCTGCGCAACCTGTGCGACCTTGGCGCTGGACTCCTCAACGGCGCGGCAGTCTCAGACGGCACTTTCCGGATCCAGGCCAAGGGCCAAAACGTCTTCCCGATGACGCTGCTTGGCACCTTCTCGCCCTACATGGTGGTGCACAAGAGCTCGGTGGTGAAGATCGACCCGTCGATCCCGTTCGAGGTTGCCTGCCTGGTCGGCTGCGGAGTTACCACCGGCTACGGCTCTGCGACGCGCACCGCCGACATCAGGCCTGGACAGGACGTCGCGATCGTCGGCGTCGGCGGCGTGGGCATGTCGGCGCTGCAGGGCGCGGTCAGCGCAGGCGCCCGCCAAATCTTCGCCATCGACCCCGTCGAGTGGAAGCGTGATCAGGCGCTGAAATTCGGTGCCACCCATGTGTATCCCGATATCGAGGCCGCGCTGATGGGCATCGCGGAGGCTACCGCCGGGTTCATGGCCCACAAGGTCATCTTGACGGTCGGCGAGCTGCACGGCGCGGACATCGACAACTACATGATGATCACCGCCAAGGGTGGCACGTGCGTCGTGACCGCGATCGGTAGCCTGCTGGACACCCAGGTCACGCTGAACCTGGCAATGCTGACCCTGATGCAGAAGAACCTGCAGGGCACCATCTTCGGCGGCGGCAACCCGCACCACGACATCCCGCAGCTGCTGTCGATGTACAAGGCGGGCAAGCTCAACCTCGACGACATGATCACCCGGCAGTACAAGCTGGAGCAGATCAATGAGGGCTACTCGGACATGCTGGAGGGCAAGAACATTCGCGGCGTGATCCGCTACACAGACGACGATCGGTAGCGGTGGCCCGCGGGTTCCCACATCTGATGCAGCCGGGCCAGATCGGCTCGATGACGCTGCGCAATCGGCTGGTGATGTCTCCGATGGAGACCATGTACGGCACGCCGGAGGGGCTGCCGTCGGAACGCACCCGGGACTACTTCGCCGCGCGAGCCAAGGGCGGCGTCGGGCTGATCACCGTTGGCGCCACCGGGATCGACCACCATCACCCCGAAACGCCGGGCGGCCTGCACCTTGGCACCGACGCGGCCGTCGACGCGCACCGCGCATTGGTCGAGGTGGTGCACGAGCACGGCGCGAAGATCCAGCCGCAGATCGTGCACGCAGGGCCCGACGGACTCGGGCCGGAGATGTATGGCGTGACTTCCATTGGACCGTCGGTCATTCCGTCGTATCTGACGGGCAGGCCGTCGACGGAGGTCACCCACGACCAACTCATCGAGGTGTTCGACCTGTTCAAGGCTGCGGTGCGGCGCGCGGCCGACGCCGGTTACGACGGCATTGAACTGCATGCCGCGCACGGCTACATGTTCCTCGGCTCGTTCCTGGCACCGCAGCGCAACCGGCGCACCGACGAATACCGCGGCGACGCGGTGAAGGGCCGCGTACGCGTCGTGCTCGAGGCGCTGGCCGCCATCCGCTCTGAGATCGGCGACGCGCTACCCATCACATTGCGCATCTCCGGCTACGAACGCGTGGCGGGCGGTCGACCGATGTTCGAAACCGCCCAGGTAGCACCGCAACTGGTTGCCGCGGGAGTCGACGCCTTCCACGTCAGCGGCGGCGTGATCGACCGGCTGGTCACCGGCATGGTCAACTCCGCCGACGACGGCGACGCACTCAACGTCGGCGCCGCCGCCGCCGTCAAGCAGGTGGTCGATGTCCCGGTGATCGCCGTCGGCCGCATTCACGATCCCGAGCGCGCCGAGCAGATCCTCGCCGATGGCCGTGCGGACTTCATCGCGATGGGCCGCCCGATGCTTGCCGACGCCGAGCTGCCGAGCAAGGTCGCCTCCGGGCACGCAGACCGTGTCCGCAAGTGCATCTCGTGCGAAAACTGCATCGACGCCATGGAACAACGCTTCTCGGTCGACTGCGCGGTCAACCCGCGCACAGGCAAGGAGCGCGAACTTGCCGCGCCTCGCGCGTCCCGCGCCAGGAAGGTGGTGGTGATCGGCAGCGGCCCGGCAGGCATGGAGTGTGCACGGGTGGCCGCCGAACGGGGACATCACGTCACGCTGTTCGAACGCAACCGCCAGACCGGCGGCGCGCTGCTATGGGCGTCGATCCTGCACCCCGAGAACGAGCCGTTTCTGCGGTGGCTGCGCGACGAGGTTGGCCGCAGCCCGGTGAACGTTGAACTGGGACGCGACGTTTCGGCGGACGACATTGTCGGTCTGCAGCCCGATGCTGTCGTGGTGGCCAACGGCGGCCAAGTGGCGCTGCCGACCATCCCCGGTTCGGATCTGCCGCATGTGCTGACAGGACAAGCGCTGCGTGAACGGTTCGGCGGCTGGCGACAGCGACTGGTTCGCCCCAAAGCTGTTCGCGTGGCGTCCAAGGCATGGATGCCGCTTGGCCATCGCGTCGTCATCGTCGGCGCCGACCTCGTCGCACTCGAGCTCGCCGAATTCCTCGCAGCGCGTGGCCGGCTGGTATCGGTGCTGGAGGCCGACAAGACGATCGCTCCGGAACTGGGCAACAAGCGCAAGACCGAACACATGGACCGGCTCGACCGGTTGGGCGTCGCGGTGCATGTGCGCGCAGCCGTCGACGAGATCGTTGCTGACGGCGTCGTTTTCACCCCGTACGGCGGCACCAGCCGCCGGCTCGCCGCTGACAGCGTTGTGATCGCAGGCACCCTGCAACCGAACACCGAACTGTACGAGAAGCTCGTCGCCGCCCTACCCAATACCAGCGTGGCCGCCGCAGGCGACTGCACCGGGCTCGGGCTCATCCGCAAGGCCACCGAAGACGGCGCCCGCGCCGCCTGCGCCATCTAACAGAAGGAGTGAAACAGGCATGTCCGAAAACAACACAGAGACAGTTGAGAAGACACCGGTCGTCACCGCATCGGAGTCGTCGTGGCGATGCGTCCAGGCGGGCGATAAAGAGGGTTGGCTGGCGCTGATGACGGACGACATCGTCATCGAAGACCCGATCGGTCCGTCGGTCACCAATCCCGAAGGTACCGGGGTGCGGGGCAAGGAGGCGGTTGCCGAGTTCTTCGACACGAACATCGGACCCAACCAGCTGACGGTCACCCGCGAAGAGACGTTCCCGTCGAGTTCTCCGAACGAGATCGCCTACATCCTGGTGCTGCGCACCCGGTTCCCGAACGGCTTCACCGCGACCGTGCGTGGCGTATTCACCTACAAAGTCGACGACACCGGCTTGATCACCAACCTGCGCGGCTACTGGAACATGGACGCGATGCAGTTCTCCCAAGAGGGCGAAGGCAATTAGCGAACCACTGACCGGCCGTGGCGCCGTCGTAGTCGGCGGATCCCGCGGCGTCGGACTGGCGGTGGCAGAGCTGCTGGCCGCCCAGGGCGCAAGGGTAATCGTCAACGGACGTGACGCTGCCGCGGCAACCGAAGCGGCTCAACGCATTCCCGGAGCAACAGCGTATCCCGGATCACCCGCTGACCCAGCAGTCGCCAATGCGCTGATCGACACGGGCATACAAGAATTCGGCCGGGTCGACATCCTGGTGAACTGTGCGGGCACGGCGGGACTCGCCAGCGAATCGATCCTCAAGGTCACCACCGCACAGTTCCGCGACCAGATCGACGCCCATCTCGGCACGGTGTTCGAGACGTGCCGCGCCGCGGCGCCGCACATGGTCGCGCAGGGTGGCGGATCCATCATCAACACCAGCTCGTTCGCGTTCCTCGGCGACTACGGCGGGACCGGCTATCCGGCGGGCAAGGGCGGGGTCAACGGGTTGACGCTGGCGATCGCCGCCGAACTCAAGGAGCACGGTGTCCGCGCGAACGTCGTATGCCCTGGCGCGAAGACGCGGCTGTCGACAGGCCCGGAGTATGAGGCCCACATCGTCGAGTTGAATCGCCGCGGCCTATTGGACGAGGTGAGCATGCAGGCCGCACTGGACGCCCCGCCACCTGCGTACGTCGCACCGACATACGCCTACCTCGCAGGCGACCTCGCCAAGGTTGTGACGGGTCAGATCTTCATCGCCGCGGGCGGTTTCGTTGGCCGCTTCGAACGCCAATCGCCTTCGCTCCTGGGATATCGCGACCACCACGACTCACCGCCGTGGTCGGTCGACGAGATCGCGGCAATGGTCGCGCGAAAAGCACAAAGGACCGCCGAGACTGCGGACAGATCGTAGAAATCGCAGGAATCGCGATCTCCCCGCAGTCTCGAGCTCTAGGTGGCGAAAACCCGCCTCAGCGCGACGAATCGGACCAGCGTCGCCACCAGGTTGGCCGCGACAAGCACCGATAGCTCCACTCCCTTGCCGACGGTCGGGTCGAAGCGGTGCAGCACGAACAGCGAGCCACTGGTGATCGCCAAGCCGAACATAAACACCAGTAGGCCAGACAACTGGTGGCGCGCAACGCCGGTGCGCCCCCGGATACCAAATGTGAACGCGCGGTTGGCCGCAGTGTTGGCGATCGCGGTCAGCAAGAGTGCGGTCAGGTTCGCGGCCTGGGCACCCATCGCGGGGTGAAGCAGCAGATACAACAAGGCAAAAGCAAGAGTGCTGGCGATGCCGACGATGCCGAACCGGACCATCTGCCCGACCATGCCCTGCGGTACGCCGGGTACCAGCGGCTCGCGTCCGAGACTCCGCTGCAACTCCCGCACCGGCAGCGCACCGGTGGCCAGCGCGCGGCCCACCCGCCAGCAGCCCTTCAGGTCGTTGATCGCGGTGCTGATGATGTCGACGCGCGAGTCGGGGTCGTCGACCCAGTCGACCGGCACTTCGTGGATGCGCAGCCCCGCGCGTTCGGCGATCACCAGCAACTCGGTGTCGAAGAACCAGCCGGTATCGGCGACCAGCGGCAGCAGCTGCCGGGCCACGTCGGCGCGCACGGCCTTGAAGCCACACTGCGCATCGGAGAAGCGCGCACCGAGCACGCCGCGCAGGATCAAGTTGTAACTGCGCGAGACGAATTCGCGTTTCGGACCACGCACCACCCGCGACGACGCCGCCAGCCGCGAGCCGATGGCAACGTCCGAGTGGCCCGAGACCAGCGGTGCCACAAGCGGCATCAATGCCGACAGGTCGGTGGACAGGTCGACATCCATGTAGGCCACCACGTCGGCCTCCGAGGACATCCACGCGGTGTACAGCGCGCCGCCGCGGCCCTTGGCGTCGAGGTAGATGACGTCGACGTCGGGCAGCTCGTCGGCCAGCGCCTGTGCCACCGCCAGAGTGCTGTCGGTGCTGGCGTTATCGGCCACCGTGATTCGCGACGGGTAGGGCACCTCGGTGGCCAGATAGTGATGCAGCCGGCGGACGCTGCCCGGAAGGTCCCGTTCTTCGTTGTACACCGGGATCACGATGTCGAGAACGTAGGTGCTCGTGGCATCGAGGCGCGGCGCCACGTCGGCCGGACTGCAAGCCGCCAGGTCGGTCATGGTGTCGAGCGTCTCTAAACAAGCTGCTACCCCACTGCGCCGAAGCTGGGAGCTTGCTGGAATGCTCGTGCCCATGGCATCCGTGTTCACCAAGATCATCAACGGGGACATGCCGGGCCGATTCGTCTACGAGGACGACGAGGTCGTCGCGTTCCTGACCATCGCGCCGATCACTCACGGCCATACGCTGGTCGTGCCGCGCGCCGAGATCGACCAGTGGCAGGACGTCGACGCCCCGGCGTTCAACAAGATGATGGGCGTCTCGCAGCTGATCGGCAAGGCTGTGTGCAAGGCATTCGACGTCGAGCGTGCCGGAGTGATTATCGCCGGACTCGAAGTGCCGCACCTGCACGTGCACGTGTTTCCGGCGCACAACCTTTCCGACTTCGGATTCGCCAACGCTGATCACAACCCGTCACAGGAATCCCTCGACGAGGCGCAGACCAAGATCAAAGAGGCGCTGGCTCAACTCGCCTGAGCCGCGACGTCGGCGATGCGCGGCAGGTTGACCTTGAAGCGGCAGCCCTGCCCGAGCGCCGTGTCGACGGTGACCGTGCCTCCGTGCGCGAAGACCAGCGAGTCGACGATCGACAGGCCGAGCCCGGTGCCGCCGCTGGCCCTGGCGCGTGACGAGTCGGCGCGGTAGAACCGCTCGAACACCCGGTGCGCATCCTCCTTGCTCATGCCGGGGCCCTCGTCGCACACCTCGAGCACCGCGTTGTCCTTGTCGGTGCCGACCCGCACCTTGATGCCTGCGCTTTCGGGGGTGTGCTGCAGCGCGTTGGCCACCAGGTTGCCCAGCACCTGGCGCAGCCGCGCCTCGTCGCCGAGCACCTCTGGGGTGCCCGGTCCGTCGAACACCTCCATGGTGATCTTGCGTTCGGGCGGCGCGATCGACTGCGCGTCGTGCACGGCGTCGCTGGCGATGGCCAGCAGGTCGACGCGGTGCCGTTCCAGCGGCCGCTGCTGGTCGAGCCGGGCAAGCAGCAGCAGGTCCTCGACGAGCAGACCCATGCGGCGGGACTCGCTTTCGATCCGGCTCATCAGCATCTCGACGTCGCTGGCAGCACCCTGGCGATACAACTCGGCGAAGCCGCGGATCGTCGTCAGTGGTGTGCGCAGCTCGTGGCTGGCGTCGGTGATGAACCGGCGCATCCGGTCCTCGGAGCTGCGGGCCGCCTCGGCCGACGAATCCGACGACGCCACCGCCCGCTGGATCTGCGCGAGCATTCCGTTGAGCGCCAACGACAGTCGGCCGACTTCGGTGCGCGGGTCGCGTTCGGGGACACGACGGTCTAGCTGTCCGGCGGCGATCGCCGCTGCGGTCTGCTCCACCTCGACCAGTGGGCGCAGGCTTCGATGGACCACCCAGTACCCAACGACGCCGAGCACAAGCAGCACCGCGCTTCCAATGCCGAACTGCGCGTAGACCAGCGCGCGCATCGTCGACTGAACGTCCGAGAGGTCGATCGCGACGGTGGTCAGCTCGCCGCGCATCCCGCGCACACTCATCGCCCGCCACTGAACGTCCGAGTGGTCGATCGACCCGACGGTGACCGGCACAGGGCCCACGTCGTTGTCGGCGGGCAGCGCGGGCTCGGCAGCGCGGTCGTTGACCGCCATCCAGATGCGTCCGTCGGGATCGATGCCGCGCACATAGAAATTCGATGGCGGACGGGCGGGATTGGGTCCCTCGATCGGCGGCGACGGCATCCGGCGTGGAGCCTGCGCCCAGCTGCGGGAGGCGTCGAGCAACTGCTCGTCGACGCGGTTGGTCAGGTCGTGGCGCAGGATCGTGGTGACCGCGATACCGGACGCGAGCAGGCCGCAGGCCACCAGCACAAGGGTGGCGGCGACCAGCGCGACCCTTAGGGGTATGCCTCGCCCACGCAGTGCCGCCATACCCCTATTGTCGCGAACGGATCAGCGCGGTTCACGCAGGACGTATCCGACGCCCCGCAATGTGTGGAGAAGACGCTTATCGCCGGTGTCGATCTTGCGGCGCAGGTACGACACGTAGGACTCGACAACATTGACGTCGCCGCCGAAGTCATAACGCCAGACATGATCGAGGATCTTGGGCTTCGACAGCACGGTGCCTGCGTTGATGATGAAGTACCGCAGCAGCGTGAACTCTGTCGGGGACAGCGAAACCGGCTCGCCGGCCTTCCAGACCTCGTGGGTGTCCTCGTCGAGTTCGATGTCGGCGAAGGTGAGCCGGGCGTTGCGGGTTTCCTCGATGCCACGGCCCGTCCGGCGCAGGATCACCCGCAGCCGCGCGACCACCTCTTCCAGGGAAAACGGCTTGGTGACGTAGTCGTCGCCGCCGAGGGTCAAGCCGGCGATCTTGTCCTGCAGGGAGTCGCGGGCGGTCAGGAACAGCGCAGGCGCATCGACGCCGTCGGCGCGCAGCCGGCGCAGCAGCCCGAACCCGTCCATGCCGGGCATCATCACGTCGAGGATGACGGCGTCCGGACGGACTTCACGCGCTTTGTCCAGGGCGGCGGGGCCACTGGAGGCGGTATGGACCTCGAATCCCTGGAACTTCAAGCTCACCGACAGGAGCTCGACGATATTGGTCTCGTCATCGACGACGAGGACCCTCGCCTCTGGGGTGTTCTCAGGTAATGCAGCCATCGCCATTCCGCCAATGTCCACGACTTCACTTGGAATCATGCTGCATGAAGCCTGTCAACTTCCTGTGAGTTTGATTCCAGGCACGACGCAGAAGCACGGGGCCTGCCGACCGTACCCTCATACACTGAGCCACATGAACCTCGGCAAAACCCTGACGGACCTCGCCACCGCACCGTTGCGGGTCGGGCTCGCCGTCGCCGACGCAGGCCTGGGCATTGCCAACGATGCACTCGGGATGGCGCAGCGGACACTCGGCGAGGCCAATTCGGCGGCCAGGTCCGGGTCGGGGTCGTTCGCGCACATGCTGGGCATCGACGACGCCGTCGAGCGCGCAAACCGGCTGGCCAGGCTGATGGACGAGGATCAGCCGCTGGGCCGGGCGCTGACGCCGGGCGGTCCGGTGGACCGGTTGCTGCAGCCGGGCGGCCTGGTGGACAAGCTGACCATGCCGGGCGGTGTGCTCGACCGGCTGACGCAGGAGAACAGCGGCCTGATGCGCGCCATCGAGCCGGGCGGCCTAGTCGATCAATTGCTGGCCGAGGACGGGGTGGTCGAGCGGGTGCTGGCCGAGGACGGCGTGGCCGATCGGCTGCTGGCAGAGGGCGGGGTGATCGACACCCTCACCGCGAAGAATGGTCCGCTCGAGCAACTCGCGACCGTGGCCGACACGCTCAACCGACTGACGCCCGGACTCGAGGCGCTAGAGCCAACGATTGAAGCGCTGCGTGAGGCGGTGATCACGCTGAGCCAGGTGGTCAACCCGCTGAGCAACATCGCCGACCGCATTCCCTTCCCGGGCCGCCGGCCGAGAAGCCGGCCGTCGTCGACGCGACCCGTCGCGTCACAGCGGGTCATCGACGCCGACGAGTGACCCGATAAGCTCGGGGCCCGAAGGCCTCCTTAGCTCAGTGGTAGAGCGTTCGCCTTGTAAGCGGAATGTCATCAGTTCAATCCCGATAGGGGGCTCCACAAGAGCGCGGTTCACGGATCATGTTGCGATCCGACAGCGATCAAGATCGCGTTCTTGCCGTCATTTGCCGTCAACTCGATTCCTTGCCGTCACGCCGGGCGGCGGAAATCGGAACTTCGGCCCATGTGGGGCACGAAAAAAACCGGTCCGCGAACCGCTTGCGATTCCCGGACCGGCGGAACTGTCCTCGGAACGACGCGTGAGAACTTTCTTTACTGCTATCCAGCTAATGCTTGGGGTACGCCGGGAAGATAGCCGTGAAATGGGCAGATCCTTCGTGGCCACGGGCGGGATCGAACCACAGACCTTCCGCTTTTCAGACTGACGCCAAAGTCAGCCGAGATGTTTGTGCTGGAAACTGGACAAACTGGACCAATCTTGAGGGTTCAGAGCGCGCAATATGAACGGCGTGGCGGACGCGGAGCGGATGAACGCGAACCCGTGGACGGCTATGTTCAGTCGGTCGGGCGGGGCTCGAAGCCGCGAGCAAGACAGTGTCGCGGTTGCGGTTCATCAATGTCGAAGCGCAGCCAGAAGGTCTACTGCAGTAATGCATGTCAGGCGTCGGCCCGGCGTGACACCGGTACGAAACGTTGGCTCGAATCCGGCGAGGCATACATCGGCGGCCGCACTCACTACATCCGGCGGTATCTCATCGAGGCTCAGTCCGGCTGCTGCGCGATCTGCGGCGGAGCCAGCGCGTGGCTAGGCCTGCCCCTCGCATTGGTGTTGGACCACATCGATGGGAACCCGACCAACAATCGACGGGAAAACCTGCGGCTGATCTGTCCGAACTGTGACTCACAGCTGCCGACGTACAAGAGCGGAACCGTGGCAACGGGCGCCACTACCGCCGACAGCGATACATCGACGGCCAATCGTACTAGGGCTTTCATCGCGTAACAGTTGCGCGTGGCCATCAAGGATTCGAGGGACGGGCACATCGGTGTCTCATGTCAGATCGCCTTCGCCTTGTGCTCGATTTTGCGATAAAGGCTTGGCGGCGAAGCGATCTGATATCCGGTCGATCGCCCAAACTAGGCGCCTACCCGGCGGTGACCCGTTCTCGATGCGGCGCAACGTAATTCAGGGGTCGCCCGCCCAGCCTCCTTGAGTTTCCCGGACAACTGCGCGTAGCCGAACTTCCTCATCGGGCCACGACCTCTCCGGCCGGCGCACTGGCCGCCACCTCGACCTTGATCAGTTCGCGCACCCGGTCCGCGCGAGCCAGGGCCTGCGCGGCATCCTCGGAGCCGGTGAGGATCACGAACCCGTGCCGGGTCTTGGAACTCACCGTCTCCGGGAGCACGTCCCCGACCGAGAACGGGAAGTTCAGGGTGTGGACGAAATCCAGCCCGCGTGCCTCGTCGATGCCCGACACCGACCGGAGAACCCCGCTGGGGAAGCTCAGGTACGCGATGTGCCCGATGGACTCCGCCGGGCCCGGCCGGGGCGCCCGTCCGGCGAGGGCGCCGAACATCGCCCGCTTGATGTCGAAACCCTGTGCGATCTGGATGATGTCCGGGATCTTGTCCCCGCCGAGCCGGGCCTGCGACTCCACGATTCGCGGCCCGTCCACGGTCAGGATGATCTCGGTGTGCGCCGGGCCGCACTGGTATCCGACGGCGTCAAGCAGCTCCACCGCGAGGGCGGCCACCCGACCGGTCTCCGCCGTGGCTGGCCCGCCAAACAGGTGCCCCCGCTCCACGAAATGCGGCAGCGGGCCGAGCAGCTTGCGAGTCACGCCGATCACGTGGTGCTCGCCGCGCACCGTCAGCGTCTCCACGCTGAACTCCGGGCCGCACAGGTACTCCTCGACGAGCACCGGTCCGTCGTACTCGTAGGCGGCCAGCACCTCGCCCCAGGCAGGCAAGTCGGCCGGATCGGTGAGCAGGTAGATCCCCCGGCTGGCCGACAACGTGGTCGGCTTGACGACCACGGGCAGCGTGAAGTCCGCCAGTAGCCCCGCCACGTCCGACCAGTGCTCCGCGATGGCGAACCGGACCGCGGAGATGCCCTTGTCGCGCAGCAGGGTTCGCATGGCGAGCTTGTCGTTCAGCAGGCCGACCGACTGCGGCGAGTTGACCGCCTTTCCCAGTTCGTCGGCCACGTCGTAGGCGAGCATCATCGATTCCTCGCTGCCGACATGCCAGACGAGGTCGGCGTCGGTTTCTCGCACGGCCGCGCGGATCGCGTCGGCATAGGCGCCGTGATCGGTGAAATCCACCAACCGGAAGCCGTCGGCGAGTGCCTCGACGTCCCGGAGGTACTGGGCTGCCTGCGCGCCGAACAGCCGCTCGGCCTCGGCCGGATCCCAGATCGCGTGGATCCGGAACCCTTCGGCCTGGGCCTTCTTTATGTATGCCTGGTAGGGCATCACCATCACCAGGTTCGGCATGTCATTTCTCCTGCGAATAAGTGGGCCAAGTGGCCCGATTGGTCAAGTCAGTCCCGGTGGCTGTGCACCGCGATTTGCTGGGCCGCGGCCTCGGCGATCCGGCCGGCCAGGTATGGATCGTCGGCGGTGGCCAGGACGTGGCCGATCCGGTCCTCGTTCACCCGCAACGGGTTGATCCGCGCACCGGGCTCGACGGACACCACGGCCTCGCAGACCCCGGGCACGGCAGCGGCGATCTCCAGTCCGGTCACGCTGTCTACGACGCCGGCAGGTGCGGTGAGGTACCGGATCGCCGCGCCACGTACCGCATCCGTTTCGATGGCGCCGACGGACTCGCCAAGGTACTGGCGAATCACCAGCTCCATGGTGGACAGCCCGAGGCTGCGGTCCATCAGCTCGGTGATCTGATCACCGGCCGGCCGTGGATTGATCTCGATCAGCTTGGGACCCGTGGCGGTGTACTTGAGCTCGACGTGCGCGATGCCGAGGTCGAAGCCCACCGCTTTGGTCGCGGCCACCGCCGTCTCTGCCAGCTCGTCCCGGATCGGAGCCGGCAGCGCCGTCGGGAAGCTGTGTCCGAGCTCGATGAACCGGTTGCCGCCCCCGACCAGCTTGTCGGTCACCCCGAGCACGCGAACGGATCCGGCCTCGGCCAGAACCTCCACGCTGACCTCGAAGCCGACCAGGCATTCCTCGACGAGCACCTCGGGATGCCGGGGCTGACCGCGGCGGTTGGTCGGTTCGGACCGCACCGCAGAGAAAGCGTCGATCACCTCGGGCACGGTCGTGCACCGGACGACATTGGCCCCGCTGGTCTCGTCGACCGGCTTCACGACGACCGGCAGTCCGATCTCCTCGGCGGCCTGCGCGGCCAGCTCGGGCGTGGTCACGGCGCGGAATGCCGGGATGGGCACGCCGCGTTCGGCCCAGCGCCGCCGCTGGTCGGCCTTGTTGCGGGCGATCCGGACAGCGTCCGGATCCGGGCCGGGCAGGCCGAGCTGGCGGGCCACCTCGGCGGTCTGAACCACCTCGTACTCGGCGACCGAGAGCAAGGCGTCGAGCGGTTGCGTCGCGTCGACCTCTTTCACCGCCGCCAGCAGCGGCGCCAGCTCGTGGGTCTGGCAGTAAACGACCTCGTCGACGCAGGTGTGCAGTACCTCCGTGCCGCCGGGCGTCGCGTGGTAGCGATCCAGCCCGCAGCTGAAGAAGGTGACGTGCAAACCCAGCTTCCGCGCCGCCCGTAATACGTCGAACCCGGATCCGGAGCGGTTCGACTCCACAACCCCGATACGTTTCATGTCCATAGGTCCGTTCTGTCAGTCGTAGTTCAGGTCGCCGGAACGAGCCCGCTTCAGCTCGAAGAAATGAGGGTTGGCGGCCAGCGTCCGGGCGGCGTCGAAAATGCGTGCCGCCTCCTCGCCGCGCGGGATGGCGGTCAGCACCGGCCCGAAGAACCCGATGCCGTCGATGTGGATGGCCGGGGTGCCGAGATCCGCACCGACGGGTTCCAGCGCCGCGGCGTGGCTCTTGCGCAGCACCTCGTCGTAGTCGGTCCCGTTCGCCGCTTCCGCGAGCTCGGCCGGCAGGCCCACCTCGGCAAGGGCCTGCCCGATGACCTCCGCGTAGTTCTTGTTGCGCCCGTTGTGGATTCGGGTGCCAAGCGCGGTGTAGAGGTCGCGCAGCACCTCCTCCCCGTGGTGCTGGGCGGCGGCGATGCAGACCCGCGCGGGCCCCCACGCACGGTCGCAGAAGTCCCGGTACCACTCGGAGATCTCGCGGTCCTCGTTGAGCACGGACACGCTCATCACCCGGAACCGCAGATCGATGTTCCGGCCGTGTTCCACCTCGAGAATCCACCGGGAGGCAATCCAGGCGAAGGGGCAGGCCGGGTCGAAATAGAAGTCGACCTTAGGGATTGTGGACATGGATCATCCCTCCTCGGGATCGGTGTCGACGAGCCGCATCCAGCCGAATTCGTCCGGAGTCTGGCCGTACTGAATGTCGAGCAATGCCTCCAGCAGCCGCGCCGTGACCGGACCCGTAGTGCCGTCCCCCACCGGCCATTCCCGCTGCGCGGAGGCCACGTGCCCGACCGGGACAATAGCCCGGGCGGTGCCACACGCGAACGTCTCGGTGATGCGCCCGTCCCGGCAGCCCTGCTCCCACTCGTCGAGCGTGAGCGGCTCCTCGGCGACCGGGAAACCGAGCGATCCCGCCAACCGCAGGATCGAGTCCCGCGTGACGCCCGCCAGCAGGGTTCCACTCAGCGGAGGCGTGCGGAGGCGGGGGCCTTCGGTGGTCGACTCCACGAAGAACAGGTTGGAACCGCCCGCTTCCTCGATGTACCGACGCTCCCGCGCGTCCAGCCACACGACCTGGTCGCAGCCGTTGGCCGCGGCCTGTTGCTGGGCGATGAAGGCGCCGCCGTAGTTGCCGCCACACTTGGCCGCACCGGTACCGCCCGGCGCCGCACGGATGTACTCGGTGGCTGCCCACAACCGCATGGGCTTCGGCTCCGCGGACGCGGGCCGCGCCGGGCTGCCGATCACTGCGAACAGGTACTCCTCGGAGGGGCGGTTGCTCATGTGCGTCTCCGCCGCGATCATGAACGGCCGCAAATAGAAGCTGTGTCCCCTGGCGCGCGGCACCCAGCTGCCGTCGGCCCGCAGCAGTGCCTCCAGCGCCGCGAGGAAGTCCTCCTCGGGCAGCGTGGGCATGGCCATCCGGCGCGCCGACTGGGCGAACCGACGGGCATGGTCGACGGGCCTGAACAGGGCCCGTTGACCGTTCGGGCGCCAGAACGCCTTCAAGCCTTCGAAAATCGTCTGGCCGTAGTGCAATGCCATGGTGGCTGGGTGCAGCGAGAACGCGGCGAGCGGCCCGACCTTGGCGTCGTGCCAGCCCAGCTCGGCATGCCACCGCACGGTCACCATGTGATCGGAGAAGACGTCGCCGAACCCGGGCGTCGCGAGCAGCTCCTCCCGCCGCTCGGCTGGGATCGGCTGCGCATGCTGGCGGGTAAACTCCAGCGCGCCAACATCATTCATGCGAGCTCTCCTTGTCGAACTTTTTCGAAACGTTCGAGCGCACGGTCGACCAGCGGCCCGGACATCCCCGTGTAGCCGGACGGATCGAACAGTCCGTCCATGTTGGAGCCGGTCACTCCGGCCTCTTCCAGCGCGACGGTGAGCAGGTCGGCCAGGTCGGTACCGTCCTGCTCGGCCGCCGAAGTCACTTCGGCCAGTAGACGTTTGGCGTTGGCTTTGCCGAGCAACGGCGCCAAAACCGCGTTGGCCCGCTCGGAGACGATGGCGCCGCGGGTCAGCTGCAGGTTCGCTGCCATCGCCTCGGGTGAGACCCGAAGTACCGCCGCGAGGGAAGCGGCGTTGGCGGCCGCACCGGCACCGATGCGCAGGCACTCCCGCAGCGGTTGCCACTCGGCATGCCAACCGCCCGAGGACCGCTCGTCCTCCACGGCCATGGAACCGAACAGCACGAGGGCGATCGGTGGCAGCTGCCGGGCGGCGGTCGCAATGAGCGTCGAGAACACGGGATTGTGCTTCTGCGGCATGGCCGAAGACACCCCCCGGCCCGGCGCCTGCTCCTCGGCGACCTCCCCGATCTCGGTCCGGGTGAGCACGAGGACGTCGGCTGCCAGCTTGCCGAGCGCACCGGTGGTGACCATCAGACTCGCGGCGACGTCGGCCAGGGGTGTGCGAACTCCGTGCCAGGGGAGGGCCGGCTCGGCCAGCCCGAGGCGACGGGCCACCAACCCCGGCAGGCGCATCGTCGCGCCGACCGGATCGGTCGTGTCCAGCGCGTACTGGTGGTACGCCGCGAGCGTGCCCGCCGCGCCGCCCAGCGAGACCGGCAGTGCCGCTCGCGTCCGGCGCACCCGCTCCACGGCGTCGAGCACCAGATGCAGCCAGGTGGCCGCCTTCAGCCCGAAGGTGACCGGCACGGCGTGCTGGGTCAGGGTGCGCCCGGCCATCGGTGTGTCCCGGTGCCGCTCGGCGAGTCCGGCAAGGCTGTCGGCGCACGACAGCAGGTCGTCTGCAATGCGGTCCAGTGTCGCCGCGCACAGCAACATCAGCGCCGTGTCCAGGATGTCCTGGCTGGTGCTACCGCGGTGTACGTACTCGGCGGCGGACGCGTCGACGGACCGGACCGCGGCGGTGAGCTGCTCGACGAACGACACGACGGGGTTGGCCGTCTCGCGCACTCCCGCAGCCACCACCGCGAGGTCGATGCGAGCGGGTACGGCGGCGGTCCTGATGGCCGTCGCCGCGCCCGCCGGAATCACGCCCAGCTCGGCCTGCGCCTCGGCCAGCGCGACTTCGGTGGCGAGCATGGCTGTCAGCAACGCGTTGTCGTCAACGAGGTCAGCCGCTCCCGTCGCCGCCCACGCGGGCGCCAGAATTCCGTAGTCCAGAGTCGTCATGCTGACGACCTCTCCGTCAGATCGTCGGCGAGCAGTAGCGGTCGCCGGTGCTCCTCCGCGATGCTCAGGCAGGACCGCGCGATGGCGTCCGCATCACCGAGGATCACGGAGTTGACGCCGGGACGAATGCCCGCCGCGGTCACCCAGTGCACCGACTCGGTGGGCACGCCGAACGCGAAGCGCCGCGGGTGCGGGCGATCCGCAGCGTCGATCAGCCGGTACGGACGCCGGGTGACTGCGACACCGCCGGCGACGTAGTGACCACCGCCGCGGATCGGCATGCGGTACGGCTGGCACTCGCCCCGGTCCAGCAGCGTCCGCAGCAGCGGGTCGGTTGTCCGGTGCACGTCGGTTTCCGGCAGGCGCGCCTCGATCAGCGTGGCGGCGCGCACGGTGAGGTCTGGACAGGCTCCGGAGTGCGCGACGAAGCGTCCGTCCGAGCACTCGACGCGCACGTCCGGGCCGAGCACCTCGAGCACACCGGCATCCATGAGGGCGCCGAACTGCTCGATGCGTTCGGCCGGCGGCCCGATCGACAGGTGGGCGTTCAACGGCATGTACCAGCGCTGCAGTTCGTCCCGGTAAGAGTCGCCGGACAGGCCACCGTGGTCCACGAGCAACCGGATCTCGTTGCGCAGGTCCCGCAGGACGTCCAGGGCCGCTTTGCGTGGACCGGTCACGTTCCCCTTGCCGGCCTCCTGGACTTCAAGGTCCAGATACGACCGCAGCCAGCCGCGGAACCGTTGGGTCGAGGAGACGTCGTCGTCGGTGAATGGCGCCGCGATCTTCCGCCAGTCCCAGCCTTGGTCGGGATCTATATCGAACTTGGCGAGCACGATGCGTTGCGCGTCGCTCTCCTGGACGGCGAGGGGGTCACCGACGATCGGCACCGTCGCGGGCTCCGCCGTCGCGAACATGGCGGTGAATTCCTCGGCGTCGCAAACGCATCGACGCTCCTGCACCAGAGTCGCGTAGTACACCGTGCGGACTTCCTGGTCGATCATCGGCCAGATATCCCGACGGAAGTCCGCGGGTACCCCCGCGTCGGCGCGGGCCCGGAGCCGTTCGATCACTTCGGCGGTCACGTACCGGGGCTGATGCCGGCCGGCCGACCCCTTCTGATTCTTGCCGCGGGCGTGGTACGGCACTCCGCGCCGAGATCCGGCAATCAGCTTGGGCTCCCGCCCCGACGGAAGGTAGGTCAGGGTGTCGTCGGACTCGCGCACGAACGTGCCGCCACGGCCGATGGTGAACAGCGCCATGTAGTCGAAGAAATTGAGGCCCAAACCGCGCAAGATCACCGATTCGCCCGCGGATATGGCGTCCAGCGACACGTCGGCCGGGTTGCTCGGTGGGATATACCGCAGGCCGTGCCGGTCCGCGAAGTGACTCAGGGCCGCCTCGGACTCGCCGAGGTGATGCGGCATGTGACCGAGTGCGAGCACCACGGCCTGCAGCTCGCCGATTGTCTCCCCGGTGTTTAATACGACTTCCTGCAAGCCATCCGGCGTGTCACGAACGTCGACCGCGGTCGCCTGGTGCGACTCGAAGCTGACAGCCGGGGGCGCCGTCCAGATCATGCGATCGCGCGCCCACTGCAGATAGCTCCCATAGAACGCCCGGGACGGGTAGTCGTCCGGCCCGAGTGCGACGGCTTCGGCTCGAACGGCCTCCGGCACGTTCGGGCTGCCGATCAACGCGATCGAGCGAGCCCACTCGTAGAGGCTCGGTCCGGTCACCACCGGTCCGTCGCAGTCGACGGTGTCGTCGACGAACACGGTCACCTGGCAGGCGACCGTGTTCATCAACAGCACGCGGTCCTGCGAGCTTCGCCATACCTGGCCGCCCTCGAGGACATGCGGGTCGATGATGTGGATGACGAGTTCGCGCCCGGGCGGCAGAAGCGACTCAGCATTTGCGCAGAGGCGTTCCGCGACCGACAAACCGCGTGGGCCAAGCCCGACGATCGCCAGCTGTAGCTTCTCAGTGAACACCAGAGGCCCCGATCTATGCGCCGCTCATGTGGCGGCCGAGTCCGGCCGCCAGCGGAGCGAGCCGGCCCATTAAGTCGGCGAACTGTTGTGGGCGGAGCGCCTGGTTGCCATCGCACAACGCCAGCTCCGGCTGGACGTGGACATCGATGATCAGCGCGTCCGCGCCGGCCGCGACCGCGGCCAGTGACAGCGGTTCCACCAGTTCTGGCTTGCCGCCGGAGTGGCTGGGATCCACCATGACCGGCAGGTGGGTGCGTTGCTTCCACAGCGCCACCGCGGTGAGGTCCAGGGTGAAGCGCGCCGATGGCTCGAACGTGCGGATACCCCGCTCGCACAGCACCACCTGGTCATTGCCCTCGAGCAGCAGGTACTCGGCGGCGGCGAGGGTTTCCTCCACCGTGCAGCCGAAGCCGCGCTTGAGCACGACCGGAAGGCCGCTCTGGCCCACCGCGGTCAGCAGCGCGAAGTTCTGCATGTTCCTGGCACCGATCTGCAACCCGTCGACCACCGCAGCCAGCCGCTTGACGTGCTCCGGGTCGACCACCTCGGTGACGACGGGGAGGCCGGTCCGCTCCCTGGCCTCGGCCAGCAGGTCAAGGCCGTCCCACTGGAGGCCCTGGAAAGAATGTGGCGAGGTCCGCGGTTTGAAAACGCCGCCCCGCAGGCCGACCGCGCCGTGTTTGGTGACGACGGCCGCGGTGGCCATCGTTTGTTCCGGCGATTCGACCGCGCACGGTCCGGCGATCACCGCGACGGAACCGCCGCCGATCGTGGTCGGTCCGAAGGAGACCTCGGTCCCGCTGGGGCGCAGTTCCTTGCGCCCCAGCCAGACATCACCGTTTTTCGGCACTTGGTGGGTCGGCGCAGGAAGCTCCGGCCCCGCCTTGTGGATGAGGTCCACATCGGATACCGAAAGGACGAGAGTGCCGCCCAGCCGGTACATCTCGGTTGGTGCGCCGGCGGATTCCAGGTGCTGTATCCACCCCTCGACGCCGGCGCGGGTGACGGCCTCGTCGAACACGAGCAGAGTGTCTTGTTTAGTCATGGTGTTTTCCGATCGAGTTAGGCGAGCGCAGCGCTCGTAGCGAGGTTTTTGGTTCCGCCGTCAGCGAGGTAGACGACGAGGTCGTGGTACTTGTCACGCAGGTATCGCTTGAGCGACTTACCAGTGACGCCGAGTGGGAAGTCGCCGTCGCCGCTCGCCACCTCGACCATGGCCAGTTCCGGCTTTCCGGTCGCGCGCAACGCATCATTGGCCGCGAACAGCACCTTTTCCGGGTCGATGTCCTCCCCGGTCACCACGGCGACGGCCACCTTCTCGTTTCGGTAGCCACCGGCGACGACCGTGCAGTCCTTGACGCCGACGACCTCGTTGAGGACCAGTTCCTCTATCTGGACCGAGTAGCCGGGCCCCTGGCTGGTGTGCACCACGTCGACCGCGCGGTCGACCTGGTAGAAGTAGCCGTCCTCGTCGCGGTAGGCGATGTCGCCGGTCAGCCAGTAGCCGGCGAGAATGCTCCGGTAGTAGGTGTCCTGGTTGCCCCAGTACCCCACGGTCATCGACGGTGGTTTCGCCCCGAGGAATCCGTACTCGTACGGCGCGGCGAGGGTGCCGTTCTCCCGCAGGATGGCGACCTCTGCGAAGCCGACGGAGCGGCCGACGCAGCGGTCGTTGCGCTGGGTCGCCAGGGTGCGTGGCTGCATCAGGACGCCCCATCCCAGCTCGGTGGTGCCAAGGCGGTCGAGGAAGGCAGCTGGCGGGAGGTCTGCAGAGCGGCGCTCGAGCACGTTCTTCAGGTGCCGCTCGTGCACCGCATCCCCCATGGAGACCCAGATGTTCACTGAGTCGAGGGCGCCGGCGGGAGTCTCCAGCGCGGCGAGCTCGGGGTAGGCGTGGCCGAAGGCCATCACCATCGTCGGCTTGTGCTCCGGGATGGCCGCCGCCAGCTCCTCGCCTGTGACATCCCGCCAGGCCAGCAACGGCTGTCCGGTGAGCACCGCGTAGGAGGTGAACGAGATGGTGCCCTGGTGTGACTGCGGGAGCGCGGTCATGATCCGGGCGTTGGGTTCCTCCTTGTAGTCGACGGCACGGAACTTGGGGCCCTCCAGAATCGTGCGGTGGGTGTGGATGACCGGCTTGGGCAGGCCCGTCGTGCCCGACGAGTGCATCATCCCCACCGGGTCGTCGGGGCTATGCCGAAACCGTGCCTCGTCGCTCAGCGTCGCCGAAGCCGGACTCGGCATTTCCTCGATGGTCTTGATCCACCGCAGCGCCAGCTTGTCCAGATCGGGCGCCATCCGGTCCATCCGCTCCAGGTCGGTGTACAGGCCGATCGCGCCGGTCCGCTCGCACAACGCGACCGCGCTCTCCCGCGGCGACTTCCAGTTGATGAGCACGGCGATGGCGCCGAGCTGAGCGATGGCCGAGTAGTGCACGAAATATGCGATGGAGTCGGGCAGGAAGATCGCAACCCGGTCCTTCGGCCGCACGCCTTGCGCCTGGTACCACACCGACCAGCTCTGGATCAGGTGGTCGAGGTCGCGGAGGCTGAACTCGGTCCGCGTCTCGCCGTCGGTGTAGGGCACCGGAGTCAGCGACTTGATGAACGGCTCGTCGGGGTACGGGTTGATGGCGAGCATCGAGGGAAGCAGGTTGCCACCACCGATGCTGGAGTCCGACGCCACCTTGGCCCGCAGTTCCGGGGTCAGGACTGTGTTGTGTGTGTCCGTGGTCATAGTGAAATGGTCGCGATCGAGTCGTGCTTGCGGAATCGCCGGGAAGCCAGATTCCACTTGTCGATGGGAAAGGTTTTCCTATCCGCGGAGTAAGCACCGGGCTCGTTCGGTGTGCTGGGGCTGTCTCAGCGACGCGCGAAGACCTCGCGCCGATCGACCTGCGGCACAAGCGAATTCGCGATCGGTACGACCGCGGCGAGAAAAACATCCCTGCCCCCGCGCCAGTCGTGCCGTCGCCGAGCCGAAGGCCTGACAATCCCGTCAGTGGCAACCCAGGACTATGGGAAAGGCGCAATTCGCAATAGCGTGGCGGACTATGGGGCACAGTGCCGGCTTGCACCTTTGGGTGGACGCAACCGCGGGCATCGCGGGCGACATGTTGCTGGGCGCATTGATCGACGCCGGCGCCCCGCTCGACAAGGTCGAATCCGCGGTATCCGCCGTCGTGCCCGGCGAGGTCGCGCTACGAACGAGCACAGTGCACCGGGCCGGGCTGCGCGCGCTGAAGCTTGACGTCGAGAGTCGCGCCGAGGATCATCCGCACCGCTCGTGGGCACGCATCCGAGCGATGCTCGAGACCGCTGAACTGCCCAGCGCGGTCCGCACCACCGCGCTCGCGGCGTTCGCACGGCTTGCCGACGCGGAGGCGCGGGTGCACGGAGTCTCACTGGACGACGTGCATTTCCATGAGGTGGGTTCGTGGGACTCGATTGCCGACATCATCGGAGTGTGTGCCGCGCTGGCCGAGCTGGCTGTCACGCGGGTGACGGCCAGCCCGGTAGCTGTGGGCTCCGGGCGGGTCGGCTCAGCCCACGGCGACATGCCGGTGCCACCACCCGCGGTTCTTGAGCTCGCCCGCGGGTGGCAGGTCCTCGCGGGCGGTGACGGCGAGCTGGCCACGCCCACCGGCATGGCGCTGATCCGTGCACTGGCAGACGAGTGCGGCTCGATTGGGCCGATGGAGATCACGGCGGTCGGGGTGGGCGCGGGCGGGCGTGACGTCCCTGGGCGGGCCAACGTGGTCCGCGTGGCCCTCGGCATTCCCATTGCCGACATGCCGACGGCCGACAGCCTGTGGGTGCTGGAGACAAACGTCGACGACCTGGATCCGCGGGTATGGCCGACGGTGCTGGCCGCGCTGCTCGAGGCGGGAGCCGCCGACGCGTGGCTCGTGCCGATCGTGATGAAGAAGGGTCGGCCGGCGCACACGCTATGCGTGCTCGCCCGGGAGGCGGAGCGGGCAGCACTTCGCGACGCCGTCTTCGCGCTGACCTCGACGATCGGCGTACGGGAGGCGCCGGTGTCGCGCGTGGCCCTGCACCGGGACTGGCGGGCCGTCGCGCTGCGCGGCGGCGATGTGCGGATCAAGGTGGCGCTGCGGGCCGGTCGCATCGTGCACGCAACCCCAGAGTTCGAAGACGCCGCAGCCCTGGCCCGGGCCCGCGACGTGCCGGTGCGGCAGGTGCTCGACGAGGCGATCGCGGCCGCCGACGCTGCGATGCTCCGTCCGGGAGCGCGGTGGTCGGGCGAGCCTCGCGATCAGGACGGTGCGGCTATCTGAGCGGCGAGATGTTCCGGTCCATCCAGTACATAAACGAATGCGGCCCGATGCCGGGAATCTCGAACTCCTCACCCAGGGTCTGGAACCCGTGTTTGCGGTAGAAGTCCGCGACGGAGGTGAGGGCCTTGCACCAGACCACTCGCCCGCCGGCGAGCACCGCGTGGGTGAGTGCGGTACGCAACAGGGCGCTGCCCGCACCGGTGCCGCGAACCTCGTCGAGGGTGGCCATACCGCGCAAATGCCAGCCTTGGCCCGGTTTCAGGCCCGGCACGGTGAACTCGGCAGGCGGATCCTCGTGATACACCGAGACCGCACCCACCGGACGGCCCTTGTGGAGCGCGGCGAAATGCCGGGCGCCGGGCCGGTCGTCTTCGGCGTAACGGCTGCTTTCCAACGGCTGTCCCGGACGCAACACCTGGTGGCGGATGGGCCACACCTCGGCGGCGGGAACTGGTCGCACGCGCCAGCCGGACGCCGCAGGGTCCGGGAGGTAACCAGACGCCGGCCGGTCAGACACCGTGATCCCGCCGACCGTCGATGGTCACGCCCGCCTCCAGTCGGTGCTCCAGAACCGGGTCAGATGGCGGGAGCGGTCGTGGTTCTCCGACCGCGCGTGCAACATGCGCTGGTTGTCCCAGATCAGCAGCGAGCCGTCCGGGATCAGCACACTCGTGCGCTGCTCGCGGAACAGGTCGCTGATTCGATGCGCGAGCCTGCGGCCGGCCTCGCCGAGCGGCAGCCGGGAGGGATCGACGTCTGGGCCGAGGGTTGGGTCGTCGTCGGCTGTGGTCAGTAGGTCGTAGCTGAAGCGGGTGACTGTGTTGCCGCCGGCGTCGGTGCTCAGCATCGTGGTGTCGACGCCGCCGTCCGGCCCTGGGAAGTGCAGCTCGGCATCGGTCATCAAGGCCAGCTCGTCGGCATCGAGTGCCCCGACCAATTTCCGGATGTCGAGCAGGTCGGTGTGGCCTCCACCGCGGCGAGCCTGGCGGTGGCAAAACAGCGCCAGGTAGGCGGGACTGGGATGCCGGCCGGGCGCCTCGGTACGGGCCGAGGTTCCGTTCGCGCTTTGCGACCGGTCCTTATTTCCTGGGCGGTAGGTCACCTCGTGCGTAAGGAGGCCGTTGTGTTGCGGAATCAGATCGCCCACTGAGCGAACGAGTTCCTCTGCGGCGGTTGAACTTTCGACATCCTCGACGAGGACATAGCCCCACTGATCCAGTCGTCGTCGGGCCGTGTGACTGAGAGTGTTGGGCGAAGCGTTCGGGGGACTGGGCGTGCGGGTCCGGCGATACCGATCGAATTGGACGATCGCATCGTCGGATTGGTCCTGCGAGCCCGGGCCGGCGAGCACCTCGGCGAGCCCCGTTACGTACCAGATGGCTTGCCGTTGTTCGGTGTTCGTGGTCATGAGGAAATAGTCGCGATCGCGCGTCGGTTCCATAATCGCCGCGAAGCGAGATTTCACTCCCGAGGGGGAAGGGTTTCCTGTCCGCCCGGTAAGCACCGGGCGCCTCAGATGGCCCCGCGCTGTCGCCACCGCACGGTGGTGATGCTCCGTCCCGGCGCGCGATGGTCGGACGAACCTCGCGATCAGGACGGTGCGGCTATCTGAGCGGCAAGATGGCCGGCGCCGTAACCGTTGTCGATGTTCACCAACGCCACCCCGGGCGCGCAGCTGTTGAGCATCGTCAGCAGCGGCGCCAGGCCCTCGAACGCCGCGCCGTACCCGGTCGACGTCGGCACCGCCACCACCGGCGCCGCGACCAGCCCGGCGACCACCCCGGGGAGTGCCCCGTCCATGCCCGCCACCACGACGATCACCCTGGCCGCGCGGAGCAGGTCAAGCCGGCGAAGTATTCGATGCAGGCCGGCGACACCGACGTCCATGATCAGGTCGGCGGGGCGGCCGAGGTGCCGGGCGGTGAGCAGCGCCTCCCGCGCGACGGGCTCGTCGGACGTGCCGGCGGCCACCACGAGGACCCGGCCACCCACCGGATCCGGCGGGTCGGGGGGCCACGCGAGCAGCCCGCTGGCTACGTCGTGGAAGGCGTCGGGCAGCTCACCGAGGATCGCTGCGGCGTGCTCCGGGCTCGCCCGGGTGAACAACGTGCGGGCTCCGTGGCCGCGCAGCGCGCCGGCGATCAGCCGGACCTGTTCGGGCGTCTTGCCCTGGCAGTACACCGCCTCCGGATAGCCTCGCCGGGCAGCTCGGTCGAGATCGAGGTCGGCGAAGGCGGTCAGCGCCTCGTCGGGTTCCCAGGGCTCCGTCATGGTGTCGGTGCGGCGTGGAAACCCCTGGCTTTAGCCGGGGAAGGAAACGCCGCCTCTCCTCTCGGCAACTTGTCGGTGGTAGCAGTTATGTTGCCAAGGTGTCGCGATACACGTCGCAACGATGCTCCGCCTGCGGGCATGTCGCACTGGAAAACCGTAAGAGCCAAGCGGTCTTCGAGTGCCAAGCCTGCAAGGCGGGTCCGTCCAACGCCGACGTGAACGCTGCACGCAACATCGCCGCCGGACGGGCGGTGACAGCACGGGGAGACCTCGGCGCTAGCCAGTCTGCGAACCGTGAACCTCAACTCTGCTCTCCTGCCGAATACGGTAGTAGATGGGATTGGAATCCCCTGGCTTCAGCCAGGGGAGGACGTCAAGGTTCCGCCTCCAGGTGTGCGGGGCACCGGTGTCAGGGTGACGATCTCACGAAGCGAGCGCACTGTCACCGATAGCGGGCGCGAGCGTCGGAGAGCGGTATGTCCCTACCCGCCCGGCACCGGTCAGGCCAAGGCCATTCAATTCGGTGAGGACCTCGCCGGTGAGTCCTGGCAACGCCTCCAGCGCGGCGTGCGCCGACTGGTCCAGCTCAACGGCAAATCCGTCACCGAGCAACCGAACTCGTAGATCACGCGGTTGGACACCGGCTCCGGCCAGCCGCGCTCGCACCGCGATCTCGGCGCGCTCCACCAGGCCCAGCCGGCCGATGGAGACCGGTACTCCCACGGCGATACGTGAGGCCAGGCACGGCGTCGCCGGCTTGTCGGCGACGGGCAACGACCACGCGGCCGCCAGCATCCGGATCTCCCGCTTGCCGAGCCCGGCATCGGCGAGCGGTTCGACCACGTGCAGCTCACGGGCCGCACGCAGACCGGGTCGGTGCACGGCCCGATGATCGTCGGCATGCGTACCGGTGGCCACGTGCGCGATGCCCCGCTGGACCGCGAGCTCGCTGACGGCAGACAGCACGGTGTGTTTGCAGAAATAGCAGCGGTTGCCCGCATTCGCGCGATAGCCGGGCACGTCGAGCTCGGCGACCCGGACTTCGACCAGCTCCGCACCGAGATCGGCGGCGACCTGCCGCGCGTCAATGAGTTCGGTACGGGCGAGGCTGGGCGAGTCGGCGATCACCGCCAGCACCCGGTTGGCCGGAAGCGCTCGCAAGGCCGCTGCCAGCACGAGGGTGGAGTCAACCCCACCGGAAAACGCGACAGCCACACTGTCGAGTGACCGAAGTCGGGCCAGAAGCCGGTCGGCGGTCATGCGGCCCCCACCGCCTCCGCGGACAGCCGGTTGCGCATACCGCGCACCGCATTGCCGACGATGTCGACGCCTCGTTCGGTGAACAGCGACTCCGGGTGGAACTGCACGCCTTCGATCGGCAGTGTCCGGTGCCGGACGCCCATGATCTCGCCCTCCTCCGACCAGGCAGTCGCCACCAGTTCGTCCGGCATCGTGTCGGCCTCGATCACCAGCGAGTGATAGCGGGCAACCGTCAGTGGGTTCGGGAGCTCGGCGAAAACGCCGCTTCCGTCGTGCGTGATCTCCGAGCACTTCCCGTGCATCGGCGCGGCCGCGTGCCTGATCCGAGCGCCGAAGGCGGCACCGATCGCTTGGTGGCCAAGACATACTCCGAAAATGGGGAAGGTGTGGCCCAGCCGCCGGATCAGCTCGATGGAGATACCCGCGTCGGCGGGATCACCGGGGCCCGGCGAGATGAGGATCAACTCGGGTGCGAGGTCGACGACCTGCTCGACGGTCACCTCGTCGTTGCGGTATACGACACACTCTTCGCCGAGATCTCCCGCGTACTGCACGAGGTTGTAGACGAACGAGTCGTAGTTGTCGATGACGCAGATCATGTCGCGCCGCCTTTCATAGTTACGCCAAGGGCGCGGGCGCCCGAGCCGAGCTTCGCAAGGCATTCGGCGTACTCGGCCGACGCATCGGAGTCGTGCACGACGCCACCTCCCGCCTGCAGCCGAATCTCCCCGTCGCACAGCACCATGCTGCGAATCGTCAGGTACAAGTCCACGTGGGACAGTCCGAATGAGCCGACCGCGCCCGAGTACAGCCAACGCCGGCTCGGCTCCAGGTCGTCGATGATCTCCATCGCGCGCACCTTGGGCGTGCCGGTCATGGTGCCCGCAGGGAACGTTGCCCGGATGAGCTCGTCGGTCCGCCGGTCGCCGCGGATTTGGCCGTATACGTCCGAGGTCAGATGCATCACGTGGGAGAAGCGCTCCACGTCCATCAGCCGCTCGACCGAGACGCTGCCCGGCCGGCACACCCGGCCCAGGTCGTTGCGCGCGAGGTCGACGAGCATCCGGTGCTCGGCCAGTTCCTTGACCGACGACCGCAGGTCAGCCTCGGCGCGCTGGTCGGCGAGGCTGTCGTGGCCGCGAGGCCGGGTTCCGGCGAGCGGACGGATGAGCGCCCGGCCGTCGTTCAGCGTCAGGCACGGTTCCGGTGAGGCGCCGACCACCTCGAACCGCGGTCCGGCGTACCAGAAGTGGTAGGGGGACGGATTGATCGCGGTCAGCCGCTCGAAGACCGCAAGACCGTCCACGGTGGCCGGTGCTGTCCAGGCGATGGACAGTACGAGCTGGAAGACGTCGCCGTCGAGGATGTGCTGCTTCGCGCGGTCGACCGCGGCGGCGTACTCCTCGTAGCTGAAGCCGAACCGGCCGGCTCCCACGGCGACGATGCCCAGCGGCGCCACGGCCAGCCCGTCCAGCTTTTTCGCGACACGCTCGGCAGCGGCGCGTGCGGCGGCGGCTGACGGACCGCGGCCGATCACCTGCCCGTACCCGTCGGTGAACTGGACCAGCGTCTCGGGCAGGAAGAACTCGTACACCGGCCGATCGGTTGCCGGGTGACGGCTGGGCAACCGCTCGAAGTCGCGCACCGCGTCATAGCCCAGCAGCCCGTACCAGGCCGCCTCGGCAGCCGGGGTGTCCGCTGGGATGTCCAGTCCGGCAAGGAAATCCACGGCGTCGGCCAACGGTGCGTGGCCCGCGCCGCCAGGATGGGACAGGACGGCGAGCTCGCCGACGGCCAGAGTTGCGTGGCGACCATCGGATCCGGCGGTGAGCATGATCCGTTCGTCGGTACGCAGCGCCGCGGCGGCCGCCACTGGGTCCATCGGCCTCGCCAGCTGCACTACATGGCGGTACAGCCGTGATCCGGCGGGCAGTGCCAACCCGGGCGAGCTGACCGTGCTGATCGTCAGAATCGTCATCCCGGCACGCCCTCCAGCTGTGGCGGCACCCGGAACTGGGTCCGCTCGTGGTCGCCGACGGGTTTGCCCATCGCGTACCGAAACGCGGCGAGCTGGATGGCGCGCGGCGGGCAACCCTCGATGAAGATGCCGAGATCGCGGCTCTCGTAGAGGCAGTTGCCGACCAGGATCACCGCACCGCGCAGCGGCGGCATCTGTACCTGCGGACCGGAGATGATCGTCATCTCGCCGTCCCAGGCGCACAGCTCCTCGGCGAGTGCGCGCATGGCCCCGGCCACGAACCGGCTGCATGCCGGGCAGGCGTGCTCGGCGTAGACGTGGATGCCCGCACGCGGCGGAACGATCTCGACCGGCGCCTTGACCATGTCGAAGGCGAGGTCCTCAAGCGGCGTGCCGCGCAGATCGATGTCCTCGAGCGCGAGCGGGCCCATACCGCGCTGGTGTGCGTCGCGCAGATAGGCGACGCTGTTCGGGTCGAAACCGGCCAGCACGCCGACCGCGACGTCGAGGGCGACCGCGTTCCGGCTGGCGGCCAGGAAGCCCACCGAGCGCGCGCGCCCGTCCATCGGGTAGTTGCCCTCGATGACCGTTGTTCCGTCGCAGATGACCAGATCCTGCGGGCGCATCAGGTTGAGGTCCACGGTGGACTCGTCGACCCCGGCCATGTGCACGATTCGGGTCGTGTAGCCGGGCAGCAGCCCGACGAGGTTCTTCATCGCGTTGGAGTAGACGACGCTGGCATGCGTGCGCAGCTGCGGCACCCCGATGAAGTAGTCGCAGTCTTCGATCAGCTCGGGGACCGCGATCGGCACCCGCAGCGACGTCGCGCCCGGAATGTTGGTGATGCGCAACGGCAGGTCGTCGAAGCTGACCACGCGGGCGTACCGGGCGGCCTCGTGGTCGTTCAGGATCTCGTAGATGGCGTGCGTGCGCTCCGCGATCACTGGCCGGGCGCCGTGCTCGGCGACCGCGCGGGCGATGGCGGCCAGCAGGGCCGGGCTCACGTGGAATCCGGGGGTGGTCTGGAACATGTTCGGCTTGATCAACACTTCGGCGCCGGGACGCAGGCCGGCCAACGGCTCGTCGATCAGCTCGAGCAGCCGCTGCAACACACCGGGCACCGCGGCGTCGTCAGCCACGGGCGCCAGTGCAACGGAAGGCCAGGCCGACTCAGCCATCAGTGTCCTCCATGGCGATGACCCTCGTGGGAGCCGCCTCGGCGCCGGCCGCCTTCATTGGCAGCGCGAACAGCTGCACGACCGGCCTGGTGAGCTCGTGCATGTTGGTGACGTACTCCAGCAGCGGGATGCCGGCCGCGAGCAGCGCGTGGTGCACGGGAGATTCGGCGTCGCCGGGCCGTTCGGTGAGGCAGTCCAGACCGAATAGGCTGGCGCCATTGTCAATTGCCCATTCCGCGGCCGACGGGGTCAGATACGGCGGGCGGTCCCAGTAGTCGGGCCGGCCCCAGTTGTTGTGCAGGTAGTCGGTGCGGACCAATAGCCGGTCGCCTTCTCGCCACACGGGACGCAGGACCCGCTCCAGGTCCTCGCCGGTGACCGGCTCCAGCTCGCCCTTGTCGGACAGGTCGGCGACGCAGGCGCGCCCGATCAGGGTGTGCAGCGGAACCTCGTCGATTCCCTCGGCGCCCGGGAAGAAATGCAGGCGGTACTCCATGTGCGTCCCGTTGTGCGGAAACACGTGCAGGTAGGAGAACGTGCGCTTGGTGCCGTAAGGGTCGGTCTCCGGGGTCATCGTGCGCTCGCTGACGAACTGCGGAAACCAGTCGGCGGGATAGGACGGCATTCCGTCGTAGAAGCCGTGGGTCAGGTCGACGAATCGTGTCATTGCATTACTCCTTGCTCAGCAGGTGAAGAGGCACGTGTTGCGCACCTGGGTGTTGTTGATCATGGTGATGACGGTGCTGCCGCCAGGCGGTACGGCACGCACGCCGCCGCCGCAGAGCCCGGTCGGGGTCATGAAGGCGGCCCACAGCGCGTACCACTCGGAGCGGGCACCGGTCTGCGGTTCGATCACCGTCTCCACATTCGGCTGCACGATCTCCTGCACGAGGCAACCGGTCTGCGTGCTCGCCGTCAGCGCCTCCCGCCACGTACCGGGGGTCACTTCCCGCCCGATGAGGACGCCTTCGCCACCGAATAGCCCAGTTGGCTTGAACACCAGGCTTTCCCGGCGCTGCATGCACTCGGAGATGAACCGCTCATCCGATTCCGCGCCGCGCCTGCCGAGCATGCGGCTCCACGGCAGCACCCGCTCGATCACCGCGCGCTCCTGCGCCGAGAACACCGAGGCGTCCTCGGCGAACTCGGACAGCATCGCGAGCGTGCCCTTGTTCCCGAAGACGTTGGTCGGCGTCCACACCACCACGGTGCCGTTCTCATGGGCGCGGAAGACCGGCTCCATAAGCGCGTCGCCGTCGGGATGGGCCAGCATCTCCTCGAGCCCGTAGTAGCGCAGGATCACATCGATTCCGCTGCCGTGCAGGTACGGCTTGCCAGCGCGGAAGGTCAGGTCGCTGATCTCGCCGACCCGACAGTCGACGCCCTGCTCCGCCAGCAGCTCCCCGATCGCCCGCCGCTGGTGGCCGTAGGCGGCCATCCCGCCGGGACCCTCGAGCACCGCGACCACCGGCTCGCCGGCTCCAATTCCCTTGCCCGCGTTGCGCAGCGCCGCGGCCAGCTCCCCGCTCGTGTCCAGGTAGCCAAGGCCGTGTTCGGCGGCGAACTCGGCAACCGCGGGGATCCGCAGGTAGGCCTTCGGCAGCGGGCCAACCATGTCCAGTCCGCCGAGCGCGCTGCCGATGTTGAACTCGAGCAGCTTGAAAGATGAACCGTCGTAATAGGTGTCGGCCCGGCCGTACAGCGGCGGGGGGCCATCGCCGAGCAGCCGGCGCATCCACGCGCCGCGCCGGTCGTCGATGCCCAGCGCCGCACGGAACCGTTCGAAGTCGCCGTCGAAGCAACGCCGAGGCAGCGAGGTGACCAAGTCGAAAATGGTGACGAGATCCCGGCCGAACGCCCGGAACTCGGCCTCGTCGACCATGACCGGACGGGGCAGCAGCCTCGGCCACGCCGCACGCATGGTCTCCGACACGTCGAGGTCGGCCAGCGCGCCGCGAAGCCGGCTGTCCGGAGTCGCGCATTCGGCCAGGTAGGCCTCGGTGACGCGGTTCGCGTGTGCCGACATGATTGCCTCCAATGGATGAAAAGTCAGACGGACAGCGGTGCTTGTGCAGCGGCGGGCGCCTGGCGGCGCGCCAGGATCACCCGGTACTGCATGAGGATCACGACGCCGAAGAGCAGGTAGATCCCGGCCATCCCGTGGGTGCTCAGCACCGCGCTCAGGCTGATCAGCAGCGAGTTGACGACCTGACCGAACCGGATGTGCAGGTAGTACGCGGCCATGTACCGGGGCCGCCCCTGCTCGGGCGCCAGCTCAGCCAGCAGCGCCTGCTGGACTGGTGTGTTCATCAGCTCGCCGATGGTCAGCACTACGACGGCGGCCAGTAGCACCCAGGCGGTGTTGGTGACCGCCAGCACCGCGAAGCCGCCTACGTACAGGGGGATGCCCACATAGATCCGGGTCCGGTCGGGCAGCCGCCGCAGCAGCGTGTTGACCTGCAGAGCGAGCAGCACGACCAGGACGGTGTTCACCGCCTTGAGCACGCCGAGCATCTGCACGCCGCCCACGTCGCCGAACGGGAACACGTGCTGGATTCCGAAGTCGTTCGACAGCCGGATCCCGATCGCGGTGCTCAGCTGCCCTTCGAGGGTCAGCACCAGGGTGGCGATGATGATCAGCCGGCGGAACGTCGAGTCGACCAGCACCACCCGGTATCCCTCGGCGAACTGGGCCCACCCGCGGAGCTTGGCGGGTGCGGCGGCCGTCGTCGATTCCGGCTTCGTCTCCGCCACCATCAGCACGGTGACGAGGAGGGCGAAGCCCATCCCGATGGCGCCGCCCAGGATCACCGCGCCGAAGTGCGAGCCGTAGAGGAAGCCGCCGAGCAGCGCGCCGCCGCCGAGCGCGAGGTTGATCACCCAGTAGTTGACCGTGTAGACGTACTTGCGGTCCTCGGGCGGGGTGACGTCGATGATGGTCGAGTCGTTGGCCGGCAGCGCCATGTTGGTCCCGAACTTGACGATGGCGTAGCTGAAGTAAACGGCGAGCGGGCCCCAGTCGGCGAAGTAGGCCACGGTCATCAGCACCAGGAAGGCGGTGCCGATGACGTCGCCGACGATGAGGACGGGCCGGCGTCCCCACTTCTCTGACAAATGACCGCCGAGCAGCATGCCGAAGATCGCGAACACGGCGAACAGCAGGATCAACGCGCCCGTGGTCGCGATTCCCACCCGGGCTGCGAGGTAGATCGCGATGAAGGTGAGGATCATCGCGTCGATCAACTTGTGGACGAACGCCAACCCGATCCTGACCCGGACATTGCGGTGCAGCGCCATGAACTTCCTCATCGGGCCACGACCTTTCCGGCCGGCGCATTGGCCGCCACTCCGGATTTGATCAGTTCGTGCATCCAGTCGGCGCGAGCCAGGGCCTCGGCCGAATCCCAGATCGCGTGGATCCGGAAGCCGTCGGCATGGGCCTTGCTCATATGTGTAGGCATGAGGGAAATTGTCGTGATCGAGCAGTGGTTCCGTAATCGCTGGGAAGCCAGATTCCACTTGTCGATGGGAAAGGTTTTCCTATCCGCGGGGTAAGCACCGAAGCATCGAGGGTCGACCGCCACACGCCGGCTGTAGATTCACAGACAGGGCAGCGATTCTCAGTGCCGGATTGCAGAAAGAAGCACTCTCATAACGCTTTTCACCCACGACACCGCCTTCGGATCCGCGGTCGCATCCATTCGAGATGGACGGCTGACGGTCGAAGCGGCTGCCGCTGACCTCGTCTCGGAGCTCACCGATGACGAGCTGCTGTGGTTGCTCGACGGTGACACCCCCATGCTCAAGGGTCTCGTGGAGACCGCCAATCGGACCAACTGGACCCCTTTCCCCGCCGGCCACATCGAGCGGCTGGGGATTCCCGGTATCCGCTTCGTCGACGGCCCGCGCGGCGTCGTCGTCGGCAGGGCGACCGCGTTTCCCGTCTCCATCGCCCGCGCCGCCAGCTGGGACACCGACCTCGAGCGCCGCGTCGGCGACGCCATCGGGAAGGAGGCTCGTGCCGTCGGCGGCAACTGTTTCGCTGGGATCTGCATCAACGTGGCCCCGTTCCCCGGTTGGGGACGCTCGCAGGAGTCATACGGCGAGGATCCGCTACTGGTTGGACGAATGGGCTCGGCCCTCCTTGACGGGGTCTCGCCGTGGGCGATGACCACTGTGAAGCACTTCGCGCTCAACTCGATGGAGGAGGCGCGGTTCTTCGTCGACGTGCGTGTCGACGAAGCCACCATGCGGGAGGCATACCTTCCGCACTTCCGCGCCACCATTGAGGCCGGCGCCGACGGCGTGATGAGCGCCTACAACTCGGTCAACGGCGAATGGGCGGGACAGAACCGCCGTCTACTCACCGACATGCTCCGCAACGACTGGGGCTTCACCGGATTCGTCATGACCGACTTCGTTTTTGGGCTCCGCGATGCGATCAGCTCTGTTACTGCGGGGCAGGACGTCGAGATGCCGTTCCGCATGCAACGCGCACGCGAACTCCCAAGGGCGCTCCGCCAGGGCCGGATTGACCGCGCCGACGTTGTCCGCGCCGGCGAGCGGCTCCTCGGCGCTCAACTGCGGCTCGCAGTGCGGGCCCTTCCCCATCCACCAGTGACAGTGACCGCATGCATCGAGCACCGCGCCCTTGCCCGCGAGGCCGCGGCGCGCGGGACCGTGCTGCTGCGCAACACCGAATTTGACGGCACCGCGACGCTGCCTCTAACCGAGGCATCCCTCAAATCTCTTGCTGTACTTGGTCGTCTCGCGGATCAACCGAATCTCGGCGACCTCGGCTCGTCCCGCGTCTACCCACCCGACACCGCGAGCACCCTTGCCGGGCTCCGTGAGCGTCTCGGTGACAAAGTCGTTCAGCCCGGCGTCGACGATGTCGAAGCCATTGCGGGTGCCGACGCCGTGGTCATCGTGGTCGGCATGGACGCATTCGACGAAGGCGAGGCGCTCGTGGGCGCCGACTCCGAAGCTCTCGCAGTATTCGGCGGGCCCATGAAATGGGAGCCGGTGCGGCGCATCGCGGCCAAGGTCATGGGGTCGCGGGTAGTCAAGAAACGCTTGGGTGGCGGAGACCGCGGCAGCCTGCACTTGCATGACCAAGACGCCAATCTCATCGCCCGCGTCTCCGCACTCAACCCACGGACCATCGTTGTGCTCATCGGTGGTGGCACTCTGATGACCGACCCATGGGACCAGGACGTCGCTGCCACGTTGCACGCCTGGTACCCCGGCATGGAAGGCGGCCGCGCCCTAGCCGACATCCTGCTCGGCGACGCCGAACCCAGCGGGCGACTCCCTGTGGCCATCCCCGTCCGCCGCCAGGACCTGCCCGTCGTTGACTGGCGCGCCCGCACCGTGACCTACCCGCGCTGGTTCGGTCAACAGAAGCTCGACCGCGACCGGGTCGCGGCGGCATACCCGCTCGGATTCGGTCTCGGCTACACCACTTTCGACATCAGCGACCTCGCCGTCGGGAACCTCGAAGGAGAGGAATTCACGGCCACGGTCACAGTCCGCAACACCGGTGCGCGCGCTGGACGGCACGTCGTTCAGATCTACGCCACCCAGGACACCGATTCCGACGTGCCCGCCCGCGCGCTGATCGGATTCGCCGTCGTCGGTGCCGACGCCCAAACATCGAGTGTTGTCGAGGTGCACTGCTCGACCCGCCCGATGCAACGGTGGACCGGAGATCGGCTTCAGCTCACGGTCGGTGCGATGCGTATCGAGGCCGCATCCCACGCCGGTGACCCAAAGGCGAAGACCGTCCTGTTCGACGTGAGACCAAGAGGCACGTAGCCAACCAGCAGCGAGAAGGCCCAGGTCACAGCTGAGTCTTTTCTGTCTCGACAGCCAGACGAGGAGCCCCTCTGCGATTTACGATCGCGTTAGGAGGGGGTGAACGAGATGGACTCTCCCCCCATGCGGGACGAGCGGGCTTCGGTGGCGTGGGTGCGACGTCTGGCCCGCACAACGCCGGGTGTCGTCGGCATTATCGCGATCGTCGTCGCGGCATGCTGCGTGCTTGCCGGACTGGTGTGTGGGGGGCAGCTCGACGGACGGATCGCCGAGCACAACGCGGTTCTCGACCGCTCCGAGCCGCTCGCCTACTCGGCGCAGAAGCTGTACGCCGCTCTGTCGGCCGCCGACGCCGCCGCGGCTTCAGCATTCCTATCCGGCGGGATCGAAACGGCCGCGATGCGGACGCGTTACAAGCAAGCCTTGGCTGACGCGGCATCGGCACTGGCGGATGTGACCGCGGGGACCACCGATGCAGAAGCCCGCACCGCGGTGGCGGAGATGTCGGCGAAGCTGGCCGCCTACACGGGGCTGGTCGAGACGGCGCGGGCGAACGACCGGCAGGGATTTGTTATCGGATCCGCGTACCTGCGGGAAGCGTCGACGATGATGCAGACCGCGCTGCTTCCCGGTGCCGAGAAGATCTACTCGAGTAATCTCGCCACCCTCAACGACGACCAGCGCGCCGTCGGCACGGTGCCAACAATCGGTCTCGTGCTGCTGGGACTCGTGCTGACGGCGATTGTCGTCGGTTCGGTGATCCTGGTTCGTCGCACGAACCGGCAGTTCAACTTGGGGCTCATCGTCACCGCGGCCGCGGTGTTGCTGGTCATCGGGTGGATCGTCGTGGCTACCCGCTTGGCGGCAGGCAACATCGAGGCCAGCCAAACCGATGGCACCGCAAGATTCGGGCAACTGGCGAAGGCTCGCATCCTCGCCCAGCAGGCCAGGACCGACGAGACGTTAGAACTGATCGCGCGCGGCGATATCACGGCCCGCGAAAAATCATTCGCCGGCCACATGGATGAGGTGGCCGCGCTGCTTGGCATGGGGCCGCAGGCGGCGGCCGACGCTGCAGCGAAATGGAGGGCCAGCCACCGCAAGCAGGTGGCGGCCTATGAGGCAGGCGACTACGACGTCGCGGTCGCGCAAGCAATCGGTCACGAGCCGGACGCCTCGGCGGCGCAGTTCGACGCCGTGGAAAGCAGCTTGCGCACAGAGATCGAACAAACCCGCGCCACGCTCCGCGATCGAGTGTCCGCAGCGGGCGCACGGTTGGCGTGGAGTCCAACGGGGGCGCTTGTGCTGATGGTGGTCGGTGCAGTGGTGGCTGTCGTCGGGTTGTGGCCACGGCTCAAGGAGTTCATGTGAGGGCGCGGGTTGTGACCGCGCTGTCGGCACTCGCCCTCGCGCTCGCCGGATGTGAGTCCTCGGTATCGCCTGCGCCGGCGACGGTCTCACCGGTCGAGGCGTGGCCCGCCGGTACGCAGCAAGTGACCACCGCGCCGGATGCCGGCAAGGTGGAATGTGATGATCCCGAGGCCAGCCTGCGCCCGGGGCCATTGCCTACTCCCGGCGCCATGCCACCGGGTTCGACGATGGCGGCGATCGCCGAGCGCGACCGGCTTATCGTCGGTGTCGACCAGAACACGTATTTCTTCGGCTCTCGAAATCCGGCTTCGGGCCAGCCGGAGGGCTTCGATATCGACCTCGCCCGAGAGATCGCCCGCCGCATCTTCGGCGACCCAAGCCGCATCCAATTCCGGGTTGTCGATGCGAGCCAACGGGAATCCTTCTTGCAGCAGGGTCTGGTGGACCTGGTGGTCCGGACCTACACGATCACCTGCGCCCGCAAGGAGAGCGTCGACTTCTCCACGGTGTACTACTACGCCCACCAGAAGATCCTCGCTGCGAAGGGTTCGGGAATCCTTTCTGACGCCGACCTTTCGGGCAAGCGGGTATGTGCGGTGTCGGGCACGACCTCACTGTCGAGGTTGTTCGCGCTGAACCCAAGGCCGACGCTGCTCGGTGTGAGCACCTGGACCGATTGCCTGGTGCTGTTCCAGCAGGGACAGGTCGACGCGATCAGCACCGACGATGTGGTGCTGCGCGGGCTCGCCAAGCAGGACCCGACCGTGGAGGTGGTCGGTGAGGACATGAGCGTCGAGCCCTACGGCGTCGGCGTCAAGAAGGAGAACAGCGACCTGGTTCGATTCGTCAACGGAGTCCTCGAACAGATGCGTGACGATGGCACATGGGAGCGCCTCTACGACGCCCATCTGCGAAGCCTCGGCCGATCGCCCGGCCCACCGACGGCGAAGTACCAGGACGAACCATGATCGTGCTGACCACCGATGAGATCGACCGCGAACTCGCCTCCCGCGCAAAGGAGGTCGCATCGATGTCGGCGACACTGGTGGAGTTGGACAGCCACGCGGGGCTCGGCCACGTGCGTCGCTATCCGCCGACAGGCGTGACCGCACAACGGTGGGCGGCGATTGAGAAATCGCTCTCGCAGCTGTGGGATGACTTGGGCCGGATGACGTCGATCCTGGAATCCGCGCAGACGTTGCGGGCGCACCGATCAAAACCCGACGACGACGACCGTGCCGAGTTGACGAGATTGCTGCGCGAGCGTCCGCTCGAGGTGTCTCGCCAGCTAATCCCGTTGGCGCAGCGACAAATCAGCGGCCCCGGCGAAGCAATCGAGTATGTCGGGCTCGCCGACACGGCGGAACGGATGCGCTCCGCCTACCCAGCCGTGATCGAGTTCCTCGACGCCGTCGACGGGGTCAACTCGCTGATCGCGGAACGGCTCGCGCCGTCGCAGCAACGACTCGACGAGGCCGGCGCGGCTGGCCCAAAGGAGTTGGCCGACCTGCTCGCAGTTTCCGCGACCGATCCGCTCTCCTTGACCGACCGGGACATAGAGAAGCGCGTCGTCGCCATCGCGGACACCATCGAGCGGCGATCAAGCGAACTCGCCGCTCTCGCTGCACTGCAAGCGAATTGGCCCGATGCCCTCGCGAAGACGGCGTTGGAGCTGGACACTTTGCGAGACGTAACACAGCACGCGGCACAGGTTCGCGCGCACGCGGAACAAGTGGTGTTGGCAGGCCCGATCCCGGTACACAACGACGCCGAACCGGCCCTGCGCGCGGAGCTACGGTCAATCACCACACCAGATCCCCCGGCGTTGCTGTCGCTGCAGCGCCGGATCGAGGCGGCGCTGCGCGCTGCGCGGGAGCATGACGAGCTCGCGCAGGGTCTGCTTGACCGCCGAAGCGAACTCAAGGGACGGCTGACGGCATACGAGGCGAAGGCTGCCCGGCTCGGACTGGGAGAGGATCCAGACCTGTTGGCATCCAGCCGGATCGCTGTCGGCCTGTTGTCGCGACGGCCGTCCGACCTTCGCGCCGTGACTCGCGCGATCACGGACTACCAACAGCTGCTCGTCGAGAAGCGGGGGAAGACGAAATGAAATGCGCCGAGCCGGGATGCGGCGGGGTCGTCGTCGACGGGTACTGCGATCTCTGCGGCACGGCACCGGCAATCAGTGCGCCGACGCAGGGGCCTGCGACCTCGCCGACACCGAGCGTTTCGACCGCTCGGTCAGCTCGAACGTCGCGCTCCGGGTCGGCGACGGGCACCAGCAGTCGCGGCCGCCTCGGCGCCGGGATTGTCGAGATGCCACGCATGCCGAAGGTGGATCCAGTCGCCGCGATCCTCACCAACCCTCAGGTACCCGAGCGCAACCGATTCTGCGGCAACCACGAATGCAACAAACCTGTCGGGCGTGGGCGGGACGGAGAGCCCGGACGCCCAGAGGGCTTCTGCACCCTGTGTGGAACACGATACTCGTTCGTTCCCAAGCTTTCTCGCGGCGACCTCGTGGGCGGGCAGTACGAAGTACAGGGCTGCCTCGCGCACGGCGGCCTTGGCTGGATCTATCTGGCGATCGACCGCAACGTGCGCAACCGCTGGGTGGTGCTGAAGGGCCTCATCAATTCCAGCGATCCCGACGCCATGGCCGCCGCCGCCGCCGAAGTCCTCGCCCTCTCCAAAGTGCAGCACCCGAACATCGTCCAGATCTACAACTTCGTCGAGCATGTCGACAACGCCGGCGTCCCGGTCGGCTACATCGTCATGGAATACGTCGGTGGGACGTCGCTGAAACAACACCGGAAGACCCTCAACGCACCTTTACCCCCGGACCAGGCGGTGGCCTACATCGTCGAGATCGCGCCCGCACTCGGCTACCTGCATAGCCAGGGACTCGCGTACTGCGACTTCAAGCCGGACAACGTTATGCAAAGCGACGAGCAGCTCAAGCTCATCGACCTCGGTGCGGTCATCGCCATGGATGACGAGGAAAGCTCGCTCTTCGGGACCGTCGGTTACCAGGCGCCCGAGATCGCCGAGACCGGCCCTACCGTCGCGAGCGACGTCTACACGGTCGGGCGCACGCTCGCCGTCCTCGTGATGGACGTGCCGCAGGAGCACGGACATTTCGTCGAGCAGCTACCCGGCCCGGCGACCGTACCCGTTCTCGCGAAACACGATTCGTTGTACCGCGCGATCCTGCGCGCTACCGACCCCACTCCCAGCCGACGATTCTCGTCCATGGAAGAGGTGGCCGACCAGCTGACCGGGGTGCTGCACGAGATCGCAGCCGCCGACACCGACACCCCACGGCCACGGATGTCGAACTACTTCAGTCCGCAGCGAGGGCTTTTCGGCGGAGGCCGAGACGTGCCTGTGGACCCCGACGATGTGATCGCGGCGCTACCCGTTCCCGTGGTCGACCCCAGCGACCCAGGCGCCGCAGTGCTCGCCACGACGAGCGGCACAGCACCCGCCAAACTCGAACACGCGCTCAGCCTGGCCCGCAGCGGCGCGCACGAAGGCAGTAGTTCCTCCATCGAAATTCCGTTGCGACTGGTCCGCGCGTCACTCGAAATCGGTGCACCGAAGGACGCCAGGAAACGGCTTGCGGACCTCGAGGCGGTGATACCCGGAGACTGGCGGCTGGCGTGGTATAGCGGGCAATGCGCACTGCTGGAGGACGAATTCGAGAAGGCCGCAGTCGATTTCGATACGGTGCTGGCTACGTTGCCCGGCGAACTAGCCCCCAAACTGGCGATCGCGGCCACCGCCGAACTGCGCGACAAGCGCCAAGAGGCCGCGCGTTACTACGAGACAGTCTGGCGAACGGACCGCAGCTACGTCAGCGCCGTATTCGGCCTGGCGAGGCAGCGCATGCGAGTGGCAGACCGGGCAGGCGCGGTCAGGGTGCTCGACCAGGTCCCGACCGACTCAGCGTATTTCACGGCCGCGGGTGCGACCGCGATCGAGATCCTGCTCGACGGCCAGACACCCGAGAGCCTTGACGAGCAGACGCTGCTCGATGCCGGTAAGCGCGCCGGGGCACTGACCGTGGAATCGACCACCAAGCGGGCAATAATTCGGCTGTCGGTGCTTGGCGCGGCGTTGGGCTGGCTGCGGGCAGGGAACGAGAACAGTGCCCAGCGATTGCTCGGTGCGGCGTTCGACGAAGCCGATATCCGGACCGGGATGGAAAGCGCCTACCGCGAGCTGGCCCATGAATCCACCGACGTGTGGGAGCGCATTGCGTTGGTGGAGAAGGCAAATACGATTCGGCCGAGGACACGGGTATGACAGCTGAAGATTCTGCTTGCCCGCAGTGCGCTGCGGATATTGCGCGCGCCGACCGGTTCTGCGGGAGCTGTGGCGCGACTTTGTCGGAGATCCGCCGCGTCGCCGTACCACGGCCAGGACGGTACGTGGACGGGCCATGCGCCGACTGTGGCAACGACGCCCACGTGGACGAATACTGCACGGTCTGCGGCCACCGGCGCGCCGAGCCCGATCGCGACCAGGCGGAGGTCGGTGGGATCGTGCTGATCACCGACCGCGGTCTTGAACACGCCCGCAACGAGGACGCCGCCGCAGCCGGAACCGTCGTAGGCAACGTCACCGAGCCGGATTCGATCGCCGTTGCCGTGTGTGACGGCGTCTCCAGCTCGGGTGATGCACATATGGCTGCGGTCGCCGCCTCGAATGCGGGTGTGGATGCGATGCTCGCCGCGCTCGCCGCGTCCCGCAACGCACGCTCGGCGATATTGGCGGGGCTGGCCGATGCGGCGAAGGCTGCTGCGGCAACGACGAATGCGTCGTCCTCGCCGTCGTGCACGTATACCGCTGCGGTAGTCGTCTCGACTTCCGCAGGGGCGGTGCAGATCACGGTCGGCAACGTCGGCGACAGCAGGGCGTACTGGCTTCCCGAACCGCCCGCACCCCCGCAGCAGTTGACGGTCGACGACTCCCTGGCTCAGGAGTTGATCACCGCGGGTGCCGCGGCCGACTCGGAAGCCGTGCAACGCGGCGCACACACATTGACGCGTTGGCTCGGCGCCGACAGCGAAGTGAAACCGTGGTCGGAATCGAGCGTGCACGCGATCACGCCCACAGGCCGGGGTTGGCTGCTGTTGTGCAGCGACGGCCTCTGGAACTACCTGCCCGACGCCGCCGATATCGCACGACTCTGCACCGGTCTCGACACGGCCGCGGCCGCGCGTGCGCTCGTCGAATACGCCTTGGACGCCGGCGGCCAGGACAACATCACCGTCGCAATAGTTCCGATCGGAGAATTTCATGAGTTCGGCTGAAGGTGTTTCCGGCATCTCGGTTGATGTCGACCACAATCCCTATCTCGCCGAAGGATCGGGCGCGGTCGACGCGATCGTCAGCATCACCGCCGGACACGATGTCGCGGCCAACCCGTCTGGCCTGGCCGCACCAACGGACCGGGTCGAGGCCATCATCATCGACTGCTCGAAATCGATGCAGTCACCGATCGGCAAGTTCGACGCGGCGAAACGCGCCACCGCAGCCGCCATCGACGAACTCGTCGACGGCACCTACTTCACGATCATCGCCGGCACGGAAGAGGCCACCGCCGTCTACCCGGCGGACGGTTGGCCGACGCCGGCGAGCGCGGTAACCAAGGCGGCGGCGGCGCGCGCCGTCGACGGGTTGCGGCCCCACGGCGGGACCGCCATGGGCACGTGGCTCGCGCATGTCCGCGGAATCGTGGTGGCACACCCTGGGGCGCTGATCCACGCGATCCTGCTCACCGACGGCAAGGACGAGCACGAAACTCCCGAAGAATTGGGAGAGGAAATCGGGCTAAGCGAAGGCGAATTCACTTGCGACTGCCGAGGAGTGGGAACCGACTGGCACGTCGATGAGTTGCGTGCGATCTCGTCGGCACTGCTTGGCAGCGTTGACATCGTCGCCGATCCCGCAGATCTCGCAGATGATTTCGCGGCGATGATGCGCACGTCGATGAGCAAATCGATGCCCAACGTGACCTTGCGCCTGTGGACACCGGCAGGCGCCCGCGTCGTATTCGTCAAACAAGTCGCGCCGACCGTCGAAGACCTGACACAACGTCGAGTCGAGTCAGGAAATCAAACCGGGGAATACCCGCTGGGTTCCTGGGGCGCCGAGGATCGCGATTACCACGTTCAAGTCGATGTCGAACCTGCAGCGGTTGGCCGCGAGAAGCTCGCTGCGCGAGTGAGTGTCGTTGCGGGCGACCAGGTTCTGGGAGAGGGCCTGGTGAAGGCGGTGTGGACCGCCGACACGGCGTTGTCGGCCCAGATCAGTCGCCGGGTCGCGCACTACACGGGCCAGGCAGAACTGGCGCAGGCGGTCCAGGAGGGCTTGAGCGCACGCAAGAAGGGCGACGTCAAAACCGCGACAGCCAAATTGCAGCGTGCGGTGGAACTCGCCGTGGAATCGGGAAACGACGGAACGGCCAAGTTGCTCAGAGGAGTGGTCGAGGTCGACGAGCGCACCGGCACGGTCCGGCTGCGACGTGAGGTCGCAGCGGCAGACGAGATGGCCCTCGACGCGCGGTCGACCAGAACCGCCCGGGTGCGGAAGGAGACCTAAATGCCGACATGCACCGAAGGCCACGCCTCAGCAGCCGAGGATTACTGCGACGTGTGCGGGGCCCCGATGGCACCTGCGCCGGAGGTGAAGGCATGTCCCGCATGCGAGGCGCCGGTCACCGGCCGCTTCTGCGAAGCGTGCGGACACGATTCGGCACTGCCCGAACCGGTACCGCACGCGCAACCAGCCAACGCCGCAGCACCGGTCGCATGGACCGCAGTCGTCGCCGCCGATCGCGAGTTCCATCAACGCGTCCTCGCCAGGCAAGGCCCCGACACAGTCGAGTTCCCGCAGTTCTTCCCGGAACGCCGAATCAGCCTGGATAAAGACACCACATTGATCGGAAGGCACAACCACGACCAGGGCGTGGAACCGGAGATCGACCTCGGCATCCGCCCGGTCGACCGCGGCGTCTCCACGCAACATGCAGTGCTGCGGATCCGCGATTCAGGTCTGACCGTCACCGATCTGGGGTCGACCAACGGAACCAGCCTGAACGGCAGCGAGGACTTGCTGGCTAAGGGCGAAGAGACTCCCCTCGTCGACGGCGATCGAATACACGTCGGCGCGTGGACCACGATCACCGTCGTGCAGGCCCGGTAAGGATGCGGTTGTCGTGGCCGTTGACCGGCCGTTCGGAGGAGATGGCTGCTATCGAGGCCGCCATCTTGGCTTCCGATGTTTCCGGGATCGTGGTTTTTGGGGCGGCAGGTGTTGGGAAGAGCCGGATCGCCCGTGAGGCCTTGACGGCCGCCGTTTCGCGTGGATGTGAAGGCCGGTGGGCGGTCGGCACATCCTCGGCGCGGACACTTCCGCTGGGTGCTTTCACCGCGTGGGCGCAGTCGGGTGTCACCGACACCGTTCAGTTGGTGCGCGGGGTGATCGAGTCGCTGACGGCCGCACCCGCGGGCACCACGGTGGTGGTCGCTGTCGATGACGTGCATCGACTCGATAATCTGTCGACATTCGTTGTGCAGCAGATCGCGCAGCGCGGCGCGGCGAAGCTGGTACTCACCGTGCGCGATGGTGAACCAATTCCCGCAGCCGTAAAGGAGATTTGGACGGGTGGCCAGTTCGACCGGCTCGATCTGCAGCCTCTGTCCCTGGACCAAACCACGACGCTGTTGTCGGCTGCTTTGGCCGGGTCGGTGGATCCGGATGCAGACCAACGGCTGTGGACACTGACTCGCGGAAACGTGTTGTACCTGCGAAACATCGTCGAACAGGAGGTCGCCGACGGCCGACTCGAAATGCAGCACGGTTACTGGCGGTGGATCGGTGATCCCATTGTGGCGCCCGGCTTGGTCGAGCTGATCGAATCGCGCATCGGGGACCTGCCCGCGCCGGTTGCCGATGTGATCGATGCGCTGGCTGTCGGTGAGCCGATCGAGCTGGCGGCCCTGACGCGGATCACCGGTCCGGCGGCGGTCGAGGATGCGGATACGCGTGGCCTCATCACGCTTGAGACCGTCGCTGGCGGAGTAGAGGTGCGCGTGGCGCATCCGCTTTACGGTGAGGTACGCAGGAAACGCGCGGCACACACGCGACTGCGGCGGCTGCGCGGACTGCTCGCCGCCGAACTGGCCGCATCCAACGACCGCGACGACGTCCGGGTCGTGGTGCGCCGCGCATCATTGAGTCTCGACTCCGACCTCACACCCGACGCCGACCTGCTCGTCAGGGCAGCCAACGGCGCGGTGTGGCTGGCGGATCTACCGCTCGCCGATCGTCTCGCGGAAGCGGCAATCCGCGCCGGCGCGGGACCGGAAGCGAACTTTGTTCGCGCGCATGTACTTTCGTGGCTCAGCCGTGGCGCAGAGGCGGACACGGTGCTCGCCGAGATTCGCACCAGCGAGTTGACCAAGGGCGACCATGCCAGATCCGCCTTCCTGCAGGCCAGCAACATGCTCTGGGTGCTCGCCGACCCCGCGCGTGCGAAAGAGCTCATCGACGACGCGGCGCGCGCCGCATCACCGGAGGCTCGCGGCTATGTCGACGCCTTCCTCACGGTGTACTGGTTTGCAATGGACCAGCCGGCTTTGGCGATGGAGGCGTCGAAAGACCTTGCATTGGAAGACCTGCCCGCCGTCGTTGACGCTGAGATAGCCTGGGCGCTCGCTGCCATATCAGCGGATGCGGGGCACACCACGGAAGCATTGGCCATCGCAGACGCGGGATACACCGTTGCGACGCGCTCTTTCGACGCACCGCAAATGAGGTTCAACATCGCTGACGCACACGTCGGCGCACTGCTTCTGTCTGGCCGGGTTGGGGACGCAGTTGATGTGGCCGAGCGGCTGCACCAGCAGGCAGCCGATCTCCCGGGGGCGGCGCAATTGCTCGGCGCTGCGGTGGCGGGTCGGGCAGCACTTGGTGCCGGCCGTCTCCATACCGCATGCTTGCTGCTGCAACACGCATCAGATGCGTTGTCCGACTTGGGCTATGTCATCGGCTGGGGATACCGATATCACGTACCCCGCGCGACTGCGCTCGCCATGCGTGGCTCAACTGCCGAGGCAGCCGCCGCGCTTGAGGAACTCGATAAGCTGCACCGTCCTTTTCGGTTACTGGACTATGAGCGGAGCGTGGCGCGGGCGTGGGTGGCCGCTGGCCAGGGCGCCATCAGTGAGGCCATCACGGTCTTGTTGTCGGCAGCCGAAAGGGCCGCAGACAACGGGCAATTCGCGGCAGAGGTGTTCTGCCTGCAGGCCGCCACCCAGTTTGGCGATCGTTCGAGCGCACCCCGGCTGCGCGAGCTCGAATCGATCGTCGAGGGGCCGCGCGTCGGCTTGGCTGCCCGGTTCGCCGAGGCCCTGCGCGACGCTGACGCCGCCGAATTGGCTACGGTGTCAGAAGAATTCGAGCGCGTGGGGGACGTTGTCGCGGCCTTAGATGCGGCCGCACAGGCTGCCATCGCGTATCGCCACCAAGATCTACGAGGATCGGCTTTGAGATGCTCGACACGCGCGGATGCCCTGGCTGAACAATGCGGCGCCAATACCCCGGCTCTGCGTCAGGCCACGGAGCCCCTGCCGCTGACCGATCGCGAACGCGAGATCGCGATGCTTATCGGTGAGGGACTATCCAACCGCGAAATTGCCGCGCGACTGACTCTTTCCCTACGCACTGTCGAAAACCACATCTACAAGGCCATGGCAAAGACCGGAACCACCAGCCGCGACGAACTCGCCAACCTGCTACGCCGACACGACCTGACTTAAGTACCGGCGTACTCACTGGACACCAGCCGAGATTATCTGCCGACCGCACCCTGCCGTCTGGGCAAGGAGCAAGCGGCAACTCGAGATCGCGAGTGAGTAGTACCGCGCCGAAACCGGGCGAAATCTGAGTGGCGCGCTACTGGGCTCGTCGCACCCAGCGCGACTGACGCTTGCATTGCGGAATTACTGCAAGACCACTGAATCCGCACACGAACACGAGAAAGGCACGACCATGAAGAACCTCCTCCTCACTTCCCTCGCCGCGGTCGCGCTGGCCGCGACGCCGCTCGGACTGACCGCAGCCGCGAACGCCGCGCCTGCCGGCCCGTCAGCCGTCGATACCACCCTCAACCAGCTGCGTGAGCAGGGCTTCGAGGTGATCGTGAATCGCACCGGCACCGCTGCGCTGGAGCAGTGCACTATCACCGCGGTTCGCCCCGGCCAGACGTTCTCGCGCAGCGATACCGGGTCCGGTCTACCCGGATCCGCCTTCGACATTGTCACCACGGTGACAGGCAAGACGGTCTACGTCGACATCGCCTGCTGATGTCCGATCGGACCGTCCGCTCTCACAATGAATCCACAGTTTTCATGCCCCGACCAGCATTAAGGGCACAGAATGTCATGAGGTCCGGAAGGGGGACCATGGCCGATCCGAGCGAACGCTCGTCTCGCACTACACGCGTTACCAGGGACTCGTCGCGGCAACACAAGGAGTTGAAACACGCCCGCCATCAGTCCGCGGCGAGCCGCGACATCCTCGCGGCACTCGGGCGCGCTGCCGCCAACCCCGAGGACGTCCTGGACACCGTCGTCGAAACTGCCGCCCGGCTGTGCGGAGCGCAGGCCGCTCTGCTGTACCTCCTCGAGGGCGACGTTTTCCACCTCTCGCGAGTCTCCGGCGAGATCCCGGAGGAGTATCGCCAACAACTGAAGGACCACCCGGTTGCCAGAAACCGTTCGTCCGCCGTCGGGCGCGCGGCCGAAGACATGCGAACCGTTCAAATTCGCGACGTGCTCAACGACGCGGATTACGGACGCGCGGACCTCCAGGAGCTTGCCGGTTACCGGACCCTGCTCTCCACGCCGATGATCCTGCAGGACGAGGTCGTCGGCGTGCTGTCAATGTGGCGGACCGACGTCGCGCCCTTCGACGATCGCGAACGCGAGCTCCTCGAGGAATTCGCGGCCCAAGGTGCGATCGCGTTGCGGCAGGTCGACCTGTTGCAAGCGCTCGACTCCAGGGGGAAGGAGCTGGAAAGCAAGGTCGCGCAGCTGGATACGCTCCGGGAGCTGGGCGAGGCCGTCGGATCGAGCCTCGACCTCGACGAGGTTCTCGACCGGATCGTCAGCAACGCCGTAGGGCTCACCAAAACCGACGGCGGATCGATCATGGAGTACGACGAGTCCGGCGACTCGTTCCACGTCCGTGCCGCTTTCGGCAGCAGCAGTGACTTATTGGAGCAGCTCCGGGCGATCACTATCGACCGGGAATCCACTCTGGTCGGTCGGGCCGCACTCGAGCGCAAGCCTCTCGAGGTCCCCGACCTGGCTCAGGAGGAGCTCGACCCTCATCTGGACATCCTGTTCAAGGATGGCTGGCGCTCAGTGCTCGCGGTGCCCATGCTGCGCGGAGACAAGGTCTTGGGCGCACTGGTGATCCGGCGCCGGAGCACCGGCACTTACCCACCCGATATGACCGAGCTGCTCCAGACCTTCGCCAGCCAGTCGGCGCTGGCCATCGTCAACGCACGCCTGTTCCGGGAGCTGCAGACCAAGACCAGAGAGCTCGAGATCGCCAGCCAACACAAGTCGGAGTTCCTGGCCAGCATGTCCCACGAACTGCGGACCCCGTTGAACGCGGTGATCGGCTTCTCCGAGGTGCTGCTGGATCGCATGTTCGGCGAGATCAATGAGCGCCAGGAGGAGTACCTGCGCGACATCTTGAGTTCGGGCAGGCACCTCCTGGAGCTGATCAACGACATCCTGGATCTGTCCAAGGTCGAGGCGGGTCAGATGGTGCTCGAGCCCAGCACGTTCGAGGTCGGCAGCGCCCTGGAGTGGGCGTCGGCATTGCACCGTGAGCGCGCAGCCGCGCATGCCATCACGGTGACAAGCGAGGTCGCGGAAGACGTCGGGACGATCGAGGCTGACGAGCGTCAGTTCAGGCAGGTAGTGCTCAACCTGGTCGCCAACGCCGTGAAGTTCACGCCCGACGGCGGCAGCGTTTCGATCAAGGCTTACCGCGAGGGAACCGAGCTCAACGTGACCGTGACCGACACCGGCATCGGGGTGGCTCCCGAAGATCAGGAACGAATCTTCGAGACCTTCCAGCAAGGGCGCCGGGGTGCTCCGAAGGAGGAAGGCACCGGCCTTGGGCTGACACTGTGCCGACGCATCGTGGAGCTTTTCGGAGGGCGCATGTGGCTCGAGAGCACCCCTGGCATCGGAAGCACCTTCGGCTTCTCGGTCCCGGGCCTGCCGGAGCAGGAGGACGACGTCGCTTCCGCCGAGCGCGACAAGCTTCCCGTCGTAGTCATCGTCGACGACGATCGGGCGTCGCTGGATCTTCTCTCTGCCTACCTGGATGGTTCAGGAACTCGGGTGCTGCGCGCCCGCGACGGAGTGGAGGCTCTCGAGCAGATCCGCAAGGTGCCGCCGGTAGCCGTTGTGCTTGACATCAAGCTGCCACGGCTCGACGGCTGGCAGGTACTGGCCGAGCTCAAGGCTGACCCAGCCACCGCCGCTATCCCGGTGGTGATCGCCTCCGTCGTCGACGATCGGCCGCAGGGTCTAGCGCTGGGCGCGGACGAGTATCTGCTCAAGCCAATTCGTCGCGACGAGCTCGTCGATGCGCTGCGACGTGTGGGTGCCCTGGGGGAGTCGTCGTGACGCCACGCCGGATCCTCGTGGTCGAGGACAATCCGTTGAACCTCAAGCTGGTTCGCGATGTCCTCCAGTTCGCCGGATACGACGTCGTGGAGGCCCAGTCGGGAGAGGAGGGCCTGCGTGTTGCCGAGACGGATCCTCCGGACTTGGTGCTGATGGATCTGCAACTCCCCGGCATCGACGGAACCGAGACGCTGCGCAGGTTAAGGCAGGGCACTCTCGCACGCGATGTGCCCGTCGTCGCTGTCACCGCCTTCGCGATGGCCGAGGATCGGGAGCGCGCAGCTCTGGCCGGCTTCGACGGATACGTCGAGAAGCCGATCAGCGTACGAGAACTGCCCGGCCAGATCGAGGCGTTCCTCGACGGGCGGGCGGTCTGATGGACGTCCCCGTGACCGTGCTGGCTGTCGATGACGAGCCGGCCAACTTGAGGCTTCTGGACGCGGTCCTCACGCCTCGCGGGTACCGGGTTCGCACCGCATCGTCGGGGGCAGAAGCGCTCGCGTTGCTCGGGACCGAGGACGTTGACATTGTCCTGCTCGACATCGTGATGCCGGAGATGGACGGGCACGAGATCTGTCGGAGGATCCGATCTGCCCCGCTGACGGAATTCCTTCCGGTCGTGATGATCACGGCCAGCGGAAGTGAACAACGTTTGGCCGCACTCGAATCGGGAGCCGACGACTTCGTCACCAAGCCGTTCGACAAGAGCGAGTTGCTGGCTCGGGTGGCATCGCTGGCGCGGATCAAGCGATACCACGACACCATCCGGCGACAGGCCGAGGAGCTGGCCGACTGGAACACCGAGCTCGAGACTCGGGTCGCCCGACAGGTGGCCGAATTGGAGCGCACCAACCGCTTGCGTGGCTTCCTTTCGCCACAATTGGCCGATCTGGTCGTCGGCGACGAGACCCTGCTAGAAAGCCATCGCCGCGAGATAGTCGTCGTCTTCACCGATCTCAGGAACTTCACCCCCTTCGCACGGAACAGTGAGCCCGAGGAGGTGATGGGAGTGCTGCGCGAGTATCACCAAGCCATCGGGACGTTGGTCCACGCGTACGAAGGCACACTCGAGCGGTTCACCGGTGACGGGATCATGGCGTTCTTCAACGACCCTGTCCCACAAGACGATGCGGCCGAGCGGGCAGTCCGGATGTCGATAGGCATCCGCGACGCCGTGCGCGAGCTTGCCGAGCGCTGGTTCCGCAGGGGTCATGATCTCGCCCTGGGAATCGGGATCGCCCAGGACTTCGCGACCCTCGGCAGGATCGGCTTCGAGAATCGCTTCGATTACGCCGCCATCGGCAGCGTCACGAATCTGGCAGCCCGGCTGTGTTCCGACGCAGACCCCTGGCAGATATTGGTAACCGACCGCGTCCTCGCACACACCGAGCATGTGGCGGTTGCGGAATTGATCGGCGACGTTCAGCCGAAGGGATTCAGCCGCCCGGTGCGAGTCCACAACATCAGCGCGCTCGACGACAAGTAGGTGAGCACATGACACAACTACAGGCCCCCGACCAACCGACCACCGGTCGACATCTGTCGGACCTCGACGAAGGGGAGCGCTACCGCACCTTCGATGACCTGCAACTGGCAATGCCGGCCGTTTGGGAGTCGATGCAGCGCGGCTTCGCCGACGAATCGGTCGTCGTGGTTCCCTCGATCAGCATCGAGCGCACCACTGCTGGGAGTGGCACCATCATGGCGGCGTTGGAGGAACGCGCGCTGTTCCTGCTGCTGTTGCTCCGCCAACCGCGGCTGCGGATGATCTACGTGACCTCGCAGCCCGTGTCGGAGTCGATCGTCGAGTACTACCTCGGATTGCTTCCAGGCGTGATTCCCAGTCATGCCCGCGCCCGGCTCACCCTGGTCCCGGTCGGTGACGCGTCATCGGTTCCGCTCAGTACGAAACTGCTTGCGCGACCACGACTTCTGCGAGAGATCCGGTCGCTGATTCCTAACGCAGCCCGCAGTCACCTAATCCCCTACAACACCACACCGCTCGAGCGAGATGTCGCGCTAAGCCTTCGGATCCCGATGTATGGCGCGGATCCCCGGCTTGCGGACCTCGGCAGCAAGACCGGCTGTCGCAGGATGTTCGAACAGCTCGGGGTGCAGTGCCCAGTGGGGGCCGAGGACCTCCACACGGTCGACGACATCGTGGCCGGCGTGCAGAGCATGCGCACGCGACGGCCGTCGCTCAATCAGGCCATCGTGAAGCTCAACGAGGGCGTCTCGGGCGCAGGCAACGCACTGGTGGATCTGGCTGGGCTGCCGGCTCCCGGTTCGCCGGACGAGGCGACCGCGATCCGTGACAGTTTGCTCAACATGCAGCCAGAGGCTGAAAGCCTTGCTGTCGACGTCTATTTGGCCGCGTTCGAGAAGCACGGCGGCATCGTCGAGGAGCGGATCACCGGAGTCGCGCTGACCAGTCCGAGTGTCCAGATGCGCGCACTGCCTGACGGCACTGTCGAGCTGTTGTCCACCCACGACCAGCTTCTCGGCGGCGCGAGCGGTCAGAAGTACCTCGGATGCGTGTTCCCGGCGAATCCCGACTACGCCGGGGCCATCGCGGAACCCGCGATGGTGATCGGGCGGCATCTCGCCGAGCTCGGCGTGCTCGGACGGTTCGCAGTGGATTTCGTTGTCGTGCAAGACGAAAGCGGCGGGTGGACGCCTTACGCGATCGAGCTGAACCTCCGTAAGGGCGGGACCACCCATCCGTTCCTGACCCTGCAATTCCTCACCGACGGGACCTACGACGGCGCCAACGGAGTCTTCCTGACGCCAAGTGGCAGCAGAAAGTATCTGGTCGCGACCGACCACTTCGAAGACGAACGACTCAAGGCACTGACAGTCGCGGAGCTCTTCGACGCCGTCGTGAGACACGGTCTGCATTTCGACCAGGCCCGTCGTACCGGCGTGGTGTTCCACATGATCAGCTGCCTCACCGAGCGCGGTCGCGTCGGCCTGACCGCCGTCGGAGATACCCCCGAGGACGCCTGGCGGATCTACCAGGAAGCCCAATCCAAAGTCCTTGCGGAGGCGGAGCTGGCGCTAGAGGAAGGATGCGTCGTCGGTTGAGCCCGCGCCTAGCGACTGACGATCTCGTCTGGTACGTCGCCTACGGATCCAACTTGCAGGCAGCGCGTTTCAACTGCTACATCTCCGGTGGACGACCGCCGGGCACCCACCGCACCTACCTGGGGTGTCGCGATCAGTCGCGACCCCGACAAGACATCGGAATCCGTCTCGCCGGTGGCCTCACCTTTGCGGGCGAGTCCACCGTGTGGAGCGGGGGTATGGCCTTCTACAACCCTCACGCCGATGGCGAGCTTGCGGCGCGGGCATACCTGCTCACGTTCGGACAGCTCAGCGACGTGGTCTCGCAGGAAGCCAGGCGTCCCGTTGGCAACGACCTGTCGCTGGACAGCGGAGCCGACCGTGAATGGCCAACGAATTCCCATGTGTACGAGACACTCCTGCACCTGGATGATCGCGACGGCTTACCGATGTTCACCATCACGTCGCTGCAGAACCTCGATCCCACACCGCCGTCGGCTTCCTACCTTCGCACCATGGCGAACGGACTCGGCGAGGTGTTCGGCTGGACAGCGGATGCCCGGCTGCAGTATCTGTTGCGCGCACGCGGCGTCACACCGACGTGGAGCGCAGACCGGCTCGCCGCACTGTGCGACGGCCAGCCGTGAGTATCGGTCCCGATCTAGAGCCGGCTCATGGCGAAGGCTGCGGCCTGGTTGGCCATCCCATTCATGGCGTACAAGGCGTGCCCGATGCTGGGCCCTCCCACCGGGGCGCCATTGCAAATCGTGTCGTCGGGAATGCACAAGTCGATGGTCTTGGCCGTGTACAGCGGCCCGATCACGACAGGTGGTGCGCCGACGTCGCGCAGCCACTCCTCCGACGGTTTCCCGAACAGGGTCACGGCGGCGACGTGGTTAGCCACCTCGGGCGGCATCGGGTCGGGTATGAATGGCCGGAATTCGGCAGGTATTCCGTCCGGTATGACGGCCGAGGTGACGTAACCGGCGACGACCGCGCCTTGGGAGTATCCACCAAGCACGATCTTGGTGTTGGGGCAGTTCGCCGCCGTGGATTGGACATGAGCGCCCGCGTCCCTGATCCCGTCGACGACGGTTCTGGCGAATTCGATGCGATCGCCGAAATTGCTGGAAGCGGCGTAGTTGACCGGATACACGTCGACCGATTTTCCGCCGGCTTGCGCACGCAGCGCATCGACAAATGGCTGCCCTGTCCCGCCGACTCCAGGCGGCTCGGCGGTACCCCGGGCAAACACCACCTCGATGTCTGGGCACGGCTGGGCAGACGCAGACGGCACGGGTGCGATCAGTAGTGTCGCCCCACCTGTCAGCACCAGGGCACCAGCGAAGCGGGCGATTCGACGAGTGATCATGTGTGAACTCCTACAGCCAGATGGCGACGTGACGCCGCCAGTTGATCATGTACCCCGAGGTTTGCCAGCCAAACGCTCGAGCGAGATGCTCCCCTGCCTGGCGGCGTGGCAGTCGCATGTCCCTCTGATGACCGAGTCTAGGGGCCGGCGACGGCGGTTTGAATGCTCAACGACCGAAGCGTCTGATAAAGCTAAGGCCATGGCTGAAGCCGGATTCTGGGTCGCGTGGGGCCTACCGACGCAGGGGCGCGAAAGGCAAGCACTCGACCTGCTCAACGAGAGCAGGGTCTACTTGGCCCGCCTGGCGCAAGACGGGCAGATCGAGCGCTTCGACATTGCGATCCTCAAGCCGCAGACCACCGAGCTCGGCGGATTCATCCTGATCCAGGGCACCCAGGAGCAGATCGATTCGCTTCGCCGGGATAACGACTTCCAGCGGTGGGTCACCCAGGTCCAGCTGGTCGCCGACCGGGTGGGGATCGTGGACGCCTGGGTCAATCAAGGGCTCGACGAAGCGACGGACCTCTACGAGCAGGCGCTTCGAAAGGCCGGCCTGATTCCCTAGCTGCACGTTGCTCGTTGCGCAGACGGCCGACTAAAACACCCACAAAACTAGAACCACAGCGACGGCTGTTGTTCTTGAGGCGTTTGTCCCTTTTGCTGTGCATCTGCGCAAGGAGCGCTTTAATAGCGCTTGTTGCTAATTGACGGGGGAGGAAGCTTCATGGAGGCGCAATCATGGGCGCGGCATCTTATATAGGTCGGGTCGGTGGCCTAGCCGTCGCGTTGGGGGTCGGGACGGCGGTCGCATCGGGTCATGGCGTCGCGGCGGCCGACGACACCAACAATCCGGCCCCTGAGAATCCGCCGACGTCTGATACGTCGGAAGTCAGTGGATCAACGGGCACCAATTCGACGCCGACCCCGGAGACAGGAACAAAGCCCACTAACCCTCCCTCGACGCCGGCCGCCACGGAACCACCGGTCACCCCGGCGACAACCGAGCAGGAAAAGACCACCACATCGTCGAGTACGACGACGACCACGGTCGCCGGTGGCGTCGTGGTCAGCGCCCAGACCAATACGGGTACGGCGAGCACCACCCAGCCGACAGAGACTCCTAAAGAACCGGAACCGACCACCGCACCGACGGAGGTGGCGGCGCCGACGAAGACCCCTGCTCCGCAGCCGACGCAGACACCCGAGGCCGAAGAGCCCACGGAATCCTCCGACGCCCAAGAAGTCCCGACTCCTGATCCTTCCAAGTCGAACAACCGCAGCAGCGAACCGAGTTCGGTGACCGCCCTCGGCACGTCACCATCCGTCCGCACCGTTGAATCGTTCACACACCCGGCCGCGACGGTTCAGTCGGCCGGCCCTGTTGCCGTGTTCGTCGATGCGCGTGCCCTTGCCGCCGCCTCGCCGAGGATGGTGTCGCCGATGATGGCGGCGCAGTTCTCCACAGTTGAGACACCGCAACCGACGGTCGCCGAGGCGCCGCAGAATCCGCTGACAACCGTGACCAACCTGGTGACGAGCGTCATCAACTGGGTACTGAACCCGTTGGCCGGCACCGCCCCGACAGCGCCCGCCCAGCCGCCGCTGATATGGGGCCTTCTCGCGTTCGCCCGGCGTGAGTTCGAGAACTTCTTCGCTGCCCTTGGCGGCCGCTCGGCGGAGAACACCGCCGCCACGCAGACGACCGGCCTCGCGCTGGCCTCCGCCGACATGACCAGCTTCGCGCTCGCCGCAGCCGCTGCGCCGACACCGCCCAGGGTGGCACCGGGATTCCCACTTCCGGGTGCACAGCTGAGCCCGTCGACACAGTTCGTCAACTGGGTGACCGGCAACTACTACAGCCTGGACCCCGCCAACGATCCCTTGGATTGGCCCAACACGTTGAGCCGCTACTCCGTGTACGGCACCGACGTCGGGACCATGTGGGACAACGGCATTCCCGACGACCCGAGCACGCCGATCAATGAGCACCAGGTGCTCATTGCGGTCGGCGACACGTTCGGCGGCCCCAACTCGGCGGGATGGCGGCCCAACACCATCTTCCGCAGCTCAGATACCGACCTCACCAATGGGATGTTGATCCCGGCCGGCCAATGGTTCAACGGAAACATGTTCGGCGGAGCACCGTTGGGTCCGAATTCGACCACCGCGCGACAGATCATCTTCCCCGACGGCCTGCCCGCCGGGGTGACCCTCATCCCGACAGCAGGCATCTCCCTGCCCACCCCGGGCACCCAGTTCGGGGCGACCCAGTACCTCAGCTTCATGTCGGTGACGCAGTGGGGCGCGCCCGGCCAATGGACGACGAACTATTCCGCGATCGCCTACTCGACGGACAACGGCGAGAACTGGAAAGTCGCGCCGACGTCCGTGCGCTACAACCAGCCCTGGACGGGGAATCAGAACTTCCAGCAGTCGGCGTTCGTCCGCCCCGGCGACGGTTACGTCTACATGTATGGCACCCCGAACGGGCGGCAAGGCGCCGCCTACGTGTCCCGCGTCCTGGAGAAGGACATCCTGGACGTGACCAAGTACGAGTACTACAACAAAGGCCCCGAATTCAGCGGACGACGCCCGGCGAAATGGGTTAAGAACAATCCCGCAGCGGCCACGCCGGTCTTCGGGAAAGAGGGAGGGGCCTGCGGCGTCGCGAACGCAGGCAACACCGTCAGCGAGATGTCCGTTCAATACAACAAACAACTCCAGAAGTACGTGGTGCTCTACGGCGACCAGAACAACAACATCGTGATGCGCACATCGGATACGCCGCAGGGAACGTGGTCGGCGGCGAAGGTTGTGATGGGGCAGCAGAACGGCGGCATCTACGCGCCGATGATGCACCCCTGGTCGCCGTCCACGATGGGCACCGGCACCGATCTGTACTGGAACCTGTCACTGTGGTCGCAATACAACGTGATGCTGATGCGCACTGATCTATCGAAGGTGTAAGTACGTGAGATACGTGCGAAGGACGGTCATGGTGGTCGCGTTGCTGAGCGGCGCGCTGTTCTCGATGCCGGCGGTGGCGACCGCTGATCCCGTTGCCCCGCAGCCGGATACGCCTTGTTCATCGAACCTGTCCGATGTGATGACCTGGCTACCAGACGCCACGATGCCGTTGGTGTGTGTCAACCAGGCGAACGGGTATCAATGGCAGACCGTCACGGTCCCCCAACCCCCCAACGACAGATGGTTGAGCCTTGGCCCGACGATGACGCTGCACGGAGATGGCCTGCGAAACCCCAGCGTCAAGTCGGGCGACTGGACTGCGACACCCCAGGACGCGACCAGCCGGTGCCGCGCGGAGCAACAAGTGGTCGTCAGCCCGGGAGTCGTCGGTCCACCTCAGACATCCGAAGGAAAGGCAGGGCAACCGCTTTCCCTTCAAATGGCGCCGCGGCTGTTCTCCATCCAGATGAGCGGTTACTGCCTGTGGGTTCGCAACTAGTCCGTGAAGGAAATGGACGCCTCCGTGCAATTCGTGACGGCCCTGCCGGGCGGGAACGTCCGCGGATCCGCGCCGGCAATGACGGTTTGCCGGTAGTACGCGCGCGCGGCGTCCGCTGAACACTCGAACGCGGCATTCAGCACGCGGAACGTGGCCGGCTCGGCACCGTCGATCGCCTTGCCCATCCAGTACACCCGACGGGCGTCGCCGGCATAGGGGCCGTCGAGCGGACGGAACGACGCTGCATCCGCATCGATGATCGGGTCGGTGAAATAGAAGATCCGCCGCCCATCTTGGGCATAGGCGCCCTGCAGGACGTGGAATGTCGCCGGATCAGCGTCGGGGATGGGGTTCCCGTTGACGTGGATGGAGTGGCTGTCCTTCGTGTACAGGTAGTGGTCGTTGTTGGAGACGATCGCGAAATGCGCGGGATCGTCTGACAGGACGCTACCGTCGGTCCAGTACACCGCGGCGGTGTCCTTCGACAGGCCGCCATCGATGAGCTCGAAGTGGGCGGGGTCGTCGCTGATCGGCCGGTCGAGTTGGTAGACGTGATTCCGGTCCTTGGCGAAGCCGCTGCGGTTGAGCACGTCGAAACTCATTGCGTCGGCACCGGGTATCGGGTGGCCGTCGAAGTAGGCGTTGGTCCTGTCTTTGGCGTAGGTGGTGTCGAACGCCTTGAACGAGGCGGCATCCGCCGCTATCTCGGACGCCTTTCCCGGAAACGCGGACAGGTAGTAGACCTTGTCTCCGCGCACGTGATAGCCCGCTGCGTCGAACAGCGAGTTGGGCGCTTTGTTACGACTGCAGGCAGGCAATAGGGCCACCGCGACCAGACACACGGCCGCGATCGATCTCCGCATCCGACGATCGAATCACCTAATTCACACCCACATTGAGAATCGGGCGCTTCTCGTAGGCGTCGCTGGTGTCGTAGTGCCACCACTCGCCCTTGTACACCGACAACCCACCGGCCTTCATCGCGTCGCGCAAACGCGCGCGGTTGGCCTGCGCGGCGGCGCTGACACCATCGGTCGCATATGCGAGGCCGCGGGGCGTGAAGTCGTCGAAGTCGGTGCCCATGTCGACGAGGCCCTGATCATTCGCGATCGTCACGTCGACAGACCGGCCGGCTTCGTGGCTGCGTGCGTACGGCCCCGGCCGGGCCACCCAGTTCGGATCTGGCACCGCCTCGAACATTCGCACCTGTACGTCATGCGGCCGATAGCAGTCCCAGAAGACGAGGACTTCGCCCTTCGGCCGCAGCACCGCCGCGGCGGCGGCCAGCCCCTGCGCCATCGACTCGTGCACAAGACAACGGGCGTCGGCCGGGTAGAGCGGCACACCGACGAAGTTGTTCGGCGTCGCGTACCGAAGGTCGATGACCGCGTCGGGCACAACGGTGCGCACGTCAACCAACCCGGCCGCCTGCGCGGCGTCGGACACCGGAGGCACGGGCGGCGCCGCCAATGCGGCGGGAGCAGCGCAGAAAGCGGTGCACATGGCGACAAGGACGCTCCAGACGCGTATACGCACTCGATCACCTCCGAAAAGCGGGTAGGTACGTACGCTATCGGTCCCCCTGGTGCGGCCAGACGATGAATGCGTCCCGACCGGAGGAGCTGACATGAGCGTCGCCAGCGTCACAGGATGTCCGACCATCTACGAAGCCGACCTGCCCACCGTTTCGTACGAGGAAGCGCCAACTCCCCAGATCGCCCACGAGCGACTCAAGCAAGCGCGACAGCAAGGGCCCATCGCGATGGGCGCGCACGGGCCGGAGATTCTCAGCTACGAGCTGGCCCATACCGCGCTGCGCGATCAGCGGTTGTCCCCGCCGCCAGGACTGGGCCTCGAAGCGCAGGGCATCACGTCCGGGCCGCTGTGGGATCGGGTTACCGCGTCGATCCTGAGCGTCAACGGCGACGACCACGCACGTCTGCGCCGACTGGTGTCCAGGGCATTCACACCGCGCGCGGTCGCACGACTGGATACGACGATCGTCGACATCATCAACCGGCTGATCGACCCGCTGATGGCTGTGGGACGCAGCGAGATCGTCACCGACATCGCTCGGCCATATCCGGTTCCGGTCATCTGCGAGCTGCTCGGCGCTCCTTCACAGGACTCCCAGCTGTTCTCGGCGTGGGCAGACGAGTTCTTCAAGACGTTCACCTGGAACGCGGCCGAGTACGAGCCGGAAATTCTGAAGGCCTGGGGCGAACTCGACGACTATGTCGACGGCATGGTCGCCGACCGCCGCCAATCGCCCGCCGAGGACCTGATCTCCGATCTGATCCGCGCCGAGGACGACGGCGACCGCCTGAGCATGGCCGAGCTGCGGATGCTTGCGGGCGGCATTCTGATGGCAGGCACCGACACCACCCGCAACCAGGTGGCCGCTGCCGTCGATGTCCTCTGCGATCACCCGGATCAGTGGGACCTGCTCGCCGAGCATCCGGAACTGGCGATGAAGGCGGTTGAAGAGCTGATGCGCTTCTACCCCGTTGCGCTCGGCGCGATGCGGATGACGACCGAAGACGTGGAGTACGAGGGCGTCGTCATCCCGGCAGGCACGTTCGTCATGGTGAACACGGCTTCCGCCAACCGCGATTCCGCCGTCTACGACGACCCCGACCGTCTCGACATCACCCGCGAGGGGGCGGCACCGATGCAGACGTTCGGCGCAGGCGCGCACTACTGCCTCGGCGCGAACCTCGCCCGACGGGAAATCGCCGAAGCCCTGGCCACGATGGCCCGCAGGATGCGCAACCTGCGCCGCGCAGGCCCCTCTTCGTGGAAGCCGATGGTCGGAATCTGCGGCCCTGCCGTGCTGCCGGTCGAATTCGACGCCGCCTGACCCAACGCTGAGCACTCGCACAGTGCAGCCGGAAATCCGGCATAGACTTTCGACCGTGCGCGAGGTACTCGACGAGCTGCTGACGGTCTGGCGGGCCGGCGGTACAGCGGGCGTTGCCACCGTCGTCCGCACGATCAAGTCCGCGCCGCGTCCACCCGGCGCCACCATGGTCGTCGCTCCCGACGGCACGGTCGCGGGCTCGGTGTCCGGTGGCTGCGTCGAGGCCGCTGTCTACGAACTCGCCAACGAAGTGGTCCAGAGCGGGCGACCCGAACTGCATCGCTACGGGATATCCGACGACGACGCATTCGCCGTCGGCCTCACCTGCGGCGGGATCATCGACGTCTTCACAGAGCCGGTGTCCCGCAACACTTTTCCCCAACTGCAGGCGATCGCCGACGACATCGCAGCGCATCGACCGACCGCCGTCGCCACCGTGATCGCGCATCCCGATCCCGGTTGGCTCGGGCGCAGGCTGGTCGTCGGGCCGCACACAGTCGACGGGTCGCTGGGATCTGCGCGCGCCGACGACGCGGTCGCCGACGACGCCAGAGGTCTTCTCGCCGCGGGCCGCACCACCGTGCTCTCCTACGGCGCAGACGGTCAGCGCCAGGACGTCGGCATGGAGGTCTTCGTCGCCAGCCACGCGCCGCGACCGCGGATGTTGATCTTCGGCGCCATCGACTTCGCCTCGGCCCTCGCCCGGCAGGGCGCCTTCCTCGGATACCGGGTCACGGTGTGCGACGCCAGGCCCGTCTTTGCGACCCCGGCCCGCTTTCCCCACGCCGACGACGTCGTCGTCGACTGGCCCGATCGCTACCTTTCCGCGCAGGCCGAGCAGGGTGCGATCGACGCGAGGACCGCGATCTGCGTGCTGACGCACGACCCCAAGTTCGACGTGCCGGTGCTGCAGGTCGCGCTGCGACTGCCCGAAGTCGATTACATCGGTGTGATGGGGTCGCGCCGCACCCACGACGACCGCATGGACCGGCTCCGCGAGGTCGGCCTCTCCGACGCCGAGCTGAGCCGCCTCGCCAGTCCCATCGGCCTCGACCTGGGCGCCCGTACGCCCGAGGAAACCGCGGTGTCGATCGCTGCGGAGATCATCGCGCGCCGCTGGGGTGGTGGGGGCCGGCCGTTGACCGAGGTCAACGCCCGAATCCATCACGATTGATTAGATGAGACAAATAGGGTGGAAATGTCGCTCTCGGATGCGATAACGTCACTCTCAGTCCTTGGAGGGGAGTGATTGCGTGGCTGAGACGGTCGCGACCCGATACGCGGGCACCCGGGTCCCTCGCGTCGAAGACAACCGCCTTCTTACCGGCCGCGGCACCTTCGTCGACGACGTCGTCCGGCCCGGGATGCTGCATGCCTGCTTCGTGCGCAGCCCCTTCGCGCGGGCCCGGATCAACGGCATCGACGCCTCCGGGGCGCTGGCTCTGCCAGGCGTGCACGCCGTGTTCACGCCCGAGGACCTCAACCCGGACGTCAAGGAGGCGTGGCACGCGGTCGCGGGCAAGGACATCCCCGACACACCACGCCCGCCGCTTGCCGAGGGCGAGGTGAAGTTCGTCGGCGACCCAGTGGCCCTCGTCGTCGCGGACAGCCGCTACATCGCCGAGGATGCCGCCGAGTTGGTGGATGTCGACTACGAGCCGCTGCCTGCCATTGCCGACTTCACTCAGGCTGTTCGGCTGGCCGCCGAATCCGATGTGGTCGTCCACGACGCCTATCCCGACAACGTCGCGGGTGGGATGGGCGGCGCGCCACCCGACGAAGAGGTCTTCGCCACGTCGGCCCATGTTGTCGAGGCGAACGTCTACCAACAGATCTACGCGCCGGTGCCGATGGAGACGCGCGGGATGGTCGTCGAGTGGACGGCGTCCACCGAGGAACTGACACTCTGGGCCTCCACGCAGACACCCCACGAACTCCGCGCGTTTTGCGCACGCCTGCTGGGCATTCCGGCTCAGGGTGTGCGGGTCATCATGCGCGACACCGGCGGTGGGTTCGGCCAGAAGGTCGTCCCGATGCGCGAGGACATGTGCATCATGCTCGCCGCGCGCAAGGTGCCTGCGGCGCTGAAGTGGATCGAGGACCGCCGCGAAAACCTGATGTCGGCGGGGCAGGCCAGGCACGTCGACGGCAATGCTCGAATGGCCCTCGACGAGGGGGGAACGATCCTTGCGGTCGACATCGACTTCACCTATGACGTCGGCGCGTATCCGACGCCGTATCCGGTGTTGACGACTGCCGCCGTCGGCATGTTCTTTCCCGGCCCATACCGGGTGCCAAAGGCCAGCTTCAACTACAAGACGGTGTTCTCGAACACCGCGGGTCTGGCGGCCTACCGCGGGCCGTGGCAGTACGAAACGCTCACGCGCGAAATACTTCTCGATATCGCCGCGCGCAAGATGCACGTAGATCCGGTGGATCTGCGTCGGCGGAACCTGTTGCGCCGCGACGAGATGCCGTACTTCAATCCCAACGGCATGCCCTACGACCACGTCGCCCCGATCGAGACGTTCGAGCAAGCCGTCAAAATCCTCGACCACGAGGGGTTCCGCAAGGAACAGCGAGATGCGTTGGAGCAAGGCCGCTACATCGGCCTTGGCTTCTCGGCGTACATCGAACCCACAGGGGCCGCTACGGGCCACCTCGCGACCGAGGGCGCGACGATTCGCATGGAACCGACGGGCAAGATCAATGTCTACGTCAACGGCGGATCGAGCGGCAACAGTATCGAGACCACCGTCGTGCAGCTGACGGCCGACGCACTGGGCGCCGACATCGACGACGTCGCCACCATCCAGGGCGACACCGCGGTGACGCCGTACGGTGCCGGGTCCCAGGGCAGCCGTTCGGGTCCCATGACGGCCGGTGCCGTGAACGAGGCGGGGACGATGCTGCGCAACCAGATTGTGGCGATGGCGGCACACCGCCTTGGTGTCGAGGAGTCCGAGATCGAGCTGGCCAACTCGAAAGCAGTTGTTCGCGAAGATCCTTCGAAGAGCGTCAGCTTTGCCGACATCGCGTACCGCTCGTACTACGAGCCACAACAGCTGCCGCCCGGGATGGCTGCCACGCTCGAGGCCACCGCGCGCTTCACCTCGCAAGCGATGATCCACTGGGCCAACGCGACGCATGCATGCACCTGCGATGTCGACGTCGAGACAGGACACGTCACGTTGACGCGCTACATCGTCAGCGAGGACGTCGGCGCGATGATCAATCCCAACGTGGTCGAGGGCCAGATCGCGGGCGGCACCGTCCAGGGCATCGGCGGCGCGCTGCTGGAGAACATGGTCTATGACGACGACGGGAACCCTTTGTCGTCAACGTTTGTCGACTATCTGCTGCCCACGGCAACCGAGGTCCCGCCCATCGAATACGGCCACGTCGAAATCCCTGGACCTGGGGTCGGCGGCTACAAAGGCGTCGGAGAGGGCGGCGCCATCGGCGCGACGCCCGCGGTGATCAACGCGATCAACGACGCGTTGGCGCCTTTGGGTGTGACGCTCACCCGGCTGCCGGCTTCGCCCGCTGCGATCGTCGAATTAATCGAACAAGCACGAAAGGACCACTAGCCGTGGAGCTCACCAACGAATTCCGGGTCGCCGTCGCCGCGGCCAAGACGTGGGAGTTCCTCACCGACGTCGAACGCGTGGCGCCCTGCCTTCCCGGCGCTACCCTGCTGTCCGTCGACGGCGACGAGTTCACCGGAGCGGTCAAGGTCAAGGTCGGTCCGATCACGGTGTCCTACAAGGGCGAAGCGGCCTTTGTCGAGAAGGACGCTGCCGCTCAGCGCATGGTGCTCAAGGCCAACGGCAAGGAGACGCGTGGCAACGGCAACGCGGCCGCCGTCGTCACCGCACAGCTCAAGGACGAGGGTGACGCCACCAGCGTGGTCATCACCACGGATCTGACGATCTCTGGCAAGGCCGCGCAGTTCGGCCGCGGAGTGCTGTCGGACGTGTCCACCAACCTGATCGGTCAGTTCGCCAAGAGCCTTGAGGCTGACCTACTTGGCGGCTCCGCAGCGGGGGCCCAAACTCCGGGTGCCACAGGCCAACCCGCGGCGGCGGCCGCCCAGCCCGACGCCGGTGATTCCGTCGATCTGCTGAAGGTCGTCGCGGTGCCGATGGCCAAGCGGGCGGCGCCAGCGGTTGCCGCACTGGCGGCGGGTGTGGCGATCGGATTCCTGCTCGGCCGCAGAAACCGTAAGGCACAGATACATCCGGCGGCGCTGAAGGCCGACGATCTGCTGGCGGCGCTGACACGGCTCGTGTCATGAAGGCCGCCGCCTTCGCCTACCACCGTCCGGAGGCCGTCAAGGAAGCCGTCGACCTGCTCGCCGAGTACGGCGACGATGCGAAGATCCTCGCCGGTGGTCAGAGTCTGGTGCCGATGCTCGCCATGCGCCTTACACATTTCGACAACCTCGTCGACATCTGCCGAATCGACGAGCTCGTCGGTATCGACCTGCGCGGCAGCGAAGTTCGCATCGGAGCGGCAACTCCGCACGCATTCGTCGGAATGGACGACGAGGTCGCCGACTCGGTGCCGCTGTTGACCCTGGCCACGCCCTACATCGGCCACTTTCAGATCCGTACCCGCGGCACGCTGGGCGGCGCGATCGCCCACGCCGATCCCGCGGCGGAGTATGCCGCGGTGGCACTCGCACTCGACGCGCAAATGGAGGCTGTGTCACCACGCGGCGCCCGAGACATCCCCGCGAACGAGTTCTTCACCGGCCTGTGGGAGAACTCGATGGAATCCGACGAAATCCTCACTGCCGTGCGGTTCCCGGTGTGGGGCGCCAGGTCCGGCTTCGCCGTCGAAGAGTTTGCCCGCAGGCACGGGGACTTCGCCATCGCAGGCGCCGCCGTTGCGGTCGAGCTGGATGACGAAGCGCGCGTGAGTCGTTGCGGCATAGGACTTCTCGGGCTGGGATCCACGCCACTGCGCGGCTCCCCCGCCGAGCAGGCCGTCCTCGGCCGTCCCGTCGGCGACATCACCGCAGAAGAGGTCGGCCAACTGGCCATCGGCTCACTCGACGAGATCCCGGCCGACCTGCAGGGGTCTGCCGCCTATCGGGCCAAGGTCGGAGCCACCATGGTGGCCCGGGCCTGGGTATCAGCGACCGCGGAGGCAAGCAATGCATGAGTGGCCGCTGCAGGTGTCCGTCAACGGACAGCCCACCGAGGCAACGGTGGAACCGCGGCTGACACTCGCGGATTACCTACGCGAAAGATGCGGCCTCACAGGCACGCATCTGGGGTGCGAGCACGGTGCGTGCGGGGCGTGCACCGTGCTGGTCGACGGGCAGGCGATGCGCTCGTGCCTGATGTTCGCCGTGCAGGCGGACGGCACGGAGGTGACGACGGTCGAGGGCATCGCGTCGCCGGACGGTGAGCTGTCACCGGTGCAGTCGGCGCTGAAGGAGTGCCACGGGCTGCAATGCGGTTTCTGCACACCCGGTTTCGTCACGTCGATTACCGCCCTGCTGCGCGACAACCCGAACCCCACCGACGAGGAGATCCGCGAGGGGCTGTCCGGGAACTTCTGCCGCTGCACCGGGTATCAGGGCATCGTCAACGCCGTGAACCGTGCTGCGGAAATGACCGGCCCCGGGCCCTAACCTTCGAGCTTGGCGACGACGGCCGCGATGCGCCGTGCCCGCGTTTCGGCCTTCTTGGCGTCGAGCACGGACCGCACATGCTCTTTCCTGTGGGTGTACGAAAGCTTGTCCCATGCCGCGGCGGCTGTCCCCGAGGAGTTCAGGGCGGATTGCAGATCGTCGGGTATGTCAACCGTCCGCGGCGCGGTGTCGAGGGTGAGCTTGACGTCGATCGCGTCGCCGCCCTGGATGCCCGACTCCTGGCGTCGGTCGGCACTGAACGGCAGCAGGTACTTGCCGCCCGTCGGTGCGACGGTCGACCGGTATTCATAGCCGTTGACGTTGACCACGACGGGTGGCCGTTTGCCCGCGTCGAGTGCGGCCACAACCTCGGCGGGCACCTCGATCCCGGTGTTGTTGCCCATCTGGAACATCGTCGTGGAGAACTTCACGACGTCCACTTAACCGCACTCGCCCACGGCTGACAGGAACACGGGGCATCGTGGAGGGCATGAAGATTGGATTCATCGGGCTGGGAAACATGGGCGCAGGCATGGCCACGAACCTGCTGAAGTCGGGTCACGAGGTGACGGCGTATAACCGCTCGCAGGACAAGGTCGCGGCGCTCGCGGAGCAGGGGGCGAAGCCGGCCAAGTCGGTCGCGGAGGCCTGCGAGGGCGACATCGTCATCTCGATGCTGGCCAACGACGACGCCGTCGAGGGCGTCGCGTTCGGCGACGACGGAATTATCGCCTCGCTGCGGCCGGGCGGCACTCATGTCTCGTCGAGCACGATCAGCGTCGCGCTGTCGGAGCGGCTGACCGCCGCGCACGCCGAGGCAGGCCAACAGTTCGTCGCGGCACCGGTGTTCGGGCGACCAGATGCAGCAGCGGCGGCAAAGCTTTTCGTGGTCGCGGCCGGGGCTGCCGCGACGCTGCAAGCGATCTCGCCGGTGTTCGACGCGATTGGCCAGCGGACGTTCGTTGTGTCGGAGGAACCGAAGGCGGCGAATCTGGTGAAGCTCAGCGGCAACTTTCTGATCGCCTCGGTGATTGAATCGCTCGGGGAGGCGATGGCTTTGGTCGCCAAGGCCGGCGTCGACAAGAACGACTACCTCGAGATCCTCACGTCGACGCTGTTCGGCGCGCCGGTGTACAAGACGTACGGCGGCCTCATCGCGCGCCAGGAATTCGAGCCTGCCGGTTTCGCCGCCGAACTCGGCGCCAAGGACGTCCGGCTCGTGCTCGCGGCGGGCGAGGCGTTGCAAACGCCGCTGCCGATCGCCAGCCTCTTGCGGGATCGCTTCCTGACACTGCTGGCCAACGGTGGCGCCGGCCTGGATTGGTCGGCGATCGGCGCGCTGTCGACCTGGGAGGCTGGCGGCCCGAGCCCGACTGATCGGGATTAGAACGGCGGTGGATCCCCGTCTTCCTGTGGTGGCGGTGGTATCGAGGGGAAATAGGCGTCGTCGCAAGCATTTCCGGGATTCTCACGGATCTCCCGGTTTCGAGCCCGCTCGACTTCGACGCGTTTGGCGCGGTCTTGTTCTCTGGTGCTCTTGCGGCGCGGCATCATCAGGCCAAGGTTCGGTTGGGTGCTGGGCGCATTGGCCGGTGCGGTAACCGGCGCGGTGGGGTGGCACAGCGTCGGAAACAGCAGCCGGCTACCCGGATGGGTGGTGTAGGTCTGCCCGGATGGGCTGGTCCAGATGACCGTGCCATCGGGCAGCTGTCGATCCAACCAGTCGCAAAAGGTTTTGAGCAGGTGATGTTTTCGGCACAGGCATTTCAGGTTCGCAGCCTGGGTTGGCCCCACCGGATAGGCGATGGTGTGGTCGAGGTCGCAACGGTCGGCGGGCTCGTCGCAGCCCGGGAACCGACACGTCATATCCCGGCATCGCACAAAGCGGGCCAACCCCGCTGAGGGCACATACCGTGGTTCGGGCGGACTGTCGCCGGGGTGGATCACCGGCCGGATCGTCGCCTTGCCCGCCAGTTTGGCCGTGAGCAGCGGCGCGGGCATGATCCCGCCACCCATCACCACCGCTGGATTAGTGTTCGCCGACCCGGTGGCAGGCGGCCGCGCCAGCGCCTCGGCGATGGTCATCGCTCGCAGCTGCGCTGTCGTCGGCCCTGGTGGGCCGGCCCCGTCAAGCTGCGCGGCGGTGTCGTCGGAAAGGGTCTTCTCCTCGGCGATCACGTTGATGACCACGGCGCTCGGTGCAGCGTCTGCGGCCTCACACGCCGCGTCTCCGCACTGGCAGGTCAACCGATCGCCGCCGTGCGCCAATGCTCCCAACGCGTCAGCGCGGCGCTGCTCCAGTGTGCGCGGATCGTCATCGCACACCGCCCGCGCCATCGCATCCAGCCGCTGATCCAGCGCAGCGGCGTCGTGACTGAACAGCTTGCCGTCGACATACGCGACGCCGCTGCCACTGTGCTCGTCGAACACGTCGACATGGCGGCCTCGCGAACTGAGCTCGACGCGGCGCAACGCGTCTGGGTCGTAGCGATCCACCCAGTAGTCAATGGCCGCCTCGACTTTGGCGGTCGACATCGACCCCCACTCACGAACGGCTGTAGCCAGTTCGGTGTCGACCTTGGCTCGCGCCGCAGGATCGCGGATCAACGCGGTCCGATACACGATCGCATTCACCAGGCGGTAGGAGATCTGTCCTGCGGCGAACACCTCGCCCACCCGCGGCAGCCGGTTGCGCAGCGCCCGCGCGATCATCAGCTGATGGGAGGCCACCCCAAGAGACACGCTGTGCGCCGCGGCGACCTCGGCGGCCACCGTATCCCAATTGTCCAGCGCCCACTGCTCACGTTCAGCCGAACCATCAGCCGATAGCCGGGCCTCAAACACATCGGCAATCGCGAACAGCCGCTGAGCACACGCGGCGTTCTCCACCCGCGCCCACGCCCCCACCGCACCGGCACCACAGGCACCATCGGCGGCCGCGACCAATTCATCGAACATATGAGCGAAACTACCCGCGCCCGGCGACGAAACACCGCCCGCGAACGCCAGCCTGTGGATGAATTTCGATCTGTGGATAACTCCGGTTACTTCGCCACCACGCCGCGAAGCCCGTCGGCGCCGAAGACCGGCTCGAGCATGGACGAGTAATCGGGACCACGGCGCACCAGCTGACCCCCGTCGACGTTGATCACCTGGCCTGTGATGAAGCTGGATGCGTCGCTGAGCAGGAAGACCGCCGCGTTCGCGATGTCCTCGACTTCTCCGGGTCTGGGCAGCGGTGTACAGGCCGCATAGTCGGCACTCAGCTCGGGTGAGTCGAGGACCGGCGCAACGAGTTCGGTGCGGATGAGGCCCGGCCGAATGCAGTTCACCCGCACCCACGATGCGCCGAGCTCGTCAGCGGCCAGCTGCATTAGATGGTCGATGCCCGCTTTGGACACACCGTAGGCACCGAACCACCGATGCGTATTGCTCGCCGCGATCGACGAGATGCCGATGAACGATCCGCCGCCGCCACGGACCATCTCCCGCGCCGAATGCTTGAGCACATACATGGTGCCGTTGATGTTCAGATCGACGGTGCGACGCCAGGCCTCGGAATCGATCTGAGTGACCGGGCCGATCGTCTCGCTGCCGCCTGCGCAATGCACGACGCCATGCAGCCGGCCGGTCCACGCGGTAGCCGCCTCGACGACGCGGGCGACCTCCTCCTCGTCTGTGACGTCGGCGGGCTCATATAGCACCGACCCCGGACCGCCCTGCGCCTTGATCTCGTCTGCCGCGCCCGCGAGCCGGTCGGCGTTGCGGCCGACAAGCATCGCGTTGCCGCCGGCAGCGACCACCGCGGCCGCGACGCCCTTTCCGATCCCGCTTCCGCCACCAGTGACCAGGAACGTTCGATCCGCCAACGACAGCTGCACAGCGACCCCTTCGTCGATATAACTAGAACAGGTTCTAGTTATACGTCACGGCTCGTCGCGGCGCGCAGGCTTCGGCGCCCCCAGCGTGCGCCAGTCCGGCACATCCGGCGGCAGCCCGACCGGGTAGCGGTTCTCGTTGGCCGCCGCCCAATGCGCATGGCCGAGTTCGTGAATGTGGAAGGCGTGCCGCAATGCCTCGGTGAACCCCATCGCGTCGCTGGCCGCGTTCACCGAGTCCTTGATCAGCAGCGCCGCCATGGTCGGCCGCTCGGCGATGCGGCGCGCGAATTCGAGCGTCTTGTCCTCGAGCTCGGCCCGCGGGAAAATCTTCGATACCATGCCCAGCCGGTAGGCCTCATCGGCATCGATCGAATCACCGGTCAGCAGAAGCTCTTTGGCCTTGCGCGCGCCGAATTCCCATGGGTGCGCGTAGTATTCGACACCCGGCATACCCATCCGCACGGCGACGACGTCACTGAACTTAGCGTCATCGGCGGCCACGATCAGGTCGCAGGCCCAGATCAGCATCAAGCCCGCCGAGATCGCGTTGCCCTGCACCTGCGCGATCGTGATCTTCCGCAGATCCCGCCAGCGGCGCGTGTTCTCGAAGAAGTAGTGCCACTCCTGCAGATACGTCTTCTCCGCGACGGCCTGGCGTGTAGCGCCGTTGATCGAGAACGTCGGATGCTGCCCGGGACCGGGTTTGCGTTCGAGCAGCGCTTCCTCGGAGCCCAGATCGTGTCCAGCAGAGAAGTTCTTGCCGCGGGCAGCCAGAATCACCACACGCACCGCATCGTCGGCCTCAGCGCGGCCGAACGCCTCGTCCAACTGCACCAACAATGTTCGCGACTGGGCGTTCTGGGCTTCCGGCCGGTTGAGCCAGATCCGCGCGATACGCCCGTCGTCGAGCGTCTCGTACGTCACCTGCTGGGGCGCATCTCCTCCGACTGGTTCCGCGCTTGTCAGATCAGGGCTTGCCACAGCGGACCACCTCGTTCGCTTGGAAAACAACGGACGACTTGCACATTACGGTGCCACAGCAAGCGTCGTTGACGCGGTGCCACAGCCACCTGACAGCAAGCTCTCAGAAATGGGACACACGCACCATTTTTCTTCCCGATGGGACGACGTTTTCCAGGTAGTCGGCGTAATCTTGCCGCTAGCAGATGGGTTGGCGGGCAGCGACAATTCGAATCCCGCGACCGATCAACAACTACAGAAAGCGTGACGATGGCGACCATGAAGCTTCCAATGCGACGACTGATCCTTGCCGGCGGATTTGCGGTCGCTGTTGCGGTCGCCCCTGCGGTGGCCGTCGTCGCAGGACCTATCAACTCGGCCCCGACGATCGCGGCGTGCCCCGGCGGTGAATCCGAGGACACCTTCACCGGTATGTGCACACCCGATCTGGTGCCGAATTCACCTGAGGTTGGCCAGACCTCGCCCGGTGGACTGCCGGAGGTTGACAACATCCCGTGCACCGGAGGCAATTCCGGCCAGTGCATCGGCCTGTCCGAGGAGGAGCAGTCCGAAGGGCCGATGGCCGTCCCACACTCGTCGGTCAGCTCGAGTCCGTAGTCAGACAGCCGGAACAAAGCTGGGGCGCAACGATGTGCCCCAGCTTTTTCCTATGCGCCGCAGACACTTTCCCAGTGAACTCGGAGAATGCCTGCAGGCTGCTCTCAGGGTTCGTAGAATCCTGTCAACGACGACAGAAGGCAGCCCAATGACTACCTACCCGATCACAACCCGACGACTAATCCTCGCAGGCGGATTCGCCCTCGCGATCGCCATTGCGCCTGCCGTCGCAATCGTCGCGCATCCGACTCATTCCGCGCCGCTGGCCGCGTGCGATACCGGTGAGGAAGAGGACGTCTTCACGACTACCTGCACGCCGTTCATGGTGCCGAACTCGCCGCAAGGATTCACGACGACCGCGGCCAACCCGGACATTCCGGAAGTCGACGGCGTTCCGTGCACCGGACACGATTCGGGCGCATGCATCGGCCTTTCCGAAGATGAAGCGGCCATGGGACCCCAGCCGGTGCCACGCTCGACCATCAGCTCCAGCCCATAACGGGCGCTGATCCGCAACCCCAGGGGCCGCTTTCCCAGGGAACTCATGGAATGTATGCAGATTTCTTGCAGCTTCCATAGAATCTTCTCGACGACCTGGTCAATAACTACAGAAAGCGTGACGATGGCGACCCTTGAGCTTTCAAAACGACTGATCCTTGCCGGCGGATTTGCGGTCGCGGTCGCTATCGCCCCGGCGGTCGGCGTCTTCGCGGTACCCAGCGCCTCGACGCCGCTGGCCCAGTGCCCCGCAGGTGAAGAGGAAGACCAGTTCACAGGGACCTGCATCCCGCATACCGTTCCCAATTCGGGCCCCGTGTTCAGCACCTCACCCGGGGGTCTGCCCTCAGTGAATCTGCCAGGCGGCGGCGGCTCCATTCCCTGCACAGGTCACAACTCCGGCCAGTGCATCGGTCTGGCCGAAGAATCGCAGGCCATGGGGCCCCAGCCCGTGCCGCATTCGACCATCAGTTCCAGCCCGTAGCGGGCGGCGGCGACCCCGCTGACCGCGCGGTCGCCTACAGTTGTCCTATGCCTGCGAAATCTGATCCCGCCGAACTCGGCGACGTCGAACCCCTCGCCGACCACACCGCCCGCCAGGCCAGGCGGGTAGTCGCCGCATACGCGACCGACGCCGACGAGTGCCGGGTCTTCCTTTCGATGCTCGGCATTGGACCCGCGAAACTCGAGGCGTAGTGGCTCCGCGGGGCGGCCGGAAGGCCGGCTCCGGGGATTCCGACTTCGTCGTGGTGGCCAACCGGCTGCCGGTCGACATGGAGCGGCTTCCCGACGGCAGCACCGAGTGGAAACGGAGCCCCGGCGGGCTAGTCACTGCCCTGGAACCGCTGCTGCGCCGCCGGCACGGCGCGTGGATCGGCTGGCCCGGCATCGCCGATGCCGATGAGGAGCCGCTCGAGCAGGACGACATGCGCCTGTGCCCCGTCCGGTTGTCCGCCGCCGACATAGAGAACTACTACGAGGGCTTCTCGAACGCCTCGCTGTGGCCGCTCTACCACGATGTCATCGTCAAGCCGATTTACCACCGCGAGTGGTGGGATGCGTACGTCGACGTCAACCGCCGCTTCGCCGAGGCCACCGCGAAGGCGGCGGCGCAGGGCGCGACGGTGTGGGTGCAGGACTATCAGCTGCAGCTGGTGCCGAAGATGCTGCGGATGCTCCGGCCCGATCTGACCATCGGCTTCTTTCTGCATATTCCGTTCCCACCGGTGGAGTTGTTCATGCAGATGCCGTGGCGGACCGAGATCACCGAGGGCTTACTCGGAGCCGATCTGGTCGGGTTCCATCTGCCCGGCGGCGCACAGAATTTCATGATCCTGGCCCGCCGCCTCGTCGGCGCGAACACGTCACGCGCGACGGTCGGTGTGCGTTCCCGCTTCGGTGAGGTCGACGTCGGCTTCCGCACTGTCAAAGTCGGCGCCTTCCCGATCTCCATCGACTCGACGGCGATGGACCAGCAGGCCCGCACTCGCGCCATCCGGCAGCGAGCGAGCGAGATCCGCAGCGAGCTCGGCAACCCGCGAAAGATCCTGCTCGGCGTCGACCGGCTCGACTACACCAAGGGCATTGACGTTCGGCTGCGGGCGTTTTCGGAGCTACTCGCCGAGCACCGGGCCAAGCGCGACGACACCGTCTTGGTGCAGCTCGCGACGCCCAGCAGGGAGCGCGTGGAGAGTTACATCGAGATGCGCGAGGACATCGAACGCCAAGTCGGCCACATCAACGGCGAATACGGCGAAGTGGGCCATCCGATCGTGCACTACCTGCACCGGCCGATCCCCCGCGACGAACTGATCGCGTTCTTCGTGGCGGCCGACGTCATGCTGGTCACCCCGCTGCGCGACGGGATGAACCTGGTCGCCAAGGAGTACGTGGCCTGCCGCAGCGACCTTGGCGGCGCGCTGGTGCTCAGCGAATTCACCGGCGCCGCAGCCGAACTCCGCCAGGCATACCTCACGAACCCGCATCACCTCGAGGGTGTCAAGGACGCGATCGAGGCCGCGTTGAATCAGACGGCGGAAGAGGGCCGGCGACGGATGCGCGCGTTGCGCAGGCAGGTTCTCGCGCACGACGTCGACCGCTGGGCGCGGTCATTCCTCGACGCGTTGGCGTCCACGAGAGGCGACGCCCCTAAATCGGGGTGATGTAGTTGATCAGCCACTTGCCGTCGATGCGCTTGTATTCCACCCGCAATCGCGCGCCGTCATAGATGGGCTGGTCGCGGCTCGACTTATCGGACACCGTCCGGTTGATGTACACCATCACCGCTGCCGAATTGCGGTGCGCCTCCATGACTCCGACGCCGACCACGTTGGCTTGGCTCACCACTTCCCGCTGCCGAGCCTGCGGAATGATGTCGGAATTCGCCCTGTCCTCGAACTCCCTGCGGTAGTCGGGCGTGAGCATGTTGTAGGCGTCGGTGAGGCTCCGCTCGACGGTTGTGTAGTCGTAGTTGAACACGGCAGGGATCTGCTTCTGCGCAAGCGGCCCGAGCTCGTCGTGGGTGGCTTGCTCACCACGCGTTTCCACTCGTTGCCAGTACAGCCAACCGCCCACCGCGGCCAGGCCCACGAACGCGGCGGTCATCAGGCCAGCAATCGCGCCAACAAACCACCGCATCAATTGCCGCCGTTCGGGTACTTGAGGTCGTAAGCCGTCATCCGTCCGTCGTCATCCTCACGCACGACGATCCGCAGCCGGTAGGGCTGCGACGGCCTGTTGTTCCCGTTCTGGTCGCTAGCCGTGACCCGTGCCGACACCAGCACCGATGCGTCGTTGCTTATGCCATCGATGCCTTCCAGCGCGGCCCCATTGATCACAGCCTCCGAACTTCCGCCGGTGTCGCGGAAAATCGCCTTCAGGTTCTCGATGTTGTTGTTCTGGCTGAGCATGTCGCGCAACGGCCCACTGGTCCCGTTGTAGAACCGGTTGACGCTGTCGTCGATGGTGGCCTGCTTGAAGCTGAACATGTTCACCACGGTCTGCGTAGCGGTGTCGACAAACCGCTGGTTGCGCGCCTGCGTTGCTTCGGTGTTGTCTTTCTGGACGATCATCACGGCCACCGCAGCTCCGAGCACACCCGTCGCGACAAATCCGAACGCCAGCGCGACGGTCGCGACTAGCCGATGGTGCGCCGGCCGACGTGCCGGCGGCCCAGCCTTACGGGACCTGCGAGCAGGTGTTGCGCTGTCCGAAAGCGGCGTCTCAACACGCACGACGGTGGCCTCGGCGGCCTTGTCGCTAGCCGGACCGGCGGCCCTGGATGCGCGGCGGCGCACGGCCTGCTGCGGACGCGTCGGGGTGGAGGGCATCAGGTCTGCCTCGGATAGAGCATGAGATCTAGCCAGTTCTCTTGTGGGCGCATATTCACGGCACCGGACGCGTAAACCCCTGTGCCGCCGGCCGGGTCGACGAACACACCGGTGTGCTGGTCGTATGTACCGTAGGCGGCCCCGCTGGCCCGCGGCGGGGTCACCGCCAAAGGCAGCTCCGCCGGGGCCGGCGGCGGTGCCGGAGCCGGGCCCGGCGGCGGCGCCGCGAAGTCGTAGGGTCCCGCAAACAGCGGCGGCGGTTGCGCCGGCACCGGCGGTGGAATCGCCGGCGGTGGCCAAGCGTCCGGATACGGCGCTGGCGGTATCCACGCCGTCGCCGGCGGCGGCGGCCCGTTGTCGTTCGGAGGCGGGATATACGGCCACGGTTGATGCGGTGCCGGCCCCGGGCCGATCTGCACTCCAGGCGGCACCATACCCGGCGCGACGGGGTATCCAGGGTCCGGATCGGCCTCCGGTGGGATGTATGGGAACTTGTTGGGCGGCAGAATGTTTCGGGTGGCGGATTCGGACGTGTCGTCTTCCCGTTGGTCCATCGGCGTGCCGACCGGCACCGGTGGTCCCCGCCACGGATTGCTCCCGATCGGCACGTAGCCGTTGGGATCCCGGCAGAGCTGAATCGTCGGGGCGCGCTTACCAGGGAACTCCTGGCACGGGTAATTCCTCGCGCCCCGTACCACGCTCGGATTGTTCTGCGGCACTTTGCAATACAGATCCGTCGGCAGATCCCGCAACGTCGTGTCGCCAGGTGATCGGATCTCCGTAGGCGGCAGAAACCCGGTGTTGCACGGTGGCGGGTCATTGATAGAGATCTTGAAGTCCTGCTTGCCGCCTTCGTCTATGGGCAGCTGGCCGCCGATCGTGAGGAGAGCCGCCTGCAGGGCAGGAAAGATGACCAACGCCTGTTCGATCGACCTGTGATAGATGACGCCGATGCGGCCGAGGTTGGCCAAGTTAGCCGCGAGCACCGGGAACGACGGGCGAATGCCTTCGAACGTCTCGCTGGCTTCGGCCGCCGCCCCCGGCGTGGTCGCCAGCAGGGCGCGCACCTGCGGATCGGCGTTGGCCACTTCGGTGGTGAAGCGCGCGAGACCGTCGGCCGACGATCGGATGTCGTCGCCGCTGCGGATCTGCGCCTCCAGGAACGGCCCAACCTGGTCGATCAGCGCCGAGGTCTGCGGCCAGCTCGCGTTGGCCTCATCGATCAGCAACCGCGCCGATTGGATCAGCCGCGCCAATTCCGGCCCAGAGCCGTTGAACGCCTTGAACGTCTCGCGCAGCAGGTCCTGCAGCCGGGTGTTATTGAGGCTGCTCACCAACTGGTCAGCCTCGTGCAACAGCTCCGCAATGTTCTGTGGGAGGGCGGTCCGCTCCTTCGGGATGGTGGAACCATCACGCAGCACGGCCTGCGATGGGTCGTCGGGCGGAACGAAATCTATGTATTGCTCGCCGATTGCAGACACGCTCTTGACCGTGGCGGTCGAGTTCGCCGGGATCTTGATGTCGCTGTTGAGCCGCATATGCGCGGCAACGCCGTCGTCGGTGAGCTTCACGGCCTCGACGCGTCCGGCTTGTACGCCACGGAAGGTGACATTGGCGTTCTCGTACAGGCCGCCGCCTGCGACGAAGTTCGCCGTGACGTTATACGCACCGATTCCCAGCCGGGCGGGGACGCGGAGGTAGAACAGCGAGATTGCGCCGACTGTGAGCACGGTCACGACGGCGAAGATCAGCAGCTGGATACGTGCAGTTCGATTGAGCATTACGCCGGCGGCACCTCCTGGCCCGACGCGGTACCGGGCGGGATCTTGAACGGATCTGCGGCCTGCCCGGACAGGTTTGCCATCTCCCCAACCAGAAAGTCCGGCGTGTTGACGACTTCGTCGAGGTGCTTCATGTTCGGGTCGAGGCCCAACGATGTCGTGAAGATGGTCTCGCCGAGCCGGCGGAGCGTCAGATCAAACTGAGCGAAGATATTGAAGTAGTCGCCCCTGGCCACTCGAGCCAAGTTCTTACCCGGGAACGGGAAGGTCGCCAGGCTGTCCAGGTCGGACACGAAGGCGACACGGTTGTCGTTGAGCGGCTTGATAACCGCGTAGAGGTCCTTGATGTCCGCGGCGAAATCGTCCTTGGTCTCCGCAAGGATGCGCGCCCCCACCGTGGCGAAACTCTGCAGCGCAGCGAACGCGTCGACGATGTTGGTCCGGTTGTCGTTGAGCACCCGGAGCGCTCCCGGAAGCGTATCCAGGACACGGCCCAGACTGTCCTTGTTGCGAGCGAGGACTCCGGCGAAGCGGTTCAGGCCTTCGGCTGCGGCGATGATGTCGTCGGTCTGTCTATTCAGCGACGCGGCCAACTCAGCGAGCCGCGGAATCAGGTCAGCGAACTGGCCCTGACGGCCGGCCACCGCGCTGGAGACCTCTTGGGTTATGTCTTGCAGCGCACCGAGATTGCCCTTGTTGACGACCACACCCAATGCGGAGAGCACTTCCTCGGTGGTCGGGTAGCGGCCGGCCTGGCTCCGCGGGATCTCGGACCCGTCACGCAGCTCGCCAACCGGTGGCTGGTCCACCGGAGCCGATAGCGCGATGTGTTGCGACCCCAATAGTGATGTCTGCGCGACCTTCGCCGTCGCATTGGCCGGCAACTTGACGTCGCGTTCCAGGGAGACTTTCACCGCCGCGTAGAAACTGCCGTCCGCCCGCTGCACGGCTTCCACCCCCGACACGCTGCCGACGGTGACGTCGTCAATCATCACCGGCGAATTCTGCGGCAGCGTGGCCACGTCCGGCAGCTCCACGGTGATTGAGTAAGCGCCCCGGCCATGACCGGCGGTGCCCGGCATGTTCAGCGAGTTCAACCCGCCGAACTGGCAGCCGGCGAGCAGTACCACGCCGCAACCGATGGCCACTGTGCGGCTCGTTGCACGGCCAACGTTGATACCCAACGACTTTCGTGTCATCCTCCGCCTCCCGGACCGACCGGCTGCATCGGCGGGACGGCCTCTGCCGGGAGCGCGGCAGCCTCTGCCGGGAGCGGGCCGGGCGCAGCTGGAGCTGGCGGTGGCGCACCGGGCGCTGGTCCCGGCGGCAGTATTACCGGACCGAGCGTGTACGGCTGCGCCGGTGGCGGTGGACCAGGAACCGGGTTCGGTGGCAGGAGCAACGAACTGACATCCCCGCCCTCGCCGGACCGAGGCGGGTACCGACCATCCGCCGGTATCCACTCCAGATACGGGATGTAGGTCTGCGCCTTGGCCTCCGTCGCCGGGGTGTCGTAGATGACCTGGCCCTTGTACGCGGTGATCGTGTTGATCCCATGCGACATGATGGGCGGGTAATTCATCGCCAGGCGCTTCAGCACCGGGGCCATCCGCTGGCGGCAGATTTCGGTTCGCTTGTAGTTGTCGGTTTGGCCGGCGGCGTCGAAGTTGGCGCAGATGAACTGGACCGGGTTGGTGAACTCCGGCAGGCCCAGCAGACCGTTCGCGGTGCCCTGGGCCGGGTTGTAGATGTTGTAGAAATTCGCCATCGCGTTCGGGAGAACATGCAGTATCTGCTCGATGTCGTCGCTCTGGTTTGACAGCAGGCTCGTTAAGTCGGTCACCTTGTTGATGCTGCCGATCAGCGTCTCGTTGTTCTCGTCGAGGAAGCCGCGGATGTCCGACAGGGCCTGGTTGAGGGCGCCCAGTGTGTTATCCAGGTCCACCGAGCTGTCGGCAAGCACCTGCGACACCGAGGCCAGATGCCCACTGAATTGGACGATTTGCTCGTTGCTGTTCGACAGCGCGTCGATCAGGATTTGCAAATTCTTCACCGTGCCGAACAGGTCGGTGCGTGAGTCACCCAGCCGACCCGCGGTCTGCGACAACTCGCGTAGGGCTCGCCGGAACGAATCGCCGTTGCCGTCGAAGGTATCGGCGGCTTGGTTGATGAACACGCCCAATGGGCCCTGAACCTGGCCCGCCTGCGGTCCGAGCTGTTGGCTGAGCTGATTCAGCTGCGATTTGACTTCATCCCACTCCACCGGCACGGCCGTGCGGTCCAACCCGATACTGCCGCCGTCCTGCATCGCCGGCCCCTGTTTGTAGGCCGGGGTGAGCTGAATGAACCGAGCCGAAACGATGTTCGGCGCAATGACGAGCGCGCGGGCGTCGGCGGGCAGTTTGACGCTGTCCTGCACCCTCATCGTGATCTTGACGGCATCGACCTCCGGCGAAATCGATTCGATCGAGCCGACCGGTACACCGACGACGCGGACATCGTCACCCGGATACAGGCCGGTTGCCGAAGTGAAATATCCAACCACCGTGTGTGTGCCGACCCGCGGCCACAGCACGTATAGGCCACCGATCAGCGCAACCACGAGAGCGGTGATGACCCCGTAACGCAACCAGCGGCTCATGGTGACTTCGGCCTCACGATCAGCCGCTCGGAGATGAATCCGCGCAGGAAATCGGCCAGGCTGTCCGGAACCTTCCCCGGCTGGAAGTAAAGGTCCAACAACAACTCCGACTCCGTAATGTTTGGTATCGCATTGGGCAGGCTGACGCTGAAACCCGAACCGGAGCCGACCGACTCGCCGAGCGCAGTGGCATAGGGCGGCAGTCGCTTCAGCGCCTGGCTGATGTGCTCGCGGCGTTCAAGCAGGTCGTCCAGCACGAGGTTCAGCTTCCTCAGCGCCGGACCGAACTCGCGGCGGTTGTCCGCTACAAATCCCGAAATCTGCTGTGACACTTCATCGATCCCGGCAATCAAACTACTCAGCGCGGCACGGCGCTCGTCGAGCGCGGCGAACAGTTGATTACCGTCGGTAATGAGCTGGTTCACCTGACCGGCCCGGTCGGCGAGCACCTTGGTCACCGACTTCGCGCGCGCCAACAGCTGGCCCAGCGCCTCATCGTTGGCGTTGATGCTGCGAGACAACGCGGCCACCCCGTCGAGCGTTCGACGCAGCCCCGGAGTCGCGTCGCGAAGCGAATCGGTCAGCACACCCAACGCCTGGGTCAACTGACCCTTGTCGAGTTCGCTGGAGTTCTGACTGAGATCCTGCAGCGCCATGTTCAACGTGTACGGAACTGTCGTGCGGCCCAACGGAATTGATGTCACAGAGCCGCCGCCTCGTGGGGTCACAGCCATCGACCTCTCACCTAGGACGGTGTCGGTTTTGATCGATACCAGTGTTTGATCGCCCAGCCTGACCTTGCGGTTGACGGTGAATGTCACCTTCGCGACGTCGCCGGCAAGCGCCACCCCGCTCACTTTGCCGACCGCGATGCCGGATACGTTCACGTCGTTACCAGGCGAGATGCCGCCGGCGTCTGCGAAGTAGGCCTCGTACGACTTGCCTTGCGGATAAAACGGCAGGCTGGTGTAGCCGAACGCGACCATCAAGACACACGCGACGATCACGATTCCGAAGATGCCCGACCGGATCGTCCTATCCATTGTCTGAACACCTGCCCTTCGACGGGTCTGGGACTCCGCCTATTGGCAGGAAGATGTCGCTGCCTGCTGGACCGTTGAACTTGAGCGTCACCGCGCAGATGTAATAGTTGAAGTACGCCCCATAGGAGCCAAGGGCGTTGAGCCGCAAGTAGTTCTCGGCGAGCGGTTCGATGACCCGGTTGACCTCATCTTTGCGGTTGTCGAGCTCGGTGGACAGTGGGCGAAGGTTCTCGAGCACGCCCTGCAGCGGCCGGCGCGAGTTCACCAGCATGTCGGTCAGATCCGCTTCCGCAGACGCCAGCGGCGGGATGGCCCCGGCTATCGGGTCCCGGCCCTGCGCCAGCCCGCTGACCAGCTTCTGGAGCTCGTCCACGCTGGCATCGAATTGGGCGCTCTTCTCGTCAATGGTCCCCAGCACCGCGTTGAGATTGTGGATCACCTCCGAGATCACCTGATAGCGATCGGCCAGGGTTTGGCTGAATGTTCCAGTCTCCGAGAGCAATTGCGACAGCGCACCGCCCTGGCCCTGCAACAGCTCGAGGATCGCGTTGTTGATCTGGTTGACCTGCTCGCCGTTGAGGCCCTTGACCACCGGGCGCAGGCCACCGAGCAAAGCATCGAGATCCAACGCAGGCTGGGTGTGGTCGATGCCGACCGTGCCGCCGGGCGGCAGCTTCCGAAGCTCGCCGGGGCCCGAGGTGATTTCCATGTAGCGGTCGCCGACCAGATTCTCGTAGCGGATCACGGCACGCGTCGACGTGTACATCTGGTACTTCTTGTTTACGGTGAACGCCACATCGACTGTGTTGTCGGGGTTTAGCTTCACATCTTTGACAGTGCCCACCGGAACGCCGGCGATCCGCACGTCGTTGCCGCCCGTCATTCGCGCGGCGTCGCTGAACGTGGCGTGGTAGGTGCGGGTCGCGGCGAACCGGAACTCGCCGAAGATCACCACCAAACCAGCGGAGACCAAGATCATGGCCACGGCGAAGATGCTCACCTTGATCAGGAGTCCTCGGTCGCCCATTAGAAGTCGTCCCGTTCTGCAAATGCGCCGTTGAACAGGAACTGCAGCGTATTCGGTGCGTCGACCTGCACCTCGGTGAACGGCTCGTACGGGATGTAGGCGTTGTCGGTGACCAGGAATGGCGCCTTGTACCACGAGCCACCGTATTGCTTGCTGGGAAGGTCGGGCAATCCGCGGCAGTTGGGTCCGCCGGACGCGTTCACGATAGGCAGGCTTTCTGGATACGTGTACGACGGCACGCCCAGCACGAAGCTGGAGCTCACCATCGCGCCCGGTTTGATGCCCCCGACGAGGCGTCCCGCCCGGTCGGCACCATTCTTGACGCCCTGCAATATGCAGCCGATTACCGGCGAATAGTCGCCCAGCACTTTCAACGGCGCCCGCAACCGCTGGATCGCCGCGATGTAATTGTCTGCCGCGGGCTCCAGCGTGGCGTATCCCTCGTTCGCCAAGCCGATTGTCGCAAGCAGCGTCGCGTTCAAGTTCTCCTGCTGGTCGACGATCGTGTTGCTGATCGTCGGCGCATTGTCGATCACGGTGACCAGATCGGGGCCGGCATCCCCGTAGATGTTGGCCACCGTCGCAGTCTGCGCGAAATCCGACTCAACCGTCGGCAACTTTGGATTCAATTGCGCGAGATACTGATTCAAGCCCGCCAGGGTAGCGCCGATATCGTCACCATGACCACGCAAGCCCTCGGCGATCGCCGACAGGGTCGCGTTCAGGTGTATCGGGTCGATCTTGTGCAGTACGTCGATCAGAGTCTGGAACAACGTGTTGGCTTCCAGCTGCACGGACTGAGCCTGGACGGTGGCGTCGGGGCGCAACGGCGTGCCGGTCGGCCGCTCCGGCGCAAGGAACTCCACCGACTTCGCGCCGAACACTGTGGTGCTGGCGATGCGCACCAGAGCGTTCGACGGGACGTAGCGCAGCTGATCGCGCTTGATCGCCAGCGTCAACTTCGCCTGATCACCGGTATACGCGATGTCTTCGACCTTGCCGATCTGGATACCGCGGTACTTGACCTTGGCTTCCTTGTCCATCACCAAACCAGCCCGCGGCGACGTCACCGTCACGGTGTCGGTCGGGGTGAACGCGGCGGTATACGCCAAATACGTAAATACCGAGAACGCCACGATGATCGCCGCCAACACTGCGGCGGCGATCCTGATCGCGGTAGTCCTCGACACGACGTTCCCCTCTACCCCGACAAGTTGAAGTTACCGGACGCGCCGTATACGGCGAGGGCGATGAACAAAGTGATGACGACGACGGTAATAAGGGAGGCACGCACCGCCTGGCCCACCGCGACGCCGACGCCGACGGGGCCCCCGGACGCGTTGTAGCCGTAATACGTATGGATCAGCATCACCGCGATCGCCATCACGATGGCCTGCAGGAACGACCACAGCAAATCCGTGGGATTGAGGAAGGTATTGAAGTAGTGGTCGTAGAGACCCGCCGACTGGCCGTTGACGTAGACGGTGATGGTCCGGGCGGAAAAAAACGCGGCAAGCGTGGCCAGCGAGTACAGCGGGATGATCGCGACCAGCCCGGCGATGATGCGCGTCGACACGAGGTAGGACACCGAATGTATGGCCATCGCCTCGGTGGCGTCGATCTCTTCGGCGATGCGCATCGCGCCCAGCTGCGCGGTGGCGCCCGCGCCGATGGTGGCCGCGAGCGCGATGCCCGCGATGATCGGGGCGACGATGCGTACGTTGAGGAACGCCGACAGGAACCCGGTGAGCGCCTCGATGCCAATGTCGCCGAGGGATGAGTAGCCCTGCACGGCGATCACGCCGCCGGACGCCAGCGTCATAAATGCCGCGACACCGACGGTGCCGCCGATGAGCAACAGCGCCCCGGTGCCGAGGGTCATCTCCGCGATCAGCCGGACCGTCTCCTTGCCGTAGCGCCGCAGCGCGAGGGGCATGTATCGGACCGACTCGGCATAGAACAACGCCTGCTCGCCGAAGGCGTCGATGGTGCGGGGCAGCCATCCGAACGCCCGCCGCACCCGCAGCGTGATGTCGTAACTCCCCAACTGGCTCATCCGCCCAGCACCCGGACGCCGATCGCCGTCATGAGCACATTGATCACGAACAGGCAGATGAAGGCATAGACGACGGTCTCATTTACGGCTTCTCCGACGCCCTTGGGTCCGCCCTTGACGGTGAGGCCGCGGTAGCAGCCGACGAGCCCCGCCATGACACCGAACAGTAGGGCCTTGACTTCTGAAACCACCAGCTCCCCCAACCCGGTCAGGATGGTCAGGCCATTGATGAACGCCCCTGGGTTTACGCCCTGCAGCAGCACGGAGAATACGTAGCCGCCGCTCAGGCCGATCGCGATCACCAGACCGTTGAGCAGCAGCGCCACGAACGTCGACGCCAGAACGCGCGGCACCACGAGCCGTTGAACGGGATCGATGCCAAGCACCCGCATCGCGTCGATTTCCTCACGGATGGTGCGGGCACCTAGGTCGGCGCAGATCGCAGTCGCCCCCGCGCCCGCGACGACCAGCACGGTCGAGATCGGACCCAGCTGAGTCACGGTGCCAAACGCGGTACCGGAGCCGGACAGGTCGGCAGCGCCGATCTCACGCAGCAGGATGTTGAGGGTGAACGCGACCAGCACCGTGAACGGAATCGAGATCAGCAACGTCGGGAGGATCGAAACCCTGGCGATCATCCAGGTCTGATCCAGGAATTCCTTGAACTGAAAGGGGCGCCGGAAGATCTTGACGAAGGTGTCCAAGGACATTTCGACGAACCCGCCCACGGCCCTAGCCGGTGCCGCAAGCTGTTCGATCAACCTCGGCTCCGTTCTCGGCGCGGCGTGTGCGGAACGTATGCCATGGCGAAGAGTTCGAGACTGCTTGCCGCGGCGGTTCTCCCACCCCATGGTTAAGCGTTGCTCTTAGTGAGCCGGATCATACTAACTAGAACAAGTTCGCAGTGTCAAAGAACGGAAAAACTACTCGTAACTGTAACCTTTGCGCAGGTCAACGCCAGTGTGACCCAGATCATTCTATAACGTGTTCTAGCCCTCACCAGAGTTTGAAAACAAGAACGTCATTCTCCCTGACCCATGAGGCCAGTCGCCGAGAAATTCCGTTCGGGATCACGGTCAGCAAAGTAATTTTGCAGTGTTTCCGACAGCTCCGACGGGTCCCACGCTTCGGATTCCGCACTGAACCGCTGCTCGGCCGTTGGCGCCGCAACGAGGGTCACCGTCGGACCATAAACGATGAACAACTGTCCGTTGACACCTTCCGAAGCGGGAGAGGCGAGGAACCGCACCAGGTTCACGACGTGTTCGGGCGACAGCGGGTCGATCTGACCATCGGTCAGATCGGGCGATTCCCCGAAGACGTCGGCGGTCATCGCCGTGCGGGCCCTGGGGGCGATGGCGTTGGCCCGCACCCCGTAGCGCTCGAGCACCCGTGCGGCGGACAGCGTCAGCGCAGTGATGCCGGATTTGGCCGCACCGTAATTGGCCTGGCCCGGCGGCCCGACAAGGCCGGCCTCCGAGGAGGTGTTGATGATGCGGCCGTACACGGTGCCGCCCGCATCCTTGGCCTTCGCCCGCCAATAGGTGGCGGCGTTGCGAGTCAACAGGAAGTGGCCGCGCAGGTGGACCGCCATCACGGTGTCCCAGTCCTCGTCGGTCATGTTGAACAACATGCGGTCGCGGGTGATCCCGGCGTTGTTGACGACGATGCTCAAGCCCCCAAGGCCGTCGGCCGTTTCCACCAGCTCGTCGGCGGTGGACCGCTGGCTGATGTCGCCCGCGACGGCCACAGCCTTGGAACCGGCGGCCGTGATCTCGTCGATGACGTCGGATTTGTCCAATGCGCCTGCGATGTCGTTGACCACGACGGTCGCGCCCACTCGCGCAAGCCCGATGGCCTCAGCCCGGCCAAGGCCCGCGGCCGCGCCGGTTACCACCGCAACCAGTCCGGACAGATCAGTCGCGTTCGCGTTGTTCGAAGTCAATTTATGAATACCTCTAGTCTCTGCGGATCAGGGCAGCTCGCGGGCATTCGGCAATCGCCTGCTCCGCCAGCTCCTCCTGGTCAGCCGGCACTGGGTCGGCCTTGACGACGGCGTAATCCTCGTCGTCAAGATCGAACAGGTCGGGGGCAATTCCCAGGCACACCGCGTTGCCCTCGCAGCGGTCACGGTCCACTTCCACTCGCATCACAAACCTCCTCGCCCGTATTCAGCTTCGAGAATACGACCCGCCCAATGGGCACCAGTGCGACACCGGCCTGGACCCCAAGACTAGAACGTGTTACAACCGGGTGTGAACGAGGGTCAGACCATGGGTTGCTATTAAACCCGAGTAAGGACGAAGCGATGCGGATCGGCTACACCCCGGAGCAGGAGGAGTTGCGCCGCGAGCTGCGGTCATATTTCTCGAAGCTGATGACGCCCGAGCGCGCCGAGGCGCTCGCCTCGAACGACGGCGAGATGGGGCGGGGCAACGTATACCGCGAGACCGTCGCGCAGATGGGCAAGGACGGCTGGCTGACGCTGTCGTGGCCCAAGGAATTCGGCGGCCAGGCGCGGCCACCCATGGATGGGCTCATCTTCAATGACGAGGCCTCGATCGCGAACGTCCCGGTGCCGTTCCTGACCATCAACAGCGTCGCGCCGACGATCATGGCGTTCGGCACCGAGGAGCAGAAGAAGTTCTTCCTGCCCAAGATCGCCTCGGGTGACCTTCACTTCGCCATCGGCTACTCCGAGCCCGGCGCGGGCACCGACCTCGCCGCGCTGCGCACCACGGCGGTGCGCGACGGCGACGACTACGTGATCAACGGCCAGAAGATGTGGACCAGCCTGATCGCCTACGCGGACTACGTGTGGCTGGCCGTCCGCACCAACCCGGAAGCCAAGAAACACCGGGGCATCTCGATGCTGATCGTGCCGACAACGGCCGACGGCTTCTCCTGGACTCCGGTGCACACCATGGCGGGCATCGACACCAGCGCCACCTATTACCAGGACGTTCGGGTGCCGACCACCAGCCTGGTCGGCGAGGAGAACGGCGGCTGGAAGCTGGTCACCAACCAGCTCAACCACGAACGCGTCGCACTGGTCTCGGCGCAGCCGATCTTCGTGGCACTCAACGGCGTCCGTGAGTGGGCACAGAACACCAAGGACATCCACGGGAACCGGCTCATCGACTCGGAGTGGGTGCAGCTCAACCTCGCTCGCGTGCACGCCAAGGCCGAGGTGCTCAAGCTGATCAACTGGGAGCTGGCATCGACCGAGGACGCCCCGTCACCCGCCGACGCATCGGCCGCCAAGGTGTATGGCACCGAACTGGCCACCGAGGCCTACCGCCTCCTGATGGAGGTGCTGGGCACGGCGGGCACGCTTCGGACGAACTCCCCTGGCGCGCTGCTGCGTGGACGGGTCGAGCGGATGCACCGCAGCTGCCTGATTCTGACGTTCGGCGGCGGCACCAATGAAATTCAGCGCGACATCATCGGAATGGTCGCGCTCGGCCTGCCCAGGGTCAATCGGTAAGGAACATCATGGATTTCAAGACAACGGAAGCCTCCGACGATCTGGGCGGCCTGGCCCGCACGATCACCGAATCGGTCTGCACCCCCGAACACCAGCGGGAGCTCGACGGGCTCGAGCAACGCTTCGACCGCGATTTGTGGGGCAAGCTGATCGAGGCCGACATACTCTCCACCGCCGCTCCGGAATCATTGGGCGGCGGCGGTTTCGGGGTGCTCGAGCAGGTCGCGGTGCTGGTGGCGCTGGGTCGCCAGCTCGCAGCGGTGCCGTACCTGGAGTCGGTCGTGCTCGGCGCAGGCGCGCTGGCGAAGTTCGGCTCCGAGTCACTGCAGCAGGAGTGGGCGACGCCCGCGATCAACGGCGAGAAGATCCTCGCGGTGGCGCTCGACGGCGAGATGGGCGAGGGCCCTGTGCAGGCTCAGCCTTCCGGGGCAGGCGGCTCCGGGTTCCGTTTAACCGGCTCGCGAACGCAGGTCGGCTACGGACCGGTGGCCGACGCGTTCCTCGTTCCGGCCGAAACCGATTCGGGGACGAAGGTTTTCCTGGTCGGCAAGGATGACGCGGGCGTGACGATGAGTGCCCTGGACACGACCGGGCATGGGAGTGTCGGGCATCTGGAGCTGCAAGGCGTCGAGGCCGCTCGGCTCGTCGGTGGTGACGATGTGCTCGCCTGGCTCACCACACATGGCGACCTGGGCCGCAGCGCGTATCAGCTCGGCGTGCTCGAGCGGGCGCTGGAGCTCACGTCGGAGTATGCCCGCGAGCGCGAGCAGTTCGATCGCCCCATCGGCAGCTTCCAGGCCGTCTCCTCGCGACTGGCCGACGGCTACATCGACGTCAAGGGACTGCGGCTGACGCTCACGCAGGCGGCGTGGCGGTTGTCGGAGGATCTACCGGCAGACGTCGAGGTCCACACGGCCGCGTTCTGGGCGGCGGACGCCGGACATCGCGTGGCGCACACCACCGTTCACGTACATGGCGGCGTCGGAATCGACCTCGACCACCCCGTCCACCGGTACTTCCTGGCAGCCAAGCAGACGGAGTTCGCGGTCGGCAGCGCGACGGGCCAGCTGCTGCGCATCGGCCGCGAGCTGGCCGACACACCGGCCTGATCCGTGGGCGAGGGTCTACCGACCGTCACCGACCTGGTCACGCCGCTGGTCGAGGTCGACGATCGGGGCGTGTACTTCGAGGACTCCTTCACCAGCTGGCGTGACCACATCCGGCATGGCGCCGCGATCGCTGCGGCGTTGAAGGCGCGCCTCGCCCCCGAACGCCCGCCCCACGTCGGGGTGCTGTTGCAGAACACGCCGTTCTTCTCGGCGATGCTGACAGCCGCGGCCCTGACGGGCATCGTGCCGGTGGGGCTGAACCCGGTTCGGCGGGGCGCGGCGCTGGCCCGCGATGTCACGCACGCGGATTGCCAAGTGGTGCTCGCTGATTCGGCATCGGCAACGGCCCTCGACGTCGACTACATCGACGTCGATTCGCCGCAATGGGCGGCCGAGGTTGCCGCGCATTACGACGAGCCGGTGGTCGCGTACGACGCCGATCCGGGCGACCTGTTCATGCTCATCTACACGTCGGGCACCAGTGGTGAACCCAAGGCGGTGAAGTGCAGCCAGGGCAAGGTGGCGATCGCGGGCGTGATGATGACGCAACGCTTCTCGCTGGGGCCCGACGACGTCTGCTATGTGTCGATGCCGTTGTTCCATTCCAATGCGGTACTTGTCGGCTGGGCGGTGGCGCTCGGGTGCCGAGGCTCACTTGTGTTGCGGCGCAAGTTCTCTGCATCGCAGTTTCTTCCGGATGTGCGCCGCTACGGTGCGACGTATGCGAACTATGTCGGTAAGCCGTTGTCCTACGTGCTCGCCACTCCCGAGCGTGAAGACGATGCGGACAACCCGCTGCGTGCCGTCTACGGCAACGAGGGCGCGCCGCGCGACATCGAGCGGTTCGGCGAGAGGTTCGACACCGCCGTCCAGGACGGGTTCGGTTCAACCGAAGGCGGGGTGAACATCGCCCGCACTCCCGACACCCCGCCGGGTTCGTTGGGCCCCCTGCCGGACGGCATCGAGATAGTCGACGTCGACACGGGTGAGCCGTGCCCGCCGGGTGTGACTGGCGAACTCGTAAACGTCTCCGACGCAGGCCGTTTCGAAGGCTATTACAACGATCCAGAGGCCGACGCCGACCGGATGCGCGGCGGCGTGTACCACAGCGGCGACCTCGCCTACCGCGACGAGAACGACTATGTGTACTTCGCAGGCCGGCTCGGCGATTGGATGCGCGTCGACGGCGAAAACCTCGGGTCGGCGCCGATCGAACGGGTGCTGCTGCGCCATCCCGATGTGATCGAGGTTGCGGTGTACGGCATCCCCGCCCCCGATGTCGGCGATCGAATCATGGCTGCGTTGGTGCTCAGCGCAGGCGCCGAATTCGACGCCGACAAGTTCAGGGCCTTCCTGGCCGAACAACCGGATCTCGGGCCCAAGCAGTGGCCGTCGTTCGTGCGTGTCGGCGCCGAGCTGCCGCGCACCGAGACGTTCAAGGTGATCAAGCGCCAGCTCTCCGCGGAGGGCACCGAGTGCGCCGATCCGGTGTGGCCGATCGCGCGCTAAGACCAGGTTGTCATTGACCAGCGGTAACCTGACGAACGTGGGCTACCGCGAATTCCCGCCGCCCACCATGCTGCGCGACCTGGTCGAATGCGCGTGGGTGGTGGACGGTCCGCCGGAGCCGGTCAGAGTGCTTCCTGACGGGTGCATGGATCTGATGCGGATGGACGGCCGCATCATGGTGGCAGGGCCGGACACCAGCGCATCCGTCAGCCCGCGCGGCGACGGGGAACCCTTCGTGGGCTTGCGATTTCACCCCGGTGTGCTGCCGCGGCTGCTCGGTGTGCCTGCGTCCGAGTTGCGCAATGAACGCGTGCCACTCAGCGAGCTGCGATCGGTCCACTGTCTTTCGCTGGTCGACCTGGCGGCAGCACTCGCATCGGAGGAACCGCGGACAGAAACAGCGCCATGGTCACTTCGGCTGCTTGGCCAGGTCACCGGCAGCCTGGCAGCAGGGTCTGCGGTCACCGACGTGGCCCGGGAGGCGGGCTGGTCGAGCCGCACCCTGCAGCGTCAGTGCAGCGCCGTGTACGGCTACGGTCCGGCAACCTTGCGGCGGATCCTGCGGTTTCGTCGCGCGGTGCGGCTGCTCGAGGACGGACTTCCATACACGGAGGTGGCTGCCCGCGCTGGCTACGCCGACCAGCCGCACCTGCACCGCGAGGTCCGCGATCTCGCCGGAGTATCGCTGACCTCGCTCCGTCAGGACAACAGCGCAAAAAGGTCGACCCAGTTGCCGTCGGGGTCGGCCACCGTCGCATAACGCATGCCCCACGGCGCGTCGTAGGGCTTCAAGGGTCCGGCATGCCCTGCGGTGGTGACCTTTTCGAAGAGCGCGTCGACCTTGGCCGGGGAATCGACCCCGAACGCCAGCGCCAATCGGCTTGCCGAAGACGTCGGCGGCGCCCAACCCGGATGCATGCCTGCGATGGTGTCCTCGGTATCGAAAGACAGGGTGTTGCCGCCCGGCAGAGCCACCGCCACGTGCGGTTCGTTCGACTCGGGGATGGTCAGGCCGAGTAGCCGGTAGAACTCCAGCGATCGTTGCACGTCGTTGGCGAAGATCTGGAAGACGGTCGATGTGAGGCGAATATCCATGCTCAGCACGCTAGGCCGACTGCCGTCGCGCTGTCGTGAACGAATCGGACATCGCTCCGCAGTCGAGCAAACGGGCTAGCCAACTGCCGAACGCTACGGGCTAGCTCAACTCAGTGAGATTAGGTAGAAGTACTCCCCCTGCATAACAGCACTTTGCATTACGCTTCGCTTCGGCATGCATACAGTCACATGGCAAACATCACCACCGACAGGAGTTAATACATGAGATCCACAGCCGTCTCTGGGGTTGCAGCAATAGCGACAGCCCTCGCAGTAGTGCTGTCCGGCTGCGGTTCCGATACCAAGACGGAACCCAGCACCTCCGCGTCGGCGTCGAAGACTACGAGCACGACAACGAGCGCCAAGGCGGCCCCGTCGTCGAAGCCCAAGGTGGCGCCGCGCGACGAGGACGCGGCAGGGCCGAACCCCACCATCGCGAGCTACATCAAGGAGAACAACATCCAGGAGGCGCCGGTCAAGCGCGGCGATCCGGGCTCTCCCACAATCGATCTTCCGGTGCCCGACGGTTGGGAGCCGGCCGGCGAGGACACACCTGATTGGGCTTACGGCGCAATCGTTTACACCGGCCCGGATGCCGGCGAGTACACACCGAGCATCGTCGCGCTGGTGTCCAAGCTGACCGGAAATGTCGACCCGCAGAAGATCATTGATCTCGCGCCCGGTGAGCTGAACAATCTGCCCGGCTGGAGCGCGATGAACGAGGGCGAAGTCAGCACCCTCGGCGAGTATCCCGCCTACCAGCTCGGCGGCACCTGGACGCAGGACGGCCAGACCAAGATCGTCGCGCAGAAGACGGTCGTGATTCCGGGCAGCGACGGCCTCTACGTGCTGCAGCTCAACGCCGACGGTCTTGAGGACCAGAAGGAACTCATCGGCGCGGCAACCGATGTGATCGACTCGCAGACCACGATCACGCCCTGACGCAGATCAGCTGTCGCGGATGCCATCCAGTCGCTGGGTGGCATCCGCGAAGCCAGCCACCAGCTCGGCGATGATCTCGGCGACGGGCCGGATCTCGTTCATCCGCCCGACGATCTGGCCGACCGGCATCGCGACGGTGTCGGGGTTGTCGGACTCGTTCATCCGCTGATGCGCCTCGCTGACGAGGATGTTCTGCAGCGGCATCGGCAGCGGCTCGGGAGCATCCGGCTCGTCCCAGGCATCGGTCCACCGGGTCTTCAGCAGCCGCGCGGGCTTACCGGTGTAGATGCGGCGGCGCACGGTGTCGCTGGAATTCGCGCGCAGCAGCGCTTCCTGGATCGTCGACACGCCGCTCGGCTTGCGATGGCCGAGGTCGTATTCCGCCGACGTCAGGAACGCCGAGCCCATCCAGACACCTTGGGCGCCAAGAGCCAACGCCGCGGCCACCTGCCGACCGGTGCCGATGCCGCCGGCCGCCAATACCGGCGCCTTACCCCCGAGTGCGTCGACGATTTCCGGCCACAGCACCATCGACCCGATCTCGCCGGTGTGTCCACCGGCCTCATGGCCCTGCGCGACGACGATGTCGACGCCGTTGTCGACATGCCGCAGCGCATGCTTGGCGCTACCGGCCAGCGCAGCCACCGGTACGCCGTGCTCGTGCGCCTGGTCGATGACGTCCTTCGGCGGCGAGCCGAGCGCATTGGCGATCAGCTTGATCGGGTGCTTGAGCGCCACCTCGACGTGCGAACGCGCCACCGAATGCAGCCAGCCGAGCACGCCTTCGTTGCGCTCCCCGTCGTCGGGTAGCGGCGGAACACCAAGATCGGCAAGGGTTTTGGCGACGAAGTCGCGGTGTGACTGCGGGATCAGCTTGTTGATATCGACGACCGTGCCCTCGGCGGGCACCTTGGCGGGCATGACGATATCGACGCCGTAAGGCTTGCCGTCGGTGTTCTCGTCCATCCAATGCAACACGGTCTCGAGGTCGTCGGCCTCGTTGAACCGCACGCACCCCAGGACGCCCAGCCCACCTGCCTTGCTGACCGCGGCGGCGACCTTCTCCGATGGTGTGAAGACGAAGATCGGATAGTCGATGCCGAAGCGGTCACAAAGCTCAGTACGCATCAGGATGGCGTTCCCACATGGTTGGCGTGTACGTCGTCGGCCGGCCGTTCCTCGGTCTGGTCCTTGGCCCAGCGGTAGTCGGGCTTGCCCGCTGGCGAGCGCTTTACCTCGTCGACGAACCAAAGACTCCGCGGCACTTTGTATCCCGCAATCTCACTGCGCACGAAGGCATCGAGCTCGGCCAGCGTCGGGCGGACGCCTTCACGCGGCTGGACGACCGCCGCGACGTGCTGGCCGAAGCGCGGGTCGGGAACACCGACCACGAGCGCGTCGAACACGTCGGGGTGGCCCTTGAGCGCGGCCTCGACCTCTTCGGGGTAGATCTTCTCGCCGCCGCTGTTGATCGACACCGAGCCACGGCCGAGCATCGTGACGGTGCCGTCGGCTTCGACCTCCGCGTAGTCGCCCGGGATCGCGTACCGCACACCGTTGTAGGTCTTGAAGGTTTCGGCCGTCTTCTTTTCGTCCTTGTAGTAGCCGACCGGAATGTTGCCCTTCTTCGCGATAACGCCGCGCACCCCCGAGCCGGGCTTGACCTCGTTGCCGTACTCGTCAAGGACGACGGTGCGGTGGTCGATCGCCACCCGCGGGCCACCCATGTGGTGCTCGCCCTTGGCGACGATGCTGGTGCCGCCAAAGCCCGTCTCCGACGAACCAATCGAGTCGGTGATGACCCGGTTGGGCAGCAGCTCGAGCAACTTCTCCTTGATGCTTGTCGAGAACAGCGCTGCCGTGCTGGCCAACAGGAACAGCGACGAGAGGTCGTAATCCTCGCCCCTTTCGTGGGCGGCCTGCAGCGCGTCGAGCAGCGGCCGGGCCATCGCGTCACCGGTGAAGAACAGCAGGTTCACCTTGTGGGTGTGAATGGCGCGCCAGACCTCGTCGGCGTTGAATTCCGGTGCCAGCACAGTGGTTTGGCCGGAGAAGATCGACATCCAGGTGGCCGACTGCGTGGCGCCGTGGATCATCGGCGGGATCGGGTAGCGGATCATCGGCGGGTTCGCGGCGGCCGCCTTGGCGAGGTCGTACTCGTCCTTGACGAACTCACCCGTCGCGAAGTCGGTTCCACCGAACAGCACCCGGTAGATGTCCTCGTGCCGCCACATCACCCCCTTGGGGAAGCCAGTGGTCCCGCCGGTGTACAGCAGGTAGATGTCGTCTTGACTGCGCGGGCCGAAGTCGCGTTCGGGTGAGCCCTGCTCCAACGCGGAGTAGAACTCCACGCCGCCATAGCTTCGGACTGTTTCGTCGCTGCCGACACTGTCGTCGCTGATCGCCAGGATCGTCTTGACGTTCGGCGTCTCAGGAAGCACGTTGGCGACGCGGTCGGCGTACCGGCGTTCGTGCACCAGCGCGACCATGTCGGAGTTCTCGAACAGATACTTCAGCTCGCCCTCGACGTAGCGGAAGTTGACGTTGACCAGGATGGCGCCTGCCTTGACGATGCCGAGCATCGCGATCGCGATTTCGATGCGGTTGCGGCAGTACAGCCCGACCTTGTCGTCCTTCTTGACGCCCTGGTCGATGAGATAGTGGGCGAGGCGATTCGCCTTTTCCTCCAACTGGGCGTAGGTGAGCTGCTCGTCGTCGCAGATGAGGGCGACACGGTCAGGCACAGCGTCGATGGCGTGCTCGGCGAGATCGGCAATGTTCAGGGCCACAGAACCTAAACTAGAACGTGTTACATTTTCATTCAAGTCTGTGGGTTTCATGCAGGAAGGCAACTGGTCCGTGAGTGACGTAAAAAGTACCGAAAAAGGCCCCGACGCCCTCATTGAGCAGCGCGGACACACCCTGATCTTGACCCTGAACCGGCCAGAGGCCCGCAACGCGCTTTCGACCGAGATGCTCTCGATCATGGTCGAGGCGTGGGACCGCGTCGACAGCGATCCGGAGATCCGCAGCTGCATTCTGACCGGGGCCGGCGGCTATTTCTGCGCGGGCATGGATCTCAAGGCCGCGACGGCCAAGCCGCCGGGCGACTCGTTCAAGGACGGCAGCTACGACCCGTCGCGCATCGATTCCCTCCTCAAGGGCCGCAGGCTGACCAAGCCGCTGATCGCGGCCGTCGAGGGCCCGGCCATCGCCGGCGGCACCGAGATCCTGCAGGGCACCGACATCCGCATCGCGGGCGAGAGTGCCAAGTTCGGAATCTCCGAGGCCAAGTGGAGCCTGTACCCGATGGGCGGCTCGGCGGTGCGGTTGGCCCGCCAGATCCCCTACACCGTGGCCTGCGATCTGCTGCTGACCGGACGGCACATCACGGCCGCCGAGGCCAAGGAGGTGGGCCTGATCGGGTACGTCGTGCCCGACGGCTCGGCGCTGGAGAAGGCGTTGGAGGTCGCCGAGGTGATCAACCGCAACGGACCTCTTGCGGTGCAGGCGATCCTGCGGACGATCCACGAGACCGAGGGCATGCACGAGAACGACGCCTTCAAGATCGATACCAAGATCGGTATCGAGGTGTTCGTGTCCGACGACGCCAAGGAAGGACCGCTGGCGTTCAAGGAGAAGCGCGCCCCCAATTTCAAGATGAGGTAGTCGCCTCTTTCCGCGAGCAGCTGCCAGGGGAGCTGCGCTCCGCGGTGGAGGATGAAAATTCTGCCGGATGCTCGGGCGGGTAGGTGGTTGCGTCGCGGCCGGGTGGGAGTTGATGCTCAAGGGGTGTTTCGGTGACCCCGTTGCGTCTGTGTTGCCGGTGAGCACGGCGAGCAGCTTGGGGCTGGAGGGCGCCCTCGTGGTGGTGCGGGGGCGGTGGATTGTTGCCTGTGAGCACGTGAGAGAGACTCCTGTTTTTGTTTCGCCCTCTCCGAAACACCTTCCACAACAACATATCTGGACGGAAGGGGTGATCGGTTATGGAAGTGATCCATCCGCGGTGTGCGGGCATTGATGTGTCGAAGAAGGACGCCAAGGTCTGTGTGCGGGTGCAGGGCCGGGGTCGGCGTGGCACGTCGACGACGGTCACCACGTGGGGGTCGACCACCGGCGAGATCCTGGCGCTCGGTGAGCATTTGCTCGCCGAGCAGGTCTCGTGTGTGGTGCTCGAATCCACGTCGGATTATTGGAAGCCGTTTTACTACCTGCTCGAAGAGCAGCTACCGGTGGTGCTGGTCAACGCCAAAGCCGCACGCAATGTGCCCGGCCGTAAGACCGACGTCTCGGATGCGGCGTGGCTGGCCGATCTGGGTGCCCATGGGCTGTTGCGTGCCTCGTTCGTGCCGCCGCAGCCGATTCGGGTGTTGCGTGATCTGACCCGGACCCGCACCATCATCACCCGGGCGCGCACCAAAGAGATTCAACGGCTGGAGAAGCTGCTCGAAGACGCCGGGATCAAACTGTCGGCGGTGGCCTCCAACATTGTCGGGGTCTCCGGGCGGGCGATGCTGGAGGCGCTGATCGCCGGCCAACGCGATCCGGCGGTGCTGGCCGATCTGGCCAAACAACGCCTGCGCCATAAGATTCCCGCGCTGACCGAGGCGCTGCGCGGCCGGTTCAACGAGCATCACGCGTTCATGGCGCGGTTGTATCTGGATCGCATCGATGCCCACGGCGCCGATATCGCCCGCTTGGACTCGCGTATCGAGGAGGCGATCGCCCCCTTTCGTTGCACCCGGGAGCTGCTGATGAGCATCCCGGGCTGGTCACAGATCATCGCCGATGTGTTCATCGCCGAAACCGGCGCGGATATGAGCGTGTTCCCCACCGCTGAGCACCTAGCATCGTGGGCCGGGGTCGTGCCCGGCTGCAACGAATCAGCGGGCCGGGTCAAATCTGGCGCCACCCGCCCGGGAAACCGGCATCTCAAAGCCGCCCTCGGGGTGGCGGCATTGTCGGCAGCGCGCACCAAAGACACCTACTACAGCGTCCGGTACCGGCGCATCGCCGGCCGGCGCCGCGCTGCCCAATCGCGCACGAACACAACCCGCGGTACGTCGATAGCCGGCATGACCGCCTTGGTCGCGATCGAACACAAGATGCTCACCGACGCGTGGCACATGCTGGTCAACGGCGCCTTCTACCACGACCCCGGCCCCGACTACTACACCCGCCACCACCCCGCACGCACCAAGGCCAAAGCCGTCAAACAACTCGAAACTCTCGGCTACAAAGTGACTCTCGAACCACTCACCGAAGTCGCCTAAAACCGCAAAGAACCACTCACCCGCTGCCGGTCACCGCATTTTCGAGAGAGACGCAAAGGCACCCCAAACACCGCGTGTCGCGGGACTTTTGCGTCTCCTCGCGCTAGGTGGTGAGCGGCTTGGTCGGGGTGAACTTCACCGGCATCTTCTCGAGGCCGCTGACGAAGTTCGCCGGCCGAAGGGGCAGCTCGGCATCAGAGGCCAGTCGCATGTCTGGCAGCCGCTGCAGCAGTTTCGTCTGCATGATCGACAGCTCGAGCCGAGCAAGCTGGTTGCCAAGGCAGAAGTGAGTGCCGAAGCCAAACGCGAGGTGATTGTTCGGGTAGCGGTCGATATGAAATTCATCAGGGCTCTCAAAAACCGCCTCGTCGAAGTTCGCCGACTCGAACAACAGGATCATCTTCTCGCCCTCTTTGAGAGCGGTGCCGTGAAACTCGGTGTCGGCGGTGATGGTTCGAGCCATGTTCTTCACGGGTGCCGTCCAGCGCAGCATCTCTTCGACCGCGTTCGGCAGCAGCTCCAAATCGTTGACGAGACGCTGGTGCTGGTCGGGGTGGCGCAGCAGCTGGCGGGCTCCACCGGACAGGGTGTGGCGGGTGGTCTCGTCGCCGCCGATCAGAAGCAGCAGAACCTCGGTGACGATTTGATGGTCCTCGAGCTTTGACCCCTCCACCTCCGCGTGCACGAGGACGCTCACCAGGTCGTCGGTCGGCTGCTCCTTGCGAGCCGCGATCATGCCCATCATGTACTCGCTGTAGGTCGCGAAGGCATCCATCGTGACCTGGATATCCGCTTCCGCCGCAGTGCTGCTCAAGGAGCTGACCAGATCGTCGGACCACTTGAGGAACATCTCGCGTTCATCGGGACGCACTCCGAGCATGTCGCCGATGACCGCCATCGGCAGCGGAGCGGCAAGGTCCCAGACGAAGTCGCACTCCCCTCGCGCGCACACCGCGTCGATAAGCGTGTCGCACAGCGAACCGATAGAGGACTCCAGGTCCTTCACCCGTTTGCGCGTGAACCCCGAGTTGACGAGCTTGCGCCGCAACAGATGCTGCGGGTCGTCCATCTCGATCATCATCTCGACGCCTGGCTGGTCGGGCCGGATGCCGCCCGCGTTGGAGAACAGCTCGGGCTGGCGCTCGGCCTCGATCACCGCCTGATAAGTCGCCGCCGCGGCCAAGCCGTTGCGGTCACGGAACACCGGCTCGTTCTCGCGCATCCACTTGTAGACCGACCGCGAGTCACCGGCGTAAAAGGCGCCGTCGGTCAGGTCCACATCCGGCTTCGTCATGGTCATCGTCCAACCTCCCGCGCGTCACCGAACGACATTTCGACGTTCTCGGCAGAACCCGACATCAGCGCACGCTTCGGCAAGCCAAGCGCCGCAAGTTCTTTGGCGTACGGGTGGTCGCCGAGCCGCAGCCGCACACCACCCGGCCGATAGCGCACACCCGCAGGCAAGAACTCACCGATTGTTTCGCGCAACACGCCATCGCGATACGAATACGTGGCGTTCTCCTGCGTCCGGGAGCCAAGGGCTGACGGGATGGGCAGCCCGGGGCGGAATTCCATGCCGACCGCGAACTGGCCGTCGATGCTGACGTCGAACCCGAACTGCCGGCGCCCCTCTCGAATCGTGAAGTCGGCCATCACCTTCGGGTAGCCCCAGATCGTGGTTCCCGCCTCCAACGTGAACGCCTGATCGACGGGAAGGTGGTGGATGAAGGCGCTTGCCGATTGCAGGGCGCGGAATCCGCTCGCACTCGACCCGGGCGGGTTGACCATGACGTTGGTTCCGTATTCGTGGTACTCGCCGAGGTCGCCGTCGACGTAGCGCATCAACATCAGGACCACGACCGCGCGCCCGCGCCGGTAGCGGCAGACCTGAAGTCTGCTGTAGTCGATCATCTGCTGCGCGGCGTCGGCGTCCACCGAGAACATCGCCATGTGTTGCTCGGACTTGCGGATCTTGACTGGCATCGTGAGCACCGTGCCGGCGATGGTGTGCTGCGAAGCTGTCATCGGGCCAATCTAGAACGCGTTCTAGACAACTAGCAAGAACTGTCTACACCAGCGTGGCCAGCTCGCGGATCTGCTCGGCATTGCGGCCGGTCACGACCATCATCGTGACGCCGGCGGCCTCCCACACCTTGATCTGCTCACGCACGTAGTCCAGATCGCCCACGATTGCCGCGTCGTCGACCAGCTCATCGGGTATGACCGTCGCCGCCTCGTCCTTGCGGTCGGCGCGAAACAGCTTCGTCACGTCGTCGACCACCTCTGCGTAGCCCATCCGGCGGTAGACGTCGGCATGAAAGTTGGTGTCCTCCGCGCCCATCCCACCCATGTACAGGGCCAGATACGGCTTCATCGCCGCGAACGCACCGCTGCGGTCGTCGGTGATGACGATGTTGGCGGTCGCGCAGACCTCGAAGTCCTCGCGATTGCGGCGGGCGCCTGGCCGTGCGAAGCCCTCGTCGAGCCACTCGTTGTAGGTGTCGGCCATCCGCGGGGTGTAGAAGATCGGCAGCCAGCCGTCGCAGATCTCTGCGGCCAGCGCCACGTTCTTCGGCCCCTCTGCGCCCAGCATGATCGGGATGTCCGCCCGCAGCGGGTGGGTGATCGGCTTGAGCGCCTTGCCAAGCCCGGTGGTGCCCTCACCAGAGAGCGGCAACGGGTAGTGCGGCCCGTCGCTGGTCACCGGCGCTTCTCGGGCCCAGACCTGCCGCAGGATGTCGATGTACTCGCGTGTGCGTGCCAATGGCTTGGGGAACTTCTGCCCGTACCAGCCCTCGACGACCTGCGGCCCCGACACCCCCAGCCCCAGGATGTGCCGCCCGCGGGAGAGATGATCCAGCGTCAGCGCTGCCATCGCGCACGCAGTAGGCGTCCGTGCCGACAGCTGGACCACCGAGGTGCCAAGCCGCAGCCGGTTGGTCGACGCTCCCCACCAGGCCAGCGGCGTGTAGGCGTCGGACCCCCACGCCTCCGCGGTGAACACGGTGTCGAAGCCGGCGTCCTCGGCCGCTGCCACCAGTTCCGGCGCATTCTCCGGCGGCTGAGCGCCCCAATAACCCAGCTGAAGTCCAAGCTTCATTAGCTCGCCTTCCGACTCGTGGTTGAAACCATTCTTAGAACCTGTTCTACTCGATGCCGTGACCACCAGCCAAAGCAGCCCGGTGCAGATCGACCCACATGAGCCGCCTCTTTCGGCACCGCTGAGGCTCGCATTCGACTACACCCGTTCAGTTGGACCACTCCTCAGCCAGTTCTTCACCGCCCTGCGCGATCGGCGCATCGTCGGCGTGCGCGGGTCCGACGGGCGAGTGCATGTGCCGCCGGCCGAGTTCGACCCCGTCACCTATGAGCGGTTGACCGAGATCGTACCGGTGGCCAGCGTCGGGACCGTGGTGTCGTGGACATGGCAGCCGGCGCCATTGGAGGGCCAGCCGCTGGACCGCCCATTCGCGTGGGCGCTGATCAAACTCGACGGCGCGGACACCCCGCTCTTGCACGCTGTGGACGCGGGCTCGTCCGACGAGATCAGCACGGGCGCCAGGGTGCACGCGCACTGGGTCGACGAGCCGGTCGGCGCGATCACCGACATCGCCTACTTCAGCCTTGGAGATCGAGCCGAACCGGTTGCGGACACGACAGACGACCGTGATCCGGTGACCGTGCAGGTGACACCGTCCGCGATCGAAATCCAGCACACCGCTTCGCTTCCAGAGAGCGCGTACCTGCGGGCGTTGCAGCAGGGCAAGCTCCTCGGTGGGCGCACCGGTAAGGGCGGGAAGGTCTACTTCCCTGCGCGGGAAGCCGATCCCGCGACCGGCCAGCAGCTCGACGACTTCCTCGAGTTGCCGGACAAGGGCACCGTGACGACGTACGCGGTCATCAATATCCCGTTCGCAGGCCAGCGCATCAAGCCGCCGTACGTCGCGGCATACATCCTGCTCGATGGTGCCGATATCGCGTTCCTGCACCTGATCCAGGAGATCGACGCCGCCGACGTCCGGATGGGCATGCGGGTGGAGGCGGTGTGGAAACCCCGCGATGAATGGGGCCTTGGCATCGACAACATCGAATACTTCCGGCCAACGGGCGAGCCCGACGCCGATTACGACACCTACAAGCACCACCTGTAAAGGCGACCGATGACAGATATTGCAGTGGTGGGCTTTGCACACGCACCCCATGTACGACGCACCGAGGGCACCACGAACGGCGTCGAGATGCTGATGCCCTGCTTCGCCCAACTCTACGAAGAGCTGGGCCTCAAGCAGACCGACATCGGCTTCTGGTGCTCGGGCTCGTCGGATTACCTTGCCGGCCGCGCCTTTTCCTTCATCTCCGCGATCGACTCGATCGGCGCCGTGCCGCCGATCAACGAGTCCCACGTCGAGATGGACGCGGCATGGGCACTCTACGAGGCCTACATCAAGCTGCTGACCGGCGAGGTCGACACCGCGCTTGTCTATGGGTTCGGCAAGTCGTCGGCTGGCACGCTGCGCAGGGTGCTCGCACTGCAAACCGACCCGTATTCCGTTGCGCCGCTGTGGCCGGACTCGGTGTCGATCGCCGGCCTGCAGGCGCGGTTCGGCCTTGACGCCGGCAATTGGACGGCCGAGCAGATGGCCCAGGTCGCGCTGGAATCGTTCGCGGTCGCCGAACGCACCGACTCCGAGAAGCCGGCCAAAACCGTCGACGAACTGCTGTCACGCCCGTACTTCGCCGATCCGTTGCGCCGCCACGACATCGCGCCGATCACCGACGGTGCCTCCGCGATCGTGCTTGCGTTGGGCGATAAGGCGCGCGAGCTCCGCGAGAACCCGGCCTGGATAACCGGTTTCGAGCACCGCATCGAAACCCCGGTCCTCGGCGCGCGAGACCTGACGACCTCACCGTCGACCGAAGCGTCGGCCAAGGCTGCCACGGGCGGTGACGTCGACTCCATCGAGGTGGCCGAGATCTACGCGCCATTCACCCACCAACAGTTGATCCTGAAAGAGGCCATCGGGCTGAATGGGTCGACGAAGGTGAACCCATCCGGTGGGGCGCTGGCGGCCAACCCGATGTTCTCGGCGGGGCTTGAGCGCATCGGCTTTGCCGCGGAACACATCTTCAACGGTTCGGCGCAGCGGGTGCTGGCACACGCAACCAGCGGCCCTGCGCTGCAACAGAATCTCGTCGCCGTGCTGGAAGGCCGATGAGCGCTTGCGCGAAGAGCAAAGGATTGAGCAATCATGACTAAAAATCTCGCTGCGGTGCTTGGCACCGGGCAGACGAAGTACGTCGCCAAGCGACAAGACGTGTCGATGAACGGGCTGGTGCGCGAGGCCATCGACAGGGCGCTGGCGGACTCGGGTTCGACGTTCGACGACATCGACGCGGTCGTGGTGGGCAAGGCGCCGGACTTCTTCGAGGGCGTGATGATGCCCGAGCTGTTCATGGCCGACGCGGTCGGCGCGACCGGTAAGCCGCTGATCCGCGTGCATACCGCAGGCTCGGTCGGCGGTTCGACTGCCGTCGTCGCCGCCAGCCTGGTGCAGTCCGGCAAGTACCGCCGTGTGCTGGCGATGGCGTGGGAGAAGCAGTCGGAATCGAATGCCATGTGGGCGTTGAGCATTCCGGTGCCGTTCACCAAGCCGGTCGGCGCCGGCGCCGGCGGGTACTTCGCGCCACACGTGCGGTCTTACATTCGTCGCTCGGGTGCGCCGAACCACATCGGCGCGATGGTGGCGGTCAAGGACCGGCTCAACGGGGCCAAGAACCCGCTCGCTCACCTGCACCAGCCCGACATCACGCTGGAGAAGGTGATGGCGTCCCAGATGTTGTGGGATCCCATTCGTTTCGACGAGACCTGCCCGTCGTCCGACGGTGCCTGCGCGCTGGTGATCGGCAACGAGGACATCGCTGACAAGCGCGTCGCGGAAGGCCACCCCGTCGCATGGATCCACGCCACCGCGCTGCGCACCGAGCCGCTGGCCTACTCCGGCCGCGACCAGGTCAACCCGCAGGCCGGTCGTGACGCCGCCAAGGCGTTGTGGAAGGCGGCAGGGATCACCAGCCCGATCGACGAGATCGACGTCGCCGAGATCTACGTGCCGTTCTCGTGGTTCGAGCCGATGTGGCTGGAGAATCTGGGGTTCATGCCCGAAGGCGAGGGCTGGAAATTGACCGAAGCCGGCGAGACCGCGATCGGCGGTCGGCTGCCGGTGAATCCGTCCGGCGGCGTGTTGTCGTCGAATCCCATTGGCGCGTCGGGCATGATCCGGTTCGCAGAGGCGGCGATTCAGGTGATGGGCAAGGCGGGCGACCATCAGGTCGAGGGTGCCCGCAAGGCGCTCGGCCACGCATACGGCGGTGGGTCGCAGTACTACTCGATGTGGGTCGTAGCGGCGGACAAGCCATGACGCGGATGAAGTACAGCTGCAGTGTGGCAATGAGTCCGGTCGAGCAACTCGTCGAACTCGCAAAGACCGCAGAGGAAGTCGGGTTCGACTCGATCGCACTGCCGGATTCGATCTTCTACATGGAGAAGCAGTCGGCGGACTATCCGTATACGGCCGACGGCTCCCGGATGTGGAACGAGAACACGCCCTGGGCAGACCCCCTGATCGTCGCGGGCGCAATGGGTGCGGTGACGTCGACGCTGCGCTTCTACACCAACGTGATGAAGCTCGGCTCCCGCAATCCGCTGCTGCTTGCGCGTCAGGTGGGCTCGGTCGCGAACCTGACCAACAACCGCTTCGGATTCGGCGTCGGCATCGGTTGGGCGCCTGAGGAATTCGAATGGTGCGGCGTCCCGTATGCGAAGCGTGGCAAGCGCGTCGACGAGATGATCGAGGTGATCAAGCTCGTCCTAAACGGCGGCATGGTCGAATTCCACGGCGAATTCTACGATTTCGACAAACTGCAGATGAGCCCCGCGCCCACCAAGCCGGTGCCGTTCTACGTCGGCGGTCATACCGACGTCGCGTTGAAGCGGGCGGCCCGCATCGGCGACGGCTGGACCAGCGCGATGATGACCCGTGACCAACTGGCCGGGACCATCGGCAAGCTCAACGCACTGCGCGGCGAATACGGCCGTGACGACCAGCCATTCGAGTACCAAGCGGTCTGCATCGACAGGTTCGGCGTCGACGGGCACCGCGAGCTCGCCGAGGCCGGCGTCACCGACAACATCGTCATCCCGTGGATATTCGACGGGCTCGGCTTCGACGCGCCGCTGGACAAGAAGAAGGACTCGCTGAAGCGGTTCGCCGATACCTACATCCACTCGGGATGGCAGCAATGACGGACTCACCGGTTCACCTGGCGGGCAAGCGTTCCCGGGAAGCCGCCATGGCCCACGACAAGGAGGCGTGGCTGGCGGTGTTCGCCGACGACGCCATCGTCGAGGATCCGATCGGGCCGTCGCACTTCGACCCGGAGGGCAAGGGACACCGCGGTAAGGAGGCGATCGCGAGGTTCTACGACATGGCGATCGCCCCGAGCGAGCTCACGTTCAACTTCGAGAAGACCTACGTGTGCGGCAACGAGGAAGCCAACGTCGGCAACATCGTGATCAGGGCCGCTGGGTACGAAGTCACCGCTGAAGGTGTGTTCACCTACCGCGTCAACGACGAGGGCAAGATCGTTGCGCTGCGCGCCTATTGGGAACTCGACAAGGCAACTGCCAGCGCCCGCAAGATCTAGCGCGGGTACGTTGGGTGCTGACCTCCAGTACCCACGAGAGCCAAGTCAGATCGGATTGTTCAAAGGTTTCAAATCCAGCTCGGCCATTGCTACTGCTGCGCTGATCTGCGCGGCGGCGATCGGCTGCGATTCATCAACGGGTCCAACCGGAAGTACGGGGAGCCCGCCTGCCGCGCTGCCATCGATACCGGCCACTCCGACTACCAGCCAGTCCGCTCCGACCGACGACAAGAAGCTGGTCGACTACAGCCGTCTGCTGCTCCAGCCGGCCGACCTCAGCGACGACGAGGACACGTTTACGGAGCAGTCGAGCACCCCGTCGGGCCCGGACGGACTGCCCGGTGCGAGTGCCCTGTACGTCAACCAGGACGACACCCGGGCCATCGCCGACACCATCGTGATCTACCCCGATGCCGAGACGGCTGCTAGCACTTTGCAGGCAGCCTTGCCCACGATAGGCACGACGGTTACCGGCGCCACCTCACGACCCGCTCCTGTCGGCACCAATGGCACCATGGCGGTCGGCATGTCGAAAGACGGCAGCAAAGCAATCACCCTGCTGCTGTTCACCGAGGGCCCTGCATTGGTGCGTCTGGAGTTCCAAAGCGCGCCGGGAGACGTCACCACCGACCAGTTCGTCATCAACGTCGGCAAGATGCAGCAGATTGCGCTGAGAACCGGCCTGTCCTAGGTAGTCGCGCGCGGTGGGCCTGGCAAATGCAGGTAGTCGCCTACGGAACGCATCGGCCGTGATGCGGGTCAGAGACCGCTCCCGTTCACACGACGCGAGCACGAGATCGCCAACCTGCTCGCAAACGGTCTGTCCAACAAAGAGATCGCCGAAGCGACCTCACTGTCGACCCGGACCGTCGAGGGGCACATATACCGGGCCAGCGCCAAGGCGGGCGTGTCGTCGCGGTCGGAATTGGCGGCGTTGGTGAAACAGTTCGGTGAGCTCGCCTAGCGCCCGCAAGCTCTAGGAATGTGAACGCTAACATTGTTGGGTGAAGTTCCGGCCCTTGCCCGCGCTCGGCGAACAACATGAGCTGACCCTCGAAGCCGCCGGTCGATCCGTGCGCGCGGTCATCACCGAGGTCGCCGCCGCGATACGGCACCTGTCGGTCGACGGTGTGGAAATCACCGCAGGCTACGACGACGACATTCCCCCGCCCTTCGGCTGTGGAATCGTGCTCGTGCCGTGGCCGAACCGGGTGCGCGACGGGCGGTGGACCCACGAAGGGCGGACGCTGCAACTCGACATCACCGAGCCGCGCCTCGGAAACGCTCTTCACGGCCTCTTGCGCAACACCTCGTACGAGCTCATCAAGCGCAGCGAGGACGCGATCTGCCTGCGGGCGCAGGTCTTTCCGCAGAACGGCTATCCGTTCCGGCTGGACACCCGGGTGCGCTACGCCCTCGTCGCGGACGGCATCCAAGTCACGCACACTGTGCGCAACGTCGGATCCGCCTGCGCGCCAGTCGCGGTCGGCGCCCACCCCTTCCTCGCGATCGGCGACGTGCCCACAGACAGCCTCACCTTGACCGTATCGGCCGACCAACACATCGGTGTCGACGACCGGCTCAATCCGATCGACATGACTTCGGTACACGGCACCGACTGGGACCTGCGCGAGGGCAAGATCGTGTCGACACTCACCCTCGACGATGCATGGTCGGGCCTCACCATGACTGACGGCGGAAGCACCCACTGGCTTACTGCACCCGATGGCCGAACCGTATCGCTCTGGGCCGATGAGCAATTCGGCTATGTGCAGGTCTTCATCACCCGCGAGTTCCCCCGCCGGGCCGAGCTAATCACCGCGGTCGCCATCGAACCGATGACGGCACCCGCGGACGCCTTCAACAGCGGCGAAGGACTGCGATGGGTCGAGCCCGGCGAGTGCTGGTCCTTGTCGTGGGCCATCCGGTACCACGACGTCAGGACTCGATGACGACCTTGAGGCCTTGCCGGTCGGCGGCCACGGCGAACGCCTCCGCAGCGCGCTCGAGTGGATACCGATGAGTGATGATCGACGAGACGTCGATCAATCCTTGCTCAACGAGTCGAATCGCCCGCGGGTAAGCCTCATTCATCCGCCTGACCAAGACCAGCGTGAGCCCCTTTCGACGGGCCAGTGACGCCTGGAACGACGTTCGGTCACCGTCGGGAATCCCGCCCAGCACAACCCTGGCGCCAGGCCGGGCGGCACGCAGCGCGATCTCAACCGCAGCGTCGGTGCCCGCCAGTTCGAACACCGCGTCGGCGCCAATGTCGTCGGCCCCCTCATCCACATTGAGCACGACGTCGGCGCCGACCCGCAGGGCCGCGTCCCTGCGATGCTCTAGCGGCTCGATGACCACGACGCGGACGGCCCCGGCTCGCTTCGCGGCCTGCACCAACAGGAGGCCGATGGGGCCGGCGCCGACGACCGCGGTAGTTGAGCCAATTCGTAAGTGGCCCAAGTCCAGTGCGTGCAGCGCGACGCCGAGCGGCTCGAGCATCGCACCGTCGACCGCGCTCATCCCGTCGGGCAGCGGATGAAGTGCCCACGACGGCCAGGCCAGGTATTGCTGCAGTCCGCCGTCCCGGCCACCATGACCGGCGAAGACCACATCGGGGCAGAGATTGCGATACCCGTCCAGGCACATTTCGCATTGCCGGCACGGCAACGCCGGATCCACCGCCACGTACTGTCCGTGACGCGGACCGCCCTCGATCACACCGGCGAATTCATGCCCAGGCACCAGTGGCCGACCGAGCCGCGCATCGCCGATGCCGGCTTCGGTGAACCAGTGCAAGTCGGATCCGCACAGGCCGACAGCGGTGATGCGGACCAGTTCCTCTCCCGCGGCCGTGGCCGGGATGGCCTCGGTGTGCGTCCGGATGTCACGCACGCCGTGGAGTCGGGCGACGGTCATCACTTCCTGCATGCCTAAATGTTAGCGCTAACATCCGGCCAGTCAAAGCCACGTGAGCGCTCACATCCGGACTACTATGCGAGCACAAAAGGAGGTCACTCCGATGGCCGAACGGGTCGAGCGCCGACCGGTCAACATGTTCGACGTCGCGAGAGCGGCTGGGGTGTCCCACCAGACCGTGTCACGCGTACTCAACGATTCGGCCGCGGTAAAGGAATCCACCCGCCGCCGGGTCAACGCCGCCATCGACGAGCTGGGTTACCACCGCAATCTCGCGGCACGGGCGCTCGCGACTCACCGGTCAAAGACCTTGGGCGTCATCTGCTTTGACAGCACCTTGTATGGCCCGGCGAGCATGCTCTACGCGATCGAGCACGCATCCCGCAGCGCAGGCTATTACGTCAGCGTGGCCAGTGAATCGACCTTAGACAGCACGACGTTGCCCATGGCACTGAACCGGCTGGCCGAACAGTCCGTCGAGGGCGTTGTAGTGATCGCTCCGCTATCCGAAACTCGCCACGCGCTGTCGGGGCTGCGCCGCGAGCTGCCAGTTGTGGCCGTCGATGGCACCGGCGGATTGGGACTGCCCGTGGTCAGCGTCGACCAATTCGACGGAGCGCGACAGGCTACCCGGCATCTGATCGAGCAAGGCGCATCGACTGTATGGCACGTGACCGGCGCCGAGGGGTGGACGGAAACCGACGCCCGTCTGGCCGGGTGGCGTGCCGAGCTCACCGACGGGGGGCGAACGATTCCCGAACCGCTGCATGGCAACTGGTCCGCCGCATCGGGATATCAGGCCGGCGTCGCGCTGGCACGACGCGCCGATGTCGAGGCGGTCTTCGTCGCCAACGATCAGATGGCGCTTGGCCTGCTGCGCGCAGTTGCCGAAGCCGGCCGCGTGGTGCCCGACGACGTACTGGTGGCGGGTTTCGACGATGTCCCAGAAGCCGAGTTCTATTCGCCGCCACTGACCACCGTCCGCCAGGATTTCGCGACAGTCGGCCGCAGGAGCGTCGAAATGCTCATTGCCCGAATCGAAGACATCGACGATGGACCCGTCGACGATCAGCCGATACTGGTGCCCGCACAACTCGTCGTTCGGCAGAGCACCCGGAGACGCTGAGCTAGCGCCCGCCTTTGCGCTTGTTGTAGACGTCGAATCCGACAGCGGCAAGCAGCACGAGCCCCTTGATCACCTGCTGCACATCACTGCCGATTCCGAGGATCGACATGCCGTTGTTCAATACGCCGAGCACCAAACCGCCGACGATCGCGCCGAATACCGTGCCGACGCCGCCGCTGGACGACGCGCCGCCGATAAATGCGGCAGCGATCGCCTCGAGCTCGAAGTTGATCCCCGCCTGTGGCGTGGCAGAGTTCAGTCGCGCCGCGAACAGGAGTCCAGCGACTGCGGCGAGGACGCCCATGTTGACGAAGACCATAAGCGTCACCCGCTGGTTGCGAATTCCGGAAAGGCGTGCGGCTGCGGAGTTTCCGCCGACGGCGTACACCTGGCGCCCGAGAACCGTGTTGCGCATGACGAACGCGTAGATCAGGGTCAGCACCACCAGGATGATTCCGACGATCGGCACCCCCCGGTAGCTGGCGAGCAGGAGTGTGAACGCACCGATGGCGGCGACGATCGCCACGCACTTCGCCACGAATAGCGTTGTGGCCGAAACCTGCTGGTCGTATCGGAGCTGCGAACGCCTGCGGCGAATCTGTACCACCACGGCGGCCACCATCATGACGGCACCGAGGATGACCGTCGGCCAGTGGTAGACGGCGTTGGTGCCCATCTCCGGCAGGAAGCCGCTGCTGACCTGTTCCAGTCCGCGCGGCATCGGGGCGATGGACTGCCCCTCGAGCAGATATTGCGTGGCGCCGCGGAAAACGAGCATCCCGCCGAGAGTTACGATGAAGGAGGGTATTCCGACGTAGGCGATCCAGAATCCCTGCCAGGCACCTATGAGCGCACCCATGCCCACGCACACCGCGACGGCCAGCAGCCACGGCATGTCGTTGCGCACCATCAATACGCCGGACATCGCCCCGATGAAGCCGGCGATCGACCCGACCGACAGATCGATATGGCCGGCGATGATCACAATGACCATCCCGATCGCCAGCACGAGAATGTAGCCGTTCTGCTGGACGATGTTGGTGACATTCAGCGGCTTGAGCAGAATGCCGCCGGTCCAGAGCTGGAAAAGCAACACGATGGCCGCCAACGCCACCACCATGCCGGACTGACGCACGTGCGACGTGAGGAATGCCGACACCCGCTGGCGCAGACCCGGTGGAGTGGGTTTACCCGGCACGTGTTGCGCCTCCGGCTTCTGAGACGACTGTTCGACGGTGGCGGTCACCTAGGCACGTCCTTTCATCATATAACGCATGAGTGTCTCCTGCGTCGCGTCGGCTTGTGCCACTTCACCGGTAAGGCGGCCCTGGCTGAGGGCATAGATGCGATCGCAAATGCCTAGCAGTTCAGGCAATTCCGACGAAATGACCAGCACGGCTTTACCGCGTGCGGCGAGTTCGTTGATGATCGTATAGATCTCGTACTTGGCGCCGACGTCGATTCCGCGCGTCGGCTCGTCGAGTATCAGTATGTCGGGATCGGTGAACAACCACTTGCTCAATACGACCTTCTGCTGATTGCCGCCGGAAAGCTTGCCCGTGACAGCCGAGACGGAGGACGCCTTGATCCGCATCGAGGCGCGGAACCGCTCACCGACGCCGGCTTCCTCATGCCGATCGACCACGCCCCGCTTGCTGATCTTTCGCAGGGACGGCAGGGTGATGCTTTGGGCGATGCTGTCCATCAGGTTCAGCCCGAGGTGCTTGCGGTCCTCGGTGGCGTAGGCGATTCCATTGCGGATCGCGTCCGAGACCGTTCGGGTGCTGATTTCGCGTTCGCCCTTGAATACTTTGCCGCTCACGTACTTTCCGTACGTGCGGCCGAACACGCTCATCGCGAGTTCGGTTCGGCCCGCGCCCATCAACCCCGCGATGCCCACGATCTCACCGGCGCGCACATTCAATGACACGTCGTCGACCACCTTGCGGTGCTGATCGATCGGGTGAAGGACGGTCCAGTTCGACACTGCGAAAGCGACATCGCCGATCTCGCGCTCGGCGCGGGCCGGGAAGCGGTGCGTGAGATCACGGCCGACCATGCCGCGAACAATGCGATCCTCGGTGAGGTCATCGCCGACGGGCATCGTCTCGATCGCATGCCCGTCCCGCAGGATGGTGACGGTGTCGGCGATCTGCATGATCTCGTTGAGCTTGTGCGAGATGATGATTGAGGTGATCCCGTGTCCGCGCAGGTCCACGATGAGATCGAGCAGGTGGCGGCTGTCCTCATCATTCAGCGCCGCAGTCGGTTCGTCCAGAATCAGCAGACGAACCTTCTTCGACAGTGCCTTGGCAATCTCGACGAGCTGCTGCTTACCGACACCGATGTCGGCGACGCGGGTTTGTGGACTCTCCCTCAGACCGACCCGATCGAGCAGCGCCTGGGCCTCGGTGAGGGTCTGATTCCAGCCGATCACGCCGTAGCGGTTGAGTTCATTGCCCAGGAACACGTTTTCGGCAATGGACAGGTACGGCACGAGCGCGAGTTCCTGGTGAATGATCGCGATGCCGGCCCGCTCGCTGGCTCGAATATCCCTGAATTCGCAGGGTTGTCCGTCGAACAGGATCTCACCGTCGTAGTCGCCGTGTGGATAGACCCCGCTGAGGATCTTCATCAACGTCGACTTGCCCGCGCCGTTCTCCCCGCAGATCGCGTGGATAGCGCCGGTTCGCACCGTCAGATCCACGTCGGACAGCGCCGTGACGCCGGGGAACTTCTTGGTGATGCCCCGCATGTCCAGCAGCGTGGAGGTCACTGCACCTGCGCTTCGGTGTAGTAGCCCGAATCGACCAGCACCGCCTTGTAATTCGATTTGTCGACGCTGACTGGCTGAAGCAGATACGACGGAACCACCTTGACACCGTTGTTGTACGTCTTCGTGTCGTTCACCTCGGGCTTACCGGCGGTGAGCACGGCATTGGCTTCCTGCACCGCGGCCTTCGCCAGCTCCCGCGTGTCCTTGAACACCGTCTGGGTCTGCTCGCCGGCGACGATCGACTGCACTGACGCCAGCTCGGCATCCTGCCCGGTGACGATGGGCAACGGCTTGGCCGCGTTCCCGTAACCGGAACTCTTCAATGCCGACAGCACGCCGCGGGAGATGCCGTCGTAGGGCGAGAGCACCGCGTCGACCCTCGCCGTGGTGTAAGCCTGGCTGAGCAGGTTGTCCATTCTCGACTGGGCCAACCCGCCGTCCCAACGCAGCGTCGCGATCTGGTCGAACGACGTCTGGCCGCTCTTGACGACCAGCTTGCCGCTGTCGATGTACGGCTTGAGCACGCTCATGGCGCCGTCGAAGAAATAGGTCGCGTTGTTGTCATCGGGCGAACCGGCGAACAGTTCGATGTTGAATGGACCCTTGCCCTGGGCCAGGCCGAGCTTGTCCACGATGTAGCTGCCTTGCAGCACACCGACTTTGAAATTGTCGAACGTCGCGTAATAGTCGACGTTGGGGGTGCCCTTGATCAGCCGGTCATAGCTGATCACCGGGATCTTGGCATCCGCCGCATGCTGCAGCGTGCTGGTCAGCGACGACCCGTCGATCGGTGCGATGACGAGAACCTTCACCCCTTTGGTGATCATGTTCTCGATCTGCGACACCTGGTTCTGCACCACGTCGTCGCCGTACTGCAGATCGGTCGCGTAACCCAGCGCCTGGAACTGGTCGACCATGTTCTTGCCGTCGGCAACCCAGCGTTCTGACGATTTGGTCGGCATTGCGATGCCCACGGTGCCCTTGTCTCCACTGCCGCCCGCGGCGGTGTCGGTCGACCGGCCACAGCCCGAGAGAGCCAGCGTGGTCAGCATCGCCAGTAGGGCAGCGAGCCAGATTATTTTCCTCACGAAATCCTCCTGAGTGGACACGGCACGCGGGGCGGAGCCGACAAGAATGTGAGCGTTAACATCTCGGAGCGTTAGTATGTGAGCCACGCCACTGCCTTGTCAACAACTGATCGATAATTAGTAGCTGACCTGCGGCGTTGTCATGCGCACCCGCTGACTTCAGGGAGCGGTGCGGCACTGACTCCGCCTGACGGCAGACGTTGACACCCTGCTTGTGTTAACGCTAACATCCTGGCACTGTAACGCCGGTCACACCCGCAGGCGCGGTCCGACCCCATGCCGAACTGGCCCGCAGCGACCGACTTCGGCAACCGACAAATGAGGAGTCACGGTGAAGAAAATCCTTGCAGCGTCGCTGGGAGCGCTGGCCGCCATGGCGATGGTGGGCTGCGGCAGCGGACCCGCCCCCGGTGGCGGATCGAAGGACGGGCAGATCACCATGGGCTTTTCTCAAGTCGGCGCGGAAAGCGGCTGGCGCACAGCAAATACCAAAAACGTTCAGGAGTCCGCGGCGGCCGCCGGCATCGACCTGAAGTTCTCCGACGCCAATGGCAAACAGGAGAACCAGATTTCGGCGATCCGCTCGTTCATCCAGCAACACGTCGACGTGATCGCGTTCAGCCCCGTGGTGCGGACAGGCTGGGACGCCGTGCTGCTCGAGGCCAAGAATGCGGGCATTCCGGTGATCCTCACCGACCGCGCCGTCGACACTCAGGAGCCCGACGTCTACAAGACTTTCGTCGGCGCCGATTTCGTCGCCGAAGGCCACAGCGCCGGCGACTGGGTCGTGAAGCAATATGCATCTTCGCCGGGGCCGGTCAACATCGTCGAGCTCGAGGGCACCACCGGCGCCGATCCCGCCATCGACCGCAGCAAGGGATTTTCCGAGGCCATCGGGGCGAACCCGAACCTGAAGGTGATCGCCTCGCAGACAGGCGATTTCACCCGGTCCGGCGGTAAGCAGGTGATGGAGGCCTTCCTGAAGGCCAATCCGAAGATCGACGTGGTCTTCGCCCAGAACGACGACATGGGCCTTGGCGCGATCGAGGCCATCGAGGCGGCCGGGCTCAAACCCGGACAAGACGTCAAGATCGTCGCGGTCGACGCCACCCACGACGGCATGCAGGCCCTGGCCGACGGCAAGTTCAACTTCCTCGTCGAATGCAATCCTCTGCTGGGTCCGCAATTGATGGACCTGGCCAAGAAGGTAGTGGCCGGTGACTCCGTGCCGACGCGGGTCGTCGTGCCCGACAAGACATTCAACCAACAGCAAGCCATCGCAGCGCTGCCCGAACGCAAGTACTGACAATCCCCTGAAAGACCCTTGGCGCCGCCTCGGAGAGGCCCCTCCCCCCGAGCCCCCGGGGCGGCGCCAAGCACCACCGGAAAGCGGACTACCCCATGGCACCCACCTCCACCGCAGAGCCTCCGGCTCCCGTGGTTGAGATGTGCGATATCAGCATCAGCTTTCCGGGGGTCAAGGCGCTGGACGGTGTCACATTGCGGCTGCTTCCCGGCGAGGTGCACGCCCTCATGGGCGAGAACGGCGCCGGAAAATCCACGCTCATCAAGGCACTCACCGGTGTGTACGACATCGAAGCGGGCAGCATCACGGTCAATGGTGTGCCGTGCCGTTTCACCGGGCCACGACAGGCGCAGGACGCCGGGATCAGCACGGTCTACCAAGAAGTCAACCTGTGCACCAATCTGACCGTCGCAGAGAACATCCTGCTTGGCCGCGAACCGCGCCGGCTCGGCCGCATCGACTTTCGAGCGCTGAACCGCCGCGCCCGCGAGCTCCTTTCGCACCTGGAACTCGACATCGACCCGCGCTCAGCGCTCGGATCTCACCCGATCGCCATTCAGCAACTCGTAGCGATCGCGCGGGCCACTGCCGTATCGGCACGCGTGTTGATACTCGACGAACCGACGTCGAGCCTGGACGCGGGCGAAGTCGCCGAACTCTTCAGGGTGATCCGACAGTTGCGCGACGGCGGCACAGCAGTGCTCTTCGTGTCGCACTTCCTCGATCAGGTGTATGCCATCTCGGATCGAATGACGGTGCTGCGCAACGGCCAACGGGTCGGCGAGTACCTCACCGCCGACGTCGATAGGCACCAGCTGATCGCCGCGATGCTCGGTCGCGAACTGGATCTGCTCGACGAAATCGCCGAGACCGCGCTCGGCAGCCACCGCAACGACATCGTCGCGCCGATCGTCGGCACCGCAGACATCGGCCGCACCCCACGGGTTCACCCGGTTACCCTCGACATCTATTCCGGTGAGGTCGTGGGACTTGCCGGGCTGCTCGGTTCGGGCCGAACGGAATTCGCGCGCCTGCTGTTCGGTGCAGACAAGCCGACGAGCGGGCAGATCAGCGTCGACGGCAAGCCGGCGCGACTACGCTCACCGCGCGCCGCGATCGCGCACAGGTTCGGCTTCACCTCGGAGGACCGCAAAGGTGAAGGCATCGTCAGCGAACTCAGTGTTCGCGACAACCTGGTGCTGGCGTTGCAGGCACGACGCGGCTTCGCCAGGCCGCTGACGGCGAAGGCCAAGAACACACTCGTACGACGCTATATGGAGATGCTCGACATCCGGCCCCGCGATCCGGACACGCCCATCAAGAACCTCAGCGGCGGCAACCAGCAGAAGGTGTTGCTGGCCCGCTGGCTGATCACCCAACCTGCGCTGCTCATGCTCGACGAGCCCACCCGCGGCATCGATGTCGGCGCCAAGGCCCAAATCCAGAAACTGGTCAGCGATCTGGCCGCCGACGGCATGGCCGTGCTGTTCATCTCGGCCGAACTCGATGAGGTCGCGCGCATCAGCGACCGCATCGCCGTATTGCGCGACGGGCATAACATCGCCCAGATCGACGGCGGCTGCCCGGTCTCGGAACTCACCCGCTTGATCGCCAGCGGGACCCCACGATGATGCATCGCCTGACCTCTTCGCCACTGCTGTGGCCGATACTGGCACTGATCGCATTACTGGGCTTCAATGTCGTTCTCACACCGTCGTTCTTTGCCCTCCGGGTCGAAGACGGCCACCTCTACGGCAGCCTCATCGACATCTTGCGCAACGGGGCGCCCACGATGCTTGTCGCACTGGGTATGACGTTGGTCATCGCGTCGCGCGGCATCGACCTGTCGGTCGGCGCGGTGGTGGCAATCGCCGGCGCGTTGGCTTGTGCACACATTGCGTCGGCATCCGACGCTGGCAGCATGACCACAATCGTGGCGGGAATGCTGATCGCGCTCGGCGCCGCCGCCGTGCTGGGCCTATGGAACGGGATGCTGGTATCCAGCTTCGGAATTCAACCCATCATCGCCACCTTGGTCCTGATGACGGCCGGGCGGGGCATCGCACTGCTGATCACAGAAGGCCAGATCGTCACCGTCACCAGCGAACCGTTCAAGGTGCTCGGCGCGGGCTACGCGCTGGGATTGCCCGTGGCGATCCTGGTGAGTCTTGCAGTGTTCGCCGTCGTCGGACTGATCACCCGCCGCAGCGCCCTCGGCATGCTGCTGGAGTCCATCGGCGTCAATCCCGAGGCCAGCCGATTGGCCGGCGTGCGGTACCGCACGATCGTCTTTGCCGTCTACGTGTTCAGCGCATTGTGCGCAGGCGTCGCGGGATTGATGATCGCTTCCAACATCTCCGCCGCCGACGCCAACAATGCCGGACTGTGGATCGAGATGGACGCCATCCTGGCAGTGGTGATCGGTGGCACATCGCTGCTGGGCGGTCGCTTCAGCCTGACGGGAACCATCCTGGGCGCGTTGATCATTCAGACCCTCACCACGACGGTGTACACGGCCGGAATCACTCCGGAAACCACACTGGTCTTCAAGGCTGTAGTGGTGATCGCGGTCTGCCTGATGCAAGCGCCGAAGTTCCGCCAACTGCTTCGACGACGCCGACGAATCGCCGCCCCGGTGCAGCGCGCCGTGCCCGAACCCGGGGCCGCGGCACTGGACAAGGTGGCGGCATCGTGAGCATCCAAACCGTGCGACCCGCGGTCGCCCTGCCCGCCCTCGCAGCGCGCCTGCGCGGACGCTACCTGTCCCCCGTCGCCTCCGTCGTTCTCTTCGCTGCGCTGTTCGGCACGGTCATCGTGCGCTATGAATTCGCCAGCCCTGCCCAGGTGTTCTTGAACCTGCTTGTCGACAACGCCCACCTGATCGTGCTGGCGGTCGGGATGACGTTCGTGATCCTCACGGGCGGAATCGATCTGAGCGTCGGATCGGTCGTCGCGCTGTCCACGGTGATCCTGGCGAAGACGCTTCAATCTGGTTGGCCCGCACCGGTTGCGATTGCCACCGTGCTGATCGTCGGCCCGCTACTCGGCCTGATGATGGGCACCGTCATCGAGTTCTTCGAACTTCAGCCGTTCATCGTGACGCTCGCCGGGATGTTTCTCGCGCGCGGCCTGTGTTACGTCATCAGTGTCAACAGCTTGCCGATCAAGGACCCGCTGTTGCGGGCGCTCGGCCTGAACTACCTGTACCTGTACGAGGACAAGTTCATCCGGTGGTCGGTGCTGATCGCACTGGCGGTCGTTGCGGTGGCCGTTTTCGTGCTCCACGAAACCCGGTTCGGGCGAACGGTATACGCGATCGGCGGCAATAGGCAGTCGGCACAGTTGATGGGGCTGGCCGCACGCGCGTACGCAGATCTCGGTCTATGTGATCAGTGGCTTCTGCGCCGCGCTGGCCGGGTTGTTACTCGGCGTGCAAAAGCTGTCCGGCTACAGCCTCAACGGGGTCGGCCTCGAGCTCGACGCCATCGCCGCGGCAGTGATCGGTGGCGTATTGCTCTCCGGCGGAGTCGGTTTCGTGCTCGGCGCGCTGATCGGTGTTCTCGTCCTGGGCACCATTCAGGTGTTGGTCACCACCGAGAATCTCGACTCCTACTGGACCCGGATCATGACCGGCATCCTGCTGCTGATCTTTGTGCTCGTTCAGCGTGTATTGGTCAGGAACACCCGATGACGGCGGACCCCACGCCGCGCCGGCCCGTCATGGCCGACGTCGCCCGACTCGCAGGCGTCTCTCATCAGACGGTGTCGCGGGTCATCAACGGGTCGGCGAGCATCCGGCCCAGCACCCGGGAGCGGGTGCAGCGCGCGATCGCCGATCTCGGATACCACCCGAACACCGCTGCCCGCGCATTGGTCACCAGGAGATCGAAGACCATCGGGATCATCGGCAGCAACACCGCCCTCTATGGCCCGGCCAGCATTCAATTCTCGATCCAGGATGCGGCGCGCGCCGAAGGCTACTTCACCAGCCTGGTGACCCTTGGCGCGGTCACCCACGACGAGTTGCGCGCAGCGCTGGCGTATCTCAGCCGCCAGTCGGTGGAAGCGATCGTCATGATCGTCACCCAACAGGAGGCACTCGCCGTGGTGCGCTCGGAGGCCACCACGATCCCGTTGATCGTCGTCGAGGGTGAGCTGTCGGGACGCGGGTTGAGCGTCGGTGTCGACCAGATGGAAGGCGCGCGGCTGGCGACTCAGCATCTGGTCGACCTCGGTCACCGCGACATCATCCATGTCAGCGGCCCGCTGACATGGACCGAGGCCCGCGCCCGTCGCGCCGGGTATATCGAGGTCATGCATGCGGCCCGACTGCAGGTGCGAGCCGACCTCGAAGGCGACTGGAGTCCGGCCCGCGGCTACGCGATTGGTCGAGAACTGGTCAAGCGCAACGACTTCTCGGCCGTGTTCGTGGCCAACGACCAGATGGCGATAGGCATCTTGCACGCGTTCGCACAGGCCGGCATTGCCGTGCCCGATGACGTCAGCCTGATCGGGTTTGACGACGTTCCTGAGGCTGCCTACCTCAATCCCGCGTTGAGCACCGTCCGGCAGGACTTCCACGCGGTCGGCCAGCGCGCCATCGAACTGCTGACGGCAGTCCTCGACGGCGTCTCGACCACCACCCCGCTGCTAGCTCCCGAACTCGTCGTCCGCGATAGCACCCGCCCGCAAACCAGCACCAAGTGAGGTTCTCGATGCACCGCCAGAAGTACACGATCGGAATCGATTTCGGCACTCTCTCCGGGCGCGCCGTCGTGGTCCGGGTAGACGACGGTGCGGAGCTGGCCAGTGCTGTGCACGATTACGACCACGGCGTGCTGGTCGGTTCGCTGCCGGTCGGCGACGTGCGCTTGCCGGCCGAATGGGCGCTGCAGGTGCCCGAAGACTATCGGCGGGTACTGAAACTCGCTGTGCCGGAAGCGATCAGCCGCGCCGGTATTGATCCCGGCGATGTGATCGGCATCGGAACCGATTTCACCGCCTGCACCATGGTTCCGGTACGGGCCGACGGCACACCGCTGTGCGAGACGACAGCATTCGCAGATCGGCCACACGCATACGCCAAGTTGTGGCGGCACCACTCCCCACAACCACAGGCCGACAAGATCAACGCCGTCGCCGCCGAGCGGAATGAACCGTGGCTCAGCCGATATGGCGGATCGATTTCGAGCGAGTGGGAGTTCGCGAAGGCGCTGCAGATCCTCGAGGAGGACCCCGAGGTCTACCACGCCATCGAGCGCTGGGTCGAGGCGGCGGATTGGATCGTCTGGCAGCTCTGCGGGTCTTACCTGCGCAATGCATGCAGTGCCGGCTACAAGGGAATCTTCCAGGACGAGCGCTATCCGACGCGGGAATTTCTGGCCGCGGTCCATCCCGAGTTCGCCGACTTCGTCGACGCCAAGCTCGACCACCCGATCGCCGCACTCGGGCGTCGCGCCGGAGGCCTGACCGTCCAGGCCGCGCGCTGGACGGGCCTACCGGTCGGGCTGCCGGTCGCCGTCGGCAACGTCGACGCGCATGTCACTGCGGCCGCGGCCAACTCCCTCGAACCCGGCCAGTTGCTCGCCATCATGGGCACATCGACCTGTCATGTCATGAATTCGAATGTGCTGCGCGAAGTCCCGGGCATGTGCGGTGTCGTCGACAGCGGCATCGTCGCCGGGCTGTGGGGCTACGAGGCGGGCCAGTCCGGTGTCGGCGACATCTTCGCGTGGTTCATCAACAACTGTGTGCCGGCGTCCGTCCACGAGCAGGCGCGGGTTCGCAACGTCTCTGTCCATGACCTGCTGACCGAGCAGGCCTCGGCGCAGCGGGTCGGCCAGCACGGGCTGGTCGCCCTGGACTGGCACAGCGGTAACCGCTCGGTGCTCGTCGACCATCAGCTCTCGGGTGTGATCGTCGGGCAGACGCTGGCCACTACCTGTGTCGACATGTATCGGGCGTTGCTGGAGGCGACGGCCTACGGCACACGGATGATCGTCGAGACCTTCGTCAACAGCGGCGTGCCGGTGACCGAACTCGTCGTCGGTGGCGGTCTTCTCAAGAATCGGCTGCTGATGCAGATCTACGCCGATGTGGTGGGATTGCCTCTGTCGACAGTGAATTCGGCGCAGGCTCCCGCGCTGGGCGCTGCCATTCACGCCGCCTCGGCCGCGGGCGCTTACCCGGATGTGCCCGCCGCGGCCAAGCAAATGGGCGGGCGCACCCGCAACGCCTACGTCCCGATTGTCGACAATGCCGCGCGCTACGACGAGCTGTACGCCGAATACGTCAAGCTGCACGACTGGTTCGGCCGTGGCAACGCAATGATGCGCAGGCTGCGCGAGATATCCACCCCCGCACGAGCTGGAGCATCCCGATGACCGTCACGTCCGACATCACCACCGTCGTCGCGCAACTGCGCCAAGAGGTTTGCGACCTGCACGCGCAGTTGACGAAGTACCAGCTGGTGATCTGGACCGCCGGCAACGTATCGGCGCGAGTGCCCGGTCACGACCTGATGGTGATCAAGCCGTCCGGCGTCGACTACGACGCCCTCACGGCAGACGACATGGTGGTGTGCGACTTGCACGGCAACCTGGTGGACGGCCGCCTCTCGCCGTCGTCGGACACGGCGGCCCACGCGTATGTGTACCGGCATATGCCGGAAGTGGGCGGTGTGGCGCACACGCACTCCACGTACGCCACCGCCTGGGCGGCAAGGGGCGAACCGATCCCGTGCGTACTGACGATGATGGCAGACGAGTTCGGCGGTGACATCCCGATCGGTCCGTTCGCCCTCATCGGCGACGACTCCATCGGGCGCGGCATCGTTGAAGCCTTGCACGGCAGCCGATCATCGGCCGTGCTCATGCGCAACCACGGGCCGTTCACGGTCGGGCCAAATGCCCGATCGGCGGTGAAGGCCGCGGTCATGCTCGAAGACGTCGCCCGGACCGTGCACATCGGTCAACAACTGGGCGCCCTCGATCGCATCGACGGCCGCGACGTCGCCGCGCTGTTCGACCGCTACCAGAACGTGTATGGCCAGACGGCCACCCCGCAGGAAGGCACCAACCCATGATTGACTCGCGAATGGTCGATGGCGAAGTGTGGTTCGTCACCGGCAGCCAATCCATGTATGGCCAGGAAACCCTGGATCAGGTGGCGAGCCAGTCTCGTCAACTCGCCGAAGAGCTCGACGGCAGCACAGAGATCCCGGTCAAAATCGTCTGGGTACCAACGGTTGTCACCTCCGACAACATCACGTCGGTGATTCGGCAAGCCAACGACAGCGCCCAGTGCATCGGGGTGATCGCATGGATGCACACCTTCTCCCCGGCGAAGATGTGGATCCGCGGGCTGAAAACGCTGCAGAAGCCGCTGCTGCACCTGCACACGCAGTTCGGTGTCGAGTTGCCGTGGAGCAGCATCGATATGGATTTCATGAACCTCAACCAGGCGGCACACGGCGACCGCGAATTCGGATACATCCAGTCGCGGCTTTCGACGGCACGCAAGACCGTTGCCGGGCATGTCAGCGATCAACGCACCCGCTCGCGCATCGGTGCGTGGACGCGTGCTGCGCTCGCCACCGCCGAGCTGTCCACCCTGCGAGTGGCGCGGTTCGGCGACAACATGCGCAACGTCGCCGTCACCGAAGGTGACAAGGTCGAAGCCGAAGCGCACTTCGGTGCATCCGTCAACACCTATCCGGTCAACGAGCTCGTAGATCTCGTGGAACGCGTGCCGGCCACCGAGGTGGACAAGCTGATCCGCGAGTACGAGCACGCCTACCGGCTCGCACCCGAGCTGCGGCCAGGCGGCGAACGCCACACGTCCCTTCGGCATGGTGCGCAGATTGAAGCCGGTCTGCGAAAATTTCTGGAGACCGGCGGTTTTCACGCGTTCACTACTAACTTCGAGGATCTGGGCGGCCTCCGTCAGCTGCCGGGCCTCGCCGTGCAGCGGCTGATGGCTGATGGCTACGGGTTCGGCGCCGAAGGCGACTGGAAGACCGCGGTCATGTTGCGAGCGGTGAAGGTAATGGCCGAGGGTCTACCCGGTGGCACATCCTTCATGGAGGACTACACCTACGACCTGACGGCGGGGGCCGAACGCGTGCTCGGGGCACACATGCTCGAGGTGTGCCCGTCCATCGCCGCAGGGGTGCCCGCCCTTGAGGTGCACCCGCTGTCGATCGGAGGCCGCGAGGACCCGGTCCGGTTGCGGTTCACCGCAGCACCCGACGATGCGGTGATCCTCGGTATCAGCGACATGGGCGCCCGGTTCCGGCTCGTGGCCAACGAGGTTCGCGTGGTGGAGCCGACAGCCCCGCTGCCCAACCTTCCTGTGGCCTGCGCGGTGTGGGAGCCGCAGCCCAGCTGGTCCGTCGCCGCCGAAGCGTGGCTGCTGGCCGGCGCACCCCATCACACCGTGCTGACCACCGCGGTGGGCGTCGACACCATCGAGGACTTCGCCACGATGACGGACACCGAACTGCTGGTAATCGATCCCAACACCACCATGCGCGGATTCGCGCGCGAACTCAAATGGAACGACGTCTACCACCACGTCGCCGCAGGACTGTGAGGATCTGCGGTGCGTACCGACAAGCCGAAAACGGTCCCGGGCCCGCCGCGGCGGCGGTTGGATCGTTTCGATCGTGATCTGCTGGTATTCGCGCTCAGCTGGCGCCGTTATGGCGGGCCGCCCGAAGACGAGTGCCTTGTTGAGTTCGGCCTGAACCGCGACCAGGTACACGAACGCTGCATGGAGCTGGTCTGCCGGTGTCACCCGAACGCGTATCGCGACGCAGGCGAACGCACCCTGCTGCTTCGTGTCGGGGGAATGCTCTTGCCAGACAGGGCCAGCCGAGTCTCTAGCGCGAAAACCGCTCCGTTGCCCCGGTGACCAAGCCAAACGTCACGCGCTTCGCGCGCCTGGCCGCGTCGGTCAGCACTTTCCTGCCCGCGTTGGCAGGTCGGAGCGAAACGTCATCGCCGACCCGTACCGTGCCGCCGGAACCGACACCGCAGTAGACCCCAAGGCACCGCTGCGCTCGAACGGCCACCGCCTTGGTGATGCGGCGATCGACCTCGAATCCGGGTTGCGCGCGGCTGGGGACGACGCAGCGAACGGTCGGCATCATCACATCGAGAACCGCTTCGCCGAGCACGACGCGCGCTCCGGTCCAGTGCGACTCAGGCAGTCCATCCTCTGGATCATCAAGCGCCAGTAACACATTGGGCCGGAATCGACGTACATCCAGTTCACTGCCGATCTCAGCGCCGATGGTCGCCAAGCTGGTCTGGCTCAGCACATGCACCGGGGCCAGGTCGACGAACGTGCCCGGCGGGGTGGAGTAGCGGGTGAAGTTGACCATGTCAGAGACCCGCACCATCGAGAGGTCCGGCAGCTTCTCATCGTCGGCGACGCCGAACGAAGCGCGAAGGAACGCGGGCGACATCGTTTCGGAGCGCTCCTCGCGGTTCAACTTGTGCAAGCTGGTGTCCTCGACGGGCGGCAGTGCGGTCAACCGGACATCGCGGCCCGCCAGTTCGGAAAGCTTGGCGTGCACTTCGCCGTCGCTGCTGGACACCACCGTGCCGTCAGGGAAAGTGATCTCGACCTCGGGGACATTCCCCGGGCCGGCGTCCGCGGAGACGGACCCGACGTATCGGGCCGTCGCCGTCAGCAGGACCGGTATTTGTCGCGCCGACGCCGTGACTTCGCGTTCGAGGTCTCGCACGGCCCACAGCCGGTCGCCCAGCACCCCGCGAGGGCCCAACTCCGCGTGCTCGACCTGCCCACCGCCCAGCGACTTGACCGGATAACGCCATAGTTGAGCAACCTGGCCGATAGTCATGTCGATACGGTACGGCGAAACGCTAGGTGATTGGCTGTAGACCCGACATATAACGGCTGGCCAGGTCCTGATATGCGCCGGGGTTGGTGTTCACCCACATCTCCGCGCCCGTCCCCGCGATCGGGCCCCGCACCTTGGCCGGCGATCCCGTCACCAGCACCTCGTCGGGGATCTTCGTGCCGCCGACCACCAGCGAGTGCGCGGCGATCAGACTGCGCGAGCCGATTACCGCACCGTCGAGCACCGTGCAGTGGTTGGCGATCACCGCCTCAGCACCGATGTGGACCCCGTGCACCACGCAGCCGTGCGCGACCGTTGCACCAGGGCCGACATCGACAGGAATCCCCGGCGGAGCGTGCAGCACGCAGCCGTCCTGCACGTTCGCGCCCTGACGGACGATGATTGGGGCGAAATCGGCTCGGAGCACGGCGTTGAACCACACCGACGCGCCCGCCTCGACGTGAACGTCGCCGATCAGGGTGGCTGTTGGGGCAATGAACGCGCCTTGATCGATCGTCGGTGAACGGCCTTCAAATGAGTACAACGGCATCGTCTAGATATACCGCAGGTAAAACGCGTTTAGATTGCGCGAAGGGAGGCAAAAACTGTAACGTGTTCTAGTTAGAGAGCACAGATTGGGAGGCCTCGAGGTGAGCACCGAAACCGCAGGCATTCGCGAGATCGATACCGGCGCCCTGCCGGATAGATACGCGCGTGGCTGGCACTGCCTTGGTCCGGTGAAGGACTACCTGGACGGCAAGCCGCACGGCATCGAGATTTTCGGCACCATGTTGGTGGTCTTCGCCGACTCCCATGGCGACGTAAAAATCCTGGACGGGTACTGCAGGCACATGGGCGGAAACCTCGCTCAGGGCACCATCAAGGGCGACGAAGTCGCCTGCCCGTTCCACGACTGGCGCTGGGGCGGCGACGGCAAGTGCAAGCTGGTGCCCTACGCCAAGCGCACGCCGCGACTGGCGCGGACGCGCGCGTGGCATACGGACGTCCGCGGTGGCCTCTTATTCGTCTGGCACGACCATGAGGGCAACCCGCCGCAGCCCGAGGTCCAGGTCCCGGATATTCCGGAGTCCGCCAGTGACGAATGGACCGACTGGCGCTGGAACTCGATCCTGATCGAGGGCTCCAACTGCCGCGACATCATCGACAACGTCACCGACATGGCGCACTTCTTCTACATCCATTTCGGTTTGCCCACGTACTTCAAGAATGTGTTCGAGGGACACGTCGCATCGCAGTACCTGCACAATGTCGGTCGCCCGGACGTGAATGATCTGGGCACGTCCTACGGTGAGGCGCACCTCGATTCCGAGGCGTCGTATTTCGGCCCGTCGTTCATGATCAACTGGCTGCACAACAGCTACGGCGGTTTCAAGGCCGAGTCCATCCTGATCAACTGCCACTACCCGGTGACTCAGAACTCCTTCATGCTGCAGTGGGGCGCCATCGTCGAGAAGCCGAAAGGGCTCGACGAGGAGACCACCGAAAAGCTGGCCCGGGTGTTTACCGAAGGCGTCAGCAAGGGCTTCCTGCAGGACGTAGAGATCTGGAAGCACAAGACGCGCATCGACAATCCGCTGCTGGTCGAGGAGGACGGCGCTGTCTATCAGATGCGCCGCTGGTATCAGCAGTTCTATGTGGATGTGGCCGACGTCTCGCCGGATATGACCGACCGCTTCGAGATCGAGATCGACACCACCGCGGCCAACGAGAAGTGGAACGTCGAGGTCGAGGAGAACCTCAAGAAGCAGTCCGACGAGACATCAGAAGGACAGCCGACTCAGGTTTCGTGATGACCGCCCGCGAGGAAGCCCCAGACGTCGACCAGCTGGCCCGGTCGATGCTGAGGCTTTACGGCGCACACGATGATCACGACGATCACGGACACATCGGCGGTAGTGGGATTCGTTCTAAGGCACCAGATTTCGTATCCGACCCTGACCGCGCCGCCGCTGTGCGGGAAGCCTCCCTGCGTGACCGCGAGCGCTACCTGACATCCGGTTTGGCGACCGTCGACTGCCGGTTCTGTCACGTCGCAGTTCAGGTCAAGAAGCTCGGCCCCGAACACACGGCCGTGCAATGGAACACCGACGCCTCCCAGCGGTGTGCGTACTTCACCGAGATCCGGCAGTCCGGCGGCCAGTCCGCCCGCGCCAAGGCCTGCCCGAGGCTTGCCGACAGCATCAAACACGCTGTGGCCGAGGGGTGTTTGGAAGAGGTCTCTAGTGCGCCCTCGCCCGGCGACGGCTAGCGCGTTAGCGCTAGTGCTCGGCTTCTTTCTCGGAGGCTGCACGCACGTCGTTGACACGCCGCAACCGCGACCGGAGTCGCCGGTGGCGCCCATTACGGTGCTACAGGTCGGAGACCTGTTGAGCCTGAGCGTCCAAGACAAGGACGGCAATCAGTTCATCACCGTTAAACCAGAAGAATGCAGCGGCATTGCCAGGGAGATGGAGCCACCCTTCATCTTCGACCTCCACCCGGCGACGACCGATGGTGGGCATTGGGTGGCCGAGGACGGGCGGCAGGTCTATATCGAGGAGATGGTCGGCGTCTATCACGCCGACTTCGACCCGGAGCGGGCGCTAGCGGAAGCACAGCGCACCATCGAATCCTGTCGGGACGTCCCGTTCACGGTCACCAGCATGCAAGGCCGTGAGTACCACTTCATGCTTCTGCCCCAGGTGAATTCCGGTTCACCGGACATCGTGCTCTGGTCGTTCGCAGGCGATGACTGGGCCTGTGACAACGCGTACGTTGCCGCACACAACGCGGCCATCGGAATCTCGACGTGTGGGTACGTCAATGGCTATGACGTGCTGTCGTTGGCTCAGGATGCGCTGGAACGGATTGAGAAACTGGCCAATACGACGGCGTGAAGCCACCAGGGCGGCGCCTCACAGGCCTTTGAAGCGGTCCTTGACCTGCTCGTCGGTCAGGCCGTAGTCGGCCAGCGAGTACGTGTGTTTGGGCGCCCGGGGACCCTTCTTGCTCTCGGCGTGGGTCTCCTGCGCGGTCGCGCGGGCCGCGTCGGTGAAGTCGATGCCGAAGTGGCGGTAGATCGCCTCGACCTCGCGCACCGGATCGGCGATGAAGTCGAAGTAGTCCATGTCATAGAACTGGGCCGAATCATGTTTGGCGCGTTCGGCATTGAACAGCTCCAGCCCGCGCGACCAGGTCTCAAGCGAGTCATGGCCGATCGTCGCGCCGACGAACGTGGTCGACCAGCCTTCGGTGGTGTGCTGCGCCAGCGAGCACATCGACGCCATGAGGGTCTCCGCCGGCCGGTGGCACTGGATCACCAGCGCGTCGGGATAAGTCGCGAACAACGCGTCGAGCGCGAACAGGTGGCTCGGGTTCTTGAGCACCCACCGCTTCTCGGCGTCGTTCAACCCGATCAGCTGGAGGTTCCGGCGATGCCGCTGATATGCCCTAGTCCAGTCCTGCTTGGCCAACCACCGGGCGTACGTGGGCACATGCGCCAACGTCTCGTAGGACACCGAATGCAGCGACTGACGCAACAGCTGCCAGCACTCCTCGACATCGTCGGCGGTCATGTAGTGCAGGCCGGTGTAGTCCGGGTTCTCGTTGTGCGCCTTGGTGAACTGCGCGTCGAGCTGTTGGAAAACCGGGTTTTCCGACCAGGTTTCGCGCGGTGGACGCGGCTGCGGGAATTCGGCCAGCCACAGCTCCAGACCCTGATGCCGCGGATCCCCGCTCAGCAGCCGATGCAGCGCTGTGGTGCCGGTGCGGGGCAGGCCGGTGACGAAGATGGGCCGCTCGATCGGGACATCGGCGTGCTGCGGGTACTGCTTCCACGCAGCTTCGGACACCAACCGGGCGACCAGCGCATTCCGCACGAAGAACCGGTTCATCTTGCTACCGAGTTCGGTCAGATCGGCGTCACGCTGGAATGAGTCGAGCAGCACGCCGAGGGCTTCGCGGTAGTTGTCGTCGTCGACGCCGAAATCATCGAGCCCGCAGGCCTTGACGGCCGAGGCATGCAGGTCGTCGACAGTGCCGACATCGGTTCTGGCAGTCATTAGGCCTTATATTCTCCGCAATTGACGTCCAGCGCCTGCCCGGTGATTCCGCTGGACAGATCGCTGGCCATGAACAGGATCGCCGACGCGACTTCCTCTTCGGTGGGCAGCCGCTTGAGGTCGCTGTTGATTGCGGCCGCGTTATAGATCTCGTCGACGGTCGTGCCGTACTTGCCTGCCTGGTGTTCGAAGTAGCCTTTGAGCGTGCCACCCCAGATGTAGCCCGGCAGTACAGAGTTCACGCGGATACCTTGTGGGCCGAGCTCGCTGGCCAACGATTGCGACATCGCGAGCAATGCCGACTTGGCCAACTTGTATGCGCCCTGCTTGGGGTCGGAGTGCCTGACCACCATCGAGTTGACGTTGACGACCGAGCCGTTCGACTCGGCGAGCGCCGGCGTGAAGCCCTGGATCAGCCGTAGCGCACCGAGCACGGTGAGTTCGATCGTCTCGCGGATGTGTTCGAACGTCGTGTTAGCAAAGGGTTTCATTGACGGCACCCGGAACGCGTTGTTGATCAGCACATCGACCCTGCCGTACGCCTTGAGCGATTCGGAGATGAGGTTGTTGACCTGCTCCTCGTCCGTGATGTCGGTACCGACCGACACCGCGCGACGCCCCATGTCGGTGACCTGCTTGGCGACGTCCTCGAGACGTTCCACCGTGCGCGCGGCCAGCACGAGGTCCGCGCCCGCCTCGGCGCATCGCCGCGCGAGCGTGGTGCCAAGGGCCGGACCCACACCGCTGATCACCACGACCTTGTTGTCCAGCAAGCCGGCCATTCGCTACCCCACCATCCTGTTGCCAATTTGTATCTGGCGCTCGGTAATTCGCGCACGCCAGTCTTCCTCAGAGATCTTGTTCTGTTCGTAGTACGGCAGTGACGCCGCGATCCTCTCGAAGTCGACCAGTTCCGCGGTCGGGCCGTCGGCCTCGGTGAGCTCGCGCGACACCCGCTGCCACCGGAACTGCAGGTAACCCTTGGCGTGCCCGAGTGTCTCCACCCAGTTGGTGACGCCGGGGTTGCGGTCGGCGACCACGATGCGGATCCTGCCGTCCGGATCGGCTTGCGCCTGAGTGCCGTTCAGTGACGTCTGGTGGTTGATGTAGTCCAGCGAGATGTACCAGAGGCTTCCGAGCTGGAAGCCGAGATACGGCGCGTCGGTGACGGGCAGCGTGATGATTATCGCCTGATCGGGCGTGAGGTCGAAGTGGCCGACCGATGAGTACTGGGTGGCCAGTCCGCCGGGGGTCAGCCGAGGCGCAACCAACGTGTTCACCGGAAGGTTGTCGTAGAACCACTGCGGGAACTGCAGCCACGTCTTGACTCGCTGTACTAGTTGCTTGCCCGCTGTGGCATAACGCTTTTCGATGAGTTGCTGGGTGAGCGGCGGCGGCGCGGTGCCCGTGGTGTCGAGGCGCTTGATGGCGAATGAGCCGCGCTGCGCCGACCAGTCGTTGTAGACCTCGCGGATCACCAGCTGGGAGGGCGTTTCCGGGCGGAACCGCCATTCGAAGCTGCCATCCGCCGCGATGTCGAGTTTTCTATCGTCAAATGCCGTCTCACTGTCGGGCACCACGGTGTCGGTGTACTCACCACCGAGCAGCTGAAAGCTCACATCCGTGGTCGTGCCGCGAGTTCCGGTCACCACGTAGTCGTGCTCGGGCAGCACCCGGGTTCCGAAGTACAGCGTGTCGGGGTTGTCGAGGCCCATCTTCGTGAACGGACCCGTGCCGCTGTGCAGAAACGGGTGTTCTCGTTCGTAGTCGAACGCCACGTGCGTGCATGCCGCGATGCAGCCGGCGAGGTACTGCAGGCCCTCCAGCAGGTCGGCTTCGGATTCGATGAATGGGGCGTCGGCGACGAGCTTCTCCGCCTCGGCGATCGCGTCGATGAGTGGCTGCGAGTACACGCCCTTGAAACTAGAACGTGTTCTAGCAAGAGTCAATATATCGACCGCAGCGGTTCATATATGGACCGGCGAGGTAGTCTGCTGCGGTGTCCGCCCCCGAGTCCTCCGGCCGCGCGTCGCCACCGACCGACCGGGTCGTCCGCATCCTGGATTTCCTCGCGGGACGCCCGGAGGAGCGTTTCGGGCTGTCGGACCTGGCCCGCCGCCTGGGGTTAAGCAAGCCGACCTGCCTGGGCATCGTCACGTCGCTCACCGACGCCGGCTACCTCGTTCGCGACGCCGCGGACAAGACATACCGGCTGGGTCCTTCGCTGATCACGCTCGGCCACAAGGCGCAGGAATCGATGCGGGTCAGCCCGGCGGCCCGTGATGAGCTGCGCCGGCTGTCGGCGCGCTTCGGGGTCACCGCGGCCCTGTCAGGGGTGATCGAGGACCGGATCACGCTGCTGGACCTGGTGGCGCCCGCAGGCGCGCGCCCCGGCGTGGAAGTCGGCCAGAGCTACCCCTTCGCCCCACCGGTCGGCTTGATGTTCGTGCTGTGGGATGACGAGGCGGAGCGGGACTGGCTCGCGAAGGAGCCGACCATCCCGCTGCGGACGAACTCCGACCGGCTCAACCGCGTGATCGCCGTGTGCCGCGCCGACGGTTATCTCGTCGAACGACTTACTCCCGGTGGGCGGCGGCTGTATTCGTTGATGGCAGGCATGTCGAGCAACCTGCCCGACGAGCTGCGCGCGCTGCTGGGCGAGTTGGTGTCCGACGTCGGCGAGCGGGTGTACCTGCGCGACGAGAACGAAGTTGAAGGAAAGCGCCGCATCGCCCGTTTTGATATCAGCGTGATCTCCGCGCCGGTTTACGACCACTACCAACATCAGGTCATGGTCGCGACGATGCATATCGGAAAGTCGTTGACGGACAATGAGATCACCGAACGGGCGCGTGCGTTGGTGGCGACGGCCGACGCGGTCACCGCACAGCTGGGCGGTGTGAAACCGGTTCGCGTTAGCTGACACTGGCCAGGGTGAACGGCAGTACCTCCGGCGCCCCGGCACGACGCAGCACCCGGGCGGCCATGGTCATCGTCCAACCGGTATCGGCCACATCGTCGACCAACAGCACCGGGCCGCCCACCTCAGCCAAGGCCGACGGATCGGGATCCGACCACGAATTGTCCAGCGCGGCAACACGGTAGGCGGAGTTCGCCGCCGTCACGGGTCGACGGCCGGGGGCGTATTGCAGTGTCCCCAGGTCGGTCAGCCGGCCGAGCTGGGAAAGCCCATCCACCACCGAGCCGATCAACAGGGGATGGGTCAGCGAATCCAGACCCATGACCGCGGTCGGCCGGGTCTCCCATGGCCACGCGGCCAGTACCGCGACGGCAGCCCGAAGCACCTCGGGTGGGACGGGACCGTCCGGTTCATCCAGCAGCCGCTTCAGCCGTGCGCCCCAGCCGAGATCGGTCAGCCGCCCGATCGTCCGGCCCACCGATGGCCCGTCGTTGATCCGGCCGCTCAGTTCCACGCCCAGCTTGTCCATGCCCGACGGCCACTGCTTGCGCGGCGTCAGTTCGACCCCTGGTCGCTGCAGCTGGTCGCGGGCGGCATCAAGCGCGGTCGAATCGACCTCGGCGCTGTACCGGACGCCCCCGCAGTTGTCGCAACGTCCGCATCGGGTGCCTTCGGTCAGCTCGGGGTCGTCCAATTGTCCGCGCAGGAAAGCCATTCGACACTCGGAGGTGCTCTGGTAGTCCAGCATGGCCTGCTGTTCGCGGCGGCGGGCCTCATCGAGCTTTCGGTAACGCGTTTCGTCGTACGTCCACGGTTGCCCGGTACTGATCCAGCCCCCTTTCACCCGCCGCACCGCGCCGTCCACATCGAGCACCTTGAGCACCATCTCCAGGCGGGAGCGGCCCAGGTCGACGAGGGGTTCCAGAGCCGGTGTCGACTGCGGGCGATCGGGCTCGAGCGCGTCGATGACCTTGCGTACCAGGGATTCTGAGGGAAAGGCTACCGATGCGAAATAGCGCCAGATGTCCTGGTCCTCGTGGCCGGGCAGCAGGATGACCTCGGCGCTGGCGGTGGCTCGGCCTGCACGGCCGACCTGCTGGTAGTACGCGATCGGCGAGGATGGGGCACCGAGGTGGATGACGAAGCCGAGGTCGGGTTTGTCGAATCCCATGCCGAGCGCCGACGTGGCGACCAGCGCCTTGACGCGGTTGTCGAGTAGGTCGGCTTCCAATTGCTCGCGTTCGGCGGGATCCGTCGCGCCGGTGTAGGCGGCAACCTTGTAGCCCCGGTCGCGCAGCAGGGCCGCAATGTCATGGGCTGTGGCGACGGTGAGGGTGTAGATAATGCCCGATCCCTCGATCGAATCGAGTTGCGCGGCAATCCAAGCCGCGCGCTGCGGCGCGGTGGCCAGCGTAACCACCGACAGGCGCAACGACTCACGGTCCAGGCCGCCCCGGAGCACCAGGGTATCTCGCCCACCGACTCCGAGCTGGGTGGCGACGTCGTCGACTACCCGGTCGTTGGCGGTGGCTGTGGTGGCCAAAACCGGTATGTCCGAGCCTAATTCGGCGATCAATGTGCGGATACGCCGATAATCCGGCCGGAAGTCGTGGCCCCAGTCGGACACACAGTGCGCCTCGTCGACCACCACCAGGCCAGCGTCGGCCGCCAGCGACGGCAGCACATTGTCACGGAAGTCAGGATTGTTGAGCCGTTCCGGACTGACCAGCAGCACGTCGAGTTCGCCGTCGGCAACCCGCTGATGGATGGCATCCCATTCGGTGACGTTGCCCGAGTTGATCGTGGCCGCACGAACGCCCGCGCGCTCGGCGGCCGCGACCTGGTTACGCATCAACGCCAGCAGCGGCGACACGATGACCGTCGCCCCGCGGCCGCTCTCTCGGAGCAGCTTAGCGGCGATGAAGTAGACCGCCGACTTACCCCAGCCGGTGCGTTGCACCACCAGGGCCTGCCGTCGCTGCACGACAAGGGCTTCGATCGCCGTCCACTGGTCGTCGCGTAGGTTCGCCGCGGATCCGGCGAGCTGTTCGAGGATCGCCTGGGCCCGGACACGGGTGGCGATCGGCGGGCTGATGGCGGCCATCCGACCATCGTGCCCTGCCGCTCTGACAGGGCTAGTAGGCGTAGGTATTGGCTGGCTTGTCGATGCGCGTCACTCGTGACACCGCCATCGTCGGGACGAAGTTCGTCGCGGCCACAGACGTTCCAGGGACGACGGTGCCCTCCACCTGTAGCCACGTGTCCTCTGGGTAGCCGGCCGCCTCGGCGACGGCAGGACCGGACAGATGGATGCGGGCCAGCTGAGCATCGGCGGCGCAGCAGATGATGACGACGCGGCCCAGATCGGTGCTGTCGGGATATTTGACAGTGAAGCCCGTGACCGTGATCAACCGGCCGCCAAGGCTATTGGTGGAATCGGCGGCCGCGCGCATGAGCACGTCGGGAATCGACACCGTCGGCGCCCGGCCGGCAGGCAGCGGCGGAAACGCACGGCGAGCAGGCTCCGTCGTCGCCGCCGCTGTTGGCGTGGCGCCGTGCGCGCCGAGCGGAGGCGGCACGACGAATGTCGTGAGCGCGATCGGCACCAACAGCAGCCACACCAGCCATGGCCCATGTCGATGGCCGTCCTCCGAATCCGCGTCCTCGGCAGGCTCGTGGCGCAGGTCGCGCACGATGGACACCACTGCGAGTGCGATCAAAACGACGGCGGCGGCGATCAGCCACGGCAGCAGCGCCGGCTTCACGAAATGCAGGTAGGTGCCCTTGATCACCATTACGACGGTGCTCAGCCCGACGAGCAGGAGCAGTGTGTTCTGCGTGCCGCGGCTCACCGCGCACCGCCGAGGAACACCAGACCGACGATGGTCGCGACGACCGTGGCGACGACGAACGTGGCAGGCCCGAATCGGATCGCAAACGGGCGGCCGAACAGCCCCGCCTGCATCGCCGACAGCTTGACGTCGACGGCAGGGCCCACGACGAGGAACACCAGCCGCGGCAACAGCGGCAGCATCGTCAGGCTCGCGGCGACAAACGCGTCTGCCTCCGAGCACAGCGCCAACACGACGGCGAACAGGGCCATGGTCAGCACGCCGAGCACGAGGTGCCCGGCGAGGTGCTCGAACACCCAGGCCGGCACGGCGACGCGCAGCACGGCGGCGGCCGCGGCACCCAGCACCAGGTAGGACGCGGCCTGCAGGAAGTCGTGGCGGGCCGCCTCGGTGAAGACCGTCCAACGGGACGCGTCGGTGTCATGCGGCGTTGGCAGCCGCCGGGTCACCCATTCGGTTCGACCCCAACGTAGCCACAGCAGCCCCATCGTGACCGCGGTGATAAGCGAGCCCACACAGCGGGCCAGGACCATCGCGGGCTGGCCGGGAAAGGCCACTGCGGTGGCCACCAGAACCACCGGGTTGATGGCGGGCGCCGACAGCATGAACGTCAGCGCGGCCGCGCCTGAGACGCCCTCACCGAACAGTCGCCGCGCCACCGGCACCGAGCCGCATTCGCAGCCCGGCAGCGCTGCACCGCCCACCCCGGCGACCGCGACAGCCACCGCAGGGCGGCGCGGCAGCCAGCGCGCGAGCTTCTCGGCCGAAACGAACGCCGCGATCAGACCGCTGATCACCACGCCCAACACCAGGAAAGGCAGGGCCTGCACGAACACGCCGCAGAACACCGTCGCGGCCACTCCCACGTCGGCGTTACCGGCCACGAAAGCACTCATCGCGCCGGCGGATAAGGCCAGCGCGATGAGCGATGCGAGCAAGACCTCCATTGACCCGATGCGCCTTCGGCGCTCGGTGGGGGCGGCGGTCACCGCCCTATCTTGCCCGCGTTAGCTGATTAAAGCGTCTGCAGAGCCTCCGAGATCGGCGTCGGCGTCACCTCTATGCCGCACTGCTTCGACAGATCAGTGATCGGCTGGTTGATCGCCTGCAGCTCGTTCTCGACCTGCGGGTTCTTCTCGAAGAACACCTGGTAGGCCTTCTGGGCCTGCTCAACCGGCTGCTTCGAAATATCCGTCAGCTCCTGATTGGTCTGCGGATGCGCCGCCAGATAGGTGGCTGTGCTCGCCGACACCGTGCTTGAGGTGGTCGCGATGCCACTCTGCGTGCATTCGGTGTTATTGGGTTCTGCGCCGGCGACAGGCATCACGATGGCCGCCGATCCAAAGGCCAAGAGACCTCCGGCGAACATGCCGTAGAGGCCGCGTCGCACGGTCGTTGCGGACATGGTCATCAAATCACTCCTTCGGTCTGCGACTAGTTGTCGCAGCCCGTGGCCTACCCGACAGCGAGGGAGCCAAACACCGGCCCTGCGAAACCGGTCACCGCACAGATGGCGTCGTCGCAGCGCAGAGCGAACGAATGCAGCGCGCAGAGTTTATTGCTTAGGTCGGCTCAGCGACCGGTGTCAGACCAATGGTCGCGAATGCGCCGAACCGGCTACGGCGAACCGCAGTAAACCGCCCAAGCGTTACTTGACCGCTGCAGTGTCCTGCTCCCGCTTGATCTCCAAAGCGATGTCGATGAGCTGGTCCTCCTGGCCGCCGATCAGCTTGCGTTGGCCCGCCCGGTGCAGCAGCTGATGGGCGGGCACGCCGTAGCGCTCCGACTGCCGGATGGCGTGCTTGAGGAAGCTCGAGTACACCCCGGAGTAGCCCATGATCAGCGCGTTGCGGTCGAGCAGGCACTCGGCAGGCATCGCGGGAGCGACGACCTCCTCGGCGGCGTCGGCGATGTCGAAGAAGTCGATGCCCGTCTTGACGCCGATCTTGTCGAAGACCCCGATCAGCGCCTCCACCGGCGCGTTGCCTGCGCCTGCGCCGAACCGGCGGCAGCTGCCGTCGATCTGCTTGGCGCCCGCGCGGACCGCCTCGACGCTGTTGGCGACGCCGAGGCCGAGGTTCTCGTGGCCATGAAAACCAACTTGAGCATCCGACCCCAATTCGGCCACCAGAGCGGCGACACGGTCCGCGACACCCTCAAGGACCAGCGCCCCGGCGGAGTCGACGACGTAGACGCACTGGCAGCCGGCGTCGGCCATGATCCGGGCCTGGGCGGCCAGCTTCTCCGGCGGGATGGTGTGGCTCATCATCAGGAACCCGACCGTCTCCAGCCCGAGCTCGCGGGCCAGCCCGAAGTGCTGGATGGACACGTCGGCCTCGGTGCAGTGGGTGGCGATCCGGCAGATCGAACCGCCGTTGTTCTGCGCCTCCTTGATGTCCTCCTTGGTGCCGACCCCGGGCAACATCAGGAACGCGATCTTCGCTTCCTTCGCCGTCTCAGCTGCGAGCTTGATCAGCTCCTGCTCGGGCGTCTTGGAGAAGCCGTAGTTGAAGCTCGAACCGCCGAGCCCGTCGCCGTGGGTGACCTCGATGACGGGCACGCCCGCGGTGTCGAGCGCCGCGACGATCGCGCCGACTTCGTCCTTGGTGAACTGATGACGCTTGTGGTGCGAGCCGTCCCGAAGCGATGTGTCGGTCAACCGGATGTCCCAGATGGGGTTGAAGAAGATGTCGGTGCTCATGCCTGCGCCCCTTCCGCTACGAGGCTTTGTTTGGCGATTTCCTCGCCGACTTTCGTCGCCGCCGCGGTCATGATGTCCAGGTTTCCCGCATACGGCGGCAGGTAGTCCCCGGCGCCCTCGACCTCGACGAAGGTGGTCACCAACGCCTGGCCGCCGGAGTGGACCGACGGATCGTCGAACTGCGGCTCGTTGAGCAGCCGGTAGCCGGGCACGTAGGTCTGCACCTCGGCGACGACGTCATTGATGGATCGGGCGATCGCGTCCCGGTCGGCGTCTTCGGGGATGGCGCAGAAGATGGTGTCGCGCATGATCATTGGCGGGTCGGCGGGGTTCAGGATGATGATCGCCTTGCCGCGCTTGGCGCCGCCGATAGTCTCGACACCCTTGGCGGTGGTCTTGGTGAACTCGTCGATGTTGGCCCGGGTGCCCGGCCCCGCAGACAGGGAAGCGACCGACGCCACGATTTCCGCATACGGCACGTCGACGACGCGGGAGACGGCGTAGACGATCGGGATGGTGGCCTGGCCGCCGCAGGTGATCATGTTGACGTTCGGGGCGTCGAGATGCTCACGCAGGTTGGCAGGCGGGATCACCGCAGGGCCGACCGCCGCTGGCGTGAGGTCGATGGCGCGGATACCCGCCTCGGCGTAGCGCGGGGCGGCGTCGCGGTGCACATAGGCGCTGGTGGCCTCGAACAGCATGTCGGGTTTCTCGTCCAGACCGAGCAGCCAGTCGACACCCTCGTGGCTGGTTTCCAGGCCGAGCTTGCGCGCGCGGGCCAGACCCTCGGACGCCGGGTCGATGCCGACCATCCAGCGCGGCTCCAACCACTCCGAGCGCAACAACTTGTAGAGCAGGTCGGTGCTGATGTTGCCCGACCCGACAATGGCGACGGAAGCCTTGCGAGATGAACCCAGTGGCATGTCGTTTTTCCTTCTATTCGAAAGTCAGCCGGACTGAACCTAACCCGGCGAAGTCGGCAACGAAATCGCTGCCAGGAGGTGCATCTATCGCACGCGTGCACGAGCCCGGCAAGACGATGTCGCCGGCCTTGAGACGCACCCCAAAGCCTTCGACCTTGCGGGCAAGCCAGGCCACCGCGGTCACCGGATTTCCGAGCACCGCATCGCTGCGGCCCTTCGCGACGACCTCGCCGTTGTTGGTCAGCACCGCGTCGATATTGCGGATGTCGATGTCCTTCGGCGATACCCGCGCCTCACCCAACACCCAGCCGGCGGAGGAGGCGTTGTCGGCGATGGTGTCGCACAACTTGATCTTCCAGTCGGTGATGCGCGTATCGATCAGCTCGATGGAAGGGGCGAATGCGGCCGTCGCCGCCAGCACGTCGTCTTCGGTGCAGCCCGCACCAGGCAGGTCGTCGGCCAGGATGAAGCCGACCTCGACCTCGACCCGCGGATACAGGTAGCGGCCGGACTGGACCGGGCGGTCTTCAAATACCTGCATCTCATCGAGCAGGTGCCCGTAGTCGGGTTCGTCCACGTTCATCATCTTTTGCATGGCTTCCGACGACAGGCCAACCTTGTGTCCGATGACGCGGGCGCCCTCTGCGACCCGCTGCCGGATGTTGATCAGCTGGATCTCGTAGGCGTCGACCACGTCGATATCGGGGTTTGCGTCGGTCAATGGGGAGATCGGGACGCGGCTGCGCTCGGCCTGAGCGAGGTCGGCAGCCAGCTGGTCACGCACCTGGTCACTGAGCATTGATGCGAAGTCCCCTCGTTTCTTCGACCGGCACAGTTGTTCTGCAGCCAGGCAATTCTATAACGTGTTCTACATGACTGGTCAGGAGTACGACGTCGTCGTGGTGGGAAGCGGCGCTGCCGGCATGGTCGCCGCCCTCACCGCGGCCCACCAGGGACTATCCACAGTAGTCGTCGAGAAGGCCCCGCACTACGGTGGTTCCACTGCACGGTCAGGTGGTGGTGTCTGGATCCCGAACAACGAGATCCTCAAGCGCGACGGCGTCACCGATACCCCCGAGGCCGCCCGCGAGTACCTGCACACGATCATCGGCGACGTTGTCGAACCCGAGCGCATCGATACCTACCTCGACCGCGGCCCCGAGATGGTCTCGTTCGTGCTGAAGAACTCGCCGCTGAAGATGTGCTGGGTGCCCGGCTACTCGGACTACTACCCGGAGAGCCCCGGCGGTCGCCCGGGGGGTCGGTCGATCGAGCCGAAGCCGTTCAACGCCCGCAAACTCGGCGCCGATCTTCCAGGCTTGGAGCCACCCTACGGCAAGGTGCCGCTCAATGTCGTTGTGATGCAGCAGGACTACGTGCGGCTCAACCAGCTCAAGCGCCATCCGCGTGGTGTGCTGCGCAGCCTGAAGGTTGGCGCGCGCACCGTGTGGGCCAAGGCGACGGGCAAAAATCTCGTCGGCATGGGCCGCGCGTTGATCGCCCCGCTTCGGATCGGCCTACAGAAGGCGGGAGTCCCCGTTCGGCTGAACACCGCGTTGACCGACCTGTACGTCGAGGACGGCAGGGTCTGTGGAATCTGGGCGCGGTCCTCAGATGCACCGGAATCGGCTGAGCCCGAACTGATCCGGGCACGCCGCGGCGTCATCCTTGGCGCAGGCGGATTCGAGCACAACGAGCAGATGCGAGTGAAGTACCAGCGTGCGCCGATCACCACCGAGTGGACGGTCGGCGCCACGGCCAACACCGGCGACGGCATCATCGCCGCCGAGAAGCTGGGCGCCGCGCTGGACATCATGGAAGACGCGTGGTGGGGCCCGACGGTGCCGCTGGTCGGCGCGCCGTGGTTCGCCCTGTCCGAGCGCAACTCGCCCGGCTCGATCATCGTGAACATGTCAGGCAAGCGATTCATGAACGAGTCCATGCCCTATGTCGAGGCGTGCCACCACATGTACGGCGGCGAATACGGGCAGGGCCCCGGCCCCGGCGAGAACATCCCCGCCTGGCTGGTGTTCGACCAGCAGTACCGCGACCGCTACATCTTCGCGGGATTGCAACCGGGACAACGCATTCCGAACAAGTGGCTGGAGTCGGGCGTGATCGTCAAGGCGGACACGCTGGACGAACTGGCCGCCAAGGCCGGCCTACCCGCCGATGCGCTGGCCGTGACCGTGGAGCGCTTCAACGGCTTCGCCCGCTCCGGCGTCGACGAGGACTTCAAGCGCGGCGAGAGCGCCTACGACCGCTACTACGGCGACCCGACCAACAAGCCGAATCCGAACCTCGGCGAGATCACCCACGCGCCGTACTACGCGGCCAAGATGGTGCCGGGCGACCTCGGAACGAAGGGCGGCATCCGCACCGACGTGAACGGCCGCGCGCTGCGGGACGACGGTTCCGTGATCGACGGGTTGTACGCTGCGGGCAACGTCAGCGCACCGGTGATGGGTCACACGTACCCGGGACCCGGCGGGACGATCGGTCCGGCGATGACGTTCGGATATCTGGCGGCGCTACACATTGCGGGGAAGAGTTAATGCCGATCAATCTGGACGAGGCGCTGGGCGCCGAACTCGAGGCTGCCGAATTCTCTTGGACCAGTAGCGATATCCAGCTCTACCACCTCGGGCTCGGTGCGGGTAGCGACCCGATGGACAAGCGGGAACTGCGCTACCTGACCGACGACACCCCGCAGGTGCTGCCGACGTTTGGCAATGTCGCGCAGAGCTTCCACATGACCAAGCCGCCGACCGTGAACTTTCCCGGCATCGACATCGAGCTCTCCAAGGTGCTGCACGCCAGCGAGGCGGTCTCCGTGCCCGGTCCGGTACCGCCGTCGGGGACCGGTATCGCGGTCACCAAGTTCACCGACATCTGGGACAAGGGCAAGGCCGCGGTGATCTGGTCGGAGACGACGGTGACCGCGCCCGACGGCACGCTGCTGTGGAGACAGAAGCGGTCGATCTTCGCCCGCGGCGAGGGCGGCTTCGGCGGTGAGCGCGGACCGTCGACGTCATCGGAACCGCCCGAGCGCGCACCCGACTTTGAACTTTCCATCCCGGTGTCGCCACAGCAGGCGCTGCTGTACCGGATGTGCGGCGATCGCAATCCGCTGCATTCGGACCCGGAATTCGCTGCGGCAGCTGGGTTTCCGCGTCCGATCCTGCACGGCTTGTGCACGTACGGCATGACATGCAAGGCGATGGTGGACGCACTGCTCGACGGTGACACCGCCCGCGTCGGCAGCTACGGCGCCCGGTTCGCCGGTGTGGTGTTCCCCGGCGAGACGTTGAAGGCCAGCATCTGGAAAGAGGGCGACGGCTTCCAGGCCGTCGTCACCGCGCCCGATCGGGACGACGCGGTCGCGCTGGCCGGCGTCGAATTGGTGCCGGCTTAATTCGCCCTCTGGTTCCGCCCCAGCACAATCTGACTCCGTGGGGCAGCCTGGGTGCCGCGAATATCGGCAACGCCACGAGTTGAGGGGAGTTCGATCCCGGCGTGGAACTAATCCCCGCTTGACTTTTGCCCTCCGCGACCGCTTCGCGCGAAATGTGCCGCCCGCACACCCGCGACATCTCAGCCGGTCGTTGCTAACGCACTAGTTCGCGATTGCAAATGGCCAGCACCGCAAGGCATCCGGAGTCCACAATCACGGCGCAACCTGCTAGCTTCGCTCTCTGTGATCATCCCCATACGGGGATGCCGCCTGTCGGACGAGCCAGGAGTGCACCACATTGAAGATCACCACCATCACCGCGTTGGCAGCGACTGTAGCCACGTCGGGAGCCGTAGGCATCATCAGCACACCCATTGCCTTAGCCGAAACCTCCACCCAGACAATCGGATCCCAGGGAAAACTGGTTGACGGGAACGTCATTCAAGCCTGGACCATCAGCAACCTGAAACCCAGTACAGACGTCATCCCCCACCAGGTAAGCGGAACGCTGTGGGAAGCCACGGCAACCGACCAAGCCATCCAGGGTGGCGCCACGCCGATCGTTTCGAACCTCAACGCCCGTGCACAGAGCGGCGAGACATACCGAGCTCTGTTTGGAGTCGCGACTCCCCAGGGCGTGAACCCGGCTACCCTCGGGCCCGGCGAGGAGACCAGCGGAAAGGTCTACTTCGACGTGACCGGCGACAAGCCCGACAGCGTCGTGTACAACGCGGGCGGCGAGGACCTTCTCGCGTGGGTGCAACCGCCGCCATCCGTCCCGCGGACGGGCACCCGGTCGACTCCGTATCAATCGGCCAGCCCGGCGGTCTCGGCGCCTGCGACCACCAGCACGCCCGCACCGGCGCCGGCGGCCGCGGGAGTCACGGCCGCTTCCACGACGACGGTGGTAACGCCTCCCCCGGCTGGCAGCCAGGACATGCCGCTGCCCGCTGGCAGCCAGGGCACGCCCCTTCCGCCGGGAAGCGAAGGAACGCCTCTGCGGCCGGGCAGCGAAGTCACGCCCGTCCCGGCAAGCCCGGAAGGAGCACCGCGTCCGGCGAGCGTACAAGAGGCGCCGGTACCCACCCCCCAGGGCAGCCAGGGGACGCCGCTTGCCCCGGGCAGCCAGGGCACTGCCGTCGCCCCGACCACCACGACCGTGGCACCCACTCCCTGACGCGCCAAGTCAGGAGTGGGACGACCACCACGCGTACAGCTGGTCGAATGTTGGCCCCTGCGGCCCCGATTGGACGATGCTGACCATGAGCTCGTCATCATCGGTCCACGCCACCGTTGGACGGCTCTCCTGGATGCCGCAGAAGAGCACGCCGCTGGTTTTCTGCGGGGTGGCATTGCGGCGCCAGGGGCCGGGCGACTGGATGTTCCCGGGACAGTTGACTCTGGTGGAAGCCCGGACGATGTCGTCAAACGCAGCATCGAGCGCCGCCTTGTCGCTGGCCAACGTGTAGGTGGCCGACAGCGGGCCGCCGGGATCGGAGTTCTTCTCGCAATTGACTTCGGCCAGAACACCTTCCGCCGCAGCGACGGGTTTGCACGAATCGGAGAGAAAGCCCGTAGGAAGCAGTCGCAGCAGCCGAGCCTGGGCTTCCTGATCCGCCGAGGCCGAAGCCGTGGTGGACGTCGTTGAGTCGGTGCTGCTCGAACTGGGAGCAGCGGGCGACGAACGCAACTGCCAGAAGGCCAGTCCACCAACGACAACCACCAGCAACAGGGCGACGGCGCCCAGGAAAACGATTGGCTGGTGGTTACGACGCACCGGCTGCGGGTTGATTGTCAGTCGCTCGAACTGGCCCGGCCAGGCGCTATCACGCGGGGTATACAGGCGGGCATCTCCCGGCAGTCCCCCCTCGGGTAAGGAGTTGGTTTCACCGCCGTCGTCCCAAGCGTCATCGACGGACGGCGAGGGGGTAGAGACCTGCAGTGGACCCGTATCGTCATCGTCGGGATCGGGTTCTCCGAACCGGCCGTCCGGCGTCGATGGTGGCCACCGCTCCGGTGGACGGGACGAACTCACGCCGATACCTCCGTGCAGCTCACAATCACGTCACAACCCCCATGGATCGCTGGGCTGGCCCCTGCGGTACTGAGGGTAGTAGGTGACGCGCTCGAAGTGCGCCGGCAAGCCGGTTAGGCGCGGCTCGGGATTTAGTACGACGCCTCGTGGCGCACCGGATCCGTTAGCTCGTCCCGGATTAACGCCGTCGCGAGTCAACCAATCCGGCTCGTGGCCGCGCCGTGGTTCGCCTCGTCATATGCCGTGTCAACCCACGATCGTGCAGACACAAGTCGTGCGGCAGGCTATGCCAATTGTGCTGATTGCTGGGTGTCGAACCAATCCCGGTTGTCGGAACCGACGAGGGCAAGCGGCACGGAGAACTGGACGTAGTGAATTCGATTGCCTCCTGCTTCGCGCGCTTCATCCATCGCGGTGGCGCCACGAGCTAGGACCTCGCCGAGGATTTCGTATGGTGGTTGTTGAGCCAACGGAGGCAGTGGCGTGCTGACCACCCCGATGCTTGCCGTGCGGTGAAAGGGTGTCGTTGCGACGGCGTGGCGGATGCGCTCTGCAAGGGGTGCTGGTTCCGCCGTAGTGAACACATCGGCGAACACGAACTCGGAGTCGGAGAAATGGCCGATGATCGCAGTGCTCCGAGCGGTTCCGCGTAGCTGTTGCGCGATGGCAATGCGGGCCCGGTTTCCGTCCGATGCGCCGCCGGCGCGGGTGCTAACCGAAAGACCGTCCAGCCCGATCACCGCTGCCACCAGATATCGGTCCTCCTCTCGGCTACGGGCAGCCACTAGCGTCGCGAATTCCTCGTAGAAGGCGTCCCGGTTGAGCAGGCCGGTGAGTGGCTCGAGATCTTGGTATAGGACCTTGGTGTCGATCAGCCGCGGAATCACGCGGCACGCGACCACGGCCAAGATATTGACTACGGCGACGACAAGGACACCGCATACCGCTAGGACAGGGTCGATGGCTGCAAAGCGGAAGCCAAGGATGCCAAGGGTCGCCGCGGCCACTGTCCAGGTAACCACCAATAGCCTGGCGGTATGAAACAAGGCGGTGTAGGCGCAAACAGCGCAGAAGGCGGTCGCTCCTAAGAGGCCGGCCAGCGGATTGACCTGGATGAGGCATGCCACGGCTATGCATATAGTTCCGACCGCGACGCATAGTCGCGACTCGTTCCTAGTGGGCCAGCGTCGCCGAAGCCAGCCGAGGGCCATCACCGAACAGCACACGGCGACGACGGCTGCGAGGATTCGGTCTCGTGGGGCATGCGAACCTACCCCACTCTCAATCAATGCCAGCGGCATCACGCCGAGAGAGAAGATCACGACAGCGACGCCCCGGCAAGTGGACTGTTGCGCACCACGCGACGCGAGAAACGCTGTGAGCCAGTAGTAGTGGTCGAAATGGCCCGACCACGCGCGCGCTCTTCTCATTCGGGTCTCCCTCCTAGTAGCGGGCTCAGCGCCCATTGGAAATTCCTTGCGCCAGTTGTGGCTGCAGCCGCGCCCCGCGGGCGCAGGTCGGCCTGCGTTGGGTGGCCGCGGTAGCAACCAGCTAATAAATTCTGGTACCTCATCGACTGCAGTCCTCGAACGAGGCCGTCAGCTGTACAGATGTTGCCATATCCCCCACTCGCTACCTAAACGACCGCTCGCAGAGGCGAGTCGACAGATGCCGCCCTGTCGTAGGCGGACTTTGCGGGCCGTTGAGTCACCAGGCTACATCCATCAATAGGGGCGGGGTGCGATTCGGACAAATTCGACGACGCTCGCGTTTGTGCTGAAAAGCCGGTCGATCCACCGCTTCACACCGCTTACCTGTAGTTATGGTGGGATTACGCGAGGTTCACCGTGTCTTGGCGACGGCGGATTCTCGATACTTTCGTCATGTAAATTTCCTGTAAAACAGCCGATTCGTATCGAAATTGAGAGCATGAAGGATTTCGGTATGCCAGTTCGAGGGAAGAACCGCGGCATCAGCATTGCTGACAAGTGCTGGAAACGCTCGCAGTCGCCCCGACGCAGAGTCGTTGTCGGCTACCGCGGCGCTGCCGCCAAAATTAGCCATCTCGTCGTCATTAAGTCCACGCTGCGCTTCTGCCTGGGCGCTGGCCGAGACACCAGTGCAAACTTTACAAAACGCTCTACGCCGCGCCGCTAACTGATGGCCACAACGCAATCCGCGACATCGGACGCCACAGACTGGCTGCAGTGTCTTCCAGACGACGCGACGGGTTAATGCTGTTGACTGGCGTTGGCCCCGCGGCTGGTCGATAACCCCAATCCGCCAACACAATTCGGCAATTGGCGGTCGGTTGCGCGGGTGGGCTGGGTGACTAGTTTGAGGAGTTCCGGGGCGGTGACGGGATGGCTGAAGTAGTGGCCCTGGGCGACGTCGCATCCATAGCCGGAGAGGACGGCGGCGATGTCGGAGGTTTCCACGCCTTCTGCGACCGTCGTCAGGCCCAGGGTGTGCGATAGGTCGATGACGGAGCGCACGATCGCTGCGGCACGCGGATCTTCGGTGATGGAGGCGATGAACGAGCGGTCGAGTTTGACTTCGTCGATCGGCAATTCGTTGAGGTAACACAGCGAGGAATAGCCACTACCGAAATCATCGATGGCGATGCTGATGCCGCGGTGGCGTAGTCCGGCAAGTACGACGCGGGCCCGATCGAGATTACCCAGCATGAAGTCCTCGGTGATTTCGACCGTCAGCGCGGACGAGGTCAATCCATGGCCTTTGAGCGCGTGGTCGAGGCGCGCCGGCAGATCGAAATCGGCCAGGGTTGGCGGAAACAGGTTCACCGCCACCGGCAGTCGATGCCCGCGCGCGTGCCAGACGGCGGCGTCGTCGAGAGCGCGATCCACGACCATTTCAGTCATTGCGTGCATGAGCGCGTTGTGTCGGGCCAGGGGTAGGAACTGGGCGGGGTGGAGCAGTCCGCGTTCCGGGTGATGCCAACGCACCAATGCCTCGACGCCGACCATCTCGCCGCTGCGCAGGCTCAGCTTGGGTTGGTAATGCACAGCCAAGTCGCCGTGCTCGATGGCATGGCGCAGCTGGGCAAGCAGTTCCATCCCCGCGCGGGTGGTGACGTGTCGGTCGGTGTCGGGCGTGTAGACCATGTAGCGGGCATGGGCATTCTTGGCCCGGTACATCGCGATGTCGGCGTGGCGCAATAGGGTTCCCAGATCGCTGCCGTGTTCTGGCCCGAGGGCGATGCCGATGCTGGCGTCGGTCTGCACGTGCACCCCGTCGACTACCACGGGCTGCTCCAGGGCCCTGATCAGTGCGACTGCCGCCTGCACCGCCCGACCGGCACCGACGCGGGGCAAGAGTACGGCGAATTCGTCCCCGCCCAGCCGGGCCAGAATGTCTTCGTCGCTCAGCGAAGTGCTCAGCCGGGCGGCGACCCGACGCAACAGCTCATCGCCGGCGGCGTGCCCGAGTGAATCATTGACGTCCTTGAAGTGGTCCAGGTCAAGCAGCAACAGCGTAAAAGTCGGCCACGTATCGCTGGAACCCCTGCCCGAGAGGATCGCTGCGGCCTGGTTGTAGAAGCCGCGACGGTTCAGCAGGCCGGTCAGGTCGTCGGTCTGCGCCAAGTGGGCCTGCTCGCCGGCGTGACGTGCCTCGAAGAACGCAGCGGCCAGACGGCCCAGCGCGGCTAACAGGGTCGCCACCGCCAGGCAGTTGGCTACTGGCGTGAGGTGCACGTAACGCGCGGCGACCAGCACGCTGATCGCCGCTGCTGCCACCACCGGGGGCGCCGCCAGCGGCAGCCAGGTCGCCGGGACACGGCCGAACTCTTGGCGCCGATGCCGTCCCGGCGCGAGCGCGATCGCCGTGACCGCGATCATCCAGGCGGCATCGACCAAGCCGCCCGGCTGATAAGTGCCTCGCGCGACCTGGGTCACGTAGGCGCAATCGACGAACCCAAACACCAGCAGGCCGCCGGCGAGCCACCACAATGACGGCGGCGGCCGCCACCGAAACAATGGCATCGCACCAACAACCAGAGCTAGCAGCAGCAGGTCCGCCACCTGGTAGGCCAGATTGATCGGGGCCTCGGCAAAGACTGCTCCCAGCACCGGCACCAGTTCGGGCGCCCTCGCCACCGCGGCCACCGTGGCCGCACCCAGCCCGACCACCACTCCGTCGAGCCACAGGCTCAACGGCACCCGGTCTATGCGTGACCGCACCAGCAGCACCAGGGCAATAAAGACACAGATGTAGGCGGTCCCCCACAGCAGGTGACGTAGCGTCGGGACGGGCATCGGATCCAACGCGCGCGCGAACCACACGTACAGAACGTTTGACAGCCCGAAGGACAGCAGGCCCAGTGCTAGGAAACGCCAGCCCGTCCGGTCGGGAGATGCTGTCGGTGTTCGCACCAGGCAAAGCGCCGCGGCCGCTCCGTAGGCCAGGTTTTGCAGGATCCCGTCCATCCACCACGAGTAGCCATGATGTCCGCGCACTCCGGGCACCGTGGTGACGAGAAAGCTCAGGATGACCGCGAGAAGCGCGACCTGAACAATTTGATGCAGCCTGCCTGGCCAGCGATCACAGACGTCGCGGTTCGTCACGGGCCGCCGTCGCTGGTCGGCGATCTGGCGTTGCGGGTCGCCGGCGTCGTCGACTGCAGACATTGTCTTACGCCTAGAGGAGCGTGTGGGACCGACGTGCCTGATCAGGGTCATTGTCAGCAAACATCAAGCGTTTCCTCAGGCACCCGAGGATTGGAACAATGTTGAATTCGGATAAAGATTGCCATATTTCCCCCGGCTGTACAAAAATGCGCAAATCTGCAAGCCGACGCGGGAGCTTTCGCTGTTTGCGCTGCTACTTTGCGCGACCTCGTGGCGCTTAGTCTACCGCGACCGTAGCGAGAGGGCGTCAATTTCTGCGAATCTGACAGTGAGGCACTTGCGCTCTTACTCTCCTTGTCTCGGTATTACCTTTGTGAGCAGCACTTCATGCACTTCATCCATGCGATTGCATTCATTTCATTCGCAAACAGTAGACACTCAAGATCATGCGAAGCGCACGACTGAGCAACCAGAGAGCACCGACGACCATACCCAAAGTTCACGTTGCTGAAACCGAAGAGATCTGTCAGATTCTCGACCGGAGCGAGATGTTCCCGGGTGACCATATGTCGTGCAGGTTAATTTGCCGCGCGGCCATGGACAACGCAACAACGGTGCTCTCCCGGAAGCAGGCGCAACGCCTTGATGCGAAGCTAGCAACTCCAACAGTCGTCGGGCGGGCGGCCTCCAGCAGTGGGGGCGATTTGACCGAGAGGAACGCGCAGTTCGGCCGATGCCGCAGTGGCTCACCAAAGCACATGACACCCGGCGCGCCGGCCGGGCCACCGCGGCTCCATGTCACAAACCAGATCTGATTTGGTTTGCCTCAACAGAACAAGCTATGAACCACGTGAAGACGCGAGCCACAGATTTGACGACATTTCCTCAACTTCTCTATCGGTACCGCAACAGAACCCCGCGATGGTCGCAACTTTCATAGAATTTGCTGTTTCCCACAAGCTGGTGCAGTACCGTGAGCGCTATGTGTGGAATTGTCGGTTACGTCGGGCACCGCCGCGCTTGCGATGTGGTGATCGGTGCATTGCGCCGCATGGAGTACCGGGGCTACGACTCCGCCGGTGTCGCGCTGGTCAACGGTCGTGGCACTCTGACGGTGCGCCGCCGCGCCGGGCGGCTGGCCAACCTGGAAGCCGCGCTGGATGCCACCGACCCGGTAACACTGAGCGGGCACTGCGGGGTGGGCCACACTCGCTGGGCCACCCACGGCAGGCCCACGGACCGAAACGCTCACCCGCATAGCGACGCCGCCGTCAAGATCGCGGTCGTCCACAACGGCATCATCGAGAACTACGCGGCATTGCGCGACGAGCTGGAAGCCGCCGGCGTGAAATTCGCCAGCGACACCGACACCGAGGTCGCCGTCCAACTGGCCTCCCGCTACTACGAGCGCGGCGACACCGCCGGCGACTTCGTCGCCTCCGTGCTGGCCGTGCTGCGCCGACTGGAGGGCCACTTCACATTGGTCTTCGCCAACGCCGACGAGCCGGGGACTATCGTCGCCGCCCGGCGCTCGACCCCGCTGGTGCTCGGCGTCGGTGACGGCGAGATGTTCGTCAGCTCCGATGTTGCGGCATTCATCGAATACACCCGCGACGCAGTCGAACTCGGCCAAGACCAGGCGGTGGTGATCACCGCCGACGGCTATCGGATCAGCGACTTCCACGGGCATCACACCGACGCGGGGTGGCGTGAGTTTCATGTCGACTGGGACATGTCGGCAGCCGAAAAGGGTGGCTACGAGTACTTCATGCTCAAGGAGATTGCCGAGCAGCCCGCCGCGGTGGCCAACACGCTGCTGGGCCACTTCGTCGATGGCCGCATCGTGCTCGACGAGCAGCGGCTCTCCGACCAGGAATTGCGCGAGGTCGACAAGGTGTTCGTGGTGGCCTGCGGCACCGCCTACCACTCGGGGCTGCTGGCGAAGTACGCGATCGAGCATTGGACCCGGCTGCCCGTCGAGGTAGAGCTGGCCAGTGAGTTCCGCTACCGCGACCCGGTGCTGGATCACAGCACGCTGGTGGTGGCGATCTCGCAGTCGGGCGAGACCGCCGACACGCTGGAAGCCGTGCGGCACGCCAAACAGCAGAAGGCCAAGGTACTGGCCATCTGCAACACCAACGGCAGCCAGATCCCGCGGGAGTGCGACGCGGTGCTCTACACCCGCGCCGGGCCGGAGATCGGAGTGGCGGCGACGAAGACGTTTTTGGCGCAGATCGCCGCCAACTATCTGGTCGGATTGGCGCTCGCTCAGGCGCGCGGCACCAAGTACCCCGACGAGGTGGAGCGCGAGTACCGCGAACTGGAAGCGATGCCCGAGCTGATCGCGCGGGTGCTCGACGATCTCGAACCCATCGCCGAGTTGGCCCGTGGGTTTGCGCTGTCATCGACCGTGTTGTTCCTCGGCCGCCACGTCGGCTACCCGGTCGCCCTCGAGGGTGCGCTCAAGCTCAAGGAACTGGCCTACATGCACGCCGAGGGCTTCGCCGCCGGCGAGCTCAAGCACGGGCCGATCGCGCTGATCCAGGACGGCCTACCGGTCATCGTCGTGATGCCGTCTCCCAAGAGCGCCTCCACGCTGCATGCCAAGCTGCTGTCGAACATCCGGGAGATCCAGGCCCGTGGCGCCACCACCATCGTCATCGCGGAGGAGGCCGACGAGACGGTGCGCCCGTACGCCGACCACCTGATCGAAATCCCCGCGGTGTCAACGCTTTTCCAACCGTTGCTGTCCACGATTCCACTGCAGGTATTCGCGGCATCGGTCGCCCAGGCCCGTGGCTACGACGTCGACAAACCCCGCAACCTCGCCAAGTCTGTCACCGTCGAATAACGGGCTGTGCAGCTACGGAATGTTGTGCGCGGCCATCTTCGACACATTCCTTAAGGCGATGTCAGCCGGGTGGGCTCGTGCGGTGCACGGCTTGAGCGGCGGCTCGACGATGGCGAAGTTGGCGTAGCTTTCTTTGAGGTTGGCCGGATGGGTGTTGAACAGATGAGGACAGAGTGCGCTTTTGCCCGTCGTCGTAAAGTGCCTTTCCCTGTCCGACGAAGGTGGCCCTTCCCGTCCGTGGTCGAGCGAGGCGCCGGACAGCGCGCTCGTATGCCTTCCAAGCGAGAACACCGACCGCAACGGCGATGACCGTTGCAGCGACCAGCCGCAGATCGTGGAGCAAGCCCGATTGGTCCGCGCCGGACCTGGAACCGAAGCGGAGCCGGGCGGCCGGCAGCGGATGGGTCGTCGAACAGGGATTGGCCCCACGCCATGAAGTGAAAAGTCAGGGGTTGTGTCAGGTAGATCCAGAGGGAGGCGCCGGCCACCGTAGGCGGTAAGTCGCCGCAGTGCACCAAGCATCGGTACTCGGGTGACCCAGATGAGCAGCAGAAGCCCGCCGACGATTACGAGTTTGCGTCCGTTTTCGTCGTCAAAGAATCCTGGAAGGAGGGCGCCGCACACGGCAGCGACAGTCAACAGCAGGCGGTGGCTGACCCGCGTCGCACGCAATGCTGCCCACCCGATTGCGAACAACCACACCGTCGTTTGTGGGCGAAACGCTTCCATCGGTACTTCCCCGACGAAAACGTGGAACCGTAACACCAGGCAGACCCCAAGGAAGCCAAGGGCGAATCCGAACGGTCGCGCGCGTTCGAGGCCACGTACAGCGGGAATCGACAGCAGCGCTGCGCACAAAACAAGAGTTACGACGAGAACCTCGATGAACCAGTAATTCCAAACCGGATCCCAACCATCCGGGCCGAGAGCCCCACCAACAGGGGCGAATAAGTGCTCGATCAGGAGCACGTTCCAAACGTCGTACTCGCGGGTCATCACGTAGGCGATGGCGATCACGGCCACTGAGGGCACGGCGATGCGCGCGATCGTTTGAAACAACGGACGGACACGCCCGCTAGAAGCGATGGCGTTGAGCTGGAATCGGGCGAAGCTGTAACCGGCGGCGGCGAGCAGGATGTGCGCTCCGCCCCACACACCGGTCAGGCCGATGTGATTACTACAGACCAATACGATCGCCACGGCACGCAGGACGACACTCGTCTCCATCAAGCGGATTCGCCCGCGCGGCCGCCTGCCCCGCGCACCAGCTTCGAGTTCGGCGACGGTCAACAGGTGCCAGTCTTTGGGGAGCGCGCCGACCTGGCGTTCGAGTCGTTGTGATGTTTGGACGAAGGACAGCGAATCGCCGCCGAGGTCGACGAAAGTATCCGTGTCGCGTACCTGGTCGGCCTGGAGGACTTCCCGATAGAGCGCGTGTATACCGTCAGCCTTCACCGCGGGCTTCGACGTCGTCTCAGGCGGCAGATCTGCGGACCGCTGTACGGCGGCGTAGTCGGGTTTGCCGTTGGCGTTTCGTGGCAGATCATCAAGAATGAGGGTGCGCACAGCTGTGGCGGGGAGACCCACCTTCGCGCATATAACCGCGGCGGGGTCCGGCGTGCCCTTCGCGACCGCGACTACCAGCCGTGTGTCGTCGCCGGTGCATAGTGCCTGGATGCCGTCTAGGCGCAGTCCATGCTCGAGCTGGTCAAGGTCGACGCGGAGGCCGAAGAGTTTGAGGAATCGGCTGCGTCGTCCGACGATCTCGTAGAAGCCATCATCGCGGCGACGGGCCAGGTCACCGGTGCGCAGGTAATCGATGGTGCGACCCAGGGCGAAGTCCTCGGGAGACTGGGCGTAGCCGAGCATCACGTTCGGGCCGTGGTAGATCAGCTCGCTGTCGTCGTCGATGGTGAACCGCCCGCCGGGGATCGGCATGCCGAAGGCTTGTGGGGCGTCGAGCACCCGGTCGACGGGCAGGTACGCCATACGTGCGGTGGCCTCGGTCGCCCCGTACATGACGACGAGGTCCCACCCCCGACGGCGTCCGAGTTCGGCGAACCGCTGCACCCGGTCGGCATCCAGTTTGCCGCCCGACTGGGTGATGTAACGCAAGCTGGGCAACTCGAGATCGGCAAAACCGACGCGGTCGAGCAGTTCGAATGTGTATGGGACACCAGCGAACGCGGTCGCCTGCGCCGTGCGTGCGAGGTTCCAGAAGCCGGGGTCCACCACGGAGAGCCCGGTCACGATCACTGCCGCGCCTCGCGTCAAGTGACTGTGCAGGACTGACAGTCCGTAGCAGTACGACAACGGCAGCGACGTCATCGCGCGATCTGTGCTGCCGATGCCGAGATACTCAGCGATCGTTTTCGCGTTGCTGTCCAGATTTTCATAGCTGAGCCGCACCAACTTCGGCGAGCCGGTCGACCCCGAGGTCGACAACAACAGGGCCAGATCAGGATGTAGATCATGCCGCGTGCCTGCCCGGCGCTCGATTACCCGCCAAACATTGTCGGCGTAAGGCCCCACTACAACATCGGGGTCATATGTCTCCACCAATGACTCGCGCGTGCCCTTATCGGACGCAATCAGCACCACGTGCCCGGCCCGCAACGCCGCCAAATAGCTCACGATCGCTGACACGGTGTTCTGTAGCTCGATCAGCACCAGACGACGCGTTGAACCGACCAGCTCCATCTCCGCCGCGACACGTGCAGCGAGTTCCCCATAAGTGATCGTTTCACGGTCGGTGATCAAGGCCGGACGATCAGCATGTCCATCCCAACCCTCAACAAAGCCCAATCGTGGACGAGGGCCTGGGGTCAGCATCGTCACCCTGCTCGATCGAGCAGGTCAAGCAAGTAGTGGCCGTAGCCGGATTTGACCAACAGCTCCGCCCGTTCCCGCAATTCGTCGTCGGTGACATAGCCGAGTCGCCAGGCGACCTCCTCGGGCACGCCGATCTTCAAGCCTTGGCGCTCCTCGATCGTTCGAACGTAATTGGCCGCATCGAGCAGTGAATCGAAGGTTCCGGTATCGAGCCACGCGGTCCCGCGCGGCAGCACCTCGACCGACAATCTGCCCTGTTCCAGGTAGGTGCGATTGACATCGGTGATCTCGTATTCGCCTCGGTCGGACGGCTTGAGGCCTGCGGCGATTTCGATGACATCGTTGTCGTAGAAGTACAAGCCCGGCACGGCGTACTCAGACCGTGGCGACTTCGGTTTCTCCTCCAACGAAATCGCGCGCAATTGGTCGTCGAACTCAACGACGCCATAGGCACTGGGGTCCGCGACCCTGTACGCAAAGATGGTGCCGCCGTCGATCTCGTGAAAACTGCCGAGCTGAGTCCCCAGGCCTGGCCCGTAGAAGATGTTGTCGCCCAACACAAGTGCTACCGGACCAGTTCCGACGTGATCCCGGCCGATGACGAACGCCTGCGCAAGCCCATTGGGGATCGCTTGCACGGCATAGGAGATCGAGATTCCGAATTGGTGACCGTCTCCCAGCAGTCTGCCGAAGGCAGCGGCGTCGAACGGGGTCGTGATCACCAGGACGTCGCGTATGCCCGCCAGCATCAGCGTCGACAGCGGGTAGTAGATCATCGGCTTGTCGTACACCGGCAGGAGCTGCTTGCTGGTCCCCACGGTGATGGGGTGCAGCCGGGACCCCGTCCCGCCCGCCAGGATGATTCCGCGCACACGGTGATTCTGCCTCGGTTTGGCCGAATAAGCCACAGTTAAGCAACATCATTTGAGTTTGCCATAGCGCCGTTGGCTGAACTGCAGTGGTGCCGCCAGTCCGAGCAATGACCAGGTCACATCCCTCTTTGACTAGGATGCGCAGACGTGTCCCGTGATATTCGCACAATAGTGGGGCTAAGCTATACGAGTGGACAGCGAAGGAATGGTGACGCCCGGGGGTTTCTTGCGATCCCGGAGAGGGGGGCACCGTTGCTAGGCATATTGACTCGCCCGGCGAAGACTCCGAAGCGCTTCCAAGAGGACTTGCTGGCAGCGGTCACCTGGTTTGCGCGGCTCCCAGGGAGTCGCAACGCAGTCTCGCTGAGAGAGACATATGTCCTGGGCAAAGCACTGGCGCGACCGACCATGCCAGGACCCGCCGGTAGAGCGTTGGGTTATCTGTTCGGTGAACACGAGCCTGGAAAATCCGCAAAAGACATCGACAGCGACGTCTTCACCCAACGGTATGCGGACGGTTACCAAAGCCAAATGGGCCAAGACACGTTCCTGAATCGGTGGTTCTTCCACGACCAGGGGTCTGGGCATTTTGTTGACGTGCGAGCCTTTGACGGATTCGTCGGCAGCAACACCTTCTACTCCGAGAAGCGTCTGAAATGGACAGGTATCGCGTTCGAGTCGAATTCGTCCGCGTTCGCGGTTCTGCGAACCACTCGATCCTGCCGTCTGATCGAAGGGTGTGCCTACGATCGCGACGGGCGAGTTGACTTTCTTGCCCTCTCCGAGAAAGAGCAGCGCGAAGACACTCAGTCGCCCCCTCGCAGTCTGCTGTCGATGGTGCTCGCCCCGAGCCGTGGGGGCGCCATGCTGAGCGGAATACCCGAACACATGGACCAAGTTCGCCGCACGGAGTGGGCGCGTGAGCCATGAACCTGAGCCAAACTCAATCGACGGTGCCTTGCCATCGCATCGACACGGTCCTCGACCACATGGGTGTGAAGATCGTGGACTACCTGTCAGTCGACGTCGAAAGGACCGAGCTTGAAGTTCTGCGTGGTATTGACTTCGGGCGGGGCCCAAGTCAACGTCATCGGCATCGAACACAGCGAAAGGTTCCCGGAGGTTTATGAGTTGCCGGCGACGGCTGGCTTCGAATATCAGGGACTGTTGTTCTTCGACGAGATCGTCGTGCACAGGCATCCCCGCTACTCATGGCAGTCCGTCCCGACGACGAACGAGATGCACGCGCATGAGCACGAGTGAAACAACGTATGACGCGATCGTTGTCGGCTCTGGGGCCGCAGGTTCGTGGGCTGCCAAAGAGCTGACAGAAGCCGGCCTGAAGGTCGTCCTGCTAGAGGCAGGGAGGAGCCTGGACCTCGCCCGCGACTTTCCTGCCGGCGCGACGGTGGGTGCGGTAGGAATGGTGGGGCGTGCGAAAGCGGCGATTCAGGGCCAGCCGGTTCAGGCTCAATGCGCAGCTTTCTCCGAGACCACCAAGCAGTTTTACGTCAACGACAGAAAGAATCCCTACACCACGCCGCGGGGAAAAACGTTTCTCTGGTACAGAGGACGGCAACTCGGTGGCCGCCTTCATACTTGGTCAAGGCATGTACCCCGCATGTCGAATTACGAGTTCAAAGCCGCGAGCCTGCGTGGATGCGGCGTCGATTGGCCGCTCTCATACGAAGACCTGGCGCCGTACTACGACATCGTTGAGAGGACGCTCGGCGTCCATGGGAAAGCCGCGGGCATTCCCAACTGCCCCGATGGACAGTTCATCGGCCCCGCGAAAACGACAAAGATTGAAGAAGCGTTCCTGAGCAATGTCGAGAAACGACTTCCGAACGTCCGCGTGACGTACGGGAGGACCGTCAAGTACGACACAAACAGAATTCCGCTCCCCCTCAGGCTCGCCAGGAGAACCGGCCGCCTTGACATCCGGACAGACGCCGTCGTGAGCCGATTGCTGATCGATGGTCAGTCGGGGAAAGCGACTGGCGTTGAATATGTCGATCGAAGCACGATGAATAGGCACGGGATTTACGGGAGGGTCGTCGTCCTCTGCGCGTCGGCGATCGAGAGCGTGCGAATCCTTCTGAACTCGAATCCGCGAAACATCCGTCAGGTGTCGGCGGATCGTCGGGCCATCTCGGTCGCTATCTGTGTGACCATGTTGCATACGCGCAGACCGGCAACGTGCCTGAAGGAGATGCCGAGCCCGCTCCCTTCGAAGATGGATTCGACTTTGCGGCAACGGGCCTCTATATTCCGAGTTTCTGCGAAAAGGAATCAACGAACTTTCCTGGCGGCTACGGAATTCAGATCGGGATAGGTCGCGGCAAGCCGACAGGGAGCATGTACGCGCTCGGTGAGATGCAGCCGCGATACGAAAACCACGTGTCGCTCGACCCGACCAAAAAGGACGCGTGGGGCATCCCTGTAGCCAGGATCGAGTGCAGTCATTCTGAGGATGACGTCAATATGGTTGCGCACATGAGACGGAGGCTTCCGGAAATTGCCGCCGCCGGCGGCCTGCAGGTCGAAACGAACCTCGATCTCGGGCGCGGAAATGTCGTCTTCCGGATGCTTCGATCCCGGGTTTTTGCGGACTACGGCGCCTACTGGCCTGGCGCGGCGGTTCACGAGAGCGGCGGCGCGCGGATGGGTGACAAACCGGACAACTCGGTGCTGAACTCGTTTTGTCAGTGCTGGGACGCCGACAATGTGTTCGTGACCGATGGCGCCTGCTTTGTCTCATCCGGATTTCAGAATCACACGCTCACGATGATGGCCCTGACGGCTCGAGCGTGTCGGTTCATCGCTCATGATTATTTGAAGAGCTGAACTGAATGGAGTACGGGAAGGTTGCCGGGATCGACAAGCCGGTCTCTCGAATGGTCTTCGGCACCGATCGATTGCGCAGCCGGCGACTTTCGTGGCTGCCCGACTGGGGCCCGAGCATGAGGCCTATTCACTCTTGGACCGGTCATTCAAGCTACGGTCATTCAAGCTCGGATGCAACTCATTCGACACGGCGCGCATATGTCGGGACAGCGAACGGACACTCGGCCTGGATCCGGAAACGCCAGAACCGCGACAAGGTTGTCGTCATCAGCAAGGGGTGCCACCCCACCGCTCGGGAAGGCGGCGGCTCTCTCTCGTCTGATGTGTGGCACGATCTTCACGCGTCCCTCACGGCGCTCGGCACTGATGTCATCGATTTGTTTCTTCTTCACTACGACCACCCCAAATGCGCGAGTCCAACCGGTCATGGAACGACTCAACCGCCACATCGACGAAGGCAAGATAACCGCGATTGGCGCATCCAACTTTGCCATGAGCGTATTGACGACGCAAACGCGGTGGCGGCGGGCGATGGCCGGAAACCGTCTTGTGCGTCGAGCGTTCAGTTCAGCGTTGCCGATTGGACGCGATCCCCGTGGCCAGGTGCTGTGAAACTGGAAGGGGAGCGCCAGTGTGCCGCGCGGGACTGGTATTCGACCAATGGTCTGTCGGTTTTCGCGTGGTCCCGCCTCGCTCGCGGGTTCTTTTCAAACCACAACGACCCGCAGAATACAGACCACAACCCGGTGAGCCGTTGGTGTGCAACATACTTCGGCGCTGAAGAGAACAACCAGCGGCGCGAACGGGCATTGATGTTCGCGCGCGACCATGACGTCACCGTCGCCCAAGTTGCGCTCGCCTACGTGTTGAGCCATCCGCTGTCGGTGTTCGCGGTGGTCGGATGCACGACTCACGACAACCTTGTGCATGACGCTGGCTCATCGTCGCTGAAGCTGGACGAAGAGACGCTGCGGTGGCTCGCCACTGGTCGGAATTCGCAATGACCTAGAGAAATGGCGCCGTCAAAAAATGTCGAACTATCGCAGGCGTCGCTTCGGAACGTGTCTGGTGTCGCTCTGCCTGGTACTCATCGCGCTCATCGTCACCGTGGTCGCGGGGGTGCCGGTTTACGTGCGACCCCAGATCGATCGGCCGCGCCACGCCGACGCGATACTGATCCTCGGCGGGCCGGACTATCAGCGATACACGTTCGGCCTTGACCTGGGTGCGCGGGGCTGGGCGCGGAACGTGGTGGTGTCGAATCCGCACGGGGCAGATGACCCATGGCTGACACGCTTCTGCGCCGCGCCGCAGACCCGGTTTGAACTGCATTGCTTTAACCCGGACCCGCCGACGACGAAAGGTGAAGGGCGCGAGCTAGCGCGGTTGGCTTCCGAACACGGATGGCGGACAGTCATCGTTGTCACGTTGCGGCCCCATATCTCGCGAGCCCGATTCATCCTCGAGCAGTGCTTCGACGGTGACTTGGTGATGGTGGCGATCCCGGTTCAGCTATCGGTCTTCGAATGGACGTTCAATTACGTCTACCAGACCGCGGGTTATGTACGCGCGGTGCTGCAACCCGGTTGTTGAGTTGGCGACGTGCCCCCGCCCTATGATCGGTCCATGGCGCGCGACCGGCGGACGATGCTTCTGGCGTTCGCGCGTGTCTGGGCGTATCCGTTGTGGTGCAGCGTCATCCACTCGGAAGCGGCGGATGCGGTCGCCGAGGACGTCGATTGGTGGATGCGCTGCATCGGCGAGCCAGACCTCCTTGAACTGGACCATTACTCGCGATTCGCATATCTAAGCGGGGCGTTGACCGAGTTCCGTACGCTCGTGCACTACCGTCTGCGCTCGTCGCCGTTGCCACTGCGTTTTCTGCTTCGCAGGTTGTACCGGCCCGCGGCAGCGTTGACGCTCGAAGCCGACCGGATCGGCCCCGCACTGTTCATCCAGCACGGTGTCGGGACCGTCGTCACCGCGGAGTCCATCGGTTCTCACTGCTGGATCAATCAGCAGGTCACCATCGGATACAACACAAAGGGCAGGCCGACGTTGCATGACCGCGTCCGAGTCGGGGCTGGGGCAGTAGTGATAGGTCCGATAACACTGCATGACGGCGCGACAGTGGGTGCGAACGCGACGGTGATCCATGATGTGGCAGCTGGAGTCACCGTTGTGGCCCCGACGGCAACGATCCTTGACCCCCGGCGTGAGGACGGCGGCGCACAAGCCTAGGCACCCAGAGGAGGTCGGGAAGGACCTGCGCGGCAAAGATCGCCAGTGCAGAGGCGCACACGACACCCACCGCGCCGAGCCGTACTGCCGCGACGCATCCTAGACCGATGCTGATCACGGCCATCGCCAGCGCCCACAGTGCCTGCCATCGCGCCTCATTGGGCCTTGTCAGCAGCACCGAGGCCGGGAGGTGCAAGGCTTGGCCCATCACGATGGCACCGAATGCTAATGCGAGCCAAGCCGATACGTCGATTTGCCCACCCGACAGCACCGACGCCGCCCACGGCCCGAGCGAAACCAGGCACAGCGCTGCGATCACCCCCACCGCGGCAAAGGTGCCGGTGAGTCGCCACCACATTCGAATGGTCACTTCAGCGGCTTCCCGCCTCTTGACGAAGATCGGCCAATACCCCAGCGCTGCGGTAGACAAGATCTGCCAACAGATTGCGTAGATCTGTGCCATCAAGGCGTAGCGCGACAGCTCCGCGGGTGTCGAGAGGTGCGCGAGCAGAACCCGTCCGGCCTGCGAGCCAATTGGCACGCCGATCCCCACGACGAACAGCCACATGCTGCCGGCAAGCAAGCGGGAACGGGTGCCGGAAGGCGACACACGGGAAAACGCCGACCAGCCCAGGCCGGACAGACGCAGCGCGAGCACCGTGCCGACCGTCTGGCCGATGAGCAGGCCGCCCAAGGCCGAGACCGCATACCAGATTCCGCTGGCATCGATCGCGTACAAGAAGACCGTCAACCCGAGACCAAACGCCGGACAGCTCATCAACACCAACGTGGCCAACGGATTGCGGTCGATACCAACCAGGATGCGGGGCCCGAGGCCGGCCGGAATCGTGAGCGCGAAGACGCACGCCGCGACGGTGATTGCCCAACGATCCTCGGGCCCGCTGGCGATGCCGACGACAGCGCTCCAGCCGTCGAGCGCCATGACGCAAACAGCGACCGCAATCAGCACCCCGGCCACCCTGACCAGTACGCGGTAGGCGCGACGAATGACGTCGACAGCGTTCTGGTCGCGGCTTCCTCCGACGAGCATCGCGCTAGCATTGATCACCGTGGCGCCTATGCCCAGATCAGCGAAGGGGAAAAGCAACGTAATCGTCGCGACCAGGGACACCAGACCGTATACGGCTTCACCGGTTTCCCGTACGACGATAGCTGTGTTCGCGAGCCCCAGCAAAGCGACAACGGGCGTGCCCAGGATGCGGTAGAGCGGGCCGTACAAGAGCGCGCGACGCTCCTCGGGCGCGAGACGGCTCTGGTTCGTCGTCATCGCCGGATGGCCGAGACTGCCGCCCGCACGATGATCCTGGCCGCGTTCAGACCGGCATAAGCAAGCGCGAAGGGGCCGGGCCGACCATGCCGTACGGCCGACCAAACCGCGCGCCGCACCCCAACCAACGATCGCGCGGACACCGCTGCGCTGACCGGACTGGTACATAGATAGTCGCCGAGCAGGCGCGGCGACTCCCCGCCCAGATATTGCAATCCCCACTCTATGTAGGTGTCGGTACGGTCCGACGGGTCGCGAGACACCGACGCGCCATGGATGTTGTAGATGCTGAGCGTCTCTGGCAACTGAACCACCCGCAGATCCGGGATTGTTCGCTGAACCCTGATCAGCCAACTCGGCTCATCGTGCGGCACATCCGAAGAACCGCCCCACCGAACGCCACGGGCCAGATCGGTCGGAAAGCACAACGTGGAGGTTTGCAGATTGGCGTTACCGAATCCGAGTCCATTGAAACGAAACAGATACTCCGCCAGCGACTCTCCGGGTTCGATGAGCCGGCGCGGCCACATCCGCTGCCGCGTGCCCGGACCCAGCACCAACATTCGTGACGACACGATCCAATGGTCACCGTCGACAGAATCGGCGGCCGCAAGTTGGCGAGCAAGCTTAGTGGGCAACCAGACGTCATCATCATCGAGCAGTGCGATGACCGAGCCACGCGCGGCATCGATGCCCAACTGCCTGCTCTCGGCGGGACCCCCGCCGTCACTGCACCTCAACAACACGATCCGGTCGTCAGCGGGAACAGACACCTGCACGCCCGCGTCCGCGACGACGATGATCTCGTCGACCGGATAAGTCTGGTCAAGCACCGATTGCACCGCACGCGAGACGGATGGACGCCCTATCGTGGCGATCACTGCACTCACGCTCGGATTCATCATCGAGCGATCGGTAACTCAGATCGCGGGCGTCGAAAGTGTATGGCCGAAAACAACAATGCGATGCACGCGAAGGTGGGAATCATGTTGTACTGCCACGGTCCGTACAACAGGTCCCAGATTCCCTGCACTGCCACCGTCAGGCCGAGCGCCGCCCAACGCCCGAGTCTCGTGAAATTCCAGAAAATCCCAATGCAGGCCAGGAGGAGCGACGCGGGTAGGAGCATGGAAACCACGCCACCTTCGACCCAGGAACCCAGAAGGATCGAATGCGTTGCGGAGTAGTCGGACGGCGGAATCCGCCATATCGCCTCAAAGGGAAACGCAGGGCTGAAACCCATTCGAATCGCGAGATGCTCAGCCTGCGTGTAAAAGTCCGGCGTCAAATTCATCGCGTTACCCCAGCCGAGCAGCGGACGTTGGGAAATCGCGGTGATCGTCATCGGTGGCTCGCTCCGGCCTGCCAACAAAAGCGGTACGTCGACCGCGTCTTGCTCGACGGTCTTGCGCTGCAGCGCAGAGCCAAACAGTCCAGCCCGCGCGGCGATCGGCATCACCAATGTGAAGACCAGGCCGACACCAACCACGCCCGCGAACTGCCAGCCGCGCCCGATTCGGCTTCCGAGAATCTGGTTGACGAACAGCGTGGCTGCGGCAAGGACGCAGACGAGCGCATGCGATCGATAATTCAACCCGAGGCTCGCCAATCCGAGCGCCGCCAACGAAGCAGGCAGCACCCAAGCGGGCGCTCGCCCCGTCGTCAATGCGTACAGCATGAGAATGGTTGTCGCAGAGGCGATCCCGTACTTCCACAGGTCGGGGAAGTTCCCGGTGCGGGTGAGCTCGATGCCCTGCGTCAAGAAGAAGACCACCGTGCCCACTGCGAGGCCCGCCAGCATGGCGGCAATGGCATCCACCGCGCGACCCGTGAGCACTGTCAGCCCCATCAGATACAGCCCAAACGCGGCGGGCGCGACCGCGTTAGGCCACAGCACGCTCGTGTCGTTAACCAGGCACGAGGCGAGGAAGGAGATCCACCCGAGGGCCGCAAGTACCAACGGCACCAGGTCGACTCCCCGGTGTGTCATGAGCAGCCATCCCGGGACGAGTAGCAGGCAAACTATCGACAGCGCGGTCACCGTCACGTTGGCAATCTGGGCGCATGACGTCGCGCCGATCGCAAAGATTGCGGCGTGCCCGAAAGTAACCGACGGCGGACGGCGCTTCTCGGTCAGCGTGCCGACGGGTGCGAAACTGGCTGCTGTCACGTCGCCTCTCTCTGATTCTCCGGTGCGCGCAATCTGAACAATAGCTGTTTTCGCACACTGATGTGAAGTAGGCGTAGTCTCGCTAGGAATATTCTTATCCTGTATCTTTGCTAGCGGAGGTGCAAGTGTCGAGCATACTGTCGACTCGGTCGCTAGCCGCACGGCGTGGTCGACCCTACGACAAGGGCCGTGGATTCACCATGCAGGTGCTCTGGGTGGCCGTGTCCACACTGGTCTTCACCCACGTGTGGTGTCCGAACCGGCTACGGTGTGCAATCCTGCGCCGGTTCGGCGCGCAAATCGGCGAAGGCGTATTGATCAGGCATCGGGTGACGGTTCAGTGGCCGTGGAAGCTTTCGATCGGAGACAACTCCTGGATCGGGACGGGCGCCGAACTGTACAACCTCGACAACATCGTCATCGGGTCCGATGTCTGTATTTCTCAGCACGTGCTTCTGTGCACCGGCAGCCACGACCGTTCGTCTCCGACCTTTGAGTTCGACAACGGGCCGATCGTCATCGAGGACGGCGCATGGGTCTGCACCCGCAGCACCGTGTTACGCGGTGTCACCATAGGCGCCAACTCGGTAGTCGGGGCCACGTCGCTGGTCAACCGCGACATCCCCCCGGATTCCATCGTCCAGCCTGCCCAACCAATTATCAGCCAGTTGTAAATGACATGCGCATACTGCAGGTGGTGACGCTCCTCAGCCCGGATGGGGCATACGGCGGTCCGGCTCGTGTGGCACTGAATCAGAGCGCGGAGTTGGTCGGCCGCGGCCACGACGTGACTGTGGTTGGCGCCACGCGGGGCTACCAGGAGATGCCCACCGAGCTGAACGGCGTGCCGGTCAAGCTGTTTCCTGCCAAGACCCTTCTGCCCCGAACCGGCTTCGCGGGGTTGGTCGCACCCGGTCTCAGGAAGTGGCTGCGCAGCAACTGGGCCAGATTCGACGTCACACACATCCACCTCGGCCGCGACCTTGTCGGCCTGCCGGTGGCGGCGGCCGCGCGCCGACGCGGGATCCCCTACCTGTTGCAGACCCATGGAATGGTCGTGCCGTCGCACCATCCCCTCGCCGCACCGCTCGACAAGGTGTGGACTCGCAAGGTTCTCCGCGAAGCACAGGCAGTGTTTTATCTGGACTCGAAAGAACGCAGTCAGCTCGTCGAAGTCGCGGGCCCAGGCCTTCGACTCGTCGAGCTGGACAACGGTGTGCCGCTCTACCCGGCGGCGGCTCAGACCGGCAGGACGACCGGAGGTGCTGTTCGCAGCCCGGATGCATGCGAGGAAACGCCCCGTCGCGTTCGTCGAGATGGCGAAGAAATTGCTCGACGCGGGCGTTGACGCATCGATTCACACTGGTCGGCCACGATGAGGGCGAGGGGTCTGCTCTGCGTGCCGCACTCAAGGAGCACCCGCGCATACGTTGGGAAGGCGCGCTGTCTCCCGATGCCATCCCGGCCCGGATGGCCGCGGCCGAGGTTTATGTGCTTCCTTCAGTGCGTGAGCCGCATCCGATGTCGGTACTGGAAGCGATGTCGGTCGGCCTGCCTGTCGTCGTGACCGATGACTGCGGACTTGCGACCGATCGTCGAGCGGTGCGCAAAGCGGCATCGTTACCGAGCCCGAGGTGCCTGCCTTGGTCGCAGCGGTGGACTCGATTCTCGGCGACCGCATCTCGCGCGCGATTGATGGGCGAACGAGGCAGGCAGGCGGTGCGCACCCATTTCGGCATGAAGGCGATCGGCGATCGTCTGATCGAAACCTATGGCCTAGTCGCGGAAGGTCTCCGATGATCGCAAGGCATCGAAATGTAGTTCAGGTTGTGGTAGCGCTGCTACTTGCCGGCCAACTGGTCTGGGCGTCAACGGTCGCCGCCGCTGCAGCTCAGCAGCAGCCGCACCAAACGCCGCTGTCCATCGCCGTTGTCGGTGACCAGAACTCGGCCGGAATCGACAACCTCGAAGTCTGGCCGACGCTGATGGCAGCGAGAACCGGTTGGCACGTGTCCAATTACGCGCTGCCCGAAGCGGGATTCGCGGCGAATGGGACTGGGGGCCAGGCTTTCAGCTATCAGGTAGACCGAGCGCAAGCGGGACATCCGGACGTCATTCTGCTCGTCACAGGCACCGCTGACGCCTCGATAGGGGGCACTGAAGGTGTCACGGTCGGTGCGGTCGATGCGATCAACAAGATCATCCGCGGGGGCCAGCGGGTAGCGGTGGTCGGTCCGATCTGGTACGAGACACCGATCCCCGATTCGATCTCGCGCGTCAATGATGCCGTGCACAAGGTAGCCGTTGTGACCGACGTTCCATTCTTCAACGCGGTCGATCCGCCATTGCTCACAAGGGAGCTCATGCACCCGAACCTCAGTGGACCGAGCGATGCGGGCCAATCGGTGATCGCCGACAAAGTCGCGGCGTGGCTCCGAGCGGAGGTCGCAACGTGAAGCGAGCGCGGTGGTTCGACATCGCAGCGATCGCGACCGCCGTCGCGGTCTCGGTCACTGTAGCGGTCAGCTCGTGTTCCGTCGGGCAGGTCGGGTCCGCAGCGACATCGTCCAACCCAGCGAGTCGGCCACAACCCGCTGCCGATCATCGGCCGCTGGCGCTCTTCATCGGCGATTCATACACCGCGGGCGACAGCTCGGCGGAGTTGTCCTATGGCTGCAGAGCCGCCGTCCAGATGGATTGGCTATGTGCACTCTCTGCCAGGGCGGGGACGGGCTACATCAGCGGAGGACCCGCCAATAGGTGGGTCGACCCGCACTCCGGCAGGTCACTGTCATTCCGGGAACGCATCCCCCACTTGGCCGCCCAATACGATCCGACCTACGTTCTCCTCGACGGCGGCCGGAACGATCTCTTCCCCCCACGCGAAGACACCTACGCCACAATGTTGTCGACCATCGCCGAGGCCCGGCGCACCTGGCCGCGGGCACAGATCGTGTTCATACGCCCGCGGTTTCTCGCTCACCCGTCCGATGACCTGGGCTTCGACGACCGTTTCATCCAGTCACTGCAGGCTGACCCTGCCACCAAAGGGGTGACATTCATCGATCCGATCAGCTGGCTTGCCGGCACCGACACCTCGGCACTGCTCTCGAAAGACGGGATTCACCCCAATTCGGAAGGTGAGAACCAATTGACGACGGCGTTTCTCAAGTCCCTTTATTTGTTGCTTTCCTGGGCGGTGGTATGAGCACCGCGCTTGCCTCGTACCTCCGCGTCATCCGCGACCGATGGCGCTGGATCCTCTGGGGAGCTTTGATTGCGTTGACAATCCCGACGATTGGCCTGTTTGCACCGCCTCAGGCATATCGGTCGGATGCAACGGTCTTCGTCCGGACTCCCGGCGATGTAAGCCGAGTGATCGACGGCGGCGACTTCTACGCCCAGGGTCGCGCGAAGACCTACGCCGCCCTGGCCGGCAGCCCGAGCGTGTCCGCCCGTGTCATCACCAACCTCGGCCTCGACGAGCAGGCCGACACCCTGGCCCACGGAATCAAGGCGAGCAACCCGCCGGGCACCGCGCTCATCAATGTCTCTGTCATCGCCCCATCCGGCGCCGAAGCCCAGCAGACCGCGACCGTGTTCCTCTCCGAATACGCAGCGACCGTGCACCAACTCGAGTCGGTTCCGGGTTCGCTCGTCCCAAGGGCCGAACTCGTCGTGGTCGATCCACCCAGCCAGGGGGTCCGCGAAGTCGCTTGGGGCCTGCCGATAACGCTTGTGCTGTTGGGCGCCGCTCTGATCGGAGTGGTCCTAGGCGCAACCGCGGCCGTACTCCGCTCTATTTTCCGGCCGCGTGACGGCACTGTGACAGCCACCGACAGCGATCCGGCCCATGCGAAACATCGGGAGGTAATGAGTTGACTCTCAAGGCATTCACCGCAGCCGTCCGTCGACATTGGTTGACATTCTTGGTCGTCGCGGCAGTGACTTTCGGGCTCGGGTTGTCCGCGATCCTCCTAGCACCGGGCACAATACGTGTCATCCACCCGGTTGATGGTGTCAATCGAGGGATCTTCGACAGCGGCTGCTTACCAGAACGAACAGGTTGCCACAAGACGGGTCCAGTCCTACATTCCGCTCATCACGAGCGGCGTGGTCAGTCAACGCGTTGTCGACAAACTCGGTTTGCCGCTGACCCCTTCCCAACTCGCGGACAAGATCGATGTCGCCAATGTGCCGCCGAAAACTCCGCTCATCGACATCGAAGTCACCGATGATTCGCCGGGCCGGGCAAAACGAATTGCCGAGACCGTAGCTGCGGAGTTCGTCGCCTACGCGAGCTCGATAGAGACGCCCACCGGCGAGGACAGCCAAAAAATCCACACAAGGGTTGTCAGCGACGCGGGCGACGGACGCCAAACCCTGTTGGAGCCTGTATTTCTGGGCGTCCTTGCCGCTTTCGCCGGTTTGCTTCTTGGAGCGGTCGCGGTATGGAATCGGGCAACCAGGCAAGATGACGCGCCTGCGAGCCAACAGGAGGGACCGGCGGCCGAACAAGAAGATTCGGCATCCGAACAGGAACAGGCGGCAGCTGAAGAGGGCGCCAACCACGAGGATGCGAGACGTATCGCCGATCGAGACGAACGGTTCTGCGCCGATCGACATCAACTGAGGCAACCGAGGATCCGGTCGAGGCGACTCAACCAGTTGAGGCGGCTGGCCTCGGATCAGCCGTTGCGAGAAGCGAGCTCTTGCGCGCGAAGCCACTCGACCGTCTCTGCGATACCCTCGCGCAGATCCACGCGCGCCTCCCAGCTCGAGCACCGCTTTGCCTTCTCGACCGACGGCCAGCGTCGTTGAACGTCGACCTCGTAACTGGGAACACGTTCGAGTTTGAACTTGTCGGGTTCGAGTCCGCATGCGTCCCAGATGATCTGGGCTATCTCCGCTACGGTCCGTTCCTCCGATGCTGAGATGTTGAAGTCCTCGTTCTCGCCAGCAGGGTGAACCATGGCGGTCACAATGCCGTCCGCGATGTCGTCGATATGAGTGAGCGTTCGCGTCTGTTCTCCTGAGCCGAAGATCGGCAGTGGATGCTGCCCCGCGAGCGCCTTCGCGATCAGGTCGGGCACGGCGTGTGCGATGCCTGGCGCGCACCAGGCAACTCCCCTGGTCCATAAGCGTTGAAGGGGCGACAGATCGTGAACGGTAGCCCGTGCTCGTCGTGAAGGGCATGGCAGTACATCTCGCCGGCCAGCTTCGAAAACCCATATGCTGAACGCGGGGATTCCGCAATCCTTGAGGTGCTGTTCGGTTGTCGGAAACTCCGTCGCCCGTTCGAACACCATCGACGAGGACACGTAAACGAGCCGCTCATGCCCTCGCGCAGGGCGGCACTAAAGACGGCGTTGTAGAGGCCGGTATTCATCTCGAGCAGAGAGTGCGGAAGCTTGTGAAAGTTCGCGATTCCGCCGACGATCGCGGCAAGGTGAACCACATGAGTGCAGCCTGCGACCGCCGCTGCGGACTCGGCGGGTGCGCGAAGGTCGCCCGTTCGGATTTCACACGCGTCGCGCATCCATTGGCGGGGCTCGCGTTGATCGGACACCCGAACTTCGTATTCGCCGTCGCGCAACAGTCTGCGCACGACGGCGGTGCCGATAGTGCCGGCGCCGCCCGTGACAAGGACGCGGCTCACTCGAGGACAGCGCGCTTATGTAGCAACCCGGACACCCCTCCCACGCCGGTGAAACCGCAACCACGAGTCACCAGAAGAGTTTGCTGACCACCGCTCACGGGCTGGCCACCTTCCCCACCTATATCTACTCCCCGCGTGCAACCCACCGACGGTGTGAACATCGGGTTCGTAAGCTACCAATCGCAAATAATCCTACGCGAACGCGGGAGGTGATGTGGTTCGCTCTCTGAAACACAAATGGCAGCGCAGAGCAGCCTACTTCTAGGCCGCCCACATTAGCGCCCGGCGTGTTCATGGTTTGCGGTGAAGTTTCCGCTACCAGCTGATGCCGATGCACCAGGGGCCGTCTTCGTAGTCCGACGAGCCTGGGAGACGCACCAAGTCGACCACGATGCGACCATCGAAACGCTTGAGGGCCGCGATTGCCTCGGGATCCGCTGCTGCACCCACACGCAAACCTCCGCGTGGCTGACAATCTCGTCGGGCGAGTCAGCGATGAACCGTGACAGGTGAGGAATGCGTTTTCCGTGACTAACGCTCGGAGGTCCTTGGGCAGGCGCGAGCCACCGAACGCAAACCCTGGACGCGAGTAGACGGGCGAGATGTTGAGCTTCGTGTCCGCCTCGAAGATGTCCATCACCGCGTGGCGACCGAGACCCAGAGCCTTGCAGAGCGCTCCAATCTCGTTGGCGAACCCGGCTTTCAGGCACAGGGAACGATTTCGAAAGTGCACGGCGCGGTCATCACCGCGTCAGCCAGCCATGCGAGCAATTCTTGGAGAGTATGCCCCCCGGTTCCTCGGGCAGTCATCGCAAGGATGGTGGGAGTTGTAGCGTGCCAGACTGCAATCGATGTTTGGCGGACAAGAGTGGCCTGCTGCGCAGAAAACGATGCCCCCCATCTGGTTGAAATGGATGTCATCAGCCCGTGCCGCGGACAAGTTTTGAGCGATAAGCCCACCGCTCATCGGCGCGGCCCTGGCTGCCGCCAAGTCCGCACGGCACATAGTTTGCGAGAACGACGAGCACGGAAGCTCCGCCGAGGTCAGAGGCCTGCAAGCCCTTAGCTGGTATGGTCAAGGCTCAACCGCTGGAAGTCGGCGGACAGCCTGGAGCATCCGGTATCGTTAGGCCGTCCAGCAAATCAGGGATGTAAGTTTATTCGGTGTCAGGGGGTTGACGTGGAGCTGTTCGACGTAGCGCGGACGTACTTCCCACACCGGAGGCTGATCACTCGACACGACGCGGTGCGTGAGCACGGCCACCGACTGCCATGACATCCCGCCGCAGAGTCGGATCAGTGCTGATCCCCGCCCACAACGAGAGCGCGGTCATCGGCCGCTGCCTGCACGATCTATTTCAGGGGATCGACGCTGCCGAACTCCAGGTTGCGGTGGTGTGTAACGGCTGCCATGACGACACCGCGGCGGTCGTCCGCGCCAGCGGCCACCCCGTCCAAATGATCGAGCTGGCAGTCGCATCCAAAACCGCAGCACTCCGGGCGGGTGATCGACTGCTGCGCACATTTCCGCGGCTCTACCTCGACGCCGACGTCGTCCTGCCGGGCCCGGCCGCCCGACGCGTCCTCGAGCACCTCGCGCGGGAAGGCTCGGTCGCCGCCCGGCCACCGTTCCGCTACGAGACCGCTCACGCCTCGGCCATCGTGCGTCGCTATTACCGCGCCCGGTCACAGGTGCCTGCCGTGATGGGATCAATCTGGGGGGCTGGCGTGTACGGGCTATCCGCGGAGGGGCGGGCCCGATTCGGGGATTATCCCGACGTCGTGGCCGACGACCTGTTCGTTGATCAATGCTTCGCGGCGGACGAAATCGACATCGTGGGCGACGAGCCGGTCGTGGTGATGGCGCCTGCGAATTACCGCGACCTTCTCAGGGTGATGCGACGCGCATACCGAGGTGCTGCCGAGACTCACGTGGCAGCCGGGAGGGTCACGCAAGCCACCGACCCGAGGCCGACAACGCTTGCGACGTTGCGCGATGTGTTGCGACTGTGCCGCAGTCCTTCGGGCTTCGTCGACGCAGCCACCTACGCCTTTGTCGCCATCTCCGCTCGGGCCTACATCGCGCTGGGCCGCTCGGCACGCTGGGAGCGGGACGAGAGCTCGCGCACTGCGACCGCCACCCAACAAGACGCCGGGACAGAGTCCTGATGTGTGGCATCTGTGGCATTTGGAATGCCGCCGATACTACCGCCGGGCACCAGCGAATGGATCGCATGCTGGAGACCATCGTCCACCGCGGCCCAGACGGTGAAGGGAAACTCGACAGGCCCGGCATCGCCCTCGGGATGCGCCGGCTGGCGATCATCGACCTAGCGGGCGGCGATCAGCCGATCTTCAACGAGGACGGCTCGGTCGCGGTGGTGTTCAACGGCGAGATCTACAACTTCCGCGAGCTACGCGCCGAACTCGAGCAACGCGGACATCGCTTCCAAACCCGCTCTGACACAGAGGTTCTCGTCCACGGCTATGAGCAATGGGGCGATGAGTTGCTCCACCGACTTGCGGGTATGTTCGCCTTCGCTCTATGGGACCAAAACCGCCGTCGTTTGCTAATCGCGCGGGATCGCTTCGGTAAGAAGCCGCTCTACTACTCACGACGTGGCCGCGAGATCGTTTTCGGCTCCGAGATCAAGGCTCTGCTGGCCGCGGGTGTGTCGAAGGACCTCGACGATACGGCGCTCCAGGCGTATCTGGCACTGCGTTATGTCCCGTCGCCTCGAACCCTCTTCCTGTCGGTGCAGCAACTCCCCCCTGGGCACAAGTTGGTCGTCAACGACGACGGGTTCGAGGTCCAACGCTGGTGGCGGCTGCGCTATGACCCGAAGCCGGCGCTCACACTCGCCGAAGCCGCCGACGAGGCCGAGGACCTCATGCGAACAGCCGTCAAGCGGCGCCTTGTGAGTGACGTGCCGCTCGGATGCTTCCTGTCAGGCGGACTCGATTCGAGCACCGTGCTGTCCTTCATGTCCGAATTGATCGACGAGCCGGTGCGCACGTTCTCCATCGGCTTCGACGAAGGCTGGGCAAGCGATGAGCTGCCGGCCGCCCGCTCGACAGCGCAGGCATTCGGTACGCGTCACCACGAAATGCGCTTGGGGCCAAAGGAGTTCCTACAGCTGATGCCTACTGCGGTTTGGCATCGCGACGAACCGCTGGCCGAGCCGTCCGAGATCCCGCTGTTGGCTCTGTCGCGAATGGCCCGCGACCATGTCACGGTGGTCCTGTCGGGGGAAGGGGGCGATGAGTTGTTCGGCGGATACCCGAAGTATCGGGCCGACGCCGTGCTGGCCCGAGCGGGCCGCGCCGGCCGGACCGTTCTCGGTGAGCGCCGGCTGCATGAACTAGCAGGCTGGCACCGGCTGCCGCGGCGGGCTCGCCTGGCCGTCACAGCGCTCGCGACAGCGGACCCGGGCGAGCGCTGGCCGGCCTGGTTCGGCGCCGACCGCCAAGTACGACTGTCGTCTAACGGCCTGCGGCCACTAGATTCGGCACTCGCCGACATCGACGGCGGCCTCGGCCCGCTCGACCGCATGCTGGCGTTGGATGTCGAGACCTACCTGGTCGACAACTTGCTCGTTCGTGGAGACAAGATGACGATGGCGGCGTCGATCAGGGGCGGATGCCGCTTCTCGACCATGACTCGGCCGAGTTCGCAGCCCGGCTGCCGAGCAGCTCAAGGCCTCCCCTTGGCGGACGAGATCGTCATTCGTGAGATCGCCAGCCGGCGCCTGCCTGCATCTCTCTTGTCCCGGAAGAAGGTCGGTTTCGCAGTGCCGATGGCGTCGTGGTTCCGGGGCAGCTTGGGCGATGCGTTGGAACGCTTCACGCTCGGCCCGGAAGCGCGGGATGCGCCTTTGGTCGACCCGGCGCCAGTCCGCCGGGCTCTCGCACTGCACCGAGCCGGTCGCTATGACTTCGGCAAGGAGCTCTGGAGCGTGCTGACGTTGGACGTCTGGGCCCGGATCTTCCTCGACGGAGCCGATCCGGCGAGCCTCTCACTCCTAACCGACGGCTGACAGCCGGGTCACCCTTGGTTCCGCCGGAGCCTGAGACCGGCCACGCCCACGCCGCCTACCTCGCCATGGCCGCCACCAACAGTAGATTGCTATGTACTTTTCTGGCAAACTCTCGAGTACGACACGAAGTGGCGTCGAACATGATTTGAAGTCGGCGGATGTCGCGCCTTACGTTAGATCAGTTACACACAGATGCTTGGCGGACACGGCCGATCGGTACAACTAGGAGCAACGAATCATGACTGAGACCACATTGAACGACAA
>CAWJDL010000018.1:0-99793 GCA_963841555.1 uncultured Actinomycetota bacterium
AGCGTTTACGCAGGTCAAGGGGTCTGGCCGGTTAATCCGGTCGGGCCCTTTCTTGTTTCCAGTCCGCAGTAGATTCGTGAACCTCTTCCAGCGCACCTCGCCGCGCATCGTCGAACGCCGCCGTCACATGCTCGAGGTCATCCAGAAACAGGTCGGCATAGGTGTCCACAACGTCAGCACCGCGGAGGCGTGGCCGAGCATCGTCTGCGCCGCTTTGGCGTTGGCGCCAGCGCTGATCGCCGGCGACGCCACCGTGTGCCGGGAGATCGTGTGGCGTCACGACCGAGAACTCGACGGCATCGTCCCCGCCGAACTCAGCGGTGATTCCGTCGGCGGCCCCGAGACCACCGCGGTACGACCGCTACCCCCACCGGGTCGGCCGCCACGACGGTAGCCAGTTGACTGGCGCGCAGCCGTTATTAGAGTCTGTGCATCTCTCGTGCCATGACGGCGTCATCAAGGTATCTGCGACGCGGCGGGTAGTGCCCAGGCCGCAGAGCCGCGGCGATGGCACGAGTCGCCGTGACCCACCAGCGAGTCGTCGTGGGATACAAGGGCACTGCTGCCGCCGTGCCGAAGACAACCTCGTGTTGAGTGATAAGAACGGGCGCAGCCGACACCCCTTCAAGGGGCGGCTCAGGTTCTGCTGTTGCGTCCAGCCTCGCGGTGGATGCCGTTGCCAATTGCGACATTTGGATCTCTCCTTTGCAAGTTCCCAATCCTGGCTTCAATAGATCTGCAAATCTGCGCGTGCAACTGGCACGCGTCCCGCCTGCATTCCGGGCGCCGCGAATATGGCGGTGGCGGTGGCGAGTCCACCGGCCACGAGGGCCCACGCTCCGGTCCATCCCGCGTGCGCGGCCGTGCCGCCAACGATTAGTGGGCCAAGGGCACGGGCACTGGTCGCCGAGGTCTGCAGCCGCGCATTCGCGGCCGCGAACGCGTGCAGCGGCACGTGTCCGGCCACGATGAGTGGGCGTAGCACGCTGCTGGTTCCAGACGCGGCACCACAAACCAGCCCGGCGAGATACAGCCACGGCGTCGCGGTCGACGCGAGCATGCTGACCACCGCGATCGCGTGTAACGCGGCTGCGCCCGCGGCGAGCAGTTCCGGTGACGCTCGGCCGATCCGCCCCGCGAGCACCAGCCGTCCGGCGACCTTTCCCACCCCGCTCGACGCGAGCACGAACCCCGCCGCCCGCGGATCGACACCCCGGTCGATCAGCATGGTCACGACCAAGGCCGTCGCGGCGACGGCACTCGCCTGTTCGAGCACGTAAGCCAGGCGCAGGCGACGCATCGCGCGGGAACGAGTCAGCGGTCGCGGCGACGTCGGCGTCTCAGGTTGCACTGAGACGTGCCGCGGTAGATACCGGGCGTGCAGTGCCGCGGTCACCGCGCCGCCACCGGCCCCGAGGACCGCGACGGCGCCACGCCAGTCGAGTGTTTCGACGAGGTACTGGGTCAACGGCACGGAGACGGTGCTCGCGAGCCCGCCGGCCACGGTGACGGCGGTGATCGTGCGACGCATCCGGCCTGAATCCAGCACGGCGAGAACAACAATCGCCGGCTCGTAAAGCGTGGCAGCCATGGCCGCGCCGATCAGCACCCATGCTGCATACAGCATCGCCACCGAGGACGCGGATGCCCACAGCGTGGTCGCGACGATCGCCAGCAGTGAGCCCGCGGTCATCGTCACCCGTGGTCCGAGCCGGCCCAACATCGCGGCGACGGCACGCGCGGACAGGCCGGACACGAGGAGTCCCGCCGAAAACGCGCCACTGACCGCCGTGACGCCCCAGCCCGGTTGGCGGGCCATGGCGGGCGCCACGACGGCGAACGCGTAGTACAGCACTCCCCAGGAGATCAGCTGGGTGATGGCCAGCGCGGCCGTTGCCCGCCGGAGTTCCGGCGGGCCGGACCGTAGTGCCTCAGCCGCAGCAGGCACTGGTCGCCAGCTCGGGTTCGGGTGCCTCCGGTTCCGGTTGGGGCTTGACGCCGCAGGTCGATCCGGATGCCGGAAGGATCAGCTCCACCCGGGTGGCGGCGTCGTGGTCGCCGGCGAGCTCGGCGACCACCGACCGGGCCTGCTCGTAGCCGGTCGCCAACAGCAGGTTGGGTGCGCGGCCGTAACTCTTGGCGCCGACCGCGTAGAACCCTTGCTCGGGATGGGCGAGCTCGGCGGCGCCGTGCGGGGGCACCGAACCACACGAGTGGACGTTGGGGTCGATCAATGGGGCCAACGCCCGCGTACTCTCCACCCACGGATCGAGGTCGAGGCGCACCTCGCGCAGGAAACTGAAGTCGGGACGGAATCCGGTCGCCGCGATGATCTCGTCGAACGGCCCGCCCGCCCGCCCCTCGGGAGACACCAGCACGATGCCCGACTCGTCGATGTCGGTGCGTTCGATGCGAAAGCCCGTTTCGAGCCGGACCCGACCCGAGGAGACCAGCCGGTGCGCGTCGGCGCCCAGCTTGCCCCGCTCGGGTAGCCGGGCGTCGGCCTCGTTTCCGAAGACCCGCTCGTCCTCACCCCTTCGCACGATCCACGTGACCGTGGTGTCGGGAGCCTGCTCGGCCAGCAGCGACAGCTCGCGGATCACGTGCTTGGCCGAATGTCCGCTTCCGACGACTGCCACCCGCCGGCCGGCGTAGCGGTCGCGGTCGGCGTCGAGCACGTCGGGGATTCCGTAGCTGATCCGCCGGGCGGCCTGTTCCTCGCCGATCGCGGGTATGCCTTCGGCGCCAACCGGATTGGGGGCCAGCCAGGTCCCGGTCGCGTCGATGACGGCGCGCACCGGTGTCCGCGTGGTGCCGGCCGGGCCGGCCGTGGTGACGATGAACGGCCGGTCGGCGCGATCGTCGTCGCGCAGTTTGTCCACACCCTGGCGGGTGACGCCGATAACCCGGTGGCCGAGCCGCACATGGGGCGCGATTCCGTCCAGCCGCGCCAGCGGCGTCAGATACTGCTCGACGATGTCGGCTCCGGTCGGGTAGGCGGCCGGATCCGGCGAACTCCACCCGTGGGCCTTCAGCAGGCGTTGCGCGGCGCGATCCAAGTCGGAGCGCCACGGCGAGAACAGGCGCACATGGCCCCAGCGCCGGATGCTGGCGCCAACGGATTCCCCCGCTTCGAAAATGACGAACGGCAGGCCGCGTTCGGACAGGTGTGCGGCCGCGGCCAGCCCGACCGGGCCGGCCCCGAGAACCGCGACGGGTAGTTCGTTTGACATGGTGTTTCCTCAGTGTTGTGGGGCTTTACGTGTTATGACGGGCGAAAGCGCTTATGGACGCAAACGGCAGCGACGGTGCATCCTTTGGCCAGTGGCGCCGTCTGTAGAGGTGGAGGCCGCGATCTCAGCGACACGGCCGATCAGAAAAGGGGGAGAGCCGGACGATGATGCCGAACGAGCTAGCAACCGGAACCGACCTGACGGTCGAGGACGTTTGGCGCCGCTTCGGCGCGGAAATCCGCTCCTTCGTCCGCCGGCGAGTGTCCGATCCGCATCGGGTCGACGACCTCGTCGCCGACATCCTGTTACGGGTGCACCGCAGTCTGGGCAGACTCGATGACCACGATCGGCTGGCCGCGTGGCTGTTTCGCATCGCCCGCAACGTGATCATCGACGAGTACCGCCGTGCGGCCGACAACCGCGAAGTGCTCGAGGCCGCGCCCGGTGACCGGCTCGCCGACGACGTCGGTGATCTCGCCGACGCCGACAGTGTGCAGCACGAGCTGGCCAACTGCCTGCGACCCCTGCTCGACGATCTGTCCCCCGCCTACCGGCGGGCGCTACAGCTGACCGACCTGGACGGCGTCACCCAGGTGGTCGCCGCCGAGCAGGAGGGAATCACCGTCTCGGGAATGAAATCCCGGGTGCAGCGCGCCAGAAAGCAGCTCGCCGGACTGCTTACCCGGTGCTGCGCACTGACCCTGGACGTGCGCGGCCTGCCGATGGACTACCAACCCCCGGAGAACTGCCAATGCGAGTAGGGGGCTCGCCTCGGCTTACGCCTTGCGGGCGGTGAACAACACGAGGTCGTGATCCAGCGCGGCGCGCGCATCGGGGCGGTTCTCGAGCGAGTTGTACACGGCGATCGTCGGCCCGTAGATGTCTTGGCACGAACCATCTCCCGGCTTGGCCTCCGCCACGCCGGTTGCGCTGCCGGTGAGCCATGGCGGCTGCCGCCGCGACTGTCCTTCGGACAATGCATTCATCCTCATCGTGAGATGTCTTTCAGGTAGGTGTGATCGGTTTCCCGTTTGCGTCAGATCGCCACGCTGCATCCATTTCGCCGGATCGCCGTCTGGATAAATGAGGCCAGTCACAACCAGAGAATGGAGAAATTCATGACCACAATGCACACCCCGGTCGACAATGGCGTCAACGTTGATGCTTTGCTCGGCGTCCGCGAGGCGTTGGCCGACACCCCCGAGATCGCCCAGTTCCAGTGGCGGACAACGGTTTCCTGGATCAACGGCACCCACAGCCGTGCGAGCGTGGACACCTTCTACGGGTTCGGCGAGCAGCAACGGCACAAGGCGACCTTTACTTATGATGTCGATCATCCGCTGGCGTTCGCCGCGCAGGACAACGGCATCACTCCGGTCGAGTATGTCCTGGTGGCCCTCGGCGGGTGTCTTACCGCGGGTATCGCCTCGATCGCTCAGCAGCGCAGGATTCAGCTGCGGTCGGTGCAGGCCACCGTCGAGGCCGAGCACGACCTGCACGGAATCCTGGGTGCTGATCCGCAGATCCGCAACGGCTTCTCCGGCGTGCGGGTGAGCTACACGATCGACGCCGACGCCACCGCGGATGAGCTCAAGGCCCTGGTCGCGCAGTCGCAGAAGCGCTCGGCGGTCTTTGACATCCTCACCAATCCCACCGCCGTCACCGTCGACGTGGTCTGACCAACGCGCACAAAGCCGGAGACTTCCGATGCTGAAGACAACCACCATCGTGGTGGGCGCCGGTCACAGCGGACTGGCCATGAGTCGCAACCTCACCGAGCGGTCCATCGACCACGTCGTGCTGGAACGCGGTGAGGTCGCGCATTCCTGGCGCACCCAGCGGTGGGACTCGCTGCGGTTGCTGACCCCTAATTGGATGACCCGGCTGCCGGGTTATGCCTACCGCGGCGAGGACCCCGACGGCTACCTCGCCGCATCCGAGGTCGTGGACTTCATCGAGGGCTATGCGAAGGAGACCGCGGCGCCGGTGCGCGCCAACACCACCGTGACGTCGGTGCGGCGGACCGACCGCGGGTATGTGCTGCGCACCGATCAGGATGTGTGGCATGCGCGGTCGGTCGTGCTCGCCCCGGGCGCAAGCACCGTTGCGAAGGTGCCTGCGCTGGGGGCCGGTGTGCCCGCCGGGATCGCCTCGCTCACCCCGGCGGACTACCGAAACCCGAGCCAGCTTCCCGACGGCGGGGTTCTCGTCGTCGGCGCCTCGGCAAGCGGAATCCAGATCGCCGCGGAGCTGCACCGCTGCGGCCGGCACGTCACGCTGGCCGTCGGGGAGCACGTCCGGATGCCGCGTACCTATCGAGGCAAGGACATCTTGTGGTGGATGGACGCGGCCGGACTGCTCGACGAGCGCTACGACCAGATCCCCGACCTCGTCCGGGCCCGCAACCTGCCGTCGATGCAGCTGATCGGTTCACCCGATCGGGCCACCGTCGACCTGAACTCGCTGAGTCGGCTCGGGGTGCGGCTGGTCGGGCGGTTGGCCGGCATCCGAGACGGGGTCGCGCAATTCTCCGGGTCGTTGCCGAACATGTTCGCGCTGGCCGACCTCAAGCTGGGACGCCTGCTTGACACCCTCGACGCGTGGGCCGCCGCAGCGGGTTTGGACAGCGGCGGTCCGGCAGAACGGTTCGCCGCGACCGCCCTTCCCGCGCCCGCGCCGCTGACCCTCGACCTACGGTCCGGCGAAATCCGCACAATCCTGTGGGCCACCGGGTTTCGGCCGGACCTGTCCTGGCTCGACATCCCGGTCTTCGACCGTAGAGGCCGTGTCCGCCATGACGGCGGCGTGACCGCCAGCCCCGGCCTGTATCTCATGGGGATGCCATTTCTGCGCCGGCGCAAATCGACCTTGATCGACGGCGCCGCCGCCGACGCCGCGGACCTCAGCGGCCACCTCGGCCACTACCTCGACGCCAACTGAGGAGCATGCGATGGACCACCACTACGATGCGATCGTCGTCGGCGGCCGCTGTGCCGGTGCGGGCACCGCGATGCTGCTGGCCCGCGGCGGCATGCGCGTGCTGGTCGTGGAGGCGGCCCGGCCCGGCACCGACACCCTGTCCACCCACGCGCTGATGCGCGGCGGTGTGCTGCAGCTGCACCGCTGGGGTCTGCTGGACGCGGTCATCGACGCGGGCGCCCCGGCCATCGCCTCGACCGAGTTCGCGTACGGCGACGACATCGAGACCGTCGACATCCGCCCGGGCGGTGGCATATCCGCGCTGCGCGCCCCCCGCAGAACCGTCCTCGACCTGCTGCTGCTGCAGGCCGCCCGCGCGGCCGGCGCCGAGGTTCGCACCCCGGCGCGGGTGACGCGCCTGCTGGCCGACGGCGCCAGGGTGCGCGGCGTCGAGGGGATCGACCGCGCCACCGGCACCCGTTTTCGCGCCACCGCACCGTTGACCATCGGCGCCGACGGGCGGAACTCGACGATCGCGCGGGCGGTCGAGGCCCCGGTGCGTCGCCGCGGCACGGCGTCCAGCGCCATGGTCTACGGCTACTTTTCCGGACTCCCACGCGATCGCTACCACTGGGCGTACCGACCGGGGGTGGCCGCGGGCGTCGTGCCGACCGGCGACGGGCTGGCCTGCGTTTGGGCGAGCACAGCGAGCGCCAGGTTCACCCGACAGCGGTCCACCGGCCCGGTTGCCACCTACCGGTCGCTGCTTGCCGAGGCCGCCCCCGGGCTGGCCCGATCAATCAGCGCCGCGCCGCCGGTCGGCACACTGCGCGGCTTCCCAGGCCAGCCCGGCTGGATCCGCGCCTCGGCCGGTCCGGGCTGGGCGCTGGTCGGCGACGCCGGCTATTTCAAGGATCCGATCACCGCGCACGGCATCACCGACGCTCTGCGCGACGCGGAACTGCTCGCCCGCGCGGTCCTCGCCGCACCCCGCAGCGGCCCGGCACAGCGCACCGCCCTGCACGACTACGAGCGCACCCGTGACCGGCTCTCGGCGCCGCTGTTCGACATCACCGAGCGCATCGCGAGCTTCAGTTGGGATCTTGCCGAGTTGCGCGGGCGGCTTCGCGAGCTGAGCCAGGCCATGCGACCCGAAGTTGACGCGCTGCTCGCCTTTGACCAAATGTCCGCCGCCTGAATGACATTGGACACCCATGGTTTCCCGGAGCAATCGGCAACGAACGCTGATCGCGCTTGTCCAGGTGTTGGGGCTAAGTGTCTGGTTCTCGGCCACCGCGGTCGTGCCCAGCCTGCGTTCGGAGTGGGGCATCGCGGCGACGGGCGCGGTCTGGCTGACCGCCTCGGTGCAACTCGGATTCGTCGCCGGGGCGATCATCTCCACGGTCGTCAACCTCGCCGACCGCACCACACCGCAGAACCTGCTCGCCTCAAGCGCTTTGGGCGCCGCAGCGTGCACGGCGGCACTGGGCCTTTTCGCCACCGGTCTGGGCGCGGCGGTCCCGCTGCGATTCCTCACCGGAATGCTGCTGGCCGGTGTGTACCCGGTGGGGATGAAGCTGATGGCTTCCTGGTCGGCATCCACCGCTCGAGGCCGCTCCTTGGGGGTTCTGCTGGGCGCACTGACCCTCGGCTCGGCCCTACCGCACCTCATCGCCGGCTTGGGACCATTGCCATGGCGAACAGTGATGCTGACCGCGGCGGCGTTGACCACCGCTGGCGCCGTCCTCGCCCTCGCATTTGTCCGGCCGGGCCCACATCTGGCCGCCCGCGCGATCACCCCGAATCCGCGCCACGCCCTCGCGCTCCTCGCCGAGCGCGGACCGCGGCTGGTCAGCCTCGGCTACCTCGGACACATGTGGGAGCTCTACGCCCTGTGGACGTGGCTGCCGATGTACGTCATTGCCGGCGGGGCACCACGAGGCGACGCGGCGTCGACCGGAGTCATCGCGTTCATCGCTATCGGAGCCGCCGGGGCGCTCGGATGCCTTCTGGGCGGGTGGGCATCAGACCGTTTCGGTCGCCCTGCGGCGGCGGTGGCAGCGCTGGTGATCAGCGGAACCTGTTGCCTGGCATCACCAATATTCTTCCCCGCCCCGACAATCGTTCTCGTCGCCTTCCTGCTGGTGTGGGGTGCTGCGGTCATCGCCGATTCGGGGGTCTTCTCCACCGCGCTCAGCGAGACCACGGACCCCCGGTTCGTCGGCGCCGCCCTGACCGCGCAGACCGCCACCGGTTTCCTGCTCACCGTTGTCACCATCCAACTGCTCCCGATCGTCGCCGACCTGATCGGTTGGCAGTACGCGTTTTTGCTTCTTGCACCCGGGCCCCTGATCGGTGCCGTGGCGATGTCCGCCCTACCCGCCCCCCACCACCAACTCAAGAAGGAGGAAAGCCATGAGCACCAGCCCGACGCGCACGACGCCGTTCGTCGGTCAGACAGCGCAGCTCTCACGCACCGTCGGTGACAACGACATCGCGCTGTTCACCCAGATCAGCGGTGACCGCAACCCACTGCACTACGACGAAGCCGCGGCCAAGGCGTCCCGCTTCGGGGAAATCGTCGTCCAGGGCGGAATCACCAGCGCAATCCTCAACGCCGTTGTGGCAGAAGAATTGCCGGGACCGGGCACGGTGTTCCTCAACGTCAACTGGGCATTCACGGCCCCCGTACGCCCCGGGGACACCATCACCGGCCGCGTCGAAGTCATCTCGGTACGCACCGACAAACCGATCACCGAACTACGAACCACCGTCACCCGCGACGACGGAACCGTCGTCCTCGACGGAACAGCAGTGTGTTACACGATGGATACCAGCACCGGCAACAAGCAGTGACATCCGTGCTGGGCCGCTACCGACACCCGCAACTGGACGAAGACATGATCAACCTCATACCCGTCGACACCAAGGCCCGCCAGATCACCCATCAGTGAGCACACCCCACTCCGTTGATGGCCTGCGCCGCAGCACCCAACAACGCTCCGCTGCCACCCGCCGCAAGATCACCAAAGCGCTCCGCGAGATGCGCAAACAACGCCTCGCGATCAACCCCCACGCCCTGGCCAAATACGCCGGCATCGCACGCAAGAGCATTCACAACCATCCCGACCTCCTCGAACAGATCCGCGCTGAATCCACCAGCCTCACACCAAGACCCGCACCCGCGGCACCCGAACCCGCCAACGAATCGAGCATCGTCGCCGCGCTGCGTGAACTATTCCGAGCCCAAAAACTGCACTACGAAACCGAATTCGCCGACCTCAAGGCCGAGAACAAGAGGCTCGAACGAGCCCTCGCCGCCGCCACCGCTGGCGTGCGGAAATCTCAAACTGGTGGTTTCGGTAGAAGCCCCGTCCCAGTCCGCAGCCAGTCCGCAGCAGTTCACTCGCCACCCATGATTGACAAACACATTCAGCGCCGCCGAACAGCGGCTATCGAACCACCCAACGCCATCGCATTAATCAAGCCCGCTGTTGGTGTCGTTCGGGACGAAGAGGTCGTGGGTTCGAATCCCGCCTCCCCGACACGCATTACAGCAGTTCAGAGCCTTAACTGAGCCTCTCAGTTGAGGCTCTGAGTGCTTTCCGTCCGCGGGCACTGTCGAGAGCTGAGGCGACAAGCTCCAGATCGTCGGGAAACAGGTCGTAAGTATCCATCGTCAGAACTGCGGATTGATGCCCGAGCACCGACACGTCCATGTGGTGTGGCCGCCGTGCCCGAGACAGTAATTGGCCTCTGGCCTACTACTGCCCGTCAAGACTGAAGTCGGTAGCCGCGAGGTGCGGCCCTCGTAGGGCGGGACGGCGGCGCCTGTGTCTTTTGGCGGATGGGTTCCGGTGCCCCCGTTACTCGGTGTCGTCCTCGGGGTCGCTCAGTGGTGGATTAGCGTCTTCGTCTACCGTCCCTGCGGGTCGGTCCGCGGGTCCGCCGCCAGGCTCGTCTGAGCCGGGGTCGCGATCTTCTGGGTTCGTCATTTCGTGCTGCTTCCTTAACGTCCGCCGCGATGTTGCGACGTTGTAGGCGGGTACCCCGCGAAGATGCACGTCAACCTGGCGTTCAAGCATCCAACTACCAATGGAATCGGACCGCCACCACGGGGGAAGTGGATGGCGGGGCCGAATGCGAACTACCGCAGGCGAAATCAGTACCAGTAGCGGCGGCCACCGACTGGACGGCCCATTCGGCCTAGTACCAACAGCACGATGCCGATGGCGAGGAGGATCCAGCCGATGGTGGCGATGATGCCTGGCACTGGAAGTAGGTGGCCGACGAGGATAAGGATGACATCGAGGGGTTTGGCTCCTTCCGTGCGTGAATCCCCAGCGGGATACATCGGGAACCAGCTGCCGAACCCGCGGGCAGGCATCGGCCCGCCATCAACCCCACGCGGATGGCGGGCCGATGAGTCCACTAGTTCTTGAAAGCGTCTTTTACCTTCTCGCCCGCGTCCTTCAGGCTTGACTTAGCTTGGTCGACCTTGCCTTCGTTTTCAGTGTCTTTGTCGCCCGTCGCCTTCCCGACTCCTTCTTTTGCCTTGCCAGCCATATCGTCGAGCTTGTTGCTGATCTTGTCGTTGGCGCCCATGGATGAACCCCTTTCTGGTGGCTTGGATGTCGGCTCGGAACTGAACCAACAGGGGGATACCTCCGGTATCCGCTGTCGAAACACTTGTCGACATGATTCGGCCCGCCACCGTGGGATCTAGTGGTGTGTCTCGGAATTAGCTGACTTTTTCGAGGGCGATGCGGCCGCGTGCGACTTTGGCGAGGATTGATTCGGCTGTCGCGGTCCACACGTAGGGGCGGGGGTCTTCGTTGTGCGCGTCGAGGTATTCCTCGATTGAGGCGATCAGGTCGGGCACGGAATGAAATACCCCGCGCCGCAATGCCTTGTCGGTCAGCTCGCGGAACCAGCGTTCGACGAGATTGAGCCACGATGATGAGGTCGGGGTGAAGTGGAGCTGGAACCGGGGATGTTTGTCCAGCCAGGCCCGCACGGTGGGGTGTTTGTGGGTGGCGTAGTTGTCGAGGATCAGGTGAATCGTCAACTCCGTGGGGACCTCGCGGTCGATAGTGCGCAGGAACTTCACGAACTCCTGATGACGGTGCCGGGGCAGGCACTGTCCGATGACCGTGCCGGTGAGCACGTCAAGGGCGGCAAATAACGTGGTGGTCCCGTGCCGTTTGTAGTCGTGGGTCATCGTGGAAGCGCGACCCGGGATCATCGGCAGCGATGCCTGGGTGCGGTCCAGTGCTTGCACCGAGGACTTCTCGTCAGCGCACAACACGATGGCCTTTTCCGGCGGGTTCACATACAGCCCAACCACGTCGACGAGCTTCTCGTCGAATCGAGGATCGTTGGATAGCTTGAACGTCTCGACCCGATGCGGCTTCAAGCCGCGTGCCGACCACACCCGCTGCACCGTGTCCTTTGAGACCCCGACCGCCTCGGCCATCGTCCGGCAACTCCAGTGCGTCTGGCCCTGTGGACGATAGTTCTGCGTCAGATCCAGAATCTCCTCAATCGTCTCCTGCGGGATCGACGGCTTACGACCGCGACCCTTGCGAACCTGGCCCAACCGTGCCATCCCATCCTCGGCGAACCGTGCCCGCCAGTTCGCCACCGAGGCCGGCGACACCGACAAAGCCTGCGCAATAGCCGAATTGGCGACACCTTGCGACGCCATCAACAACGCCTTAGCCCGCACCACCTCACGATGCGCACCTGACTGCGACCGCGCCACCGACTCCAACAGCTCACGCTGCCCCGCCGAAATCTCCAACGCTGCGACCGGCTTCCTCATGGAGGGATCCTATCGAACCAAACCCCAACTATTTGCGCGACACACCACTAGGTGGCGGGCCGAACCGATAGATCAGACGTCGAACTGACGCATAGGTTCTCGGCAGGCGGGGGCAGATGATGAAGGGATGGGTACCGCCATTGTCGTGACGCTGCTGGTGCTGTTGGCGGTCGGCTTGGTGACGGCCCAGCTGCTCCGCCTCAGAAGGTGGCTGAAAAAGCCGCCTAGCTCGCGCACCTGACGCAGAGGGCGGACCGAGCGTCAGCGTCAACTGCACCCTGCTCATTCAGTCCGCTGATCGTGGGTGTGACCTCAAAACCAAACTTTTCGGCCGCCGACCGGACGCCCGACTGCACCGAGGATCCACAGCACGATTCCGATCACCACGAGGATTCCGCCGATGGTGTAGAGGATCGAGATGCCGGTGAAGTAACCGATCAGCAGAAGGATCACACCTAGAACAATCATCGGATACTCCTGGAGGTTGGCGGCCCCGTTGGTGCCGTTGTTATTGCCATGTACCCACGAGCGGCGTCGGTTAAGCCTGACGCGAGACGCGAGTCGGCCCGCCACCCGTGGCGATCTTGGGACGGCGGGCCGACGCAATAGAAGCGACGCCGCGGAGGCTGAACCGGTTCCCGTCCGCAGTGCGTCCGCAGTTGCTTCACGAAGCGCCGTTCGCTGCCAACGTCACCAACGCATCTGACCTGGCAGAACTCGCGTAGTCAACGTCAGTCAACGTAGCCAAACGCCCACGGGTCAGATGGCCGCAGTCAGCCGGACTGTGCTTGCATGCGAGTCAATAGATCAGTAACGCGCCTTGCAATGTCGTCTCGCACCAGGCGCATTCGTTCGATGCCGTCGATCCCCCGCTCAGAGGGCTCGTCCGTATCCCAATTTTCGAACCTGGTTCCTGGAACCGGCTCGACATGGGCTTCGCGCCCTATGGTGATCACGAAGTCGACATCGCGAAGTAGCTGAGCGTCGATGGGATTAGGAGTCTCGTCGCTGATGTCGACTCCGACTTCGGCCAGTGAATCGGCGGACAATGCGTTGATGCCGTCGCCTGGTTTGGTTCCAGCGGAGTAGACGTGGACGGAGTCACCCGAGATCTTGCGCATCAGCCCCGCTGCCATCTGGGACTTGCCGGCGTTCTTTACGCACACGAACAAGACGGACGGTGTGGCCGAGTGATTCATCAGGTGCGCTGTGGTCTACCGGCGCGCGGTGATTCCGAGCTCGGTCAGCAGGCGGCGGACGCGTTCTTCAACGTCATCACGGATGGGCCGGACGGCGTCGACGGATTGACCGGCGGGGTCGGGCAGTTCCCAGTTCTCGTACCGCTTGCCGGGGAAGATGGGGCAGGCGTCGCCGCAACCCATGGTGATAACGACGTCGGCAGCTTGCACGATTTCGTCAGTCCACGGCTTAGGGAACTCACCGCTGATGTCGATACCCACCTCAGCCATCGCCGCGATCGCCGACGGGTTGATCTCGTTACCGGGTTCGGAGCCACCAGACCAGGCGACGGCATCCTCTCCGGCCAAGTCGGCGAAGTACCCGAGAGCCATCTGGGAGCGGCCAGCGTTATGAGTGCACAAGAACAGCACCGTGGGCTTGCCGTCAGTTACCTTGCCCTCTACCCTCGCGAGGGCGTTAAGGCGTTGACGGGCAAACCTTTCGGCTAGAAGTGGTAAAAAATTCGGGACCGAAGCACGTCCTGCGAATTGGTCATATGAGGAGTGCAGGAATCGTTCGATGGTTTCGACCCCGAAGGTGCCGTCGAACTCGCGCTCTAGCCGCGTTGCCGCGGTCTTAAGAGCTAGCTGCTGATCGATGGACAGGTCGCGCCGAAGGTGATGGGTAACTGGTGATTCGGTCATGACGAACTCCTCTGATCGACATCGAGATTGGTCGTCGAGTCGCTGTGGCGATGGGGAACGACAACGTTGTCAGCTGTCTGCGCAGCGTCGGGGTAGAGCATGAAGATCAATGCCAAACCGATTAGCGCGCCGACGATTTGGGCGGCGATGAACCCGGGCGCGGATGCGGGGTTGATACCTGCGAAGCTGTCCGAAAACATGCGCCCGACGGTCACGGCTGGATTCGCGAACGAAGTTGAGCTGGTGAACCAGTATGCGGCACCGATGTACGCCCCGACCGCTGCTGCGGAGAGGCCCGCACGACCGGTACGGGCCAGGGTGAAAATCAAAGCGATCAACCCTGCGGTCGCGACGACCTCGCCGACGAGATGCCCGGTGGTGATGCGGTCCTTAGTGGCCAACTCGAATACGCGGCGGTCGAACATGAGGTTGGCCAGCCATGAACCACCCACAGCGCCAATCACCTGGACGACGGTGTAGGCGAGGGCATCACCACCCGAGATGCCGCTGCCTGACCGGTGACCCAGCAGCCAGTCAGCAGCCGTCACAACGGGGTTGAAGTGAGCGCCGGAAACCGGACCGAACATCAAGATCAGCACCGCCAGGCCGAACACCGTGGCCATGGAATTCTCCAACAGTTGCAGCCCCACATCGTTCGCAGATAGTTGCGCCGCGGCTATGCCGGAGCCGACCACCACTGTCACCAACAGGGCGGTGCCAACGAACTCAGCCAGGAGTCGACGTGGCAGGTCCACGATTCCCACCTAACGACTCCCGATCAAGCCGTCAGCACCCAAGACGAGTGACAGCTTTTGCAGCGCCTCTGGGATCACGCGGTAATACACCCACGATCCCCGCCGCTCGCTGTCGAGCAACCCGGCGGTACGCAGCACCTTGAGATGGTGAGAAATAGTCGGCTGCGTGACGTCTATACCGACCGAGATGTCGCAGACACACGCCTCTCGGCCGGTACGGCTTGCGACAACACTTAGCAGCCGTAGCCGCACCGGATCAGACAGCGCCTTAAGCATCCCCGCCAACTCCACTGCGGCGTCACGCGATAGGGGTTCCCGTACCAGAGGTGCGACATCGCAGCCCGAGACATCGATCAATGGAAGGCGCGACTTCGACATCCATCGATATTGACAGTCATCGAATCACCGCACAAGCGAACAGGCGGTGAACGTGCCAAAGCGTCGAGACCGGCGAGGGGACGTCCCCGCCGATCCCGACGACATTGTGGTCAGCAGCAGGACGCCTCAGCGTCCACTCGGTCGGCAGCCTGGCCGCCGCAACAGATGCCACCGTTCTGGTCTGCGTCGGGGTGCTGCGGACTGGAGCCAAACGTCTCCGAATCGGCGAGAACCGTGTAAACCTCCCACTTCTCACCTGCGGGACCGGTGACCCAGACCTTGTCTTGAGTAGCAAAGCAACAGGTCGTACCGATCTCTTCGTCGGTGAAAAGACCCTCGCCGCTGAGTCGGGCGATCTCGGTATGCACCTGCTCACTGGACTCGACCTCGACACCGAGATGGTTGATCGTGCCGCCCTTGCCGGGATTCTGAAGCAGCACCAGCTTTAGCGGCGGCTCGGCGACGGCAAAGTTGGCGTATCCCTCCTTCACCTTGGCCGGCGTGGTGTTGAACAACTTGGAGTAGAACGTGATCGCCTCGTCGAGGTCGTCAACGTTGAGGGCTAACTGGACGCGGGACATGCTGGGTTCCTCTCGCTACCTGTGAGACATATATCGAAGTGGCGCCAAGGTCAGCATGCCACCTTTTTGATATATGTCAATATTCATGGCAGCATGGGCTTGTGCCCAAGACGCTCCCCCTGATCGATATGTCTGCGCCGGTGTGCTGCGCACCCGTCGCCGCCGGGCCGATGAGCGACGAGGACGCACTGCATGTGGCGCTGCGGCTCAAGGCTCTCGCCGACCCTGTCCGAGTGAAGATCATGTCCTTTCTGTTCAGTTCGGCATCTGGCGAGCAGAACAGTGGAGATCTGGCCAATGCGCTGCGATTGTCCGAGTCCACCGTGAGCCACCACATGAACCAGCTGCGACGGGCAGGACTCGTCGAGTCCGACCGGCGAGGGATGAATGTTTACCATCGGCCACACCGCGATGCGCTCGGCGCGCTATGCGTTGTGTTGGACCCCAACTGCTGCGCCTAGGCCAGAGCCCGAGCGGTGGCGGAGCCCCGCACGCTACTGAATGAGCTAGGCGTCCTCAGCGACTAGGCCAAGATGCCGATGTTGGATGCGGGCTTCGGGCTGGAACTTGGTGTACACGATGATCGAGCCCAGCTCGACCAGGCCCACCACGAGCATCGGCCAGATCGCACCGGCTGCGCAGCTGATCATCAACGGATGGGCCGGCGGCGATTCACGATCTGTCAGACGCCTACCAACCGCATACGCGGCACAGGTAACCGCCAAGCAGCCACCGAGATAGATCGCGGGTGTCCCAACCGCGCTCCGACGTAGTTTGACCGTCCCCGGTCTGGGGAATTACGTGGCGCGTGACTTTGCCGTCGACCTTTGTCGAACCCACGCTGCCCCATGCCATCGGTCCCCTCTCGTCAGCAGTAATCGACACCCTTCAGCGGGGCAGGGCGGCGCTGCATGCCCGACCGATCGACGTTCCGCTCTGTGACGCGGATCCTTACGGCCTCGATCTGCAGCTGGCTCTCGCCGTCTGCTACGAGCTGCACTACCGCGGTTTCGCCGGGGTCAACCCCCGCTGGGAGTGGAATCCGGCGCTGCTGCATGTCCGCGGCCGCCTCGAAGACGCGTTCCTGAGCGCGGTGCGTCACGACGTCGGCGAGATCGGACCCGACCAGACCGCCGCCGACGCGATGGACGCGTTGTCGGTAGAACCGGTCGACGGCACGGGCCCGTCGTACTACCTACGCGACGCGGGCACCTGGGAGCAGATGCGGGAGTACTTCGTGCACCGCTCGCTGTATCACCTCAAGGAGGCCGACCCGCACGCCTTCGCGATCCCGAGGTTGATCGGACAGGCCAAGGCATCGTTCGTTGCCGTCGAGTTCGACGAATACGGCGGCGGTCGCGGAGCGCGGGTACACCAACAACTGTTCGCCGACTTGATGGACGCCGCAGGCCTCGACTCGACCTACCTCGGTTATCTCGACGACGTGCCGGCCGACGCGCTGGCCTCGGTCAACCTGATGTCACTGTTCGGTCTGCACCGCGCGCTGCGCGGCGCTGCGATCGGGCATTTCGCGTCGACGGAGATCACGTCGTCGCCGGGCGCGCGGCGTCTGGTCGAGGCCTTGCAGCGGATGGGCGCACCCGAGCCGTGTGTGGATTTCTACCACGAACACATCGAGGCCGACGCGGTCCACGAACAGGTGGTGCGCACCGACGTCGTCGGCGATCTCGTTGCGCGCGAACCACATCTGGACCGCGACGTGGTGTTCGGTATCAGGGCACGCGACGTGGTCGAGGACCGGCTCGCCGTGCACGTGATGGCATGCTGGCAGGCGGGCAGCTCATCGCTACGCCGGCCGCTTGGCTGACCGCTCGGCGCGTTCACGGCACCGGTGGCTGGTGTCGCACAGCGGATAGCTCTTGCTACGGCGGCATGTGCAGATCGCGACCATGAACCGGTCGGATTCCACCACGCTGCCGTCGGGCATCTCGATGCGCACCGGGCCCTCTACCATCAACGGTCCGGAGGGCACCACCCGAACGACGCGCGGTTCGTCGTCTCTCATAGCTTGTCCGCTCGAATGACCAACAGTTCCTCTTCTCGCCGGCCCGGCTCGAGCCGACCGGTCTCTTCAAGCCACTGCGCGCGCGCCGACAGCACTGGCCCGAATGGAATCCACTGCCATGCAATGACTTCGGCGTCCAGGCCGGAGCGGGCCAGCGCCGCAAGCGTTTGACGCGGGTCTGCGAACTCGGACTGCACCAGCAGCAATGTGCCTCCGTCGGCCAGCAATTCGGGCGCGGCCCTGCACAGCGGGTCGAGGACCAGCCGCCCGTCGTATCCGGCATCCCATGCCTGTGCCGGTCCGAGGTGCGACGGCAGCTGCACGCCCTCGATGCTCGGATCATGTGGCACATAAGGCGGATTACAGACGACCAAGTCGTACGGCCCGAATTCCACACCGCGCGCCCATGAGCCAAGGTGCACCGCCGCATCGACGCCTGCGGCAGCAACGTTGGTCCGCGCGCAATGCACGGCGCGCGGGCAGATGTCGAAGGCACTGACCTCCGTGGCGCCCTGCTGGCACGCCGCGACCGCAACCACACCATTACCGGTACACAGGTCGGCGACCCGGCGGTCAAGCGCGAGCCCCGTCTTTTCCATGACGTCGACGAGTAGTTGAGAGTCTTCCTGCGGGCTATAAACGTCTGCGGTGACGGCTGGGATATCCAGGTCGGTGTATGCGGTTGTCACATCGGCCTTTCGACAGTGTTTGCTTGCGTGTCAAGCGCTGACGTGATTAATGCCCGGAATCGCCGTCGGTAAACCCGTGGCAGTGGTTTTGCGGATCGACTTGGCGGGCATCCTCAAGCCGTGCAAGCTTCTGACATCGCGGCGTTGCCAATCCGGCTCGGCGCCGCCGTCCGTCGCCGTCAACTGTTTCATCCGAATGGTGTGCTCGCCGAGGGCATTCTCGAACGGATCGCGCCGCCGAACGAAGGACTGCCGATGGAGTCCTGTGACGTCATCGGCCGAGTTTCGAAAGCGGTCGGTTTGCATGGCGCGCTACCCGACGTCGCCGGGCTGGCATGGCGAATCCCGCCGCCACCGGACTTGCGGTCGTGCGCGCCATGGGACGTTTTGCTGGCATCAACCCTGACGGGCAGTGCCGGCCGCGTCATCCTGCGGCCGCTCTTCTCATGGTCCGGTGCCACGTTCTCCAGCCTCATGCCGTTGCGCTTCAAGGGCGGCCTATGGTGGGTGCGCGCCCGCCTCGTCACCGAAATCGACACAACGGGTTTGTCACTCGACACCATCCGGCACCAAATCGCCTCGGGCGGAGTCGAATTCGATATCGAACAGGCCGCAGGTACGGGCGGTTTCCTGCCACTGGCCCGTCTGACGCTTCGCCACCTCGACCCCAGCCGCGACGATGTCGCGTTCGACCCCACAATGCACACCGACCCGGAGGTCCAGTTGGCTCCGCGCTGGCTCAGCGATTTTCGCCGCGCGGCCTACCGGCGAAGCCGGGAAGGCAGAGACGCCCAATAACGGTCAAGCCGTCAGCTCCTCGCTGCTCTCGTCGACATCGGGCGTGTTCTACAGCCTGTCCTTGACCGCCGCCGACAGTCTCGCGCCGTCCGCCTTGCCCGCGGCGATCGCGGTCGCGGCCTTCATCACTTGGCCCATCTGCCGCATGCCGGGGCGTTCGCCGATTTCCTCGGCGACTTGCGCGATCGCGGTGTCGGCCACATCGGCGAGCTCGGCCTCGGTGAGCGGCGTGGGCAGGTACTCATCGATGACCCGCGCCTCGGCGTGCTCGTTGGCGGCCAGCTCGCCACGCCCGTTCTGGGTGTAGATCTCGGCCGATTCCGAGCGTTTCCTCGCCTCCCTCGACAGCACCTTGATCACATCGGCGTCGGACAGCTCACGCGACTCCTTGCCTGCGACCTCTTCGGTCTGGATCGCCGCGAGCAGCATCCGCAGTGTCGCGGTGCGCAGCTTGTCCCGTGACTTCATCGCGGTGGTCAGGTCCGCACGCAACCGGTCTTTGAGTTCCGCCATGACGCAGACGCTACGCCGGGGCGTCGGCCCGGCGGTGCTCGTTTTCTTCGGGCGCGCCGACCCGCTGCCGGTCGACGACGTTGTCAATTCGGACAGTGATCGACAGGATGGTGACCATGAGCACCGACGCCGGCGGGTCCCCGAATGCAGGTCCGCCACCGCCGGGCTATCCACCTTCCGGCTATCCGCCACCGGGCTATCGGGGTGATCCACCGCCCGCCTACCAGGGCTATCCGCAGCCGCCGGGCTTTCCTCCCCCCGGCTACCCGCCGTCCGGCTACCCGCCGGGCTATCCGCCGCCGGGCTATCCGCCACCGCCGGGATACGGCGGCCCCCCGCCGGGTTACGGCCCGCAAGGTGGTTATCCGCCGCCCGGTTATCCCCCGCCGGGGTACGCGCCATACGGCTACCCGCCCGGATACGGCCCCCCGCCGGTTGCCCAGGCCATCAAGCCGGGCGTCATCCCGTTGCGGCCGTTGAGCCTGTCGGACATCTTCAACGGCGCCGTCGCCTACATCCGGGCGAATCCCAAAGCGACGCTGGGGTTGACGACCATCGTGGTGGTGGCCGCGCAGATTCTCGCGCTCATCTTGTCGGTGGGTCCACTGGCCGTCACCGGTGAGCTCGCGTCGACGCTGGCAGGTGACGAGGTGCCGACCGGTGTGCTACTCGGCTCGACGGCATCGAGCCTCGCAGGCGCCGGCGCCACCTGGCTCTCGGGCATCCTGCTGACTGGCATGCTCACGGTGGTCGTCGGCCGGGCCGTTTTCGGCACCGGCATCACCATCGGCGAAGCGTGGCAACGGGTTCGCCCGCGCCTGTTGGCGTTGATCGGCTTCGCCGTCCTGGAAGGGATCGGCGCGGCCGTGTTGGTCGGCATCGGGTTTGGCATCGTTTTCGGGGTCGCTTTCGCCGCCAATGGCGTCGCAGCGGCCCTCGTCGGCATCCCGTTAGGGCTGGCGGTGATCGCGCTACTGGTCTACTTGGGCACCATGCTGGCCTTCACGCCGGCGATCATCGTGCTGGAACGACTCGAAATCTTCCCCGCGATCTCGCGCTCTTTCAAACTGGTGCGCAACGACTTCTGGCGCGTGTTCGGCATCTGGCTGCTCGGCCAGATCGTGGCCGGGCTGATCGCCGGCGCGGTCACCGTGCCGTTCAGCTTCGGTGGCCAAATTCTGCTCGTGTCGGCGTCTTCCACGGTGGCGGTGCTCATCGCCCTCGTCCTGCTGTCGGTTGGCAGCGCGATCGGTCAGATCATCACCGCACCGTTTTCGGCCGGCGTTGTCGTGCTGCTCTACACCGATCGCCGTATCCGCGCGGAGGCACTCGACCTGGTGCTGCAGACGGGTGCGGCGTTCGGCCCTGGCGCTCCCGCCGATTCCACCGACCACCTGTGGCTGACCCGCCAATCCTGACGTGCCGACGATAGACATCGATCGCGATGCCGCCCACGAGGCTGCGCAGCATGAACTCGCAAAGCCGATATATCCCAAGGCGTCGCTGATCGAACGTCTCACGGACTGGATCGATGAGCTGCTGACCAAGCTGATCGTCCAGGGCTCGTCGGTGCCTGGCGGATGGTTCACGATCAGTGTCCTGCTGATCCTGCTGGCGATCGCCGTTGTGGTGGCGGTCCGGATTGCCCGGCGGACGATGCGCACCAACCGTGGCGACGGGTACGCGCTATTCGGTGAACATGAACTCAGCGCTGCCGAACACCGCGCAACCGCCGAACAGTATGCGGCGGCGGGTAATTGGTCGGCCGCGATCCGTCACCGGCTCAGAGCCGTCGCACGCCAGCTGGAAGAGAGCACCGTCCTCGATCCGGTTCCTGGCCGAACCGCGACCGAACTCGCCCGCGATGCCGGACGGGCGATACCGCATCTCGCCGCGGAATTGGCCAGGGCCGCAGAGGCTTTCAACGACGTCACCTACGGTGAACGGCCGGGGACCGAATCCGCGTACCGGATGATCGCCGACCTCGACGACCACCTGCGGTCCCGCACGTCGGCGTCGGACGCAGGCACCGCGGTGCCCACCGTGGCCGACGGCTGGGCAGAAGTGCGATGACGTCTCCCGATTCGGCCGTCGGACCGACAGTCGTTCAACGGTGGCGCAGCGCCAGGTGGGTGCTGCTCGCCTTGGTCATCATCGTCGGCGTAGCGACGCTCAGCACCTATCTGACCGCCCCGCGTCCCGGTGGCTCGATGGACCCGGAATCGACGTCGCCAGAGGGCGCCAGGGCGCTGGTCACGATCCTGCGTGAGCACGGCGTGGACGTCATCGCGGCTGGCGACATCGCCGCGGTGGAACGCGCGGCACGACCCGACACCCTGATCCTGGTCGCGCAGACGTTCTACCTCTTTGACGACGACCTACTGCACCGGTTGGCCGCACTTCCCGGCGACCGGCTGCTGGTGGAGCCGGTGTCGCGGACCCGTGAGGAACTCGCGCCACAGATCCGCCTCGACGGCGCCACCACGTTCGGTGACACCGAGCCCGACTGCGACTTGCGGGAGGCGACGCGAGCGGGCGAGGTGCAGTTCGGCCTGAGCGACGCCTATGCGGCGGCAGGCACGGTGCCCGTGACGCGCTGCTACGGCGGCGCCCTGGTTCGGTACACGGAGGACGGCCGCGAGGTGACGGTCGTGAGCGCCTCCGGTTTCATGACCAACTCCGGCCTGCTCAAGGACGGCAACGCCGCGCTCGCGATGAACCTCGCGGGGTCACATCCGCGGGTGATCTGGTACGCCCCTCAGCGCAGCGAAGCCGATGGCGAATCCGGTGGTGGAGCAACGCTTTTCGACCTCATCCCGGACCACGCGAAGTGGATCGCGCTGCAGCTGTGTCTGGTCGTCGCGCTGCTGGCGCTGTGGAAGGGTCGACGGATCGGCCCGCTGGTCGCCGAGCAGTTACCTGTGGTGGTCAGGGCTTCGGAGACCGTCGAGGGCCGCGGACGGCTGTACCGGTCGCGGCGCGCGCGCGATCGCGCCGCGGAAGCGCTGCGTACGGCCACGTTGCAGCGGATGATGCCTCGCCTCGGTCTCGGGCATGACGCCGAGCCGGCCGCGGTCGCCCAGGCCGTCGCCGAACGGTGCGGGCTGTACCCACAGGCGGTGGCGCACACACTGTTCGGTCCGCCGCCGGTCAACGACCCCGACTTGGTCAACCTCGCTCACGAACTCGACAACATCGAAAGGCAGGTCGCTCAATCGTGACTCAGCCAACAGCGCCAGCCGCATCGGTGGCGACATCAGACTCCGCACGAAATGCCCTGCTGGCCTTGCGCGGTGAGATCGGCAAGGCGGTCGTCGGGCAGGACGCAGTCGTCAGCGGCCTGGTGATCGCCCTGCTGTGCCGCGGCCACGTGCTGCTGGAGGGTGTTCCCGGTGTCGCGAAGACGCTGCTGGTGCGGACCCTCGCGGCAGCGTTGCAGCTCGACTTCAAGCGAGTGCAGTTCACTCCGGACTTGATGCCGGGCGACGTCACCGGCTCGCTTGTATACGACGCCCGCACAGCCGAATTCGAGTTCCACTCCGGGCCGGTGTTCACCAATCTGTTGCTGGCCGACGAGATCAACCGGACGCCGCCCAAGACGCAGGCCGCCCTCCTCGAGGCCATGGAGGAACGTCAGGTCAGCGTCGAGGGCAAACCGCGCCCGTTGCCCGACCCGTTCATCGTCGCCGCAACACAGAATCCGATCGAGTACGAGGGCACCTACCAGCTGCCCGAGGCGCAGCTGGACCGGTTCCTGCTGAAGCTCAATGTGCCTCTGCCGCCACGAGATCAGGAGATCGCGATCCTGGACCGCCACGCCCGCGGCTTCGACCCCCGCGACCTGTCCGCGGTGAAACCCGTTGCGGGCGCGGCAGAACTGACCGCGGGCCGCGAGGCGGTGCGGCAGGTGCTGGTCGCCGACGAAGTCCTCGGCTACATCGTCGATATCGCCGGGGCGACGCGGCACTCGCCGTCGTTGCAGCTGGGTGTGTCGCCGCGCGGCGCGACGGCGCTGCTGGCCACGGCGCGGTCGTGGGCGTGGCTGTCCGGCCGCAACTACGTCACACCAGACGACGTCAAGGCAATGGCCCGCCCGACGCTGCGACATCGGGTGGCGCTTCGGCCGGAGGCCGAGTTGGAGGGCGCCAACCCCGATGGCGTGCTCGACGGCATACTGGCGGCCGTGCCGGTGCCGCGCTAGTGATTCTGACCGGCCGCGCCGGCTTGCTTGCGCTGATCTGCGTTCTGCCGCTCGCGATCTCACCCTGGCCCGCAATCGCATTCGTCGTCCTGCTGGCGGCGTTGGTGGCGGTGATCATCGTGGACGTGGCGCTGGCCGCCAGCACACGCAGGCTCAAGTGCAGCCGGCTGGGTGAGACGGCCGCGCGGCTCGGCCAACCCGTCGACGCGATGTTGGTGGTCGAGAATCCGAAAGGGCAACGGCGCTTCCGCGGACAGATCCGCGACGCCTGGGCGCCCAGCGCCCGCGCGGAGCCACGCACACATCCCGTCAATCTTGTGGCGGGCCAACAGGTTCGTCTCGTCACACGGTTGCGGCCGGTCCGCCGCGGCGATCAGCGCTCCGCGCTCGTCACCGCACGCTCGGTCGGCCCGCTGGGTATGGCCGGTAGGCAGAGCTCGCATCGGGTGCCGTGGCAGATCCGGATTTTGCCGCCGTTCCTGTCACGGAAGCATCTCCCGTCGCGGCTGGCGAAGCTGCGGGAACTCGAAGGCATGACGCCGGTGCTGATCCGTGGCCAGGGCACCGAATTCGATTCGCTGCGCGAATACGTCATCGGTGACGACGTCCGATCCATCGACTGGCGCGCCACCGCCCGGCGTGGAGACGTGGTGGTGCGGACATGGCGGCCCGAGCGCGACCGTCGCGTCGTTATCGTGCTCGACACCGGACGCACGTCGGCCGGCCGCGTCGGGGTGGACCCGACTGCCAGCGATCCCGGTGGCTGGCCCCGAATGGATTGGTCGATGGATGCCGCGCTCCTTCTCGCCGCGCTGGCGGCGCGCGCGGGTGACCACGTCGACTTCATCGCCCACGACCGAGTGACTCGGGCCGGCGTCTACAACGCGTCGCGCAGTGAACTTCTCGCGCAGTTGGTGGAGGCGATGGCGCCCCTGCAACCCGCGCTGGTGGAATCCGATGCGCGCGCGATGGTGGCCGCGGTGCGACGACGCATCCGGCAACGGGCCCTCGTGGTCCTGCTGATGGATCTGAACGCTTCGGCGCTCGACGAGGGCTTGATGGCGGTGTTGCCGCAGCTGTCCGCCAAGCATCAGGTGCTACTCGCGGCTGTCGCGGACCCGCGCGTCGAGAACCTGGCGGCCGGTCGCGCCGACGCTGCTCAGGTGTACGACGCGGCGGCGGCCGAGCGGGCGCGCAACGACCGGCGCGCGATCGCGTCACGGCTCCGGCGCTCGGGTGTCGACGTGGTGGATGCCCCGCCCGAGGAACTGGCGCCCGCGCTCGCCGACCACTATCTGGCGATGAAGGCCAGCGGCCGGCTCTAGCGCGTCGGGACGACGTCGGGGGCGTCGTCGACGTCGCCCGTCTCCCCGGCCCTGGCCGCCTTGCGGCCGAAGTGGAAAACATAAGCGAGAAAGGTGATTTCGGCTGCCACACCGATGCCGATGCGGACGGACGTGGGCAGTGGCGAGGGCGTCACCAATGCCTCGATCAGTCCCGAAACCAGCAGCACACCGACCAGCCCGACGGCCACTGCCACTACTGCTCTCCCCTGTTCGGCGAGCACCTGCCCCCGCGGCCGGTTGCCTGGCGACACCACCGACCAGCCCAGCCGCATCCCCGCAGAGCCGGCCAGGAACACGGCCGTCAGTTCGAGCAGCCCGTGCGGGGTGAGCAGACCAAGGAAGATGTCGGCCTTACCAGCATCGAACATGAACGCCGCGATCACGCCCAGATTGAGTGCATTCTCGAACAGCAACCACGGGATCGGTATGCCGAGCAGGACCGCAAAGGCGATGCACTGGACCGAGACCCACGAATTGTTCACCCACACCTGCAGCGCGAACGATCCCGCGGGGTTCTCGCTGTAGTAGGACGCGAAGTCATGGTTGACCAATTCCTCTATCTCGCTTGGAGTTTTGATGCTGGACTGCAGTTCGGGGTTGCCAGACACCCACAGGGCGATCATCACGACCACGAAGAAGAACGCCACGGCCGTGCCGAGCCACCACCGCCAGCCCCGATAGGCGACCACCGGGAACGACACCGTCCAGAACCGGACAAACTCACTCCATAGCGGCGCGTGGGCGCCGGTCACCGCTGAACGCGCCCCCGCCACCAGGCCCGACAGCCTGCCGATGAGCACCGAATCGGCCGACGCGGTCCGCACCATCGACAGGTGGGTCGACACCCGCTGGTATAGGTCGACCAGTTCGTCGACCTCCGCGCCAGTCAATCGCCGACGCCGCTTCACCAGAACCTCGAGCCGGTCCCACGTCGGACGGTGCGCTAGCACGAACGCGTCGACATCCACATGGCAAATCCTAGTAGCGTGGATCGTATGGTCCGACCGCAAGAACCCGTGGTGACCGGGGACGCGGTGGTCCTGGATGTTCAGATCGCCCAGCTACCGGTTCGTGCGCTGTCGGCGATGATCGATTGCACCGTGGTGTTCGTCGCCTACATCATCGGCTTGCTGCTGTGGGCGACCACGTTGACGCAGTTCGACACCGCGCTATCGGGCGCGGTGCTGATCATCTTCACAGTGCTGGCCTTGGTGGGGTATCCGATCGCATTCGAGACGGCGACTCGGGGCCGATCGCTTGGCAAGATGGCGCTGGGGCTGCGGGTGGTGTCGGAGGACGGCGGTCCGGAACGCTTTCGCCAAGCGCTGTTTCGTGCGCTGGCCGCGGTTATCGAGATCTGGATATTCGCCGGCGGGCCAGCGGTGATCTGTAGTCTGCTGTCGCCCAAAGGAAAACGCATCGGCGACGTATTCGCGGGAACTGTGGTGATCAGTGAGCGTGCGCCGCGGCTGACCCCACCTCCGCCGATGCCGCCGCAGCTGGCGTGGTGGGCGTCGTCGCTTCAGTTGTCGGGCCTCGGTGCCGACCAGGCCGAGCTTGCCCGCCAATTCCTTTCCCGCGCATCTCAGTTGGATCCTCGGGTGCGCGATCAGATGGCTTACCGGATCACCGGCGAGGTGGTGGCGCAGATATCGCCGCCGCCCCCGCCGGGCGCTCCGCCGCAACTGGTGCTGGCGGCGGTGCTGGCCGAGCGGCACCGTCGGGAACTGGCGAGGCTGCGCCCGCCGCCGCCGGTTGTTCCTCCGCCGCAGTGGCCGCAGTGGCCGGCGCAGCCTGTGTACCCGCAGCCGATGTCGCAGGCAGCGCCGCCGTCGGCCGACTCCGGCGGGTTCACTCCGCCGAGCTAGCCTTCAGCGGTAGCGCAGGCCAACCAGCATTAGCGCGGCGCCGACAAAGCTGGTGACCGTGCGGACGTGGTTCCACGCGGTCCATGTCGAGAAGTACGCCTGCCACTCGCGGGCCGCGTCGGCGGCCGACAGCCCGACCGGGTTCACGGTGTCGAGGTGGTTGTTGAGTGGCACGTTGAAGGCCATCGTGATGACCGCGGCGAGGATGGCGAGCACCGCGCCGACCAAGACCACCCAGCTACCGGGCTGCCGCAGCTGGATCGCGGCGATGACACCGACCACCAGGGCCAGGATCGTCGCGCCGAAGTAGCCCAACAGGAATACCGGGTTGGAGTTCGCCTCGACGTTGATGCCGCGCATCGCGGTGATGGCGTCGACAGGGCCGGTGCGATCCAGGCCGCGCATCACGAAGGTGGAGAACACGTACATCATTCCGCCGGCAGCTGCCGAGAAGAGGGCGGCGATAGACGTCAGGACGACAAAGGGGCTCGTATTCATGACATGAAGTCAACCGAGAACAGTGAAGACGATCCATCGTTGACCGTCCCGACTGCATACGTGAGCGTCTACCGTTCCTGGTTTGTGAGCAGGAGTGAGTTCTGCTCGGTTGCGGCCCGAACGGTCTTGGCCGCGGCGGGCGAGTGTTCTCCGGTGGACCGGTGCGCATCGCGTGCGGCCGGTGGGCCGGAACTGCCGTGCCTGCCAACCGTGGTCGCGGTGACGGTCAAGCCTGTCCGGTGGCGTGCCCGCCACGGTCCACTGTCCGAAGCGGGGTCCTGCCGGCCGTCGCCTAAACGCCAGTCCGAGACCACGTCTGCCGATCGCGGCCGCCCATGATGGCTCACTGCGGCCGGATCGGAAGTCTGCTACCAACATCCTGACAGCCACCACCGACAAATCATGCAACCCCGGCACCGCTCACTTCCACGCGGTATCACTCACCTCCGCTCACAAAGACACCAGCAGCTGTCTACCCCTCTGCCACCGTCTTGTAGAGCTTCACCGACACCGCGCTCAGCCAGGCCCAGACCATTACGACGGCCGCGGTGAACACCAGAATTGTTGTCGCGCCGCCAGATCCGGACGACAGCGCTATGAAGCTGCCTGCGAACACCACGCCGGTGATGCGTGAGAACCACGCCAAGGAGGTCAGGCCGTTGCGCGCGAACCATGTCCCGAGAACGAAGCACGCCGCGACCAGACAGGCAAAACCGATGCCGGCCACCGCGAAGTGGGCCAGTCCGTGCCAACTGATTTCACCCATTCCGCGCGGAGTGCCCGGCGGGAACCCGTCCGACGGGTCGGCCCGGAAGATTTCCGCAGCCATCAAGCCCGCGCCATAGACCCCGAGCAGGCCCGATGCCCACGCCGACAGGCGCCCCGGTCCGAGGGCGCGGCGCACGCCGACGGCCGCCGCGATCGTCATCGCGCCGGTGACCAGAAAGGTGGCGATCTGGATCCAGCCCCACTCGCCGTTCGCGAGCTGGCTGGCGGCGTGCCGGGTCGGGTCGAACCCGTCGCGCGTCGCCATCTGCCCCGCCACTGACAGCACGTAGATGGGGCCTGCGATGACGCCGTAGCCCAGCAGCGACTTGGTGATCCGCACCGGCAGCGGCGGGCAATCGGTCGTGGTCATGGCGTGCCTCCTGCCAAATCAAACTAGACTGTCCAGTACTCTAGTGTTCGGAGAACTAGACTGTCTAGTACTGAGTTGAGGAGGCGGGATGACCGAGGTGCTCGGCCGTTCGGCGCGCAAGCGGCAGACCATCCTGTCGGCGGGCCACGACCTGTTTCTGAGCAATGGCTATCAAGGCACCAGCGTCGATCAGATCGCCGCATCGGCCGAGGTCTCCAAGCAAACGGTCTACAAGCACTTCGGTGACAAACAGGGACTGCTGCTGGCGATCGTGAACACCGCGCTGGAGAGCACGGTCGCGCCGTTCCTCGAGAGAATCAGGACGCTGGCCGATACCACCGACCTCGAAGCCGACCTGACCGTGCTCGCCGCCGACTACCTGCGCGCGGTCCTGCAAGAGCCGGTGGTGCAATTGCGGCGCCTGGTGGTCGGCGAGGCCAACCGGGTGCCGGAGTTGGCGCAGCTCTACTACGACCAGGCGCCCGCCCGCACAATCGCCGCGTTCGCCGAGTGCTTTTCTGCGCTGCACGACCGCGGCCTGCTGCACGCCTCCGAACCAGCCATCGCCGCAGAGCATTTCGCTTTTCTGATCGTCGGGAGATCCATAGACCAGGCCTTGTTCTACGGCGGGCCGCAGGTGCTGGCCGATGTCGACGTCGCCGACTACGTCCGCGCGGGGGTCCGGGTTTTTCTCGCCGCCTACCAACCACGTACGGGATAGGCTCCCGGCGTGGACGCCGTGGTCGGTCTGCTCGACGGTGTGCGAGCGCGAGGCGCATTCGTGTTGCGAATGATGATGGATCCGCCGTGGTCGATGAGCATTCGAGACGAAGCGCCGCTGACGCTGATCTGCCAGACCCACGGCAGCGCGACGATCGTCGGCGAAAGCAGCGGGACCGTTCGGCTGGGGCCGGGCGATGTCGCGCTGACCCGCGGCACCGAGCAATACGTCTTCGCCGACGATCCAGCCACCACGCCGATGGTCGTCATCCATCCGGGCCAACGTTGCACCACGCTGTCAGGCGAGGACCTGCGATTTGAAATGACGCTCGGGGTGCGCACATGGGGCAACAGCCCATCGGGCGCGACCCGCTCGGTGATCTGTGCCTACGAGGGCCGCAGCGAGGTCAGTGCGCGGCTGCTAGACGCGTTGCCGACGGTGCTGGTTCTGCGCGCCGACGAATGGGAAACCCCGCTGGTGGATCTGCTCGCCGCCGAGGCGGGCAACGACGGGCCGGGTCAGGAGGCGTATCTGGACCGGTTGCTTGACCTGCTGCTGATCGCGGTGCTGCGCACCTGGTTCGACCGCGATGAGAACGCCCCCACCTGGTGGCACGCAGAACACGATCCGATGGTTGGCCCGGCACTGAAGCTGATCTACAACAATCCCGCCCACCCGTGGACAGTGGCGAATCTTGCTGCGGCCGTGGGGAGTTCGCGTGCAGTGTTTGCGAGCAGGTTTACTGAGCAGGTGGGTGAGCCGCCCATCGCGTTCCTGACCAGTTGGCGGCTCGCGCTGGCCGCCGATCTGCTTCGGTCAAGCCAGGCGACCATCGCCGCGGTGGCCCGCCAGGTCGGTTACAGCACACCGTTCGCGTTGAGCAGCGCGTTCAAACGCGCCTACGGAGTGAGCCCAAACAACTACCGAGCCACGGCGTCCTATCCGGTTGACGCGTTGGAAGCGCTCTGACGGCGGCGGGTTCAACGTGTCCGTTCGGGTCTGGTGCGGCGACCACCGACTCTTGCTAACGTCAGACCCGTTGAAACCGCAGCCCGGTCGGGGTGCAGCTAGCCGCTCTAAGCCGCTGGTTCGCAGAAGCATCAGCTTGTCCCGACCACCCTGGTGACATCGGCATATCGGGACGGCCATGTATCGGCCACATATCTGTAACTCACCTTTCAACCCGCCGTCGGCGCACGCGGCACGAGGGGTTCCGCGCTGCACTGCCACATCTGCGACGCAACGGAGCAGACAAGAGTAGGCGGGACGCGCGAGAACATAAGCCATGCAATTGGGCGGAGACCGTGGCTGGGGTCCGATGTCCATTGCACTGGCGATGAGGGGGCTTAGCCCGGCGTTCAGCAGCGGAGCGCTGCCTCTCATCGCCGACCCGCGGGCCGACTAACCAGCTGCCTTGGACTCTTCGGCACTCTGACGCCGGGCGGCGAACACTCCGGCCAGCGACGCCGAGGCGATGGTTACCAATGCGCCGAGCATCAGTGCCGCCGGTTCGCCCGGAGCGAGCAGATGCTGTTCTGTGCCCAGCGTCGCGGCGGCCACCGGAACACCGAGCTGCGCGGCCGCCAGCACTGCCAACGTCAGGGGCTGACCGAACAACCGGCCAACGCCGTGCGCCAATATCGCGCCGACCCCGAGGCCAACTCCCAGCAGGATCAGCCATGGGTGCTCGCCGAGTTCGCGCACTTGCAGCGACGCGCCCAGCCAGACGAAGAACAGTGGGCTGAAGAACCCCTCGGTGACGCCGAACAGCTGGCGGGCCAAGCGACGCGGTTCGCCGATTCCGGACACCACCAGTCCCAGAGCGAAGCCGGCCAGCATGATCGACACGTGGGTGGTGACTGCCAGCGCACAGAGGACAAACAGGATGATCAGGCTGATGCGCAGTTCGAGCGCGAATTTGCGGTCACGCGAGTAGTCGTGCATGCGTTTGCGCCATCCGCGCCGGTCGGCGGTGCGCAGCAGGACGAACAACACCGCGGCACACCCCGCGATCGCCAGGGCGCCGACCGCCGCGCGTGGCGCCTGGGATGGGTTGATCACCAACGGCAGCAACACAATCGAGGTGGTGTCCGCGATTGCGATCTGGGTCGTCACCGAAAGCACCGGAGGGCCGGTGAGCTTTATCGAGTCGAGTACCGGCAGTGCCAGCGCGGCCGACGACGACGCCATCAGCACGGCGTACAGCGGCGCGTGGCCGGTGCCGAACGCCTCTGCCAACACCACACCCAGGACGGCCGCAACAGCTCCGACGGCGACCGCCCTGAGCAAGGCCTTCGGGATCGCGGACCGTAGCGTCGTGTCCCGCACCGGGACATGCGTGCCGACGACGAACATCACCAATGCAAACCCGATATTGGCCAGCAGAGTGAAGGTCGCGTCGGTGTGATCGACGATCCCAAAGCCCGACTTTCCGACCACCAGTCCGGCGACCAGTTCACCGATGATCACCGGGACCTGGAACCGCGGCAGCGAGGCGAGCAGCGGCCCGGCCATGCCTATGACCGCGAGCAGCGCCAGAGTGTGGAAGCCGAACCCGGACATTTCAGGCGTCTACTGCCACGACACCAAATGACAAGGGATATCGGTGTTTTCGTCAGTGAGGTAGCTCGCGCACACGCGGTGATAGCCGTCGGCGATCTGCAGCGGATATCCGCCGACCGCGCTGCCGCGCACCAACAGGATCGGCGAGAGCTTCTTGCCGTCGCTGATCTTGCCAAGATCCGCCCTGACGTGAGTGTTGCTCTCCGGCAACAGCGCGAGTCCTGCCGCGCGCAGAATGTCCTTGGCTTTTTGATACACCGGCTTTGCCGTCTTGAGTGCGGCTACTGTCTTGTCGACCGCGTCCTTCTCAGCAACCATGCCGAGGTAGGCCGCCGCCGCGTCGTAATCGTGGGCCTCAGGTTCGTCCAGCCACTTGACCGCCATGGCCGGACACGTTACTCACCCGGCAATCCAGTTGCCATGAAAGCCGAACGGAACACGCTGGGGCAGCTTGATTCTGGCAACGGGCTGTGCGGCGAAGTCCGACGCGTCGATGATCACGAGGTCGCTGCCGTCACGCACCGGGTCGTAGACGTAGCCGATGTACCAGCCGCTGCTCTCGTCGGCCGGTCCTGAGGTTGACGGTACGAACACAGCCTCGCCGGGTCCGCCCGGCGACTCCGCGGTGCCAAAACTATGCTCGACAGCGTCGCCGGTGGTCAGGTCGTAGCGGACAAGACAGGCGTCACCGACCGACACCGCGTAGCGAGCGGGCAGGGTGGCCAGCCGGTCGTCGATCCGCGGGAACTCCACCGCGCGGTCGTCGAGCTGGCGTTCGGTGACCGTGCCGATCTGTAGGTCGATGTTCCAGCTCCACAGCACCCCGTCGTTCTCGAATCCGCCAGTGTCGCGCCATAATTCGGGATAGCGGACGGCTTGGAGGATAATGCGGGTGCCGCTGGCTCCGGTTGCTTCAAAGGCGTTGGCTACGTGGAAGACGTAGCACGGATCGATCTCGAACCAGCGCACCTCGCCGTATGGGTCGTCGCGGCGCAGCACACCGAGGCGGGCACCATAGTTGTCGTCCCACCGATAGGGCATGTCGCCATCGCCCTTCATCGCGACGTCGAGGTTGAACACGATCGGCAGGTCCATGAAGACGATGTGCTCGGCGGTCAGCGCGAAGTCGTGCATCATCGTGAGCGCCTTGACGTCGAGCGGGCGGTTGATGGTCAGCTCGCCGTTAGCGTCGGCCCGGTGGTAGGTAACGTGCGGTTCGGAGATGTTGCCGTAGCCGAAGAAGTGCATCTCCCCCGTGGTCGGGCAGATCTTGGGGTGGGCGGTCATCGAGTCGACCAGCTTGCCGCCGAAGTCGTAGGCGCCGACGGTCTCCAGATCATTGGTGATCTCGTAGGGCAGCGACGACTCCACCAGCGCCAGCGTCTTGCCAGCGTGGTTGACGAGGTGAGTGTTGGCCGTGCCGGCCCGCAGGTTGCGGGTGCCGTCGGCGTTGTACAGCGGGAAGTCTTCCTTGAAGCTGTCGGTCCGCACCCAGCGGTTGCGGTACCAGGCCGCGCGGCCGCCCTCGAGCCGGACGCCGTGGATCATGCCGTCGCCGGTGAACCAGTGTGCTGTCGCCTGCCGCGGGTTGGGCCCGTTGCGCAGATACCAGCCGTTGAGTTCGGCAGGGATGGCGCCTTCGACGGGCAGGTCGAACTCCGTCAGCTCATCGGTCACGGGCGCGTAGTTGTCGCGTTGAAAGAACTGGTCGGTGCCAAAGAGGGTCGAGGTCGTGTCATTCATAGGTCAACAATGACATGTCACTAATGACATGTCAATAGTGGAGGTACGATCGTCGGGTGAGTTTGCGAATTGCGGCGTTGGGCCTGCTGGCCCAGGAGCCAGGCAGCGGGTACGACCTGCTCAAACACTTCGAGAAATCCATGGCCAACGTTTGGCCGGCGACCCAGAGTCAGCTCTACGGCGAGCTGAACAAGCTGGCCGACGCGGGGCTGATCGAGGTATCCGACATCGGCCCCCGGGGCCGCAAGGAGTACCGCATCACCGAGGCCGGCCGAGCCGAGCTGCGGCGTTGGGTGACAAACCCGCAGGATGATCCGCCGTTTCGCAGCCCCGGGCTGCTGCGGGTGTTCCTGCTCGGCGAGGTTCCGCCCGAGCAGGCCCGCGACCACGTGGTTGCGATGGCCGAATACGCCGATGCCGAGGTCAAGCGGCTGGAAGAGCTGCGCGACTCCATCGAATGGGCCGACGACGACGCGCTGTTCTATGGCCGCGCCGCACTCGAGCACGGGCTGCGGACCCACGCGATGGAGGCTGACTGGGCGCGCTGGCTGGTCAACGCCATCGACGAGCGCCGGAGAAAATAATCGTTGCATCGCGATAGGTTCCGATATATCGTTGACGTATCGGAAGCGCGAGGGGCGCTTCCACCCAAACGTAAGGAATCACCAGAAATGACTAACCCATTCACCCCACCTCCCGGCGGATTCGGCTTCGGCCCCGGCGATCGGCGCGCGTTTCATCAGCAGCTCCGGCAGGCCCGCCGCGAGTTCCGCGACAACGTTCGTGGCCATCTACGCGAGCACCCCGCGGGTCCTGGCTTCGAGGCCAACCTCGGTTTCGGTCCCGGTCGCGGCTTCGAGTTCGGATTCGATCCCCGTGGCGGGTTCGGCTTCGGCCCAGGCGGTCCGCGCGGCCGTGGCCGCGGCGGGCGAGGACGCGGCAAGCGCGGCGATGTCCGCGCCGCCATCCTCAAGCTGCTGGTCGAACGGCCGATGCACGGCTACGAGATGATCCAGGAGATCGCCGAGCGCAGCGAGAACCTGTGGCGGCCCAGCCCCGGCTCGGTCTACCCGACGCTTCAGCTGCTGGTCGACGAGGGCCTGCTGGTCGCACGCGAAAGTGAAGGCAGCAAGAAGCTTTTCGAGCTGACCGACGAGGGCCGGACCGCCGCCGACAAGATCGAGACCCCGCCGTGGCAGGAGATCGCCGAAGGCGTCGAACCCGGACACGTCAACCTGCGCAGCGCGGTTGCCCAGCTGATGGGCGCCGTCGCGCAGTCCGCGCATACGGCCAACGACGAGCAGCAAGAGCGCATCGTCGCCATCGTCAACAACGCCCGGCGCGAGATCTACCAGATCCTCGGCGAATCGGAGTAGGACAACCCTTGACGGAATAAGCCCGGCGGGAGTGGTGTACGCAATCAGTATGCAAAGCTTCCCGCTGGGCTCATTCCATGTCGGCCGCGTCGGTTTCGGCGCCATGCAGCTACCCGGTCCCGGCGTATTCGGGCCACCCCGCGACCACGACCAAGCGCTCGCGGTGCTGCGCCGCGCAATTGAGTTGGGCATCAACCACATCGACACCGCGCAGTTCTACGGACCCAACGTCGCCAACGAACTGATCCGCGAGGCACTCCACCCGTACCCCGCCGACCTCGCTTTGGTGAGCAAGGTCGGCGGCAGACGCGACAACCAAGGCTCGTGGCTGCCGGCTCACCAACCCGACGCACCTGCGTGAAGACATCGAAACCAACCTGCGCAGCCTCGACGTCGACCAGTTGGCGGCGGTCAACCTGCGGGTGATGGATCCCGAATCGGAGGATCCCAGCAAGCCGGCGCGGGTGAACCGCGAACTGTTCGACCGACAACTGACCGCGATGATCCAGGCGCGCGACGAAGGCCTGATCGCTGGCATCGGCTTGAGCAACATCTCCCCGGAGCATCTGCAGATCGCCTTGGACCGCACCGAGATCGTCACCGTGCAGAACGCATACAACCTTGTCGACCGCACGTCACAGCCGCTGCTGGACGCGTGCGTCGAAAACGGCATATCGTTCGTGCCGTTCTTCCCGCTCGGCTCGGGTTTCAATGCCGACAATCCCGTGCTCGGGCACCCCGCCGTCCAGCGCGAGGCCGCCAAGCTCGGACGCACCCCGGCGCAGATCGCGCTCGCGTGGACACTGTCGGTGGCGCCCAACGTGCTGCTGATTCCGGGCACCTCGTCCGTAGAGCACCTGGAGGAGAACACTGCCGTCGCCGACATCGAGCTGGACGACGAGACCAAGAGTCAGCTCGACGCCGCGACCTCGTCCGACTAGTCGACGTCGACCCAGTCCAGCGTCCGCTGCACCGCTTTCCGCCAGCCCGCGTAGCCGGCGGCACGCTGGTCCTCGCTCCACGCAGGCGTCCAGCGCTTGTCCTCCTGCCAATTGGCGCGAAGGTCATCGGGGTTCTCCCAGAAGCCGACCGAGAGGCCGGCGGCGTACGCGGCGCCCAGCGCGGTGGTCTCGGCGACGACGGGCTTGACGACGTCGACACCGAGCACGTCGGCCTGGATCTGCATGCACAAACCGTTGGCGGTGATGCCCCCGTCGACCTTGAGCACCTCGAGATGCACGCCCGAATCGGCCTCCATCGCGTCGACGACGTCGCGACTCTGGTAGCAGATCGCCTCCAGCGTCGCTCGCGCCAAATGGGCGTTGGTGTTGAACCGCGATAGCCCGACGATGGCGCCGCGGGCGTCGGATCGCCAATAGGGCGCAAACAATCCCGAGAACGCCGGCACAAAGTAGACGCCGCCATTGTCTTCAACCTCGCGAGCCAACGCCTCGCTGTGCGCGGCATCTCTAATTATGTCCAACTGGTCGCGTAACCACTGCACAGCCGAGCCGGTGACAGCGATCGAACCCTCTAGTGCGTAAACGGGTTTGGCGTCCCCGAACTGATAGCACACCGTCGTCAGCAGCCCGTTCTCGGAGCGCACGATTTTCTCGCCGGTGTTGAGCAACAGGAAATTGCCTGTGCCATAGGTGTTCTTGGCCTCACCGGCGTTCAAGCACACCTGTCCGACCATCGCGGCCTGCTGGTCGCCGAGTATCCCGGTGATCGGCACCTGCCCGCCTACCGGCCCGTCGTCGCGGGTGATGCCGAACGACTCGGGATACGACGACGGCTTGATCTCGGGCAGCATCTCGCGCGGAATGCCGAAGAACGACAGCAGCTCGTCGTCCCAATCCAGCGTCTCCAGATTCATCAGCATGGTCCGGCTGGCGTTGGTGACGTCGGTGATGTGCACGCCACCACGCGGTCCACCAGTGAGGTTCCACAGCACCCACGTGTCGGCCGTGCCGAAGATCGCGTTGCCCTTCTCCGCGTCGGCGCGAACCCCTTCGACGTTCTCCAGAATCCACTGCACTTTGCCTGCGGAGAAGTAGGTGGCGGGCGGCAGCCCGGCCTTGCGCCGGATGACGTCGCCGCGGCCGTCACGGTCCAGTGCCGAGGCGATGCGGTCGGTGCGGGTGTCCTGCCAGACGATCGCGTTGTAGTACGGCCTGCCGGTGCGCCTGTCCCAAACAAGCGCGGTTTCCCGCTGGTTGGTGATGCCAAGTGCAGCCAGGTCGGTGGCCGACAGCTTGGTCTTGTTCAGCGCCGACATGACCACCGACGCGGTTCGTTCCCAGATCTCGACGGGATTGTGCTCGACCCAGCCGGCCTTGGGCAGCATCTGTTCGTGCTCGAGCTGGTGGCGCCCGACCTCGGCGCCATCGTGGTCGAAGATCATGCACCGCGTGCTGGTGGTGCCCTGGTCAATGGCCGCAACAAACTCTGCCAAACTCCTGCTCCCCTCCTGACGGTTCCAGTCGTCCATGATGGACTACATGGCCTCGCCGACGACCGACATTGACCGCATGCCCAGGGGCGGGCCGGACGCGTCCTGCGTGGACCGCCTACTACAGACCGACCGGCCGGAGTACCTCGACCGCGACTCCGACGGAGATGCCGCCAATGAAGCACGCAAGCGCAGTGTGATCCGCGCTTTGGAGTGGACGGGCGAGTTTTTCGGCAACACCGAGAAGTTCGCCCGCATCGTGCTGGACGAGTTGGCCGATGTGCCCGATCCCAAGATCCTCGAACTCGGCTCGGGACACGGCGGGCTATCACGCAAGCTGCTCGAATGGCATCCCACCGCCGAGCTCACGGTCACCGACGTCGAGCCGGCCTCGGTGGCAGCCATCGCCGCCGGTGACGTCGGCGAGCACCAACGGGCGACGGTCCAGGAGATGGACGCCACCGCCATCGACGCCGCAGATGGGCAGTACGACCTGGCAGTGTTCGCGTTCTCGTTTCACCATCTGCCGCCGTCGCTGGCATCGCGCGTGTTTGCAGAAGGCACCCGCGTGGCCACCAAGCTCGTGATCATCGACCTGCCGCGGCCACCGTCGCCGCTGCACCTCCTGCGGCTGGCGGCGATGCTGCCGCTGGCGCCGGTGGTGCCGTTCGTGCACGACGGCGTGATTAGCTCGCTGCGCACATACAGTCCGTCGGCGCTTCGGGCGCTGGCCGCACACGCCGACCCGGCGATCGAGGTGGAGCTGCGCGGCGGGCTGATGAGCCCTCAGGTTGTGGTGGCCAGCCGCAGCGGCTGATCACGCACACTCGTTCCCACGCGAGTGTCCGCAAAATGTCCACCAATCGCGGCGTGTCCACGTACAAACGCGCGCGCTCGCCGACAATGGCGTTGTGGGCGAAGAGGTGAAGCAGATCGAGTTCTCTCGCGCGCACCGCCGCGAGTACCGGCGCAAGGTGCAACTGTGCCTGGACGTCTTCGAAACCATGCTCGCCCGGTCCAGTTTCGAGTTCGAACGGCCACTGACCGGCATGGAGATCGAGTGCAATCTCGTCGACTCCGACTATCAGCCCGCAATGAGCAATCAGGAGGTGCTCAAGGCGATCGCCGACCCGGCGTATCAAACCGAATTGGGTGCCTACAACATAGAATTCAATGTTCCGCCACGGCCGTTGCCCGGGCGCGCAGCGCTCGAGTTGGAGGCCGAGGTTCGGGCCAGCCTCAACGCCGCGGAGGCCAAGGCCAACGGACACGACGCGCACATTGTGATGATCGGAATCCTGCCGACGCTGATGCCAGAACACCTTTCGGGCCGGTGGATGAGCGAGTCGACGCGCTATCAGGCGCTCAACGATTCGATTTTCACCGCCCGCGGCGAGGACATCCTGATCGATATCGAGGGTCCTGAGCGGCTGAGCCTGCAGACGGAGTCGATCGCACCGGAGTCGGCGTGCACCAGCATGCAGTTGCATCTGCAGGTCTCTCCCGCCGACTTTGCGAAGAACTGGAACGCCGCGCAGGTGCTGGCAGGACCGCAGCTGGCGCTCGGCGCCAACTCCCCGTACTTTTTCGGCCATCAGCTATGGGCCGAAACCCGCATCGAGCTGTTCGCCCAGGCCACCGACACCCGTCCGGACGAGCTCAAGACGCAGGGCGTGCGTCCACGAGTCTGGTTCGGCGAACGCTGGATCACCTCGATCTTCGACCTGTTCGAGGAGAACGTCCGGTTCTTCCCGTCGCTGCTGCCTGAGCTGTCGGACGAGGATCCGGTCAGCGAGCTGTCGGAGGGCCGCACGCCGCGGCTCGCGGAACTGCGGCTGCACAACGGAACCATCTACCGGTGGAACCGGCCGGTGTACGACGTCGTGGAACAGGACGGAGTCGGACGTCCCCATCTTCGCGTGGAGAACCGGGTACTGCCCGCAGGCCCGACCGTGGTGGACATGTTGGCCAACGCGGCCTTCTACTACGGCATGCTGCGGACACTGTCCGAGGAGGACCGCCCGCTGTGGACGAAGATGAGTTTCGCTGCGGCACACCACAATTTCCTCGAGGCCGCGCAACACGGGATGGACGCCAGGCTGTACTGGCCCGGTCTGGGAGAGGTGACGCCCGACGAATTGGTGCTGCGCCAGTTGCTGCCGATGGCCGACGAGGGATTGCGCCGCTGGGGAGTCGCGGGTGAAGTGCGCGACCGGTACCTCGGCGTGATCGAGGGCCGCGCCAAGACCGGACGCAACGGCGCGGCCTGGCAGGTGTCCACAGTGCAGGCGTTGCAGGAACGCGGCATGACCCGGCCCGACGCGCTGGCCGGAATGCTGCGGCTGTATTGCGAACGGATGCACACCAACAAACCCGTGCACACCTGGGACGTTGCACCGGCGGAGTAGCTTGGGTCCCATGGCATCTGAGGTAATGGACTGGGACAGCACATACCGCCAACAGGGCGCATTCGATGGGCCGCCACCGTGGAACATCGGCGAACCGCAACCCGAATTAGCAGCGCTCATCGCGGCAGGCAAGGTCCGCAGTGACGTGCTGGACGCCGGCTGTGGCTACGCCGAACTGTCGCTGGCACTCGCCACCGACGGCTATACCGTGGTCGGCATCGACCTGACGCCGACCGCCATCGCCGCGGCCAACAAGGCGGCTCAGGAACGCAACCTGGCCACCGCTTCTTTCGTGCAGGCAGACATCACGTCGTTCAGCGGCTACGACGGCCGGTTCTCAACCATCATCGACAGCACGCTTTTCCACTCGCTACCGATCGAGGGCCGCGACGGCTACCTGCGCTCCGTGCATCGGGCGGCCGCACCGGGCGCGACTTACTACATCCTGGTATTCGGCAAGGGCGCGTTCCCTGCCGAGATGGATTTCGGGCCGAACACCGTCACCGAGGACGAATTGCGCGAGGCGGTGTCGAAGTACTGGGAGATCGACGAGATCCGGCCGGCGTTCATCCACGCGAACATGGCGAGGGCAATTCCCCCCGATGCGCCGTTCGAGATGCCGACGTTCGAGAACGACGAGAAGGGGCGGCAGAAGATGCCTGCGTTCTTGTTGACCGCCCACAAATCCGGCTAATCACACCTGGTCGGTCGCGGCGGCCAGGGCCTCGGCGAATTGGTCGAGGTCCTCGGGCGTGGTGTCGACGTGGGGCGATGCCCGCAGCACCGGCTTTGCCATCTCGAATGGCGCGCGCTGCAGCTCGGCGTAGGTCGTGACGATGCCGCGCTCGGCGATCAGCCACGCCCGCACCTTCTGCGGGTCGGCACCGTTGCGCGGCTCCAGCGTGGTGATCGCGGTCGGCTCGTCGAGCGGCTCGACCACCCGCCAGCCCCTGACGTCGGCCAGGGCAGCCCGGGTCATCCGGCCAAGCTCAGCCAGCCGGTCGCGGATCTGGTCGGGCCCCGCGGCCAGGTGCTCCCCCAATGCCACCGAATAACCAACGCGCGCAGCGACATTCGCCTCACCCAGTTCCAGGGTTTGCATCACCGGTATGCCCAAGCCCCATTCCGGCGGAGGTAGCCGCGGCCTCAGCCGCTCGCGCGAGCTCCGGACGAATCGCCAGCACGCCGACGCCTCGTGGGCCCGCCATCCACTTGCGCGACGAGCTGTAGATCGCGGCAGCGCCGACTGCGCAGTCGAGGTGGCCCAGCGCCTGTGCGGCGTCTACCACCAGCGGCAGACCGAGCTCGCGGCACACCCCGGCGAGCTCGGCCAGCGGCTGGGCCAACCCCCGATGGCTGGCCAACGGGGTGAGGTGTACCAGCGCCGGCGGGTCGGCCGCCAGGCGGCGAGCAGCGTCGTCGACCGCGAGCCGACCGAGCTCGTCGGCGGGCAGCGCGCTGACCTGGAACCCGTTGACGGCCATGACAGCCAGGTTGGGGCCGTACTCACCGGGCAGGCAGGCGACGCTGCGTTCGCCGGGCCAGCTGCCCAGCAGAACGTCGAGTGCGCTGTTGGAGCCAGTCGTGAAGACGACATCGGAACCATTCATCCCGGTCAGCGCGGCGACGGCGGCGCGGCCGGCCTCGAGCGCGGGAGCGGCGGCCTCGGCGGCAACGTATCCGCCGACTTCGGCCTCGTGCCTGGCGTGCTGGGTAGCCGCGTCGATGACCGCGAAACTCTGCCGCGAGCACGCGGCGCTGTCGAGGTGCAGGCCGGCGACCTTTGGACGGGCGGCCCGCCACCGCTCAGCCAGTGAGCCTTGGCCGCTCATTTCGTCGAAAGGGACAGCCCGAAGTCACCGGCGGGATCGGTCCACCAATGCGTGCGCCGCAGACCCGCCGCGGCCAGTTCGGCCTCGACTCCGTCGGGCCGGAACTTGCATGACACCTCGGTGAGCATCTCCTCGCCCGCGGCGAAGTCGACAGCCAGGTCCAGTGCGGCGATGTGGACCCGCTGCTCGCTCGTGGCGCGCAGCCACATTTCGATGCGCTCCTCCTCGGCGTTCCATCGGGCGATGTGCTCGAACGCCTCGAGATCGAAATCGGCATCGAGTTCCCGATTGACCACCGCCAGCACGTTGCGGTTGAACTTCGCTGTCACGCCCGCACTGTCGTCGTAGGCACGCACCAACCGGCCGACATCTTTGACCAGGTCGGTGCCCAGCAGCAGGCTGTCCCCCGGTTGCAAGGTGTCCGACAGCGCGGACAGGAAATCGGCCCGCGGACCCGGCGTCAGGTTGCCGATCGTTGAGCCGAGGAAGGCGACCAAGCGGCGGCCAACGCGCGGAATCTCGTCGAGGTGCTCCTCGAAATCGCCACACACCGCATCGATCTCGATGCCCGGGTACTCGCGCTGAATCGCCGCGCCCGCCGCATTGAGCACCCCGGCGTCGACATCGAACGGGATGAACCGGCGCAGGGATCCGTTGTCGCGCAAGGCGTCCAACAGCATGCGGGTCTTCTCCGAGGTGCCGCTGCCGAGCTCGACCAGAGTGTCGGCGCCCGACGCGGCGGCGATCTCGGCCGACCGCGCACGCAGGATCTGAGCCTCGGCGCGGGTCGGATAGTACTCCGGCAGCCGGGTGATCTGGTCGAACAGGTCGCTGCCCACCGTGTCGTAGAACCACTTGGGCGGCAACGATTTCGGCGTCTGTGTCAATCCGTCCCGCACGTCTCGGCGCAGTGCCTGGGCCGCCGAGTCGGCCGCCAGGTGGTTGGACAGCGAGAGGGTCATGACGATCCTTTCAGGGGGATCAACTCGACGCGAGATGACTCGACCACGATGAGATGGCGGTCGGGGATCTCCCGCCAGTCGGGGTTGTCGTCGTATGGTTCACTGGCCAGCACCACGCCGTCGTCTCGACGCAGCACCGACAGGGTGTCGCCCCACGTGGTGGCGCGCAGTTGAGATCCGTTGGCCGCCAGGATGTTCAGCCGTGCATTGGGATCGCCGGCCGCGACCTCCGCGATCGTGTCACCGAGCGCGTCGAGTCCACGCTCGAAGATCAGCGCAGCCAGCAGCGCGCTGTCGACGGTGGACTCCGCCCGAGACGACGGCGGCAGCACGGCACGATCGACGAGCCCGTTGTGCGACAGCAGCCACTGCCCGTCGGTGAACGGGGCCGACGCCGTCGGTTCGATCGGCATGCCGACGCTGGCCGAACGCACCGCCGCGACAACACAATCGCTGCTCAACGCGGGCGCCACCGAGGCGAATGACGTGTCCCCCCACAGTGGTGCGGCGCTACGCCACCGGCGCACCACGCCTTCATCGAAAAATCCGACGCCCCAGCCGTCGGCGTTCATCAGACCGTGCTTCTGCCTGCGGGGGGCATACGACTGCACCAGCAGCCCCGACGGCGGGTCGAGAACCAGCGACGCGATCGATCGCGGTTCTCCGAGCCAGCCGAGGTGTCGACACATCAGGCGTCCCAGGCCAGGCGTACGCCCGAAAAGATCTGCCGCCGGATCGGGTGGTCCCAGTTGCGGAAGCTCGGTCGAAGGGTGCTTGGCGCGACCGCCCACGAGCCGCCGCGCAGCACCTTGTAGTCGCCGGCCCCAGAACCTTCGAAGAACGGCTGCGAATACCGGTCGTAGATCATCGGCGTGAAGCCCGGCCACGGCCGCAACGGCGACGAGGTCCACTCCCACACGTCGCCGAGCATCTGTTCGGCGCCGTACGCCGATGCGCTTGCGGGGTACGCCCCGACCGGGGCCGGCCGCAATGCATCACCGCCGAGGTTCGCGAGGTGCTCGGTGGGTTCTGATGCGCCCCAAGGGAATCGGCGGCGCCTACCGGCCGCGGGATCCCATGCGGCTGCCTTCTCCCATTCCACCTCGGTGGGCAGGCGCGCACCGGCCCACGCCGCATACGCCTCTGCCTCGTAGTAGGTGATGTGCTGCACGGCTTCGTCGCCCGGGATCTCTTCGGCATGCCCAAAGCGGATGCGGGTGCCATCCTGATTCCAGAACTGCGGCGCGGACAAGTCCGCCTCCTGGAGATGAGCCCATCCGCGGTCCGACCACCAGCGCTGCTGCTGGTAACCGCCGTCGTCGATGAATTGCCGCCATTCGCCGTTGGTCACAGGGACGCGGCCGATGCGGAAGGCAGGCACATCGACGATGTGTGCGGGCCTTTCGTTGTCGAGCGAATGCGGCTCGCTGACCGCGTCGACGCCGAGGACGAACTCACCCGCGGGCACGAGCACGGATGTGCCCGCAACCCCTGAACGGCCCTGCGGCAGAGGCGATCCGGTGTCCATCAACGGCAGTCCTGATCGCAGATTGAGGGCCTGCAGCATCGTCTCGTCATGCTGGTTTTCGTGGCTGATGACGAGTCCGAAATTGAAAGCCGCATCGTCATCAGCCAGTGAGTCCAGGCTGTCGAGCACCTTGTTACGCACCGTCGCGCAAAAGGCGCGCGCATCCTGCGGCGGCAGCAGCGGCAGGTTCACCCGGCTGGCGCGCGAATTCACGAACGCGTCGTAAAGGCGCTCGACTTCCGGAGTCAGCATGCCCGGCCGGTCCGGGTTGCCGTCACGCAGCAGCCACAGCTCTTCCTGCTGACCGATGTGCGCAAGGTCCCACACCAGCGGGCTCATCAGCGGGTCATACTGGCGCCCCAGTTCGGCGTCGTCGAAATCGACGAGCCGCAGCGTGCGGTCTCTGGCCTTCGTCAGCTCACGCGCAAGCGTCTCGCGTGTCACAGCTCTCCTTGCGCCAGTTGGGTGATCGCGGCGTCGATCCCGTATTTCACTGCGCGGTCGGAGAAATCGTCGGCCGGGCAGCGTCCTTTCTCGACCGAACGCACCAACTGCCCCATCGATTCCTCGAGTTCGGCGGATGCGCGTTCGGCGGCGGTCTGCACACAGCGGATGGCCGCCTCGTGCAGGCGTCGGTCGCCGAGGCCGATCTGTGCGGCGCGGTCCCATGCCGTGGCCACCGCCTCGGTGGCTTCGGCGGCGATGTCGGCGGCGACAGGATCGTCGAGCAATGTGACGAGGGTAAACACCACCGCGGGCCACACCGCGTCGGGCAGGCTGTCGAGGTAGCGGATCTCCAGCCAGCGACGCGGCCGAACGGGTGGGAACAGCGTGGTCAGGTGGTAGTCGAGGTCGGCCTGCGTCGGCCTGCGGCCGCCAAGCAGCACCCGTCCGTCGGCCCAGTCCGCGAACGGCACCCAATCCGTAATCGGAACCGCATCCATCTCCGGAGTCGGGTGCACGAGCATCACGGGCGCCTTCATCGCGTAGCGCGCCCAGTCGCTGGCCGGGTCGTCGCCGTTGACACCGAGGATCGGGCCGCAGCGCGCCGAATCAAGCTGGCTCCACACCCGCTGCCGCGTCGAGGCCCAGCCGGAGAACTGGCCCCCGAGCAGTGGTGAGTTGGCGGCGATCGCGATCATCGTCGGGCCCAACGCATGCGCCAGCCGCACCCTCGCCGCCCAGCCCTCCCGCGGTCCTGCGTCGAGATTGACCTGCACCGAGGCCGTCGACGTCATCATCGCCGCGCCCGCTTCGCCGGTCTGGCTGGCAATGAAGAAGTCCTCCATCGCGCGGTACCGGTCGCCGGGGTTCACCCGCTTGGCCGGGCGCAGCGGGTCAGCGCCCAGTAGCACCAGACCCAAGCCGGCTTGCGCGAACGCCGAGCGCAGGACTGCGCGGTCGGCCGTCATCGCCGCGATGGCCGCGACTGGTTCATCCATCGGCGGGCCGGACAACTCGACCGCGCCGCCGGGTTCGACGGTGATCGCGCTGCCTCCTGGCAGCGGCGGAACACCGGCGATCGCGTCGCTCAGCTCGGTCCAGTCCGGGCGGCGCATCGGATCGGCAAGGTCGAAGCAGTGCGCCTCGACTTCGAGGCCAACCCGCCCCACCGGACCGTCGGCCAGACAGCTCTCCCCGATGTGCTGGGCGGCGCTATATGCGCTGGTGAGCTCGCCTTTATCGGCGTTCGATGGGTGCGCGTCGTCCACCTCGGACGTCATGGCGAAGGTCATATCTTCCGGCCCCTTCCGGGTAGGGAACGATCGCGGCCTTCACTCCATCTTCCAGAGACGACCGACAAAGTCCCGCGATTTTCGGATGACGCGTTCGTGACGTGTACCCAAAAACGTTGCCGGTTACTGCCCTAGCGTGTTCTGCATCGCCCCGGCCAGCACGTTCACCGCGGGCCCGCCGTTGCCGGATTGACAAACTTTTGCTTGCAACAGAACGTTCTCCCGCTTGCGCGTCGTGACGAAGCAGCGGCGGTCGGTGCCTGCCTCCTGCTTCACCCAGTCGGCATCGGTCGCGCTGGCCGGCCCACCTGTGTAGGTCCACACCTGGGTGGTGAAGTTGTCCAGGTGCATTGCGGTGGTCTGGCCGCTGCATCCCACGGTCCGGTCGACGACCCGATGGAACGCGCGGTCGGCAGCGTCATTGGTGGCGAATACGCCGATCGCCTGTTTGACGTAGTGCGTCATGTCGGTGGGCGATTCCTGCGTGACCGCGCCGTTGAACGACGCCAGATCCGGGTCGGCATACACCTCGGGCAGTCCGATCTCCGCCCAGTTGTTGCAGACCGGATCGTCGACGTAATACGACTGGAACGGATCGGTGAACGTCCAGTCGAACCGCATTGGCGCACCGACGATGTTGCCCACCGAACCCTTGCCCAGCACAGCGTAATTCACCACGCCGGGGTCGGACGGACGAGCGCTCGCCGGCGCCGCCAACGACAGACCAACGGCCAGACCGACGCCTATCGCCGCGGCAGTCCGCATGAACTAGACCTTCGCCGACAGCGTCACGTCGATGTTGCCGCGGGTGGCCTTCGAATACGGGCACACCTGATGCGCCTTGTCCATCAGATCGTCGGCGACGCTCTGCTCCAGACCTGGCAGGTAGCCGATGAGATTCGCGTTGATGCCGAAGCCGCCTGCGGGGTCCTTGCCGAAGCCGACCTGCGCGGTGATTCCCGTGGCGTCATCGAGCTTGACATCGTTGTTGCTCGCGACCAGCCGAAGCGCGCCGAGGAAACATGCGGCGTAGCCCGCGGAGAACAGCTGCTCGGGGTTGGTGCCGTCGCCGCTGCCACCGGCTTCCTTCGGTGGCCGGGTGTCCAGATCGACCCTGCCGTCGGAGGACTTCACGTGGCCGTCGCGGCCGCCCCCTGTTGCGGTTGACTCGGCGGTGAAAACGACTTCGATGCTCATGGCGTTGATCATGCCAGCCCGGCTTGAGACAGCAAGACGCCCCGGTCGGGCTGCCACCGGGGCGCCTGCAGACTGATTTACTTGCCGTTGCCGCGCACGCCCTCCTCGACCTCCTTGCCGAGGTCGGGATCGACGTTCTTCCAGTACTCGAACACTCGCGAAAGGACGGGTTCCCGCACACCCTTGGAAACGTGGCCAATGATGTTGTGCGCCAACCGGTCCCGCGCTTCGTCGTCAAGAACATCCCGCACCAGCGTGCCGGGCTGACCCCAGTCGCTGTCCTCGGGCCGCAGCGTGTACGCGGCGCGAACCATTTCCCCGTCGGCATACCAGTGCACCTCGGCCGCACGCTTTGCGTCCGCATGCGGGCCGCCCATCGAGTTCGGCGCATACACCGGGTCGGTCGCGTTGCGGATCCGCATCGCGCCGTCTTTGGAGTAGCTGTGCACCTCGACCTTCGGTGTGTTGACGGGGATCTGCTTGTAGTTGACACCGAGCCGGGCTCTGTGCGCGTCGGAGTAGGAGAACCCGCGGGCCAGCAGCATCTTGTCCGGGCTCAAACCGGTGCCTGGCACGATGTTGTTGGGTTCGAATGCGGCCTGCTCGATCTCGGCGTGGTAGTCGGTGACGTTGCGGTCCAGCGTCAGCCGGCCGACCTCGTGCAGCGGGTAGTCACCGTGCGGCCACACTTTGGTGAGGTCGAACGGGTTGAACCGGTAGGTCTTCGCGTCGTCGAACGGCATGATCTGCACGTGCAGCGTCCAGCTCGGAAAGTTGCCTTCCTGGATGGACGTGTATAGGTCGCGCTGGTGGTAGTCACCGTCCTCGCCGGCCAGCCGGTCGCCCTCCTCCTGGGTGAGGAACTCGATGCCCTGGTCGGTCTTGAAGTGGTACTTCACCCAGAACAGGTCGTCGTTGGCGTTCAGCCAGCTGTAGGTGTGGCTGGAGTACCCGTTCATGTGCCGCCAGCTTCGCGGGATGCCGCGGTCACCCATCAGCCAGGTGACCTGATGCGCCGACTCCGGCGAGAGAGTCCAGAAGTCCCACTGCATGTGGTGGTCACGCAGGTTGGTGGCTTGCATGCGCTTCTGCGAGCGGATGAAGTGCTGGAACTTCATGGGATCGCGGATGAAGAACACAGGAGTGTTGTTGCCGACGATGTCGAAGTTGCCGTCGGAGGTGTACATCTTCAGCGCGAAACCGCGCGGGTCGCGCCAGGTGTCCGGGCTGCCCCGCTCGCCAGCAACGGTGGAGAACCGGATGACCGTTTCGGTCTTGGTGCCTGGCTGGAATACGGCGGCCTTGGTGTAGGCGCTGACGTCCTGGGTGACCTCGAAGTGTCCGAAGGCGCCGCCGCCCTTGGCGTGGGGCTGCCGCTCCGGGATGCGCTCCCGGTTGAAATTCGCCATCTGCTCGATCAGATAGTGGTCCTGCAGCAAGATCGGGCCATCGGGGCCGACGGTCAGTGACTGGTCGTCGCTGGGCGCGGGGTTGCCCGCGTCGGTCGTCGTGAATTTCTCGGTCATAGCTCAGCGTGTACCCGAAAACACGCCGAAATCGACGTTTTGCAGGTCTGCTTTTGCGCTTCTCCTGCAAAACGTCGATCTCGTGGATTCCGAGCTACGGCCGCGACGGGGCCGTACTGGGACCGTTCGGCTGTTCGAAGTTCGGGCCACCGGGCCCGAACGGCGGGACGCCCGGGCCCGGGCGCTCGAACTCGCCGCGGGGCATCATCGGGAACATCGGCGGCGGCCCGCCCCTCTGGATCATGAAGCCGTGGTCGCGATCGCCATGGCCACCGCCACGGTGACCGCCGGAATGCGCGCCGAGGATAAAGCCGGAGAAGAAGATCACCGCGACGATGAAGACCACGCCGGCGACGATGCCCACCCAGGCGGCCACCGCGGTAAGCCGGCTGTGGCGCGGCCGCTCGGCATATGCGGTCGCCGGTGCGGCGGGCGGCGGTGCGGGGGTGGCCACGGGGCCGGTCGCGGGTTCGGAGGACGACGTTGTTTCGCTCATGCATCCGAGCATGCAAGCGGTGCCTATGCGCTCGTCGTGAATTAGTTATGAATCAGCTGTCATGGGACTCGTCCCGCAAGCGACGAGCTTGTGGCGCGTCCCTTGCGGTTTCGAGTCTGCCGTTAGGCTTGCTGCTGCCGCCCTAACTGGCTGTTAGGGTGGGCGCTGCGTGTGGGCGCATGACTTCGCCCCAGCGTTCGACACCGCGGGCTGCGATGTTGATCGCTGCGTTGTGGTCGGCGTGTCCAACGAAGCCACACCGGCGACACTCAAATTCACTCTGCGAGCGGCGGTTACGTTTGTCCACCCAGCCGCACGCGCTGCAAGTCTGCGACGTGTAGGCGGGGTAGACCTCGATGAACGCCACCCCAACCAGTCCCGCCTTGTAGGCAATAAATCGGCCGAGTTGGGCGAACGCCCACGAATGCACCGCGGCCCGTTGGGGCTTGCGAAGCCGTACCCGGTCACGGATCCCCGTCAATTCTTCGACGGCGATGCCGCGCCCGGTGCGTTGAGCCTCGGCCACGATGCGTTTGGAAATCTTATGGTTGACGTCGGTCGCGAACCGCGCCTCCTTGCGGCGCCGCTTCTTGAACAACCTGCGCGCCGACGACGTTTTCTTGGCCTGCAACCGCGCCCGCAACCGCTGCTGACGCTTGCGGTACCGGTTCAATCGCGTTCCGGCGGCCTGTTGGCCGTCACTGCTGGTGGCGATGTTCACGATGCCCAGATCCACACCGAGGAACCCGTTCAGCGGCTGGGTCAGCGGGGCCCCAGGCGCCTCCACGGTCGCGTACAGAAACCACTTCCCGTCGCGACAGATCAGGTCCGTCTCCCCTATCGCGCGGGTGCGCAGCAGCACCAGATCTGACGGTGAGGCAAGCACGTGCACCCCTTTCCACCGGCCGGCGGTGGTCCAGATGGACACCATCGCGTCCCGCACCCCCACCTGCTCGGGGATCTGCCACGAGAGGCACCGCGCATCAAACGGCTGCGCGGCATCCGCGCGGAAACGAATCGGTTTGTCCTGTACGTTCTTTCGCTTCTGTGAACCGGGTGGGCCGTAGTTGCCGGCCTGGATGTTCGCTTTCAGCGTGGCATAGGAGTCGGCGACCTTGCCGATCACCCGGATCGCCGGTTGCGCCGACAGCCCGAACCGCTGCTTAAGCTCGGTGTAGAACCGCTTCTGCCCATCATGCTTGCGGCGCACATGTGCGGCGTGCATCACCTCCGAGAGCCACGATGCCGCCTCGTTGCACGTGCGCAGGGTGGCTCGCAATGCCGCCGCTTGTTCCTGGGTCGGCAGCATGCGCACCTTGACCACCTGCTTCATACTGGCCACGCTAACCACCGGCACCGACAACCCGGCGCCGATCGCTACCGTCACCCCGCGCCACCCACCAAACCCGAACTGGACGTATGGCGCGCGCGAAGCGACGTCTACACCCTGCACGAGCACCTGTGTTGTCAAGTACCGACCCGATGCTCACCTTCTGCGAACACCTCATGCGCGAAGTGTGCCGGCGGCCAGGCTTCCGCCGAAGGAAGTTCGGTGAAGCGGAGGTCACCAGGGCTTTAGAGGATTCACCGCGAACTGTATGACCCGGTACGGCGAGTTGTCGCCAGGGCCGGTGTTCCATTGGCTGATGAACACCCGCAGCTCGTCGAGCGTTGACCCCGGCGAGATGTAGCCGCCGTACGGTTGCCCAAGTCGGTTGTCGTCGCGCGGCGGCAGATCTTCCGCCGGATCCGGCCAAGCCGAAGCGAATACGACGGTGGTCACCGGTGCGGTGCCCAGGCCGGTCGGATCGTTGGCGACCCGCATCTCCATGTTGCCGGTGCTGGCGTTGAAGTACGACAGCACCGTCTTGCCGTCGACCTGCCGCACGCTCATCTCGCCGATGCGATCGGGCCACAACGGCGTCGGCGGCTTACCCCACCCAGCCTGAGAAGACCAGCCCTGCCAACCGGCGCGGTCGGTGAATGTCTCGGGTTTCGCCCGGTACAGCACCACCGGCCCGCTGCGGTCGAAATTGTTGGCGACTATGTACACCCAGCCGGTCGGCGACTCGGGCGCCGGGATCGGGTCGTAGTAGCCGCTGACCTGAGACTGCCGCCCGCCCTCGTAGGTCGCATCGCGCTGCGACTTCGGTATAGTCGGCCAATTGCCCTGTGCCGGATTGGCTTTCACCAGTCGTGATGTCCGGGGCACTAGGTCCTTGACCGTGGAGACCATCATGTAGTTGTCCCGGTTGATCTGTACCACGCCAGCGGGCAACTGCGACATCCCCACCGGGGTGGGATCGGCCAGCAGTGGCTTGTCAGTGCCGGTGACTCGGTCGTAGCGCACCCCGGTCGGGTCTTCGACCGAGTCGGTATCGACGTGCAACGCGACCGGCGAATGCCAGGGACCGAAGCCGACGCCCTGTCCGGCGAAGCTGTCGCCGCAGACCTGCAGGATGCCGCTGGGGAACTCCATGAATTCGCAGAGATCGGTCGCGCCAATGCCGTAATCACTTGTCGGCGTGCCGGTTCCGGCCGTCGGACCGATTCGGATCACCTGGCCTGGCGCCAGCGGGGGCAGGATGGGTTCGGGAAAGGGCGCCGGGGGATCGGCGTGGGCGACGGGCCATGGCAACAGAACGGCGCCCAGCAGCGCCGCGGCTGCCGCCCGGATCACAGCTCGGCGGCCAGCAGCTCAGCGATCTGAATCGTGTTCAGCGCAGCGCCTTTTCGCAGGTTGTCGCCGGACACGAACAAGGCAAGGCCACGGCCGTCGGGCACACCGGGGTCCTGCCGGATACGGCCAACGAGCGATTCGTCGACACCGGCGGCCGCCAGCGGAGTGGGCACGTCGACCACCTTCACCCCTGGCGCCGCGGCCAGCAGATGGCGTGCGCGTTCGACCGACAGCGGCCGGACGAACTCGGCGTTGATCGACAGCGAGTGCCCGGTGTACACCGGCACCCGCACACACGTCCCGCTAACCAACAGGTCTGGAATGCCGAGGATCTTGCGGCTTTCGTTGCGCAGCTTCTGGTCTTCGTCGGTCTCGCCCGAATCGTCCTCGACGTACGAACCGGCAAGCGGCACTACGTTGAACGCGATCGGCGCAACGTACTTGTTGGGCGCCGGGAATTCCAACGCCGAGCCGTCGTGCACCAGCTGCTCACTGTCATCGGCCACCGCGCGCACCTGACTGAACAGCTCCTGCACGCCGGCCAGCCCGCTGCCCGACACCGCCTGATACGTCGACGCGATCATCCGGACCAGCTGGGCCTCGTCGTGCAGCACCTTGAGCACCGGCATCGCGGCCATCGTCGTGCAATTCGGGTTCGCGATAATGCCTTTCGGCCGGTTGCGGGCGGCGGCGAAGTTGACCTCGCTGACCACCAGCGGCACGTCCGGGTCCTTGCGGAACGCCGACGAATTGTCGATGACGGTTACCCCAGCGGCGGCGAACCGCGGCGCCTGTACGCGCGACATCGTCGCGCCCGCAGAGAACAACGCGATGTCCAGGCCGGTGGGGTCCGCGGTCGACGCGTCCTCGACCTCGATCTCCTGGCCGCGGAACGGCAGCTTCTTCCCCTGCGACCGCGCTGAGGCGAAGAACCTCACACTGGTGGCCGGAAAGTCGCGTTCCTCCAGCAGTGTTCGCATCACCTGGCCGACCTGACCGGTCGCACCAACTATCCCTATTTGCAAACCACTGCCTACCATTAACGTCCCGTTCCCGCGTAGACGACGGCTACCTCGTCGCCGCCGAGGCCGAACGCCTCGTGCAGGGCGACGACCGCCTTGTCCAGCTCAGTGTCCTTGATCAGCACCGAGATTCGGATCTCCGAGGTGGAGATCAGGTCGATGTTGACACCAACGTCGGCGAGCGCCTCGCAGAACGTCGCGGTGACGCCGGGATGGCTGCGCATGCCGGCACCGACCAGCGACACCTTGCCGATGTGGTCGTCGTAGAGCACCTTGCTGAAACCGATCTCCTGCTGAAGCGATGTCAGCTTCTCCACCGCGCCGGGGCCGCTTTCCCGCGAGCACGTAAAGGTGATGTCGGTCTTGCCGTCCTCGATCTTGGAGATGTTCTGCAGCACCATGTCGATGTTCACGTCGGCGTCGGCGACAGCGCGGAACACCTTGGCCGCGTAACCAGGAACGTCGGGGATGCCGACGACTGTCACCTTGGCCTCGCTGCGGTCGTGTGCGACTCCGGTCAGGATGGCGTCTTCCATGGGGATGTCCTCTATCGATCCGGTCACAAATGTCCCGGGTTTGTCCGAGTACGACGACCGGACGTGGATGGGAACGTTGTAGCGCCGGGCGTATTCCACGCAGCGCAGCATCAGCACCTTGGCGCCGCAGGCGGCGAGCTCGAGCATCTCCTCGAAGCTGACGGCGTCCAGCTTGCGGGCGTTCGAGACGATGCGTGGGTCGGCGGTGAAGATGCCGTCGACGTCAGTGTAGATCTCACACACGTCGGCGTTCAGCGCCGCGGCCAACGCGACGGCGGTGGTGTCGGACCCGCCGCGGCCCAACGTGGTGACGTCCTTGCTGTCCTGGCTGACGCCCTGGAAGCCGGCGACCAGGACGATCAGCCCCAGGTCGAGGGCGTCCTGAAGCCGGCTCGGCGTGACGTCGATGATCTTGGCGTTGCCGTGGGTGCCGGTGGTGATCACGCCGGCCTGCGACCCGGTGAACGACCGGGCCTGCGCACCCAGCGAGTCGATGGCCATCGCGACCAGCGCGTTCGAGATGCGCTCACCGGCGGTCAGCAGCATGTCCATCTCCCGCGCCGGCGGCGCCGGGCACACCTGCCTGGCCAGATCCAGCAGGTCGTCGGTGGTATCGCCCATCGCCGACACCACGACAACGACGTCGTTCCCGGCCTTCTTGGTCTCGACGATGCGCTCGGCGACGCGGCGGATCCGCTCGGCGTCGGACACCGAGGATCCGCCGTACTTCTGCACGACCTGCGCCACTGTCAAACCTTTCGCGATTGGGTCCAACCAAGAATAAGGGGTCTGCGCATCCCATTTACTCCGCCGGTAGCGTCAGGATGTGGTCAAGATGCCCGCAGAGCGAAGCGCGCAGGGCCGCGTCAGGAACAGGCCTTGGCCAACTCGTCGAAGTTCTCGGAGATCCGGGCGTTCAGCGCCATCATCTCGTAGGCCGCAGGCGGCGCGGGCGCGCCCGGCGCCCGCGCCGCCGCTTGAGCTCGCACGACGGGGAGCTTGCCGACGAACTCATTGGCGAGGCTGGCGACCGTCGTAGCCGTGCGAGCCAGGTCGGGCGCAATGACTTTCTGGGCACGTTCGGCCAGCCCATCGGCCCATGCCTGATATGCGGCGTCCTCAGCGGCAGTGGGGATGCCCTGCTCGTCACCGGTTTTCGAAGCGATGTGCTCGCCCTGGGACCGATTGAAGTCCAGCAGCTCCTTGACCGGACGGCATTCTTCGGACGGACGGTCAAACACGGTGTAGGACAACACAACCGCCACGACCACGACCACCGCGACGCCGATGGCGGCCCACCATCGCCGATCAAGCTTCATCGCACGAACTCTATCGGTCGACTCACTGTTAACGCGTAGGCAACACCACGAGCCTGTCCACGTAACAGAAACATTGGTTACTGACAGTGAACGGCTCTCGTCGGAGCCGCACCACTCCAGGAGATGTAAATGGATACAGGAACCACGGCATTCATGCTGTGTTGCATCATCGGCCTGACGATGATGATCCCCGGTCTCGCGCTTTTCTACGGCGGCATGGTGTCGGTCAAGAGCTCGACCAACATGATGATGATGACGTTCGGCGCCGTGGCCGTCGTCGGCGTGCTGTGGGTGTTGTTCGGCTTCTCGATGGCGTTCGGTACGTCATACGGCGGCTTCGTCGGCAGCTTCACCGAGTTCGCAGGCATGAAGAACCTCACCGAACCGATGACGACCATCAACGGCCTGCCGGTGAGCCTATTCGCATTATTCCAAGCACTATTCGCGGCGATCACCGTGGCGCTGATATCCGGTGCCGCCGCCGACCGGATGAAGTTCGGCGCCTGGATGACGTTCGCGACCGCGTGGGCGATCCTCGTCTACTTCCCCGTCGCGCACTGGGTGTTCGCGTTCGACGGCGTGGTGACTCCGGACGCCAAGGGCGGCTGGATCGCCAACCAATTGAAGGCCATCGACTTCGCAGGCGGCACGGCCGTGCACATCAACTCGGGCGCCGCGGCACTGGCCGTCGCGATCGTGCTTGGCAAGTCGCTCGGGTTCGGCAAGTTCCGTAAGCCGCACAACGTGCCGCTGACGCTGCTCGGCGCAGGCCTCCTGTGGGCCGGCTGGTATGCGTTCAACGGCGGCTCGGCGCTGGCCGCTGGCACCTCGGCGGCCATCGTCATGGTCACGACGTTCACCGCCACCTGTGCGGCGACCCTGGCCTGGCTCGGCGTCGAGAAGATCAAGGACGGGCACGTCACCGGTGTCGGCGCGGCCTCGGGCGCGGTGGCCGGGCTGGTCGCCATCACCCCCGCTTGCGGCGCCGTCACCCCGATCGGTTCGATCTTCGTTGGTTTGATCGCAGGCGCGATCTGCCCGCTTGCCGTCGGGCTGAAGTCGAGGTTCGGGTACGACGACTCGCTCGACGTGGTCGGCGTGCACCTCGTGGGCGGCGTGATCGGCACCCTGCTGATCGGCCTCTTCGCCAGCGCCAGCATGCCGAACAAGACCGACGGCCTCTTCTACGGTGGCGGGCTCGAACAACTGTGGAAGCAGGCGATCGCCGCAGGCGCGGTGATGGCCTACTCGTTCGTGGTCGCGTACCTCATCGCCTTCGTCATCAAGAAGACGATGGGCATCCGCATCTCGACCGACGAAGAAGAAAAGGGCATCGACGCCAAGTTCCACCGGGACGCGGCGTACGAACTCCAGCCCGCCTGACGGACCCCGGCCGGCGCGGAACCACTCGTCCGCGCCGGCCGGCCCTTCTCGAAAAACATGAAGGTTTATTTGGAATGTCTGACGCCGATCTTTCCCTTGCCGCCCTGGCCGAACAGTCAGGAACGAAGTTCATCCTCGCGCTGTTCGTCGACCTGCGAGGCAAGCCGTGCGCCAAGCTGGTGCCCGTCGAGGCCGTCGATCTGCTCGCCACCGAGGGCGTCGGATTTGCGGGATACGCCGTCGGCGCAATGGGCCAGGAGCCCAAAGACCCCGACCTGATGGCCATTCCGGACCCGGCGTCGTTCACGCCGATCCCGTTCATCAAGGACGGCCTTGCCATCGTGCACTGCGACCCGCACGTCACCGGCGAGCCGTGGCCCTACGCCCCGCGCGTGATCCTCAAGGCGCTGATCCAGCAGGCCGCCGACGCCGGGTTTGAGCCGTGGGTCGGGGCCGAGGTGGAATACTTCCTGCTGCACCGCAACGCCGACGGCAGCCTGTCGGTCGCGGACGCCGCCGACACCGCCGCGCAGCCCTGCTACGACGCCCGCGGCGTCACCAGGATGTACGACCACCTCACCGCGATCTCGGCGGCGATGAACACGCTCGGCTGGTCCAACTACGCCAACGACCACGAAGACGGCAACGGCCAGTTCGAGCAGAATTTCCAATTCGCCGACGCGCTGACCACCGCCGACCGGGTGGTCACACTGCGCTACCTGCTGACGATGATTGCCGCCGAACGTGGCATGGTGGCCACCTTCATGCCCAAACCCTTCGCCGAGAAGACCGGCAGCGGTTTGCATTTGCATTTGTCGCTGACCAGTGGCGGCACACCCGTGTTCCCCGCCGAGGAGGACTCCCGCGGACTGGGTCTGTCGGAGACCGCGTATGCGTTCATCGGCGGCATCCTCGAACACGCCAGCGCGCTTCAGGCGGTGGTGGCGCCAACGGTCAACTCCTACAAGCGGACCGGTGCGACGACGACGGCGTCGGGCGCGTCGTGGGCGCCGAGAACCCCGACCTACGGCGGCAACGACCGCACCCACTACATCCGGGTGCCCGACTCGGCGCGCGTCGAGCTCCGCGGCGGCGACGGCTCGGCCAACCCGTACCTGGCAATCGCCGCGGCACTGGGCGCTGGCATCGACGGGATCAAGCGCAGCGCCGACCCCGGAAACATTGGTGGCCAGGGACGTTCGCCGCTGCCGCCGACGCTGCTGCATGCGGTCGACGAGTTTCAGGGCGACCCGGTAATCGCGGGTGTGCTCGATGCCGCGGGCGACGGCGTGGCGGGCTACTTCGCCAACATCAAGCGCGAGGAGTTCTTCGCCTATCACAGCTCGGTGACGCCGTGGGAGATCGACAACTACCTGACGGCGTTCTGAATCGTCATACGTCAAAGGAGACAAGCCATGTGCGGGATCGTCGGGTTGCACCTGCGCAACCCGGACCTCTATCCCCGGCTCGGGGAACTGCTCACGGGAATGCTGTGCGAGATGGGCGATCGTGGCAGCGACTCGGCCGGTGTCGCTGTCTACGGCGACCCGATCCTGTCACCCCCGGGGCGGGGCTGCGTATCCGTGCTGGAGGTCGATCCGACGGCCGACGACCTCGGCCTTGACGTGAGCGTGACCAGGCGCGGCGAGACGTATCTCCTTACCGCAGACGTATCTTCGGAGGTCCTGCTGGACGCGGTCGCGGCGACGTACCCCCAAGCGCTGATCGCGGGATTCGGTTCGGACATTGCCGTACTCAAGGGCGTTGGGCATCCGCGCACGTTGACCGACGCCTGGGGTCTGGCCAAAGCACAGGGCTGGCAGGGCGTCGGTCACACCAGGATGGCGACAGAGTCCGCGGTAACGCCCGCGGGTTGTCATCCGTACGCGGTCGGGCCCGAGCAGTGCATGGTGCACAACGGCTCGTTCGCCAACCACGCTACGATCCGCCGCGAACTACGGGCCGCCGGTGTGCAATTCGACAGTGCGAACGACACCGAGGTCGGCGCTCGGTTCATCGCCAAGCAGCTCGCCGATGGCCGCAACGTGGAGGCCGCGCTCAAGGAGCTGTGTGCGACCTTCGACGGGTTCTACACGCTGCTGGTGTCCAACCGCGACTCGTTCGCGGTGGTGCGCGACGCGATCGCGTGCAAACCGGCCGTCATCGCCGAAACCGACGACTGGGTGGCGATGGGCAGCGAATACCGCGCGCTGGCAGGACTTCCCGGCGTCGAGGCCGCCAAGATCTGGGAGCCGGAACCGGAGGTGATCTACGCATGGTCACGTTGACGTGCTTCGACCTGCGCACCACACCACTGCGTGAGGTCAACGCCACATTGCACGGACCGGATCTGTCCGGCGAATTCGTGCTCGCGCATCCCGAGGGCGCACACAACGTCGCAGTCGGCATCGACGCGCCGGTGAAGGTGACCGTCGACGGCCATGTCGGCTACTACGCCGCAGGCATGAACCAGCAGGCCGAGATCACCATCAACGGCAATGCAGGCACCGGTGTGGCCGAGAACATGATAAGCGGCACGGTCTGGGTCAAGGGCAACGCGTCGCAGTCGGCAGGGGCAACCGCCAACGGCGGTCTGCTGGTGATCGAAGGCAATGCCGCAGCGCGGTGCGGGATTTCGATGAAGGGCGTCGACCTCATAGTCGGTGGCGACGTCGGCCACATGAGCGCATTCATGGCGCAGGCCGGACGATTGGTGATCCGCGGCAATGCCGGAGAGGCGCTGGGCGACTCGATCTATGAAGCCCGCATCTACGTCCGCGGCGACGTCGCGTCGCTTGGCGCCGACTGCGTCGCGAAGGAAATGCGGCCCGAGCACCACAGCGAGCTCGAATACCTGCTGAAAGCGGCGGGTTTCGAGGGCGACGACACCGCCGCCTACATCCGCTACGGGTCGGCCCGAAACCTCTACCACTTCCACATCGATAACGCTTCGAGCTACTGATGGCCCACACCACCGACGACAGAGCGCGCCTGGGCCTGCGTGAGTCCGCCACATTTGACCGGCCGACGATCGCGGCCATCCAGCGGGCCGCCGAAACCGGCATCTACGACATCCGCGGATGGGGCGCGAAGCGGCCACTGCCGCATTTCGACGACCTGCTTTTCCTTGGCGCGTCGATGTCCCGCTACCCGCTGGAGGGCTACCGCGAGAGATGCGGCACCGACGTGGTCCTCGGCGATCGCTTCGCCAAACACCCACTACACCTGGACATTCCGGTGACGATCGCCGGCATGTCATTCGGGGCGCTATCCGGCCCCGCCAAGGAGGCGTTGGGCCGCGGCGCCAGCGAGGTCGGCACGTCGACCACCACCGGCGACGGCGGCATGACGCCCGAAGAACGCGGGCAAAGCAAATACCTGGTCTACCAATACCTTCCATCGCGGTACGGGATGAACCCAAACGACCTGCGCAAGGCCGACGCGATCGAAGTGGTCCTCGGCCAGGGCGCCAAACCCGGCGGCGGCGGAATGCTGCTCGGCCAGAAGATCTCCGAACGCGTGGCAGGAATGCGCACCCTGCCCGAGGGCATCGACCAGCGCTCGGCCTGCAGGCACCCGGACTGGACCGGCCCCGACGACCTGACCATCAAGATCAACGAATTACGGGAGATCACCGACTGGGAGAAGCCGATCTACGTCAAGGTCGGCGCCACCCGCACCTACTACGACGTGAAGCTTGCGGTGCACGCCGGCGCCGATGTCGTGGTCGTTGACGGCATGCAGGGCGGCACCGCCGCCACCCAGGAGGTGTTCATCGAGCACGTCGGAATCCCGACGCTGGCCGCGGTCCCGCAGGCCGTGCAGGCGCTGCAAGAACTGGGCGTACACCGCAAGGTGCAGCTGATCGTCTCCGGCGGCGTCCGCACCGGCGCCGACGTGGCCAAGGCGCTGGCGCTCGGAGCCGACGCCGCCGCGATCGGCACCGCGGCGCTGATCGCGTTGGGCGACAACCATCCCCGTTACGCCGCCGAATACGAGAAGCTCGGCAGTGCCGCCGGCTTCTTCGACGACTTCCAGGACGGCACCGATCCGGCGGGGATCAGCACACAGGATCCCGAGCTCGCCGCACGGTTCGATCCCGTCGAAGGAGGCCGGCGGCTGGCCAACTACCTGCGGGTGCTCACCATGGAGGCCCAGACCATCGCCCGCGCCTGTGGCAAGGCGCACGTACTGCACCTCGAACCGGAGGACCTCGTCGCCGTGACCATCGAGGCGGCGGCGATGGCGCGGGTGCCGCTGGCCGGAACGGACTGGATTCCGGGGCACCGATGACCACCGCAGACGTCGTCATCGTCGGCGGCGGCATCGAGGGCGCGGCCGCCGCGTGGGCGCTCAGCCAACGCGGTGTCACGGATGTCCTTGTGGTCGAACGGAATACCGTCGCATCGGGGATGACCGGCAAGTCCAGCGGCATCGTCCGCTGCCACTACGGGGTCACCTCGCTGGCCGCGATGGCCACCGTCGGGCTCGAGGTGTTCGAGAAGGCGGAGGAGATCTTCGGCACCGACATCGGCTTCCGGCAGACCGGATATGTCGTCGGCGTCGGCGAACCCAACGTCGAATCCCTGCGCAAGAGCCTGGCCGCCCAGCGGGCCGTCGGCGTGCAGACCGAGGAGATCGACCACGCCGACGTGGCCCGGATGTGGCCGTTCGCCGACCTGACACCCTTCGCGGCGTTCGGATGGGAGGCGCGCGGCGGCTACGGCGACGCGTACATGACCGCGCAGGCGTTCGCGGCCTCGGCGCGCGCTGCAGGCGTCCAAATTCGCCAAGGCACAACGGCAACTGAACTGTCGGTCGTCGGCGATCGGGTCACGGGTGTGCGTCTCGCCGACGGCAGCGAGATCTCGGCAGGCACAGTCGTCGTCGCGACCGGCGTGTGGACGAAACCGTTCCTCGCACCTTATGGCGTCGACGTGCCGATCCGGGTGGTGCGAGAGCAGATCGTCACGATCGCGCCCGGCGTAGAAAGCAGCGCAATTGGCTCGTTACCAATTTTCTCCGACCTGGTGTCGTTGCAGTACGTCAGGCCGGAGGTGGGCGGCGACATCCTGTTCGGCAACAGCGACCTGTCCGACGTCGAAGAGGCAGATCCCGACAACTACCTCAACCGCGCGACCGACGAGTTCGTCGACCTCACCGTCGACAAGGTCGGCACCCGTTTCCCCGGGTTCACCGACGCGGCGATCAGCAGCAGCTACGCGGGCTGCTACGACGTCACGCCGGACTGGAACCCGGTGATCTCCAGGACTGCGCTCGACGGTCTCGTCGTCGCGGCCGGTTTCAGCGGGCACGGGTTCAAGATCGCGCCCGCTGTGGGTCGGCTGATCGCCGACCTCGTCGTCGACGGACACAGCAATGACCCGCGGATCCCGCATTCCGACTTCCGACTGTCGCGGTTCGACGAGGGCGACCTGCTGAAGAGCCCGTATCCGTATGTCGGTGCCGGGCAAATGCGATGATGGTGTCCCAGTGACCGACGTTCCCCTTCTTCGCAACAAGTCGGGCACGGCGCGAGACCGTGATCCCCACGAGCCCGTCGAGGAGCTCGAGTTCGAGGCCGCCATCGGTCGAAACGTGCGGCAGTTGCGGCAGCAGCAAGGGCTCACAGTCGCGGAAATGTCTGCACACGTTGGTATTTCGAAGGCGATGATGTCGAAGATCGAGAACGCGCATACGTCGTGCAGCCTGAGCACACTCGCGTTGCTGGCCAAGGGTTTCGACGTCCCGGTCACCAGCCTGTTCCGCGGCGCCGACGTCGAGCGCCCCGCGGCGTTCGTCAAGGCAGGCACCGGCGCGCGAATCGTGCGCAACGGCACCAAGGAAGGCCACGAGTATCAGCTGCTCGGGTCGCTGCGGGGCGAGCACAAGCGGCTCGAGTGCCTGCATGTCACGCTGTCGGAGAAGAGCCAGACCTATCCGTTGTTCCAACATCCGGGCACCGAGTTCATCTACGTGCTCGAAGGTGTGATGGATTACAGCCACAGCCGCTCGGTGTATCGGCTGCATCCGGGTGACTCGCTGCAGTTCGACGGCGAGGGCGCGCACGGGCCCGTCGATCTGGTCGAGCTGCCGATCCGGTTCCTTTCGGTGATCGCGTTCCCGGATTCCCACGTGTAGACCTTCGCTAGTGCTATCGCCGAGATCGACATGAGGGCTGTGAATTGATCCCAGAACTGCCCACCAACGACCGTGGTGTCGAAATTGGCGATAGCTCGTCTGCAGGATGTCTTCACGGCGGCCGTCGCCTGGTGAACGAGACCTGGGGTTTTGGCCTTACAGGTGGGCTTGCTAGAGTGGTCGACGTGCAGCGGGTGCTCCTTCTCGGCAGCCGCGACGGGGTCTGATCCAGACCGGCTTCCCGTCGCGGGTAGTCGCGATGCGCCGGTCTCGACCGTTTAGGTCTCAGCCAAACCCACCCGGAGCAATCACCGTGACTACCTTTTCGAAACCCGCACCAGATTCACCCGACGCCTTCACGTCGGTACGCAGCATCAACAAGCCTTCCGGCCCACCCCACCCCGGCCAGCCCGCCTGGAACACCCAGCGCACCACGTCGATGCCGGTCAGCCGTTATCGCACCTTCGCCGAAGAAGTAGAACCCGTCACCGTGTCGGACCGCACTTGGCCCGACCGCGTCGTCACCACGCCACCACTGTGGTGCGCCGTGGACCTGCGCGACGGCAACCAGGCGCTCATCGATCCGATGAGCCCGGCCCGTAAGCGCCGCATGTTCGAACTGCTGGTGAGAATGGGCTACAAGGAAATCGAAGTCGGCTTCCCTTCGGCCAGCCAAACCGATTTCGACTTCGTCCGCGAGATCATCACCGAGGGCCTGGTCCCCGACGATGTCACGATCCAGGTGCTGACGCAGTGCAGGCCCGAACTGATCGAGCGGACCTTCGAGGCATGCGAGGGTGCGCCGCGGGCGATCGTGCACTTCTACAACTCGACGTCGATCCTGCAGCGCCGTGTGGTGTTCCGCGCCGATCGCGAGGCCGTGAAGGCCATCGCGACCGACGGTGCGCGCAAGTGCGTCGAGGAAGCCGCGAAGTATCCCGGCACGCTGTGGCGGTTCGAATACTCGCCGGAGTCCTACACCGGTACGGAGCTGGAGTACGCGAAGGATGTGTGCGACGCGGTCGCCGACGTCATCGCGCCCACGCCGGAGTGGCCGCTGATCGTCAACCTGCCCGCGACCGTGGAGATGGCCACGCCGAACGTCTACGCCGACTCGATCGAGTGGATGAGCCGCAACCTGGCACGTCGGGACAGCATCATCCTGAGCCTGCACCCGCACAACGACCGCGGAACCGCGGTCGCGGCAGCGGAATTGGGCTACCAGGCCGGTGCCGACCGGATCGAGGGCTGCCTGTTCGGCAATGGCGAGCGCACCGGCAACGTCTGCATCGTGACGCTGGGCCTGAACCTGTTCAGCCGTGGAGTTGACCCACAGATCGACTTCTCCAACATCGACGAAATTCGGCGCACAGTCGAATACTGCAACCAGCTGCCGGTGCCCGAACGCCACCCCTACGGCGGCGACTTGGTCTACACAGCGTTCTCCGGCAGCCACCAGGACGCGATCAACAAAGGTCTGGACGCGATGAAGATCTCGGCCGACGAGCAGGATGCCGATGTCGACGACATCCTGTGGCAGGTGCCGTATCTGCCGATCGATCCCAAGGACGTCGGCCGCACCTACGAGGCGGTCATCCGGGTGAACTCGCAGTCCGGCAAGGGTGGCGTGGCCTACATCATGAAGGCCGATCACGGCCTTGCGCTGCCGCGGCGGCTGCAGATCGAGTTCAGCCAGGCGATTCAGAAGATCACCGATGGCGAGGGCGGCGAGGTCTCGCCGAAGGAGATGTGGGACGTCTTCGCCGACGAGTACCTGGCCCCGCTGCGGCCGCTGGAACGGATCCGTCAGAAGGTCGTCGCCTCCGAGGTCGACGGCGGCACCGACACCATCGAGGCGACGGTCAAAGTGGACGGCGTCGAGCGCGAGATCGTCGGTGCGGGCAACGGTCCGCTCGCGGCGTTCGTCGACGCTCTGGGTTCGATCGGGTGCGACGTGTCCGTGCTGGACTACTCCGAGCACGCGATGTCCGCGGGCGAGGAGGCGAAGGCCGCGGCCTACGTCGAGGCGTCAGTCGGCGGCAAGACCGTGTGGGGTGTCGGCATCGCGACGTCGATCACGACCGCGTCACTTCGCGCCGTGGTCTCGGCAGTCAACCGGTCGGCACGCGGCTAGCCGTAACCGGCTAGACGCGTCCCTCACACGCTAATCGAGGAAGGCGCTCGGCTTTCGAAATCAAGTAGTGAGCTACGCGTGTGCGCCGGAAGTGCAGGCAATAGCGTCCCGACCAGGGCCGATATCTAGGCCCGAGCGAAGAAGGGAGCTCGCATGACCACTGCGCACTGGGGGACATTCACCCTCGATACGCCACATTGGAACGCGCTGAAGTACATCGACCCGCTGATGCGGCAGAACCGTGAAGCGCCGTATGAGCTGTTTGACGCGGGCGACGACAACGACTACCAGATCATCGGTCGACCTGCAGGTAAGGACCTGATCGTCACCGTGGTCTGCGTCCCGGTCGAAGAACATCGGACGTGGGTCAGCGTGATCGCCTCTGGGGCGGACAGTCAGACGGCCGAGTATGAACGCAATTCGCTGCGGCAGAAGATCATCGATTTGCACCTGAACTGACGCGCGGTCAACCACGCTTCGCGCTAGTCGAGGACAGTTCGCAGGGTCCGCTCGATGAGGTCGGCCGGGTGCTCGGCACCCGGCTGGTCCTGCGAGATCGTCAGGTTGGAAAACGCCAACCCGTTGAGCAAGCGGGTGAGTTCTCCGACCTGTTCGATCGATGGAGTGAATCCGGCCGACTCGAGGATCAGGCGGGCGGACTTCATCGCTGCGGCCTGCAGCTCACCGAGGAATGGCCGTAGTTCGTGCCGACGGGTGCCCTCCATGAAGAGCTCGAAGCGCGCCAACGTGCGCCGCCGCGCTTCTTCGTGCGGGTCCGTAATCATTTGGGTCAGTAGGGCCGCGACACCTTCCCGGGTCATGGGCTGACCGATGAGCGACTGCAGGAGTTCAACGTTCTGCCAGTGCAAGTCCACAGTGCGGGCTGCGGTCGCTTCGAGCAAGGCCAACCGGGTCCGGAAGTAGTTCGACGTTGTGCCCGCCGGCAAGCCCGCACGGTCGTCGACCTGGCGATGGGTCACCCCGCCGACTCCGGTGTCAGCGAGGATGTCGATCGCCGTGTCGAGGATCTGTGCGCGTCTTTCCGGATTCGGTGGCATCAGTTCTTATACCGCAGCCGCCAGAACATGGTCAGCAGCGCCGCGTAGAACGGAAACAGCAAGTAGCTGAACCACACCGGGAAGAACTCGAGATAGAAGTCGACGTCACCCTTGATTACGCCGAAGTAGATGTGCATCGGCACGCTGAGGCCGATGTAGACGAGCGACCAAGTGAAGAACATCTTGTGCGCGGTGTTGCCGAACTCGACGCGGCGCCACAGCAGGATGCCGGTGATGGCGGCGTAGGTCATCGGCACCAAGAGGACTTTGTCCGTCGTCGGCGTCATCACGTACTGCAGCGTGAGCTCGTCGCCGAAGATCACCCGGTACAGGTGCAGGCAGACGCCCATGGCGATAGTCAGCATCGCCGCTTCGCGGAAGAAGTAGCCATGCCGTCGGTAAGTCTCCCAGAGGGAGGTCCTGCGTACTACGTCAGTAGTGGTTGTCATGAGCCGACGGTACCACTACGAACGTAGTGATTGCAATAGCTTCTACGGACGGGGAGGCAGCATGGCCAGCCACGAGTCCGCGAGCAGTTCGATCACCTGCCCGTCGGGGTCACGGATCATCGCCGACTGCTCCGACACAGTCGCTTCGACGACCGATCCTCCGAAACTGTCGACCATCGTCAACACCGCAGCCAAATCGGACACCGACAGCGACAGATGCGTCAGGCCCACTTGGTCCATGACGCGCCCGGGCCCCGCGTGCACGTCGCGTTTCGCGTAGTCGAGAAGCTCGAGCACCAAACCATCGCGAACCAGGTACGTCGCGCGCAGACCGACCGGCTTCTCGAGCTGCAGAAGCTGATCGGTGCCGTCGTCGGGCGGTTCGAGTTCCCACCAGAACTTGAACCCGAGCAGACCCTCATAGAAGCGGCGTGACCGTTCGCGATCTGCAACGCACAACCCGACATGGTTGAAAACCGTTCGGTGACTGGCCATTACAACCTTCCGTAGCGCGTGAGTGTGGATGGCCCACCGCTTTCGATGCGCACCGTGCCGCGCTCGAGGCATCCCCCGACGCCTTCCTCGGTGACCCAGGACTGCACGCTCAGCACCATTCCCTCGTCGATGGTGGCGTCGGCCCCGCGGCCAAGGCCGATCAGCGGCGGCTCGGCGCCCAATCCCAGCCCGTGGGCCAACAGGACACCCGGATCTGGATTGCCTGCGTTCTCCCACGCTCGGTAAAGGTCGGCGCCGGTATTGCCAGGGCGGCAGGCGGCGATCAGTGCGTCCATGCCCCGCGCACATCTCGCCGCCAGATCGGCCGACCCCGCCGGACCCGAATTCCCCGCTACCCGGGTGCGGGCCAGGCCGGCCTCGTACCCGGCGTACAGCGCGCCCGGCGCGAGAACAACGAGCTCGCCCTCCCCGACGGGGCGGTCGGAGGCCAAATGCCTGAACCTCACGGGACCGCGCGAAGGTGTCGCGAAGCACACGCTTTCCGACGGCGGATTCGGCGCTCCGAGGCCGGCCACCTTCTCGTTGTAGATGCCGAGCAGTTCGCGTTCGGTGATGCCCGGCGCCAGGGCGTCCTCCAGCGCGCTCAGCGCCGCCTCCGCGATGGCCGACGCCACGTCCAGGCAGGTGATCTCGTCGGGCGTCTTGACCCGTCGAGCAGCGGTCATCACGGGCGCCGCATCGACCAGGTCGCCGGTGGTGACGAGCGAACCGATCAGGCCGGCAAACCTCGGTGTCAATCCGTCGGTGCCGACCCGCCGCGCCTCGCGCACGCCGGGGATCTTCGCGAGGTCGGCCGCGAGGTTGGCCGGATTCCAGTTCATCCGGTACAGGTCCTCGTAGCCGATCTCGGGCGGCACACCCTCGTCCCACGTCGAGAGCAGATGGACTCGCCGGGTTTCCCTCACCACCACCGCGACAGGTGCGAACGGAAGAACACCGGCCCGGCCGAGTTGCCGCGCACCGGACACGTATCGCACGTTGCCCACGCCACCGAGCATCAGCGCATCGAGATCGTGACTTTCCATGCCGGAGAGCACCTTCTCGCGCCGATCCGCACGCAGCCGGGCGAAGTCGACGCGCGCGTCGTCCTCGAGACCCATCGTCCCGACGAGCACACCGCGATCACGGGGGACGGGGCTCATGCCTCGACTCCTCCTCGCTCCGGTCCTCGCTCGTTCCTCGCTGCGATCCTCACTCGTCGTCGTCTTCGGGGGCTCATGCCTCGACTCCGTACGGTTCGTAGGTGGAGCCGCTCAGTTTGACCCACCCCGTATCGGTCACGGCCACAATGTCTTCCGATCGATAGCCGGACGCGCCGTCCTCCCAGATGACTGGTTCGAAGACGGCAACCATTCCCGGTTGCATGACCAGTCGCTCGTCGAACTGCTCACCGAGATCTGTTCCGACGAGCGGCATTTCCGCGCTGTCTGTGCCGATGCCGTGGGCCAGATAGAAATGGTCGATCCAGGGCCGAACGCCGTCGTTTGCCTCGATCGCCGCCTTGCCGAGTTGTAGGGCTGACACGCCTGGCTTGAGAATGTCCAGCGCGGCGTCGACGACGGACCGCCAGCGACGGAACTGGGCCTGCTGCTTCGCATTAGGGACCGGATCGACGCCCGTGATCCAAGTCCGTCCGTAGTCGGAGGCGTATCCCTGCCAGTTGATGCCCGCGTCCACCCAGATGATGTCGCCTTCGCGGAGGAACCGGTCGGTGGTGACGGTGGGATAGGCGAGATCTCCGTGCAGGGTCCATGGCCCGAGCTCACGGGTCGGGGCCATCACCTGCCAGATCGGGTCAATGCTGTTGGCCGAGGCGCCCAGCTCGAACACCCGGCGGAGGAACGCCGCGCTCAGGTCGATCTGTCGGACGCCGGGCCTCAGGATGCGCAGTGAGTCGACCATCGCGAGTTCGTTGAGCAGCTGGGCGTTCCGAATGCAGGCCACCTCGTCCGGTGTCTTGGTGAGCTTGGCCGCACTCATCACGTCCGCCGCGTCGACCCAGTCGACACCCGGCAGTGCTCGCAGGACCGGATGGGTCTGATGGTCGATCCCGATGCGGGCGCCCTTGCCGAAGTGGTCGGACAGGGCCCTCGCGAACTGTTCTATGCCGTCGTCCAGATCCGGAAACAGTGGCCCGTGCAGGTGATCGCCGGGAAGGTCGTCGGGCACCCCGTCGACGTACGAGGTGTAGAGGTGAGGCGCCGTATCTCCCTTGACCACAACCGAAACAGCCCGAAACAGGGCCGCACGGTCGCCGTCCTGCGCGGGCTCGGCGGCACCCGTTGCGTACGCCACCGAGCTGGAGCCGAGCAGCACCAGGACGTCGACACCTTGTGCATCGAGCTGATCCTGCAGTCTCTGAAAGCGCTCGCTGCGCATCCGGGCGAGGTCGGGCAGGGCGGGGATCGCAAGACCGCCGATCGTTGCCCCTGCTGACCAGTCGTTGATGGCTCTGCCTCCTTAAAGATGCAAAGATAGCTTAATGGGCCGTCCGGACGTCAGTACCGACGTTGTTGTCGACATCGACCACCATTCAGCCGAGTACAGCGCAAACGAGCTCGAAATCAACGCCGACCTCCGGCGTCGGTGTCCCGTCGCGTGGAACGAGAACTACGGCGGCTTCTGGTACGTCACCGGCTTCGACGCGGTGGCGCAGGCCGCGCGCGACGGTGAGGTATTCGCGCACAAGTACGAGCCGAACGCGGTCGACGGCGTGAACTACCTAGGTGAGATGGGTGTTCCGCGGCCCGAAGGCCAACCGCCGCTTGGCATTGGCGAAGTCGACGGGCCGTACCATCTGGCGTTGCGGCGGGCGCTCACCCCGTTCTTCTCATCTGGAGCCGTCGAGAAGATGCGGCCGTTCATGGAGCAGTCGGTGCACTGGTTCCTCGACCAGAAGATCGCCGACGGGGCAATGGATCTCGTGCTCGACTATGCGAGCCCCGTCCCTGCAATCCTCACCATGAGATTGATGGGTCTGCCCTACGACAACTGGCAGCTGTATGCCAACCTCTTCCATTCCGTCATGGATGCTCCGGACGCCGACGCATACAACAAGGCGATCGCCGAAGTCCCCGCGATGATCGACGGGCTGTTGAAATTCGCGGCAGCCCGACGGGCGGATCCTGGCGACGACCTGACCAGCTTCCTGGTTCAGTTCGAATTCGAAGGCAACCGTCTGGACGATAACCAGCTCATCGACATTCTGTGGAACCTCATCGGCGGAGGCGTCGACACCACCACGTCACTGACCGCGCTGAGCCTTCTTCACCTCGGCACCCACCCGGAGCTACGACAACAGCTCATCGACCGCCCCGAGCTCTACCGCACCGCAGCGGATGAGTTTCTTCGATACTGCTCGGTCAACAAGACGCTGAGCCGCACAGTGAGTCGCGACACCGTGCTCGGCGGGCAACAGCTCCGGCGTAACGACCAGGTGCTCATCAGCTGGCTCGCGGCCAACCGCGACGCGCGGGAGTTCGACCGGCCCGACGAAGTGGTACTGGACCGGGCGCCCAACCGTCACGTCGCATTCGGGCTCGGGCCGCACCGATGCATCGGCGCCCCGCTGGCGCGGGTCATGTTCGAGGTCATGGTGAAGGCGGTTCTCGAACGCCTTCCGGACTATGCGGTTGACGTCGACGGCGTGCATCACTACTCCGGCAATCCGAGCATGACCGGGTTGGGCAAGCTTCCGGTGACGTTCACACCCGGCACTTCACTCGGGACCTTGCGCCCGACCTAAAACAGGGCGAACTGCTCGCCGGCGAGGGTGGCGTCGGTGAAGTCCTCGATGTCGGTACCGCCCACCACGGTGTCGAGGAATCGCATGAAGTCGGCGTCGCTGACCAGCGGAACGCCGAGCTCGTGCGCCTGATAGCCCTTGCCGTGTTCGGGTGCGGCTTCGTTGCAGATCACCAGCGACGTCTCGGGGTCGACGGCGTCCGTGTAGGCCAGCCCGGCGTGCACGATCCGCTCGACGAGCTCCTCGTGGGTGCGGGCGACCTCGGCCGACAACGCCACCCGCATGCCCTGCACCAGCGGCCGACCCGCGACAAACCGTCCGGGGTTCAGATACGGGCACGGCAGCCGCGAGGCCAGCATCTTCAGCGGGCGCAACTCCTCGTGGGTGACCTGGCCGTTGGGCCACTGCCTACGCGTCACCGGCCGCACCGGCAGCCACACCTTGCGCTCACGGGCGCGGACCAGTACCGGTTTCAGGATCTGGGCAAGCACCATCGCGTCGTCGAGTGCATCGTGCGGCTTCATCTGGGTGACGCCCCAATGCGCCGCCAGAGTCTCGAGCCGCAGATTCTCGGTGCCCAGCTCGAGCCGGCGGCTCAGCTCGACCGTGCACATCACCGTGTCGACGGGCAGCTCGGCCCCGATCAGTTCGGCCTCGGCGGCCAGGAACGAATAGTCGAAACCGACGTTGTGGGCGACGAGCGTGCGGTCCTTCAACAGCTCGACGAGTTCGCCGACGACGTCGCCGAAGCAGGGCTGACCCTGCAGCATTTCGGTGGTCAGGCCGTGCACGTGGGTGGGACCAGGATCGACGCCGGGGTTGAGCAGCGAATACAGGCTTTGCTCGACGTTGCCGTCGTCGCCGAGGGCCAAGGCGGCGACGCTCACGACGCGGGCCTGCCCCGGGCGGAAGCCCGAGGTCTCGACGTCGACGACTGCCCAGCCCGCGCCGGGTTCGGCTGCCGGCCGGCCCCAGGTTTGGCTCACGTTTCGAGGATGGCACGTTGCGGTGACAAATCCCTGTCACCGCCGGATCGCTCGGCAGCGTGTCGGCTCCCTGCCTGCTCCCTTTTAGACTGCCGGGGATGGTCACCACTCGTGGACGTGTCGCACTTGCGGCCGGGGCAGGCGCGCGATGGGCGTCGCGGGTCACCGGCCGCGGTGCAGGCGCGATGATCGGTGGCCTGGTGGCGATGACGCTGGACAATTCGATCCTCCGGCAGCTCGGCGAGGGCCGTCGCACCGTCGTCGTGACCGGGACGAACGGCAAGTCCACCACCACCCGGATGACCGCGGCGGCGCTAGGCACACTCGGACACGTCGCCACCAACGCCGAGGGCGCCAACATGGACGCCGGGCTGGTGGCGGCGTTGGCGGCGGCTCGCGATGCCTCGTTGGCCGCGCTGGAGGTCGACGAGATGCACGTGCCGCACGTGGCCGACGCCGTCGACCCGGCGGTGATCGTGCTGCTGAACCTGTCGCGCGATCAGTTGGACCGCGTCGGGGAGATCAACCACATCGAGCGGACGCTGCGCGGCGGGTTGGCCCGTCATCCGTCGACCGTGGTGGTCGCCAATTGCGATGACGTGCTGATGACGTCGGCGGCCTACGACAGCCCCCATGTGGTGTGGGTGGCCGCAGGCGGCGGCTGGGCGAACGACTCGGTTAGCTGTCCACGGTCCGGCGAGATCATCGTCCGCGACGGAAGCCACTGGTACTCGACAGGAACCGATTTCAAGCGGCCCAGCCCGCAGTGGTGGTTCGACGACGCGAATATCTATGGTCCAGAAGGGCTTTCGTTGCCGATGACGCTGGCGCTGCCAGGGACGGTGAATCGGGGCAACGCCACCCAGGCGGTGGCGGCGGCGGTGGCGCTCGGCGCCGATCCCGCCGCCGCAGTGGCCGCGGTGTCGGGGGTCGACGAGGTGGCAGGCCGGTACAGCACGGTCCAACTCGGCGCGCATTCCGTTCGGATGCTGCTGGCCAAGAACCCGGCCGGCTGGCAGGAGGCGCTGTCGATGGTGGACACCGACGCCGGCTCGGTGGTGATCTCGGTCAACGGCCAGGTGCCCGACGGCGAGGACCTGTCGTGGCTGTGGGACGTCAACTTCGAGCATTTCGTCGATCATCCCGTGGTGGCCGCGGGCGAGCGTGGGACGGATCTCGCTGTGCGGCTTGGCTATGCGGGCGTCGAACACACGTTGGTCCACAACGCCGTGGAAGCCATCACGTCGTGCCCGCCGGGACACGTCGAGGTCGTCGCCAACTACACCGCGTTCCTGCAACTGAATCGGACGCTGGGGAGGGGCGGACGTGTCTGAGTCGACGGTGCGGATCGGGCTGGTGCTGCCCGATGTGATGGGCACATACGGCGATGGCGGCAACGCCGTCGTGTTGCGGCAACGGTTGCGGCGAAGGGGGTTTGACGCCGAGATCGTCGAGATCACGCTGTCGGACCCGGTGCCGTCGGAGCTCGACCTTTACACGTTGGGCGGGGCGGAGGACTACGCGCAACGCCTGGCCACCAAACACCTTCTGCGTTACCCCGGCTTGCAGCAGGCGGCCGCGCGGGGCGCGCCGGTGCTGGCCATCTGTGCGGCAATCCAGGTGCTGGGGCACTGGTATGAGACGTCATCGGGTGAGCGGGTCGACGGGGTGGGGCTGCTGGACGTCACCACGTCGCCGCAGCCCAAGCGGACCATCGGCGAGGTAGTGTCGCAGCCGCTGGTGCCGGGATTGTCCGAGCGGTTGACTGGTTTCGAAAATCACCGTGGCGGAACGGTTCTCGGTGCGTCGGCCGAGCCGCTCGCGGAGGTGATCAGCGGCGCCGGTAACCGCGCCGGCGACGGCATCGACGGCGCGGTGCAGGGCGGCGTGGTGGCCACGTACCTGCACGGCCCCTGCTTAGCCCGCAATCCGGAACTGGCCGATCATCTCCTGAGCCGCGTGGTGGGTGAGCTGGCGCCGCTGGAGATCGACGAGGTGGCGCAGCTTCGCCGCGAACGCCTTTCCGCGTCACGCCGCGCCTGAACGGGCGGGAGCCCACCCCACCTCGAGCGGCCAGCGACGCTTCGCGCTGAATTCGAGTAGCGCACTACGCATGTGCGCTGACCGCCCACCTGTGACCATTAGATTTCGGCGCATTTTTGCCGGAATCATGGATGGGGGTTGAACCATGCCCGAAAGCCCGCCGACGGAGCCAGCCGACTGTCCTGACCGAAAGCTGCATCCTTGGCTCCGTGTAGTGACCAACGGAGATCAGACCGTAAACGCGATGCGCGCCGACGGTTCGTCGCGGACGGCTTGTGCCGTACCTGTCGACGTCGCGGGGCAGCAGCCCGCGCCGATCTATGCGCAACTCACGCAGGAAGTCGCCTATGCCCCGCGATGGACAGCACAGGTTGAACGGCCGTCGGGTCGGCTCCCTAAGCAGGTCAAGCTTGCCGAATCGCAACCCGCTACCGAGTCGTACGTCAACGTGATGTTCGAGTTCTTCCCGGAGCAGCTGGAGGCGGCCGACGGCGAGAACGGCATGGACCGACTCCAGCAACAGATCCGGCAACTAGATGCGGGGGCCGGCACGGTGGCCACCCAAATGTCGTCCCGACGAAATCTCTTGTGCGCAACGGTGCCTGTGGCGTCGCTGAGGGAATTGAGCGGTGACCCTGCGGTCGCGTTCGTACATCCTTCCGAGCCACTCGCGTTGGATCGTCCCGAGGTGACCGTTAATGCTGTCGTCAAGAAGCCGGCGTCCAAGGCGATCGGTGATGCGCGGAGGAACGGTCGCGGGGACGGTGTGCTCATCGGCATCATCGACGTCGGCGGATTCGACTTCGCGCATCCCGACTTCCTCGATGACCAGGGGCAGACACGGTTCATCGCCATCTGGGACCAGGGTGGAGATTTTCGTGGGCCCCCGAAGAACTTCTCGCGCGGAGCCGAGTTCCGACAGACCCACCTCAACGCGGCGATCAAGGCAGCGGGCAACGACGGGTTGCCACCGGCGGCGTGGATCGAGCACCAGTCTCAAATGCAGCCCGGCTCCCACGGCACGCACGTAGCGAGCATCGTCGCGGGCAATTCGGGCGTCTGCCCGAAGGCGAAGATCGCGGCGGTGCTACTCGACGTCCCCGCGGCCGAGGACGACGTCGAGCGGCGACGTGCCACCTTCAGCGACAGCAGTTCGATCATTCACGCCGTCGAATACCTGCTCGGTATCGCCCGCGAGGAGAACCTCCCGATCAGCATCAACATCAGCCTGGGCACCAACGGCGGATCGCACGACGGGGCCGGCGGCGTGTCCCGCTGGCTGGACGCCGCCCTTGCGCAGCCCGGCCGGGCTATTTGCGTCGCCGCGGGTAATGCCGGCCAGGAGAAGGCGCGGGCCGACGGGGACCTCGGGTGGATCATGGGCCGCATCCATACCAGCGGGCAGATCCCCGCACGCGGGCTAGAGGTCGAGATCGAGTGGACGGTTGTCGGCGACGGCATCGAGGACTGGTCGGAGAACGAGCTGGAGATTTGGTACAGCGCTCAAGATCGCTTCGGCGTCTCGCTCAAGCCGCCGGGCGCGTCTCAGTGGATTGAGGTCCGCCCGCGAGAGTTCGTCGAGAACGCGCGGCTGCCAAGCGGCGTGAGGGTGTCGATCTACAACGAGCTGTATCACCCGACGACGGGCGGCAACTACATCTCGCTGTACGTAACGCCGAACCTGGACCGCAACAACTTTCGGGGCATCCCCAAAGGGATATGGCGAGTCCGGCTGCGGGGAGAAGAAGTTCGCGACGGACGGTTCGACGCCTGGATCGAACGTGACGACCCCATGGAGATCAGCGGCCAAGGACAGCGCAGCATGTTCCGCTTCCCCTCGTTCTTCACGGAACGCACCAACGTCGATTCGCACTCGATCACCTCGCTTGCCTGCGGTCACCGGGTGATCGCCGTTGGAAACCTGGACGAAGTCAAGGAACAAATCAACGCCACCAGCAGCCAGGGGCCCACTCGTGATGGGCGATACAAACCCGAGATAACCGCGCCAGGCACAGATGTCGTGGCGGCCAACGGATTCACTGGCGACGATCAACGCTGGATCGGCATGTCCGGGACGAGCATGGCCAGTCCATACGTCGCCGGGGTGATCGGCCTGATGTTGGCCGCAGCGGAAGACAACCTCACCGCCGCACAATGCCTGGGCATCCTGCAACGCACAGCGCGCCCGCTGGCCGGTACTTCGTACGCCTGGGTGAACGACGTGGGCTTCGGAAGAATCGACCCTGAGGCCGCAGTGCAAGAAGCCCGATCGATCAACGCACGCGTCGAGATCAAGAGGTGATGTCATGAAGCTCACCATTTTTCAATCCGACAAGGGTGACTGCCTGCTGCTGGAGGCCAAGACGGGCCAGCTCGTGCTCTGCGACGGCGGCATGGGAACCAGCATGCGCAACCAGGTTCGCGGCGAGCTGGCAAAGCTTCGCGAACAAGGTCGCGAGCTGGAGTTCGCCTACATCTCACACATCGATGCCGACCACATCAATGGTGTTCTGCAGCTGCTGGAAGATGAAGTGGAGTGGCGAGTCTTCGAGCTTCACAAGGACGATCCCGAGCCGACGCGCATGCCGAAGTTCGATCGGCCCCCTGTGATAAAGGGTATCCTGCACAACGGCTTTCGGGATCAGTTGAAGGTGAATGGCGGACCACTCAAGGATGAGATAACCGCCGCGGAGATCGAGCAGATGTTGACGGCCTCGGCACCCGCCCTTTCTGGTACGGCGGTGCCCGAGCTGATGACACTGGCCGATGAAATGCAAGCGATCACAACGGGTATCCCGGAATCGCTGAAGGTCGCCAGGCTGACCGCCGCAGATGCGCTCAACATCCCTCTCAACAAACCACCGGGGGTGCGCAGGGCGTCACGGCTGCTGTTCGCCGGGCGACCGGGGGATCGATTCACGCTCGGCTCCATGAAGTTCACGCTGATCGGCCCGACTGAGGACGAGTTGGAGAAGCTGCGCGAAGGCTGGGTTCACTGGCTGCAGAACAATCAGAAGCGCCTCAAAGAGATTCAGCGCGAGCTCAAGAAACGCGTCGATGACTTCAGCACCGGCGCGCTCACCGAATCGCCGTTTGATCTGCGCGACTGGGAAGGCATCCCCGACATCGAGGGTGTGACGATCCCGAACATCGCGTCGCTGATGTTCATGGTGGAGGAGGGCAAGAAGAAGCTCCTGCTGACGGGAGATGCACAACAAGACTTCATCCTGGCCGGCCTCGAACGCACCGGGTTTCTGAACGGCGACGACGACCACCTGCACGTCACGGTCCTCAAAGTCCAACACCACGGCTCAGAGAACAATATGAACCCCGAGTTCGCGGACAAGGTGTCCGCCGACCATTACGTGTTCTGCGGCAACGGCGAGCACAAGAACCCCGACCTACGGGTGCTCGACATCGTCTTCCGCTCACGGGAGAACGACAGCAAGAAGTATCACTTCTGGTTCAGCACGACGGCGGACGCCCAGGACGAACGCAGCGTCCGGCGCAAGCATTTCGAGGACGTGGAGGAGCGTGCCCGCGAGCTGGAAACCGAATCGGGTGGGCGGCTTGAGCTGCACTTCAACGAGCAAGTAGGCATCGAGCTGCCGATCTGATCCGCGGCGACGTCAGGCCATGGCGCGGCGGCCGGTCAGTGCCCGGCCAAGCGTGAGCTCGTCGGCGAACTCCAGGTCGCCGCCCATCGGCAACCCGGACGCGATGCGCGTCACGGTGAGGCCGGGGATGTCGCGCAGCATCCGCATCAAATACGTCGCGGTCGCCTCACCCTCGGTGTTCGGATCGGTCGCGATGATCACCTCGGCGACGTCCACGCCGTCGACACGTTCGCCAATCCTGTTGAGTAGCTCGCGGATTCGCAATTGCTCAGGCCCGACACCGGACAGTGGATCGAGAGCCCCACCCAGTACGTGGTAACGGCCGCGGAATTCACGCGTGCGCTCGACCGCCTGCACATCCTTCGGTTCCTCGACGACACACACCAGCGACGCGTCGCGGCGCGGGTCTGAGCAGATCCGGCAGCGGTCCTCGTCCGAGACGTTTCCGCACACCGCACAAAATTTCACGCCGTCGCGCACCTTGCCCAAAACCGCGGTAAGCCGGTCGATGTCGGGTGGCTCGACGCTCAGTAAATGAAACGCGATCCGCTGCGCGCTCTTCGGACCGATGCCGGGCAGCTTGCCGAGCTCGTCGATCAGATCCTGGACCGGGCCCTCGAACAAGTCAGAGTCCCGGTAAGCCCATGCCGCCCATCCCACCGGCTAAGGGGCCGAGGCGGTCGTGAGCGAGAATGGTCACCTGTTTGGAGGCGTCGGCGATGGCGCCGACGATGAGGTCCTGCAGCGTCTCGACATCGGAGGGATCGACGACCTTCGGGTCGATCGACACCGCCACCACTTCGCCGCTGCCCTTCATGGTGACCTGCACCAGACCGCCGCCGGCCTGGCCGTGCACCTCGGAGTTGGCCAGCGCTTCCTGCGCCTCCATCAGCTGCTGCTGCATCTGCTGTGCCTGCGCGAGGAGTGCCGACATGTCTGGCGTGCCTCCGGGTTGCATGACAGTCCCCTTGCGTATTGGTCTCGACTTGGTTGCGCTCATCCACAAGCGGCGGGTTGGGCTTTCAGCGTAGTCGCCGAGCGGGCTACGGTGGCGCCCGTGCCTGCCAGCCTGCGTGTCGGTGCCGCGATCGCCGTCGGTCTGCTCATTGCCGCGTCGACGCTTGTCAGCCCCGCATCTGCCGCCCCCGCCAACATCGCCGGCATGATCGTGTTCCTCGACCCCGGCCACAACGGCGCGAACGACGCCTCGATCAGCAGGCAGGTGCCCACCGGCCGCGGCGGCACGAAGGACTGCCAGGCCAGCGGCACCTCCACCGACGACGGCTATCCCGAGCACACCTTCACGTGGGACACCACGCTGCGCATCCGCCAGGCGCTGACGGCGCTCGGCGTGCGGACGGCGATGTCCCGCGGCGACGACACCGGGCTTGGCCCCTGCGTCGATGAACGCGCCGCGTTGGCCAACGGCCTGCACCCGAACGCCATCGTCAGCATCCACGGCGACGGCGGACCCCCGACGGGGCGCGGCTTCCATGTCCTGTACTCGTCACCGCCGCTGAACCAGGCGCAGTCAGGGCCTGCCATCCAATTCGCGCAGGTCATGCGCGATCAGCTGGCCGCGTCGGGATTCGTGCCGTCCACCTACACCGGCTCGAACGGCCTCGACCCCCGCTCCGACATCGCCGGGCTGAACCTCGCTCAATATCCGTCGATCCTGGTCGAATGCGGCAACATGAAAAACCCGGTCGACTCCGGGCTGATGAAAACCCCCGAGGGCAGGCAGAAGTACGCCGACGCCGTCGTCCGCGGTATCGCCGGATTCCTGGGAGCGCAGCCGCCGCGGACCAGCTAGCTCTCGACTTCCTTTTTGAGGTTGTCCAGCACCTCGGCCTGGATCTTGCGCAAACCGAGCGGGGCGAACGTCTTCTCGAAGAAGCCCCCGATGCCGCCTGCGCCCTGCCACGACGTCTTGACCGTGACCGACGATCCCGGACCGGCGGGCGCGACGGTCCAGTTGGTGATCATCGACGAGTTCGCGTCCTTCTCGATGACGGTGTGACCGGCCACGTCGACGCTGGCCTTCACGTCGCGTACCCGCGATTTGGTGGCCTGCAGTTTCCAGGTGGCGACGGTGCCGGCGCCCTGCCCGCCTTCGAGCACCTGGTAACCGCTGTAGTGCGCGGAAAGAATCTTCGGTCGCACGGTCTGGTAATCCGCCACCGCCGCCAACACGCTCTCCGGCGGGGCGTCAATCAAGACGGTGCTGGAAGCGCTGACCTGTCCCATGTGATGGCTCTCCTCGTGTCGGTGCGGTCGCATCGGCTGCGGCCGCGGACTAGCGTATATGTGTGTCTGCTGAGGGGACTGACGCACGCACTGCTCATGCTGCTGGTGTGCAGGGCCTGCTGGCGAGTTATCGGGCGATACCCGCGAACGCCACTGTCCGCCTCGCCAAACCCACATCGAACCTGTTCCGGGCGCGCGCCAAGACCAAGAGCAAGGGCCTGGACGTCTCGGGGCTGACGGGCGTCATCGCCGTCGACGCCGATGCGCGCACCGCCGACGTCGCCGGCATGTGCACCTACGAGGACCTCGTCGCGGCCACCTTGCCCTACGGCCTGTCACCGCTGGTGGTGCCGCAGCTGAAAACCATCACGCTGGGAGGTGCGGTCACGGGACTCGGCATCGAGTCGACGTCGTTCCGCAACGGCCTGCCCCACGAATCGGTGCTGGAGATGGACATCCTGACCGGCACAGGCGAAGTGGTCACCGCGTCGCCTGATCAGCATGCCGATCTGTACCACGCTTTCCCGAATTCCTATGGGACACTAGGCTATTCGGTTCGGCTGAAGATCGAGCTGGAATCCGTCAAACCGTTCGTCGCGCTGCGGCACGTGAGGTTCCACTCGCTGGAACACCTCGTCGCGGCCATGGACCGCGTCATCGAGACAGGCGGCCACGACGGCACCCCCGTCGATTACCTCGACGGCGTGGTGTTCAGCGCAGACGAGAGCTACCTGACATTGGGCTTTCAGACCGGCGCCCCGGGAACGGTCAGCGACTACACCGGCCAGCAGATCTACTACCGCTCCATTCAGCACCCCGACGGCGAGAAGCACGACCGGCTCACCATTCACGACTACCTGTGGCGGTGGGACACCGACTGGTTCTGGTGCTCGCGGGCGTTCGGTGCGCAGGACCCACGGATCCGCAGGCTCTGGCCGCGCCGCTACCGGCGCAGCAGCTTCTACTGGAAGCTGATCGCCTACGACCAGCGGTTCAACATCGCCGACCGCATCGAGAAGCGGAACGGCCGCCCGCCACTGGAGCGCGTCGTCCAGGACGTCGAGGTGCCGATCGAGCGCTGCGCCGAGTTCCTCGGCTGGTTCCTGGACAACGTCCCGATCGAACCGATCTGGCTGTGCCCGCTGCGGCTACGGGACGAGGGCGACTGGCCGCTCTACCCGATCCGCCCGCATCACACCTACGTCAACGTCGGCTTCTGGTCGTCGGTGCCGGTCGGACCTACCGACGGGCATACCAACAGGCTGATCGAACGCAAGGTCAGCGACCTAGAAGGGCACAAGTCGCTGTACTCCGATGCGTATTACTCCCCGGACGAGTTCGATGAACTCTATGGCGGGGAAACCTACAAGACCGTAAAGAAGACCTACGACCCGGACTCACGGCTGTTAGATCTATATGCGAAAGCGGTACAACGGCGATGAGCGCTTGCGCGAAGAGCGGAGAACTGCGATGACGACATTCAAAGATCAGACACATGCGCCGGCCAGGAAACTCACGCTGGCCGAGATCATGGAGATTTTCGCGGCCGGCCAGCTTCCGCTGAGGTTCACTGCCTACGACGGCAGCACGGCGGGACCCGACGACGCCGAAGTCGGCCTCGATCTGAGGACGCCGCGCGGCACGACCTATCTGGCCACCGCGCCCGGCGAACTCGGTTTTGCTCGCGCCTACGTGTCCGGTGACCTGGAGCCGCACGGTGTGCACCCTGGCGATCCCTACGAGCTACTCAGGGCCCTGGCCGCCAAGATGGATTTCAAGCGCCCGCCTGCACGGGTGATGGCGAACATCGTCCGGTCCGTCGGCTTCGAGCACCTCATGCCGATCGCGCCGCCTCCGCAGGAAGTGCTGCCACGCTGGCGGCGCATCGCAGAAGGCCTGCGGCACAGCCGAATCCGTGACGCCGAGGCGATCCACCACCACTACGACGTGTCAAACACGTTCTACGAGTGGGTGCTTGGCCCGTCGATGACCTACACGTGCGCCTGCTACCCGCACCCGGACGCGACGCTGGAAGAGGCGCAGGAAAACAAGTACCGGCTGGTGTTCGAGAAGCTGCAGCTGAAGCCGGGCGATCGACTGCTCGACGTCGGCTGCGGTTGGGGTGGCATGGTCCGCTACGCGGCCAGCCAGGGCGTGAAGACCATCGGCGTCACTCTGTCGAAGGAGCAGGCGACCTGGGCGCAGAAGGCGATCGCCGAGCAGGGGCTGTCCGACCTTGGCGAGGTTCGTCACTGCGACTACCGCGACGTGCGCGAGTCGGGCTTCGACGCGGTGTCTTCGATCGGGCTGACGGAACACATTGGCGTGCACAACTATCCGTCGTACTTCCGCTTCCTCAAGTCGAAGATGCGCACCGGTGCACTGCTGCTCAATCACTGCATCACCCGCCCCGACAACCGGACCGGGCCAAGCGCGGGCGGTTTCATCGACCGCTACGTCTTCCCCGACGGTGAGCTCACCGGCTCGGGGCGCATCATCACCGAGGCGCAGGACATCGGCCTCGAGGTCGTGCATGAGGAGAACCTTCGCCATCACTACGCGTTGACGCTGCGCGACTGGTGCCGCAATCTCGTCGAGCACTGGGACGAGGCTGTCGAGGAGGTCGGGTTGCCCACCGCGAAGGTGTGGGGCCTCTACATGGCCGGGTCGCGCCTGGGCTTCGAGACGAATGTCGTTCAGTTGCACCAGGTTCTGGCGGTCAAGCTGGATTCCCATGGCGGCGACGGCAGCCTGCCACTGCGGCCGTGGTGGACGGCCTAGCTTCCGTCGATGCGGCGGGCGCCGAGCTCGCTCTGCAGTAGCTCCAGCGCGGCTTCCTCCGGGTCGCGCCGTGGGGCCTCGGAGGTGTCGTTACCGGCCTCGGCCAGCATGTCCTCCTCATCGTCGTCGCGCTGCGGCCGTGACGGGGTGACGCTCTCCGGTTCGGGTGTGGAAGACGCGGCGGCTGCACTTCCTACGTCGCACCGGATCTTCCAATCCACACCGAGCGCATCCTTGAGCGCATCCCGGATGACATCGGAATTGCGTTGCTCCACAAGCCGTTTGGCCAGCGGCGCTGACTCGTGGCTGAGCACTAGCGTATCGCCGTCGACGGCCCGCACGATCGCGCCTGCCAGCATCACCTCGGTGGTGCGGCTACGCTGGCGAACCTTGTCCCGCACCGTGGTCCACATGCTGCGCACCGCGGCCGCATTAGGTTCGCCAGCCACAGCAGGCGCAGTCGGCGCTGGAGCCTCGACCACGGGGTCCGACGGCGGGAGCACCGGCGGCGGGGAAGGCGGCGGCTTGGGTGCGGGTTCGGGTTCGGGTTCGGCTTTGGGCGCAGGCGGCGGCTCGGGTGCGGGTTCGGGTTCGGCCTTGGGCGCGGGCGGTGGCTCCGGTGCGGGTTCGGGTGCCTTGCTCTTGCGGGCGTATTGCTTCGGCGGCGCGGCAGGCTGAGACGCTGCGGCCTCACCCGCCGGGATGGACATGTCCAGCCGGGTTTCGATGCGCTCGACACGCTGCAGCAGCGCCGATTCGGTGTCGCTGGCCGACGGCAGCAGCAGCCGCGCGCACACCACCTCGAGCAGCAGCCGCGGCGCGGTGGCGCCCCGCATCTCCCCCAGCCCGGCGTGTACCACCTCGGCGTATCGGGTCAGGGTCGCGGTGCCGATCCGGGTGGCCTGGTCACGCATCCGCTCCAGCACGTCCTCCGGCCCGTCGACCACTCCGCGGGCCGCAGCATCCGGCACGGACTGCAGCACGATCAGGTCGCGGAAGCGGTCCAGCAGGTCGGTGGCGAAGCGCCGCGGATCGTGGCCGGCATCGATCACCGCCTCGACGGCGCCGAACAACGCCGCAGCGTCCCCTGCGGCCAGTGCGTCCACCGCATCGTCGATCAGCGCCACGTCCGTCGCGCCCAGCAACGCCAACGCCCGCCGGTACTCCACCCGGTTTCCTTCGGCACCGGCCAGCAGCTGATCCAGCACCGACAGCGTGTCGCGGGGCGAGCCGCCACCGGCCCGGATCACCAGCGGGTACACCGCGTCGTCAACCGTGACGTCTTCCTGCGCACAAATGCGTTCCAGCAGCGATCGCATGGTCCGCGGCGCCAGCAGCCGGAACGGGTAGTGATGCGTGCGCGACCGGATGGTAGGCAGCACCTTCTCCGGCTCTGTCGTCGCGAAAACGAAGATCAGGTGCTCGGGGGGTTCCTCGACGATCTTGAGCAGCGCGTTGAAACCGGCCGTGGTGACCATGTGCGCTTCGTCGACGATGAAGATGCGGTAGCGCGACTGCGCCGGCGCGTAGAAGGCGCGGTCACGCAGCTCGCGGGTGTCGTCAACGCCGCCGTGGCTGGCGGCGTCGAGTTCGACGACGTCGACGCTGCCCGGTCCGTTCGGCGCCAGCGCCACGCAGGAGTCGCACACGCCGCACGGCGTGGGAGTCGGGCCCTGTTCACAGTTCAGCGAGCGGGCCAGGATGCGTGCCGACGACGTCTTCCCGCAGCCCCGCGGACCGGAGAACAGGTAGGCGTGGTTGATGCGGCCTGCCGACAGCGCCGTGGACAGCGGTTCTGTGACGTGCTCCTGGCCAACCACGTCGGCGAAGATTGCCGGTCGGTACTTGCGGTAGAGCGCCACGCTCAGCAGGCTACCGAGCCACAGTGACGAAAACCGGGCCGGCTAGTCATTCTGTCTTGAGCAGCGACTCGGTCGCCGCGAGCAGGGCGCAGGTCGCCAGCCCGTCGATGGCCTCGCGCAGGTCGGGCGTCGACGGGAATGTCGGCGCGATCCGGATGTTCTTGTCCTCCGGGTCTTTTCGATACGGGAACGACGCCCCCGCCTCGGTGACGGCGATGCCCGCGTCCTTGGCCAGGGCGACGGTGCGGCGCGCGGTGCCCGGCAGCACGTCGAGGTTGACGAAGTATCCGCCCTTTGGGTCGGTCCACGATGCGATCTTCGACTCGCCAAGGCGGTCCTCGAGGATCTCCTGCACCAGCGCGAACTTCGGCGCCAGCAGCTGCTGGTGGCGCTGCATCTGCAGGCGCACCCCGTCGGCGTCGCCGAGGAAGCGCAGGTGCCGCAGCTGGTTGATCTTGTCCGGGCCGATGGATCTCTTGCCGGCGTACTGCAGATACCAGGCGATGTTGCCGAGCGAGCCGCCGAAGAAGCTGACGCCTGCACCGGCGAAAGTGATCTTGCTGGTGGACGAGAACACCAGCGGGCGGTTCGGATTGCCGGCCGTTTCAGCCAGGCCCAGCACGTCGATCTGCCGGACGAAGTCATGGGTCAGCGTGTGCACCGGGTAGGCGTTGTCCCACATCAACCGGAAATCAGTTGCAGCCGTTTGCATTTGGACCAGCCGCCGCGCGGTCTCCCATGAGTAGGTGACACCGGTCGGGTTCGAGTACACCGGCACGCACCACATGCCCTTGATGGCCGGGTCGGCGGCGACGAGTTCCTCGATCAGGTCGACGTCGGGGCCTTCTTCTCGCATCGGCACGATGATCATCTCGATGCCGAGGCTCTCGGTGATCGTGAAGTGGCGGTCGTAGCCGGGCGAGGGGCACAGGAACTTGACGGCCGGCTCGTCCTTCCACGGCCGTGGGGAATCCACGCCGCCGTGCAGCATCGAGAACACGACGACGTCGTGCATCAGCTCGAGGCTGGCGTTGTTGCCCGCGAGCAGGTTGGGCACCGGGATGCCGAGCAGTTCGCCGAAGATGGCACGCAGCTCGGGCAGTCCGTGCTGGCCGCCGTAGTTGCGGGTGTCGGTGCCGTCGCCGTCGCGGAAGTCCTCGCCGGGCAGGCTCAGCAGCGCATTGGAGAGATCGAGCTGAGCCGGCGACGGCTTGCCGCGGGTCAGGTCGAGGTTGAGGCCCTTGGCCTGCAACTCGGCGTAGTTGAGCTTCTGCTGCTCGTGCTGTGCGTGCTGTTCGTCTGGGCCGAAGGATTGAAACGACACCGCGCGCCTTTCACCAACGTGAGAATCCGGGAAAGTAGGGGACCCCGCGCACCCGCCAGAGCCCATTGACCCTTGCTGCCTTCCGGCCCTGGGGGAGTTCACAGGATAGACGCCGCGCGGGGTCCATGGCGAGTGTAATACCAGCCCGCCGTGCGACTCGACGGACGCATCAGCCAGGTCGGCTACCATGGCCCGCGGAGGATTCGCCTAGTGGCCTATGGCGCTCGCCTGGAACGCGGGTTGGGTTAACAGCCCTCAGGGGTTCAAATCCCCTATCCTCCGCACTCGGTCCGGGTGCGGCCAGCTCAACGACAGTCTGGTCGCAACCGGTCCAATAAGCACGAGGAGGGGCATGGGCCGCACCGTTGCGGTGGTTTGGCACGCGTCGTTTTCTATCGCCGCCGGTGTCCTCTACTTCTTCTTCGTGTTGCCGCGCTGGCCTGAGCTGCTCGGCGACACCTCCCACACACTCGGCACGGTGCTGCGCATCGTCACCGGCGCCCTGATCGGTCTTGCCGCGCTGCCGGTTGCGTTCACGCTGCTGCGCACGCGCCGGCCGGAGTTCGGCACACCGCAGCTGGCTTTGACGCTGCGCACGTCGTCGATCGCGCTGCATGTACTCGCGGGTGCGCTGATCATCGGCACCGCGATCAGCGAGATCTGGTTCAGCGTCGACAGCGCCGGTCAGTGGCTGTTCGGCATTTACGGTGCCGCCGCCGCGATCGCCCTGCTCGGCATCTTCGCGTTCTACCTCGCCTTCGTGGCCGAGCTGCCGCCGCCTCCGCCCAAACCGCTCAAGGCCAAGAAGGCCAAGCAGGGCCGCCGCGGTCGCCACAAGGCCGCCGAAGACACCGGCGAAGAAAACGTGCCCGAGGCCGAGGACGCGGTGACCGCGGAGGACGAGACCGAAGAAAGTTCGGAGTCCGAATCCGACGAGAAGCCTGCCGAGGTCACCACTGAAGCCGAGGAGCCGGAGTCGACGGCCGAGGAGCCAGAGGCGGCGGCCGAGGACGAGGCGTCTGACACAGGCGAACCCGAGGCGACCAACGGCAAGCTGGGCAACCGCAGGCCGTCCGGCAAGACCGCCCCTCGTCGGCGCAGGCGCTTGCGCGGCGGCGTCGCTGTCGAGGACTAAGAGTTGACCTGTGGGTCATGCAGCGCCAATCAGCTTGGGGGCTGGTTGTTTTCGGCTGGGTCCGCGACGTCCAGGTGTGTCTGGTCTGTTCGGGGGTGGGCCGGGTGCTGCTTGTTCAGCAGAGGCCACCGGGTGGTGGCTGCCGGTCCTGGCCGATCCAGCATCAGGTGATGGTGGTGGCTGGTGCCGGTTGACTGAACCCTCCCACTCTTGCTGGGAGGCCAGCCACGCCCGCAGGGCGTGGGCAAGTGTGTAGTCGACCCGCGCCGTGCGCGGATCGTCGGGGTCGGCGAGACTCACGCAGGCCGCCAGGGTGGCGGCGACGATGTCACGGTCACCGTGCAGCCCGCAGTGTGGGCAGTCGTGGGTGCGCTGGGCGAGGGGTTTGGGCACCCGCGCCCCGCACAGGCAATGCTGGGATAGCGCGGTGGATCGGGTGCCGGCGCGAGACAGTGTGCCGCCGGTGGCTTGGCATTCGTGTTTGATGGCGGCGACGAGCATGCCGGGGCTGAACAGGGCAATCCGCTTGCCCCACAATCTTGCCCAGGTGGAGATCGAACAGTCCTCGACGGTGATGGTGTTGCCGTGGGCGGCGACGATGCGCGCCGCGACCTCATGGGCGCGGGCGTGTTTGGCCTGACTGGCGGCGCGGGCCTGGGTGTCGTGATCGGTGCGGGTGCGACGATAACTGCGGGATAGCCGGTCGTGGCGGTAGCCGCGCAGCGGCACCCCATCGGCGCGTGCCGCCCGCGGCCCGCCCGGGTTGGCGATCTGTCTGGCCTTCAATCCGCGGCCGGTCCGGCGCGCCGCGCGCGCGGCCTGCCGCGGCGAGGGGCCGTACTGCTCAGCGTTGGTGTTGCGCCGGGAGCGATCCATGGCGCGCTGGCGATCCCGCGCCCGTTTGGCTGCCCGCGAGGCAGCCTGCTGCTGGGCGGCATCGCAGGTGATCTGCTCGAGGACCAGCTGTTCAGGATGCCCGCCGGGGAACGAGGCCAGCGCGAGGTTCGACACGTTGGCATCCACCCCGGCGCGCCGGCCGGTAGGAGCCTTCGCGCGGCGCTCTCGGGTGACCGGGGCCTGGTAGCCGGCCTGATGGATGAGCAAATGCGCGTAATAGCGCCATCCGCCGGGTGCTTTGCGATCCCGCACCCGCACCAGGTCGATCTTGTGCCACACCGTGGGATCGGCCAGGAAATGACACAGGTGCGTCCACTGACCCGCCCCCTGGGGCAGCCGCACCGGTAACGCCACATCGCCGCTCGGCAGCCCGGTGAACACCACCGCCAACGCGCCGCAGTGATCAGCCCACTTCCCAGAATCGGGGCGCGGCGGGGCAGCGAGGTGATTCGGCTGCGTCAGGATCGACGTACCCGCCGGTTGGGCGGCCGCCGCGGTGCCGGTGGACACCTCGGTGGGCAGCTGCGGGTGGCGGTAGGTGTTCAGGTGTCCATCCAGGGTGCCGACCAGTCGGTAGGTTTCCCACACCGGCGTGGTCTTGGTGTGTGAGCGCGCCCGACCCGGGATGCGGGTGAACTCCCACCACGAGCCGATCCGCGGCGGCCCGTGCCGGCGCCCCGAAGCGTCGGCGAACAGATGCCGATCCACGGTGTCCCACACCTCATCGGCCTGGTGTAGACCGACCGCCTTGGTCAGGTGATCACGCATCCACCCGCTGGCCTCAACATGGTTCTTGGCCGCAGCCTCCATACCCTTGCGGGACAACCCCAGTCGCTCGCGCAGCCCTTTCGGATCGGCCTCGCGCTCACGGTGGGCGGCCCAATACGCTCGACAACGATGCTGGGCGTCGCGTTGCAATGCCCGGCGCAGGCGAAACACCGCCGCCCACTGCCGCTCCACACGCCGACGCACCCCTGAGTCGCTGACGTCGAGTTCCAGGCGGATCACCGATACCGGCCCGTCATATTTGAAGTTCGGGCCCTTCGACTTGCCCCGCCGCCGCGGCGCCACCTCACCGCTGGTCACGGTGGTGGTGTCGGTGGGCGCGGCTGTCATAGCGATGATGAAACCATCACTCACCGACAACCCGCCCCCAAACCTGGTGCCGCTCACCGGGCTAACCCTCGCTCAGATCCACACCGTCGCCACGCTGACCCGACCGCGGCTCCCCGCCGCGCACCTGCCGACCTTGGGGTCTGCCGCTGCCCGTGCGGGTGCTGCTTGTGCTGCCCTAGTTGCGCACCAACCTGACCACCCGGGCGCTGGCTGCACTGTTTGGCACCAGCCAGTCGACGGTGAACCGCATCATCCAACTACAGGTCCCGCTGCTGGCCTAGGTGCTCACACCCGACAACAGCAACGAAAGCAGGGCATGGATCATCGACGACACGCTCATCCCGGTACACGACCAGTCGATCACCGCCATCAGCAAGAACTACCGCCGCAGCGCAACACCCAGATCATCGTCTGCGCCGACCGGCGCCGCGTTGTTGCGGTCGGGCGCTGCTGGCTCCGGCAACCGCAACGATGTCATGGTCGCCCGCCACACCGTTGCACCCCTGCTCGACGGCACCCGGCTAGTCTTGGGCGATGGCGGATAGCGCGTCATCGACACCATCACTACACCACGGCGTCACAGCACCAGGCGCATCATCCGCGACGACACCTACCGACAGCACCGCCGGATCAGGGCCCGCGTCGAGCACGCCATCGCCCGACTCAAGGACTGGCAATACTGCGGCAATGCCGCCGCCGCGGCGAGGCCGTCAACCACAGTCTTCAAATCATCGCCGGACTCTGGAACCCCAAGACCCACAATCAATTATGGGCCAACTCTTAGCGTCTTCAGCTTGAACAAGCTGTGGACGTGGCCTCTCGTGGTGCTACTCGGGTTGGCACTGATGAGCTGCCGCTCAAACGAACCAGCGCGAGCCGACGTGCCCGAGTTCAACCTCAATGAAGCGTTCACTCTGGCGGGCGGTCAGGACGGGCTGATTCCGAGCGAGAAACTGCGACTTCGGTTTGCAGAGGTCCTGGAGGACTCACGCTGTCCAACGCAGGTGGAATGTTTTTGGACGGGACAGGCTCGGATTGCTATTGCCGTGCACCCCGAGGGGAGCGGTTCGACGACGGTGGAGTTCAACACCAACCCGGCGCCAGGTCAGACCGTCAAGCTAGCGGAAGTCGGTCAGTACAGCATTGAGTTGCAGTCCCTTGACCCATATCCGCAGACGCCTGTCGACCCCATCACGTTCGAGGATTACCGTGCAACGCTGATGGTGCGCAAACGTTAGTTGCGCGCGAATTCTTCAGCGGCGTCGGCCTTTTCGGCCATGCGACTGATGGTTGAGAGTTCAAGCCAGGCCTGAATCACCCGGACGGCCGCGCCGATGTTGCCGACCTCGCAGTGGTTGCTGGCCTGTTCGGCGGCGGTGAAGGTGCGGGTGGTGACCGACCGCGCGCGGACCAGGTTGGCCGCCTGCCGGCGCAACTGCTTCAGCGGCACATAGTGGTCGTCGGCGCCGGCAAGCAACAAGACATCGGCGGTCACTAGTTGTGAGACGCGCCGGGTGTTGAACCTGGTGGTCGAGTGCAGAAAGTCGTAGGCCGTCGCCGTTCCGGTGACGTGCATTCCCTCCTGCAGACCCCACGCGGCAATAGGCTTGCGCGCGATCGCACGTCGCGCGACGGCGTTGACGATCCCCTTCGCACGCGTGGCTAGCAGCGCGCGCAGCACCGGTGTTACCCCGCGACCGATCTGACGGGCCGCGGCGTCGAATTCGTCGTCGAGGATGTCCATGCTCACCACGCGGCTGATTCGCGGCTCGAACGCGGCCGCCCGGATGACGAGTCCTCCGCCCAGAGACTCGCCAACGGCCATGACATCGCTGAGCTGATAGTGATCGAGCACCGCGGCAACCGGCCGCTCCCACTCGGGAAGCACCGGCAGGCCGTGCTCCTCCAACGCTCCACCCTGACCTGGCCCGTCAAATGCGACAACCCGGTGACCGGCGTCGACCATCGTGGCGAGCATTGGCAGGAACTCCTCGACATAACTGTCGAATCCACCGAAAACGACGATGGTGCTTCCGGTGTCCTGGCGCGGATGCAGGTCGTACGCGGGCAACGCCGAGTTTCCATACGGCACCTCGTCGCGGGTGACGTCGTACAGCGTGCGCATGGTCTGCACGAAGCGGGTCCTGGCGCCTTGGCGGCGCGGATCGCCAGGGTGCATGAAGAATTCCGCAGCCCGGTCGTAATACGCCGACGCCAATGTGCGGCCAGTGCCGCGGGCGGCCTCGGCCATCCCCAGGAAGCCGTCGATCCATTCCGGATACGTGTTGCAGCGGGCGGCCAGTTCGGTGACCTCGGCTATCGCCGACGGGCCGATCCACTGCACCCATCGGTTGCATTGGAAGTTCAGGCTCACATCGTCGTGAAAGTGGTGATAGCCGACGGCGGGTGTGGTGCCGGTGCAGTCGAGGCGCGGCGCTGACGGATCCATGGCGTTCTCCTATCGCAAGTTGACTTGCGATAGATCATGCCCCGGGTCCTGCCATATTGCAAGTCGACTTGCGATAGGCTCGGGCGATGAGCGCGCCCGCATCGCATCGCCGCGGTGAACACGTCCGCCGCACCGTGCTGGCCGCGGCATTCGATGAGCTCGAGGAGAACGGTGCCGGTGCCGCGACCGTCGCCGGGGTCGCGCGGCGATCGGGGGTCCATGAGACGACGATTTACCGGCGATGGGTCACGAAGGAGAAGCTGTTCGTCGAGGCGATGCTGAGCCGTAGCGCCGAGGAGATACCAACACCGGATACCGGGTCCATCCGCGACGACCTGCTGGCGGTCGTGCGCGCGGTGATCACTTACGTGACATCGCCTGTCGGCCTCGCGGCGCTGCATGTGGCGTCACTGGCTGCCGACGATCAGCAGGATGCCCGCCAGGCATTTTGGGCCGGCCGGATCAAGGCGTTGCGTCCCGTCATCGAGCGGGGCATCGCCCGCGGAGAGCTGCGGCCCGACACCGATGCCGGGCTACTTCTGGAGACCCTGATAGCCCCGCTGCACGGCAGGCTGTTGCTCACCGGCGAGCCGGTCGACGAGCGGTTGGGCGAGCGCATCGTCGACCTCGTCCTACAGGGTGCTGGCCAATGGCAATCCAGCGCCTATTTCGACAACCAGTGAACTCCCAGCCAGTATTGAGTACATGCGCGCATTCGCACGGCACCGTCTGCTGATCGCGTTCGCCGCGGTCCTGGCCCTGGTCGCACCGGCGACGGCGGTGGCCGCTCCCGTCGATACGGAGGCGGCCGCTGCGGCGGTCGCGCCTGCCGTCGTCCAGATCACCACGAAGATCGACTACCAGCAGGCGATCGGAACCGGGACCGGAACAGTCATCGATCCCGGCGGCGTGGTGCTGACGAACTACCACGTCGTCGCGGGCGCCAACACCATCACCGGCACCGTAGGCGGGAGAGACTACCCGGCCGATCTCGTCGGCTACGACCGCAAGCACGACATCGCGGTGCTCCAGCTGCGCGGTGCGGGCGGGCTGCCGGCGGCACCCATCGGCGACTCCGGACAGGTGGTGGTTGGCGAGCCGACCGTCGGTCTCGGCAACGCTCGCGGCGTCGGCGCTCCACTCACCCACGAAACGGGCCCGGTAACCGCGCTGAACCGGACCGTCAATGCCGAAGACACGTTGACGGGTAGCTCGGAGGAAGTCAACGGGCTGATCGAGGTTGCGGCCGACGTGCGAGCAGGAGACTCCGGTGGGCCGTTGGTGAACAGCGCCGGACAGGTCATCGGCGTGGTCACCGCGGCGTCGGTGAACTACCAAATGGGCCCCGGCGGAGAGGGTTTCGCGATACCGATCAATGATGCGATGGCCGTTGCCGGTCAGATCCGGTCCGGCGCGCCGTCGGCCAGTGCGCACATCGGGCCGCCGGTGTTGCTCGGCGTCGGTATAGGCACCCAGCCGCGAAGGGGGCAGGGAATCATCGTGCGCGACGTGATGGTCGATGGACCCGCCGCCCAGGCCGGCGTGGCCATCGGCGACGTGATCACGGTGCTCGACGGAGCGCCGGTGGACTCGGCCACCGCGCTGACCTACGTGCTGGACCGGCATTACCCCGGCGATGTCGTGGACCTGACATGGATCGACCGCAGCGGCCAGCAGCGCATCGGCAAGGCGACGCTGGTTCCCGGCCCCTGAGTTGATCCAACCCCCTCGACTCTTTCAGTCGCGCCACCCTATGCTGAGCGAGTGCACAACACCGCTGCTTACCGGGTCGTCCAGTGGACGACGGGAAACGTTGGAAAAAGCTCCGTAGAGGCCATCGCCGCCAACCCGACACTCGACCTCGTTGGCTGCTACGCCTGGTCGAAGGACAAGGCAGGCCGCGACGTCGGCGAGCTCGTCGGAATCGAACCACTGGGCGTACAGGCCACCAATGACGTCGAAGCGCTGCTCGCGCTGAAACCCGACTGTGTCGTCTACAACCCGATGTGGATCGACGTGGCGGAGCTGGTCCGCATCCTGTCGGCGGGTGTGAACGTCGTGTCATCGGCGTCGTTCATCACCGGGCACAATCTCGAGGCCGGCCGCGACCGGATCGAAGAGGCGTGCAAGCAGGGCGGCTCGACGATGTTCGGTTCGGGTGTCAGCCCGGGCTTCGCGGAGCTGTTGGCCATTGTCGCGGCCACTGGTTGCGCCCGGGTGGACAAGGTCACCATCACCGAGGCCTCCGACACCACCTTCTACGACTCACCCGATACCGAGAGACCGTGTGGCTTCGGCATGCCGATCGACGACCCCAACCTTGCGCCGATGATGTCGCAGGGGACGGCAATCTTCGCAGAGGCGGTGCGCCTGGTCGCCGACGCGTTGGGCGTCGAACTCGACGAAATCGTCTGTGAGGCCGAATACGCGCAGACCACCGAGGACGTCGAGATGGCCTCGTGGACGATCAACGCAGGCTGCGTGGCCGGTGTCTTCGCCAGCTGGCAGGGCCGTGTCGGCGGCAAGACGATCGTCGACCTCAACGTGAGGTGGCGCAAGGGCCAGACGCTCGACCCCGACTGGAAGGTCGAAGGCGACCCGTGGAAGATCACCATCGACGGACTGCCAACGGTGACAATGCAAATCGGCTTTCTGCCGCCGCCGGACTTCATCGAGAACGCCAAGACAATGGAAGACTTCATGGGGCTCGGCCACATCATGACGGCGATGCCGCCGATCCACGCGATCCCGGCCGTCGTCGCCGCCGCCCCTGGCATCGCGACCTATAACGACCTACCGCTGACGCTTCCCCGCGGCATCGTGCCCGCGAGTTAGCGGCGCCCTGCGAGGCGCTTCTTGGGCGCTTGCTGACCGGATTGGCGATACCGCGCACCGTATCTCGGCACCGCGAGGGCGCCTGCATGCCTCGCCGCGGTGATGGCATTGCGCATCGGCCGGGCCAGACCGGCGAATGAGGCCATGTCGAGCACCATCGGTGTGAGCAATCGGTTGTGGACAAATGCAAATGCGCTGCCGGACGCCGGATCGGCCCACCCGAGGGTGCCGCCGAGGCCGATATGGCCAAAACCCTTGAGCAGACCGGGGATCGGTGATTCGTGGTAGCCGAGGTGGAACGGCATAGGCACGCCGATGTTCAGGTCTGGCCACGGCTTGGGGTTTCCAATCAGGCCCTGCGCCAGCTCGCCTGAGAGGAATTGAGTGTCGTCGATCTTTCCGCCGTTGGCGATGGCGGCGTACATCTTGGCAAGTCCGCGGGCGGTGACGACACCGTTAGCGGCAGGAACCTCGCCGTCGAGGAATGGAATATCGCCCTGCACAAACGATTTGATACCAGGGAAGAACATCGCCCCGAATGCGCCGGACAGCGGCAGCCCCGCCACCCGTGGCGCGACCAAGTTGAACACTGGGTTGCCGCGCGAGCTCTGCGGCGCAAGGATTTGTGCGACCTTTGTCGGCGAGCCCGCAGGAGGGCGGCCAAGGTGCAGGCCGTCGGTGTCGAGCGGACCGGCCACCTCCTCGCGGATCAGCTCACGCATGCCCTGACCCGTCACCGCACGCGCCAGCCCCGACAGAATCCATCCGTAGGTCAGCGCGTGGTAGGCCGGCCAACCACGCAGATGGTCAACCGCAGCGGCGGCCAACTTCTCCTCCATCAGTTGGTGATCCAGCAGCTCGTCCTTGCTGACGCCCTTCAGGTGTGACAGCCCCGATCGGTGCCGCAGCACGTCGCGAACGGTGATCGTGTCCTTGCCGTTGGCACCGAACTCGCGCCAGTACGCGGCGACGGGCTCGTCGTAGGACAGCAGGCCGCGATCGACGAGTCGGTGAATTACAGTCGCCGCGACTCCTTTCGTCGCGGAGAACACCATTGCGCCGGTGTCGACGCTCCAGGGCTGTTCACCCGCGCGGTCCGACCAGCCGGTCCAGACGTCGACGACCGGTCGCCCGTCGATATACACCGAAAGCGCGCCACCGCCGAACCGTCGGCCCGGGAACATACCCGCGAATACGCGGACGACGTTGGAAAACCGCGAATCGGCGGCACCCTGCACACCGCGGGGCAGGCCTTCTTCGGCGCGGAGCACCGACGCCTTTGTCATACCGCTAACAATGCTTCGAGCGCGCCGCCGTGCGTGCGAAATCGCAATATTCAGCCGATCACCTGCAGGACCACCGCCTGCAGCCGCGCGGCAGGCGGGCCCTCGAGCACGACGTCCTTGAAGATCTTCGCCTGACTGCCCTCGACGGTGAACTCTCCGGGCTGCGGCTGGTTGCCACCTTGCACCTCGTACTTGACGGTGAACGGGGTCGTCGGCAATGGGTGGAAGCCAATGTATTTCGGCTCGATCGAGTACTTGTAGGCACACCCTCCAGCCGGCTGACAGTTCTGCTCGGTAACGACCACGTTGATGGTGAACTCCTTCGGTGTGGGCACCGAAGGTGGCGGCGGGGGCAGCGTAGTTCGCGGAGTCGCTGTTTGCGACGCGGCAGGTTTCGAGCGGTCGCTGAAGATCAGAATGGACGCCAGGCTGACCCCACCGGCGAGCATCGCAAAGATCGCCAGCGCCGCGAGCAATCTGCGAATATTCCTCATCTACTCCCCTGTCGGCCGCCTCGTCACAATGGCAAGCTGCCTACGAAATCGCTCGCATGGCAGATGTTAGGCGCAGTGCGGCGTCGGGAACCCAAGGACGGGCACCGATTCGTCAGTTGCTCTTCCTTCGGCGTGGCCTCAGCGATTGCTCGCCGCCCTCCGCGCCACTGGGCGCGGTACGCATAATGGACGCTTCCTTTCGCGTGACCATGTGCCAGCATTGAGAAGTGAGCGCACGCCAAGTCGTGTGTTTCCTGGGTTGGCCGATGGTGACAACGTGGGCGGTACTTCTGTGTGCGCCCTTCGGCGTTGCTTCCGCATCCGCCGCTCCGTGCCCCGATGTCGAGGTGGTGTTCGCCCGCGCCACTACCGAGCCTCCTGGTGTTGGCGAGGTCGGAGAGACATTCGTCGATTCACTGCGTTCGCAAGTCGCCGGCAGATCCGTCGGCGTCTATGCGGTCGATTACCCGGCTACGGAAGACTTCGCGAGTTCCGCCTCGATTGGCGCCAATGATGCCCGAGCTCACGTCCAGTACATGGCCACGACCTGTCCAAACACCCGAATCGTGCTCGCTGGATACTCTCAAAGCCGCTTGTGATCGATCTGATCACAGCGATTCCCGTGTCGTTCGCCGGCTTCACTCCCGCGCCGATGCCACCCGACGTGGCAAGCCATGTAGCGGCTGTCGCCGTCTTCGGAAATCCATTGGACAGATTCGTCGGAGCGCCGCTCACAGCGGTCAGCCCGGTGTATGCGGACAAGGCCGTTGACTTGTGCGTCGCAGCCGATCCGATTTGTTCTCCCGGTCGGGGCCTGTCGCCGCCGACGCGCGACGAGATGTTCTCCGCGGCGCACCTTTCCTACGTGCAGTCGGGAATGGTCAGTCAGGCCGCCGCTTTCGCAGCGGGTCGCCTCTAGCCACGCGTTGCCATCTCCTCCTTGATCGCCGCGACGAACGTGTCGACGTCCTCCTCGGTGGTGTCAAAGGAGCACATCCAGCGGACGTCGCCGGCCGCCTCGTCCCAGAAGTAGAAGCGAAAACGCTGCTGCAGACGCTCGCTGACGTCGTGCGGAAGCCGGGCGAACACCGCGTTGGCCTGTACGGGGTACAGAACATCCACCCCCTGAACACCCCGCACACCATCGGCAAGCCGCTGGGCCATCTGCGTTAGCGTGCCGCGCGTTGCGCAGCCACAGGTCCTTGGCCAGCAGAGCCTCTAGCTGCACCGAGACGAAGCGCATCTTCGAGTGCAGCTGCATCGACAGCTTGCGCAGATGCTTCATATGGCTGACGGCGTCCGGGTTGAGCACCACGACGGCCTCGCCCAGCAGCGCACCATTCTTGGTGCCACCGAGCGACAGGATGTCGATGCCGACGGCAGTGGTGAATGTCTGCATCGAAACGCCCAGTGAGGCCGCAGCATTGGCGATCCTCGAACCGTCCAGGTGCACCCTCATGCCCCGCGCGCGGGCATGCTCGCAGATCGCACCGATCTCGTCCGGCGTGTACAGCGTGCCCAGCTCCGTGCTCTGGGTGATGGAGACGACCTGCGGCATCGCCCTGTGCTCGTCGTCAGCGCCCCAGGCCTGCCGGTCGATCAGCTCCGGCGTGAGCTTGCCGTCCGGTGTGGGCACCGTGAGCAGCTTCAGTCCACCCATCCGCTCAGGCGCGCCGCCTTCGTCCACGTTGATATGCGCACTCTCGGCGCAAATCACCGCACCCCATCGATCGGTAATCGCCTGAAGCGCAACGACGTTCGCCCCGGTTCCGTTGAATACCGGGAATGCCTCCGCTGTAGGGCCGAAGTGATCTCGGATGATGAGCTGTAGGTTTTCGGTGTACACGTCGTCGCCGTACGCGACCTGGTGCCCGCCGTTGGCCAGGGCCAGGCCGGCGAGCACCTCGGGGTGCACCCCCGCGTAGTTATCGCTCGCAAAGCCGCGAACGTCCGGATCGTGATGACGTCGGGCATCGGTTGTAGGAGAGTTCACGCAGCTATCTTCCGCGGAAGCCAGGCTGTTTGCGGCCGGGGATCACAGCCTTTTTCCCTCGTCATCCCAGTTCGCCGCCACCTTCTTGCTGGGTTGCACGCGAGGCGGTTCGCCCGGCATCTTCGGATAGTTGGGCGGATACGGCAGGTCGCCTAGCCCGCGTTCGTCGTCGGCCTTGACCATATCCAGCAGCGGCTCGAGCGACTGGGCCTTCGTATCGATGTTGCCCCATGGATCATCGCGGCCTGCAACCAGTTTCGGCACCGTGGCGATCGTGTAGTCGTCGGGGTCCGCGTCGCGCAGCTCCTCCCACGAGAGCGGCGTCGACACCGTCGCGATCGGGGTCTTGCGCGCCGAGTATGCCGACGCGAACGTGCGGTCGCGGGCGTTCTGGTTGTAGTCGATAAACAGCCGCGTGCCGCGTTCCTCCTTCCACCATGACGTCGTCACCGCATCGGGCGCCCGCCGCTCGACCTCGCGGGCCAGCGCGATGCCGGCCCGGCGCACCGCGATGAAATCCCAGTCGGTCTTGATCCGCAGGAACACGTGCACGCCACGGCCGCCGGAGGTCTTCGGATAACCGACCAGGCCGAGTTCGTCGAGAATCGGCTTGAGCACGTCGACCGCAATCGCGCTGGCGTCGCTGAAACCCGTGCCCGGCTGCGGATCCAGGTCGATGCGCAGCTCGTCTGGATGCTCGGTGTCCGGGCAGCGCACCTGCCACGGATGCAGCGTGATGGTGCCCATCTGCGCCGCCCACACGATCGCCGACGGGTGCGTTACCTTCAGCGCGTCCGCGGTGCGGCCCGATGGAAAGGACACGACACACGTCTCCAGATAGTCGGGATGCTTCTGGGGGACGCGTTTTTGGTAGATCTCCTCACCGTCGATCCCGTCCGGAAAGCGCTGTAAATGCGTTGGCCGGTCCCGCAATGCGGTCAGCATCGGGCCGGACCCAACGGCAAGGTAGTACTCGACGAGCTTGCGCTTCGTACCCTCTGAACCCAGCTTCGGGAAATACACTTTGTCTGGGTTGGTCAGCCGGACCTTCACTCCGTCGACATCGAGTTCTTCTGCGGGCGTTGCCATGTCAGGACTCCAGTACGTCGTAGAGGTCGTAGTTCAGCGGCACGTCGAGCTGGTCGAAGGTACAGCTCTCCGGATCCCGGTCCGGCCGCCATCGGATGAACTTCACCGCGTGCCGGAATCGTTTGCCGTGCACGGTGTTTCCCTCCATCTGGTCATAGGCCACCTCGCACACCTTCTCGGGGCGCACGGGAATCCAGCGCTTGTCGGCTGCAGAGTTCCACCGGCTGGGCTCGCCGTCGACCTCGTCGCCCTTGCGCAGCGGCTCGAGATCGGCCAGCAGCTTGAGCCGGTCCTTGGCGGTGAACGACGCGGCGCCTCCGACCATCTGCAGTTCGCCATCGTCGCGGTGAAGCCCGAGCAGGATCGACCCGACGCCCTCACCGCTCTTGTGGATCCGGTACCCGATGGCCACGCAGTCGGCGTCGCGGGCGTGCTTGACCTTGACCATCTCCCGCTTGCCGGGCAGATAAGGCCCGTCGAGCTTCTTCGCGATCACCCCGTCCAGGCCGGCGCCCTCGAAGGTGTCCAGCCACTGCGCACCCTGTTCCGGGTCCACTGTGGTGCGGGTGACGTGGCACCACTGCTTCTCGTTCACCGAATCGGACAACGCTTCGCGGCGAACCCGGAACGGCTCCTTCAGCAGCGACGTGTCGCCGGTGGCCAGCGCGTCGAAGCCGATGAAGTGCGCGGGCGTCTGCTCGGCCAGCATCTTGACTCTGCTCGCTGCGGGATGGATGCGCTGCGACAGCGACTCCCAGTCCAGCCGGATGCGGCCGCCGATCTCCCGCGGCACGACGATCTCCCCGTCCAGCACGCAGCGCGGCGCCAGCTCGTCACGCAGGGCCTCCTCGAGTTCCGGGAAGTAGCGGCCGAGCTCCTTGCCGTTGCGTGATTGCATGACGACCTTGTCGCCGTCACGGAACACCAGCGCCCGAAATCCGTCCCACTTCGGCTCGTAGGACCACACCCCCGCTTCGGGCGGCACCTTGGCCTGGGCCTTGGCCAGCATCGGCTCCAACGGTGGCAGTACGGGTAGGTCCACGCTTTCCATACTCGACTAGACCGCCGAACCCGGGCAATGTCATCGCCGCCAAGACGCGAGAATGAGCCGATGAAGCTGCCCGTCATGCCGCCGGTTTCGCCAATGCTGGCCAAATCGGTTGGGTCGATCCCACCCGGGGCCTCCTACGAGCCCAAATGGGACGGGTTCAGGTCGATATGCTTCCGCGATCTCGATGAGGTCGAGCTGGGCAGCCGCAACGAGCGGCCGATGACGCACTACTTCCCCGAACTGGTCGCGGCGGTCAGGGCCGAACTGCCGCAGCGTTGCGTGATCGACGGTGAGATCGTCATCGCCACCGACCACGGCTTGGACTTCGAGGCCCTGCAGCAGCGCATTCATCCAGCCGATTCGCGCGTGCGAATGCTCGCGGAGCAGACGCCGGCTTCGTTCATCGCGTTTTGTGT
>CAWJDL010000019.1:0-14920 GCA_963841555.1 uncultured Actinomycetota bacterium
GTGGGCGAAGGGGGACTTGAACCCCCACGTCCCGAAGGACACTGGCACCTGAAGCCAGCGCGTCTGCCATTCCGCCACTCGCCCCAACAACCGGGGGAGCCTATCACGCGATTCACCCGGCTCCCCAACCGTACCGAGGCTTACCGCGGCTGCCGGCAGCCGCCGTCAGTAGATCCAGATCGTGCAGCTGACCTGCTCGATTCGATTCTCAGAATTCTGTTGGTCCCGCAGCGCTGCGCTGGGCCGATACCATGCATGTAAGCGAAGTGGCCACGCGACACGCTGGGCGGCGGGCGCATGAGCAGGACCGACGGAAACTACGAGTCAGGCGGGCGGTGATATGGGTCTAGTCGACCGCATCGAGCGCAAACTCGAATCGACCGTCGGCGATGCGTTCGCCCGAGTCTTCGGCGGATCGATTGTGCCGCAAGAAGTCGAGGCGATGCTTCGTCGGGAAGCCGATTCCGGCGCACGCGAAGTGGTCGGCGGCCGCATTTTGGCCCCGAACGACTACGTCATTACCCTCAGTATGCCTGACTATCAGAAGGTGAGCGCCGACCCGGACCTCACATCCATTACTTTCGCCAAGCACTTGGAGGGATACATCCATGAGCAGGGATGGCAAACGTATGGTGATGTGGTCGTCAGATTCGAGCAGTCACCGAACCTGCACACCGGACAATTTCGCGCGCGTGGTGCGGTCAATCCCGACTCGACCGCCGGCGAACCCGCCCCAGCCCAAGATCGTGCGTTCACCGCAGAACCAGGAGTAGCACCGATGACCGACAATCCGAGCCACCGCGGCGGCCAGGGACAGGGGCGGCCCGCCGATGAGTACTACGACGACCGGTACGGCCGCCAACCGGACGAGCGCGGCCAGGAGCCCGCGGCCAGTAGCCCCCCGCCGGAGCAGGGCGGCTACCCACCACAGGGCGAGCCCGCCTATCCGCCGCGCCAGGGCTACCCCGAGCAGGGCGGCTACCCCGACCAGGGCTATCCGCCGCAGCCCTACGAGCAGCGCCCGCCCGCCGGATACGGCCCGCCCGCCGGCGGCTACCCCGACCAGGGCTATCGGCAGGCACCCGGCGGCTACGGCCCCCCGCAGGGCGGCCAGCCCGGTACGGCGCTCCCGCCGGCGATTACGACTACGGTCGTCAGCCCGGCCACGGTCGTCCCGACGAAGGCGGCTACGGTCGCCCGGAACCGCGGCCGGCATATCCCGACCAGGGCGGCTACCCCGATCAGGGCGGTTACCCCGACCAGGGCGGCTACGGCGGCCAGGCGTACGGCCGGCAGGACCAGGGATAGGAGCCCAGCCGGACTACGGCCGCTACGGCGAGCCCCCGGCCGCGCCGGATACGCCGAGCCCGGCTATGCCGAGCCGCGGGCCGGCGCCGGCTACGACTACGGCCCACCGGCCGGTCAGGCCGGCTACGGCGGCGGGTACGGCCAGGGCGACTACCCCGCCGGCGGCGCCGCCGTCACGCTGCAGCTCGACGACGGCAGCGGCCGGACCTACCAATTGCGTGAGGGCGCCAACGTGATCGGCCGCGGCCAGGACGCGCAGTTCCGGCTGCCCGACACCGGTGTGTCCCGCAGGCATCTGGAGATCCGCTGGGACGGCCAGGTCGCGCTGCTGTCGGACCTCAACTCCACCAACGGCACGACGGTGAACAACGCGCCGGTGCAGGAGTGGCAGCTGGCCGACGGCGACGTGATCCGGCTCGGCCACTCCGAGATCATCGTCCGCGTTCACTGAGAGGCTCCGTCCGGTCCTGGCCGGCGGCGGCGGGAAGCTGAACGCTTCACCCTCACGCCGATCGCTGTCCAAGTATCGTGACGTTGCCGAAGGTGGCTGAGCTGTTCGGCGGGCAGGAGCGCTGGGGGTACTTCCCGCCCGAAGGGCAGGGGGCCGACCGGGGGATCGTTTGTGCGTCGCCGACGCGACGAAAACGGAACGGGGACGGAGAGGACGTCAGATGCAGGGGTTAGTTCTGCAACTGACGCGCGTCGGATTCCTGTTGCTGCTGTGGTTGTTCATCTGGTCGGTGCTCCGGATCCTGCGGACCGACATCTACGCGCCGACCGGAGCGGTCATGGTGCGACGGGGGCTGGCGTTGCGGGGTTCGTTGCTGCCCAACCGGGGTCGCCGCCACGTGGTGCGCCAGCTGGTCGTCACCGAGGGCGCTCTGGCCGGTACCCGCATTACGTTGGGCACTCAGCCCGTGCTGATCGGCCGGGCCGACGACTCGACGCTGGTGCTCACCGACGACTACGCCTCGACGCGGCACGCCAGGCTGTCCCCACGAGGTTCGGAATGGTATGTCGAGGACCTAGGATCGACCAACGGCACATACCTTGACAGGGCGAAGGTGACGACGGCGGTACGGGTTCCGATGGGCACGCCGGTTCGAATCGGCAAGACGGTAATCGAGCTGCGCCCGTGACACTGGTGCTTCGATACGCCGCTCGCAGCGACCGTGGTTTGGTCCGCGCCAACAACGAGGACTCGGTGTACGCCGGTGCGCGCCTGCTCGCGCTGGCCGACGGAATGGGCGGCCACGCCGCAGGCGAGGTGGCCTCGCAACTGGTGATCGCCGCGCTGGCCCATCTTGACGATGACGAGCCGGGCGGCGATCTGCTTTCCAAGCTCGACGCCGCGGTCCGCGAGGGCAACTCCGCGATCGCCGCGCATGTCGAAGCCGATCCCGAGCTCGAGGGTATGGGCACGACGCTGACCGCAATCCTGTTCGCGGGCAACCGCCTTGGGCTGGTCCACATCGGCGACTCCCGCGGCTATCTTCTTCGCGACGGCGAACTCGGCCAGATCACCAAGGACGACACGTTCGTCCAGACGCTCGTCGACGAAGGCCGCATCACTGCCGAGGAGGCGCACAGCCATCCGCAGCGCTCGCTGATCATGCGGGCGCTCACCGGCCACGAGGTAGAGCCGACGCTGATCATGCGCGAGGCGCGAGCCGGTGACCGGTATCTGCTGTGCTCCGACGGTTTGTCAGATCCGGTCAGCCACGAAACCATTCTCGAAGCGCTGCAGATTTCCGACGTCGCCGAAAGTGCGGACCGGCTCATCGAATTGGCGCTACGCGGTGGTGGACCTGACAACGTCACCGTGGTGGTGGCCGACGTCATCGACTACGACTACGGCCAGACCCAGCCCATCCTGGCGGGTGCGGTGTCCGGCGACGACGATCAGGTCGCGCCACCAAACACCGCGGCCGGTCGCGCTTCGGCGTTCAATCCGCGCCGAAATGAGGCCAAACGCGTTGTGCCGCAACCGGAGGAGCCGCAGCGGAAACCGCGGTCACGTCGCCGCATGTTCATCGCGGCGGTCCTGCTGGTGCTGGTTGTGCTGGCCGGGCTGGCCATCGGCCGAGAGATCGTGCGCAGTAACTACTACGTCACCGAGCACGACGGCACCGTGTCGATCATGCAGGGTGTTCAGGGTTCCTTTCTGGGTTTGGCACTACAGGAGCCCTACCTGTTGGGGTGTCTCAACGCACGAAATGAGTTGTCGCTCATCCGCTCCGGGCAATCTAACGACAACCTGGCCTGCCGCATGCTCGGTGTGAATGATATGCGGCCGTCGGAGCGGGCGCAGGTGGTCGCGGGCCTGCCGTCGGGCACGCTCGATGAAGCCATCTCCCAAATCGAAGAACTCGCCCGCAGTTCGGTACTCCCGACATGCGCCCCGCGCACCCCGACCGCCACTACCACCACGACTTCACCGTCGCCGACACCGCATATACCGGAAACACCTGCGAATCCGGGCATTCCAGAAGCAGGCAGTGAAACACCCGCACCGGAGACCCCGACCACGGTGACCGCGCCGGCTCCGGCGCCCCCAGGTCCACCGCCGCCAGGTGAACCACCGCCTTCGCCGTCCCCCACGCCGCAGCCCACCGTGACAGCGCTGCCTCCCCCACCGCCAGAGCCGGGGACGAACTGCCGGGAAGTGTCATGACGACGCAACCGCAGTCGCCAGTCGCCGTCATGCCGCCGCTGCCGAACCGGCGCAACTCCGAACTGTTCCTGCTCGGCTTCGCCGCGGTGATCACCACCGTGGCGCTGCTGCTCGTCGAGGCCAACCAGGAGCAGGGTCTGCATTGGGACCTGGCGCAGTACACGGTGGCCTATCTCGCGCTGTTCACCGGCGCGCATTTGGCGGTCCGGCGGTTCACGCCGTACGCCGACCCGCTGCTGCTGCCGGTGGTCGCGCTGTTGAATGGCCTGGGACTGGTCATGATTCACCGCCTGGACCTCGCGGCGGGTGGCCCGACGTCAAAAGGCCTTGGCGGCACTGCCAACCAGCAGATGTTGTGGACTCTCGTCGGCGTAGTGGTCTTCTCGCTGGTGGTGATCTTCCTGCGTGATCATCGGCTGCTGGCGCGCTACGGCTACGTCTGCGGTCTGACGGGCTTGATTCTGCTGGCCATTCCCGCAGTGCTGCCCCGGTCGGTGTCGGAGCAGAACGGCGCAAAGATCTGGATCGAGTTGCCGGGCTTCTCAATTCAGCCGGCCGAGTTCTCCAAGATTCTGCTGCTCATTTTCTTCGCCGCCGTGCTGGTGGCCAAGCGCAGCGTGTTCACCAGCGCCGGCAAGCACTTCGTCGGCATGGATCTGCCGCGGCCCCGCGACCTGGCGCCGCTGCTGGCGGCTTGGATCGCCTCTGTCGGCGTGATGGTCTTCGAGAAGGATCTCGGCACCTCGCTCCTGCTGTACGCGTCCTTTCTGGTGCTGGTCTACATAGCCACCGACCGGTTCAGCTGGGTGGTCATCGGGCTGGCGCTCTTCGCGGCGGGAAGCGTTGCGGCCTATTACGTTTTCGATCATGTCCGAGTCCGGGTGCAGACCTGGTGGGACCCGTTCGCCGATCCCGACGGCGCCGGCTATCAGATGGTGCAGTCGCTGTTCAGCTTCGCCACCGGCGGTATCTTCGGCACCGGTCTCGGCAACGGTCAGCCCGGTACCGTGCCCGCCGCATCGACGGACTTCATCATCGCCGCGATCGGCGAAGAGCTCGGGCTGGTCGGGTTGGCGGCGGTACTGATGCTCTACACCATCGTCATCATCCGCGGCCTGCGGACCGCGATCGCGGTGCGGGACAGCTTCGGAAAGCTACTGGCCGCCGGGCTGGCGTCGACACTGGCGATCCAGTTGTTCATCGTGGTTGGCGGCGTCACCAAGCTGATCCCGCTGACCGGGCTCACCACCCCATGGTTGTCGTACGGCGGTTCGTCGCTGCTGGCCAACTACGTGCTGCTGGCGATCCTGGTGCGCATCTCGCACGCCGCACGGCGCCCGATCGTCACCCGGCCGCAGACCACGCCGATCGCGGCCGCGAGCACTGAGGTGATCGAGAAGGTATGAACACCTCGCTGCGCCGCATCTCCGTGACGATCATGGCGCTGATCGTGCTGCTGTTGGCCAATGCCACACTGACACAGGTGTTTACGGCCGACGGGCTGCGCGCAGATCCGCGCAACCAGCGGGTGCTCCTCGATGAGTACTCACGCCAGCGTGGCCAGATTTCCGCCGGTGGCCAGCTGCTCGCCTACTCCGTGTCGACCAACGGCCGGTTCCGCTTCCTTCGCGTCTACCCCAACCCGCTGACCTACGCCCCGGTCACCGGGTTCTATTCGCTGAGCTATTCGAGCGCCGGGCTGGAGCGCGCCGAGGACACCATCCTCAACGGTTCCGACCAGCGGCTGTTCGGTCGGCGACTGGCCGACTTCTTCACCGGCCGCGATCCACGCGGCGGCAATGTCGCGACCACCATCAATCCGCAGGTGCAGCAGGCGGCCTGGGACGCGATGGCGGGCGGCTGCAACGGTCCGTGCAAGGGCGCGGTAGTGGCGCTCGAGCCGTCGACCGGCAAGGTTCTCGCCATGGTTTCGGCGCCGTCCTACGACCCGAATCTGCTGGCCACCCACGACGTTCAGAAACAGTCCGTCGAGTGGCAGCGTCTGCGTGACAACCCCGACTCGCCGCTGTTGAACCGTGCCATCTCGGAAACCTACCCGCCCGGGTCCACGTTCAAGGTCATCACCACGGCGGCTGCACTGCAGTCCGGCGCCACCGAGAACACCCAACTGACCGCTGCGGCACGAATCACGTTGCCGGACAGCACTGCAACGCTGGAGAACTTTGGCGGGGCAGCGTGTGGCGCCGCCCCGACCGCCTCCCTGCGCGACGCATTCGCGAAGTCATGCAATACGGCGTTCGTCCAGCTCGGCATCAACACTGGCGCCGACGCACTGCGGTCGACTGCGCTGGCGTTCGGGCTGGACAGCCCTCCTCCGACGATTCCGCTTCAGGTGGCCCAATCCACCGTTGGCCCGATCACCGACGCCGCCGCCCTCGGTATGTCGAGCATCGGGCAGAAAGATGTTGCACTGACACCACTACAGAACGCGCTGGTCGCCGCGACCATCGCGAACAAAGGGGTGGCCATGCGGCCGTACCTTGTCGATAGTCTGAAGGGACCCGACCTCGCCAACATCAGCACGACGGCTCCCCACAAAGAGCGACAGGCGGTGTCCGAGCAGGTCGCAGATACACTTACGGACTTGATGGTCGCCGCCGAGCAGGTGACTCAGCAGAAGGGAGCCATCGCCGGCGTGCAGATCGCATCGAAGACCGGCACGGCGGAGCACGGTACGGATCCGCGCAACACCCCGCCGCATGCCTGGTATATAGCCTTCGCGCCGGCATCGGCTCCCAAGGTTGCGGTCGCCGTCCTGGTCGAAAACGGTGGTGAGAGGCTGTCTGCCACCGGCGGCGCCCTGGCCGCGCCCATCGGGCGCGCCACCATCGCGGCAGCACTGCGGGAGGCATCATGAGCTTCCCGAAGACGAGCGCGAGTGAGGATCGCAGCGAGGCACGAGCGAGGACCGGAGCGAGTGGGAGTCGAGGAATCGGCGGAGGACCGGAGCGAGTGGGAGTCGAGCCATGAGCCCCCGCGTGGGAGTGACGCTGTCCGGCCGCTACCGGCTCCAGCGGCTGATCGCCACCGGCGGCATGGGCCAGGTGTGGGAAGGCATCGACTCCCGGCTGGGGCGCCGTGTCGCGGTCAAGGTGCTCAAGGCCGAGTACTCCGAGGACGCCGAGTTCGTCGAACGGTTCCGCGCCGAGGCCCGCACCGTCGCAATGCTCAACCACCCGGGCATCGCGAGCGTGTACGACTATGGCGAGACCGATATGGACGGCGAGGGCCGCACCGCGTACCTGGTGATGGAGCTGGTCAACGGTGAACCGCTGAATTCGGTGCTCAAGCGCACCGGTCGGCTCTCGCTGCGGCACGCCCTCGACATGCTCGAGCAGACGGGCCGCGCCCTGCAGGTCGCTCACACCGCAGGCCTGGTGCACCGCGACGTCAAGCCAGGCAACATCCTCATCACACCGACCGGGCAGGTGAAGCTCACCGACTTCGGCATCGCCAAGGCCGTCGACGCCGCCCCCGTCACCCAGACCGGCATGGTGATGGGCACCGCCCAATACATCGCACCAGAGCAGGCGCTTGGCCACGACGCCACCGCGGCCAGTGACGTGTATTCGCTGGGAGTTGTTGGCTACGAATCGGTTTCGGGCAAACGACCGTTCACCGGCGACGGCGCGCTGACGGTAGCCATGAAGCACATCAAGGAAACACCGCCCCCGCTGCCCGCCGACCTGCCGCCGAACGTCCGCGAGCTCATCGAGATCACGCTTGTGAAGAATCCCGGCATGCGGTACCGCTCCGGCGGGCCGTTCGCCGACGCGGTCGCCGCGGTGCGGTCCGGCCGTCGTCCACCCAGACCGAACCAGGCGCCGTCCATCGGCAGGGCGGCACCGGCAGCGGTGCCCTCGGCTGCGCAGGCCCGGGCCGCCGCGGACCTCACCGGGCGGGCACCGGCGACCGTCGCCAGGGCGCGCCCTGCGACCGGCAGCCACCGCACTCCCCCGCCACGACGCACGTTCTCGTCGGGTCAGCGCGCGCTGCTGTGGGCGGCCGGGGTGCTCGGCGCCCTGGCGATCGTCATCGCCATCCTCATCGTCCTCAATGCACAGGACCGCAAGGACCGGCCGTCGTCGCCGCCCACGGTGACGAATACGATTACCGAAACAACCCCGTTCCAGTCGCCTGCAGCGATGCCCGGTTGGACCGATCAGGTCACAGTCCGTGATGGTGGACAACGGATCGGGGTACTCCGAATCGACCCGATCGCGTCGCTTGCAAAGGTGCAGGTGACGCGCTCGGCCCCAGAACAGACATGGCAATGACCACCCCGCAACACCTGTCCGACCGGTACGAAATCGGTGAGATCCTCGGATTCGGCGGCATGTCCGAGGTCCATTTGGCGCGCGATCTGCGGTTACACCGCGACGTGGCCATCAAGGTGCTTCGCGCTGACCTGGCCCGCGACCCCAGCTTTTATCTGCGGTTCCGCCGCGAGGCGCAGAACGCGGCCGCGCTGAACCATCCGGCCATCGTCGCCGTATACGACACCGGCGAGGCGGAGACCGCGACCGGTCCCCTTCCGTACATCGTTATGGAGTACGTCGAGGGGGTCACGCTGCGCGACATCGTGCACACCGAGGGCCCGATGCCTGCCAAGCGGGCGATTGAGGTGATCGCCGACGCCTGCCAGGCGCTGAACTTCAGCCATCAGCACGGCATCATCCACCGTGACGTCAAACCCGCCAACATCATGATCAGCAAGGCCGGCGCGGTGAAGGTGATGGACTTCGGCATTGCCCGCGCGCTGGCCGATGCCAACAGCGTCACGCAGACTGCCGCGGTGATCGGCACGGCGCAGTACTTGTCGCCCGAGCAAGCCCGCGGCGAAAAGGTCGACGCCCGCTCAGACGTTTACTCGCTGGGCTGCGTGCTCTACGAAATGCTCACGGGTGAACCGCCTTTCACCGGTGACTCACCCGTCGCGGTCGCCTACCAGCATGTGCGCGAGGATCCGGTGCCGCCGTCGCAGCGACACAACGACATCGCCCCGGAGCTGGACGCCGTTGTGCTCAAGGCGCTGGCCAAGAACCCCGACAATCGCTACCAGACGGCCGCGGAGATGCGCGCCGACCTTGTGCGGGTGCACAGCGGAGAGGCGCCAGAGGCGCCCAAGGTGTTCACCGATGCCGAACGGACCTCGCTGCTGTCGTCGTCGTCGTCGTCGACGCCGTCGCCGCATCGCACCGAGCCCATCGACCCGGGCGGGCGCCCGCAGCCCGAGTACGTCGAGCGAGAGGAACGCGGCGGTTCGGTGGGCCGCTGGCTCATCGCGGTCGCGGTGCTGGCGGTGCTGACCGTGGTGGTCACGGTCGCGATCAACATGTTCGGCGGCAGCACTCGGGATGTTCAGGTCCCCGACGTGCGCAACATGGCGCTGAATGACGCCACCGCCACCCTGCAGAACGCCGGCTTCAAAGTCCGCAATCAGCAGAAGTCGGATTCCAAGGTGCCGCCCCAACACGTGATCGACACCGACCCCGCGGCCGGCGCCTCGGTCGGCGCCGGCGACGAGATCCTGATCAACGTGTCGAGCGGCCCGGAGCAGCGCGAGATCGTGGACTGCAAGAACGTCACCTATGCGGTTTGCGTCCAGAAGCTCACCGACGCTGGGTTCGGCAACTTCAAGGAGTCGAAGTCACCGTCGACGCCGGAGATGAAGGACAAGGTGCTCGCCACGATCCCGCCGGCCAACCAGACCTCGGCGATCACCAACGAGATCACGATCGTCGTCGGCTCGGGACCCGAGAGCAAACCGGTGCCCGACGTGAAGAACCAGACAGTCGATTCGGCCCAGCAGGTCCTCGCAGCATCCGGCTTCACGAAGCCGCCGCCTGTGGTGGTCGACGTTGACAGCACGTCGCCAAAGGGCCAGGTCGTGGGCACCCTTCCGGCGGCGGGCGAGGTCGTTCCCGCGGACACCCTCATCCAGATTCAGGTGTCCAAGGGCAACCAGTTCGTCATGCCTGACGTGCGCGGAGGGTTCTGGACTGATGTCGAGCCGAACCTGCGCAACGCCTACGGCTGGACGGGCCCGCTGATCAGAGGCCCCGACGTGCAGAACAGCGGTCAGCGGACGAACGCGGTGGTGACTCAGAGTCCGGCCGCGGGTACGCCGGTCAGGTTTGAGGACCCGATCACGCTGGCGTTCGCGTCGTAGCCGCCTGCACGGCGTTGGCCACCTCGTCCTCGAGCTGACGCACCAACGACTCCGCGGGCGCGGTGCCGCAGTAGGCCAGCCAGTTGGCGAGCATCCGGTGGCCACCTTCGGTGAGGATCGATTCGGGGTGGAACTGCACGCCGTGTATCGGCAACTCGATGTGACGCACGCCCATGATGACGCCGCCCTCGGTGCGAGCGATCACCTCGAGCTCAGCGGGCACGGTGTCGGGCAGGATGGTCAACGAGTGGTAGCGGGTCGCGGTGAACGGATCCGGAAGCCCTTGCAACACACCGGCATTGGTGTGATAGACGGTGCTGGTCTTACCGTGCATCAGCTCGGGTGCGCGGTCGACGGTGCCGCCGAAGGCCACCCCGATGGCCTGGTGGCCGAGGCACACACCCAGCAGTGGGGTCTTCGCCGTGGCGCACGCCTTGACGAGCGGAATGGAAGCGCCGGCGCGTTCGGGGGTGCCGGGACCGGGGGAGAGCAGCACGCCGTCGAACTGCGCGGCGGCCTTGGCGACATCGGCGTCGGTGGCGAGGCGGTCGTCGTCGTTACGCCAGACCTGCGCGTGCACACCGAGCTGGCCCAGGTACTGGACCAGGTTGAACACGAAGCTGTCGTAGTTGTCGACGACCAAGACCTGCATCAGCACAGGCTACTGGGTTGGCCTGTCGCGTTCACTCTGTGCTGAGGGCGGGGGCCACTCGCACTTCTGCGCCCTGTGCGCAGAGTCAACGAGGAACGGTCAGTAGCCGATGGGGCCGGCCGGCTTCGCGAACTTCATCCGCACCGGCTCGGTGTGCCCGGCCAACCTCACCTCGGCGCGCGGCTCTTCGCTGTACCCCAAGCCGAACCGCACGACGTACTGCTTGTACAGCGTCACCAACGGTGACGCCGCCAGCGCGGCTTGCATGGCGGCGGCGTCGCCGATCGCGGTGACGACGTATGGCGGGCTGTACGTGCGGCCGTTGAGCAGCAGCGTGTTGCCCACACATCGCGGCGCCGACGTGCCGATGATCCGCTGATCCTGCACCTGGATGCCCTCAGCGCCTGCGTTCCACAGCGCGTTGAGCACCGCCTGGATGTCCTGCTGGTGCACCACCAGATCGTCGGGCGAGGCGTCGCGCGGGAACCGGCCTTCAGCGTTGCGCTGCGCGTCGTTGAGCGTGACGACAAGGCCTGGCCCTCGCATCGGGTCCAGGCCCGCGTCGAGCGCCAATTTGGCCGAGCGGTTGGTGATCGCCGCCAACGCCGCGTCGGCGCCCGGCGACCCGCCGTGATGCGTGTCGATCGTCGTCACCAACGAGTCCCGCTGAGATGTCAGCCGGTCGACCGACTGCTGAGCCTCGCGGACCAGGTCGACCAGCCGCGGCGCGTCGCTGCGCCGGATCTCGGCGCCGCCGGAAACGCCGTGGGTGGCCGCCAGCAGCACGCCCGCCAGCAGACACACCAACGGGACGCCGAAGCGCCACGCGGAACGTCTGGGCTGGTTCATCGACTCCTCCCTCGGGATTCGGGGCTGGCAGGGTGGCTGCGTTAGGCTCGTAGTTACATCGTCGCACCGTGTGCCCCGACTGTCCGCGAAGGTAACCATGCCCAAGTCCAAAGTCCGCAAGAAGAACGACTTCACCGTCAACCCGGTGAGCCGGACGCCGGTCAAGGTCAAGTCCGGGCCGTCGAGCGTGTGGTTCGTGGTTTTGTTCTGCGGTTTGATGCTGATCGGCTTGGTCTGGCTGCTGGTGTTCCAGCTCGCGTCCAACGCGATTCCGTTTCTCGCCGAGCTCGGTCCGTGGAACTACGCCATCGCCTTTGCTTTCATGATCACCGGCTTGTTGCTCACGATGCGCTGGCGGTAGGCTCGCCGACCCTCGGTATGAATTTAACTTGGTCTCCGCGCGTTACCCGTTTAGCAACCCTGTGGTCATCGGATCACACTGATGTGATTCATCCCCATTGGGGATAGCACTTGTGGATAACCTCATTAGCAACGGTAAAAGGGTGTTAAGAACCCATGCAGCAAACTAAGTGGAGCCCACCGGCGTTTGGAATCGCAGCTTGCGGCGTATTCGGACTTATCTTGGCTATCGGTGCTGTGACGCTGATCACAGATGCGCCGGGCCGCATCCTGGTGGGGATTGCCGCGGCGGGACTGTTCGTGTTTGCAAGCCTGTCGTGGCGCGCCCGGCCGAAACTGGCAATTAGCGACGACGGGCTAGTTATCCGTGGCTGGTCGCGCACAAACCTGGTGCGCCGCAGCGACATCAAGATCATCCGCATCACCGAGTTTCGCCGTATCGCGCGAAAGGTACGCCTTTTGGAGATCGATACGACCGATGATCGGCTGTGGGTCTTCACCCGATGGGATCTGGGCACCGACCCGTTGACCGTGCTCGACGTGCTGACTGCCGCCGGCTACGCCGGCTCCCGCTGAGTCGCCTGCAGCGTCAGGAGACCGTGATCGACTCGATCACCACCGGATCGGTCGGCCGGTCGCTGCGGTCGGTGGCCGTGGTGGCGATGGCGTCGACGACCTTCTGCGACTCAGGATCGACGACCTCGCCGAAGATCGTGTGCTTTCGGGTGAGATGGGGTGTCTTGCCGACCGTGATGAAGAACTGGGAGCCGTTGGTGCCGGGCCCCGCGTTGGCCATCGCGAGCAGATACGGCTTGTCGAACTGAAGCTCGGGGTGGAACTCGTCGGCGAATTGGTATCCGGGGCCGCCGCGGCCGGTGCCGGTCGGGTCGCCGCCCTGGATCATGAAGCCGTCGATCACGCGGTGGAAGACCGCGCCGTCGTAGAACGGGCCGGAGGAGCCGCCCGACGCGTTCTCGGTGCTGTAGTCCTTGTTGCCCTGCGCCAATCCGACGAAGTTCCCGACGGTCTTGGGGGCGTGGTTTCCGAACAGTGCGATTTTGATGTCGCCGCGGTTGGTGTGCAGGGTCGCGGTCGCTGTCTGAATGGGGCTCGTCACGGGATGCCAGTGTGCCACCCGCCGTCTAACGGCCTCCGCGGGGTCGCACTTGGTGGCAGGCTGGATGGCGATTGACGATCACGCCGCGAAAGAGGTGGACATGAGCTCGAAGACGGACGCCCGGTTGACGCCGAGCCAGCGGTTGAGCCGCGGCCTGAAGTACTCCGCGGTCGGTCCGGTCGACGTCACGCGCGGCACGGTGGGGCTGAGCTGGCAGGGCGCGCAGTCAGCCGCCGGAAGTGTCCGCCGGCGCTTCGACAAGAGCCGCCTCGCCAAGGAGTTCGGGGAAGCGCAGGAAACCATCGCGCAGGAACTCATCGCGGCACAGGAAGTTCTTGCGAACCTTCCCCAGGTGATCGCCGAGGCACGCAAGCCCAAGCACAGGCGGCGGCCGTTGGTGTTGGCCGCCGTGGGCGTCGTGGTGCTGGCCGGGGGAGCGGTGGCGTTCACGATCGTGCGCAGGTCGATGCAGCCCGAACCGTCGCCGCTCCCGCCCAGCGTCGACGTGGTTCCCAAGCCGTAGTTTGCTGTAGGTGTAACGCATGGCCGTTTCAGTTTTTGACCTGTTCTCCGTCGGCATCGGGCCGTCGAGCTCGCACACCGTCGGTCCCATGCGCGCCGCGGGCCGGTTCGCCCGTCATCTCGCCGCCGACGGGCTGCTGCCGAACGTGTTGCGGGTGCGAAGTCGAGCTCTACGGCTCGCTGGGCGCCACCGGCGCCGGACACGGTACGCCCGGCGCGGTCGTACTCGGGCTGGAGGGTTGTGCACCCGAGACAGTCGATCCAGTCCTCGCGAAAGCGAGGGTGGAGGAGATTCACGCGGGCGGAAAGCTGCTCCTGGCCGGCGCCCACACCGTCGATTTCGACCACACCGCCGACATCGTTTTGTCGTTGCAAGCCATGGAGTTTCACAGCAACGGCATGGTGTTTCTCGCCTTCGGTGGTGCGGGGGAGGAGCTGAGCCGTCGCGTGTACTACTCGGTTGGCGGAGGGTTCGTCGTCGACGAGCAGGAAGCCAAGTCGGGCCCGCGCGAGGATAGCGCTGTGCCGTATCCGTTCAACACGGCCGCGGAGCTCGTGCGGTTGGCGACGGAGAACGACTGCAGCATCGCCGAGCTGATGGCGCGCAACGAGGCCGCGCTCGGCCGTGAGCCCGACCTTCGGGCCGGCCTGCTGCGGATCTGGACTGCGATGCGCGAGTGCGTCGAAGCGGGCCTGACTGCAACGGGCACGCTGCCAGGTGCGCTGAGGGTGCGTCGCCGCGCGCGTTTGCTGGCGGAGACGCTCGATCCCGACGATCCGCTGTACGCGATGGACTGGCTCACCGTGTACGCGCTCGCGGTCAACGAAGAGAACGCCGGCGGCGGTCGGGTGGTGACGGCGCCGACGAACGGTGCCGCGGGCGTGATTCCCGCGGTGCTGCACTATTACTCACGGTTCGTCCCCGGTGCGACCGATGACGGCATTGTCGAGTTCTTGCTGACGGCCGGCGCGATCGGTCAGCTGTTCAAGGCCAACGCGTCGATCTCCGGCGCCGAGGTTGGCTGTCAGGGTGAGGTCGGGTCCGCGTGCTCGATGGCGGCCGCCGGGCTTGCCGCGGTGATGGGCGGAACACCGGCGCAGGTGGAGAACGCCGCCGAGATCGGCATCGAACACAACCTCGGGCTCACGTGCGACCCGGTCGGCGGTCTGGTGCAGATTCCGTGCATCGAACGCAACGCCGTCGCGGCGGTCAAGGCGATCACCGCAGCGCGAATGGCGTTGCAC
>CAWJDL010000020.1:0-321519 GCA_963841555.1 uncultured Actinomycetota bacterium
AGCTGAACCGCGACCTGGGGGAAATCTTTCAGGAATCCCAGATTTTCCGCATCGACCACTACCTGGGCAAAGAGACGGTCCAGAACATCCTGGCCTTCCGCTTTGCCAACACCCTGTTTGAGCCGGTCTGGAACCGCCATTACATCGATCACGTGCAGATCACCGTGGCCGAAGCCGAGGGGGTGGCAGCCGCGGCCACTATTACGACCACGCCGGGGCCTTGCGGGACATGGTCCAGAACCACCTGCTCACAATCCTGTGCCTCATCGCCATGGAGCCGCCCATTTCATTCAGCGACAACGAAGTGCGCAACAAAAAGGTGGACGTGCTGCACGCCATCCGGCCCATCCCGGCGGACCAGGTCCATCAATTCGCGGTGCGCGGCCAATACGGCCCGGGCACCATGGAGGGCGAGCAGGTCAAGGCCTACCGGTCCGAAACCGACGTGGCCCCGATCCGTCCATCGATACCTTTGCGGCGATCAAACTTGAGGTGGACAACTGGCGCTGGCAGGGCGTGCCTTTTTACCTGCGCACCGGCAAACGCCTGCCCACCAAGATCTCGGAGGTCTCCATCCAGTTCAAGGGGGTGCCCCACCAGAGCTTCCCGGCGGCCTCGGTGATGGACTGGCGGCCCAACCGGCTCATCATTGCCATTCAGCCCGAGGAAGGCATCTTTCTCCGTTTCGAGTCCAAATATCCCGGCCCGACCATGCGTCTGTCCCCGGTGATGATGCAGTTTTACTACCGGGAGGCCTTTCAGGTGGCCACGCCGGAGGCCTATGAAACGCTGCTGCTGGACGTGATGGTGGGAGACGCCACCCTGTTCATGCGGGCCGACCAGACCGAAGTCGCCTGGTCCATCCTCATGCCCATCCTGGATGTCTGGAACACCGTCACGCCCACGGACTTTCCCAACTATGCCGCGGGCACCTGGGGGCCGGATGCCGCCAATACGCTGATCGCCCAGGATGGACGCAATTGGGTGACGCCCACCTACCTCCAATGTCAGGCGGACCAGCCCGTTTGCCGGGTGACGATGGTGCAGCCATGATCAAGGTGTATCCGGACCTGGAAGCCTTGAGCCAGGCGGCCGCAGCCCTGTTGGTGGAACAGGCGAACCAGGCGGTGGCCGCCCGGGGGCGGTTCTGCGTGGCCCTGTCGGGGGGCGGGACCCCCCGGCGCACCTATGAATTGCTGGCCGCGCCGCCCTTCAAGGAGCAGGCGCCCTGGCACGGCGTGCACATCTTCTGGGGGGATGAGCGCTGCGTGCCCTTAAACGATCCCCGGAGCAACGCCCGCATGGCCAAGGAGGCCTGGCTGGACCACGTGCCCATCCCGGAAAGCCAGATTCATCCCCTGGATTGCGCCCAGGCGCCGGCGGAGGCGGCCCGGCAGTATGAGGCGCACCTGCGGCAATTCTTTGCCGGGCGCCCGCCCCGCCTGGACCTGGTGTTCTTGGGGTTGGGTGACAACGGCCACACCGCCTCGCTGTTCCCGGGCACGCCGGTACTCAAGGAAACCGAGCGCTGGGCTGCGGAGGTTTATGTGGCCGAACAGGACCTCTACCGGGTCACCCTGACCGCGCCCTTCATCAACCAGGCGGCGCTGATCGCCTTTTTGGTGGCGGGCGAGGCCAAGGCCGGGGTCTTAAAGGAAGTCCTGCAAGGCCCTCGGGACCCGGAACGCCTGCCGGCCCAACTCATTCAACCGCAAAACGGAAAACTCCTGTGGCTGACGGACCTTAAGGCGGCCGCCCAGGTGGCGGATGGAGCGAATTTCCGCGTTTGAGACGCCGGGATTACCGGAAAGTCCGGGCCCGGTGCCGACCCCGGAGCAATGGCTGTTCAGATAAAATTCCTCCCGATGTCATTCCTGCCTTGATTTTTCCCCGATACCAGGCGTAAGTTGAACCCTACACCCCCAGCCTTTGAGCGCCAAAAAAGGGGGACTGGAGCACCCATGAAAAAGCTGTCTGTCTCGATTTTATCTTCGGATTTCGGCCGCCTGGCCGAGCAGGTACAGGAAGCCGAAAACGCCGGCGTGGATTGGATTCACGTGGATGTCATGGACGGACATTTCGTCCCCAATATCACCATCGGTCCCGCGGTGACCAAGGCGCTGCGCCAGGCCACCCTCTGCCCCTGGATGTCCACCTGATGATCAGCAATCCCGAACGCTACGTCGAGGATTTCGTCAAAGCCGGGGCCGACTGGCTGGGGATTCACGTGGAAGCCACGGTGCACCTGGAACGCCTGATCCAGCAGATCAAGGAAGCCGGGGCCAAGGCCACGGTGACCCTGAACCCGGCCACGCCTCTGGATTGCCTGGAATATGTGCTGCAAGAAGTGGACATGGTGCTGTTGATGACGGTGAACCCCGGCTTTTCCGGCCAGAAATTCATCCCCGGGGTCCTTCCCAAAGTGCGGCGGCTGCGGCAGATGATCGATGAGCAGAAACTTGCCATGCTCATCCAGGTGGACGGCGGGGTGCACGTGGACACCATCGGGGACCTGTCGGCCGCGGGCGCGGATGTGTTCGTCTCCGGCTCCGGGACTTTTCAATGACCGGCCCATCGCCGAAAATGTGCGGCGGCTGCGGGAGTTGATGAAGCAGTAGTGAATTTCAGACGAGGCCTGGGCGGCTTAATGACCCCAATAATAAACCGGGAACCGTCCAGCGATCAATTGTTTCTCTCAGAACTTTTCCTGGTGTATGATGAGAACCGCGTGATTTTAGCCGATCTGGAGCCGCAAAGGCAAGAGAGATCGTAAAATACTTGGTACGAGGATTCCGGAAGGAGGATGGTGATGGCAGGCGAATCCCGGCAGACCGTCATCGAGGCACTGCTTGGCAATGAAACGACTTTTCAGGCTGGACGCCGGTTCTATCAACCCCACCTGTGCCCGTACCTGGCCGCGGGGACCGGCCTCACCCGCCCCCTGGACGGGGTGGCCCTGGACGTGCTGAAGGTGGCCCAGGAACAGTTGCCCTTCGTGAGCAAAAATCCACTGCTGGAGATCGTGCCGGAAGACCAGCCGCGCAAAGAGTTGCCCCGGCGCCTGGGCATCGTGCTCTCCGGGGGGCCGGCCCCGGGGGGCCACAACGTCATCGCGGGCCTGTACCATGCGGCCAAGCGGGCCCATCCCGACAGCAAGGTGATCGGCTTTCTGGCCGGCCCCAAAGGCATCATCACCGATAAACACGTGGAAATCACCGACGCTATGGTGTCCGAGTACCTGAATTCCGGCGGCTTTCACATGTTGGGCACCGGCCGGGATAAGATCGACACTCCGGATAAGATGAAGCAGTGCCGGGAAACCTGCGCCACCCTGAAGTTGTCCGGCCTGGTGGTGGTGGGGGGCGACGATTCCAACACCAATGCCGCGTTTTTGGCGGAAAACCTGCGGGGTATCGGCACCCAGGTCATCGGCATCCCCAAAACCATTGACGGCGACCTCCAGGTCCCGGGGCTGCTCCAGATCCCCTTCGGATTTCACTCCGCCTGCATGGCCTTTGCCACGGAAGTGGGCAATCTCAATTCCGACTGCAAATCCGATCTGAAGTACTGGCATTTCAACCGCCTGATGGGGCGCAGCGCCTCCCACATCGCCCTGGAAGTGGCCTTCCAGACCCACCCCAATGTCATCCTCATCGGCGAGGAGATCGAAGAAAAGGAACTCACCATCCACAGCGTGGTGCGCCTCATCGCCGACGTCATCGTGGACCGGGCCCGGGAAGGCAAGAATTACGGCACCATCCTGGTTCCCGAGGGCATCCTGGAATTCATCCACGAAGTCAACGTCTTGATTATCAAGATCAGTTACATCATTGCCGCCTACAACCGGGAGGCCTCGGAAGAAGAGTCCTTCCACAAGCTCTCTTATGAAGAGCAGGTGCAGCTCATCGACAACAACGACATCTGGCGGGACTACGACAGCCGTGTCTTTTTGGGCTTCCCGTCCCTGCTCCAGAGGGGCCTGCTGCTGCCCCGGGACAGCCACGGCAACTTCCCGTTTTCCCTGATCAACACCGAGCGCATCCTCCTGGAGATGGTGGCCACCTACCTGCGCAAACAAAAGGCCAAAGGGATCTATAAGGGCGTCTTGCAAAACCCAGAATCACTACTACGGCTATGACGGCCGGGGCACCTTCCCCACCAAGTTCGACTGCGATTACGGCTATAACCTGGGGCTACGCCGCCTACAGCCTGCTGGCCAACGGCGCCACCGGGTACATGGCGGCCATCAAGGACTTGCACAAACCGGTGACGGAGTGGCGGCCCATCGGCATCCCCCTGGCTCCCCTGATGCATCTGGAGGAGCGCAAAGGACGCCTGGAATTGGTGATCGCCAAGCAGAAGGTGGACCTGGAGGCGCCGGCCTTCAAGTTTTTGGAGCAGGAACGCCAGAAGTGGGCCCATGAGGACCATTACCGCTTCCCCGGCCCCATTCAGTTCGAGGGCCCGGCCGCCGGACACCAAGCCCATCACCCTGCAATTGAACAGCCTGGGAAGTGGTTTAAAGGCTGGGTCACCGAGGCAACTGCTCGGCGACACGTGGGACGGAGCGTCATGGTCGACAAAAACGTAAGAAAGGGAGTCCTGGCGCCAGGATTTACCTTTTTGTAGGCGGAGCAAGGCCGAGGTCTCTAAATCTGAAATACTTTGAGGGAGATACGCTTACCGGTGGTTCTAGACTCTTCAGCTTGCCGCCCGGGCCCTGCCCCCGTTGCTCCTTGATCAGCCGTTCCAGGCCGAATTGTTTGACCCGGTAGCCGATCTGCCGCAAGGTCAGGCCCAGATCCATGGCGGCCTGGGATTGGATCCAGTGGTTGCGCTCCAGGGCGGCCACGATTTCCCGCTTTTCCATCTCCTTGAGGCGGGAGAGAAAGGCCTGATCCTCAGGCTCGGCCTTGCCTCCCGGGGCGCTAAGTAGGCCGGCAGGTCTTTGAGATCGATTTCCGAGCCTTCCACCATGATGCACAGGCGTTCCACCAGATTCTCCATTTCCCGGACATTCCCGGGCCAGCCGTAATTCCATAAGACCGCCAGGGCCTTCTCGGTAAAATAAAACCGGCGGGCGTATTCATCCGAAACCTTGTCCAGGAAGTGGTCCAACAGGGGCGGGATGTCCTCCCGGCGGTCCCTGAGGGGCGGCACTCGAATGGGAAAAACGCTGAGCAGATAATAGAGATCTTCCCGGAAGGAGCCGGCATTGACCCGTTCGGTCAGTTCCCAGGCGGTGGCGGCGATGATCCGGACATCCACCTTCCTGACCCTGGTGCTGCCCAGGCGCTCGAATTCCCGCTCCTGAAGAAAGCGCAAGAGCTTGGCCTGGAGGGGGAGGGACAGCTCCTCCACTTCATCCAGGAACACGCTGCCGCCGTCGGCTTCTTCCAGGCGCCCGGGCTTGGCCCGGACCGCTCCCGGCGAGGCGCCTTTCTCCAGCCCGAATAACTCCACCTCCAGGACATTTTCCGGCAGCGAGGCGCAATTAATTTTGAGAAAGGGATACTGGGCCCGGGGACTTAAGGCGTGGATCGCCTGGGCCATCAGGGTCTTGCCGGTTCCCGACTCCCCCACCAGCAGAACCGAGGCCTTGACCGGAGCCACTTTTTTGATCAGCTTCTGGGCTTCCAGGATGGCCGGACTCTTGCCCACGATAACCAGATTGTGGCACTTCTCCGAGAGTTCCACCCGGAGGGACAGGTTTTCGTTGCGCAGGTGTTCTTCCCGGGCCCGCACCTGCAAATTGAGGCTGACAAATTGGACGATGAGGGTGGCCACGATGGAAAGAAAGCGGATGTCTTCCTCAAAAGAGATATCCTCCCCGTAGAGGCGGTCCACGCTCAAGACCCCGATGGGGGCGCTATGCAGAATGATGGGCACCCCGATGAAGGAGATTTGGCCTTTGTCGATTTTGCGGGATTTGGTTTTGTTCAGGAATAAGGGTTCCTTGCTGACATCGGGAACCACGAAGGGCTGGGCGGTGCGAAAGATCAGGCCGGTGACCCCCTCATCCAGGCGATAGACGCCCCGTTGCTTTTCTTCGGGGCTTAAGCCATGGGAGGCGCAGATGCGCAGGTGGCCGGTTTCCGGATCTTTCAGGGTGACGGTGCCCCGTTGCATGGCCAGGGAATCGGACAAGATAGCCAATACGGCTTCCATGGCCTGATCGAGATTCAGGGCCTGGCCCATGATCTTACTAATCTCATAGAGAACTTTCAATTCCAGTTCAGTGAGGTTAGTTTCCATATGCCAAATTTGAAGCAAGAAATATGCCTGCGGCTCCCGGAGCAGCGGACACTGCCGCAGATCACCGAAGGGCCTTGATTTATTAACCTTCGGGACAACGATGCGGTATTGGGGTCATAAATATTTTCGTGCAACTATCACATTTTTGTCATAACCGGATTAAGAATAAATACAATCTTGTTGTACTTTTTGAGAATTGGCGGTCGCGTTTTCAGACAATACCGGGCTTTCAGGGGGACGAGGACTACACGCACATCGCCCGAGATGTGATCGGTCCCGATGAACCACTCGATCCTGCGCCACTGATCACCGTGTCGACCTTCTGGCTCGGCGCGAATCCCTAACTGGCGCAACGATGAGCCATTGATCTACGAGACCTTGATCATCGGTGGAGGGTACGACGCGACCGGTATGCGCTATGCGACCAGCAGCAGGCGCGGGAAGGTCACCGACGGGTGGTCGACGAGCTGCGCGCCGGCCGCGGTGCGCGTGGTGTGTCTCGCTGGCCCCACCAGCCCACGCGCCAATTACTCTGACCCATGAGTGGCACGTCCCAAGAAGTGCGGTTAGGGCAGACGGTTCGTCTCATGGCCGGCATCGGCGGGTCGCTCCAGACAACTAGTGGTGTGTCTCGGAATTAGCTGACTTTTTCGAGGGCGATGCGGCCGCGTGCGACTTTGGCGAGGATTGATTCGGCTGTCGCGGTCCACACGTAGGGGCGGGGGTCTTCGTTGTGCGCGTCGAGGTATTCCTCGATTGAGGCGATCAGGTCGGGCACGGAATGAAATACCCCGCGCCGCAATGCCTTGTCGGTCAGCTCGCGGAACCAGCGTTCGACGAGATTGAGCCACGATGATGAGGTCGGGGTGAAGTGGAGCTGGAACCGGGGATGTTTGTCCAGCCAGGCCCGCACGGTGGGGTGTTTGTGGGTGGCGTAGTTGTCGAGGATCAGGTGAATCGTCAACTCCGTGGGGACCTCGCGGTCGATAGTGCGCAGGAACTTCACGAACTCCTGATGACGGTGCCGGGGCAGGCACTGTCCGATGACCGTGCCGGTGAGCACGTCAAGGGCGGCAAATAACGTGGTGGTCCCGTGCCGTTTGTAGTCGTGGGTCATCGTGGAAGCGCGACCCGGGATCATCGGCAGCGATGCCTGGGTGCGGTCCAGTGCTTGCACCGAGGACTTCTCGTCAGCGCACAACACGATGGCCTTTTCCGGCGGGTTCACATACAGCCCAACCACGTCGACGAGCTTCTCGTCGAATCGAGGATCGTTGGATAGCTTGAACGTCTCGACCCGATGCGGCTTCAAGCCGCGTGCCGACCACACCCGCTGCACCGTGTCCTTTGAGACCCCGACCGCCTCGGCCATCGTCCGGCAACTCCAGTGCGTCTGGCCCTGTGGACGATAGTTCTGCGTCAGATCCAGAATCTCCTCAATCGTCTCCTGCGGGATCGACGGCTTACGACCGCGACCCTTGCGAACCTGGCCCAACCGTGCCATCCCATCCTCGGCGAACCGTGCCCGCCAGTTCGCCACCGAGGCCGGCGACACCGACAAAGCCTGCGCAATAGCCGAATTGGCGACACCTTGCGACGCCATCAACAACGCCTTAGCCCGCACCACCTCACGATGCGCACCTGACTGCGACCGCGCCACCGACTCCAACAGCTCACGCTGCCCCGCCGAAATCTCCAACGCTGCGACCGGCTTCCTCATGGAGGGATCCTATCGAACCAAACCCCAACTATTTGCGCGACACACCACTAGCGGGGCCGCTGAGCCGCTCGTTGGAAATGCGACTCATCGCAGCCGCGATAACACGCTCGGATCTTTCCGGAATCGTTGTTTGTGGAGCCGCCGGCGTCGGGAAGAGTCGAATAGCCCGGGAGGCACTCTCGTCTCCCGCATCGAGGGGATGCGAGATCCGTTGGGCCATTGGCACATCGTCGGCGCGGGCGCCTCCCCTGGGTGCTTTCGCTGCTTGGGCAGAGCCGATCGTCACCGACCGTCTACAGCTGGTGCGCGGCTGGTGGCAGCACCCGGGTGCTGGCTGAACAGACCGCGGCAGTCGACCCGAGTCGGCTCGGCAAGAGCGTCGGGGTATCTCAGCTTTGAAGAGATGCGCCGCGTTGACGCGGCGCTGCGGACAGTCCTCGACCTTAAACGCGCGGCAGATCGCGGCATTGTACTAAAGCCATTGGTGCACAAGGGGATAGGCGTATCGATGCACGTGAGCAAACCGACGACTTTTACCGGGAACCCGCCGTTTTCGATTCCGTCGTATTCGTCAGGCTGAAGTGGGGGAGTTCTGCGCCGCGGTTCGACAGGGTTCTGCGAGGTGCTGTCGCAGCTGTCTTAGAGTCTGTCATGCTGGCTCCAACCTTGTTCTGCGACAGAGATAACCCGACGCCGAGCCAATCGCCTACCAAGTTGTCGCGGCCGAAGCTCCAGCCAGCGGTCGCCAACGCCGCTTTGCTGACTCGTCGCGATGTCAACGCTCACTGCGGCCGCGGCTCTTGGCTGCGCGAGCACCGAGTCCCGGGCGTATCGAGGACCGCTGAGTATTCCGCGGCCCTACCCTTGAGCGCGGTGAAGCAGCCGTGCAGGTCCGCGTCACCCGGTCTGAATCGGGTGTTTCGTCCGTTGCAGCAGCGCCTCGAAGTTCTGCAGCATCGTTGGGGGAGGCCGACGGATCTGCCAAGGGTTAGATGTGTCGGGAGTGGTCTCGACAGCACCGCCGGCAACGGTGTTCAACCGCAGTGGAACGCCACGACCCGTACTCCCCGGGGAGTCGGGCGGTTGTTCGACTCGCTTATGTTGTGGGCGTGACAGCTCGTGCCGTCCTGGTTACCCCACTGTCGGGGCCGCTGGCCAGATTCGGGAAAGCAGGGGCGAGCGCCCTTGCTCTCTGGGCCGACGGTTCGGGAGTAAGTCTGGAGGTCATCGACGCTTACCCCTCCGCGGCGTCCGCGATACGGGCCGCCGAGGCTAGCCGGCCCGGTGTGGTGTTCGGGCCCTACGGTTCGGGGCCCGCGCTCGCGGCCGCGGCCGCCAGCAAAGGGGTCGTCTGGAACCACGGTGGCGCCACCGCCCGGCTGGCGCGGCCGGCGTATCCGCGTGTGGTCAACGGGGAGTCTCCCGCTTACCGCTATCTCGCCGCAGTGCTCGAAACCCTTGTCGCCGAAGGTCTTGGTGAGGGGTCGGAGGTGGTAATAATGCACGTCGACACGGGCTTCGGCCGCGAGGTGGCCGAAGGGGCGGCGATGGCGGCGCGGCGACTCGGTCTCGTGAGGCGGTCGGTCACTTTTCGGCCAGGCCGGGCGAGAGACGTGCTGGCGCAAGTCCCAGCGGGCGATGTGCTGTTATCGGCCGGTTCCTTCGACGATGACGTTGCCATCGCGCAGTGGGGCAGCCAACGCCGTTGGCGCGCAGTTGGATTGGTCGCCGCGGGGGTCGATGAGCTCCGGCAGGCCATCGGTGAACCCGTTGAGCGGCTTTACGGACCGTGCCAGTGGTTCGACGACGGGACAGATCATCCCGCGGACGGACCCAACAGCGAATGGTTCAGCCAGTGTTACCGGGACGCGAACGGTACTGAACCGCCCTATCCGGCTGCTGCTGCCTTCGCCGCGGGTGTCGTTTGGCAGCGCTGCGTGAAGGAAGCCGGCACCGTTGAATCCTTGCCGGTGCTGGCCGCGTCACAACGACTCGATACCACCACCTTGTTCGGTCGGTTTCGTGTCGACGGTGTCACCGGCGTGCAAACCGGCCATCAGATTCGCGTCGTTCAGTGGCGAGACGGACAGCGGGTGCTGGTTGATCGGCCGCCTCGTCGGACGTGAGCGTCGCAGTCACATCAGCTCGTGCAGGGGTCGGCGTGTCGGCGGCGGTCGCGCCTCAGCTAGAAAACACCACCCTGCCGCATCTCACCCCGGCGTCACCCCGGGCGACTGGCGCTGATTTGAGCCCGTACAAAAGGCGTACCGGGATCGTATTGGCAACAGCGAATTATGGTGTTGTGTAGGCGATTTGATGCGTTTCGGCCAACCGTTTCGCCTGGTCGCTGAGGCTCTCGGTAGGGACTAATAATCCGTTGGTCGCACGTTCGAGCCCCAACCGCCCCACCAACAGTCTTTGCGGGTAGATCGCCACATCACATCGGTCCACGGTTGTTCGGCCCTGGTAGTAGCCAGATCACGGGTAGGTGATCGCTGGTTCTACGACGGCGACACACTCGCCGAATCCGATGGTGGCTGCGCCCGGGTGATGGGCTTTTGCGGTCAGGATGACTTCGTCACCGTCTTCGAGAAACGTACGGGTTTCGCCGTTGGGCAGGGTGACCGGGTCTTTTCCGCCATGGCTAAGTTCCATCAGGCTGCCTTCGGAGCCCAAGGTTGGTCCGGAGATGGTGCCGCTGCCGAGCAAGTCGCCGGGCTGCAGGTCGCATCCGTTGCTGGTGTGGTGGGTGATCATTTGCGCGACACTCCAGTACATGTGGCGGCTCGACGAGCGGGAGATCAGGTGCGGCGTCTCGCCGCCTTTGCGCATCCGCGCCGTGCTGATAAGTACGTGCAGTTCAAGATCGAGTCCACCATGGGTGCGGTGCAGGGGACTGTCGAGGTACGGCAGGGGGTCGGGATCTTCCTCGGGTCGATCTACCGGAATTCGAAACGGCGCCAACGCTTCTGGGGTGATGACCCAGGGGGAGATCGTGGTGCCGAAGTTTTTGGCCAGGAAGGGTCCCAGGGGCTGGTATTCCCAGGCTTGCACGTCGCGGGCCGACCAGTCGTTGAGCAGGCAGTAACCGGCGACGTGGGATTCGGCGTGATCGAGACTCACTGGCTCGCCGAGACGATTTTCCGGGCCGATCCACACGCCGAGCTCCAGCTCGAAATCCATCCGCCGGGTTGGGGCCAGCACGGGTGCCAGCGCATCGCCGGACTTCAGTTGCCCGTGCGGGCGGGTGATCGGGGTGCCGCTGACACGCACGCTGGAGGCACGTCCGTGATAGCCGATCGGAACCCATTTGTAGTTGGGCAGCAGGGGGTCGTTCGGCCGGAACAGAGCACCGATATTGCGGGCATGGTGGATACCGACATAGAAATCGGTGTAGTCACCGATTCGGGCGGGCAGCAGAACCTCGACCTCCGACAGTGGGGTGAGGAACCCGGCAACGGTCTGCTCGTGCTGTGCCCCCTCGACGAGCAGCGAATGCAGTGCCCGGCGAAGAGCGACCCGCGGGCCGGATCCCAGGGCGAACAGCGCGTTAAGCGTTCCGTGTGCGGCAGCTTCGGCCGCCGCCTGCGCATCACCGGTGAGCAACCCCGATGCGGCGAGTCCTCGCAGGTCCAGGACCGCATCTCCGATAAGAACGACGCCATGGGGGGCGTCGTGCTTTGTGACCCCGGTAGTGCCGGCCACCACGCCAAACGGCAGGTTTTGCAACGGGAAGTCGCTGGTGGCACCGGCAGAGGTAACCCAGCTGCGCAAGCGCGGATCATGCGTGACGTCAAGTGCAGGCATTGGCGAGGTCATGGCTTGTCCGCGTGGAATCGCTTAGTCAGACCGCTCCAGCAGTCCGCGTAGTCCTTTTGCCGCTGTGGAAGATCCGCGGCGTAGGTGGTGATTTTCTGCGGGAACCGGGTTTCGAACATGAAGGCCAGCGTGTTTTCCTGTTTGACCGGTTTCAACTCTTCGGTGCTGCCGGCTTCGAATGCGTTGGCGTCGGGGCCGTGCGGCATCATGCAGTTGTGCAGGCTGAAGCCGCCGGGGACGAAGCCATCTGGTTTGGCGTCGTAGACACCGTGCACGAGTCCCATGAACTCGCTCATGATGTTCATGTGGTACCACGGCGGCCGGAAGGTGTCCTCGGCGACCATCCACCGCTCGGGGAAGCACACGAAGTCGATGTTGGCGGTTCCCGGTGTCTCGCTGGGCGAGGTGAGCACCGTGAAGATGGAGGGGTCGGCGTGATCGAACAGCAGCGGGCCCACCGGCGAGAATCGGCGCATGTCGTACTTGTACGGTGCGTAATTTCCGTGCCAGGCAACGACATCAAGCGGTGAATGGCCCAGTTCGGTCTGCCAAAGGACGCCACCCCACTTCACATACAACGTGGACGCAACTTCGCGGTCCTCGTAGGCCGCGACCGGGGTCAGGAAGTCACGGGGGTTCGCCAGGCAGTTGGCGCCGATCGGGCCGCGCTCGGGGAGAGTGAAAGAGCCGCCGTAGTTTTCGCACAGGTAGCCCCGGGCCGGACCATCGGGCACCTCGACGCGCAGTTTGACGCCACGGGGAATGACGACGATCTCGCTGGGCTCTGCGTCGATGATCCCGAACTCGGTGCAGAACCGGAGGTTGCCGTGCTCGAGGACGAACAGCATCTCAGCGTCGCCGTTGTAGAAGTAGGCGTCCACCATTGACGAGGTGATGGAGTAGATGCTGCAAGCAAACCCGGTGTGAGTGTTGATGTCCCCGCCGGTCGTGATGGTGCGCACGCCGGTGATGAATGTGGTTTTTTCAACTGTGGGATTCGGCATCGGCAGCGCGTTCCAGCGCATTTGGGCAATCGGCACGGGCGGTGCGTCGTCGGGGGCCGAACGCCAGTACGCGGCCCGGTCGGTAGGGCTGCCCGGGTCGGTTGCAACGGGACTGAAGTGGCCCCAGTGGGCCACGCTGGGGCGAATCCGGTACAGCCAGGACCGTTCATTGCTGGCGCGGGGCGCGGTGAACGGTGAACCACTGAGCTGCTCGGCGTAGAGGCCGTAGGCGCACTGCTGCGGGGAGTTTCGGCCCACGGGCAATGCGCCGGGCAGCGCCTCGCTTTCGAAGCCGTTGCCAAAGCCGGACAGGTAATCGGTCATGACGCTCGTCTCTTCCTTGGGTCGTCGGAGTTCGGTGGGTCGGCGATGAGGCCGAGCCGCCGCAGATCGTCGATGGGCTCGCTGGTGCTGCAGCTGCCCACGGAATGGAAGGCGGCCCTGATCTCACCCGCGTCGTGTGTGGTCAGGCCCGTGATGCGTTCCAGCACAACGTTCGGATTACGCTCAGCAAGGATGTGCTCGACTTCGTTGTTGCCGGCGCCTTTTTGGGCGGCAGCAACGGCCAGAAGTAGATTGAGGAAACCGAAGTGGTCGAACCCTGTGGACACGTCATGGTGGGCGATCGCGTGGTGCAAGCCTGCCGTCGCTTTGAATGGCACTTCCCGGCCTATGGCGTGGTGAACGAACCGGGCGAGATCTGACGGGAGCGGAAACAGCTCACGGCGCACCCCGCCGCAACGCACCTTGGCGGCGTGACCGTGGCGCTGCAGCAGATCCAGGTCAGCTTCCAGGGCTGGGCCGATCCCCACCTCGACGAAAATGTCGAGGTGGGGCCGGGCGGCGGCGATCTGGTCGATGACCTCGAGCGCCTGCTCCTTGTGCTGGTTATCGACCGGCAGGGACGTCTCCAGTGCCACAACCGGGGTCCGGTCATCGGCCTCCAGCGACACCACGCGGGCCTGCGTCTGCGGTGCGGCAGGTCCAAGGGCGATCACCTGGATCCGATCACCGTCGTCAAGCCGCTGGTGCAGTTCGTCGAATCGGCCGGCCGGGCACACGAACCGTTGCGACAAAACGGGATTCGAGATCGCTTGGTCACTGCGGTGCCGAACTAGCGCGGAAGCCATGTCGAGTTCCTCCGGCGGAAACAGACCCGCGTCGTCGACGATGCGGTCGGTAAGGATCAGCGCCGCCGGTAGCCGGGTTAAAGCGTGCATCAGAGGTTGCCGCGCTTTTCCTGCTCACGCTCGATCGACTCGAACAGCGCCTTAAAGTTGCCCTTCCCGAAGCCCAGCGAGCCGTGGCGTTCGATGAGCTCGAAGAAGACCGTCGGCCGATCTCCCAACGGCCTGGTGAAGATCTGCAGCAGATACCCGTCCTCGTCACGGTCGACAAGGATGCCGCGCTTTTGCAGTTCCTCCACCGGTACGCGCACCTCGCCGATACGGGCCCGCAGGTCCGGGTCCTCGTAGTAGGCATCCGGGGTGTCGAGGAACTGCACACCCTCTTTGCGCAGCTCGTCGACGGTACGCAGGATGTCGTTGGTTGCCAGCGCCAGGTGCTGAACGCCGGGACCGCGGTAGAACTCCAGGTACTCATCGATCTGAGACTTGCGCTTGGCGACCGCCGGTTCGTTGAGCGGAAACTTCACCCGGTGGTTGCCGTTGGCCACAACCTTCGACATCAGCGCCGAGTAGTCGGTGGCAATGTCATCGCCGATGAACTCGGCCATGTTCACAAACCCCATGACCCGGTTGTAGAAACCCACCCACTCGTCCATCTTGCCGAGCTCGACATTGCCGACGATGTGATCCAAAGCCTGGAATAGACGCTTGGGGGCACCGTCACGCTTGACGTAGCTGCTCGTCGCCGGCTGGTAGCCCGGCAGGTAGGGACCGTCGTAGCGGGTGCCGGTGACCGCCCGCTGCACCAGCGTATGCCGCGTCTCCCCATAGGTCGCGATGGCCGCGACCCGCACGGTGCCCTGCTCATCAGACAGGTTGTGAGGTTCTTCGAGGACCGTGGCGCCGGCTAGCTTTGCCTGCGCGATGCACTTGTCGACGTCGGGAACCTCCAGCGAGATATCGACAACGCCGTCACCGTGGCTGGCGTGGTGAGTCACAAGCGGGCTGTCGGGGCTCACCGCGCCCTTCAGGACGAACCGGACGGAGCCCGAGCGCAGCACGAACGCCTTGTGGTCGCGATTGCCGTTCTCCGGCCCCGAGTACGCGACCAGTTCCATGCCCCACGTGGATTGGTAGTAACTCGCGGCCTGGGTGGCATTTCCGACCACGAAAACAATGGCATCCCAGCCGGTTACGGGAAACGGGTCGTTGCTCAGGTCGTAATCCACCAGGCCCACCAGCTGCTTGAGCTGGTTGAGATCGAGCTGGGCCTGCTTCTCCTGGGCGGTCAGGGTGATCTGGTTCGTCATGTTGATATTCTTCTCTCCTGTGCGTACTCGGGTCGGGGTCGTGTGGCCGGGTACACCTAGACGCTGACTGCTGCTGTGGCGGGCCCGCTCCGCGCGGCATTTCGCCGGCTCATCCGCCCGTGTACCAGCGCCGCTACGCCCAGCACGGTCAACCAGATGGGCAAGGCGATGGCGCCGGCCCGGAAGTCGTCGATGCGCGTCATCAGCACCAGCACCAGGCCGAAGTAGCCCAGGCACAGGTAGTTGGAGAACGGATGCAGCGGTGCTTTGAACATACCGCCATCGATGAGGGCGATGGCCCGCGCGCACGCGTCGGTCCCGCGGGTTCGGTAGCGGCGGACGAGTCCGCGATGCTATTGGTGGGCGGCAAGGATTGAGGTCAAGTTGATCGTCGCTGGACATGATGGGGCTGCCGATCCAGCGGCGGTGCCGGCGATAGACGGTGTCGCGGTGATGACTCCATACCCGGGTGCCGCGACGGGCGGTGCACCATGTGCAGGCCACTGTGATGCCGTCGAACCCGGGGTCGTCATTGGGGCCATCACGTCACATCCTTTGCGGCACTTATTGATTCACCTGATGAATCATCAGTAACAGATGTACATACACAGACATCTATGCGAAAACCTCTGAACCAGTGGGACTGACGCTACGTCAGAAATTATCGGCAGCCGTCCGGAGGAATCCGACATATGGTGCCACACAACGCGATTGGCAATATACAGTATTCTTTGCCGCCGGATGACATCGGAGCCGGCGTCTGATAGGGAGCGAGGCAAGGCGTTTGCCGCGCTGATGATCGAAGTTCTCGCCGCGAGCTTGTCGACTCTGAGCGATCAGGTTCCCGGTCTCCAGTCGCGTCGACGACCGTGCCTCGGTGATTAAGGCCGAACTGCGTGTACACGGCCAGCACTGCGGTGGCGGCGCGACTCATCGCACCACGTCTTGCTCAAACGAGTGGAATTGCATCTGCTGCAACAACATTGCGCGATTCAGGAGAAGTCTTGCGCCGGCCTCTTACATTCGTGACCGCGCATGTGTGGGAGGGCGTCGGGCATCGGGTCGAAAACGGTTATGGTGAGCACCGTAACTTTTCGCACCTATCGATGGTTTGCGGCGCGGTATTGGTCGTCGGTGACGGGTTCGAGCCAGGTGGTGCCGTCGCCGTTTCCGGTGCCTTCGAGCCATGGCGAGGTGGCACATGCGAATCGCGCAGGCGCGCCAGCTATTCGACGACGATGTCGTTGCCGGACACCGATACGGTGCCCCGTCTAAGAAGCCAAACTTTCGTCAGCATCTTGAATGTCGTTCCGAGTCCGGGGATCTTGGCGAAAATCTGTTGGGGTCCGCGGACCATCTGCCCGTTCTCGACGTCGTAAGCGGATTGGTGCCACGGGCAGACCAGTCGCCCGTCCTCGATCGATCCGCCCGCCAGGTCTGCGCGCAGATGTCGACACCGCCGCGTGACCGCTAAGTATTTGCCGTCGATGTTTCCAACGGCATACGGTCCCGCGCCGGTCACCGTCCCCTAGGGCAGATCGGAAACCGGGCATACTGTGCTCTGCTTTGCCATGCCAGCCTCCAGTCATCGCCGACGGTGCTTAACACGTCATTGTCCACCTACCCTCGGCCTCCTGCGGTAAAACACCCCCAGAACGCCGCCGATCGCAACAGCGCCGGGATCTCTCCTGGATAGCCTTCTTCTCCTGTCCTCAGCAATTTAGTTGTCGCACAAGAGCGCCCTCTACCTGCGATGCGACAGATAGATTGTCCCGAGAAAAACGGTGCCGCCCACCACCAGCGCCACCGCGACGAAGATCGCTACCCGGGTCAACAGCACCGTGTCCCAGACGCTGCGGAAGCCGACCTCACCGAACCACAGCCAATTGACGTAGGCGTCCACCAGGTGCGGTCCGACGAGCAGTAGTGCAATGAGGCCCACCGCTGCCAGCAGTAGCAAGAGGGCGCGTCTGGACAACGGCGGGAGTTTGTCGGGGAACATGTCCCCATTTGCCTGCTCCGCGATTCGAAGAATCCTGTCCCGACCGGTCGTTACGGGCGCGATGGCGACGCGGTCTGGTAGCCGTCGGCCTCGGCCGCGCCTTCGAGCGCATCGGCGGCGGCTTGTGCCGCCTGAGCCGCATCGGCGGCAGCGTGCGCTGCCAAGTCGTCGGAGGAGGTTTCGCGGGTGGCCGATGACTTGGGCAGCGCCTGGGTGAAGGCGCGGGACACGTCTTGCAGGGCGGAGGTGACCTCGCTTGGAATTACCCAGAACGTGTTTCCCGGGCCCTGGGCCAGCTGCGGCAGCATCTGGAGATACTGATAGGCGAGCAGTTTGGGGTCGGGGTCGTTGCGGTGCACGGACTGAAATACCTCGTCGATAGCGCGGGCCTGGCCCTCGGCCTTGAGGATCGCTGCGGTCCGGTTGCCCTCGGCGCGCAGGACGGCGGCCTGCTTGTCACCCTCGGCGGTGAGGATCTGAGACTGGCGTTGGCCTTCGGCGCCCAGGATTGCCGCACGCTTGTCGCGCTCGGCCCGCATCTGCTTCTCCATCGCGTCCTTGATGGATTGCGGCGGGTCGATGGCCTTGATCTCTACCCGGTTGACCCGCAGCCCCCATTTGCCGGTGGCCTCGTCCAGCACGCCTCTGAGTTGGCTGTTGATGGTGTCGCGGGAGGTGAGTGTGCGCTCCAGGTCCATGGACCCGACGACATTGCGCAGTGTGGTGACCGTGAGCTGTTCGACGCCTTGCAGGAAGCTGGCGATCTCATAGGCGGCTGCGCGCGCGTCGGTCACCTGGAAATAGAGCACGGTATCGATCTCGACGACCAAATTGTCCTCGGTAATCACCGGTTGCGGTTGGAACGAGACCACCTGTTCCCGTAGGTCAATCATCGGATAGACCCGGTCGAAGTAGGGGATGACGAAATTGAGGCCGGGCTGCAACGTGCGGTCGTAGCGGCCGAGCCGTTCGACGTTGCGGGCACGCGCCTGGGGCACGATGCGCACCGCCCGCAACACGGTGAAGGCTGCGAACAGCGCGATGACCAGTCCGGCGATAAGAGACACTGAGGTTTCCAGCATGGGTTACTCCCGGGGGTACACGAGCGCGGTGGTGCCGCTGATCTCCAGCACGTCGACGGTCGCTCCGGCGGGTATCACCAAGGTTTGGTCGTAGGCACGCGCCGTCCACTCCTCACCGCGGATACCGCCGATGCGAACCCTGCCGTCCAGCCCGGACACCTCTGACACGACATAGGCGGGCTTACCAATTAATGCCTCTACGCCGAAACGCTCGAGCTGGGGCCGGAGCATGTGCCGACGGACGATGGGGCGGATGAGCAGCACCCCGATCGTGGCGGTGACTGTGAACGCAAGGAGTTGGACAGGAACGGGTAATCCGAGTGCGGCCAAGCCCGCGGTGATCAGTGCAGCGACACCGAGCATCCCGACCGCTGCGGTGATACTGAGCATCTCGACCACCAGCAACACTACGGCGATGATCAACCAGATCAGCCATGCATCCATGCGGCGATCCTCCTCGACCATTCGACGGATGCGCGGGCGGGATGACTGTTACTTCCTCCATCGTGTGCGGTAGACCACACCCTTACATTATGTCCCCCAAGCCATGCTGGCGCCGCATCCCGTTTCCGGATTCCGGCAAAGTGATGACCGGTCTTGGCGGGCGCGCGCATCCGGGCGAGTCCGCGCCGGCCGGCGTGTCGCATCGCTCGGCACTGTCACGGTGAAAACACGCGCCGAACCCGCCCAGATCTGGCGGCTCGACAGTCTGCCCAAATGATTCTCTGCTACCTGCCGTTCGGTACTACCTGGTTGCCGAGCAGGCATCGCCACTTCGCATGGACACCAAGTGATCAACCTCTGCCTACACGTCATGGCCCTTACCCAAATGGTTGCGTCCAGCAGAGTGGTGTACGAGCCGGGACCCCATTGTGAGGTGCGGCGTGTCGTAGCCGAATGATTGAAGGTCATCGCGTGATTCTTCGAGAGACCGCCAAAGTCACTCGAGCAAAGGAATCGACGCGATGACCACTGCCCACGATATCGATCTGCCTTCTGTGCTGGCTGAACGACTCACCACCTGTCACCCCGACGTGCTGCGCGAGCTGCTGGCCACGTTCATCCATACCCTGTTGGGTGCCGAAGCGGACGTGCTGTGCGGGGCTGGGTACGGCCAGCGCAGCAGCGAACGCACCAATCAGCGTAACGGCTATCGACACCGCGAATTCGACACGCGTGCAGGAACATTGGATCTGGCTATCCCCAAGCTGCGCCGCGGATCCTACTTCCCGGAGTGGCTGCTGGAACGCCGCAAACGCGCCGAGCGGGCACTGACCACGGTGGTGGCGACCTGCTACTTACTGGGCGTGTCGACGCGGCGGATGGACAAGCTCGTCGAGACGTTGGGTATCACCAGCCTGTCCAAGTCGCAGGTGTCAGTGATGGCCAAGGAACTCGACACCGCCGTGGAGGCCTTCCGGACCCGGCCGCTGGACGCCGGCCCCTACACGTTTGTCGCCGCCGACGCCCTGGTCCTGAAGGTCCGCGAAGCCGGCCGGGTGGTCAACGTGCACACCTTGATCGCGGTCGGGGTCAACGCCGAGGGCTACCGCGAGATCCTCGGCGTCGACGTCTCCACCGCCGAGGACGGGGCTGGCTGGCTGACCTTCTGGCGGTCGCTGACTGCCCGCGGCCTGTCTGGGGTCAAGCTGGTCACCTCCGACGCCCACGCCGGGCTGGTCAACGCTATCGGGGCCACGCTGCCCGGTGCGGCCTGGCAGCGCTGCCGCACGCATTACACGACGAATCTGATGGCCGTCACCCCGAAGACGTCGTGGCCGTGGGTCAAGACGCTGCTGCATTCGGTGTTCGATCAGCCCGACAAGGAATCCGTTGCTGCACAATATGATCGGATCATCGATGCACTAGCCGACAAACTCCCCAAGGCCGCCCAGCATCTCGAAGAGGCCCGGCCAGACCTGCTGGCGTTCACCGCGTTCCCCAAGCAGATCTGGCGCCAAATCTGGTCCAACAACCCCCAGGAACGGCTCAACAAGGAAATCCGCCGACGCACCGACGTCGTCGGCATCTTCCCCGACCGCGACTCCCTGATCCGCCTCGTCGGAGCTGTGCTGGCCGAACAACACGACGAATGGGCCGAGTCCCGCCGCTATCTCGGCCTCGACGTCCTCAGCAAATCCCGAGCCGACCAGGACTCACCGACAGAACAGGAGGTCACCCCGGCGGCACTGACCGCCTGAACCAACAAATCGAGGAATCACACGACGACGTCGTACACCACGTCCCTGGACTTGACCACCCAAATCCGGCAGGACACCGCGGGCAGGACGTATTACCTGCGGAAACGAACGCAGGGCAAGGGCCACAAGGAAGCGATGCGATGCCTCAAAAACGGCGGCTGTCCGACGTCGTCTTCCGACAACCGCGCCGCGACGCCGCCAGACGCGTGGCGGGCCCGGGAGGACACTCGGGGGCGGCTCTAATGTCCAGCGCGGCCAGCTGAAACCCCGCACGCTGACTCTTCGGACAAGTCACTTCCCGGACCCACCAGCAGCCACCATACAACTGAGGGAACACCACAGCTATTGACACAGAGAGGCGCCGTCTAGTCGTCTCCTCTGAGACGTTCAACGAACGGCTGACACGTTTCCTGATCGAAACTCGGCCGGCGAAGCCCGCTCTGACCAGCCAGCGGGTATATACTCGTAGTGCGAGCAGTATATACTCGCTGAAGGAGGCCTTCGTGCCTAAGCGATTGATTGACCTAGACGACGACCTACTCGCAGCGGCGCAGCGTGAACTGAGCACTACTGGTGTCTCAGACACGGTACGAACAGCGCTGCAGCAAGCGGCTGCCACGTCCGCCCGGGCGCGCCAGATCGAATGGCTCGAGCAGGGTGGTCTGGAGAGCATGGCCGACCCCGATGAGCGCGGGGAAGTGTGGCGCTGATCGCGCGTTATCTGATCGATACGAGCGCCGCCGCGAGGATGCGTCACACCGAGGTGTCTCGGCGCCTGCGGCCGCTGATCGAGGGCGGTGTAGTCGCGACAACAGCTTCGCTGGACGCCGAAGCGCTCTACAGTGCCCGCGGGCCGGCCGAATACGAGCAGCTGTGGGCCGACCGGCGCGCCGCCTATGAGTATCTTCCGACCAATGACGAGCATTGGCAGACCGCGCTGGGCGTGCAGCGAGCACTGGCAAGAACGGGTCAACATCGAGCCGTCGGCATGGCGGACCTGCTAACCGCGACCCTCGCCGCCGCACACCAACTCACCGTTGTTCACTACGACGCTGACTTCGAGACAGCCGCAACGGTATTGACGTTCCAGCACCGTTGGGTGCTACCACGAGGGAGTGTCTAGCCAAATCGTGAGGACCGGTATACCGGTAACCCTCCGTATTCGATCCCGCCGTATTGGGTCACGATGTAGGGCAGCGCCGCCGCCTCGAGTGGCGTGGACTGCGCGTCGACCGTCCACCGTGGCGCCGGCCGTCCGCCGACGTCGAACCTATGAGTGTGCGGTGACCACCGTCTTTGCTGGTGCGTCCGACGCGTGCGTTGGTTTCACGTCACAGATTGAGGCGGTGAGACGGCCCGGCCCACACCAGGTAAGTGTCAATGGACAGCTGAAACTGCCCGTGGGCGGACGTGAGAATTGCCCGTGGGTGGTCAATAAGAACTGCCCAGTGGCGGACACGAATCTGCCCATGAGAGTGTGTCCGCCACCGGTAGCGTCTGTCAGGTCAGGGGTTTGACTCCTTTCCCGTGCAGGGCTTGGGCCAGGCGCACGGAATCGCCGCTGGTTTGGCACAGGTGCGCGTGATGCAGCAGCCGGTCGACGGTCGCGGTGGCCAACGTCTTGGGCATCAGCTCGTCGAAGCCACTGGGGTGAAGGTTCGACGAAATCGCCACCGACCGGCGCTCATAGGCTGCTTCGACGATGCGGTAGAGGCCCTCGGCGGCATCGGCCCCGACGGGAAGTAGCCCCACGTCATCAATGACGACGAGCTCAGCGCGCACGATCTTGGCCACGGCCTTACCGAGGGAGTCATCGGCGCGGTGGGCACGCACGAGCACGCCGATCTGTTCGAGGGTGAACCAGGCCACCGGCATGCCGGCTTCGATGACTTTCTGCCCGAGGGCTTCGAGGAAGAACGTCTTGCCGGTGCCGGCGGGCCCGCAGACCACCAGGTTCTCCCGACGCCCCACCCATTCCAGGGTCTGTAGCGCCTGTTGGGTGGGCAACGGGATCGAGGAGGCGTTCGGGTCCCAGGCCTCGAAGGTTTTCCCGGTGGGGAAGCCTGCTGCTTTGCGTCGGGAGGCCAGCATGGAGCGTGCTCGTCCGGCGGATTCTTCGGTCAGTAGTGCTTTGATGACCTCGGTGGGGTCCCAGCGTTGTGAGCGTGCGGTGGCCAGCACGTCGGCGGCGATCGCCCGGGCGTGCGGCAGCCGCAGCCCACGCATCAAGGTTTCGAGGTCGGCGGGTAACTGCGCGGTGGTGGTGGTGGTGTTCATGCGATTCCGGCCTCCGGAGCGTCGATGATGATGCGGCCGAACAGGTTCCACCCGCTGGTGCCTTGGGCCAGCGAGGTGTCCTCATCTGCGCCGCGGCGGGTGAGATCCAGCCCCTTGGCCGCGAGGATGGAGTCGAGATCGCCGGTGGCAAACCGACCGTGCACGGCGGCATGACCCAAGGCCCAGTCGACATCGGCGCGGCTGGCGAACGCGGACAGTTCGACCGCGTGGGCCATCTTCTGCAGAATGCGTTCGGTACCGATGGCGGCAGCTTCTTTGAGCCACACCGCCGCACCGGGACCCAGCGCCAGGAACGTCTGTTCACTGGCGGTGCGGGCTCGCACGCGGTAGTCACCGGGAACCTTGTCACGGTGGTCGGGGAAGTGGCTGTCGTCGATGGCGGGGCTGCCCGGGGTGGCGCGTCGGTGCCGCGCCACCTCGATGGGGCCGCCGTCGTCGAGTGCGCAGATCACCACTTCATCAGTGCCGCCGTGATGCCGGATCCACACCGTGTGCCCCAACAGCGTTGCCGGCAGCGAGTATTGGCAGTGTTCGAAGGTGACCATCGGAGTGTTGTCGGGGACCCGGCGGGTCACCCCCAACGCGGCGGTGTGGGGCAGGTCGGGCACCGCGTGCAGGGCGGGGCGTTCCTGGGTGAGCATTTCCACCGGACGCCGACCCGTCGCGCGGTGCACCCGGGCATTGATCTCGACTTCAAAAGCCGCACATGCCGCCTCCACGTCGGCGAAGGTGGCGTACTGGGGTAGCAGGTTGGTCTCGGTGGGCACGATGTCGGCCTTGGCGAGCTTGACCGCGTTCTCCACCCCACCTTTGGAGGCCGGGTCGGCGGGCTCACAGGTCAGCACCGAGATGCCGTAATAGCGACCGAAGGTCACCGCTGCCCGGTTGCGCACCGGGACCCCGGCGATGTGTCCGGTGGTGACGGTCTTCTCGTTGTCGGTCAGCAGGTAGGTCGCGGCGCCACCGACAATGCGGAAGATCCGGTCCAGTCCGGCGAAAACACTGGGTCCGGTGCGGTCCCGCAACGCGATCACCACCCGGTAGCGACTCCACGCCAACCACGCCACCAACAGCACCACCTGCCGGCCGGCCACCAGAGGGCCGTCAGCGAAGTCGTACTGCAGCCACAACCCGGGCTCGGTGATCCAGGGCCGGTGCACCCGCGTATTACCCAGTCGCCATTGCGATTTGATCTCCGCCAACGCGCGGCGGGTGGTGCGGTCAGTGCCGGTGTATCCCAACGCCATCAGCTTGTCGTGGGCTTTGTCGCCGCGGATCTTTCCCTTCGAATCAGAAACCCACCCCTCCAGGAGGTCGCGCCAATCGTCGATCATTCGGGCCCGCCGAGTGCCAGGCGGCAGACCCGCGCCGCGGTCTTCGACCGCTTTCTTCACGGTGTGATGCGAGCACCCGCACAACTCGGCGGCCGCGCGGTAGGACCCGGTCAGGTCGTAGGCATTGAGTATTTCCATGAGTTCTCCGTCAGACTTCAAGTAGGTCTCTCCTGGGGTTGTCGAGTCGACTACGCATCGACATCGAAACCGCAGGAGAGGCCGCCACAGCGCTGACGCGCCGAGCAGCACGAGGCGGGTCTGGGCAGATTCATGTCCGCAGACGGGCACTTCCGTGTCCGCCGGTGGGTAGTTCTTATTGGCCGCTAGTGGGCATTTTCATGTCCGCCAGTGGGCAGTTTTTCATGTCCGCCGACACCGCTTCGCTCGTGCCGAGCTGGGTGATCCGGGCTGTTCTGATACTTGCCCGGCCTGATCCGCGACGGAAGGGTGAAAAGCGCAACGTTCATCCCACACAACAACACACAACAAGGTATGCAGGCATGACAAACCCAAACAGCGACGCGAGTGTCGACATGAAGTTGGAGATCGTCGTCATCCCCGTCTCCGATGTCGACCGCGCCAAGGAATTCTACGAGAAGCTCGGGTGGCGGCTCGACGCCGACTTCGGCAACGGTAAAGACTTCCGCGTGATCCAGTTCACGCCGCCTGGCTCCGGGTGTTCGTTCATCTTCGGGGAAAATGTCACCGCCGCGGCACCCGGCTCCGCCCAGGGCCTGTACCTGATCGTCTCCGACGTCGAGGCCGCCCGCGCCGAGTTACTCGGTCGCGACGTCGCGATCAGCGAGGTGTTCCACCCCGCGGCCGACGAGTACGCGGGCCCGGATGAGCCCTACTTGTTTGGGCGGGTCCGGGTCGGTGGTCTGGACGCAGATAGGGAGAGCTACCGCTCGTTCGCCTCGTTCGAGGACCCGGACGGCAACGGCTGGCTGTTCCAGGAGATCACGACGCGGCTGCCGGGGCGTGTCGCTGGCGACACTACATACGCGTCGGCGAGCGACCTGTCGCAGGCGCTGCGGCGCGCCGCGGCCGCCCACGGGGAGCACGAAGCGCGGACGGGGGAAGCCGACCCGAACTGGCCCGACTGGTACGCCGAGTACATGGTGCGCGAGCAGGCCGGCGAAGAGCTGCCGCAATGATCGACGGTTAGCGCGGGCGTTCAGCTCTCCGTGTGGCAACGGGGCGTGACAACCTGCGGGCCGAACGGCGCGAGACAGGTCGGAGCACTGACCGCCCTTGACCAGTGCATTTGAGACACGCCGACCGCATCGCAACGCCGGGACACAGCTCATAACCCAGAGATCGCCCGTTGTGACGTGAGCATCGAGAAATTGGCTCCCCGTGAGCATGGCGCACACGGGGGCAAACCGCTGCTGGTGTTCGAACCGTAGGAGGCAGATAATGTCCGACGAACCCGAGCCGACGTCGTCGCTAGTGAACGGATTTGTGAACGAAACGCAGTGAAACCGTCGAGATCGGTCAAATAGACGGCTTCGCTGAACTTTTCGACGGGGATCGGCTGGCCCTCCGGCACGCGCAACGCGCCGCTGTCGGCGAGCTGAACTGTCCGGTCGATCGCTGCTGCCATCCGATCCTTCGGGGTCTCGGTGAACCAGCGGAAGGACCTAGATGTGGCTGCTGTCGAGCCGCTCCGCAAGGAGAGTGACCAATGCCGCAAGGGCGTCGACGTCGCACCCGGGGGGCCTGCCCGTCGATTCTCCTGCACCAACGGCAGCCATGGACTCGTGTCCGACGCGATCCAGACCGTTGGGGGCGTCCCACCGGGCCGGAGGAGTTGGCACTCGTCGTGGCCTCCCGCTTTAAGCGCTGGCTTCCGCTCGGGGATCGTCGCCGCGACTGGTCACAGCCCGCATCGCAGGCTCTCTGCTCGTCCGAAAGGAGGTCCACGACGAGGTCGTCGCCATGGTCGGAGCCGTCGGGCGCAGCGGCTTTCTGCGCACTGGTAATCGGCGTAGATTCCGAAGTGTTGGATATCCCTGCGGAGGGGAGTTGTGATGAACCTCTTCAGTGTCGAGTTGAAGAACCAACCAGGCGAGCTCGCACATCTTGGCGATGTGTGCGCCCAGCGCGGCGTCAACCTTCAACTCGCCGGTGTGGTGAGCGGAGAGCGCGGGACCATCCTGTTCAGCGCCAGCGACGAGGCCGCCGTCCGCACCGCCTTGGAGGGCGCCGGCCTGGAGTTCACCGAGCGTTCTGCCCTGCAGGTCAAGTGCGCAGACCAAGCCGGAGAAGCAGCAAAGTTCGGCCGGAAGCTCGCCGACGCGGGCGTGAACATCGAGGGTCTGCTGGAAGTGTCGATCTGCCAAGGTGAGGTGATCTTCGCGATCGCCGTCGACAAGCCCGAGGATGCGCGGGCGGCACTCAGCGACCAGATTGTCGGCTAGGAGTCGCGGCTTGCCTTCGACGTGCGCGCTGGCGGCGGGTACGGGCGGCACATAATGGATGTGCGACTTCTCGGGTTCGGGTCGATCGAGGTCGAGGGACGAGCGTACGAGCACGACATCGTCATCGACCGAGGTGCCGTGCGCAAACGGAGCAAGAAGCCCTCGAAGCCATACCGCGACCAGTTCGGACGCACTCCGCTCTCGGCCGACGAGGAGCTCCCGTGGGGCGGACCCCGGCTGATCATCGGCACCGGGGCCCACGGCTCGTTGCCGATCATGCCCGAGGTGGTGGCAGAGGCTGCGAGCCGAAACATTGACCTTGTGGCAGTCCCGACGGAACAGGCCTGTCAGCTGATCGCTCGCTTGAAGCGACGGGAGGTCCGCGCAGTCCTTCACATCACCTGCTGATCCGGCGATCTGGAGCGGGAGCCGGTCGTCACCAGCCCGCTCTGGCCCTCGACGGTCGACTCCCCGGAGATAGACGTCATGTCGGCCGTGTCGGGAGTGCTGTCCTCGCTGCTGAAGACGTACTGGCGCGGCTGACCCGTTGCGACGACGAACGGTCGGACAACGCGATCCGTTTCCCATCCCGACAGGTCGGGTGCAGCCGAAAAATACCTTGTGAAGGCGTGTTATCCAAGCGATTGGCTGCGGCCGCACCTGCCGATCACGGGTACGCAGGCGTTCCGCACAACGGATTTCGTTGCGTTTGCTTGACCGCGTCTGCTAATGATGGATCGATGCAATGCCCGGTGTGCAGCTCACCGATCGTCATCACCATCGCTGCCGCAGCCCTCGACGAGCTGGACCGGCGCGTATGCCGCTCCTGCCGCTGGTCGGCCTACGTCGACGGCTCGGCGCACGGCAGAGGCTACTTGCGCCGGAGCTCACCGTAGTCGGGCGAGCGTCGGCGTTACGTCGCGATTTGGTCTCATCTGATGATCATTGATTCACCAGATGTGTCAAAGGGGAGCTTTGCAGGTTGGTGCGACGAACCCCGGCGCCCTACGCGCAGGGACGGGTTTCGAGGCACTGACTATGTGAATCGCATCGTCCAAGGAACCCGGCGAGCCGGTCGATGGCGGGCGGTGTCGCACACGGATTGCGGCTCGGCGAATCGTCCCGTCCGCGCCTGGGTGGAGAGTTGGTCCCGATCAAACACCAGGGCCTTGCTCTGCGAGTTCCTCGGGTATTTGCGCACGAATTCCGGTGGCCTGCATGAGGTCCTATCCGTTAGTGAGCAGATCGTAGAGCCGGATTTGCAATCGTTCGACGCCAGTGGCGCTCCCCATGGGCACTGAGTAGCTTCGCTCAAGAACTCCGGGACAGGCGAAGGCGGCGTGCAACAACGCTGAGGATGCCCAGTAGGCCTCGACAGGGTCGTTGCCGAGGTGGTCTGCACCGCGCTCCGGCATCGGGCCGTCGCCGATGAGGGCGGCGAACACCAGGTCCATTGCGACCAAGTCATTGACCACATCCTGCACCTTCCATTCAGTGCATGGCGTCGGCGCATTCCACTGGTCGGGCCGTATGTTGGCGATCAGATCGCCCAGAGCTGTGCTTGTACGTGCGGGATCCTAAACAGAAGCGGTGGCCACCCGGCGAGCCAGATCAATTGCGAAACGTGCCAACTGTACTGGAACCGGACAGATAAGGAACGAAACACGCTGGTCCACAACGAAAACAGCGACCTTTACCGGTAACCCTGCACATTCGAATTCGGGCGTATTCCTAGCCTTTCTCTATCTCGGGTGAGTTGGGGAGATGCGGTGCAGCTGGGTAGTGCAGGCCTCGGTTCGATACTCAGCCGGATCCGCCTTGGCCGGATTGCCCTGATGCAGGCCTTCAGACCGTCCTAGGGTGTGATGGTGAGTGGCGAGCATCCGAAGGCGACCGCGGACCGTCAGACGCGGTGGGGCATCGCTTATCCGGCTGACCGGGTAAGGGATCTGGCGGCGGTTTGCGAGCCGTGGGTGTAGCGGTGCAGCTGCTCACGCTCGATCAGATCAAGGCGGCGGCGGATCGACTGAGGCCGGTGATACGACTAACCCCGGTCATCGCGTCGCGGGTGCTGTCGGATCGCACCGGCGAACAGGTGTGGCTCAAATGCGAGAACCTGCAACGCACTGGGTCGTTCAAGCCCCGCGGCGCCTATAACCGGATCGCCAATCTGAGCGTCGAGGACCGGGCTCGCGGTGTAGTCACGGCCAGCGCAGGCAACCATGCGCAGGGCGTCGCGTGGGCCGCGACCGAGCTTGCGATCGCGTCGACGGTGTTCATGCCGGTCAACGTCGCACTCCCAAAGCTGGCGGCCACCAAGGCTTATGGCGCGCAAGTTCACCTGTTCGGCGAGACGATCGACGACGCCTTGGTCGCGGCGCGTGAATATTCGGAGCAACACGGCGCGGTGTTGATCCACCCGTTCGATCACGCCGACGTCGTCGCCGGCCAGGCCACCGTCGCGTTGGAGATCCTCAAGCAGATTCGGAATGTCGCAACCATCGTGGTGCCGACTGGCGGTGGCGGGTTGATCGCCGGAATAGCCGCCGCGGTGCACTTTCTGGCGCCGGACGTGCGGGTCATCGGAGTGCAGGCCGCCAATGCGGCGGCCTGGCCGGGATCGCTGGCCGCCGGACAGCCCGTGCCCGCGGAGTCGATGTCGACGATGGCCGACGGGATCGCCGTGGCATTACCCGGGGCGATCCCGTTTGCCCATGTACGGGCGTTCGCCGACTCAGTTCGGACGGTGAGCGAAGACGCGCTGTCGCGCGCGCTGTTGCTGTGCATGGAGCGTGCGAAACTCATCGTCGAACCGGCCGGGGCGGCAGCGGTGGCAGCGCTGATGACCTCGGCACCCGAACTCGGCCTGCACGGCCCCGTTTGCGCGGTCTTGTCGGGCGGCAATATCGACCCGCTGGTATTGACCCACGTGATCACCCACGGCCTGCGCGCAGCCGGGCGCTATCTCGCAGTGAAGGTCACCATCCCGGATCGACCGGGCGGACTCAGCAGGCTGCTCGGCGTGGTCAGCGAAACCGGGGCCAGCGTTCTCGACGTGGTGCACTCCCGCACAGCACCCAAGCTGGCACTGGACGAAGTTGAGGTGATGCTCACCGTCGAGACCCGGGGTCCTGCACACCGGGAGCAGGTGTTGGCCGCCCTGCGCGGCGCAGGATTCGTCGTCTCCGTCGCGGAGACTTAGCGCACGGCGGCCCTCACGAGCGCGTTGCGATGAATGTGCTCGCGGTCGAGAGCCCTCGAAGAGCCATTGGTTGTCTGCTCCGCTGGTGCGGAGGATGGGCCGATTCTTGATGACCGAACCGCGTTGGCACGCAGGACAGTTCGTCGAACTCATGAGGCGCGGACAGGAAGGGTCGCCGCACCACTTCGTCTGATGAAAACGGCGACTCTTACCGGTAACCCGCCGTATTCGATTCCGTCGTATTCGGGCTCTTGGCCAGGTAGGGGAGTGTCTCAAGAGCTTCGGTGAGACTGGCGGCTACGTCGGTTCGTCGCTAAGGCTTCCAATCGCGCCCACCCCGTCGCCGCGGCCCAACGCTCCAACCAGGCCATCGCCAATGGCGCTTTGCTGAACTCGTCGGCGATGACAAGGCTCACTGCAGTCTATAGGTGAACCTGAACGCCTTACCTTCCGTACCGATCGGGCTCAGCAGCATATCGCCCTGAGCGTTGCCGAAAGCTCCGGTGCCGCCGGTGACAGCAAGAACCGAGTCACCTGTGTCGTAGAAGGGACCCTCGACAGTAATCTGCCCAGACGCTAACGAAAGCGTCCAGAAGCACTCCCACGCCTTGCCTGGAACGGTACGCACACACATACCCTGGTCGCTGCCGACGCGATTTCTGTCTTCCGCGTCGAACACCTCGTTTGCGAAGGTAAGAACGTCACCGGCGCTGTCTCCGCTAGCGCCGGTGTCAGTGACCGTGTCGGTTGTGGCATGCTCCGTCATTATCAATTCTTGCGGCACAGCGGTGGCACGACCAGCGGCCATAAGATCACCCGTCGCGACCGCAACCACGGCGAGCAGGCCGAAGGACAGCAGCTTCATTGATTTCGGCATTGCTTTCCTTCCTTTAGAACTTCCTGGTGCCGCAAACGTTGTACGGGCTTGCGTGCCATGGTGACGAACTAACGCCGCGCCTTGCTGAGCCGCACAGGCGAGTTGGGCGTCGTCAGCCTTGGGATGCGACATGATCTCTCCTTTAGGCCGGAGGGTAAGTCATCAACTGGCCCAGGCCAGTTGATGACTTAATGTCTGCTCGACCACACAGATTTGCATCTTGACAGATAGTCGACCACTAGGGCCTGACTTGGACAGATCGTCCATAGCTGTAACCAAGCAATGCACTGCGATGGTCCGAGCATGTCCCGAGTCGCGTGGAATTTGGGTGACGATCCATGGTGACTCTATGCGGCGGTGCCGACAGGTTCGGTGTCGGGGTGGGTGTGGTGCTTGAGGGCGGCGGCAAGTTGGGGCATCTGTTTGTAGCCCTTGATGCGGCGGAAGGAGCGTTCGGCGTTGAGCATGCCGGCGGCGGTCCAGCGCAGCACCATTTGCCCGTCGCGCCAACGGGTTACGTTGCGGTTGGTCGCTTTGGCGATGGAGATCATCGATTCGATGGGGTTGCTGGTGGTGAGGGTCCGTGCGAGGCGGCCGTCGATGCCCAGCCGGGCGACGGTGAACATCTCCTCCAGCCCCTCCCGCAGCGACGCGGCTGCACGGGGATGACTCTTTTGCAGTTGCGTGGCGAGGCTTTTAGCATTGCGCAGCCCGACGTCGGGGTCGGGGTGGTTGAACGCCTTGACCAGCTTGGCGTCCACCCACGCCTTCTCTTTGTCCGGCAGGTGATCAGCGATGTTGCGCCGCTTATGCAAAGTACACCTTTGAATTAATGCCTTGTCGCCAAACACTTCCCGCACCGCGGCGGACAGCGCCTTGGCGCCGTCGATGACCACCAGCAGCCCATCGTCGAAGTCCAGGCCACGGTCAACGAGGTCGGCCAGCAGAGCGCGTACCACGGTCTTGTTCTCGGTGGAGCCGTCCCACAGCCCGACCGGGACCTTCGCCCCGTCGGCGGTGATCGCCAGCGCGACCACCACACACCGCTCAGCCATATACTCCCCATCGAGCATCAGCACCTTGATGTCCAGTTCGGTCAGGTCGCGGACCATCAGCTCGGCCAGCGCGGTCTCAGTCTGGCGCACGAACCGGCGCGAGATCGCCGACTTACTCACGGATTTCTGTGTGCCGCTGACCTTTTCGCTGACCGGCTCGGCAGTACGGGCGTGCCGGCGGGTGGCCACCCCGGCCAGCATCCGCTCCATCACCACCTCGGTCAGCAGGTCCTCGGCGGCAAAGTGGGTGTAGCTGGCGAGCGGCACCTCATGCCCGTCGACAGTACGAGCCCGGGGTCGGCTCACCGCCACCCTGCGCCCGCCCAGGGTGACCGAGCCGCGACCAGCGCCGTGGCGCACCGCGGCCCGCTTCGTGTCGTGCCTGCCCTTGGGCCCGCACGCCAGGCTGATTTCGGCGTCAAACATCGCGGCCATCACCGCCAGCCCGGCGGCCACGCTCATCGCCATCAGCCCTTCCCGGGCCGCACCAGCGATATCGGCCAGCGCCAGCTGGATTTCCTCAGGCAGATCGGGCAGTGCGGCGACGTCGGCCGTGTCAGCAAGGCGAACAGTAGGTACGGTTTTCATGGCGGTCCCTTACTCCTTCTTCGAGGTGTTCTTTGTCGTTCACCCGAAGACCTACCATCCGGCAGGCCTTAGGTGAGGGACCGCCGCCTCAAATTCCACGAGACGACGTCGGCGACAACGCTGGGCCGATGGGTGCACACGGAACCACGGTAGGTGCGCCATGCCCACGGGGTGGCGGGGTTCCGTCAGTACCCCGATCACCAAACACTCCCTGAATACGTGACCGGCTCTTGACTGATAGCAGGTTTCCGAGAGCACAACGACTTATTGTTCCGGTACACCAATACACCGGACATACCCGTGCAGTCCAAACGGGGTCCGACGCGTCGCTGACGAACTACACATTAGGGAGCCTCCGATGGAACGATCATCGCCTGCTGATCTCTCCGAGAACCCTGCAGTCGATCTGCCGCCTGCCGCGCAGCACTTGGCAGATGAACACCCCGATGTCTGGGCCGCCCTTCAGCAACTTGGCGCTGCCCTCAGCCAAGCGGGGCCACTTGAAGGACGAACCAAAAGGCTTGTCCATCTCGCACTTGCTATCGGAGCCAACTCGCGTGGTGCCGTCCACTCGCACGCTCGTAGAGGACTGGCCGAAGGTCTTACGGCCGCCGAACTTGAGCATGTCGCACTGTTGGCAGCGACGACGCTCGGATGGCCGCACGCCGTCAAAGGGCTAACGTGGATAAAGGACGTGACTCGGGCGCCCTCGGACGAATAGCAGGCGCCCAAGCGGGCGAGCCTTAAGGCTTCGTAATGCCGCCGAGCAAGTTACCGATTCGCCAAGCAGGGACAACAACGATGATGTTGTGGCGGCATTATCACAACGTGACGAAACTGCTTGCAGCACAGCATATTATCTCCGAGACGATGCCGATCGTGCACACCCCGACCGGCTGATGAAAACGGCTACCGGTAACCCCGCATATTCGATTTCCGCGTATTCGTTGCGAGGGATGCTACTGCCGCGCGGCCACCGTCGACGCGGCCTGTTTGATAAGGGCGGCTACCGCGGCTGTTTGCGACACATAGACGGAGTGGCTGGCGGCGACCTCGGTCACCGTGGCACCGGCCCGCTCGGACATGAAACGCTGAGCGGGCGGCGGGATCATCTTGTCTTCGGTGGCGAGCAGGTACCAGCTCTGGTATATAAGGTTGGCCCAGGTGGATCCGACTCGCCACTTCCTGCACTGACGACTGATATACAACTTATCGCCGCCTCTCGATCGAATCTCGAATCACATTGCGTCAGAGGGCGATAACGAATACGCAGACTGGCGACGGTCTTCTTCGCTCAGCGTTATCCCATCGGGTTCGAGACCGTCGTGCGATGTCACTTCTCCACCGTAGTCGAGCTGATGGCCAAGTCCCGCCACCACAAACCCGAGAACCTACGCCGCTACTTCAAACCTTCACCCCAGGCCACTCCATTAGCGGCGGACTGACGCAGATCGCCGCCACTCGAACCCGTCCTCATGCCGAACTAGTCGCCGCATGACGACCAACTTATCGGCAATTGTTGTGTTTTGCTGAAACGCATTGTGGCACAAGGGTGATAACGAATACGGCCGTTTCACCGGTAACCCGCCGTATTCGATCTCGCCGTATTCGTCGTCCGGTCGCCGAATATTTGGCGACGCCGACATAGGGGAGCTGCTGCCTCGGATTGATTGCAATACTCGGGGCCGAGGGTGGCCATAGGGATGCGGCAAGCAGGGGATCTGTTTGCTGCGCGGGGCGCTTCTTCGGTACGCGGATGGCAGTCGTCGCAAATCAGCTTCGTGAGTCTCACCCAACAAGAGAACAGTCAGTGGGTGGTGCGACAGTTCGGTTGCGAGAACGGTGGCAACCTACCTGGTGCCGTCGGCGTGCTTCCGGCTCAACGCCACTTGATGCCGCACCCGATCGACGGCCGCTGGTCGGGGTCGACCGGCCGCCCGGCGAGCACGGCGTCGACCGCCGCCCGGACGTCAGCGGCCGTCACCGATAGGTCGTTCCGGGGGCGGGAGTCGTCGAGCTGGCCGCGGTAGACGAGTCGACGCTCGCGGTCGAAGACGAACGTGTCGGGCGTGCAGGCCGCGGAGAAGGCGCGGGCGACGTCCTGGGTCTCGTCGTAGAGGTACGGAAACGTCCAGCCGTGGCGGCGGGCCTCGGCGACCATCTGATCGGGTCCGTCCTGCGGGTAGGTGACGACGTCATTGCTGGAGATGCCGACCATCGCGACGCCCTGATCGGTGAGGTCCCGACCAAGCGCGGCGAGCCCGGCGGCGACGTGCTGGACGTACGGGCAGTGGTTACAGATAAAGGTGACGACAAGCGCCGGACCCGTGAGCTCGTCGAGGCTGACCGTGACGCCGGTGGCTGGCTCGGGCAGCGTGAACGGCGGCGCGGGGGTGCCGAGGGCGAGCATGGTGGACTCGGTGGCCATGCCCGCCAGAGTAGGTCCACAACGCCTCCGCCCGGGCATAATCGCCTATCGCCAGTTACCTCTAGGAAGTGCCGCAGGACGCCGCGATCGAGTTCCTCGGATTCGCCGACTCCGACGTCAACTACGGATCCGACCTCGTGTTCATCTCCATCGTCCGGATGGGGTGCTGGAACAGTAGTGGGGCCGGTGGCATCCATATCCGTTCGTGGCTGTAGCGAGCGTTCACCAATGCGACTTTTCCGTTGGGCCGGCGGATGCGGCAGGTGATCGCGCTGAAGGCATCGGCGAGTTCGGGACTTCTCAACAGCAGCCGCTCGGCGTCGGTCTTGGACGACGCGATCTGCAGCAGCGGCGCCAGTTCGCCGGTGCTGGGCAGGCGGTATTGAACGAGGCTGTGATGGGTGTGTTCAAGCAGTTCCTCGACGCGGATTCCGGTGTGCCGCAACACCTCGATGACCGCCCAAGCCCAAAACGCATGCTCCTCGGCCCGATTCAGCAGTACCAGCTCGCCGGTGTCGGGGTCGCGAGCCCAGATATTGCCGGCAAGCGCGTGGGGCCGATCGACCCGGGTGAAGGTCCTTCCCGCGACGGTGAACGACTGCCCAGGCTGGTTCTGCTGACCGGCGGCGAGCAGCTCTTGAGATTCGCGTCGCCAGCGGTCGGTGGTTTCGACGTCGGATCCCGAAGTAGGGGACTGGACGTCCCAGAGCGAATCAAGCGCCTTGGTGATGAGCACCGAGACCGATAGCTCCCGTCCGGGATTCGAGTCGTCCATGGTGAGCCACCAGTGCGCTTCGTCCTTGGCCGCGTCGGGGTGCCCCTTCTTGTGTAGATAGACGTGGACAGGCCCTTCGTGGAGGATGACCGGCTCTCCGGTCAACGGTTGCCAGGCGACCTTCGCTTCGTCGTCATCGACGGCGACGGCGCTCACACCGTACTTGACGGCGTTGTAGACGTAGGAGTCACCGAGCACTCGGTTCGCGCAGTCGGCCAGCAACATCTCCAGGCCGTCGATGGCGTCCTCGAACTCGGCGTCACTGAGTTGGATGCAGGCATCGACGCGGGTGCCGCCGCCCAGGAACACGTTGGCGATCTGCTCGCGGTCGAACCCGCTTTTCGACGCGGCAGCCACCTTCGCCTTGTACTCGCCGAAGTCCGTCGAGGCTGACATTCCCAGCCAGGGGCACTCGGGGTGCTCCACGTGGGCGAAGAACAGTCGCAGCAGGGCCTCAGAGGCATGGTTAGCGATCATCACCGCCTCCATGCGGATGTAGCGTTCCCGGGCGCCTGGCGTCGGCGGCGGCATCGAACCGAACTGTGCCGCTCCGATCATCCGGTCAGCCGCGAACAGCGGCGCGAGTTGTTCGTCAGTGCCCGCCATCAGCGACAGCGATTCGATCCGCGTCTTGATGAACTCTGCCGGGTCGGCGGTGTAGAACACGGCATTCATCTCTGGATACTGGCCAGGGTCGAGCCGACGTCCCTTCGGATCGTCCTTCTCCCACGGCTTTGGCCCACCTCGGTACTTGCCCATGAGCGGGAGCCTAGGAAGGGCCTCGGACAAAACGGCTGGTCGCGCCGCCGTTCAGGCTGGCGGTGAGTGCCTGGGCGGTGTCAGTCCCACTCGAACGCTTGGTCGAACCCACCCCCCCGCTGGGCCGAGAGTGGGTCAAGACATGAGAAAGCGCGCCGATATGAGGCGAGACGGAATAGACGAAATGTGCTGCGCCCGTGGCGATCGCGTAGACAGTGCGACACGACAAGACACGCCCTAGACATATCAATATAGATTTACACACCAAGGGTCGACCGTTCGATATCGTCCGAGGTCACCACGTTGCTTTCACGGCCGAGGTGGTGATGGGTGAGATCGCCGCGTCCGCTTGTGGTTAGCAAAGTGCCAATGGCTCGGCACTATCAGGCCAGCTGGTCGTCGTGCTCGGGGAGCTGAATCGCCCGGGATTCCTGGATGCTCCGGACATCCCAGGCGGCCTCAAGGGAGGGTCGAATCGCGGCGTGGCCCGGTGTCCCATCAATGTCCCAAGACACGCTCGGACGCGCTAGATGAGGCGACACAGACGAGACATGCAAAGCGCCCTGACCATTACTTGTGCGACACAGTCGAACAGCTGTTCACGCATTTGAGCTCCCTGGGGGTCAAGTGGTCGCAGGTTCAAATCCTGTCAGCCCGACTCAAGAAAATAGGTGTGGAGCTGCAGTAATGCGTCGGGCATGACCTTAAGCATGGTCTACCCCTCGAGGGTTTCGGACCACGTCATCCCGCAGTCGGACCACTGGACCGCACTTGTCCGGTGATCAAGTGTGCCGCGGGTTCGAGTTCGCTGACTGCCATTAAGCACTCCTTGACTCGTAAACGGTGCGTTCTTCACTCGCTGACCCGGCCGCGGCGGCTGACCAGTCAGCGAGTCGCCTAGTTTGGACGATCCAGCCATGATTGCCCGGCGGCTCGTGTCGGTTCTCGACCGTCGTGGCACATGACCCGCTCGATTGTTCAGGGACATCGCGAGGCGGGCTACGATATATGGCGCGAGCATGCCGGCCAACAGGCCGCAAGGAGTTGCGCAAAATGTCTGACGATCGCTACGGCGACCTCGAGACCCTTGATCTCGAGTACCCCGTCTGGGACCGGTGCTTCACCGTTGCCCCGCTCGTGCTCGTCGGCACGATCGACCCCGCAGGCACGCCCGACCTTGCGCCCAAGCACATGGCGTTTCCGCTCGGTTGGGACAACTACTTCGGTTTCGTCTGCACACCGAGTCATGCCACCTTTCGCAACGTGGAGCGCACGCGAAGCTTCACTGTGACCTATCCGCGCCACACCGACATAGTCGCGACGAGCCTGACCGCGGCGCCCCGTTGCGGGGACACTAAGCCCATCGTCAGTGTGCTCGAGACGTTCCCCGCCACCGAGGTGGAAGGCGTGTTCGTCCGCAACGGCTATCTGTTTCTCGAATGCGCGCTCGAGCGAATCGTCGAGGGTTTCGGCCGCAACGCGCTGATCGCCGGTCGCATCGTTGCCGCGCACGTCGACCGTGCCGCGTTGCGGTCGAGTGATCGTGACGACGCCGAAATCCTGCTCCAGGTGCCGCAATTCGCGTACCTGTACCCCGGGCGGTTCGCGGTCATCGACGCGACGCAGGCGTTTCCGTTCCCGGCCGGCCTGCGCTACTGAGCGTCCGATGCCGGCAGACAGAGCCGCGATACTCGACTATCTCCGCGCGCAGCGCGAACCGATGGTCGCCTTCCTCGGCGAGCTCGTGCGTGCCGAATCACCGTCGTCGGACCCAGACAGTCAATTCCGCGTGAGATCGCTGCTTGCCGCCGAACTCGGAGCGCGCGACTTCTCGACCCGGTTTGTCGCGGGGCAGCGGACCGGCGGCTGTCTGATCGCGCGCCCACGCCGCCGAACACGGCGAGCGCCCCAGCAGCTCGTGATCGGCCACTACGACACCGTGTGGCCGGTCGGGACCTTGCGGACGATGCCGTTCGAGTACGACGGGCGGCGCGTGCGCGGCCCGGGCGTGTTCGACATGAAGGGCGGCCTCGCCGAACTAGCGTTCGCGCTGCGCGCGATCGAAGCCCTTGGCCTTTCCATGTCATTGGTACCGATAGTGTTCCTCAACTCCGATGAGGAAATCGGCAGCCGGGAGTCGGCGCCACACATCGCACGGCTCGCGCACGCTGCGGACCGGGCCCTGATTCTCGAGCCGTCGCTCGGGCCTGCGGGGGCACTGAAGACGGCGCGTAAGGGAGTCGGCAGATACACAGTCACCGTCAAAGGCCGGGCAGCACACGCGGGTCTCGACCCAGAGCGGGGCGTGAGCGCGATACTGGAGCTCTCCCACGTCATCCAAAAACTCTTCGCGCTCAACGATCCGGCCCGCGGCGTCACCGTCAACGTCGGCACAGTCGACGGCGGGCTGCGCCCCAACGTCATTGCACCGGAGAGCCGCGCGGTCGTGGATGTCCGGATTGCCCGCCAAGCCGATGCCGAGCGCGTCGATGCCGCTATACGGGGGCTCGAGCCGACCTCGCACGGCAGCACGCTGATCGTCGAAGGCGGAATCGGCCGACCCGCGCTCGAGCCGACGCCGCGCAATCGTGCCCTGTGGCGGCTGGCGCGACGCCTCGCCGGCGAGATCGGCCTCGAGCTAACCGAGGCCGCCGCGGGCGGGGCGTCCGACGGCAACACAACGAGCCTGTATACCGCGACTCTCGACGGCTTAGGTCCCGTCGGCGACGGCGCCCACGCGCATCACGAGCATCTCGACATCGATCTCACGATCGAGCGCACGGCGCTGCTCACGTTGCTCCTGCTCGCACCCCCGCTCATGGAGGATTGACGTGCTGACCCCATATGTCTTCACTTCCCTCACGCGCATTTCAGATCTGCAAACAACGGGGTTCGACGTCGCGGAGCTGCCGCGCGATCAGTGGGCAGACGGCGACTACATCGTCGCGAATGTGACCGGCAAGCCTTCGGGGCTCTACAAGTTCGAGCTCACGAATGGCCGGATCGTCGAGGCCATGGAAGGCACGCCTGCGGTCGGTGCGTTCGGCAAACGCGCCGCCACGCTTGAGACGACCGGGGATTGGGCGGCCATCGGCGACGACGGCTCGATGGAGGCGCTCACGGGAGCGGGGCTGTTCGGCAAGGCCCTGTCGGTCGCACCCACGCTGCCGCGGCTCATGAGCTTGAAGTACTCGGGGCACGTGCTACGCGGCGGCCGGAAGCTCACGATGGACGACTTCGTCCCGCCCACGCCGGAGGCACACTTCTCGATGCCCGTCGTGCTCCTCATCGGGACCTCGATGTCGGCCGGCAAGACGACGACGGGACGCATCATCATCCATGAGCTCAAACGCGCGGGATTGCGCGTCGCGGGTGCCAAGTTAACGGGCGCCGGACGCTACCGAGACGTGCTCGCATTCGGCGATGCCGGCGCTGACACGATCATCGATTTCGTCGACGCTGGCTTGCCCTCGACTGTCGTACCGCCGAGACGTTTCGCGCGCGCGATGGAGCACATGCTCGCGACGATCGCTGCGCAGGGGGCCGACATCCTCGTGGCGGAGGCCGGGGCGTCCCCGCTCGAGCCGTACAACGGAGACACCGCCATGCAGATGCTCGGCGCCAACGTGAGCTGTACCGTGCTCTGCGCCTCGGACCCGTACGCAGTGCTCGGAGTTCGCGAAGCCTTCAAGATCGAGCCCGATATCGTCACGGGGCCTACCGCGAACACGCAGGCCGGCATCGATCTCGTTCGTAAGCTCACGGGGCTCGAGGCCCTGAATCTGCTCGATCTCGACTCGATCCCGCGCCTGCTTGAGATCCTGAAGCGGCGGCTACCCTTCGCATGAGGGTGATGACGCACTAGTACCCGTCGATGACGAGAAGGGTCTGCTGCGCTACACCGCATCCGGTACACACTGAAGAAAGCGAATTGCGGCGGAGCAGCATGTTATTGCCGCCGGGAGAGCTTACGCGCCGCCTTATTCGTCCGACCGTTGGGTGTCGGCACCTTGCTACCGGCGATCAGATGCAGCACCGGCTCCACCACACAGTCGTCGCCCAGCGAGATGCCCGGTCCCGAGTTGGCGCCGAGCAGACAGCGCTCGCCCACCGAGATCACATGCGTGCCGCCGCCGGATAGCGTGCCCAAATCGAGGAGCTGCCACCGATGTCGGACGCGTCACCGACCACCATGCCCGACGAGATGCGGCCCTCCACCATCGAGGTGCCCAGCGTCCCGGCGTTGAAGTTCACGAAACCTTCGTGCATGACCGATGTCCCGGGCGACAGATGGGCACCGATTCGGTGCCACGGTCCTCGTCGCGCCCGGCCAGCCCGGCCAGGTCGGCAGAAACCTCGGCGGCCGACAGCCCCGAAGTTCCCGAAGGGCCTCGCGCGCCGGTTCGGGCGCGGGAAACCGGTTGTCGAGCACCGTCCCGTCGGCGGCGATAGTCGGCAGTCCGACGCCCGCAGCGGAAGTCGCCATCCATCAGGGTACCGATTAGCCTTGAGGCTCGTGGGCCTGGATCTGCGTGGCGACGCGGTCGCGTTGACCGCGGCTCTCGTCGACATTCCCAGCGAATCGCGCCACGAGGGCCTGATTGCCGACGAGATCGAGGCGGCGCTGCGCGAGCAGATCAACGGATTCGAGATCGCGCGCAACGGCAATGCGGTGCTGGCCCGCACTCACCGCGACAAACCATCGCGGGTGTTGCTGGCCGGCCACATCGACACGGTGCCCGTCGCCGGTAACCTTCCCAGCCGGCGCGATGGTGACGAGTTGCACGGCTGCGGCACCTCGGACATGAAATCGGGTGACGCGGTGTTCCTGCACTTGGCCGCCACCGTTGACGAACCCGCCCCTGACATCACGCTTGTGTTCTACGACTGCGAGGAAATAGAGCACCGCGCCAACGGTTTGGGCCGCATCGAGCGGGAACTGCCCGACTGGCTGCATGCTGACGTCGCGATTCTGGGCGAACCGACCGGCGGCTACATCGAGGCGGGTTGTCAGGGCGTGCTTCGCGTCGTCGTCCGCACGACGGGCACGCGGACGCACTCGGTGCGGGCGTCTTTGGGCGACAACGCGATCCACAAACTCGGCGCGGTCCTCGACCGGCTGGCCGCCTACCGGGCGCGCATCGTCGATATCGATGGCTGCACGTACCGCGAGGGTCTCTCGGCGGTGTTCATCGACGGCGGCGTGGCCGGCAATGTCATCCCCGACACCGCGTCGGTGACCCTCGATTTCCGCTTCGCGCCCGACCGCAGCGTGGCCCAAGCACGCGAGCATGTGGGCGAGGTGCTCGACGGACTCGACGTGGCGATCGAAGAGACCGACGCGGCAGTCGGCGCACTGCCCGGGCTGACCAAGCCTGCCGCGGCCGCACTCGTAACCGCCGCCGACGGCAAGGTGCGCGCCAAATACGGCTGGACCGACGTGGCCCGGTTCGCCGCGCTGGGCATTCCCGCGGTCAACTACGGCCCCGGCGATCCGAATCTCGCTCACCGCGCCGACGAAAAGGTGTCGGTCTCACAGATCACCGCCGCGGTCGAGGTGCTGCGGGCCTACCTGACCGGTCGGCCGCCGCAGCGCTGAGCCTGGGTGGTGGTGGTTGTGGTGGTGGCGGCGGCCGCCGATGCAGGCCGGCGTAATCGAGCTGGGCCGCCACACCTTCCAGCGTCGCGGCATCGGGGCTGGCCAGCGCGAGCCGGCCGGCGTGGCGTTTAGAACCGCGCGTTATTTAGCAACTCGCTCCAAGGGTCGGTACCCGCCAGGCCCTATTGCGCGTCTATTGCGCAGAAACTGATTGACGGCCTAGACACTGTCTACTACCTGCTACGGAGCTGGTGCGCGATTCCGGGATTCAACCAGACGGGCATCCCCAGTCGCTTACGGATCGCGAGGGAGGACCCGGCTGCCGCTGTTTGGGACCAGTTTGGGACCACACGATATGCGCGACGGGTGAACGACCTGCGCGTCTGCGAACGTCATGCAGGGTTATATCTCGCCCGGAACATAATCGGCGACCTGCGGAAACGTGTTGCCGCTATTTACTGGGGGTCACGTGGTCGCAGGTCCAAATCCTGTCAGCCCGACGCTGTCAGCCCGACACATTGTCAGCCCGACCAGAGTTTGCGCCGGTCGCAGCCATATCGCGGACCGCAAGCGTCCGGTGTGCGACGCCGGGGCAGTCGTGACGCGGGGTGCGCGACGAATGTGGCGGTGGCCAAGTCTTGCGACTGTTTGTGCCCGGGTAGGCCTCCACGTGCACCTGGACGGGTCTTGACCGCGGATCAATACCTCCACGTCGTCGGTGTTGCGGTTCTCCAGGCTGAAATCCGGCTGAAGTCCAGCCCACCTGAGATAGAACATGTTCCCACTCGAGATAGAACATGTTTCTGTTCGCTGTCGACCCGCTTAACGGCGACATTTCGCTGGCGAGGGCCGCGGGAACGGAAGGGCCCGGTGCGAGCGGATGCTGAGTGTGGCAAGCACTCCCGCAATGCGTTTTCGAGGGCTACCGTGCGATCCATCGGCACTGGATGGAGGCTGGTCCGGGCCCAACGTGCGATGAGGTGATGTCGAGTGCACAGCGGTGAGCTGCCGCACCAGCGGGCGCACACACTTGACGAGTCCCTGCTCGTCGATCCCGAGGAATCAGACCGGCCGGTCGTCGACTTCCTCAGAGCCACGCCGGGCCGGATGGCGTTGGTGGCCGTCGTTCTGGTAGCGGCGCTGCTCGCCGTCGGTGCGACCGCGTCGAAGACGGTTTCCGACCGGCAAGGCCGGCTGGAGACCCTGCGATCGCACACCGAACCGCTGGCCGATGCAGCACAACGGATCTACGGTGCTCTGTCGTTCGCCAACACGACTGCGGCCACCGCGTTCCTGTCCGGCGGCGTCGAACCGCACGACGTCCGCGATCGCTACGACGCCGCCATCGGACAGGCGTCCGCCGGCCTGGTCACCGCCTCGAACGGAGTGTCGCCCAACGATATTCACTCGCTGACGCTGCTCACCGACATCTCCAACCAGCTGGCGGTGTACACCGGGATGATTGCCACTGCTCGTGCGAACAACCGCGCCGGGCGCCCGATCGGCGTCGCCTACCTCAGCGAATCCTCGACGTTGATGCAGCATGACATCCTGCCTGCTGCCGAACGGTTGTATCGGACTCAATCCGACGCCGTCATCGCGTCGGGACGCTCTGCCGGTCCGTCGCGTGTCGTGATAGCGGCAGCTGTGCTGGTGGTGGTTCTGCTGTTGCTTTCGCAGGCTTCGCTGGCTCGGCGCAGTCATCGTCGGCTCAACCCCGGTCTAGTGCTGGCGTCGGTGTTGATCGCAGTGCTCGCGGTGTGGCTGACGGTGGCCGGGCTGGTGTCGACGCACGCCACCAACGGTGCACGGACAGAAGGCGGTGAGCCGCTGGACACGGCGGTGACCGCGCGGATCCTCGCCCAGCAGGCCCGCGCGGATGAAATCCCTCGGACTGCTCAAACGGGGCTCCGACACCCTGCTGGACATGAGATTCGATGAACGGACCGCGCAGATGGGGTGGCTGCTCGACGAGCACCCCGTTGCCGGGGCGGCGGACGCGCTGCGCGGCTGGATGCGCTCGCATGACGAGATCCGACGCAAGCTGGCCGGCGGCGACTATCCCGGTGCCGTGACGATCGCGCGAGATGACGGGCCGCAGCACTCCACGGTTCAGTTCACCCGGTTGGACACCGCGCTACGGGACGAAATCGCCCGACTGCGCGCCAGGCAGCGCGATGGCATCGCACATGCCTACACCGCGCTGAATGGACTTCCGGCCGGCGCTGCGGCCATCGGTGTGCTGGCCGCGCTCGCGGTTGCCGCCGGTATCGCGCCACGACTGAGCGAGTACCACTGATGCGTACCATCGCAGCTGTCCTGGTACTGGCGTCGTTGCTGGTCGCCGGCTGCTCCAAGGTGCAACCGCTGACCGAGGTGTCCGCTTCGCTCACCACGCTGCCGATGCCCAGCGGCGCCACCGTGGTGCCGTGGGCGTCCGGTGCGGCCGTCGAAAGCTGCGATGCCACAGCAAGTCTGCGCCCGTCCACCGCGGGCGGCCCCGCCGTCGAGGCGATACAGCGCCGCGGCCGGTTGATCGTCGGTGTGGACCAGAGCACCAATCTGTTCAGTTTTCGCGATCCCGTGTCCGGCGAATTGCAAGGCTTCATCGTCGACATCGCCCGCGAGATAGGCCGTGACCTGCTCGGCGATCCCGACAAAGTGGACTTCCGCCTGCTGTCGGAGCCGGAGCGCATCAGTGCGGTGCAGAACCAGACCGTCGACATCCTCGCGAAGGCGACGACGATCACCTGCGCACGTGCCGAGCTGATCGCATTCTCCACGGTGTACTTCGAGGCGAGCCAACGGCTGCTGGTGCCGAGGGATTCGCCGGTGCAGGCACCGGCCGACCTGGCCGACAAACGGGTTTGCTCAGGGCTGGACACCACATCCCTGGCTACCGTCGCCCGGGTCGCGCCAGCGGCAATCCTTGTCGCCGTTCAGAATTTTGACGACTGCCTAGTCGCGCTGCAGCAGGGGCAGGCGGACGCAGTCAGCACCGACGACTCGATCCTGGCCGGCATGGTTGTACAAGATCCCAACCTACAGATCGTCGGGCCGAGCCTGGAGGCCGAACCGTACGGTATAGGGGTCAACAAGTCTCAGGAGGATCTGGTCCGCGCGGTCAATGCCAGCCTGGAACGGATCCGACGCGACGGGACGTGGCTGTCGCTGTACCGGAAGTGGCTCACCGTGCTCGGCCCGGCGCCGAGTCCACCAGAACCGAAGTATCGGGATTGACATGGCCAGATACGAGGGCACGCGCGCCGTCCTGGTGACCGAATCGGGGCCGGTCAAGGTCGAGACCACGCGCCCGCGGCTGCGCACCGGACGGCGGCGCATCGGCGACGGCCTGGTCGAGATCCCGATTCGCGAGGACATCGAGCCTGCCAGTGCGATCCTCACCAATCCGGTTCTGGCCGAATCGAAACGGGACTGCAGCAGCTGCGGGCGGCCGGTCGGGCGGAGTGTTGCCGGCCGGCCTGGGGCCAGTGAAGGTGTGTGCCCGCATTGCGGCACGTTGTTCTCGTTCTCACCACAATTGGAGCCCGGCGAGTTGGTGGCCGACCAGTACGAGGTTCAGGGCTGTATCGCCCACGGCGGTGTCGGCTGGATCTATCTGGCGATCGACCGCAACGTGAGCGATCGGTGGGTGGTACTTAAGGGTCTGCTCCAGCCGGGCGGACAGCAGGCACAGGCGATCGCCGTCGCCGAACGCCAGTTTCTCGCCATGGTGAACCATCCCGGCATCGTCAAGATCTACAACTTCGTCGAACACCCGGGTTTCGACGGTCGCCCGGTCGGCTACATCGTGATGGAGTACATCGGCGGCACCACGCTGCAGGCGATCCTGGCCAAGCAGCGTGCGGAAACGCCGGAAGGCGAGTCCAATCCGATGCCGGTGGAGCAGGCGCTCGGTTATCTCCTCGAGGTCATGCCGGCGCTGTCCTACCTGCACTCGCTCGGCCTGGTCTACAACGATCTCAAGCCCGAAAACATCATGCTGACCGAGGACAACGTCGAGCTGATCGACATGGGCGCGGTGTCGGGTATCGGAGACTTCGGATACATCTACGGCACCAAGGGATTTCAGGCACCCGAGATCGTACGCACCGGTCCGACGGTCGCGACCGATATCTACACCGTCGGTCGAACGCTGGCCAAACTGACCGTCGACATGCCCGACGACCCCTACGCCGAGACCTTGCCCGAACCCGACGACGTGCCCCTGTTCCAACGGTATGAATCGTTTTACCGGCTGCTGGTGCGCGCGACGAATCCCCGTCCGGCGCAGCGGTTCTCGTCCGCAGAAGAGATGGCGGCCCAGTGCAAGGGGGTGCTGCGTGAAGTTCTCGCGGAGCGGACCGGTGTGCCGCGCCCAGGGACGTCGGTGCTCTTCACCATGCACGGCTCGGAGTTCGGGGCGGACCTGGCGCTGCAGCGCACCGACGTGTTCGTCGACGGCCGCCTGCACACCGTCCGGCTGAGCGCACGTGATGTCGCTCGTGCACTGCCGACACCGGCCCCGACCGAGGACCGGGAATCCGATTGGCGGATGGACTGGGACGACGGGATCTCCGCGCTGGATTCCGGAAACCTACGGGCAGCATTGAAGTGTTTCGAGCGGGTGGTTGCCGCGCTACCCGGCGAAGCCGAGCCGAAGGTGGCGTCGGCCGCCACGGCCGAGCTGATGCTCGAAACGGAAGACGCACGGAATGCCGAACGATTGCGGCGGTCGTGCGAGCGGTACTACCGGACGCTGTGGCGCACCGACCATTCCATGGTGAGTGCGGCGTTCGGCTTGGCTCGCCAACTCGCCGCCCGCGGCGATCGGCCCGGCGCGATCGATGTGCTCGACCAGGTCCCGTTAACCTCGCGCCACTACGGCGAGGCTCAGCTGACGTCGGTGTTGGTGCTGCTCGACGGGCGCGCCATCGCCGAGATCACCGAGGACGACCTGCGCGACGCGGGGCGGCGCGTCGGCCACTTGACCGAGACCGAGCCGCGCGCCCTGCAGCTGCGCGCGCTCGTGCTCGGCACCGCCCTCGACTGGCTTCGATCCGGCGCGACGCACGCCGCCATCGACCCGATCCTCGGCCAGGCGTTCGACCAGGAGGGTTTGCGCGCGGGTATCGAGGAGGCGCTTCGGGAACTCGCGCGGCATTCGCCGCGGCGGCGCCATCGCTACACCCTGGTCGACCTGGCGAATTCGATCCGACCGCCGAGCTGGATGTGAGCCGACTCTTCGGCTTAGGCCACCATGACGCTATGCACCTGGTGACTCGCCGATGCGAGATGCCGACTGGTGGGACAGTCGAGGTCAGTGCCGGACAAGCTATCCTCGGCGCGAGGAATGAGGCAGCTGAAGGCGGTATTACTAGAAGCGTGATTCGTCCCATCTATCCATGCGGCGCTTGCGTACTCGGTCGAGTTTCTGGTTAAGCGCGGTCTGCTCGTCTTCGATGGCGCGACCGGCGTTCTTGACTGCGTCGTAGACGACATCGTCAAGTTTGGATAGATCCTCGACGGACACTTCGGTTGATACGAAAACTGAGAACCGAATACAGTCGTCAACCACCGAGATGTCGATCTTCGGTGCCGGGTTGAGTTGGCGATGGAAGTGAGTGGTCAGCGCCTGTATCCAATAATTCGGCCACAACGGAACTGGCCTGAGATCGTAGACAATGATCGCTTGTTCGCCGTTGTAGACACCGATCGGCGCTTCTGAGCGGCTGAAGAACGTTCGCCTCGACGTCGGGTGGTCCTTCTGCGCGTCCTTTTCGTCACCCACCTTTAGCCCTCCGGCCTCTGGTCTACCACCGTGCGGAGCACTCTACTGAGAGCAGCGTTCGCCAACGGCAGCTCAGCTTCGGCGGTCGATGGAAAACGGGGGCGCCTTATTGGGACCAGTTTGGGACCACACGTTATGCGCGATGGTGAACGACGTCCGCGTCGGTGAATGTCATGAGCGGGCCGCCGCCGCGAGCAACCGAGGGCGACCTGTGGAAATGCGTTACCGCTACTTTCTGGGGGTCAAGTGGTCGCAGGTTCAAATCCTGTCAGCCCGACCAAAGAACTAGCAGGTGAGAGGCGGGTTTGGAGAAATCCGGGACCGCCTCGATTCCGTTTTGAAGATCGCATACGCCAACGCGTACGCCAACCAGAAATCGCTACTCCAACCGCTTAGACGCGCCCATCCCTGTCGGGGCTTAACAGCGAGCTGCCTCGGGTTGCGGGTCTTGCTCGGCTGACTTTCTCGGTTCCGCTCAACGGCAGCTGGAGCAGTGGAATGCTGAGAACTCGCTGTAGGAGGGGGCAGCAATTGAGAGGGGTCATATGGCTCACGTCGGAGAAACGATCGAACATCCGCTCACAGGGGAGCGGGTCACCTTTCTCGAAACCGCCGCGTCCACAGGTGGAGAACTCCTCCGCCTCGGCTTTGAAATGCGCCCCGGTGGGTCCACCCCGGCAATCCATGCCCACCCTCGAGCAGAAGAACGGTTCGAGCTAACGACGGGACGCGTGAAAATCAGGAGTTCCGGCAAGACATGGGTAGCCGAGGCCGGCGAGACCATAGTCGTTCCGCGCGGCGCTGGGCACACCTGGGGCAACCCGTTCGACGATCCTGCCACCCCCGTGGTCGAATTGCGCCCGGCACTCCGAATGGAGACATTCTTCGAGACCGTCTTCGGCCTCGCCACTGACGGGCTAATCAGTCCGAAGACGAAAGCGCCAAGCTTCTTGCAATTTGCCTTGCTGGCTCACGACTACCGCGCGGAGATTGGCTTACCTGGATTCGCCGGAGCCGCAACGCGCGGACTGGCCGCCGTCGTAGCACCTCTTGCTCGCGCGCGAGGGTATCGCTCGCGCTACCCGCAATACAGCGAACCCGACGCTCCTTGAGCGGGGTATCCCGCAGCCCTTATAGCCCTAGCCGCCCAGCCAGGCCGTCGACAGCGGCCCTGGCGGTGTCGTCGGAGGTGTGGCCGTACACGTCGCCAGTAATCGCGATCGACGAGTGCCCGAGCAGATCGGCCACCGCCTTGATGTGCACACCGGATTCCAACCACGCCACCGCCGCGGAGTGGCGCAATGTGTGCACGCCGACGTCATCGACCTTGGCCCCCGCGACGCCACTTCGATCACGCGGAGGAGGTTGCGCGGGTCGACTGGGCCGCCGAGCTCGGTGGTGAACACGAGTCCGGAGTTCTGCCATTGGTTCGCCGCCCGCAATCGTTCCGCCGCCTGGGCCGCCTTGTGCTTCCGCAGCATCGACACCACCGCCGGGTGCAGCGGCACCGTGCGGCGCGACCGCACCGTCTTGGGCTCGGTGATGACCAACCGGCCACTTACCCGGCTGATCGTCGCCGCGACCCGGAGCACCCCGGCAGTGAGGTCGACCGCATCCCATGACAACGCCAACGCTTCACCCTTGCGGAGGCCGGTGGACGCGATCAACACAAGCGCCGGGTGGTAGCGCGACGTTTCAGCGGCCCGCAGAACCGCCGTCACCGCGTCGGCGTCCAAGTGGCGCGCCTCGGTGCGATATGGGGCACGAGCTGATGCTCGAACCCGGATGGCAAACGGTCGCCCTACAGATCGAATCCTGGCTCAGCCAGCGAGGACTCTAGAGCCACCAGCGATCCGGCAGCCGCCCCTTTCACCTGGCCGCCGGCAGAGTCGGGTTGGTCCTCTGCGGTCAGCGAAAGGTAGGGGCGTCGGCCTGATTCATGCCGTTGCGCCACTAGCTCTAAAACTGACTGAGGTTGTTGACAGTCTGGGCTCCTGAGGGAAGGAGCCGCATGGCTGATCGTGTTTGGAGTGAGAAGGAACTAGTCAGACGGGCGAACCGGCGCTTGGCGCAGCGCAGCGCAGCGCGTAAACATCGGTGCGACAACGGAACAACTCGAAGAAGAACCGCACCTTGTCAGCGGAGCTAAAGCCCATTGCCACCGGTGAGGCCGGCGCCCCCGTCAGCGTCGCCTGGTCACCGGCGGCTGCGCGTGCCTGTTCCTCACTCAACTGACGAAGTCGACGCAAACGCACATTGTCGGCACGCAGCGTGTCCAACTCACCAGGGAAACTCTCGACACCGCTAACGGTCAACTCCTTTGTGCAGCACGCTCTTCGGCGGAAGGGTTCACTCCAGCCAGCGCTCACCGAGCGCTTTCGCCGCTGTGGACACCTTCATGACCAGACGATGCTCGCGGTTGCGGACGGGAACGAAGTGGTAGTGCTCGTAAAAGGATTGTGCCTCGTCGTCTATGGCATCAACGACGATGAGCCGGCCGCCGCCGATTTCCGATGCGGCGACGGCTTTGCCTAGTGCGTCGAGGAGCAGCTGCTCGCCATATCCCTGACCCCGCAGCGACGCGTCGATCGCCAGGCGGGCAATCAAGTATCCGGGTATGCGTGAATAGCCGCCGGCCAGGGATCCCGAGACGCCGTCGTCGTTGCGTACTACTTCGGTGGGGCAGAGGGCGAAATAGGCGCTGACTTTCTGTTCGCCGAGCGGGGTCCACACGTAGACGTGCGCGACCCCGCTGCTGTCCGCGCGACGGGCATGGGCGATGAGCCAGGTATTCAGCGACTCCTTACCGCAGTCGAATCCTTCCAGCGTGTGGGCGTCAGTGAGTCGCGCGGACTCGAACACTGTTCAACGCCTTGTGAAGACCGCTCGTTTGCGTGCGGCTGCCGCCAGCCGCGGCGCGTCGTCAGCAGCATCGAGCGAGGACATCAGTTTGTCGAACTGTTCGGGCTCCATTGCCGTTACCAGCTCCTGACGCAAGACGTCTTCGGCCCGTTGCATCGCAGCTTTCCGCACGAACTCCGACGTCTGCTCATGGACAAGGTTGGCGGCGCGCTGGATGCGGTCCAAGGTCGCTTGCTCCGCGCGAAGCTCGATGCGCTTCGTTTTGACTGCCACAGCGACACCTCCATCTTCCCTCAGTCATCTCTGCTCGCAGCTGTCGATTAATTCATTGTACGGTAGATGTACGTACACGACTACTACGGGTTGCGGCCAGCGCCATAGCGGCCGCGGTGGTTCGGACGATCGCTCGCGCTCGTGCCGGGTCCATAACTAGGCGCTCCCATCTGGCCGTACAGGGCTGCACAGGCCAGGGTGAAGAGTAATTCAACGGTGTCGGAAATTTTGAGTTCTTCACGGATTCCTCGCCTAGTCGCCGGTGATGGCGATGGAGGAGTGCCCGAGCAGGTCGGATATCGCCTTGATGTGGACCTTTCGCTGTGACACCGCCGTTCAGCGGTGCTATGCGGACTCGGCGTAGTTGGTGAGGCGCTCGCGGGTCGCGTTCGGCGCTTCGGTAAGGCCTAGGACCGCCACCAGGGGAGCGGGCAGCGGCTCCGGCGCCTCTGGCAGAAGCTGCGATCAGTGCCCACTACCGTGGTCGAGGTGGCCTTGAAAGCGCGGGGAAGCGCGGCGCCGATGAGAGCCCTTCCAATAATCGCGTGCGTAGTCTGCGCCATCGCCGCGCTGGGGCTAGCCTTCATGACGCTCATGGAAGTATCCATGGACGGCTTTCCCGACGGGCACGTAACCGACTATGACAAAGCAGTCGACGCGCCTCTAACGATCCTCGCGTGGGTGGATGCGGGTTTCGGGTTCCTCTTTCTGGCCCTCGCCTTTTCGCCGATCAGCACCCGGGCGCGCGCCGTCGGATTGCTCGTCGCCCTAATCGTGTTCGTCCTCGTCGCAATAGTCGCGCAGGTAGGCGTCCCTTGGTATTTCGGGACCTATCTCGGTCTCGATAACGGAATCGGCGGCTAGCCGGCCGCTCTACTGGCCAAACGGGTCGAGCCGGTAGATCGCTACCGCATGTCAGTGTGCATCGGTGCGCTGTCGGTTTCGCTCGTCGAGCAATTCGTCGGCGTGGCGACTCGACGGCTCGCTACCTGAGTTGGCGGATCGACCACCACTCCGTGGCAAGCAGCCTCAGTTCGGAGTCAATGACGTCGGCGTCACGCATGCCGCTAAGGCTAAAGGGAGCCGGCAGCAACACTCAGCGGTCCGAGGTTGACCGTGACCCCACCACTGAATGGGAAGTCCATCATCAGTACCACGGCGAGAGACACTGCAGCGAGGAACGCCCAGGCATACATGAGGTAGGGCCGTTTCACCGTCAGGGCAGACATGCCTACCGTGGCCGCTAGCAGTGACCCGGACAAGAGGATGAGCGCAATCAGGATTGTCGGAAGCGATCGCTGCGCTACCGCAGTTACCTTACTTTGGGCGGCGGTCAACGATGCAGCCGCCGACACCATTCCGCTCGCCACCGGGTCCGTGTTCCCCTGACCGGATGCCACTTGGTGCACGCTGTTCTGCAGCGTGTCGAATGTTTCCGCAGAGGGCAGCGCACTGAAGTTTCCAACCGCAAACGCTGGCCCATCCTTGTTCACGACCGAATCCAGGTAGCTGCGTAGATTGCCGTTGACCTCGGCGGCGCCGGCTTGGTCCTGGATCGCACTCGTGGCCCAAGAAAGTTGCTGCGCAGAGGATGCCTGGAGGTCGACCGCGTCCTGACCAGCGCTCACCGCCGACCAGGTGATCGTGACAGCAAAGCCGATTAGGAAAGCGAAAGTCGCCCCAAACACACCGAGCAGCTTGCCGGCATAATCTTCGAGCTCAGCACCTCGTTCCGGCGAAGCCACCCTGCTGAGGGCAAACCGGCAACCGGCGCTGATGGCGGCGAAAAACACGAATCCGATGGCGATCATCAGCCAGGGAGGTAGTGCAGAAAGTGTTCGCACACGTAAGTCCTTTCCCTCATCGGCATCCGGAAGGCCACGATCCCAACGGAGGGTGCCAGTTGCGATGATCTCGCGGACGCGCAACGGATACTTCGGGGATCCGAGAATGACTTTCCGCACGCCCACTAGCGTGAGCGCGTGGGGCCGTCGACGCACCTGACATGTCTCGCGCGGGAATGCTTCGTTTTGCGGGTTCGGTTCACTTCCATCTGCTCAACGACGTGTTTGCATGCCTCTTAGCTAGAGGCGAGCATGCCCCTGGGCCCACCGGACTCGGTACGCTCCGTGGCTAACGTCGTGTCGGTGGCCCCAGTCATGGATAGTGCTGATCCCGTAGGAGCATTTGGTGGCCCGCTTGCCGTAGGTAGGCGGAATAACGACGACTCGATAGCAAACGCCTACTCGCCGGTGGTATACAGGCTAGTAGAGGGTAAGCAGAGATCAGCAAAGCGTCGCTTGCCGCTGGCAGGATGGCTGGGAGGAATGGGCGTGCGGCGGATCATGCGGTGGTGGCGGCAGCCCGACCACTACGCCTGGCTAAGCGGATACCTGCAAGCGCGGAGTCTAGCGAGTCCCACGCAGAAGCTGATGGCCGTCATTTCCGGGTCGCTGGCTCTGTTCCCGGTGAATATCCTTTTGGGTCCTACGAGCTTTCCCACATCCTTGGCGATCATGCTCAGTGTGGGCCCGACCCTCGCGGGTTTGGGTTTCGCGGCGATGTGGCTGTCACGCTGGCCCACCCGGCGACAATCTCTTGCTTTCGCGATGACCGGAACCGCGTGCGTATCCCTCGGGTGCCTGACGCAGCCGAATCCGCTGATCGCGCTGATGGCCTGTACCGCGCTGGCGGTCCCTGGCGGCTACCTCGCGTTCTTTCACACCGCTCCGTTCATGGTCGTCAACTTCATATCGGCGGTCCTCATCGGGGCCGCCGCCGCGGTCCGTCTGGCCGTAGCGGGTGACGTCCCAATTGCTATCTCCTCATATTTTCTCGTGGTTGAACTCATCACGGCGGTACCGCTGGCGATCCAAATCGTGGTGCGCGCCTTGGGCATCGACCTGTTGCAGTCCGACCGGGACCCGTTGACTGGTGTGCTCAACCGCCGTGCGTTTGAGCACGCGGTCGTCGGTGTGTTGCTTGCGCGCCGCGACGCCGACTCGTTTCTGGCACTGGCGATGATCGACCTCGACGAGTTCAAGGTGATCAACGACACGAGCGGGCACGTCGCCGGGGATGCGGCGCTGGTCGCCGTGAGTCATGCCCTGCGTGACAGCACCACCGAGACAGCGGTGATCGGCCGTGTCGGTGGGGAAGAGTTCCTCGTCGCCGACGTCGTGACGACTGCCGTTCCAGAGCAGCTCGGGCGGCGTTTGTGCGTCGCGGTGAGTTCTGTTCCGTTCCCAGTGACGGCCAGCGTCGGCACTGCCAGCGTCGCGCTGTGCGGGGAGACCACCGACGATGCGGTCGGAGTTTTCCACCAGCTCGTCGCCGAAGCCGACACCGCCATGTATGCCGCCAAACGTGACGGCGGCAACCGCGTCAGCCATCACGCCGTGACCTGACCCCTGCCCGGTGTGCTGGGTGATCGACGACTTCAGGGAAACCGGTGGCCTGCCGAGCGTAAAGTCCATAAGCAGGGTCGGGGAAGACCCGAGGGAGGCCTGCGATGATGGGCTTGATTCTTCGTTGGGCAATGATCGGCGCGGGGGCGTTGGCGCCGCTTGCATTCGTGACAGCGATTTCGCCGGCGGTGAGTAGCGCGACCGAATGCGGGTGGGGGACAGTGTTCGATTCACCGTCCAATACCTGCGTGGCGGCACCGCTGCCACCGCCGCCGCCACCCCCGCCGCCGGCTTGGAACGGTGACCCCACGCCGTACTTCTCGGTAGGTATCTGCGCGCCCATTCCATTCGTGTCGCTGTGCACCGGCATCTAGCCGGCCTGCCCATCCCAGACTGATCAGATGTAATAGCTTTCGTTCCCGGTCGGGTATCCGCCGCCGTCGGTGGCGATATGAACGTGGTCGAAGTGATTGGCCGTTTCGTTGCCGTAGTCCGCCGTCCAACTCGGCGCGCCGATGCCCGGGTAGAAGCCCTGCCTCCAGATCACATGGATCACTCCCCATCGTTTCGCATTCGCCAGTGCCAATCCGGCGATTTGGTTGCCGAGCTCGATCCCCTCGTCGGAGTGATAGTTCGGGATCATCACGTCGATCGCCAATCCGTTGGGATGCCACTTCAAGGCGTCCTGCCGGTACCCGCCGATGGTGGTGATCTCGGGAAACATCACGCTGATGGCACGGGCCGCCCGGATGGTGTGGACCTGCAACCCGTTCTCCGGCGCGACGCCAGCAGGCAACGCGAACTGGAAGCTCGGGGCAGCGACAGGCGCGCTTGCCGCCAACAATTCCGCCTCCGTGGGACTGGCGACGTTCGGCGCGGCAGCCGGCGCAGATCCCTGGACTATCGGGGTGGCTGTCGCGACCTCAACGCGGCGCGGAGCCTCTGTGCCTTGGGCGTAGAGCATGGCGCCAGAGACGACGACCGTGGCCGCGACCGCCAACCAGCGGCCGCGGCCATTGGCTAATAGGCCTTTGCCCACGAACAGCACCTTACTTTCGTCTCCGACGCGGTGTGGCAATCTTCGTTGTCTCTTAGTTTGTCCACGGAAGGTTGGCGCACGAAGCGCGTAGTACTACTCATCCGCCGTGGCCCGCGGCTCCGGCATCCTGAACGCATGCTAACCAAGCCCATGCCCGATGCAGACAAGCTCGCCGCCGACACTCCGGCGGGCCGCGATCGCGCCGTCGACGTCGCGCGGCTCGCCGCCCTGGTCGTCGTCATGTTCGGGCACTGCGCACTGCTGCTCGCAACGATCGACACCAGCGGTCTGCAGATCGGCAACCTGCTCGGCCAGCTGCCCGCGATCGCCCCGATTACCTGGGTCGTCCAGGTCATGCCGCTGTTCTTCCTCGCGGGCGGAGCCGCGGGCGCATACGGCTGGCACTCCGGCAGACCGTGGGGGACATGGCTGTTCACCCGTGCACAGCGCCTGTGCCGGCCCGTGTTCTGGTACCTCGCGGCGTGGACGCTCGGTCTCCTCGTGGCGCGCATGACCCTCGGAGCGGAGTCCGCGGCGGGACTCGGACGCGAATGCGTCGCACTCCTGTGGTTCCTCGGTGTGTACCTCGTCGTGCTCGCCTTCGTGCCGGCGCTGACCCGGCTATCGACGGGGCGTGCGTTTGCCGTCCTGGTCGTGTCACTGCTCGCCGCCGCTGCGGCGGTCGACGGGATCCGGATCGCCGTCGGCACGCCCATGTCGGGCGTCGCCAACTTCCTCATCGTCTGGCTGATTCCCGTCGCAATCGGTGTGGCCTACGCGCGCCGACTGATCGGTCCCCGCGCGGCACTCGCGGTCGCCGCATCCGCACTCGCCGCGCAGATCGTGCTCGCCATTGCCGGGCCGTACGACGTCTCGCTCGTCGTCACCGGCACCGCGCGGATGTCCAACGTGTCGCCTCCGACACTGTTGCTCGCGCTGCACTGCACATGGATGTCATGCGTGTTCGTGGCCGCCGCGGGCACCATCCGGCGGTGGGCCGAACGGCCGCGCGTCTGGCACGCCGTCGCCGTGGGCAACGGGGGAGCGATGACGCTCTACCTCTGGCACATCCCGGCGATCGCCGTTGCGACCTTCTCCCTGCATGCCGTCGGTCTCGACGCGTACGACGTTGATGCGCCGGGATTTTGGGGCGTTCTCGCGCTACGGGCGCTCGTGTTCACCGTCGTCATGGCCATCGCGTTCCGACTGCTCGCACCGCTCGAGCATCGCCCGTTGCCATGGTGGGACACGCCGGTCCGCGCCACCGGCGCCAGGTCGACCGCTGCTGGCGCGCTGGTATGCGTCGCAGGCGTCGCGCTCCTGCTGATGGCCAAGAACGGGTTGAGTGGCTACACCGGGTGGACGGCGCTTGGATGCTTTCTGACCGCGGCGGCGGCCGCGCGGCTGAGTCTGTCGGTCAACGACGGCGCGCCACACCGCATGCGCTGACACGAAGTACCGTGCGCGGGTGGGTATGTCGAGAAATCAGGCGAGAGGCCCAACAGGCGGCGGCGGCGCAATTGGAGTGGTCGGCCCGGGAGGCGTCAAAGGCGCGGACGGCAAATGCGGCGACGGTCCCGCACTGGCCGCCGGTGGCGCCGAGGCTGCAGGCGCGGGAGGCGTCAGAGGCGCCGACGCCGTGAGCGGCGACGGAGTAGCGCCCGCAGTGGGCGGCGCCGCCGGCACATCCGCGGCCCAACTCGCCTGGAGTTGATTCGCGACGAACGCTGCTCCCTGGTCAACCATCCCGGTGTCGACGTACTCGTTGTGCGCGGAGAAGCTCCTACCGTCAGGATCGCAAACGAGGTCGTTGTCTACACACAGGTCGATGGTCTTCGCCAGATACTGCTGCCCGACTGTGACCGGGGGGTCATTGATCGCATGCATGAAGCGCGGCGACGGTTTTCCGAAGAGGGCAACCGCTGCGACGTGGTCGGCCACGTCGGGCGGCATCGGAGCAGGCACATCCGAGGCCGAAACACCATCCGGCACTGCGTTCGCCGTGACGAAACCCGTCACTGCCGCCCCTTGGGAGAATCCGCCGAGCACCATCTTGGTGTGAGGACAGCTCGCCGCGGTGGCAAGGACATGGGTGCGCGCGTCCGAAATTCCCTCGACGGCGGTGGGGAAGTCGGTGGTGGCAGGGTAGTCGACTGCATACACCCGGAGCGACTTCGCGCCGACTCGCGAACGCAGCGAGTCCACGAACGCCTCTCCCGTCGGGCCAACACCAGGCAGCTCCGTGGTGCCGCGGGCGAATACCACCTCGGCGTCGGGGCAGGCCTCCGCGCCTGCGGGCGCCATCGGTGCGATCTGCATCGCCGACGTCGCCGCTGCCGCAGCACCGATCAATCGAGCGATGTGGCGTCGCATCACTGGCCAATGCTGACACACCGCGACACCGGGCGCACGTTGAGGGTTCTAGGCTGCCAGTCGTGTCGATCGACCGTGCCGCGCTCGCCGCGGGCAGCATCCGCCTTGCTTCGGGCATCTCGTTCCTCGTCGACCCCCTTCGTGCTAACCGGTTTTGGGGCGATCCGGACGAGCCGGTGCCGACGACGCGACTGCTGCTGCGCTCGATGGGCTACCGCGACGCACTGATCGGCGGGCTGCTCGTGACGGCGGCGCTGCGGGGCCAAGACACTCGCGGTTGGTTCCTCGCGTCCGGTGGGGCCGACGCGGCCGACCTGCTCGGCGGGATGAGCGTCCACCACGAGATGAAGCGCTCGCAACAGATCATCGGCCTCGGCGGCGCGGTCGTCGGCATCGGCGTAGGGCTCTGGGGCGCCACCCGCCGACGCCGTGAGGCTTCTCAGAACGCATAGGGCCCCGCAAATCGGGTGACACACTGACGCGATGACATCCAACGACGTTTACGAAAGGTTGGGCGTGCTCGAGCAGCTCGTCCAACACCTCTACGAGAAGACGGGGGTGCCGATGCCTGATATGCCGACGCTCGCCCGATCCCAGGTGTCGGCGCACGTGCAGCAGCTGCTCGCCTCCGGCGACAAGATGGGCGCCATCAAGGCCTACCGGGATGAGGCCAACGTCGACCTGCCCACCGCGAGCCGGTTCATTGAGTCGCTCTGACGTTTCGCCTCGCTGATTTTGTCTGGCTCGATGACGCTGTCGGCCCGACCAAAGAATAAGCAGGTCAATCTTCAGTAGCTCATGCCCGAGTACATCAACCCGTCGGGGTCGTACTTCTGCCGGATCGCGCTGAGCCGCAACAGATTACCGCCGTAATAGCGCGAGGCGACGGTGTCCGGTTCGACGTAGTTGACATAGCCGCCCGCCGAATTCGCGCGCACCGCTTCGTGTGCACCCGCCAGCCACTGGTTCGCGGAGGCAACGGTCGCCGGCGACGGCGTCTCGGCATACCACTGAACGCACGCCGCCTGACGCCGCCATGGAAACGCGGTGGCGTCCGAATCGACGTCGCTCACCGCTCCCGACAGCGACTCGATCACGGTGGTCGCCGAACCCGCCGCCTGCGGCCATGCCGAAGTCGCGGCGACAATCGATTCCGCCGCGGCACGCGTCATCTCGCCCACGATGTCCGAACCCGCCACGAACGCACGCGGCTTCGTTGCGTCGGCGCCGCCTTCGAAGTAGTGGACGAAGTCCATGCGGTTGAGCGTTCGGCTCCTATTGCTTACGGGCTGCACCCCAATCGCGGCGCTGAGATCACCGGCTCGACTCGGCCCGTCGCCAGGCGGAGTCGCCAACACGATGGTGCACCCCCCGGACCCCGAACCCACCGTGATGTTGACCATTCCCCAGATGGCTCGGTCCGCGCCGTGCAGCCAGTCATACCAGCCGAGGACTGCTTGCTCGGTCATCCCCTCGGGGAATACCAGGGTGACGACGTCCCTGTCGGTGACCGGAAACGTTCGGAATGTAAACGCTGTGACCACACCGAAATTGCCGCCCCCGCCGCCCCGCAACGCCCAAAACAGATCGGCGTGGTCGTCCGGTGATGCGGTGATCGCGTCGCCACTGGGTAACACGATCGACGCCGACACCAGCGCGTCGCACGTCAGACCCGACCGCCGGCCATCGGACCCCAGCCCCCCACCCAACGTCAAACCGGCCACGCCGACGGTCGGGCAGCTGCCTGCGGGAATCGATCGTCCATGCGCGGCGAGTGCGGTCTGCACCGAATCCAGTTCTGCCGCAGCCGAAACCGTCGCGAGCCCGCTTCCGTCGTCGTAGGCGATGTCGCCAGGTAGCTGCCGCAGGTCGATGATCATGGCGCCATTTGCCGCCGAAGCACCGATGTACGAGTGCCCGCCACTACGGGCGGCGATCTTGATGCTGTCTTTAGCCGCGAACTCCACGGCCTTCTGCACGTCGTCGGTCGATTTCACCGTGACAACCGCCGCCGGTGTCGAGTCGGCGAATCGAGTGTTGAAGACGTTCTTCGCCGCGCCGTAGTCGGCGCTGGGCGGCAGGATGACGCGGCCCTCGATCGCGTCATCGAGGGCACCCCAGTCGTGCGGGCTAGACACCGCGGGCGTTGTTGGCGGGCCCGATACCGGGGCTGGGTTCTGCGGGTCTGGGGCCCTCGCTGGCCGGCACGATCCCAACAGCGCACCGGCAGCCACGCCGAGCGCGCCACGAACGAGTGCCTGACGTGAGATGTCCCGCGTCATGGCCGGATCGTAGCGGTGCGCTAAAGCCGACTGGCTGCAAACGCCGCGGCCTGGTTGGTCATCCCCGTTTGGATATACGCAACGTGCGCACCCATGTCCACGCCGTTGGAACAAATGGGATCGTTGGGCACGCACAGGTCAATGGTCTTGGCTGCGTACAGAGGGCCGATCGTGGGCAGCGGTCCTGGAGACAGCCTGTCGGCAAAGGCACTCTTGGGTCCGCCGAACAGGGCGGCGGCCGCGACATGATCGGCGACCTGGGGCGGCATCGCTGTCGTGGATAAATCAATCACGGCTGCGCCTTGGGAGTATCCGCCGAGCACCATGCGGGTGTTGGGGCAATTCGCCGCCATCGATTGGATATGGCTACTCGCATCATTGGCACCCGCGGGGGTGCTGCTGTCGAAATCCCTGCTGGCCGGGTAGTCGACCGCGTACACGCCAACGGAGCGCCCGCCCGACTGCGAGCGAAGTGAGTCGACGAACGCCTGTCCGGTAGCGCCAACACCAGGCGGCTCGGTTGTGCCGCGAGCGAACACGATCTCGACGTCTGCGCACGGATCCGCGGCCGCAGTCGGGAGGTCAATGAGTGCGATTGGCAGGGCCCATGCCGTCGCCGCGACAGCCCCGACGATGTGTGTGGCCGGGTGTGCGCGCGTTGTGTCCATGTACTTATGTCGCCGCGCGACCTGCAGATGTCACAGACTCCCGCGTCGCAGCATCCACCCCGGCTAGATCATCGCGATTCGAACCCTCGAAACGGCCTCTAACCGCTGGTAGGACTACTCGCCATGGTGTTTGTTCAGTTCAGCGGCGTGACCTACCACGACCCCAGCCGCGCGTACGGCAGTTACGTCCTCTACACCGGCGCCGACGGCGTCACCCGGCTGATCGACCTCAATGGTGTGGTGCGCAACGAGTGGCCGCATCCGGGTGTTCCGGCCAGGATCATCGACCCCGCGCTCAACGCGGGACGCGTCGGCGATATCGGTGTTCAGCTGACTCAGCTGGACGACTCGCCTGGCGGCATTTACGGCAACCGCACTGTCGGTCAGCTGTCGTGGACGGGAGAGAAGCTCTGGGAGTGGGGCACCGAGGCGCCGGGTGGCGCGGCCCGCCAGAACCACGATTGGGAACTGCTCGAAAACGGCAATCGCCTCTTCCTCGTGGCGATCCCGCGTGAAGTTCCGGCCCTCGGCCCACACATTGTCGGAGACCAGGGAATCTACGAAGTCACACCGGACGGGCGAATCGTCTGGGAATGGAAGGCCGGCGACCATCTCGACGAATTCGGTTTCACGCCTGAGGGATTCGAGTACCTGCGCCGAAGCGTCGCCCGTCAACCCGACAACATCTGGGGCTACCTGGAAATCAACAGTGCCAAGACGCTCGGGCCCAACCACTGGCACCGCGACGACCCCAACACGGCCTTCCAGCCCGACAACATCCTGATCAGCTCGCGCAAAGCCAACATCGTCACCCTGCTCGAGAGAACGTCAGGACGGGTCGTCTGGCGCCTCGGCCCCTACTTCGATGCCGAGCCTGGCGCCGAGCATCAACGCATCAACAGCCATGCCCTGCCGCGGCCGCTCGACCAGATCTCCGGCCAGCACAACCCGCATTTCATCGCCGACGGACTTCCCGGGGCAGGGAATCTGCTCGTGTTCGACAATCAGGGCGGTGCGGGGTATCCGCCTGCACCCCTTGGGATTTACGCGGGTTCACGGGTGCTGGAGATCGACCCGGTAACCAAGCACATCGTGTGGCAGTACACCGCAGAGGATTCGGGCCGCCCACCGTGGACGTTCTTCAGCTCATTCGTCAGCAACGCGCAGCGGTTGCCGAACGGGAACACCCTCATCACCGAGGGCATGCACGGCCGGATCTTCCAGATCACCCCGTCCGGAGAGGTGGTATGGGAATACCTCACGCCGTACGAGGATTACGCGGTCGCAGGCGAACCCGAGGTGAAGGTGCCGACCGTCGACGGTGTCGATCGCCCGACGCTCACGCGGATGATCTACCGGTCGCAGGCCGTACCGTTCGAATGGGTCCCAGCAGACACCCCGCGATCGCTGGATCCCGTTGATCGGCGGACTCAGCGGCCAGGAAGGCGGGTTGTGACTTCCTGAAGCATCCACCCGTTGCCATCCGGATCGCTGAACGACGCGAATGACGCATAGCTGCGGCGCTCTGGGTCCGGCCCGGGCACGCGCGCCGTTGTCCCCGCGTGGTGAAACGCGCCTCCTGCGTCGTGGAAGACCTCGCTGACCTGCGCGCCATTGCCGACGAGCTCGGCGCGGGCCGCCTCGATGTCGTCTACGACGAGGTACAACCCGTCGGCCGAGCCGGGCGCGGCATTTGTGACTCCCGTGCCGAAGATGATCGAGCACGGCGACCCAGGCGGGGTCAGCTGTATCACCCGAAAGTTATCGTCGACGACGAAATCGGCGTCCAGCCGCCAGCCCAACCCCACGTAGAACTCCTTGGCCCTGTCCACGTCGGAAACCGGCAGCACCACGATCTCAAGTCTCATGTCCACGGACAAGGCTCCTATTCAGAAGGGCGGCAGCGACTTTCGCCAATAGTGCGGTGAAAGTGGCGAGTCGCGCCCGATCAAACCATAGTCGACGACGGCGGAGGAGAACGGTTAATGGAAGTCATACACAACAAGTCGGCACGGCTAACACCGACGCGTGAAACGAGCAACGCCCACCACCGCGGCTACTCAGGGTGAATTTTCGTTTGTGACCGTCAATATTGTTAGCGTCGGCAATCGGTAACACCCCAGGTCGGCCGGTCGATAAGCGCCACAACACCGGTGTTGTGATTCTTCTCCGCACGGGATGACGTGCAAGACAGAGCAAACTATGCTCGCTTCGGATGTGAGCTTGACCCGTGGCGGCGAGAGTGGGGCCAGAGGTGCAAACAGTGCTGGGACTGTCGATGACGTCCACCAGCGTCGGTTGGATGCTCCTCGACCGGCAAGGTCCTGACGCCTTGACCCTCGACCACGATGCGTTCGACGTCCAGTCCACCGCCAACGGCACGACCCATGACACGTCCCAGCACGCGGCGGCCGCCAGGGGCGCGCAGGCGATCGCGACGGCAAGCGGACACACGGTGGGCTCTGTCCGGGTGACATGGAGCGAGGACGTCGAGGCGGACGCCTCAGCCCTGCTGAAGTCATTGGCAGACTTGGGATTCGACAACGTTCACAGCATCCCGCTGAGTCAGGCCACCGAGGCTTGGGGGATCGAGGTCGGGCGTGCCAACGAGCACAAGAAGACTGCTCTGTGCGTTCTCGAGCCCGGCACAGCGACGGTCATGGTCGTCGCCACCGGGGCCGGCGCTGTGCACACTGCCGTCACCAACACCCGCGAGCACGCAGCCGACATCGTCGACTGGCTGACCACGACTTTCAACAGAGACGGCTGGTTGCCGGAAAGCCTGTACCTTATCGGCGCACGTGATGATCTCGACGCGGTCAGTGGACCGATCGGCGACGCGCTGTCGATACCCGTTTTTGACTCAGTCGACAACCAACTGGCCCTTGCGCTCGGGGCGGCGCTGACGACGGTCAGTTCCGTCGCCGTCCGTCCCTCGCAGGCGGCTCAGACGCCGGGCAATGACCCACCTCCGCGACGTGACCGGCCCTGGTTGGTGTCGCATGCGAAAAGGGTGACCATGTCAGCAGCCGCTGTATCGATTGTCGGTGCGGCGCTGTCGCTCGCAGCTGGGTCGGCGCTCAATGTCGAAAATGTGTCCGCGCAGGAGGCGAACCCGTCGGCAGCGGGCGCTTCAGGGACGTCGGCCAGTGTCCACACGGTTCCCGCACGGATCTCGGCGCCGCCAGCACCGCCGGTCCAACCTCTGGCCGCCGAGCCGCCGCCCGCACCACCTGCTCCGCCGGAAACCCCTCTACCTCCGGCCGAGCCCGTTTCCGCAGTGGTACCTGAACCCAAACCCGTTTCCGTCCCGGTTCCTCAACAGACGGTTGCCACTGCGCCGCCTGCCGCTCCGCTTGCGGTTCCGCCGGCGCCTGTTGCTTCGCCGCCCGCCGTTCCGCTCGTGGCTCCGGCGGCACCTGTTGCTCCGCCACCAGCCGTTCCGCTCGTGGCTCCGCCGGCACCTGTTGCTCCGCCACCAGCCGCGCCGCTCGTGGCTCCGCCGGCGCCCATTGCGCCGCCTCCGGCACCTGCACCTGCCGATCCGCCGCCCCCGCAGGACCCCATGGGGGTCGTTTCGAACCTGCTGTTCGGCGGGCTGCCCTAACTACGCCGCGACTGGGCTACCCGGAGAAGCAGTCAGCGAACCATTCCGCGCGAACCACTACGGCTTGACGCCGATGGTGATCAGGTCCGATAACATCCGCGTCCAGGCGGGCCGGCGGACGCGATGTTGATCGCTGACGCGGAAGCCTGCGCCTTCGAACAATGCCCGCATCTCCTCGGGCGACGGGTTGTGTGCCGGGTTGAGCCGATTGGCGGACAACCGATGCAGGGGCAGCGGCTGCCGCGGACTCAACGTCGCAACCGCCACCAGACCGCCCGGAGCCAGCACCCGGTGAAACTCACGCAGCGCGGCAGGCTGGTCGAAGAAGTGAAACGCCGAGGTCGTCACGACCGCGTCCAGCACTCCATCCTCGAACGGCAGATGTTCGGCCGGCCCCTTGCGCCACTGCACCTCCGACGAGCGTGCCCTGGCCTGAGCGAGCATGCCGTCGGACATGTCGACGCCGTAGACCTCGTCGGGATGCAACTCTCGCGCGATACGGTCAGCGAGAATCCCTGTGCCACAGGCAATATCGGCCACCTTGCGCGCGCCGATGTCGTTCAGCTGTTCGATCACCTCGTTCTGCGCCGGCCGGTACACCCACTGCTGAAGAAATGGCAGATCGTATAGCGGCGCGGCGACGCTCCAGAACTGCGTGATGGCGTCGTTCAGTGTTCGGCGAGGCGCCGATGTCACCAATTCCATACCGACATGTCGTCGGGCGGGTACTGCATGCAGATGTCGGTGGTGTGCGCGGCCACACCCTTGTTGTTGAAGAACAGCTTTGCCCAATTCGGCCAGTTCCACGCCAGATTCTCGTAGAAGGCGTTGGTCGCCGTGTCCTCCGAATATTGCCGCCGCCCGGCGTAGTCCATCGAGAAGAACCAGTGGATGCGGTCCTGCACCCACTGGTGCACCTCGGGTGACTTGTTGTTGTAGTCGATCATGTACCGCTCGTAATACACGGGCTCGACATCGCGCGCGGCGGCCATGATCTGCTCCGCCGTGCAGGGCGTCTTGAGTATCCGATTCGGAATCGGGTAGTCGTCGCTGGCATCGGCTGACGCAACCGCGGGAAGGGCCATCGCCGCCACGCTTATCACAGCGGCCGCAACACTCGCCTTGATCAACATTTCCGTCTCCTTATTGTCGCGCGGCGGCGTCGAGGACCGGCAACTTGTCGGGGCAGTACGTGCGAAGCCCTGCGCCCAGGAACTGCCACGCCTGCTCCGTGGTGCTGCCCTTCTGCAGTTGCATGAAGACGAACTTCGCGGACTTGTCAGCGTCCTGGTCGACGCCGTTGTACAGCCGCTTACACATGATCTTGCCGATCCACGCGTTGTAGTCCTTCTGGCCGTAGATGCCGTAGGTATGCAGCTCGTTGGCGAAGTCGGTATCGGGGTCGGCATGCGCCGGTGCCGCCCAGACGAGCGCTGGTGCCACAACGGCCGAGACGATCGACGCGAGGCGTAATCCCTTCATGACATCCCTATCTAATCGGTCCCGTTGGGTTTTCATCGCCAGCCCCGACGCTGACCGGAGTCTCGGTTGAATGCCGCGGCGGTTTCGGCCATGGCGAGGGCACAGGCCGGTTTCGCACTCGTTGCGGCCACCAGAACCACCTCCCCATCAGCGCCGCGATCGACGGCGTCATGAACGAGCGGATGATCAGTGTATCGAACAACAGGCCGAGACCGATGGTAGTTCCCACTTGACCGACCACGACGAGATTGCTGACCACCATGGACATCATCGTGAACGCGAAGACCAAGCCGGCGGACGTCACCACCGAGCCGGTGCCGCCCATCGACCGGATGATACCGGTGTTGATCCCGGCGTGGATCTCCTCCTTGAACCTGGATACCAACAACAGGTTGTAGTCGGAACCGACGGCCAGCAGGATGATCACGGACATCGCAAGGATCATCCAGTGCAGCTGCATACCCAGGATGTGCTGCCAGATAAGCACCGATAGCCCGAACGATGTGCCCAGCGACAACAACACCGTCCCGACAATGACCGCGGAGGCGATCACCGCCCTGGTCAACAACAGCATGATGATGAAAATCAAGCAGAGCGAGGCTATTCCGGCGATCAGAAGGTCCCAGTTCGAGCCCTCCTGCATGTCCTTGTAGGTGGACGCGGTGCCCGCCATGTAGATCTTCGAGCCCTCCATCGGCGTGCCCTTGATGGCCTCGAACGCCGCATTCTTGATCTGCGGAATGAGCGAGATGCCCTGAGCGGTCGCGGGGTCACCTTCGTGGGAGATGATGAACCGCACGGCCTTTCCATCCGGTGACACGAACATCTTCATGCCGCGCTTGAAGTCCGCGTTGTCGAACACCTCGGGTGGCAGATAGAACGAGTCGTCGTTCTTCGACGCATCGAACGCCTCGCCCATCGCACCCTGGTTCTCCTGCATGGCCTTCATCTGGTCCTGCTGACTCTTCTGGCTCTGATACATCGTCAGCGAGATGTTCTTCATGCTCTTCATCGTCTCGATCATCGACGGCATCAATGCGACCATCTGCGGCATGAGCGCGTCCAGGCGCTCCATGTCGGGCATCAGGTTCTTGATGTCGTCGGTCATCGTGTCGATGCCGTCAAGCGTGTCGAAGACCGACCTGATCGACCAGCAGACCGGGATGTCGAAGCAGTGCGGCTCCCAGTAGAAGAAGTTGCGCAGGGGGCGGAAGAAATCGTCGAAATCAGCAATGTGATCTCGCAATTCCTCGATGTCGACGGTCATGCCCTTCATCTTCGTGACCATGCTGTGCGTGGTGGCCGCCATCTGCACTGTGATGCCCTGCATTCGCTCCATCGTGTCGATGGACGTCTGCATGTCGTTGGCCTGCGTCAGCATGTTCCCCATGACTTTGTCCATATAGTCCTGGTTCATCTGCTGGGTGGTGCCATTCATGCTGATCAGGAATGGGATCGAGGTGTGCTCGATCGGAGTGCCTTCAGGCCGGGTAATGGACTGCACCCTGCCGATGCCCGGAATGTGGAAGATGCCCTTGGCGATTCGGTCGACGACTAACATGTCCGCCGAATTGCGCACGTCGTGGTCGGTCTCGACCAGCAGCATCTCCGGGTTCATCCGGGCCTGCGGGAAGTGCCGGTCGGCCGCGGCGTAGCCCAGGTTGGCCGGGATGTCCTTGGGCAGGTAATTGCGGTCGTTGTAGCTCGGCGCATACGACGGCAGCGCCAGCAGACCGACCAGCGCGAGAGCCACCGACGCGGCGAGGATCGGACCCGGCCAACGCACGATGGCAGCACCGATGCGGCGCCAGCCGCGAACCTGCGTCGTTCGTTTCGGATCGAACAGGCCGAAGCGACTGCAAATGGTCAGCAGAGCGGGCGCCATGGTCAGCGCCGCCGCGACGGCGACGAGCATGCCGATCGCCAACGGAACGCCCAACGTTTGGAAGTACGGCAGCCGCGTGAAGTGCAGGCAGAACGTGGCACCAGCGATGGTCAGACCCGAGCCCAGAATGACGTGGGCGGTGCCGTGATACATCGTGTAGAAGGCGGTTTCGCGATCCTCGCCGGAGTTTCGTGCTTCGTGGTAGCGGCCAACAAGGAAGATCGCGTAGTCCGTTCCCGCCGCTATGGCCAGCGTCGTGAGCAAGTTGACCGCGAATGTCGACAACCCGATCAGGTCGTAATAGCCAAGGGCCGCAACGATTCCCCGGGCCGCCGACAACTCGATGAACATCATCACCAAGACAAGCAGCACCGTGACGATCGAGCGATAGACGAACAGGAGCATCACGAAGATCACGGCGATGGTGATCATCGTGATCAGCTTGATGCTGCTGTCGCCGGCGTGGTGCTGGTCGTTGGTGAGCGGCGCGGGGCCGGTGACGTATGCCTTGATCCCTGGTGGCGGCGGAGCGTTGGCCACGATGTCACGGACCGCTTGCACGGATTCGTTCGCGAGGGTTTCGCCCTGGTTGCCTGAGAGGTAGACCTGGACGTAGGCGGCCTTGCCGTCGGCGCTTTGAGCTCCAGAGGCGGTCAGCGGATCGCCCCAGAAGTCCTGGATGTGTTCGACGTGCTTCTTGTCGCCTTCGAGTTTGTCGATCAGGCCGTCGTAATACTTGTGCGCGGAGTCGCTGAGAGGCTGGTCGCCTTCCAGCACGATCATCGCCGAGCTATTGGAGTCGAACTCCTGGAAAGTCTGACCGATGCGTTGCATCGCCTGCAGCGATGGCGCGTCGTTGGGGGCCAACGACACCGCGTGCGCCTCGCCGACCTTTTCCAGCTGAGGGGCGATGACGTTCATGAGGACGGTCAGCGCCAACCAACCCAGCAGGATCGGTACCGAGAACAGGCGGATGAAGCGGGGGATCATCGGGTGCGCACCGACGTGGGTATTGCTCATGCCGACTTCACCAGGCAGAAGGTCTGGGCGTTCACGCCGTCGGTGGTCCTCTCGTCCTTGATTACGCCGTCGACGGTGATGCGGCAGGAAATGGAGCCGCCGTCGCTCTGGGCGACGATGTTCGGGCTGGCGGCGGGCGCGGTCGTGGTCAGGTCCAGCGTCCACGGCAATGGGACGCCCACGGCCTTCTGCGGCTGGGCGTCGAGGTCGAGGTAGTTGATGGTCGCCACGGTTCCCGTCCCAAAGATTTCGTATTTCACTTCTTTGGGGTTGAACGGCTCGGGGTCATTGACCAGCCCGGCACCCGGCCTGGTCAGCTCGGTGCGGCCGAAGAAACCGCGGAAGCGGTCGACACAGAACGCCGCTATGACCACTACCAGCAGGATCACCAGCAGTACCCACGTGCGTTTGGCAAGCTTCAGCATCGATCCGCTCGCCCCCGACCTTCGCTACCCATGTATGCGTATGCCCTCTTCTAGTGCCTGTCGTAGGCAGTTGGCCCTTTAACTTAGCTGGTATAACTTCTCATCGCGAAACAGGTTAGCTCAAGTAATTGTGTCGCTGGTCACCTCCGGACTGTCTGAGCGGGCTGGGTCACTGAGCTGCACCGTTTCCGGATGAAGTTGGTCCCATGAGGGCATTTCGAAGCGGTCAAGGCACCGCTCTATGAAGGCCTTGGCTTCGGCGTGTCCGCGAGTTATGCCGAGTCCCTGTTCATGGAGCACCATGCGCGCCAGGCCGCCCATGATCATCGACATGACCACCGGAGGGCACAACTCGAGTTCGATGCCACGAGCCTTCAGTGCCAGGGTCATCGCCCCCTCTTCCAGATCGCGGAAGCGCATGGCGTAGGAGGCGATTTCACTGCGGATCGCCTTGCGATGGTTGGCCATCGCAAGGAACTCGGTGAACAGTTGCGCGTCGTGCGTGCTGCTGAGCTGCCACAGCGCATGCAGCGGTTCCGCCTCGGCAATCGCCTGGCGCTGGTGCTGCAGGTTGGTCTCGGCCTTGTCGCGCAGCACGGCCACGAACAGGTCGTCCATACTCGGGAAGTAGTAGTGCACGAGGGCCGGCTTGACCCCGGCCTTGGCTGCGACCCGCCGCGACGTCGCCGCTGCGTATCCCTCGTCGACCATTATTTGGGCGGTTGCATCGATCAGCGCCTCCCGCGTCGCCTCCCGGCCAACCTTTGACCGCTCGTCAGGGGGGCTGCTCGACATGGAGGCAGCCTAACCTTTGGGCGATCGCCCAACAACTGGAAAAGTCATGTCCTTGATAGGTCGGAGCGCGGCGGTCCAAGGTTTGAGAAGGCCAATTGGAGGGGAGAACCTTGGCATGAGGAAATCCGTTCGTCGCTTGGCAGCCGTCATCGGCGTGGCGTTGACCCCGTTGGCGACCGTGGCACTCGCGAATCCGTCCGTCAGCTCGGCGCAACCCCTCGACTGTGGAAACGGCTGGTGGGATCCGGTCGCGAACGTGTGCCGCCCGCCGGCGGTACAACCCCTGTTGTGTGAGAACGGTTGGTGGTGGGATCCGGTCGCGAATGTGTGCCGGCCACCGGCGGTACCGTCACCACCGATGTGTGACAACGGCTGGTGGTGGGAGCCGGTGGCCAACGTGTGTCGGCCTCCACTGATCCCGCCCCCCGCCTAGGTCTCAGGCGCGTCCGGAGGGAGCGCGGCCGCGAGCTGCCTCAACATCGAGCTGAGCGTCTCGGTACGGTCCGCCCCGCCGGCGATTTCGCGCCCGACGGCACAGCCGATCACGAACGTGGAGAGCGGGGTCATTTTGCGCTCGACCCGATGCGCGACATCGCGGGCCGCGTCTAACAGTTGAGTCGTCTCCGCGGACGTCAGAGGCTCCTCGCCAAGAGTGCGCGCAAGCTCGTCGATCCAGTTGTCCATCGTTCCTCCCTGGTGATCGCACCACCACTATTCGCGCGCCAAACGATGAAGTCGAACTTGCTATTTTTAGTAAGATACGAAATCGCTCGCCGATCGTGATTCCGAAGGCCGAGGCAGAAGGTGAGCCAATTGACCGAAGTGAACTGGACTCCGCTTCCCGTTCCGTGGGCTGTCGATGCTGTCGACCGGATCCCCAAACAGCGCTACTACGACGAGGAGTTCTACGCACTGGAGGCCGAGCTGTTCTGGCCCCGGGTGTGGCAAATGGCGTGTCGGCTCGAGGAGATCCCGTCGCGCGGCGACTTCGTCGAGTACGAGATCCTCGACCAGTCGGTGATCGTCGTCCGGCTCGACGACGACAACGTGCGTGCCTACTACAACTCATGTCGCCACCGCGGCATGAAGATCGTCGAGGGCAGCGGGTCGCGGCGCAACTTCGTCTGCCCGTTCCACGGGTGGTGTTGGGGTCTTGACGGCGCCAATACGTTCGTGCTGCGACCCGAGGTTTTCGACGAAAACAATTTGGGTGCCGACGATCTGCGCCTCGTCCCGGTCAGGTGCGAGTTGTGGGGCGGGTGTGCATGGATCAACCTCGACGACAGCGCACCGCCGCTGCGCGAGTGCATCGAGCCGTTCGCGTCCAAGCACGACGAATGGAAGGTGGATGCGCTGCGCACCGAGTGGTGGAAATCGTGCCTGCTGCCGGTGAACTGGAAGCTCGCGACCGAGGCCTTCATGGAGGGCTACCACGTCCCGCAGACCCACCCGCAATTACTGCCGTCGTCGCACACTCCGGACCCGTCAGTGCACCCCATCATCGAGACGAGCCTGCACTTCATGCGGACACTCGGCTCCGGCATGGGAGGGATGACTCACGAGAACGACGTCCGGATCGCCGAGGGGCTGCAGCACATGTCGCTGCCCGACGATCCGGCTGAGGCGATGGCGAGCTGGCGCGGCGCGGTCAACGACGCTGTCACGAAGTGGCACCGGGCCCGCGACTGCGACTTTCCTGATCTGAATGATCTGGATCGCCGCAAGGTCATCGACCCGATCGGGTTCTGCTTCCCGCACTACTTCCTCCTGCCGCAATACAGCAGCGCATCGTCGTACCGGATCCGTCCGCTCGGACCCGAGGAGACGCTCTTCGAGATCTGGTCGCTGACCCGCTACCCGGGCGACCGCTCACCAGGGAGACCGACCCCACCCGAGCCGTTGGCTCACGATGACCCGAGCTGGCCGACGATCCCGGCCCAGGACTTCTCCAACCTGCCGCGTCAGCAGAAAGGCTTGCACGCCAAGGGATTCGATTACATGCGGCTGTCGGACCAGATCGAAGGGCTGATCTCGAACTTCGAGCGTGTCATCGACGGCTTCCTTGCCAGCCTGCCGTACGAACGGCTGGTGCCCGCCATCCAGAAGACGAACACCACCATCGACGTGCCCGTCGCCGACCTCGGGCTTTCGCAGAGGGCCCCAGCATGGTGAATTGGGACAAGTCCGTCGACCTGCTCATCGCGGGAAGCGGCGGCGGCGGAATTGTCGCTGCGCTGGCGGCTCTCGACTCGGGGATCGAACCCCTGGTCGTCGAAAAGCAGGCCCTCGTCGGCGGGGCGACCGGGATGTCGGGCGGCATGGTGTGGCTGCCGAACAACCCGCTGATGGTTGCCGACGGCATACCCGATTCGCATGAAGACGGCCTGGCGTACTTCGACGACGTAGTCGGCGACATCGGTGCGGCTTCGTCGCCGGAACGCCGCGAGACGTTCCTCACCGCCGGTTACGAGATGATCGACTTCCTCGTTGGTAAAGGCGTTCGCCTGGTGCGGTGCCCCGGGTACAGCGACTACTACCCGAATCACAAGGGCGGCAACGCAGCGGGACGTTCGGTCGAGGGCATCCCGTACGATGCGGCAGCTTTGGGGGACTGGAGCGACAAGCTCCAGCGGATGGACAAGAATTGGAACCGCGGATTCGTGGTGAAGACCAGCGAGCTGCGCTCGGTGCAGTACTTCAACCGCTCGCCACGAGCGTTCGCAGTGGCCATGCGGGTCTTCCTGCGCACCAGGGCGGCCCGACTCCGGCGTCGCGACCTCCTGACCAACGGTGCGTCACTCATCGGTCAGATGCTCAGGGTGCTGATCGACTTGCGCGGCGAGCCACCGGTGTGGACGAACACTGCGATGGACGATCTGATTGTCGAGGACGGTCGCGTCGCCGGCGCACGGGTTACCCGAGACGGCGCGACTCTCAACATCGAGGCGCGCAAGGGAGTGCTGCTCGCAGCGGGAGGCTTCAGCCGCAACGCGGAAATGCGCCGTCGCTACAGCGGCGACCAGCCCAACGAGGCGAAGTGGTCGATCTCGAACGCAGGCGACACCGGTGAAGTGCTGCAGACGGCGATGCGGCTAGGTGCGAAGACCGACTTACTGGATGAGGCCTGGTGGCTCCCAACGGTTTTCATCGCAGACCCCCGCGCCCGAGCCGTCGGCTCGGGGCGGCAGAGGCCAGGGGCTATCTACGTCGACGGGACCGGCAAGCGGTTCTGCAACGAGTCGAACTCCTATGTCGAAGTCGGCAAGGCGATGTACGCCAACAAGGCCGTGCCGTGCTGGCAGGTCTTCGACGAGGGCTATGTCGGCAGATACGTCTCGGGCGCAAACCCGTTCCAGAAGCGCACCATCCCCGAAGCGGTGATCGAGCAGGGCACCGTCAAGCGTGCCGACACGATAAGCGATCTGGCAGGCCAGATCGATGTCCCCGCAGAAGCGTTGGAGCAGACGGTCCAGCGCTTCAACGAGTTCGCCGCCAAGGGTCTCGATCCCGACTTCGGCCGCGGCCAATCGGCGTACAACATCTGCTTGGGTGATCCCGGGTACAAGCCCAATGCCGCGCTCGGGCCGATTGATCGCGCGCCGTACTACGCCACCCAGGTGTTCCCGGCTGACGTCGGAACGTGCGGGGGAGTGATCACCAACGAGCACGCCCAGGTGCTCGATGAGAACGATCGCGTGATCGACGGACTGTATGCGACCGGCAACATCACCGCGACGGTGATGGGCCGAAACTATCTGGGGGCAGGCGGAAGCATCGCGAACACGATGATCTTCGGTTACGTCGCGGCTCACCACGCCGCGGGCGCCTAGGACCCTTCGTCCCCCTCGATGAAATCCCTTGGCTTCAAGCCTGACTCGATGAGCTTTCTGCGGCGCTCCTGAACGTCGGACGCCGCGCCGACCATGTTGGTCAGGATGTGACTGACCTGCAGGTGCACGCGCATGCCCATCAGCTCGTACGCGCGTTTCACGCTGTTCTTCACCGCCATCGACGTGGTCAGCGGGATCTGCCCTATCCTTCGGGCCATCTCCTCGACGGTCTCCTCGAGGTCGTCGCGCGGCACCACCTTGTTGAGTAGCCCCCAATCGAGTGCCTCCTGCGCGGAAAGCGTTGGCGCCAACAGCAACCAGTCCATGGTGCGATGCCAGTTCATCAACAGCCAGGGCTCGATCATGGTGTGGCCGCCGGGCTCGCCGAGGCTCTGCGCCAACGGCATCTGAAAATACGCGTCGTCCGACGCGACACAGAAGTCCGTCAGCAGACCCAGGTAGATGCCGCCGCCCATGCAGTAGCCGTGGATCTGAGAGATGGTGGGCTTGGAGAACTCCCACAGGTACAGCGTCGGCCACAGGAACAGGTCGGCGGTTCCCTTGTACAGGTCCTCGAAGGTGTCCCCGAAGTCCGGGTAGGGATTCTCGTCGGGACCCCAGCGCGCCACGTGCCCGCCGCAGAATCCTTTCCCGTTGGCCTTGAGGATCACGACCTTGATGTCCTTGTCGCGGTCGGCCTCGTGCAGGCAGGCGTCGACTTCCTGGACGAGGCTGGCGTCCTTCGTATTGGCCCTGTCCGGCCGGTTGAGGATGATTCGCGCAATCGGCGGTTCGCGCTCATAGATGACGGATTCCAGGGTGCGCCGTTCGATGGTCATTGGCCTCTCCTACAGAATCGCGCCACTGTCCTTGGCCGCCGAGATGTCGTCCCAGTCGAGGTCGAGCTCCAACAGGATCTCTTCGGTGTGCTGTCCATGTTCCGGAGCGCGCGCGGGCCCCGGCGGCGTTTCGTTGAATTGCACTGGCGCGGCCACGATCTGGTACTCGTTGCCTTGGTCGTCCACGTTGGCGATCGTGTAGCCGTTCGGCTCGACCTGCGGGTCGTTCAGGGTTTCCCTCGGTGTGGCCAGCGCCGCCCACACACCCGGTTCGTCGGCAAGTACCTTGTGCCAGTGCGCAAGGTCTTGGCTGGCGAGGGCGTCCCCGACCAGGGCGCAGGCCTCCGTGGCGTTGGCGATCAGGTTGCTCGACGGCACGAAGCGCGGGTCGGTGGCGAGCTCGGGAAGGCCGATCCGCGCACAGAAGCCGGCCCAGTAGCGGTCGGGCTGCAGGAAGACCAACTGCAGCCACCTGCCGTCACGCGTCTTGTAGCGATTGACAAGAGGGTTGATCGCCAGGCCGGGCGGGGCCCCAGGAATACCGTCGATGCCGAACAGGTCGGCCACCGAAATCGACGGCGCGATGGACCACATCGCCTGGGCCAACAGCGATGAGTCGACGATGGACGGTTCGCCGGTGCGTTCGCGATGGAAGAGCGCCGCGCAGACGCCGCCCGCGAGGGTTATGCCGCCCTGCAGGTCGCCGAAACCCGGACCCTGCACGGCGGGAGTCTCGGTGCCGAACGGTGTCATCGTGTAGGACACCCCGCCGCGAGACAGGTAGGTGGCCGCGTCGAATCCGCCCTTGTTGGCATCGGGTCCGCGGACTCCGGTGCCGGTGCCGCGAGCGATGATGATGTTCGGGTTGAACGAGCGAATGTCCTCGACCGTCAGCCGCGCACGTTCCAGCGGCGCAGGCAGCCAGTTGGTCAAGAACACGTCGGCGGTGGCGAGAAGGCGCCCGAGGAACTCGCGGCCGGTGTCGGACTTGATGTCGATCGCGATGCTGCGCTTGCCGCGGTTTCCGATCTCCAGGATGAAGTCGACGTGAGCCCGGGCGGCGTCCTTCGTGAATCCGCCGATCACCAGCGCCCGACCGGGGTCACCGCCCTTCACGTCCTCCACCTTGATGACGTCCGCGCCCCAATCCGCCAGCGCTGCGCCGGCAGACGGCACGTACGTCCACGACGCCAGCTCGATGACGCGCACTCCGCGCAAAACCCCGGACATTGCAAAGCCTTTCGTTATCTGGACACGGCCGTCGCCAGTTGCCTGCCGACCTCCTGCAGGTATCTGTCGGAGCCGCCGCCCAACGCGCTCCAACCGAGGAGGCGCTTGAGATACAGGTGGGCGTCGTGCTCCCACGTGTAGCCGATGCCGCCGAAGACCTGGATCGCGGTGTCGCCGACGGTGGCCAGTTGACCCGCGAATGCCTTGGCGCGCACCGCGGCCAGGTGGCGCTCCGCGGGTTGTGCGGCGTCCGCCGCCCACAGCGCGTGCAGGACACCGCTGCGCGCGAGTTCGACCGTCTCGTACATGTCGACGCACAGGTGCTGGACCGCCTGAAAGCTCCCGATCGGCTGGTCGAACTGCCGTCGCACCTTGGCGTATTCGACGGCGAGGTTCATCACCGCGGCGGCCGCGCCCAGCGCGTCGGCCGCGTAGGCGATCAGCACGTCGTCCACGAGCCCGCCGATGTCCTCCGCCGACGGGGACGCGAGCCGCTTCGCGGGGACATCGTCGAAAGTGGCGTCGAACAACTTGCGCGTCGGGTCCACGTGCGTTCGCTCCGTCACGGACACACCCGCCGACGTCGCATCGACCACAAAAAGTCCCGTACCGTCGCCGTCCTCGGCAAGGACCAGCACGACGCCGGCAGCCGCCGCGTCCGGCAGCGCTGCGATCTCACCCCGCAGCACCCCACCCTCGGCCTTCGGACGAGGCCCTGTAAGCGGGCCGACAGTGGCGATCGTGGAACCGTCGGCGATGCCGGTCAACAAGGAGGCGGCATTCGCCCCCGTAGCCATCCGCGTCAGCGCGCGCGTCGCGGCGACGGCGGTGGATAGCCACGGACCCGGATGCAGTGCGGCGCCGAGTTCCTCGGCAACGACGCCAGCCTCGACCATGGTCATGCCCGATCCGTCGAACTCCTGGGGTACCAGCACGCCGGTGGCGCCTAGATCGGCCAACCCACCCCACACCTCGCGGGTGGTGCCGATCGGATCATCGAGCATCGGCCGCACATGGGTTGTCACGCTTGCTTTTTCAGCCAGAAAGCGACGCACGGTGTCACGCAGCGCCACCTGCTCGTCGGTGAGCTCGAGGTTCATCGGCGCGGCAATCCGAGGACCCGCGTCGCGGTGACGCTCTTGTTGATCTGTGTCGTGCCGCCCGCAATGGTCAGGGAGCGCGACGTCAGTCGACGGTCCGACCATCTCTTGTGCCCGCCGAGTACGTCGAACGCCAACGCGGCAAGCTCCTGGCCGACCTCGGCCCACACGCTCTTCGCGAGGCTGGCCGACCCGAGCGCGTCGCCACCGTGCAGCGTCGCAGAGATCGACCGTTGGCAGAGCAGCTCCAGGTACTTGATGCGCACCGCCACCTCGCCAAGGCGGCGCAACGTCGCGGTGTCCTCCAGCACCGGCGTTCCGTCGACCTCGCAGTCGGCCAGGTCGGCGACCAGATCGCCCAATTGCACTTCTAGCTGCGCATACAGTCGGGCCGCTCCTGCGCGTTCGTGGCTCAGCGTGGTGGTGGCCACCTGCCACCCGCCGTTGAGCGGGCCCAGCAACGAGCCGGCGGGCACCCGCACGTCGTTGAAGAACACCTCGGCGAAATCGGCGTCGCCGTTGAGCGTGACGAGCGGACGCGCCTCGATACCCGGCAGGGTCATGTCGACGATGAGGCACGAGATGCCCTTGTGCTTGGGGGCCTCAGGGTCGGTGCGCACATAGAGCTGACACCAATCGGCGCGATGCCCCAGCGACGTCCAGATCTTCTGGCCGTTGACCACGTACTGGTCGCCGTCCAACACCGCCCGGGTCCGCAGAGACGCGAGGTCAGACCCAGCTTCGGGCTCCGACATGCCCTGGCACCAGATGTCGTCGGCGCGCACCATCCGGGGCAGCAACGCGCGCTTCTGCGAATCGGTGCCGTACTGCATGATCGCAGGCGCGATGTTGTTAATCCCGATCACGTTGAGCGGCACCGGCGCCCGCGCGTGGATGGTTTCTTCCGCGTAGGCCAGCTGTTCGAGCACGGTGGCTCCGCGGCCGCCGTACTCCTGCGGCCATGACACCGCGCCCCAGCCCGCGTCGGCTAACTTGGCATCCCACCCTCGCAGCGTTTCGAACGTGTCGGGATGACGGCCGCGCCGTCGCCCCGCGGCCAGCACCTCATCGGTCAGGTTCGCGGCCAACCATGCGCGCAGTTCCTTGCGGAACTGCTCGACCTCCGGCGGGTATGAAAAGTCCACGATGTCCTGTCGAGAGGGGTCCGATTCGTTTCTTTATAATTTTAGGTAGTATAGCTACCGCTGGAGTTACAGTTGCAGCAATGTTGCCGGACAACTTCGTGGATGGGTTTTCGATGGCGTGCCCCTGTGTCCAAGCCGGGTCGGCTCCTCGAAGATCCTCCGAGATAAGGGCATTGACGGGCGGCCGCAGTGCGGCTCATTGGTATTGACAGTCTGAGAAGGGACCGGCAATGGGCAGGGTGACGGGCAAGGTGGCGCTGGTCAGCGGGGCGGCGCGCGGTCAGGGGCGGTCACACGCGCGGTTGCTCGCCGCCGAGGGCGCCGACATCATCGCCGTAGACATCTGCGAGGACATCGAGACGAACGAGTATCCGCTGGCGCGGCCCGAGGATCTCGACGAAACCGCCAGGCTGGTCGAGAAGGAGGGCCGGCGCGCGTTCACCGAGATCGCCGACGTCCGCGACCGTGCGGCACTGTCCGCTGCCATCGACCGGGGTGTCGCCGAGTTAGGCGGGCTCGACATCGTGGTCGCCAATGCCGGCATCTGCCCGATGACCGCCGGGCTCCCGCCGCAGGCGTTCGTCGATGCGGTCGACGTGGACCTCGTCGGTGTCATGAACCTCATCCACGCGAGCATGAAGCACCTGCACGCCGGCGCGTCGATCATTGCCACGGGATCGGTGGCAGCCTTCATGGCGACGGCGGTCAACACCAGCGGCATGGACGGCGGACCGGGCGGTGCCGGGTATGCGTTCGCGAAACAGGTTGTCGCGCATTATGTCAACGACCTCGCCCGGACCCTGGCTCCCGAGCAGATTCGGGTGAACGCGGTCCACCCGACGAATGTCAACACCGACATGCTGCACAGTCGGCCCATGTACAAGGCGTTTCGGCCGGATCTGGAGAACCCGACTCGTGAGGACGCCGAAGTCGTGTTCCCGGTGATTCAGGGGATGCCGATTCCCTACGTCGAACCCGAGGACATTAGCGAAGCCGTGCTGTTCCTGGCGAGCGACGCGGCTCGCTACGTCACCGGCCAGCAGCTCCGGGTCGACGCGGGTGGCTTCCTGAAGATCAAGCCGTGGTCGGGCGTATAGGGGAGGGGTGACATGCCCAAAGGGATCATCTACGTGGAGACGATGCCGGCCTCGCCGGACAGGGAAGCGGAGTACCACAAGTGGTACAACGACACGCATCTGGAGCAGATCATGGAGGTGGACGGGATCGTTTCGGCGCGCCGGTTTGCGCCGACGGACGGCAATGGTCCGTTCATCGCCATCTATGAGCTCGACTGCGACGACCTCGATGCTGCCGCGCAGCAGATGGGGAAGCGCGAGCTGACCGGCCTCGACAACATCGCCATGGATCCCAAGCCCATTCCCCACGTGTACCGCGAGATCGGGTCGCTAGGACCGTGACGTACCCGGCTGACGTTCAGCGGCGCATGTATGCGCTGATGGTGCTGATGAAGGCCGCCGACGACCGGCTGTCCAAGGGCATCGGCACCGGCGAGTTCATGTGCGTGTACTGGCCGTCGCGCGGTCAGGAGGCCATTGCTGCGGCGATGGGTGTCACGCTTCGCGCAGACGACCAGTTGGTGACGACCTACCGCGGGCTGCACGATCTGATCGGCAAAGGCGTTCCGCTGGAAGAGATCTACGGCGAGATGATGGGCCGCACTGTCGGCGCGAGCCGCGGCAAGGGCGGCACCATGCACATCGCCAAGCCCGAGGTGGGGGTGATGCTCTCGACGGGGATCGTCGGAGCCGGACCGCCGGTGGGCGTTGGGCTGGCGATGGCGGCCAAGCGCAAGGGCCTCGACCGCGTGACAGTGGTGAGCTTCGGCGACGGGGCGACGAACACCGGCTCGTTCCATGAGGCGGCGAACATGGCCGCGCTGTGGGATCTGCCGATGGTCCTGGTATGCCAGAACAACATGTACGCGGAGATGACGCCCACCAGAGACACGATGAAGATCGAACATGTCGCAGAGCGGGCCGCCGGCTACGGCATGCCCGGTGTTCGCGTCGACGGCAACGACCCGTTGGCCGTCGCAGACGCACTCGCCGAGGCGATCGGCAAGGCGCGCAACGGCGACGGACCCACCTTCATCGAGTGCGTGACATTCCGCTTCCGCGGCCACTACTTCGGCGACCGGACACCGTACATCCCCAAGGACCAACTACAGGCGGCGATCGAAGCTGACCCGGTGCCGCGCTTTCGGCGTCACCTTATCGACACCGGCGTGTGCGGTGACGATGAACTGAGCCGCATCGAGGAAGGTGCGCTCATCTCGGTTGAGGCAGCGCTGAAGACGGTCTTGAGCGCCGAGGCCCCATCGATCGACGAACTCGACCGAGACGTGTACGCGACTCCGATCCGATACCCCGTCTGAGGAAGACCATGGACGAGAAAGAGATGTCGATGCGCGAGGCACTCAACCTCGCGCTCGATCAGGCGATGGCCGCCGACGACCGGGTGTTCCTGCTCGGTGAGGACATCGCCGACCCCGGCGCATCCGGCCCGACCGCGGGCCTGTCGACCAAATACGGCCATGACCGCGTGCTGGACACCCCGATTTCGGAGGCCGCGATCGTCGGCGCCGCGATCGGTGCGGCGATCGACGGCCTGCTGCCGGTGGCCGAGATCATGATCATGGACTTCATCGGCATCGCGGCCGACCAGTTGATCAACAACGCGGCCAAGCTGCGCTTCATGACGGCAGGCCGGACGACGGCGCCCATCACCGTCCGCACCCAGGTGTACGGCGGGCTGGCAACCGGTGCAACGCATTCGCAGACACTCGAAGCCTGGTTCATGCACATTCCCGGGATGAAGGTGATCGTGCCGTCCACCCCACGTGACGGGAAGGGCCTGCTGACGTCCGCGATCTTCGACCCGGATCCCTGCCTGTTCGTCGAGACGATCCGCCTTCAAGGCCAAAAGGGCCCGGTTCCAACCGATCCCGGCTTTTCGATCCCGCTCGGTCAGGCCGACATCAAACGGCCGGGCACCGACGTCACCATAATTAGTTACGGGCGCAGCGTGCACGAATCGCTCGCCGCCGCCACCGCGCTGCAGGAGCAGGGGGTCAGCGCCGAGGTCGTCGATCTGCGCACTCTCGTCCCGCTGGACATCGAGACGATCGTCGAATCGGTGCGGCGCACCCGCCGGGCCGTGGTGGCTCACGATGCAGTCCAATTCGCGGGCCCTGGAGCCGAGATCGTGGCGACACTGCAGACGGAGTGTTTCAGCGACCTCGTAGCGCCAATCGAGCGCGTCGGAGCCCGGTTCGTCCCGACGCCTGCGGCCGCCACGCTCGAAGCTCAGATCTACCCGTCGTCCGCGCGCATCGTCGCGGCCGCACAACGGACGCTTGACAAAGCGGGCGCCCATGGGTGACTTCCTCATTCGCATCCCGCGAGTCTCGGTAGCCGTATCCGAAGCCGAGCTCATCGAGTTGCTTGTGGAGAACGGTCAGCACGTCGAGGAGGGCACGCCGATCTACGTGATCGCAACGGAAAAGGTGGAACAGGAAATCGAGGCGGGGGCATCGGGCACCGTCCAATGGACCGGCGAAGTCGGCACCGTGTACGACATCGGCGTCGAGATTGGCGTCATCAAGTCATAGGAGAGGGAATGGATCTCAACGAGACCCGAGAAAGAATCATCTACCAAAAAGACGGGCCGATCGCGAAGATCACTCTGAACTGGCCCGAGAAGGCCAACGCGCAGGACCAGAAGCTCGCCGAGGAGGTCGACGCCGCACTACTGGACGCCGACCGCGACTACGACATCAAGGTTCTGGTGCTGAAGGCCAACGGCAAGGGCTTTTGCTCGGGGCATGCCATCGGCAACAACGCCGTCGACTATCCGGCGTTCGTCGAGGGCGCGAAGGTGATGGGTCATCCGTGGAAGCCGCAGTCGGATCTGTTCGTCAAGCCGACCCTTAACCTGTGGGAGTTCTCCAAGCCGACCATCGCGCAGGTGCACGGTTACTGCGTGGGCGGCGGCACGCATATGGGCCTGACCACTGACATCGTCATCGCCTCCGAGGACGCCTACTTCTCGTATCCGCCGCTTCAGGGCTTCGGCATGCCGTCGGGTGAATGCTCGATCGAGCCTTGGGTTTTCATGAACTGGCGCCGCGCCGCCTACTATCTGTTCACCGCCGAGGTGATCGACGCCAAGAAGGCGCTGGAAGTCGGTCTCGTCAACGAGGTGGTCAAGCGCGAGGAACTCGACGACCGCGTAGAGGCGATCGCCCGCCACATTGCCCAGGCTCCGTTGACGACGCTCATGCTTACCAAAGCCAACCTCAAGCGGGCGTGGGAGCTGATGGGCATGCGGGTGCACTGGCAGACCTCCAACGATCTCGTGGCGCTCGCGTCGATCAGTAAGGATGTGCAGGAACTGATTCAGCAGGTGTTCAAGGACAAAGTGCTGCCATCGGAGCACGCCCGCCGCCAGGCGGCGGCCGCGTCCACCGACGGCGCAGCTGCCACGTAGGACCGCTGTTGAACATCGCCGACCACGCGACCGGGACCCCAGACTCGCCGGCCCTGGTCGTTGCGGACGGTGACACAGTCTCGTACGGCGAGCTGTACGCCAGGAGCCAGCGGGTCGCTGCGCTACTGTCCGAGGCTGGGCTGCGGCGTGGCGATGGGGTCGCGCTGGTGCTTCCGAACCGCCAGGAGTTCCTGGAAATCACTTGGGGCTGCCAACTTTCCGGGCTCTACTACAGCGCGGTGAACACCCACTTCACGCCCGACGAGGTGGCCTACGTCGTCGACGATTCCGAGGCACGGGCGGTGTTCATCGACGCGTCGATGGCCGAGCTGGGGTCGCGAATCCTCGAAGCAAACCGGGGCGTCGACGTCCACATCGTTGTCGGAGGCGACCTGCCCGGCTGGCTTCCGTACGAGGATGCGCTCGGCGCCGCGGGCGATGCGCCACAGGCGTCCGACGGTTCCGAGATGCTCTACTCGTCCGGCACCACGGGTAAGCCCAAGGCCGTTCGGCGGCCCCTCCCTGAGGACGGCAAGGGCTCGTGGGCACAGAAGGTGCTGGAGTATTCGCTCACGCAGCGTTACGGAATGACCGAGTCGAGCGTGTACCTATCGCCCGCACCGCTCTATCACGCGGCGGGGGTCAACTACGCGATGGCGGTCCATCGCGTCGGCGCGGCCTCGATCGTGATGCCCAGGTTCGACGCCGAGACGGTGCTGCGTGTGATCGAATCGCACCGGGTCACGCACGCCCAGTTCGTGCCGACGATGTTCGTGCGGATGCTCAAGCTCCCCGACGCGGTCCGCGAGTCGTACGACGTCTCGAGTCTTGAGTGTGTGATCCACGCGGCGGCTCCGTGCCCAGTGGACGTGAAGCACCGCGTGATGAAGTGGTTCGGCCCGATCATCCACGAGTATTACGGCGGGACAGAGGGATTCGGGGGGACGACGATCGGGCCGGAGGAGTGGCTGGCCCACCCGGGATCGGTCGGCAAGCCGTGGACCCCAGTGCACGTGGTCGGCGAGGACGGGGCCGAGCTTCCCGTCGGCGAGTCGGGGGAGCTCTATTTCGAGGGCGGACCCGCGTTCGAGTACTTCAAGGCGCCTGGGAAGACCGAGTCGGTATCCAACGATCGGGGCTGGAGGTCGCTGGGGGACATGGGCTACGTCGACGAGGACGGCTACATCTACCTCACGGACAGGTCGACGTTCATGATCGTCTCGGGTGGGGTGAACATCTACCCGCAGGAGGCGGAGAACCTGTTGGTCATGCACCCAAAGCTCGTCGATGCGGCGGTGTTCGGCGTCCCGAACGAGGAGTTCGGCGAGGAGGTCAAGGCCGTGGTGCAGCCAGCCGACGGAGTCGCGGCGGGGCCCGAACTCGAGGCCGAACTCATCGCGTACTGCCGAGCACACCTCGCCACCTACAAATGCCCGCGCACGGTCGAGTTCGATCCCGAACTGCCGAGGGACCCGAATGGCAAGCTCTACAAGAGGCGCATTCGCGAGCGCTACTGGCAGGGGCGTACGTCACGCATCCTGTGACGCGCCGAGGCTACGGTTATTGACGGTTTTCGGGCGATTCTCGTCAGAAACCGTAGCGTCGGCGAATCTAGGTGCGGTCGTAGCGCGTGCCTCGCGGCTCACGAATCCACAGCTCGCCGTCGCCGGGAGTCGGCCCCTGCGCGGCGAGTTCGCGTTTGAGCACTTTGTGGGTGGCGGTGGTCGGCAGGTCGGCGGTGATGCGGACATACCGCGGCCACGCCTTCGGCGACAGATCGGGCTGCCCGGCCAGGAATGACTCGAGACCCGCAGGTGTGAGCGTGGCGTCGTCGTTCAGCACAACGGCGGCCATGATCTGATCGCCGACGTTCTCGTCGGGCACCGCATACACGGCGACCCGATTGATGTCGGGCAGGCGGACGAGGATCCGTTCGATCGGGGCCGCCGCCATATTCTCGCCGTCGACACGCATCCAGTCGGCGGTGCGGCCTGCCAGGTAGATCCAGCCATCGGCGTCGCGATACGCCAGATCGCCCGACCAGTACATGCCGTGCCGCATGCGCTCTGCGGTCGCCTCCTCGCTGTTGTAATAGCCGGTGAAGAAACCGGTTCCCGACGTGTTGACCAGCTCGCCGACCGCCTTATCGGCGTTGGTCAATGCGCCGTCGGCATCGAAGCGGGCAACCGGACACTCGGCGACGGTGTCCGGGTCATAGATCGCCACGCCAGGAAAGCCTTTGCCGAGAGAGCCTTTCGGGGTTCCGGGCTCCCTGGTGATGATGACGGCGTTCTCGCTGGAGCCGAACCCATCCCAGACCAACGTGTCGAACCGGCGGCTGAACTCGTCGATGTCACGATCGCTTGCCTCGTTTCCGAACGCGACGCGCAACGGATTGTCGGCGTCGTCGGGTCGCTCGGCGGTGGCCAGGATGTAGGCGAGCGGCTTGCCGACATAGTTCATGTAGCTGGCGTCGTAGCGCCGAATGTCGTCAAGGAACTTCGATGCCGAGAACTTGGCGGGCGCCATCGCCGCACCGGTCGCGATGGCCACCCCCCAACCTGCCACCAACGCATTGGAATGGAAGAGCGGCATGGACAGATAGCACGTGTCGTCGGCGGTGACGTCGAACTTCTGCACCAGGTTCGCACCCGACATCAACACCATGAAGTGCGACACCTTCACCGCCTTCGGGTCACCGCTGGTGCCGGAGGTGAAGATCAGCATGTACGGGTCCAACGGCTCGGCCTCGCGGTAGGGCGACAACTCCCCGGCGGATTCCAGAAGGCGCGCCCAGTCCTCCCCGGAGCTGTCGAGCACCCGCACGCCTGGGAGGTCGACGCCGTCGAGCAGCGGCCGATGCTCCGCATCGGTCACCACGACCTGGCAGTCGGCCTTGCGGACGTCGGCGGCCAGCGCGGCACCGCGCCGGGTGGTGTTGAGGCCGCACAGCACATACCCGCCGAGGCCTGCGGCCGCCATCTGATTCAGGAACTCGGGGGTGTTGCCCAGCAGCACGCCGACATGGGGAGGCCGGTCGGGGTCGACGAGCGTCAGCAGCGCGGCGGCGCGGACGGACGCGTCGCGCATATGCTCTCGCCACGTCCATTGCCGGTCGCCGTGCTTCACCGCAATGGCGTCGGACGTCGCACGTTCTCGAAGCAATTGCTGGATAGTCTCGCTCGGCATCCTGCTATTTTTAGCAAACAGTCAGTGAGGGGATGCATGCGGATCATTGATGCCGACGGACATGTCGCCGAGGGAGCGTCGCTGGCTGTCGAAGCGATGCAGCGGTGGCCGCAACACATCACGCCGCGCGCCGACGGGCGTGCCCTGGTCATCGAGGGTCGCAACTATCCCGAGGCCGACGGTCCTGGTGCCGGCTGCCCGCGCGAGCACGGGCTCAGCACGGCGCCAGGCATCAACTACTCGTCTGCCGAGGGCGTGCTTGGTGACGCCGACCGCGATCACATCGACACGATGGTGCTGTATCCGAGCCTGGGGCTCTGTGCGCCCAGCCTCGAAGACCCTGAGTTCGCCGCGGGGTTCGCGCGGCTGTACAACCAGTGGATAGCCGACTACTGCCGCCCGACAGCTGGCCGGCTACGCGGCATTGCGGTGATCCCCATCGAACAGGTCGACGTCGCGATCGACGTGATGCGGGAGGCCAAAGACCTCGGATTGGTCGCGACGCACATCCCACCGGCACTGAAGACCCGCAATCTCGACCACCCCGATCTCGACCCGTTCTACGCAGCCGCCGTCGAACTCGACATGCCGCTCGGCATTCACGGCGCACCCGGTATGCACCTTCCGAAGGTCGGCGTCGACCGGTTCACGAATTACATTCAGGTGCACTGCATCAGCTTTCCTTTCGACCAGATGACCGCGATGACGGCATTGATCTCGGGCGGTGTCTTCGACCGGCATCCCGGCTTGCGTGTCGCGTTCCTGGAGGCCGGCGTTGGCTGGGTGCCGTTCTTTATCGATCGCTTGCACGAGCACTTCGAGAAGCGCGGCGACTGGATCGAGAACGGTTGGCGACGCGATCCGCAGGAATACCTGGCAGCCGGGAACATCTGGACGACCTGTGAACCGGAGGAGCCGATCCTGCCCGGTGTCGTCGACGTGCTCGGCGACGACTTCATCATGTTCGCCAGCGACTACCCCCACTGGGACGGCGAATGGCCGGAGAGCACAAAGCATCTGCGCACCCGCCCGGACATCAGCGAGGAAACCCGCGAGAAGATCGGCGGAGAAAACGCCAAGCGCTTTTACGCGCTCAACTGAGCCCGAAATCGATGACGCCGCGGATGATTTCGCCGTTCAGCTGGTCGCGGTAGCCCTCATTGATGTCGTCAAGGCGATAGCGCCTGGTGATCATTTCGTCGAGCTGCAGCAGACCCGCCTCGTAGAGCCGGGCGAACCGGGCGATGTCGACTCTCGGGTTGCACGACCCGAACACCGTGCCGACCAGATTCTTGTTCCACAGGATGAACTCCTGCAAGTTGATGGCGATGGAACTGGTCGTGCTGGCCGTCATGGCGGTCAGGACGCAAGTTCCGCCCTTGCGCGTCAGGCTCAAGGCAGCCTGCACGTCTTCGCCGGCGATGATCGAAGGCGACACCACCACACTGTCGGCCATCACGCCGCTGGTCAGGTCGCGTACAAGGTCGGCGGCTTCCTCGGTGGTCGAGACGCTGTGCGTTGCACCGAATCCCAGTGCGGATTTCTGCTTGAACTCAATCGGATCGACCGCGATGATCTGCGCTGCACCGTTGATGCGCGCGCCCTGGATGGCACCGGTGCCGATGCCCCCGACACCGATGACGACGACGGTGTCACCGGTCTGCACCTTGGCACGGTTCTCCGCGGAACCGTATCCGGTGGGAATTCCGCACGACAGCAGGGCCATTGGCAGCAGCGGCAGGTGGGGATCGATCTTGACGATCGAATCCGTCGAAACGACAGTGTGCTTCGAGAACGCACCGACCTTGGACAGGTGGCCGAGATTGCGCCCGTCGGCGGTGTGGTGCCGAAACGTCCCGTCCGTTGGCATCCCGGGAACCATCACCTGCGCGCCCATATCGCAGATGTACTCCATCCCGGAGTTGCACCACCGACACCGACCGCAGACGGCGACGAACGACGTCACGATGTGATCGCCTGGCGCGAACTGTGTCACGCCTTCGCCGACCTCGAGAACCACCCCCGAGCCTTCGTGACCGCCGATCATGGGGAACATCGAAGGTAGGCCGAACGCCTCCATCACCTCGTTGGGCGCGGACATGTCGCCATTGCGAATGTGTTCGTCGGAGTGGCACAGTCCGGCGGCGGCCATCTCGACGAGCACCTCACCGGCCCGAGGCGGATCGAGCTCAAAGTCTTCGACCGACCACTGCTGACCCATGTCGTGCAGGATCGCGGCGCGGCTTTTCATGCGACGGGACGGAAGGTCACGGGAAGGTGCTTGGGCGAGCGGAACGGCATACCAGTGATCTTGGTGTCGTCGTCGGGCACCAACTGCAGGTCGTTGACGCGATCGAAAAGGCTGTTGAGCATCGCTCGCGTTTCGACCCTGGCGAGGTGCATGCCTAGGCAGCTGTGTATGCCTCCTGCGAAGGAGATGTGCGCGCGGCGCGGTCGATGGATGTCGAATACCTCAGGGTCGGTCCAACGCGATTCGTCGCGATTGGCGGCTCCCATACACAGGTTGACCTGCGCGCCCTCGGGGATCGTTGTGCCGTGCATCTCGACATCGCGGGTGGTATTGCGTGCCACCAAGACCAACGGCGTCTCGTATCGAATCCCTTCCTCGATCGCGGCAGGAATGAGGTCGCGGTCCCGCTGAACCGCCTCGAGTTGTTCGGGATGGGTGAGGAGTAGCGCCAACAGGTTTCCCGAGGACCGATAAGTCGTCTCCAGCCCGGCGGGCAGAAGCAACCGCAGAAACGAGATGATCGCCTCATCGGTGAGTTTCTCGCCGTCGATCTCGGCCGCGACGAGATCGCCGATGATGTCTTCGGTCAACTTGCTGCGGCGCTGGTCTACCTGTTCTTGGAAGTAGGTGCCCAGTTCCACCGAGGCGTTCAGACCGGCTTCGATGTCCTCGGTGATCGAGATCAGTTGCAGCGACAACCGCCGGAACATCTCCAGGTCCTCCTGCGGCAAGCCGAGCAGTGCGGCGGTGACCCTGGTGGGGAACTCGAACGTCACCGCCTTGACCAGGTCGGCCTCGCCGCCATCCTTGAACTCGTCGACCAGTTGGTCGCAGATCGGGTCGATCACCTCCGGTTCCCACTGCGTGAGCGCGCTTTGCTTGAAAGCCTTGCTCACCAGGCTGCGATGGTCCTGATGCTGTTTGCCGTGCATGCCAAGGATCGTCGGCCCGAAGACGAGCCCGATCGTGTTGTTGTACATCTCCGAGCCGAACACCGTGTCCTCGCGGAAGGCGGCGAAGACGCTTTCGAAGTCGAACAACGTCCAGTTTTCAGGGTTTTTGAGCTCCGGTGGCATCAAGTCGCTCTCCATGAGCGTGCCGCGCCACACCGGCGCGGTCTTGCGCATGTACGCGAAGTAGGCGTAGGGATCGGTCGCCAGGTCCGGGGCGTTGGACTGATCGTGCGAATCGGTGCTGATCGTCACCTTTGCCTCCCGGGCCGCCTCTAGCGACTCTGTCGGACTATCTTTACTATTTTAGGTATTCTAGGTCAAGGAACCTGAGAGGACGTGATGCAGCGCCAACCGGTTTGTGCGATCGAAGACCTGCCTCCGGGGAGCATGAAACTGGTTCAGGCCGGCAAGTTCGGCGTTGGCGTCTACAACATCGACGGCGCGCTGTATGCGATCGCGAACTACTGCTCCCATGAAGGGGCTCCGCTGTGCGCGGGATATGTCGGAGGCACCAACGAATTCGCCCCTGACATGCCCGGTCAGCTGCGGCACGTGCGGCCGGGCCGGGTCGCGCGATGCCCGTGGCATCAGTGGGAGTTCGACATCACCACCGGGGTCAACCTGGCGGATCCCCGCAAGCGCGTCCGCACTTACGAGGTCGACGTCACGGATGGGCAGGTGTATCTCACCGCATGAGCCCCGTCATCGACGCCAACGTCCAACCGCACTTCCGCTACAACGCGGAAATCCGGAAGTACCTGTCGCCCACTCACAAGTTGCGGTCCATCCCGGACGTCGAGCAGCAGTGGTACCAGGCTCCCGGCGGGGACTACCGCGAGGATCTCTACGGCGACGGCTACCCGGGCTCCGATCCGGACACCGTGGCGACGCACCTGTTCACCGAGGGCGGCGTCGACTACGCGATCCTCAATCCGTTGACGCGCGGCAACATCGCGGATTACCTGCTCAACAGTCGGATCTGTGCGGCGGTGAACGACTGGCTGCTGGATCGCTGGCTCGAGCCCGACACCACGGGCAGGTTCCGTGGCACCATCCGCGTAAATCCCGAGGACGTCAGGGGCGCGGTCGCCGAGATCGAGCGGCTGGCAGGCCATCCGAAGATGGTGCAGGTCGGCGTCCCGCTCCAGTCGCGGGAGCCCTACGGAAAGCCGATGTTCGAGCCGATTTGGGAAGCCGCGGCCGCCAACGGTCTACCGGTCGCGGTCCACATCAACGGCGGCAACGGTGTCGATCACGCGCCGACGTTCGCGGGCCACGCATATACCTATCCCGGATATGCGGCGTTCATGCCGCTGAACTCGTTCGTGCACCTGGCCACGCTGATCATCGAGGGAACCTTCGGGCGGCTTCAGGATCTGCGGTTCGTGTTCGCCGACGGCGGCTACGACATCCTCACCCCACTGATCTGGCGGCTCGACACGTTCTGGATGTCTATGCGAGACCAAACCCCGTGGGTCAACCGCTATCCCAGTGAATACCTCCGCGACCATGTGCGGTTCTGCTCATCGGCGTTGGACGGGCCGACCGATGTAAACCACGCCGAGCGATGGCTGGATTTCACCGACAAGGCGGACCTGCTGATGTACGGGTCGAGCTACCCGCACTGGTCCACGTCCAAGCCCGACGATGTGGTCGCGGGGCTCAACGACGTGCAGCGGGAAAAAGTGTTGTGGCGTAACGCAAGTGACCTTTACGGGGTCGGCTTGGAAGTCGAGGGGAGTCTGCGATGACAAGACGGCGGACGAGAGGAGCACTATGACGACCATTGCACGTGCAGAGAAGGCCGTAGCGCAGGACATCGCGGTGACGATCGTCGACACCGATGTGCATCCGCTGCCGGTGTCGGGCGAGGTGCTCAAGTCGTATGCGCCCGCGGAGTGGAAGGACAAGCTCTGGCCGACGGGTAACGCCGTCTCGCCGGTGCCGCATTTCTATGACACGCCGGACTCGTACAAGACGATGTCCTTGCGCGTGGACGCCGCTCCGCCGGGCGGTGGTGTGGCGGGGAGCGATCCCGATTTCGCCGCCAAGCAACTTCTTGTCGACGCAGGCGTGAGCATCGCAATGCTTGAGCCGATGTGCGACGCACAGCTGCCACAGGCCGAACACGTCCTCAAGTCCACGCACAACGACTGGCTGGCCGACGTATGGCTCGGTGAGAACAACTGGCACGGGCGTTGGCGGGGAGCGATCAGCGTCACCGCTCAGGATCCGCACGCCGCCGCCCGAGAGATCGAGCGCTGGGCCGGGCACCCGTATATGGCCGAAGTGTTGATGACGCCCCAAACTCGCGGGATTCCTTTCGGCAGCCCGCATTTCGATCCGCTTTACGAGGCCGCTGCGCGCAACAGCCTTCCTGTCGCAACCCACCTGATGGGCCAGACGCCGTTCGAACTGATCCCTATCTACCCGGTCGGCAACCCCGCGCACTGGCACGACTTCTTCGCGTCGTGGCCGCTGCTATATGTGTCGCACCTGATGAGCCTGGTGTTCGACGGTGCGTTCGACCGCCACCCCGACCTGCGGGTCGTGTTCGTCGAGGGCGGCTTCACATGGGCGATGCCGGTTATGTGGCGGATGGACCGAATCTGGGAGCAGCGCAAGGCCGATCTGCCCCACGTGCGCCGCAAGCCGTCGGAGTATGTCCGCGAACACGTGCGGTTCACCACGCAGCCGCTGGAGGATGTCAACGTCGGAATGTACCGGGAATACCTGGAGATGATGGATCTCGGCGACTGCCTCATGTTCTCCACCGACTATCCGCACTGGAGCTACGACTCGCCGGACTGGGCGATCAGGCGATTCCCTGCCGATCAGCGTGAGCGGATCATGCGCGGCAACGCGACCGCGCTGTACGGGTTGCCGTCGACGGTAAAGGCGCTCCCCGGAGAACAGCCGGCCGCCGATGAATTCGCAGTCTGACGACGACGTCGCCAAGGCACTGACCGATCTGGTCCGCGACTACGACAACTATTGGTCGAGCCTGGATTTCACCTGCCTCGCCGATCTTTGGGAGCGCGACGATCCGCAGCCGATCTATGTCGGTGACGAATACGCGGCACCGCTGATCGGCAATGACGAGCTGGATCGGCACTGGGCCCGCGTCGCGGGCAGGCTCAAGGCTGCGTCGGTGTTGTCTACGCTGCACGAGTTCGACGTGGTCGACGACATCGTCGTGCGTGCCGTGTTGCTCACTCAGTGGCGCCTGACCGCCAGGGAGGCCGCCGTCGAGAGCACCGGCACGAGCTGGATCACCTGGCTGCTGGTCCGTCGCGGCGAGCGATACCGCATCTTTCATCAGATGGAGTCCCAGGTGTATTTGACGGACAACGAAGGGGAACGCCGCTAGGGCTTTGCGGCGCGGCGCTCCACCTCGAGTGGCACCACAGGTTCCCGCGCTGCAGGGCCACGTGTGATGGCGTTAAGCCGGATCTCCGGCAGATCGACGGACGGGTCGACGGTGTCCAGCCACGCAACGGCCTCTGCCACGTCAGTGGCGCGGATCGCATACATCTCGAACGGGACGTCCTGCAACATGTCGGTCTCGACCGGGCCGGGTGTCACGATGTGGACGTTGATGCCGTCGCGGTCGACCTCCTGTGCCAGGGCCAGCGCGAACGCGTTCATGCCTGCCTTCGATGCCGAGTACGCGGTTCGCGCCCGCATCGGCTCGTGTGCGGCCGATGACGAGATGAACACGAACCGCGAGCCCGCTTTCATCCTCGGCAGAGCGGCCGATGTGACGACGAAACACGAATCCAGGTTCGCCGACATCGTTGTGCGCCACTGTTCGAAAGTCTGCTTGCGGGCGTAGGTTCCGCCGAGAATCCCTGAGGCGTGGACGAGCAGGTCGATCTCACCGGCCGCCTGGACAGCGGGCTCGAACCTCTCCGGGTCGGTCGCGTCGGCCACGACATAGCGCGCGCCCATCTCTTCGGCCGCGGCCCGCAGCGGTTCCTCGCGCCGCGCGGTGAGGACGACGTCGTAACCGAGTTCGACGAGCTTGCGGCCGCAACTCTTTCCGATGCCGCCGCTACCACCGGTGATCAAGGCCGTTCGCACTCAGCACCTTTCAGCGTTGGCGTCGCGCCAGCGCTTGCGGTGACAGCGCCACGATCCGCTGCTCGGGATCGGCGGCGAGGAAGAACGACTGGGTGTCGGCGAGATGGCGCGCCGACAATTTTCGGGCACGCTCGGCATCGCCTGCCTCGATCGCATCGGCGATCTTGTTGTGAATGCCGAGCGCGATGCGGCGTTTGCCTATCGATGGGTACTCGCCTCTGGCCGCGGTCTCGTCGGCCCACCACTGCAAGTGGCTGCTCCACAGCGTCTCCAGGCTGCCTACCACCGCGATCATTGTGTGGTTGCCGCAGCCGCGCACAATCTCATCGTGGAACTGGCCGCCGATCTCGGTGAAACGGGCACCGTCCTCGATGTGTTCGGCCATGGACTCGTTGAGTTCCTTGAGCTTGGGAACCAGCATCTCGCCACGGTCAGGACGCTTCGCCGCCAGCGCCGCGCACATCGGGTCCAGTTCCTGCAGTGCGGTTCCGAGATCGGCCAGCGGCACGGTGTCGGTTTGCAGCAACAACCCGATCATGTAGGCCGCGCTGGCCTTCGCGGGCGCATGTACAACGGCGCCACCGCGGTTGCCGCGGCGTACCGACACCAGCCCCTCGGTCTCGAGGATTCGCAAGGCTTCCCGCAACGACACCAGGCTGACGTTGAACTGTTCGACGAGCACCTCTTGGCGCGGCAGCAGGTCACCGTCGGTCAGTTCGCCGTCGATGATCTGCCGCCGAAGCTCGTCGGCCACGATCTCGGCCGTGCGGCGGGCCGACAGCCGGCGTCGCGCCTCGGGGCCGATTCCCAGTGTTGTCATGTCTAAGCAATATTAACAGTGATAGACCCGCTACCAGGGGTCTACGGGTCGCTATCTGACAAAAGTTACTAAGATGGCAAGAAACCACCGGGAGGATGTGCGGTTGAGCGGCGTTTCGCCTACCCCGCTGGATGATCTGCGCGTCGTCGAGATCAGCGACCGGATCGCAGGCGCGTATTGCGGCAAGCTCTTCGTCGACGCGGGTGCTGACGTCGTGAAGGTAGAGCCGGTCACGGGGGATCCGTTGCGCCGCTTCACCGCAACAGGTGCCGTACCTCCCGAGGGCGCCGATGCGCCGCTGTTCAGCTATCTCAATTCCGGGAAGCGCAGTGTGACAGCCGCTTCCGACGAACTGCTTGCCTGCGCCGACATTGTGATCGTCACACAGCGGGTGTTCGACCCGCAGGCGCTCCTCGACGTGTCGCCGCGGTCCGTCGTGGTGACGGTGTCCGACTTCGGCTGGAGCGGTCCATGGTCGGACCGCCCGGCGACCGAGTTCACGCTGCAGGCTTGGTCGGGTTTGACGGGTTTCCGCGGTGATCCGGCCGGCCCGCCGATCTCGATAGGCGGCGAGCTGGGGGAGTACATGGGCGGGGCGTGCGCCGCCTATGGAGCGCTGGCACTGCGGCGGCGGGTGCGCCGCGGCGGCCCTGGCGGACATCTCGACATGTCGATGCTCGAAGCGATTACGTTGATGCAGAGCAGCGAGTGGCTGCATTCTCATCTGCTGAACGTGCCCCCGATCAGGCGGTCGGTGGAAGTGCCTTCGATCGAGGAGGCCTCCGACGGTTACGTCGGAATCAGCATGGTCACCGGACAACAGTGGCTCGACTTCGCCGCCATGGTGGATTGCGCGGAACTGACCGAAATCCCGGACCTTCGTTTCCAGATCGGCCGATGGGATTACCGGGACTGGATCCGTGAACGCATCGGGCCGTGGATGCGCGAGCGCACCGTCGCCGAGATCGTCGAACTCGGCCAGTTGTTCCGGCTGCCTATCGCCCCGCTCGGCAACGGTTCGACGATCCCCGAGATGGATCACCTGCGTGAGCGCGGCGTCTATGCCGACAACCCTGCGGGGTTTCGTCAACCACGCGCACCCTGGCTGATGTCGGCCGCGCAGCCGGCACCGATCCGGAAAGCGCCCGCAGTGGGTGACGCCGATGACGGCTCCCTTTGGCAACCAAGGGAACCCGCGGGGTCATCGCCATCGGGCGAGCTACCGCTCGCCGGGGTGAGGATCGTCGATCTGACCGCTTTTTGGGCCGGGCCCGCCGCGACGCATTCGCTGGCCGCGTTCGGGGCGGACGTAATCAAAATCGAGTCGATCCAGCGGCCCGACGGTATTCGCTATTCGGGCGGCATGCGTACCGACGTCGACGACTGGTGGGAGTACGGCTGGGTTTTCCATGCCATGAACACCAACAAGCGGTCGGTGACATTGGATCTGGAGTCCGAGGACGGCATCGGGCTGCTCAAGAGGTTGGTCAGCCAGGCGGACGTGGTGATCGAGAACTTCTCGCCACGGGTGATGGACCGATTCGGGCTGGGCGCCGACGCACTGCTCGCCGTCAAGCCCGACCTAGTGGTGGTGCGGATGCCTGCCTTCGGACTGTCGGGGCCGTGGCGTGATCGCGTCGGCTTCGCGCCGACGATGGAGCAGATCGCTGGATTGGCTTGGGTGACCGGCCTGCCCGATGGCCCGCCGGTCCCACCGCGGGGAGCCTGTGATCCGCTTGCGGGGGCGCACGCGGCCTTCGCATTGCTGGCGGCACTGGAGTTCGCGGACCGCACGGGCCGCGGTCAACTCGTCGAGGTGCCGATGATCGAGTCCGTGCTCAATGTGACGGCCACGCAGACAATCGAATTCGAGGTTTTCGGGAAAGTTCTTTCGAGGAACGGGAACCGTGGACACACCGCCGCGACGCAGGACCTCTATCTGTGCGCAGGCGACGACAACTGGATCGCGGTCAGCGCACACACGGACGCGCAGCGCAACGCGTTGTCAAAGTTAACGGGCGGCACCGAACTCGGCGACTGGTTGGCCGCACAGGATCTGGAGGATGTGGTCGACGTGCTTGCGCAGCTGGGGATTCCGGCGGCCGCCGTCGTCTCCCCGTCGCTGGTTACCGAGAACCCGCAACTGCATTATCGCGGCTTCTTCGAACGCCTCCAACACCCGCGCACCGGAGAGGGCCTTTACCCGACTCCACCGTTCGCTCCGCTCGATGGCGCGGATGGGTGGCTGCATCGCCCGCCGCCGACGCTGGGGGAGCACAACGCCGAGGTGCTCACCGAACTCTGCGGCCTAACCGACGACGACCTCGAGCGGCTGGCCGCGCAGGGTGTGATCGGCACGCGTCCCAAGGGTCTGTGACTAAGACAGCGGCGGCGACATCTCACCGCGCCCGCAGCGTGATCGCCATCTCGTCGAAGATCGACATGTTGTTCGTCAGGCTCGGATAGGCGACCTTGGGTAGACCCAGCGTGATGTCGTCGGCGCGGCAAAGTAACTCGTCGAGCACGGCGCGAATCTCGGCGCGGGCGAGCATCGCTCCCAGGCAATGGTGCGGCCCACCGCCGCCGAAGGTGACGTGCGGATTATCGGTGCGGCCGATGTCGAATGCGAACGGGTCGGCGAAGACCTCTTCGTCGCGGTTGGCAGAACGCAACATCGCCACCACCCGATCACCCTTCGGGATGGTGATGCCGTCCATCTCCACGTCGACCTTCGTGCTGCGCGTCCAGAAGGCCACCGGTGTCGCCCAGCGCAGCACCTCTTCGACCGCGCTCGCTCTGACCGCTTCATCGGCGCGATAGCGCTCGATCTCCCCGGGATTCGCGACGAACGCCTGTAATCCAGCGGCGAGCGCGTTTTTCGTTGTGTCGCTGCCCGCGAAGGTCAGCACATAGAAGAAGATCTCGAGCTCGTTGGCGGGTATCGACAACTGCTCACCGCTCTCGTCGGTGACCACCGCGGTCGCCAAAGTGCTCCAAATGTCGTCGACAGGATTGCGCCGCTTCTCCGCAGTGAGCTCGTACGCATAGGTGAAGATCTTGCCGAACAGCTCGATCTGGTCCCGCTCGGTCAACTGCGAGTCCGGCGCGTTGGCGGACAGAATCCAGTCGAGCGTGTCGAAGATCTCCGGTCGATCGTCATCGGGGATGCCGATGATGTCGCCAATGACCGACATCGGCAGCACGTCGGCGACATCGCCGATCCAGTCACCGCCGCCCGCCGCGAGCAGTTCGTCGATCAGCGTCGCAGCACGCGCACGAATTCCGTCCTCGAGCTTGCCGATCGCGCGCGGGGTGAAGGCGTGGGACATCACCCTGCGGCGCTTGATCAGATCGGGCGGATCCATGTGAATGATGGTCGGCACGGACGTCATCACGTCGATCGTCTGGATGAGCGGGCCGTCGACGGCGGTGAACGAATCGGTGTCCCGATGGATGCGCTGGGCATGCCGGTGCTTGGTCGTCATCCAGAAGTCACGTTTGACGGTTTTGGCGACGCCGTCGGTGAGTTCGTGGTGGAAGATCGGCTGCTCGCGGCGAAACTCGGTGAACAGCTCATCGGGAAACCCGTTCCGCCACAAGGAATTATCCGAAAGATCGACCGGAACCGTAGTCGGCATTTTCAGTCCTCAATTCGTTGGCCTTGACCTAGAATGCCTAAAATAGTAAAAATAGGCAATGGACAGGTCGTGACCTGCCCAAATGTTGCGCGGATCCAGCTCGGATGGAGAAGGTATGACGGACACGGCTTCAGACCCCACCATCGATCCGTCGGAGCGTGAGTTCGGGCCGAGCGGCATCAGCCTCTCGACCTACCGATTCCCGACGGGGTGGTTCATCGTCGGGTTCGCCTCCGAGTTGGCCCAGGGCCAGGTCAAGCGCGCCCACTACTTCGGCGAGGAGCTGGTGATCTTCCGCACGGCGTCGGGGCAGATCAACGTGCTCGACGCCTACTGCCAGCACCTCGGGGCGAACATGGGCGTCGGCGGCACCGTCGAGGGTGAACACATCGTCTGCCCGTGGCACGGCTGGCACTGGAACGGCGACGGCACCAATGCCCTGATCCCGTACAGCAAGATCGGCTGCAAGCAGAACGTCCGCATCAAGACCTACCCGGTCGCGGAGTGGTATGGCTTCATCCTGGTGTGGCACGAACGCCATGGCCGCGCCCCGTACTGGCAGCCGCCGGTGCTGCCCGAACTCGAGACCGATGAGTACTACCCGCTGCACCCGCACACGCGGATGGTCAACCGGGTCAAGGTGCACGCGCAGATGATCATCGAGAACGCCGCCGACCCGTACCACGTGCAGTATGTGCATAAGGCTGCCAACCCCGCGAACACCGCCGCGTTCGACGTCAGCGGTTACCACCTGCACGCCACCGTCAACGCCGATTTCGGTGGTGGGCGGGCGAAGACGTGGCTGACCCCGAACGGCCCCGTCGAGGCCAAGATCATCTATGACAATTACTCGCTGGGCCTCGGTGTCGTGCGATTCCCGTCCGATCTGGTGGCGACCGTTCAGGTGACCGGTCAGACGCCGGTCGACGAGGACTACACCGACTACTTCTACACGCAGGCGTCGATCCGCGAGCCCGGTGACACCGGCGACAAGCCAACCGGCCGCGCGGCGAAGTTCCTGCAGCTGCAGCAGGAGGTCATCAAACAGGACTTCTTCACCTGGGAGAACATGAAGTATCTGGAGAAGCCGAACCTCGCCCCCGAGGAGGCGCACGACTACGCTGCGCTGCGCCGGTGGGCGCATCGTTTCTATCCCGCAACCGAGCCGTCAGCAGACGATTTCGGGTACACCGCCGACGGTGCACCCGATCCCGCGGCAGCGAGGGTGTGATGCCCGCCGGCGGGTTGACCGTTCCGGCCGTGCTCGATCAGCGTGCCGAACAGTTCGGCGACCGCGTCATGATGTCGATCGCAGGCACACCTGTGACATTCGCGCAGATGCGCGAACGCTCGTGCGCGGCCGCCAATGTCCTCGCCGAACTCGGGGTCAGGCGCGGGGAGACGGTCGCACTGTTCACCGGTACATGCCCCGAGTGGGTGTACTTCTGGCTCGGTGCCGCGCGGATCGGCGCGGTGAGCGCAGCGGTCAACGGCGCCAGCAAGGGCGACTTCCTGGCGCACGCGCTGCGGCTGTCGCAGGCGGCCGTCGTCATCACCGATGCCGAGCGTCATCTCCGGCTGCTGGAGGTGTCCAACAGCATTGAGACGTTGAGATCGGTTCTGGTGCAAGGTGATTCGCTGACCGCTGCGCTGGCGCGTGCTTCGACGGCGGCACCGGATGTCGCACCCGCCGGAGCCGACGACATCGGCGCGTTGTTCTTCACGTCGGGCACCACCGGGCCCTCCAAGGCGGTCGCGACCACGTGGCCGTATCTGTTCCGCGCGGCGGATTCCGCTGCGTCGGCGTGGGAATTCGGCGCGGGTGACGTGCTGTGGACCGCGATGCCGCTGTTTCATCTCAGTGCAGCACCCACGGTGCTGGCGCCGATGCTGGTCGGCGGGACCAGCGTGCTGGCCGACGGCTTTCACCCGGCCCGCGTGTGGGACGAGATACGGGAATGCGGCGCCGCCGGCTTCGCAGGGGCGGGCGCCATGGTGTCGATGTTGTGGAATCTGCCGCCGGATCCGCGCGATGCCGATCTGCCGCTGCGGTTCCTCTCGGCAGCGCCGATCTCGGCGGACCTCTACCGCGACATCGAGCGGCGCTACGGCTGCCGCATTGTGACGATGTACGGGTTGACGGAAGCGTTCCCGATCGCCTACAAGGCTGTGTCCGAAGAGGGAGTGCCGGGAACCTCAGGACGAGTCAATCCGGCATTCGACGTGCGTATCGTCGATTCGCATACAAACTCCGTACCACAGGGTATGGTTGGGGAGATCGTCTGCCGGGCGCGGACAACACATGCGATGAGCGAGGGGTATGTGTCGTCGGCTCCCGGCAGGGGGGGACTTCAGGTGGAGCCGCACCCCGAGTGGTTCCACACTGGCGACGTTGGCAAATTGGACGCCGACCAGAACCTGACCTATGTCGATCGGGTGAAGGACTCACTGCGCAGGCGCGGCGAAAACGTATCGTCCGTCGAGGTCGAGTCGACCGTGATGCGCCATTCCGCCGTTCTGGAAGCGGCGGCCGTTGGCATCCCCAGTGACCTCGGGGAGGACGACATCCTCGTGGTGATCACGCTGCGGCCGGATGCCACCGTGGATTTCCCCGACCTACTCGACTTCTGCTCGGAGCACATGCCGTACTTCTGCGTGCCGCGGTATCTGGAAGTGCTCGACGAGATTCCGAAGAACGTCATCGGGCGCGTCCGCAAGGACGTGCTCCGCAGCAGGGGTCTCGGCGACAGCGCCTGGGACCGCGAAGCCCACGGCTACATGCTCAGTCGGTAGAGGAGAACGCACATGTCCCTGACGTACCAACAGCAGTTCGTACTGGCCGGATTGGCCGGTCGCGCAGCGATTCTCGATCTGGACGCGCGGTACAACCGGCTGTACTCCGCAGGTGATCTGGCCGGCTGGGTAGCCACGTTCCGTCACGCGGGGGCGTCGTTGACGCGTGCGGGGGAGACATTCACCGATCTGCCCGCCGCGTTCGACGGCGGCAACGGTCAGCGATTGGTCACCGTCGACCACGAGATAAGCGTCGACGGTGTGGAGGCGACGCAACGATGTGTCGTGCTGCTGTTCCGCGAAGGCCAATTGCAGGCCACCGGCACCTATCGGGACAGCCTCATCTACGAGCGTGGCGGCTGGTACTTCACGTCGCGCGAACTCGAGTGGGATCTCGTCCCACGCGAGAGGGTAGTGCTCGTGTGAGCACTGGCATCCGGTATGAGTTCGCGTTCGGCTCATATGAAGACGCACTGCAAATGGTCGGTGTGCGCAGCGAACCCCGATTCGCAGGGACCGCCGTCAGCGCCGCCCGTATCCAGCATTTCGCGGCGATGGTGCGCGATCCCAACCCGGCTTACTGGGACGAGGAGTTCGCCAAGCGGGTCTGGGGTGGGTTGGTAGCCCCGCCTGCGCTGTTGATGGGCTGGTTGATCCCACCGCCTTGGCTTCCGACGAACCGGCCGCCGGTGCCGTCGATCGCGATCCGTGTCCCGCTTCCCGGCACGACGTTCGTCAACGCGTCCAACGACGTTGAGTTCTTCACGCCGATCTTGGAGGGCGATCGGCTCCATGTGATCGAGGAAGTCGTGTCCGTGTCGCCCGAGAAGAAGACCCGGCTTGGCGTTGGGCACTTCATCGAGACATGCGACGAGTTTCACCGCTCCGATAGCACCCTGGTTGCAACCAACCGGAACACGTTGTTCCGATTCACCCCCGTTACGAACACATGACGTCGTATCGACGGCTGGAGTGGGACGACATCAGCGTTCCGACTGACCTGCCAGAGGTCGTCGACGAAATCGACTACCAACGCGTCGTGATGAACCCCGGCGCGACATGGGATTATTTCCCCGGCCACTACGATCCGCTTTACGCCGAAAGCGACGGGCATCCAACAATTTTCGTCAACACCATGCACCTCGCGGGGTTCGTCGACCGCATCGCAACCGAGTGGGCCGGTCCGTACAGCCGCGTGGTGCGGCGCAAGGTCACGCTGTCGGGCTCCATCTACGCGGGAGACTCGATGGTGGGCCGCGGCCGCGTGATCGACAAGCGGCGGGATACCTCCGGCGCCGCGCCCCGATACCTGGTGGATCTCGAGATCGCGATCTACAACCAGCGCGATGAATTGTGTTGTCCCGCCGAGGTCACGCTGGATTTGTCGACGCCTGCCTAGCTGCCGCCGAACCGTGGTGGCCTCCGCTCGCGGAACGCGGTGATGCCCTCGCGTGCGTCGTCGGTGTCAAAGGCGGCGACCTGGTATGACCATTCAAGCTCGAGCTGAGCGAGCAAGGTGCTGTCCAACGAACGCGTCAGCGCTCGCTTCGCGAACTGCACCGCGATCGGGGGCTGTGCGGCGATCTGCTCGGCATAGACCATGACCTCGTCCATGAGCCGCTCGTGGGGGACGATGCGTCGAACCAGGCCCATCGCCAGTGCCTCGTCGGATTTCACCGAACGACCCGTGAACATCACGTCCATCGCGGCCTCGAGTCCGATTGCCCGCGGCAACGTATAGCTGAGGCCCATCTCCGCGACGAGGCCGATGCGTACGAACGCGCTTGTGAACGTGGCGCGCTCCGACGCCAGCCGGATGTCATGGAGCATGGCCAATGCGAAACCGCCACCGGCCGCGGCACCGTTCACCGCCGCGATGAGCGGCTTGTCGTAGTTCTTGATCGCCAGCGTTTCCCTGCCGATTCCCAGGCGGTCGAATGCCCGGTCGGCGGCGCTGAGCGTGCCCGTGAGCCCGAGGCGTTCGTGAAGGAGCGCGTTCAACCCCTGCCCGGCCGTCTCGCTTCCAAGATCGCTCACGTCGGCGCCCGCGCTGAATGCATCGCCTTCGCCAGTCGTGACGACCACCCGCACCGCGTCATCTGCGCGGGCGTCCGCCAACAGGCCCAGGTACTCGCCGAGCAGTGCGCCCGTCAATCCGTTCAGCGCTGCGGGGCGATTGAGCCGACAGACGAGCACCGCACCGTGCCGTTCGGCCACGACGTCGCTCATGGCGATTCCTCAGCGGCTCAGAGGTCCGGCAGCTTGCCGGCGCTGACCGTCGACTGCAGTTCGACGTATTCGGAGAGCCCCTCGGACCCGAACTCGCGCCCGATGCCGGATTGCTTGAATCCACCGAACGGTGCGGTGGTGTCGAGGGTGTACATGTTGATGCCGAAGGTGCCGGTGCGAACCTGCTCGGCGATGTTCAAGCCATGGGCGACATCCGCCGTCCACACCGATCCACCCAACCCATACTCGCTGTCGTTGGCGATCCGGACCGCATCGGCCTCGTCCGAGTACTTGAGCACCGTCAGGACGGGGCCGAAGATCTCCTCGCGTGCGATCTTCATGTCGTTGGTCGCATCGGCGAACAGCGTGGGCTGGACGTACCAGCCGCGATCATGCGGTTTGTCAGTGCCGCCCAGGACGATTCGCGCGCCTTCGTCCACACCGGCCTCGATGTAACCCTGCACCCGGTGCTGTTGCCGTTGTGCCACAAGGGGTCCGACGTCGGTGGCTTCGTCGGCGGGGTCGCCGACCTGCAGACCGGACATCATCTCCGCGAGCGCGTCGACGACCTCGTCGTGATTGCGCTCGCTAACCAGAATCCGGGTCTGCGCCACGCACGCCTGCCCGTTGTTCATCAGACTCGCCGTCTTCAAGTGCTTGACGGTGTGGTCGATGTCGGCGTCGTCGAGAATGATCGCAGCGGACTTGCCACCGAGTTCCAGGCTCACCCGCTTGAGCTGTTCACCGCAGAGCGCGGCGATGTGCCTGCCTGTCGCCGACGAACCGGTGAACGAGATCTTGTCCACGCCAGGATGGCGCACCAGGGCATCCCCGGTCTCCCTGCCGCCGGGAATGATCGAAACCACACCCTCCGGCAGATCGATCTCCTCCAGCATTTCCGCCAACCACATGGCGTCCAAAGGTGTTTCAGGCGCGGGCTTGACCACGACGGTGCAGCCGGCGATCAGCGCGGGAATCATCTTCGGCATGATCAGGAACTGCGGGACGTTCCATGGCACGATCGCGCCGACCACGCCCACGGGCGCGCGCCGCAGGTGAACCTCCCCGAACAAGCCGGGCCGCCGCTCGACCCACGGGAACTCGCGCGCCGTCGCCATATTCAGATGCATCTGCGCGACGGCCCCGGTGCCCTGCCCGAGCCTGCTGAAGCTTTTCGGCGAGCCCATTTCGGCGGTGATGAGGTCGGCCATCGCGTCCGTCTCCGCGGTGTAGATCGCTGTGAGCTTCTCGATCTTCTCCAACCGCTCGCCGACGCTCAGCCGCGGCCACGGCCCGTCGTCGAATGCTGCCCTCGCGGACCTGACCGCCTTGTCGACGTCCTCGGGGGACGCCTCCGGTGTCTCGCCGATCGACTCCTCGGTGTGGGGGGAGATGACCGAGAGCCGTTGCTTCGTCGACGGAGCCTGCCAGCGGCCGCCGATGAACAGCTCGTCGTAGTTCAGGGATCTCACGCAGTTGCCTCCTCGTAGGACTGCCGCGCCCAGGCGCGGAACTCGTTGATCGCACCTTCGCCGCGGGCCAGTTGCGGTCGATCGCGGTAGATCTTGTTCTCCCAGATCGGGATGTCCTGCTCGATCTGCTTGCAGAAATCGCGGGCGAAGCCAAGGCCCATCCGCGACATCTCACCGCTGTCCGGATCGACCTGAACGAAGAACGTGTATCGCGCGTCGACGTACTCCCCGTCGATCGGGGTGACCGTCAGCAGCGTGCAGGACCGTCCCAGTCCGCGATGGCGCACCACATCGAGGCCCATTCCGTACAACTCGGAGTCGACCGCGCCCGACACCGGACCGCGTGGCGTCTGAAACGTCACCTCGGCGACCGCCTTCAGCCGGTGGCCGTCGGATTCGACATCAAGGTCACCGAACCCGGAGACTCCGTGAACGGTCGCGAAATGCGCTATGTCGACCGTGTTTTCGCAGACCTCCTGAGGATGCGACCGGAACTTCCAACGCGCAGACTCGGGTGCGTAGAACGTGAACGCCGCATCATCGCTCTCGGGGATCTTCGGCAGTTCCCACTCCGGTTCGGTCGACTCGGCCGAGTACCAGACGAAGACGATGCCCGCCCGTTCGACCGTCGGCCACGCGTGCAGCCTCGCGGTCCGGTTGACCGACTTGGCGTACGGGATCTCCACGTTGTGGCCCGTCCCGTCGAACCGCCAACCGTGGAACGGGCAGGTCACGCAGTCCTCGATGACCGTGCCGCCCACCGCGATGTCGGCGCCGAGGTGCGGGCAGTAGGCATCGAGCACATAGGCGGCGCCGGAGTCGCCGCGGTAGCAGATCAGCCGCCTGCCGAAGTAGTGCAGACCGATGACCTGCCCGGTGTCGACCTCTCTGCTGTAGGCGACCTGGAACCAGCCCTTGGGGTAGGCGTCGAATGGGAATCGCTTCTCGATGTCCCTCATCACAGCGTCACCGTCCGTCTAGAACGCTAAAGTTGCTATTACTGTAAACATAGCAAAAAAGGCAGGTGCGGTGGACAACCCGAAGTCAGCTGACTGGCGTGTGTACCCCTTCCAACTGGTGCGCGGCGACCCGCAGCTCAGCTTTCCTGCCGCCGAGGGAAACCACCTCGATTGCGAGTCCGATACCTGGTTCATCGCGGGCGAGCTCACCGCTGACAGCGGCCGACGATTCGCGTTCCTGACGATCTTCAACAAGAACCGACCGGGGCTTGGGGCGATCGTTGCCGACTTCTATACCTTCGCCCTGTTCGACCTGGACAACGGCACCTACGGGACATACACGGACTACGACATGCCGCCTGCCAACATGCAGCCGGGTGCGCGCCCCAAGATGTTCACCGACGCCGGCCACCTGGACATGACCTACGACAGCGGCGCGGGCCACGTCGTGTGGCGGACGTGCCGCGACGAGCAGCAGCGGTTGATGCCCTACACCTACGACGTCGGACTCGTCGGTACTGACCCGGCGGGCGACGCCATGCGCCTGGACCTGCATGTGACACCGTCGCGGGCGCCTGTCCCGCTGGGTGGCGCTGCGTACAACGGGAAGATCGAGTGCTTCGGGCAAGCCGACACCTACTCCTACTTCCAGACCGGCATGACGATGACCGGCACCCTGCGCTGGGGATCGGTCGAAGAGTCGGTCAGCGGCAACGCCGGTCACGTGGACCGGCAATGGTTCCCGCTGATCGCCAACGGCGGCGGAACCGATGGCAATGTCCGCGCACGAAGCCACGAGTGGCGCACGATCAACCTCGACAACGGGGTCGATCTAAGCATTTGGCGGCAGTTCGATCGGACGAATCACAATGCGCTGCAGCCATTCTCGGGTGCGACGACGAGTTCCGGTGATGCCGACCCGGAGTTCGCGGACGATATCGAGGTCACCGTCACGAGCTATGTGCGCTGGCCGGAGTCGGTGAGCCCGCTGGTTCGACCGCCTACCGCGGCCCGGTACATGCCGGACCGGCACCGGCTCACCTCACGCAACCTCGATCTGGACCTGGTGGGGGAGCCGCTCGTGGCAGCCCCGGCGCACGCGCTGCCGATCGAGTACATGGAAGGTCCCTACCGATATCACGGGACGCTGCGCGGAAAGCCGGTGAGCGGCTTCGCGTTCTACGAGCGGTCGCTGGCGCTGTATCGGGACTGGGAGTTGGACGATGTGCTGGCCGCGGCTGGGCCGGGCGAGCGTGAGCTTGTGCTCGAAGATATTGCTAGATCACGCGCATAGCTTCAGGTTCGACGGACGAGGCATTGGATGGCTCGGAGCCGTCCGTCGGCCAGGGCAGTACTGAGGTTCTTGGCTTTCTCCGCAAAGCCCGGGACGAAGGCGTGCAGCCCGAGAGGATCGGGCGGCAGTGAAAGCACCATGTCCATGGTTGCGGCCGCCTGGTCGGTGAGGTCATTCCAGGCCTCGATCGCGAAGCCTGAAGACTCGACGGCAGCACGCAACTCGGCGGACGTCGCCAGGTGGCTGAGTCCGGGTTGGTCGGCCCATGGAAGTGGATACCCGAGGTCGCCGTGTCCTCCAGAGGTGATGTCCCACATCGCTAGTCGGCCACCCGGCTTGAGTACCCGGCGCGCTTCCCGGTAAAGACTGCCCTTGGCAGCCACATTCATCTGAACATGCTGACTGAAGACAACGTCGAAAGTCGCTGCGGCGAAAGGCAGGTCGGTGACATCTGCCTGGCGAACGGTGATCCAGTCGTCCAATCCGACAAGCCGATTGAGCCAACCGGCCGTTTCGCAGTACTCCTCGGTGAGATCGACGGCGGTAACCCGGCAATGACACCGGTCAGCGACGAAACGCGCAGTGCCGCCGATCCCCGTGCCCGCGTCGAGCACTTCGCTCTCATTCGTGATGGCGCTCAGGTCTACCAACTGGGTTGTGGCGATGCGGCCCATCGTGTGGAAGTCCTCGAGCAGCCAGAGGTCCGCGGGCGCGAGATTGCCGAGGTCCTTTCCGGCTGCAATGAGGGCCTGCTCGATACCGCGTCGCGAAACGCCCGTCGAGTACTGGGCATCGATCTGGGGGATTGGCATGTCTAGTTCTCCTGGCCGCCAAACACAGCGTATGTTTCGGGACAACGTGTTCAATTGAAGTGACGGCGTGGAGCTACCGCAACAACCAATGGAGACGAGATGCCCAATACCGAACAGCGCAGGCAGATTGTCCGGAAATCAGCGGATTCCGCGACAGCGGTGCCGCCGGACCGGCGGGTCAGGCGCACCCGCAAGCTGCTGCATGACGCGTTCATCTCGCTCGTCATCGAGAAGGGCTACGAGAAGACCACGATCCAGGACATCCTTGATCGGGCCGACGTCGGCCGGTCCACCTTCTACGTCCACTACCGGGACAAGGAAGCACTGCTGACTGCGAACTTCGACGCGATGCACGAGCAGCTCGAGCGTGAACTCGACCAGATTGCGGCCACCGGTCCCGTCGACGTCGCCCTGCCCGCGGCATTGCTATTCGAGCACGCGTACCGAAATCAGCGCATATACCGCGCGATGTGTGGGCGGCAGGGCGGAGAGTTGGTCCAGCGGCATCTTCGCCGGTTGATCGGCGATGTGCTGCGCAAGCGTCTGGGGCCACAGTTGCAGCAGGATGGCGCCGAGGTGCCTGCCGATGTTGCCGCCGAGTTCTATGCCTCGGCCGCACTGGGTCTGCTGGTGTGGTGGATTGACAAGGACTTCTGCGGTGACGATGTCTGGATGACCGGGCTGTACCGGAAACTCGTTGTACGCGAGCAACATTCGACGGCCTAGATCGCCTCCGACCACGTTTGGTGGCGGTGTTGCAAACCTGGCTCGTTGCGGCCAAACACCAAGTTCTCCCGTGCACCGGACTCCAGGTTGGCCTGCAGGCCTGCCACGAGCGCGTAGTCCTCGTCGCGGACGGTGGCGTGTGCGTAGTCGAAGACCGCCGCCGCGCCCGCGGCGACCGACTCGTCGGACAGATCCAGCGGTGTTGAGTTCTGGTGCACGGTAATCGATCGGCCCGGCACGTTGGCAGGATAGACGCGGAACAGTTCACCGTTGGCGATCGTCGCCGACACCACGATGTTCGGGAACAGCGCGTAGATGACCACCATATTCTGCAACGGCTCCCACTGCTCCTCCGGAACGTTCTCGAGGTCGAGAATTCCGTTGAGGGGAAAGACAAGTCGGTGGTGTGGGCCGAACGAATCGAACACCGTACAGTTGCTGCGCGCGATGGTCGCGAAGGTGTTCTTGTGTACCGTCGCGAAATGGTAGTTCTCGGCGAACGTGTCGATGGCGAGTTTCCAGTTGATCGGGCAGTCCAGCACCTTCTCGCCCAACGGCGCCCATCGCCCGATGCCCCAGGAGTCCAATTCGTCGGCCAGCGGCCCGAGGAACGCCGGGATGTCGAGGGTCGCGCTGCGGTCCAGCGAAATCCACAGGAAGCCGGCACATTCGGCGGCGGGTAGCTCGGTCAGTTTCGCCGGGCCGGAACGAGTTTCGGGAAAGCCTTCCTTACCGGGCACGCCGACGAGGTTGCCGTCCAGGTCGTAGGTCCACGAGTGGTAAGGGCACGAGAGCCGGCGGGCGGCTCCGCAGCCGTCGGCGATCTGTGACTGGCGATGCAGGCAGATGTTGTCGAACGCTCGCACGGTGTCGTCGGCGCTGCGAGTCAGCAGAATCGAACGGCCCATCACGGTCTTGGTGCAGTAGGTGCCGGGCCGGGGAAGTTCGGAGGCATAGCCGACGAGCTGCGGGCTGGCCAACAGCATCGCCCTGTCCTGCGCGAGGCGTTCGGCCGACGTGTAGGTGTTCGCGGCGACCGTGCATTCGGCCGGCGTGAGGTCGGTTGTCTTGTCGCGCGCCAGTTTCACCGCGCGGCGAGTGAGGTCGATGAGCTGGTCGCGATCCATACCTGATTCCCGGTCGTCGAAGCATTGGTGCCATTTGGTTGTTTTTATAATGATAGACGCCGGTTGAGCGGCCGCAAGGTCAGCAACCTCGGATTGTCCAAAAACCGCTGGTGACGGAAGTACTTCTTGTATCGTCCGCTAAAGCCGGGTCGGGGCCTAGGCGGGAGGGCAGCGATGGCGATCGTTGGAAGCGTGTCACGAGCTTGGTTTCTGCGACTAGCCGCCGCGACTACAGCGGCGATTGTGTTGCCGGGACTGGTCGGTTTCGCGGGCGAATCAGCAACGGCCGCAGCGTTTTCCAGCCCTGGGCTACCGATTGAGTACCTCGACGTGCCGTCGCAGGGCATGGGCCGCGACATCCGTGTCGAATTCCTCTCCGGCGGCGCCGACTCACCCGCCCTGTACCTCCTGGACAGCATGGAAGCGGGGGACGACTTCAACGGCTGGGACATCAACACCCAGTCGTTCGACTGGTTCAACGGGTCCGGGGTGTCCGTAGTCATGCCCGTCGGCGGCAAGTCGAGCTTCTACAGCGACTGGTATGGGCCCGCGGAGGGCAACGGCGGGACCCACACCTACAAGTGGGAAACCTTCCTCACCCAGGAACTGCCGACGTGGCTTGCTGCCAACAAGGACGTTCGGCCGAACGGCAACGCCATCGTGGGGTTCTCGATGGGTGGTTCGTCGGCGCTGATTCTGGCGGCCTTCCATCCGCAGCAGTTCATCTACGTCGGATCCGTGTCGGGCTTCCTGAACCTGTCGGCGGATGCTGGCCAGGTTGGTATCGCGATGATGTGGAACGGAGGTTTCAGTCGCGAGGCGATGTGGGGTCCGCCGGGCGACTCCGCATGGGCCCGCAACGATCCCACGGTCCAGGCTGGCAGGCTGGCCGCCAACGGCACCCGGCTCTGGATCTACTGCGGCAGCGGTACCCCTACCGATCCGGCCCTGGCCAGCCCGGACGCGCCCATCGGCGGACTCGGATTCTTGGAGGGAATGGCGATCGACTCCAACCATGCGTTCGCCGACGCCTACGTCGCCGCGGGCGGGAACCACGCCGTGTTCAACTTCCCGGGTGGCATCCATGCCTGGGGTTACTCGGGGCAGCAGCTGCAGCAGATGAAGCCCGATATCCAGCGGGTGCTCGGCGCATCGCCGGCTGCCCAGGCGTGAACTGGTGGGTGGCGCGCGCGCAGCGCACAGTCTCAGAAGAGATCCCGGCGCCACCCGACGAGGTCCGTGACTTCTACGTCAACCTGGACAACATCAAACGGGTGCATCCGCTGGTGGTTGCGGTGCGCAGGACGGACCGGCGCGAGACCGCGGACGGGTATGTGCAGACCTATCGCGTCGCGGACCGGATTCCGATGGGGCCGTTGCGGTTACGGATAAGCTATGTGGCACGCCTGCACGTGCCGCACACGGGGGACGTGCAGGCCGAGTCCCTTCAGTTTCCGCGGGTCCGACTACACACGACGGTGGCATTCGAGCCGATCGCCGCAGGAACGCGCGTCACCGAGCACATGCGGATCGAGGCGCCGCGCCCCTTGGCGGCGATGACCATCCGCGAGGCGGTGAAGGCGCACATCGCGATGCTGGCGGGCATCCGCCGCAGCTTCGAGTAGCTGTTCGTGGCTATTCGGTGGCGTCGAGCACGCTGACCGCGATGCCGTAAGGCAGGAACCGCACCCTGCGCGTCGGATCGGTGTTGCTCTTGTTCGCTCGAAGCGCATCCAGTTCGTTCGGATACACCTCTTCGATGTGGGCGCCCCCCTCGTCGTCGACGCTGTAGATCGCCCACACGCCATCGCCGGTCTCACCCGTGGTTTCCGGCTCGCTCTTGGTCCGCGTGTACCGCGAGAACTCGTCGAAGATGGTTGCCCAGGGTGCCCGTTCACCGGACGTGGTGAAGAACCTGCTGATTCCGTCGAGCGCGTCGCGCAGGCCCTCGCCAGCCTCGCGAGCGACGCGATCGAACTCTTCGGGATCGAACCCGAAAGGCCCGTTGCTGCTCATGTGTGGTTCCTCCTCACAGCCCTGCACCGCTTTACTGCGGTAATGACAGTGTGCCTGCGGGTGGCGAAGTAGTCGACTACGAGGAAGCGGGGGTGGTAGGGAAACCTTATGGCGTTCTCACGCGCGGACATGCTGGCGGCGGTCGAGCGGTCACCGGAGGCGGCCGGCGCACATGACCGCGACGGCTGGGTCGGCCTGTTCACGGCGAACGGCCGGGTCGAAGACCCCGTCGGCTCCCGGCCGCATCAAGGGACCGCGGCGATCGCGCGCTTCTACGACACCTTCATCGGCCCCCGCGACATTACGTTCCACCGTGACGTCGACATCGTGGTCGGCACGACGGTGGTCCGGGATCTCGAACTCGAAGTGAAGATGGCGTCGACGCTGACCATGCGGATTCCGGCCTATCTGCGCTATGACCTCGAAGACCACGACGGCGAACTGCAAATTGCTGCGCTGCAAGCATTTTGGGAGCTTCCGGCGATGGTCGGCCAATTTTTGCGCAACGGGGTCCGCGCCGTGCCGGCCGGCGCTGAACTGTCGAAGGCGCTGCTGGCCAACCAGGGTCTGGCAGGCACACTCGGATTCCTCAGCGGACTTCGCGGTATCGGCACCGGATCCAAGGGGGTCGTCGCACGGCTCCTGGACGCCGCGTGTGCCGGCGACGAGGTCGGCATGCGGCGGCTGCTAACCGGCCAGGTGTGTGTCACGAGTGGCGACGACCTCGCGCTCAGCGCCGCCGAACTGACCCAGCACCTTGCCGGCGCCCGGTGGCACAAGCTGATCGGGTCCGGTTACGCCGTCGTCGCGGCCGTCGAACGCGCCGGACAACGCAGCGTCGTCGTCGGCGAGGTCGGCCCCGAACCCGCGGCACTGAAGAGGATCCGCGTCTTCAGCGAGGCGGGCGACGGCTAGCCCCAGGACATGAGACGGTAAGAGCACCATGGACGCCGATAACTACATCACCTACGAGGAATTCGGGCGGAAGTTCTTCGAGGTCGCCGTGACCGAGGAGCGCGTGGGCGGCGCGATCGCAGCCATCGCCGGCGACGAATTCGAGATGGGCCCGATGGGGCAGGGTCCTGGCAAGATCGCAAAGGTCACCGCCAGAGTCAAGATCCAAAAACCTCGGGTGACGCGGATAGTCGGCGAGGCGATCACCTTCGCCATCCGCATCCCCCTCGAGATCAACATGGTCGTCGACCTCCGGATCGACAGGCCGAAATTCATGGTGTTCGGCGAGATCGCGTTGAGCGCGACGGCCAGGGCCGCCGAGCCGCTGCTGCTGATCCTGGATGTTCAGAAGCCGCGGGCATCCGACATCTCCATCCACGTCACATCCAAGTCGCTGCGGGCCGAGGTAGTGCGCGTCATCGGTGGCATCGATGCCGAGATCAGGCGGTTCATCGCCGCTCATGTTTCCGGCGAGATCGACAGCCCGGCATCGCAGAAGGCGAAGATTATCGATGTGGCAAACCGGCTCGACGCGGCCTGGACCGGCGTCTGACGTGCACGTTTAGCCCCGTCTGGCGCCGCGGCCGTACGATGCCCGGGTGCTGCGCAAACGAACGATGGCCCTCGCCCTGACCGCCGGCGTGTTGGCGTCCGGCCTGGTGTGGGCCGCGCCGGCGCAGGCCGACCCGGCCGACGACGCCTTTCTTTCGGCGCTGACGAACGCCGGGGTGGGGACAGCCGATCCCGCCAACACCGCCGCGCTGGGACAGCAGGTGTGCCCGATGCTGGCTGAACCCGGTCAGACCGCCGCCGACGTCGCTGCGAACGTGGCAGACGCGGGAGGCATGTCGCTGGGCCCGGCGACCATGTTCACCGGCATCGCGATCTCCTTGTTCTGCCCGGCAGCCATGTCATCGATCAGCAATGGGCAATCGCCGATCCCGCTGGGGATCCTGGGCTTCTAGGCCGGCAGACGTTCCAACCGCGGCCGCCGCGGTTCCCGCCCGTCGCCTGCGGATCGGCCGCGCGCCTCGCGCCAGAGCCACGGCATCAACATGTTGTGCGTCCAGAGCACCTGCGAGTAGAGCTGCGACCGCACTGACGGCCGCCCGGCGCCAGGGCTGGACTCCGCCCAATCGTGGTTGCTCCCAGGCAAACCCAGCGCCTCGGCCGCCGCCGCCGCGAACAGCATGTGGCCCTTGGGAGAACCGTGTACACGGTCAGCGCTCCAGGTGTCCGGCTCGGCCATCGACGGCGCGCCGTAGAGGTCGACGAGAAGGAACCCGTGACGGTCGGCCGCAGTCCTGATCGAGTCGTTGACCTCGAGCACCCGCGACGCGAGCAGCCGGCCGACGGGCAGGATGCTCGCGATGTCCGGAAAGGTCGTCGTCACCACGGTCGCGCCGGACTTCGAGAGCCGGACATGGAAGTCATCGAGCTCGGCAAGCGTCCGATCAAAGCCGGGCCCCGGGCGGGTTATGTCGTTCATGCCGATGCAGACGGTGATGAGGTCCGGCCGCATCGCCAGTGCCTCGGGGAGCTGGTCGTCGACGACATCGCGGATCCGCCTGCCGCGCACAGCGAGGTTGGCATACGCCAGCCCCGGATAGTGCTCGTCGATCATCACGGCCAACCGGTCGGCGAACCCCATCAGGCCGACGGTGTCGTCGCCGTCCCAGAGTCCCTCGGTCTGGCTGTCGCCCATCGCGACATATCGGGAGTACCCGGACACAACGCGACTCTAGCGGCGAAGCGCGGCTTCTACCTGCGACGCTCCGGCGTTCGCCGCCAATTCGCGGTGCCGTTCGGTCACTTCGGCCCCGCCGGCACGCAGGACGTCGATGACGTCGGCGACGGCGCCGGCGCGGTATCCCGCGAACCGCACCCCCACCGGCCACCAGGACAGCAGCGCGTCGAGGCCACGGCGGGGGTCGGCGCCGAGTTCGACCATCGCGGCCACCGTCGCCGGCAGAATCCGGCACGCTGCATGGTCGATGGGTTGGGCGCCGCTCGGCATCGCGGCGTCGACCGCGGCTCCGGCGCGCACGAGCGCGCGAACCATCTCCGGGTTGACGTTGTCGCCGTTGTCGTCCACGACATGTAGCGGCGTCGCGCCGTCGGAGTCTGTCAGGTTAGGGCCGACGCCCTTCGCCAGGGCGTGGGCGAGCGCCACGGTGCGGCCGAGTCGGACGATCTCGTGCAGGATTGTCGTGAACCGCTCACCTCGAGCCGACAGCTCGATGCGGCGGCCCGCGTCGGCGCCGGCGTCGATCAGGGCTACGACGATGCCTGCAGACAGCGAGCGCACGCCGTACCAAAGTGGTGACGCGCCACAGGGATCGACGGGATCGGGTTCGGCGCCCCAAGCCAACAGCTCGATCACTTCTGTGCTTCCGCTGCGGGCCTGGTCGAAAAGATCGAGCACGTTTTCGGGCAATGGCGTCGTCCACGCAGGCGGGTCGACGCCGAGTGCGTCGAGCACCATCAGGGTGCCGTCGCGCTTGTCGCCCAGGTCGTACCACGGCCACGGTCCCTCGCCCTTGGCGACGAAATCGGCGACCGCAATACGAGATTCTTCGGTGATCGTCCTGCCGTAGTCGTCGTAGGACGACCCGAACACCAGATTGTCACCGTCGCGCGACACGACGACGCTCGCAGGGCCCTCCTGGTAGCGCGCCAGTTCGATCACGGCTACAGCATCGCCCAATTATGAAGGAGGGCACCCAATGGGGTGCCCTCCTCGTGGCGTCGACTTACTTGACGTCTAGATAGACCGTCTTGTTGGTGACAATCGTGGAGATGTCGTTGCCTGCGCCCGGAAGACCGGTGTCCGTGCGCGAGTACGTCTGCCCGGGCCGGACGGCCACCACGTCAGCCTGCTCGAGCGGCGCGGTACCGGTTCGGTTGACGATCACGGTGTAGCCCTGAGCCCGCAACACGTCGATGGTCTGCTGTGCGTCGCCGGGGCCCGTGGGCGCGGCGGCGGCCGGAGCGGCCAGTCCGATCACGGCAGCGGCCAGCCCGCTGACCGCAGCGGCGGCAAATCCAAACTTCTTCATCTTTACGTCCTCTTTTCTTTTATGTCTAGACTTTTAAACCAGCTGGTCAGCCGCTTAATTCCAGTCGGTGATCGCTGTCACAGCTAGATAGGTGACGGGGTTTCATCGGTCATTTTGTAGACGGTGCGGGTGGCCGGTGTGTGAGAATTTGATGCTCCTATTTCTGTTAGGGGGTCAAGCGGCGTCGATGTTGTGGGTGTTGAGCCATTGGCGGTAGTTGGTGGCGAGGGTGTCGTCGCGGGTGAGGCCGCGTTCGAGTCGTGAGATTTCGGTGGGCCAGACGCCGAAGTGGTTGGCCACGGTGGTGAGGGTGATGTTTTTGGCTTGTCGGGTGGGGCGTAGGTCGCTGTAGTCGTCGATTGGGCAGGGTGCGGTGAGGTGTTTGAACATTTCGCGGGCGATGGCGCGTTTGAGCAGGCGCAGGATGTCTTTTTTGGATCTGCCGGCGGCGAGTTGGCGGTCGGCGTAGGCGCGGGTGTGTGGGTCGTGGGACCAGCGGACTAGGGCGATGCGGTGCAGGGCGTTGTTAGCGGCGCGGTCTCCGCCTCGGCAGAGGCGGTGGCGGGTGGTTTTCCCCGAGGAGGCCGGGATGGGGGCGACACCGGCCAGCATCGCGAAAGCGGCTTCAGAACGTATCCGGTGGGCGTTGGTGCCGGCGGTGATCAGCAGTTGTGCGGCGGTATCGGGGCCGACGCCGTAAGCGGCGCGTAGGGCGGGGTTGAGCGCGGTGGTCAGGGTGTCGATCTGGGTGGTCAGCTCGCGGTCCTGGCGTTCGAGGAATTCGATGCGCTGCGCTAACGCCTTGCAGGCAATCAGCACTGAGGCGGTGGTGGGATCCTCGTGGGCGGCCGGGTGGCAGCGGGCCAGAGCTTGGACCAATCTCAGTGTGGTGGTGTAGCGGCGGTAGCGCTCGCGCAGCTCGGCTGGGGCGGTGACGAGGAGGTCTTTGATCTGCTGGATCGTCGCGGTGCGGGCTTTGACCGCACCGCGACGCGCGGTCTGCAGGGCTTTGAGTGCGGCGGTATTGGGGTCTTTGGGGACCGCCAGCCCGTGGCCGGCCAGTACGGCGCGGGCGGCGCTGTAGGCATCCAGGGGGTCGGATTTGCCTTGGCGGCGCCGGGCGGCCCGGTCGGGCCGGTTGACCTCGACGACGTGAATGTCGTTGTCCTGCAATGCTTGGGTGAATCCGGCACCGTAGCTGCTGGTGCCCTCGACACCGGCGATGAACACCTCCCCGAAGCTGCGCGCCCAGGTGATCGCGACGTAGTAGCCGGTCGGGGTGGTGCGGAATTCGGCGTCGCCGAGGAGTTGGCCGGTGTCGGTGATGGCTGCGAGGTGGATGGTGTCGAGGTGGGTGTCGACGCCGATGACGACTCGGCGTGGGGATGTCACGATGGTGGTGTCCTCTCCGTGCAATGAACCGTGTGGTGGGTGACAACCCGGTGGGACGGGCAGACAAGACATTGATGAGGAACTGCCAGGCTCCTGATTAAGTCATGTCCGCCCCACCGGGTTCTCCGCGGTGCTTGCCCGCACGTCGCTGGTGAGACAAATCAATTGGAAGACAACCCAGCAGGGCGTCAGTCGGAGCGAGGGTCATCACCAGCGGCGAACGGGCAAGACCATCCTCACCCGAACCCGTTTAACGGAATCAATGTCGGAGTGTGATGTCTCGGGACATCGGTGACGGTTCTGTATCAGGACATTGGTGACGGTTGGTGTGTCAGGACTTCGGTGACGGTTGCCCAGTCTTGGGGCGTGGGCCGCGGGGCCGGCCGTTGCCGACGTAGTTGATGCCGGGTGCGGGCCGGGTGTGCTCGGCGAGGACCTCGCCCTGCAGGTCGGTGATGATGATCTTGTCGCCGTCGCGGATAACGAGGACCTGGTGAAAGGCACGTTGCGTGTCGACCCTGTAGGTGACTGAGCCCAGGCTGATGGTCCCCGCCGTGCTCACCGTTCTGACACGCGTGTCGGCGGGCAGATCAGTGGGCGGCTGCGCTCGGGGGAACTGGTATCGGCTCGGGACGGGCACCTGGTAGACCGGCCGGTCAGGTTTGGGGCGGGGTGGATCAGCCTTGGGGGTCGCTTCCCACGCGGCCAGCGGCGTGACACGCCCGGGCAGCCCTTGGTGGGGACGCTGGGTGTTGTAGATGTGATCGAACGCGTCGACCTGGGCTTGGAGTTCGGCCAGCGACTGCGCGATCGGCTGCTTGTCGAGGTAGCGGAACAGGGTCTGGTGGAAGCGTTCGTTCTTGCCCTGGGTGGTCGGCTTGTAGGGCTTGCCGGTGATCGCCTCCACGCCCAGGGCGCCAACGTGGCCGACGAGTTGGCCGGCGTACCCGCGCCGGGAAGGGTTCAGTGCGAGCCCGTTGTCGGACAGGAGTCGTTGAGGCACCCCGTGGGCGGCGATGGCCTTGTCCACCACGGTGATCGCGTCCGTGGCGGTCTCCCTGGATGCGACGTGGGAGGCGACCGCGTAGCGGGAGTGGTCGTCGATGAGCTGGAAGATCACGCACTTACGCCCGCCGCTCAACACGTACTCGGTCGCGTCCAGTTGCCAGCACGCATTCGGGGCCGGGTAGACGAACCGCCGCCATGCCGAGCGGGGCTTTTTCTTCGGCTCAAGACGAGCCACGCCAGCCTCACGGAAGATGCGTGCCAGCGACGCCGTGGAAGGGACCTGTTCTAGGCCCATCGCGTGCATCTTCTCGTGCACACTGATCGGCCCGTGGTCCAGGCCGGAAGCCTCCAGAGCGGCACGCACTGCCACGGCCTGTTCCTTGATCTCATCGCTCAACTTCGACGGGCTCGACTTCGGTCGTCGGGTCCTGGGTTCGAGCACCGCGGCCGGTCCATCGGTTTTCGCGCGCTTGCGCAACTCGTAGAACGACTTGCGGGAAATGCCGTGCTCGGCGCAGAACGTCGAGACCGCCCCGCGGGGCGCGCCATCGGGCCACTGCGAGATCGCAAGGCGGACGACAGGATCGATGGGTTCATTGACAGCCACCCCCCGAGCCTTGGGGCACAAGTGTCACCACCAAGACCACCCGAACTGTCACCGATGTCCTGATACAGAACTGTCACCGATGTCTTGGGAGATGACAGAATCAATGTCGGCCTGTTGCCTCACGTCAAGATGCGCGCGTAGGTGGATTCGTTGCCTCACGTAATCGTGCGCGCTTGTTGACTTGGGCTTTGGCGGTGGGGCCGGCCTTGGTGGTGGCAAGTGTGAGGAGCTGGGCGGTCAGGGCTTGGACCTGGCGTTGGGTGGCGGCGGGATTGATCAGGGAGTAGGTCCGGGTCAGTGCCACGATGCGCTCGACGCTCGTGGTGGGGTGATCGATCGCGCGGTGAAACGGGGTGGCGGCTTTGTCGTGTTTCTTGGATACTTTGGCGCCTTTGCGGATCTTGGATATCAGTTTTTGCTGCGGGTAGAAGTAGTTGGTCAGCTTGGACTGCAGCTGCCAGATCTCGTTGAGTAACAACAGTTCTGCGGCGGTGTCGTAGCGGTGGTAGCCGACGATGGTGCGGACCACTGCCCAGTTCTTCTGCTCGACGTGACAGCCGTCGTTCTTGTTTCCCGGCCGTGCGCGGGTGAAGGTGACCTGGCGCCCTTGGCACCATTGGAACAAGTGGTCGTTGATGAATTCTGATCCGTTGTCAGAGTCGACACCCAGGATCCGGAACGGCATCTTGCGGGCGATGTCGTTGAGTGCTGCCAGCACGAATTTGGCGGACTTATCCGCCACTGAGCGGTTCTCGGTCCAGCCGGTGGCGATATCGGTGACGGTCAACGTGAACGCATGAGGCCCAGCCGGGTTGCCGCCGTCGTGGCCGACCAGGTCGATCTCGACGAACCCGGGTCGGGCATCGTCCCAGTCAGCCCAGGTGCGCACCGGAATCTGACTTTTGAGCAGCGATCCCGGCTTGGTGCAGACACGGCCTCTGAGGTGATACTTGGCTCGCTCATCAGCCAGGCGGCGGTCGATAGTGGCCGCCGACATCGACACCAACAGTTCGGCGGTGTCCTCATCGATGGCCAGCTCCCCGAAATGGCGCAACACCCCCACCAGTTCACCGAGCATCGGCGCCAGCCGCTTACCGGCGGGCATTCCCAGCACCGTCCAGCACACCGTCAGCGCGGCAACAACAGCGGGCCCGTACTTGGTTGGCCGCCGAGGTCGCCTGGGTGTCACAACCTTGGGCTGCAGCGCCGCCTTGAGTGCCTTGCGGGCGTGATTACGGTGCCAGCCGGTGTTGGCGCACAACTCATCGAGAATCCGGCTCTTACCGCGCTTACTCGCCACCTGGTAACGGGTCGCGGTCGTCTCGGTCACTGCCCTGCGCTCGGCCAACGTCAACCCCATCATCTGGGCCTACCGAGGTCATCGCTGACCCATCAGGTAGGCACGCCGCACGCGCGCATTTTCAATGAGGCAACGAATCACCCTTTCGTGCGCAATTCTGACGAGTCAACGCGGTCGGAGGGTCGATCTAGTGGTGCGTCCTGCAATTAATTGATGATTGCTTGGTATGATTCGCCTATGAGGCAACCCGTTCCGGCTCTGCTGGTGTCTTCAGGACAGCGTGAGGTTCTCGAGTCTGTGGCGCGGTCGCAGTCTGCGCCGCATCGCGAGGTGGTTCGGGCGCGGGCGTTGTTGATGGCGGCCGACGGTCTGGCGAACACGGCTATCGCAGGCGAGTTGTCGGTGTCGCCGGCGTCGGTCAGCGGGTGGCGTGCCCGGTTCGCCGAAGACGGGCTGGTCAAGTTCGCGCAGGTCCGCGAGGGCCGGGGTCGAAAGAAGACAATCCCGCAGGACAAGATCGACGAGATCGTGGATCTGACACTGAACTACCGCCCGCAGGGGGAAACCCATTGGAGCTGCCGGACCATGGCCGCGGCTACCGGAGTGTCGAAATCGACTGTGCAGCAGGTGTGGTCGGCGCGGGGGCTCAAACCGCACCGGGTCAAGACGTTCAAGCTGTCCAACGATCCGAAGTTCGAGGAGAAGCTCATCGATGTCGTCGGGCTTTATCTGAATCCGCCGGAGAAGGCGATCGTCTTGTGCACCGACGAGAAGTCCTCGGTGCAGGCACTCGACCGCACCCAGGCGTCGCTGCCGATGGTCAAGGGGCGGGGCGAGACGATGACCCACGACTATAAGCGCCACGGCACCACCACCCTGTTCGCCGCGCTGGACGTGCTGACCGGCATGATCATCAGCCAGTGCATGCCTCGGCACCGGCATCAGGAATGGTTGAAATTCCTCAAGACCATCGACCGGCAGGTGCCCAAGGACCTGCAGATCCACCTGATCCTGGACAACTACAGCACCCACAAGCACGAAGACGTCCGCAAGTGGCTGGACAAACACCCCCGGTTCCACCTGCACTTCACCCCGACGTCGTCGTCGTGGCTGAACCTCGTCGAACGCTGGTTCCGGGAACTGACCGATAAAGCGTTGCGGCGCGGCGTCTTCCACTCCGTGCCCGACCTCGTCGCCTCCATCCAGGAATACATCGACGCCCACAACGATGATCCCAAACCGTATGTGTGGACCGCCACCGCCGAGACCATCCTTGCCAAAGTCGCACGCGGCCGGATCGCCCTCGAAAAAGTCAGCTAAATACAGGACGCACCACTAGTATCGAATGTATGTTCGATATGGGGGCACTGGCGGCGGTGGATCCGCATGCCGATGAGGCTGCGTTGATCGAGCAGATCGCCTGGTTGGAGCGGGTGAAGTCGGCTGCGGCGGCGGGTCAGGCCCGGGCGGCGGCGGCGTTGGATGAGAAGCGTCGAGCTGATGAGGCTGGCGCCGGAGTGGCCAAGGCGAAGCAGGGTCGCGGGGTGGCCGGCGAGGTGGCGTTGGCGCGGCGGGATTCGCCGGCGCGTGGCGGTCGGCACCTGGGCCTTGCGAAGGCGTTGGTGCATGAGATGCCGCACACGTTGGCGGCGCTGGAGTGCGGCGCGCTGTCGGAGTGGCGGTCGACGTTGATCGCACGCGAATCGGCGTGCCTGGCGGTTGAGGACCGGCGTGTCTTGGATGCCGAACTGTGTGGCGACGTGAGCAAGCTCGAGGGCATGGGGGATGCGCGGATCGTCGCGGCGGCCAAGGAGATTGCCGCTCGGCTGGATGTGCAGGCGGTGGTCGATCGGGCGGCCAAGGCCGAGGCGGATCGCACCGTGACGATCCGTCCGGCGCCGGACTGCATGACCTATGTGACGGCACTGTTGCCGGTCGCTCAAGGGGTGGGCGTGTATGCGGCGCTGAAACGCGCGGCTGATACGACGTTCGATGAGCGGTCCCGGGGGCAGGTGATGGCTGACACGCTGGTGGAGCGGGTTACCGGGCGCCCAGCTGAGGAGCCCGAGTCGGTGGCGCTGAATTTGGTGATGTCGGATCAGGCGCTGTGGGGTCAGGACAACGCGCCTGCGGTGCTTGACGGTTATGGGCCGATTCCGGCGTCGGTGGCGCAGCGTCTGGTGCGCGATGCGGTGGTGGATGAGCGGTCGTTGGCGACGCTTCGGCGGTTGTATCGGGACCCCAAGAGCGGGTCGTTGGTGGCGATGGAGTCGCGATCGCGGTTGTTTCCCAAGGGTTTGGCGGGATTCATCGGCGTGCGGGACCGAACGTGTCGCACCCCGTATTGTGATGCGCCGATTCGTCATCGTGATCACGCCACACCGCGCAACCGTGGTGGACCGACCAGTGCCACCAATGGGTTGGGGGAGTGTGAACGGTGTAACTACACCAAGGAGGCACCGGGTTGGCGCGTCACCGCGGCCGATGAAAACGGTGTGCATACAGCTGAATTCGTGACACCGACGGGTGCACGGTATCGCTCGACGGCGCCACCGCTGCCAGGGGCACCGATGGTCGCGGTCAGCGAGGTCGAAGTCAGAATCGGCGTCGCCCTCACCGACCTACACGCCGCCTAGGTCGGCCTACGAACTACCACCGTTCTCTGAGTCGGCGGGGTCGGGCGTCAGAAGCCGAGGTGTGCGTCCAGGCCGGCGTCGGTGTGCGTCGTCTCGTGGTTCGAATTGTCGTGCAGCGACGTGTCGTGCACGGAGCTGTCGTGCACAGAGCTGTCATGTACAGAGGTGTCGATAATCGAAGACGAGTGCACCGACGAATCGTGCTGTGAGTTGTCGGTCGTCGACGTGTGCGTGAGTGTGGAGCTGTTGTCGACGGCGCTCGTGTTGCCGGTGCCGTGGATGTCGGTGATGGTCTGATTTCCGTGCACGCTGGTGGTGTTGCCGTCCGACACCGTGGTGGTGCCGTGGCCCGACGTCTGGATGACTGTCCCGTCGTGCGAGCTCAACACGTCGCCGCCCGCGGACGTGTTGCCTTCGCTGATCGCGTTGCCGTCGCCGACGGTCACGGTCGAGCCGGCTCCGGTGTGGAGGTCGCCGTTGTTGACCGTGTTGCCGTTGCCAAGGACCGCGCCGTCCCCGCTGACGATGTCGCCATGGGTGCTTCCGCCGACAGCGACGGCGCCGTCGCCCTGTGCGGTTGTCTTGTCGCCGAGGGTGATATCGCCCATGCCGAAGCTGACGCTGTGGTCGTCGGTGATGTTGGTGGTCGGGCTCATGAAGCTGTTGTTGCTCGCCAGGTCGGTGCTGGGGGAGAAGTCGGGTTGCGGCGCGAAGCTGGGCTCGAACCCGTAGTGGCTCGACACGGCCTGCTGCAGATCGGCGACTGCGTCACCGCTGCCGCCCATCGCCAGGCTCGGGATGGCCGTCGCGGCCACCGACTGCAGCTGGGCAGAACTAACTGTCGACAACCCGGCGTCCGCCAGGGCCTGGTCGGGATTGGCGACGAACGCCTGTGCCTGGCCCTCGTCGCGGAAGAGGTCGAGGATGTAGTCGATCAGGTTGATCATGGAGTGCCTCTCAAGGTTCTCAGCAATCGCGGCCCCGACACGCGCTCGTACGGTAGTGACGCTTCCTGTCAACTCGGTGTCACACAGCCACAGACTTGCTGCGAGTGCGTCTCCGCGATTAGAAGCGACGCCCCAGCCTCGTCAGATTCAGCGGCACGCCGACCACGCTGAGCTGATTGAGGATGTCCTCCAAGCGTTTTCGCGGGACATCCATCCGCCACTCCGGCAGCGTGCCCGATAGGCACACCACGTCGGGCGCAAAGCTGATACCCGTCAATGCGAGCCCATGAGGAAGCTCGGGAAGGCGCACCGGGTATGCGGGCGTGCGGGCAGGCAGCCTCCACCGCGACCTGCGGATGACCAGGCCGCGTGGTCTGAGCCATAGCGTCGAGCCGTCGAGGCGGGCATCGACCTCGACGTGGCCAAGCAGCGGCCTGCTCGCCAGTCGTAGGCGCGCGATCCCGTCGGCGCCCACCTCACCGGACAGCCGCGGCGCCGCCCACAGGAACAAATCGTCGAGCACCGGCGCGGGGACCTCCAGCGTCAGCTTGACCGGCGCGGCCACCAGTACTGGCGGCGCCGTCGGCTTCATGTGCACGTTCTGCAGCACCGCGGTCGCCCGGTCGAATCGACTGCCGTGCCAACAGATGTCACGCGCAGCGAGCCGGACATCATTGAGCTGGCCGACCGACAGCCCACGCACGTCGAGCCGTGAATCGAACTCGGTGACCGTCAGCGTGAGATCGCCGTCATCGAGACCAACCGCCAGCCGACGGCCCACCACCAGACGGCGCATCGTCATGAACAGCGTCCGGTATGCCGCCGCCGCTCCGGTGCTGACGGGGGCTGCCGCCGCCGACGACCACAGCGACGTCAGCATGTCGATCGGCCGGAACGGGTCGAATCGGCGCGGCGGTCGCGGACGCGTCATGCCTCCAGCATCCGCCATCAGTGCGACGGAGTGAAGCTGGATAGCAGTGCCCGCATCGACTTGGCGACGGCATGCCGTGTCTTGACCGGATCAGGTGAGTTCGCGATCAGCATCGCGCCGCGGGTGAGCGCGCCGAGCAGCAGCCGGGTGGCGGTCTCGGGATCCTCGACCCTGATCGTTCCCGCCTCTGCGGCGGCCGTCAGAGCGTGCACGATCACGGCGTGCGCGTATTGCTCGTCGAGCTCCGTGTAGCGGGCCAGGCCCAGGACGGCGGGCCCGTCGACGATCAGGATGCGCTGCATATCCGCCTGCAGTACGCCGTCGAGAAACGCTTCGAAGCCGCGCGCCAGCTCTTCGACGCCGTCTGACGCGCCCTGCGCCGCTTTCGCCGAGGCCTTCATCAAGTCGGTGTGCGCCTGAACGAACACGGCCTCGAAAACTGCTGTCTTGGTGGGGAAGTGGTGATACAGCGCCCCCGTGGTGACGCGGGCTTCGCGCGCCAGGTCCTCGACGGAGGTCGCGCGGAAGCCGTTCTCGCCGAATAGCCGGCGCCCGGCCGCAACCAGCGCCGCCCGCGTCTGCGCAACCTGTTCGGCGCGCAGCGAGGCGGGCTCGGCCGCCGGATCCGACATTTATCGCTCCTCTTCGGTCAGACCCAGCATACCCTATTGACATAGTGACATTATGTGAAATAGTGATCCTATGACATCATCACCCGTGCACCTCAGCGGCCCGGCCGAGGACACCCGTCACGCCTACGGCCCTACCCTCAACGCGCTGCGCGCCGCCGTGGCACGAAGCGCCGACCTGTGGCGCCGTATCGACAAACCAGACGCACCCGCGCCCGGCCTCATCTGGACCGCCGCGGAGACCGCCGCACACGTCGTCGGTGATCTCCGTGACTACACCCAGGCACTGACACGTCACGCGAATGGCTATATGACCCATGCCAATCGGCCGACCGAATCACCCTCGCGGCTCAGCGCGAAGGTCAATGCCCGCCACCTCGAAGAGGTGCCCGAGCGCAACCTGCACCGGCTGGCCGACATGCTCGAGTCCTCCGCCGACGTGTACCTGAACGCGGCTGCGGCCGCCGACCCAAGCGTCGAAATAGCCACCCCCAACGGGCTGGTGATCGGTCCGTCCACGATGGCCGCCCTGCTGCTTGGCGAGCAGCTGATCCACGGCCTCGACATCTCGCGCACGGCCAACATCCCGTGGACCGTCTCCGCCGCTGACGCGTTCCTGGTGATCCCTGGCGTGCTGTCCATTGCGCCGCAATACCTGCGGCCCCGGCGCGCGGCCGGCGTGCACATCAGCTTCGAGTTGCGCATGCGCGGCGGCCCGAGCTACCGGATGGCCGTCGACGACGGCACAGCGGTCGTCACCGCGGCGGGGGAGAAGACCGACTGCGTCATCACCGCGGATCCGGTCGCGTTCCTGCTACTGGGCTACGGAAGGATCTCTCAGCTCTCGCCGGTGCTTCGCGGGCAGCTGCGGCCCGGCGGCCGCAAGCCGTGGCTGGCGATGAAGTTCGGGACACTGCTGTCGAGTCCCTAGTTAGTTGGCGGCGGCGTACCGGGTCAATTCGAGATGACTGCGGGCGCGCAGACCTGGCGTCGCAGCCTTCGGGCATGCCGAGCACCCGGATGCACGCGTCCGCAACGTGTTCTGGCAGTTTCTTTCGGTCCGGCCCAGGCCGCTTGTTCCACATGTTGACAAGTGACTCCACCAATCGGAACGGCAGATCGGCTGCCGCGTCGTCGACGCCGGTGTCCGCGACGATGGCCCTGCTCAGCGTCAGATAGTGCAGCCGCAGGCGCTCCCGGTCCGACCAGAACGGTTCCAGGTGCGCTCCGCGCAGTTCGGGCTGCATGTACAGCGCGCCAAGGTTCCAGCGGCCGTCCAGCAGCTGGCGGCCGTCGAAGAGCGCCAGGGCATGCAGGTTCTCGGCCGCGCTCATCGGCGGGTCGGTGCCCGCAAGGCTGTCGACGATCATCAGCGTCGGCGTAACCGTTTGGCTGAGCAAGGCGCACAGGATGTCGTCTTTTGTCTTGAAGTAGTGATATAGCGAGGCCTGACGAATGCCGACGGCCTCGGCGATGGTGCGGGTCGAGGTGCCGGTGTAGCCGAGCGTCGTGAACAGCTCGCCTGCCGCGTCGAGGATCTCGTCACGTGCGGTCGTCCCGGGCCGCCGCTGCGTCCTCAAGCGTGGGCGGCCAGCACGAGTCATCGACATCGTCCCATCGTGGCCCACTGATCAGCGCATTTGCGTTTCTGTCACACGACAGAAACCGAGGACACGAATCGGTTACGCAGCGCCGGTGTTTGGTTACGCCAGCGACACCCACCGCTCCTGCGCGCCATGAAAACTGTCAATTGACAGGCCGGGGGCACTAGGGAGCGGTGGATGAGTAGCGCAGTATCCGAGGTCGACGCGCAGTCGTCGAACCCGGCGCGCGACGCTGCGCCGGTGGCGGCGATCACCGACCTGCACGTCGCGTTTCGCCGCAACGGCCGTGACGTGCAGGCGCTGCGCGGCGTGTCCCTCGACATCGCGCCCGGCGAGATCCTGGGCCTGGTCGGCGAATCGGGGTCGGGCAAGAGCGTTCTAGGGTTCACCATGCTCGGTCTGCTGTCGCAGGCCCGGGTGCAGGGCTCCGTGAAAGTGGCGGGCACCGACATGGTGACCGGCGACGCGAAAACGCTGCGCAAGGTGCGCCGCCTCGACCTCGGCGCCATCTTCCAGGACCCGATGACGTCCCTGAACCCGACCATGCGGATCGGCAAGCAGGTCGCCGAGGCCGCAGGCAGCGAAGAGGAGGCGCTCAAGCTGCTCACCGCGGTCGGGATCCCGGAACCCAAGCGCCGGTTCCGGGCGTACCCGCACGAGCTTTCCGGTGGACTGCGGCAACGGGTGATGATCGCAATCGCGATCGCGGGCAACCCGGAGTTGATCATCGCCGACGAACCGACCACGGCTCTCGACGTCACCGTGCAGGCCCAGGTTCTGCGGCTGCTTCAGCGGCTGCGCGCCGAAATCGGCTGCAGCATCATGCTGATCACCCACGACCTCGGGGTGGCCGCGCAGATTTCGGATCGCATCGCGGTGCTCTACGCCGGCCGCATCGCCGAGATCGGTCCGACCGCAGAGGTTCTCGGCAGGCCCGCCCATCCCTACACCCATGGACTGCTGCGCTCCCGGCTGACTCTGGACACCGCCAGGCACCGCAAGCTCGCCGCGCTTGCCGGGGCGGTCCCCAGCCCGGTGGACCCCCTGCCGGGCTGTGCGTTCGCGCCACGCTGCGTGCTGGCCACAACGGCGTGTGAGACGACACCCCCCGACCCGCTCACGATCGCCCCCGGCCGCGTCAGCGCCTGCATCCTGCCCTTCGAAGCAGTGTCCGCCGAACTCGGCTCGCGCCTGACCACCACCACCGAGGACATGGAGCCGGAAACGGAGTCCGCCGAAACGTCCGAGCCGCCCGCGGTAGTGCTGCACGAGGCGGTCAAGGCATTCGGCAAACTTCAAGCACTGCGAGGTATTTCGTTGACCGTCGCCCACGGCGAATCGGTTGCATTGGTCGGCGAGAGCGGATCAGGCAAGTCCACGCTCCTTCGGGTCATCGCGGGCCTGGAGAAACCCAGCTCTGGGGCCGTGGAACTAGCAGGAGGCCAGCGGCCGCAGATGGTGTTCCAGGACGCGGGCGCGTCGCTGACGCCGTGGCTATCGGTCGGCGAACTGATCTCCGAGCGGCTGCGGGGAAACGGCATGTCCCGCAGCCAAAGACAGGATGCGGTGGCCGAGGTGCTGCAGCGGGTCGGCCTGCCGATCGACGTTGCTAAGTCCCGTGCCGGCCAACTCTCCGGCGGTCAGCGCCAGCGCGTCTCGCTGGCCCGCGCGACCGTGGTGCCGCCATCGGTCCTGCTATGCGACGAGCCCACCAGCGCGCTCGACGTCTCGTTGGCCGCGTCGGTGCTCAACCTCATCGGCGATCTCCGCCGCACTCTCGACATGTCGGTGGTGTTCGTGACGCACGACCTCTCTGTTGCGCGGGTGGTCGCCGACCGCATCGCCGTCATGTACCTGGGACGCATCGTCGAGATCGGGCCCGCCGACGACGTCATCAACGATCCCGTGCACCCCTACACCAAGGCCCTGGTCGACTCGATCCCTGACCTCGGACGCGAATCACGCGTGCTGCCAGGAGAGCCCGCCAGCCCGCTGTCCCCGCCGACCGGCTGCGCGTTCCACCCACGCTGCCCGATCGCGATCGATACCTGCTCCGAGAGCCAGCTCGATGTCCGGCTCGAGGGAGCGCCAGGCAATCTGCACCAAATCGCCTGTATCGAGCGGAAGGCGAGCTGATATGGCGATCGCACTACCGGCGGGCACGTGGGCGCGGGGGCGGGTACGACTGCTGTCGCTGCCGAAATCCCCTCCGATGCTGATGAATTGGGCCGCCGTCTCGTTGGTGCTCGTGGTCACGGTCGTGGCCCTGGCTGTGCCGCTCATCTCTCCGGATGATCCATTGGTGCCTGCAGGCATGCCGTTGCAGGCGCCAGGCAAGGGCGGCTTCCTTCTTGGCACGGACGCCATCGGCCGGGACATCCTGAGCAGGGTGCTCTACGGGGTCCGGGCGAGCTGGTTCGCGGCGCTTGTGGTCGTCGCGGTCGGGTTGATCCTCGGGGGGCTCGTCGGCCTGATCGCCGGCGCCGCGGGCGGGTGGATCGACAGCTTGCTGATGCGGATCACCGACGGGTTCCTGTCCCTGCCAGCGCCCGTGCTGGCGATCGCGGTTGTCGCCGCGCTCGGCCCCGGCTTCGTCCACACACTGATCGCGGTGTCGATCGTGTGGTGGCCCTTCTACGCGAGACTCGTGCGCGGGGAAGTGGCCCGGCTCGCGGCCCGTCCGCACATCGAGGCCGCAAGGCTTGCCGGAGTCGGCCCGATTCGATTGGCCACCCGCCATCTGCTGCCCGGCGCGGTACCCAACTCCCTGGTGGCCGCCAGCCTCGACATCGGCACGCTGATCCTCACGCTGGCGGCGCTTTCGTTCCTCGGCCTCGGCCAAGCCGCCCCGGCACCCGAACTCGGTGCGGACACCGCCCGCAACCTGACGTATTTCCTTCAGCAGTGGTGGGTCCCGGTCATGCCGGGTCTCGCGGTCCTTGTCCTCGCCCTCGCCGCCAACCTCGCAGGCGACGGTCTGCGCAATCTGATGAAGACGAGCTAGGGCCCGGGATGCGGAATTTCATCCTGACCCGACTGGGTGCCATGGTGCTCATCCTCATCGCCCTGACCGCGGTGTTGTTTGTGCTGCAGCATATTTCGCCGATGGACCCGGTAAAGGCTCAAATGGGCGCAAACGCATCGGCCGACGCCGTCGCGGCGCGTCGGCACACGCTCGGGCTGGACCAGCCGATGATCAACCAGTTCTGGAACTACTTGACCGGGGCCGTCCACGGCGACCTTGGCACCTCCTATCGCACCAGGCACGCGGTCAGCAGCGATCTCGGCGACTTCGTCCCGGCGACGCTCGAGCTGGCGTTGTACGGCATGGGTCTTGCGCTGATCCTGGCCGGGCTCTTGGCGTTTGGCACGACACTGAAATGGCCTGGCGCGAGTGTGCTGCGGGCCGTGCTGTTCACCGGCGCGTCCGCACCGATGTTCCTGCTCGGAATCCTCGGGCTGATCGTGTTCTACCAGAAGCTGGGCTGGGTACCCGCGAACGGCCGGATCGGCGTGCCGAATCCGCCCACAGGGCCCACCGGGCTGCTGACGGTCGACGGGCTGCTTGCCGGGCGGCTCGACGTCGTCACCGACGCGCTGCACCACCTCATCCTTCCTGCCGTAGTGATCGCCCTCGGCCCTGCGGTCGCGATCGGGCGCGTGCTGCGATCGAGCCTGCTGACCGACGCCGACAGTGACTACGCGAGAACAGCACGGGCCAAGGGACTTTCGGAGGGCCGGATCATGGTCGGCCACGTGTTGCGCAACTCCGTCGGCGCCGCATTGTCGATGACGGGGCTTCAGGTGGGCCTGATGTTCTCCGGCGTGCTGGTCGTCGAACAGGTATTCGGCTGGCCCGGCATCGGTCAGTACATCGCGCAAAGCATTCCGGTGGCCGATTTTCCCGCGATCGCGGGCGTCACGCTGATGCTTGGCGTTCTCTACGTCGCCATCAACACAGCGGTCGACCTATTGCAGGCAGCGGCCGATCCACGAATAGCGGTAGGAGGAGGTTAGGTGCCAACACAGCCACTGATCGTGGGCAACCCGGTGCTGGTTGTCGTCGACATCCAGCAGGGCGGCTCAATGCCAGTAGAGGACGTCGGAATTCCCCACATGTCCGGGCACGCCGAACGCGTGGAACGGGCCGAAAAGCTTGTCGCCGCCGCCCGCTCGGCCGGTGTACCCGTCGTGTTCTTTCAAGAGGTACACCGGCCCAGCGGCGTCGACTTCGGGCGTGAACTGGACGGCACCGAAGGCGTGCACTGTGTCGAAGGCCAGCCGGGCACCGACCTCGAGCCGTCGCTGAGGCCGCTGCCCGACGAGTTTCACATCGTCAAGCGTCGCTACTCGGGTTTCATCGGAACGGATTTCGAGATCGTGCTGCGGGGGCTGCGGGCGTCGACGCTGATCCTGATCGGCGGTCTGACGGACGTCTGCGTCCATTACACATTCGCCGACGCGCATCAGCGCGACTTCTATGTCCGCGTGGTCACCGACTGTGTCGGTGGGTCATCGCAATACCTGCACGACGCGGCGCTGGCCGCGATGGAGTACCTCCAGACAGGCGCATTACGTACCACCGACGAGATCCTGTCCGCGTTCAAACAGCTCGAACAACCCGTCCTCGAAGGAGCAGCACGATGAAGAAACGACTACTGGCGATTGCCGCGGCCGGCGCCGCCGCAATGCTGGCCCTGTCCTCCTGTGGCGGTTCGGATTCCGGCAGCAGCACGCCGAACGCGGCACCGACCGACAAGGTGCTGCACCTGTCGTTCCTGCAGGACCCCGGCCAGCCGCCGGACCCCGACGTGTACTACGCCGGGCAGGGCCTGCTGCTGACGACCAACCTGTACGAGGGCCTGCTGCAATACAAGGGCGGTACCGATAAGCGCGAGTTGGAGCCGCTGCTGGCCACCGAGTACACCGCGTCGCCCGACAACAAGGTCTTCACACTCAAGCTTCGTGAGGGCGTGAAGTTCCACGACGGAACGCCGTTCAAGTCGGACGCGGTCAAGGCGTCGTTCGACCGCAGGCTGGCCGTCAACGGCGGGCCCGCATACATGGTCAAGGACATCGAATCGATTACCACACAGGGGGATTACGGCGTCACCATCACGCTGAAGTCACCCAACTACGAGTTCCTTGACTACCTCGCATCTGCCTACGGCCCGCGCATGATGAGCCCGACCGGGCTGCAGAAGAACGGCGGCTCGGACTTCGCGCAGAACTACCTCACCACCCACGACCTCGGCACCGGACCGTACACGCTGACCGACGCGCAGGTCGGCTCGCACTATGGGATGGCCGCGTTCCCCGATTACTGGGGCCCGAAGCCGTACTTCGAAAAGGTCGAGATGCCCGTCATCACAGACACTTCGGCGCAGCAGCTGCAGTTCAACAACGGCCAGCTCTCCGCGATCCTGCACGACCTGCCGTCATCGGCCGTTGAGCAGTATCTGAACAACCCGAAGTACTCGCACTACTCGCTGCCCACGATGATGGCGGGCTTCGTCTACATCAACCCGAACAAGGGCATCATGAAGGACCAGGCGACCCGGACCGCGACGATGGATGCCATCGACGTCGACCAGCTGGTCAAGCAGACCTACTTCGGCCGCGGCAAGATCGGCGCGCAGATGTATCCGCCGTATGTGCTCGCTGCCGAGTACGGAAAGCAGGTTCTCAAGCACGATCCCTCTGCGTTGACCCAGATCGCCGCCGGTCTGCCCGCCGATCAGAAGTCGATAACCATCGGATACGACACAAGCAACCCCGACATGCAGCTGATCAGCAACTTGATTCAAACTCAGCTCGCGGCGGCGGGCATCACCGCGAAGGTGCAGGGATACCCGACGTCGGAGATCTACGGCTGGATCGGCACGGACATGCAGGCGGCTCCCGATATCTTCGCCAACCCGGTGTGGCCCGATTCCCCGACTCCGTACACCTGGGGCCACATCTCGTGGGACAAGGACGGCGGCATCAACTACCTCGGCTGCTCGTCGCCGCGGGTGAGCTCCGCACTTGCGCAAGGCTTGCCGAACGGTGCGCCGCAACCCTTCTCGGACGCAGGCGTTGCCGCCGAAGAGACGGGATGCTGGCTGAACGTCGCCGACGTCGACGACTTCGTGGTGGCCCAGCCGTGGCTGAAAGGGGTCGAGCAGGCGCACGCGTTGTCCAACCCGAACTCGCTCCGAATCGCCGCGCTGTCCGTAGGTTAGGCCGATGGGCAAAGTACATCGGATCGTGCTGTTGACACTCGGCTGGGAGGAGCTGCCGAAGTCCGTTTCGGTCTACGGCGCTCCGCCCGAAGAGCGAATGCGGGAGCCAGTGCCCGGGGTGCTGCTGCAGACCGACGGCGGCTGGGTGCTGCTGGACACCGGGTTCAACACCGCGCTGATCCGGGACCCCGCGCTGTACCGGCGGTTCTTCCCGACCGTCGAGTACATCCCGGTACTGCCGGGACCTGGTGAGCCGATTGAACAGTCGCTGCACGACATCGGCGTCGACATCGACGACATCCACACCGTCGCGGTGAGCCACCTGCACCACGACCATGCCGGCGGCTTGAAACTGTTCGCGGGCAAGGTGCCGGTGCACGCGCAGAGACGCGAACTGGAATACGGGCTGTCCAATCACCCCGAGCCCGAGCACAACGCCATCGTCCGCGTCGACTTCGACGACCCGCGCATCGAGTGGCAGCTGGCGGACGGCGAAGCCGAGATCGCCCCTGGCATCACCGCTGTCCCGACGTACGGACACACCCCTGGACACCAGAGCTTCGTCGTCGAACTCGACGAGTCGGTGGGTGGTGACGGGTTCGTGTTTGCGTTCGACGCCGCCGATCTCACCGAGAACATCGAGCACGAGCTGGCGATCGGCGGCTACATCGGGGTGACGCCCGAGGAGACCGTTGAACCCATCCGCAAGCTCAAGAGGCTGGCCAAGGAGAAGGGCTATCAACTCATCCCGGGCCACGATCCACACGTGTGGCCGGAGCTGACCCGTCACTTCCACGACAGATTCGCATAGTGGATCTGGTTATCCGTGCCATCAAGGCGGTGATCGACCGCGAGATCCGGTCGGCGGCGGTGGCGGTGGCTGACGGCGTGATCCGTGCGGTTGGCCCGATCGATGCGGAATACCCGGCCGCCGAACAGATCTTGCTGCCAGAGGCGACGGTGCTGCTGCCGGGTTTCGTCGACACGCATGTGCACATCAACGAGCCGGGTACCGATTGGGAAGGCTTCGCCACCGCGACGGCAGCCTCGGCGGCTGCAGGCATCACGACGCTTGTCGATATGCCGCTGGACAGTGATCCGGTGACCACGACTGTCGATGCGCTGCAGCGCAAACGGCAGGCCGCTCAGGGCAACTGCGAGGTCGATGTCGCGTTCTGGGGCGGCGTCGTCCCCAACAATCTCGGCGACCTCGCCGATCTGGCCGCCGCAGGCGTGCAGGGCTTCAAATGCTTCCTCACCGACTCGGGTAACCCGAACTTCCCGCGCCTGAGCGCAGACGAGTTCCGAAGTGCGGTCGCGCTCATCGCCGCCCTGGACGCCGTGCTGCTGGTGCACGCGGAAAGCCACCACGTCATCGAGGACACTCCACGGCCGTGTGGCCGCGGCTATGCGTCGTTTCTCTCGTCGCGGCCCGACGCCTCCGAAGAGGATGCGGTGGCGTTGGTCATCGACGCCGCAAGGGAAACGGGTGCCCACGTCCACGTCGTGCATGTGTCAAGTGCCCGCGTGTTGCCGATGCTGGCCGAGGCCAAGCGAGAAGGGGTGCGTATCACCGCCGAGACCTGTCCGCACTATCTGATCTTCACGGCTGAAGACATCCCCGATGGCGCAACGCAGTTCGCGGCGTGCCCGCCGATTCGCGACGGGGACAATCGCGGCTTGCTGTGGCAGGGGCTGGCCGACGGCACGCTGGACATGATCGTGTCCGACCACTCGCCATGCGCGCCGTCGATGAAGGCCGACGGCGACTTCGGGCGTGTCTTCGGCGGAATCAGTTCGCTCGAGGTCGCGCCGAGGGCCGTGTGGACGCACGCCGCCAAGCGGGGGTTCGGACTCGGGGATCTGTGCCGGTGGATGTCCGAACGGCCTGCGGCCCTTGCAGGTCTCGGCGACAGGGGACGGATAGCGGTCGGGCAGCAGGCCGATCTGTGTGTGTTCGATCCCGAAGGTGAGCACACCGTGCGCGCCGACGCGCTGCGACATCGGCACGCGGTCACGCCCTATGACGGTGTCGTGCTGCGTGGTTCGGTTGTGCAGACCTGGCTGGCGGGCCGCCGCATCTACGAGCGCGTGGGCGCCCCCGCATGAGACTACTTGTCTTGAACCCGAACACATCGGAGTCGATGACGGCCGAGATCGCCGCGGCCGCACGCGCCGTGGCCGCCGACGGCACCGAGATCGTCGCGTGCAGTCCACGGTTCGGCGCGACGGCGATCGACTCGGCCGCTGAAAGCTACCTGTCCGCAGTGGGTGTGATGGACCTGATGGCCACCACGCTCGCGGCGGGCGAATTCGATTATGACGCAGTGATTCTTGCCGGATTCGGTGAGCACGGCAAGGACGCGCTTCAGGAGATGCTTACCGTGCCGGTACTGGACATCGCCGAAGCCGCCGCCCACGTCGCGCATCTGCTCGGACGGCGCTTCTCCGTGGTCACCACGTTGGCCCGCTCCATACCGCCCATCGAGGACAGGTTGCTGCTCGCCGGCCTCGATGCGCACTGCGCGTCGGTGCGGGCTTGCGGGCTCGGCACCGCGGAGGTCGACGCGGACCCGGCGGGAGCCGTGCAGGCGATCGTCGACGAGGCGGCCAAGGCGGTCACCGAGGACGGCGCCGACGTGATCTGCCTCGGCTGCGCCGGGATGGCCGGTGTCACCGGGACGATCACCGCCAAACTCGGGGTTCCCGCCGTCGACGGTGTGGCCTCCGCCGTGGCGTTGGCCCAGGCACTGGTCGGGCTCGGCCTGAGCACCAGCAAGGCGGGCGTGCTCGCCGCGGGGCCGGACAACCCGCGCAGCCACTGGCCGCTATCGACGTCGTTGGGGCTTGACCCATGAATGTCGATCTGGCGTCGCGGGCGCTCGGCGGGAGCGTCGTCGCCGCAAGCGACGAATCGTTCGGCGTCAAGGAACGCTTGATCGAGCCCGGCGAACCGGCGTTCGTGCCAGGCACGTACGACGACCGCGGTGAGGTCGTCGACGGCTGGGAGACCCGCAGGCACGCGGACGGCGACTGGGCAATCGTGCGACTCGGAGTTGGCGGCCGGCTGCGCATGATCGATGTCGACACCCGCTCCTTCTCAGGGAATCACCCGACCGGCTGCCGCGTCGACGCATGCGTCCTCGACACGGTCGCCGACCCGACCGCCGATACGGTGCAGTGGACGACGATCGTCGAAACCGTCGCACTGAAACCCGACTCCCACAACGTCTTTGCCGTCGACGATCCACGCCGCTACACGCACGTGCGGCTGAAGCTGGAGTCCGACGGGGGAGTCGCGCGACTACGGGCATACGGCGACGTCATCGCGGACCCCGCGCTGTGGGACGACGTTACCGTCGAAGTATCGGGCGTCGAGCAGGGCGGCCGTGTCGAATGGTCCAGCGACAGCTTCTATTCCGACGCCCGCGTGCTCATCGCACCGGACCGGCCACGCAACATGGGCGACGGGTGGGAGACCAGGCGGCGGCGGGATATCGGCCCCGACACCCACGACGCAGTGATGATCTCGTTCGCCGTGCCCGCCGATCTGCAGCGAGTCGAGATCGACACCAGCCGCTTCGTGTTCAACGCCTCACCCGAGGTGGCGGTGCTGGGCAGCCGAGCGCGGCCGTGTGGCGAACACGGCTGGGCGCTGGTGCCGTTCGACGTAGAAGTGCTGCCCCGCACCCGCATCGCACCCGACGCCCGACAGGTCTTCGTCGTGGACGCTACGGGCATCACCGCACTCCGGCTGCAGGCCTATCCCGACGGCGGAATCGCCCGTGTGCGGGCATTCGGCCGGCCCACCGAACACGGCATCGCCCTTTTGCAGTCGACGTGGGCGGCGTCGGCATGACAAGCGTGCTGATGAGCGAATGCAGCGGACTGTGGCGGCGCACCGTGCTCATCGACAGCGACGGGTCACGCGACACCAGCACGGGCGTGGCATGGCTGCAGGGGATCACCGCGTACGCGGACACGCGGGGCTTCGCCGGTCGACTCAGCCAGCACGACGACGTCTTCGAGTGGCAGCGTCTCATCGACATCGAGCCGCCCGGCCCGTTCCCCGATGCGGGGCGGATGCGATGGGAGGCGGGTGTGCTTATCGAAGTCGGTGTGCACGAGGACTACGTCGAACATTGGGTGCGCGATGACGGCCCTGCCATGCCGTGCTGGGCGCTGTTCCTGGAGAGCGCGATCCTGCTGCGCGCCGGTGCGCAATTCGGTTGGGCGGACCTGCGCGGTGTTGCGCTCGGCATGGTCGGCGATTCGAAGTGGACCGCGATCAATCCGCACATGAACGGTAATGACCTGATGGCCAACGGCGGCCGATGGAGCGTCGAGGATAGCGAAGGAGAGGTGGATCTATGAGTGGCGCAACGTCATTCACATCGGTGCCGATCGTCGACATCGGCGGGCTGCGCTCGCCGGACCGTGCACAACGCGAACACGTGGCCGCCGAGATCGGCAAGGCCGCCCGCGAGGTCGGGTTCTTCTACGTGAGCGGCGCAGGCATCGAAGACGAGCTGTTCGAGCGCATGCTGGCCGCGACGAAGGAGTTCTTCGCGCTGCCGGTCGAGGAGAAGATGCGCTCCTACATCGGGTTGTCCAAGTGTCATCGGGGCTACGTGCCCTCCGGCGAGGAAGGCCTTGCGACGGGAATGCCGGAAATGAAGGAGGCATTCGACACAGCGTTGGACCTGTCCGCCGACGACCCCGACTATCTGGCCGGCAACCCGATGCTGGGTCCGAACGTATGGCCGGACCTGCCGGGGTTCGCCGACGTGGTGACCGCTTACTACGACGCGGTGCTCGGTGTCGGCCATCGGCTGTTGTGGGCGTTCGCGGTGGCGCTCGGCGAGGACCCCGATACCTTCTCCCAGCACGCCACCAAGACGCCGAGCCAGTTGCGGCTCATTCACTACCCGTACAACCCCGAGGTCGAAGACGGTGAGGGCATCGGCGCGCACACGGACTACGAGTGCTTCACGCTGCTCAAACCGACGGCGCCGGGCTTGGAGGTGATGAACGGTGCAGGCGAGTGGATCGACGTGCCGCCGGTGCCTGGCACGTTCGTCGTCAACATCGGCGACATGCTGGAACTGTGGACCAACGGGGAGTTCGTCGCCACCAGCCATCGGGTGCGCAGGGTCGCCGAGGAGCGATATTCGTTCCCCCTGTTCTTCAATGTGGACTACCACACCGAGGTGAAGCCATTGCCGCAGTTCGTATCTCGCGGCGGCAAGGTTCGACCGACGTTGCGGGCCGGCGAGCACCTGTTCGCGCAGACCGCACAGACGTTCGCCTACCTTCGCAACCGAGTGGCCTCCGGTGACCTGGTCCTGCCCGACGGCTCGCTGGAAATCGGACAGTTTGGACAGCAAGCGCTGCAGAAGCGGGCGTAGTCTTCGGTAGTTTCGCCCATGTGCCTGAACTGACGAACCGCCAGATCCTGCTGCGGCGCCGCCCGACCGGGCTGGTCCAGCCCGGTGACACCGAGCTGGTCACCAACCCGGCCCCCGAGCCCGCCGACGGCGAGGCGCTGGTGCGCACCACCTATATCGGGATGGACGCCGCCGCCCGTACCTGGCTCGACGGCCAGCCTGGCTACCTGCCAGCGCTCCAGCTGGGCGACGTCATCCGGGCGGCGGGAATCGGCGAAGTGGTGGCGTCATGCTGTGACGCCTACGCGGTCGGTGACGTCGTGACCACGCTGACGGGCTTCCAGGAATACGTCATCATCCGCGATGACGTATTCACCACGCCCATTCCCGGGGAGACCGACCAGCTGGCGATCATGTCGGTCTATGGCCCGACCGGCGCCACCGCCTACTTCGGGATGACCGACATCGGCAGGCCCAAGCCAGGGGAGACCGTGGTGGTGTCGGCCGCGGCGGGCGCCACCGGGTCGGTGGCCGGGCAGATCGCCAAGATCGCAGGCGCCAGGGTGGTCGGCATCGCGGGCGGGCCACACAAGTGCAAGGCGGTGGTAGAAGACTTCGGGTTCGACGCGTGCATCGATTACAAGAGCGACAACCTCCCGGCCGCGCTCAAGGAACACTGCCCGAAGGGTGTGAACGTCTACTTCGACAACGTAGGCGGGCCGATTCTCGACGCGGTGCTGGGCCGACTGGCACCCAAGGCACGGGTCGTGCTCTGCGGCGTCATCTCCAGCTACCTGACCGGCGACCACCCAGGCCCCTCCAACTACGTCAACCTCCTGGCCAGGACCGCGCTCATGCAGGGGTTTAACGCGCTCGACGAGTGGGGCCGCTTCGACGAGGCCTTCGCGTCGCTTCGCCAGTGGGAGGCCGACGGCCGACTCGTACACCGCCAGACCATCTTCGACGGCATCGAATCGTGCGTCGATGCCCTCAACGGGTTGTTCACCGGCGCCAACATCGGCAAGACCTTGGTCAAGGTCTCAGAACCGACCCCGGTCTGATGCCGAAGCTGAGCGCAGGCATTCTGCTGTACCGCGTCGCAGACGGCGTCGTCGAGGTGCTGATCGGCCACCCCGGCGGCCCGTTCTGGGCACGCAAAGACGAAGGAGCATGGTCGATTCCGAAGGGTGAGTATCTCGAGGACGAAGACCCGTGGGCCGTCGCGCAACGCGAATTTCTCGAGGAACTCGGCAAGCCGCCGCCAGAAGGTCCGCGCATCGAATTCGCGCCATTGAAGCAGCCAAGCGGGAAGATCATCACGGCCTTCGCCGTTCGCGGCGACCTGGACCTCGACGGCACCTTCAGCAACACGTTCGAGCTTGAGTGGCCGAAGGGTTCGGGCACCATCCGCGAATATGCCGAAATCGACCGGGTCGGTTGGTTTTCCGTGGCCGAGGCCAATGAGAAGCTGCTGAAGGGTCAGCGGCCGCTGCTGGACCGTCTCACGGCTGCCCTCGAAGGCGGCGAACCGGGCGGGTCTCGATAGCGTTGATGGTCAGTGCGCGGCCGTGGATGCGCCATCCTGCCCGCGTGCGCATGTACTCGTCGTCGTAACGCAGATGCCAGACCAAATCGGTGATCTTTCCGTCGGCGACGGTCCAGTGGTGGGCGATGCACGTGATGCGGCCCAGCGCATAGTTGCGGTCGTTGTCCCTCGCGGCATACACCTCACCGACGATCGCGTGCTCCGTTCGAGTCACAGCGGCAACCGCAACCATCGCCTGCCGCACGCCATCACGTCCGTGGTGACGGCGCACGGGCTCCAATGAACCGGGCGGGTCGGGCAGCCGCAATTCTGCTGTGTCGGTGAACAACTCGACGACATCATCGAATCGCCGGTCATCGACCGCGGACGCGTACAGGTGAACGAGGTCGCTCAGCGCGAGTCGATCGAAAGCGTTGAGGCTCATGGCGTCAGCGCCAACCGCTGCGCACACGTCGACAGCAGGTCACAAGCCTCGCCGATGTCGGCGGTGGGCGGCATGGCCAGCACGATCCTGTCGGCGCCCAGCGCCGCGAGTTTGTCGGCACGATCGCCGTCGATCTTGGTCACGAGATGGCCCAGCGACAGCTCGAGCGCATCCGGGTCGCGGCCGGCTTTACCCGCCTCGTCGCGCATTATCCCGATCAGCTCGGTCAACTCCGAACCGCCGACGCCGAGCGGCTGAAAGCCGTCACCAACCCGGCCTGCCCGGCGGGCCGCCGCGCGGCTGTGCCCGCCGATGTGGATGGGCACACGACCTGCGGGCTTCGGATAGCAAGCGGCGTGGTCGAATTCGAAGAACTCGCCGGAATAACTCGCGCCGTCAGGCCGGTCCTCCCACAACAGCCGCATCACCTCGAGCTGTTCGTCTGCGCGGCGCCCGCGGCTTGCGAACTCAGCGCCGCACGCCTCGATCTCCTCCTTGAGCCAACCCATTCCCACGCAGAGCCGAACCCTGCCGCCCGACAACGCATCCACGGTGGCCACTCGCTTGGCCAATCCCACCGGATGGTGGTTAGGCAGCACAAGCACACCGGTGGCCAGCCCGAGGCGATCGGTCTGCGCTGCGACAAACGCCAGCAGGTCAAGGGGATCGGGCACCGGGCAGTCGGCGGGCAACTCCACCCGTCCGGATGCGTCGTAGGGGTAGACGCTGCTGTACTCGGTCATCAGCACGGTGTGTTCGACGGTGACGATCGACTCGAATCCGCAGGATTCGACGTGTCGCGCGAACGCGGACATCCATCCGGGATCGGCGGTGACGCCTGCGGCCACTGGCGCTATGACTGCGAATTTCATGGCACCGGACGCCCATTGCTGCGCCGGATTTCTTCCCAGCATTGCACTCGGGTCTTCCCGGTCTGTTGCATGCACACCCGTATCGGCGACTCGTCCTCAGTCGGCAGCGGGGTGTCGGTCTGTTCGGTCGTCACCGTCGGGCTCGGGATGCTGCCCTGCTGCAAGGACCACACGGTGATTCCGCTCGGTTGCAGGACCGAGCAGTACGCCGTCGAACCGTCGTCCGTGGTTCCAGTGCTGCCCGCCGGGGTGCAGTTTGCTCCGATCACCACGGTTGGCGGTGGGGCAGGGGGAGCCGTGGTCGGCGGCTGCACCGGCTCCGGCGGCGGGGGCAGCGCTGTGAATGTCGGGGTGGCGGCCGCCGGTGATTTCGTCGTCGGAGACGTCGCTTCCGGTCGGTCGGCGCGACGAAATTCCATGACCGCCACCGTAACTGCAGCGAGCAGCAGCACCGCAAGGATCGCAGGTACGATGACGCCGGCTCGTGGCAGGGAACGTTTCGGTCGTGGTGCGGCGGGGGCGAAGGTGGTGCCGACATCACCCGTCGGCGCCGCGTCGAGCCGATGTGCGAGCGCGCGGGCGAAGTCGGCGCAGCGCTCGAAACGGTCCTTGGGATCCTTGGACAGCGCCTTGGCCAACACAGGGTCGATCGCGGACAGCTCGGGGCGCCGATCGCCGATCGCAGGCGGAGAAGCGGACAGGTGCTGGCTGATGACGACGGCGGGGTTGGAATGCTGAAACGGCGGAACACCGGTCAACAGGTGAAAGGCGGTGGCCGCCAATGCGTATTGATCCGCCCGGCCGTCGAGCTGCCCACCCATCAGCTGCTCGGGCGCCGCGTACGACACCGTGCCGACGGTCATGTTCGTGGCGGTCAACCCGCTGATGTCATTCACCCAGCGGGCGATGCCGAAGTCCGCCAACAGAATTCGTTGTTCGCCCGACGCAGGGTGGGCCAGTAGGATGTTGGCGGGTTTGACGTCGCGGTGTAGCAGGTCGCGCTGATGCGCGTAGTCCAGCGCGTCGGCGACGGCGGTCACGATGTCAGCCACGTCGGCCGTGGGCATGCCATTGGGATAGCGCTCGTGCAGTAGCCGGCCCGAGTCGGTGCCCTCTACATAGTCCATCGAGATCCAGATCTGGCCCTCGAATTCGCCGCGGTCGTGCACACCGACGATGTGGGGATGCCACAGCGTGGCGGCGATGTCGGCCTCGCGGTTGAACCGCTGCCGATACTCGTCGTCCGCCGATACCGACGCGGGCAGCACCTTCAGCGCGTCGCGGCGGGGCAGCCGCGGATGCTGCGCGAGGTAGACCTCGCCCATGCCGCCTGAGCCGAGCATCCGCACGATGGTGTACCCCGCGAACGTCGCACCATCGGCCAACGGCATGGGCGAATAGTACAGACGCGGCTACAGATCGAGCGTGAGATGCGAGCCGTCGGCCGCCCGCGAGATGCAGATCAGCATCAAGCCGTTGTCGCGTTCGGGATCGGTGAGCAAGGTGTCGCGGTGGTCGACCGTGCCGTCGAGCACCCTGGTGCGGCAGGTACCGCAGAAGCCCTGCTGACAGGAGTACGACGCATGCACCCCCGTGCGGCCCAGTGCCGAAAGCAGCGTCTCCTCGGCGCCGACCTGAACCGTCTCACCGGTGGACGCCACCGCGACGGTGAACTCGGTGCCGTCCACGACCGGCGGGGCGGCGAACCGCTCGAAGTGCAACTCGACGTTGTCCCGGTCGACGAGCCCCGATCGAATCGCCGTCAGCATCGGCGCAGGACCGCATGCGTAGACGGCGGTGCCGTCGGGGCATTCGCCGAGCAGTTCTTCGGCCGTTGGCAGGCCGCTGGTGTCGTCGGTGCGGATCGCGACGCGGTCGCCGAACTGTGTGACTTCGTCGACGAACGGCAGGCTGTCGCGGCTGCGCCCGGCGTAGACCATCGACCAGTCGACGCCGAGGCGCTGCGCCAGGTCCAGCATCGGCAGGATTGGCGTGATCCCGATGCCGCCCGCGATAAAGCGGAACCGCCGCGCCGGAGACCCGTAGCCGGGCACCGTAAGGGGGAACGCGTTGCGCGGTCCGTGCGTGGTCACTTTGGCGCCGACGCGCAGCGCGTCGTGCACCTCGATGGAGCCTCCGCCGCCGTCCGGGATCCGCCGCACGGCGATGCGGTAGCAGTCCGGTGTTTCGGGGTCACCGCACAGCGAGTACTGCCGCACCAATCCGCTTGGCAGGTGAATGTCGATGTGCGCGCCGGGATGCCAGCGCGGCAGATGATCGCCGACCAGCGTCAGCGCGATGACATCCTGATCATGGGCGACCACCCGCCGGTCGACCACTGTCAGTGCAAAGGTGCGGTCAGGCTCGGGCGGTGGCGACATCTTCCTGATCGCACCCGATAACGCCCACAGTCCGGTGAGGGCGGCGTCGGCCAGGCCCAGCGTGACGTCGTGGCGGATGCGACCGGACGTGCTCGGAGGTGCTTGGCGGTACCTGTCGAAGAGCCCCATCAAAGGTGCGCGGCGCGAGCCGCGGGGGAGTTGGCGAGATACGCGACGGCCTGCGCCGTCGAACCCATCTCCTCCGGTGAGAATCCCGGCCGGAAGTACATCGCCGTGTTGGAGCCAAACAGCTTGCGGTACTTGGGAAGCAGGCCGAGCTTCGAGTCGCGCATCCGCATCCGATTGAACTTCCACCAGCCGATGTCGGTGTTCGGGTCGGTCTTGACCAGGTACCACGCCACGCGCTGGAAGAACACGAAGATCATCACCACCGCCATGGTCATGGCGCGGATCCGGTCGACATAGCTGTCATGGAAGTAGACGGCGATGTCGTGCGCCACCATGCGGTGCTCGACTTCCTCGCTGCCGTGCCAGCGGAACAGGTCGACCATCGTTGGCGACGCGCCGTGGTCGTCCCATGCGCAATTCAATGCGAAGTCACCCATCACGGCGGTGTAGTGCTCGATCGCCGCGATCAGCCACAGCCGGTCGCACAGATGATTGAGCCGCCGCTTGGGATCGGTGGATGTCGTTGGCGCGAGCATCTTTTCGAAGACGTACTCGATCTGGTCGAGGATCGGCGCGGGATCTATCCCGTTGACCACCATGTACTCGTGCAGCACCTGCTCATGGACGTCGGCGTGGGTGGCCTCCTGGCCGATGAACCCGCGTATGTCATCGGCCAGCTTGGGATCCTTCACCAGCGGCAGGGCCTCGTTGAGTGTGTCGACGAACCAGCGTTCGGCGGCGGGCAGGACGACGTTGAGCAGGCTGACGACATTGCTGGCCACCGGGTGTCCCGGAATCCAGTGCAGTGGGATACCCGACACATCGAAATGAACCTTGCGGGCCTGGATCTGTACCGGGCCCGGATCGACTTCCTGGTCGAAACGGTGCGGTCGCAACATCGCGGACTCCCTCCCCGAAGCGGTGTAGAGAGTTTACGGCCAGTAGGTGGGAACGCGGGTACCAGGTTGCCGCGCCCGGGCTAAGCCGGCGGCGGGGCGACCGGGCCCGGCGCACCCTGAATCGGCACCACCGGGGTCGGCGTCACCGTGGTGATGCCGTTGGAGCCGACGGTCGGACCACCGGAGGGGCCCATATTTGCGATCTCGTCGGCGGCCTTCTGGCTGCAGTCCAGCATCAGCAGCATGCGGCCGCCCGAGGTCATCTTCTGCTGATCGACCAGGCACTGCGCCTGCGGCAGCACGCTGCCGAACGAGCCGCCGAAGTACGCCTTGACACCCTGGCTCTTCAGGACTTGGAGCGCCTTGTTGTACGGCTCGCCGATAACGTTGTACGAGCTACTGTCAGGTTGCGGCTGCGAAAGAGCCACACCAGCGCCGATCAGAGCGGCCGCGCCGGCGGTGAGGAGGCCACCGCTGAGCACAACGATCTTCTTCACGTGATCTTCTCCTAGGTCGGTGCGGTGCGAACATATCGCAGCGGTGACAAATGTGAAACCGCAGACATGTGCCTAAGCGTTACACCGGCGGGTGCACGATCCGTTTCATCGCCTCGGCAAGCGCGGCCGCCCGCGGGTCGGTGAACACCTCTTCTAGCTGCAGTTTTCGGCCATCGGGCCCGCTCAGCGGCACCCGCCAATTCGGGTATTCGTCGGTGGTGCCCGGCTGGTTCTGGGTGCGAAGATCGCCGACCGCGTCGGCGAGCGACAGCGCCAGCAGTTTGGACGGTGTGCGACCGAGATATCTATAGAGCGCAAGCACGACCTCGTCGACGCTTGTGTCGTCGCCGAGCAGCCCGACCCGGCGCAGCTCGGCCAGCCAGGCCGCCTGTTGGGCCTGCTCACCGGCCAGTTCCTCGTCGGCCGGACGGGTCAGCAGGCCGAGCTTTTCGCGCAGCCGCACATGCTCACCCGCCAGGTAGCCCGCCGTCGGCGGCAGGTCGTGGGTGGTCACCGACGACAGGCAGTATTCCCGCCACTTCTCGCTAGGCAGCGGTCCGCCGTCGCCGTCGCGGTCGGCCTCGAACCACAGGATCGAGGTGCCGAACAGGCCGCGTTCGCGCAGGTAGTCGCGCACCCAGGGCTCGACCGTGCCGAGATCCTCGCCGACGACGACGGCCCCGGCGCGGTGCGCCTCCAGCGCAACGATGCCGATCATCGCCTCGTGGTCGTATCGCACGTAGGTGCCTTCGGTCGGCGGGGAGCCCTTCGGGATCCACCACAGCCGGAACAAGCCGATGATGTGGTCGATGCGAACGCCGCCCGCGTGCCGCAGTACCGAGTTGACGAGGGCGCGAAACGGCTCGTACGCCTGGTCCACCAATTGATCGGGCCGCCACGGCGGCTGCGACCAGTCCTGGCCGAGCTGATTGAACTCGTCGGGCGGTGCGCCCGCGGCGACGCCGAGCGCCAGCGCGTCCTGTAGCGCCCACGCGTCTGCGCCGTTGGGATCCACGCCGACCGCGAGATCGTGCATGATGCCGAGTTCCATGCCAGCCGCCACGGCTGTGCCCTGCGCGGCGGTGAGCTGGTCGTCGAGCTGCCACTGCAGCCAGCGGTGAAAGTCGACGGCGCCGGCGTGCTCGGCGGCGAAGCCGGCGACCGCCGGGCTGGACGGATGCTGCAGATCCTCGGGCCACTGGTGCCAGTCGCCGCCGTACTCCTCGGCGAGCGCACACCATGTCGCGAAGTCGTCGAGGCTGTGGCCTTCGCGCTGGCGGTAGGCGGCGTACGCGAACTCCCGCCCTGCCGACCGCTCGGCGAGGTAGACGCTTTCCAGCGCAGTGCGTTTGGCCTTCCATGCGGCGTCCCTGTCGATCCGCTTGGCACGGTCGGCGCGTGCCTGTATCGCCTTGTGGGCCTTGCGGAGGGTGCCTCGCGGTCGGGCGTAGGCGAATTCGGGTATCGCCTCGGGTCGTAGGTACAGCGGGTTGACGAACCGGCGCGACGTTGGCAGATAGGGCGACGGCTCCATCGGCGCTGTCGGCGCGGCCGCGTGCAGCGGGTTGACCAGAATAAAACCCGCACCGTGCTGGGCGGCAGACCACACGGCGAGGTCGGTCAGATCGGTCAAATCGCCGATGCCCCAAGATCGTTGCGAGCGCACACTGTAGAGCTGGGTGGCCAGACCCCATGCCCGGCTCGGGCCGAGCCTGGCGGGCAGCTCCAGCGACGCGGGCGAGATGATCACCAGCGTGCTGGTGTCCAACGAGCCGACCTGAAGATGCAGTCGGTGATAGCCAAGCGGGGAGGTCGCCGGGCAATTCGAAGGTGGCTTCGCCGACTAATCGGTCACCGAGATCGTAAGGAGCCCTGTTGTTTTCAAGCTGCCGCAGGCCCGTGCGCACGCTGCCGTCCTCCAGCCGGATCCACAGACCGGCGGGATCGCCGTGTGTGACGTGCACCCAGAACGACGACGCAACGCCGAACCGGCCGACGATCGTCGGCGGCAGCGAGCGCGCCCAGTAATCGCGGTCGTGTGTGAGAAGTGCGGCTATGCGCTCGGCCTCGGTGGCGGCGGCCACGCCGAGGGCGTCGAGCACGGCGATCAGCGTGGAATCGGCGACGGCTGCATGCCTGCCGGTCCAGTCCTCGTATTCGGTTGCGACGCCGTTGCGGCGCGCCAACTCGACAAGCGAGGCAGGCAGGTCAGTCATGCCGCCCATCTTCGCAGGTTTGTCCTGCTCCTCGCGTGCGCAGCGGATCAGTCCACATCGCGGATCAACAGGTCGTCCCACGTGTCCCGCCGGACCACGAGCCGGGCAGTCCCGTTGCGGGCGAACACAACCGGCACCCGGCGCGCGCCGTTGTACTGATTGGACATGGTGTAGCAGTAGGCACCGGTGACCGGAACCGCGAGCAGATCGCCGATCGCGGGTCCCTGCAACGGGACGCCGTCGACGAGCTGGTCGCCGGACTCGCAATGCCTGCCGACGACACTCACCATCTCGCCACCGCCGACCCGGTTGGCGATCGTCGCCTCGAACCGCTGCCCGGTCAGCGACACCTCGAGGTTGTCGGCCATCCCGCCGTCCACCGCCACGTGGGTGAGGACCCCACGCTTGATCGTCGTGACGCGATACACCGTGCATGCGCTGTTGGCGACCATGCTGCGTCCCGGCTCGACGATGATGCGCGCACCGTCGGGCAGCAGCGCGCGGGCCTGGGTGACCATCGCGTCGGCGTAGTCGTCGAGGCTGGGCGGGTGCTCGTCGTAGGTGTAGCGCACGCCTAGGCCGCCGCCGAGGTCGTAGACGTCGAAGGTGCCGAGCTTTGCGATGGGTTCGACGGCCTGCGCGAGCTGTTCGACGTTGAGCAGTTGCGATCCGACGTGCGTGTGCACCCCGTCGAGCCGCAACTTGGCACTGCGCTCGATCCGCTTGATCGCGTCGCGGGCGTCGTCGGGCAGCAGGCCGAATTTCGAGCCTGCATGGCCCGTCGCCTGCGAGGCGTGGGTGGCGGCCTCGACGCCGGGGATGACCCGCACCAGGCAGGGTTGCTGATGCCCCGAGCCGACGATGCGCTCCAGCCGGTCGATGTCGTCGAAGTTGTCCACCACGACCAGGCCGACGCCGTGCTTGACGGCCAGCTCGAGTTCCTCGTCACTCTTGGCGTTGCCGTGCAGGACCAGCTTGGCCGGATCGGCGCCTGCCTTGAGCGCGGTGAGGATCTCGCCGCCGCCCGCGACGTCGAGATGCAGGCCCTCGCCGACCATGACGCGCTGAACGGCCGTGCACGGGAACGACTTTGACGCGAATGCGACATCGCAGCGCGGCCATCGCCCACGAAACGCGGCGAGGTAGTCGCGGGCCCGCTGACGCAGGGCGTCTTCGGAGACGACGATGGCAGGGGTGCCGAACTTCTCGGCGACGTCGTCGAGTCGGCAGCCGCCGATCATCAGGGTGCCGTCGTCGGCGAGCTCGGTTCCTGGCGGGAAGAGGCCGAGCAGCTCGTCGGTGGTCACCTCGGTGTGGATCGTCACACGCTCAGCGTGCCACTCGGTCGTCGAGCGTGAACTCACTGCGAAGAAAGTCCGCGAAATCCGCAGTGGCTTCACGTTCGGCGCCTTGCTAGTCTGTCTGTAATGATCCCTACAGATGTACGACCGACGAAGAAGCAGCAGCAGGGCGAGCAGTCCCGCGAGCTGATCCTCGACGCCACGGAACGGCTGATGGCCACACGGGGATACGCCGCCACGTCGATCAGCGACATCCGCAAGGCGTGCGGGCTGCCGCCCAGTTCCATCTATTGGCATTTCGGCTCCAAGGAAGGCGTGCTCGCCGCGGTGATGGAACGCGGCGCCGACCGGTTCTTCGCCGCGATCCCGACGTCAGAAGGCGCCGAAGAGCAGCTGGCAGTGCTGTCGAGATTGCAATCTCAGCACCCCGACTTCCTGCGGCTGTTCTACATGCTGTCGCTGGAGCGCAGCGACGATCAGGCGGTGGCCGCGGTGGTGCGCCGCGTCCGCGACACCGCAATCGCTCGGTTCCGCGACGCGATCACCCAGCTGCTGCCCGCCGACGCGCCACCGTCGAAGGCCAAACGTGTCGTCACTGATCTCACCGCGCTCGCCGTCGCGCTATCGGATGGGGTGTTCTTCGCCGACCACCTCGAACCCGACACCGACGTCGAGCGGATGTACCGGCGTCTGTCCCAGGCCATGACGGCGCTCATTCCGATTCTGTTGGAGGAGAAGTGAAAACACAGACCGCGATCATCACCGGCGCCAGCTCGGGGCTCGGGCTCGAGTGCGCACGAGCGCTGCTGCGCAGCGACCCGTCCTGGCACATCGTCCTCGCCGTTCGCGACAGCAGCCGCGGTGCCGAGGCCGTCGCGCAATTAGGGCAACCGCAGCGCTGCACCGTGATGGACATGGACCTCGCGTCCTTGGCCTCGGTGCGAGCCTTCGTAGACGACGTTCGCGGCGCCACCCTTCCGCCGGTGCACGCGATCGTGTGCAACGCCGGTGTGCAGGTGGTGTCGGGCACCGAGTGGACGGAGGACGGCGTCGAGATGACGTTCGGCGTCAACCATCTCGGCCATTTCACGCTGGTGTCGGGGCTTCTCGACGAGCTGGCACACCCGGCGCGGATCGTCGTCGTCAGCAGCGGCACCCACGACCCGACCAAGCACACCGGCATGCCCGACCCGAGTTACACCGCGGCGGCCGACCTCGCGCATCCGCGCGTCGATGAGTCTCCGGATGGCCGCCGCCGCTACACCACCTCCAAGCTGTGCAACCTGCTCTTCACCTACGAACTCGACCGCAGGCTCGGCCACGGCGAACAGGGCGTGACGGTCAACGCGTTCGACCCCGGCCTGATGCCGGGCTCCGGGCTGGCCCGCGACTACCCGCCGCTGCAGCGGCTCGCGTGGCGCTATCTGCTGCCCGCGCTGCGGGTGTTGCCGGGTGTGCGCAGCACGCGCACCTCCGGCCGCTATCTGGCCGCGCTGGCGAACGACGCCCGGTTCGACGGTGTCAGCGGTGAGTACTTCGACGGGCCGCGGCCGATCCGGTCGTCGGCGGACTCCTACGACCGCGGCAAGGCGCTCGACCTCTGGGAGACCAGCGAACGGCTGCTCACGCAGGCCCTAGAGGGCGTTGAACACCACAAGCAATGTCGCGAAGCCCGCGGTGGCCCATCCGAGTAGAAGGACTTCGGTCCTGGGTGTGACCATCATGCGGCTCGCCCGTCGGTGACCGAGCCAAACGGCCAGTAACGCCAGCAGTGCCCCCACAACCACCGGTACCGTCCGCCCCGCGGTAAACGGACCGTGGCCCAGCAGCGGGATTGCGCCGACGGCAAGGAAGCCGAATGCATTACGCTCCCAGGACAATTGGGTTCGTTCTGCTTGCAGACCTGGCTTTTCCGGTTGTCGAGGATGCATGGCCCTTGTCCGTCTACGGCTGGACGGAGATCACGACGATCAACGCGATGGTCACTGCGACTACGACGCAGCCGAGCAGCACCGGCATCCACGATCGGGGGAGTTCGACTCCCTGGCGCATCGCGATTTGCACGCTCTGCCATCGCCGAACCGCCAGCACCGCCAGCACCCCGCCTGCCGCCGTCAGCACCGTCCCGAGCCCGTGCCGGATACCTGGAATGGAGAGGGCGGGGACTAGTTGGACAACTGCGACGCCGCCGGCCATCAGCGCGAGCGCGGTGCGGATCCAGGCCAAGAAGGTCCGCTCGTTGGCAAGCGTGAAGCGATAATCCGGCTCTCGCGTGTCCTCGCTCGACTCCATGTGCCCACACACTAGAGATGCCCGATGGCCACCGTCGGTAATGTCCGATACGTGGCGCAGGACCGGCGGGCGCGGATCGCGACCGCGGCGCTGTTCCTGACCAACGGGGCGATCTTCGCCAACCTGCTGCCGCGCTATCCCGAGATCAAGGCCGACCTTCACCTGTCCAATGCGGTCTACGGCGCGGCGATCGCCGCGTTCTCCGGTGGCGCGCTGGTCGCCGGGCTTGCCGCCGCGACGCTGATCCGGCGATACCGCTCGTCGCGGGTCGCGGTGGTCGGCACGATCGGCATCGCGGGGTTCGTCGTCGTCGCAGGCCTCGCGACTACGCCGCTGGTGCTGGCCGCCGCGCTGTTCGTCGCGGGCGCCTCGGATGCGATCACCGACGTCGCGCAGAACGCGCACGGCCTTCGGGTGCAGCGCAACTACGGCCGGTCGATCATCAACTCGTTTCACGCGGTGTGGGCGGTCGGCGCGATAGTGGGCGGTTTGATGGGTGCGGCGGCGATCGCATTGCACATTTCCCGGACAACGCATTTGGCGATCGCGGCAGTGGTCTTCAGCGCCGTGGTCGTGATCGCCTACCCGTATCTGTTGGACGGCCCTGACCATGATGACCACCCCTCGACGCGGACTTCGGACGGGGGAGGCGCGGGCATCGCCGTGTATGCAACGCTGCTGGCGCTGGTGGTCATCTCGATCGCAGGGGCGACGGTCGAGGACGCCGGAAGCTCCTGGGCCACCCTGTATTTGCGTGACTCCCTCGGTGCACCTGGACCGGTCGCGGCGTTCGGCTACGTCGCGCTTGTCGGTTTCATGTTTGTTGGCCGGCTGGTCGGCGACCGGCTTGTCGACCGGTTCGGCGAACGAACGGTTGTGCGCACCGGCGGGTTCATCGCTGCCGCCGGAATGGGCTGTGCGCTGGCGTTCCCCAGTGTCCCCGGCACGATCGCCGGGTTTGCGGCCGCGGGTCTTGGCGTCGCCACCCTGATACCGGCGGCGATGCACGGGGCCGACCAACTGCCGGGCATGCGACCGGGCACCGGGCTGACGGCGGTTACCTGGCTCATGCGTGTCGGCTTCTTCGGCGCACCGCTGATCGTCGGGGTCGTCGCCGATGCGACGAGTCTCCGGATCGGCCTTCTGTCCGTACCGATTGCCGGATTGGTGGCGGTGGCGCTGGCAGGCGCGCTCAGTGCACGACGCCGGCCACCTCGATCGTGAGCACGCCGGCCACGATCAGCGCGATGCCGAGCGCCATCACCCAAGTGAGCGGTTCCTGGAAAAGGAATCGGGCGACGACGGCGACCATGGCGACACCGCAGGCGGTCCAGATGCCGTAGGCGATGCCGACCGGCATACCCAACGACAACGACAGCCACAGCAGATAGAACGACGCGAGGTAGCCCGCGACCACCGGCGCGATCCACGCCTTCCGGCGGAAACCGTCAGAGGCGCGCAGCGACAACGTCGCGACGACCTCGATGAGAATCGCGCCGGCAAGCGCCCACCACATCACGGCTCGTCCGCGGCCGTCGGCCGCGATCCGAACTCGACGAGCAGCACGCCGGCGATGATCAGCCCAATTCCCGCAGCGATGGGCCAGGTGAATGCGTCCCCGAATATTGCTGCGGCCAAGACAGCGGTGGCCGCGGTGCCCGACGCACCCCAGATGCCGTACGCCACGCCGACCGGCATGCCCGCCCGCAGCACCATCGTCAGCAGCACGAACGAGCCGGCATAGCCTGCCACCACGAGCAAAAGCCACGCCGAATGGTCTTGGGACGCGCGCAAAGACAGCGTTGCCGCAACCTCGACCGCGATGGCCGCGAAGAGCAGCGCCCAGGTCCGCACGCCACCAAACTATCCGACGGCGCGTTCCACCATCGGCGTGAGCACCTCTTGTGCGAACCGCCGCAGCTCGGCATCGTCGGAGAAGTTCGGATCGGCGGGCGGTATCGAGATGTAGGTGGAGAACAGCCGAGCGAACACGTCGGCCACCCAACGCACCTGCTGCGACGGTGTACCGGGTGCCTCGCCGTGAATGTAGTTGGCGATGAACGCCGATCCCATGGTCAGCAGTTCGACGGAGTCGGCGATCGGCGCAGGCGCGAGCGCTCCGGCGCGGCGCAGCATCGGATGCTCCCTGGCGAACCTGACCGCGGCGATGAACGCCTCCGCCACGCCCTCATGCGGATCCTCGGCGGCGTCGATGGCGTCGGCAACCGCGGCGAGGAACCGCTGAGTTTCGCGTCGCACCAGCGCCTCCACCAGGTCGTCGCGGCGGGGGTAGCGGCGGTAGGCCGTCATTCTGGATACGCCTGCGCGGCGGACGACGTCTTCGACCGTAATCCGTTGCAGCCCAACGGCCGCCGCTTCGTGCAGAGCGGCGTTAAGGATGCGCTGGCTGGTGCGGTCGGCGGCTTCGTCGACGTTGCCGCCTGCGGTCGCGCCGCCGACTACTTCGATCAGCTGGGCGTCGATCACAACGCTGCGACTTTCGGCACCGCGGCGCCTTCGGCTCGTGCGCGGGCGAGTTCGACGTAGCGCGGCAGCCCGAATGCCCACCGCAGCCTGCGCGCGTCAAATTGCAGGGCCGGTCCGATGAGGGTGCGTGTCAGCGCGGACGGACGGTCGTAGCCGATCAGCTCCTGTGCCCACTTCGGAGCTCGGCTCATGCCTGCGTAAATGGCGAACCGGTGCAGCTGGCGGTCGACCGGCTCGGGGAGATTCGGGAAGAACGGCGACGTCATCAGGAAGTCGACGAACTCGCGTGTCTGCGCATTCACGCCCAGCCGGGACCGCATGCTCTCGACATAGTCGTCGAGCTCGGCGGCGGTCGTCGGCACCCCGTCCGCGCCGCCCATTCGACCGATCACCGCCTGTTCGGCCAGGTAGCGATCACGTTCGTCTTGTGACAGCGGTCTTTTCGTGTGTTCGAAGACCCGCATGATCATCCACGGAATGCAGGTGTGCACCCACGCGAGCAGCTCGGGATCCAGCGCGCGATAGGGCACTCCGTCGGGACGCGTGCCGTTGACGAACGAATGCACGCGCTTGACGCGTTCGATGATGCCGGTGGCCGCCTCGGTATTGCCGAAGGTCGTGGTCAGCACGTACCCCAGCGTGGCCCGAGCCCGCTGGAACGGGTCCTGACGGTAGTTCGACAGATCCTGCACGCCGGCGATGACGGACGGGTGCAGGATCTCCAGCACGATCGCCGGAAGGCCGGCCTGAGAGACCGACGCCAGATCGGCGTTGACCTCCCAGGACACACTGCCCGGCCCGATCAGTCCCGGGTCGCCGGGCGGTCCGCCGTAGACCTGGGGGGCATCGTGACGGCCGGCGCCCTTCTCGAACTCGGCGACGATGCGGCGGCGCAGCGGGTCCATAACGACCAGTCCTTTGGTAGAAATGTGACAGATACCCCATTATCTATACCACGACACTGCAGTCGCCTGTAGCGCCGAACAGTGCTCCTTGCCCGTACGATCATCGCGATGGCAAACGCAGACACGGTGGTCGACACTGTTCACGGGCCGATCCGTGGCAGCGACGACGGCCTGGTCAAGGTGTGGAAGGGGCTGCGGTACGCCGCCGCCCCGACCGGTGACCGGCGGTGGCGCGCGCCCGAACCTCCCGAGCCGTGGCGCGAAGTCGTCGACGCGACCAATCACAAACCGGTGTGTCCGCAACCCGTCGAGCCGCGCATACCCATCGACCTCGGTGCGCCCCAAGGTGACGACTGCCTGAGCCTCAACGTCTGGGCACCCTCGGACACCGCCGCAGGCGACCGGAAACCGGTGATGGTGTGGATTCACGGTGGCGCGTACATCTTCGGCTCGGCGAACCAACCGCTGTACGACGGAGCAGTGTTGAGCGCCGGCGGCGACGTTGTGGTCGTGACCGTCAACTATCGCGTCGGCGCCTTCGGATTCCTCGATCTGTCCTCGTTCTCCACCCCGGCACGGCGATTCGACTCCAATCCCGGCCTGCGCGACGTGATCCTGGCCCTGCAATGGGTACGCGACAACATCGCCGCATTCGGCGGCGATCCGAACCGGGTCACGCTTTTCGGCGAATCCGCAGGCGCAGGCATCGTCACAACCCTGCTGACCACCCCAGTCGCCGCCGGACTGTTCAGCGCCGCGATCGCGCAGAGCTCGCCCGCCACGTCGGTGTACGACACCACCCGTGGCCGACGGGTTGCCGAAGAGTTCGTCCACACACTTGGCCTGGGGCCCAACGAAGTTGACCGGTTGACCGATGTGCCGGCCGAGGCAATCGTGGCGGCGTCGCGGGCACTGTTCAACGACGTACCGTTGCGCAGCCCTGGCCTGCTGGCGTTCGCGCCAATCGTCGACGGCGACCTCGTACCCGACTATCCCGTCAAGCTGGCGCGCGAGGGCCGCTCGCATCCTGTGCCGTTGATCATCGGCACCAACAAGCACGAGGCGGCATTGTTCAAGTGGATGAAGTCACCGCTGATGCCGATCACGCCGCACGAGATCCGGCGGATGTTCGCCGAGATGGCCGCCGAACAACCCGACATCCAGCTGCCGACGGAGGACCAGATCGGGGCCGCCTATCGCAGTCGGCGTACCAAGACGCGGGGGATGGGTGTCGCGCGCGACGTCGGCTTCAGGATGCCGTCGGTGTGGCTGGCCGAAGGGCACAGCGCTGTCGCGCCGGTATACCTGTACCGATTCGACTGGTCCACCCCAATGCTCAAGGCGATGGGAATCGGCGCCACCCACGCAACCGAATTGCCCTACGTTTGGGGCAATTTGATCGCCGGACCCAAGGACTTCACATTCAAACTGGGTGGCTTGAAGACCGGCGCGGCAGTGTCGGCGCGGATGCGGGCGCGCTGGGTGAACTTCGCCGTCGAGGCCAAGCCGAACGGCCTGCCCGGCGAACCGGAGTGGCCGCCGTACCACGAATCCGACCGCGCATGCCTGATCATCGACAAGCGGGATGCGATCGTGAACGACATCGATCTGCACATCCGGGCGACATGGGGCAATTCGGTACTCAATTTTCGATAGCGTTTCTGTAAGGCGGTAAATCACGTGTGGTTGCTTGTGGTCAATGTGCCTGATGAGGAGGGCGCCAAGGCCGAAAGTTAGACTTGTCCGGGAGGTGTGATCGTGGACCTGGCAAAGGCATTCTCGGACGTGCTGCCGCCGCTGATGCACGATCCCGTGACGTTCGCGGTCCCGTTCTTCCTGCTGCTCCTCATCATCGAGTGGGCCGCGGCGCGCAAGCTCGCCCACACCGAGGCCGAGCAGGCGCCTGCCGGGGCCTACCTGCGGCCCGACGCGTGGGCCAGCATCTGGATGGGCTTGGTGTCGGTCGGGACCAGCGCGCTGCTGAACGGCATCGCCCTGCTCGGCTACGCCGCGCTGTACGTCTACGTCGCCCCCTGGCACCTTCCGGCCAGCCAGTGGTACACGTGGGTGATCGCCATCGTTGGCGTGGACCTGCTTTATTACGTCTATCACCGAATGGCCCACCGGGTCCGCCTGATCTGGGCCACTCATCAGGCCCATCACTCCAGCCAGTACTTCAATTTCGCCACCGCGTTGCGGCAGAAATGGAACATCAGCGGCGACGTCTTCCTGCGCGCGCTGCTGCCACTGCTGGGTGTGCCGCCGTGGATGGTGTTCGCCAGCTTCTCGATCAACCTCATCTACCAGTTTTGGATCCACACCGAGCGCATCGGAAAGCTTTGGCGGCCAATCGAATTCATCTTCAATACGGCATCGCACCACCGGGTGCACCACGGCATGGACCAGCAATACCTCGACAAGAACTACGGCGGAATTCTGATCCTGTGGGACCGGCTCTTCGGCAGCTTTCAGGCAGAGACCACGCGGCCGCACTACGGCCTCACCAAGCAGGTGGACACCTACAACATCTGGAAGCTGCAGACCCACGAGTATGTGGCGATCGCCCGCGATGTGCGTCACGCGACGCGCTGGCGCGACAGGCTCGGCTACATCTTCGGCCCACCGGGATGGGCGCCTGCCGAACGTCGAGTTCCTGTCGATGAATCGGCCGAAGTTCGCATATAAGTCGACGTTCGATCCTGTCGGAACACCGTTGCCCGGCCTGCAATAGCGTCGCGAACCCATCGCAGCGCGGCGCGGCCCGTTTCGGCCACGCTCATCGCCGAACCGTCGATGACCGTGATCTGCCGCGGCAACGTGGTCAGTCTCGACCACCGCATCCCGTCCCATCCGCCCGTCGCCGCGTCGACGCAACCGCTCCCGCTGTGTGGCCTCAGACACGTCGAGCAGGCAGACCGCGATGTCCACCGACGTGGCCGACGGAGCCGCCAACACCTCGCCGGGCGCGACCGGGTCGCCCGCGAGCAGTAGGTGCCTGCCCCGCTGGCGCCGGAGATCAGGAGTAGCACATCTTCATCTTCGCGGCCCCGGCAACCGATTTACGCCACGATCCGTGGTTACCCCGTAGTGTCCGCGATGTGGAGACGGTGTTTGATGCCCACGTCGATCCCAGCCTGGTCGAACGTTCCCTTGCGGCAAGCACCTTCGGCTCGATGTGGCTCGACATCCCCCGGCCCGAGTACCCGCAGGCAACCGGATCGATCACCTGCGACCTGCTGGTGGTGGGCGGCGGTTACACCGGGCTGTGGGCCGCATTGCATGCCGCTCAGCGAAATCCGGATCGTCGCATCGTGCTCATCGAGGCCAATCGGATCGGCTGGGCCGCGTCGGGGCGCAACGGCGGCTTCGTCGACGCCAGCCTGACGCACGGCCTGGAGAATGGAAAGGCACGCTGGCCCAACGAGATTGACACCCTCGAGGCGATGGGTCGGGAGAACCTCGACGGCATGCAGGCCGACATCGAATCGCTCGGGCTCGACGCCGAATGGCAGCGCACCGGCATGCTGTCGGTGGCCACCGAACCACATCAAGTCGACTGGCTGGCCGACGCAGCCGCCCAGGGCCAGGGGCAGTGGCTCGGCCTGAGTGAAGTCCGCGACGAGGTTCATTCGCCGACCTACCTCGCGGGCCTGTACAACCCCGACACGACTGCGATCGTGCATCCGGCCAAGCTGGCTCTCGAACTGGCCCGCGCCTGCCAGGACGCCGGCGTGCAGATCTACGAGCGCACCAACGCGCAGCGCCTGGACTCCGTCGTCGCCGCGCTGCGAATCAAAACCGGTGCGGCGATGATCACCTGCCGCAAGGTCGTGCTGGCGACGAACGTCTTTCCGAGCCTGCTGCGGCGCAACCGGCTGCACACCGTCCCGGTGTACGACTACGTGCTGGCCACCGAGCCCCTTACCGACGCGCAGCTCGATCGCATCGGCTGGCGGCGCAGGCAGGGAATTGGGGACTGCGCCAACCAATTTCACTACTACCGCTTGACCATGGACAACCGGATCGTGTGGGGCGGCTACGACGCCGTCTACCACTTCGGCCGCAAGGTCGACGACCGATACGAAGACCGGGCCGCCACCTATCGGCGGCTGGCCGCCCACTTTTTCATCACCTTTCCTGCGCTCGACGATGTCCGGTTCACCCACCGCTGGGCGGGCGCCATCGACACCAACACCCGGTTCTGCGCGCACTGGGGACTGGCACGTGATGGCCGGGTGGCCTATGTCAACGGGTTCACCGGGCTCGGCGTCGGTGCGGCGCGGTTCGCCGCCGACGTGTGCCTCGATCTCCTCGATGGCGAGCCCACGGCACGCACCGAATTGGAGATGGTCCGTCGGCGGCCGTTGCCGTTTCCGCCGGAGCCGCTGGCCAGCATCGGTATCCAGGCGACGCGGTGGTCGCTGGATCGGGCCGACCACTCGGCCGGGCAGCGAAATATCCTGCTGCGCACGCTCGATACGTTGGGGCTCGGATTCGATTCTTGACTCGTATCACCCACGGGCACAGCGATGATCAGTAAGCTCAGCCCTGCTCATCAGCGAAAAGGGGAAAGACGTGGCAGACAGACTTCTCAAGGGTGAGAAGCTCGAGCGGGGCCAATCACTGACATCTCGCAACGGGGCCTACACACTGACCCTGCAGGACGACGGAAATCTGGTGCTGGCCGGGGGCGGGCAGGCGGTGTGGGCGACCGACACCAACGGCCAGAATGCCGAACGCCTTGAGGTGCAAGAGGACGGCAACTGCGTGCTCTACACACCGGACAAGCCGGTGTGGCACACCGATACCAAGGGCGCCAAGGATGTTCGGCTGCTGCTGCAGGACGACCGCAACCTGGTGCTGTACGGGTTCGATGGTCCCGCATGGGCGTCCAACACGCAGACCGATGAAGCGCCGCCAGCGCCGGCCGCGGAGGCCCCAGCGCCGGAGGTGGTTCCCGCCGCGGCCGAGGAACCCGCTCCGGCACCGGAGCCCGAACCGGCACCTCCGCCGCCACCGCCCCCGCCGCCTGCTCCGCGGACATACACAGTGGTCTCCGGTGACACCCTGTGGGCGATCTCGGAGCGCTTCTACGGTGACGGGAGCAAGTATCAGGTGATCGCCGACGCCAGCGGCGTCTCCAACCCCGACCTCATCTATCCGGGTCAGGTGTTGACGATCCCGTAGCGCAAACGCGAAGGTGGCCCGGGCCGAAAGGTCCGGGCCACCTTCGTTTTGCCGCCGGTGCCTCGCTAGAGAATGGGTGTGTAACGTCGCGGCTTCCTCGTGCGATGAGCAATTGCGTGTGTTGTTGCGGGATCAGTTCGGGTATAGCAATCCGCAGCTCGCCGGTACGCTGGACAGCCTTGACACATGAAGATCGGAGGCGATAGTGCGCCGACGATGGTTGCGCATACTCACAGCGGCGGCCGCCCCGATCATCGCGTTCGCGTTGCCGTCTGCACCGGCACAGGCCACTCCCGGGGTGCTGGTGTTCCCCGGTATGGAGGTTCGCCAAGGCACCAACGTCTGCACGCTTGGATACGTCGACCCGCAGATGCGGATCGCGTTCACCGCGGGCCACTGCAGGGGCAATGGACAGGTGAGCGACAGGGACGGCAACGTGATCGGCGCCCAAGCGCTGTTCCGGGACAACACGCCGAACGGCGCCACCGTCGACACCAACCATCAGATTGCCGACTGGGAGGCGATCAGCCTTTCACCCGACGTCGCGATCAACAACGTCCTGCCGGGCGGACGGCAGCTGGTCGCCGATCCCTCGATCGTTCCCGTGGTCGGTCTGCCGGTGTGTCACTTCGGTGTGGTCACGGGGGAGAGCTGCGGGACCATCCAGGCCGTGAACAACGGTTGGTTCACCATGGCCAACGGCGTGGTGAGCCAGAAGGGCGACTCCGGCGGCCCGGTATACAACCTCACCCCCGACGGCAGGGCGGCGATCATCGGAATGTTCAACAGCACCTGGGGCGAGTACCCGGCTGCGGTGTCGTGGCAGTCCGCCAGCCAGCAGGCTCGCGAGGACGTCATCTCCGCCGCTTCTGGCAGTGTTGGCGCGCCGACTCCCGAGCCCTGGTCACTCCCTGTGCCCTAGCGGAGAAGTTCGAAAACCGGGATCGACGGTGCGGCAGACCGCATTTCGTCGTCGGTCGACTGCGGGGTCAAGCCACCAACGTGACCCTTTACCTCCCAGTACCACCGGTCGAGATAGCGCTTCAACAGCTGTGGCTTGCTGTCGTCGGCGACCTCGGCGATGCGCACGTCCCGGCTGCGCCACCGCGGCCCCATCTCGACAGCGCCCGCGCTGCGCGCGTTTCGCGCCCACTGCGTGTTACCGCGCGGCGACACGACGTAGTCGCGGCCGTCGACGCTGAGCACGTTGATCACCACTCCCCGGCGCTTGCCGGTCTTGCGGCCGCGGACCCGCAGGGCGCGCGTTCCGGCGACGCTGATTCCGGCCTCGGCCAGCCAGCGGATCAGTTCGTTGCCTGCACGGGCGGCGACATTCGGGGCGTCATAGCGCACGGTCATCGGGGTTCCTTTCATCGGGTATCTGAATCGAGAGCGGTGCTCTCTGTTCAGAGTGCCACGCCGGCCACGAAGATTCAAGAGCAGTGATCTCGTTTTGTGTCACACTGGCCAGATGGGCAAGCGGCAGGAAACGCGCGAGAAGATCGAGGCGCAGATCATCGAGCTCGGCCGGCGCCATCTGGTCACTGAGGGTGCGGCCGGCCTGTCGCTGCGGGCCATCGCACGCGACCTGGGCATGGTGTCATCCGCGGTGTACCGGTATGTGGCCAGCCGCGACGATCTGCTGACACTTCTCCTTGTCGACGCCTACTCGGAGCTGGCCGACGCGGTCGACCGCGCCGGTGCAGCGCCAGCCGGATCCTGGCGCGACCAACTGCTCGCGATGGCGCACGCGGCCCGCGCGTGGGCGATCGACCAGCCGGCCCGCTGGGCCCTGCTGTACGGCAGCCCGGTGCCCGGTTACGAGGCGCCGCGGGAGCGCACGGTCGGGCCGGGCACCCGGGTCGTCGGTGCGCTGTTCGAAGCGATCGGGGCGGGCATCGCAGCTGGCGACATACCTCGGTCCAATATTGCTGCGGCACAACCGCTGTCGTCGGACTTCGACCCGACTACGTGAGGAGTTCGAGTTCACCGGCGATGACTCCGCCGTCGCGAAATGCTTTCTGCTGTGGGCGGGGCTGGTCGGTGCGATCAGTCTCGAGGTGTTCGGTCAGTACGGCGCGGACACGCTGACCGAACCTGGGGCGGTATTCGACACCCAGATCCGGCTGCTGATCGACATGCTTCGCAGTGAACGTGCGGCCCGACTTTGCAGAAACCCGTTCGGTAATTGAGTGATATTTGCCAAATATTCGAGCGGTACGGAACGTCTGGCCTGCGCCAAGAACTATCCTGGATTGGCGAGGCACCGATGAACCGCCAAGAACTGTTCGCCTCGATCGTGGCTGCACGCCCCGGTCGTGAAGACACGGTGTACCTCGAGCGCCGGGGGGATTCCTACAGCTGGCGGATCGTGCCCCTCGACGCCATCGTCACCGAGACGCCGTCGGACGACCCGGACGTTTGGATGTGCTTCTCCGCCACCTGGCCCGAGGATCCGACACGGGTACGTGCGTTCTTCGACGATCTGCTGGCCGAACTCGAATCGATGGCCAGCCGCGCCGATCGGTGTCGATGGCCGCTCGACGAACCCTGGCCGCATTCGCACTGACGGCAGGCATCATGTACTTCCGCATCGACCCTCAGCAACGCGCGAGCTTCAAACGCTGTCGCCGCCAATGGGATTTCGCGTCCCGCCGTGGACTCGAACCCGTCGACGCTGCTGGACCCGCACTGCCCGCCGCGGTCAAGGACGCCCTTGCGGTCTACTACTACCCGGGCACCTGGGACTGGCAGCACGACCTCAAGCAGTCGTTGGTGCACAAGGCGGTCGAGCGGTCGCTTAACGAGTCGGGCGCGGGCGACCTCGTCGAGGCCGCCGCGGCCCTGCTGGACTGCTACGACGCGTGGGCGAGCACGATCGACGACTTCGCGCCAGTCAAGATCGATCACGACGTGGCGGGCCTGCTCACCGATCCGGAGGAAACCGAACGGGGCCTGTTGACCCACAACGGATCCGGGGTCGTCTACACGTGCAGGGTCGACCTGCTGGCGGTGGACGCCGCCGACGAGTACTGGGTCGTGCGCCACGAGATCGTCGATGACTGGCAGGACCAGGACGCGCTGGTACGCGACGAGGAGGCGATTGCGGCGTGCTGGGCCTGGGAGCAGGACTACATGGGCATGGAGATCGCCGGAACGATCCACAACGAGGTGCGCATCGGTGGCCCGCTCGATCTTCCCGCGCCCGCTACCGGCGACAGGCGCAATCGCCGGCCGGTTGCCCAGCACGAGGGCAGCGGCGGAGGCCGGTCGATACCGCAACATCAGCGGGTGTCGGTGCGGGCCTCGCGGGTCGACGTCGCGAGCCGGGTCGACCAACACACCGCGGGGCCGATGCGCCGCACCCGCATCCGTCGCACCCGGCAGGAGATCGCGGCTGCGGGCAGCCAACTGGCCGTCGAAGCGCTCGACATGGCCTTCGAGCCCGCGATCTATCCGAGCCCCGCGGCGCACTGTTCGGTGTGCGAGTTCGCCGCGCCGTGCCTGGCGCTGTTCGAAGGCGGCGATCCGGAGCCGATCCTGGAGGCGCAATTTCGCGAGCGGCCGGCGAGCGCCCAGCCCAAGCCGCGGTTGGGGCAGGCCACCTGGGGCTTCGGCAGAGGAGCCGCGCCGCCGCAGTGGGGCGATCAATAATTACAGCCTTGACTTATATAAGTGTCGGCTTTAGTTTGGGGTAGTGCATGCGTTCGACGTCCTGGGAGATCCGGTGCGGCGCCGCATTCTCGAACTTCTCGCCGGCGGCGAGATGTCGGCGGGAGCCATCGGCGCCACCATCCAGCACGAGTTCGCGATCACCCAGCCTGCGGTATCCCAGCATCTGAAGGTGCTGCGCAACAACGGGTTTGCATCGGTTCGGCCGGACGGTCAGCGGCGGTTGTACGCGGTGAACGGTGGGGCATTACGCGATGTCGACGAGTGGCTCGACACGTTCCGCCGCTTCTGGACACCGCACCTCGACGCGCTGGGCACCGAAATCGCACGGGGGAAACGACAACGACGAAGGAAGGCAACATGATTGACATCGACGTCGACCATCAGATCAAGGCGGTTCGGCGCAACGTCGGGACCCGCACGATCGACACAGGGGAGGCGCACGTTGTCACCGTCAGTCAGTGCTATGACACCGACCCGGCAGACCTCTGGGATGCGGTCACCAATATCGAGCGCATCCCGCGGTGGTTCCTGCCGATTTCCGGCGATTTGACGGTCGGCGGCTCCTACCAGTTGGAAGGACAGGCCAACGGAACCATCCTGACGTGCGACCCACCGAAGAACTTCACCGCCACCTGGGAGTATGGCGGCAACGTCAGCTGGATCGATGTCAGTATCAGCAGCGAAGGACCCGACCGCGCGCGATTGGTACTCGAGCACATCGTCGATGGGGACGACGAGATCTGGCGCGAGTTCGGCCCTGGCGCCGTCGGGATGGGCTGGGATTCCATGTTGCTCGGGCTGGCCATCCACCTGAGTACCGGCGAATCCATCGACCCGTCCTTCGGGCAGCAGTGGACGGGCACCGAGGACGGTCGTCGCTTCCTGACGCTGTCCGGCGAAGACTGGTACACGGCGAACGTCGCCTTCGGGGCGGATCCCGCGGCGGCGCGTGGGTTGGCGGATCGATGCATCAAGGCTTACCTCGGCGAGGAATAAACTAGAACACGTTCTAGCCAGGCAGGCATGGCGAAGATATTCTCAAGGCGATGCTTGACCAGACACCTGTCCAGATTGCGTGGGTGACGCGCGACCTCGATGCCACCGAAAAGGCGCTGACCACACTGTTGGGTGCCAAGAAGTGGGTGCGCATGCCGGGCGTCCACTTCGCTCCTGACACGTGCACCTTCCGTGGACAGCCCGCAGACTTCGTCGCCGACATCTCGCTGAGCTACGCCGGCGACACCCAGCTGGAACTGATCGCGCCGGTATCGGGCGAAAGCATCTACACGGAGTTCCTCGACCGCACCGGACCGGGCCTACACCACATCTGCATCGAGGCGGCCGACACCGACGCCTTCGACGCCGCGCTGGTCGACGCCGAACGCCATGGCGCATCCGTCGTCCAGCAGGGAGTGATGCCCGGCGGTATGCGGTTCGCCTACGTCTCCGCAGAAGAGGCCGGCGTGCCCTACATCGAGATCGCGCACATCGCGCCCGAGATCCGGGCGTTCTTCGACTACGTGAAACAGGAGCAACAGTGAGTACCAGCGATGAGCCGCTTGCGCGAAGAGCCGCCACCGAAGTCCCGGAGACCATCAACGCCGCCGACATTGCGGAGTTCAGCGACGAGGTCGACGTGCTGGTGATCGGCTTCGGAATAGCCGGTGGCTGCGCGGCGGTCAGCGCCGCGGCCGCGGGAGCCCGCGTGCTCGTGCTGGAGCGCGCTGCGGCCGCCGGCGGCACCACATCGATGGCAGGCGGGCATTTCTATCTCGGCGGGGGCACCGCCGTGCAGCAGGCCACAGGCCATGCCGACAGCGCCGATGAGATGTACAAGTACCTCGTCGCGGTGTCGCGCGACCCCGAACACGACAAGATACGGGCCTACTGCGACGGCAGCGTCGAGCACTTCAACTGGTTGGAAGACTTGGGCTTTCAGTTCGAGCGCAGCTATTTCCCGGGCAAGGCCGTGATCCAGCCCAACACCGAGGGGCTGATGTTCACCGGCAACGAGAAGGTCTGGCCCTTCAAGGATCAGGCGGTGCCCGCGCCGCGCGGGCACAAGGTGCCGGTGCCGGGTGACACCGGCGGCGCAGGCATGGTGATCGACCTGCTGCTCAAGCGCGCCGACGAGCTCGGTGTCCAAATCCGCTACGAGACAGGAGCAACCGGGCTCGTCGTGGACGATGGCGGGGTCGTCGGTGCGACCTGGAAGCACTTCAATGACACCGGCACGATCCGGGCCAAGGCGGTGGTGATCGCCGCGGGTGGCTTCGTGATGAACCCGGAGATGGTCGCCGAGTACACCCCGAAGCTGGCCGAGAAGCCATTCGTGCTGGGCAACACCTACGACGACGGCCTCGGCATCCGGCTCGGCGTCTCGGCGGGCGGCGCCGCCAAGCACATGGATCAGGCCTTCATCACCGCGCCGGCGTATCCGCCGTCGATCCTGTTGACCGGAATCATCGTCAACAAGTCCGGTGAGCGATTCGTCACAGAGGACTCCTACCATTCGCGCACTTCGGGATTCGTGATGGATCAGCCCGACAGCGCGGCGTTCCTGATCGTTGACGAGGAGCACCTCGAACGTCCTGAGGTGCCCCTGGTGCCGTTGATCGACGGCTGGGAGACGGTGCAGGAGATGGAGTCTGCGCTGGCCATTCCCACGGGCAAGCTGGTGGCCACGCTGAACCGGTACAACGAATACGCCGCCCGCGGCGAGGACCCTGACTTCCACAAGCAGCCGGAATTCCTTGCGCCGCAAGACAAAGGTCCGTGGGGCGCGTTCGACCTATCGCTGGGCAAGGCGATGTACGCGGGCTTCACTGTGGGTGGGCTGGCCACCACTGTGGACGGTCAGGTGCAACGCGAGGACGGCTCGACGATCCCGGGACTCTACGCAGCAGGTGCATGTGCGTCGAACATCGCCCAAGACGGCAAGGGCTACGCCAGTGGCACCCAACTCGGTGAGGGTTCGTTCTTCGGCCGCCGCGCCGGGGCGCACGCCGCGCAGAGCTAGACGGGTTCCAGGCGCCATTCGCCGCCGCCGAGTAGTTCCAGCCGCCTGTCGTGGTGCTGTTCGACGGTGCTACGGTGACTGACGCTGACCACGATGCAGTCCGGCAGCGCGGCGCGCAGCGACCGATACAACGCAAACTCCTGTCCTTCGTCGAGTGCCGACGTCGACTCGTCGAGAAACACCACCTTGGGTTTGGTCAGCAGCACGCGCGCGAACGCGATCCTCTGCTGCTCGCCTGGGGAGAGCACCTTGGCCCAGTCCTGCACTTCGTCGAGGCGTCCGTTCAGATGGGCGAGTGACACGGTGTCGAGCGCGGACCGGATCGCATCGTCGGAGAATGCGCCCTCTTGGGAGGGATAGGAGACCGCGGCACGCAGATCACCCAGCGGCACATATGGCAACTGCGACAGGAACATAGTGTCGTCCTGCGGGCTGCGCAGCGTGCCGGAGGTGAACGGCCACAGTTGCGCCAGGCTGCGCAACAGAGTCGTCTTGCCGCTGCCCGAATTGCCGGTGATCACCAGCGACTCGCCAGGATCGAGCCGCATGCCGAGCGGATCGACGAGCCGTACACCTGCCGGTGTGCGCACCTCGACATCGTCGAGTTCCACCGAACCGTCGGTGCTGGGTAGGGCCGTCAAAGTCGGTAGCTCCCTGGCCTGTTCGTTGGCGGTCACCAAGCCGTCGAGCCGGATGATCGCCGCCCGGTAGTTGGCGAACGAGTCGTAGACGGCACGGAAGAACGCCAGCGAGTCGTGCACCTGGAGGAACGCAGCTCGACGATTGGGTGACGTCGCCGAGCTGAATTTCGCCTGCGAACAACCGCGGAGCCTGAACGATCGTCGGCAGTGGGTCGACGATCTGGTTCATCGACCGGTTCCAGCCGAGGAACACCAGAGTCCGCCGCACAAAGGCCCGGTAGTTGGCGATGACGGCGACGAATCTCGTCATCAGCTGGCCCCGTTCGGCGTTCTCGCCGCGGTACAGGCCGACCGCCTCGGCCGCGTCGCGCAGTCGCACCAGCGCATAGCGGAAAGCGGCGTTGGTCAGCTCATTGCGGAAGGAGAGCCGGATCAGCGGGCGGCCGATCCAGAACGCGACGACCGTCGTGAAGAACACGTAGACCAGAGCCATCCAGAACAGCGCCTTCGGCACCGTGACACCGAAGATCGTGAGTGGGCCGGCGAGACCCCAGAGGATCGGCGTGAACGAGACCACGTTGACGATGGCAAAGACGGTGCCGAACACCAGCGTTTGAGACGTTCCGACGCTCGGCGTGTTGGTTTCCTCGCCGGTGCCAGTGGTGAAGATGTCGATGTCCTGCTGGATGCGCTGGTCCGGATTGTCGATCGGCTGATCGACGAAGCGTCCGCGGTAGTAGGCATCACCGTCGAGCCAGTCACCCGTGAGCCGCTGCGTCAGCCAAACTCGCCACCGGATGATGAACCGCTGCATCAGGTACACGTCCAGCAGGTTGCGGACGATGTCCGTAACGGCCAGGCCGACATAGAGCAGCATCGCAGCCCAAAAGCCGTCAATCGCCGAGTCTTTCGCCGCTCCATCGCCATCGAAGGCGGCCTGCAGCGCCGAGAATTGGTCATTGGACTGATAACTGAACAACACGCCGAGGCGCACGTCGATCATCACCGATGCCAGCAGCACACCCAACAGCGCCCACATCCGGAATGCTTTGGCGGCCCTTGAAATAGTCACCGGTGATGCGCCAGAACTGCCTGCCCCACGTGGTGTACCGGGCGAGCACCGCCACGATCACCAGAGTGCACACCGCCGCGATCACCCACGCCTTCGCCACCCAGAGCAGGGACGTGATGAGCTCGTCGCCCCAGTCGAGGGACGGCGTGAAGGTTTCCATGCCGGGAAGTTACCCGGCGCAGCGTTAAACGGGGACGGGCTCGTCGCCTCCCACCCTGCCGAGTCGCCATTCGCCGTCGCCAAGCAGCTCGAGTTCGTGGGTGTGATGCTGCTCGACGGTGGCGCGATGGCTCACGCTGACCAGAATGGTGTCCGGTAGCTCCGTACGCACCAATTGGTAGAGCAGGAACTCAAGCCCCTCGTCGAGCGCGGACGTGGCCTCGTCGCAGAACACGACCTTGGGCTTGGTGAGCAAGATGCGTGCGAACGCGATGCGCTGCTGCTCCCCGGGGGACAGCACCTTGGCCCAGTCCAGTACCTCGTCGAGCCGATCGACGAGATGCGGGAGCGCCACCTTGAGCAGCATGCGTTTCAGCGTGTTGTCGTCGATCGTGCCCTCCTTGCCGGGGTACGTCACCACGGCGCGCAGGTCGCCAAGCGGCACATACGGCAACTGCGAAAGGAACATCGTCTCGTTGGGCCCGCACGGGCGGGTCAGCGTGCCTGAGCAGAACGGCCACAATTCCGCCAGGCTGCGCAGCAGCGTGGTCTTCCCGCTGCCCGACGGGCCGGTGATCACCATCGTGTCGCCGACCTCGAGGCGCATATCGAGCGGCTTGATGAGCTGCTTTCCGTCGGGGGTGCGGACCTCGACATCGTCGAGTTCGACCGCGCCGTCGACGCAGGGAGTGGTCGTGACTTCCGGCAGCGCCCTGCCCGCCTCGTTGGCTTCCACCAATCCGTGCAGACGGATGATCGCGGCCCGGTATCCGGCGAACTGGTCGTAGGCATTACGGAAGAACGACAGTCCGTCCTGAATGCTGCCGAACGCCGATGCGGATTGGCTCATCGCGCCGAGCTTGATCTCACCGGAGTAGAACCGCGGAAACTGCAACAGGTATGGCAGCGGCACGATGATCTGGCTGATCGACAGGTTCCAGCCGTAGAAGCGCATCATCCTGTTCACATACCGCTTGTAGTTGGAGACGACAGGTGCGAAGAGTCGCCGCAGCCCGGTGCGCTCGGCGAGTTCCCCTCGATAGAAGGCGACCGCCTCCGACGCATCGCGCAATCGCACCAATGCGTAGCGGAACGCAGCGTTGAACTTCTCGTTGTTGAAGGAGAGCCAGATGATCGGTTTGCCGATCCAGAACGCAATGATGGACGCGACGAGAACGTAGCCGAGTCCGATCCAGAACATCGCCCTGGGAATGCCGACGCCGAAAATCGTCAGCGTGCCCGACAGATTCCAAAGGATCGCGGTGAAGGAGATCATCGATGCGATCGAGGAGATCGCGCCAAACAACAGCGTGGCGGCCGTGGTGTTGTTCGGTGTGTTGGGAAGGGGTCCGACACCGGCGGTGAAGATGTCGATGTCGGTTTGGATGCGCTGATCGGGGTTGTCGATGGTGTCGTCGATGAAGCGAGCCCGGTAGTAGGCCTTCCCGTCGAGCCAGTCCCCGGTGAGCCGGTCGGTCAGCCAGGCCCGCCACGCCAGCATGAACCGCTGCATCAGGAACAAGTCCAGCATGATCCGCGCGATGTGGAGGGCGGCCATGATGGAAAAGACGAGAATCGAGAAGAAGAAGCCGTTCTTGCCAGAGACCTTCACAGCGTCGTCACCCGCGGCAGCTGCATCCCTGCCCGCCTCAACCACCTGGAAGCTGGTCAGCATGTCGTTGCTCTGGTAGCTGAAGAGCACATCGAGGCGCACGCCCGCGACCACCAAGAGCAAGAGCACCGCCAGCCAGAGCCAGACCTTGAGGCTGGCAGGACCGGTGAAGTATGCGCCGGTGATGCGCCAGAACTGCTTACCCCAGCGGGTGAACCGGCCAATCAACACCAGGATGACCATCGTGGACACCGCCGCGATCGCCCAAGCCTTGGCGATCCAGATCAGCGATGTCCACCACTCGTTGCCCCAGTCCAGCGTCGGGGTGAACATATCCGGATTCATTCGGGCAAGGTACCTCGACACCCTGCGGCTAGCGCTCCGGAGGTCTCACCTCCTGCTGGGGAGCGGATCGAGTCGCCATTCTCCGCCGCCGACAAGTTCGAGGTGTCGGTCGTGGAACTGCTCCACCGTGCTGCGGTGACTCACGCTGACCAAAATGGTGTCAGGGAGCTCGGCACGAAGCCGTTCGTAGAGCATCAGCTCGAGCCCCTCGTCCATCGCCGAGGTCGACTCGTCGAGGAAAACCGCACGCGGCTTGCTCAGAAGGATGCGGGCGAAGGCCAGCCTCTGCTGCTCGCCCACCGAGAGCACCTTCGCCCAATCCCGGACGTCGTTGAGCCGTATGACGATGTGCGACAGGGCGACGTTGATCAAGGCCTGCTGGATCTCCCGATCGGTGACAGCGCCCTCCTCGAGGGGATAGGACGCGGCGGCGCGGAGGTCGCCGAGGGGCATGTACGGCATTTGCGGGACGAACATCGCATCCTGCCGGCTGGACGGGAGCACGACGCTGCCGGAGACGAAGGGCCACAGTCCTGCGAGGCTCTGCAGCAGAACGGTCTTGCCGATGCCGGATCGACCGCTGATCAATAGCGTGTCACCCGGATCGAGGCTGAAGTCGAGGGAATGCACGAGGTACTCGCCGTCGGGAGTGCGTACTTCGACACCGTCGACCTCCAGCCTGCCCTCCTCCGAGACGGTGGTCCGGACTTGAGTGAAAGCGCGGGCGCGCGAATTCTCGTCGATCAGCCCGTCCAGGCGGATGATGGCCGCACGATAGCTCGCGAACGAGTCGTAGACGTTCCGGAAGAACGACAGCGAATTGTGAATGTTGTGGAATGCGGTCGACGACTGGAAGATATCGCCGAGCGAAATCTGCTGGGCGAAAAGCCGGGGCGCTTGGACGATAAACGGGAGCGGGTCGATCGCCTGACTCATCGAGAGGTTCCAGCCCGTGAAGAGGACCATCCGGTTCCGCCAATAGCCGTAGTTCTCCATGACTGCCGACAGACGGCGGTTGAGCACTCTGCGTTCGGCGTTTTCGCCCCGGTACAAGCCGATGGCAGCGCTGGCATCCCTCAACCGCACCAGTGAATACCGAAAGCCGGCGTTGAGGAGTTCGTTCATATAGCTCAACCGGATCAGCGGCCGGCCGATGACGAACGCGAAGACGGTAGCCACGAGTACGTAGGCGATGACGATCCAGAACAACGCCCTGTCAAGCGTGACGCCACCAAGTGTCAGGGGCCCGGAGAGCCGCCAGAGGATCGCGCCGAAGGTAAACACGGACAACACGGCCTCGACCGCGCCGAAAAGCAACAAGTGCTCCGAGGTGTTCGCCGGGTTGTTCGGCTCGCTACCCACGCCCGCGGTGAAGATGTCGATGTCCTGCTGGATGCGTTGGTCCGGGTTGTCGATCGGCTGACGCGAGAACTGACTGCGGAAGTATGCGAAGTCGCCGAGCCAATCGTCGATGAAGCGCCGGCTCAACCAGATTCGCCAACCCATGATGAACCGCTGCGTCACGTACAGGTCGAGTAGCGTCCGCACCACATAACAGACGGCAAGGACGGCGAACACCAGCATCGTCGTCCAGAACCCGTGTATGCCAGTCGCTTTCGCCGCATCCCCGCCCTGGAAGGTGAGTTGAAGTGCGGAGAGCAAATCGTTGGAGTAGTAGCTGAGAAGGACGTTGATGCGAACGAACAGGATCGCCGACAACAGCAGCAGCCCCACCATGGCCCACACCGGGGCGCTCTGCCTGCCCTTGAAGTAGTCGCCGGTGATGCGCCAGAACTGGCGCCCCCATTCAGTCGTCCGCACGAGCAGGACGAGCACCACCAGCAGGCACGAAGCGGTGATGACGAACATCTGCATCACCCACAGAGTCGAGGTGACGAGTTCGTTGCTCCAGTCGATGGACGGCCTGAACGTCTCGGTGTTCATTCGGTGACATCTCCCTCGGGCCGGGCGAAAGTCCCGCCAAGGTGAGCCACCAGTTGGGCTGGATCGACGCCGGCGGCGGCAAGCCCCAGATAGCCGTCGGGGCGCACGACGTAGGCCGACGGACCGGCAGGGGCGTAGGCCCTGGCGAAGTCGCCAGCTGTATCGCGGATTAGAGGCAGCTCGGTGTCGGCCACATCCGCACCCGGCGCGGCGATCAGATACACGTCCATCCGGCCGTGTGCGGCGCTGACGGCTGCTTCGGCGGCGCGCTCGAAGGTGGCGACGTCGAGGGGGCCGTCCGGCGCGTAGAGCAGCGTGGTGTGCTCGCGCCTGCCCAAGAGGGAGAACAGCCGCAGCGGCCCGGTCACCGCGTTGCGGGTCAGGCCCGTCCCGTCGGGGGCACGGGCGCCAGCCGCTCCGGTGACGATCGGGCTGCCCGCGTAATTGATGAGCAGTTGGGCTTCGCGGCGGATGACGTAGCCAACATCGGTCGAGTCAGCGCCGATGCCTTCCCTCGCGCTGCGCACGGTGCGCCCGACGACCTCTTCGCCGACCGGTCGCCGTTCGGCGTCATAGCTCTCCAACAGTCCGGGCGCGGCCTGGCCTGCCAACGCCAGCGCCAGCTTCCATGCCAGGTTGTGGGCGTCCTGGATGCCGGTGTTCATCCCCTGCGCTCCGGTGGGCGGGTGGATGTGCGCGGCGTCGCCTGCGACGAACACCCGGCCTTTGCCATAGGCGTCGACGATGCGGTGGCTGATCCGGAAGACCGACGACCATCGCAGGTTGCGCGCGGTCGTCGGCTCGGGGGAGAGCCGGTCCAGCACGGCCTGGATGTGGTGCAGCTGCGGCGTGTCGTCGTCGCTCAGCTCGTCGGGAACCAGCATCGACACCCTGTAGCGCCCTCGGCCAGGCAGTGGGATGCACACCAGCACGTCGTCGGTCTTGCCGTCGGACTGGTGCATCGACCGGATGCCGTAGCCGCGGGGCGCCGACCAGCCGACCTCGACGTCGCCGAGCATGTACCGCTCCTCGAACGCCGAGCCCTCGAACGTCAACCCGAGTCCCTTGCGCACTGCGCTGTGCGCTCCGTCGGCGCCGACCAGGTAGGCCGCCCGCACCGTCTGCACGCCGGTGTCGCCGGCCAGGGTGGCGGTAACGCCGTCGGCGTCCTGCTCAAAGCCGGTGACCCGCACGCCGCGCTGCACCTGCACGCCGTGCATCGCCAGCTCGTCACGCAGGATTGCCTCGGTGGCGTACTGCGGAATTGCGATGAAGCCGAACGGCACGTCGTCCGGCAATGTCATGTCGAGCTGCGAGACCTGCTCACCGTTGACGTAGACGATCTGGCCCCGCATCAGCAAGGCCCCGTCGAGGATGCGGCGCAGCACGCCCATGCCCTCGAACACCTCGAGCGTGCGGGGTTGCACCCCAACGGCTTTCGCATACTGCAGTGGTTCGACAAGCGGGTCGACGATGCGGCATGCGATGCCGCGCCGGGCCAGTTCGATGGCGGCCGTCAAGCCGATCGGGCCGCCGCCGGCAATCAGCACCTGCGTATCTGAGGTGTCGCTCATGGTCGCGATTATGCTGCCGCCATGAGCATCGAGGCTCCAGTTACGGTCAACGCCGGACATCTGATCGCCCGGCGGTTGCGCGCCAGCGGCATCGACACCATCTTCACCCTCTCCGGTGGGCACCTGTTTTCCATCTACGACGGCTGCCGCGCCGAGAACATCCGGTTGATCGACACCCGCCACGAGCAGACCGCCGCGTTCGCCGCCGAGGGCTGGTCGAAGGTGACCAGGCTGCCCGGCGTCGCCGCCCTGACCGCCGGTCCTGGCGTCACCAACGGGATGAGCGCGATGGCGGCCGCACAGCAGAACCAGTCGCCGCTGGTGGTGCTCGGCGGGCGGGCGCCCGCACTGCGTTGGGGGCAGGGGTCGCTGCAGGAAATCGACCACGTGCCGTTCGTGGCGCCGCTGACGCGGTTCGCCGCCACCGCGCAGTCGGCCGATGCGGTTGGGCCGCTCATCGACGATGCGCTGAAGGCCGCCGTCGGAGCGCCATCCGGCGTCGCTTTCGTGGATTTCCCGATGGATCACGTCTTCAGCGAGGCGCATGATCCCGGCGGCCCCGGCGCGCTTGCCGACCCGCCGGTCCCGGTCGGGCCGGACGGAAATGCCTTGGACGCCGCCGTGCGGCTGCTGGCCGAGGCCCAGCGACCGGTGATCATGGCAGGCACCAACGTGTGGTGGGGCCACGCCGAGGCGGCGTTGCTCAACCTGGCCGAGGCGCTGCGCGTGCCGGTGCTGATGAACGGAATGGCTCGCGGAACCGTACCGGCCGACCACGAACTCGCGTTCTCGCGAGCCCGGTCAAAAGCCTTGGGGGAGGCCGATGTTGCGCTCGTGATCGGCGTGCCGATGGACTTCCGGCTCGGCTTCGGCCGCGTGTTCGGCGCGCAGACCACACTGATCGTCGCCGACCGCGTTGAACCCGACCGGCCGCATCCCCGCGACGTCGCGGCCGGGCTCTACGGCGACCTGACCACCATTCTGTCGGCGCTGGCGTCTGCTGGGGCGACCGACCATGAAGGTTGGATCAGCGAGCTGCGCGCGGTCGAGAGCGCCGCGCGAGCGGCTGAACAGGCCGAGCTCGACGACGAGCGCACCCCGCTGCACCCGATGCGGCTGTACGCCGAACTCAAGCCGCTGCTGGACCGCGACGCGATCATCGTCATCGATGCAGGCGACTTCGGCTCCTACGCCGGACGAGTCATCGACAGCTACGTGCCTGGCGCGTGGTTGGACAGCGGGCCGTTCGGCTGCCTGGGCTCCGGCCCCGGATATGCCCTGGCGGCGAAGCTGGCCCGGCCCGACCGACAGGTGGTGTTGTTGCAGGGCGACGGCGCGTTCGGGTTTTCCGGCATGGAGTGGGACACGTTGGTGCGCCACGGCGTTCACGTCGTCTCCGTGATCGGCAACAACGGCATCTGGGCGCTGGAAAAGCATCCGATGGAAATGTTGTACGGCTACTCCGTGGTGGCCGAGCTGCGCCCGGGCACCCGCTACGACGAGGTGGTGACTTCGCTCGGCGGGCACGGCGAGTTCGTGTCGACGCCTGCGGAGGCGCGGCCCGCACTGGAGCGGGCCTTCTCATCGGGGCTGCCCGCCGTGGTGAACGCGTTGACCGACCCCACTGTCGCGTACCCGCGTCGCTCGAATCTCGCCTGACCTCCGGAGACCGGCCGTGTCTGTACACGACACGCCGGGCAAAGTTGTACAAAAGCGGGCGCTCGGCGCATCTGAGCGTTACGAAATTCGCTGGACGCCATCGGCATTGGCGCTCATCCTGGAGGCATGGAGGTCAGGCTGCATGACTCGGTGGACGAGTTTCGCGCGATCGCGGAACCGTTGTATCGCCGCGATCCTGTCGTGCACACGATCGAGCTGACCCTGCTTGAAGCGAACAAGTTTCCGGACGATTCTTTGTTGCTGACAGTCTCGGACGATGGCGCATCCGTCGGCGCCGCTTTGCAGACGCCGCCATACCCATTGACCAGCAACGTAATTCCCGTCGACGCGATGGATGCCGTCGCTACGCAGCTTGTCGAGTGGCGTTCCGGACTCACGGGCGTCCGCGGGACGCGGTCAAGCGCGATTGCATTCGCAGATGCATGGCGCGCGGTCACAGGACGAGCTGGAACGATCAGTACCGAGGAACGGCTTTATCGGCTGGGGACGTTGCAGGCGCCGAATGGCGTGCGCGGTACGTCGCGGCTCGCGACCGACGACGATCGCGGGCTAGTGGTCGAATGGGCGGGCCTGTTCTTCGACGAAGCCTTCAGTCAGGTCCACAACGACGGAGGCGAAGAGTTCGTCGACACCGCGAACCGGGTCGGTCACCGGTTCGTGCTGTGGGACATCGACGGCACACCGGCCAGCATGGCGATGCTGCGCGTGCCCGCATTTGGGGTGTCGCGGATCGGACCCGTGTTCACACCGCGGGACCGGCGTGGCCACGGCTACGGCTCGGCCGTCACCGCGGCGGCAGCGCAACTCGCACGCTGCAGCGGCACCGCAGATGTGGTTCTCTTCGCCGATCTCGCCAATCCAACGTCCAACGCCATCTATCAGCGGATCGGCTTCGAAGCCGTCGTCGACAGTGTCCGGATCGACTTCGTCACCGTGGGCTGACGCGAGCGTCCCCAAAATGCCACGGACCTACGGCGTGTCTATGTACAGACACGGGTCCCCTACTCACGTGTGGGCCCACGCGGCAGTTGGCGGGCCGCGTACCGTAAATGTGTGGCGAAGACGAAAACCCGCACCTCAGGTCGTGTCAGCAACCGGTTCTGGAAGCTGCTCGGCGCCAGCACCGATAGGGAACAGACCAAGTCGATGGCGCAGGTGCGCGCCTCGGCGGACTTCGATGAGAAGGCCGCCGACCTCGACGACGAGCAGCTGCGCAAAGCCGCAAAGCTGCTGAACCTCGACGACCTGGCTGATTCGGCCGACATCCCGCAGTTCCTCGCGATCGCCCGCGAGGCCTCCGAGCGCACGACCACGCTAAAGCCGTTCGACGTCCAGCTGCAGGGCGCGCTGCGGATGCTGGCGGGCGACGTGGTCGAGATGGCCACCGGTGAGGGCAAGACGCTGGCGGGTGCGATCGCCGCGGCCGGCTATGCGCTCGGCGGGCGCAACGTGCACGTCATCACCATCAACGACTACCTCGCCCGCCGTGACGCCGAATGGATGGGCCCGCTGCTCGAGGCGATGGGGCTGACGGTCGGCTGGATCACCGCCGACTCGACGGCCGAACAGCGCCGCAAGGCGTACGAGTGCGACATCACGTACGCCTCGGTCAACGAGATCGGCTTCGACGTGCTGCGCGACCAGCTTGTCACCGACGTCGACGATTTGGTGTCGCCCAATCCCGACGTGGCGCTGATCGACGAGGCCGACTCGGTCCTCGTCGACGAAGCGCTGGTGCCCCTGGTCCTCGCCGGCACCAGCCACCGCGAGATGCCGAAGGTGGAGATCATCCGGCTCGTCGGCGAACTCATCGCAGGCAAGGACTACGACACCGACGCCGACAACCGCAACGTCCATCTCACGGAGTCCGGCGCGCAGAAGCTCGAGGCCAGACTCGGCGGCATCGACATCTACTCCGAAGAACACGTCGGCACCACCCTGACCGAGGTCAACGTGGCATTGCACGCACACGTGCTGCTGCAGCGAGACGTGCACTACATCGTCCGCGACGACGCGGTGCACCTGATCAACGCATCCCGCGGCCGCATCGCGCAGTTGCAGCGCTGGCCCGACGGCCTTCAGGCGGCCGTCGAAGCCAAGGAAGGCATCGAGACCACCGAGACCGGCGAGGTGCTCGACACCATCACGGTGCAGGCCTTGATCAACCGGTACCCGACGGTGTGCGGCATGACGGGCACCGCGCTGGCCGCAGGCGAACAGCTGCGCCAGTTCTACAAGCTTGGCGTCTCGCCAATTCCGCCGAATACTCCCAACATTCGCGAGGACGAGGCCGACCGCGTGTACATCACCGCGGCGGCCAAGGACGACGCGATCGTCGATCACATCAAGGAGGTGCACGCGACCGGGCAGCCTGTGCTGGTCGGTACCCGCGACGTCGCCGAATCCGAGGAGCTGCACGAGCGGCTCGTCAAGGCGGGCGTTCCCGCGGTTGTGCTCAACGCGAAGAACGATGCCGAGGAGGCCGCCGTCATTGCCGAAGCAGGCAAGCTGGGATCGGTCACCGTGTCCACTCAGATGGCGGGCCGCGGCACCGACATCCGGCTCGGCGGGTCAGACGTAGGCGACCGCGCCGCCGAAAAAGAGCACGTCGCGGAACTCGGCGGGCTGCACGTCATCGGCACAGGAAGGCACCACACCGAACGGCTGGACAACCAGCTGCGCGGGCGCGCAGGGCGCCAGGGCGATCCCGGCTCGTCGGTGTTCTTCTCGAGCTGGGAAGACGACGTGGTGGTGGCCCACCTCGAGCCAGAGAAGCTGAACAAGCTGCCGACACAGACCGACGACGACGGTTACGTCGTCAACGCCAAAGCGGCCACGCTGCTGGACCACGCGCAGCGGATCGCCGAAGGCCGGATGCTCGACATCCATGCCAACAACTGGCGCTACAACCGGCTGATCGCCCAACAGCGGGCGATCATCGTCGAGCGGCGCGACACCCTGCTGCGCACGCCGACCGCTCGCCAGGAGCTGGCCGAGCGCGCATCGGACCGCTATGAGGAAATCGTCGACGACCTTGGCGAGGAGAAGCTGGAGAAGATCTGCCGGCTGATCATGCTGTACCACCTGGACCGGGGCTGGGCGGACCACCTGGCATACCTGGCCGATATCCGGGAGAGCATTAATCTGCGGGCACTGGGCAATCAGACCCCGATCGACGAGTTTCACCGGATGGCCGTCGACGCATTCGCCTCGCTGGCCGCCGACGCGATCGAGGCGGCCCAGCAGACATTCGAGACCGCCGCCTCCATCGAGGACGAGCCGGGTGTCGACCTGTCCAAACTCGCTCGGCCGACGTCGACGTGGACGTACATGGTGCACGACAATCCGCTGGCAGACGAGACCATGTCGGCGCTGAGCCTGCCAGGGGTCTTCCGATAGGTTTAGCCCATGGCCGGCGCCTCGGGGGACGTACGCGACCGGGTGCTGACGGTGCCCAACGCGCTGTCGGTGCTGCGCCTTGTGCTGGTGCCGGTATTCCTCTACCTGCTGCTGGTGATCCACGCCAACGGCTGGGCGGTGGGCGTGCTGATGTTCAGCGGGTTCTCCGACTGGGCCGACGGCAAGATCGCGCGGTTGGTCGCCAACCAGTCGTCGCGGCTCGGGGAGTTGCTCGACCCTGCCGTCGACCGCATCTACATGGTGACCGTGCCTGTGGCACTGGCGATTTACGGCGCGGTGCCGTGGTGGATCGTGGTCACGCTGCTTGGCCGCGACGTCGTGCTGGCCGCGACGCTGCCGGTGCTGCGCAGCCGGGGATTGTCCGCGTTGCCGGTCACCTACATAGGTAAAGCCGCCACCTTCGCCCTGATGTCGGGCTTCCCGCTGATCCTGCTCGGCCAGTGGGACGCGCTGTGGAGCCGCGTCGTCCTTGCGTGCGGATGGGGGTTCTTGATCTGGGGCATTGCCATGTATCTGTGGTCGGGGGTGCTCTACCTGATTCAGGTGGCGATGGTGGTGCGCCAACTGCCCAAGGTTGCGAAATGAGCATGCTGGGCGGCTACGACCCGGAAGCCGGCCGCAACACTCACGAGGCCGACAGGCCGACGCTGATCCCCTTGCCGTCGCTGCTGCGCTCCCTGCTGTCCGACCATCTCGATCCGGGCTATGCCGCAGCGGCGGAAGCGAAAGCGGGCGGCGCGAAGCGCCGGACGTGGTGGGAGGCGTGGACGTGGCAGATCGCAGGGGCGCTTGTGATCGCGGCGGTGTTCGGCGCAGCGGTCGCACAGGCCCGCTCGACGGCACCCGGTGTGCGCGAAACACAACAGGTGCTGTCGGGCAGCGTCAAGTCCGCGGAAGCCACCACCAACGACTTCACCGCCCGCCGCAACGCCCTGGCCACGCGGGTGGACGCCGAGCGGCGCAGCCGCCTCGAAGGCGACGAACGCGGCCAGCAGCTGCTGGGCAGCCTTGATGCGGCGAACTTCGCGGCGGCTGCCACGCCGGTGATCGGACCCGGCCTGACGGTCACCATCACCGACCCGGGGATGTCCAAGGATCTGTCCGACGTCTCCAAGGAGCGCGTCGCAGGCAGCCAGCAGGTGATCCTGGACCGCGATCTGCAGCTGGTCGTCAACTCGCTGTGGGTCAGCGGCGCCGAGGCCATCTCGGTGGGCGGAGTGCGAATCGGTCCCAACGTGACGATCCGGCAGGCGGGCGGCGGAATCCTGGTCGACAATCAACCGATCAGCAGCCCATACGTCATTCTCGCGATCGGACCGCCGCACGCTATGCAGGAGGTATTCGACCGCAGCGCCGGCTTGCAGCGACTTCGGTTGCTGGAGACCAGCTACGGCGTCGGGGTCAGTGTCAGTGCCGGCGACGGCCTGACGCTGCCTGCCGGTTCGGTTCGAGATATCAACTTCGCCAAGCAGATTGGGCCTTAATGATCGGACGCAAATGATCGGAATCGCCGCGCTTGTCATCGGGATCGTGCTGGGTCTGGTGTTTCACCCCAGCGTGCCCGAGGTCATCCAGCCGTACCTGCCGATCGCGGTGGTGGCCGCGCTCGACGCCGTGTTCGGCGGATTGCGGGCTTATCTGGAGCGCATCTTCGACTCGAAGGTGTTCGTGGTGTCGTTCGTGTTCAACGTTCTGGTTGCCGCGCTGATCGTCTTCGTCGGCGACCAACTGGGGGTCGGCACCCAGCTGTCCACCGCGATCATCGTGGTGCTCGGCATCCGGATCTTCGGCAACGCGGCCGCCCTGCGGCGCAGATTGTTCGGCGCATGAGCGCGAGTCGAGCATGAGCAATGACTGAGCATCCGCCCCAGCATGCAACGGAGCCGGAACATCACGGCCGCCACGAGTTGCCGCCCGACGAGCCCGCCCCGGGGATCGGCGACCTGCATGCCGGCGGGGCGAAGGGGGTGGCGCGCAGGGGCCGGTCGCAGCTCGTGTTCGGCGCGCTGGCGGTGCTGCTGTGCGTTCTGCTCGGCGTCGCGATCGTCACACAGGTGCGGCAGAACGAATCCGGTGACTCACTGGAGACGGCGCGGCCCGCCGATCTACTGGTGCTGCTTGATTCGCTGCAGCAGCGGGAGGCCGCGCTCAACACCGAAGTAACCGACCTGCAGCGCACGCTGGCGCAGTTGCAGGCGTCTGGCAGTAGCGATGCGGCCGCGATCGAGAACGCGCAGGCCCGGCTGGCCGCGCTGTCGATACTGATCGGCACCGTCGCCGCGACAGGCCCGGGTGTGACGCTGACGATCGAGGACAAGGCACCGGGCGTGCCTCCCGAGACCATGCTCGACGTGATCAACGAGCTGCGGGCGGCCGGCGCCGAGGCAATGGAGATCCGTGGCGGGGCGGCGGCGGTGCGGGTCGGCGTCGACACCTGGGTGGTCGGATCCCCTGGCGCGCTCGTCGTGGACAGCGCGACACTGAACCCGCCGTATTCGGTTCTGGCGATTGGTGATCCGCCGACGCTGGCCGCAGCGATGAACATTCCCGGCGGCGCGATGGACAGCGTCGAGCGCGTCGGCGGCTCGATGGTGGTACAACAGTCCGACCGCCTGGACATAACCGCCTTGCGGCAACCGAAACCCCGCCAATACGCTCAGCCAGTCAAATGAACACTTGTAGTCAAGGAGCGCCGTGAGCGAAATCCCAGCCGACCTGTACTACACGGAGGAACACGAGTGGGTCCAGCGCACCGGTGACGGCACCCTACGGGTCGGGATCACCGACTACGCCCAGTCGGCGCTTGGCGACGTCGTCTTCGTCCAGTTGCCCGACGTCGGCGCCGACGTGACGGCAGGCGAGTCGTTTGGCGAGGTGGAATCCACCAAGTCGGTGTCCGACCTTTACGCGCCCGTCAGCGCGAAAGTTGTTGCGGTCAACGGTGATCTGGAAACAAGCCCCCAGTTGGTCAACTCCGACCCCTACGGCGGAGGGTGGCTCGTCGACCTCCAGATCGACGCAGCGTCGCTTGAGGACGCTCTCGCCGGACTTCTTGGCCCCGACGGCTACCGCGCGACGGTGACCGAGTGACGAGTTGTTAGGGTTCTGCAGACCGAAGTCGAACACAGGCGGATCCGGCGGTGGTGGACACAATGACGTCCACTGCGCGGTACGGTCGACACCATGCGCATGAAGGCTGGGGGGCCCGGCCTGATATCGCCACAGCATCCAGTGAGGAGCAGCGGGTGACGGAAAAGGACCATAACTCTGGGGCTGACCAGACGTCTGACGATGTCACCGTGGAGACGACATCGGTTTTCCGCGCCGACTTCCTCAACGAGCTGGACGCTCCGGCCGCGGCCGGCACCGAGGGTGCGGTCTCGGGCGTTGAGGGGCTGCCCGTCGGGTCGGCGCTGCTGGTCGTCAAGCGCGGTCCCAACGCAGGCTCGCGATTCCTGCTCGATCAGCCCACCACCTCGGCCGGTCGACATCCCGACAGCGATATCTTCCTCGACGATGTCACGGTCAGCCGCCGTCACGCCGAGTTCCGGCTGGAGGGCGGGGAGTTCCAGGTCGTCGACGTCGGCAGCCTCAACGGCACATACGTCAACCGGGAGCCGGTGGATTCGGCGGTGCTGGCCAATGGCGACGAGGTGCAGATCGGCAAGTTCCGCCTGGTGTTTCTGACCGGGCCCAAGGGCGACGACGACAGCGGCCCGGGCAGCTAAAATGACCGCCCCCGACACGCCGGCTTTGGCCGGGATGTCGATCGGAGCGGTCCTCGATCTGCTGCGAGGCGACTTCCCGGACGTGACCATCTCCAAGATCCGGTTTCTGGAGGCCGAAGGGCTGGTCACGCCTGAGCGCACAGCGTCGGGATATCGGCGGTTCACCGCCTACGATTGCGCGCGCCTGCGGTTCGTCCTGACCGCCCAGCGCGACCAGTATCTGCCGTTGAAGGTCATCAAGGAGCAGCTGGACGCCCAGCCCGACGGTGAGCTACCTCGGACCGGATCCGCTTACGGCGTACCGCGTTTGGTTCCGGTGGACGTCCGCATCCGACGACGGCCGCGGGCTGTTGCGCCCACCCAGGTGCGGCTGCGGCGCGAAGATCTGCTGGCCCGGTCCGGAATCGACGAAGCCCTGCTGAACGAGCTGATCAAGGCGGGGGTGATCAAGCCGGGAACGGCGGGCTTCTTCGACGAGCATTCGGTGGTGATCGCGCAATGCGCCAGGGCGCTGGCGGAGTACGGCGTGGAACCGCGGCATCTGCGGGCGTTCCGCTCGGCGGCCGACCGCCAGTCCGACCTGATCGCCCAGATCGCGGGTCCGGTGGTCAAGGCGGGCAAGGCAGGGGCCCGCGATCGCGCCGACGATCTGGCCCGCGAGGTGGCCGCGCTGGCGATCACGTTGCACACGTCGCTGATCAAGTCGGCGGTGCGCGACGTTCTCGACCGCTGAGGATTAGACTCGTTTTTGACGGCTTCTTGGTGCGGAGGGCAGACACAGATGGGTGAGGTGCGTGTGGTCGGCATTCGCGTGGAGCAGCCCCAGAACCAGCCGGTGCTGTTGCTGCGGGAAGCCAACGGTGACCGCTACTTGCCGATCTGGATCGGCCAGCCGGAGGCCGCCGCGATCGCGCTCGAACAACAGGGCCACGAGCCCGCACGGCCGCTGACGCACGACCTGATCCGAGATCTCATTGCCGCGCTTGGTCATTCGCTCAAGGAGGTGCGCATCGTCGACCTCCAGGAGGGCACCTTCTATGCGGATCTGATCTTCGACCGCGACATCAAGGTGTCGGCGCGGCCATCGGACTCGGTGGCCATCGCGCTGCGCGTCGGCGTGCCGATCTACGTCGAGGAAGCCGTGCTCGCAGAGGCTGGCCTGCTGATTCCCGACGAGAACGACGAGGAAGCCACCGGCGCGGTCCGCGAGGACGAGGTCGAGAAGTTCAAGGAATTCCTGGACAGCGTGTCGCCCGACGACTTCAAGGCGACATAGTCCCCTACTGGCGTGTGGGCCCACGCAGCCCAGGCTTTTTGTCACGGATACGTCTCGTCGCGCTCGACACGCGGCGCGGGTTTCTGCCAACCGTGAAATGGGCAGCCATACTTTGATGGCGACGAGCAGTCATGGCTCGGCGGGAAGCGTATGCTCGACACATTCGAGCTTTGGCAAACGTGCTGCACTGCAGGTCACAGACGCGAGTTCGATCGGCGAGAGGATTCGAGAGTGGGAGACACGCCACGTCAAGAGCAGCTGGACCTGTCCACCAGCAGCGGGTCCGCTGAATCGCCCGCCAGCACGCCCAGCGAACCCGTGCAGGCCGGTTTGTTCCCTGACGACTCGGTGCCCGACGAACTCGTCGGCTACCGCGGCCCCAGCGCCTGCCAGATCGCCGGCATCACCTACCGCCAGCTGGACTACTGGGCACGGACCTCGCTCGTGGTGCCGTCGATCCGCAGCGCGGCCGGTTCGGGTAGCCAGCGGCTGTACTCGTTCAAGGACATCCTGGTTCTCAAGATCGTCAAGCGCCTACTGGACACCGGGATCTCGCTGCACAACATCCGCGTCGCCGTCGACCATCTGCGTCAACGTGGCGTGCGGGATCTGGCCAACATCACGCTGTTCTCCGACGGCACCACGGTTTACGAGTGCACGTCCGCCGAGGAAGTCGTCGACCTGTTGCAGGGCGGCCAGGGCGTGTTCGGCATCGCGGTGTCCGGCGCCATGCGGGAGCTGACCGGGGCGATCGCCGACTTCCCCGGTGAGCGCGCCGACGGCGGCGAGTCGATCGCCGCGCCCGAGGATGAGCTGGCCTCGCGGCGCAAGACTCGCGACCGCAAGATCGGCTGATTCATCGGCTGCGCTGCCGCTCCGCTAACGGATGCCGGTAAACTGGTCAGCGCATCGCCCCTGCGCGGGAGAGTTCCGTGACCGCCAGCCACGGACGCCGAAGGAGCAACACCTCTCCGTCAACCTCTCAGGCACCAAGGACCGCGCAAGGCCCCGATGCCTCTGGAAAGCGGTAAGCAAGCTGCTTACCCGCCCATGGGGAAAGGCGCCTTCGCGCGAGGCCGCCGAATCTCTCAGGCGCCCGGTACGGGTTGACGACAGAGGGGGAGGAGCCCAGCGGTTCCTGCCCCTAACGCGTCGGGAGTACAGGTAAGTGTTCGATCACAATCAACCCAACTTCGCCGATCGCCACATCGGACCGGACGCCGATGCCGTCGCGACCATGCTCAACACCATCGGCGTGGGTTCCCTCGACGAACTGGCCGATAAGGCTCTGCCCGCAGGCATCCTCGACGCGCTGTCCGACGACGGCGTCGCACCCGGCCTCGATCAGCTGCTGCCTGCCGCCAGCGAGCAGGAAGCGCTCGCAGAACTGCGCGCCATGGCCGATTCCAACACCGTCGCGGTGTCGATGATCGGGCAGGGCTACTTCGACACACTGACGCCACCGGTGTTGCGCCGCAACATACTAGAGAACCCCGCCTGGTACACCGCCTACACCCCGTACCAGCCGGAGATCAGCCAGGGCCGCCTTGAGGCGCTGCTGAACTTCCAGACGATGGTCGCCGACCTGACCGGGCTCGAAGTGGCCAATGCCTCGATGCTCGACGAGGGCACCGCCGCCGCCGAAGCGATGACGCTGATGCACCGCGCGGTGCGCGGGCCGTCGAACCGGCTGGCCGTCGATGCCGACGTGTACCGCCAGACCGCCGCGATCCTGGCCACCCGCGCCGAGCCGCTGGGCATCGAGATCGTCACCGCCGACCTTCGCGCAGGCCTGCCCGACGGCGACTTCTTCGGGGTCATCACACAGCTGCCCGGCGCCAGCGGCGCGGCGGTCGACTGGACCGAATTGGTGGCCGCTGCGCACGAGCGCGGTGCACTGGTCGCGGTGGGCGCCGATCTGTTGGCGCTGACGCTGATCACCCCGCCTGGCGACATCGGTGCCGACGTCGCGTTCGGCAGCACCCAACGTTTCGGTGTGCCAATGGGATTCGGCGGACCGCATGCCGGATACCTCGCGGTGCATGCCAAGCATGCCCGACAGCTGCCCGGCCGGTTGGTCGGTGTGTCCGTAGATGCGGATGGGTCGCCGGCCTTCAGATTGGCGTTGCAGACCCGCGAGCAGCACATCCGCCGCGACAAGGCCACCAGCAATATCTGCACCGCGCAGGTGCTGCTGGCGGTGATCGCCGCCATGTACGCCAGCTATCACGGTGCGGACGGGCTGGCCGGGATCGCGCACAGGGTGCACGAGCGCGCGCGCAAGCTGGCTGCCGGGTTGACGGCGGCAGGCGTCGAGGTGGTGCACGACCGGTTCTTCGACACCGTGCTGGCCCGCGTGCCGGGCCGGGCGGCTGCGGTTGCAGCCGCGGCCAAGGAGCGCGGCATCAACATCTGGCTCGTCGACGCCGACCAGGTCTCGGTGTCGTGCGACGAGGCCACGACCGACGACCACGTCGCGACGGTGCTCGAAGCATTCGGAGCCACTCTGGTGGGCGAATTCGACGGCCCGGACATCGCCACGCGCACCTCCGAATTCCTCACCCATCCGGCGTTCACGCGCTATCGCACCGAAACCGAGATGATGCGATACCTGCGGTCGTTGGCCGACAAAGATATTGCGTTGGACCGCAGCATGATTCCGCTCGGATCCTGCACGATGAAGCTGAACGCGGCCGCCGAGATGGAGCCGATCACCTGGCCGGAGTTCTCCCGCCAGCATCCGTTCGGGCCTGCGTCGGACACGCCGGGGCTGCGCAAGTTGATCGCCGACCTGGAAACCTGGCTGACCGCGATCACCGGGTATGACGCGGTGTCGCTGCAGCCGAACGCGGGTTCGCAGGGGGAGTACGCCGGTTTACTGGCGATCCAGGCGTATCACGCCGAGCGCGGCCAGCCCGACCGTGACGTCTGCCTGATCCCGTCCAGCGCACACGGCACCAACGCGGCGTCGGCCGCGCTGGTCGGCATGCGGGTCGTGGTGGTGGCATGCCGCGCCAACGGTGACGTCGACCTCGACGACCTGCGCGCGAAAGTGGCCGAACACGCGGATCGGTTGTCGGCGTTGATGATCACCTACCCGTCGACGCACGGCGTCTACGAGCATGACATCGCCGAGATCTGTGCGGCGGTGCACGACGTCGGCGGCCAGGTCTACGTGGACGGCGCCAACCTCAACGCCTTGGTCGGACTCGCCCGACCCGGCCGGTTCGGCGGCGACGTGAGCCACCTCAATCTGCACAAGACGTTCTGCATTCCGCACGGCGGAGGCGGTCCCGGCGTTGGTCCGGTCGCGGCGCGCGAGCACCTGGCCAAGTACCTGCCCGGTCACCCGCTGGCCGACGAGCTGCCGGAGAAGTACACGGTGTCCTCGGCGCCGTACGGTTCGGCATCGATCCTTCCGATCACCTGGGCGTACATCCGGATGATGGGCGCAGGTGGGCTGCGCGCGGCGTCGCTGACCGCGATCGCATCGGCCAACTACATCGCCCGGCGACTCGACGAGTACTACCCGGTGCTGTACACGGGGGAGAACGGCATGGTGGCCCACGAATGCATCCTCGACCTGCGTGGCATCACGAAGGAAACCGGTGTCTCCGTCGACGACGTGGCAAAACGCTTGGCGGACTATGGTTTCCACGCGCCCACCATGAGCTTCCCTGTGGCAGGCACGCTGATGGTCGAGCCGACCGAGAGCGAGAGTCTGACCGAGGTCGACGCGTTCTGCGAGGCGATGATCGCGATCCGTGCCGAGATCGACCAGGTCGGCGCGGGCACGTGGTCCGTCGATGACAACCCGCTGCGCGGTGCACCGCATACGGCGGAATGCCTACTGGTTGCCGACTGGGATCATCCGTACACCCGCGAGCAGGCGGCCTACCCGCTGGGCAAGGGATTCCGGCCCAAGGTGTGGCCGCCGGTGCGCCGCATCGACGGCGCCTACGGCGACCGCAACTTGGTGTGCTCGTGCCCGCCGGTGGAATCCTTCGCTTAGCCGCCCAGCTCGAACGACGGGAAGTAGATCACCTGACCGACGGTGATGTGGTCAGGGTCGTCGATGAAGTTGGCCGCGGCGACCATCTTCACCAGCGTCAGCGTTCGATCGGCCCCACCGTCGCCGTAGTTGTCCTCGGTGAGCTTCCACAGCGTGTCGCCGGTGACCACGGTGTACTTACGGTTCAGCCGCGGCTGGATCAGCACCGTGCCCGGAGCCGGATCTCCGCCGGGCAGGTGGTTGGCGATCGAGATGATGGGCCAAAGGCCGGAATCGCCATACCAGCGCTCCGCTAAGACCTCGAGTGTCTCGCCGGCAACCACGGTGTGATGCCCGACGTTGGCGAGGTCGGGTATCAACAGCCATTCGCCGACGATCAGGTCACGTTGCGCGGCGCCGTTCGGTATCTCGTAGACCTCGCTCATCGTGATGTCGTTGTAGAACTTCAGCGCCAGTTTCTTCTTCGTGTCGCCGGCCTTCACCTGGTAGCGAAAGGTGACGTATGGAATCTCCAGCTCCTGGCCGACCACGACGAGGTCAGGGTTAGCCAGATGGTTGATCACAGCGATCACCGGATGCAGACGTCCGTCGCCGTAGAACCGCTCGGCCAACTCCCACAGGGTGTCGCCGCTCTGGACCTGATATTTCGCGCTCATAGGTACCCCCTCGATGCCTTGATATTGCGAGTGGTCCCGGTCGGGACACACGGCAAGTGTCGAGAACCAGGTGGTGTTGGGTCACGCGTAGCGCACTACTCGACTTCGCAAGCACGTTGATAGCGTCGGTGAGGTGATGGGATCGAGCGTGTCGGACTGGCGGGACGCCGGTCGATGGGTGTCGACGGGTTCTGGTTCGGTGTTCGTCCGCTCGGCGCCGGGCGATGGCCCGACCATCCTGCTGTTACATGGCTATCCGTCCAGCTCATATGACTACCGGATGGTGTTGCCCCACCTGGCCGGGCGGGCGTGGCTGACGCTGGACTTCCTCGGATTCGGGCTGTCGGACAAACCCCGGCCGCACCGCTACAGCCTGCTCGAGCAGGCCGACATCGTGGCGGCCGTGGTCGCCGAATCGGCGCCGGGCCCGGTTGTGCTCATCGCACACGACATGGGGACATCGGTCACGACCGAGCTGCTCGCCCGAGACCTTCAGGGCCGCTTGCCATTCGAGCTGCAACGGGTGGTGCTGACCAACGGCAGTGTGATCCTGCGACGAGCCAGCCTGCGGCCGGTTCAGAAGGTGCTCCGTAGTCCGCTGGGGCCGATCGTGGCCCGATTCTCCAACCGGTCCAGGTTCGGCAAGGAGTTCGCGCGCTTGTTCAGCGCCAACCACCCGCTATCTGCGGAAGAGGCCGACGCGCAGTGGGCGCTGATGACCAACAACAACGGACACCGCATCGCCCACCTGCTGATCTCGTATCTCGACGAGCGCGAGCGGTACGCCGAGCGGTGGCACGGTGCGGTGCGGGACTGGCCGAAACCGCTGAGCTTCCTGTGGGCGCTCGATGACCCGGTGGCGACCACGAACGTGCTCGACGGGCTGCGTGAATTGCGGCCCGCAGCAGATGTTGTCGAATTGCCGGGGGTCGGGCACTACCCGCAGGTGGAGGTGCCGGACGTGTTTACCCGCGCGGCGCTGAGCCTGCTGTCAACGGCGCGCACTAGCCCAGGAACTGTGTGACGGCGGTAGTGAGGTCCGGCCCCGCCGAGCTGGCCAGGTTCTGGTAGCTGCCCCCGCTGGCCTGTGCGACGGCCTCCCAGGTGGCGCGGTCGGAATCGGAGCCGAAGTCGATGACGTTGACGGCGACTGGGCGGGCCTGGTCGAAGGCCCCGCGGATGTACTGCTGCAACCCGTTGCCGTCGAGTGACTGGTCGGTGTGCGGGCCCGACGTGATGAGCAGGATCGAATTGCTTTGGCCCTGCCGGAAATTTGCCGTCATGTCGGTGTAGACCATCCGCAGCGTGGTGAACGACACTGCACCGCCGCCCGACGCGGTTTGCGAGTTCAGGGCGCTGGTCAACGCCGCCGAGCGTGGCTGTCCGTTGAGGGGGTCGGACAGCGGGCCGGTGCTTACCTCTGATCTGCCTTCGGTGCCGTCGAACGTCCACAGCCCGACCGCAGAATTCTGCGGCAGCGCCTGCAGCCGCGCGTTGAGTGCCGCTACCACGTTGGCCAGCCGCGATTTGCCGCCCTCATCGGTTGGCATCGACTGGTCGAGCATGATCGTCACGGCGGGACTTTCGACCGGCGCGGTCAGGGCGTTGGCCAGTGTTGCCCGCATCGCGGTGTCGCCAACCGACAGCGGCGCCGACACGGGCGCAAAGCTCGTCACGTCGCTCTTCGGCGGCGTGCCACCCTCGGTGCGGAAGCCGGCCTTGGCCAGCTCCGCGAGCTGCTCTGGTTTGCGCATGAAACGGGCGAATTCGCTGGCCGCGCTGACCTGTTCCTGCGACAGCCAGTTGCCGCTGAGCAGCACCGTCGGATAGTCCGCGATGGCCGTCGGGCCTGGCGGCAGCCACGAAGCGACCTTGTTCTTGGCGTCAGGCAGCGAGGCGGCGCGTTGAAACAGCTGCTGCTCGGTGGTGACGACGGCGTGCACCGGAGCGGTGGCCGGGTCGGTGGAGCCCAGCAGCGCATCCATTGCGGTGGACGCCTTGTTGTCGGCCAGCTTGGGCTGACCGCCCACCAGCGTGTTCACGGCGCCCGCCCCGTCGCTTGCCGGTGCACCTGCGGGTGCCGACGCCGCCGCTACCGCCTCGGCCGCCAGATACGACGCATCGCTGTCGCCGCTGAGCGGCAACGACAGCCGCAGCGGTCCCCAGCCTGGCAGGCTCAGACCGTCCAGCGCCGTCGGGTTGGTCTGCAGGCCCGGCAGCGTTCCCCAGTTCTGTTGGGCCAGCGCATCTTTGAGCTGCGGCCGGATGGCAAGCAGGACGGGTGAGGTGACCAACGATCGGCTGTCGCTCACGGTCTTAGCGCCTGCCACTGCCTCGAGCCGGGCCTCGGACACCGAGCTGGCCGGGATCCACAGCGCGGGACGCTCACCAAGTTCGGCCGGCCACTCGCCGATGAAGCCGTTGACGACCTGGTCGGGGTCAGCGGGTTTGACACCCACCTTCACGCACCGATCAGCGACGGGTGCCGCGCTCTTGTTGTAGGTGTTGGCCAGCGTCTGGACCTGATCGGCGATCGACGGATCGGCAACGACGGCCACGGCGAGTTCGCCGTCCACGCAACGGGCGGCGCCCGCGTCGCTGCGATTGGACAGCGCGTCGCCGAAGAATCGCCACAGAATGACCGCACCGACCACCACGACGACGGCCACCAGCGCCGCGATCACGCCGAGGCTGACACCGCGCCTGCCGGTCGCCACCGCACGGTGGCTGCCCGTCCACTCGCCGCCTTCCCATTCACCGCCGTGCTGCGGTCCCGTCGCCCGCGGCGGCGGAGCGGCCCCACCACCGAGCCGGGATTCCGACTGCGCATAGTCCTGGTCGGGCCCGGGGTAGTCGGTGCGGGCGTAGTCCGGCTCGTCGTAGTCGGATTCGTCGTAGTCGGTTTCGTCATAGCCGGGCTCGTCGTAGTCGTCAGCGGGGTAGGTGGGTTCACGGTAGCCGGGCCGGTCGTACTCGGTTTCGCGATACCCGCGGCCGGGATAGTCCTGCTCGCCATAGCCGGGGCCGTAGTCGGGTTCGGGTTCGGGTCGACCGAAGCGCTGGGTCGGAGGTTCTTCGGGCAAGTCCTTTCCGGCCGAGTCCTCGGGATCGGGAATGCTATGCCTGCCCACTTAAGCCCTCGCGCTCAGTTCGACAGCCGTTCATCGTCGAGTCAGGCACCGTTGCCGACTGCCTTGTCTTTGAATTCGCGGCGCCTACGGTGCAGGATCGGCTCGGTGTAGCCGTTGGGCTGTCCGCCGCCGGACAGGATCAGCTCCTGCGCAGCCTGGAAGGCGACGCTGCCATCGGGATCCGGTGCCATCGGACGGAATTCCGGATCCGTCTCGTTCTGCTGGTCGACGACCGCGGCCATCCGGCGCAGGCTTGCTTTCACGTCGTCCTCGGTGATCACCCCGTGGCGCAACCAGTTAGCCAGCAGCTGACTGGAAATCCGCAGGGTCGCACGGTCTTCCATCAGCGCGACGTTGTGGATGTCGGGCACCTTCGAGCAGCCGACGCCGGCGTCGATCCAGCGCACCACGTAGCCCAGGATCGACTGGCAGTTGTTGTCGACCTCTTCGCGGATCTCCTCGGGCGCCCAGGCCAGCTCCTTGGCCAGCGGGATGGTCAGCAGCTGACCAATGTCGGTGCGCCGCTTGCCTTCCAGCTCCTCGTGCACCGCGTACACGTCGACCTGGTGGTAGTGCATGGCGTGCAGGGTGGCCGCCGTCGGCGACGGCACCCACGCCGTGGTGGCGCCTGCCTTCGGCTGACCGACCTTCTGCTCGACCATGTCGGCCATCAGCTCGGTCATTGCCCACATGCCCTTGCCGATCTGCGCGCGGCCGGAGAACCCGGTGGCCAGCCCGATGTCGACGTTCTGGTCTTCATAGGCCGCAATCCACTGAGTGCCCTTCATCGCACCCTTGCGGATCATCGGCCCGGCCTCCATCGAGGTGTGGATCTCGTCGCCGGTGCGGTCAAGGAACCCCGTGTTGATGAACACCACCCGGTCGGCGGCCGCCTTGATGCACGCCTTGAGGTTGAGGGTGGTGCGCCGCTCCTCGTCCATGATGCCGACCTTGAGCGTGTTCTGCGGCAGCCCGAGCACGTCCTCGGCCCGGCTGAACAGTTCGCAGGTGAATGCCACCTCGTCGGGGCCGTGCATCTTCGGCTTGACGATGTAGATCGAGCCGGCGCGGCTGTTGATCAGCGGGCCGTTTCCATCGCCGGACTTCAATCCGTGCATCGCGATCAGGCTGGTGAAAAGCGCGTCCTGGATGCCCTCGGGGACCTCGTTGCCGTCGGCGTCGACGATCGCATCGTTGGTCATCAGGTGTCCGACGTTGCGCACGAACAGCAGGCTGCGCCCGGGCAGCGTCAGCTCACCGCCGTCCGGTGTGGCGTAGGTGCGGTCCTCGTTGAGGACGCGGGTAAAGGACTTGCCGTCCTTGGTGACCTCTTCGGCCAGGTCGCCCTTGTTGAGGCCCAGCCAGTTGCGGTACCCGAGCACCTTGTCGTCGGCGTCGACGGCGGCCACCGAGTCTTCGAAATCCTGGATCGTGGTGATCGCGGACTCCAACACGACATCTTTGATGCCTGCGGCGTCGGTGGAGCCGACCGGGGAGTCGGGGTCGACGAGGATCTCGATGTGCAGGCCGTGGTTGCGCAGCAACACCGACCACTTGGGAGAGCCGAGCTCGCCGGTGTAGCCGACGAACTGCTCGGGCGCAGCAAGTCCGGTCGACAGCCCGTCGCCCAGCTTGACGAGGAGCTGACCGACCCCGTCCTCCTGGCTGATCTCGACGCCGGTCGCCTGATCCCACGCGCCTGACGCCAGCGGGACGGCCTCATCGAGGAACCGGCGCGCGTACGCGATGACCTTGTCGCCGCGGACAGTGTTATAGCTGGTGCCCTTCTCGGCGCCGTCGTCCTCGGAGATCACGTCGGTGCCATACAGCGCGTCGTACAGCGAACCCCATCGGGCGTTGGCCGCGTTCAGCGCGAACCGCGCGTTGAGAATGGGCACCACCAGCTGGGGGCCCGCCGTCGTGGTGATCTCGTCGTCGACACCCGCGGTGGTGATGGTGACGTCGTCGGGCTCGGGCAGCAGGTAACCGATGTCGGTGAGGAACTGCTTGTAGCCGTCGGGGTCGATCGGCTCGATGACGTGCTGGCGGTGGTACTTGTCGATCTGCGCCTGCAGGTCGTCGCGGCGGGCGAGCAGGTCCTGGTTCTGGGGGCCGAGATCGGTGACGACCTTGTCGACGCCCGCCCAGAAGCTGTCAGGGTCGATATCGGTGCCCGGAAGCGCCTCGTTGTTGATGAAGTCGTGCAACACCTGGGCGACGCGCAAGTTCCCCACCGTCACGCGATCGGTCATGTTTCCTCCCTAGAGCCGTCGATCCAGCTTACCCATGTGTAACTGCGGTTATTCGCCAGCGCACGGTGTTATGCGCGGCTCGCCGCGGTGTTGAGCAGCGCGTCACACCGGTCGGCCAGGATGGCCCGCAACGGTGCGGCCTGTTCAACAACGCTCTGCTGTGCCCGGACGTATTCGGCACGACCGGCCGGCGTTTCGACGGCGATCGGCGCGAATCCGTAGTCGCGGAGATCATAGGGGCTCGCGCGCATGTCCAGTGCACGGGCGTCAGCTGCCAGCTCGAGGCAGTCCATCACCAGCTCCGACTCCACCAGAGGGCCGAGCTTGAAGGCCCACTTGTACAAATCCATCGCGGCGTGTACACAGCCCGGTTGTTCCGTCGCGACCTGGCTGTCTCGGGTGAGTTCCTCGGCGTTGCGGGGCGCCGCCGGCTCGGTGAAGAAGCGGTATGCATCAAAGTGGCTGCAGCGCAACGGCATTGACTCGACAACGTCATCGGTGCCCGCGGAGCCGAGCCGCAGTGGCACCTGGGCGTGTCGCACCGTCGGAGCCCGGTAGACCATCGCCCATTCGTGCAGGCCGAAGCAGTTCAGCCGTGCGGGGCGTGAGGCCGTCGCGCGCAGCAGCCGGGCGATGAATCGCACCGTGTCGGTACGCGCCAGCAGGTGCTCCCGCGTCACCGTCACACCGTCGTGCCCGCGCGCGTAGCCGCTGCGGTCGAGGTAGCGCTGCGCCGCCGCGCCGCCGAGCGCCACGCCGAAGCCGGGGTGCCAGATCCGCAGTTGCCGCGGCCGCAGGCTGTAGTAGGTGAACAGGAAGTCCCACACCGGGTGGGCCTCGCCTGCCATGGCCCGCCTGCGATGCGGCTCACAGAAATCGTCCGCCCGTTTGTGGTGCATCCGCTCGCGGGCGAGCCAGTCGGTCTCGTCGAGCACCAACTCAGGCACGGTGCGTCCCGTCGCGTACGGCGCCGACAAGGTCTTCGACCAGGTCTTCCAGCGCCACCATCGCCGAGACCACGCCGTCAGCATCGGTGACCAGCGCCAGGTGGCTGTTGTCGCGCCGCAACCGCGACAGCGCATCGGGCAGCGGCAACGACGCGGGCACCTTCGGGAGCGGCCGCACCATCGACGAGTCCAGCACCGCGTCGGGGTCGTCGACCAGCGGCAGCACGTCCTTGATGTGCAGATATCCGATGAAATCGCCGAACAGGTCGACGACGGGGAAACGGGAGTAGCCGGTCTCGGCCAGTGCGCGCTGGATCGCCGCCACCGTCGGGCCGCAACCTTCGGCGGCCACCGGCACCGCGTGCACTCCGCCGAGGGACACCGCCACATCGCCCACCACGCGGTTGCGGATCCGCAAGGCCCTCGACAAACGGTTGTGCTCCTCGGGATCCAGCAGGCCCTCCGACAGCGACTCGGCGATCATCTCCGACAGCTCGACGCTCGAAACCGCATTCTCCAGCTCGGTTTTCGCCTCGACGCCGAACGCGCGCAGAATCACGTGCGCACACCAGTCGTAGACCGCGATGACCGGCCGCGCGGCGCGCACCCACATCAGATACGGCGGCACCAGCAGCATGGCCGCCGACTCCGGGCCTGCGAGCGCGATGTTCTTCGGCACCATCTCGCCAAGCAGCACATGCAGCACCACCACGATCGTGAGAGCGATGACGAACGACACCGTGTGCAGAACGGTGTCGGGGATGCCGATCAATCCGAAGGGCTTCTCCAAAAGGTGCGCCACCGCTGGTTCGCCCACCCGACCCAGCAGGATCGAACAAATCGTGATCCCCAGCTGGGCCCCTGCCAGCATCACCGGCAGATTCTCGCCAGCGCGGATGACCGTCACCGCACTGTGCTTGCCCTGCTCGGCCAGGGCTTCGAGCCGGTCGCGGCGCGCCGAGATCAGTGCGAACTCCGCGCCGACGAAGAACGCGTTGGCGGCCAGCAGCAGCACGGTCAGGACCACGCCGAAAATGTCACCCATCAGTGTCGTCGCCTCTTCGCGCAAGCGCTCATCGGATGTCGCCCTCTTCGTCGCCACGCCTGCCCAGCTTCGTCAGTTCAAGCTGATCGATCCGGCGACCGTCCATCTGCAACACCGTGGCCAGCCAGCGCACCGGGTCCTGCAGCGGTGCGTCCGGATCGAACGCCGTCAGCTCCACCGACTCGCCCTCTTCGGGGATGTGGCCCAGCTTGTGCAGCACCAGCCCACCGATGGTCTCGTATTCGCCCTCGGGGGCCCGGAATCCGGTTGCGCCGGCGACCTCGTCGATGCGCAGCAGGCCCGAAACGTGCCAGCCCTGACCCGCCTGCACGACGTCGGCGGTGGGTTCGTCGTGTTCGTCGCGGATATCGCCGACGATCTCCTCGATGACGTCCTCGACCGTCACCATGCCCGCGGTGCCGCCGTACTCGTCGACCACCAGCGCAGTCTGCAAGCCGTCGGCCCGCAGCTGCGCCATCACGTCGTCGCCGTCCAAGGTCGACGGCACCTTGGCGACGGGCCGCGCCAGGCTGGCCAGCCGGGTTTTCTGGTGCTGCTTCGGCGGCACTTCGAAGACTTGTTTGACGTGGACGATGCCAATGGTTTCGTCGAGGTCACCCTCCACGATCGGGAATCGCGAGTATCCGGTCTGGATCGCCGCTTCCACCAGATCGGCGACGGTGTCGTCGACCTCGAGAGTCACGATCTCTGTTCGGGGCGTCATCAGTTCCTCGGCCGTCCGCGAGCCGAACTGCAGCGACCGGTCCACCAGTGCTGCGGTGACCGGGTCCAGCGACCCCCGTCGAGCCGAGTTGCGGACCAGCGAGCCGAGCTCCTGCGGTGAACGGGCCGAGCGCAACTCCTCGGCGGGCTCGATGCCAAGCCTGCGCAGGATCCAGTTGGCGGTGCCGTTGGTCAAGTGAATCAGCGGCGTAAACAGCATCGAGAACAGCACCTGCGGACCCGCCACCACGCGCGCGACCGGCAACGGCTTTGCCACCGCGAGATATTGGGCGACGAGTTCGCCGAACACCATCGATACCGACGTGGCGATCAACAGTGCCAGCGCCAACGCCAGGCCGGCGGAAACATCGCTGGGCAACGACATCGCCATGAAGACCGGCTCCAGCAGGCGCGCCACCAGCGGCTCTGCGAGATACCCGGTGATCAACGTGGTGATCGAAATACCAACCTGGGCGCCCGACAGCTGGAACGACAACGTGCGGTGCGCCCGCTGCACGAGCATGTCGCGGCGACCGCCGGTTCGGGCATTCGCATCGACCGTGCTGCGCTCCAGCGCGGTCAACGAGAACTCGGCGGCGACGAACACGGCGGTGCCTGCGGTGAGCACAACGAACGCCAGGAGCGCGAGTGCGATGAACATGCCGCTCATCGCGTCCGCACCGAAAATGCGCCGGGCCGTTTGCCCGGCCGAATAGGGGAGGGTTCCGCGTCGGACGGCTCGTGGGATGGCCGCTGGGCCGCGAAGCCCGGCTCAGAACCGTGAGCCTCCACGGGTGCCTGCGGCACGTGGTCCCTTTCGCTTGGTCGGCAATGAATGCCCTATGTTAGCCGTCTCCGCCGGTCGACGACCTCACCATCCGGTGGGCAGCGGGTGGCCTTCGGCGAACCCGGCAGCGGATTGCACCCCGAGCACGACCTTCTCGTGGAGTTCGGCGATTGTCGCGGCACCGACGTAGGTGCACGTGCTGCGCACGCCGGAGGTGATGTGGTCGAGCAGGTCCTCGACCCCGCCGCGCGAGGGATCCAGCCCCATCCGCGACGTCGAGATGCCCTCCTCGAACAACGCCTTGCGGGCCCGGTCGAACTGGCTGTCGGCCGCGGTGCGGGCGGCCACGGCGCGTTTGGACGCCATGCCGTAGCTCTCCTTGAACGGCTGGTCCTCGCGGTCGCGCATCAAATCGCCCGGCGACTCGTAGGTGCCTGCGAACCATGAGCCGATCATCACGTTGGCCGCCCCGCCTGCCAGCGCCAGAGCGACGTCGCGGGGATGTCGGACACCGCCGTCGGCCCACACGTGGCCGCCGAGTTGCCTTGCCGCCGCGGCACATTCGACGACCGCGGAGAACTGTGGCCTGCCGACGCCGGTCATCATCCTTGTGGTGCACATAGCGCCGGGTCCGACACCGACCTTGACGATCGACGCGCCAGCGGTGATCAAGTCGCGGGTGGCCTCCGCGGACACGACGTTGCCCGCGGCAAGCGGCAGCCCGAGATCGAGGGACGACACCGACTTGATCGCGTCGAGCATCTTGAGCTGATGGCCGTGCGCGGTGTCGATCACCAGCAGGTCGACGCCGGCCTCGGCGAGCGAGCGGGCCTTCGCGCCGACGTCGCCGTTGATGCCGACCGCGGCAGCGATCCGCAGCCGACCTTTGTCGTCGACGGCGGATGTGTAGATTCCGGCCCGGATCGTCCCGGTGCGGGTCAGCACGCCGGCCAAGGTGCCGTCCGGATCGGTCATCACTGCGACGTCCACCGGCGCGTGTTCGAGCAGATCGAACACCTTGCGCGGGTCGGTGCCCGCAGGCGCGGTGACGAAATCGGACACCGCGATGTCGCGGACCCTGGTGAACCGGTCGACGCCGACGCAGTTGGCCTCGGTGACCAGCCCGATCGGGCGGCCCTCGAACACCACGACTGCCGCGCCGTGCGCGCGCTTGTGGATCAGCGCCGTCGCATCCGACACCGAATCGTCGGGGGACAGCACCACCGGGGTGTCGACGACCAGGTCGCGGCTCTTGACGAAGTCGACCATCTCCTTCACTGCCGAGTTAGGAAGGTCCTGCGGCAGAACGACAATGCCGCCGCGGCGGGCGACCGTTTCGGCCATCCGGCGGCCTGCAACCGCCGTCATGTTCGCCACCACCACCGGGATGGTGGTGCCCGACCCGTCGTGCGTCGAGAGGTCGACGTCGAACCGCGACTGCACATCCGAACGTCCCGGCACGATGAAGACGTCGTTGTAGGTCAGGTCGTAGGGCGGCGGATGCCCTTCAAGAAATCTCATCGGCCTCGAGTCTAGTTTTTCGCCGAGACTGCGGTGCAGATCGAGTTTTTGCGCCCGATCGCGATCTGTGCGCAGTTTCGGCGTCAGGCAGGCACTTCGCTGCGGTCCCCGCTCCAGAGCGTGTGGAACTTCTTGCTCGGGTCGGCGTCGATGCGCCCGTAGGTGTGGGCACCGAAGAAGTCCCGCAGGCCCTGGGTCAGCGCCGCGGGCAGCCGTTCGGTGCGCAGCGCGTCGTAATAGGACAGGGCCGAGCTGAAACCGGGGATCGGGATGCCAAGCTCTGTGGCGGTGACGACGACGCGGCGCCAGCTGTCGATCGCCGACTCGATCGCGCTGCGGAAGTACGGCGCGACGATCAGCGTCGGCAGGTCCGGGTCCTCGTCGAACGCCTCCTTGATCCGGTTCAGGAACTTCGCCCGGATGATGCAGCCACCGCGCCAGATGGTGGCGAGGTCGCCAGGGGTGATGCCCCAGTCGTATTCGGCGCTGCCGGCCTGGATCTGGTTGAAGCCCTGCGCATAGGCGACGATCTTCGAGGCGTAGAGCGCTTGGCGGACGTCTTCGGTGAACTTCTCGGCGTCACTGGGCTTTTCACCGAGGTCGCCCGATGCCAGACCCGTGGTTGCCTTGCGCTGAGTGACCGAACCCGACAGCGCGCGGGCGAACACCGCCTCGGCGATACCGGTGACGGGGACGCCGAGGTCGAGTGCCGACTTGACGGTCCAGCGGCCGGTGCCCTTCTGCTCGGCCTCGTCGAGGATGACGTCGACCAGCGGCTTGCCGGTCTTGGCGTCGGTCTGACGCAGCACCTCGGCGGTGATCTCGATGAGGTAGCTGTCCAGGTCGCCCTTGTTCCACTCGGCGAAGACGTCGGCGATCTCGCCCGCGGACTTGCCGAGCCCGTCGCGCAGCAGCTGATAGGCCTCGCCGATCAGCTGCATGTCGGAGTATTCGATGCCGTTGTGCACCATCTTGACGAAGTGGCCCGATCCGTCGGGGCCGATATGCGTGCAGCAGGGGACTCCGTCGACGTGTGCCGAGATCTCCTCAAGCAGCGGGCCGAGCGACTTGTAGGACTCGGCCGGACCGCCGGGCATGATCGACGGGCCGTTCAGCGCGCCCTCCTCGCCGCCGGAGATGCCCGCACCGACGAAGTGCAGGCCACGCTCGCGCATCGCCTTCTCGCGCCGGATCGTGTCGGTGTACAGCGCGTTGCCGCCGTCGATGATGATGTCGCCTTCCTCCATCGCGTCGGCGAGCTCATTGATCACGGCGTCGGTCGGGTCGCCGGCCTTGACCATGATCAGCACCCGGCGCGGCTTCTCAAGGGCGGCAAGGAATTCCGGTATGGTCTCGCTGCGCACGAACTTGCCTTCCGAACCGTGCTCCTTGAGCAACGCGTCGGTCTTGGCGATCGAGCGGTTGTGCAGGGCGACGGTATAGCCGTGGTGTGCGAAGTTGCGGGCGATGTTCGACCCCATCACGGCCAGGCCGGTGACCCCGATCTGAGCGGTCCCGGTCGTGTCAGAGTTTGCAGACGAGCTCATTCGGGCAGCCTTTCGTTTCTTGTTGTGGCACAGCAGCTTTTACGGCAGAAATGATTATGCGATGAACAGTCGATGAAGTTCGGTCAGCCAGGGCACCGCCAGCGCGACGGTGGGCACCACGAGCACGGCGGCAGCGGTGAGGTAGGCGGTCGCCGCCAGGACGCGGCTGTTGGGCCGCCCGCTGAGGCGGCGCACCCGCAGCACCGTGGTCGGGCCGCCTGCGGCAAGAGCACCCGACGGGGTGCGTCCTGACGCGCAGGCGACAAGGGCGCGGGCCAAGGGGGTTGGGCCCGCAGCGCGCACGGCCGCGTCGTCGGCGAGCAGTTCGATGAGCAGCCGGACGGCGTGTAGAGCGTGGGCGCTACGGACGAATCGGGGGAAGGCGGCGTGTACCGCGGTGAACATCTCGAGAACCAGGTCGTGGCGGGCCCGCAAGTGCGCACGCTCGTGGGTGAGGATCGCCGCCATCTCATTGTCGGCCAACGTATTGAGCGCACCCTCGCTGACCACCACGCGGCTGCGCACGCCCGGCAGGCAGTAGGCAAGCGGTTGTGCCACATCGAGGATCCGCAGGTGATTGCCCTGCGACTTGCCGACCAGGTCGACGACCATTCGGTGGTGCGCCCTGCGGCGCCGGGTGGCGATGGCGACCTGCACGACGGCGTAGGTCAGCCGTGCACCTATCACCAGGGTGACCGCGAAGACAATGACGTAGGCCGTCCACAGCGGCCAGCCCAGCGCCGCGATTTCGCTGGTGATGGTGGCGGTGGGGCGGCCGTCCGGTCCGGGCACGAAGAGCCTGCTGGCGATGGCGATGCCGGTCGAAAACGCCGACAACACGGCGGCAAGGGCGATGGACTGCCACAGCACGATCGCGGCCCGCGGTGCGCGCGTTGGCCAGGTTGCCCGCGCCAGCATTGCCGGGACTGGTCCCGACAGGACCAGCGCGACGATGGTGAAGGCCAGCGCGGACACGCTGTAAGTCTCCCTCAGCCGGTGCCCGGATTACCAGTGGGCGGCGATTCGGTGTACTTCCCGCTCCTCGCGTCCGCGGTGGTCTTGCTCTCCAACTCGGCCAGTGCGCGGCGCAGCGCCGCGGCTTCGCCGGCGCCGACGCGTTCGACGAAGTGCACGAGCGCGGCTTCCCTGCTCCCGGAGTCCTCAACCTGGTCGAGCGCATCGACCATCAAGCCGGCGACCAGCTCATCGCGGCCGTGCATGGGCGCATACCGGTGCGCCCGATCGTCGCGGTGCTGCACCACGAGGTTCTTCTTCGCCAATCGCTGCAGCACCGTCATGATGGTGGTGTAGGCCAGATCGCGGTGGGCCGACAGTGCCTCGTGGACCTGGCGCACGGTTTGCGGCTCGTCGGAGGACCAGAGGTGGTCCATCACAGCGCGTTCGAGTTCCCCAAGACGCGTCATCTTGGCCATGTTCCGTTCATCTCCTCAGGCAGTAAATCCAGGGTACTACGCGGTTACTACGGTGCGTCGTATCCAACGCGTTCGATCAACTTCGGCGGCGCCGCGGAATGTTCCGGCAATGGTCATCGCCGCTTCCCGAGAGCCTGTGAGTCCAGTCACACGGGGTAGCTCCGCAGATCCTTCTGACTATAGTAAGGCTAACCTAACTCAACATCGGGAGGTGCCATGACGGTTGTGATTGAAGATCCGCTCATCGCGGGCATGGCGATCAGGCGGACCCTGCCGCTGCACGAGTCCAGTCGGCGGCTGCGCGAGCTATACCCCGACTGTCCGCGCGTGTACGGCGTCGCCGTGATGGGCGACCTGTCGCGCCGGCGGTGGTGGCCGCTGGCCGAGGCGGTGACGACCGATCGGCTGCGGACGATGTTCGATATCGCCGCCGAGGAGACCGACAGCCGCGCCGCGGTGGCTCAGCAGCTGGCGGCCACGCTGGCCCATGTCGTCGTCGGGCGCGTGGTGCCGCTGCTCGTGCTCGAAGGACGCGCATGGGACACCGGCCTCGAGAACCTCTGGGTACACGTGGACTCCGAGGGCGCAATCGACTGGGTCGGCGTCGTTGACCCGAAGCTGCGGGCGCTGCCCGACGACCCGGCGCTGCACTTCGGAGTGAATGCGGCTGGCATCGTCGCCCTGCCCAGCGAGGCGGCGTTGACCACCTGGGTCGCCCACCGCAGCCATCGCGCGCTGGAGCCGCTGCTCACGCGGCTGTATGACGTCTGTGGCGGCGCTATGTCCGTCGCATCGATGTGGCACATCGTCGGCGGGGCCGTGGTGAGCGCCGCGACGCAGGTGCCGCTGCTGGCCGGTTCGAGCGAAGTGACCAGCATGCGGCGCGCACAGGCGGTCCTCGACGCGCTGGTCGGATTCGGACTGCCGGTCCGCGGCACCACCCGGATGACATCCAGGAAGGCCTTGCTAAATAAGGGCAGCCTTGCCTATGCTTTGCACAACTAAAGCACAACTAAGACCGAACTACCGGACCGCACCGGAGTCCTGAGGGCTGCAGAGACTCCCGGTCCACTCGAAGGACGGGCCCCACGCTATCGGCGCGGGGCCCGTCCGCATTCTCGAGTCTCAGGGCCCCTCGATCGCCCCGCCGGCCTCGGCCCAGTCTTTGAATGCACCCAGGTTGTAGACCTCGGCGTAACCCAATTCCTTGAGTGCCTGACCGCCCAGCGCCGCGCGGCCGCCGGACGCGCAGTACAGGATCACCGTCTTGTCCTTGGCGAAATTCTGGTCGTGGTAAGGCGATTCGGGATCGGCCCGAAACTCAAGCATTCCGCGTGAGACGTGCACGGCACCATCGACCTTGCCGCTTTGCTCCACCTCTGGCGCGTCGCGGACGTCCACGACCAAGGTGTTGTCGTTGGCGATCATCTCCTGCGCCTGCGCGGGCGTGATTTTCGGAACGACGGCGTTGGCCGCTCCAACTAGGTCCTTCGCACTTTTGGCCATGCTCGACGATAACGCCGGGCCCCCCGCAGCGAAGCCGCCTGCGACGTGTAGACAAAACGCGTGACGACGGACCTGCACGCCGAACTCGGCAAAGGATTCGACAACGAGCTCGGCCTCGAGTACATCGAGCTCACCCCCGACGGCGGACGGGCACGGTTGGAGATCAAGGACAAACTGCTGCAGCCCTGGGGCATCGTGCACGGAGGCGTGTACTGCTCCATCATCGAAGGCCTGGCAAGCGTCACCGGTCAGGTGTGGCTCAGCGAAAACGGTGGCGGGCACGTCGTCGGCGTGAACAACAACACCGACTTCCTGCGGGCCATCTCTTCGGGAACCGTGACCGCGGTGTCGACACCGATTCACCGGGGCCGCCGCCAGCAGCTGTGGTTGATCACCGTCACCGACGACGACGATCGCGTCGTCGCGCGCGGCCAGGTGCGGTTGCAGAACATCCCCGCCGAATAGGAGCCGGCATCGCGTGCGCTGCCGACTGCGGCGCGCCGTGGCAATATCCCGCACTATGCTGCTGACCCCGCATGAACAGGACCGGCTGCTGATTTCGTATGCCGCCGAACTGGCGCGCCGCAGGCAGGGCCGCGGTCTTCGCCTCAACCATCCCGAGGCCGTCGCGATGATCACCGACCACCTCCTCGAGGGTGCCCGCGACGGGCGCACGGTGGCCGAGTTGATGGTCAGCGGCCGCGAGGTGCTGTCCCGCGACGATGTGATGGAGGGGGTGCCCGAGATGCTCTACGACGTCCAGGTGGAGGCGACGTTCCCGGACGGCACCAAGCTCGTTACCGTCCACCACCCGATCCCATGATCCCTGGCGAGATTGTGCACGGGGAAGGCGATATCGCGATCAACCCCGGCGCGCAGCGACTGGCAATGGAGATCGTCAACACCGGCGACCGCCCCGTGCAGGTCGGCAGCCACGTACACCTGCCGCAGGCCAATGCCGCGCTGGACTTCGACCGCGACGCGGCCCACGGTCACCGGCTCGACATTCCAGCCGGTACCGCCGTGCGGTTCGAACCCGGGGTGGCCCAGCATGTTTCGCTGGTTCCGCTGGGCGGGTCGCGCGAGGTGTACGGGCTGTCGCTCACCCCACCCGGACGGCTGGACGCTTCGTGACCGAGCTGTCCCGCGCGCGCTACGCCGCACTCTTCGGTCCCACAACCGGCGACCGAATCCGCCTCGCCGACACCGACCTGTTCGTCGAGATCACCGAGGACCGCAGCGGCGGACCGGGACTGGCCGGTGACGAGGCCGTCTTCGGCGGCGGCAAGGTGCTGCGCGAGTCGATGGGTCAGTCGCGGGCGACCCGCGCCGACGGCGCGCCCGACACCGTAATCACCGGCGTGGTGATCATCGACTATTGGGGAGTTATCAAGGCCGACGTCGGCATTCGCGATGGCCGGATCGCGGCGATCGGCAAGGCGGGCAATCCCGACATCATGAGCGGCGTGCACCCCGATCTGGTGGTCGGGCCGTCGACGGAGATCATCGCAGGTAATGGCCGCATCGTCACGGCGGGCGCCATCGACTGCCACGTCCACTTGATCTGCCCGCAGATCATGGAGGAGGCCATCGGCGGCGGCATCACCACGATCATCGCGGGCGGCACTGGCCCTGCCGAGGGCAGCAAGGCCACCACCGTGACGCCAGGGGCCTGGCACCTGGCCCGGATGCTGGAATCACTGGACTCGTGGCCGCTCAACGTCGCGCTGCTTGGCAAGGGAAACACGGTCAGCGCCGACGCGATGTGGGAGCAACTGCGGGCCGGCGCAGCGGGATTCAAGCTGCACGAGGACTGGGGAACCACACCCGCGGCGATCGACGCGTGCCTGTCCGTCGCGGACAAGGCGGGTGTGCAGGTGAATCTGCACTCGGACACCCTCAACGAGGCCGGCTTCGTCGAGGACACCCTCGCCGCGATCAAGGGCCGCGCGATCCACGCGTATCACACCGAGGGTGCAGGAGGTGGACACGCACCCGACATCATCACCGTGGTCTCGCACGCGAACGTGCTGCCGAGTTCCACCAACCCGACCCGGCCGCATACCGTCAACACCCTCGACGAGCATCTCGACATGCTCATGGTGTGTCATCACCTGAACCCCAGTGTTCCAGAGGATCTCGCGTTCGCTGAGAGCCGCATCCGGCCGTCGACCATCGCCGCAGAGGATCTGCTGCACGACATCGGCGCTGTCTCGATGATCGGCAGCGACGCGCAGGCGATGGGCCGCATCGGCGAGGTGGTGATCCGCACTTGGCAGACCGCGCACGTGATGAAGCGCCGTCGAGGCGCACTGTCCGGTGACGGCCAAGCCGACAACAACCGTGCCCGCCGCTACGTCGCGAAGTACACGATCTGCCCGGCCATCGCACACGGGCTGGAGCACGAGATCGGCTCGGTCGAGGTTGGCAAGCTCGCCGATCTGGTGCTGTGGGAGCCGGCCTTCTTCGGCGTGCGACCGCACGCGGTGATCAAGGGCGGCATGATCGCCTGGGCCGCAATGGGAGACGCCAATGCGTCGATCCCGACGCCGCAACCGGTGCTGCCGCGGCCGATGTTCGGCGCTGCTCCGGCAGCGGCAGCGGCCACCTCGGTGCACTTCGTGTCCGCGCAGGCCATCGAGGACGGACTGGCCGATCGGCTCGCCGTCAACCGCAGGCTGGTCGCGGTCAAGGACGTCCGCAAGGTCGGCAAGTCCGACATGCCGCTCAACGATGCGTTGCCGCGCATCGAGGTCGATCCCGATACGTTCACGGTGCGCATCGACGGCGATGTGTGGCAGGAGCAGCCCGCTAGCGAATTGCCCATGGCGCAAAGATATTTCTTGTTCTGATGACAAGCTTGGCGACCCTACTCGCGCTGGCCGACTCGCGGCTGCCGACCGGCGGGCATGTGCACTCCGGCGGCGTCGAGGAGGCGGTTACCAGCGACCTGGTCGTCGACCTCGCAACGCTGCGGGCCTTCCTGCGACGGCGGATCCGGACGCACGGCCTGGTAACGGCGTCGCTGGCCGCCGCCGTCCACGCAGGCACAGTGTCGATCCCGGACGCCGACCGCGAAACCGATGCCCGCACACCGGCTCCCGCCGCGAGGCAGGCGTCGAGGGCCCAGGGCCGCGGCCTCGCGCGGCTCGCGCGCCGCGTATGGCCGGTCGGAGAGTGGGACGCGCTCGGGAGGACCCCGCATCTGGCGGTCGCGGCCGGTGCGGTCGGTGCTGCCAGCGGGCTGAACCCCGACCACACGGCGCTGTCGGTCGTCTACACCACGATGACCGGTTCCGCGACGGCCGCGCAGCGACTGCTTGCCCTCGACCCCGGCGACGTCGCTGCTCTGACCTTCGAGCTGTCGGCACTGTGCGAGCAGACCGCAGCAGAGGCAGTCAAGGAGCTGGCCGACCTGTCCGACCCACTACTCGACGTGCTGGCCCAACGGCACAGCCAACGCGAACGACCCCTGTTCGTCTCCTGAAAGGCCGGGAACTTTTCTATGCCACCGCATTTCCTCGACGGCGAACCCCACAAACACACCGAACGACCCAAGCGGCACCGGGAACCGGGTGAGCCGCTGCGCATCGGTGTCGGCGGTCCGGTGGGCTCCGGCAAGACCGCGCTCGTGGCGGCGCTGTGCAGGCAACTGCGAGACGAACTGTCGCTGGCCGTGCTGACCAACGACATCTACACCACCGAAGATGCCGACTTTCTGCGCCGCCACGCCGTGCTGCCAGACCAGCGGATCGCCGCGGTGCAGACGGGCGGCTGCCCGCACACCGCGATCCGCGACGACATCACCGCCAACTTGGACGCCATCGACGATCTGGTCGCCCGCAATGACCGTCTCGACCTGATTCTGGTCGAATCGGGGGGTGACAATCTGACGGCGACCTTCTCCTCCGGACTGGTCGACGTGCAGATCTTCGTTGTGGACGTGGCAGGCGGCGATAAGGTGCCGCGCAAGGGTGGCCCCGGCGTCACCTACTCGGATCTGTTGGTGGTCAACAAGACCGACCTCGCACCGCTGGTGGGTGCTGATCTCGAGGTCATGCGCCGCGACGCGGCCAAGGTCCGCGCGGGCAGGCCGACCGTGCTGATCTCGTTGATCCAAGACCCCGCCGCGACGGCGGTGCTGGCGTGGGTGCGCGAACAGTTACGTGTGCCAGTGCAATGAGATCCGACGTCCTTCTCGTCGCATGCCGCGACCGTCAGCCACGCATCGAGTGCGGGGGAGCGGTCGCGGCGCGGCGCACCGAAACGGACACCGTCCACCTGGTGTCGACGGCGGCCACCCCGCTCGGCGGCGACGCGATCAACATCCGTGTGGTGGTGGAAGCGGGCGCGCGGTTGCGGGTGCGCACCGCGGCGGCGACGGTGACCCTGCCGGGATCGACAACGCCGGAGTCACATGCGCTCTGGACGCTCGAGGTGGCCGGTGATCTCGACGTCGACCCGCAGCCGACCGTTGTCGCTGCCGCGTCGCGCCATTTCACGTCGACCCGGCTGGAGTTGACGGGATCCAGCCGCTTCAGGCTGCGCGAGCGCATTCAGATCGGCAGATCCGATGAGCAGCAAGGATTTTGGTCCGGTTCGCTGCACGCTAACATCGACGGGTCACCGCTGCTGCGGCACCGCATCGAGCTCGGCAACGGATCGGTGGCCGACGACGAGCTGGGGGCGCCGCTGGCGTGCATCAGCGAATTGCACTATCCCGACAGCGATGTCGAGACGGCCGGTGTCACGCTCGCGCTGGCCGGCGGGGGCTGCCTGTCGACGTGGCAGGGACAGCGGCTCTAACTGGCCGCCTTCTCGGTGTCCTGCACCGCCGCCGCGATCTCCTCCAGCTCTTCGATCCTGGTGCGGGCGTAGGCCTGCTGCTCGGTGATGGTGAGATTCCCGCGCGCCCTGGACAGGAACGTCACGGTCCACGACAGCAGCGTGGTGACCTTGGTCTTGAAGCCGACCAGGTAGACCAGGTGCAGCACCAGCCAGGCCAGCCACGCGATGAAGCCGCCGAACTCCAGCGGGCCGATCTTGGCGACCGCGGAGAACCGCGAAACCGTTGCCATCGAACCCTTGTCGAAGTACTGGAACGGTTCGCGTTGGGCCGGGTCGGCGCCCTTCAGCTCCGCCTTGATCGCCTTCGCCGCGTACTTGGCGCCCTGGATCGCACCCTGCGCCATGCCCGGCACCCCTTCGACCGCCGCCATGTCGCCGACGACGAACACGTCCGGGTGACCCGGCACGGACAGGTCCGGCAGCACCTTGACCCTTCCCGCCCGGTCGATCTCCACGTCGGACTGCGCGGCAAGGTCGCGGCCCAGCGGGCTGGCCGACACACCTGCTGACCACACTTTGGTGGCGCATTCGATGCGGCGAATGGTGCCGTTGGAGTCCTTGATCGTGATGCCGTTGCGGTCCACGTCGGTGACCATCGCGCCGAGCTGGATCTCGACGCCCATCTTCTCCAGGCGTGCCTGGGCCTTCTTGCCGAGCTTCTCGCCCATCGGCGGGAGCACGGAAGGTGCCGCGTCGAGGAGGATCACCCGCGCCTGAGTCGAATCGATATGGCGGAACGCACCTTTGAGCGTGTGGTCGGCGAGTTCGGCGATCTGCCCGGCCATCTCGACACCGGTTGGTCCGGCCCCGACGACGGTGAACGTCAGCAGCTTCTCGCGCCGTGCCGGGTCGCTGGACCGCTCGGCCTGCTCGAACGCGCCGAGGATGCGGCCGCGCAGTTCCAGCGCGTCGTCGACTGACTTCATACCGGGCGCCCACTCGGCGAAGTGATCGTTGCCGAAGTACGACTGGCCGGCACCCGCTGCGATGATCAGGCTGTCGTAGGGCGTGACGTAGGTGTGGCCCAGCAGCGCTGAGGTTACGGTCTTATTCGCCAAGTCGACATGAGTTACCTCGCCCAACAGCACCTGTGCGTTCTTCTGATTGCGCAGGATTATCCGGGTGGGCGGGGCGATCTCGCCCGAGGAGATGATGCCGGTGGCCACCTGGTACAGCAGAGGCTGGAACAGGTGGTGGGTTGTCTTGGCGATCATCTTGATGTCGACGTCGGCGCGCTTCAGCGCCTTCGCGGCGTTCAGACCACCGAACCCCGAACCGATGATGACGACTCTGTGCCGATCAGTGGCAGTGGCTCCGGGATGGCTCATTTTGGGCTCCTCGACGGACTACACGTGCACTTATACAGACACTACGGTAGCCGCCAGGCATCCCAAAAACGTGGTGAGATATGCCACGTCGCCCTTTGCTCAACCGGCGAGCAGCGGCCTCAACTTCTCGGCCACCGCGGTGATCCCCCCCGGCTGATACCCGGTGAGACTCGTCACAGGGCTGAGGATGACGCCGTCCACGCCCGCGTCGAGGACCTTGGTCTTGATCTGGTCGGCCACCGATTCGGGACCACCGACGACGGCCTGCTGCTTGAAATCGTCGGGGATCAAGTCGGCGCTCACGTTCTCGTCGATCACCGCGATCACCAGCATGCTGGTCTCCAAAGTCGCGGGGTCGCGGCCGATCTCCTCGCAGCGGTCCTTGACCACCTGCACCTTGCGTGGCAGTTCGTCGAACCCGGCGATGATGTTCAGATGATCAAAGTATTTGGCGGCCAACGGAATTGTCTTCTTCTCGCCGCTGCCGCCGATCATCAACGGGATATGGTCGCGGAAGCGCGGATTGGCCATCGCTTCCTCCGTGCGGTAGTACTTCCCGGAGAACGTCGGCCGCTCGCCCTTGATCATCGGCAGGATGATCTGCAGCGCCTCATCGAGCTTGTTGAAGCGGTCGGTGAACGTGCCGAATTCGTAGCCCAGTTGCTGGTGCTCCAGCTCGAACCATCCAGTGCCAATGCCGAGGATGGCGCGACCCTGGCTGATCACGTCCAGCGTCGTGATGGCCTTGGCCAGCAGCGTGGGGTTGCGGTAGGTGTTGCCGGTGACCAGCGTCCCCAGCTGCAGGCGCTCGGTCGCCGTAGCCAGCCCGCCGAGCGCCGTATAGGCCTCCAGCATCGGCTGGTCCGGCGTGCCAAGGCCGGGCAGCTGATAGAAGTGGTCCATCACGAAGACGGAGTCATAACCTGCCGCCTCGGCCTCCTGCGCCTGGGCGATCACGGTGGGGAACAGTTCGGGGACGCCGGTGCCGTACGAGAAGTTGGGGATCTGAAGTCCAAGTTTGATGGTCACGTCGTTCACGTAACCACAATTAAGCGGGGCGGTCACCCCGTTTAGCTGTCGGCGAACCGGGGAATATCAGCCGAAGTTGGCGAGTGCGCCTTGGCTGACATGCAGCGTCTGCCCGGTGATGTGCCGCGCCGCAGGCGTGCTGAGGAATAACGCCAGCCGGGCGAGCTCCGCGGCGACCGGCGCCGGTGTGTGGGACAGGCCGTCGTAACCCGGCTCGGCGCTCCGTCCGGATGCCACCGCGTTGACGGTGATGCCCCGTGTGCCGAAGTGCATGGCTTGCCCGGCGGTCCAGTCGGAAATCGCGGCCTTCACGGCGGCTTCGGCGCTGCCCTCGCGGGGGTGCTCGGGGATGACCGTGACGATCGAGCCGCCGGAGCGCAGGTGATCGCCGAGGATCTGCACGGTCAGCACCGCCGACACGGCGTTCGCGTCCAGGGTGTTGCGCCATGCCGCGGCGAGGTCGGCCAGCGAGTAGGTGCGCGGGTCACCGGCGTCCCAGCGCGGGGCGGGGACGTTGACGATGGTGTCCAGGTGGTGCGGGAACTGCCCGCGCGCCTCTTCGAGGCTGGCCGGGTCGGTGTTGTCGAGCACGATCGCGTCGACCTCAAGCTCCTTGGCGGCGACCTCAAGGTCGTCGCGGCGTGCGCCGGCGATCACGACTCGGTGGCCCGCATCGCGGAAGCTTTCCGCAACCGTGCGTCCCAGATCGGTATCGCCGCCGGTGACGAGCACCTCCATCACCATTACCTCCTGCTTGTGTTCAGCGCTGAACCCCAGCGAGTGAGCGTCATGTTACTGGACAGTAGCTAGGGATGAAACTCGGCACGCATTCGACACGGCAACAGTTTCGTCAACGTGCCATAAGGTCTTGATCTGTGCAGCGAAGCACCTCGTTCGGGCTGCCCCGCTGGATCTACGTCCCTGCCGCGATGGGGGCGCTGTTCGTTGTGGTGCCGCTGATCGCGGTCGCCGCGAAGGTGGACTGGCCGCACTTTTGGTCGCTGATCACCAGCCAGTCGTCGACGACAGCGCTCGTGTTGAGCCTCGAGACCGCGGCGGCGAGCACGGCGCTATGCGTGCTGCTTGGCGTGCCGATGGCGCTCGTGCTGGCGCGCAGCGACTCGCGGCTGGTGCGACTGGCCAGGCCGCTCATCCTGCTGCCTCTGGTATTGCCGCCGGTGGTCGGCGGGATCGCGCTGTTGTACGCGTTCGGTCGGCTCGGGCTGATTGGGGAGTACCTCAGCGCCGCGGGCATCCAGATCGCTTTCACGACAACGGCAGTCGTGCTGGCGCAGACCTTCGTGTCGTTGCCGTTCCTGGTCATCGCGCTGGAAGGCGCCGCCCGCACGGCAGGAGCCGACTATGAGGTGGTGGCCGCCACGCTCGGAGCCCGGCCGACGACGGTGTGGTGGCGGGTGTCGTTGCCGCTATTGGCGCCGGGCCTGATCTCCGGCGCGGTGTTGGCGTTCGCGCGGTCACTGGGTGAGTTCGGCGCGACGCTGACCTTCGCCGGCTCCCGTGAGGGCGTCACCCGAACGCTGCCGTTGGAGATCTACCTGCAGCGCGAAAGCGACCCCGACGCGGCCGTCGCGCTGTCCCTGCTGCTCGTCGCGGTGGCCGCCGTTGTCGTCGTCGCACTGGGCAGCCGTCAGATCCGGGGCACCAATGCCTGGTAGCCGGTCATGACCGGGGTTGCGCTGCGGGCCGTCGTCGAAAATCGCGGCATCGACATCGAATTCGACGTCGCCGCTGGCCAAGTGCTGGCCCTGCTGGGCGCCAACGGCGCGGGCAAGTCGACCGCCGTGCATGTGATCGCGGGGCTGGTGCGCCCGGACCGCGGTGTCGTGCGCGTCGGACAACGCGTTCTGACCGACACCGCGGCGGGAGTTCACGTCGCTACCCACGATCGCCGCGTCGGCCTGCTGCTGCAGGACCCGCTGTTGTTTCCGCACCTGAGCGTCACCGGCAATGTGGCGTTCGCCCCGCGCAGTTCCCGTGCGGCGGCGGCACATTGGCTCGACGAGGTCGATGCGGCCGAACTCGGCGACCGGATGCCGCGGCAGTTGTCGGGCGGGCAGGCTCAGCGGGTGGCGTTGGCCCGAGCGCTGGCAGCCGAACCCGACGTGTTGCTGCTCGACGAGCCGCTGGCCGGACTGGACGTCGCCGCGGCCACCGCGATGCGTATGGTGCTGCGCCGCGTGCTGGCCCGTGACGGTCGCTCCGCGGTGCTGATCACCCACGACCTCCTCGATGTGCTCACCCTGGCCGACCGGGTGCTGGTGTTAGAGGACGGACGGATCGCCGAATCCGGATCGACTGCAACGGTTTTGGCGACACCGCGCAGCCGGTTTGGCGCACGGTTCGCCGGGGTCAACCTGGTCGGCGGTACCGCAGACGCCGACGGCGTGCTGACGACACAGTGGGGGACGACGTGGCACGGCACCCGAGGGTCCGACCTGGTGGCCGGCGAGTCGGCAGTGGCGCTGTTCAACCCGGCGGCGGTCGCCGTGTACCGCGACAAGCCGCACGGCAGCCCGCGCAACACCGTCGAGGTGACGGTCGCCGAACTCGACAGCCGCGGACCCGTGATCAGGGTGCGTGCCGACGAGCAGCCCGACGGTGCACCTGGGCTCGCCGCCGACATCACCGCCGAAGCCGTGGCCGACTTGCGGCTGTCGCCCGGCGATCGCGTTTACTTCTCGGTGAAGGCCCAAGAGGTCACGGTCCATCTGAGCCCGTAACACTGTTGTTCGCCGGTGCGATCTACGGCTTGAATCGACCAATAGCCACGGGGGGCACGTGGGTTCAATTTCCCCGCGCCACGCGCGGGGGCCTTGCCATGCCAGCAACTGCTTTGATCAGCTACTCTCAGCAACTCTTTTGTCTACAGCAATTTCTCAGCTGAGCACTTTTTGAGCAACTCGCACTTGCGTCACGGCCGTAACACGGTAGTTTCTTCCCCATGGATCAGCCGGACGCGATATCTGAACACCGCAAGGGCCTCTCGAAGACGCTGGCGATCGCGGCGCTGACCGGTGCCAGCGTGGTGGTGCTGACGCTGCCGACGGTGGCCAATGCGGACCCGGAACCCACGCCGCCTCCGCCTCCGCCGCCGGCGGGCGACACCTTGCAGGGACCACCGCCTCCGGACGCGCCGCCACCCCCGGCCGCTCCCAATGCCCCGCTGCCTCCTCCCGATCCCAACGCGCCGCTAGCCGACCCCAACGCGCCGCCACCGCCTCCGCCGCCGGTGCCGGGCCAGGTCGACAACGCCGCGGGCGGCTTCAGCTATGTGGTGCCTGCCGGCTGGAAGGTGGCCGACGCGACGCAGCTGTCCTACGGGCAGGCGTTGCTGAACAAGATCCCGCCGGAGCCCGCGCAGGTAGGCGCCCAACCCCCGCAGCCGCCCAGCGACACCAGCGTGCTGCTCGGACGGCTCGACCTAAAGCTGTTCGCCGGCGCTGAGACCGACAACACCAAGGCGGCCCAACGCCTCGCGTCGGACATGGGTGAGTTCTTCATGCCGTTCCCCGGCATGCGCATCAACCAGGAGACCGTCCCGCTCAACGCGGGAGGCATGGCCGGTGTCGCGTCCTACTACGAGGTCAAGTTCACCGACACGAACAAGCCAAACGGACAGATCTGGGCCGGCGTCGTCGGAGCGCCCATCCCCGTCGGCACGCCGCGGGGCCAGCGCACGCCCGAGCGGTGGTTCGTCGTCTGGCTTGGCACTGCCACGAACCCGGTGCCGAAAGCCGAGGCGGTCACGCTGGCGCAATCGATCCGGCCGTGGACGCCTCCGCCTCCGCCGGAGCCGGATCCCAATGCGCCTCCGCCACCTGCGGGCGGCACGAACGTGCCGGGTCAGAGCCCCAACGTCGGCGTGCCGATGCCGGTCGACCCCAACAGCGTTCCGCCCGGGATGCTGCCGCCGTCCTAACGGCTAACCGGCGGTTGGGATTTCACGGCCCAACGTACGGCGCCTGGCCTTCGAGGTTGTTGACGTTGAGCAGGTAGCAGTTGACGCCACCGAAACCCATGGCGCCCGCAGTCACGCAGCGCTGAAAAGTTCCGTCCCCGAAGAGGGGGCCGTCGCATGTGGTGCTGCCGCCCCATGGCGTCCACCCGCCCTGGCATCCGGCGTTCGCCGGAGCCGCCAGGGCGATGCCGCCGGCTACCAGGCCGCTGATCGCCAGTCCGACAAGTGCTTTCATCGCGCGCCTCTTCTCCGCCGTACCGGTCCCCGTAGCCGGTACCACGTCCCCGACGGCTTGACCGCGACCCCCGAGTCGCGGCCAGCCTGTGATCTCCAGGTTATGCCCTTGTGACTGACTGGGAATCCGCATATCTCTGCACATGTCGCGCCCAGATTCGCTGCTCACCAGCGCTATCGGCGGCCTGATGGCCGATGACCTGCGGAAACAATTAACGTTCGTGCCCGTTTCAGACCCCGAATCGTTACCCACGTCGGGTATACCTTCAATCGTGGTCCAGCGGCTTGCTGGACCCGGCCGGTGACAGGCAGGAGATCTGCGATGGACGTGATTGCGGCAACCGAATTTCTCGCCCGCTCCACCACGCTGACAAGCGTTGGCTGGATTGGCTACATCATCATCGGGGCGATCGCCGGATGGCTCGCCGGCAAGATCGTCAAGGGCGGTGGCTCGGGCATTCTGATGAACATCGTGATTGGCATCGTCGGTGCGCTGATCGGCGGGTTCCTGCTCAGCTTCTTCCTGGATACGGCTGCGGGCGGGTGGTGGTTCACGTTGTTCACCGCGATTCTCGGCGCAGTCATCCTGCTGTGGATCGTCGGGATGTTCCGCAAGACAAGGACATAGCGGTACGCATAACTCTCGACGGGCGAGCACCATAGGAGGATGGCCGCCCAAAGCATGAGCGCGTGGCGGGTCCGACAACCGGGCCCGATGACCACCCATCCACTGGATCGCGTCACCGTCGACGTGCCGCAGCCGGGGCCGGGTGAACTGCTCGTCGCCGTGCACGCCTGCGGCGTGTGCCGCACCGATCTTCACGTGACCGAGGGCGACCTGCCGGTGCACCGGCCTGGTGTGATTCCGGGCCACGAGGTGGTCGGCGAGGTGGCCGGGCTGGGCCCCGACAGCGGCGATGAGTTCGCGATCGGCGACCGCGTCGGCATCGCGTGGCTACGGCACACGTGTGGGCAGTGCAAATTCTGCGTGCGCGGGCAGGAGAATCTCTGCCCCGAATCCCGCTACACCGGCTGGGATGCCGACGGCGGCTACGCTGAATTCGCCACTGTCCCAGCGGCATTCGCGCATCATCTGCCCACCGGTTACTCGAACACCGAACTGGCCCCGCTGCTGTGTGCTGGCATCATCGGCTACCGCTCGCTGTTGCGGGCCGACCTGCCCGCCGGTGGCCGACTCGGCATCTACGGGTTCGGCGGCAGCGCACATCTCACTGCCCAGGTCGCGCTCGCACAGGGCGCCGAGGTGCACGTCATGACCCGCGGTGAGCGCGCCCGCGAGCTGGCGCTCTCACTGGGGGCGGCGTCAGCACAAGGCGCAGCCGATCGCCCACCCGTAGCATTGGACTCCGCGATCCTGTTCGCTCCCGTTGGCGATTTGGTGTTGCCCGCCCTCGAGGCGCTCGACCGCGGCGGCACACTTGCCATCGCCGGCATCTATCTCAGCGACATCCCCGTGCTGAACTACGACCGCCACCTCTTCCAGGAGCGTCAGGTGCGATCGGTGACCTCCAACACCCGCAACGATGCGCGCGAGTTCCTCGCGTTCGCGGCGCAGCATCACATCGACGTGACCAGCCCGGAGTATCCGCTCGGCCGTGCTGACCAAGCGCTGTCGGATTTGAGCGACGGCCGCATCGCCGGGGCGGCGGTGTTGTTGGTTTAGAGCGCCGCGAGAGCAGCGCCGAGCCGACCGCTGAGGTCACCCCGGCCGAATTGGTACATGGGTCCGCACCCGTCGGACAGCACAATGCGCAGCCGCGCCATTCCGCGCGAGCCCACCGGCCGCGGTGAGTGCAGCCGCAGCGTGATGGCGTCGATCACATCCTCAGCCGCCGCAATGTTGGTGGTATGCAACCCCACTCGCGATGACAGCGGTCCGCCGCCCGCGTGGACCTCGTTTACGGCCCGCCGCAACGTCCGCGAAATGGCTTCCCGCTCCGCAACCGACGTCAACCGCGCCTGATGGACTGCGAGCGCGCTTCCGGCCGCCGCAGGCACACCGACAGCGAGCTGCCGGTCGAGCTGATGGGCCCGCAGCCGTGCTTTCACGCGAGCAGACAGCGACGGCCGCGGTGTGGCGGTCCGCCGCAGCACATCGCTGGCCGTGGACAGTAGGTCCGGGGAAATCTTGTTGTTAGGCATGTCTACCCACCTCTAACGTCTGCATCGCTATAAACATTCTCGTGACTATCAAACACGTTACAGTGGTCATGAGTGACTAGTCAAGTTGATATACCGGTCACGCACGGGTAGCCTGGCCGCATGAGCGCGCGGCCTGTGCAGTGGCCCGGTGACGATGAGTCGAAACCGGCGCCCCAGCCTCTGGTGCTCGTTCAAACGCTGGTCAATACCGTCGAGTTGCCGGACGGTTCGGACCGGCTCGCCGATCCGACCGACGCGCGTCCGTGGCTCGTCGACAACCACCTGCTGGCGCCGCACGCTGAGCTGACCGATGCGGACCTCGATCTGGTCCGCGCTGTGCGCGAGGCGCTACGTGTGATGTTGGTACACAACGCAGGCGGCCCGCCACCGAATAAAACGGCATTGGCCGTGCTGCAGACGGTTGCGGAGGGCGGCACCGCCCGCGCCGGTCTCGGCGACGACGGCGAGGTGCGGCTTAGCGCGCATGGCGACGCCGTGTCCGATCGACTGGTCGAGCTGCTGCTGATCATGCGCGACGCCCAGCGCGACGGCACCTGGGCACGACTCAAGGCGTGCGCGAACGACGAATGTCAGTGGGCGTTCTACGACCGGTCGCGCAACCGCGGCGGCACGTGGTGCGAGATGGCGGCGTGTGGCAACAAGCTGAAAAACCGCGCGTTCCGCGCTAGGACCAAGGCGGCGCCGCGCTGACGTAGGCGGTCAGGTCGACAAGTGCCAGACCACCGCGGCGGCCAGCGCCCCCATCCCGTTCAGTGACCAGTGCAGCGCGATCGGGGCGATCAGGCTGCCGCTGCGCCTGCGCAGCCAGGTGAACACGAAGCCCGCGAACGCCGTCGCCGCCACCGCCAGCACCACGCCGACTACCGTTCCGAGCAAGCCGCCGCCGAACAGCCGGGTGAAGCCGACATTGCTGCTGGTCAGGCCCAGCGACGTGGCGATATGCCACAGCCCGAAGAGCAGCGAGCCCGCAGCTGCCACACCGCGGAAACCCCACGCGCGGTTCAGCGCGCCGTGCAGAACACCGCGGAATGCCAGCTCCTCGGGGATCACGGTTTGCAGCGGGATGATGATCATCGAAGCGATCAGTGCGCCGGACACCGTTGCGTAGTTGTTGTTCATGAACATGTCGCGCGTCCACGGCAACAGCGCGCCGACAACGATCACTAACGCCACGACCGCAACCGCGGCCACGGCGTACCCGGCACCGGCTTTCCAGTGCTCGCGACCCAGCCCGAGCTCGGCCCAGCCAAGGCCGCGCGAACGAACGAGAACCAGCAGCCCAACCGCGGCCGCGGGCACGGTCGCGATGCTGGCCCACGGCGTCGTGAAATGCGCGATCAGGTTCGTGAGCGCGAGCACCACCACAACCACGCCGATATCGACATAAGTACGGAAATGGTGCAGTGCAGAGAGCTGCCCGACCAGCGGGTGAGGATGCGGGGCTACCGCCTGGTCAGACATTGCTCCCGAGTATACGTGTGAGCGCCATCACCGACCGTTTGCTGATTCGTACTCCGAGTCCCAGGTCCAGCCCGAGATTTCCGGGTCGTCCTCACCGTGCTCGCGTGTGTAGCGGCGAGCGGCCAGCCGGGCATCAAGCATCCGCTGCCGCAGCACCGCGGCCCGGTTGGCCAGCCCGTCCACCCGGTCGATCACGTCCAGCACCAGGTGGAACCGATCGAGGTCGTTGAGCATCACCATGTCGAACGGGGTCGTCGTGGTGCCGCGCTCCTTGAACCCGCGCACATGCATCTGCGCGTGGTTGGCCCGGCGGTAAGTCAGCCGGTGAATCAGCCAGGGATAGCCGTGGTAGGCGAAGATCACCGGCTTGTCGGTGGTGAACAACGCATCGAACTCGTGGTCCGACAAGCCGTGCGGGTGTTCGGTGTCGGGCTGTAGCCGCATGATGTCGACGACATTGATGACGCGTACCGCAAGGTCGGGCAGTTCCCGCCGCAGAATGTCCGCGGCGGCCAGGGTCTCCACCGTCGGGATGTCGCCGGCACAGGCCAACACCACATCGGGCTCGCCCTCGGTGTTGCCGGCCCATTCCCAGATGCCCAGGCCGCGAGTGCAGTGCGCAATCGCGGAGTCCATGTCCAGGTAGGTCAACGCGGGCTGCTTGCCGGCCACGATGACGTTCACGTAATCGCGGCTGCGCAGGCTGTGATCGGCCACCGACAGAAGCGTGTTGGCGTCCGGCGGCAGATAGACCCGCACCACCTCGGGACGTTTGTTGGCGACATGATCGATGAAGCCAGGATCCTGATGCGAGGCCCCGTTGTGGTCCTGACGCCAAACATGCGATGTCAGAAGGTAATTCAGCGACGCTATCGGGCGCCGCCACGGCAGCTCCCGGTTGCGAGTCAGCCACTTGGCGTGCTGGTTGAGCATCGAGTCGACGATATGCACGAACGCCTCGTAGCAGTTGAACAACCCGTGCCTGCCGGTGAGCAGGTACCCCTCCAGCCAGCCCTGACACAGATGCTCGGAGAGCACCTCCATCACGCGGCCTTCCGGCCCGAGGTTCTCGTCGTCGGGCCCCGTCTCGGCCAGCCACGCCTTGTCGGTCGACTCGAACACCGCCGAGAGCCGGTTCGACGCGGTCTCGTCGGGCCCCATCAAGCGGAACCTGTCGGGGTTGCGGACGATCACGTCGCGCAGGAACGTGCCAAGCACGCGGGTGGCTTCGGCGGTTTCCGCCGCCGGCTTGTCCACAGCGACGGCGTAATCGGCGAAGTCGGGTAAGTCGAGATCCCGCAGCAGCAGCCCGCCGTTGGCATGCGGGTTCGCACTCATCCTGCGATGCCCGCTGGGAGCCAGCGCCCGCAGTTCGGGCCGAAGCAGGCCGTGCTCATCGAACAGCTCCTCCGGCCGGTAGCTGCGCATCCATTGCTCGAGCTGCGCCATGTGCTCGGGGTTGGTGTGCGTCTCGGACAGCGGAACCTGATGCGACCGCCAGGTGTCCTCGACCTTCTTGCCGTCCACCACTTTCGGGCCCGTCCAGCCCTTCGGAGTGCGCAGCACGATCATCGGCCACAGCGGTCGGCCCGTCTCGCCGTCCAGCCGCGCGGCCTGCTGGATGGCGCCGATCTGATCGAATGCCTCGTCGAACGCGGTGGCCAGCTGCTGGTGCACGTTGGCGGGGTCGTCACCGGCGACGGTGATCGGTCGGTAGCCATAACCGAAGAACAGCGATTCGAGTTCCTCCTGCGGGATGCGGGCCAGCACCGTCGGGTTGGCGATCTTGTAGCCGTTGAGGTGCAGGATCGGCAGCACCGCGCCGTCTGTCACGGGGTTCAGGAACTTGTTGGAATGCCAGCTCGCGGCGAGCGGACCGGTTTCGGCCTCGCCGTCGCCGATCACGCACGCGACCACCAGGTCCGGGTTGTCGAAAGCGGCGCCGTAGGCGTGCACCAGCGCATAACCCAGCTCGCCGCCTTCGTGGATCGAACCCGGCGTCTCGGCGGCGACGTGACTGGGCACTCCTCCGGGAAATGAGAACTGGCGGAACAACTTTCGCAGTCCGTCGACGTCTTCGGAGATGCCCGAATAGACCTCGCTGTACGTGCCCTCCAGATAAGCGTTGGCCACCAGCCCGGGACCACCGTGGCCCGGACCGGTGATGTAGATGATGTTGAGGTCCCGATGGCGGATGACGCGGTTGAGGTGCGCATAGACGAGGTTCAGCCCAGGCGTGGTGCCCCAGTGGCCGAGCAGGCGCGGCTTGATGTGCTCGGGCGCCAGCGACTCGCGCAGCAACGGGTTGTCTAACAGGTAGATCTGGCCCACCGACAGGTAATTGGCGGCCCGCCAGTAAGCGTTGATCAGGTCGAGTTCAGCGTCGGAGAGTGTGGGAGAGAGGGCTTGGGCGGTCACTTGGTCATCATCGTTTCGGTGGGTGAACAACAGGTAAGGCCCTAGTACCCGAATCGTGGAACCCCAAGCACTAGCCTGACGGTCGTGCTGGGATTTGCGGTGCCGCAGTTCGGAGAGTCCGCCCACCTGGATGTCGGAGAGCTTGCCCGCTTCGCGTCGACGGCCGAACAGCTCGGCGCCGACAGTCTGTGGGTGGGGGACCGGCTGCTGGCCGCGGTCAACCCGACGGTGGGTTATGTCGGCAAGGACACCATCCCTGAGCAGTTCCGCACCAACCTGGATCCGTTCATCGCGTTGACGGTGGCCGCGACCGCGACCGCCACCGCGCAGCTGGGCTGTAGCGTGTTCGTCGCGCCGTGGTATCCACCCGTTCAGCTGGCCCGGCAATTGACGAGTATCGACGTGATCAGCGGCGGCCGGCTGTTGCCCGGATTCGGCATCGGGTGGTCGCCCGACGAATATCAGGCCGCCGGTGCGCCGTTCGCGCGGCGTGGCGCGCAACTGGATGAACTGCTGGATGTGCTCGATGCGCTGTGGACGGCAAACCCTGTTCAGCACGAAGGCACGCGCTGGTCGATCCCCGAATCGTGGGTGGACCTCAAACCGGTGCAGCGGCCGCGCCCGCCGGTGTATCTGGGTGCATTCACGCCACCGGGTTTGAAGCGCATCGGCGAGCGTGCCGACGGTTGGATGGCCGGGGTCAATGTGCCGGGCGGCGTGAGCCTGGACATGCTCACCTGGCAGCGGCGGACCATCGACGACGCGGCCCGCGCGGCGGGTCGTGACCCGTCGGCGATCCACGCCTATGTGCGGGTCAACGTCGCCGAAGGCACTCCGGTGGACAAGGTTGCCGACGCCGTGCGGGTGCTGGCCGACAACGGCTACCCCGACGCCTTCGTCGACCTGATGTACGTGGCAACCGGAACCGACGCCCAACTGGAGTGGGTGGAACGGCTGCTGGCCCAGTGAGCAACGGACTGCTCCAGGCGATTCGGGTGCTCGATCTCGGCGGCGCCGAATCCGACGCCGTCAGCAGGCTCTTCGCCGACCTCGGCGCCGACGTGCTGAAAATCGAACCGCCGGAAGGCAGCCCGGCGCGCCACGCACTACCCGGCGTGGAGGGCACCAGCATTCCGTTCGCATTGCACAACGCCAACAAGCGCAGCGCGGTGCTGAACCCGGACAGCGCGGACGACCGTGACCGGTTGATGGAGCTGGCAGGCACCGCCGGCATCGTGGTGGACGGCGGCAATCCCGCGGGGGCGGCCGCCTTCGGGACGTCGAGCGCGGCGCTGGCCGAACAGTTCGAGCATCTGGTTGCGTTGTCGGTCACCGATTTCGGCGCGACGGGCCCGTACGCGTCGTGGCGGGCGACCGACCCCGTGCTGTACGCTATGTCGACCGCGCTGTCGCGTACCGGGCCGACTTCAGGAACGCCGGTGCTGCCGCCGTCGGGGGTCGCATCCGCGACAGCGGCTGTGCAGGCCGCGTGGGCCGCGCTGGCCGCCTACTATCACCGGTTACGCAGCGGCACAGGAGAATACATCGACCTTTCGCGGTTCGAGGCGGTCGTGCAGGCACTCGATCCGCCGTTCGGATCAGAGGGCCAGGCCGCCGTCGGACTGAAGCGGTCCGGCGAGCTGTGGCGGGGCCGGCCGCGCAACCAGCAGATCTACCCGATATTTCCGTGTGCGAACGGATACGTCCGGATCTGCCTTCTGTCGCCTCGGCAGTGGCGGGGCATGCATGCGTGGCTGGGTGAGCCCGAGCAGTTCGCCGACCCGAAGTTCGACACCATCGCGGCCCGGTACGCCGCGTCGCGCGAACTCAACGCCGCGATCACGGATCTGGTTGCCGCGCAAACGATGGACGATCTCGTGGCCGAGGGTCAACGTCGCGGAGTACCGATCGCAGCTGTGCTCACGCCGGCGGAAACGTTGTCCTCGGACCACTTTCGCGTCGTCGGGGCGCTGGCCGACGTCGAAGTCGCCGATGGAGCCGGCGTGTCCGCGCCTGTCGGGCCGTTCGTAGTCGACGGTGAGCATGTCGGGTATGCCCGTCCCGCGCGATCCGTCGGCGCGGACGAAGCCGCCTGGGCGACAACAGCTTCCGTCGCCTCGTCGGCGGGCGGCACGGCGGGCCGGCCGTTTGAGGGCATGCGGATCCTGGACCTCGGCGTGATCGTGGCAGGCGGGGAGCTGGGCCGGCTGTTCGCCGACCTCGGCGCGGAGGTCATCAAGATCGAGAGCGCCGCGTATCCCGACGGGCTGCGCCAGACGCCGCCGGGCCAGGTGATGAGCAGGTCGTGGGCGTTGACCCACCGCAACGAGTACGGCCTTGGCCTGGACCTGCGGCATCCGTCGGGCGCAGAGCTATTCGAGATACTCGTCGCGGGCGCCGACGCGGTGTTCGCCAACTTCAAACCGGGAACGCTTGCGTCGCTGGGGTTTTCCTACGAACGGTTGCGGGAGCTCAACCCGCGCATCGTGCTCGCCGAGAGCAGCGCGTTCGGGGCCACCGGACCGTGGAGCGCGCGGATGGGCTACGGCCCGTTGGTGCGCGCCACCACCGGCGTCACCTGGCTGTGGACCTCCGAGGATGCCCCACCGGGCAGCTTCTATGACGCCACCACGATCTTTCCCGATCACGTCTCGGCCAGGATCACCGCGATCGCCACACTGGCGGCGCTCATCGGGCGTGATCCCACCGGAACCGGTGCACACGTGCATATTTCGCAAGCCGAGGCGGCGGTGAATCAGCTCGCGACCGCCTATGTCGCGGAGGCCGCGCGCGTGGCACGCCTTTCGGTGGCCGACGACCCTTCGATGCATGCGGTTTGTCCGTGCGACGGCGACGACGAGTGGTGCGTGATTTCGCTTCGGTCAGACGCCGACCGGGTTGCGCTGGCCGCGGCGATGGGCCGTGACGCTCTTCCGCGTGACCGCGCCGAGCTCATTGCCACGGTATCGGAGTGGACGTCGAGCCGGGACAAGACCGCTGTCGCCGAGTCACTGCAGCGCGCGGGAGTGCCCGCCGCGCCGATGAACCGGGCCGTCGACGTGCTGGCCGATCCGCAGATCACCTTCCGAAAAGTGTTCAGCGAGATGACCCATCCGCTCTTTGACGCGCCGATGCCCACCGAGACCGGCCCGGCGCCCTACCTGCGCATTGCGCCCGCCGAGCTTCGGCCCGCGCCAATGCCCGGCGAGCACACCCGCGAGATCTGTCAGAAGCTGCTCGCACTGGACGCCGACGAGACCGATCGGCTGATCGCCGAAGGCGTCTTGTTCACTCACCAGGGGAGGCCATGATGGCGGGGCAATCCATCGACCCCAGGACGCCGGTGCTCATCGGCTACGGCCAGGTCAACCAACACGACGACCACCCTGGGGTGGAGCCCGTGGACCTGATGGTGGCCGCCTCCCGCGCCGCCGCGGATCCACGGGTGCTCGAGGCCGTCGACTCGGTCCGCGTCGTCAATGTGCTGTCCTGGCGTTACCGCGACCCTGGGCTGCTGCTGGCCCAGCGCCTCCGAGCCCGCAACGCCGCGACCCGCTATACCGGAGTCGGCGGCAACGTCCCGCAGTCGTTGGTCAATGACGCGTGCCTGGACATCCAGGCCGGCCGCGCCGACGTGGTGCTGATCGCAGGCGCCGAAACCTGGCGTACCCGAACGCGATTGCGTGCGAGCGGCGCCAAGCCCGACTGGACGAGTCAAGACGAGTCCGTTCCGATCGCCGAGGGTGCCGATGGCGGTGTGCCGATGGCCGGGCCCGCGGAGATCCGGATCAAATTGGACCGGCCTGCGTACGTGTATCCGATGTTCGAGCAGGCTCTACGGATCGTGGCAGGGGAGTCGGCGGACGACCACCTGCACCGCATCGGTGAGCTGTGGTCGCAGTTCAGCGGGGTGGCCGCGAAGAATCCGCACGCGTGGAGCCGTGAGCCGTTGGCGCCCCACCAGATCTGGCAATCGAGTCCGCGCAATCGGATGATCAGTTGGCCCTACACCAAGCTGATGAACTCCAACAACATGGTCGATCAGGGTGCGGCGCTGGTCCTCACGTCGGTCGAAAAGGCGACCTATCTTCAAATTCCTCCGGAGCGTTGGGTTTTTCCGTATGCGGGCACGGATGCGCACGACACCTACGCAATCAGCGAGCGGGCAGAGTTCCACGGTTCGCCTGCGATCAGGATTGCGGGGCAGCGGGCGATGCAATTGGCCGACGTGGGTGTCGACGACCTCGACTTGATTGACGTCTACTCGTGCTTCCCGTCGGCAGTGCAGGTAGCCGCCAACGAGTTGGGACTGCCGCTCGGCGACTCGAGCCGGCCGCTGACGGTCACCGGCGGACTGACGTTCGCGGGCGGGCCGTGGAACAACTACGTCACCCACTCGATCGCCACGATGGCTGAGCGCCTGGTCGCTAACCCCGGCCAACGCGGACTCATCACCGCCAACGGCGGGTATCTCACAAAGCACAGCTTCGGCGTGTACGGCACCGAGCCGCCGACCCACGAGTTCCGTTGGGAAGACATGCAATCCGATGTCGATCGAGAGCCGACTCGGGCCGCTGTCGTCGAGTGGTCGGGTGTTGGGACGGTTGAGTCGTGGACCACACCGTTCAGCCGGACCGGTTCGGCAGAGAAGGCCTTCCTTGCCGTGCGCACTCCCGAGGACGCACGGGTGCTCGCGGTGATCTCCGACCCTGCGGAGGCCGAAGCCACCATTCGCGACGACATCGCTGGCGTCAAGGTGCAGGTCAACACCGACGGCACCGCGACACTGCTCTAGACCAGATCGGCCAGCAGTCCGTCTACCCGCTGGCGCACCACCACATCCGAACCAGGGCCGACGATAGCGTGCACCCGGTCGGCCTCGACGGCTTCGATGGCGGCCTGCGCCACTACCGCGGGGCTGATCGCGCCCGCAGGCATGCCACCCGCATCGTCGGGCGTTGCGGCCGCACCTGGCGGCACGAGCCCCGCCGAATTGGCTCCGAGCGGCGTGTCCACCAGCCCGGGACACAGCACCGTTGCACCCAAAAGTGTTGATACCGAACGCAGTTCTGCGTTCAGCGTCTCAGTCAGCCCGACGACGGCATGCATGGTGGCGTTGTAGGGCGCCAGCGTGGGCAGCGGCATCAATCCGCCGGCGGACGCGGTGTTGAGGAAATGGCCGGAGCCCTGCGCGATGAACAGCGGGGCGAAGGTGCGCATACCGTTGACCACACCCATCAACTTGACGTCGATCAGCCACCGCCACGTCTCCGGTCGCTGCTCCCACATCGGCGCCTGTTCACAAACCACCCCGGCGTTGTTGCAGACGAGATCGACGCGACCGAACCGCTCGACGGTCGCGTCGGCCAGTGCGTCCAGGTCGGCGTCGACGCTGACGTCGGCCCGCACCCCGGCCGCATGCCCGGGCCGGCCGGCCAGCGCGTCGACAGCGACGGGGATCGCGTCCTCGCGGATGTCGGCGATCATCACATTCACGCCGCGACGCACCAGCGCGTCGGCTATCGCGTAGCCGATGCCGCTGGTGCCGCCGGTCACCACAGCGACCTGTCCCTTCTCGATCCTCACGCCGGTCCGCCTTTCGAGTCAGGGCGCGTTAACGGGCACGTCCGTGTACTGCGGGGTGTATCCGTCCGCGGAGAAAGTGAAGCCCTTACCGCTCGCCTCGCTCTGGCAGGACAGGCCGGATTCCTGCACGTTGCAGCGAAATCCGGCCGCCGCCAGGATCCTGTTGAACTGCAATGCCTTGGCCGGGCCGGGCACCAGCCAGAACTCCGGCTGCTCCAGCGCAACGAACTGCGGGTCACCGTCGCGGTCGACGGCGATCGCGTTGGGTGTGGTGGCCTGCCCCTCGGCGTCGGGCACGGAGTCGGGTTCATCGGGGATGCCGAGGCCGGATTGCCAGCTGCTCGACGCCTGACAGCCCGCCTTGGTGTGCGTCAGAATGGCGCACCGCCACTTGCCGCTGGGGGTGGTGAAGTAATAGCCGGTGATATCGCCGACGTGCGCGACGTAGTCGAACGCGTTGACGAGGTGTGCATTGCTGGGCGGTGCCGACGGCGTCGCGGCCGGGGCGGCGGTGGCGGTCTGGGCCGGCGACTCGCCGGTGTTGACCACGGTTACATCGGAGCAGCCTGCGGCCGCCAGCATCGTGACCGTCACCGCCGAGAAGAGAATCCGGTGGTTCAAGCGGAGCCCAGTGGCGCACGGGACCGGATGAGGGCCTTGATGTCGTCGAGTCCTTCCCAGATGTTGACGTTCATCCCGGCCAGCACCCGATCGTCGCCGTCGAGCCAGAACGCGGTGAATTCGCGCTTCGCGACGTCACCTCGAAACACCACGTTCTCGTAGCGGGGCGCGTGGCCGACGTACTCCATGCCGAGGTCGTACTGGTCAGTGAAGAAGTAGGGGAGTTCGTCGTATTCGGCCTGCTTGCCGAGCATTCCCGCCGCGGCGACTGCGGGCTGCTTGAGCGCGTTGGCCCAATGCTCGATGCGGATGCGGGTGCCGAACAGCGGGTGCTCGGCGGCGGCGATGTCGCCGACGGCGTAGATGTCGGGGTCGCTGGTGCGCAGCGACGAATCGACAAGCACGCCGCCGCCGCCGAGGGCCAGACCCGCCTGCTCGGCGAGCGCCAGGTTGGGGGCTGCGCCAACGGCGACCAGGACGGCGTCGGCGTCGACGGTGGACCCGTCGCCGAGCTTCAGCCCGGTCGCCTTGCCGCCCGAAGTGGTGATTTCCTGCACGGTTGCACCCAGCCGCAGGTCCACACCGTGGTCGCGGTGCAGCGTGGCGAACACCTCGCCGACCTCGCGGCCGAGCGCGCCCAGCAGCGGAAGCTCCGCCATTTCGACGACCGTGACGTTGACGCCGCGGTCTCGGGCGCCTGCGGCGACTTCGAGACCGATCCATCCGCCGCCGACGACGGCCAGCGAAGAACCTTCGACCAGTGCCGCATTCAGCGCGTCGGCGTCGTCGACGGTGCGCAGGTAGTGCACGCCGTCGGCGTCTGCGCCGGGGATCGGCGGCCGGCGCGGCTGCGAGCCGGTGGCCAGCAGCAGCTTGTCGTAGCGCACGGCGCTGCCGTCGGGAAGGGAGACTGTTCGCCCTTTTCGATCGATCGCCGACACTTCGGTGCCGAGCTGCAGCTCGACGTGGTGATCGCGATACCAGGCCGAGGAGGCAGCGGTGAAGTCACCGAGTTGCTTCTTGCCTGCCAGGTACTCCTTGGACAGCGGCGGACGCTCGTAGGGGAGATGCTCCTCGGCGGCAAACAGCACGACATGACCGTCGAAATCCTTGTCGCGCAATGCTTCTGCAGCCTTAGCGCCTGCGAGGCCGCCGCCGACTATGGCAAAGGTGGACGACGTTGTCATATCGTCTGAGCCTACTCGCCTGGGACGTGTCGAACCTTCGCTTCGCGAACCCGCGCCGACAACAGCTCCTTGAGCATTCTCGCGTTGCGGATGGCGTGTCCACCGAGGTCGTTGTTGAAGTAGACGAGCACCCGCCGGCCTTCTGCATGCCATTCGGAGATGCGGTCGGCCCACTGGCGCAACTCGTCGTCCGGGTATGAGCCCTCGTACATCGAGTCTTGGGACGGTCCGTGCATCCGGACGTACACGACGTCACTGGTTGCCCTCGGGATGCATCGCAGCCCTGCACCGCTCATGACCACGTATGCGGCGTGGTGCCGTTCAAGCATGGCGTAGACGGCGGGGTCGTCCCAGGACGGATGGCGGAGCTCCATCGCCACCGGAATCCAGTCGGGCATCACGCTCAAGAAGTGGTCGAGCCGATCGTCGTTACGTTCCATCGCCGGATGCAGCTGAACGAGTAGCGCTTCGCGGCGATCGCCCAGCGCGGTCCAGCACCGCTCGAACCGCTCTACCCACGGTTCCGGTGAACCCAACCGTCGGAAGTGCGTCAGCCCGCGATGCGCCTTGATCGACATGGTGACGCCGTCGGGCAGCTGCTCTCGCCATCCGGCGAACGTGGCGTCTTTGGGCCAGCGGTAGAAGCTGGCGTTGAGCTCGACGGTGTCGAACTCCTCGACGTAGCGAGCCAGTCTCTTGGCAACCGGTAGGCCGGGCGGGTACAGCACATCGGCCCAGTGGTCGTAGGACCACCCCGAGGTGCCGATGCGGATCATTGTTACTGGCTAACCCCTGCCTGCCGCCCGAAAACCTATTTGGGCGGCAGGCTCTTCGCGTAGTCGGCGCCGCGGCTGACCCAACTCTGCAGCTGGCGCTTGGTCTTGACGCCGTCAAGCGAGACTCGCAACCAGCCCCGGGTTTCGCGGCCGGCCATCACCATCGGCTCGACGTGGTCGCGTGCCAGCAGCTTCTCTGTCTCCTCAGGAGGCACCCGGACCATCAGCCCGCCGCGGCCGCTGACGGCCACGGACATGTTGCCGTTGATCAGGAATGCCAGCCCGCCGAACATCCGCTTCTCCTCGACGCCGCGTTCGGCCGCGATGAGTTCGCGAATCCGGTCAGCCAAGTGTTCGTCGTAGGCCATGCGCCGACGTTATCGCTTGCTTCCGGCATTCGGTGTCCAGCCCAACTTCGGCCCCAGCTTTTCGGCGATGTCGGTGACGATCTGGAGGTAGTCGTCTTCGTCGAAAGTGAACGGCAGCGCGAACGCGACCTCGTTGGCACGCTGAAAGCCGGCATGTGCGTGGAGCGTCTCCGCGAGTTCGTCGGAGGTACCGACGTAGTCGGGGGAGAACAGCATGCCGCGCGGGCCCTGCGGTGTCTTGGTTCGCTCGAAGCGCCCCGCCGCATACGAGCGGTACTTCTCGATCTGCGCCTGGGATGCGGAGTCGGTGGGGATGACGACCAGGCCGTGGCAGACCCTGGCGGTGTCGCGATGCGGGTGATGCGCGCGGAACGCGTCGATGTGCTCGGCCTGTATGGTCGCGAAGTCGCGCGACTCGGTGCCCTCGATGCTGACCACCGAGCTGGTCAGGTAATTGATGCCCTGCTGGCCGGCCCAGATCGCCGACGACAGGCCCCCGCCGTACCAGACACGGGAGGCCAGCCCCGGCGAGTGTGGCTGCACCCGGCGCGAGAACTGCTCGATGCCGACTGCGCCCTCGAAGTCGCTGACCGGATCGCCTCGCAGGCACTCGAGCAGACGCTGCACTCGGTCCTTCGAGAAGTTCTCCAGCGCATGGCTTTCCGGGTACAGCTTGGTCTTGAAATGGTCGTACAGCATGGGCACGCCGACCGACACTCCCGGGTTGATCCGGCCGCCAGACAAGATGTCGACCGTGGCCAGATCCTCCGCCAGCCGCAGCGGGTTCTCCAGGCCCAGCGGGATCACCGCGGTCCCCAGTTCGATGCGGCTGGTGCGCTGGGTGGCGGCGGCCATGATCGCGACGGGGGACGAGATGCCCGGCTGCAAATGCCGGTGGCGCAGCCAGACGCTGTCGAAGCCGAGTGCTTCGGCGCGCTCGATCATCGACAGGGTCTGCTCGTGTCCGGGCCGCGGGTCGGCCTCGTCGAACCGGCCGATGGTAAGGAACCCGAGCTTGCGCAGCGGCTTGCCAGACTCGGGCAACGCCCCTCCTTCTGGGTCACAGCGACGTCTACGTCGATAGTGTGGAACTGCTCCGGGACCGAGAAAAATCCCACAGAACGGGGTGGCTATGACAATCCTTCGAGAATGGCGGGGTGAGCTCCGCCGGGAGCTGGCTGACGAGTACGTCGCCTACATCCGCGACACCGGCCTGGCCGAGTACCGTGCTACACCCGGCAATCTCGGCGCGCTGATTGCGGTGCGCGATCTGGACGACGACCGCGCCGAGGTCATCACGTTGAGTTGGTGGCAAACGATGGACGCGATCCGCGGGTTCACTGGCGACGACGTCGAGCGGGCGGTGTACTACCCGGAGGACGACCGTTATCTTCTGACCAAGCCGGAGAAAGTCCAGCACTACGAATCGCATGGCGCGTTTGACGCGCCTGCGCCCGGATGAGGGACTATCCCGAACAGACGCAAGAGTCCCCCAATTTCACCAGGAAATGGGAACTCTTGCGTCTGCTGGCGGTGATACGTCAGGCAGCGACGGTGGCCGGGGCATCGGCCGGCACGAGCGCCTGCGCGATGATGTCGGCCACATCGGTCATCGGCTTGACCTCCAGTGCCTCCAGCACCTCGGCAGGCACGTCGTCCAGATCGGGCTCGTTGCGCTGCGGGATGAACACCGTTGAGAGCCCGGCCCTTTGCGCGGCTAGCAGCTTCTGCTTGACACCGCCGATCGGCAACACGCGGCCGTTCAGTGTCACCTCGCCGGTCATGCCGACGTCGGAGCGCACCTGACGCCCTGTGGCCATCGAGACCAACGCGGTCACCATCGTCACACCGGCAGACGGACCGTCCTTGGGCACCGCTCCTGCAGGCACGTGCACGTGAATCCTGCGGTCCAGCGCCTTCGGGTCGACGCCGAGTTGTTCGGCGTGCGAGCGCACGTAGGACAGCGCGATCTGTGCCGACTCCTTCATCACGTCGCCGAGCTGACCGGTCAACTGCAGGCCCGGCTCGCCGTCGGTTGACCCGGCTTCGATGTACAGCACGTCGCCGCCGAGGCCCGTCACCGCCAAGCCGGTAGCCACGCCCGGCACCGCCGTGCGCTCCGCCGATTCCGGCATGAACCGCGGACGGCCCAGGTAGTCAACAAGATCCGGCTCGTCGATGGTCAACGGTTTCGGAGCCGCGGATGCGGCGACATCGGATCGAGCGTCGGCTTCCGTTATTTTCGTGGTCGCCTTACGCAGTGCCTTGGCCAACAACCGCTCGAACTGCCGCACGCCCGGTTCGCGGGTGTAGTCGGCGGCGATCTTGCGCAGCGCAGCCTCGGTCACCGTGACCTCCTCGGCCGTCAGCGCCGCGCGGTCCCGCTGCCGCGGCAGCAGGAAGTCGCGGGCGATAGCGACCTTGTCGTCCTCGGTGTAGCCGTCGATCTGCACCAGCTCCATGCGGTCGAGCAGCGCCGACGGGATGTTCTCGATCACGTTGGCCGTCGCCAGGAACACGACGTCGGACAGGTCCAGATCCAGATCTAGGTAGTGGTCGCGGAACGTGTGGTTCTGCGCAGGGTCCAGGACCTCCAGCAAGGCGGCTGACGGGTCGCCGCGATAGTCCGAGCCGACCTTGTCGATCTCGTCCAGCAGCACGACGGGGTTCATCGAGCCCGCCTCACCGATGGCCCGCACGATGCGGCCCGGCAGCGCACCGACGTAGGTGCGCCGGTGACCACGGATCTCGGCCTCATCGCGCACGCCGCCAAGCGCGACGCGAACGAACTTGCGGCCCAACGCCCGTGCCACGCTTTCGCCAAGCGACGTCTTGCCGACGCCGGGCGGACCGGCCAGCACCATAACGGCGCCGGAGCCGCGACCGCCCACCACCGCCATCCCGCGCTGAGCGCGACGCGCCCGCACGGCCAGGTATTCGACGATGCGGTCCTTCACGTCGTCCAGCCCGTGGTGGTCGGCGTCGAGGATCTCACGCGCGGACTTCAGGTCCGTCGAGTCCTCGGTTGTGACGTTCCACGGCAGGTCGAGCACGGTGTCCAGCCAGGTGCGGATCCAGCCGCCCTCCGGGCTCTGCTCGCTGGACCGCTCAAGCTTGCCGACCTCGCGCAGCGCGGCCTCGCGCACCTTCTCGGGCAGGTCGGCTGCCTCGATGCGGGCCCGGTAGTCGTCGGACCCCTCTGGCTCGCCCTCGCCCAATTCCTTGCGGATCGCGGCGAGCTGTTGGCGCAGCAGGAATTCCTTCTGCGTCTTCTCCATTCCCTCACGAACGTCGTCGGCGATCTTGTCGCTCACCTCGACCTCGGCGAGGTGGTCGGTGGTCCAGTCGATCAGCGCGCGCAGCCGCTCGGCCACATCGGGCGTCTCCAGCAGCTGCCGCTTCTGCACCTGCGTCAGGTAGGACGCATATCCGGCGGTGTCGGCCAGCGCCGACGGGTCGGTCAGCTGGTTGACGACGTCGACGATCTGCCAGGCCTCCCGCCGCTGCAGGTATGCCAGCAGCAGCTTCTTGTACTCGGCGGCCAGGGCACGGGTCTCGTCGGTCGCGGCGGACTCGGTGACCTCCGTCACCTCGACCCACAGAGCGGGTCCGGGGCCGTTGGCGCCTGCACCGATCTGGGCGCGGCCCTTGCCGCGCACCACCGCAGCCGTGCCGCCGGCGACCCGGCCGACCTGCACGATCGAAGCCAGCACGCCGTAGGCCGGGTACCGGTCCTCCAGACGCGGGGCGATCAGCAGCTCGCCGGACTCACTGGCCCGGGCGGCGTCAACAGCAGCGCGTGCCGCGTCGTCCAGCTCGATCGGCACCACCATTCCGGGCAGCACGATCGACTCGCTAGTGAAAAGGACGGGCACAACACTCAATGCCTTATTGACTTCAGCCATCAATCCTCCAAAGTTCAGTCAGATCGACTCAACCTTGGGGGGGACGGGTTTGTTCCCGGGTCGGGCGCCGTTCGCCGACCGCACAAATAGCAGGGAGCCTGCCGTTCGGGGGTTGACGGCAGGCTCCCTGTTTTGTGGGTGGTCGCTACGCGGAGGCTTGAGCCCCCAGCACCCGCTGGATATCAGGCATCATCTGCTGCAACTGCTGGCCCCAGTAGGCCCAGGTGTGCGTACCCTGCGCCGGGAAGTTGAACACCCCGTTGGTGCCACCCGCCGCGATGTAGTTGTCGCGGAAGGTGACGTTGGTCCGCAGGGTGAATCCCTCGAGGAACTGCGCGGCCATCAGGTTTTCGCCCGAGGTACCCGAGTCGAGATCCGATGGGGTGCCGGTGCCGCAGTAGACCCAGATCCGGGTGTTGTTGGCCACCAGCTGAGCCATGTTCACCATCGGATCGTTGCGCTTCCACGCCGGGTCAGACGACGGTCCCCACATGCTCTCTGCGTTGTAGCCACCGGCGTCGTTCATCGCCAGCCCGATCAGCATCGGCCACCAGCCCTCGGACGGGTTAAGGAAGCCCGAAAGGGACGCGGCGTAGATGAACTTCTGCGGGTAGTAAATCGCGTAGTTCATCGCGGTGCTGCCTGCCATCGATAGGCCGACCACCGCGTTGCCGTTCTGCGACACGCCCTTGTTCGCCTCCAGCCACGCAGGGAGTTCCTGCGTCAGGAAGGTCTCCCACTTGTACGTGTAGTCCTGGCCGTTACCCCGCGACGGCTGGTACCAGTCGGTGTAGAAGCTGGACTGGCCGCCGACCGGCATCACGACCGACAGCCCGGAGCCGTTGTACCACTCGAAAGCCGGGGTGTTGATGTCCCAGCCGCTGTAATCGTCCTGCGCGCGCAGCCCGTCGAGCAGATAGACCGCGTGCGGTCCGCCGCCCTGGAACTGAATCCGGATGTTGCGGTTCATCGCCGCCGAGAACACATCCAGATACTCAACCGGCAGACCCGGCCGGGAGAACGCACCAGCAGTCGCCGAACCCCCGACGAAGCCGATCAGCCCGGGCAGTGTCGCCGCCGCAACGGCGCCCACCGCCAGCTGGCGCAACCACTTACCTCGAAACTTCTCCATGAACTTCATAACGGCAACCAACCCACCTTTCATTACGTTCCACCAAAAGCAATTGCCGTTGCTTTGCCTGCGTAATACAACACGCGCAGCCGCATCGATCGGTCGCACGACACCGCGTGGCGACATCGCGGTTGGCTAACGATTCCGACTCGGCGAGGACTCGGGAACGGGCGATATCCGCTGTGACCTGTGGGAAAGTAGTTACAGATGTGACTACGCGTTGAGCCCCGGCAGGCCGCGCCCGAACCGGTACAGCTGTGTCACGTGTTGCGGCGTCAACTCCTCCAGCGAGGTCACGCCGAGCAGCCGCATCGTGCGGTTGACCTGCCCAGACAGGATCTCGATGGCCCGGTCGACGCCAGCCTCGCCACCCGCCATCAGCCCATAGAGGTAGGCCCGGCCGACCAAGGTGAACCGCGCACCGAGCGCCACCGCGGCCACGATGTCGGCTCCGGACATGATGCCGGTGTCCAGCAAAATCTCCGTGTCACCGCCGAGCTCGCGCGCGACGGTGGGCAGTAGGTGGAACGGCACGGGCGCGCGATCCAGCTGGCGGCCGCCGTGGTTGGACAGCAGAACGCCGTCGACACCGAGGTCGACGACCGCGCGGGCATCGTCCAACGTCTGGATTCCCTTGACTACCAACTTGTTCGGCCACTGCGTCTTGATCCAGGCGAGGTCCTCGAACGTCACAGTCGGGTCGAACATGGTGTCCAGGTATTCGGCGACCGTTCCCGGCCAGCGGTCCAGCGACGCGAACGACAGCGGCTCGGTGGTCAGTAGGTCGAACCACCAGCGCGGGTGCGGTACCGCATCCAGCACGGTGCGCAAGGTCAGCGTCGGCGGGATGGACATGCCGTTGCGGGTGTCGCGTAGCCGTGCACCGGCCACTGGAACGTCGACGGTGACCAGTAGTGTGTCGAATCCGGCCGCGGCCGCCCGCTGAACCAGCGCCATCGACCGATCGCGGTCCTTCCACATGTAAAGCTGAAACCAGTTGCGGCCGTGTGGGTTTGCGCCCTTGACATCCTCGATCGAGCTGGTGCCCAGCGTCGACAGCGAGAACGGGATGCCTGCCCTGGCGGCCGCGTGGGCACCGGCGATCTCGCCCCCGGTGTGCATCAGCCGTGTGAAGCCCGTCGGCGCTATTCCGAACGGCAGCGCGACATGGTCGCCGAGCACGGTCCGGCCGGTGTCGACCTTCGCGACGTCCCGCAGGATCGTCGGGTGAAATTCGATGTCGCGGAACGCTTGTCGGGCGCGGGCAAGCGACAGCTCCTCCTCGGCGGCGCCGTCGGTGTAGTCGAACGCGGCTTTCGGAGTGCGGCGCTTGGCAATTCGGCGTAAGTCATCGATGGTCAGCGCCGACTCGAGCCGGCGTTTCGTCGGGCTCAGTTGAGGCCTGCGGAATTGCAGTAGCGGCGCCAGTTCGCTGGGCCGGGGCACGCGTCGCTTCATCGTGTCCGACCTTAGCCGGCAGTGGCCAGTGCCCGCCGGACGCTGGCCCGCCGCTCTTCTATCGCGCGCCCGATATCCTGCAACAGCAACGGCTTTCGCGCGACGAGCTCCTCGATGTGCTCCCGTTCGACCTGCAATACGGTCACCTCTTCGAGCGCATAGGCCGACGCGGCGACGGGTTCGCGCGTGAGCGCGGTCTGGCCCAGGAAGTCGCCCTCCTCGAGGGTGCGTACGGGAACAATGACGCCCTCGTTGCCCATCGCCACCAACCGGATGCGCCCGTTGACCACGAACGTCATCCGCTTGGGTACCTGACCGGCGAACTGGAGGTATTCGTCGGTTCCGTACCTAGTCAGGCGGGCGTGGGGCAGCAGTTCCTCTTGGTCCGCTTGGCTCAACCGCAGAGTGGGGGCAATGATTCGCAGCGACTTCTCCAGCCGCTCGGGGGTGGCGAATTCGTCATCGGCCTCGTCAAGGTGGAGGTCCGCCCGCCGCGACGCATACCAAATCCAGCGCAGGAACGTCGACCGCGCGGCCGCGTCGTCGGCGGGAGACCGGAGCGGGATCGCCGTCGCGTACTCGGTGCCGCCGGCCGGCAGCGCTGATGGCACCGCGTCCGGACGTAGCTGGAGCAGCGTGCCAGCGACTCGCGTCAGCACGGCGCACACATCGTCGGGCGGGTCGCGCAGCGAGAACACCGTGGTGACCGTTATGGTGTGCGCCCCGGGAGGGCGACTCAGGTTAGTGAACGACGCGGCGGCAAGCACCGAATTGGGTATAATTTGCAGGCCGCTGGCCGTCTCGATATGCGTTGCGCGCCAGTTGACTTCGACTACACGGCCGCGTGCCGACGTGGTATCGACCCAGTCGCCGAGCTGGAACGGCTGCTCGAACAGCACGAGCAGGCCGGAGATGATCTGACCGACCGAGTTCTGCAGCGCCAGGCCAAGCACGATCGAGGTGATACCCAACGCCGTGAACAGCCGACCGACATCGGCCCCCCAGATGAAGGAGAACATGAGTCCGACCCCGATGGCGATGACCGCAAACCGGGCAACGTCGAGGAAGATGGACGGTATTCGCTTGCGCCAGCTGCCTTCCGGCGCGCCCTGGAACAATGTCGCGTTGAGCCCGGAGAGCAGAAGCACGAGGACCACGAAACCGAATACGGTCGAGACTATGCGTACCGGTGTGGCTTCGGCCGACACCTGGGTCGCCTTCACAAGCAGCAGGAGTAGCGCGCCAAGCGGGAGGATGTAGTTCCGGAACAGGTGCACCGGCCGGGCTAGCGCGCTGTGCCGGCGCAACAGCGCGTTGTGCAGCTCGGTGAGCACAACGAGAGCGACTGGGAAGCCCACCGCGACGCCGACAGCCCAGTAGAACCACGGCGCATCGAACACGGTCACGACTGACGCTCCGATAGCCGGAAGATCGGCTCCGCGTCGTCCCCCGCACCGACATCCCCAGCGGGAGTGAATTGGCGGGAATCCCGCATTACGTCGTAGACCCGCGACGTTACATATACACCCGGTTGCGGTGATCCGCTCTGCACCTGGTTGGCGATGTCGACCGCCGCGCCCCACATGTCGTAGGCCAGGTTGGAGCGACCGACGAGTCCGCTCGACACCGTGCCAGTGTCGATGCCAGCGCGCAGTTCGAGGTTGTTGCCGGACTCGGTGTTGTACCGGTCGACGATGCGCTGCATCTCGATCGCGAAATCCACAGTGCGGCGGACGTTGTCGAGCCGCGGAACGCTGAGCCCACAGCTGGCGAGGTAGCCGTTGTGCAACGTCCGGATCCGCTCCACTCCGAGATTCTCAGCTGCGGCGTCGAATTGCCGGACCAGTTTGTTCACGATGGCCAGCTGCTGGTCCGACGTCAGTTCCGATGTCAACTCGTCGAGGCCGACGATGTCGGCGAAGATGACGGTTACGTTCTGGTGATCCTGAGCGATCGTCTCTTCGCCCTCCCGGTAGCGCTGGGCGACGGGTTCGGGCATCAATGACAACAGTAATCGGTCGTTTTCGCGGCGCTGTTCGGTGAGCAATTCGTCCTTGATGGCGAGATTACGGCTCATGTCGTTGAATGTGGTTGTGAGTTCGCCAAATTCGTCGCGAGACAGCACTGGAAGGTTGACGGTGTAGTCGCCGGCGCTGATCCGCTGGGCGCCGGCCTCTAAACGCCTGATCGGGCGTACGAACAACCGCGCCGCCAGCATCGCGGCGAGACAGACGATGAAGATGATCACCGCGGTTGAAAGAACCAGTTTTCGGGTGAACAGCGCGACGGGGGCGAATGCCTCCGAGGTGTCGATCGTGGCGATCACCGTCCAGTGCAGCCCGGGTATGTCGACGGGCCCGTAGGCCTGCAGCGTGTTGTGACCCAGATAGTCGCGGGTGACGAGGGTGCCCCTCTGTCCCTCCTGTGCCAGCAAGGTCGCTTCCGTGGCGACCGGCTGCACAAGGGTCGTGGTCTTCTGCCGTATTGAGTCTTGCGCCACATCGGGCGGCGTGCCTGCCTTGACGACGTCGGTGACGAACCTCTGGGGGTCTTCGACGAACAACCGCGAGTCGGACCGCATCAGGTCGTCGGGCCCGACGATGAAGGTCTCGCCGGTCTTACCCATGCCCGATTCTTCCCAGCGCTGGTCCATCGTCATCAGCTTGTTGATCTTCGAGATTGGAAACTGCAGCGCGAGCACACCAGCAATGCGGCTTTCGGTGCCGACGGGGGACACCATCCAGGCGGTCGGTTCGTCGGCAGGCTGGTAGTCGCCGAAGTCAGTAACGCCGACATAGTCGACATCGTTGGAGTGCATGGCCTTCGTATATGCGTCGGTCAGCATCCCCCCGCGATACGGCCCCGTGAGAATGTTGCTCCCCAGATCGACGCTCTTGTACGCGCTGTAGACGATGTTGCCTTGCGGGTCGATCAGCAGCGCGTCCTCAAACCCGAACCGAGTGACGATCTCACGGAAGAAGTCGTTGAACCGTGCATTGGCGGCCGACCATGCGCTGCCGTCGTGCGCGTCGTCGACGTTGATCGCGGCGTTCGGGTCGGCGTTCGGGGCGGTGTAGTAGGCCTGCAGGTATCGCTGCGCATTGGAGGTAGGCAACAGCGCGTCGATGTCTACCGTGTGGCCCGTCTGGGCATCCTCGGCCTTGGCGAACACGTCGTTGTAGTACTTGACGATCGACTGCTGTTGTGTCGGGTCGATTTGGGCGTTCGCGAGTTGGTTGTACCCGCCGATGAAACCATCGATGGCCTCACCGGCTGTCCAACCGCGGGAATACACGACGAGTGAATCGGTCAAATCGGAAAACATCGCTTGCAATTGCCGGGTCTGCGACTGGCGGATCTCGGTCATCCTGTCGAACACCGATGCTTGCAACGAACGGCGGCCCGATGAATATCCGATGTAGCCGACCACCGCGGCCGACAGGACGCTCGTGATCAGCAGCATTACCAGCAGCTTTGACTGAATACTCACGCGTGACATCACGGGCAGCCGGAAGTTTCGGAGCTTTCGCGCTGGTTCGGCCCTCACATCCGAACCCGGTTCCACCCTTGTCGGCTCACCATTGCGGCCCGTATTCAAAGGCGGCATGGATGTCCTTTCCACGGTAAATACTGCCGGGCGAAGACTAGCTTGTGAAACTTGGATGCACGTCGCCGTGAGGTAATCGAGATGTCAGGTAGTCGCGATCGGTACACCCTGCAGCGCTTTGTCGCGGCCCAGGACCGGGTTTATGACACGGTCCTAGCCGAACTACGCGCTGGCGCGAAACGCAGCCATTGGATCTGGTTCGTGTTCCCCCAGCTGCAGGGCCTCGGCCGCAGCGCCACCGCGGTGCGGTACGGCATGTCGTCGCTCGACGAGGCGCGGGCCTACCTGGCCCACCCGGTGCTCGGACCGCGGCTGCGCGAATGCGCCCGGCTGGTCGCGCGCATCGACGGCCGGTCGGCCGACGACATCTTCGGTTGGCCCGACAACCTCAAGGTGCGCTCGTCGATGACGCTGTTCGCACGGGCCACGGACGAAAACGCCGAGTTTCGCGCGGTGCTCGACAAGTTCTACGACGGCGAGGACGACCCGGCCACCATCGAGCTGCTCAGCGCGGCGCGATGATCAGCCAGCCGTGCGGCTCGATCTCCGGCTCGCCGACGATCGACTCCGACGGCGCGCCCGACCCCGCGACGATCTGGCCAGCACCGAAGCCGAGCTCGGGAAGCGACAACGACAATGGCGCATCGTCGATGTTGAGCGCCACCAGCAGCACGTCGGCGCCGTTGCGGGTCGCATAGACGTACTGCGTGTTGGTCAGCCGCAGCGGCGATGTCCTGGCGGTGTGCAGCCACGGATGGCGCCGGCGCAACCCGATCAGGTACTGGTGCAGCCTGAACACGTCATGGCCGTGTTCATCGACACCCATTAGGGGAGCGGTGAATTCGGGGCGCACGGCGTCGTCGCCGCCGAACCGCTCCTCCTTGACGCCGCGGTACCCGGACTCGTCGCCCGCGTACACGCTCGGTGTGCCGCCCGTCGTCAACAGGATCACCAGCGCGTGTTCGAGGTGCCGGGTGTTGTCCAGCCGGCTGGCGATCCGGGTGACGTCGTGGTTGCCGACGAAGGTCATCGGCACGAAGTCGTCGAGAAACTCGTTGTGCCGCACCAACGCCCAGTCGAGCTCATGGAGGTTACCGTCGTTGAGGCTGCTCCAGATCGCCTTCCACAGTTCGTACTGCGTCACCGAATCGAAGCCCGCATCGCGCACCCGCGCCGAATAGTCGCCGTGGATGACCTCCCCGACGAACCACGCGTCGGGAAACGCCTGACGAACTCGGGGGAGGACTTGTGCCCAGAACCGGTCGGGGACGGCGTAGGCGGCGTCCAGGCGCCAACCGTCGGCGCCGCGTTCTAGCCAGTGCGTCATCACGTCGACGGTGTAGGCGATGACGTCGGGATTGTCATGGTCCAGAGCGATCAGCTCGCCGTGTCCCTCGAAGGTGTCAAAGCTATTGCCGCGCCGACGAAACCACGACGGCTGCGCAAAGTCCGTGCTGACGTGGTTGAACACGCCGTCGAGCAGCACCCGCAACCCGCGCGCATGCGCCTCGGCGATCAGCTGGTCGAAGTCGGTATTGTCGCCGAGGCGCGGGTCGATGCGGTAGTGGTCGGTGGTGTCGTAGCCGTGTGTGCGCGACGCGAACACCGGCCCCAACGCGACTCCGGACGTGCCGAGTTCGATGGCGTGGTCGAGCCAGTCGATGATCCGGCGCAGCCGGCGCTCGTCGGCGGTCGGCGGCGGGTCGGCGGGAAACGCGCCGACGAAGCCCAGCGGGTAGACCTGCCACCAGATCGCGTGCTCGACCCAGGCCGGTTCTTTCATGGCCGGAACTTAGCCTCGTACAGGGCCTTCATGGTGCCTGCGAGCTCGGGCGCGGGGCCGTCGACGACTATGCCGGGCGCAACGGTGGTGATAGGCAGCGCCGCCACCGGCGACGTCGGAGAGCCCCACTCGGCGCGCCACTGGCTCAGCTGCGCCGAGGAGGCTGCGTACACGATGCGGCCGAGACCCACCCACGCGTGGCCTGCCGCGCACATCGGGCAGTGCTCACCGGAGGTGTAAACGGTCGCGCGCGCGCGGTCGTCGAGAGTCAGGTTGTCGACGGCCCAGCGGGCGATCGCGAATTCGGGGTGGCGGGTTTGGTCGCCGTCTTTGACGCGGTTACGGTCCTCGTAGAGCGTGGTGCCGTCGGCGTCGACCAGGATCGAGCCGAACGGTTCGTCACCGTCGTCGAGCGCCTCGCGCGCGAGTTCCACACAGCGGCGGAGGCGTTTGAGGTCGTCGTCGCTGATCGCCACAGGCCGGAGTTTACGCAGCCGCCCATCCGCGATGAGTCTGAAGCCCGGCCGTGGTCGAATCTTGTGAGGTGATGATGTGACAGCACAGAAAACGGTCGTAGAGAAGTACACCGACGGATTCCGAACAGGTGATCTGGCGAAAATTGTGTCGTGCCTGACCGACGACGTGGTGTGGGCGCTGCACGGCGCCAAGACGTTGGTGGGCAAGGAGGCTTTCGCCGCAGAGGCCGACATCGGCCCCAACCCGGAGTTGACACTGGACCGCCTGATCGAGGAGGGCGACACCGTCGCGGTGATCGGGCACGGCGGCGTCTCGTTGGGCGACGATGCGCATACCTTCGTGTATTCCGAGGTGTTCACGTTCACCGGCGGTCTGGTCAGCCGGCTCGACACCTTCCACATCTGGCTGGGGGAGGCACCCGAGTGACGCTCGATTTCGACAGGTATTGCGCCGAGATCGTCACGCAGACATCGCTGTTGATCGGCCATTTGGACGGCGCGGACGTGACCGTGCCGGTGCCGACGTGCCCGGGCTGGAATGTGTCTCAATTGGCGCGCCACGTCGACGGCGGTCAGCGCTGGGTGCAAGAGATCGTCGCCACGCGGGCGTCGGCGCCGCCGAGCGACGTGGCGCTGCGGGACCTGTCGGGGGCCACCGACGACGATCCGGTCACGTTGTCTGCGTCGCTCACCGAGGCGGCCGCGGCGCTGGCGGCGACCCTGACGGCGGCTGGGCCGGATGCGCGGATGTGGTGCCCGGTCAACGATGGCGGTTCGGCGTTCTACGCCCGCCGGTTCGCGTACGAAACCGCGCTGCACCGCGCCGACGCGGCACTGGCTCTCGGGGTGGGGTACACAATCGAACCCGACGTTGCGGCCGACGGCATCGACGAGTGGATGGAATTAGGTTGCCTGCCTTTCCATTTCGAAGTTCACCCGTGGATGCGTGAGCTGCTCGCGCCCGGCCGCACGATCGGGCTGCACGCCACCGACACGAACGGACACTGGCTGCTCGACCTGACCGGCGACGTCATTGCATGGCGGCGCGCCGATGAGCCGGCGACCGCCGAAGTCCGCGCACCGGTCACGGAACTGTTGTTGATGATCTATCGCCGTCGCCCGGTCGCCGGTTTGGACGTGACGGGCGACGCAAAGCTCGTCGACTTTTGGCTGGAACGTGTCGGCTTCGGCTGACGGGGGAATCCTGGGGCAATGCAATACCGCGCGTACCGTCCTGGGCCGCCGCTCGCGGACTTTGTCGAGTACCTGTGGGCACTGCGCGACGCGCCGGCTCATTCCACCGAGCGGATCGTCCCGAGCGGCACGCTCGAACTGGTCGTCAACCTGCGCGAGGACGCGTTGCGCATCTGCGACACAGAGACTCGCGATTGGCGGCGGTATTCCGGCGCTGTGGTCTCCGGCGCCTACAGGCGGTTCTTTGTGATCGACCCGCGCGACCATGCATCGATCGTCGGTGTGCACTTCAGACCGGGCGGAGCATGGGCGTTTCTCGGCGTGCCGCCCCGCGAACTGTCCGATCGGCACGTCGACCTCGACATGCTGTGGGGGCGCCCGGCGCTCGACCTGCGCGAGGAGTTGTGCGCGGCGCGGACACCACGGGAGCGGTTCGCCCTGCTCGAAGGCGCGTTGCTTTCGCGGCTGGTCGATGATCGGCCCGGCCACCCGGCAGTGCCCTTCGCGGTTGGCCAACTGGCCCGGCCGGGTGTCACAGTCGGCGAGGTCGCGGCGGATGTTCAGCTCAGCCGCCGCAGATTCATTCAGGTGTTCACCACCGAGGTCGGTATGACCCCGAAGCGGTTGAGCCGGGTGTTGCGGTTTCAGCGCGCGAGCGAGCTCGCTCGTCGAATCGGCGCGCCGGACTGGGGGCGGCTTGCCCGTGCATGCGGCTATTTCGACCAATCGCATCTCATCCACGACGTCACCGAGTTCACCGGCACGTCGCCGAGGCAGCTGGGTCCGGCCAGCGAAGAGGTCAAGGAACTGCACCTGGCGGTGGCGGAGGAGGTCAAATTCCTCCAAGACGCTGACCGTGCACACTCATAGCCTGGGGGCATGTGGAAGGAGGGGGTATGACCCAGCATGAAGGTCCACAGCGTTCTAGCGGGATTTGGCGCCCGGCGAACACAGATGATGCCGTCGTGCGCTACCAGATCACCGACCTCGATCGCGGGATCGACTTCTACACAAGCCAGCTCGGGTTCGGGCTCGAGCAGCGTGCCGGACCCATCGCTGTTGTTTCGCGCGGCGCATTGCACCTCATTTTGAGCGGGCAGGCGAGCTCAGGCGCACAGCCGCTGGCGGACGGCCAAAGCCAGCAGCCCGGCGGGTGGAACCGGATCGTGCTCTACGTCGACGACATTGCGGCGGAGGTCGACCGTCTGCGTAGCGCCGGTGTGACTTTCCTCAACGACATCAAGGTCGGCCCCGGCGGCAAGCAAGTCCAGATCGCCGATCCCGACGGCAATTCGATCGAGCTGCACGAAGCGCCGGCTGACGGTCAGTGACAGGGCCCGGCGACCGCGAGCCGGCATGCGCACGACGCCAGGATCGGCACGTCCGCGCGTGCCCGGAGCAATTCCAGCTGTTGGCCGATGATCGCCGCCTCGTCGGTGCGGCCCAGCCGCTGCAGGCATTCGTGGTAGCCGTGCAGGCTCCAGACATTGCCAGGGTGCTGGCATGGCCGGGCCAGCGTTGGGTCCAGCCCGAGGTCGGCGGCGTACACCTGGGCGGCCTCCTCGACACGGCCCTGCTCGAGCAGCAGCGCGCCGTAGGCGTGCCTGGTCGGTTGCATCCAGCCCCACGGTTCGTCGTAGGGGAGTGAATCGTCGAGTTCGATGGCGCGCCGCAGGTGAGCGAAGGCGTCATCGAATCGCCCTTCGCGGTAGTCGATTTCGCCGTCAAGCATCTCGCCCGCGATGGCCAGGATGTCACGCGCGGTGTTGTTGAACAGGTAGCGCGTGTCCGGGATACGGGCATAAGCCTGCGTGAACGCGTCGCGTTCGGCATGTGCCTGCGGTAGCTGACCTTTGGCGGCGTGCGCAACACCACGGCCGTAGTGAATAGTTGTCGCCGTGCTGCAGTACAGGTCGACGTCCTCGGGCAGCGGCTGCGCGATCAACTCGTCCCACCGGCCGAATCGCACCAGCACGTGAATTCTCAACGGCACGAACGCTTCCAGCCAGTCCGCCATCGGCGGGGACTCGATGGCGAGCAGCTCGGGGGCGAGTTGCGCGGACAGCTCGTCGGCAGCCTGCAGAGCGATCGCCGATGATCCCTCGAACATCGCGGAGTACACCACGAAGTGCAGGTTGTGTGCGCGGTACAACGAGTAGAAGTTCAGCGGTCCCTCGCGTTCGACGAAACGCCGATCAACTTGCACTGCAGACAGATTCGACACCACTGAGTCGCGGTAGTTGCCGCACAACACGTCGATGTGGCTGGGCATATGCACCAGATGGCCCGCGTCGGGCACTAGGTTGCGCAGGAGATCGGCGGCCGGGAGTGCGTCCTGCGGAGTGGCCGACATCTCCAAGGTGTGCAAATACAGATGCAGGATCATGGGGTGTTCGCGTCCTGCGGGCGTGGCAAGTGCGTCGTCGAGGATCCGCTTGGCCTCCACCACGCGCGACCCGGGCGCCGGCTCGCCCGTGTTGATGTCCCACAGCGCCCACGCCGTGATGTTGACGAGCGCGTCGGCGGCCAGCGCCTGCACGTCGATGTCGTCGGGATACGCCTCTGCGAGTGCGACCATGGCGTCGGCGTAGTCGGCGTGCGCTGCCGCAAGCGCCTCGGTGTCGTCGGGCTCGTCGGTGGGGAAGCGGGCCAGCAGCGCCTCGATCAGGCCCTGTTCGACGGCCGATGCGCGACCTTGGGCGGCCAGGCCGAGTTCCATCCGCGCTCGCGCCAGCGACGCCGCCATATCGACGGGATCGAACGCCTCCCACGCCTTGTTGTAGTTCGGTCCTATCGAGTAGGCGACACCCCAGCGTGCGATCGCCAGGTCAGGGTCGAGCTCAAGGGCCCGGTCGAAACAGCGGATCGCCTCGTCGTGGTTGAACGCGTAGGCCCAGACCATGCCGCGGTCAAACCACACCTGCGCCTGCGGCGACGGCGTCTCAATCGGCCGGTGATAGGACCCTAGGTCGTAATAGGGTAGGTCGGTCTCTCCCGGCAGATTTGAGGCAACGCTCATAGAGCGCACGATAATTCACTCGCGATGCGGTGGCGGCGATTGCGAGCAAGCACCCCACCGCACCCCAGATCGCCAGCGTCACAAACGGCGTCTGCGCTCCGTTGCCGCCGAAGTAGGAGACGCTGCGCAGTAGCGAGACGCCCGAACCCTGCGGCACGATCGCGGTGAACGTCGAATAGAAGCCCGACAACAGCGGCCTGCCCACCGGACCAGCGGCCGCGGCGTTGCCAATCACGACAAGGAACGCCGTCAGCGCCATCGACGCGACCGAGCCGAACGCCGCTGCCACACCGGTGACCGCTCCACCGACGGCCATTGCGTACAGCCACAGCGCGCCGAACAGCTGCCAGGTGTGACCCGTCAGTGCGCCAAGAATCACGTCGACGTAAAGGGTCACGCCTGTAGCCAAGAGCGCCGAATAGCCGACCAGTGTCGCGGTACGCAGCGCCAGCGTCAGGGGCCTGCGAACGGTGCCCATTACACGTCCCAACACAGCTGCGCCGACGGACGCACCGATCGAGATGAAGATGATCGCGTAGAACTCGACGGTGCCGGACGGATCGCCTGCCGACGCGGGCGCGACGTCCTCGACGGTCGCATCCAGGCCCGCCCTGGCCGCGATGGTGCGGCCGACAGTCTCGGCGGCGGTGGCGACGCTGTGTCCGCCACCGCCTGCGACGTAGATCTTCATCTCACCGGTCGGGGCGACGACGAACGCGGCGTCGGTCTTGCGCTCGTAGACCTGCTCGCGGGCGGCGGCGGCGTCGCCAACTTCGGTGACGGCTAACGCATCCTGGCCGCGGATGCCGTCGACGAGCTGTTCGGGGCCTGCAACGGCGACGGACATGTGGTGCAACGTCGGTTTGGCGAACGCGCCGGAGTAGCTGGCGATCATGGCGATGACGAAGAGTGTCAATCCGATCATCGCCAGCGCTGTGGTGCGGATGGCGGCGCGATCGTGCACGGGGAGCCGATCGGGGGCTTGGTGCTTAGCCATGTTGGGGACCTTTCGAATGTGTGGTGAGACCGAGTAGTGCGTTGACGGTGTCGAGCGCCGCGCGCACGCGGCCGCTCAGGTCGGTCGAGTCCGGGTCTTCCATCCAGGACCGCAGCACCTCCATGAACCCGCCGACGAGAAACCGGGTGACCGACTCCGGGGTCAGACTGGCGATCGGGGAGACCACCGGCATGCCCTGCTTCGCGATCTCCTCGCAGGCCGGCTGCAGTTCGGCGCGGAACGCCGTCACGACGCGTTGCGTGACCGCGCTCGGCACGATGTTGCGGTACATGGACCGGTGCTCGGCGGCGAAGTCGAACAGCCGCAGGATGCGCGCCGGTGCGTCGCCGCCGATGTCGGCCGTTGCGGCGGCGAACGCGACGGCGAATGCGGTCGCGACCGCGTCGTCGCGGTCGGTGAAGTGTTGGTAGAAGACCTGCCGGCTTACGGATGCGCGGGCGACGATGTCGCCGACCGTCAGCCGGTCGACCTGACGTTCATGCGCGAGGTCGAACGCCGCCTCGCGCAGCAGGGTGCGGACCCGTTCGGCGCGGGGATCGACGCTATGGGTTCGTGGTGCCATAGGTGCAGCGTAAGGCCACTTCGTTGACAGTTGACTACGAAAGTTTAGGTAATCTAAGACACCTGTTTGCGCAGGTGTGACGGCCGCTACATCAAAGGGTGTGCAGCACGGCGGTGGCGAGGGCCAGTACGACGCCGATCACGGCCGGCGCGAGATCGGCGACCGTGTCGGACTTTCGTACGTGGTAAGCGATGGCCCCGATCGTCAGCAGCGCGAGACCGATCGCGGCGGCGATGCCGATCGGCTCCCACCACAGGCCGACGAGCACTCCGGCGACACCGGCGAGTTCGCACACGCCGATGAGCCGCCACTGCAGCGGCTTGACTCCAAGGTGATCGCGGATCTCCAGCGACTTGGCGACGCCGAGCAGCTTGATGCTGGCGGAGAACGTGAAGAGCGCAGCAACGAGGATTGTCACGACTACGGTAGCGGTGTCCATCTTCGAGCAGGCTAACGGCCAGCAGACGCAAAAGTCCGCCGTTTTCGGCGTGTCGGGGTGCCTTTGCGTCTGTTCGCGCTGCCTACGGTGCAGGCGTGCTCCAGATAATTCTCAACTACGCAGGCATTGCAGTGTTCGCCGCGTCAGGTGCGACCGTGGGTGTTCGTAAAGGCTTCGACCTGTTCGGCATCGCGACGCTGGGAGTGCTTACCGGTGTGGGCGGGGGCGTGCTGCGCGATCTGCTGCTCGACAGGGCTCCGTATTCAATCCAGCACTGGCCCAACATCACGGTCGCGCTGATCGCCGTCGCCATCGCCACTCCGTTCGCCCATGTCGTGATCAGGATGAACACAGCGGTGCTGGTCCTCGACGCGATCGGGATGGGATTTTTCGCGACCTCCGGCGCTGCCATCGCTGTCGACGAGGGCGCCAGTTGGTTCGCGGCGGGCCTCATCGGCATGCTCACGGCCATCGCCGGCGGGATGCTGCGTGACGTCGTCGCCCGCGAGGTGCCCTTGGTGATGGGGCCGGACGATCTGTACGCGATCCCGGCCATGCTGGGCGCGGCAACGTACGTGGCGATCGACTACTTCGGCCCGCAGTGGGTAGCCGTTGCCGTCGGCAGCGCACTGGCGACTCTGCTTCGGCTAGCAGCGCTGGCGTTCCATTGGCGACTGCCGACGGGCCCACGGGAATTGATCACGCCCGATACGTAGTCAGTGGCCCGCCACGATGTCGGCTTCGTCGATCTCCACCGGGTCCTTGGCACCCGGCAGGAATGAGTAAGCGACACAGACGATTCCGAAGAAGAGGTAACCGAGTGCGACCTGCGGGTTGGCCGCCCACGCCACCTCGGGCGCATGGACCAACCCGATGAACGAAAGGACCGCGCCGACCGCCGACGCGATGGCAGCGTAGAGGAACTTCTTCTCCAGGATGTACGTGACCATGGTGCCGAGGATCAGGCCGACGAGCACCGCGCCCTCGCCGAGAGTCTGCAGCCCGTCGTAGACCACACCTGCTCCGTTGAGCGCCTCGACACCGACCTTGCCGGCGGAAGTGCCCGCCGCGTTCAAAGCGTTGTCGATCAGCCCACTGGCCCACTGCGCGAGGTTCGGCAGGAGTGCGGCGACCACCGCGACGGCGTGCAGCCTTGGCACCGCCTGGAATGCCTGCGCACCGATCAGCAGACCGATGTAGAGCAGGATCGGCACGATCGCGGGCACCGGCAGCAGGGCGTCAAGCACGCCGAAAAGCCCGAGGAAACAGAGGATTCCGATCATCACACCGCTGGCGAGTGAGTAGCTGGCACGACCGCCAGCGTCCTTCCATCCGGGATGGCCGATGTAGACCGCGGGCGGGAACGGCGATCCGAACGCCGAGCCGACGACCGCGCCGGCGCCGTCGGCGAGCAGCACGCTGCGGAGGTTGTAATTGTCGCCTGCCGCCGCGGCGCTCTCCACGTTGCTCATCGCCTCGGTGAAGTTGTAGACGCCCAACGGGATTGCGGTGCCCAGCAGCGGCGCTAGATCCGACAACCCGTGGAAGAGCAGATCGATCCGGAGATCCGGAATGCCGATCGCGATGTCGGAGATGGCTTGTCCCACATCGGGTGCGGACATGTAGCCGCCGATCCAGCCGATTGCGGTGCCGACGAGCAGTGCGGCGAGTCCGACCGGGATACCGAACGGCAGCTTCACGTTGGTGAAGAAGCCGATCAGGATGATGGCCATCACCGGCAGGCCGATCCAGGCCGCCTCCCACATCTGCGCGGCGGGGCGCATGGAGATGAACGTGATCGAAATTCCGGCCAGCGTGCCGAGCATGGCGGCGCGCGGCGTCAGCTTGCGGATGTACGGCCCGACGAACGCGCCGATCATCACGATCACACCGATCATGAAGGCCCATGCAAGCCCGGCCGACCAGGCCTGAATCGGGTCCTTGGTGTTGAGGTACACCGGCAGCATCACGACGAACACCACGATGAACATGTGCGGCACGCTCGGGCCGTACGGCAGCGCCGTCACATCGGCTCGGTCCTCGCGCCGGGCGAGTCGCCGAGCGAGGAATGTGTAGTACAGGTTGCCAAGGATCAACGCCACCCCGAGTGCGGGCAGCACGGTGCCCAGCACATCGCCTGCGGGCACCGACACGACGCCGATCATCAGGCCGGTCAAGGTCAAGACGTTGACCAGGATGTTGAATCCGAGGCCGAAGAACGCGTTGGTGTCACCGCGGGTCCACAACGATAGCGGCGTGGACGCGGGCGCCGGATCTATCGGTGGATCGGCGGGCTTCGTGACGTCGGTGGTCATAGCGAGGTCCTCTCAGGCGGCGGTGGTGGTGAGTGCGTGCAACGCGGGTATGACGGCGGGGGTGTCTGCGACCCACCCGAAGATGCCGCCCTGTGCCTTGATCATTTCCAGGCCGATGCGCTGGAATTCCGGGAAATACGAGCCAACGCAATCGGATACGACGAGGCACTCGTAGCCGCGGTCGTTGGCCTCACGCGTGGTGGTGTGCACACACACCTCGGTCGTGACGCCGGTGATCAGCAGTTGGGTAATCCCGCCTGCGGTGAGGATGTCCTGCAGTTCGGTGGCATAGAACGCGCCCTTGCCGGGCTTGTCGATGACGACCTCGCCGTTGATGGGCGCGAGCTCATCGACGATGTCGTGGCCGTACTCGCCGCGGATCAGGATGCGGCCGTACTTGCCTTCATCCCCAATGCGTTTCGACGGGGCACCGCGGCTGAGTTTGGCAGGCGGGCAGTCGGACAGGTCGGGCTGATGGCCTTCGCGGGTGTGGATCACCATGATTCCCGCCGCGCGGGCCGCGGCGATCAATCCGGCCAGCGGGGGCACCACCTTGAGCAGCTGATCGACATCGTTGCCAAGGCTTTCGCCAAACCCGCCGGGCAGCAGAAAATCTCGCTGCATGTCGATGACGATCAGCGCGGTCTTACCCGCCACGAGTCGAAACGGCGACGGCTCCGCAGGCACTTCGATGGGCTTGTTCACACACGCTCCTCGGTTACGGTCGATATATGGGACGACATCTCGCGTGGTTCGTCGAGAATTTGCGAGGCGAGGTGCAGCACGGTGTCATCGGTCAGCGCCGCGCCCAGCAGCATTGCGCTGTACGGCCGGCAGTCGGCCGTGACACCGAGCGGGACGGCCACCCCCAACAGGTCCAGCAGGTTGCCGAAATGCGTGTAGTGGCCGAGCATCGTGTTGCAGTCGATCGGCGCTGCCAACACCTCGTCGACGGTGAACGTGGTGCCGATCGTCGGCACCACTAGGACATCCATCTGCCGCCACAATGGCGCGACCAATGCCTTGAGTTCGGCGAGGCACTGCAATGCCGTGAACGCGTCCACTGCGGTGTACTTCTGGCCGCCGCGCAGGATCTCCCTAACCACGGGATGGATCGAGTCCGGCTGGGCGGCAAGGAAATCACCGAACTCCACCAGCCGCTCAGCGACCCACGGCCCCTGGTAGAGCAGCGACCCGGCGGCCAGGAACGGCTCCAGCGAGACATCGACGACGGTGGCGATGCGGGTCAGGTGCTCGCGGAAACCCAAGTGAGCGCTCCGCATCGGCTCGTCACCGAAGAATTCCAGCTCGTCTGCGGGCGGCAGGCCGACCCGGATCGGTGAGCCGTCGTAGCGCGGTCCGCGATCACGCGACCAGGCGTCGTTGTCGTCGGGGGCGGCCACGACGTCGAAGACGCGGTCGACATCGTCGATCGAGCCCGCCATCACGCTGATGCAGTCCAGCGACTTGCATGCCGGGACCAACCCGACGGTGCTGATCAGCCCGCGCGAGGGTTTGAAGCCGACCACCCCGTTCAGCGCGGCAGGCACCCGTCCCGACCCGGCGGTGTCGGTGGCCACCGCGAACGGCACCTGGCCGAGTGCGACCGTAAGTGCAGAACCCGAACTCGAGCCACCGGAGATCATCTCGCCGCCGTACACACTGCGCGGGATGGTGTACGGCGTGCGGGTGCCGTTGAGTCCGGTCGCGAACTGGTCCAGATTCGTCTTACCGACGTACAACGCGCCGGCCTCGAGCAGGCGGCGCACCACCGGTGCGGTCGTCGACGCGATGTAGGCGTAGTCGGGGCAGGACAGCGTGGTCGGCACACCTTCGACGTCGATGCTGTCCTTCACCCCGAACGGCACCCCGTACAGTGGCAAAGTCCGTGCGCCGGGGCGCTTTTCGATCTCTTCGGCGGCGGCCAGCAGCTGATCGCGGGGCACCGTCGACAACCAGGTTCCGTCGTCGCCGCGGGCCGCGATGGCGTCCGCGACACGGGCTGCCGTTTTGGTGGGCGAACCGGTACCGCCGGCGTGTGACGCCAGGATCTCGGCCACGGACGGCCCAAGGGACGGTCCACGCGCGTCGTCAGCCATCCTGTCGATTGTCGGCACGATGATGCCGATCGCGGGTCGGGCGTGTGTCGTTTGTGTTAGCTGTGCAGGTCGAAGTCGAGGCAGTTCAGGAACTATCGGCGAGCCGCTCTTCGTTGAGTGCCCGTGTCCAGCGTCACGAGCGCGTTGCCGAGCCTGTCCGACCAGGCCGAGCGACTGATCGAACTCGACGTCCACCGCATCGCCGGACTGCCAGGCGATCGGCTGCGAAACCTGCCTGACCTCGCGGGTTCGCTCCTGGTCGTGCACCCCGAGCTCGCCCCCGCCTCCGCGCTGGCGCCGCTGTTGCGGGTGAACGGCAAGCCGGGCTTCGTGGTGACGGACATGTCCGACGTCGACGAATTCACGACGGTCTCGTCCGTCAAGCTGCCCGATGTACCGCTGTATGTGATTCGCGACCTCGACCGCGGGGACGCGATGGCCAACTGGAGTCCAGACGAGGCGCTACCGGCCATCGCGGATGCCTGCCGAACGCCGCTGACCCTCACCGAGGGTCTGCACTGGTTGCTGCAGCGACCGGACACGCTTGCCCGAGGGCGCTGCTTCATGACGATCGGGTCGCGCCGCCGCAAACCCGGCGGGTCGCTGGACGCCAGGACGCCCGCGGTGTGGATCAGCAACGGCACCGGCCGCGATGGGCCTGCCAATCGCAACGCGCCGAAGGTCGGCTGGTGCTGGGCGGGAAACCGGCACACCTGGCTCGGATTCGCCTCGGCCAGTGACCGAAAAGCGTTAGGCGCGTAGACCCTTTCGGACACCGTGTGCAGCTTCGACAAAGGGCAACACCGACTCCAGCCACGCCTCCGGCTCGGATGAGAACACCACGTGACCGGTCGGAAGGGCTTCGAGCCTCGAGCCGGGAATCGCGGCGTGCACGGCTTCGCCCCAGCGCAGCGGTGCGGTGAGATCCTTGGCGCCCCAGGTGATGAGGACGGGTGCGGAGATCTGCGCGCCCCGCGTCCTCAGATCGTGACCGGGTTCGGTGAAGCTCTTCCACAGCGCGGCCGCGGTTCGCGCACCGTCTGCGGTCTTGGCCCGTTCCGTAACCCTAGCGATGACGGTGGCGTCGGTCGGACTCTTCGCCCGCATGTACGCACGGACCGACACAGGGAACACCGCCTTCACCACTGCGGGCTTTCCCATCACCGCGCAGAAGAGCCGGGTGAAAACGCTGTGCGGCGTGAAGCCGCCGTTGTTGACGAGCACCACGCCGGCGACGCGTTCGGGTCGCTCCAGCGCCAGCCGGCATGCCGCATAGCCACCCACAGAGTTGCCGACGATGACGGCGTTGCTCAGGTCCAGTCGGTCGGCGAACTCGACGAGTAGATCGCCGAACTCGACGGCGCGCAGCGGGGTGGCGGGCAGGGGAGACTCACCGTGACCTGGCCAGTCGAGAGCGAGCACCCGGCGGCCCTTCGAAAGCGCCTCGGTGACCGGCGCGTAGTCGGTCCGGTCGTGCAGCGCGGCGTGCAGCAGCAGGATCGGCGGGCCGGAACCCTCGTCGGAGTAGGAAACCGTGCCGAGTGAGGTTTGCATCGTTGCCATCAGCGAGCCTTTCATTGACCGGTCGGTCGGTCAGTTACACTAGCAGTCGTGCAAGTGGTGAACAAGAGACTGGCGGCCGCGCAGCAGACGCGCGCGAACCTGATCGAGACCGGGCTGGTGCTGGCCGAGGAGCTCGGGCTCGAGGGGCTCTCGGTGAACGCCGTCGTCGCTGGTGCGGGTGTGTCGAAAGGGACGTTCTTTCACCATTTCCCCGATCGGGTGTCCTACCTGGTGGCGCTGCACCGCCGGTTCCACGATGTGCTGTTCGACGAGATGATGTCGGCCATCGGCGACATGCAACCCGGCCGCGACCGGCTCGCCGCGGCGGCCACCACGTATCTGGACGGCTGCCTGCGCGACCGCGGGGTCAAGGCACTGCTACTGGAGGCGCGCGGTCATCTGCCGATCGCCGAGGAAGTCACCCGCCGCAACCGGATGAGCGTCGACATGGTCGCCGCCGACTTCGAGGCGCTCGGTTCGCGGTATCCACGCGAAACCGCGCGGCTGTGGATCGCTGCGACGGCGGAATGCGCGTTGATGGAACTCGAACGCGGCAGCCGCGATCCGGCCGCCCGCTCAGCGCTCAACGCTCTGGTGGAATGAGCCACCGATCGAGCCAGCGAGACAGTAGCGGCCCGTCATCGGGTCCGCCCGCGGCCGCGAGGTAGCCGTCGGGGCGGACGAGCAGCCAGCCCGCAGGCATGGAATCGAGGGACACCTGGCGCAGCGCGAGGCTGTCCGGCCATCGCCGGTATGCATCGGGGATGCAGTCGCCGGTTACGAACAGGGTCAGTGTCGACAGGTCGAGCAAGTCGTAGAGCCGTCCACTGCCGACGGGTAGATCGGGAACCCGGTCACCCGCGCGCAGCGACCCGATACGCCCGCTGCCCTTGGCAATTGGGCAACCGCGGTAGCCCGCCGCGAGTTGTCCGAGCCGCGGCGCTGCCTTCTCCTGCACCCTGGAACGGGCCAACACGATCGGGGCGAGCCGGGTGATCGCGGCGTGCACGACTGGATTGGTGGAGTTGAACGCTCTGGTGGCCCGTTCGGTCATCCGGACCAGCTGGCGGATCACCGGCAGGCGATCGGACTGGTAGGTATCGAGGAGCTCCGGCCGGGCGCGGCCGTTGAGCACCATCGCCAGTTTCCACGACAGGTTGATCATGTCCTGGATGCCGGCGTTCATGCCCTGGCCGCCCGCGGGACTGTGCACGTGTGCGGCGTCCCCGCCAAAGAACACGTGGCCGTCGCGCAGCGTGTTCATGTGGCGGCTGTTGATCCTGAAGCGCGAACTCCAGTTCAGGTTGTAGAGCTGGGCTCGCAGGTGCACGGTGCGGTCGTACAGTCGCTGAATGTCCTCCAGCGTGGGATCGCCTGTGTCGCCGGCTATCCCGTCCGGGTCGGTGGCGATGAACCGGAACCGGCCGTCACCCATCGGGAAGACGGCGAGAAAACCGTTGCGGGCCAGGAAGATCGACAGTTGATCCTCCGGCACATCCCCGGCGATGTGCAGGTCACCAAGCACGTAGCTGTGTGTCAGCGACCTGCCCGTGAACGGCAGCCCGAGCGCCTGGCGGATCGCGCTGTGCGAGCCGTCGGCGGCGATCAGATACGAGGCGTCGACCACTTCTTCCTCGCCCTCTCCGCTGCGCAGTACTACTGAGACGCCTTCGCGTTGTTGGGTCAGCGCGATCAGCTCGACCCCGCGTTCGATCTTGACGCCCTGTCGGTTGAGTGCTTCGGTGAGCAGCCGTTCGGTCTCCGACTGGGCCAGCAGCAGCACGTAGTTGAATTCGCTTGGCATCCGATGCAATTCGATGGCGGCGAGCTTCGCACCCTCCGAGTAGAGCGCGGTCGCTCGCGCGGGGTTGCCCAGCCGCAGCATCTCGTCGCCCACCCCGCGCACCCGCAACAGTTCGACGGTGCGGGCCTGGATGCCAAGCGCCCGCGAGGTGAGGGAGCGTTCGGGCGCTCGGTCGACGATGCGCACGCCGACTCCGAGCCGCGACAGCTCGAGTGCAGCGGTCAGGCCGGTTGGGCCTGCACCGACGATCAGGACGGGCACGTCATGCGAGGGATTCATGGCCGGCTCCTCAGCAGTAAGTCAACGACTGGTGACTTAGACCATAATCCCGGGCCGCTGGCTATGTCAACGATCGGTGACTTATTCTCTTCGCATGGCATCACCGCGCACCCGCAACGCCACCCAGACCCGCGCCGACATCCTGGCGGCCGCACGGCTGCGGTTTGGATCCGACGGCTACGAACGGACCACGCTGCGGGCGGTCGCCGCCGACGTCGGCGTTGATCCCGCTTTGGTCATCCGGTACTTCGGCAGCAAGCAGGACCTGTTCGCCGCCGCGGCGGAGTTCACCCTCGACCTGCCGGACCTGACCGCAGTGCACCCCGACGACGTCGCGGATGCGTTGCTGCCCAGCTTCTTTGCCGTCTGGGAGGACGACACCACGTTCGTGGCGTTGCTCCGCGCGGCGATGACCAGCCCGACCGCGGCGAACACCATGCGCCGGATCTTCGCCACCCAGGTCGCTCCCAAGCTCGCCGCCGTCACACCGGACCACCCGGCGCAGCGCGCAGGCCTGATGGGCGCGTTCGTCATTGGGTTGGCCACCACCCGCTACGTGCTGGCCAACCCCGCCGTCGCCGACCTCAGTCACGACGAACTCATCGGGTGGGCCCGCCCGGTGATCCGGCAGCTGCTCGTAGGCCCAGCTCCTGGCTGACTCGACAACCCGCGCTAGAACGTGTTCTAGTGCAGATGTGCTGGACTGGACCCTGGAGAACCTCAGCGCCGACGACGTCGCCCGGCTGCGTGCCATGTACGAGCCGCTCACCGAGTCGGTGCGGGCGCTGATCGACGCGACCATTCGCACCGAGGTCGGCGCCGAAGTGGTTGCCGCGGCCAAAGCCGAGATCGATGCGGCGACGGCGCGACTGCGCAGCAAGCAGGTCGACGGCCCGTTCGGCATCCGGTTCACCACCGACGGCGACCAAATGCCGTGGGGCAATGTGGTGATCGGCGTACGCAATCCCGTCGCGCCGCCGCTGGTTGTCGAGCAGGGCGAAGGGGGACTGTTCACCGACTTCCACTTGGGCGCGGCCTACGAAGGTCCGCCAGGACACGTGCATGGGGGAGTCGCGGCCCTTGTGCTCGACCACATCCTTGGCGCCGCGGCCAGCAGCCCTGAGAAGCCGCGGCTCACCGGCACCATCACGCTGCGCTATCTGCGTCCTACCCGGCTCGGTCAGCTCCACGCGGAAGCCGGGATTACCCGGAGCGACGGCGTAAAGACCTTCACCGCAGGACATCTCGCCGACGAGGAAGGCATCACCGTCGAAGCTGAAGGCGTGTTCATCCAGCCGCGGTGGGCTCGCGAGTAGCGGCGATGCCTGCCAGGCTCCTGGTGATCGTTGCGACCTCGGCGACGAGCACTCGCGCCGCCGCATTGTCGCCGTCAAGCCGCGCCCCTTCCTCGCGCACCTGCCGATTGGCCGCGGTCAACTCGTCTATGTCGACGGTCCATGGCGCGGCCGCGCTTGGGGGCGCACCCCGCAGCGCGTCGACGTAATCATCGACGGCGGCGACGAATTCAGGCGTCAGCGCCGCCGTCGGCGCACTGGACAGGCTGCCCTCCAGAGAGGTGCACGCGCTCGTGACAGCGTTCAGCGCCGTTCGATACGACCGCAGCCACCGACGCAGCTCGCGCGAATCCGCCCGTATCGCACCGGATGCCGCTTCAAACGCGGCGCGGGCTCGGAACGCTCGCTGCCACGCCGCCGATAACGCTTCGGCAGGGTGATCGAGCTCGTGCACGAACGCCTTGACGACCGCTGCAGCGTAATCGATTTCGGACTTCAGTAGTTCACCAGCGCGCTGGTGCAGCCTAATCAACCCGTGATCCGGCAGCACGACATGGGCCACCACCGCCAGCCCGCCGCCGATGACCACCGCGAACAACAGGTTTTCGACGGCCAGACCCGCCGCCGCGGCGTCAATGTCGAGCAGGAACACGATGCTCGCCGCCAACGCCGCACTCACTGCGAGGTATCCGAACCGGGTGACCCCGTACATCACCGCGAGAAACACCACCGCCACGACGGCGGCCGACGAACCCGTCGGCTGCCACACCAAGGTCAGCGCCGACGCAACCACGATTCCTCCGGCGATACCAGCCACCCGTCCGACGCAGCGGGTGTAGGTGTGTGCCGTCTCGGGACGCAGCACCATCAGCACGGTCAACGCGATCCAGTGGCCTTGCACCACGCCACCGAATCGGTCCGCGGCCACAGCCAACGCGGCGGCCGACGACAGCCGGATGGCGTGCCGCAGCACCGGCGACGTCCACGTGAGGTGGCCACGCATCACACCGACGGCCGAAAGCAGCGAGCCAGTCAGATCGGGCCGGCGGAATTCACCGAACCGCGAGGCGAAGGCTTCGTGCAGTTGCTGCGAAAACCGTTGTGCGCCTGCTGCTTGCGGTCCGGTCACCGCGGCGGCCGCGGCATCAATCCGCGCCAGCGCGTATTCGGCGTCGCGCCGCGCTGTGTGGTTGTGGTTCGCGATCGCGTCGAGGAAATCCGCGGCGGGGGAGAGCACCTGCGAAACCGCGTCGTCGCTACCGCGCAGGGCATCTAGCGTCGCGGTGATTCGCTCGGGCAGCCGGTAGCCGCCGTGATACGCCAGCGGGCGTTGAGTCGCCTCGCTGTCGATGAACGCTTCCCGCAGCCACGTGAACGGGGCGGCGCCAACTGAGGCCTCACGGTCTGCGGCGACGCGGCGGGCGTCGGCGGCCAGTTCACGGTAGGCGCGCGTCAGCGCGTCGCGCTGCCCCCGCCAGCGCTGAGGCGGCCACACCGCGATCAGTGCCGCCTGCACGCAGCCGGCCGCCACCGTCAGCACCGTCGACAACACCACCTCGGTCATCGAGGGCGCAACCGGCGGCGAGATCACGAGCAGTGCAGCGGTTGCGGTCGCGACCAGCCCCGGGTTGCTCCCCAGCGCCCACTGCATGCCTGCCGCGAAGCACCACCACGCGACGACGGCGATGAACACCACGTTGTAGGACGCGGTCAGCGCGCCCAGAAGCACGACAGCACCCATTTCCAGCGAAACGACCATGACCAGCGGCACCCGCCCGGCGGGGCTGTCCTGCAGGGCGATCGCGCCCGCGATCGCCGCCGCGCCTGCCGCCCACACCGCGGCCGACGGAGAACCCGATGCCACCGCGACCGCCACTACCGCCAGCACCCCGAGCATGCTGCGCGACACGGCGCCGACGTCGGGTGTCGTCAGCTGCAGGGCATTGATCACTCGGCCGCCCGTGGTCACCCACCTATTTTGACTCCACCAAGGCGGCTGAATGGTGCAGCACACGCGATCAAATCCCACGAGACTGTAGAGACAGCAAACGCAAAGCGGAGACCTGTCGACATCGCAGTGCCATTCGAGCCTGCTTGACCGGAGTTGGATGTGTGCGTTTTAAGTTTCGCACCCGTCAAAAGCTTTGCGGCATAGCGCATGTCCGTCGACATCCGCTGCACATTTCTCAGAAGAAATTCGGCGACCGATTTTGCTGCATCAAGCGAACCGTCAGAGGTAAGGTCAGCTAACGGGATTCAGATGGGCAACTCTGGAGGTGCCGATGGCCGACGATGCACCGCCATCGACGGCGTTGCTGGAATATGTCGGATGTCCCAGATCTCATCAAATTCGCGTCCCAACGTCCCAACTGGGTTTTGCCAGGTCATGTCCGAATAACGAAGGGTGCTTGCATGAGTACGGCCGCCGAGCGTGCTGCGCAACTTGATCTTGTAGCCCGGCTCAAGTCCGCATATCCCGAGCTTCCGGATGCGCCCACTCCTGACATGTTGGACCACGATCGCATCACTGCATATCTGAAGCCCGTCCATGACGTGGGCGGTGAGCCGGATGCGCCGATGAAGTACGAGAACAAGCAGTACGAGCTGTGGGAGCACATGACCTATGTGATCTGCGAGGTGCTCGGGTGGCGCGGAATCTGGCTCTCGGAGGAACGCCGCCGGATGGGCAATGTCGACGTGGGTCGGGCCGAGTATCTGGGGCTGCCTTATTACGGTCGTTGGCTGCTGGCCGTCGCGCGCATCCTGGTGGAGAAGCACCACATCGGCCTGACCGAGTTGAGCGAGCGGATGGCCGAGGTCCAGACACGATATGCCGGCGGACTCGACGGAAAGAAGTTGGAGGCCAAACCGAAGTCCGAAGGCGACGGATCAGAGGTCAAACGGAATAACCATGCTGAGGAAGCTGACGGCAAGGGCGATCCGCAGTGCTATGCCGGTCAGGCCGGCGCGCCGAAGTTCAAGATCGGCGACCCGGTGGTGGTGCGCGAACTTCCGGTGATCTTCTACACCCGGACCCCGGAGTACGTGCGCGGCGCGAAGGGCGAAATCGAGGCCGTCGCATATGAGAGCCCGGCCGCCGAGGACGAGACCTGGGACCGTCCCGCGACGCCGGAATGGTTCTACGTCGTGAAGTTCAACATGGCCGACCTCTGGTACGGCTACACCGGAACGACCGACGACATCATCTCCACCGAGATTCCCGAACACTGGCTGCAAGCCGCCAAATAAGCTGCCCGGAAAGGATTTTGCATGACTGAGCACGACCATGATCACGACCACGACCGCACGGTCGCACCGATGGTCGACGAGATAACCGACTTCGAAGTCTTGGAGATTGCTCTGCGCGAGCTGTGCATCGAGAAGGGCATCTTCACCGCCGAGGAACACCGCCTCATGACCGAATTCGCCGAGCAGATCGGCCCGACTCCCGCCGCCCATCTGGTCGCCAAGGCGTGGCTCGATCCGGAATTCAAAGAACTCGCCCTCGCGGAACCGATGACGGCGAGCAAAGAGGTCGGCGTCGATTGGCTGCACCCCACAGGGTGGGGCACACCGAGCGACTTCACCGCGTTCCAGATCCTCGCGGACACGCCGACTGTCCACAATGTGATCGTCTGCGCGTTGTGCTCGTGTTATCCGCGACCGATCCTCGGCAACTCGCCGGAGTGGTATCGCACGCCCAACTATCGTCGGCGCTTGGTCAGGTGGCCGCGTCAGGTGCTTGCGGAGTTCGGGCTCTACCTGCCCGACGAGATCACAGTCCATGTACAGGATTCCAACCAGAAGCATCGATTCATGGTCATGCCCTTGCAGCCCGAGGGCACCGAGGGCTGGGACGAAGACCAGCTGGTGGAAATCCTCACCCGCGACACTCTGATCGGTGTCGCGCTGCCGAAGGCAGGCGTCACCACCAACATGATCACCGACACCCGTCCCGCGATCCATCCGGGAGCCGCGGGATGAGCGAGCGCATCGAGACCTTGCAAGAAATCGTCGAGCGCAATCAGACATGGCCTCGGATGGCCGCCAAGTGGGGCGTCGAGAATCCGGTGCCGCCGTGGAAGACGAGTCTGGACGGCCTCTGCGACGCACTGGACCACGCCAGCTGCGATGCGGACGTGCCCAACTTCAAGGACCGGCGCGATGAGGAAGACATGCTCTCCGCGACCGTCTACTCGAGCCTGCCCTACCCGGAGAACCAGCTGGTTTCGCTGGCGCATTCCCTGCTGGCTCGCGGCATCATCGACGAGGCTGAGCTGAAACACCGGCTTGCGCGCATCCGCGAAAGGCTCGAAGCCTAGATTCAGATCGTGGAAAAGGTCATCATCACCCTCAGGGCAGCCGATTCGGATGAGGGGTGGTGCACCCGCCTCCGCGTCCAAGTCGTGGCCGACCTACTCGAAATCGGCGCGCCCGGGCTCGCGATCAATGTGCGTGACGACGCGGTGCGGCAATCACTGATGACGTTGACGACGCTCGAGCCACCGGTGGTCGGATTCGTGACATTGTGGACACAGCAGTCCTACGGCGATCAGGTGCGCGAAGCACTGGCCCGCCTGGAGAAGGAGTGCGACGACGTCGCGGCCTACCTGGTGACCGAATCGGTGCCACTGCCGCCACCGAAGACACTGTCAGGGGAGCGCACCCCGGGTTTGGCGAACGTCGCGCTGCTTCGACGGCCCGACGATCTCGACGAGACAACGTGGCGTCGACGGTGGCACATCGACCACACGCCAGTGGCCATCGAGACGCAGTCGACATTCGGGTACACGCAGAATCAAGTGGTGCGACCGCTCACTGAGGGAGCACCGACCCTCGCCGCGATTGTCGAGGAACTCTTCCCCATCGAGGCGACATCCGATCTGCACGCATTCTTCGGCGCCGCCGACGACGCCGACCTGCGCGACCGGATGGAGCGCATGGTGGCCAGCACCGCCGCCTTCGGCGCGAACCGCGACGTCGACACCGTGCCGACGAGTCGCTACGTGTTTCGAACGCCGTTCGTTGACAACCTCGGGGAAAGGGAATCCGATGACCACGCTTGACGACGCGGTTGCGCTGGCCGCCGACGAGAGCGGCCTCGCGTTGGTATCGACGTTGCGCGCCGACGGCACCATCCAGGCCTCGCTCGTCAACGCCGGGAAGCTGCCGCATCCTGCCACCGGCGACGAGGTTCTTGGATTCGTCACTTACGGCAGAGTGAAACTCGCGAATCTGCGGGCACGCCCCCAGCTCGCCGTGGCCTTCCGCAAGGGCTGGCTGTGGGCCACAGTCGAGGGCAATGCCGAGCTTGCCGGCCCGGACGATCCGCAGCCCTGGCTCACCGATGCCGAACAGCTAAGGCTGCTGCTGCGCGAGGTGTTCACCGCCGCAGGCGGAACGCACGACGACTGGGACGAATACGACAGGGTAATGGCCGAACAGCGCCGCACCGTGGTCCTCGTGGCACCCACCCGGGTGTATAGCAACGGCTAACGAATACGCTGCTGCCGTGACCCTGCAGATCAGCGACGACAACCGGGTGCGCACTCTTACGCTGAACCGGCCCGAGGTCCTCAACGCTTTCAACGAAGAGCTGTACCACGCGACGGCGGTTGCGCTGCGGGATGCGGCCTCCGACCCGGACGTGGCCGTCGTGCTGTTGACCGGGGCGGGGCGAGCTTTTTCGGCGGGGAACGACCTCAACGAGATGCAGAAGCGCATCACCGACCCCACGTTCAACGATCGGGGCAGCCACTTCTCCACGATGATCGATGCACTGACCGACCTGCCCAAGCCGCTGATCTGCGCCGTCAACGGCGTCGGAGTGGGTATCGGCGCAACGATTCTCGGCTACGCGGACCTGGTCTTCATGTCGTCGACCGCACGACTGAAGACGCCATTCACCAGCCTTGGCGTCGCGCCCGAGGCGGCGTCGTCATACCTGCTGCCACGCTTGATGGGCAGGCAGAATGCGGCGTGGCTGTTGATGTCGTCAGAATGGGTCGACGCCGCCGAGGCTCAGAGGATGGGACTGGCATGGAAGGTGTGTGAACCGGGCGATCTTCTGCCCGAAGCCCGTCGCCATGCCGAAATCCTTGCTTCCCGGCCGATTTCGAGCCTGATGGCGGTGAAGGAGACGATCGTCGAACCGACCCGCGCGGAGATCGCCGCGGCGACGGCCAGAGAAATCGCGCACTTCGCGGAACTGCTCGGCGCGGCGGCCAACGCCGATGCGCTGGCCGCATTCGCGGAGAAGCGCGAAGTCACCTGACGAGCCGATGACGATGGCGTCACGTCCAGATTCCAGCGAGATCGCCGCGCTCCTCGAGCCGATCGTGAGGCGCAGGATTCCCGGTGCCGCCGACGCCCGAATCGCAAACTGGACTTCCGCGGAACGTGGCCTTTCGACCGAGACTTTCCTGTTCGACCTCTTCATCGATGGTCCGGAAGGGCCAACAACGCTGCAACGGTTGGTGTTTCGCCGTCCGCCCGCCGTCAGCTTGTACTCGGACTACGACCTGCTGCGCCAGGTTCTGGTGATGAACCGGCTACGGGACACGGCGCTCAAGGTGCCGACCGTGTGCTGGCTGGATCGCGATGACAAAGACCTGGGCACGCCGTATTACGTGATGGAACAGCTGCCGACAATCGGCACCGCGAGCGACTTCCCGTCGTATCACTCGCAAGGCCTGTATTTCGATGCCACCCCCGACCAGCGGGCCACCATGTGGTGGGGCTGCGTGCAGGCCATCGCCGACGTGCACGCGTTGGACTGGCGCAGCCTGCGGCTGGACAAGCTGCTGAAGCCGCAGCTCGGTGCGCGCCCGCTGGAACAGGTGGTCGCCTACTGCGACGAGCTGCTGGCGTGGGTTTCGCCGGACAGCAGCCGCCAGGAGTTCGCAGACGCCGTGGAGTGGTTGCGCGACAACATCTATGAGCCCGAACACCTCGTGCTGTGCTGGGGCGACAGCCGGCTCTCCAACATCCTGTACGGGCAGGAGTTCGAAGTCACCGCGGTGCTGGACTGGGAGATCGCCTACATCGGTGATCACGAGGCCGATTTGGCGTGGCTGCTGTTCGTCGACTGGGCCTGCTCTGAGTACGAGGGCGTGCCCCGGCTGGACGGAACGCCGAGCCGGGAGGAAACCGTCGATCGCTACGAGCAATTGTCGGGCCGCGCAGTGCGAAACCTGCGGTACAACGAAGTGCTCGCCGCGGTCGAGATCGGTCTCCCCGTCTCGCGACTGGAGACCAGGTTGCGCACCGAGGGACTACTCACCGACGATTTCGACCTGACCGGGTTCTGCGTCGAACGAATTCGGCAGCTGCTCGACTCCTAGCGGCTCATTGTTTCCGATGCGCAGCCGTTGACGTTGAAGTGCGCCTCGATGATCGCCCGCAGGGTGCGCCGGCATCGCCCGCACTCGCCGCCGGCGCCGCACGCTTCGGCGATCTGCTTCGACGTCTTGGCGCCGTTGGCCACCACGTCGTTGACGACGTGGCTGGTGGCTCCCGTGCACAGGCAGACGAACATGGTCAGTCCTGCTCGCCGATGGACATGAGGTGGGCGAATCTGCCGACGAATTGGGTGGGGTATGCGCCCAAGCCCGCCTTGGACATCCACTCCGCGGCGGCGTCCGGGTGATCGATCCAATCCCTGGCGCTGACTTCGTCCGCTATCTCCTGGAGGATCATCACTTCCCCTCCGTCGTCGAGTGCCTGGTACACCCAGATCTTCCGTACGCCACCGCGCTTGAACCGCTCGATCCCGTCGTGCACCTTCTCCATCAGGGAGGACACGTCGTTCACCGAGGACATCACGCCCACGATGACCCTGCCAACGTGGTCTTCTGGAGACGGCCCGTAGAGGTCGATCTTCTCGACCACCTCACCGCCGAATATCGGCGGAATATCATCGGCGCCCGAAATAGCGAACCATTCGAATATGGCGGGGGATCGCAATACGTCACGAATTGAGCCGGCTTGGCGAATACCGATTGTGACCAATACCCGGCCGGGCTCCCAAATGGACGTGTACAGCACCACGTGATGCGCACCGATCGACGCCAGCGGTTCGCGGTGCTTCTTGAGCCATTTCCACATCCGGTCGACGTCGTCGACGCGAAAATCACACGCGAGGATGAGTGAGTGTAAGTCGTACTCACCCATCGCTTTTCCTGTCTGCCGGACGCGGTTGCGTAGTGTTAGCGCAGTCTAACCTTACTTAGCGTAGCCAGTCCAGGCTAGGTGGCTGATCTGCGGGCTGACGCGCGCCGATCGTTGCCCAAATCACCGAAAACACGCGTGGCGCAACCCCATAAGGTGCGCCGCCGTCCGCTGCCTGCACTAGATTGAGTCGGGCACGAAAGAAGCGATACTTGATCAGCCCTCAAGGTGCTTAGGAGCAACCATGCAAGGCGACGCGGACGTTCTGAAACTGCTCAACGAGCAGTTGACAAGCGAACTCACGGCCATCAACCAGTATTTCCTGCATTCCAAGATGCAGGCGAATTGGGGGTTCACCGAGATCGCCGAGCACACCCGCAAAGAATCATTCGAGGAAATGCAGCACGCGGAGGAAATCACCAACCGCATCCTCATCTTGGACGGGCTACCGAATTACCAACGCCTTTTCTCGCTGCGGGTCGGTCAGACTCTTCGCGAACAGTTTGAAGCCGACTTGGCCATCGAATACGAGGTGATGGCGCGGCTGAAGCCAGGGATCGTGATGTGCCGTGAGAAGGAGGACGCCACCACCGCGAACGTGTTCGAGAAGATCCTGGCCGACGAAGAGGATCACATCGATTACCTCGAGACCCAGCTGCAGCTGATGGACAAGCTCGGCGAGCAGCTCTACCTCGCGCAGTGTGTGTCGCGGCCCCCAACGTCGCTTTAGGGCCACCCGCACCGTTTCTATCCACGCCTGATCGGCAACCCTTAGGTCGGCGGTAACTTTTCTAGCCTGTCTAACGATATGGGCGGTGTGGCAAGTACGGCAGAGACGGCAACGGCCGCGGATCCTGAATCCAGTACTGCGCTGATCAGTCCCCAGCGCCGCAACTTCATTTTTGTTGCGGTGCTGCTCGGCATGCTGTTGGCCGCCCTCGACCAGACGATCGTCGCCACCGCGTTGCCAACGGTGGTCGCCGACCTCGGCGGTGCCGGGCACCAGTCCTGGGTGGTCACCAGCTATCTGCTGGCCTCGACGATCGCCACTGCGATCGTGGGCAAGCTCGGCGACCTGTTCGGCCGCAAGGTCGTCTTCGCGGTGTCGGTGGTGTTCTTCTTGGCCGGCTCGGTGCTCTGCGGGATGGCCGGGTCGATGACCATGCTGGTGGCGTCGCGGGGACTTCAGGGCATCGGCGGCGGCGCCATCATGGTGACCGCAACGGCATTGATCGGTGAGGTCATCCCGCTGCGCGACCGCGGCCGCTATCAAGGTGCCCTCGGTGCCGTGTTCGGCGTCACGACGGTGGTCGGGCCGCTGCTGGGTGGCTTCTTCACCGACCACCTCAGCTGGCGCTGGGCGTTCTGGATCAACGTTCCCGTGGCCGTTGTGGTCTTCCTCGTGGCGATCGCGGCGATCCCGGCGCTTGGCAAGACCACCCGTCCGGTCATCGACTACCCGGGCATCGTGTTGGTCGGCCTCGGCGCTTCCGGACTGACGTTGGCCACCAGCTGGGGTGGCGGGGAGTACGCGTGGAGTTCGCCCGTCATCATCGGGCTGTTCATCGCCTCGGCCGCGGCGCTGGCAGCTTTCGTGTGGGTGGAAAGCCGTGCCGCAGAACCGATCCTGCCGATCCGGCTGTTCCGCGACCCGGTGTTCACCGTGTGCTGCGTGCTGTCGTTCATCGTCGGGTTCGCAATGCTTGGCGCGTTGACGTTCCTACCCACCTTCATGCAGTTCGTCGACGGGGTGTCAGCGACGGTGTCAGGGCTTCGGACGCTGCCGATGGTCGCGGGCCTGCTGCTGACCTCCATGGGCAGCGGCGTGATCGTGAGCCGCACCGGCCGCTACAAGATCTTCCCTGTCGTCGGGACCGCGGTGATGTTCGTCGGCTTTGTGCTGCTGTCGCGGATGGACGCCGCCACACCGTTGGTGTTGCAGTCGCTGTATCTGTTCATCCTCGGCACCGGCATCGGCATGTGCATGCAGGTGCTCATCCTGATCGTGCAGAACACCTCGAGTTTCGCCGACCTCGGGGTCGCGACGTCCGGGGTCACGTTCTTCCGGACCATCGGAAGTTCTTTCGGTGCAGCAATTTTCGGGTCGCTGTTCGCCAACTTCCTCAGCGGCAGGATCGGTCCGGCACTGGCGGCGGGCGGCGCACCACCGGCTGCGGCGCAATCCCCGCAGGCGTTGCATCAGTTGCCACACGACGTCGCGGCGCCAATCGTCAACGCCTACGCGGACTCCCTCGGCATGGTGTTTCTGTGCGCGGCCCCGGTGGCCCTCGTCGGGTTCATCGTCGCGCTGTTGCTCAAAGAGGTTCCGCTGCGCGAGATGGAGGCCGTCTCGGCCGTCGATCTCGGCGACGGCTTCGGTATGCCAGGCGCCGAGACACCCGACAAGGTCCTGGAGATCGCCATCGGCCGGATGATGCGGCACTCACCGGAGATCCGGCTGCGAAACATCTGCGAAAAGCCCGGCTGCGACCTCGACGTTGCGCGACTGTGGGCGCTGATCACGATCTACCGGAACAACCAGGTCTTCGGCTCGGCGCGGCTGACCGACATCGCCGACCGCCTGCGGGTGCCATGCGAGGTGCTCGAGCCGACGTTCGGCCGGCTGGTCGACACCGGCTACGCGCTGCGTACGGGTGATCTGCTGTGGCTGACCCAGGCGGGCGCCAAGCAGGTCGACGCGGTGTCGTCGGCGTTGATCAACCGGATCGTCGAGAAGCTGGCCTCCTCACCGACGTTCGAGGGACGCCCGGACCGCGTTGCGGTGGAGGCGGCGCTGGAGCGCATCGCGCACCGGGTGCTTGTGCAGCGGGATTGGGACAGCGAGCGGGCCGAACTCGCTGCCGCCAGTTGAACTACCAGCCCTTTTGAAGCGCTTTCTAGAACGTGTTCCACTTTTATCGGCTCCGGCGTACGATTCGGCCATGAGCCGAATTGGACCCTTCGCCGACGACGACGCTGCTGCCTGGGTGATGAAGTCGCCCGATATCGGAGTCGCCATGGCCGGTTTCACCAACGCGGTCTACAACAAGAACCGACTGCCGATGCGGGTCCGCGAGTTGGCCAGGATGGTCATCGCGCTCGACAACGAATGCGTGGTGTGCCAGAACACCCGCGACTCGGAGGGCATCGCGGCGGGCGTCGATGAGGACCTCTACGACCACGCGGCCGAGTGGCGGACGTGGCCGGGTTACAGCCCGCAGGAGCGCATCGCCGCTGAGTTCGCGGAGCGCTTCGCCAGCGACCACACCGGCCTTCGGGACGACGAGGACTTCTGGGCGCGCTGCAACGAGCAGTTCAGCGACGAACTACTGACGGACCTGGCGCTGTCCTGCGCGATGTGGCTGGGCATGGGCCGGATGCTGCGCACGCTCGACATCGGCCAAACCTGCAAGATCACGCTCTAATTCATCCCGCCGCATTGGACAATGGCTGCCATGGCAGCCAAACCCCTCGCAGCCGCGGCAATCGCCCAACTGGAGGCCGACGGAGTCGCCACGTTGATCGGCACGGTCGTCAATCCCGCGGGGCTCACGCATGCCAAGACGGTTCCGCTCCGCCGGATGAGCACGTTCGCCGATCCCGGACTCGGCGCGAGCCCGGTCTGGCACGTGTTTGCCATCGACCAGGCTGGCATCGTCTTCGGCGATGCCATCGGCGTGGTGGGGGACCAGCGGATCCGCATCGACCTGAGCGGGCTGCGGATCCTCGGCGACGGATTGGCTTGGGCCCCTGGCGCTTTCTTCAATCAGGACGGTTCGGCTGATCCATATTGCAGCCGCGGCGTGCTGAACCGGGTAGAGGAGCGGTTGTCCAGAGCCGGCATCGACACGGTGGTCGGCCATGAGATGGAGTTCGTCCTCGTCGGCCCCGACGGCAGCGCCCTGCCGTCACACATGTGGGCACAGTACGGCCTGGCCGGGGTGCTCGAGTTCGAGGGGTTCGTGCGCGACGTCATCGACGCCTCGACCGGTTCCGGTGTCGCGATCGAACAGTTCCACCCGGAGTACGGCGTCAACCAGTTCGAGATCTCGCTGTCCCCGCAGCCACCCGTTGCGGCCGCCGACCAACTGGTGCTGATGCGCATCATCATCGGCAGGGTGGCCCGTCGGTACGGGCTACGAGTGAGCCTTTCTCCAGTACCGTTCGCGGGCAGCGTCGGATCCGGTTCTCACCAACACTTTTCGATGAAACGCGGTGACACTCCACTGTTCTCGAACGGAACAGGGGCCGCAGGCATGACTCCGGAGGGGGAGTCCGCCGTCGCGGGACTGCTCGCGGGATTGCCCGACGCACAGGGCATATTGTGCGGCTCCGTCCTGTCAGGGCTGCGGATGCAGCCCGGCCATTGGTCGGGTGCATATGTGTGCTGGGGCACGGAGAATCGGGAAGCCGCGGTGCGATTCCTCATCGGCGGACCGAGCAATCCACTCGGCGCGAACGTCGAGGTGAAGGTCATCGACCCTTCGGCCAATCCGTACTACGCGACCGCGGCGATACTCGCGCTTGCGCTCGACGGCATCGAACGCAAATTGCCGCTGCCACCCGAGACGACCGTCGACCCGGCCGCACTCACCGATGACCAACACAATCAGGCCGGCATCAAGCTGCTCGCCTCGAGCCAGGCCGACGCCCTCGACAAACTTGACCAATCCGCCTTGCTGCGCTCCATTCTGGGTGACGAGCCGGTCGACGCGACGGTCGCGGTGCGACGCTATGAGCAGGAGAACTTCGGCGACCTAAGCCCCGACGAACTCGCCGAGAAGTTCCGTCTGGCCTGGAGCGTATAAGTTTGTCCGCGCTGGCCGAGCACATCGAGAACGTGCCGCTGGTCGATCATCATGTACACGGCTGCTGGGTAGCGCCTCCCGAGCGTGCCGAGTCCGACCTCGCACGGCTGTTCCTCAGCGAAGCCAGGGTGTCCGACTGGGGGACACTGGATTCGGCAGTGGTGTCACCGATCTCGATGCGCTGACTAGCGCACGCCCCGGATCAACCGCCCCGGCCTTGCGCCGGTGTCGACCCCGTGGCGCCGGGTCACCGCGCCGCTGACCACGGTTGCGTCGTAGCCCGAGGCGCTCTGGATCAGCCTGCGGCCGCCGGCGGGCAGGTCGTAGGCCATGTGGGGCAACTCGAGTGTGAGGGCGTCCATGTTGATGACGTTGAGGTCGGCCTTCTTACCCACGGCGATGACCCCACGATCGGAGAGTCCGTAAAGCGTTGCGGTGTCGAGGGTCTGCTTGCGCACTACGTATTCCAACGGGAACTTCGGACCGCGGTGACGATCGCGGGCCCAGTGGGTCAGCAGGAAGGTCGGGTAGGAGGCATCGCAGATCAGCCCGCAGTGGGCACCGCCGTCGGACAGCCCGGAAACGGCGGCGGGGTGCGTCATCATCTCGTAGATGACGTCGTGGTTGCCGCCGGCGTAGTTGTAGAACGGCAGCATCAGCAATGCGCCCGCGTCGGATTCGAGCATCAGGTCGTACATGGTGGCCAGCGGGTCCTGACCGCGCTGCTCGGCGATCGCTGCGACCGTCTTGTCCGGCGTCGGCTCGTAGTCGGGTGGGTCGCCGATCGCGTACACGCGGTTGGCGCTGTGCTGAACCATTGCGAACATCGCGTCAAAGAGCACCGACGGATCGGGCGGCAGATCCGGTTCGGACAGGATGGCCGCACGCACCGCCGGATCGGCCAGGCGCCGCGCCAATTCGTCGCGGTCCAGTTCCGCCTTCAGCTTGCGGAAGGTGGGCCGGTGGGTGAACGCGTGATATCCGGGGAAGCCGAAGAGCATGCCGAAGGGCCGCGCCGCGATCTGGGCGTAGAGCTCGATGCCGTTCTCGTGCGCCTTGCCTGTCCGCTCCAGCATGTCGCGCCAGAGATCCGGGAGCCCGGACGACTGGATCATGCCGAACGACACCGGCCGCTCGATGTCGGCCGCCAGCTTGGTCATCCAGTCCAGCTCCCGCATGCACACCTCCGCGGGGCTCTCACCGGCGATGCCCTCCGGCGCCACCTCGAACACCGCTCGGCCGCCCGCGGCCATCGCCCGCCCCAGGCCGAACAGCTCCTGCTCCGCCGCGTACGTTCCCGGTACCGCCTCGCCGTCGATGGCGCGGTGCCCCTCGGTGCGAGAGGTGGAGAAGCCGAGCGCGCCCGCCTCGATGGCCTCCTGGACGATTCGAGCCATCGCCGCGATATCGTCTTCGGTGGCCTCTTCGTTGCGGGCGCCGCGGTCACCCATCGCGTATCCGCGCACCGCGCCATGAGCGATCTGGGTTCCGAAATCGATGGCAAGATCGCGCTTCTCGATGGCATCGAGGTATTCGGGGAAGCTCTCCCACTGCCAGGTGATTCCTTCGGCCAGGGCAGACCCGGGAATGTCCTCGACGCCTTCCATGAGCTCGATGAGCCACTGCTCGCGACCGGGCGCTACCGGGGCGAATCCCACCCCACAGTTCCCGCCGACCACTGTGGTGACGCCGTGCAGGCTCGACGGTTCGAGCAGCGGGTCCCAGCTGACCTGGCCGTCGTAGTGGGTGTGGATGTCGACGAACCCGGGCGCCACGATGCGACCGGTGGCGTCGAGGGTCTCGGCGGCTTCACCTTCCAGGCCGGCGTCGTCGCCGATCCGCTTGCGGACCTCGACGATTCGTCCGTCCTTGATGCCGACGTCCGCGGGGAACCGATCGGCGCCCGTACCGTCGACGACGGTCCCGCCGGTGATTTTCAGGTCGAACATCGGAGCCTCCTCAGACCAAACCCGTTGCGTCGAACACCCACGACATATCGGCGTTCGCGAAGTCTTCCATCCAGCTGGGCGGGGCGTGATTGGCCAGCGCCCCCATGTCCCAGTAGTCCTTCCACAGCGTGATTTTGTCGTTCTCCACGCGGTGCACGCTGACGAACTTCAGGACCGCGGATTCCCCTGTGGCCCAGTGCCATTCTTCGTGATGCTCGTACATGACGTCCGAGCCGTTATCGAGCATCAGGCCGTCGAAGTTCTCGTAGGACTTCAGCGGCTCGAGACCGATCTTGAGCCGCTTGACGATGTCCTCGGGACCACGCGCCGCCGCAGCTGGGCCGACCGGCATGTCGAGGTAGATGCAGTCGTCGGACAGGAATGTCTTCAGCGACTCCCAGTCGCGCGTCGACAGTGCCTTCCACATGCCGAGAACCGTATCTTCAACTGACACTGGCCAACTCAACTTCTTGCGCGGTGACCGCGGGCGCTTTGTGCGCGGCGCGCAAGAACCGCCCCGTTCGCTGCTTGCCGACGACATCGGTGGCCTTGCCGTCGATGAACACCGCGCGGCCTCCGACGAGTACGGCGTTGACGGTGTCGTCGTTGCGGTTGACCATGCGGGGCAGACCGCCGTATTGCTCGACGCGATCCTCGGCGTACTCATCCAGTGTCGCGTCGAGCCGCGCCGGGTCAACGATCACGACGTCGGCGCGGTCGCCGATGCGCAGATGGCCTGCGTCGATGCGATACCAGTCGGCCAGTTCACCAGTCAGTCGGTGCACGGCCTGCTCGATGGTCATGAACGGCTCACCAACGTTCTCCGCGTCCTTCACGTGGCGCAAGAGCCGCAGGCCCATGTTGTAGAACGCCATGTTGCGGAGGTGAGCGCCTGCATCCGAGAAGCCCATCTGGATGCCGGAGTCGCGGGCCAGTTTCTTCAGCACCTCGGGCCGATGATTGGAAATGGTCGTGCGCCAGCGCAATGCCCTCCCGTGCTCGAGGACCAGGTCCAGGAACGCGTCGACGGGGTGCACGCCGCCGCGGTCGTGACCGACCTCGCCGAACGACTTCCCGATCACCGACGAGTCTGGGCAGTCGACGATCTCGGCGTCGAAGAAGTCGCGGTGCCATACCCGGACCCCGAACTTGCTCTCGTACTCCTTACGGAATTCGCGGCGATACGACTCGTCGCGCAGCAGCTCGTTGCGCTCCACTTCGTCGCGCAAGTGCAGCGCCGCGGCGCCCGCGCCGAACTCCTCGAAGACCACCAGATCGATGCCGTCGGCGTAGACCTCGAACGGCACCGGCAGATGCTGCCAGCGGAAGTTGCCACCGAGGCGGTTGATCAGCCGCGCGGCCGGCCCCATTGCCCAGATGGCGTACGGGTTGGCCTTCACGTCGGCGGCCGACAGCAGGCTGGTCTTGAGCGGGTTGCGGAAGAAGCCCAGCGACTGGGCGATCTGCGAGCCGAGGTTGAATGGATTCTGAATGTCGGGGCCCGACTGCAGGATCCGGCCGGCGCGCCGCAGCAGCGACTTCAACCGGCGCAGTTCGCGTGGCTTGGCATACGTCGACGGCAGCGTGCGCGAGCGGCAGACGTCACCGTCAAGCTTGTCGAAAAGTAGTTGTTGCGAGGACATTCCGACAAACCCGGCCCGCAGCGCCTCGGACAGCATCCGCTCCATCTGCGCCTGTTCGCTCTTGGTAGGGCGTTCGCTGTCCTGCGTGGCCCGGTCCAGGCCCATGGTGGCGGCCCGCATGTCGGAGTGCCCGATGAACGCTGCCAGGTTGGGGCCGAGCGGCCGCGCTTCCAGCGCCCGGACGTATTCCTCGGCGTTCGTCCAGGTCTTGTGCTCGTCGATGGCGCTGATGACGTGTTCGCGGGGAATCGCCTCGACCCTGCCGAAGATGTCGCCTGCGTCGACACCGCCGACGTGGATCGTCGACAGCGAACATGAACCGAGCATCACGGTCGTCACGCCGTGGCGTAACGACTCCGAAAGCGAGGGCCCGTTGAGGACTTCGACGTCGTAGTGGGTGTGGATGTCGAGCATGCCGGGCAGCACCCATTTGCCGGTCGCATCGATGACCTGTCGGCACCCGGCGTCGTCGAGGTCGTGCGGCGTGATCGCCACGACGTGGCCGTCACGGATGCCGATGTTGCGCATCGCCGACGGGGCGCCGGTGCCGTCGAACCAGCGGCCGTTACGAATGATCGTGTCGTAGGTCACCAAGTCATAGAACAGCGCCAGCCAGGCGGGTGTCAACGAAATCTGTGAACAGATTCAGGGAAATGTCTACTTTGGGCGTTGGCCAGGGGTTATGCCTACGTCCAGCCATCGGGTTGGCGGCCGTCAGTGTCGGTGAAGCCGTATTCATGGGCAAGTTCCGCGGAGGTGACTGACCGCTGGTTCCAACGCGACCGGTTCTCGTCGGCGGCGATGGCCGCGACGCCCCGTCCGACGTATCGCGGCGTCTCCGACTCGGCGAACCCGGGGGGAGCGGTCGGATGTCCGTCGGAACGGCCAGGCTCCATCGCAGCGTGCCAGTTGTCCTCCGTGACGCCCCAGTTGTCGAGCATCATCTCCGAGCGCAGCCAGCCGGGCGTGACGACGACGGCGGCGGCGCCGAACGGCTCGAGTTCGTGGCCGATGCTGTAGCCGAGCCTGTTCACCGCGACCTTTGACAAGTCGTAGAAGACCGAGATCCGGTAGGTGTGGTCGTTGTATTCCTTTGTCCCGTCCGTCACTTCGACGTGCAATCCGCCGGGACGAATGACCAGCAGCGGCAGCAGAGTGTGGGCGGTGATCAGGTGGGTGTCGACGCCGAGGCGCAGTATTCGCAGACCATCGTCGAGGTCGTGTTCCCAAATCGGCCGGTTCCATGTCGGCGGATGGCCCTTGAGGACCTCGGCGCCCCAGATGTCGTTGACCAGGATGTCGATGGCGCCGTGGTCGTCGCGGATGCGATCGGCGAGCGCCCGCACCTGTGCGATGTCGAGGTGGTCGACCTGGATCGGGATGCCAACGCCACCGAGTGACGTGACCAGTTCCGCTGTCTCCTCGATGGTTTCCGGGCGATCGTAGTCGGAGCCGGCATTGCCGGAGACGCTGCTGCGGCCGGTACAGATCACCGTGGCACCAACCTCGCCGAGCGCCGCGGCGATGCCGCGCCCTGCCCCGCGGGTTGCGCCTGCGACGAGCGCAACGCGGCCACGCAGGGCATCGGCGTCTGGTGTCCATTCCATGGGATGAGTATTGCGCGGGAGGACAATTGCCAACGCCGATTCAGCTTGTCGGCGCATACTCGCGAAGGTGACACCGCTACAGCGCTATATCGCCGAAGAAATTGCCACTGATCATGTCGACGGTTTGTTGTCCAGACGCGAAGCCCTGCGCCGGCTGGCACTGCTGGGGGTGAGCACCGCGGCGGCCACGGCGCTCATCGCCGCGTGCGGCGAGGACAAGAAGCCGACCTCGAACGCCCCTGTGACGTCCAGCGGGCCTGCGACCTCCAGCGCGGCGCCACCGGGAACGGAGAAGGCGCTGCCCACCACGCCGATCACCTGGGCCGGGCCGCAGGGAGAGCTGCAGGGGGCGTGGGTGGAGGCGCCAAATGCGCGTGGCGGCGTGCTGGTCATCCACGAGAACAAGGGGCTCAACGACTGGGTCCGGTCGGTGGCGGGCAGGTTCGCCGGTATCGGCTACTCGGGTCTGGCGATCGATCTGCTGTCCGGGCAGGGCGGGACGGCGAAATTCGCCGACCCGGCGGAGGCGACCGCGGCACTGGGCAAGATTCCGCCTGAGGAAGCCCTTGCCAACCTCCAATCGGGCATCGCTGAGTTGCTGCGCCGTGTCCCGGAGAAAAAGGTCGCGGCCGTCGGGTTCTGCATGGGTGGAGGCTTCGTCTGGCGACTGCTGGCGGCGGGTACCCCGGAGCTAGCGGCCGCCGTCCCGTTCTATGGACCAGCACCGGATAACCCGGACTTTGCTGGCTCCAAAGACGTTGCAGTGCTTGGGTTCTACGGCGCTCAGGACCAACGCGTCAACGCCACAGAGCCGGTCGCCAAGGCAGCGCTTGAAAAGGCAGGGCTGGTGCACGAGCTCGTTACCGAACCCGACGCCAACCATGCGTTCTTCAACGACACCGGCGACCGCTACAACGCCACCGCGGCGGATGACGCCTGGCGTCGCGTGCAGGACTGGCTAACCAAATACGTGGGGTGATTCGCTGCGCGAGCGGCAATTCACGGTCTGTTCTCCTACTGGTTGGTGTCGCGTTGTTGACCGAACACGCGTGCCGGTTCTGATTCATCGCATGCGGGTTGTGCAGGTTGCGAACTTTTACGGCCCGCGATCGGGGGGCCTTCGGACGGCAGTAGATCGCCTCGGCGCGGAATACTGCGCCGCGGGACACGAGGTCTTCCTGGTCGTGCCGGGACGATGCTCCGAACTGCATGAGCTTCCCTCGGGTGTCGTCCGTATTTCCTTGCCTGCCAGGCTGATCCCGTTCACCGGCGGCTATCGCGCGGTGCTGCCGAGGCCGGTCACCTCTCTGCTCGCCCAGCTTTCGCCCGACGCGCTTGAGGTGTCGGACCGGCTGACGATGCGGTCGCTTGGCGGATGGGGTCGACGACACGACGTGGCGACCGTCATGATCTCCCACGAACGTCTCGATCGCCTTGTCGGGCAGATACTTCCGGCTCGCCTGGCGCGTTCGATCGCCGATGCCGCCAATCGTCGCACTGCCGCAAGTTATGACGCGGTGGTGTGTACGACGGCGTTCGCGCGCGAAGAGTTCGACCGCATCCACGCATCCAACGTCCTCACGGTCCCGCTGGGCGTCGACCTCGACCAGTTTCATCCAAGTCGGCGCTCCGCGGCGGTGCGGCAGCGGTGGGTGCACCCGGGTCAGACGCTGCTGGTCCACTGTGGCCGCCTGTCGGTGGAGAAGCACGCCCACCGCAGCATTGATAGCATTGCCGCACTGCGTGATTCGGGCGTCGACGCGAAGCTGGTGGTCGTGGGGGAGGGTCCGATGCGCGCGCGGCTCGAACGGCAGGCCGCCGGCCTGCCCATCGACTTCACCGGCTTCATCGGCTGCCGCGACACCGTCGCGACCATCCTGGCGACCGCGGACGTCGCGCTCGCACCCGGCCCGCACGAGACGTTCGGGCTGGCGGCATTGGAGGCACTGGCATGCGGCACGCCGGCCGTGGTGTCGCGAACATCGGCGCTAGCCGAGATCCTCACCACTGATAGCGGCGCCACCGCCGACAACGATCCGGACGCCATCGCGCGCGCGGTCACGTCGATCATCAGCCGGCCGGAACGCTTGCGCCGCAACAGCGCACGCCGCCGCGCCGAACAGTTCACCTGGCCCCGGTCGGCCGCAGGAATGCTCAATGCCCTGGGTGCGGGTTAGACGCCGCGCTACGTTGGCCGGATGGCCGAGGACACCGAGCGAACGAGAAGCTTGTGGTTCGCCCTCCTTCTCACGCTGACCAACGGATTCCTGGACGCTCACACGTACTTGGCGCGCGGCGGGGTGTTCGCCAACGTCCAGACCGCGAACGTGATCTTCGGCGCCATCGACACCTCCGAGCGGAAGTTTGCGCTGGCGCTGGCACACGTGTGGCCGCTGCTGGCCTTCATCGCCGGGGTCGCGCTGGCGTCGCACATCAAGTCCGGCCGTATCGAGCGTTTCGTGCCGCGGCCGCTGCTTTGGACGATGGCCGTCCAGGCCCTCGCGCTTACGCTCATCGGCTTCGTCCCGGCATCGGTGCCGCACAGCTATGTGACGGTGCCGATCAGCTTTCTGGCCGCGATGCAGATCGGTCTGTTTCGCAACATCGGCGACCTCGTCTACCTACCGGTCGCCACCACCGGCAACCTCATGCGATTCGTCGAAGCGGGATACGACGGATTCGTCGAGAAGATGCCGGAGTCCCGGCACGCCTTCGGGGTGTACGGCGCACTGATTGGCGCGTTCGCCGCGGGTGCGCTGATCGGCGCCTTCGCCAGTCGAGCGTGGGGAGTGCACGCCATCTGGCTGCCCGCCGGATTCCTCACCTTCACCCTTTGCCTGTTCATCATCGATGAACGCCATCTGCGGTGAATTACGATTCAGGAATGATCCGGTCGCTGATGGCCCTCCCCGCCGCTGCGGCGCTGACACTCGCCGGAACCGCGGCGGTAGCAGGCGCATCGCCAAACCCGCCGCCGCCGTGCGCCTACACGCTGTCGCCGCCACAGGTCGTGCAGCTTTCCGGCACGAACGTGGTCACCGCGACGCTGACGCCGGCCGCCTGCGACCAGTCGGACTCGTACCTCCTGGTGGCCTGCGTCCAGTTGCAGGGCAGCGACGGCCCCGGGCAATGTGCCCAGGGCGAAGGGATTCTCCCGGCACAGGTGTACTACCAGCCATATCGCCCCGGAGCGACGTACGTCTCGACCGGAAGGGGATGCTCGTCGAAGGGGAATCCGCCGCAGCCCGTGTGCTCGCCGAAGGGCCCCTTCACCGCCACGCTGTAGGCGCCTCCGTCGAAAATGCGCCCGCAAACCGAATCTGGATCGCGTGCAGGCGAATACGCCGTGTCAACGGCTAGTGGCCGCCGGGCAACGGCTACTTCTGGCGTACAACGCAAGGCCCACACATCCCCCGAAACTGGCCATATGTGAACCAATTCGGATTCATAATCGTGTCTCTCGCGAGGGTCCAATCGAGAGGGGTCACTATGAAGAGATTCGGTTTGTTCTGCGCCGCCATGTGTCTCGTCGCAGCGTTTGCGACGGCATGCGGCGGATCCAAAACCTCCACACAGGAACCAGAGACCGGGACGGCGACCGCGACCGCCAGCCCGACCGCGACGGCAGAAGAGCCGAGCGGACCCGCGGCGGCCGGCGCGGCGACCATCACGATCGCGAATATGAGTTTCGGGGAACCCATAACGGTGTCGCCCGGGGCTCAGATCACGATCAAGAACGACGACTCCGCCGAACATTCGGTGACGTCGGACACCGCGGGCAAGTTCGACGTCGAGGTGGAAGGCAAGGAACAGGGCACACTCACCGCGCCGACCGAACCGGGCGAATATGCGTTCCACTGCAAGTATCACTCGTCCATGCACGGGACGCTGATCGTCAAGTAGTCGCGGCGGAGAACCGCTCCCATGCCGACTGGCGCGTCATGCCCAATGCCTCGCCGATGCGCGCCCATGACACACCGCGGTCCCGCAAGTCGTGGACACGCTCACGAAGTCCCGCTTCGATGTTCGCAGCGGACGCAGCAATAAGCGGAAGTCCCCGCAGCACTTCGTCATCCGACATCGACGACCACTCGGGGATCGTTGGCGGCTGCGCCGGTGAATCGACTGACAGGACATCGACGCACAGGTTGACGCATTCATCGCAGATGTAGACGCCGGGACCGGCGACGAGCTTGCCGACCTCCGTGTGCGGGCGACCGCAGAACGAGCATCGCAATTCGAATTTCTTCGTCGACATCATTCGCCTTCTTCCGCGTCAGGCCCACCCTGACACGCCGTCTGTCAGGCTACACCTGACGAGGCCGGCCACCGTGGATATCGGTTTAGACACCGCCGCAGGAGGGCATCCGCCGAATTAGCGGGTTCGTCAATCAAATGACTAGGGCCCGACCGAGCGAAGGAGCCGACGTGGCTAGCAACACCATGATCTGGATCATCGTCGCCATAGTCGTCGCGATCGGCGTCGTGGCCGTGCTGGCGTTCCTGGCACGCAACAGGCGGCGGCATGCGCAGGCCGAGCGCATTCGCGAGGAGGTTGGACAGGAATCGCAGCGCGTCGAAAAGCGGGAGGCGTTCGCCGACGAGACGCAGGCCAAGGCGCGGGCCGCGAAGGCTGAGGCCGAGGTGAAGGCGGCGGAAGCCGCCCGGCTGGAAGAAACAGCCGCATCCCATCGCGAGGCCGCGTCGACCTCCCGCGAGGAACTCGATGCCCGGCGCGAGCGCGCCGACGCCCTCGACCCCAAGCACAGCGACGACCAAGGTCCCAAGGGCGACCTCGGTGGCGCCGAGGGCACCGAAGCCCGGCAGACGCAGGCCGAAACGCCGACCACCCGGCAGCGGCACCGATTGTGATAGCTGCCGGCGCCCGCCCGGCGGATTCACCGGTCGATCGGGACGCTGGCCAGTGCGGTCCACACGGTCTGATCAGCGCAGCAGTTGCCGGCACAGCGTGTCGGCCAGCCACTCCTCGAACCGCCTGGTTGTCCAGCGCCTCGCCCGGACCAGCCGATCGAAGAGCGCGGGATCCATCGCCAGCCAGACCAGATCGACCGCCTCCTGATATGTGATGCCGGCGGTCAGGGCATCCAGATCACGAAGTCGCCTGACCACTTTGCGCGCATCGTCGAGACGACGTCGCTGCGACTCCTCGACGAGGTCACGTGCGGCGGGGTCCATGCCGGCAGCAACCTCCATGGCGCCGTACAGCTGCCCGACGCGCGTGTCGATCTCAGCGAACAAGCCCGCGAGTCCCTTGAGCACCCCGCGCGGATCTGTCTGGTCCATCAGCCGCCGGATGGCGGCGCGGTCGGACAGTTCGACCTCGCGGGTAGGCCGGTGCTGCCCGGTCTGATCTCGGTCGGTGACGCCGTGTGCACGACGACCCCACTGGCCGGGCGCGGGTGACGTTGGCGCTGATGCAAGCACGGGGACTCGTCCGCATCCTTGACGTGCACGATCGTGATATCGCAACAGCGACAATGCAATTCGACAGCTAGTGCGCGCACCACATCCGTCCGTGGTTCGACGGCCACCGTTACACCGACGCCGACCGGATGCGTCGCTGGTCCGGCGGGGATATCGATGTCAGCCGCCCGTTGCCGTCCGACCTGATCGTTGCGGCGGCCGAAGTCGACCCTGCGCTGAAGGACCTCGTCGCCCCGTACACCATCATGGAAGCGCTGCCCGCCAGCCTGGCACCAGTCCAGGCCCGGGCTCGGGAGATCTACGCCAGCGGTTGGCGGCCGCCGGTTCCAGACGGTCCAACGCGGGAGCAGCTCAGCTCGGTGGTGTCCAGGACACCGGCAGCCGCTTGATGCCGTGGATGAACGGCGACAGCAGCCGGGCCGGCTCTTCCGTGGCCTGGATGTCGGGCATCTGGCGGTGGAGTTCCTCGAACAACACGCTGATCTCACGGCGGGCCAGGTTGGCGCCGAGGCAGAAATGGGCGCCGCCACCGCCGAAACCTAAATGCGGATTCGGTGTGCGGGCGACGTCGAAGGTCCACGGGTCAGCGAACTTGTCCTCGTCACGGTTGGCCGAGCAGTACCACAATGTCGCCTTGTCGCCGGCAGCCATCGTCACGCCGCTCAGCTCGCAATCCTCGGTCAGGGTGCGGCGCATGTAGATCACCGGCGACGCCCATCGCACGATCTCCTCGACCGCCGTCGGTGCCATGGCCTCGTAGTCGGCCCACCATTTCGCGCGTTCATCTGGATAACGGGTCAGCGCCAGCACCCCGTGGCTGATCGCATTGCGGGTGGTTTCGTTGCCTGCCACGACCAGCAGGATGAAGAACGACGCGACCTCGGCCGACGTCAGGCGCTCCCCATCGACCTCGGCCTGCACCAGCGCAGTCGTCAGATCGTCGCGCGGATTGACCCTGCGGTCCTCGGCGAGCGCGGTCGAATATGCGCCGATGTCCATCGAGACCTTGACGAACTCCTCGTAGTCGGTGGCGATGTCCTTGTCCCCGAATCCGAGAAGCACGTTGGTCCAGTGGAACATCCGCTGGTGGTCTTCCTCGGGGATGCCCATCATGTCGCAGATCACCTGCAATGGCAGCGGGCCTGCCAGCTCCGCCACCATCTCGCCCATGCCGTCGGGATGCTCCGCGGTCATCGTTTCCACCAGGCGCCGTGCCCGGTCACGCACCGAGGCTTCCGTGCGGGCCACGACCTTCGGGGTGAACGCTCTGCTGACGATGTTGCGCAGGCGCAGATGCCGCGGGTCGTCCATGACGATCATCGACCCGAAGAACTCCGACAGCTCAGGGTTCGCATCGTTGATGGTGATGCTCGGCTGCGAACTGAAGATGTGTGGATGACGGCTTGCGTACCAGACGTCGTCGTAGCTGGTCACCGCCCAGTGGCCCGATCCTCCCTGCACCCCTGGCGTATCCAGCGGAGGGTGAAACGAGATGGGGGCCTGGCGGCGCAAAGTCGCGAACGCCCCGTCACGCAGGTCGTCGTCCTGGACCCAGAATTTCCAGGAGCCGAGGTCGATGTCGGCCAGTGGCACATCTGGGGGAGCCGACCCGTTGACCCGCGTCGCGATACCCACGTCCCGAGCGTAGGTCCCGGCCCAGCCGCCGTCACGGATTTCTGAAACATGTTCCAATCGGCGACCCGGCGTGATAGCACCAAACGGTGCGCAACCCACATGCAGGGCAACCGTTTACGGCGTCTGACGAGGAGATCTCGAAGGCGTTGCTGGATGTCAGCATCCCGACGTTGATGTTGTCGCTGGTCCACATGTCCGGCAACCCCGACCTGATTCGCGGCGAGCTCAAGCCCGCGGGGCTGTTCCTCAACGAGGTGCAGGGCTACATGTCCGAGGAGGACAAGGCCGCGGTGCGCAAGATCGCGCTTGAGGTGATCGCCGGCTACCGCGACCGCGGCTGCCCAGAACCCGAACCGATCGGCCCGGAGCTGTTGCAGGAGATGATGCAGTGGCTGGTGTGCGAGCCGGTTCCGCCCGAGTACGTGCCGATGCTACTCGAGGAGATGGAGCTCGACGGCAGAGACGCTCGGGCGGTCCGCGGCGCCGCTGCCGACGACTTCCCGGTAGTGGTGATCGGCTGCGGGGAATCCGGCCTGCTGGCGGGTATTCGGCTGAAAGAGGCGGGCATTCCGTTCACGATCGTCGAGAAGAACGCGGGTGTCGGTGGGACATGGTGGCAGAACACCTACCCCGGTGCGCGCGTGGACGTCGGCAATCACTTCTACTGCTACAGCTTCGAGCCGACCGATCAATGGACACACTTCTTCGCCGAGCAGCCCGAGCTGCAGGCCTATTTCCAAAACGTGATGGAGCGCCACGACATCGGCAGGCACGTGCTGTGGGAGACCGAGGTCACCGAGGCGTCCTGGGACGACACCTCTGCGACCTGGACCGTGCGGGCGCGCGACCGCAGTGGGGCGACAACGGAACTGTCGGCGTGCGCGGTGATCAGCGCCGTCGGGCAGCTCGACCGGCCGCACCTTCCCGATATCGACGGCCAGCAGGATTTCGCGGGGCCCGCGTTCCACTCATCGGAGTGGGACCACGCTGTCGATCTGCGCGGTAAGCGGGTCGCCATGATCGGCGCCGGCGCCAGCGGATTCCAGATCGCCCCCACCATCGCAGGCGACGTCGACCGCCTCACCGTGTTCCAGCGGACCGCGCAGTGGATGTTCCCGAACCCGAACTACCACGCCGAGGTGGGCCCCGGCGTCCAGTGGGCGCTTCGGCATCTGCCGTTCTACGGCCGGTGGTACCGGTTCCTGCTGTTCTGGCCGGGCTGCGACAAGGGCCTCGATGCGGCTCGCGTGGACGCCGACTATCCGGACCAACAGAAGGCCGTCAGCGAGATCAACGAGATCACGCGAATCATGTTCACTGAATGGATCACCAGCCAGGTCGGCGACGACCCGGAGCTGCTGGCCAAGGTGGTTCCCGACTACCCGGCCACCGGTAAGCGCACACTGCAGGACAACGGCAGCTGGCTGAAAACGCTGACCCGCGACAACGTGGATCTGGTGCGGACGGGCATCGACCGCATCGAAGCCGACGCCGTCGTCACCGAGGACGGAGAACGCTATCCGGCCGACGTCATCCTGTACGCCACCGGATTTCTGGCGACCAAGTTGTTGTGGCCGATGACGATTCGCGGCCGAGACGGGGCAGTACTCAGCGAGCGCTGGGGCGAGCGCCCGACGGCTTATCTCGGCATCACCATTCCCGGGTACCCCAACTTCTTCTGCATGTACGGGCCCGGCACCAACCTCGCGAGCGGCGGCAGCCTGATCTTCCACTCGGAATGCCAAATGCGCTACATCACAAAGTGTTTGGAAGGCCTCATCGCAGGCGGGCACAAGTCGATGGAGCCCACCGAGGAACGGACCGCGGACTGGCACGACCGCACTCAGGCCGAGATGCGCAAGATGGTGTGGTCACAACCCTCGATCAAGCACTCGTTCTACAAGAACAAGTTCGGCGAGGTGTACGGCCTGAGCCCGTGGCGGCTGGTCGACTATTGGACGTGGACCCGCGAGCCAGATCCGGGCGACTTCGTATTCCGTTAAGTCAGTTCCCAATTCATGTTCTTGGCGAACGCCCGGGCATCGTCGGAGAGGGTGCCGAGCTCGTGGCACTTCTGAATGTAGCTCTGGATCATCACCAGGAAGTTCATCGGGTTGTAGGCGTCCTCTTCGTAGCTCCACTTGTCGTCGCCCGCGTACTCGAGAACTGTGATCACCGGCGCCCCATGGACGCTGCCGTCGCCAGGATCCTTCATCGTGTTGATGTTCTTGAAGATGACCCAGCCCTTGTCGGTGTCGATCGAGTACCACTCCACCGGGTAGACCGGCATCTCGCTGCCGGGAAAGGTGTTCATCGTCGAAACGATCCACTCGCGGATGTTTTCGCGGCCTTCCATGTTGCCAAGGGCGTGCTCGACGTACTTCGCATCCTCGGTGAAGTGGTCGGCGTATCCAGACCAGTCCCACGTCGTGCCGACCTCGATCACCGCTCGCTGATAATTCTGGAACGCCTGCTCGAGTTCCTCGCGTGACCATCTGCTCGTAGAGGACCCCATCGGAATTACTCCTTCGGCTCGCTGCTGAAACTAGAACCTGTTCTACCAGTCGGTGTCGCCCTGCGGAGCGGATTCAGGACACCGTCAAGGTGCGCAACTGCGGCCACATCCGATCCCACGACTGCCGTTGTCCCGTCAGCAAATACGCGTGCATATCCTCGCCGATGTCACCAACCGTGCGCACATCGGCGAAGTGCGAGCGGAGCGGGCCGGGATCGCGTCCGACGTAGAGGACCGCGTCATGGTCGGCGGGCGGCGGTGGGAAGTACCCGTAGCTGCGGTTGACGCTGTACGCCTCGGGCAACTGGTAGCGCTTGGAGTAGCCGTCCAGATACGCGGCGACGATGTAGGACTCGCCGAACACCACCGTGCGGTCGCGCCGCGCCTGCGGCAGCGCGCGGTAGGCATCCGCGGTGCGTTGCGCGATCCGCTCGCCGACGTCGGAGCGCGCAATCGACACCGACAGGATCAGCATGCCGACGGCCAACGCCGCGCTCAGCACATAACCCGGCCACATCAGCCACCGCCGCCGGCTCGGGCCGGTTTCTCTGCGCCGCTGCAGCCCCAGCGCACCGGCCGCGGCCAACGGCGCGTACAGCCCGGCGAGGTAGTACGGACGGCCCGCAGTGGCCACGAACACCACGTACAGCACCAGGAAGGCGACGCCGATGAATCGGTAGTCGCGCAGTTCATCGTCGCAGAGCAGCCGCCACAGGCCGTACAGCACGAGCGCCGCTCCCATGACGCCTGCGAACACGATCATCTGCACCGCAATTCCGGGACGCCCGCCGTAGAGGGCTTCGGCTTCGCCCGCGACCACCGGCGCCATCCGTAGCTGCGGCCAACCGTGCATGTGCTGCCACACCAGCGTGGGAGCGGCGAGCAACGCGGCGATACCCGCGCCAACCCACAACAGCCGCCTGCGCAACAGTTCACGCGGGCCGACCACCGCGACCGCCACCGCCAGCACGACGCACAACAGCAGAAACCTGGAACTTCGTCAGGGCTGCGATGCCGGTGACGACACCCAACGCGAGCAGTAGGCGGTCGTCACGCAGGCGCACCCAGCGGACCAACAGCCAGATCACTAGCAGCCACTGGACGGGTTCGAGGGTGTAGGGCGTCAGCCAGTGCCCGGCCAGCGTGGTCCACACCCCCGTGGCCTGCGCGGCAGCGGTGAAACCCTGTGCACGCCGGTCACATCCGAGTTCGCGGGCGATGAGACCGGCAACCACGACAGCGCAGGCGGTCGCCAGGACAGCGGGCACACGCACCGCGATCAGCGAACCGGGCGCGACTGCATCTGTCACCGCGGCCAGCGCAGGCGCCAAGGGCGGCTGATCGGCCGATCCCCAGTCGAGGTGATGGCGGCCGATGGCCAGCATGTACACCTCGTCGAACCAATAGCCGCCGAATACGCTTGCAACGGAATGCAATACGACAGTGACGGCCGCGATGGGGAGCACTACGCCTGCGGCGAACGGCGCGATGCGCTGACCGGGAATGGGGTCGGTTTCCGCTGCAGTCACGGACGGCCACGTTACTGTCGGGACCATGGCACTCGGTATCGACGCGCAAGTGCTGTCGGAGCTCGGCCCGTTGCTGGAGGCCATCGGAGAAACGGAGCCGCCAGCGATCGGTGATGTCGAGAGCCGGCGGGTCAACGGCCACCGGATGTTCGACTATGTCGCAAGCGCATGGGAACCGGTCGCCGGTGTCCAGCTCGACAGGCACACGCTGACGACCGCGGATGGCGCCGCGCTGGACCTCGCCTGGTATCACACGCCGGCGGCACAGTCGGGCAGCGCGGTGCTCTATCTGCACGGCGGGGGCATGATCTTCGGCCTGGAACACCTCGGCCGCGTCTACGACCTGGCGGTGCGCGACTACGTCGCCACGGCCGGCGTGCCCATGCTGGTGGTCGACTACCGGATCGCCCCGGAGCATCCGCATCCCACACCGGTGGGGGACTGCTATGCGGCACTTCGGTGGCTCGCCGACAACGCCGCGACGCTGGGTGTTGATCCCGCCCGCATCGGTGTGATGGGCGATAGCGCAGGGGGCGGTTTAGCGGCGGGTGTGGGCCTGCTGGCCCGCGATCGCGGCGGCCCGCCCATCGCCCAGCAGCTGTTGATCTACCCGATGCTCGACGACCGCACCCACACACCCGACCCGCAGCTGCTGCCGTTCTTGACGTGGACCTACGACGACAACGTCACCGGCTGGGCGGCGCTGCTCGGCGACAGCGCAGGCACGGACGTGGTGTCGCCGTATGCCGCGCCCGCCCGCGCCACGGATCTGACCGGTCTGCCCGACACCTACATCGACATCGGCGACCTCGACATCTTCCGCGACGAGGACGTCACCTACGCGCGGCGCCTGTCCAACGCCGGGGTACCGACCGAGCTGCACCTGCATCCTGGATGCCCGCACGCGTTCGAGGCGCTGGCCCGCAAGGCGGACGTTTCACAGCGAGCAATCGGCGATCGTGTGCGCCGCCTGCGCACCCTCTAACCACCGCAAAACGCCTATGCACCAACAGCATCCGTTTGGTAACGACACCACCTCCATCGTCGATATCCAGCTAGGAGTCGACGAATGCGTTGTCTTCGGTTTAGGGAATGATTAGCGACGGCCCAGCGTCGGATTTCGACGTCGGGACCGCAAGGTAGGAGTTAATACACAATGAGGCTGTCGAAGTTTGCATCCGCAGCCATGATCGTCGGTGCGCTAGGCTTCGGGGCTTTCGGGCCCGGTGGGGCCGTGGCGTCCGCCGACCCGGTTGCCCCCGCACCGCTGAAGCCACATGACGATTTTTGCCCGCCGTGGTGCGGCGACGGCAGTGGCCGCGGTAACGGCCACGGGCCGGACTGGAATCAGTGGGATGGGGACAAGGGTCCGTGGTGGGCCGGCAATCGCCACGAGTGGTGGGACGACCGCAATGGCCCGCCGCCATGGGGCTGGGGCCCGCCGCCGGCGTATCAGTGGGACGGTGGCCCGCCGCGACCGTTCAACTACTGGGGGTACAACGTCAATCCCGTGTGGGATGACGGGTTCGGCCAGTGGGGGATCTGGTTGTTCGGCCAGTGGATCCCGGTCTTCGGCATCGGCGTCCAGTAACCGACCCGTTCACGAACCCTCGGGCGCCTCGACTACCACCTTGATGCGCTCGAGGGTCGTGCGCATGTCACGGATGTTGCGCCGTTGGCGCAGCTGGCCGCCCAACACCGAGAACAGCTTGGTGAAGGCGTTGTCGGGCATCCGGAATGACTCGGTCACCTCGGTGCCACCGTCGACCGGGGTCAGCTTGTAGTGCCAGGTGTTGGCGGCCCTGTCGCCGACTAGCACGTCGAAGCCGAATTCGCTCCCCGGCTCGCAGGCAGTGACGCGGCAGGTGGTCCAGTACACCGGGCCGATCTCATTGCGCTTCACGTGGCCGCGAAAACGCGCGCCCAGCACAGGCTTTGTGGCACCGTCGAGCCATTCGGATTCGAATACCTCCGGCGAGAACCGGCCGGTGTTGCGGACGTCGGCGATGAGATTCCAGATCTTGTCGGCCGGCGCCGACATGGTGACCGTCGCTGAACCCTGCATGGCTAAACCTCTTTCTTTCTTGTTTCCTCGCGTATGTCGGTCAACCACCGAGCGAGTAGATGTGGTCCGGCGTCAGCTCTTTGGTGATTGCGGTTGCCAGCGCGGTGCTTGGCTCGCCGCCCTGATACTCGATGTCGGTGTTGGTGAGGATGACGAGCGTAGTCTGCTTCTGCGGCAGGTAGACCCCGACGGTTTGATAACCGGGCAGGCTTCCGTTGTGCCCGATCCACCCGCCGAGATTGAAGATGCCCAAGCCGTATCCGTCCTGCGGCGGCATCCCGGCTTGTCCCACCGTTTGCAATCGCTGCGCCTGCATCTGCGGCGTGAGTAGTTTTCCGGTGGCCAGCGCGGGCGCCCAGATGCGCATGTCGTCGAGCGTGGAGATCATCGCCCCGGCCGCCCATGCCCACGACGGGTCCCAGTCGGTGGCGGCGGCCTCCTTGTCGTCCGCGGTCTGCACGGTGTAGCCCTGCGCGTGCGGCTCGGGAAACGCGTTGGTGGTCGGAAAACTGGTGTCACTCATGTCCAATGGAGCCAGGATCTGGTCGTGGATATAGGAGTGCAGCGGTTGTCCGCTGACCTTCTCTACCACCAGACCGAGCAGGACAGTGTTGGTGTTGCAGTACTCGAATCCTTCGCCAGGGGGGAATGGGTTCGGCTGCGCGAACGCGTCGTTCAGCAACTGCTGTGGAGTGAACGGCCGCCGCGGGTCGGCGAACATCGCCTGCTGGAAGGCCGGTGAAGCGCTGTAGTTGAACAGTCCGCTCTGCATCCGGGCGAGCTGGCGCAGCGTGATCTTGTCGCCCTGCGGCACCCCGTCGACGTACTTCGCGATCGGATCGTCAAGCCCGAGCTTGCCTTGGTCCGCCAGTTGCAGGACACCGGTGACCGTGAATGTCTTTGTCACGCTGCCGATTCGGCTGTAGAAATCGGTCTTCATCGGTGCGCGGGTGGTCTTGTCGGCCACTCCGAACGCGCGAACGTAGTTGCCGTCGGGCCCCCAAATACCGATGATCGCTCCAGGGACGCCCACCGCCGTCATGGCCTGCTTGACAGCGCTGTCGAGCCGCTGCCCGATGGCATCGTTCATGGGCTTTTCAGCCTCAGATGAGGCGGGAGGAGCCGTGGCCGACGGTTGCGGCGATGTCGGCTCGCCGGCGCAGCCCGACATCGTCAGCAGCAGGACCGCCGTCACCGCCAGGGCGGTCATCCGTGCACTCATTGCGTGCAGAGTATTCGCAACTGCGCCCGCGACTGTTCCGGTTCACGCAGATGTGGGCGCTGCTTCACCGCTAGCGCTCAGCGGATTCGTCCTCCGGTAAGTCATGCCGCACGACGCGCACCTCACCATGGGCCAGGCAGGCCGCATAGCCATGCAGCTTGCCGTAGAGCTCCCACGCTGTGCGGCGATCGTCGCTGTGCGCGTGAATTTCGTGGCCGTCGGAGAACCGTAGATGCAGACTGCCGTCCTCATCCCAACTCGCGTGGGTGCATGTCGATCCCGCAAAGCCGAATAACGCACGATGCTCCGCCTTGGCGGATTTCGGATCGATGAGCACGACCTCTTCGTCGTCTCGCGGGGTCTGCGGCAGGGTGAGGTAGATCGGCACCGAGATGACGAGTTCGTTGTAGTCGTCCAGGTTCAGGACCAGACCGTCGCGGAACATGATCCGCTGAACCACGCATCCCCGGATCCACGGTTCGGTCACATTTTCACTCTGGCCCGTTGCGCAACTGCGCACAAGGCCTTTGATGGCAGTTTCCGTACCATCGGCGGAGGGGCCTGGAGGTGGACGTGAAGATTCGGTTCGGCATCGGGCTGGGTGCGGACACCGGTCCTGAACAACTGGCGAGCATCGTCGACCATCTGGAGGCGACCGGTGTCGATTCGCTGTGGTTCTCGGAGTTGGTGTACTCGAAGGCGGTCGATCCGTTCGTTGGGATGGCCTACGCACTGGCCAGGACCACAAATCTGAAGGTCGGCACTTCGGTCGCGGTACTGCCTGGCCGCCATCCCGTGTTGGTGGCAAAACAGCTGGCATCGCTGGCCGGTCTTGCGCCCAAGCGGGTCCTCCCGGTGTTCGGCCTGCGGTCGGCGATTCCCGCGGAACGCGAGATCTTCGTGGTGCCGGACGGGGAGCGCGCCGCCGTCTTCGATGAATCACTGCAGCTGCTGAGATCGGTTCTGGAGCAACAAGATGTCGCGTTCGCAGGCGACTACTTCGCGGTCAGTTCCGCCGATGTCGAACCGCGACCGGTCAAGCCGCTAGACATCTGGCTCGGCGGATCCGCGCCGGCGGCGTTTCGCCGCATCGGCCAGCTCGGCGACGGGTGGCTCGGTAGCTTCCTCACCGCCGAGGAAGCCCGCGGTGGTCGCGAACAGATCCAGCGGGCGGCCGCCGAAGCGGGCCGCGAAATCGAACCCGATCACTTCGGGATCAACCTCGCGGTCAACGACGGCGAAATGCCGGACGGATTGGTTGCCGCGGTCAAGCGGCGCAGGCCCGACGTCAATCCCGCCGACCTCATCGCGGGCGACTGGTCGCACCTGCACCGTCAGCTCGACGCATATCTGGCGGCCGGGTTGACCAAGTTCGTGATCCGGCCCGCCCAGCAGGCGAACATCGACGACTTCATCGATAAGTTCGTGGCGGAACTGGTACCGCGGCAGAACTGACGTCGCCGTACAGCAGCGCCATCCTCACCCCTTTCGGGACGTGAACCGTAACGGTCCTACCGCCGTGTTTAGAAGTGTGTGGCCACGGCCACTCACCCGGTGCGGCTTGAGCGAAGGAGATGGCGGATGGGTATTCGATTCTGGCGCGCGATCAGGTCGTTAGTACTTGGCATGATGGCCGCCGCCCTCGCGTTGGCCCTGGTGAGTCCGCCTTCGGCGGTCGCCGACGACCGACTGCAGTTCACCGGGACGACACTGTCCGGTGCACCCTTCAGCGGTTCGAGCCTTGTCGGCAAGCCCGCGGTGCTGTGGTTCTGGACGCCGTGGTGCCCGTTCTGCAATGCCGAGGCACCCAGCGTCAGCCAGGTGGCCGCGGCGAACCCGAAGGTGACCTTCGTCGGTGTCGCGGCGCGCTCCGACGTCGCGGCCATGCAGGGCTTCGTGTCGAAGTACAACCTCAACTTCACCAACCTCAACGATGCCGACGGGTCGATCTGGGCCCGCTATAACGTGCCGTGGCAGCCGGCCTATGTGTTCTACCGTGCCGATGGGTCGTCGACGTTCGTGAATAACCCGACCTCGGCGATGCCCCTTCAAGAGCTGTCCGACCGGGTCGCCGCGCTGTCGTAAGTCGCCGCGCACCGTGGACCAAGACCTGGTGGGCTTGGCGTTCGCCGCTGGATTGGTGGCGGCGCTGAACCCATGCGGCTTCGCCATGCTGCCTGCATATCTGGCCCTGGTGGTGCGAGGCGAGGACGTGGGTCGACGCGCCGCTGTCGGCCGCGCGGTGACGGCCACCGCCGCGATGGCAGCCGGCTTCCTCACGGTTTTCGGCGGATTCGGCCTCCTCACCCTGTCTGCGGCCGCGACGGTGCAGCGCTACCTGCCGTATGTCACCGTGCTGATCGGCATTATCCTTGTTGCCCTTGGCATTTGGCTGCTCGCAGGGCGCGAGATCGCGGTGCGCGCGTTGGCAAGCGGCGCGCGGTGGGCGCCGTCGGCGCGGCTGGGCTCGATGTTCACCTACGGGATCAGCTACGCGATCGCGTCGTTGTCATGCACTGTCGGACCGTTCCTCGCTGTCACCGCCGCCGGACTTCGCGGCGGCTCGATGCTGCGCGGCGTGTCGGTCTACGTCGCCTATGCGGGCGGTTTCACGCTCGTCGTCGGGGTGCTCGCGGTGGCCGCCGCGCTGGCCAGTTCGGCGGCCGTCGAACGGATGCGCCGAATTGTGCCGTATGTCAACCGGATTAGCGGCGCACTGCTCGTGATCGTCGGCCTCTATGTCGCCTATTACGGCCTGTACGAGATCCGGCTGTTCACAGGCGACGGCAATCCCGTAGACCCGGTGGTCGCGGCCGCAGGCCGGGTGCAAGGCGCGATCGCAGGCTGGGTTCATCAGCACGGGGCCTGGCCATGGCTGGTGGCGCTGGCGGTGCTGAGCATCGCCGCGCTCGGTGCGGCGTGGCGCGCTAGTGCGACCGCGAAATATCGCCGTGCAGATCGGGCCACGGCGGGCGACGAACCATAGCCACGCCTGCGAGCGCAGCCGACACCAGCCCAACCAGAATTCCCATCATCGCGATGCGGCCTGCATCGACCGCAGGGACAAATGACGCCTTGCCGTCCTTGACCACGAAGACCCCGAGCGGTTTGGCGCCCAGCCGAATTCGCGAGTCGTCGGCCCCCCGCGCGGAGCGGCCACGCAGCCTGGCGACCGGGATGACCGTCGCGCCGTCGGCGGTTTCGTACGGCTGGCCGAATACGCGTGACGCGTCGGGATCCGACGCCAATGTGTCGATCGCTTCTCGAGCCTCGCGACGATTCATGTCTGCTGCCTTACTACCGCCGGGCGATTTGCGGTGATTTCCGACCCGAAATGCAGTCATATCAGGTGGCAGGTCGTTCAAACAGACGAAGGAGGCCCTCGTGGTGATAGTCGCTGGACACGTCGTGGTCGACCCAGAACAACGCGAGGACTACCTGTCGGGATCCGTCGAGGTGGTGCGCCAGGCGCGCCGTACGGCGGGCTGCCTGGACTTCGCGCTGTCGGCCGACCTTATCGAGCCGGGCCGCGTCAACATCTTCGAGCGGTGGGAATCTCAGGCCGCGGTCGACGCATTCCGCGGCAGCGGTCCCAGCGACGAGCAGGGTGCCGCGATCCTTGCCGCCTCGGTCGCCGAGTATGACGTCGGCGACGAAAGAAGCCTCATGTGAACGCCAGTCACTGGCCGCAATACGAATGCGTGGAGAAGGCAAGCGCCTGCTGGTACAGGGGATCCAGCGTGCGTGAATTGGCGATCCCGGCCTTGGCGTCCTCAAGTCTGCGGGTGCAGTCGGGGGAGTGCAGAGCGGACCAGTGCACCGCGATCTGCTCGACCATCTCGGCGTTCAGGCGGTCGATGATCGCGCGGGATGCCGACAGATCAGGCGCGACGCCCGGCGCGGATCCCGGATCGAGTTTCCATTGCGCGAACCGGGTGTATTCGATCGCCTCGGTGGCGTCGATCTGATCGGTGAAGATCCGCCTGACGTAGTCGGCGTCAACCTCCTTGCCCGTCGCTTCGGCGCTCACCGCTCCCAACACCTGCTCGACCCGCTGCGGATCCTCGATCGACCCGCCGGTCTTCCATTTGCTCGCCGCCACCGGCTCTGCGGTCTGCAGCCGTTGCGTCGCCGCGTCGACCAATTCGAGGAGCGGGTTGGCGTCGTCGCCGAGCGCAGGCGCCGTCGTCGGCATCACTGCCAGGGCCGTCAACGCACACAACCCGAGCCCGGATCGTCGGACGAATTCAGGAAACGCCATTCAGCGATCGAACTCTGAATCGTCGCCCGGGACAGATATGGCCTGCTCTATCAGATCGGCCTCACTGGCTTCCCAATCCCGTGCGCCCATGACGCGCGCTGCGTCCCGCCACGTGTCCTCGTCGCTTACCTCGATTGGGATTAGTTGTTCGGCCACGTCAGCTTCGGAGGCGTCGTCGCCCAATGCACTGCCATCAGGGCTGGTCATGAGCGGTCGCTACCTCGGCTGTGCCCGCGCGTCGGCCGCTTGCTGTTCGGCAGCCGTGACGACAACGGCATCGGAGCCCGGATAGACCGTCGCGATGTGGTCGGTGCTCAGCCACCGCACCACGTACGGCGGCGCACCGTCAGCCGAGCGGACCTCGGTGATCACTCCACGCTGATCAGACATCTCGACGGTGGTTCCCTTGATCACCAGGAAGTCACCCACTTTGGCCTTCATCGTCCGCTCCTTTCCCCTGTTGGCCGTCCAAAAGGTTCTGACGGCAATTGTCCTCTCATCGCGCCGAGCTTCGAGGTGTAACCGACCGTTCGTCGCACGCGATTAACCCGTTGTCGGGACGACCGAAGTAGGACCATGAATATTTCTCACCAGGCACCAGGCAAGTGGATCCGCCGACTGTCGGCGGCTTTCTTCGCGGCGGCGTTGCTGCCAGCATTGATCGGCGTTGTCGGCGGCACTCCGACGGCCGCCGCGGCGGTCGAAGTCCTCAGCGTCCCGTCGCCGTCGATGGGCCGTGACATCACCGTGCAGTTCCAGGGCGGCGGCCCCAAGGCGGTCTACCTTCTCGACGGTCTGCGCGCCCGCGACGACCGCAACGGCTGGGACATCGAGACCGGCGCATTCAGTTGGTTCGACGGCTCCGGCCTTTCAGTCGTGGCGCCGGTCGGCGGCATGTCCAGCTTCTACACCGACTGGTACGGCCCCGCCGTCGGCAACGGCCAAACCCAGACTTACAAGTGGGAGACGTTCCTCACGTCCGAGCTTCCGGCGTGGCTGGCCGCGAACAAGGGCGTCAGCCCGACGGGCAATGCCGTGGTCGGCCTGTCGATGTCGGGTAGCGCCGCCCTGATCCTCGCTGCGTATCACCCGGGACAGTTCGTCTACGCCGGAGCGCTTTCGGGCTTTCTGAATCTGTCCGCCGGGCTGTGGCCCGTGCTCGTTGGCATCGCGATGGGCGACGCGGGCGGCTTCAACGCGCTGGACATGTGGGGCCCCTACGGCGGGCCCGCCTGGCAGCGCAATGACCCGATGCGCCAGATCGGGCGCCTGGTGTCGAACGGCACCCGCATCTGGGTGTACAGCGGCAACGGCAACCCGACGGATTTGGATGGAGGGCTGGGCAACGCGCAGATTCCGGCCCAATTCCTGGAGGGTCTGACGATCCGCACCAACAAGGATTTCCAGTCGGCCTACACACGGGCTGGGGGCAGCAACGGGGTGTTCAACTTCCCGCCAAACGGCACACACAGCTGGGGCTACTGGGGCGGCCAGCTGCAGGCTATGAAGCCAGACATCCAGCGGGTGCTCGGCGCTGTGCCGGCCGCCTGAGGCTAGAGGTCGCGCGACCAGTACTCGCCGACGAGATCGCGCCCGAAGCTGTGGTGGGGTTCGCGACGGTCGCAGCCGAACCCCGCCCGCTCATAGATTCGGCGGGCGGCAAGCAATACATCGTTGGTCCACAAGGTGATTCGCCGATAGCCGGATCGCCGGGCGAATCGCAGGCACTCGTCCACCAGCCGGCTGCCAACACCGGCTCCGCGCGCCGACGGTTCGACGAGCAGCAGCCGGAGCTGTGCGCTGTCCTCCGCGTCGGCGGCGGTGCAGAACACACAGCCGACCCGTTCGCCGTCCAGCTCGGCGATCCACGCCGCCTCGCGTCGGGTATCACGGCGCTCGGCAAACTCGGCGACGACCCGCGCGACCAGCGCCTCGAACGTGGCGTCCCATCCGTATTCGGCCGCATATCGGGCGCCATGCCGCTCGACCACCCACCCGAGATCACCCGGCTGGGGCGGGCGAAGAAGGAGGCCGGCCTGGCGCGCCTCGCTGCTCAGCATGCGGCGGATCTGGCCCATCGCGCCGACGAGCTGAGTTCGCTGACTGTCGTCCAGCGGCGCGAGCATGGTGTCGATTGCGCCTGCCTGCAGCCGGTCGAGTTCATCGAACGCCCGCCGGCCCTCGTCGGTCAGCCGGACGAGCTGGCGACGGCCATCTGCCGCCGACTTCTCCCTGGCCGCCAACCCCGACGCGGTGAAACCGGACAGGATGCGGCTGAGGTAGCCGGCGTCGAGGTCGAGTTCGCGTCGAAGCTCGGACACCGCAACGTCGTCGCGATGAGCCAGCTCGAACAGCACCCTGGCCTCGGTGAGACCGAATGCCGATCCGGCGAGATCGGGCCGCAGCAGACCCAGCACCCGGGTGTAGAAACGGTTGAATCCTCGGACGTCGTCAACCACACTTGGCATAGTTGCCATCGTCAAATACTTGACTGACGCTGTCAACAATTTGAGTAGCACAGGTCGCTGAGAACTGTTCACACCAAGTGTGCGTAAACTCCCCTGACGACGGGGGAGGCTCTCCAAACCGCGCAGAGCCTTTCGGACCAGACCCTACGCAACCGCCAGAGGCCGCCACCTTGCCAGAAGCCACTCACGACACCCAGCACTTGAAGCCGCACTTCGAGAAAGTGCAGTCGCACTACGACCTGTCCGACGACTTCTACCGGCTTTTCCTCGACTCGACCCAGACGTACAGCTGTGCCTACTTCGAGCCCGATGACATCACGCTGGAACAGGCGCAGGTCGCCAAGATCGATCTGTCGCTGGGCAAACTGGACCTCCAGCCCGGCATGACGCTGCTCGACGTCGGTTGCGGCTGGGGCGCCACCATGATGCGGGCAATCGAGAAATACGATGTCAACGTCGTCGGGCTGACGCTGAGCAAGAACCAGCAGGCCTACGTCGAGCAGCGGTTCGCCGAGTCTGACAGCCCGCGCACAAAGCAGGTACTGCTGGAGGGCTGGGAGCAGTTCCACGAGCCGGTCGACCGGATCGTGTCGATCGGCGCGTTCGAGCACTTCGGCGCCGACCGCTACGACGACTTCTTCAAGAAGACCTATCAGGCGCTTCCCGTCGGCGGCAAAATGCTGCTGCACACGATCGTCAAGCCGAGTGACGAGGAGTTCGTGGGGCGTGGGTTGAAGTTGACGATGCGGCTTGTCCGCTACATCAAATTCATCATGGACGAGATCTTCCCCGGCGGCATGCTGCCGAAGGTCGCGGTGGTCGAAGAGCATGCGACCAAGGTCGGCTTCGAGGTGAGCCGGGTCCAGTCCCTTCGGCTGCATTACGCGAAGACGTTGGACATCTGGGCCACGGCGCTCGAGGGCCGCAAGGACGAGGCCATCGCGATCCAGTCCGAAGAGGTCTACGAGCGCTACATCAAGTACCTCACCGGCTGCGCCGACCTGTTCCGCGAGGGATACACCGACATCTGCCAGTTCACGCTCACCAAGGACTAGGCGGTCGCCTCCACTGTGGTGATCGCATCGATCACCGCATCCGGGTTGTCAAGCGACACAAACGTTCTGGCGGCAGGCACCTCAATCAGGGACCCGTTGGGGAACAGCGCCGCCAGGCGCCGGCCAAGCGCGGGAGTGAAGGCGCGGTCGCTCTGACCCCAGACGATAGTCACGGGCTTGGTGAAGCGGCCGAGGCGTGTCGACACCTCGGTCAGATCGGTCTTGGCGATGTTACGAAGCAGCGTGGCGAGATCTCTGCGGATGCGGACGTCTGTGCGGCCTGGCTCCAGCCAGGACGCGGTGAGCTGAGCATCCGGGTGGACCAGCAGGCCGAACCCGAGCGGAGAGTGCCGCAGGGCCTTGATCCGCATCTGCTCGAACAGCAGCTTGATGGAGATCGGCCCGCGAAGCAGAGCGAAGACGAGGGTGAAAGGAAACGGCGGGAACTTGTCGAACGCATCGCAGTTGGTCAGCACAAGGCGGCCGATGTGGTCCGGGTACGCGTCGATGACCAGTTGGCACAGTCCGCCGCCGGTGTCATTGCCGACGAGCGTCACGTCCGACAGCCCGAGCGCGACGATGAAATCGCGGATCATTGTGGCCACGCCACCCGGTGAGAGGGCGCCGGGATCGTTGACGGGAATGGTGTGCGAGCCGAGCGGCCAGTTCGGCAGGTAACAGCGGAAACCCTGTCGCGCCAAGCCCTCGGCAACGCGGTCCCACAGACGGCTGTCGACGAGGACGCCGTGCACGAACAGCACCGGCGGATGCGGGGAGTCCTCGGGGCCCAACACGCGGTAGTCGATCGTTGCCTGGTCCAACGCCACCTGCGGCATATTCGCTATCCTTCCGACTAGACTTACAAACACTCAGTATGAAAGTTACGTGCAGCCTGTATGAAAGTCAATGACGGAGTGGTCGCCGAGTCCTCGACGCGGCGCACACAGGCCGAACGCACCGCCGCGACGCGGGCGCTGCTGATCAGCGCCGCGCGGAAGTTGTTTGCCGACAAGGGGTTTGCCGATGTTTCTACCCAGGCTATCGTCGCCGCGGCCGGCGTGACACGGGGCGCGCTGTATCACCAGTTCGAGGACAAGGCGGCACTGTTCGCGGCGGTATACGAAGAGGTCGAGCGTGATCTGGTAGCCGATATCGCGCAGCAGATCATGGTCGATCAACCGCCGGACCCGCTGGAAGCGATGCGCCTGGGGGCGCGGCTCTTCCTCGATCGCTGTTCCGCGCCCGACGTCCAGCGGATCGTCCTGATCGACGCGCCTGCGGTGCTGGGCTGGGATCGATGGCGCGCCGTCGGGGTGAAGTACGGGCTGGGGGTGATCGAGGGAATGCTCGCGCATGCGATCGCTGAGGGCGCCATACCCGAGCAACCAATGCGGCCGACCGCGCACGTGCTGCTCGGAGCGCTCGACGAGGCGGCGCTGTTCGTCTCCCGTGCGACGAATCGCGATCAGGCACGCAAAGAGATGGACGCGGTGTGCGACAGGTTGCTCAATGGGATCGCAGGGGGATAGGGAGCTCAGAAGCCGTCCAGCCCGGCAGCGCGCAGGACGATCCGGTCGAAATGCCGATCGGGCAATATGCGGCGCATGAACAGCATGCGTTTCGCCCCCGCGCCCGAGGGATAGCGAGTGTGCGGCCGCTTGCTGGTAAAGGCGTGCAGGACGGCTTTGGCGATGACCTCCGGCGGCGAACCGGAGGCCGCATGGTGGCCGATCTCCTTCGCCAATTTGCCAAGGGCCGAACCGTATCGGCGCCTGCCCTCGTCGGGCAGTGAGCCGATCGCGCTCTCGGTGTCGCGTTGCAGCTTGCCGCCCATCGCGGTGCCCACGAAGCCGGGCTCGATCACCGCGACCTGAATCCCCAACTGGCGGAACTCGAGTCGCATCACGTCGCTGAGGCCTTCCAGTGCGTGTTTGGCAGATACGTATGGGGCCATCAACGGCACGGCCGCCCGACCTGCCGCCGACGTCACGTTGACGACGCGACCTTGACCCTGACGCAGCATCGGCAGTAGGGCCTGAGTGACCGCCAGCGGCCCGACAAGGTTCACCTCGAGCTGACGGCGGAACCCGTCCAACGGGAGGTACTCGATCGGGCACGGCAGGGTGGTTCCTGCGTTGTTGACCAACCCGTCCAGCCCGGCGTCGCCAACCTCGCTCCTCACTTCCTCGGCCATCGCCTGGATCGACGCGGCGTCGGTCACGTCGATGTGCACCGGGGTGAGCGACTCCGACGCCGCCGAGCGCAGTGCGTCGCCGTCGGCCTCCTTGCGGACGCCGGCGAATACCCGGAATCCGTTGCGATCCAAGATCAATGCGCAGGCCCGGCCGATGCCGGTGGACGATCCGGTGATGACGACAGATTTCATGATGCGCTCGCTGGTCGATGGGATGTGGTGGCCACCGCACCGCAGAACGCGGACGTCATGGCCTCAATGACCGCGTGTCGTTTTGGCACGGCCTGACCCGCCGCGGTCAGCGGAATGCGGGCCAGCAGATGGACGCTGATCGGGGCGATCAGCAGTGGAATCAACAGCGTGAGCGGCAGATCGGCGCAGCGGCCTGCGCGTATCTGCTCGTTCAGCCAACCGCCGACTGTCGACGTGATCCGCGGCAGAATCCGCTCGCGGAAGAACTGCATACCAATGCCGTTTGGCTTGGCGAGAATCTCGGCGAACAGCGCCTGCAGCACCGCAGTGTCGTCGGCAACGCTGTCGAACACCGCGGTGTAGATCGCGCGCACGCCGGACTCGAAGTCGTCGAACTGTCGCGGCGCAGCGGTAAGCAGGTCCTCGACGACGGGTAGGGGAGCGTGACGGTCGAACACCGCGGCGAGCAGGCCTTCGCGATCGCCGAACGCGGCGTAGACCGACGTTGCCGCGCAGCCGACGCGGCGGGTGACCGCCTCCACCGTCATCGCGGCGACTCCGTCGGTCACGATGAGATCGGTCGCCGCGGCGATCGCCCGTTCGCGGACCCCGACCCGGCTGCCGGGGTCGCCGCCGGCCTGGCGCACGGCGTCGTCGAGCGCGCGGCGGGTTCGCACCCGCCGGTAGACGGTGGAGCGGGATACGCCCGCCCGGCGAGCGATGCGATCCAACGACAACTCGGCGACCGGGGTACCCGTCGCCTCTGCCTCGGCCATCGCGGCCTGGACGATTGCACTGTCCATGACAGTGATACTAGACACTAGATGCAATAGTCTCAAGTGTCATATTGAGCGTAGATTGATGGCGAGGCGTCAATGAACAGCAGAGACGGTTGGCTCCGTTCGCCGCGATCTGTGGTGCTGCTGCTGGCAGCACTCGTGGCCGCGCTTGTGGTTGGCGCAGGATTCGTATTGGACCGCAATCTGCGCGCCGACGCCGTGATCTTGCAGGGCGCGCCCATGACCGACGCGCAGGCCGCGGGGCAGGTGCTGGCCTCCGCCAGGCAGGTCGTCAGCATGGCCGAGCTACATGACGCGACGGGTGGCTACGCCTTCGTGTCATGCAAGAACGAGAACGAGCCGCCCTATCAGGCCGCCATCTACATGAGTTTCCGTCTGCCACAAAGCAATTCGGTCAAGTATCTGCGCGACGTCGCTGCTTCCATGGTGGCGCACGGTTGGGTACCTGCAGCGTCGATGGGCGAGCACTTCGGCCAGAAGCTGACCAAAGACGGCGTCACGGCGATCTTCTATCGCAGCGTCAACGACACAAACTTCGCCACCATGCGGCTCTATGGCGAGTGCCGCAACACGGCCGACCACCGCAACGACAACCCGGTCTGGACCGAAGTCACCGACCAGCTCGGGTGAAGCGGGTCAGCGGGGCAGAGTCCGCTGCAACAACAGCGTGTCCAGCCACTGGCCGTGCTTGAATCCGACCGCGGTGAGCCGCCCAGCGTCGACGAATCCACGGTTGCGATGCAGTGCGAGCGACGCCGCACCGTCGGCGTCGACGATGACGGCGATGACTTCGCGAACACCAGCTTCGGCGCAATCGGAGAGCAGCGCGTCGAGAAGCCGGCCGCCGACGCCGCAGCCGACCGCATCGGGTGCGACGTAGATCGAGTCCTCTACGGTGTAGCGGTATGCCGGTCGCACCTTCCGCGGCGAGCAATAGGCATATCCGGCGACCCGGCCGTCCCTTGTCGCAGTCAAGAACGGCAGTCCGTTGCCTGTGATGGCCTGCAGGCGGCGCTGCCATTCCGGCGGATCGGGTGGAGTGAGCTCGAACGTCGCCACGCTTGTTTGCACGTGGTGGGCGTAGATCGTGCTGATGGCTTCGAGGTCTTCCGGAACGCTCCGCCGGATCACGATATCAGTCTGGCGCACAATACATTCCGTGCGTCAGCAGGCCACGGGATGCGATTCGCAGTACGGCGTTGTGCCGGGGAAACGGTAGCGATGGTCGGCGACCCATCGGTAGATAGCGTCCTGAAGGAACCGGATGCCAGGGGTGCGGTAGATCAGCAGCGGCAGGCAGGTGCCAAGGGCGACCGACCACGCAGCGGCCCACGCCTCGGCGCCGGTGTAGACGGCACCTGAGGAGTCCAGCCACCGCATGGCTTCCAACAGTCGATCATGGGGAATCCCAAGGCGTTCGGCCACACCCGCGCCCTGCAAGGGCTCGGTCTCGACATTGCCCGTCCGATCATGCCTGACCAGGAAATCGCGCGCTCGGGTGCACATCCCGCAGGCCCCGTCGAAGAACAGAACTCCGGTCATAGGATCATTGTTCACCTCGGCGCCAGATCAGTCACTGCTTGGCGTGCAGATATGACGGATGTCATGCGCAGCACGGTCTCACCCGCATACAGCGCCGTACGCTCCACCGCCGACTCGGGCATCCCGATCGTTGGGGCAATGGGGGAGAACATCGGCAGGCTCGGCGTCTGCATTCTCAAGACGGGCATGATCGCCCGGTCGGGCAGCTTGGCCAGCACACCGCTGCAGGCGTTGATCAAATGCGGCGCCAGCTTGGCGCGTCCGTCGTCGTGACACCACCGCCGGGTCGCGGCGTTGGCCACAACACGATGCGGGGCGTGCCAGCCGAGCCCGAACAGCGTTGTCCGAAACGTCTTGTCGGCCGCCAGGATCCGGCGCTGGTACTCGGGATGCGCACGCGCTTCATCGGTCAACAGGAACCGCGTCCCCGCCACCACGCCATCGGCTCCTGCCGCCAACGCCGCACGGGTGTCGTCGGCGGCCGCGATTCCGCCTGCGAGGAGCACGGGCCTGCCACGGGCCACTTTGAGGGCCCGCGGCAGGAAAGTCAGCGCAGGAGCATCACCCGCGATGTGCCCGCCGGCCTCGCAGCCCTGGGCGATCAGGCCGTCTGCGCCGCAGTCGAACGCCCGGCGTGCCTGTTCTTCGGTGCCCACCATGACGAAAACGAACACGCCATGCTCGGAGAGCCAGTTCAGCAGAACCCGATCCATCCCAAAAGCGATGACGGCCACATCGATTCCCGACTCGACGCACGCGTGGACATGGCTGCGGCGGACAAACGGCATCAGCAAGTTGACGGCCACCGAGCGGTCGGGGGCGGCGTCACGCACCTGGCCGATCGCTTCGCGCAAGTCCGCAGGAGGGAGCAACCCGAGCGTGCCAAGGCCCCCCGCAGCAGCGACGGCACCGGCCAGCTGCGGGCCCGCCAGGCCACCGCCCATCCCGGCCTGGGCGACCGGAACATCAAGGCGAAGCCGATCCAGCAGGTCCACTAGCGCGCGGGCGGGCCCGGTTTCGCCTGTGCGGCATCGCGGCGACGCGCAGCCATACCGGCGAGAGCCTCGAATACCACTCGGTGCGCGGCATTGACGGTCAATTCGGCGTGGTCGTACGCCGGTGCCACCTCGACCACGTCGACGCCGGCGACATCGTGCTCGTAGCAGAGTTGGCGCACCAGCCGCAGCAGGTCGGCGCTGGTGATGCCACCCGGTTCCGGTGTGCCGGTGCCTGGCGCATGCGCGGGGTCCAGCACGTCGATGTCGACCGAGACGTAGAGCTTGTCGGCCTTGGCCAGCGCTTCGGCGACCGCGTCGCGCATCACGTCCTTGAATCCGCGGTCCCAGATCTCCTGCATGGTGTGCCAAGTCATGCCCTGTTCGAGCATCCACTCGAATGTGTCCTGCGGCGGCCAGTAGCCGCGCAGGCCGACCTGGACGAAATGGGTGCCCGGCACCGCGCCGGACTCGATGAGCCGGCGCATCGGGGTGCCGTGGCTGGCCAAGTTGCCCTCGATTTCGTCGGCGGTGTCGGCATGCGCGTCGAAATGAACGATGCCGACGTTGCCGTACCCGTGTACGTCGGCCACCGCCGTCGCGGCCGGCCAGGTGATCGAGTGGTCACCGCCGAGGATGACGGGGACGATGCCGCGCGACGCCACCGCGTGCACACGCTCGCGAATGTTGGCGTGCGACACCTCGGTCTGACCATGCGGGCAGTACGCGTCGCCGAAGTCGACGACCTCGAGCCAGTCGAAGATCTCCAACCCGAGATCGAGGTGATAGGTGCCGGGCTCGTAGGCCGTGGCGCGGATCGCCCTTGGACCGAACCGCGCGCCCGGCCGGTTGGTCGTGGCGATGTCGAAAGGGGCGCCGACGATCGCGACGTCGGGTCGCCACGACTCGAGTTGTTCGACTTCGGTCAGGATTGGGCGGTGCCCGAACGACACGATTCCGGCGTGGGCCAAGTCGAGTTGCTCGGCCATGCCGGGCGGAAGGTCGCGCTGGTGATCATGGTCATGGCCCATGCGTCGACCGTACCGCGTAGCGCCGCAACGGATTGCCCAAACAACCTTCGCGCGGATACCGTCTCGGCGTGCGGCGCTCGCTTCCGCCAGTCCCGCTCACACTTGCATTCGTGAACTGCATCAACCACCGTGACTTGCCGGGGCTGGTGTCACTGATGAGCGATGACCACCGCCTACAGGTGTTCGACGAAACACCGGTCACAGGCCGTGACGATAACGAGCGGGCCTGGTCGGGCTACTTCGAGGCGTTCCCGACGTACTTGATTCATCCGCATCAAATCGCTGAGGCCCCCGACGGGGAAGTCGCCGTCCTCGGCCACACCACCGGATCGCATCTCAGCCTGGCGGACAGCCAGGAATCACTACTCACCATGATCTGGATCGCGGAGTGTCAGCAGGGTGCCGTCAGTAGCTGGACGCTCGCCGAGGACACGCCCCCTAATCGGGACCGTTACGGCCTTGACGCTCAACAGAAGTAAGCGCTTCGCGCAGCAGGTCAGGAATCGGTCGCTTGGCCCAGTCGTCGGTGGACACCACCACATAGACGTTCTGACCGCGAACGGCGGCCTGTTCTTCAGTGTCTGCGTTTTGTCGCAGCACGGTGAAGCCGAGCTTGAAACTGGTCGACCCTATCCGCTCGCACTGGACCGCGACCCGCACCGAATCGCGCCAGCGAACCCCTGCGAGATAGTCGATCTCACTGTGCACGACTTGGATGTCATGTCCGGTGGCGATCAAACCCGGGTACGTCACGCCGACGTGGTCGAGGAATCCGGTGCACGCCTCGTCGAACCAGGTGAGGTAGTGGGCGTTGAACACCACGCCCTGTTGGTCGACTTCCGCGAAGCGCGGCACCACCGGCAACGAAAACTCGCTCACGCCCTCACAGTAATGTCCGGCCCATGTCCGACATTGACGTCGAAGGCTTGCGCGCGATGACGCCCGGATGTGCGAACCGCAATCACCTGAACAACGCAGGCGCTGCGCTGCTGAGCAGCGCGACGATCGAAGCGATGACCGGCTACCTGCAGCGAGAAGCGCAGATCGGCGGCTACGAAGCCGAACAGGAAGCCGCTGACCAGATCGACGCCACCTACGAGTCGCTGGCCGAACTCATCGGTGCGCTCCCTGGACAGATCGCACTTTTCGACAACTCCACCCACGCCTGGAACGCCGCGTTCTACTCCGTGCCCCTTGGCGCCGGTGACCGGATCCTCACCGGGCGCAACGAATACGGCAGCGCGGTGCTGGCCTACCTGCAATTGGCTGAGCGGACCGGTGCGGAAGTCGTGGTCGCCCCGAACGACGACACTGGCCAGATCGACGTCGCCGCGCTCGCGGACCTGATCGACGCGCGGACCAAGCTGATCGGCCTGACCTGGGTACCTACCGCAGGCGGCCTGGTGAATCCTGCGGCAGCCGTTGGCCGCCTGGCCCGGGCCGCCGATGTGCTTTACCTGCTTGACGCCACCCAGGCCGTCGGCCAGTTCCCGATCGACGTCTCGGTCATCGGCTGCGACATGCTCACCGGCACCGGCCGCAAGTTTCTGCGCGGCCCGCGGGGCACGGGTTTCCTCTATGCCGGGCCGCGCGCCATTGATCGGCTGAATCCGTTCGTCGCTGAAATCCGCTCCGCCACTTGGGACGGCGGACGTTCCTTCACTTGGGTGGACGGGGCGCGGCGCTTCGAGTCGTGGGAGAACAGCTATGTCAACATCATTGGCCTCGGCGCCGCGGTCCGCCAAGCACTCGACATCGGGCTCGACCGGATCGGCAGGCGCAGCGCCGCGCTCGGTGCCCGGCTTCGCTCGGGCATGGCGCAGACGGCTGGCGTGACGGTTCACGATCTGGGCCGCGAGCAGTGCGCGATCGTCACCGCACGAGTTGCCGGTATCGACACCGAGCAGGTCGCGGATGCGTTGTCGCGACGGCGGATCAACGTCAGCACCACGGTCGCCGAGCACAACCAATTCGACAGCGAGGTCCGTGACGTGCACCCCTTGGTGCGGATGTCGCCGCATTACTACAACACCGAGGCGGAGATCGATCAGGCCGTCGATGTCGTCGCGGCGCTGGCAGCCAATCGTCGGTAATTTGCTGAGGCCGGGTCACTAGTGGTGCGTCCTGTATTTAGCTGACTTTTTCGAGGGCGATCCGGCCGCGTGCGACTTTGGCAAGGATGGTCTCGGCGGTGGCGGTCCACACATACGGTTTGGGATCATCGTTGTGGGCGTCGATGTATTCCTGGATGGAGGCGACGAGGTCGGGCACGGAGTGGAAGACGCCGCGCCGCAACGCTTTATCGGTCAGTTCCCGGAACCAGCGTTCGACGAGGTTCAGCCACGACGACGACGTCGGGGTGAAGTGCAGGTGGAACCGGGGGTGTTTGTCCAGCCACTTGCGGACGTCTTCGTGCTTGTGGGTGCTGTAGTTGTCCAGGATCAGGTGGATCTGCAGGTCCTTGGGCACCTGCCGGTCGATGGTCTTGAGGAATTTCAACCATTCCTGATGCCGGTGCCGAGGCATGCACTGGCTGATGATCATGCCGGTCAGCACGTCCAGCGCGGCGAACAGGGTGGTGGTGCCGTGGCGCTTATAGTCGTGGGTCATCGTCTCGCCCCGCCCCTTGACCATCGGCAGCGACGCCTGGGTGCGGTCGAGTGCCTGCACCGAGGACTTCTCGTCGGTGCACAAGACGATCGCCTTCTCCGGCGGATTCAGATAAAGCCCGACGACATCGATGAGCTTCTCCTCGAACTTCGGATCGTTGGACAGCTTGAACGTCTTGACCCGGTGCGGTTTGAGCCCCCGCGCCGACCACACCTGCTGCACAGTCGATTTCGACACTCCGGTAGCCGCGGCCATGGTCCGGCAGCTCCAATGGGTTTCCCCCTGCGGGCGGTAGTTCAGTGTCAGATCCACGATCTCGTCGATCTTGTCCTGCGGGATTGTCTTCTTTCGACCCCGGCCCTCGCGGACCTGCGCGAACTTGACCAGCCCGTCTTCGGCGAACCGGGCACGCCACCCGCTGACCGACGCCGGCGACACCGACAACTCGCCTGCGATAGCCGTGTTCGCCAGACCGTCGGCCGCCATCAACAACGCCCGCGCCCGAACCACCTCGCGATGCGGCGCAGACTGCGACCGCGCCACAGACTCGAGAACCTCACGCTGTCCTGAAGACACCAGCAGAGCCGGAACGGGTTGCCTCATAGGCGAATCATACCAAGCAATCATCAATTAATTGCAGGACGCACCACTAGCTTTCTGCGAAGCCGCGACGGTCGGCGATGTCTTCAAGGACATCGGAATCTTCATCGAGGGCTGGATCGCGGAGTTGATCGCCCCGACCTACGACGCCGAACTGGAGAAGACCCGCGCTTATGCGCTGTTTCTGCTGCTGATACCCGGCGTGCTGCTGGTCTGGTACAACCTCATCCCGTTCTTCAAGCGGGGCAACGAATTCCAGGTCCACCCCGACGGATCGGTATCCGTGCGCAGAGGTGACAGCTCTGAACCGCCGATGGAGTACCAGTACTCGACCGTGACCGCAGACGGCAGGACGATCGATTTCACGCCACCGGCCGACGGCCCACCTGCAGTTGCGCTGCCGCAGCATCGGGTGTTCTCCCGCGCGTACGGGGTGCGGCTGCCCGACAAGGTCAGCGCCGGGTTTTTCCGGCGGCTGCTGGCGGGCCGCGGCTTCGACGTCGAGTCGGTGTCGTCGAGTAGCAACAGCTTCACCGCACGCCGCAAATAGCCGGCGGCCGCTCGGGCAGACTGAGGCCGTGCAGCTAGTCACGATCGACGATATCCGGGCGGCGGCCGAACTGATCCGGCCCTACATCGTGCGCACACCGCTCGTCCCTGCGGGATGGGCCGACGACGAGCGGCCGCTGTGGATCAAGCCCGAGAGCCTGCAGCAGATCGGCGCGTTCAAGGTTCGCGGCGCGTTCAACGCCATCGCCAACCTCGACGAATCCGTCCGGACCCGAGGCGTCGTCGCCTACTCGAGCGGCAACCACGCCCAGGCTGTGGCGTATGCGGCGGCGATATACGGGGTGCCGGCGCATATCGTCATGCCGCGCGAAACTCCCGACATCAAGGTGGCCGCCACCCGCAGCCACGGCGCCGAGGTGGTGCTGTGCGGTGCCGGCGAACGCGAGAAGGTCGCCGCGCAACTGGTGGAGCAGACCGGCGGCATTCTTGTGCCGCCGTTCGACCACCGCGACATCATCGCGGGGCAGGGCACGATCGGCCTGGAGATCGCCGAGGACCTGCCCGCCGTCGACACGGTGCTGATTCCGGTCAGTGGCGGCGGCCTGGCGTCCGGCATCGGCATCGCGATCAAGGGGCTATGCCCCGACGCCCGCGTCTTCGGCGTCGAACCGGAGCTGGCGGCCGATACCGCGGAGGGTCTTCGCCTGGGACATCGGGTGGACTGGACGATCGCGGACAGAAACCGCACGATCGCCGACGGCCTGCGCTCACAGCCGTCCGAATTGACGTTCGCGCACCTGCAACAGGTGTTAGACGGTGTGATCACCGTGTCGGAGAACGAGATTCGCGCAGCCGTGCGAGAACTCGCCTATCAGGCCCATCTGGTGGCCGAACCGAGCGGCGCGGTGGCGTTGGCCGCTTACCGTAAGGGTGCAACACCGCCGGGTCGCACGGTGATGATCCTGTCGGGCGGCAACATCGCACCGCCGACGCTGCAAGAGATCCTGGCACCCGAGAAGTAGGTAGCAGGTCACCCCGCGACCCTGCCCATCGCTCCGTGGCCGATCGCGTCCGACGATGCTGGGCAAAGGTGGCGCCGCATCGTTTGCAGGAGTTTCATGCGGCGCAGCACATTTCGGCTCGGTAAGCAAGGGGTAGCGCCGAGCGCCCGGTGAGCTGGGACCCGCGCGTGCAGGTAGTGTCACCCGGATAGGTGGACGTCCGAAGGGATGTATGTGGACGCCGTACTCGGCTTATCGGTAACGCCGTCCGCCGTCGGTCTTGTACTTGTCGAGGGGCAGGACGCCGACGGCGCCACCATGGACCGCGACGCATTCGAGGTCCTCTCCCGGGGCCGGTCGAGCGCCCTGCAGTCGTCCGAACAGGCGGCCGCTGCGGTGCTGCGCAGTGAAGCGATCGCCGCGACTCACGGCCACCGCCTGCATTCCATCGGCGTGACCTGGAGCGACGACGCCGACGCCGAGGCCTCGCTGCTATTGAAGTCCCTGTCCGATTCCGGTTTCGACAATGTCGTGCCCGTTCGGATGCCTGAGGCCACCGAGGCGTTGGCACGGGGCATCGCCGAGGTCATCGGGTACAGCACCACCGCGGTGTGTGTGCTGGAGCCCGAGACGGTGATCGCCCTGATCGTGCACATCCGCGACGGCGCTGTGCAGACGGCGATCAACCACGGGATCGTGACCGAAGAGGACTTGATTCGGTGGCTGAGCGCGGTGTTCACCCGTGCCGATTGGCAACCCCAGGCCCTGGTCGTGGTCGGTTCGGGTGGAGACGACGAGCTCATGCCCATCCTCGAAGAAGCCCTGTCCGTTCCGGTGTTCGCTCCCGCGGAGGCCCAGCTCGCCCTTGCGCGTGGCGCGGCGCTCGCTTCCGCGCAGAACGTCGACTTCGCGTTCACCGACGATGGCCAGCACTTCGACGAACGCCGAGCCCTCGGACGCCGCCGCAGGCAGTTTGGACAGGCCGGCCCGCTGGCCCTGCTGGTCGCGGGGGTGCTGACGTTCACGGTGTCGGCGTCCGTCGCGGTCAGCCTGCAGCTGGCGCCCAAGAAGGACGCGGCCACGTCCGCACCGCAGCCCGCCGCCAAGACCTCCCCGGAGACGCCCGCCGCGGCGACTCACCTTTCGCCGCCGGTCGCGATCCCGTCGGCACCGGTCGTCGAGGTGCTGCCGCCGCCTCCTCCCGAAGCCCCGCCGGTCGAGGTTGCGCCGCCGCCGGTTTACAGCGAAACGCCAGTCGGCATCCCCGAGGCCCAGGAGGCCGTCACCGACGCGCCGCCCGTCGAAGGCGTCCCAGCGGAGGCGCCCGCGGCAGTTCCGCCGCCCGGGGCTCCGCCGTTACCCCCCGAGCAGCTGGCCCCGCCCGTCGCGCCTGCGCCGGTCGAACGTCCGGGAATCATGAGCCGGATCAGAGACCGGCTGCACGGCGTCGGCAGGGACGACGAAGTGCAACCAGCTCCTGAGCTCGCGCCGCCGCCTGCGCCGGCTCCTGAGCCCGCGCCGCCGCCACCCGACGCACCGCCGCTACTGCCGCCTGCCTGACCCGACGGGCCGGCACGCATACGCTCGTTGAGGTGCGGGTGCTTCGGGTGACGCTTCGGGTCGCGATCGTGCTGGCCGTGGTGCTCGCGCTGGTCGCGGTGGCGACATCGACTCGGTCGGGCCTGCTGTGGCGGCTGAGCACCTTCACCTATCAGGCGAACGTGCTGGCCGCGGGCTACTACCTATGGACCCTTGCCTGGCCGCGTGCGGATGCCCGGATCGCGGTCCGTGGCGCGGTCGTGCTGTATGTGCTGATCGCGGGTGTCATCTGGAATCTGTTCCTGACCGGGCACAGCATGGGATACACACCCGCCAACGTGCTGTTGCACCTCGTCGTGCCGATGCTGGCCCTGACCGATTGGCTGCTCGTCGGGCGGGATCAGGCACAGGTCCGCTGGTGGCAGCCGATGGTCTGGCTGGCCTATCCGGCGGCATACCTCGCGCTGGCACTGGCTGTGCTCAACAACGCGGGCCGGCGTGCGCCGTACTACTTCCTCGATCCTGACACCGTCGGGACTGCCGCGGTCGTCGCGAACATTTGTGTGCTCGCGGGCGGCGTGCTCGCGTTGGGCTACGCGTTGCTGGCAATCAACCGCGCCGTGGCGACCGTCACGTAGCTCTAGAGGCGCACGGTGGCGCGCTGACTTGCGGTTACCGGGGTATTCGGTGTTGACCAACTAGGATGAAAGTGTGCTGACCGCCCATCTGAAGAGGAATTCAAACAGTGCGTAGAGCCGTTCGTAATGTGCTTGTCGTGGTGGGCATTGCAGCCAGCGCAACCGCGGGATCCGTCACTACCAGTTCCGCCGGTGTCACCGCACCGACCGACGTTGCGAGCATCCAACCGTCTCCAGGCCAACAGGTTGGTGTCGCGTACCCGGTGACGGTGACGTTCGCGCAGTCGATCACCAACCGCGCCACCGCCGAGAAATCAATCGACATCAGCTCCCCGGCAGCAACACCCTCAGGCTCGTTCACCTGGCTCAATGACCGTGTCGTGCAATGGAATCCGAAGGGATTCTGGCCCGCTCACTCGAGCATCATCGTGACAGCGGGTGGCGCGAAGACGACTTTTGAGACGGGCGCCGCGGTGGTGGGGGTGGCCGACGTCGACGCACATACCTTCACCGTCAGCATCGACGGCCAGGTAGTGCGCCAGATGCCGGCGTCGATGGGCAGATCCAAGTATCCGACACCGATCGGAACGTTCGCGGCGCTGGAGAAGCAGTCCACCGTCGTGATGGATTCACGGACCATCGGCATTCCGCTATCCGACCCCGATGGCTACAAGCTCACGGTCAGCGACGCCGTGCGCGTCACGTGGGGCGGCATCTACGTGCACTCCGCTCCGTGGTCGGTGGGCTCACAGGGAAATTCGAACGTCAGCCACGGTTGCATCAATCTTGGCCCAGACAACGCGGCCTGGTACTACGACACCGTGAGCATCGGCGACCCGATCATCGTTCAGCAATAGCCGCGTGCAGGTTCTTCGCCGTCGGTGAGGTGGCGACGGTCGCCTGATCGGGGTAGGTGCCGAGCACACGGTCGGCGGTACCCGAGCTCGTCACCGTGAACCAGAAGTGCTCGTTCTTGAAGTGATGCTGCCGGTGGTTGCGCCAAATAGCTCGGTACACACGGGTTTTGGGCTTGTAATCGCTGTGGATGAGGTAGTGGGTCCACTCGTAGGAGAGCCCCAGCATTGCGATGAACACCAGATAGGTGAGGCCCATTCCAAGACGGGGGAACGCGAACGCCGCAATGGCAACCGTCAGCGGGATAACCCACAGCAGCGATTTGGCCGGTATGAAGATCAGCGGAATGCTGCGCGGGTCCACGTGGTGTGCGCGGTGTTCGCGGGCGAGCAGCGGGTCGATGGTCAAGCGACCGAGATGCTTTGGGCGCCAGTGCAGGATGAATACGTGGATGATCCACTCGAAGAACGGGAAAAGGGCGACCATCACCAGCGGCACCAGCGCGTCGGTGATCTGCCAGTCGCCGACGATGATGCGCGCGGTCAGCGCGGCGACGAGCATCGCGCCAATCATCCACGGGGACGGGTGCTTCCAGAATTCACGACCCGCATCCGACAGGGTGAACCCCTTTCGGGTGGGGCGTTCGGTCGAGGTGGTCATGGTTGATCCTCCAGGTTGTCAATCACGGCCAGCAGAGCTGTGGTCGCGGGTTCGAGTAAGTCCTGCGCGGCCTTGCCGGCTCTCTCGGGATCGCCGGCGTTGATCGCATCGGCAAGCTCGCGGTACGCCGAGGGCCTGCCGACCTCGTCGGCCATCACGGTTGCTAGCGCTTCAAGCGCAGGCTCATAGGTGGCCCGAAGCGTGTTGTACATCAGCCGAAACGCGATCGAGTCGGCGCCGTCGACCACGTGGTCCCAGAACGTCAGGGCGTGTCGCTGCCGCTCGACGGGGTCGTCCTCGTCGGCCAGCTTCTGCAGCGCGTCATCAAACAGTGCCGCTAGTTCCTGGCGCCGCCGCCGGGCGGCCAGCTCGGCGACCTTGGGCCCGTTGTGAAGCCTTGTTTCGAGGATGCTGCGCACGACGGCGAGGTCTAGCTCGCCGGCCTGCATGAGCAAGTGGGGGAGAAGGTCGAGTCCGGCGTGGCGCCGGAAGTCGCGCACGGTGGTGGCGTCGCCCTGACGTACCTCCACCAGACCCGCCGCCGAGAGACGCTTGAGCGCTTCGCGCACCGCAGGGCGGGAGACCCCGAGCACCTCAGCGAGCCTGCGCTCACTTGGCAGGGACTCTCCGGGCTGCATCTCGCCACTGAGCACCTCGGCGACGATCTGATCGAACACGTCCTCGGGCACGGATCGACGGTTCACCGGTTGCAGGGCCATGCGGCCAAGCGTGCCAGCCGAGAGGCCAGAGGTCAAGTGGTCTGACCAGTTACGGTGATCTACACGGAGGAGAGCTGCGCCTTCATGGCCTCGGCCAGCGCGAGCGCCGCCGAGAGCGGCCGGACCATGACCATCAGCTCGCTGATCGCACCGTCCTCGTCATGCCGGATGAAATCGCACCCCTCCAATTGCTTGTCGCCGACCCGGGCCTCGAACACAAGGGCGTGATCGCTGGCGCCGGCCGCGCCGATCTCGCGGGTGTAGCGGAAGTCTTGGAACACCTGCACGACGGCCTCCAGAATTCGTCGCACAGCGTCGTGGCCCGTGTACTGCGTGAACACGGCCGGGCTGCGGAACGTCACATCGTCACGCATCAGGGCGACTGCGGCGTCGATATCTCGGGCTTCGATGGCGCTGCGGAAGGGGTGCATGGCTTGACCGCCTTATAGTCATCAAGTTGAATAGGTGCTAATGATACTAAGCCGCGATCGGGAGGCCGTCTAGATGGCGTTGCGTCACGCGGTGCTCGCCGCTCTGCTGGAAGGCGAGGCATCGGGTTATCAGCTCGCAAAACGCTTCGACATATCGGTCGCCAACTTCTGGTCGACCACACCGCAGCAGCTGTACCGCGAACTCGACCGGCTCGAGGCCGAAGGAATGGTCCGCGCGCGGCTGGTGCGCCAGAAGCGGCGGCCCGACAAGCGGGTGTTCACCCTCACCGACACGGGTCGTGCGGACCTGCACCGGTTCACCGGCGCGCCTGCCAAGCCGGTGGCGATGCGCGACGAGCTGTTGGTCAAGCTGCAAGCCGTCGACGTCGGCGATGCGCACGCTGTCACCAAGGAAGTCATGGCGCGACTGGACCGGGCGCGCACGAAGCTGGCCACCTACGACCGACTGCTCGCCGAGATGCTCGACGGTCGCGATGCAGAGGCCTTCGAACGCGACTCCGAGCGGATCGGGCCCTACCTGACGTTGATGGGCGGGCGGATGTACGAGCAGACGAACATCCAATGGTGCACAGCGGCACTCGAGGTGCTCAGCAGGCGGCTTCGATCCTGAACGTCGCGGTGACGGCGTTGCTCGGATTGTCGGTGAAGCTTCCGTCGGCAGACCCGGTGATCGTGTACTTGCCGCCGGCGCCCTTCACCTCGGCCTTGCCGATTTCGCCCCAATAGGTGCCGGTGAAGCCCCCGAAGTCATGGAAGTCGACCGACTTGGCGGTGATCGTGTCGCCGGTGTCGATGACCGCGGTGAAACCCTTCGTCTTGTCGGGAGTTTCGATGGTCCACGCCCACCCCGTTTGAGAGCACCTCACGGCGTGCGGATTACCGGTGTCCTTGCCGTCGATGGTCACCTTCGCCGTGGTACCGCCGAGCGCCGCCGGCTGCGATGCGCAGCCGGCCAGTCCGGCGACGAGCACAGCCGCGGCCACCGCAATGTGTCGGATCTCCATGCCGCCAGACTCTATTGATGTTTCCGTGCGCCCATGGGCGTTTTACCCGCGCAATGCCGCGGCGGTCGTTTCGTCGGCGGGAAGGAACGCTTCAATGCTCAGCTCCGCGGCGGTCAGGTCCAACGCGGTGCCGAACGTGGTGACGGTGCTCAGGAATGTCAGCAGCTTTCCGTCGGAGGCGTACAGCTCGAGCGGCACCGCGACGCCGCCGAGATCGCGCGTCTCCGCCAAACCCCCGGGGTACGACTCGATCTCGGCGAGTAGCGCGGACAGCTCGGCCGAGCCGCTGACCGCGGCCTCACGCCGAAGCCGCTCGATGAGGTGATGGCGCCATTGCCCGAGATTGCGGATGCGTGGTGCCAGCCCTTCTGGATGCACCGCGATGCGCAGCGCGTTCGGCGCTTCGAGCAGGTGCGGTGCGACGCCCTCGAGCAGCACCCCGGCACCGGCGTTGGCATGCACGATCTGCCAGCCACGGTCGACCACGACGCACGGAAATGGGTTGTAGGCGTTCAGAACTCGTTCAACGCCCTCCCGGACGGCTGCCATATCGGGGTCGCCAAGGGAGCGTTCCCGGTAGACCGGTGCGAGACCGGCGGCCATCAGCAGCTGGTTCTGTTCGCGAAGCGGCACGTCGAGCACCCCGGCGAGGCGCAGCACCATCGCGCGGCTCGGGGCCGATCGGCCCGTCTCGATAAAACTGACGTGGCGGGCGGACACGTCGGCCTCGATCGCGAGGTCGAGTTGGGACAGCCGGCGGCGCTGCCGCCACTCACGCATCAGCGATCCGAACGGGGGACTCTGGGCTTGGGCGGCGGTGGTCACGCGCCCAGTGTTGCGTACGGCGGGGGACCGCAGCCACTACCTCTCAGGTAATTGCGCCACTTACCTGGGCGGCGGCACGCTGGTGGCATGACCGAGCACAAGATTCCACGGTGGCTGCGTTTCGTGCTGATATGCGACCGCGCCGGTTCGGCGTGGTACATCGGGACAGGCTTCTTCTTCGCACCCGTGCTCGCCGTGTTATCGCCGTGGCCGACGGTGACCGCGGCGTGCTGGGTGATCATCGGCCTGGCCGGGCTGTGGCTCGGGCTGCTCGGCATCGCGATGGCCACCGGTCTGGCGATGGTGCTGCGAACGGGCGCCGAAATACCGGAGGACTACTGGCGCTCCATCATCGACTATCCAACTACTTCGCGACCTGGCGTTTCGACGCGCCTTGATAGTCGACCTGCCAGTGTTTGATGCCGTTGAGCCAGCCCGACCGTAGCCGCTCCGGCGGGGATATCGGCGCGAGGTCGGGCATCTGGTCCGCGATCGCGTTGAACATCAGGTCGATCGTCATCCTCGCGAGGTTGGCGCCGATGCAGAAGTGCGCACCGGTGCCGCCGAATCCGACGTGCGGGTTGGGGTCTCGCAGAATGTTGAACGAGTACGGGTCTTCGAACACGTCCTCGTCGAAGTTGGCGGAGCGGTAGAACATCACCACCCGCTGACCCTTCTTGATCTTCACGCCCGACAGTTCGGTGTCCTCAAGCGCGGTGCGCTGGAAACGAGGTGACCGGGGTGGCCCAGCGGACAATCTCGTCGGCCGCCGTCGCCGGCCGCTCCTTCTTGAACAGCTCCCACTGGTCCGGGAAGTCGGTGAACGCCATCATGCCCTGGGTGATCGAGTTGCGGGTCGTCTCGTTGCCCGCGACGGCCAGCAGGATGACGAAGAAGCCGAACTCATCGTCGGAGAGCTTGTGTCCCTCGACGTCGGCTTGGACCAACTTGGTGACGAGGTCGTCGCCGGGGTTGGCGGCCCGGTCGGCCGCCATCTGCATGCCATACATGATCAGTTCGACGGAGGCCGTGATCGCGTCGTTGCCGGCGAACTCCGGATCCATGTCGCCGACCATCTGGTTGGACCAGTCGAACAGCTTCTTGCGGTCGTCCAGCGGCACGCCCATCAACCCAGCGATGGCCTGCAGCGGGAGCTCGCAAGACACCTGCTCGACGAAGTCGCCCGAGCCCTCCGCAGCCGCGAGTTTGGCGATGCTCTGCGCACGCTGGTTCAGCTCCTCCCGCAGCCGCTCGACTGCCCGCGGCGTGAACGCTCGAGAGATGATCTTCCGCAGGTGGGTGTGGTGCGGCGCGTCCTGGTTGAGCAGGACGAACTTGCCCCGCTCGATCTGCTCACCCACCGTGCCGTCCTTGTAGCGCGGCAACGCGGTCTTCTCCAGGCTGGAGAAGACGTCGCTTCGCACGGATACCTCTTTGACGTCCTTGTGCTTGGTCACCACCCAGTAGCCGCCGTCGTCGAAGCCGCCGATGCCCATCGGCTGCTCGTTCCACCAGATCGGCGCGACCTTGCGCATGTGCGCTAGTTCTTCGATCGGCAGCCGTTCGGCGTAGATATCGGGGTCGGTGAAGTCGAAGCCGGGGGGGAGGTCCGGAGACGGCATAGATGCACTCCTCAAATGACGTTGTCTAGTGCCCTATCGCATTGCTACACCACAGTTGGGGGGTGGTGAGGCGGGTTCCATCAAACTCCAAGTGAAACGTGTTCCGCAATGCCGAAATCTCATTAACTGCTTCGTCACAGCGACCACAGATGTAACAATTCTGAGAGCCAGGCTGAACCATCCAGTAGCGCCGCGCGATCGCGGTAACGGGAAGGGGCATCGGTGAGGATCAACATCGAAGCGACGGCTCTGTCCGTGGTCACGGCTGCAGTGGGCGTGATCGGGGCGTTGACGCTGGCGCCGACGGCGCTGGCCGATCCGCTGCCGGTGGTGCCCTTGCCTCCCGCACCGGCTCCGGCCGACCCGGCGGCCCTCACCCCACCGCCACCGGGGCCGGCGCCGGACGGGACGGTGCAGGCGGCCGCCGCCGATCCGGCAACGCCGCCCGCTGCCGTGCCTGCACTTGTCGAGCCCCGAGAACCTGCCGCCGGGCACTACCGACACCCCACCGGACCCGAACCAGCCACGAAGCCTCACGTATCTGCAAGATCTCTGGCACGCGGTCCAGACCCAGGAAGTGAGCGGCAAGGACGCCCTCCTGTTGCTGACACAACGCCCGATGAACGCAGATGCTGTGCCGCCGCCCGGAATGCCGGCCAACCCACCGACGGCGCCGCTACCGCCTGAGGCGCCGCCCGTTCCCTAGGTTCGGAGCCGCTGGCTCGCCTGACCCAAGATGTCGCGCACGACTCGCACGTGCACTGGTTCGGTGATGGCCCATACCGCCCGCGCGACCAGGTTCCGCTGCGCGACGAACGTCGCGAAAAGCAGTGCGTCGTCCTCTTTCTTGAGAAGCAACTCGCCGGGCATTCCGATCCGCGACTCGGCGCCGAGGAGCACATGATCGGGCACGGTTCGGCGGACTTCCCAGCCGAGCACCGATCCGTTCGACGTGTTGCCCACCTTCAGCCCGATCGCCGACCATCCCGACAGGAGCTGGGTTCGGACCGCCAGCGGTGCGCGCTCCAGGATTTCGCGAATCAGGTCCTCGGCGCTCTCGTCGTGGGTCGAACCGACGTCGAAGAGAAACGCGTCGCAGTAGTCGACGCGAGCCAAAGTGCTCAGCGCTCGCGCCGATGACGGAACGTCCACCTGGCGCACCTCGGCGGTCACCGGCGTGCTCCCGCAGCCGATTGCCGCCATGCGCGTCCGATGCCTCGCATCATCAGCGGATACACCACAAGGTGGCGGAACGGCGCGATGGCCGCCAGGTAGGCCACCCCGAGCAGTCCGTTCGGCCTCACCAGAACGGCCATCTGGCCGCGATGACCGCCCGTTCCGTCTGGCACCCAGCCGACGTGCATCACGCCGTGCATGGTCTGGTTGGCGATCTCCAGCGCGAACTCGTCGTCGGTGACGTACAGCGGCGTGAACAGATGCGTGTCGAAATCGCTTGGGGTGTCGGCCAAATCGGCAGGTAGCCGATCACGGAGGCTCCGAACGCGGGTGCCAAGCCCGGTTTCCTGGCGATCGATGCCCAACATGCGTCCAATCGTCCACCGGATCGCGAACAGGGCGCGCACCACGGGAGAGGTCTCACCGGGGTCGAACGTGGCCATCAACCGGACCAGCTCCGGGAAGTCATCGGGGCCGCCGGGTGTCGGCAGCGCCCACACGTCGAGTAGCCGAAAATCCTTGGCGATCTCGTGGATTCGCCACGACCGCGATGTGTGTTGGGTCCTGTCGAGTGATGCTGAATCAAACATACAGTACTGTATGCTTGGCGACGAACCGGAGTCAAGACCCGCTACCAAACAGGGAGAAGTGATGGTCGCCCAGACCCGCACACCGCGGAGCACCTGGATCGATGCCGGGTTGCAAGCCCTCGCCGCGGGAGGGCCCGGCGCGGTGCGGGTGGAGCTGCTCGCGAAGGCTCTCGATGTCACCCGAGGCGGGTTCTACTGGCACTTTCCCAGCAGACAGGCGTTTCTCGACGAGATGCTCGACACCTGGGAGCACCGGAGCACTGAAGAGGTGCTCGAACGGGTCGAGCAGGAAGGCGGCGACGCACGGGACAAGGTCCGCAGGGCCGGCATGCTCACCTTCTCCAAAGAGCTGCTTCCGATCGACCTCGCGGTCCGGGACTGGGCCCGGCGCGACACGTCGGTTGCCAAGCGCCTCCGACGAGTCGACAACCGCCGCATGGAATACCTGCGCTTGTTGATCGGCGAGTTCACCGATGACCCGGAGGACGTCGAGGCCCGCGCCATGCTCGCCTTTGCGCTCGCCATCGGCAACCATTTCATCGCCGCCGACCACAACGGACGTAGTCGCAGGCAAGTGCTCGAGCGGGCGACGCATCGCCTATTGGGGTAGCCCGCGGCGTTACGATCGGCCGCACGCATTCGTATCAGGAAGGAGTGACGATGCTCGCGAACGCACATGTCGCCACGCGGCTGCCCGCCCAGGATCTGCAGCGGGCACGGGCGTTCTACGCCGAGAAGCTGGGGCTCGAACCAAGCGAGGAGCGGCCGGGTGGCCTGCTGTACCGGTGCCAGGGCGGCGAGTTCGGGTTGTTTCAATCTGCAGGCACATCGCCCGGCACCTTCACGCAGATGGGGTGGACCGTCGACGATATCGACGCGACAGTTGCCGAGTTACGCAGTCGCGGTGTCGTTTTCGAGGAGGTCGACCTGCCCGGGCTGAAAACGGTCGACGGCATTGCCCACGTGGATGGCAATTATCCCAGCAAGGGATCCGCCGAGAGGGCGGCCTGGTTCCACGACAGCGAAGGAAACCTGCTCGGGATCGGTGAACCGATTCCGTGAGCTAGGACGCGCTAACCGCGAGCGGAACGGCCTCGATTCGGGCGGGAACGTGCTTGTGCCACGGTGTGCCCGCGTAGGCGTCGCGCCACTCGGTAGAAGTGAGCGAATTGGGCGCCACGCCAGGGACCGTCGCGCACCCGTCGCTGTCGACGTAGTCGAGGCCGAAACCGTTCGGCAACGACGCGTGCCCCTGCAGCATCACCTCGCTGATCTCCACGCTGGCCTCTGCGCTGCCTGCCGCGGTGGTGATCCGCGCGCGACCGCCGTCGGTCAGGCCCAGCGCCTCGGCGTCCTCGATGCTGACGCGCAGCGCTCCATCCGCGTCGCGTTTGCGCCAGGACGGATCACGGAAGATGTCGTTCGCGGTGTATGCGCGCCGCTCACCGGCCGACAACACGATCGGGAAATCGGGCGTGGTCAACCCCGCTGGCGCATCGGACAACCCGCGGATGTCATCGAGCATCTCCTGCATGTGCAGGGCGATCTTGTGGTCGGCATGGGTCACCAGCTGCCAGTCGTCCTCGTACTCGTGGACGGTGAACGTCACGCCCGACCGGCTCGCAAGGATCGCCTCGAACAATGCGTTGCCGTCGGCGTGGCCCGCCCGGCGCACGGCCTCGGGATACGTCATGGCGGCCTTCTGCGCCAGGCCCCACAGCGCCGCAGCACCGGCGAGCCCGTCGGGAAGTGTCGGTCCCAGAGTCTCGTACAACACGAACGGCAGCGCCTTGGTGAACATCGGATTGGCGCCAACCGCTGTGAGGAACGCCTGCGCGTACGCCGCCAGGCCCTGCTCGGCGGCATCACGAAGGGGCTGCAGCTCGGCGTCGTCGATCACACCGAGTTCACGCATCAGCCGCGCCCAGATCTCGGGCTCGGGCAGCGTGCCCTCCAGCGGCTCGAGCAACGGATGCCGCAGGTGAAATGTGTTGTGCGGGAACTCGAGATTGAAGAACGTCGACTCCGGCTTCTCGTACTGACTCGCCGCGGGCAACACGTACGTCGCCAGCCGGGCCGTCTCCGTCATAGCGACGTCGATGACCACCATCAGCTCGAGTGACTCGAAGGCCGCCCGACACGCAGCGGAATCGGCAAGGGAATGGGCAGGATTGCTGCTCTCCACGATCATCGCGCGGAAGCGGTCGGGATGGTCGGTCAGGATCTCTTCGGGCACCGCGTTGCTCGGTATCAGCCCGCCGACCACGGGTGCACCGGTGACCGGCGTCCGCCCGACCGCGGTTACATGGCGAAACAGCGGCCCGAACGATGAATGCAGGTGCTGACCACCACGTTTGGCGAAGTTGCCGGTCAGGATCCAGAGCAGTTTGTTCAGATACGAGCACAGTGTGCTGTTGGGTGCCTGCTGGACGCCGAGGTCCTCGAACACCGCGACGCTGTCGGCGGCGGCGATGCGCCGAGCCGCGGTACGAATCAGTTCCTCGTCGACGCCGCATCGTTGTGCGTACTCGCCGACGGGGACGTCGCGCAATGCCTCGCGAACCGGCTCGACGCCGGTGACGTGCTCGGCGAGAAACGCCTCATTGCACAGGTCCTCCTGCACCAGCACGGCGCTCAGCGCCGCCAGGCACCAGGCGTCGGTCCCCGGCCGCACCCGAAGATGGATGTCGGCCATCTTCGCGGTGTCGGTGATCACCGGGTCGATGACGATCATCGAGCGGCCGGGATCCTTGGCGATCTCATTGAGCACGGTGCGGGCACGCGGGAAGCTCTGCGACATCCACGGGTTCTTTCCGACGAACACCGACACCTCGGCGTGTTCGAACTCGCCACGGGTGTGACCGCCGTAGAGGTGGGCGTCGACCCACGCCTCACCGGTCTTCTCCTGCGCCAGCGCGTTCGACCGGTAGTGCGAACCGAGCACCTTGAGGAAGGCGCCGCTGTATGCGCCCCCGAGATGGTTACCTTGCCCGCCGCCTCCGTAGTAGAAGATCTTGTCCCCGCCGTGCGTGTCGGCGATGCGCTTGAAGCCCGCGGCGATCTCGGAAATCGCGGTGTCCCAATCGATTTCCTCGTAGCTGCCGTCGGGCCGCCTGCGCATGGGGGAGGTCAGCCGGTTGCCGTTGTTCTGGTAGTGGTCCAGTCGCAGCGCCTTGTTGCAGGTGTACCCCTGCGAGGCGGGATGCTCCTTGTCGCCGCGGATCTTGGCGAGATTGCGGCCGTCGAGTTGGACCACGATGCCGCAGTTGCACTCGCACAGGATGCAGGCGGTGGATTGCCAATCACCGACCATGGCGGGGTTTCC
>CAWJDL010000021.1:0-140053 GCA_963841555.1 uncultured Actinomycetota bacterium
AAACTCCCGCACGGACGCCGGGAGATCATCGCGGAACAACGGGGCCACGCTGTTGGCCTGGGCCGCAGCCATGTTGAGCGTCGCCGGCAGCCAGCCGAGCCTGCGCTCCACTGCCTGCATCTCCGGGCTGTTGACCTGCTCCGGCATCAACAACGCGCGAGTCGCCGCATTGGCGCCGAGCATCTCATCGAGGAGCGCCGATTTCTCGCCGGCACTCAACGCCGCGTTGTCATTCAGCGCGTCGACCCGGAAGTACGGATAGCCTCCCAGCATTTCGTCGGCGCCTTCGCCGGTGAACACCACCTTGATGCCCGCGGCTCTCACGGCACGGCTGAGGAGATACTTGGCGACGCCGTGGCCGTTGAACATCTGCGTTTCGGCATGCCAGATCGCATCCTTGAACGAGTCGGCGATCTCGCGCCCAGTGATCGGAATGGGGTGATACGTCGCGCCGACATGCTTGGCCTGAGCTTCAGCGATGCTGGCTTCGTCATAGAGCGGGTTCTCAAAGGTGAGCGTAAACGCGCGGATCGGCCGGTCCATCTCCTGCTGCGCGAGCCCGAGGACGGCGCATGAGTCGATGCCACCACTCAGATACGAAGCGACCTCGACATCGGCGACCAGTCGTTGCCGCACGGCATCGCGCAGAGCCTCGCGGAATTCGTCGACGATCTCGGCGTCGCTTCGCGTGTCTGCCCGCATCTGCTCGGCAGTCGGGATCTCCCAATCCCAATAGGGATAGATGCGAACATCGCCATCTCTGGCGATCGCATAGCAACCCGGCGGCACGGTACTGATCCCGGCGAATTCGGTCTTCTCGTGAGATCTGCCCATACCTCCGGTAGCGCCCTCGAGGTCCCACGCGGCCGGCACGCCCAGCGCCAATAGCGCTTTGATCTCTGACGCGAAGAACACGTCGCCGTTCACCACTGCGTAGTAGAGCGGCTTGACCCCGAAGCGGTCGCGGACCGCGATCATCGCCCGTTGGCGTTCGTCGGCAATGACCATCGCGAACTCACCTCGCAGGAGCGTCGCGGCCTGCATGCCGCGCTCCTGATAGAGGTGCAGCGCAATTTCGCTGTCGCTCTCGGTGGAGAAGCGATAGCCGATCGCTCGCAGACGCTCGCGAAGCTCGCGGTAGCCGTAGAATTCGCCGTTCACCACCACATGCACCGCGCCATCCGGGCTGGTCATGGGCTGACTGCCGTTTCTCAAACCGATGATCGACAACCGCGTGTGTCCGAGCGTCCACTGCCCATCACGCGACGTCCAGATGCCGGTGCCGTCCGGCCCGCGATGTTCCAAGAGCTTGAGCGCCGCATCGCAGCGGTCACTGGAAAGGCCGTGACGTGTCATCGCAGCGAATATCCCGCACATCCTTGTGCCCTCCGACGTCTCCTGGTCGTCGCGCGCCGATCTGCGGAGCGTCGGCACGAAGACAGCCCGCCATCCACGATGACGCCACCGAACTGGCAGCGCCGCCTTTTGAAATTAACGCCGGGGTTCTACTCACCATTTCAACCGTCTGCGGGCAGGGCGATCGGCGCACCGATCGTGCCCAGCACGCGCAGGTCGCCCAAGATGAACGACGCCATGGTGAAGGCAAAACACCAGCCCGCCGCGGTCACCACCGAGCCCCGAATCACCAGTGCGCTCACGGCCACTCGTTGACGCGGGCAGCGTTGAACTGCGCGAGCACGGCGCTGACAGCCTGGCCATAATCGGTCGGTTCCCAGTCGTCGTCTAGGTTTTCGGTGACCTCGTCACTGATGATCCGCGATCGCCTCGATCTCACATCTGACACCTGATGCCCTTGCAAGTCGCGCGTCGGCGGTCACGAGGACGACGTTGAGCGCTTCGGCGAGTGCGACATAGGCGGCGTCGTAGGGTGTCGCGACATGCCGCAACTCCCAGATGCGGCGTAGCAGCGGCCGATGCGACGAGCGGCGTAGCGGCAAGTCGTCGAGGTCTGAGATCGCAGCCGCGGCTCGTCGCGCTGTCATCAGCTTCGCCGTGACATGGCGGCGCCACACCGAAACGACCTCGAGATCGACGAGCTCGGGGGCGGCTAAAGTGTTGCTCTGCAGCCGATTCCGGGCCCACCGCCCATCCCTTCCGTCGTCTCCCAGTGCTACCGCCAGCACGCTTGCATCAACGACGATCACGTTCTGCCCGAAGGTGACTCACCGCTGACCCAAAGGACACCACGCCACCGTCACGTTGGGCGGCGCGCTCGAATACCTCCTCTAGAGTCGGCTGGCTCGCGTCGGCAATCAGCCGGCTCAGGAGGTACTCCTGCAGAGATTGGTGCGCGCGTGCGGCGCGCTCGCGCAAGACCCTGTGAGTGTCGTCCGGTACATCTTTGATCTGCACACTCGGCATGGCGCCATTTTGGCGCTGGTGGCGCCAAAATGCAAGCCGGAGACGCCGGCCGCTGGGCGACTGCTGCCGAAACAGCGCATGCAAAACTCGAATTTCGGACGAGCGAAGGGATTTCCCGTGCTTTAGTCGCAATTCATCTTTTATCGAACAGTTACCCAAGATCGCGAAAAGTTGCGATAGCGTTTTCCGCTAATTGCCGACGCAACGCTATGGGGGGAGCGAATGGCTTTTCCGTGGGAATTGAATCTCGATCATTCGTATCGTGACGAGAAGTGGCATTTCCCCGAGCCGGCTCTTGGCGAATCGACCGACTCGGTATTCGGCAGCTCCGCTGAGAAACTCGATGAATCGGCTGATCCTAAAGATCGGCACGGCACTGCCGAACACTCTGATGCGCGGAGCCCCGGCACGCGCACCCCGCGGCAACGGCTGTGATGGTCGTTGTCGGCCGCCGATGCGGCGGCGAGGCGGCGCCGACGAGCCCGACCCACTCATCATGGGGCGCGCTCGCCGACTGCCCGAAAGCGACTGTCCCTCACCTATTTCTTGAAGGCGTCCTTAGAGTTGGTTGTCACTATGAATGAGCTCGAGCATTTAGCCAGCGACGTCCGGGGCTTCGCGACGGAGATACGAAGGCTAGGCTACTCTTCCGTGGCCGGCGGCCATGAGAACCAGTTCCTCGAATTGTCGGAGCGCATGATCCGGCGCGCCGACGAAACCTCTTCTGACCAAGAGTAATAAGCCGTCAGATGCCATGGCGGGCGCCGATGGGGTGCCAGCCGCGGCTCCCCTTCGAGCAGCATGCTCGACGCTCTCGCGTAGGCGTGGAGTTAGCGCCGACGGTCCAGCTAACGTTGGAACAGTCGCATCACAGCGTTTGAGTCCAATGGAGGGAGGCAGGGAGGAGTCGCTATGAGTAACCTGCCACCCGCCGGCTGGTATCCCAACCCAAGCGGTGCACCTGGACAGCGTTACTTCGACGGGCGCGGCTGGACGGCGCACCATCGTGCCACCCCGCCGCAGCCCGTGCCCGCTGCACCACACCCGATGGCCGCACCGCTTCATCCAGCGCCCTCACTGCAGCCGATGCCCATGCAAACCAGCGTTGTGGTCACCGGACCGAACCATGCACTGCACGCCGTACTCACACTGCTGACGTTCTGGGCCTGCGGCGGCTGGGCGTGGATATGGTTGATCGTCGCCGTGAGCAACCGTCGTCGCGTGCACGTCGTGACCACGCAGCCTCCGCCGCCGCGGTGAACTCATACAGGTACCCTCTCCAGGATCAGGTCCGCTATCGACTGGAGGCTGTCGCCGAGGTCGTAGCCCTCCGCATCGAGGTCGATGACCACATTGGCTTTGGCCGCGATGGCCCGGTCACTACTGAAACCAGACATGCCGCCGCGCACCGTGTTTCGTAGCATCATGACCGTGCCGTTCTGAATCGGTTGCCCCACATCGAGGACGACGGGGGTGCCGTCGACAATCAGTGTCACCGACTTGCCCGCGCAACCGCGCCACTGGCCGACCACTCGTGCCACGAGATTGGTTGCGGCGGCGGTATTGTCGAACGTCGACATGACCTCGTTGAGTAGGATCAGACCGTCGTTACCGTCGCCGGTGACAGAGCGTGTGAACGACCCGCGAGCGGAGCCGCGCTCGTATGCCGTTGCCCCTCCACCGAATAACGCACTGATGCATTCACGGGGAGTGACGTTGAGGCCCTGGTCACCGCTCAGCGCTCGCCCATCCTCGACCTTGGTGAGGCTCGGCGCGTTCACCGCCTGCTTGACCTCGTCGATACTCAGCAACAGCTTCGGCAGCTGGGCGGCCGTGACGAGTCGTTCGTCCGGTGTGGGTGTAGTCGTCGCAGCAGCAGGAGGCGACGCCGCGACTGTCGCAGACCGGTCCGGCTCCCTGCCGACGACCGCCCAGATCACCAGCCCGACGACCGCAATGAGAACGAACGCGTACGACAACGTCAGCCCAATGAGCGCGCGGTCGCGGCCCCGCTGCCCGGTGCGCCGAATCTGGGACAGCCCGAGATGGCCGAGCACCGCGCCAACGGGCGCGAAGAGAAACGCGAATACCACCGACAAGGTGGCAAAGGTGTTCGTCTTCTGCGGTAAAGGCTGTGGTGGGGCCGAGATGACGGGAGGCTGCGGATGGGGTTCGGCGGCGAGCCAGTCACCGTCGTACCGGCCCGTCGGGCCGCCATACTCGCCGTCGCTCATCTGCGCACCTCACCCGATTACATCGAGCCTAGCGACCGGGCCAGGCGATCGCCGGTTATCGGGCATGAACGCCAGCGGCCGAGACCACTAGTGCCACCACCACGACGGTGATGAACACGTACGACAACGTGACTCCCACCAGCGCCCGGTCGCGCCCACGATCGCCACTCTCGTGAATCTGGGACAACGCAAGGTGGCCGAGAATCACCCCGGCAGGGGCAAATACGAACGCAAACACCACCGACAGGGTGGCCAGCGTATTCGTTTCCTGCTGCTGGGATGTCGGTGCAGGAGCCCCCGGGGCAGTACTCGAACCAACGGTGAACGGGTCACTGCCGAACGGATCATCCCCGGAGGGGGCGGCCGGCCCTCCGCCGCCGTAGCCGCCGTGCGTCATTCGCGTTCCTCCTCATCCACCAAGCGACGTCCTGGCTTGCGCCAATCCAAAGCAGGCGAAGTGCTCGCACGACTCACAGCAACCCGAAACTTGACGTGGCCCAACGCACGGGGTCCGCGCAGCGGAACGGGGCGATACCGCGTGCGTGCAGGCGGTTCCCGCTGGGCGGCTGCCCGAGTGACGACACCACGAAGTACCGGTGCGCCAAACGCATTCCGCTAGAGGGGTTTTCGACTGCCGCGACCATCGATCCCGCATTGAGCCGCATCAGCAGGCTACGCACTTCTTCGTGCAGCAGCCGCCCGCCCACGTCGTCGTAGTGCTGCGCATCAGAAGTGTCACGAAGATACGCCGCGCCGGCGTTGGACATGATCAAGCTCCACTCGGACCCCTCCACATCACGCAGCAACCGCAGCGCATCGAACTTCGACAGGATCACCGCGAGCCTGGGTTGTCCGCGGCCGATCGCCGACATGACGTTGTTCAGCACACTGCGCGGGTCGCCACCGCTGAATATCTGGGCGGGCAGCAGATCCTGCAACTGGTCACGGATTGACTTGACCCGCAACGGATCGAACATGAAGAACACGGCATCGGCGTTGGCGAAGAACCGAAACAGCAGCGCGCTGAGGTCGCCAGTTTCCATGTCCTCGCCCGCCACATCACGCAGTACGAGGTAGCGCCGCACGCCTTGCCAGATGCCGATGCTGAAAATCAGTGGTTCGCGCTGCAGCGACGCCTGAGTGTGCACGGTCGGGGTGGGCGGAATAAGCCCGCGCTGCATGAACAGCGGCGTCTCGTAGTGCGTTGAATACGCCGCTGCGGTAGCGCGGTTCGCGGGTTCCATTGACACACCGAGGTTTTCACACAACAGCTCGAGCTGCTTGACCAGCACGGCGATGTAGAGGCTTTTGCCGGTGGCGCGGGCACCGGCCATGGCGATGCACGTCGCATGCCCGTCGCGCCATCCGTCCGGCAGCAGGTAGTGACACACCGGGCACACCTCGACCACCGGGCCTTGCAGCGCCCGACTCGCATCCGCCGGCGGCGGTGGCGGGCCGTGGTAGCCCGGCGGGCGGTCCCACTTGTAGAAGGGCCCGCACTCGACAGGCACCCCATAGAACGCCGAACCGACCTCGTCTAGGTAACGGTTGGCCCCGGCTTCTGGGGGCATCATCCACAAGTGATGATTCGGGGTCAGCACCGAGAAGCAGCGCGGGCACTTCGTCATGCCAGCGCCCTCACCAGAGTGGTGGTGATGCGGTCCAACACATGCGGGTGCGCCAGCAACTCAGCCGAGGCGTCGTGGCCCTGCCGCGGCGACGGCAGCCGTGCCCCCGCGGCGTCGAACCGCCGGTCATTCGACAAGATGATCACCGGAAAACCCTGCTGCACAGCCGACATCGGGAAGTCGGCGCAGGCGATGATGCGAGGCCCGGGCACCAGGCGCGACCAGCGAGCACCGGCGGACCACCGTGGTTGCGCCTGGCGCACCGCGTCGGCCAGGCCCCCGCCCTCCGAGCGGGGCGCACTGGACCCGCCGACAACCACCGGCGTGACCTCCGCCCCGACGAACGCCGCCGACACTTGACGAATGCCGGCCGCCGCGGCGACACCCACCACGATGTCGGTGGCTGCGGCGGCGCTGCCGTCGGCAAACCAGGGCAGCATCGACGCCGAGACGTCCAGCGCCACCATCACCGATCCGTCCGACTGCTCCGGCGCACGCCCGATCACCTGTCGGGCCGAACTGCGCGCCGCCGCTCCCAACGGGCTCAGCGGCACGTCGGCCACCGCGGTGACACCCACCTCGAGGTGAAATCCCTGCGGCCGCAAGGCGGCGAACACCACCCCCGACTCACCGCTGACGTCGACCGGGTCGAACAACACTTGCACGGGATCGACCTCAGCGGGGTTGTCATGCGCGATCGCTAGATGAACGACAGTGCCGGGGCCGAATCTCGGCGCTCCGACCGGCCGCACTCCGACCGTCACTTCGCCGATGATCTGCGGCAGAACCGCGTGATGCGCGCTTGGACGCACCACGGGCTGGTCCGCGCCGGCACGCACGTCCAGTTCAGCCCCTCCAACCGAACCGGTGATGGACACCGCCAACGCCTGATTGGGGATACGCACGCGCTGATTGCGCTCTCCCACAACATAAATAGGCATCAGCGATTCTCACGGATCCGGGTCGCCAGTGACGGCTGCGCCTGCGCTCGACGCGCCACCAGCTTGGCCACCAGCTTTCGGTTTCGGCGCAGCAACGAGCCGTCGGGTTCAGCACCCGACATCTTCACCATCATCACCGCTGCGTCCTCGATCTCATGATCGGTGAAGTCCCGCGTAGCGGCTAACCGTTGGGCGGCTCGTGCCAACAGCTCGACAACACCGCCGGCAGGCTCCCCCGATTCCTCATCCGCAGCGGTGCGCACCAGACTGGCGGCCAGTACCGCAGCTGGGAGGATGACGTGGTCGTCGGCCAGCGTCACCACCTGTGCCACCGCGGCAGCGGCCCGCGCCGGTTCCGCAGCCAGCGCGGCACAAGCAGCCGGATAAGCCTGACCCCCCATCGCCGCGACTACCGCCAAGGTCAGCAGGCGCAGAGTGAAGTCCGGGTGCAACCGGTCGGGTCCGAGCACGGTAAGCGCGGCGTCCAAATGCGGGCTGTAGGCGGGCAGGTACCTCTCAATGTGTCCTTCCCGCACCCACATTCGCGGTTCGAGCAGCCGCACGTACGCACACGCCACCGCGGTGTCCTCCGTGTTGGCGTCCACCACCGCAGAGGCCAACTCCGCCAGTGCCGCCGAGTCCGGTGCTCCCATCAGGGTCGGCACCGAAGACAGGCCGGGTGGAGCGCCGCCGGCAGCCGCCAACAGTTCGGCGGGTTCCCACACTTCCGCGGCGGCGATCTGCTCAAAACGCTGGGAGCCACAGATCCGCAGCCACCACAGCCAGACGCAGCGATCGGCAGCATCGGCTGCGGCCAGGTGTTCGGCGCGCGCCCCGCGCAGCGCCGCACGGTTCCACACGTCACTCCACGGGCGAGCCTGCGCCAGCTCGGAGGGGGCAGGCGCGGTGATGCCCTCGGCGAGCCAGTCGAGCACGTCGTCACTCAGCTCCGTCAAGCCGTCGCGGTGACCGGTGACCTTCAGCGCTTCGGCGGCCAGGGCCAGCCGCGCCTCGGTGCCGATACGGTGCCCTAGCCGGTGGATCAGCCGGGGGCCGGACTGCGGATCGCACAGGGACGTCACCACATCTCGGTTGAGCGCCGCCGAGAGCTGTTCATCGTCCAGACCGGCACGCATTAAGAAGTCGACCAGCCGCAGCACCCGGTCCGGGCCGACGCCCCGCGCCTGCTCCAGGGCCGAACCGACGGCCGCCGACAGCTCCGTCAGCGCGGAGGTCCGGTCAAAACGCCTGGGTCCGACGGGGATCGGGCCTAGCTGACTCAACCAGGTGTCATCTCTGATGGCGCGGCGCAAGTAGGTCAGGTCGGCGTGTGCGGACGCCGGGCCCGTGGGTGCGTGCTGCACCGCATCCCAGGCATCAGCAGTGCTGCTGCCGACCAATGCGTTCATGACCCCGGTCATGGTGGCGTCGACCGCCGAGCCGGGCGCCGCCCCGCGGGGGGTGTGCGCCGCGATGACGCTGTGCGCTTCGGAGTGGGCGTCGGCGTACTCGTCGGCGGTCGCCACCGCCATCGCCATCGGCCATGCCGGCGGCACTGCGATGTCCTCGATCTGTGTCGCGAAGCGGTCGATGTCATCGAGCACGGCCCGCGCCGAGCCGGGCTCGAGCAGCACCACCTGTGCCATCGCGGACCACGGCGTCACCGCAATCGGTTGTCCGGTCGCGGTGCGGTGTGGCTCTCCCCCCAGCTCGCCCAACGACAGGGTCGCGGTCTCATCGATCACCACCACGCCGGCCGGAACCCTCGTCAGGTCGGCGACCGGTACCACGGTCAGGTGCTGCTTGCTCTGCAACGCCAGGCCCAGCTGGTCGGCGCGATCGAAGGTGGAGAAGTTCAGCCGGGCGGCCGTGCCCGGTGACATCAAGAAGCTCACCAGGCCGATCCACTGCGCGGCGGCGTCCACCGTGTCGACCCCGAGCACCACCGGCGCGCCCCCGTCAAGCGCGGCGGCGACCGCGTCGAGCAGACCGAATAGGGTGGCCAGCCGCCACGTGCTGGTATCCAGCGCGAACGCCACCACACTGTCCTTGGTCACCGCCGCCGCCGGCTCCGGGGCCCGCTCGGGCAGCACGGCCTGGGCGACCGCGGCCGCCCCATACGGGCAAACCCACAGGGGAGACCGCCACCACTGGATCGGCCGATGCAGCGGCGCCGCGTCCGCATTTCGGTCCAGCACGGCGTGCGCGAATACGTTGCCGGGCCGGCCTGTGCTGTCAGGCCCGGCCGGCACGGTGTGCCAGTAACCGGCGCGGCGGGCGCCGATGTGCCGATAGGCCAACCGCCGCGGGCCCCGCTCGAGTTGTTCAGGTGTCGGGTAGGTAGGTAGCGGGTCGACGGGATCAAACGTCGTGCGCACTCCCGCCACCAGTGTTTGCGCTTCTTCTTCGCTCAATGCGCCGCCGACCTGCTTGATCTGCCAGCCGCCGGCGGAGCCGGGCTTGTCGAACGACGTGTACGCCAGTTGGCCGTAGCGGGTGGTCATGGCGCCGCCGCGGTGAGCCGCAGATTTTCCACGGGCGGGTCCAGCAGCGCGATGGTGCGCAGCCGTGCCGGCGAGGGGGTGTTCACGAACAGCCGGATCCAGCCGCCTAGTCCACGCAGATTCGCCGCCCACAGTTCACCGACGCCGTGCGTGGTCAGCGCCGACCACCGCAGTTCTTTCGACATCTCCCCGATGGTGTGGCCCTGTTCGTCGACCGGTGCGGCGTCGACGGGTTGTCCGTCGTGCATCGACAGCGGGATGCGCTGCGGGTTGTTGACCAACACAAACGCAGGTGAGCCGGGAAGGTCATACTGCGAGCGCAAGGCGATGGTGGCGTGGGTGGGCCAGCCGTCGGGGTCCCGGCCGATCCACACCGCGTACTGGAGCCGCACAATGCCCGCATACTCGATGCTGCGAACCGCACCAACGACGCGGCGCCCCGCCGAGAACGCCACCGGCGCGAGGTGCAGCGAGCACCCGGTGGCGGGCAGCTCCTGCTTGGAGAACTGCATTCCGCCGTACTTCTCGTATTCCTCCAGTGAAATCTCAAATGACTTGCCGCTCAGCCCGTTTCGGGGGTCGTATCCCTTGGGGGCCAGATGCACAACCACCGCCGCTGCGCCGGCGGGCCAGTCGAAGGTCAGCACCTGCTTGTGACCGTATTCGGCCAAATCGACGTCGCCGATCACGCCGGTGCGTACCGACGACAGACTCTTGCCCAAAAGCACGCGCCCGCCCAACACGGTCACCGGGGTGAAGTAGGCCCGGCTCCAGCTGCCCGGCCACGACACCCCTGACATCACTGCCCGCATCCGGTCTCCGTCATCCTGGCGCAGCGAAACCGGCTGGGGCAACAGCAGTTCCGGGCCAAGGCCGATTTGGTCAAGCGCCGCTTCGGGCAACTCGGCGGCATCCCCGCCGGCGCTGGGCGCCGTTTGGCTGCGGTAGATGACCACACGCCCGGCCGGCGGTGGCGTCCACGTCAGTTCGAAACTCGATCCATCGGGGCTGTGCATACCCATCGACAGATCGGCCACCGGCGCCAGCACCGCGGACACCGCAACGGTCGCTTCGGCGGCCTCCGACAAGCGCATGACGCCGTCGACGGTGACCGCGCAGCGCACCCGGTAGACGTATCGCTGCCCGCGCAGCGCCTCCGCGTCAACGAACCCTTCGCGGTTATCGCTGCCTGTCAGAATGCGATGCTGCAGTCCTTCGCGACCGGCCTCCTCGGCGGGCATGCGGTAGATGAACACCTCGCTCACCGCTGACGGTACGTTCCACCGGCCGATGACCTGCCCGCTGTCCTCGCGAATGGAGAAATCTCGCACCGGGTTTACCAACACGGCCTCGGCGTGTTTGACGGGTTGAGTGGCGACCGCCTGGTCGAGGGTGGGCCCGGTGTTGACCCACACCTGGTAGTGGCGCACCGCCGCATCCGGCGGCCGTTCGTCGGTGGCCGAGGCGCGGGTGGTGCCGGCGACCAGATGTGCCCGATCCGGCGAATACGGTGGATCGTCCTCCTCGCTGACCACGCGGTAGATGACGACGGTTTCAGCCCCGCCATCGGGCGGCCGATACGGTGGCCACGTCAACTCGAGGGTGCCAACCATATCTTCGTCGGGCCGGCGTCGCCGCAGGCCGATCGTGTGCACCTCGCCCCGCTGCTCACCAAAGGCAAACGCAGCGAAATCGTCAGCACGGAGCTCGATTTCGTCGGCGACAACGTCGACCCGCGCTTCCTCGGCCCTCGCCCGGTGCCGGCTTACCGCACTGCCTGGTTGGCCCGCGCGGCTTTGGGTTCCCAACTCGGCCAGCAGCCGAGCCATGTCCTCGGCATGCTCGGCCACCGAGCCGGGCAGCATGGCCCGGATCTGCGCGACGTCGGTGCGGCCCGAGCGCAACACCAGGCGCAGGTGGGCTTCCTTGAAGGCGTTGCGCGACACCGCACCGGAGTCGATGAGCTGCTGGCGCCACGCCATCAGCGCCGCCAGCCGAGGATCGTCGGCCGCGTCGATGTGGTGCGGATCCGGCATCGCTAGAACACCATGTCCTGACGGGGCGGCACGTCGCGGCGGTCGCTTTCGCTGAACAACGTCACGTCGTCATCGCCGCGGGATGTGACGCTGACGCGGGGCTCGAAGACCGCAAAGTCGTACGGTGGCAACCCGTCACTGGCCTGCACCACCACCGCGCGATAACCCAGCCCGCCGCGCGCGACCGCGGCCTCGTCGATCGCCACCGCCGAGCGCCCCGCCGTCGTCGCGGCATGGGTGAACAGCGACGCGTCGAACGGGGCGGCCCGCCCTGGTCGGTGCTCGGTGACGCCGGCACCGAACTCCCGCGCCGCAACATGCCCGCCCAGACCGGGGACCAGCACCGTGCCGGAGAGTGCGTCGGCGACCTGACTGTGCTCTTCGGCGAACATCTGCTCGACCCGGTTCCACAGCGCGTCGGCACCGGTGAGCTGCACCCGGCCCGACGCCACGGCATAGGACCACTGATCCAGCCCGGACTGCGTGCCGATGCCAGGCATCCGGAACAACATGGCGGGTTCCTCACGCAGCCGGGCGGCCACCTCGTTGACCATGTCCTGCCACGGCTGGGTCATCCAGCCCAACGCGTACAAACGCCGCTGAATCGCATGCACCGCGTCACTGGCCTGCTGCTGAGCCGGGTCGGCGACACCCAGTTGGGTCGAGCGGGGCAGGCCGTCGAAGAGCTGACCCGGTGAGGGTCGGGCCATCGGCGCCGGTCCGAACGGGGCCCGCAGCACCACTCCCAGCACGCGGCGCCACGACAGCAGCTGCCCATACGCGGTGGAGAGCCGGCTGACATCCTGCAGCGCGGTGCGCAGGTTGGCCTGCATCGCCTCCAGCTCACCCATCTGGGACTGACGTAAGTTCATCTCTGCGAACAGGTCTCGCTGTGCGAGCAGGAACAACGCCAGCGACACCACGATGTATAAGCCGAGCATCACCCCACCCGTCCAGAGCGCGAACGGCCAGCGCACCCACCCCAGGGCGGCGATCCCGGCGAGGACGACGAGCACCAGCAGCAGCGCCCAGAAGAACGTCTTGAGGATGACGCTGACCGCTCGCTGGCGCGCCTGCAGCCGCTCGTCGGCCGACACCCGGTTGGTGGCCTGCTGAATCTGGTCCACCAGCTGTGCCACCTCGCCGCGGGCCCGTTGCAGAAAGTCAGCCAAGATGGAACTCACCTGCCACCCATAGCTTCTCGCCGCAACCTGTTGCCAGCCTTCCAGCTCGGTGCCAGCGGTGCGCGCCTCCACCCCGGCCGCGGGATCGGAATAGGCCCGTTGCAGCCGTTCCCGCAGGCTGACCGCGCCCAGCACGTCGACCGGCTCGACTGAGCTGATCCCGATGACCGCGGAAAGCGACGTCGGAATTGCCGAAAACTGTTCGGCTCCGCCGGGAACCACGTCGGCGGCGTTGGCGAGCACCCCGACCCCGGAACCCACTTGGACCGGCTCCAGCCCCGCGGCGCGACGGCCCCCGTCGGCCAGGGTCAGCGCACCGTTGACGAAATCCATCCACAATGCGCTGAGGTCCTGTTGCGCGAGATGTTCCGGTTGCGGCGCTCCGCCCAACGCGGTGGTCAGCGTGTCGGCGCTGCGGCCCACGTCTTGCCAGTTGGCCGCCTCGGTGTCGGTCACCACCGCGAACGCGGAATCCTTGCCGCCGAACACCGTGCCCTGCACCGTGGCGGCCAGCACCGAGGACACCGAACCCGTCACCGCCGACCACCAGGCCCCCGGCGCCCGGCGCAGCGCGGCACCCATGAACTTGAAGAACATCCGCAATGCCGCCCAGATCGAGATCGCCTCGGCGCCAACGTCTCCGGGGGAAAGCCGCGGTCCGCGCAGCACGTCGCGGTGCACGGTCCACAGCGCCCTGGCCATCGACTGCGTGGCCGCCGCAACATCCTCCACGTAGACGACGGGCACCTGACCCCCGCGGGGTAGCGGAAGGCGGCCCGCCGGATCGAACAGCTCGCTGCGCAGGCGCTCCTCGACTTCTGTCGTGTCCAGTCGACGGTAGAAGGCCCGCACCGCACGCACCGTCTGCCCCGGCAGGATCCCCACAGTGTCGAACGGCGTCTGCTCCAGCCCAGCCCACAGCCCGGCGATTGCGGCGATCACCGGTGCGCTGTGCTGCGCGAAATCGAGCGGATCGGTCATCGGGCCCCACGGCACTGCCCCCAGACCCGGAGCCGCCGAATCCTCCGGGGCGACAAGAAGGTTGTGCCAGCCCTCCAGCACCAGGGTCGAATCCGGTGCCGCCGCCGCGGCGTCCCCCCGCGTCAGCAGCACACGCAGCAGGCTGATGCGCGCACCCATAGAGCTGCTACGCACAATCTGCTCGACTGCCTGTTCGGACACCAACGGCACCCGCTCGGCCGGAGACGCCTCGATGGGCACCAACACCGCCACCCGAATCCGGTCGTACCGCTCGGTGGTCAGCAACTGCTGCAACACCACCGGCTCCGAGCGTCCGTCGCGTACCACGGTGGCCGGGGTGGACGCGCCGCCGACGTCGGCGGCCTCCACCCAGGCGAACGCGGCGAGCAGCCCGACGGCGGAGTAGTCCGCCAAGACGGCGATGATCTCGTCGGTGTGCGCCCGCGGCACGACCAGCACCGTCAGCGCCCGCCGTGAAGTGGTTGGCATCGACATCGTCAGAATGTTCCGCCCTCCGGAATCACTACGGGTCCAGCATCATCGAGAACGCCCGCCCCGGTGGTCGCCCTGTCCGGGGCCAGCGCCGCGGCCTCGCGTTGCACCAACCGGATCAGGGCTTCGGTCGCCCAGAACACATCGGGGGCGAGGTCACGGAAGACCGGCGTTTTCGACGCGGTCGACCGTGTCGGGATCGAGGTGAACACTCCGCCGGGCGTCGCACCCGGCATATCCGCGGGCAGGTACTGCGCGGCGACGTCGCGCACGTTGCTCAGCCACTCCACGGCGGCGGTGGCGCGCTCCACGGGCGTCTGCGCCGCGGCGATCGTCTCCAGTCGTGGCGCCATGCCCGGCGCGCCGGCACCGCTGATCAAAAAGTCGCGCAGCACGTCTCGCGCCGACAACTCGACGATGCCGCTGGCCGGGTCCTGCGAATGCGAGTCATAGAGCGCGCGCAGCACGCCATAGGGTCGCAGCGAGCGCATGACGGGCGGCTCGTGGCTTTGTGCGATCGCCAGCAGGATGCTCTCCAGCACCGCCGGCAGCCAGTCATAGGTGGCGATGAACGCCGACGGCGGTGTCAGCAGCGGGTTGGGGAAATTCAGCCACTGCCCGGCATCGGCGTCATAGATGCGGACCGCTTCGGCGTAGGGCGACTGCGGAATCTGAATCCGGCCGACTATCTGTCCCAGGAACCACCCCGCGGTCATCGCCCGACGCTCGTCATCGGTCATCGGCAGGGATGCCTGCAACGGGCGCGCGCGACGGTAGCGCCAGAACGTACCGCGCCCCGGCCCGGCGATCTGGGCCCACTGCGCAGCAGCGGGTTTGAGCACCGAGTCGAACGCCAGCGGCGAATAGTTGGGGTAGGACCCGAAGATGTCCACCCGGGTCACGCTGTCCTCATCCGACAACGATCGGTGGTAGTTGTCCTTGGTGGCCTGGTCAATACGGGGGTTGTTGCGCAGCACTTCGAACAGCGCCTCGGCAACCGGCTGGCCGGCGAAGGGCACCTCGGAGAACTTGTAGCGATATTCCGTCTGCTGCCCCGGATGCACCCGTTGCAGCGCTTCGTCATTGACGCTGGCCAACGGGCGCGCCAGGGACAGCGCCTCGGCGAATTTCGTGGTGATATCCCGCCGGCGCGTGGCCAACTCCGATTCCGCGGCGCCCGCACCCTGCACGAAGTCTCGCAGCGACACCTTGCAGAACTCCTCGAACGCCTCCCCCGGCCGGCTTACGTAGAGTCGCGCCCGCGCCAACAGCTCCGCTGAGCGGGTGTGCACATCGAACTGCGCCATCGACGGCACTCGGGACCGACGCGTCTCGGGGTCCGTGCCCAATGCGCGCGTCACCCATGTCGCGGTGCGTTCGATGAGACCTCCCGGTGCCGACACCCCGCCCGTGGTCCGCCACTGTCCCAGAATCACCTGCGTGGTGGCGTCGTCGATCGCAGTGCGCAGCGGCACCATCGCGTTGGCGCCGGCGACCGCCTTGGGCAGATCAATCTCGTAACGGCCCTTGAACGCTGACGAACTGATCAGCAGCACCTCGTTGTTGGCTTCGGCGAAGCGGGCCGGCACAAGTTCGTCGGCGTCGGCCGGCCACGCCGCGTACTGATCGGTGGCCAGTCGGGCCAGGCCGACATCGGTGGGCGGCTCTGCGCGGGCCTTCTCCAGCAGCACCATGGCCTCGCCGAGCGCTTCGCGTAACGGCGCCAACATCTCCGCGCCCATCGCCCGCATCACATCGCCGATCCGCGCGGCCGCGTCGGCGAACAATTGACGCCGCACATTGGTGCGGAACCCGTCCAGCGCGGTGGCCAGGACCTGATCGGCGTTGGACATCACCCCGCGCAGCGAGCGCAACGCCGCATCCACCTGCGGCGGCACCGCCACGATGTCCGACGGCCCCATCGTCCCCAGCTGCGCCACCCCGGGCGCCAGCACATCGTCGATGTGGCGACGCAGCCGATCGACCAACTCCCGCGCGTAGGGCAGGCCCAACGTGGCAATTGCGTTGCCCACCATCTCTTCTAGGCGGCCGGCGAACTCGAGGTGCCAGCTGAACGCCATGGTGTACGCCGCGTCGGCGCAGGCGCGCAACAGCTCACTGCGCCGGTTCAGCACGGCCTGGCGGAAGATCGGCACCCACTGCTCGGCGGTCATGCCCTCGGGGTTGGGCAGGTACCCGCGCAGCTGGCGGTCGATGAGCCCGTTGACGGTGGTGGCCACCGCCTCGGCAGCGAAGGCGTCCGAGCCGATCCAGCGGCCAAGGATGCCCACCCTGGTTTGCTCGTCGCCCGGATTCGGCGGCAGTCCCAGCTCGCCGCAATGCGCCTGCCACTGGCTGCCCAGCAGTGAATCGAGTTGCTCGGTGCTGGACGCCGGGTTGCCCGTCTGCAGGTGCCCGAACAGCAGCTTGTCCACGCAACTGCGGGCCAGCCGCTGCGCGGCGTACTCGGCGTAGCGGTCGCGGCCCATACTGAGGCTGGCAAAACCGTAAGTGCCCCAAGGCAATACATCCCACGCCGAGATGCCCCAGCCCAGCAGGTCCCTGTCGCCCTCGGGCGAAGCGGTGTTGCCCAGGTCGTACGAGACAAACTGGTCACTAGCCGCGCCGCTCATCATCAGCCCGGCCAGCCCGCGTGCCAGGCCACGGTAGACGGCCCACTGCGACCCGTCTCCGAACAGTGTGCGGTCCGCGCCGATGAAGCGGCCCACCGGAAACACCCGCGCGAACGGGATCGGCTCGCCCTCGCCGTGATGCTGGCCCAGCGCCCGCATGATGCGCACGTCATGTTCGCGCGCCGAGCCGGCCTGGCTGGCCACGATCTCACCCAGCATGGCAAGCGAATTCGCCCGTACCCCAATGATGGAGCTCTGCGGCAACGAATCGAAGATGTCGGGGGTCACCATGAAGACGCCCATCAGCTTGGGGTCTAATCCCGACACCAGGGTCAGTAGCCGGCACACATCCAGCGCCATCGACGCGCCCGCGCCGCCGGCCATCGACGACACCACCAGAACCAGGGGCGGTTCGTTCGGGTCGAAACTTCCCATGCCGGGCACATCGGCGGTGGACATCTCCGAGATCGTCTCAACGCGGAACAGCGCATCCCACGCCGCTTGCAGGCGGTTGTGGATCTCGGTGGCCTTGCTGAGCGTGATCATTCGCCCGATCGCGCGGTACTGGCCTGCGCCGGCCGAGATCGGTATGGCCACCTCCTCCGGACTGCGTGGCGCCCAGGTGGCGACGGTGTCCAGTGCGGACTCGGCACCCAGCCGCTGCGACACCGCCGCGTCGAGGATCGCGTAGCTGCTGCCCTGCGGTCCGCACCCGATGTAGGTGCCGCCCTGCTCGGGGACGTTGGCCAGTCCCTCGGGGCCGGTCTCGGGTGCGCTTGGCACGTCGATCTGAACGAATTGCCAACCGGATAACAGCTTGTCGATACCCGCGGCGTGCAGTTCGGAGCGCAGCTGGTCCATGATGAACGCCAACGTGGCGCCGCCGGAACCACCGCATCCTACTACAAGGAATCGTCGCATTCAGTTTCCTTCCCTGAAGGGGTCGAATGGATCCCGCGCCAGCGGCACACCCGGCCTGCCGTCGCCGAACGGTGAAACACCTTGGCCTGCTTCGCCGTTCGTCGAGACCAGGCCCGCCTGAACCGCCCGCAACCGTAATCCGTTCAGCAGCTCGGGCAATCGGCGACCGACGTCTTCGTAGAGTCGTTCGCGTGTCGCGGTGTCGGTTCGCCCGCCTACCAGCAGCAGCACCTCCGCGATGTTCGCGGGTCCGCCGGGATCGTGCAGCACCACCCACTTGTTGTGCACCGCCAGCGGCAGCACCGCGCGAAGTCCGCTGCGATCTGTTGCGGGCAGCTCCGAGCCCGTGCTGACCAGACCGTCGGAGTCGACGGTCACATAGCCCGCTCCGAACGGGCTGCGGCCGATCGTCGAGGTCAGCGTCACACCTTGCACCGTCACCCTGCGCGCTCCCCCGGCCAGCCCCGGCACCGGATGGATCAGGTCGGTGTCGGCCATCGCGAACGGCTCGCCGTCGCGCAGCACCACGTCATTGCTGACCTCGACGGGGATCCGCTCGGCCAGCATCGGGGTGTCGGGGATCTTGCTGACCCACCACTTCGACGCATACAACAGCGCGAGCGGAATGCCCGGACCCAGCAGCAGCGCGGCGATCAGCACCAGCACGAAGTTGGTGGTGTTCAGCGGCCGAATCAGCGACGCGACGAACGGCACGTCGACGACTTGCGCATCGCTTGGATTATCCAGTGCGGCAACGTGTATCGGGACCGTGCCGGTCAAGCCGCCGTGCCCGTCGCGGTCGGTGCGCAGCGTCACCGGCAGCTGGGCGGTCTGCCCGGCCTGCACTTTCACACAGCTCTGCGGGGAGTTCGCCGTGGAGGTGACCCGCGGAGTGCCGATGTCGTCGGGTGCGGCCACCACTTTGGCGGGATCGGCGTCGGCGATCCAGGCGCAGCCCGGGCCGGTGATCTTCAGCGACGCGGTTGCGCCTTTGGTGGCCTGCACGGTGCCGAAGTCGATCCGATCGCCCGGTGTGGGCAGGCCCAGCCTGGGCAGGATCTGCACGGGCACATCGACATCCTGTGGTGACAGCTCGGTGCCGGGTGCGATCAGCGCGCCGGACGGGTCGGTGGCCGGCGCGGTGGTGATCACCAGCGACATCCGCAGCACCGCATGCCCGGGATTCACCTTCGTCAGGTCGGCGTCCACCGGTTGGGCGATATCGGCTTTGGCCACCGACTGCAGCAGCGGCAGGGGCGCCGCGCCGTCGGGCACGATCGCCGCCGACATGGTGGCGCTACCGGCAAGGTCGGTGGGTTGCATGGGCTTGCCCTGCCCGTCGACGAGACCGAACGTCAGACCCTTGAGCACCTGCCCACTGCGCCAGGACACATTGTCGGCGTCGACAAGCGCCGGGAAGATGTCGGTGGTGATGTGGATGCTGACCCGTGATACCGCGTCGGGATGCTGACCGGTGGTGTCGACGTAGACGACCGCCCACTGACCCGCCCACTGCGGGCCGCCGGTGTTCTGCAGCGAAATGGTCTGCGCCGACTCCGATTGCCACTGATAACTCACGGGGACGCCGTCGATGTCGGCGGTGTTGCGGCCATCCTTCCTTGGCAGCTCCAGCGTCTTGCCGGACGGTGAGATCAGGTAGGGCACCACGCCGGCCACACCGCCGGAGCCAAGGATGTTGACCGACTTGATGGAGCGGTCCAGCACGAAGTTGTGCCGCGCCTCGGGGCACACCTGCAGCAGGCACACCCCGCCTTGCTGCGTGGTGCCGGGATCGGGGTTGAGCGCGTCGAACCCGAAGAGCATGTCGTCGATGTCGGAGACGGGATAGAAGTCACCCGGCACCGGATCGGTGATCTTCCCGCAGGCCATGCCGTTGAATCCGTGGGCCGTGCTGATCGCCGACATCACATCGAAGTCGGTCGGCGTCTTGTTGGCGCCCAACCCGATCCCCAGCATGATGATGCCGCTGGAACGCAGCTGGTCGGCCAGCCCGCCCGGCCGGCAGATCGAGTCCACTGCCCGCTTGGTGGTGTCGTCGATTCCGTTGGGAGCGCTCAGGTTTATCCCGTCGGCGTACGGCTTGGAGAGGTCCCGCGGAGTGAAATCGATCTTGCCGTCGGAGAACCACGCGATCGCCTGGCAGCGCTGTCCGCCGTTGGGCCCGGGTCCGCGCGTTGCCAAGGCCTGGCGTGCGCCGTCCAGCGCCAGCCAGTAGTCGGTGTCGATGCCGGTGTTCTTGTTGCCGATGCTCGCCAGCTCGGAACCGACCTGGTCGGCCGTCGCCCCGGTCAGCTTCGTCCAATCATGTTCGGGCGCATAGGTGTCGGAGAACCCGGCGGAGGCGACGTCGAGGTTGGCGCCCACCCGGTCGGCATAATTGCCCAAGGTCTGCAGCAGGTAGCGCGCCGCCTGCACCCGAGCCGCCTGGGGGTCGGTGCCCTGCAGGCTGCTGGACTGGTCGAACAGCAGCAGCAGATCCCCGGCCTTCTGCGAGGCCAGGCAGGCGCCGAACCGCTTCGCGCCGCCGCTGGCCGGCTCGGCGTGCGCGGACGGAACGGCCCAGCCGGCCAATGCAACGATGAACACAGCAACGGCCAAGAACCGCATCAGCAGCCCAATGCTTCTGCACGACAGTCGGATTCGCTGTGTCACGGACATCTACTGCCTGCCCGCCCATAGGGCGATCTGCCAGGCGCCCAACGCGATTCCCAACAGACACACAGTCAGCACCGCCCAGTACAACGTGGCGGCCCAGCGCGGCGCTGAATAGATCGACTCGCTGCGCCGGCGGGTGTCCACCCGCGAGTACACCGCCAGTGCGCCGATCGCGATCGGCCCGGCCAACAGCCACCCCGCCAGCGCGGTCACGAGAATACCGCCACCCGAGGTGGCGCTCAGCAGGGCCAGCACTACCCCCGCGACGGACAGCACCAGTGCCACGCCGAACCACTTCAGTGGCGGCCCGGCGGTTTCCAGCGTCCCTGTGGTGGTCGCTTGACCGAAGGCGTCGCGGCCGGCGTCCTGTGGGCGCTGACGTGTCTTCGGTTGATTCGACCAGGGATCGAAGCCGGTGGAAAAGCCACCGCTGCCCTGTGCGGGCGGCCGTTGAGCACCCGCCTGGGCTGGCGGCGGGACGGAACCGCTGGGGGGCGGCCCAAAGTCGCTGAAATCGAAGGGGTTCGGTTGCCCCACGTTCACCACCCCGCCTTTGGCCTGCGCCGCTGGTAGGTCGTTGCTTCCGGCGTGTTCATCAGCATCAGTAGGGATTCAGGCACAGGGCGAATGAGTGGTCCGGCGGCGCGGCGATGTAGACCGAACGGCATTCGTAGTTGGCGGAGACTCGGGCGGTGACGGTGTACACCCCTTCTTTGTGCGCGCAGTCGACCTTGAACAGATCCAGCGCGTCGTTGCCTTCGTCGCTGCGCAGTTGGATTTCCACGCACGTGCCGATCGGTACCGACGCGAGGTCGAGCTTGATGCGCGGAACGGTGCTCGGCGGCGCCACCGACGTGACCGTTGAGGGTCGCGGCCGGGTGGTTGGCGGCGCTGGAGAGGCGGGGGCGCTCTGCGCGGTTGAGGCCGATGTGGTGCCAGATTGGGAATCGCTGGTCAACCACCAGATGAGGGCGGCGATCAGCGCCAGGCACATCAGATAGCCGATCACCAGTCCGGCAATGGCGGCCGCGCGGCCACGCTCACCGGTGCGACGGATCTGGGGCAACGCCAGGTGCCCCAGCACCACCCCCGCCGGCGGTACCACGACCGCGAAGATGGGCGAGAGCACCGCGAAGGTGTTGTAGTCGGCGGACGATGGTGCTCCATGGGGCCGACCGGTCAGAGTGCCCTGCCCCAGCGGACCCGGACTCGGTGGCGCGGACCCTGGTCCGTACGGTGTGCCGAACGGATCAGGCGACTGCGGCTCGAATGGCTTACCACCAGGATGCATCAGACGACCTTGTCCTTGGCCTGCGACAATCCTATGCCGCAGGTCTTCGGCCTGCCGTCACGGTCGACGCGGGTATCACCAATCAGTGAACACAACCTCCTCATATCAGCCTCGATAATTCGAGATGCAGGCAAAAATCGTTTCTTGCCTGTTGAACAGTGCCTGCCCCGGGCAGGAGTTGGTAGACGAGATCTGGTCTACCCCGAATACTCCGTCGCGCACCTCGCACCGAACCGGGAAGATGAGGATGACGTTGGTGTCGGGCCCCCTGGTGGGATCTGGCTCGGTCTGCTGCACCTCGATACAGTCGCCGACCCGGAGCTGCTCCACTCTGACCGTGGGTCGCTGCGCCGGTGGCGGGGTGAACACCGTGGTGCGCGGTGGTGGCGGCGGACTGGCTGCCGTCGTGGTCTGCGTCGCCGTCGTCGAACCGGGTAACGACGGCGACTCTGCACCGTTGGAGGTAAACAGCCAGATGAGGAGCGCAATCACCGCCAGCACGATGATCAAGTAGGACAAGGTGAGGCCCACTATCGCTCGTTCCCGACCGCGTTGCCCGCGCCGTTTGATCTGGGAGAGCGCCACATGGGCCAGGGCGGCGCCGGCCGGGGCGAACACGAACGCGAACACGATCGATAAGGTCGCCAATGTGTTGACTTCGCCGCTTGGCGGACCCGTCGGCGGGAAGACCGCACCTGTCGTGGGGGGAACGCCGTGGGTGAGCGGCGGCGGCGTGTACCCCTGGGTGCTCGGCGGACTACCGAAGGGGTCCGAACCGAACGGGTCGGGCTGACCGCCCCGGTACCCGCCGTGTGTCATCTAGTTGTCCGCCCCTCCGTGACGCGCCTTTTCATAACCGATTCCATCACCATCATTGTTCGATATCGGCAGAACGGGTGTGCGAAATGTGATCGTGATGCGCGCGGGCCTGCGGCTATTCTCGGCCTCGGGTAGCCACTATGGACGAGAGGCCTGGTATGGCCGGTGATCGAGCTCGTCGGGGTGGCCCGGCAGAGCACAACGCCGACACACCATCGGCGCGCGTGGCGTCGGCCGACGTTCATCGCGGCGGCGATCAGAGCACCGCGAGGACTCCGTATGCGTATGCGCGGGCTGAACTCCGGCGGCTTTCGCGCGGCGTGAAGCCAACCTGCATGTGATCGTCGTCCCTGATCCCGCTACGTTGGCACCGTGAGTGTCACGCCGGCGGATCTGACCGGGACCGAACGAGCCGTTCTTCTCGTCTTGATGGCCGAGTCGCGTTCGGTGCCCAACCCCGACCTCGTCGCCTTGGGGCCGAAACTCGACAAGCCAGGACGCGACAAACTCAGCCGGTTGGGGCTGATCGAATCGCACCGCAGCGGTGGACGATTCGTACACGAGCTCACCGACCGCGGCTGGCGTCTATGCCGTGACATCTTCTCCGACTGACGCGCCGCCGCGGTCGACAGGTCCAGCGAAAACGCTGTACACGGTGCTCGGCTCTTTGGATCGGTACCTGCGCCGCGCCGACCTCAGCCTCGCCGACGTGTTCGGGCCGACGGCGACGAGCCGACGCCGGAGAACATCGAAGACCGCATCCGGCACGCCTACGCCACGCTCACACCGCGGCCGGGCGGATGGGTCAGCCTCAGCCGCTTGCGTGACGAGCTGGGTGGCGCCTCGCGGGAGGAGGTCGACGTGGCCCTGCACGCGCTGTATCGGACCCCGGAAGTGAGCCTCATTCCGGAAGAGAATCAGAAGGTGCTCACCGCTGCAGACCGAGCAGCCGCCGTCGTGATCGGCGATCAGAACAAGCACCTGATCGCGATTGAGCCGTGATGCACGAAGCGCAGCGGGACGCGCTCGCGTCCCTTCGACTGACGTGGGCCCCTACAGCGGACGACCTGTGGCGACCGCAGGCCGCGACGCACGTCCGAGGGCTGAACGAACATGCCGCCGACGACGTCATGGACGCATTCGGTGATGCCATCCGTGACCCGATCTCGACGCCGCTGGGCGTCGTCGTGCGCTGACAAGCGGGTTCTGGCAAGACACACCTGCTTGGGCAGATCCGCGAACGCGTCCAACCTGCCGGCGGCTACTTCTTCGTCGTCGAATTGCTCGACGCCGCCAACTTCTGGCAGTCCGCCCGGACCAGCATCCTCGCAGACCTGGGCCGTCCCGGCGCACAGCGTGAGACGCAGCTCAAAGACCTGCTGTGGGAGCTGTCGTCGATCGCACACGTTTCCCGCGCGGACCGCCGGGCCATCGTCGGTGACGACGATTTGGGGCCCGAAACACTCGACGGTTTCGTCAACGCCATGGCCAGCGCTCGCCGCGACCCGGTTCGGCAGTTCCACCAAACGCCGCCAACGACTCTCTCTTCGGTGGTCGGGGCACGGCCCTCGACCCCGGCGTGCTGCTGACCCCGTCTGATGGCTACCGCGCCCGGGTCTCGGTCATCAGCATGATCGGCCTGCCCACAGAGGAACAGCGTCAGAGCTTCGTCAACCAGCTTCAGATGGCGCTCTTCGTGTGGATCAAACGCAATCCAGCCGGCACTCGGCCGCTGCGCGACCTGTTGGTCATGGACGAGGCTCAGACACTAGCTCCGTCAAGAGGATTCACCCCGTCTACTCGCAGCACGCTCGCCCTGTCGTCGCAGGCCCGCAAGTACGGTCTCGGGTTGGTGTTCGCCACTCAAGCTCCAAAGGGATTGCACAACAACATCCCAGGCAACGCGGCTACCCAGTTCTACGGTCTGCTCGACGCGCCAGCCCAAATCGCCACCGCCCAGGAGATGGCCCGCGCGAAGGGGGGAGTGATGCCCGACATCAGCAGGCTGCGGGCCGGCAACTTCTACGTGGCGATCGAAGGAGAAGCTTTCCGCCGCGTCGTTGCGCCGTGGTGTCTGTCCTATCACCCGCCTAGCCCGCCGTCGGCCGAGGATGTGCTCACGCTCGCGCAGCGCACGGCGTGACTGGCGGGCCATCGGCTCTCAGCGCCGCGCCGCGCGTTCCCGAAGCAATCGATGCTGAGACGGCGACTCCGGGCAGGGGTCGATGGCCTTGCGGGTCCCCGCCCGCAACTCGGCGATGCGAGCGATCGCAGAGTCGTAGTCCAGGCCGTCGTCGATGAGCAGGCATCCCACCACGGTGCAGGTGCGCCCCTTGCCGCCCCAGCAGTGTACGTATACGACTTTCCCGGCGTCTATCTCGTCTCGGATGCGCGAAATAATCGCGTCGTATCCGTCATGGTCGATCACGCCCATGACGGGAATCGGATGAGGGAAGTGGTGGACCTGTCGTCCGGCATTCGCCGCCGTCACCCGCAACGCCTCTTGATACGAAGCGAGGCCATCTGCAGGCGTCGTTAGATCGACGATCGAGCGGATCCCCGCGTCGACGAGCAGGCGCACCTTCTCCGCCGCATTCTCCGGTGTCTTCGCACCCGGGTACTCGCCAGCCAGTAGCCGCCTAGGCTCTACCCGCCACGCATGGAGGGCCTCGTCGTGCTGCCACCGCTGACCGTCACCTATCGAATCGCTCAGCGATCGCTCGAAACGACTCGTGCACTTGGCCATAACTCACCAATCGAATATCCAGCCCGGCGAGATCCACCATCTTCACCGCGCGCACAATCGCGTCGTCAATCCACTCGTCGGCGTTGCCGAACACCCCGCCGCCCACGCGCGTCAACAACACGATGTTGGACCCTCCCGCCTGGGACCGCTCGAGCCCCGTCAGGAGCGTCGCCTCATAAGTTGCCTCCAAGACCAGTCGCCCGAACGCCTCCCACGCCGACTGCCGACCGTCTCCGTACTTGACCGGTAGCCCCGAGCAGAACGCCTGTGAGACCAGCCGGCGCCGCCCCTCGCGGACATCAGTCACCTCGACATCGCGATGCACACCGATCGCCAAGTGTCCGCACAGGTCGTCGCGAATCTCATCGCCGCTCTCCTTGAGGAGTCGGCTGATCGCGGCTAGACCATCGACGGTGCGCAGCGCGTATCCGTTGCGCATCTTCCACAGCTCCGACACCGAGCGATCGAGCTTCGTGGACAGCACCTTGCCAAGTGCGGCCAGCCCATCGATCTGACGGTCATGCGTCTGGCCGCTCTTACCGTCGACCGACGCGTAGTAGTTGCGATAGATCGTCGCCGCCCCCGCGGCGATCGCGCACGCCGAACCCTGTGTGTGGTCGCTGCTGTATCGCGTCACGCCGTCCTCGGGCGTGACGCTCGGCCCCGCCATCTCCAATAGATTGAATTGCGACGCGACCTGAAAGAGCGCCCCTTCCAATTCTGGTTCGGCGTGCATCGACCGCGCCTCTCCAGTGACGCATCGGACCGTACTGGGCTGTCCGGTGGGAATTTCGATGCGCGAGCGAAGTTCTGCCAGAGTCGGCACCTCGGACCTCGGCGACCATCGCCTGGCTGACGAGCACATTGGCGAGCTGTCCCCACGCCGTTGGGTACTGGTCTCGGAAATACTCTGTGCAACCAAAGTCACCAGCAGAGAGGAATCCCAGCGATGGTCAAGACACGTGCCGAAGCGGCGCAGTACCTCAAGGATGCCGGAGGGTTAAAGCTTGTCGTATACGGAGCGGATGGACACGAGGTCGCGGCGATGTTCGTGCGAGGGTCGGTGAGATACGACGAAGAGGAAGCCACCTTCCTTGCGGTCGCGGAGGACGGCCATACGATTGGGGAACTGTTCGTGGATGAAACGGTCGGGTACGACGAGAACATAGACGCTTTTGTCATCCGTACCGCGCAATAGCATCCCGCTCCAGCAAACGGATGTTGTGCTCCCGTCGTCTCTTTTGAGACCACATACCCGATCAGCGACCATATTGAAGCGCGTAGCAGGCCACGAGCGTTACTCACGTAGGCCCCTGCGCTGCCCGTTCTCAGACGGGCGCCGAGCGATCAGCCGGGCTTGATGTTCTGATTGAAGCGGAAGACGTTGAGCGGATCGTATTTCCGCTTGACCTCGCCGAGCCTGGCGAAGTTGGCACCATAGGATCGACGCACGAGTTCCTCGCCCTCCTCGCCGAGGCCGGGGAAGTTGAGATATATGCGGCCCCTGTCGGAGTGGGGTTTCATGCGCTCCCAGAAGGCACGCGTCCAGGCGATGTTGGCCTCGTCATCTTCTGGCGCCTCCCAGACCGAGTCGATGGACATCATGTACGGCATCGATCGATCGCCGAAGGCCGTGTCGGCCGCCGCAACGCGGGCCGTCGCGCCGCCGAAGTTCCAAATCGAGGAGAGCGTGTTCGGCGACGGCGGGCTCGCATTGCCTGCGAGGATCATATCGATGGCGGCATCACCGAGACCGCTCAGATAGTGACTCTTCCAGTAGGCCCGGTACTGGCCGAAGGGCATGAGCGCGTCGAACAGCTGCTGGATGTCGCAGTAGGTCATCTGGCCCGAGAAGTCGACCACCTGATCGCCGAGCTCACGCAAGGGCTGGAGCAGTTGCTCGCCTTCGCCGGCATCGCCGGCGTACACAGCCGCGATCGTGTAGATCCGTTCCCCCCAGTACTGCTCGGGGTATTCGGGATCACTGGGGATGGTCGAGAATTCGACGATGGAGCCGACGTCGTCGCTCCTGTCGGCAAGGAAATCGCGCCAGAAGCGGATCGGCCCGGGACCCGCGCTGAGCGGGTAGAGCGGCGCGCAGAACATCAGCGTCGGCCCGATCGGATGCAACGCGAACTCGAACGCCGTGACGACTCCGAAGTTGCCGCCTCCGCCTTTGAGCGCCCACAGCAGGTCGGCGTTCTCGCCCGCGCTCGCGCGCAGCAGGCGCCCGTCCGCGGTGACGACCTCGGCCGACACGAGATTGTCGATGGACAGACCATGGCGGCTGCGCAGCCAGCCGATGCCGCCGCTGAGCGTGAGGCCCGCCACGCCGGTGTTCGAGATCAGGCCGCCGGGCACCGCGAGCCCGAAGGCCTGCGTCTCGCGGTCGACGTCACGCCAGGTCGCGCCGCCCGCGACGCGTGCGCGGCGCCGCTCCGGGTCGACTTGCACGCTCCGCATCTCCGAGAGATCGATCATCACGCCGTCGTCGCAGACTGCGTGTCCGGCGACGTTGTGGCCGCCACCACGGATCGCAACCGCCAGGTGATGGTCGCCTGCGAACGTGACGGCCGCGATCACATCGTCTGCGCCGCGGCAGCGGACGATCACAGCGGGGCGCCGGTCGATCATGGCGTTCCAGACGGCGCGAGCGTCGTCGTAGGTCTCGTCGCCGGGGACGATGACGTTTGCCCCGACCGCGCTCCGCAACTCCGCGAGAACCGTCTCATGTAGGCCTCGGGTCTCGGAATCCGTTGCTTCGCGTCGGCCGCTCACGGTGCGCCTCTCTATCGTGGGTTGATGGCGCGCAACCGGTGCTGACGCCGACGGTACGCCGACCGTGCACGGCGCGCGCCTGAATCCCGCTTCGCGCCCACGGCGGCCACCTCGCCACGGGCCGCCCATGGCCCATCCGGGCCATTAATGTTCGCCGATGCCACCGCGCGAGGAGCGGGCGCTAGAGGAGTGCGTCTGCGTTGCTGCGCTCCCACGGCGCCGAGGTCAACTGCACAAGCCGGATGCGGCGCTGATATCAACGACAACCTGGACAGCGTCAGTCTGCCCATATGATTCGGCAAGCGATCGCGTCCGCTCACCTGTTCCGAACCGTGGTTTGGAAGTAGTGGTCGGCGCACTGCATCGCCGATAGGACTAGCCGGGCAACCGACTCAGCGGCGCGCGGCGTCGACACGACCACGATTCGCCCAGCCCCAACATGCTTGCAGTCGAGGTGGAGCAAGTGCAGCCTTTGTTTCAGGAAGTTCACCCATGGGGGTGGCATCAATGCCGGTGAGGTTTCGATCGTGACGACGGTCTCGTCCTCGGTTTCGCCCGCTCTGAAATCTGTGTTTACCTCGTGAACTCTCTTGCGTCGTTCGGACATCGCCGAGCATCCCCCCTGCACATTATTGATAGCGCCATTCCCCCTGCGCGACCCTTATCCGTCGTACCCCACATGCCGACCCATGGCAACTCATCGAGCAACTCAGAGGCGCTTCTTAGCTGCGTTTGGCTTCGCCTCGTGAATGTACCGCAAAGGGGAAGCGTCGCGGACAGCTTCTGGCAGGGCGGCGTCGTCAGCGTTCGCGCTGTATTCGAGGACGCCATCGGTGCCGGGCGCCCGTGCGCGCGTTGATGCCGTCGAGTGCGTCGAAGAGGGACCTCAACGCCCAGCTCCCATGTAGAAATGCTGAGCCGCGCGCAAGGCGACTGATAACCCGAGCCGTCGCGCCCGGTGTGGCGGCTATCCGTCGAGCATCGCAACACCGTCGCGCCACGCGTTGACGACGTCCTCGACACGCAGGTGCACTTGTGCTCGAGCCGATTCGCGGTCGACACCCGACATGAGGAGGGCGTCGTAGTCGGTGTCGACATGGCGCACGGAGGCGACGATGGCGAGGCGTACAGCTTCGGGGTCCAACGCCCGGCCAGCGGCGCTTCGTCCCACACGGCCGCTGCCGCGTGCCGCCGCATGAAGTGCGATCGCCTCGGCGCGGTCGACCGGACACCCCGGGAACTGCTCACGGATAGCGGCGGCGAACTCACCGCGGAAGTGCACATCGTGATCGGCCCGGCGGCTCTGCTCGCGTTCCCTGCGGCGGGCGCGCACGTCGGCGTCGGAGAGGCACTCTTGTGCGGCCTGTTCGATCGCGGCCGCCTCTGCCAAAATCCCTTGCCGCTCATAGCGATTGCGTCGCGTGCTCCAGCGCACCACGACGGCGGACAGTCGGCTGGCTTTCGTGGCGCGCCGGGTGAGCGCGGCATCGCCGGAAGGCAGAAACTCGAGGTGGCCGAGGTCGGCGCAATCCAGACACAGTGCACCCGCCTTGTCCATGCGAAGGAAGTCGCCGGTGTCGCCGCACGATGCGCACGTCCACGCGTTGTGCGGAGAGATCACGATGATCCGCTGGGGACGGCGTGGTGGGCGCTCGAGTACAAATTCGGGGGTGTCGGTTGCCGCCCAATGGGTGCGGTAGGCGCGTTCGGCGTCCGAGTCACCGTCGGCAGTGAATTGCACATCTTGGTAGTCGGCTTCTGACGGCGTCAGGCCCCGATCTTCGGCCCAGCGCTGCAACGCTGCGAAGGCTGCCGGGATCTTGTCGGAGTCGACCCCCACGCACCGATCGAGCGAAGGAACACGGCCCCGCTCCCACCGGTCGACGTTCGGCTGAGCGAGCCAGCCGAGACCGACGAGCACATCGATAGGGCCGACGTATCGCTGTTCGGCCAGCAATGCGTCCGCGATCCGTGCCACTCGTGTTTCGAGGCGTGCCATAGCAAGTCGAGGTTACTTCTGCGGTGCGACACGGTGCACGCAACTAGTCGACGTCGAAATCCCAGTTGACGGTAAAGCCCTGATGCAGGACGAGAGCGGTCAGAACGTCGATCCGCTCGCCGAGGGGCCAAGACTCGACATCGAACCCGTCGTCGCCGAAGAACGCGTAGTTCAGCGACGACTCGGGCGTCGTGCGCGACCGATAGACGATGGCATCAATATCGGTCCACCAGCGTCTGGCGGCGTCGACAAGTCGATGGCAGGTGGCCCAGACATCAGGATGTTGCCCGGTGCTGATCTGGTCGTCCACTTGGAGGACGTCGAGGTTCCTCTCGGTGCGGAGGTCGAGCACCCACAGGTTGCGGGCGGACACGAGGCGGACAAGGTGGTGAATTCCGTGGTCGGCGGGGATGACGAGTCCCGTCGATCGGTATCGCTCTCGGAATGCGCCGGCGAGTGTGGCCCCGGCGTAGCGGGTACGGAAGGCGCCCGATCTTGGATCGAAGCGATAGCGGGGTTCGGGAAAGCCTTTCCAGTCCCAGGCGGCGGGTGGGCTCGCGTCCACTCGCCACATCTCTCTGCCGACTCGGATCGATCGACGGCGCAGGCCGACGGGCCTGTCATCGGCGAACGGGGCGAGGTAGCCGGCGTGAAGTTCAGGCACCGAGCGATGTCAGCATCCGCCACGCTATTTCGGCGGTCTTGGGCTTGCGCAGTGCTTCCGCGATCGAGATGTCGCCGAGTTCATCGTGTTTGAGACGCATGATCCGGTCGGCGGCCAGGGGGTCCGAGGTGAAGCGTCCTAGCAGCTCGAGTATCCGCGGTAAGTCCCGGCGCATCCGGCCACCATCGAATTGCCAAGCAGGAAACCAAGTCTGGTTACCGACAGCGCTGCCGATCAGCTTGCCGCGGCTACGAAGCCGGTGAACCGCCTGAGGCGTACCCAACTTCAAAAGCGCCTGTACTTCCGGCGTCCGTATCGAACCGTCGACGAAGTCATCGACGAGCGCGGCGCGGCGCTGATCGCTCAGCGTGCGCGCTGCGGTTCGCTCCAGCGTTCCCTGTGGACTCGTCGGGGCGGTGAGCAACGCATCGAGGACTTTTGCGAATCGCCTGTCCTTCTGCGCACGAGTCGCCACCTTACGAGCGAGTGGGGCAATGGCGGCGGTCATATGTAGAGCTTACGCCGTGGTCGGGTGATTGAAACAATCGAAACAGGCCGGACAGGGGAAACCGTGGTGGGTCAGTAGCCGCCCAAGGGTCGCAATCGAGTCGAGCGTCGCCGCCACGTCGACCACCCTACGTTGGCGCCGCGCCTTCACTCGGAAGTTATCCACAGCCGACAGCCGCGCCGATGCATCCACGTCTGAACCTGTCTCACGCACGACCGACACTCGCGCCAACGACGCGCGAGCCGAGACCGCGTCATCGGAGATCGGGGAGAAATGGGGAACAGGGCGAACTTCGTCATCGTCAAGGACCAGGACTGGCAGCTCTATTACTCGCACTGGGGAGGCTGCCGCATGCTCGACGCGCTGATCGGCGGGCCGGAACTCGCGCTGCGGTACGCGACATCGCTGCGGCGATGCGCGAAGAACGAGTGGTGTGCCCCGTCGTGGGCCGACGGCGGCGCGGTGGTGGATCTCGACCGTCGCCGGGTGCTGTTCTTCGGCGAGCCGCTGATGGTGGAGATGAACGAGCGCCGCGCCCTCACGGATGTGCTCGCCACGGTGTGGCCCGACTACGAAATCTGCTGGGCGTACGACGGAACCGAAGAACTTGCGGGATATGTGGGAGCCCAGCTGCGGCCTGATCCCTGGGACCAACAGCCGACGCTAAAGCTCGCTCGGGGCCGAAAACACCTGTGCCACCTCATCTCTGTAGTGGACGCCGACGGCCAGTTGCGGTTCTGGCCGCTGTGGTGGCACCTCAGTAAGGCCTGGCATGGGCCGGCGTTGCTGGACAAACTGCCCGGGCCAGGGATCCGCCGGATCAGGCTCGGCAAGATCCCCGAAGGCGGGGCTCACATCGACGTGCGTCGAAAGACGTTGGGGGCCTGGCAAACCGCCGACACGATGGGGTTCTTTCACGCTCTACCCGAGTTGTGGCCCGGGTGGCGGACCGAGGTCTGGGAGGACCGCTTCGAGGAGCACGTCAAACGGTGCGCGGGCGCTCTGCGCGTTCCCGAACTGGACGTGGTCGCAGGCATCGACAGCGCTGAGACGCGGATTCGCGAGCGGGTATTCGAGAGCTTTGAAGACAGCCCGGCCGGGCATATCGCGCAACTTGCGGGGCTGCTGGCGCCTGTCGCACCCGGGTTCGTGGTCAGCCCCGATGCCCTAGGCGACTGTGGCGTACGCCCAACCAAGGCTGAGTGGTCTCACTTCCTCAGTGCGTGCGACCTGGTGCGATCCGTCGATGCTGAATCCGCGTAGCGATTTTGGTCGGTGGTACCATCCGATAGGTAGAAAGGTACCAATGGCACTGAACATCAAGGACGACTCGGTCCATGAGGCAGTCAAGCGAATCGCCTCGATCACCGGAGAATCCCAAGCTCAGGCGGTGGCGACGGCAGTGCGTGAGCGGCTGGCCAGGCTGGAGAAGGACGAACTTGCCGCCCGGCTCGTGGCCATCGGCCACAAGAGCGCAAGCCGCATGAGCGCCGACGCCAAAGCGCTCGATCATGATGCCCTGCTCTACGACGACCGGGGGCTGCCATCGTGATCGTCGATACGTCGGCCGTGATCGCGATCCTCGCTGCGGAGGATGACGCGGCGATCTACGCTCATGCGATCGCCGATGCAAGCGTGCGACGACTGTCGGCTGCGAGCTATCTCGAGTGCGGGATCGTTCTCGATCACCAGCGAGATCCAGTCATCAGCAGAAGCCTGGACGAGCTACTTGCGGAAGCGGAGTTCGTGATCGAGCCGGTGACCGAGCGCCACGCCCGGCTGGCTCGTCAGGCCTACACAGACTTCGGCAGAGGCAGCGGCCATCGTGCCGGACTGAATTTCGGCGACTGTCTCTCGTACGCGTTGGCGCTCGACACACGCGAGCCGCTGTTATGGAAAGGCGACGATTTCGGGCACACGGGCGTAGCGTCGGCGCTCAAGCAATAGGTGGCGGGAGACCCGGGCACTTGACCATGCTGAATTGCTCTGGGGGACCCTCCTTCTGTGGCGCGTCAACATTTGAGGCTCTTGTGACACTTCCGTGGGTCGCTGATCGCGCCTGAACGGCCACACGCCGTTGTCCGTCTAGGTTTTTGGCTTGTCGAAGGTCAAAAACTGCAGATCGGAGAACGGCGTGCGGAACGCCAGCATATGGCGCGCCTTGTTGTGCGTCGAGAACACGGTGGTCGAGGACGTCGAGTTCGACGGCGAGGCACAGGTTCTCGTGGCCCACGTGAGGCCGCGACGAGCGCACCGGGGTCGATGCGGAACCTGCGGATCCAGAGCTTCCTGGTATGACCGTGGTCAGGGGCGGCGGCGGTGGCGTGGGCTGGATATGGGAACCATCCAGGTCTTCGTTGAAGCGGACGCCCCGCGGGTCAACTGCCCGGTCCACGGGCCGACGGTGCGACAGGTCCCCTGGGCCCGACACGGCGCTGGACACACCCGCTCGTTCGACCAGCAGGTGGCTTGGTTGGCCACGCAGTGCTCCAAGAGAGCAATCACTGAGCTGATGCGGATCGCCTGGCGCACGGTCGCAGCGATCATCACTCGGGTGTGGGCCGACACCGCGGCCGGGGTTGATGCGTTGGCTGGCCTGCAGCGGATTGGGATCGATGAGATCTCCTACAAGCGCCGCCACAAGTACCTGACCGTCGTGGTCGACCACGACAGCGGCCGGTTGGTGTGGGCCAGTCCCGGCCGGGAACGCGCGACCGTGCGCGCTTTCTTCGATGCGCTGCAGGCATCGGGGGCGGGTCGTTGCGCCCAGATCACCCATGTCAGCGCTGATGGGGCCGAATGGATCGCTGACGTGGTCGGCAATCGATGCCCGAACGCCATCCGCTGCGCCGACCCGTTTCACGTTGTCGGTTGGGCCACTGAGGCACTCGATGCCGTGCGTCGCGAGGCGTGGAACAACGCCCGCCGCAAAGGTCACACCCGCAATCACGGGTGGGCCCATGGCCGACGCGCCATCGTGGCCACCGGACCAGCGCTAGCACTGCGACGCGCACGGTATGCGCTGTGGAAGAACCCGGAGAATCTCACCGAGCGCCAACGGGTGAAGCTGGCCTGGATCGCCAAGACCGACCCGCGGCTCTACCGCGCCTACCTACTCAAGGAAGGCTTGCGCACGGTCTTCAAACTCCCCGCCGACCAAGCCGGCGAGGCACTGGACAGGTGGGTCGCGTGGGCACGGCGCTGCCGCATCGAATCGTTCGTCACGCTGCAACGTCGCATCGTTGGCCACCGCGCGCAGATCCTCGCCTCCATCGCCCATGGCCTATCCAACGGGCTCATCGAATCGGTCAACACCAAGATCCGACTCATCACCCGCATGGCCTTCGGCTTCGCTAACCCCGGCCCCTTGATCGCCCTGGCAATGCTCACCCTCGGAGGGCACCGCCCAACTCCGCCCGGCCGACAATGACCCACAGATCAGTCAGCAGAGCCACAGATGATGACGTCGCCCGGACCGCAAGTGATCCGGCGAAGAGCTCGCTGCGGCTCACGCCATGGAAAACAGCTCTTGCATCACAATCTCGCTCGCAACACGCTGCAGACCGCCTTCCACCGCGATGCGTTGATCGTCCGGGCATTTGAGTAGCTGATCCAGCGCCGTGGACACTTTCTTCATGTCGTAGATCGGCTGGTCTTTCGCGGCTTGCGGGTTGCGTCCAGCAGAGTGGTGTACGAGCCGGGACCCCATTGTGAGGTGCGGCGTGTCGTAGCCGAATGATTGAAGGTCATCGCGTGATTCTTCGAGAGACCGCCAAAGTCACTCGAGCAAAGGAATCGACGCGATGACCACTGCCCACGTTATCGATCTGCCTTCTGTGCTGGCTGAACGACTCACCACCTGTCACCCCGACGTGCTGCGCGAGCTGCTGGCCACGTTCATCCATACCCTGTTGGGTGCCGAAGCGGACGTGCTGTGCGGGGCTGGGTACGGCCAGCGCAGCAGCGAACGCACCAATCAGCGTAACGGCTATCGACACCGCGAATTCGACACGCGTGCAGGAACATTGGATCTGGCTATCCCCAAGCTGCGCCGCGGATCCTACTTCCCGGAGTGGCTGCTGGAACGCCGCAAACGCGCCGAGCGGGCACTGACCACGGTGGTGGCGACCTGCTACTTACTGGGCGTGTCGACGCGGCGGATGGACAAGCTCGTCGAGACGTTGGGTATCACCAGCCTGTCCAAGTCGCAGGTGTCAGTGATGGCCAAGGAACTCGACACCGCCGTGGAGGCCTTCCGGACCCGGCCGCTGGACGCCGGCCCCTACACGTTTGTCGCCGCCGACGCCCTGGTCCTGAAGGTCCGCGAAGCCGGCCGGGTGGTCAACGTGCACACCTTGATCGCGGTCGGGGTCAACGCCGAGGGCTACCGCGAGATCCTCGGCGTCGACGTCTCCACCGCCGAGGACGGGGCTGGCTGGCTGACCTTCTGGCGGTCGCTGACTGCCCGCGGCCTGTCTGGGGTCAAGCTGGTCACCTCCGACGCCCACGCCGGGCTGGTCAACGCTATCGGGGCCACGCTGCCCGGTGCGGCCTGGCAGCGCTGCCGCACGCATTACACGACGAATCTGATGGCCGTCACCCCGAAGACGTCGTGGCCGTGGGTCAAGACGCTGCTGCATTCGGTGTTCGATCAGCCCGACAAGGAATCCGTTGCTGCACAATATGATCGGATCATCGATGCACTAGCCGACAAACTCCCCAAGGCCGCCCAGCATCTCGAAGAGGCCCGGCCAGACCTGCTGGCGTTCACCGCGTTCCCCAAGCAGATCTGGCGCCAAATCTGGTCCAACAACCCCCAGGAACGGCTCAACAAGGAAATCCGCCGACGCACCGACGTCGTCGGCATCTTCCCCGACCGCGACTCCCTGATCCGCCTCGTCGGAGCTGTGCTGGCCGAACAACACGACGAATGGGCCGAGTCCCGCCGCTATCTCGGCCTCGACGTCCTCAGCAAATCCCGAGCCGACCAGGACTCACCGACAGAACAGGAGGTCACCCCGGCGGCACTGACCGCCTGAACCAACAAATCGAGGAATCACACGACGACGTCGTACACCACGTCCCTGGACTTGACCCGGCTTGCGATGCGAACGTGTCCCGGTAGAAGCCGAGCATCGGGTCGTTCTTTGCGTGTCGGAGGCGTGGTGAACGGATGCTTCTGGCGGTCATACACCTCGGGTATCAACACGTCCTTCGCCGCTTCGCGCAGAACGTGTTTTTCCCGGATGCCTTTCACTTTCATGGTCACCGGAGGTGGCTTGCCGAATCCGCTCGAGAAGAGTTGAGCCGCGACGAGCCAGGATCTCGTTGAGGAGGTCCGCGTGAGCGGTGCTGAGAAAACCGAAGCTGCTATCCACCTGCTCCTCCTGGCGTTCCCGTACGGTTGGCGGCCCAACCGGTGATGACTTTGCCTTGCTTGTTCAGGACGACGGTTGCATTCTCACCTGTGTACCGATAGCTCTACTTGGCCCTGGCTGTTCTACGAGGCGCTCCACGTCGGGGACAGGATGATTGAAGGCGCGTCGAGTCCGGGGTTGCGTCGGACTCACTCATATCCGAGTCCTCTCAACGCATGCCGCGCACGAAGCGCACTCGCAAGCAGTTGTTCATCATCGAGATCCTCCGGTTCAGTTCTTAGCTCCGCTTGCTCGACGTAGGCATCGGCATCTTCGAACAACTCCTGGAGAATGGGGTACACCGGATCGCCGAGTGTCCGACGTTCAGACTTCATCGCTTGCAAGAAGGACTTCTCGAAGTCTGGGGCGGGGATGTCACGCCCTACGAAGCGGTCGATGAGATCGACATATGAAGAGACGTCGGGTAATTCGGACGGGTACAGGGTCATCGCAGGGATCCTCGCTGGAGTACGTTTGTAGCTTGCTCAGGAGAAAGTCGCCAGCCCGGCGACAGGACAACTTGGACCCGCCCCCTCCGCGTCATCACGGTGGCTCGAAATCATGCACTGAGTTCGAAGCGCGGTTGTGCTCCGGAGATCCGAACTGCACCCCAATCACCCTCCGCGAGGAAGGCGTCTCCATCCACTGTGAGGATGTCGATGTTCCCGAGATCTTCTTCGCCGGAAGCGTCGGTGTAGTGACTGCTATTCCGTCTGAGCCATACGACCCGGGTGACATCGGGGAAAACCAAACTTCCCTTCGCGTAGCAGTAGTGCTCCCCAGGGCGGGGTAAGTGATATGCGGAATGCTCCGGAGTCAGGACCGCGTCGAGGTGAAAGATGAGCTGCTCCGAAGACTCCGAAATGCCGAGAACGTAGCTGTCCTCGAGAAAGACACCGGCCAAGCCGGGAAAGGTCTTGTAGTCGATCATTCGATTCACCAATCCCACACAATCGGCGTGTGATTGCCTTCGCTTCGCCTCGTCACAGGGTTTCCGTTCGGATCAATTCGTTGTCCGGTTGCATCCCGTAGTTCGACGTGGGGTACTTCGCTTCCCGGGGTTCGGGGGCTACCCTCCTTGATCGTCATTCGCACGATACCGTTCTCATCAACGTACTTCGGTGGTCCGCCAGGTGTTTGAGTCTTCGTCCACCCTTGTGAATAGGCGTATTCCTCCAGTTCGCTAGCCTTCGGCGTTCGCCCTTTGAACAAGTCGCTGAGGTTTCGAACCGGGGGGTGTACAGGCCCAGGCGGGATGCTGGGGATGTCGGCCTGGCTGGCGATCGGCGGGCACGGGACGATCGGGTTGCCGACTCCCGTCAGCGCTGCGCTGGCCGAAGCGTGGTACTGCTTCGTGGCCTCTTCTGCCTTCGCAACCAGACCGGCATACCGAGACGTCGCCTGCTGGTACTCGATCATGCCGATTGCCGGCGAGACAGCCATCAGCGCAGCGGCCTCCATCACGTCTGATCCGGCGTCGCTGAACTCATCCGGGGTAGGGGTGTCCTGCTTCGCGATGTCGAAAGCGTGTGCCACCGCTTCCGCCCCAACCGAGAGCCGTTCGGCCCACGCGGCCGCCGAGTCCAGCCACTTCGCATGCTCCATGATGTTGTTCGCGGCCTTATCGCCGCTAGACCAATCCTCATCGACCTTCACACCCACCGAGCGGGCGTCATCGGCAGTGCGGGTGATGTCTTGGCTGTAGTTGCGCCACGCGCGCGAAAAGTCCCGCAGATCAGCCGGACCGGACCTGAATGCAAGTCCGCGGAGAACTGCTCGCCTCCGATCGACGGCAACGCAGGCAGCTCGGGAATGCTCGCGATCGCCGGCTGATGAGGCACCGGTGGCAGCACCGGCATCTGCAGCGGACCCGACGACGACGTGATCAGCGGCGCATTGGTGTTGTCCACGCGGTGGATCGACGCCGCACCCGCGTGATCCGCCAGTTCAAACACGACCGCCGCCGATTTGATAACCGCGCCGCCATACTCTCGGACCCGAGTCGCGTATTCCAGCACATCAATCAGCGCCATCTCGTGGGCATTCAGCGCCCTCGCCGCGCCAAGCGACACCGAGTCAGAACCTGGCGGTGCGCAGTTCGACTGCTTGAACGGATGTCCCAGCGACTCCAGTCGCCCGCCATCAGCGTTCAGCGCATCTACGTCGACCTCGAGGACCGTGGCCATATCGTCGGAGCCCTCCGAAACCTCGACGGCGCAGTACGCCGGTTACTCGCCACGAACTACTCAGCACCCAGGAATCACGATATCGCCCACGACAGGTATCCCAACGCACCAATCCGACGTCCGTCGGTTCAACAAGGTCGCCAAGCGATCTGCGTCTGCGGGACCGTGCTTTTGTGGCGTGTCAACAGATGAAATGCTGACGCTCCCAGAACGGCAAGTGGTCCGGCGAGGAGCTCAAGCCAAAACAGCGAAGGGTGCTGGATGTGTTGACGGGTCGATAGTCCTAGCGAGTCGGGCACCATGGTAATGTGCCGCTCTCCGAAACGACGCTGCGCAAGGTGGCCGGTGATCTAGTCTTCGCCCGGGGCGAAGACTACGTTCGTTATGTCCGAGGGCTCCGCACGACCGACTTCAAGGCCTACGCGTCGATCCAGGCCAAGAACGTCTATCAAGTCGAGCTCGACTGGTCCGGTCCGCTTCCCGACGGGTCCTGTACCTGCCGGCATCATGCCGACGGCAACTTCTGCAAGCATCTGGTCGCGACCGGACTCGCCGCGATCGACTCCGGACGGGTCGCGGTCGATGACACAGTCGGCAGTACGGCCGAGGCAGCGCTGGTGGCCGCGGTGCTGGCGATGGATGTCGACGAGTTGCGTGAACTGGTCATGACACTTGCGCAGCGCGATGACGGGGTGCGCCGCCTGCTGGAGATTCGCGCCACGACGGCGGCCGGTGACGATACGCACGCCAAAGCCGAGCTGGAGGCCTACGTGCGAAACACGTTGGCGTTCCGCGGCTTTGTCGACTACCGACGTTCATTTGAGGTCGCGGAAGCGGCCGGTGAAATGCTCGACGAACTCGAGAACCACCTCAACAGTGGGGCCGCCGAAGTCGCGCGGCCGGCGTTGCTGCGCGCAGTGACCCGGTTGCGCAAGATCATCGAGCAGGTTGACGACTCCTCGGGCTCGATCGGTGATCAATGCCAGCGGGCCGCCGACCTCTACGCGCGGGCCTGCCGGCTGGGTGAGCCCGACCCTGTCAAACTCGCGACGTGGCTGGTGAAATTCCGGGCTGACTCGCCGGGGTGGCCGCACCTGGTCTTGGCAGACTTCGTGGACGCGTTCGACGAACAGGCACTCGAGACCTACCGCCGCGCGGTGGCGGCGCTGGACCGCAAGCTCGCAGATCGCGATCAAATTGGGCGGTTCGAAGGCGACGCCATGCTGCTGGAGCTCGCCGATCACGACGGCGACGTCGACCGGGCCGTCCACTTGCTTGCTCAGCGGGAACACCCGCAGTACGGGGCGATCGTCGACCGGTTGCGGGCAGCCGGCCGCACCGAGGAGGCGGTGGCGTGGATCGATCGTGCAGTTGCCGATGGACGAATCTCGAGCCACGGTGGTGGCAACGCATATTGGCTGAGCCCCGACGACGTCGCAGAGACGTACAAGGGACTGGGCCGGATCGAGGATGCGGTCACCGTCCTTCGCGCAGACTTCATGCGGCAGCCGTCGGTCCCCACCTACCGTGTCCTGCTCGATTTCGCGGCCGGCATCGACCGTGCCGATACCGAACGCACCTGGGCCTTCGACCACGCGCGGCAACTGGCGGCGTCTGACCGTTACGCCGCCGGCGCGGTCTTGGTACAGCTCTCGCTGAGCGAGGGTGATGTCGATGCCGCGTGGCAGGCCGCCGACCGTTACGGCCCCGGCTGGGCGTGGCGGGAATTGGCCGACCGAGGCGCCAAGGCTCGGCCTGTCGAAGCTGCAGACCTGTACCGGCCGCAGCTCGAGAACGACCTGCGCCACCCCAACTCCAAGCTCTATCCCGACATCGCTGCCACACTGGCGACGATGGCCGAACTCTATGAACGAGGCGGTCGCAGCGCCGATTTCGCGTCGTTCATCGCGCAGATCCGCCAGGACTACGGTAGGCGACCCTCGCTGATGAAGGCGCTGGACGCGAAGGGGCTCTGAGCGGCGGGTCTGTCAGGCGGCGATGTCACTGCCCGTGAGTAGCGTCCGCCATATGAGTAACCAACGACGAGCACGCAACGGGAAAGGTTCTGCCGATACGACACTCGGGGACGCAATCCGCCGTGCTCTGGCGGGTGGGCATCCACTGAGCCTGCTCAGTTTGGCCAGCATGGTGATCCACGTGGCGAAACCCGAACCCCTGACATCGCTGAAGTCCGGCCGGTGCGATACGAGTCATCTGGATGAGTTCCTGACCGGCTTGATCGGTGCGCGGAATCGGGAGGCGACGGCGCTACTGGCCGTCATCGCGGAACTTCTCGTCGGCGATCCAGCGCAACAGCTCCGATGCCGACGCGAGCTGGCTGAACGCGGCGAGCATCTGCCGCAATGGATCACCGCCCTACCGCAAGTCGAGGTGCACCGGGCGGTACGCAGAACCCATGTCTTCGGTGATGTTGATGAACTCGCGATCGGCATGCGACTTGGTGGCGGGCACGAGCTGACGGTCGCGGTCCAGATCGACCACAACATGTTATCGAGCGTTGCCGACGCGGGCGTTGTACCGGATCCGATCGACCAGGCTCTTGCGCGAGTGGCCGAATCCAGTAGCGACACTGACGTTTTCGAGATGACGCTGGCCGATGCGCGGGCGTGGATCGAGGATGCGCTCAACAAGCCGACACTCGCACCGGAGACCGATACGTGGCCGCTCTACCGGGTACTAGTTCAGTGGTTGGTAAGTCGGCTACCCAAAGGTGGTGAACACCGCTCGCCAGCCAGCGATTTGGAACCGATCAAGGAGCTGTGCGACAGATTCTTCGCTACCGGTTCCGCAGCGCCGTTCACCGACTCCAGTCATCGGGAGCTGCTGCTGGAGCTCTTCGAGACGGGTACGGGTGACCCATTGCGGTGGAGCGCGGCTCGTGTCGAACGGGCGATCGGCGGCACGCCCTACTTCGAGGACAGCATTCCGTTGGAGGTTGCGCTAGACGCTCCCGATCTGCTTCGCGTATTCATTCCATACGCTCACGCGCAGAGCGGGATTCGAGGCGAACTGACGTCACGAACACTCGCCATGGTCGACGCGCTGAGGTCGAGCTACAAGCTGGAAGTTCTCAGGCAAGCCAAGTACTGGGGTCTCGACGATGCGGTCTAGCCGTGGGCAGCTCGTGCGCCGATGCTCCTTCTCCGCGCAGACGGCTGGGGCTGCGCAGGGGTTGGCGGCCGTCGAAATTTGTCGTACCCCCCTGCAATGATGACGTTATGTCCTCAACCGCATCGTCTGGCGCTGCTGTAGCGCGCCCTGACCAGCGCCTTGAGGTGCTGTTCGACGAGTTGGCGGAGTTGGCCGGTCAGCGCAACGCGATTGACGGGCGCATCGTGGAGATCGTCGCTGAAGTGGATCGCGACGAGTTGTGGGGGGCTACGGGCGCGCGGTCGGTTCCGGCGTTGGTGGCCTGGAAGACCGGCTCGTCATCGGCAAACGCCCAAACGATCGCTACCGTCGCGCGTCGGCTTGAGGAGTTTCCCCGCTGCGCGCAAGGCATGCGGGAGGGTCGACTGTCGCTGGATCAGGTCGGGGTTATCGCGCAGCGGGCGGGCGAGGGATCCGATGAGCACTATGCGGCGCTGGCCGGCTGCGCGACGGTCAACCAGCTACGCACTGCTCTCAAGCTGGAGCCGCGACCCGAACCCGGTCCTCGGCCCCAACCGGAGCGGTCGATCACCAAGACCACCGACGAGGAGTTCAGCTGCTGGCGGATCAAACTTCCGCACCCGGACGCGGCGAAGTTCGACGCGGCACTGCAGTCTCATCTTGATGCGCTGATCGCGGAGTGGAAGCTGGATCACGACAACGGTGACCAAGTATCAGATCATCGGCCGCCGTTGCCGACCACCGGCGAGGCGTTCATGCGTCTGGTCGAGACGGGGTGGGACGCCGAGGTGGCCCGCCGGCCACACGGCCACCACACCACCGTGGTGATGCATCTCGACGTCAAGGAGCGCGCGGCTGCGCTGCATCTGGGTCCGCTGCTGTCCGAGGCCGATCGCCGATTTCTGGACTGCGATGCGACCTGTGAAGTGTGGTTCGAACGTGACGGCCAAGTCATCGGCTCCGGGCGGGCGACCCGCCTGATCAACCGCCGGCTTCGTCGTGCACTCGAGCATCGCCATCCCACGTGCGCGGTTCCCGGTTGCGGAGCGACCCGTGGTCTGCACGCACACCACATCCGGCATTGGGAAGACGGCGGTCCCACCGAGCTTTCCAACCTCGTGCTGGTATGCCCCTATCACCACCGGCTGCACCATCGAGGCGTCATCACCATCGCCGGACCGGCACACCGGCTAACCGTCACCGACGGCGCCGGCCGACGACTCAGCGCAGGATCGCTAGCACGCCCACCGACCCAACCTCCGCCGGCGGTCCCGCCGTGTCCGGGACCGACCGGCGAGCGCGCCGACTGGTGGTGGTATGAACCATTCCAGCCGCAACCACCACCGACCAACAACTAGGTTGGTTACCGAGCCGGCCGTTGCCAGCACCGTAACGAAGCTCAAAAAGGTTGGGGCTTCCAGAAATTCGTTGGCTCAGCCGTGCAGTTCGGCGGGTATCGAGTCAACTCCCTACGCCGCCACCAGCGATGCCAGTTTTACGTCGGGGTTGTCCCGTTGGAAGCCCTCCAGTCGCCACCGGGTGGAGAACAGCACGAGCATGACTCCGTCGGTGCGGGTCAGGACTTCCGCTGACACCTGCTTGTTCATGAACTCGGCGTCGGCGGGGTCTACGATCCGAGCGACCTGGTAAGGCAGTGACTCCAGCGAGATCGGGGCGCTGAGTTCGGTGGCCATCCGGTGGACGGCCACCTCGAACTGCATCGGGCCGACCGCTGCGAGCACCGGCGCTTGGTCGCCGCGACGGTCTGAGCGCAGCACCTGAACAACGCCCTCCTGCTCCAGCTGCGCGATCCCGCGGCGGAACTGCTTGTGCTTACTCGGATCGGCGCCGCGGGCTACCGCGAAATGCTCGGGGGAGAAGCTCGGTATCGGCGGATACTGCACGGGGACATCGCGATACAGCGTGTCGCCCGGGCGCAGAGCAGCGGCGTTGGCCAGCCCGATCACATCACCCGGCCACGCGGTGTCCAGGGTGGCGCGTTGCTGGCCGAACACCGACTGCGCGTACTTGGTGACGAACGGCTTGCCGGTGGCGGCGTGGGTGAGGACTTCCCCGCGTTCGAATGTGCCCGAGCACACCCGCGCATACGCGATGCGATCGCGGTGGGCGGAGTCCATACCAGCCTGCACTTTGAAAACGAAGGCGCTGAACGGTGATTCGGTGGCGCGCGGGGCCCCGTCGACGTCGAGTGCTCCGCTGGGCGGCGGCGCGAGTTCGACGAGCACATCGAGGAGCTGATTCACGCCGAAGTTCAACGCCGCCGAGGTGAACAGGACCGGTGTGGCCGCGCCGCTGAGGAACAGCTCACGGTCGTAGTCGGAGCCGTCCGCGGACAGCAGTTCGGACTCCTCGACGGCGTGATCCCAGTCGTCGCCGGCGGCACTGTGCGCGTCGGCCGCCGCGATGTGCTCTTCGGGGGCCGCGGTCGCGCCGCCCGCTGTGCGGGTGAACTGGATGAAGCTTCCGGTCCGGCGGTCGAGCACCCCTTTGAAGTCTCCGGCGATGCCGACCGGCCACGTCAGGGGGGTGGGGCGCAGCCCGATCCGTGCCTGGATCTCGTCCATCAGTTCCAGGGCGTGGCGGCCGGGACGGTCCCACTTGTTGATCACCGTGATCACCGGGATCCGACGGTGCTTGCAGACTTGGAACAGCTTCAGTGTCTGCGGCTCAAGGCCTTTCGCGGCGTCGATGAGCATCACCGCGCAGTCGACGGCCGTCAGCACCCGGTAGGTGTCTTCGGAGAAGTCGGCGTGGCCGGGGGTGTCGAGCAGGTTGATGACGCACGTGCGGTACGGGAATTGCAACACCGTCGATGTGATCGAGATGCCCCTGGCCTTCTCCATCTCCATCCAGTCCGACACGGTCGCGCGACGGCCCGCTTTGCCGTGGACCGCGCCTGCTTCGGTAATGGCCCGGGCGTGAAGCGCCAGTGCCTCGGTCAACGTGGATTTGCCGGCGTCGGGATGGCTGATGACCGCGAAGGTTCTGCGGCGGTCCGCCTCGGCGGAGATACGGCCAGGTGGCGAGGTGTCGGCGGTCGGCGGAGCGGCCAGGGCATTGTCGGTCATAGCGCCAGCGATGGTATTGGCTCCCGAGGGCAAACCAGTAATCGAGTGGCAGCACGGGGAACCGCCGGCCAATTGGCCGCTCAGACGACCGGGGTTGGTGTCGACCGAACGCCCGTCGTCCGGAATCGACTGCGGTACGTGCTGGGGGAGACGCCGAGGGCGCGACGAAAGGTGCGTCGCATCGTGTCCGCAGAGCCGAAGCCGGCTCGTCGCGCAACGGCTTCCTGACTGTTGTCTCCGGTGGCGAGCAGGACTTTGGCTGCCTCCAGCCGCGCCCGCTCGACAAACCGTGCCGGGGTCATCCCGACCTGTACCCGGAACATGCGCACCAGATGCCGCTCGCTCACTGCCGCGCGATCGGCCATCGTCGCGATGCAGTGGTCAGCGCTGGGATCGGCGACAACGGAGTCCAGGATCTCGCGCAGTCCTCTCGATACCGGCAACGCCGCCTCGGTCCAGACACTGAACTGCGCTTGACCGCCCGGGCGCTGCAGGAACACCACCATCCATCGCGCCACGCGCCTGGCCACGTCCGGACCGTAGTCGCTTTCCACGAGCGCGAGGCCGAGGTCGATGCCGGCGGTGATCCCAGCACCGGTGATGAATGGTCCGTCCTGAACGAAGAGGGAATCTGGATCCACCGAGACGTGGGGATAGGCGCGAGCCAACTCCTGGCAATGCGCCCAATGCGTGGTCGCGCGGCGACCGTCGAGCAATCCGAGCGCGGCGAGCACAAACGCGCCCGTGCACACCGACGCCACCCTGCGCGCCCGTGGCGCCAGTTCGCGCACCATCTCCAACGCCGATGGGACCACATCCGGCGTCTGCTCTTCAGGGATGTCATGTTCGCCTGGGGTGAAGGTGAAGTCGGGAGGGACTCCGCCCGGCACAATCAGCGTGTCGATCCGGTCGGGCACCTCCGCGAGGGATGTATCGACGTTCAGCGCGACGAACGACGTCGTATCGACGGCACTACCGGTCAGCGAGACCAAGATCACGTCGTATCGGGCGCCAAAGTCGTTGGCGCGGGCGAAGATTTCCAGCGGCGCGGCCACGTCCTGCAACGTCACCTTGTCATACAGCGCAAAGACGACAGTCTTGCGCGCCTTTGGGCCATCGGCCTTCGCCGGCCGCCGCGGCCTCTTTTCGTCGGACACCTGGTACTGCCCTTCCGTGGCCCCCTCGGAGGTGGACATCAAGTTAGCGGGCGTCTGTTACAGCCACGTTGCGGGTGGGCGTGAGCCTGCAAGTCCGGATTTGCGTGGATCGTGTCCGGTCTTGACGGCCCGAGAAATTCAAGTGTAACGCTGTCGAAACCTACTGACGTGAACCTGATTTCACCGAAACAAGTTCCTTCCAAGGAGGTGAGCCCATGGATTCTCGGACAGCGTTGACGCTGAGCATCGGCGTTCTCGGTGGGCTGGCGGTCGCGTTGACCGCAGAAGTCATCACGGTGCCCATTTGGGTTGTGTTCTTGGCCTGGGCGTCGTTCTTCTTCGTCGGCGGCGGGATCGCCGGCTGGGTTCGATCGGTGTCGTCGAACCTCGTCGGCGTGGTGATCGCCTCAGCCAGCCTCTATGCCGCGTACCTGATGGGCGGCAGCCTGCTGGTCACCGCCATCGCGGTGGGTGTGGGCAGTGCGCTGATGGTGCAGGCGTCGTGGCTGCCGATGCTGTCCACCACCCCGGCCGTCGTCGTCGGATTCGCCTCCACCGTGTCGACGGTGGCGGGGACCGGCAACGACATCATCGTCACGACCATCTCCCACCCAGGCCTTGTCGCCGCCGTCGCTTGTGTTCTCGGAGCGTCCTTCGGACTGCTCTCGGAGTACGTGGCCACCGCGATCACGAAGAAACCGGGTGAACAACCCGCAACCGCAACAGAGACCCCGTCGACGGAAGGAAGCACCGCCTGATGAAACTGCAGCACTATCTCGGCGGCCTGGAAGGCCTGCCCGAGCCGTTGACCCTGGAAAAGCGTGTCTTCGTTGAGGAGTGGGAGAAACGCATCTTCGGCATCCACGTCGCGATGATGGGGTTGTCGAACCACCTCGGCTCGGCGCTGCCGGCCTATCCCATCGACGAGGTGCCGACGGCCTTCAAAGACGAATGGACGTGGGCCGACCTGCGCACCGGCGCCGAGGCGATGAACCCCTTCGACTACTTCAAGTTCCGCTATTACGAGAAGTGGTTGGGCGGCATCACGCAGTTCTTCATCGACAAGGGCTACGTGACCGAGGAGGAACTCGCCGACCGAATCGCCGAACTCCCATCGGCGCCAGATGGTTCGGGTACGACGGCAGTCGACGATCAGGTGATCGCCTATCTGCGTGAGGGCGACAGTCCCCGCCGCGATTTTGCGCACCCGAAGTTCGCGGTCGGCTCCACAGTGCGCATCACCAACGTGCCCGCCGACGCGCACAGCCGGTTGCCGGGTTACCTGCGCGGGCGCGTCGGCACCGTGGAACGCGTCTTCGAAGGTGATTACGCCTACTTCTGCCACACCGGAGACGGCATCGGAGACCCGATGCCGATCTACATCGTCGAATTCGAGCCGGCAGAAATCTGGGGCGCACGCGCCGAGGATGGCCCACTGACGCTGTACGCGGAGCTTTTCGAGGCCTATTTGGAACCGATCGAGGAGGAGTCATGACCGGCCAGTTCGCCTACCCGCCAGATCGCGAGGAAGCCAGCGCCAAGAAAGCGGCCGCTCTGGAGTCCCTGTTGATCGAGAAGGGTGTCATCACGCCGCAGACCGTTGACAAGGTGCTCGCGTATTTCGAGACGGAGATGACGCCGCTCAACGGCAAGAAGATCGTGGTGAAGGCCTGGACCGATCCGGAATTCGCCGAGAAGGTCGTCGTCGACACGCCAGCGGCCATCGCCGAGCTGGATTTCCCTGACGGCATGGCAGGTGCCGAAGGTGAGCACCTGCAGGCGGTGGCCAATACCGCTGGCGTGCACAACCTGGTGATCTGCACGCTGTGCTCCTGCTTCCCATGGCCGGTGCTCGGACTGCCGCCCTACTGGTACAAGGATCCGACGTTCCGGTCGCGCGCGGCCCGTGAGCCGCGCAAGGTGCTCGCCGAAGTCGGTCTTGATCTGCCCGCCGACACCGAGATCAAGGTGTGGGACTCCAGCGGTCACTCGCGGTGGTTCGTCATTCCCGAAAGGCCCGCGGGCACTGACGATTTCACCGACGAGATGTTGATGGATCTGGTGACCACCGAGGCGATGATCGGTGTGGCGCTGGCCGGGCAGCCGTCATGAGGCTGCACGAGACCTGCACCACCGATCAGGCGGCGCCGCAGTTCGATCACGAATGGCAGCGCAGGGCTTTCGGATTGGCGCTCGCGTTGTCCGAGTTCCGTCATTACCCGTGGAGCGAATTCCAGGAAACCCTGATCGCGACGATCGGGGAGTGGGAGAGCGCCCCGGAATCCGAACGCGGGCAATGGGAGTACTACGACCACTGGGTCGCCACCCTCGAGAAGCTTGTCGACCGCCACCAACTGCTGACCGCGCCGGTGCTCACCGACGCTAGCGACCACGCTCTGCCCGTCGCACACGACCACGACCACTAGCCCGACGACCTTTGTGAGGATTTCCCGATGAGTAATGCCAACCCCGCCGTCGCCGTTCCCCGCCTCAACCTGCGGCGCGACGGCGGCGATTCTGGCCACGCCCGGCCCGGCTGACCGCGATCACGATGCTCGCGCTGATCGCCTACTACTTCGTCGGATACGACCAGGGAGCGGTGTCGGTGTTCGGTTCGGACACCCACATCCACGAATTCCTACACGACGCCCGGCACCTTCTGGGATTCCCATGCCACTGAAGCACGAAATACCCTCTGCTGTGCGATATCTCGTTCCCGGCGCGGTGGCGGGCATCGTGTCATTCGCCTTCAGTCGTGTGATGATCGAGCCGTTGATCGGTGCCGCGGTGGATTACGAGGGTGCGCGCGAGCACGCCGAGTCGCAACTTGCCGGCGGCGATCACGAACACGGACACGAGCTGTTCACCCGGGCGGTTCAAGAGAACGTCGGTGCTGCGGTCGGCGTCGTCGTATTCGGCATCGTCATGGGTGTCCTGTTCGCAGTCGCCTACGCCGTGATTCGAACCGCGCTGGAGCGACGAGGCCTCAGGCCAGATCCGACCGGTCTGGCGTTGTTGCTCTCCGCAGGTATGTTCGTGGCCATCGTGTTGATGCCGAGTCTGAAGTATCCGGCGAACCCGCCCACCGTCGGGCTGGAAGACACTGTGGGAGCACGTAGTTCGGCGTTCCTGACGATCACGGTGATCTCCGTCGTGGGAGCATGCGTCGCGGTGGCCGCCGGGCTGGCCTGGTCGCGCCGGTGGGGGACATGGCGGGCCACTGCTCTTGCGGTCGGCGGCTATGTCGCGGTGATGCTGTGCGCGATGGTGCTGCTGCCCAGCTTTCACGAAGTTCCCGGACCGCTGAGCGGACCTGACGGCCTGGTGCTCGACGGGTTTCCCGCTGAGGTGCTGGCCGAATTCCGACTATATTCGCTGGTGAACCAGGCCTTGATGTGGTTGGTCATCGGCGTAACTTGGGCGTGCCTCGCAGCTTTGCCGCGGGTGTCGGCGAAGGAAGCTCTCGCGGTTGAGACGCGCCACCCCAAGTTTGCGGCCGTGGATAGGTTCGGCATCGGCGCCAACGACGAGCTCATCAGGCTCCAGCGACGACGACTGTCGATCTAGCCAAGCGCAATCCGTGACAGCGCCCCTTCAGAGACGAACGAATGTGGCAGCAGAAATTTGTCCGAATCACCAGAACGCTCGGGGCCACTCGTTGACGCGAGCGGCGTTGAACTGCGCGAGCACGGCCCTGACAGCCCGCCGTAATCGGTCGGCTCCCAATCGTCGTCTAGGTTTTCGGTGACCTCGTCACTGATGACCGACATGATTTCCACGGCATCCAAGCGTGACACGGAGTTGGCTTGCCGAACCCGCTCGAGAAGAGTTTAGCTGCGACGAACCAGGATCTCGTTGAGTCGGTCCGCGTGAGCGGTGCTGAGAAAACTGAAGCGGCTATCACCTGCTGCTCCTAGTGTCCTTTTCGATGACGTTTAGGAACTCGCCTGCAGCACTACCTCCATCTCGTCCGCTCGCGGCCATCTGGTGGGCGGGTTGTCACTCACCCACGCATACTCCAGTCCAGATATGTGCCCATCGGTGAGCCAAATGATCACTTCGCCTTGATATTCCGCACTATTCGGCACGAATGCTTGTGCAGGAAAGGGCCCGTTCGGTAGATCGGCGCCTTCGCCCTTGTTCGACACATTGACGTCGAGTATCCACGTTGTCTCGTTGGCGACGAGCGCGCCGTCAAGGTCGGCGATGAGTGGGCCGCTGCGGCGAATGTCCGCCTGCGACAGAATTGAACGGATGACTGCGGCCTCTTCGGGCGATATTGGCCGCCAGTTTGTTTGGTCTTTCATGGGATGAACGCCGTACCAATCTTGATCATGCCGTCGCTGTCCACGAATCCTCGAACCGTCACATTCTCGCCGGACACGTTGATCACCGTTTCGAATCTACCCTGACTCGGAACATGGCCCTTTAGTCCGTCGAGGATCTGTCGCATCGCTTCCTCCCGTCCTCCCGCGCGCTGGACGACACCATCTAGTGGTGTGTCTCGGAATTAGCTGACTTTTTCGAGGGCGATGCGGCCGCGTGCGACTTTGGCGAGGATTGATTCGGCTGTCGCGGTCCACACGTAGGGGCGGGGGTCTTCGTTGTGCGCGTCGAGGTATTCCTCGATTGAGGCGATCAGGTCGGGCACGGAATGAAATACCCCGCGCCGCAATGCCTTGTCGGTCAGCTCGCGGAACCAGCGTTCGACGAGATTGAGCCACGATGATGAGGTCGGGGTGAAGTGGAGCTGGAACCGGGGATGTTTGTCCAGCCAGGCCCGCACGGTGGGGTGTTTGTGGGTGGCGTAGTTGTCGAGGATCAGGTGAATCGTCAACTCCGTGGGGACCTCGCGGTCGATAGTGCGCAGGAACTTCACGAACTCCTGATGACGGTGCCGGGGCAGGCACTGTCCGATGACCGTGCCGGTGAGCACGTCAAGGGCGGCAAATAACGTGGTGGTCCCGTGCCGTTTGTAGTCGTGGGTCATCGTGGAAGCGCGACCCGGGATCATCGGCAGCGATGCCTGGGTGCGGTCCAGTGCTTGCACCGAGGACTTCTCGTCAGCGCACAACACGATGGCCTTTTCCGGCGGGTTCACATACAGCCCAACCACGTCGACGAGCTTCTCGTCGAATCGAGGATCGTTGGATAGCTTGAACGTCTCGACCCGATGCGGCTTCAAGCCGCGTGCCGACCACACCCGCTGCACCGTGTCCTTTGAGACCCCGACCGCCTCGGCCATCGTCCGGCAACTCCAGTGCGTCTGGTCCTGTGGACGATAGTTCTGCGTCAGATCCAGAATCTCCTCAATCGTCTCCTGCGGGATCGACGGCTTACGACCGCGACCCTTGCGAACCTGGCCCAACCGTGCCATCCCATCCTCGGCGAACCGTGCCCGCCAGTTCGCCACCGAGGCCGGCGACACCGACAAAGCCTGCGCAATAGCCGAATTGGCGACACCTTGCGACGCCATCAACAACGCCTTAGCCCGCACCACCTCACGATGCGCACCTGACTGCGACCGCGCCACCGACTCCAACAGCTCACGCTGCCCCGCCGAAATCTCCAACGCTGCGACCGGCTTCCTCATGGAGGGATCCTATCGAACCAAACCCCAACTATTTGCGCGACACACCACTAGCTTGTGTTTGTCGGCGAACGTGTGGTCCAACCGCTCGGGTCGAGTGTTGAACTCAAACTCTGGATCCGGTTTCGGCACGGGCGGGAGGGCAATGTTGGGGATGTCGGCGTGGCTGGCGATCGGTGGGCACGGGACGATCGGGTTGCCGACTCCGGTCAGCGCTGCGCTGACCGAAGCGTGGTACTGCTTCGCGGCCTCTTCCGCCTTCGCAACCAGATCGGCATAACGAGACGTCGCCTGTTGGTACTCGATCATGCCGATTGCCGGCGACACAGCCATGAGCGCAGCGGCCTCCATCACGTCTGATTCGGCATCGGCGAACTCATCCGGGGTAGGGGTGTCCTGCTTCGCGATGTCGAAAGCATGCGCCACGGCTTCCGCCCCAACCGAGAGCCGTTCGGCCCACACGGCCGCCGAGTCCAGCCACTTCGCATGGCCCCGCGTCGGGGGTCAACCGGTCGTAACGGTGTTCCTGGAGCAGCTCGAGCGTCACCGCGAGCAACTCGGCCTCCCGCGGCGACCACGGGCAATCCGCGTCGCCGTCGGAACTCCGGATCATGGGAACCTCATGGAACGAGTCAACTTGTCCCAACGAGTATCGGGCAATTCTGCTGCACGATCCGAGAAATCGCGCCAGTGGGCCGCGTCCTCAACGGTCCGCGGAGACCTTCGCCGCCCATTCCAGGAACTCATCGGCCGTGAACACCGGCTTGCCGTACTCCTGCGCCTTGCGCGCCTTTCCCGACTGCGTGCCCGCCTCTGCTGTCACCAGCACCTCACAGCGTGTCTTCGTCACCGACTTGACCGGCGTCAACCCCGCCGCCTCCGCCAGTTGCTCCATCTCCCAGCGCTCCACAATCTGTCCGGTACTGTCCTGCGCCGTCCCGGTGAAGCAGATCCGGGCGCCGGGCGTAAGCGCCGAGCCGATGTCATCGAGTTCCAAAAGTATTGACTCCGAGACGATCTCGACACCCAACAGCTGGGATGCCTCCCGCAGCCGCTCCACCACCACCACGGGCAACTGCACCCGCGAGGCAGCCGTCCGCAATTGATCGGCCACCGACTGCCGCGCCGCTGCGTCCCACGACGTGTTCACGCCCTCACGTGACGGCGCTCCGCCCAACAGCACCGCCGCCACGTCCCGGCTCACCCGCAGTAGCGCCGACAATCCCGGGAGATGATCGGCCGCCGGCGTGCGCACCGAATGATCGCGGCTCACCAGCAGACCCGAAATCGACTCCGCCGGTTCAGGTTCCTCGAACGCCGACGATCCCTCCTCCGACTCCGACCCACCGTGCGCGGCCAACGCAGACTGTGCCCGCTCCAGCGCCGTCCGACCCGACACCCGAGCGCCGCGCAGCTCGACGCCCAGCGGCATCGCCGTCACGTACCCCAGCCTCTTCAGCTCGAAGTCGATCAAGCCCAGCGTCTCGTCGATCCCGGCGCCGACCGGGGTGCAACCCACCAACATCGGGGCGATCACCGCCCACGCCTCGTGCAGCGTCGGCGCCAGCAAGACATCAGACACATTGATGCCGAATGCCGTTCGGGCATCCGCCAGATCCCGCTGGGGATTGATCAGCGTCGTCACCGCCGCGCCGTCGTCGAACGCCACCGCCAGCTCCACCGGCCGCGGCCGCGACATCCGGCCTTCGTCACCCACTGTCAACATCCCGATCGCGCAATACCGGCGCGCACCGCCATCTTCGACCGAGCTCCGCAGAAACCGTGCAATCCGACGATCGGTCTTCAGATCCTTCGGCAGCACAGGCCTTTTGAGCACCAACCCCGCCAACGACGTACACCGGCTCAACGCCACATACAGCTGCCCCGTCGAGAACATCCCGCCGGAAAGGTCCACCACCAGCCGCTCCAGCGTCTGCCCCTGGGCCTTGTGGATCGTGATCGCCCACGCCAGCTTGAACGGCAGCTGCGTGTACGAGCCGATCACCTCCCGGCTCAGCGAGCCACCGGATACCACCGGCCGCGTCGCCTCCCACGTGTAGGGCGTCACCTCCGCACAGGAGCCGTCGGCGAACTCCACCTCGACCACGACTCCATAGCGGTCGTAGTCGACGCCGATCAACCGGCCGATGGTGCCGTTGACCCAGCGGCTGCCCTGGTCGTTGTTCAGCATCATCACCTGCGCGCCAACCTTGAACCGCAGCGTCTCCTCGACCGGCGGATCGAATAGCGACAAGTCACCCGACACCCGCGCGTGGTGGATCAACTCATCGCCGGGCAACCGTTCCAACTGCTGGCGGTTGCGTGCTGTCACCAGGCGGTTCGTCGGCGCCAACGTCATCCAGAACTCGTCATCCGGCGGGACGAAGTCCGCGTCGGCGCGTGCGTTGAGCTGTTCCTGCGCGTGGCCCAGCAGCACACCCTCGCGGATCTCGTTGAGAATCGCCGTCATTCGGTCATCGCCGAGCTGACGGAACACCGTCGTCAACGACACGGTCGGAAAGTCGTCACGGTCGAAACTATTCGCCGAGAAGAAATACGGCGTCTCATACGTCGTCGAGAAAAACGCAGTCTCGCCCTCGCCGACAACCGGCGGTAACTGGTACAGGTCACCCACCAACACGATCTGCACACCGCCGAACGGCGCTCCCGGCTGCGGCCCGAACCGCGACAGCGCGGCGGCCACCATGTCGAACACGTCCGCGCGCACCATCGACGCCTCGTCGACGATCAGCGTCTGCAGCGACGCCAGTGTCTTGGCGAAGCGGCCCGGCCGGTACGCGCCGCCGCGGACATCGTCCAGCGTCGTCGTGGTGCGGAACCCGAACAGCCGGTGGATGGTGTAGCCGTCGACGTTGAGCGCGGCGATGCCAGTGGGCGCGACGACCACCACGTTGCGGTCGGTCTCGGCCATGAACCGGCGGATCAGCGTCGACTTACCGGTCCCGGCTTTACCGGTGAGGAACAGATGCTTGCCTCCGGCGAGCAGGGCCAGCGCCTGCCGGAACTCGTCGGTGAGGACGATCTCCCTTTCGGCGGGAGCCCGGGGTGCAGATCCCACGGGACAAACGTATCTGCGCTCGAACCGTACCGCGTAACTCCCCACCGATCGCACGCCAGCCGATTTGCGGGGGCCAGGCACTACCTAGCGGGTACCTCGACGTTCCGCCAGCACCCGCAGTGTGGGCGGTGCGCAGCCGGCCGTCACTGACCGCGTTCCAGCGCGGCGCGGTCCCACTTGCCTGCGTCGGCGGCGACGTCATAGGTGCTCTGCAGGAACTCGAGCAGCATGGCGTCGGGGTCGTCGGCCTCCCGTACAGCGGTGTACGGCAACGTGAATTCACCCAGACCTTCGTCGAACGACGCCGGGGCCGGTGAGACGGACGCATCCCGATACCCGAGAGGCTCGGGATAGGCATAGGAGTAGAAGACGCCTTCGCCGTCCGGGCCCGGCCAGTACCCGGCGCTGCTGACTTCGTGCGAGTAGGCCTCCCACATGACGTGCGGGCCACAGTTCGGTGCCCCGCCCGGATGCTTGGGAGCGGTGCGTCCGGAGAACCGGGTGACCGCCAGATCCAAAGCGCCCCAGAAGAAGTGCACCGGACTGACCTTGCCGACGAAGCGCGAACGGAACACCTCGAAGACACGGTTCATCTGCACCAGCGCCAGCCAGAACCGGTGCACCTGGTCGCCGTCGTAGGCGATGTGTTGTTGATCGGTGTCGAAGGGAATCGCCCCCGGAATCTCGACCGGCGTGGTCCAGATCTCGGTGGACAGTCCCAGTTCGTCGAGCACATCCATGACCTCGCCGTAGAAAACGGCGATCGGGCCCGGGCGCAACGCCACTGTCCGCCGATCCCCGTCGGTCGTGGAGACGATCAATTGGTGGTCGATGAAGTCGAAGTCGATCGAAAACCCTTTGTCGGCATGCGGGATCAGGCCGGTGGTCAGACCGCGTGCCGACACGTACAGCACAACGTTCCACCAGTGGCTCATCAGCGGCGTGTTCGCCAGCCGGACCTTACCGACCACCTGCGTCATCAACTGAAGGGTGTCGCGAGTGTCGACCCACTGGGCCACCCGCAGTTCAGGCCACGCCGAGGTGGATTCAGACATAGTGACGCGTACCTCCTCGTGAGCCGGATGAGCCGCCACCAGCATTCCAGAGCGCTAGCCGACGTTGACGAACGGACCGATCGCATCACGCGCAAACAAGATTGCGGCAAGTTGCGTTTGCACACACATCCGCCGAGGTAACGTTCGCGCTGGATACAGCGTGGACACAGAAAGGGAGTAAGGATGAAGATCCAGAAACTGGTGGCATCTGTTGGCGTCGCCGCTGTCGCGATCGGCATAGCTGCCAGCACGGCCATCCCCGCGTCAGCGGCCAACAACATCAAGCCGTACGGGGTCCAGGAGACGCTGAACGACTGCTGCACCGGCGCCCCGATGATCGGCTACACGGTGTACGGCCTTACCCCGAGCTCCGCCCCCGTGCCGCACAACGGGACGTTGTATGTCGCATCCGTGAAAGTCGAAGGGCTCGGAGGTTGGGCAACCCCCTTGATCCCGCTCTTCAATGCCCGCGCGCAAAGCGGAGCGAACTACCGTGTCATCGTCAATGCACCTGACGGCCCCCCCGCGGCGCCGCCGGGCGGCTCGACGACGGGCAAGCTCTACTTCGATGTCGTGGGCGACATTCCCAACAGCGTCGTGTACAACGACGGCTCGCAGGATCTGTTGGTGTGGGTCGACACGACCGGTACCGGGATGGCTAGCGGTGCCCCCGACGTTGCAGGCGAGCACACTCAGATCATCGGCGGTGCGCCCACCGACGGTGGGGGAACAACGGGCGGCGATGACGTTGCCCCCGCCGTTCAGGCACCGGGCCCCTTCGAGCTCACCGAACCGGAGATTGCTGAGCCAGGGTTCAACGGCGGGCATCGCTGATTGTTCCGTCACCACTGAGCGCGGCGAGCGCGGGCGGCCGATGATGGCTGTATGACTCGAGACGAGATCACCCAGCAGATCATCGCTGCCCGCCTAGCCAAAGGCCTGACCTGGCAGCAGCTTGCCGACGCCATCGGCAAGCCCGTCGTCTGGACCACCGCAGCCCTGCTCGGACAGCACCCCATCCCGTCCGACGCGGGTCACAAGCTCGTCGAGCTGCTCGGTCTCGACGCGTCAGTGGTGCCCGTGCTCGCCGCCGTCCCGATGCGCGGCGGCCTTCCCACCGCCGTGCCCACCGACCCGACCATCTACCGCTTCTACGAAGTCCTCCAGGTCTACGGCGGCGCCATCAAGGAGCTCATCCACGAAGAGTTCGGCGACGGCATCATGAGCGCCATCAACTTCAGCGTCGACATTGAGAAGAAGTCGCACCCGGCAGGCGACCGCGTCGTAGTCACGTTTGACGGAAAGTTCCTGCCCTACGACTGGACCGCTGCGGACACCGCCCGGTGAAGCCCTGAATTCAGCCGCGCACCAAGACGATTACGAATCCGCACAGCCCAGCCGAGTTGCGCCGACCCCGAGACCCCCTGTCTATTATTGAGCCGTCCCGGCCCTCGCCGAACCACAATGGAGAACAGTTGACGTCTACTCGCCGTGTCCGCGGTGCCTGCCTCGCGGCCGTGTTCGCCGTCGTCGCGGTGCTCGGCGGTGTCGTCCTGTCGACCACTCCCGACTGCGCCGACCACTGCCGGACGCTGACCGCCACCCCTGTCCCGCAGGCGGCGTCGCAGCCCGCGGCACCGCAGCCTGCTGCGGTGTGGACTGCACCGTCTTCGGGTGCAGACCACATCAGTCCCGCGGGCCCTGTACTCGTTACCGCCACCACCGGGACGATCACCGAAGTCGAGATGCGCAGTGACTCCGGCAAGGTAATCCCCGGCGTGCTCACCCCGGATGGAACGGTGTGGAAGCCGACCACTCAACTCGGTTACGGCCGCACCTACACCCTGACGGTCGCCGCCCGCGGCCCCGGCGGCATGCCGACCCGCCAGACGTCCAGCTTCACCACCCTGACCCCCGGCAACCAGACCGAGGTCTATTTCGAGACCACCGCGGGCGGCCTGCTGCAGGACGGCGCAACCTATGGCGTCGGCATGGTGATCGTCGCGAAGTTCGACGAGCCCATCGATAACAAGGCCAACGCCGAACGTCACCTCGTCGTCACCACCAACCCGCCGACCGCCGGGTCGTGGAACTGGATCGACGACCAGACCGCGCACTGGCGGCCCGAGAAGTATTACGCCCCAGGCACATCCGTCGCCGTCGCGGCCAACCTCTACGGCGCTCCGCTCGGCGACGGGCTCTACGGTGAAGAGGACGAGCACGTGTCCTTCCGCATCGGCGACTCGCACGTCTCCATCGCCGACGACAACACCAAGCAAGTCAGCGTCTTCGACAACGGCAAGGTCGTCCGAACCATGCCGACCTCAATGGGCATGGGCGGCACCGAAACCGTCGGCGGCAGCACGCTGAGCTTCTGGACCCCACCGGGCGTCTACACCGTCATGGACAAGGCCAACCCGGTGGTCATGGACTCCTCCACCTTCGGACTGCCGATCAACTCCCGCCTCGGTTATCGCGTGACCATCCCGTACGCCACCCGCATCAGCATCGACGGGATCTACCTGCACCAGCTCAACGCGACGGTGTGGGCGCAGGGCAACACCGACACCAGCCACGGCTGTCTGAACCTCAACGGCGACAACGCCAAATGGTTCTACGACTTCTCCGTGCCCGGCGACGTCGTCGAGGTGCGCAACACAGGCGGCCCGCCGTTGCAGCTGCGGCAGAACGGCGACTGGAGCGTGCCGTGGGACCAGTGGCGCAAGGGCAGCGCCCTGTCCTGACGACACCAGTAGTCCCACTAACGACGGGCATTTGCCAGCGGCTATTCGAATTGAGATCTGTCCATGCTGTGATGTCGATCACTTGTGCGATACATTGTGTTCGCTGTCACAACGAAGGGGCGGTCGATGATGGGCGCAAACAAAGACTCCATGGGGGAGCCACGGCCCGTTCGGCGGGTTACCCCCAGCTCGTCTGTCGACGGCCACCGCGTGCTGCTCGGGCTGTTGCTCGTCCTGATCGCCATCTCCGCCATTGTCGGCATCGTCTTCGCGGCGGTCTCCGGGCAGGGGACCATCGCCCTGATCATCGCCCTCTTCGCCGGCGCCTTCTTCTCCCGCGTCTTCTGCTGACCACAACCCACACCCTCCTGCGTTCGTAATACCGCCGCGACTAGAGGAGGGTGGAGGTATGACCGCGCCACCGACACCACCGGGCAGTGCCACAGCCGCCCGACCTCTGTTCGGTTGAATGTGGCGATCCATGACCAACTCCTCGCCGCGGTTGACGGGCGGCGGGGGGCAGAGGCCGCCGACCGGCTCTGCGACGCCTGCGTGACGCTGTTCGATATCGACGCGGCGGCCATCTCGCTGGTCTTCGACGGCTCCAGCAGCGGAACACTCGGATCCAGCGGCGCCCCCGCGCGCACCTACGACGAGCTCCAGTTCACCCTCGGCGAAGGCCCCTGCCTGGAGTCCGTCGCGCTTCGCACGCCGGTCCTCGTCGCCGATCTTGCCGACCCTGACGAAGGTCGCTGGCCCATCTATGGCCCCGCCCTGCTCTCCTACGAAATCCGCGGCGTCTTCGCGATGCCCGTGCTGGTGGCCGGCGAATACATCGGCGCCCTTGACCTCTTCCGCGCCCAACCCGGCAATCTCAAGGGCGAACACTTCGCCGGTGCCATCGTCGCCGCCGAACTCGCCGGCGTCCCGATGCTCGACCTCCTAGACGCCGACCTCCAATCCGCCGTCAACGAACCCGGCAGCAACGCCTGGACCGAACTTCACTCGCTGTCGCGCGCTGAGGTCAGCCAGGCGACCGGCATGCTGGTCGCCCAACTCGGCGTCGAACCCGCCGAGGCCCTGGTGCGGCTGCGCGCCCACGCCTACGCCATCGGCCGCAGCTCCACCGACGTCGCCCGCGACATCCTCGAGCGGCGCATCAAGCTGGAGGCCGACTAATGCACGCCCTACGGAACCCAGGAAGGAGTGCGAGATATGACCGAAACCCCTCGTGAAACCCGTGTACTGGACGCGGTCGTATCGCTTGTCGACAGCCTGCTCGTCGACTTCGACGTCGTCGACCTGCTGACGGAACTCACCGAGCGCTGCGCCCAGCTGCTCGATGTTGAGTCGGCTGGGCTCCTGCTCGTCGACCCGCTCGAGCAGCTCCGCTTGCTCGCGGCCACGTCCGAGGAAACCCGCGAACTGGAACTGTTCCAGTTACAGGCCGACGAAGGCCCCTGCGTGGACTGCTATACCACCGGGCAGCCGGTCTCCGTCGCCGATATCCAGGCCGAAGCCGACCGTTGGCCGCGCTTCGTCCCCGCCGCGCTCGACGCAGGCTTCGCCTCCGTGCACGCCGTTCCGATGCGCGCCGCCGGCATCGTCATGGGCGCGCTCAACCTTTTCGGCAACCACCCGGGTGCACTCAGCGACGCCGATCTCCTGGTCGGCCAAACCCTGGCCCACATCGCGTCCGTTGCGATACTGCAGGAACACGCGCCTACGCCCTGGACCGTGATGCCGCAACTGCGCTCCGCGCTGACCGGCCGCGTCCTCGTCGAGCAGGCCAAGGGCTTCCTCCGCGAAACCCTCGACGTCTCCGTCGAGCAGGCCTTCCAGCTGGTGCGCGGCTACGCCCGCGCCAACGGCGAACACCTGACCGACGTCGCCCGGCGCCTGATGACCGATCGGTACTCCCGCCCGGTACTGATCGCCGCCATCTCCGAATTCGCCGCAGCCCAGCCGTCCTAAGGACCTTGCCGAGCGCGAGCGCGCCGCGCCGCCTCCTCGACCATCCGTTCGGCAACGAGATGCAGCTTGATGTTCTCGGTCTGGCTCATCCGGGTGAGCCGGTCGAACGCCACCTCCGCGCTGACACCCGACCGGCTGCGAATGATGCCGATCGCCTGGTCGATCACCGCCCGGCTGTCCAGTGCGCGCTGCAGCGCTGTGGTCCGCTCCTGGGCCCGCGCCAGCAGCTGCGCGTTGTACACCGACACCGCCGCAGGCCCCGCGAACTGTGAACCCAACAGCACCGCGTGTTCGCCGAACGCGTCGCGGCTGCGGGCATAGGTATTGATCGCGCCGATCACCTCATCGCCCACCATCAGGGGCAGCGACAGCGCCGAATGAATGGCCATCCGAGCCACCCGTCCACCGAAGTGCGGCCACCGGCCGTCACTGCCCAGCGATCCACTGACGATGGCCCGCCGCGTTTGCATACAGGTGATGCAGGGACCCTCGTTGAGCTCCTCGTACTGGATGACGTCGATGTCGTGCACCAACTCCGCTGTGGCAGCCCATGTTTGAATGCGCGGCGTGCCGTCATGCGGTTGGATCAGGGCGACACCTACACCGTCGACACGGGGAATGGCTTGCGCTGCGAACTCCGCAACGTCGCCAAGCAGATCGATCACCCCGCGCGCGCCGGCCACCAGCCCGGCTACCCCCTTCAGCCCGGTGTACAGGTCGATCTCGTCCGCCTCCAACTGTTCTCGGGACAGGTCGGACGGCGCTGGTGTCGGGCGACCGGGCTGGGCGTCATATTCAGCCATGGTGAGCAATAAATCTACTCGCCGCTGGGCGCAGAATGTCCGTCTGGGCCCGTCAATTCACCAGCGCGAGCGCGTGGGCGCGCCGTAGCTTGCCCGACGGGGTCTTCGGGATCATGCCCGGCTGGAGCACCACCACATTGCGGGGCCGGACGTCGACCTCGGCGAACACCTCGTGAGCCACCTGATGCTCGATGCGGCGCACCTCGGCGTGATCTTCATACTCCTTGGATTCCACCGCTACGGCGAAGGTCTCCCGCGAGTGCCCGGCGTCCAGCCGCACCGCCACCGAGCAGCCCGGCCGTACCCCCGCGACGCGGCAGGCGGCGCGTTCGATGTCGGTCGGGTAGATGTTCTTGCCGGCCATGATGATCACGTCCTTGAGCCGGCCGCACACCACCACGTTGCCCGTTTCGGTGAGATAGCCCAGGTCACCGGTGTCGTACCAGCCCCGCTCGTCCTGCGCGGAGATGAATCCGGCCGCCGTGGTGTAGCCCTTGGTCACCGGTTCACCGCGCACCTCGATGACGCCGACGCCGCGCGCCGACAGCACGCTGCCGTCCTCGTCGATGACGCGCACCTCCAGGCCGTTCAGCGGCCGGCCGAGCGATACCAGTCGCCGGGTGTGCCCCTTGGTCGCCGGGACGGCGCGGTGCAGGACGGCCAGCAGGTCGGCGTCCACCTCGTCGATGACCATGCCGCCGCCGCACTCGGAGAACGACACCGCCACCGTCGTCTCGGCCATACCGTAGGCGGGGATGATCGCCTCGGGCCGCAGCCCGAACGGCGCGCCCGCTTCGCACAGATCCTCGACGTCGAGGGGGTCGACCTGCTCGGCGCCGGACAACGCCCACCGCAGCGACGAGAGGTCGTACTCGCCGGGCGTGGCCTGCCTGCGTAACCGCTTGGCGAACAGGTTGTAGGCGAAGTTCGGCGCGGCCGTCATGGTGCCCTTGTATTTGTCAATCAGCCTGGCCCACAACAACGTATCGCGCAGGAAGTCCATCGGTGTGATCTTGACGAGCTCGGCGCCGTAGTACATCGGCACGGTGAGATAGCCCGTCATGCCCATGTCGTGGAAGCACGGCAGCCAGCTCACGATCACGTCGGTGTCGACGTCGAAGTTGCAGCCGATGATCATCGCCTCGGCATTGGCGACGAAGTTGCTGTGGCTGATCTGAACGGCCTTGGGCGAACCAGTCGAACCGCTCGTCAGTTGCATGAGCGCGACGTCGTCCTCGTCGGTATCGACGGGGGAGATCGGTCGACCCTTGAGTAAGTCTTCGATGATCAGCACCCGCATCCCCAGCTCGGAGAGCAGCGGCGCCGCCGCCATGAACGGATCCGAGACGACGACGGCAGCGGCGTCGATCATGTTGATGACGCCGGTGGTTTCCTCGGCCCAGCGCGCCAGATCGGTGCGCGGGGTGGGCTGGTGCAGCATGGTCAGGCTGGCGCCGCGCATCCAAATGCCTTGCGCGGTCGGTGCGATCTCGACCGGGGCGCCGGCCAGCACCGCAACCGCGTCGCCGTGTCCGACGCCGGCGGCGGCAAGACCACCTGCAACCTGGCGGGCCCGCCGGTGCACCTCGGCCCAGGTGTGCCGGACCGGGTCGTCCGGTTCGCCGGTGACCATGCCGTTCATGCTGCACCGGGCGTTGAAAAACATCGTCTCGGTAAATTGGCTCACGACAATCCCTTTGGTTCCGGCGCTACGGCGCGGTGTATTCGTTGTGCCGGTGGCCTACCGCGCGACTGCGCGCGCCAGGCAGTGATGGAGCCGCTGAGGGGCGACCGTCGCCCGCCCCTGTCGGGGCCGACGGTGACTCTCGAAGAGCGTGACCCTCTTTCGTTCACCTCAGGTGATCCCTCCCCCGGATCGGAGTGAGGAGCCAAGCGTTTCGGACGCCCTGACTGTACAGACTCCCTTTTGCTCGACCACGGCAGCACGCCGCGCTCGGTACGGTTTGTGACCTTTGCTTCTGTTCCAGTTGGCACAAAACCCCACACCCGAATGCACAACCGTCAAATGGCGGCTGACGTCGGGATTTGCATCCTGTCGGCGGGGATTCAGGTCGCCACCGTGACGTTTCCGTTGGGCTGGGGAGTCAACCCGGGTCTGACCGTACCGTCCGGAGGCCGCGCAATCCAAGAATTGGGCGGGAATCCCGGTCACACGTTGGTGTCGTCGAGATGGCGGTCGCGTAACCTGCGCCCCAGGCCAGACGCCCGAACCGCGCGCCTTTCGACCGCCCCCCGCACCGCAGTTTCGGGCCCGACCACCCGAATCTTCTCCTTCGCCCGTGTTACCGCGGTGTAGAACAACTCCCGCGTCAATATTCGCGACTCCTCCGGCGGCATCAAAACCGTAACTTCCTTGGCCTGGCTTCCCTGGCTCTTGTGGATGGTCATCGCGTGCACGGTGTCGACGTCGGCCAGCCGGCTCGTCGCGAACTCGAGCGGCTCGCCGGTACCGGCGATCGCCGCTCGCAGCACACCATCTTTGAGGAGCGTCACGCCCGTGTCGCCGTTGTAGAGGCCGAGGCCGTAATCGTTGGCCGTCACAAGGATTGGCCGACCGAGGTACCAGGACGCCCATATCGGCTCGCCGGTCGCTTCGGTCAACCACCGCTCGGTCTGTCGATTCCAGAAACGGACCCCGTACGGCCCACGTCGGTGGGCGCACAACAACCGATGCTCGTCGAGTGTCGCCAGCGCCGCGGCCGCATCACCGAGCAGCGCGGCCTGACGCAGCGCAACGGCATGGGGCACAAGCACTTTCCGAAGATGCCCCGACGGCTCGTCGTCCTCGATCCACTCGATGTGATCGCCGCCGGCGCGCAGGACTTCGACTGTACGGTCGGCGTCGCCTTGTCGAATTGCCGACGCGAGAGCGCCGATCGATTCGCCGAACCTGTGCGACGTCCTCAGTTCCGCGATCTTCGTGCTGTCCAGGCCGTCGACCAGATCCGCCAATATCGCGCCGGCTTCCACCGATGCCAACTGGTCCGGGTCACCCACCAGGATCAGCCGCGCATCGGGACGCACCGCCTCCAGCAGCCGCGCCATCATCGTCAGCGACACCATCGACGTCTCGTCCACCACGATGACGTCGTGCGGGAGCCGGTTTCCCCGATTGTGGCGAAACCTCGCCGAGGTGTCCGGCCTGCTGCCCAGCAGTCGGTGCAGTGTCGTCGCGTGCAATCCCGCCAATGCCTGCTGGTCCGCCGGTTCCAGCTCGCCGACCTCGAGCTGGACGGCCTCCTGCAGCCGCGCCGCCGCCTTACCCGTCGGCGCCGCCAATGCGATCCGTAAGTGGGTGCCAGAGGTAAGCAATGCCAGCAGCCTCGCCACCGTCGTGGTCTTGCCCGTTCCCGGACCGCCCGTCAGCACCGTCAGTCCCTGCGACAGCGCAACCTCGGCAGCTGCGCGCTGCTCCTCGAATCCCGCAGGAAACAGCCGATCGATATCGGGGGACGCCTGCTTCGGCCTTGCCCCGACCATCGTGAGCACATCGCGGCACACCTGCTGCTCTTCCAGCCAGTACCGGTCGAGATACAGCAGATCCCCATCGACGCGCAGCACTGGCGGCTGTCCCGCGAGCGGGCTCGCTTTAACAGCCTCGAGCCATTGGTCGACGTCGGGCCACGGCAGACCCTCGACCCCGACCTGCTGTTCAACCGACCGCATGTCCAGGCACACCGATCCGTTGCGTAACGCCCGCACGACCAACGCCACTGCAAGCTTTACCGCGTCGTCTGTCTCTGATGCCAGGGCGGTAAGCCGCTGCGCCACATGCACATCCGATGACTCGATCACCTCGGCGTCGGTGAACGTTCGCAGCAGTCCGGTGGCGCTGCGCGCCTGTCGCCATTCGACGTTCGTCATGCGGCCGCCCGCCCGGCGTCGACCAGATCCGACAGCGCGGTGATGAGCGACGCAGGCGGCTGCCAGCTGAACACTCCCGCGGGATGGCCGTCGGCCACCGGCGTATCCGGCCCGCACATTCCCCGCAGGAACAGATACATCACCCCGCCCAGATGCCGTCTGCGGTGCGTATCCCGGGAGCCGCCATCGCAGGAACCTGTGCAGCACAACGCTGTACAACAACGCCTGCAGTGGATAGTCCGAATGCAGCATGGCCTCGACCAACCGCGGCCGCGCATAGTCCGCCGCCGTCAGCGGCCGCGCGGGATCCCCAAGCCAGTTCGTCTTGTAGTCCACCACCAGATACCGCTCGCCGACCCGCAGTACCGCGTCGACCGAACCCGTCAGATATCCCTTCAGTGACTGCCCGCCCAGTGCAGGCCCGGTCAACCGGTCGGCATACGACGCCAGCGGGTCATCCTTCGGCAGATGCGTCCGCAACAACTCACCGACGTGCGCCAGCCGGATCTCCGGGCTGGCACTGCGCAAATCCCCACCCGCCAATGGGAACTCGAAGTCCATCTCCCGCATCCGGTCCCGCAGGCCGATCTGCCGCAGCGTCACACCGTCGGCCAGCGGGCCCAGCGGCGTGTCGTGCATCGGCACCATCGCCGCCGCCAACTCCGACGCCTCGACGTCGACCGGCCACCACACCGAGTGCTCCCGAATCTGCCTTTCCAGTTCCGCGACGAGATCAGCGGCGAACGGATCGGTCGTCTCCAACACCGCGTGCACCAGCGTGCCGAACTTCGCACCCGTCGGCAGATCCGCCATCGGCGACGGCACATCATCGCCCACCGCCGAGGACACCAGCGGGATCTCGGCGACCTCGTCGTCCAGCTCCACCACCTCAGGCTCGCTGCTCACCGGAGTCGTCTCGGCAGCGCGGATCAGGCCCGAGTACGACGTCCGCCGCCACGAGGTGTCGATCGCGCGGTGGAAGTGGCGGGCATCGAGATCCGCGGGCGGCAGCTCGCGCGGCAACGCGGGCACCGGCCGCGCCACCGACTCCTCGATCACCGGACCGCCTGCGGCTTCCCACTCTCGAAACCGCGCCAGCGCATCGTCGTCCGAGATCTTCTCCGGCACACAGCGATCCGGCACCTTCGACTCGCCCGGTCGACGTCCTCGCAGCAGCCGCGACAAGCCGCCGTTCGGCTCGTCCTTCGATGGTGCCCACCACGCGACCACCTGTGACTGGGCACGCGTCATCGCCACATACGTCAGCCGGCTGTCGTCGCTGGCGTCCTCGGCCCGGCCCAGCTTCGCGACGGCGTTGTAGTCCGGACTGTCGGGGCCGCCGATATGCAGGCACCGGGTATCGCCGTCGTGGAACAGCACCAGCTCGCGGTTCTGAACGTTGCGGTTGAACGCGAACGGCAGATACACCACCGGGAACTGCAGACCCTTGGCCACCCACACGGTCATGATCTGCACCGCCGCCGCGTCGTTGTCGAGCCGCCGCGCACGTTCCGTAGCGCCGCTGCGCTCATCGCGCTGCGCCCGCAGCCAGTCGCGCAGTGCAGGCAGGGTGAAGTGCTCGCGATGCGCGGCTTCCTGCAGTAGCTGCGTCAAGTGCGCGAGGTCCGTCATCAGCCGCTCGCCGCCGCGCCACGACAGCACCCTGTCGCCCATGCCGTTGAGCTGAGCTGCTTCGAAGATCGCGGCAACACCGCGTTCGCGTGCATGACCGGCCCACTCCCGCAACGTCTCCGCGACCTCGTCCGTCAGCCGGTCACCACCCTCGGCGAGCGCCTCGGCCGTCTTGCCGAAGAACATCGTCGCCGCGGCGGCGCGGACCATGCCGGGGACGGTGCGGCTGATCGAACGCCTCCAGCAAGCACCAGCCAGTCCTCGGCGGCCTCGGAGTTGAAGATGTCGGAGTCGCCGGTGTACACCGCCGGGATGCCAGCGTCGCACAGCGCCCCATAACACGCGCGCGCGTCTCTGTGGTTCTCCACGATCACCGCGACGTGGCGCGCCTCCAGCGGGTCGCTGTCGAAGGTGGCACCGCTCGTCAGCAGTTCGCCGATGTCGGCGGCCAGGTCGTTGGGGATGTGGGTGCGTAGATCGGCGATCGCCACCACCCGAGTCCCGCTGCGGCCCAGCGTTTCCCGGCGGACCACCCGAAGCCGAAACGGGTCGTCACACGGGGCTCCAGCCAAGCGGGATCCGACATTGTGCGCCTCGACCTTGTGAACGATGATTCGTGGATCGCCGAGTTCTGCGCCGCCCAGCACAGCCTGCAGTCGATCCACAAGTGCACCGTCGCTGCGCCAGTTCTTGCCGAGTGTCTTTCGCACACCCGCGGTTTCGGCAGCCGTCAGATACGTGACGATGTCCCCGCCGCGGAACGCGTAGATGGCCTGCTTGGGATCGCCGATCAGGATCAGCGTGGACCGGCCGGTGAAGGCGCGATCGATCACCTTCCACTGCACCGGGTCGGTGTCCTGGAACTCGTCGACCATCACGATCGGCCACCGCTGATGCATCCGCACCTGGGCAGGCGATTCATCGGCATCCAGCGCGTCGGCCAGGCGGCCGAGTAGGTCGTCGTAACCGAGGATGCCGCGCCGCCGCTTGCGGATGTCCAGTTCCGCCAGAACATCTTTCGCGAAGCCGACGCAGACCGCGGCGCGCGAATCGGGGTCGGGGTCTTTCGGCCGCAGCTCGGTTGCCGGCTTGTTGACGACTTCGCGGGCCAGCTTTAGAGCGTCGGCGTAGGCCAGCAGTGGGTCGTCGCGCTCGCGACCGAAGTGTCGCAGGTACAGGTCGTCGACGATCTCGGCGACCAGCTCGTCGAGGCTCTCCACCAGCGTCACACCGGAGTCGGTGTCCCCTGCGACGCCAAGGGAACGCAGGACCAGCTGGCAGAACTGGTGTGTGGTGGCGATGGTGGCGGCGTCGAACGAGGCAAGCGCGTCGCGCAGGTTCTGGCGACGGTCCTTCAGTTGCTCTGGGGTTCCCTCGAGCAGATGCGCCACCACTTCGTCCTTGGCGAGCTCGGGATCGTCGAAAGCCGCTACCGCGTCGACGATTTGGCGGCGCACACGGTCGCGCAGTTCCTGGGTGGCCGCCCGCCCGAAGGTGATGAGCAGCATCTGGTCCAGCGTCGCCACCCCTTCGGCGACGTAGCGAGTGGCCAGACCGGCCAGCGCGAACGTCTTGCCGGTGCCTGCGCTGGCCTCCAACACCGTGGTCGAGCGTTCGGCGGGCAGCGGGCCCAACAGATCGAAGCGGTCCATCATGCGCCGTCCATGGCTCGCAGCATCGGCAGCCACAGCCGGCAGGCGTAGGCGTCAAGCCCCGCGGCGACGAGGTCGGACAGCCAGGCGCCCTTGCCGAATGCACGCTCGTGCGCCGGCTCCTGATCCTCGCCGGGATAGCGGTCGGATCGCCAGCGGTACATCGCCGCCCGTTCCGGATCGCCGTGGGTGTGCTGCGCCTCCGCCCACGCGTACGAGGTCTTCACTGGCAGCGGGAGCGGTTCGCGCCGTCCCGCGTCGTAGATAGCGACCAAGTCGATAAGCAGGTCGACGGCGGCGTCTGCTGGGCGTCCCAGCTGTTCCTGCCGCGGGGTGGTTCCGCGTTTGGGGCGGCCGATGACGATCGCCGACCACTCCCGTCGTGGAGCGTGAGAGAGCAACGCCAGCAACGGAATCCACGACTGGAGAAGGTGGCGGCCGTCGAGCTTGGAGTAGGTCACCGAGACCAGCCCGTCGCCGAACACGGGGGAGACGGTGCCGCTCAGCCGCCGTCCGGCACCGAGGTCGATGTCGACGTCGATGGCGACCGGTTCGACGCGACGGTAATGCCGGGCCGCCTCGGCCAAAAGGGCGGCCTGGTCGCGGATCTCGGTGGCCTTGCGCCAACCCAGCCGGCCGGGCGGCAGGGTGCCGCGCCGCCACTCGGCTTCGCGCGCCTGATCGGGGTGCATGCCGTCGAGCATGTCGCGCAGCATTCGGTCGCCGACCGTCCACTCCTCGAGCGCGTTGATGTCGACCGGCATGGCGTCCTCGACCCCGTCGATCTCCCACGGCAGCGTGTAGTCCAGTGTGCGGAAGAAACCCTTGACCGGATCCCTGAAGAAGGCTGCGAGGTCGGCGAGTGCCACGTCGTCGGGTGGGGGTGCGGGCAGCGGGCCGGTGATGAACGGGGGACGCTCGGCGCGGTCGCCTTCGCGGGCGTGAGCCGCCCGCAACACCGTGGAATCGAAGGTGAACGGCTCGTCGGGGATCAGCTTGCCGGGGATGACGTTGCGAGTGTCGAAGGGCTGCAACGGATGTTTGACGACGATCGTCTCGCGCACCTTGTCTGGCGTGGTGATGTCGAGTGTGTCGAGCAGCTCGGCCAGCGGCACGGCGGGCGGTCGTTCGTGTCCGGAATATTCGTTGGCGCCGGTGTAGGTGATGACGAGTTTCTCGGTGGCCGCGCTGATGGCGTCGAGTAGCAGTTGCCTATCCTCGGAGCGGATGTCGCGCTCACCGGTCATCGGGTTGCGGGCCAGCACGTCGTCGCCGTCGACGACACCGAGCCGCGGGAACACCCCGTCGTCGAGACCGACCAGGCACACCACCCGGTGCGGCACCGAACGCATCGGCACCATCGTGCAGACGGTCAGCGTTCCGGTGCGGAAGTTGGCCCGGGTCGGGCGTCCGGCGAGGTGGCGCTGCAGCAGAGCGCGGATGTCGGGCAGCCGCATCGACGTATCCGCCCGTGGGCCAGCGCTGTTCAGCACGTCGACGAACTCGCGCTGCAGCTGGCTGGTCTGCCATGCGTCGTCCTCGTTGACTTTGGCCAGCAGCTCGATGCCCCGCTCAAGCGCGCTCAACCAGTCGCGCAGCGGCCGTGCGCCGGTGAGTGATTCGACGACGTGCTGTAGCCGGTCGATGTATTCGGCGAGCCTGCCCGCCAGTTCGACGCGGTTGCTGCTGACGTCGTCGAGCGGCAGTGTGGTGTCGAGCCACGCGTGCGAATCGTCGGACATCGCCACCCCCGCCAACACGCGGTCGATGCCGAAACGCCAAGTGTTCTGGATGAAGTCGACGCCGAAGGGCTTGCGATGCTCACTGTTGAAACCCCAGCGGATGTTCGCTTCCCGCACCCAGCGGGTGATGTCCTCGAGGTCGTCGTCGCTGAACTCGAACCGAGCCCGTACGGGCGCGGCCGCGGCGAGGTTGAGCACCTCACTGGAGGTGGCCCGCCCGCCGGCCAAGGCGAGCAGCTGTGACGCGACGCCGAGCAATGGGTTGGTCTGGACGAGCGATCGGTCGGCGAGCCGCACCCGCAGCCGGTGGGCCGGATGCACCCCGTGGATCATGTCGCCGAGACCGAAGCCGGCGACGATCAGTGGCGCGTAGGTCTCGATGTCCGGGCACATGACGAGGATGTCGCGGGGTTCGAGCGTGTTGTCGTCGGCGAGCAGACCGAGCAGCACTTCTCGCAGGACGTCGATCTGGCGGGCGGGTCCGTGGCAGCTGTGCACCTGCACCGAGCGGTCTGCCCGGGTGTGCTTGCGGCCTTCGGGCCGAACGGCATTCGCGGTGATGTCGGATTGCAGCCAGCCCAGCAGCGTGTCGGGCGGTCGTGGGCACCCAGGTATTCGTCGGTCTGTGGGTCGGTGGGCAGGCTGCGTTGTAGTTCGCGAAGGTCGCGGCCCAGAGTGGCCAGCAGCGGGTGGGAGACGTTGCGGTGGCTGGTGTCGTCGCGGCGGGGGATCTGCCCGTGCTCGTCGGCGAGCTGTCGCCACAGGTCGTCGCTGGGGTGCGGCAGCCACAGGTGAAGGCCGTGATGGGTGGCCAGGGCTTGCAGCAGTTCGATCTCGGTCGACGGCAGTCGGGTGTGCCCGAACAGCGACAGCCGCTCGGGCAGGTCGGTGGGGGACTCCTGTAGTGTGGCAAGGGTTTTCGCGTGTCGAATGTGGGGCGCGTCGGCGCTGACTTTGTCGAGCAGGGCGCGCCACAGGGGCGGCTGCCATTGCAGGTCGGAAGCGATATCACCGGCGATATCGTTCTCCCAGTCGATGAGTAGCTGCGGCCGCTGGCGAGCGTAGGACGCGAAGAGCCCGGCGAGGCGGCGTGCCACCGCATAACGGCGGCCCTGCCGCAGCTCGCGTTCTTCGCCGCTCTCGAAGTGGCCGAGGTGGGTGGCCAGCGTCTTGCACCAGCCCTCGTCGCAGCTGGCGTCGATGACCTCGAGCAGCGGCCACACCATCGCGTCGGGGGACCAGGGGTCGTCGTGCGTCGTCCCCGTGATTTCCGCGATGAGGGAGTGCGGATTGCGGAACGAGATGCCGGCGCAGACGCCGTCCTGGCCGTCGCCGCGACCGAGGATGTGCGATAGCCGCTGGCTCAGCCACCGTTCGACGCCCTTGGCGGGCACGATGACGAGCTCCTCGGCGAACGGGTCGGGCAGGGGAGTGGCCAGCAGCGCACCGAGACCGTCGGCCAGGAGATCCGTTCGTTCAGCACGGTGCAGGTGCAAGGCCATCGAGCGTCAGACTACGACTCGACGAGGTTCTTCAGTTCGTTGACCACTCGGCCCAACTCGTCGACCATCCAGCTCGAGCAGCCGCGGCCGCGGTAGGCCTTGAGCAGCTCCCCGTAGTACCACAGGTGGTCGTCCGGATTCTTGACCGTGAACCGCTGCCATAGCGCCGGGCCGTGCTCGTGGTAGTCCCTCAGCATCGAGCGCGCGTTGTCGAGCTTGTCGGCCACCGACACCAGAAGCGTGTCTTCACCAACGGTGCCAAGGTGAATGATGTAGTCCTGCTTGCGCTCCCGCCACGGCGGCTTCGGCGTCTTGTCGGTGTCGCTGCACTCCTCGACGATCCGCGCAACCTCGTCGCCGAAGTTGGCCTTGATTTCCTCCAACGTCGGGGGACCGCCCTGATCCTCGACGGCGTCGTGCAGCAGCGCGGCGATGGCCTGCGCCTCGGAACCGTTGTCGTTGATCACCAAACCCGCCACCGACAGCAGATGACCGACGTACGGAGTGTCGCCGCCCTTGCGCACCTGGTTGTGGTGCTTGAGCTCGGCGTACACCAGCGCTTTTGAGAATTGGCCCGTCAGCCTTGGCGTCGAGGTTTGCTCACTCATCGTCTTTCCTCCCTCTCACCCCGACCATAGCGGCGAGGGCAGACAGTTCTATGTGCCCGCCCCCTAGCGACAACGTGTTGGATCGCACCGCCGCGTCGGCGAGTTGTCGCTCAGAGGCGGGCAAACCGGTGTCCCGCGGAGCGTGGGACTGAAGTGAACCCGGCCGTGCCCTGATGTTTGCTGTCAGCCGGCCTCGGCCCGATACCGTTCCGCCTCGGCGCGCAAGGCCAACTCGCGGCTGTGGATTCGGTACTCAGTTGAGCGCGGCATCGAACCGGGGCCGGCCGCGATGTCGGCTCGACCGTGCCTGGCAAGGTGCATGGTGAGCACATACTGGAGCTCGATTCCTCGCAGCTGTCTCGCGCTGTTCATCGATCGACCGTCGCACGACGGTCAGACACCGAACGGCGGGGCTACGCTCGCTGAGATGAAGGCAGTCACCTGCACCAACGCAAAACTCGATGTGGTCGATCAGCCGACCCCGACGCCGGCGAAGGGCCAACTGCTGATCGACGTCCTGCGCTGCGGCATCTGCGGCTCCGACCTGCACGCCCGCAACCATTGCGACGAGCTCGCCGACGTGATGGCCGAGACCGGCTACCCCGACTTCATGCGCTCGAACCAGTCGGTCGTGTTCGGACACGAGTTCTGCGGCGAAGTCCTCGACCACGGACCCGGCACCCGCAAGTCGCCGCGCGCCGGCACGCCCGTCGTCGCCATGCCGCTCGTCCGGCGCGGCACGGACGTCCACGCCATCGGGCTCTCCACCGCGGCCCCCGGCGCCTACGCCGAACAACTGATCGTCGAGCAGTCCCTCGCGCTGCCCGTCCCCAACGGCCTGCCCGCCGACAAGGCCGCGCTAACCGAGCCGATGGCCGTCGGCTGGCACGCCGTCCAGCGCGGCGACGTAGGCAAGGGACAGGTCGCCATCGTCATCGGCTGCGGCCCGATCGGCCTCGCCGTCATCCTGATGCTCAAGGCCCACGGCGTGCGCACCGTGATCGCCAGCGACTACTCGGCCGGCCGCCGCGCGCTCGCCACCAGATGCGGCGCCGACGTCGTCGTCGATCCCGCCCAGGACTCTCCCTACGCCAAAGCCAAGGGCCACGGCCACCTCGAAACCGCGCCCGACGCTTTAGGTCTCGCCGTCAGCACCGTCGAAAAGCTGCACAAACTGCGGCTGCCCTGGTGGCACGTCTGGCGCGCCGCCGACGCGCTCGGTGCCGCGACACCCAAGCACCCAGTCGTCTTCGAATGCGTCGGCGTGCCCGGCGTCATCGAAGACATCATCACCGGCGCGCCGCTGTTCTCCCGCGTCGTCGTGGTGGGAGTCTGCATGGGCGCCGACCGGCTGCGACCGTCGATGGCGATCAACAAAGAGATCGACCTGCGCTTCGTACTCGGTTACACGCCAATGGAATTCCGCGACACGCTGCACATGCTCGCCGACGGCAAGGTCGACGTCACCCCGCTGATCACCGGGACCGTCGGATTGCCAGGCGTCGCAGCCGCATTCGACGCGCTCGGAGACCCCGAGGCGCACGCCAAGATCCTCATCGATCCCAAGAGCGACACCACGAGCCCCCAAAGGAATTGACGATGGACGTCCTGCGCACCCCCGATTCCCGCTTCGAGAACCTTCACGGTTATTCGTTCGCGCCGCACTACGCCGACGTGAAGGCCAGCGACACCGACAACCTCCGCATGCACTATGTCGACGAGGGGCCGTCCGACGCCTCACCCGTCGTGCTGCTGCACGGCGAGCCGACGTGGAGTTACCTGTACCGCACCATGATTCCGCCGCTCGTCGATGGTGGCCATCGCGTGCTCGCACCCGACCTGGTCGGCTTCGGCCGTTCCGACAAGCCCAGCCGCATCACCGATTACACCTACCTGCGGCATGTCGAATGGGTGACGTCGTGGTTCGACAGCCTCGACCTTCACGACGTCACACTCTTCGTGCAGGACTGGGGATCGTTGATCGGACTGCGCATCGCCGCGGAGCAGGGCCACCGCGTCGGCCGCATCGTCGTTGCCAACGGATTCTTGCCGGCCGGCCAGCAGTCCGCGAACATCGCATTTCGCACCTGGCGGGCCTTCGCGCGGTACACCCCGGTATTGCCGTGCGGACGCATCGTTTCCGTTGGCACCGTGACCAAGGTGTCGGCCGAAGTGCGCGCCGGATACGATGCGCCATTCCCCGACAAAAGCTTTCAGGCAGGCGCCCGCGCCTTTCCGCAGTTGGTCCCGACGTCGCCCGATGACCCGGCGCTCCCGGCGAACCGCGCCGCATGGGAAGCCCTCGGTCGGTGGGAGAAGCCATTCCTGTGCATCTTCGGGGCCCGCGACCCCATCCTCGGGCGCGCGGACCGCCCACTGATCGAGCACGTCCCCGGTGCGGCGGGTCAACCGCATGACCGCATCAACGGCAGCCATTTCGTCCAGGAGGACTGCGGTCCCGAGCTGGCGGCTCGAATGCTGTCGTGGGACCCGGTGAGGGGCTGACGCTCTACACTGGAATCGCTTCACGAGTTGCGGTCGCCAAGCTCCGACTTGACCGCACGCCAACCCCACGCTCGTGGGTGGCTCGGATGACGAAGCGGTCTGCACCGACCGGTGCCGGCAAGAGCGCCTCCTCATCGGGGGCCCTGAAAAGGGAGCTCCATGCGCAAACACTTCTTCCGCCCCTTCATCGCCGATCCGGTCTGCGCGTCGTCGGGCCCGGGCCATCACGTCGACGTCGGCCGCTACTTCATGGCCGTCGTCAAGTCCTCGGTGGCCATTCCCGTGACGGCCGTCGTGCGTGACGACGGGTTCATCCGCCTCGACTGGGACGGTCAGTCCGCCGAACTCTGGAACCACCGGCCCGACGATGTGGACGTCGCGCTACGCAGCACCCACGGTGTGGCCGAGTGGGCGCCCGAATGGCAGGTGCTTCTCGTGCCGGGAGCATCGCTCGCCGACGAGCGGACCGTGTTCACGCTCGCCCTTCCGGATGAGCGCACCGAGTGCGTCGCCGACTGGGCGCTCAGCCCTGCTGGACCACGTTGGATCCGCCGGAATTGATGTCCGGCGAGCCGGAGTGGTAGGTGACCACGTTGTCGAAGCCCGACGCGTTGATCTGGTCGGACGCGTCGAGCGTGACCTTGTTCTGCATGCCCGACACCGTGACGTCCGTGCAGTGGCCGGTGATCGTGACGGTGTTGGAGACTCCGCTGACGCTCACCCGGCTGTCGTTGCACGCGATCGTCTTGGTCTCGCCCACGCCGGAGACGCTGAGCTGCCCACCCGGTGGCGGGACGGTCACGGTGTTCGCCGGTCCGCCGCCCGGAATGCTCGGCTGGACGCTGGGTACCGGGACGGATGGCACGCTAGGGAAGCTCGGCACGCTGATGCTTGGGATGTTGATGATCGGGAAATCGCGCGTCGACTTGTTCACGACGTAGAACCCGACGCCCGCGGCAACCGCCATGAAAACGACGGCGCCGATGCCGAGCACCACCCACGGGATGCCCGCCGACACCTTCCGCGGCGGCGGGCCCCACGGGGCGCCGTAGCCCGGCGGTGTGTATTGAGCGCCGTAGTCCACCCCTCCGACGGGCGGTGGCATCGGCGGTACCGGCGGAGGTTGGTAGGCCCCGCCACCGGTGTAGGCGCCGCCGCTGGTGTACGGCGTCGTTCCCAATTCGGTCGGCTGTGCCCGACCGGCGAGCGGTTGCTCCAGCGCCCTGATCCGTGCCTCGGGGTCGTCGTCCTGTGGATTCACGCGCAGATGCTCCCATACCCAGTTGTGCCGTGCTCAACAAGCAACGCGTCGCACCGTTGCTTGCCAAAGTATGACCAATGCCTGACACGGGCGTGAGGATCATCGAAAAGTGGTAACCAAGAAGTGTGGTGGCACCGGCCTTCATCGCCATCGGCAGCGGTCCGGCAGGGTTGAGCGCGGCGGAGACGTTCCGCAGCAAGCACCCCCACATCCCCGTGCGGATCCTGAGCACCGACCCCGCCCTGCCCTATGCCAAGCCCCCGCTGAGCAAGGCCTACCTCTGCGGCCGGGAGGCCAAGCTCGACCTGCACAGCACCGGCTGGTTCGTCCGTCACGACGTCGACCTGCTGCGCGGCATCACCGTCGACCACATCGACCTGGTTCACCAGGAAGTCGTCACCGAGGGCGGCCGCCGCTACCCCTACTGGCATCTCGTGCTTGCCTGCGGCGCCAACGCCATCCCGCTGAGCGTCCCCGGCGCCGAGGCCGCGCTCACCCTGCGTTCGTTCGCCGACGCCGTCATCCTGCGGATGGCCGCCCGCAACGCCGACTCCGCGGTCGTGATCGGCGGCGGGCTGATCGGCTGCGAGGCCGCCGCCTGCCTCGCCAGCCGCGGTGTGCCGACCACGATGGTCGCCGCCGAGTCCGTGCCCCTGCAGCGCCGGTTCGGCGACCAGGTCGGCGAACGCGTCGCAAAGATACTGTCCGACAACGGGGTTCGCTTCCTCGGGTCGACGACCGTCACCGCGATCGACGACACCCGTGTGCACCTAGACACCGGTGGCACGCTGGACGGCGACGTCGTCGTCTCCGCCACGGGTGTGCGACCCGACCCGCACCTCGCCGAGGCCGTCGGCCTCGACACCGAAGACGGTCGCATCGTCGTCGACGAGCACATGCACACCTCGGCGCGCAACGTCTACGCAGCAGGCGATGTCGCGCTCGCCTACAACGTCACCGCAGGGCGGCGCATCCGCGCCGAGCACTGGCGCGACGCCGCCCAGCAGGGCCTCATCGCCGGGCTGTCCGCGGCCGGCCACACCGCGGCGTGGGACAAGGTACCCGGATTCTCTTGCACCATAGGCGAATCCACGCTGAAGTACTGCGGCTGGGGCAGCGGCTACGAGCACAGCAGGCTCGTCGAGCACCGCAACGGCTTCACCGTCTGGTACGAGTCAAGTGGCGAGGTGGTCGGGGTGCTCAGCCTCAACGCCGACGACGACTATCGCCTGGCCGACCAGTTGGTCCGGTCACACACCCCGATGGCGATCTAGCGAACTGTGACCTGCTGTTGAATCATTCGATTCCGCGGGGGAGCGTGCGCTCCGGGTCACAGATGCTCAGCACGCGGGAAACCGCAGGCCCGTCCACCAGCATCCAACTGACCGATGCACGAGAGCTACGAAGTTCGATCGTCCGTAGTGCTGAAAAGCCCGCGGTAGCAAAGAAAGTGATGCCGCTCAGGTCGAGAATCAGGCTACGGCAGTTCGCCCCGCGGCGGAGCACGTAGTCCAGCAGGTCGGCGGTATTGGACGCGTCGATATCGCCAGAAGCGCTGATGCGCACGACAGTGGAATTCAGCCATTCGGCGGAAAGGTGCAGCCCAGCGCGGCGAGTTGCCGCGGTGAGAGCGGGTGTGATCATTGTGGTCATTGCTGGTCGACTCCAAACGTGACAGCCAAATAAGAGAGGCGGCTGGGAACTCAACCTGCGTTGACCCTACCCCGGCTTATGCGCATCACCACTGCTCGATGGACATTTCTCATGGAACCGCCAGTATGGCGTTATTTCACAACCAGTCTCGTCGGCGGAACATCCAGTACAGCGTGATCACGATCAGCACGATGATCGCCGTGCTCGTCAGGAAGCCGCCCACGGTGTTGATTCCGGGATAGTCGACGTTCTGCCCGTAGAACCCCGTGATCGCGGTCGGCACCGCGATGATCGCCGCCCACCCCGTCAGCTTCTTCATCACCGTGTTCAGCCGCGCGTCCTGCAGCGACAGGTTCGTCTCGAACACCGTCGTGACCATGTCCCGCAACGATTCCGTCCACTCCGACACCCGCAACACATGGTCGTACAGGTCCGAATACTGCGGATCGAGCTCCGGCGCGGTCTTGGCGTCCAGCCTGCGGTGCTGAATGGAGTTGACGACCTCACGCATCGGCAGCACCACGCGTCGCAGTTCGACGAGATCCTTTCGCAGACGGAACGACTTGCGCTGCAGGCCACTTCGCGGATTGTTCTCGAACAGATCGTCTTCGAGCGCCTCGATGCCGTCGTCGAGCGCCTGCACCGCCTCGAAGTGTCCGTCGACCACCACGTCGAGCAGGCCGTGCACCAACGATCCGACGCCGTACTCCTGGCCGCCCAGCTCGTCGAACCGGCGCGACACCGCGTCGATGTCGAAATGCGGCGACAGCCGGACCGTGATCAGCCCACGCGGCAGCACGAATCCGGAGATGCGGTGCACGTCGAGCATCGACTCCGTCTCGTCGGCGGTCTCCTTGGTGGTGACGCCGTACACCGTGAAGAAGGTGTGGGTCCGGTAAACGACGGCCTTGGTGCGCTCGGCATCCGCGATCGCGTCCTCCACCGCCCAGGTGTTCAGGCTCAGTTCCTGCGCCAGGTCCTTCAGGATCGCGTGGTCGGGGTCGTAGATGTCGCACCACACCAGCGCGTCGTCCTCGGCCAGGTAGTCCGAGATCGACGGGAAGTCGAAATCGTCTTGCGGTTTGCCGGCCCGCCACACCCTGCCTCGGACGTGCGTCACCCCAACATCATGTCAGTGGTGGGCTGTGCACGGCCCTTGCGCAGCCCGAGCCGTGCTGGTCTTCATGGTCTCGCGGCCGTGTGGACCGGGAAGCCGGCTAGGCCCCGATCGATCGCCGCGAGACTCGCCTGCGTGCGGTTGTTCACACCCAACTTGGCGTAGACATGCTCGACGTGATTGCGCGCCGTCTTCTCGGCAATGAACAGCTCGGCGGCGATCTCGCGGTTCGACCGGCCCTGTGCCACGAGTCGCAGCACCTCGATCTCCCGGGCGGTGAGCCCTGTCGACCGGGACGTCCGGCGCGATGCCCGATGCCCGGCTGCCGCCAACGCAGCCTCCACCGAGTCGATGTCGAGACGTCCGGCGCGCGCCTCCTCGCGAAGGTGCCTGGCGGCACCCTCCGGATCGAGCGCGGGCCGGTGTGGACGCGGCTCGAGCAGTTGGTGATAAGCCACCGCCGCAGCCAGTAATCGGTCCTGTGCGGTCAGCTCCGCGCCTGCCAGCCCACGGGGAAAGCCGGATCCGTCGATCCGTTCCTCGTGCCGGGTCGCGACGGACACCACCGACTCCAAGCCGCCGACCCGACTCAGGATCCGTCCGGTCAAATAGGGGTACATCCGCAGCCGTTCCCATTCAGCCGTACTGAGCGGACCCTTCTTCTCCCAGATTTGATTGGATACGCCCAACCTGCCGAGGCCGTGCACGAGGCCCGCGCGGTACAGATGCGTGATATCTGTTGACGGCATCCGCAGGTGTCGGGCCGCCGCGACTACCAGGTCCGCGACGCCACGCGAGTAGCCGGGGGAACACGGGCACTTAAGGTCGACGAAATCCGCCATGGCTCTGAGCAACTCGTCGACCTCGTCACCGTCGAGAGTGCGGCCGCGATCCGGAGCCTGCGCCAACGCCGCAGTCCACACATCCATTTCGAGCACTCCGTCGACGATCGCGGCGGCATCACGCTCGAACACGTCGGCTACGGCCGGGCTGAATTGCGTGCCGCGCCGGGCTCGGACGACCTCAACAGCCTGTCCGAGCCCACTCGTGCGCAGATGCACCTCGACGACATCGGCCAGGTGCACGATGTGGATTTCGATCGGAATTTCTTCTCCGCGTGCGCCGTTCGGCATCCCACGACCGTCCCAGCGCTCGAATATATACGCGAGCGCCTCCCCGACCTGCCGGTCAAGTCCCATCCGATCGGAGAGGACCCCGGCAGAACTGCAGTGCGAATTAATCAGCTTGGCGACTTGGTTACGTGCGGTGAGAGTGAAGGCGACAGCGCGGATGCCGCGCTCCCAGCCCGGCAATCCACGCCCCACATGACCGAGCATCAAACGCAGGAACGGCAGCCCGGTCATGTCCACCGCGTAGGTGTCCGCCCGGAAGGCGATGTCGTCGCCGAAGAGCGCCGAAAGTTCATGGGAATCGGCGTGACAACCGACCCATCCCACCAGATTCGCGTAGTACACGATCGCCCGCTGCTTGGCGTCGAGGCCCATCCGCTCGGCGATGCGTGTGGCAATCAGTGACGACCGAAGCATGTGTTCCATCGGTTGCCCAAGGCCGAGGTCGATCGCCAGCGATATCGCGGCCAGCAACTCGGCTCTGCGCAGGCCCTTTCCCGAGGCGCGCGGCGTCGGGGTCGGGTGCACGCCACCATTCTGCACCTCAAATTGACGCGGTCGATGCGAATGACGCGGCAGCGCCTCCAATGCCCACCGCTTGGCTCGGTGCGGATTGCGTCGGTCAAACAACAGTGCCGTGGTCCCGGAATGGGATGTCACCGCTCGTTCCTGGCGGCGATATCCATCGTGTAGCAGACCGCTGTTCCGTCCAGGACGACGGTTCCGTCGTCGCGGGTGACGGTGGTGCGCAGTTCGGTGATCGGTTTGTCGGTGCGTGCCGAGATGACTTCGACGCGGCCCGTGATGGTGTCACCGCAGCGCACTGGTGCTTTGAACGTCCAGTTGACGTTCAGGAACACCGTGCCCGGCCCGGGCAACTTCTCGGCCACAACGGCATTCAGGATGGCGCTGGTGACGCCGCCCTGGACGACGATTTCCCCGAAGCGGGACGCCTTGGCCGCCACTTCGTCGTAGTGCAGAGGATTTCGGTCACCGCTGATCTCGGTGAACAAAGCGATGTCGTTGTCACCAACGGTGCGTGAGAGTTGCGCTGTCTGACCGACGAACGGCGTTGTGCGCGTGGGGCTGGTGGTCATTTCTTTCCTCCTGGGGATGTGAGTGTTGTTCGGGAGCATTCAGGGCGAACATCGCCACGGCACCAATGAGCGGGCCTGGAGCAAGAATCAGAAACGCGTAGTGCCAACCGATCGCCTCGGCGGCAATCGGGACGAGTTGGATGGTGACAACTGTCAACAGGAAACCGATGCCGGTCTGCGCGGTCAGAGCGGTTCCGACGAACCGGGCGTCTGTCGTTTCGCTCAGCGCCGTGGAGAAGACTCCCGAGTCGGCGATGACCGCAGCACCCCACACCAAGACAAAGACGACGAGAACGACTGTCGGGGCGGCGAAGAAGAGTGGTGAGGCCACGCAGCAGGTGCCGCTGATCACCAGCGCTGCTACCGCCGCCGGAGGGCGACCAAAACGGTCTGATGCCCAGCCGCCCAGAAGGGAGCCGGCAACCCCGGCGACCCCGATCGCGGCAAACGCGATGAATCCTGTCGACGCTGTGGTGTCGCCGCGTGCTTCCCGGCCGGCGGCGACAAACATGGACAGCCACGTCCACAGTGCGTAGAGCTCCCACATGTGCCCGAAGTAGCCGAAACTGACCAATCTCGGTCCGCGTCCGACGAATAGCGCGATCGCGTACCGCGGATCCGGTGCGATCCTGCGAACGGCTAGATGCGGACCTGGCCGGAGCACTGCGAGGGCGACGACGGCACCGGACGTGCTCAATGCCGCCGCGGCCAGCATCACACCTCGCCAGGGCAGCGGCCCGAAGCCGCTGATGAGATGGGGTAGCGCGGAGCCAAGGGTGAGCGCACCGATCAGAATCCCGAACGCGCGGCCTCGATCGGTGGATACGGACCACGAAGCCATCAGCTTCATCCCCACCGGATACACGCCGGCCAGGAACATTCCCGTAAGGAATCTGATCGGAACCGCCGCACCGAGACCGGTGGCGAAGAAGGCGATTGCCGCGGTGCACGCCGCGGCGCCCAGTGCGCTTGTCGCAAGCAGCTTCTGCGGGGTGACGCGGTCGGCGAGGTTCAAAACTGCGGAGGTAATCGCCCCCGTGACAAACCCGATCTGCACCGAAGCGGTCAGCCAGACCGCGCCGGTCGCGCCGATGCCCCAGTCGGCACGCAGAGTGGGCACTACTGCGGTGGCCGAGAACCAGACGCTAAGGCCCAACACCTCGACAAGCGCGACGAGCGCGCGTTGCTGGTTGGTCCGCGACAGCGTCATCGTCGAATTCCGTTCAGGCGGCCGGGGTTTGGTCGAGTCCGAGCAGCTGGTCGACTTCGGGCCGCATTGCTTCGCTCAGCTCGCGTAGGTGCCAGCGCAATTCCGGCAGGTCCCAGTTGTAGCTCGCGATGCGCTCGGTGATGTCGAACAGCGGCTCGGAGAGTCGGTCACGGGTGCCCTCGTAATCGCGGAGAGCCTTGAGCTGAAAGTGCCGGCTGCGGGGTGCTTCGAGGACCGCCCGGGCGAGCAGTTCTGCGTCGCGCAGGGCGTCCGTGATCCCGTGCGCGGTGATGGGGTCCTTGAAATAGCCGGCGTCGCCGACCAGCGCCCAGCCTGGGCCGGCCGAGGCGCGGATCCAGCCGGGCTGACCCGGAAAGGCGCGCAGCGTGCCGACGGGTGGTCTAGCTCCGACCGAGCGGGCCAGCTCAGGGGCGGCTTCGGCGAGCAGCGACCGGTAGATGGCGTCGAGGCCCGCCGACCGCTGCCGGGTGAACCTGTCGCTGGCTGTGCCGGCCCAAACGCAGGCCATGCCATCGTTGGTCGGCACGACACCTGCAGTTACGCCCGGTCGGTACACCCAGTGGTAGCGATCGCGCGGGAGTCCGGGGTAGTAGCCGTAGAGGAGCGCGCTGGATTCGGTGCCCCGGCGGCGGAGACGCGCGTCGACAGCCCGCGCAATCGTCGAGTTCCGTCCGTCGGCGCCAACCGTCAGCGGCGCGGTCGCACGGAAATGAATGCCGGTGCCGCGCTCGATTCCCTCGACGCCGTGCACCCTGCCGCCGTCGGTCAACACACGCGTCACCCGTGCCGGGATGCGAACCTCGGCGCCCGCCACGCGGGCGGCTTCGAGCAGCAGCGGATCGAGAACGGTTCTGCGTGGGGCGTACAGCGCCGATATGCCACCGCTCGGGCGGATGTCGACGGTCTCGACTTCGTCGTCGCCGTACGCGAACTCGGTCGAACGAATGGCCGGTGTGCCCGCGTCGACGACCGCGTCGAGCAGACCCCAACGGTGCAGCTGCAGCACACCGCCGCGCATGAGCGCGTGGGTGGACAAGGTGTCGGTGCCCGGCCGGGCCGCCTCGACGACGAGCACTCGCATGCCGCCGCGGGCCAGCAGCATCGCGGTGGCCGCACCGGCGCACCGGCCGCCGACGATGATCGCGTCGTAGTGGTGGTCCATCAGATGCTCTCCTCAGTTGCAGTCGAGATAGTGGGCGAGGTGTCGGCTCAGGTCCGCGGCGTCGGCGGCGGCGCCGTCGATCAAGGTCGATTTGCGCCGGCGTAGGAACGGCATGCCGATGAGGTACAGGCCCGGGCTTGCGGTGACGCCGCCGTCGTGGCGAACATTGCCCTTTCGGTCGAACACGCCGACGTCGAGCCAGGACAGATCCGGGCGAAAACCGGTCGCCCAGAGGATCGTTCGGATGGCGCCGGAGCGTAGGTCGAGGGTCAGCGGCGCGGGCGCGGCAACGGTAGTCGGTGCGAACCGTCGCGGCGGATCGGCACCGTCCCAGCCCGCCTTGGTCGCCCAGGCGTCGATCGTGTCGAGCAGCCGCTCGAGCTTGAGGTCGGCCAGTGTGCACATGTTCGGCAGTGAGCCGGAGAATTGCGCGATCCCGTCCCGAATGCCGGCCAACCGTCCGACCAGCTGCACGCCAGCCTGACTCAACGAGTTCAAGTCGGCGGTGGTCCGGTCGAGTGAACCGACCAGCTGCATCGACGGCAGGTTGCGGGCTCGGACCAGGTCGGGCACCTCGTCGTAGCGCTCATCCAGCAGCCCCGCCGCGTCCATCCACCACAGAATGTCCTTGCCGCGATACGTGCGCGGCATCCGGACATGCTCGCCGACGGCGAGCGACACCTGCCGACCGGAGCGGTGCAACTCCGCGGCGATTTGGATGCCGCTTGCCGAGGCGCCGACGACGAGCACGCCGCCGTCGGGAAGCTGGCTCGGGTTGCGGTAGTCCACCGGGGTGAGTGTGGTGATGCCGGTGGGCACACCACCCTGCAGCACAGGCACTTTGGGAACGGTGCTGGCACCCGGGGCGAGCACGACCGACCGCGTGTGCCACAAGTCCTGGTCGGTCTGCACCACGTATCCGCCCTCGGCCTGCCGTACCGATGTCACGGTGGTGTTGGCCCGCACGGGCGCTGCCGACTCCTTCGCGTAGCCCTCGATCAACTCCGCGACGTCGGGGGCTCGGAGATAGCCGTCGGGGTCGTCGCCTCGGTAGGCGTAACCCGGTAGCCGGGTCATCCAGTTCGGGGTGAGCAGCCGCAGCGAGTCCCACCTCTGCGTGCGCCAGGAGTGCGCTACCTCACCGCGTTCCAGCACGACGTGGTCGATGGAACGGTCGGCGAGGCAACGACTCATGGCCAGTCCGCAGTGCCCGGCGCCCACCACGATGGCGGATGTCTTCAGCATGGTGAGCTCCTGCTACCCGTCGCGTGCTCAGGACACGTCGACTGTGACGTGGGTGGGGTTGGTGATGATGTCGTAGACCGCCGAGCGCTTCTGTGATTGCGCGACAAGAGCTTTGATCTGCTCCGGGGTTGCGTCGGCGTCGATCTGGTAGGTCACCCTGACACCGTTGAAGCCATTGCGGATTGCAGGGTCGGCACCAAGGATCCCGTGCAGGTCGTGGTCGGCCTCAACGGTTGCCTGCACCGAATGCAGCTGGATGTTGCGCTGCTGGGCGATCGACGCGATACCGGCGGTGAGGCAGCCGCCAAGGGCGACGAGCACATACTCGACCGGCGTGATTCCGTTGTCCTGGGCGGCGAATGCCAGGGGATGGTCGATGTCATAGGTGAACGTCGTCTTGTGCTGTTGCTGCTCGCCGAATCCGTAGAAGGTGTCGACGGTTGAGCGGCTGTGGGTGCCGTTGACCCAGGAAACTGTTGTACGCCAATTGAACTGAGCGATCTCGGGCGTTTCTGGCAATGCGCCGCGGACGCCGAGCAGAGCTTCGACGTTGACGCCGTTGTCGACGGGGGTCTGCATCGTGGTCATGAACTTCTCCATCTCTTGGTGATCGGTTCCATTCCGAACCGGTCCGTGCAGCAATGTTCGACCCCGGCGCTGGGGCCGCGCATGAGGCAGTTGCCTCAAGTTTTCGGCACATTCCCGTCCTTGAAGTTGAGGCGATTGCCCCATGTGCGGTCGGTGGTCGCGAACCCAATATCGGGTGCATGGCACACCGCCACGTAAGCGAGGACGCGACAACCGTGTCGCGGCGAGTTGAAAACCAAAGGAGATCAACGATCATGACCGAATTGACATTCGAACCACCGACCACCGAGCGGTTCGGAGGAATGCCGCCAGCTCACGCCCCGGCAGCGCCGGCCGGCGGGCGGGTCGATGCGATCAACGTCAGCCGGAATGTCGGCGCGCGTCAGATCCTTCAGGAGCTGTCGCTGTCGGTCGAACCGGGCGAGTTGGTCGCCATTGCCGGCGGCAGTGGAGCAGGCAAGAGCACACTGCTGGAGATCCTCGCGGGACTGCAACCACCGTCTGCCGGGGAGGTTCGGCACGACGGCGTCGTTCGCGGTGCCCGGGTCAGCGCCGATTCCCGTATCGGCTACGTACCCCAGGACGACATCATCCACCTCGAGATGCCCCTGCGTCGCACCCTGCGCTACGCGGCGCGGCTACGGCTGCCAGCGGGCACGTCGGCGGCTGAGGCGGACCGGGTAGTGGAGGAGACCATGCGTGACCTCGACCTGGCTGACCGGGCCGAGGTGCCGGTCCGTGCGCTGTCCGGCGGCCAGCGCAAGCGGGCCAGTATCGCCGTGGAGCTGTTGACCCGGCCACGCCTCTTCTTCCTCGACGAACCCACCTCCGGGCTCGATCCATCGACTGCAGCCGACGTCATGCGTCTGCTGCGCCGGCTCAGCCAGCGCGGGGTCACCGTCGTCCTCACGACACACGAGCCGGCCGGTATCGACAGGTGTGACCGGGTGGTGTTCCTGGCTCGCGACGGGCACCTGGCCTTCACCGGCAGCCCGGCTGAGGCGCGGCGCTACTTCGGCGTGGAGGATCTCGCCGAGGTGTACGAGCGGCTGGCCGGTGAGCACACCCCTGCGATCTGGGCGGAGCGATTCGCGGACAGTCGGCCGAAATCCGAAGCCTGCGCCGACTTGGGCTTAACGCCGATTCCGGCTGGTCGTTCAGATGTCAAGCGCGCGAGCGTAATTCGACAATGGTGGCTGTTAACATGCCGCAATGTTGACGTTCTCGTTCGGAACCGGCTGACCCTGGCGGTCCTCCTCGGCTCACCCGTGCTGGTCACGGCGATGATGGCGACGCTGTTCAAGCGCGGCGCGTTCGATCCGGGTGGCGCAGCTGACGTCGGCCCGGCCCAGATCGTGTTCTGGATCGCATTCGACGGTTTCTTCTTCGGCCTGACCTACGGCCTGCTTCAGATTGTGGGGGAGATGGCCGTATTCCGACGGGAGCGGGTGGCCGGGCTCAGCGTGCGCGCCTACGTGGCATCCAAGGTCACCGCTCTGCTTCCTGTGCTGGCTGGAGTGAGCGCGGTGCTGCTCGGTGTACTGCGGGCACTCGGTCGACTGCCTGCCCTCGGATGGCACGTGTACGCCTTGCTTTTCGTGACGATCGTGATCGAAGCGACCTCGGCGCTGGCCCTCGGCCTGCTCGCCTCGGCCGCGGTTTCCAACGCCGCACAGGCCGCGCTCGCCCTGCCGATGCTCTGCTTCCCTCAGGTTCTGTTCGGCGGCGCCATAGTCCCCGTTGAGCAGATGGCCCTTCCGGGACGCCTGATGAGCCTCGTCCTATCCAACCGTCACGCGTTCGATGCACTGGGTCGCGACCTGGATCTCGACCGGTACACCGCCACGCTGCCGGCCATGTCGGCCTACGGCGACACCTTCCACGGAGGTACCGGCGCCAGTCTCATTGCGCTCGCCTCGTTTGCCATTGCGCTCACCATGGCCACGGTGTGGGTACTGGACCGGCGGTCCCGGCCGGGTGCATCCCGGCGATGACCTCCCCGCAAAGCCGGGCTCGCGAGATGTCTCGCGGGCCCGGTCCTTGCACGAGCGCGGCCAATCCGGCGCGGCGATCGTGTTTTGAGGCGGATGCCCCATGTGCCGTCATGGCTGTCAGGTCGATCATTACCGCATGGTTATCATCGACATCCCACCCGAGGCCGCTCCACCGATCCAGCAGCAACTCTGGGACACGGTGCTGACTGATGGTCACGCGTCTTTGGTGAGGGCGCGACGGGTGTTTCGTTATCTGCCCTCAGCGCCGCGATGCAAGGTCTGCAACAACCCGTTTGGCGGTCCGGCGGGGCGCCTTCTCGCCGTTGCCGGATTCAGCCCGTCGCGCAAGAACCCAAACCTGTGCAGTCGTTGTTGTGATTCGCTTCCCGCGGGTGGAGCGGAGGTGGACGTCGCGGTCCTGTTCGCAGACGTTCGGGGCTCTACGGCGCTGGGCCAGCGCGGTGCTGCGGCCGACTTCGCCGCGTTGCTCAACCGGTTCTATACCGCCGCGACACAGACCCTTTTGCGACATGATGCGGTGATCGACAAGCTCATCGGCGATGAGGTCATGGCCTTCTTTGTTCGAGGTATCAGCGGTCCGCAGTACCGGCGCCGCGCAGTTCTGGCGGGTATGGAGCTGCTCAAAGCGGTCGGTTACGGCAGCCGCGAGGGGCCTTGGCTGGAGGTGGGCTTGGCCGTCAACGCGGGCGTCGCCTACGTGGGCAACGTCGGCGGAGCGGTGGTCGACTTCACTGCCCTCGGTGATCCGGTCAACGTCGCGGCACGGATGCAACAACACGCGCACGGCGGGGAGCTGCTCGTCGCATCTGAAGTGGCCGATGACTTAATGGCGAAGTCGCCGCGCCGCACATTGAACTTGCGGGGGCACAAGCAACCCATCGACGCGTTCGTCTTCGGCAGGTGAACTCGGCCTCGCCACCTCAATCTTTCGACAGCTCAGGCAGTTACGCCGGCGAGAACGAAGTTGGGGCATTCGCCTCAACTCGAGGCGTACTCGACCATGGGCTCGGCAATTGCCTGGCCGTCGGGCGTGATGATGGTCAACCCGTCCCGCCGAATCTGATAGCGGGTGCCGTCTGTCGGGTTGGTGACGTCGAATCCGCCCGACGACCGCACCACATTGGCGAGTTCGATACCCGCGCCGTCGCTGAGCCGTACCCCGCGGTAGTAGAACTCGCCGGGCCCCGCGCGGCACACCACGAAGACCGACTGCGTCGTTCGGGCCAGTACGGCCGGACTGGCGCCCGCGTCGCACCGTGCACCCGGATAGTCGATGAAGCCCTGCGCATCGGTACCGGGCAGCAGGGCCACAGGAGCCGGTGACGTCGACGTCGGCTGAGACGTCGGCTGACGTGTCGGCGTCTCACTTGCGGTTGTCGTCGGGGGCGCCGCGACCTGCTCGGTTCTGTTCTGCCCGAGCGCAAACCACAGCACCAGGCCAATCACCACCGCGAGAACTCCCACCGCCGCAGCGGCGAGCACCCATTGCCCGCGCCCGAAACCTGTTCGCACGGGCGGAGTTTGAGCAGGCGGAGTTTGAGCAGGCGGCGTCGCCGCCAACTGACGGATGGTCACCGTCTGCGCTGGCACAGGGTTGATCGCGGTTGGCACCTGCGCCGCCGTAGCAGCGGCACTGGCCGCACGGGCCAGGTCACCGGCCGACGAGAACCGCTCCTCGGGTTGCTTGGCCATACCGCGTCTCACTACGGCATCGAATGCGGCGCTGACGCGCGGTCCAGTCAAACTCGGCCGCGGTGGCGGCGACATGATGTGAGCGCCCATCAGTTGACTCAATTCGCCGGTCGGGAACGGCGCCGACCCCGTCAGGCATTCGTAGAGCAGGCACGCGAGCGAGTAGATATCGGCTGCAGGGCCAACCCGTCCGCCTGTGAACCGCTCCGGCGCCATGTAGGCGCACGACCCGATGGCCGCGCCTGCACTCGTCAGGCCGCTCTCGCCGCCGAGGTACGCGATACCGAAGTCGACGAGATACGCGAAGTCATTTCCGGTGAGCAGGACATTCTCCGGCTTGACGTCGCGGTGGACGAGCCCGCTTGCGTGCGCGGCGTCGAGCGCCGCGGCGACCTGTCCCACGATGGACGCGGCCCGCCCCGGCTCGAGCGGGCCGTTCCTTTGCAGCTCCGTATGGACGTTGTCGCCCTCGACGAGCCGCATGTCGATGTAGAGCACACCGTTGATCTCGCCGAAATCGTGCACCGGGATGACATGCGGTTCCTGCAGTCTCGCCGCGATCCGCGACTCGCGCCTGAATCGCTCTTGGAAGCCGGCGTCAGCAGACATTTCGGCACGGAGCAGTTTGACCGCTACCGTCCGATCCTTGGCGGTGTCGTAGGCGCGATACACCTCGCCCATCCCGCCGATACCCAGCAGCGACTGCAGCTCATACGGCCCGAACATCGTGCCGACGCGCGAGCCTGGGCCAGTCATGGCTGAATTTTCCCAGCCTTAGAGCCTCCGCGTGGCGACTATCGCAGCCCGGCGAGCAGCGACGTCACCCCCAGCTTCCACCGCCGCTCGATCAGCGGGCCCGACCCGAGCCATCGGCCGGCTTCCTGCACCGCCAAACCCTGTGCCAGAGCGAGCAATACATGCGCCATGTCGTTCGGATCCCCCGACAGCAGACCCGCGTCGATGCACCGTTGGATTCTGCCGACGAACACCTCGCGCACCGACGCCCCCGCCGCCAGCTCGTCGGGCCCCGGCTCGAAATCCGTGAACGGGCGCGAGAACATCACCTGCGCCAGGCGCGGATATGCCCGGCAGAACAAGCGGAACACCGGAACCAGCCGCTCCAGATCCGCAACGGGATCCGCCGTCACGGGTACCTTCGCCAGCTCTCCGCCCAGCAGCCGGAATCCCTCGAAGAACATCGCCCGCACTAGGCCGGCCTTGTCGTCGAACAGCTCGTACACCGCGGGCACCGATGTGCCCGCCCGCTCGGCAACCCGGCGCGTCGTGAACCGCGCTATCCCTTCCTCGGAAAGCGTCGCGATCGCGACCTCAAGCAGCCGGTCCCGAAGCTCGGGCGTGCGCTGCTTGGCCCTCGGCATCGTGTGGACCTAGCCGCGTGTGAATTCTGCTGCAAGCCCGTCGATTCCGGCCTGAATCGCCTTGAGCGCGGACTCGCGTGCCTTCAGTTTGGTCGCCAGGTGCGCACCTGCGTGCAACGTCGACGCCGCCTCTGCCGCCACCTCCTGCGCCCGCGCCAGCACCCGATCGGCCTCCACGATCTCGTCGAGCCAACCGCCTGCCAGTGCCTCGTCCCCGGCGAACGTCGCCGCCATCGAGCAGCCGCGCTGGAATGCCGCAGGCGTGAGCCGCTGCCGCATGATCTCGATCGCCGAGATCGGAATCGTCATGCCGATCGCCACCTCGATCGCCTGGCACCGCGACTTGGGCTGCCCCACCCGATGGTCGCCGGAGAGCAACAGGAACGAGCCCATCGCGATGGCCGGGCCCGTCGCCGCCATGATCACCGGCACGGGGAACGTCAGGCACCGCACCGACAGTTCGAAGCCACCCGCCAGCATGCCCAGCGCGGCCTTCGGGTCGCCCGACTGGAACACCGCCAGGTCGAAGCCGCCGCTGAACACTCGCTGGTTGCCGGCGATCACCACCGCCTTGGCCGAGTCTTTCTCCGCCCGGTCGAGCGCTTCGTTGATGGCCGACTGCATCACCGGGCCCAGCACATTGACCTTGCCGTCGTCGAGGGTGATGGTCGCGACGGATTCGTTGAGTTGGTAGCTAACGGCGCTGGTCATGGCCTCTCCTGTGAGTGCGGCAGCATTTCAGACTGATGTTACGTAACAATGTTACGAATGCCAATCATGCCGGGCCGTCGGCTCCGTCTGGAAGTGACGAGCTAGGCGAGGTCGCGGCGGTGCCTGCCGTTGATCACGGTGGTGTGGGCCTCGTCGAAGGCGATGTTGTCGTTGACCGGCGCAGGCGCGTAGTTGTCGTTGACCGGCGCGGGGGGGTAGTTGCGGTTGACCGACGCGGGCACGTGGTTGTACTCGGCGCGGTAGCGCTCCCGTAGCTCGTCGGCGGCCGCTCGGACACGGTTGATCTCGACGCGCAGCACTTCCTCGCGGCTCTCACTGGTGGCGTAGTGGTAGTAGGTCAACAGGTTGCGCAGCAGCTCGAGCTTCTGCTTCTCCTGCCGGGCCAGGTCGTGCGTGGTCAGCAGTTCGAGCCGCTCGACCGGGTGCAGCGTCGCCCAGTCCAGCACCGCGGTGGACCGGAACTGGTTCCTGGTCTGCTTGCCTTTCCGGTTGGTCTTGGGCTCGTCGTAGTAAGTCACCGCACCGTCAAAGCGCGACGCGATGGCTTCGCCCAATTCCCTGCGGTCCAGCGCGGAATCCCACACGATGCGCCATTCCTGCGACGGCGCCAGGTACGGGATCTCGGCGGGCAGGTTCAGCGGCGTGACGTCGACGTAGCGGTCGTCGTAGGCGGCCTCGTACTTGCCGACGGTCGGCGGATTGGCGAATTCGAATCGGATGGCGTAAGCCGGGGTGCGGCCGAAGTTCTTGACGACGAGCTCGACGAGATGCCAGTCGCTGGCGCTGGGCTCCATGAACATCGCGACGTTGGGCTGCGTGAGCTCACCGGTCTGCTCCTTGGCCCGCTGATACTGACGCCAGGCGTACACAAGGGCCGCGATGCCGGCCAGAACGGCCAGCCAGGCCGCAAGCGCCGTCCACGCTCCGGCGGATATGTCGGCCACGTCGCGCGCGCGGTCCTCGAACCAATCCACGCACGGTGTATACCACGGTCGGCCGGTTGCTACAGCATTCGCCAGGCCGTAGCTAACTGCGTTGCTGGGGCGACGCTGCCTTGTGGGTAAATAGAGACTGGAGTGCCTCACGGGAATGTAGGTGCATTGCCGACGGTGGCAAAGGCTGGTCGCTACGCACGGCCGCCGTCACGCACCTCAGAGGGCGCTGTCGCTCGGAGGTGGGCAAAACGGCACACGCCCTACGGCTTCGGGCGAATGGGAGTGTTCTGGCCCGCGGCCAGCCACCATCTCCCGTCCCGCCGCACGAGCACATACATTGCCATCTCCGAGAACGCGGTCGCGTCATCGACCGGGATCGGCTGGCCGCTGTTGTTCAACGCGACCCGTCGCACCTGTGCGATCGCCACATCCGGCGCCGGCGCCATCACGTTCTCGGTCTGATACCGAGACGACGCTCCGGCCACCGCCACTCCTTGGCCGAACATCCCGCGATGAATCGCGTGCAACGCCTCGTAGCCGATCACGGTCGCGCCGTACGGACTGCCCCACATCACGTCGTCAGCGAAGTCGGCGTTGTAGGTCTCCGCGTCCGCCGAGTCGATTCCGGCCTGCAAACCGGCAACGAATCCGTCGACGGCGTCGCGCGCCTCCTGCAGCCATTCGGGATCGGCCGTCAAGGTGTGTCGCTGTGTTGACATGGCAGCCACGCTAGAACCTCAATCACCCTTGAGGTCAAGACGATTCGCAGCCCTAGGACGCGGCGGCGACAAACACCGCAGGTTCGACCGGCGCGGCGAGCGGCCCGGCATCCACCAGCCGTTCGCTGCGGGCCAGCCAGTCTGTGTCTGCCCACACCACATGGGCGGGCAGCCGCCGCCAGTACTCCGGATGTGCCCGAAGATAGACGTCGACGCTGGCGTGCACCAGCGGGCTGGCAGGCAGCCGCCGCAGCGAAATCGTGCGCGCGCTGCCCGCGAGGGCGTCGTATTCACTCGGTGCCGGCGCCTCGCATTGGCTGCCGCCTCGGACCGTGACGCCTGCCTGCGCCGCGCCGTCGAGCATCCAGTCCAGCGCGATGTCCGCCAGTGGCCAGCACGCCCCTGGCCCGCCCGCGACGTCGCAGTGCGCCCCGCGGAACCAGACTTCCTCAACGCATTCCGGCGCTTCCACAAGGTGACGGGCCAGCGGGCCGTGGCTGCCGTCGACCGCGACCGCGTGCCGGCCCGCGACGACATTGGTCACACGCGTCTCATGCCGACCCGGTGCCCTCGCCATGTCCCAGAGCCCCAAAAACTGTACGGGAACACCGATTTCGCGGCGCCCGGCCAGTCGTGCCGCCAGCAATGTGACTCGCTGCCAGTCCTGAGGGTTGCGACGTGTGCGCGGCATGGCGTAGGTGGCCAGCACGTAGTCCATCAGGTCGGGCAGCACGCCGACGGTGCCGAGCAGGCGGGTCAGGGCGTGAGCGCAAGAGGCGCCGCGGCCGACCCCGAACATGAAGATCCGGTCGCCGGGGGCCCACCAGTCGACGAGAAACTCGTATGCCTCGGCGATCGTGGCCCTGGCGTCGTCGACGGCAGCCTCGCGCCACCGCAGCCTGGCCGACCGGCGGCGGTCGGATGCGGGCAACCGCGTACCCGGGTGATACCAGGTGATCTGTTCGTCGCTCTCCTCGAGCAGGCGCAGCAACGTCTCGGCGTTGGTCGCATCGCGCGGCCCAGGATGGCCATGTGCGCGGTCGAAGCACAGCACGATGTTCTTCACGGCGACCCCCGACGGTCTGTTGACGCTGTTGGGATAAGTTTGCCCGGCAAAAGCCGCCGTGTCCTGCGTATCGCACTACTCGAATCGGGAATTCCTACGGATTCTCTACATTGCGAGCTCACTGGGTGCGGAATCAGTCGCCGATATGCCGCATGCACGGGCGAATTCCACCGCCGTAAGCCCATCCGCGGAGTTCATGTCGCAGCGGCCGAACGGTGGCGCACCCTCGGGCAAACCGTCGCCGAAGCCCGACCCGTCGGTGTACTGGTGGGCGACCTTGCCGGGATACGGCGGGTTGCGGCCGTAGGAGGCGACCACCAACCGGATGACGGGCGGTTTGTTCGGCCACAGACTGTTCAGGTCGCCCACATTGCCGTACCCGATCACCTTCGCCGTCGACCCGACGAACGTGCCGACGGCGTCGTAGGCCGCGTTGATGCCCGCCGATCGGTCGCCGCGGATCTGGCTGCCCCACGCCTCCACGTCCAGCATCACCGCCATCTTCGGATGCGGCGTGCCGACCAGCTCCTTGAAAGTGTCGACCGTTTGCTGCCAATTGGGCCGCCAGACAAAGTAAACGATGAAGAACCTCAGGCGGCCGCTGTCGGCGTTGCGCAGACACCACCCATAGTTGTTGACCCAGCGGCGATCTCGATGCGTGCCGTCGTTGGACCGGATGCACAACACCGGATACGGATAGCTGTCGTTGACACCGACCTGCCACTCGGACACATCGGCATAGAGCGTGTCAACCACGTCTACAGTCTGCGCGCAACTACGACAAGGGAACCTCGACGCCTGCGCTCACCGGGTCCCCGTGCACCTCGAGTGATTCCGGCGTAGTCCCCGGCGGCACATCGAAAGCGATTGCTACATCTGCAGTATCGCCCGCATTCAGGTCCGCCCAGGTGCCATTCAGGTACGCCGTTGCCTCGTCGTCGATCAAGTACGTCGTGCCGCCGGCCTTGAGTTTCTGCAATGTGGCGAGGAATGTGCCCTGCGCGTCACCGGAGTTCAGCACCGTCATGTGCACGATGACGAATTCGCCCTGCGCGGTCTTCTCCACCGGCGCGTCTTGATACTGCACCGTCGGCGCGATTTCCGTACCGGTGACGGCGAACGTGAGGCCGCCGTCGGTCGCTTGGGCGCCGGAACCTGAAGCGGTCGTTGGTGATTCGCTTGTGGTCTGGGTGCCGCTGCCCCAGCCGTTGTCCGACGACGTGGTCGGGGTCGCGGATTTCGACGTGCTGCTGGGACCCGACGAAGCCTGGATGGTGTCGTCTTTGTTGATGAACACGACGTAGATGACGACAAGCACCAGCACGGCCAGCAGTGCCGCGCATGCGGCGCCGAACCAGATGAGGAGCCGGCGGCGGTCGTCCGCCGCTGGCGGCTGTCCAGGAGGTGGTGGCTCGAGCGGTGCGCTGGCGAACGACGGCTCGGAAGGCGGTGGCGGCGGGATCAAGGGCGTAGTCAGTTGCTCACTGGGCGCGTTCGTCCCGAGGTTGATGACCGCGGTCGGCCCCGGCTCAGCTTCGGAAGGCGGGACGGGCTCGGGCGTCGGCTCCGGCTCGGGAGCCCGGTGTGCGCCGACGTGCTCCTCGGCGGGCCGGGTCGGAACGACGGTGGTCGGCTGCTCGCTCGCCTGCGGTTCCGCCGGGGCCGTGGGCTGTGTTGGCTCGTGGGCGGCGGGGGCCCGGTGTTCGGTCCACCCGGACCCGTCCCAATACCGTTGGCCGCCTGAGCCGTCGGGATCCGGATACCAACCGGCGGGCGTGGGCGGTGTCGTCATCGCGGGAGGATAACGCAGGTTAGCTTGGCGCCGCGTGACTTTTGCTCACGCTAACAATCGTGGCGGTGCGCGTCAGCCGCCCATCAGCGTGCGCCACTGATCGAGATTGCTTGCCCGGTACACGTAGTTGGTGCGACGCACTTCCGACAGCGACGCGCTCGGTTCCGCCGAGTACCAGTGGCCAGGAAACACGGTGGGATCGCCCGGCAACTGCGCGAGCGCCTGCAGGCTGCGGTAGATCGCGTCGACGTCGCCGCCGGGGAAGTCGGTGCGCCCACAGCCCTCGAGGAACAACGTGTCGCCTGCCACGAGCCGTCCGTCGAGCAGGAAGCACTGGCTGCCCGGCGTGTGGCCGGGAGTGTGCAGAAGTTCGATGGCGATGTCGCCGACGCTGACCACATCACCATGCTCATGGGCGGTGAGCTCGGACAGCGCGATGCCGGTCGTACGTGAAACCCAGTCCGCCTCAAGGGAATTGACGTGCACAGGCACGCTGACCCGTTCCAGCAGCTCGGCGAGGCCCTTGAGCTCGAAGCCCATCATCGACCCGCCGACGTGGTCGGGGTGATGATGGGTCACCAGCACGCCCGACAGGTGCATGCCGTCGGCCTCCAGTGCGTCGACCAGATCCTGCGCGGCGTAGGCCGGGTCGACGACGACGGCGTCGCCCGTCTCACGGTCGCCGATCAGGTAGGAGAAGTTGCGCATCTGCTGCGCGATCATGTCGCCGGTCGCGAAGTCGCGCCCCGAGAGCAGCTGCCGGAAATACAGGCGGTCTTGAGCCATGGCCTCAGACTATGTGGCGGCAGTTTTGAGTCGGACCATGCGGGTGGTGCTGCTCTCGTCGAGCTCCGCCACGTCGCTGCGCGAACGCAGGAAGTCGCTGAATGATCGGAATCCCAGAGATTTCTCGCTGAACGACGGGTCCATCCGCTTCATCTGGGCCTTGACCGCCGAATTGTGCAGCCAGTCGGCGTCGTCCTTCTCGTGGCCGATCCGCAGGGCCCGCTCCAGCAGGCCGGTGGCTGCGGCCTGCGGGTCAGGTGCATCGGGTTCCTCGTCGGGCTCGGCCTTGGTGCGGCGCGTCTTCTTGGCGGGTGCTGGCGCGACGGTGGGCACGCCGGGCAGCGCGTCGTACGTGACGAACTCGTCGCAGGCGGCGGTCAGCGACTTGCTGATCGAGCCGGTGATGCCGATGCCGACGACGTAGCGCCCGAGGCGCTTGCACCGCTGAGCGAGCGCGATGTAGTCGGAATCGCCTGCGACGATGACCACGTGAGTCAGGTCGGGCAACCGAAACATGTCTTCCACTGCGTCGACCGCCAGCCGGATATCGGCCCCGTTCTTGCCGTACGCGGCCGCCGGGAAGAGCTGCACAAGGTCGACCGCTCGGCCGACCAATTGCCCGCGGTACTCGGCGTTGACGTCGGCCGACCAGTCGGCATAAGCCTTCGTCAGCACCAAGGTGCCGAACGACGACGCGAAGTCGATGATGGCGCCGACGTCGACGGTCGCCGTGGTCAGCCGCCCCGGTGTCTTGTGGAATCCGGCCGTCTTGTCCTTCTGAAACGCATTGCGGCCGTGCACCTGGTCGTAGCGGGAGATGACGATGTTGTCGAAGTCGAGGTACACCGCTACACGTGGCGTGCCGGGTTCTGTCACGGTTACGTCCTATCACCTGCCGCCGAGACTGCGCACAGATCGCAATTCTTCGTGATTTCGCGATCTCGCCGCAGTCTCGGCAGCAAACTCAGCGACTTCGCAGTAATGTCACAGGCCATGACCACCCCCGCTGGTTGGTATTCGGAGTCAATCGAACTCCACGACGGGCCGTTCTCGGACGGTGTGACGGTCGGTCTGTAAACGGTTTGGATGACCTGCGGTTTGGCGCGTCAAACCGCGAGAATGTACCCTCTTTAAGGCCCAAGGCACGACTCGCGGGCCTCGGCCCCCTTAGCTCAGTCGGTAGAGCGTTTCCATGGTAAGGAAAAGGTCAACGGTTCGATTCCGTTAGGGGGCTCGGTGGACGCCGAGGCGAGCGAAGCGACGGGAGAAGCGAAGGCTCGGCGCAGCGCCCGGCATGGCGGTGTAGCTCAGTCGGTTAGAGCGAACGACTCATAATCGTTAGGTCGCCGGTTCGAGTCCGGCCATCGCTACAAGACAACAACGAGAGATTTGTGAAAGAGGGCAGCTGACGTGGCGTCCAGTACAGACGTACGGCCGAAGATCACTTTGGCCTGCGAGGTGTGCAAGCACCGCAACTACATCACCAAGAAGAATCGCCGCAACGATCCCGACCGGCTGGAGCTCAAGAAGTTCTGCCCGAACTGCGGCAAGCACCAAGCCCACAAAGAGTCGCGATAGCGATCAGGCCAAGGCCGGCTCGCCAACCGATGGCGGTTTGCCCGGCCTGACCAGTTAGGTTCACTAATCGTGTCGTTGACTTCAGACATCGTCGGGATGCATTTCCGCTACCCCGACCACTACGTCGTGGGGCGCGAGAAGATTCGCGAGTACGCGACCGCCGTCAAGAACGAGGACGCCTCGTATTTCGATGACGATGCCGCCGCGGACCTCGGCTATCCGGGCATCCTGGCCCCGCTGACGTTCATCTCGGTATTCGGCTACCAGGCGCAGACGGCGTTCTTCGCCAGCGCCGACATCGGCATCCAGGACGCGAAGATCGTCCAGGTCGACCAGGAGCTCAAGTTCCTGAAGCCGATCGTGGCGGGCGACCGGCTCTACTGCGACGTCTACGTGCACTCGATTCGGCGGTCGTTCGGCGCCGACATCATCGTGACCAGGAACATCGTCACCAACGAGAAGGGTGACGTCGTACAGGAAACCTATACAACCCTGGCGGGCCGTGCCCCTGAGGATGGAGAAGAGGGTGGCTTCAACGATGGCGTTGCGTGAGTTCGATTCGGTGAAGGTGGGTGACCTGCTTCCGGAGAAGGTCATTCCGCTGACCCGGGGGGACCTGGTGAACTACGCCGGCGTGTCCGGCGACCTCAACCCGATCCACTGGGACGACGAGATCGCCAAGCAGGTGGGTCTGGATGTGGCGATCGCCCACGGCATGCTCACCATGGGCCTTGGCGGCGGGTACGTGACGTCGTGGGTCGGCGATCCGGCCGCGGTGACCGAGTACAACGTGCGGTTCACCGCCGTGGTGCCCGTGCCGAACGACGGCACGGGCGCAGAAATCGTGTTCAATGGTCGTGTGAAAGCCGTTGAGCCTGAGACGAAATTGGTAACCATCGCGCTGTCGGCCACGTCGGGGGGAAAGAAGATTTTCGGCCGCGCCGTAGCGACCGCGAAGCTGGCATAGCGAATGGCACTCAAGACCGATATTCGGGGGATGGTCTGGAAGTATCCGGACACGTTCGTGGTGGGGCGTGAGCAGGTTCGCCAGTACGCGACAGCCACAAAGGTCGTCGACCCGGCCAGCTACGACGAGGAGGCCGCCGCCGCGCTCGGCCACGACTCGCTCGTCGCGCCGCTGACGTTCGTGTCGATTCTCGCGAATCTGATTCAGCGGCACTTCTTCCAGAACGTCGACATCGGCCTGGAAACCATGCAGATCGTCCAGGTCGACCAGAAGTTTCATTACCACCAGCCCATCAAGGCCGGCGACAGGCTGCAGGGGACCATGTACGTCGTGTCGGTCGACGAGCGGTTCGGCGCCGACATCGTGGTCACCCGCAATGTCTGCACCAACGAAGCGGGTGAGATGGTGCTGGAGGCATACACCACGATGATGGGCCACGAGGGCGACAATTCGATCTCAGTGAAATGGGATCCGGAAAGTGGCCAGGTAATGCGCAAAGCCGTCGGCGAATAGACCGACTAAACCGACGGACCGGATTAGTAACTCAGACCGGGTGCGCGCTACACTCGGACCTCGGGGTTTTCCCAGTCCAGCGCGCTGTCCGTCGGTTTCAGATCGACCGAACGGGGAGCGCGCAAATTGTGTAAGCCCCGGGCGGGTGGCCCTGCCAGCAGTGTCATCCTGATAGGGGCGTAGCTCAACTGGCAGAGCAGCGGTCTCCAAAACCGCAGGTTGCAGGTTCAAGTCCTGTCGCCCCTGCTCAACTGAATACTCGACAAAGTGTGGACACTGGAAGGTGACACACAAGACCAGACGAAAGGCATGCGGTGAGCGACGAGCGCGATGGTGCCGGCTCCGCAAGCGACGGCACCGTGACGGACAGCACCGGCGACACCGGTGGTAAGACCGCGGTCGTGACCCCAGTGCGCCCGACGGGCAAGCGGTCGCGCCGCGGCGCGGTCGACGCTGAGAGCGACGCCGTCGACTTGGCGACCGACACCAAGGCCGCCCCCACCAAGAACGGCGGCGGCACCGCAAAGAAGACCGCCAAGAAGTCCGCCGATCGGCCGTCGCGCAACCCGTTCACATTCGTCTGGACCTTCCTGCAGCAGGTCGTCGCCGAGCTGCGCAAGGTGATCTGGCCGAACCGCAAGCAGATGATCAACTACACCGCTGTGGTGCTGGTCTTTCTGGCGTTCATGGTGGCGTTGATCGGCCTGGTCGACCTGGGCCTGGCCAAGCTCGTGATGGCCGTGTTCGGCTGACGAGCGTATTTAGAGAGGACTGACAAGTGACTTCCTTCGAGGGCGAATCGCCTTCGGCCGAGAGTGTCGACGTCATCGACGACGACGCTGAGGCCACCGTCGACGAGACCAACGTCGACGCGGTGAGCGAGGACGCCGACGCGGCTCCCGCCGAGGTCGAGGCCGCTCCAGAAGAGGCTCCGGAAGACGAGGAAGAGGATCCCGCCGTCGCGCTCAAGAAGGAGCTGCGGCTCAAGCCCGGTGACTGGTATGTCATCCACTCGTATGCCGGCTATGAGAACAAGGTGAAGGCCAACCTCGAGACTCGTGTGCAGAACCTCGACGTCGGCGACTACATCTTCCAGGTCGAGGTGCCCACCGAAGAGGTCACCGAGATCAAGAACGGCCAGCGCAAGCAGGTCAACCGCAAGGTGCTACCGGGCTACATCCTGGTGCGCATGGAGCTCAACGACGAGTCGTGGGGCGCGGTCCGCAACACTCCGGGTGTCACCGGCTTCGTCGGCGCGACGTCGCGGCCGTCGCCGCTGTCGCTCGACGACGTGGTGAAGTTCCTGCTGCCGCCCGCCGCGGCGAAGAAGCCCGCCAAGAGCACAGCCGGCGCGGGTGCGTCCTCTGAGGCCACGCTGGAACGTCCGGAGATCCTGGTCGACTTCGAGGTCGGCGAGTCGGTCACCGTCATGGACGGGCCGTTCGCGACGTTGCCCGCCTCCATCAGCGAGGTCAACGCCGAACAACAGAAACTCAAGGTGCTGGTGTCCATCTTTGGCCGCGAAACACCTGTCGAACTGACCTTCAACCAGGTCGCCAAGATCTAGAGCGATTTGTGTGCGTTTAGGAGCGCTCAGCGCAACAAAACGCACACAAATCGCAAGAAACCGAGAGAGGAACACCAACACCCATGGCCCCGAAGAAGAAAGTCGCCGGGCTGATCAAGCTGCAGATCCAGGCCGGGCAGGCCAACCCCGCCCCGCCGGTGGGTCCTGCGCTCGGCCAGCACGGCGTCAACATCATGGAGTTCTGCAAGGCGTACAACGCCGCGACGGAGAACCAGCGCGGCAACGTCATCCCCGTGGAGATCACCGTCTACGAGGACCGCAGCTTCACCTTCAACCTCAAGACCCCGCCCGCCGCCAAGCTGCTGCTGAAGGCTGCAGGCGTGCAGAAGGGCTCCGGCACTCCGCACACCACCAAGGTCGCCAAGGTGACCTGGGATCAGGTGCGCGAGATCGCCGAGACCAAAAAGGAAGACTTGAACGCGAACGACATCGACGCCGCGTCCAAGATCATCGCCGGCACCGCCCGGTCGATGGGGATCACGGTCGAATAAGACCGATCCCGTGGGAGGGCTGGCATCGGCCCGAACTAACCACACCTCTGATTAGGAGATACGAATGAGCAAGAACAGCAAGGCATATCGCGAAGCCGCCGAGAAGATCGACCGCGAACGGCTCTACACGCCGCTGGAGGCCGCGAAGCTGGCCAAGGAGACGTCGTCGAAGAAGCAGGACGCCACCGTCGAGGTGGCCATCCGGCTCGGCGTCGACCCGCGTAAGGCCGACCAGCTGGTGCGCGGCACCGTCAACCTGCCGCACGGCACCGGCAAGACCGCCCGCGTCGCCGTGTTCGCAGTGGGCGACAAGGCCGAGGAGGCCACCGCCGCCGGCGCCGACATCGTCGGCAGCGACGATCTGATCGAGAAGATCCAGGGCGGCTTCCTGGACTTCGACGCCGCGATCGCCACCCCCGACCAGATGGCCAAGGTCGGTCGCATCGCGCGCGTGCTGGGCCCGCGCGGTCTGATGCCGAACCCGAAGACCGGCACCGTCACCCCCGACGTCGCCAAGGCTGTCAACGACATCAAGGGCGGTAAGATCAACTTCCGCGTCGACAAGCAGGCCAACCTGCACTTCATCATCGGCAAGGCATCATTCGACGAGAAGGCGCTGGCCGAGAACTACGGTGCCGCGCTCGACGAGATCCTGCGGGCCAAGCCGTCGTCGTCGAAGGGTCGCTACCTGAAGAAGGTCGTCGTCTCGACCACAACGGGCCCGGGCATTCCGGTCGACCCCGCGGTTACCCGCAACTTCGCCGACGCCTGAGTTTCTCGCGCAATAGGCGTCATAGGCCGTCGATGAGGCGGCCGAGTTCGGCGCGTGTCTTGATGCCGAGCTTGCGGTAGACCCGCGCAAGGTTGGCTTCGACGGTCTTCGGGCTGATGAACAGTGCGGCCGCGACCTCACGGTTTGTCATGCCCGATGCCGCCAGTTCGGCGACGCGCCGCTCGGACGGCGTCAGCGTGAGGTCGTGGGTGGGGACGACCTTGGCCCTGGCGAGCTCGGCCCTGGCACGGTCGGCCCACAGCGGCGTGCCCAGCGCATCGAAGGCCCGCTGGGCTTCGCGCAAAGTTGCGCCGGCAGTCTCCTTTTGGCGTTGACGACGTTGCAGCTGGCCGAGCAACAGCTGAGTGCGGGCACGTTCGAACGGCATCGGCAGCCGATCGTGTTCGGCCATTGCTTGCTCGGCCATCTGGGTCGCGGCGACGATGTCGCCGGTGGCGGCCAGCCACATGCTGCGGCAGCGGGCACCGACGGCGAGCATCCACGAGCGGCCGAGGCGGGCGCCGTTCTGTTCGAGTTCCTCGATGAGCGGCACCGCATCGGCGTGACGGCCCGTCGAAACCATGGCCTCGACGGCGTCGGGGATGAAGGTGGCGATCATGATCTCACTGCCGGGCAGCGAGTGGAAAGCGTCCAGCATTGGCTGCAGCGTGGTCAGTGCCTCGGCGTACCTACCAAGCGAAACCTCAAGGAAGCCAAGGCTCATGGTGGGCCACTCCGCCAGCCGCGGTGAGCCGCATTCTTCAGCGATCGCCAAGGCAGCGGCGACATCGTCTCGTGCTTGCCTTTCACGGCCGATGTAGGCGGCCACCGCGGCGCGCACGGTCAGCGCAATCGTCCGCGAACCGCCGACCTGCGCGGCCCGTTCCATGGTGTCCTCGGCAAGCACTGCGGCTTCGGCGAAGTTGCCTCGCCAGATCTCGATGAGCGTGCAGTATCCGGCCACCGCCATCATGTCGTTCTCGGCGCCGCGCTCGACACATCGGTCTCTGACGGCCGCCATCTGCCTACGCGCTATGTTCAATTGTCCCGTCCATGCGTAGATCAACGCGTTGACTGCGCTGGGGCTGAAGGGGATTGGGGCGTCGGCGTTTGGGTCTTCGAGTTCCACTGCACGGCGCAGGCTGTCCTCGTCAACCCCGTTCCCGTAGAGGAACGACGCGTTGACCGACATGGCGAGCGCCTGACTGATCAGCGGCGGATAGCCGATCTCCTCCGCGTGGGACACGGCTTGGCGGGCGCTGTGCAAGGATTCTTCGAACTGGCCGGACATTCCCTGTGCGAAGGTCAGCGACAACAGCGTTTGGACCAATAAAGCCGGGTAGGTTTCGGCGTCGTCGAGTGCACGCTCGAGGAGTGCGGCCGCTTCCACAAAAGTGTCTCTGTAGATGCTGATCCCGGCCATCAGGTTCAAGGCGATTCCGCGCAGCAGCCCGGGCCGCAGCTCATCGATCGTCGGTTCCAGAAGTGCGTGTGCCCGGTCGGCGTCGCCGGCCTTGAAATGGTGTTCGGCCGCGCGGATTCGTCGCGACGGCGTGTCCCCGCCGAGTCCGATTGCGAGATCGACCAATTCAGCCGCCGCGGCCGGCGCCCCGCGGGCGCGTGCAGCGTCGGCCGCAGCGTCGAGGGCTTTCAACGTTTCGGGGTCCGCCCGCGAAGTCGCCAGCGCCATGTGCCTGGCCTTGAGCTCCGGCAGCACCACCACCTCGGCCAGCGCTCGGTGTGTGGCCCGTCGTCGCGCCGGGCTGGCGTCGGTGTACACGCTGTGGGCCAACAACGGATGGGAGAACCGCACGCGATTGCCGTCAATCGCGATAATGCCTTTGCTTTCAGCCGGTTCGAGTAGCTCGACGGTGTGGTCGACCGTGGTGTCAACTACCTGCGCAAGCACTTCGACAGTCGGACTGGCCATGGCGGCGGCCCCCAACAACACGTCGCCGGCTTGTCCGTCGAGACTGCCGATCCGAAGCCGCATCAACTCGGCCAGTGTCGCGGGCAGCGATGGCTGCGCCCTGGTGGACCCGACGTGAATCGCGCGTGCCAGCTCGAGTGCGTAAAACGGGTTTCCGCCGGAGATTTCGGCGATCCGCACCATCGTTGGGCGGGGGAACGATCGCCCCAGCCGCGCTGAAATCAGCGCATGCAATCCGCCAAGGCTAAAGGGCCCCATCCGAATTCGTCCGATGCCATCGGGCCGAGCGACATGGAGCCATGTCGCCGACTTTCCAAAGTTCGGTTCGCATCGCTCGGTGATCAGCATCCCGACTCGGCCGTTGAGCCGCCGGGCGGCGTACCCGACGACGGCTTGGCTTGACGGGTCGAGCCACTGCACATCGTCGATCGCGACCAAGACGGGCGCGTCGGCGGAAAGGCGATCGACGACGGCGGCGAACGCCGCGGCAACGACGCGTTGGTCGGTGGGCGGCCCGTCGCCACCGGCGCGCAACAACACCCGGTCGACGGCGATCCGCTGCACGTCCGACAGTTCCGCCAGTACGGCGGGGTCGACGTTGCCGATGAGGTCGGCTACCGCCGCGTAGGCCAGGACCGACTCCGCCTGCCCGACGTGGGCGCTGAACACCCGGAAGCCACGCTCGCGTGCCTGGTCCACCGCGGCCAGCCACACTGTGGTCTTGCCGATGCCGGCCTCGCCCTCGATCACCAGCCCCGTCGGCTGTCGTTCTGCGGACAGCAGGAAGTCAGCAACCGCCCGAAATTCGGCCGAACGGCTGACCATCCGCGATGTTTCGACCCCAACCATAGCTACCAGCAAACGCAGACTACATCAGCTGCCATCGGAAAGTGGCTACATTGCTACGCGCCTAGAGCAGCTAGACAACAGATATGTTGATCAATACCCGATTTGGCTCAACCATAACCGGCAAGCTCACTGTGGGGTGGGCTCGGGTTCCACGCTACCTCTGGTGCAGGATTTTCCGATCATCGTGGCCAGTGGTTCTTCTCGGATCCGTGTGCCGACGTGGGCAGAGAGCCGTTGATGCGGGACGCCGGCTCGTTGGCAGGTGATCGTAACGATGTCGGGCGATTGTGCGCCGAACACGCCATACAGAACTTCATCCGTGGGCACCGCGAGCGTGACGACCAGCCGGACTGGCGTGCCTTCGTCGCTGACGCTGACGGCGGCGACGTCGAGCTTCGCCACAACGTCGTCGACCGACTGTTCGGTCAGCTCTGGCAGGTACCACTCTGCGAGGTAATACCCGACCTCGGGAACCGAGTCCATCAGCAAAAGGTAGCGGCGCAGCGGCAACGTTGGAATCGGGTGTTTCCCTATACGTAGGGACAAAGCAGGAACAACTGTCCGTCGAACGTATGGCAGTCGATGGCTAGCAGCAGTTCGATGATGCCGCGAGATACTGGCCCTCTCGGTAGCCGTCATGCAGAAGCCAGCGAACTCGAGATCGTCGGGCGTGAAGAGAATCATGGCCAAGGGTGCACCGAGCGATGGCGGCCACGGCAAATGCCGTGATGCCGATCGCCATCAGTACGGACGCGCCCATCAATAGCCTCCGCCGCATTCGGCGAGGCGGCGTCGCAGGAATTCCCGGGCAGGATCGGAGCCGTCGCGGTCCATCGCTATTCGGTACCACTCAACCGCCTCGTCGCGCCGCCCGGCGCGCCGGAGAAGGTCGGCACGGATCGACGCCACGGCGTTGGACCGCGCCAGTCGTGGGTCGTCGGCGACCTCGTCCAATGCGGTCAGGCCCGCCGCGAACCCGTCGCGGAATCCGATCGCGAGTGCCCGGTTCGCCCGTGCCACAGGGGAGTCAGTGATTTCGATCAACCGGTCGTAGCCCATGCAGATGCCGGCCCAGTCGGTCTGCTGCCAGCTGGTCGCCGTCGCATGCAGCGCCGCGATCACCGCCTGCGGCAGATACGGGCCCGGCGCCCCGGCGGCGAGCCGCAACCTATCGAGGCCGCGTGCGATGCGACCGCTGTCCCACCGGCCGCGGTCCTGTTCGTCGAGCGGAACCAGTGCCCCGCTGTCGTCAACTCGGGTGTCCCGCCGCGAATCCTGCAGCAAGACAAGGGCGGCCAGCGCTTGCGCATCGCGTTCGCCAGGCATCAACGAGCATGCTTCACCGGCGAGGCGCACGCCTTCATCGCAGAGCTCGTCGCGAATGGCCGACGGTCCTGCCGTCGACCAGTAGCCCTCGGTGAACACCGAATAGATACAGGCCAGCACGTGCGGTGTGCGCTCCGGCAGCAATTCGGCTGGCGGCACCCGCAGCGGGATGTTGGCGTGCCGGATCTTGTTCTTCGCCCGGGTGATCCGCTGTCCGACGGCCGCTTCGGACTGCAGCAGCGCCCTCGCGATCTCCGCGACGGTGAGTCCCGAGATCAGCCGCAGTGTCAGCGCCAGCCGAGAGGTCGGGTCGAGCGCGGGGTGAGCGCAGGTGAACATCATTCGCAGTTCGTCGTCGCGAACGGGATGCACGTCCGCATGATCGGCGCTTGCCCGGATGTCGTCCACCACGGCTGCGAGTTCCTTTCCCGGACGGACGGATTCGCGTCGCAGCCGATCCAGGGCGCGGTTGCGGGCAACCGTCACGATCCATCCGCCGGTGTTGTCTGGCACGCCATCGCGGGGCCACGCTTGTAGCGCCTCGGCGAACGCTTCCTGGACGGCGTCTTCGGCGATCGTGATGTCACCCGACCAGCGGGCGAGCGCCGCGACGGCCGGGCCCCATTCGCGCCGAAAGACGCCGTCCAGGTTGGTCATTGATTGGCTACAGGCCAGAAACGCCCATGAGTTGCCGGAGTTCGACCGTCGTCGCCGGAATCATCGACGCGACCTTCACGGCCTCGTCACGGTCGGCGACGTCGATGAAGTAGAAGCCATTCGCTACCTCGGCACCCTCGATGTACGGACCGTCGGTCAGCAGCACCTCGTCGTCGCGCACGCGCACCGTCGTTGCCGTCGCAGGCGGATGCAGCGCCGCGCCGCCATTGGTGCGGTCGCCGGCGGCGGCACCGAACTTCTGATGCGCTGCGATGCCGGCCTCCCATTCCGGCGTGCCGGGTGCGACGGCATTGGCCGGGGGCTCCAACAGCAGCGCCAGCCAACTGGTGCCGACGGGTTGGCTCGGCGGGGTGTAGAACACCGTCGGCCAGATCTCGACCGCGCCGTATTTCGCGGCGGGGATGTCGCGCGCCAGTGCCAGTGCCTCGTCGAGGTTATCGGCCTCGAACACGTAGTAGCCGCCGGCCACCTCGGCGCTTTCCGCGAACGGGCCGTCGGTGATGGTCGGCGCGTCGGGCCCACCGGTGATCCGCACGCCGGTCGCCGACGGGGTGAGCGCATCGCCGGCCCGGATCGCGGACGCGGCCTTTGCGTGGAACGCCTGGTATGCCGCCATCTCGGCGGCATGTGCGTCGGGGTCCGGCGCCGAGGTTGGCTCAGGGCCGAGGAGCAGGGCGAAGTAGTGCATCGTGGTCACCTTCCGGAAGTGAGCAGAACCCTTGTGTTCCACTCTCTACCCCTCCGACGAACGGCTCCGCGCAAATCCGACAGCCTTGACGACCCTTGCGCTAGCAACTTCGGAGTTCCGGCAACCACGGCGTGGTCGTTATGTGAATCGTTGTCGCATGCGTAAAGCCGGTCGAGTGGTCGTTCTCTTCGTCCTGGGCTTGCTGAGCACCGCCGTGCTCGGCGCCGTGACGGCGCTGTTGGCGGCCGTCAGCCTGGCAGCCACCGCGCTGATCGTGCCGGGCACCGGAACACCGAACGCCAACAACGTCGGTGACTACATGGAGAACTTCCGCGACTACTACATGCAGGGCACACCGTGTAACTCCGCCGGCAATTGCGGTCCATACAACCCCGTAACCGGAGAAGGCCTGCATGGCATCGACTACCCCGCGACGTTCTGGCCGATTCCGTTGCCCGGCTGGTGTCCGAACCTGTCGTGCGACAAATTCGACGTTTCGGTCCAGCACGGCGTCGAGAACCTCGACTCTGCGCTGCAGGCCCTGCTGGACCTCGGCTACACCGGCGACGTCGTGATCGCCGGCTACTCACAGGGCGCCCGCGTTGTCACTATCGGGAAGCAGCAGTTCGCCAACGGCGACTGGGACGACTTGCTCAACCAGGTGGGCTCGGTGTCGTTCGTCGAGATCGGCAACCCCAACCGCCCGAACGGCGGCCTCCTGTCGCGGCTCGGCATCCTCGGGACCATCCCGATCCTCGAGGTGACGACCGGCCAGCCCACGCCGACCGGTCCCCCACCCGGCTTCCCCACCGAAGACTGGGCGATCCGGTGGGAGGGCATCGCGGACTTCCCGCTGTATCTGTTCAATCCGCTGGCGGTGGTCAATTCGATCCTCGGCTTCACGTACGACCACGGCACCTACCTGGCGATCAACGAGGGCAGTGATCCCGGTGAACTTCCAGCTGGATACGACGTCGACACGTGGCGGGAGATCACTCAGAACCCTCATCTCTATCCCGACATCGTCGACATTCAGACGTACGGCGATACCACCTACTACACGATCACGCCGAAGGTTCTGCCGCTCGTGCGGCCCCTGCGCGACATCCCGTTGATCGGCAAGCCGATCGCGGACCTCATCGAGCCCGCTCTACGCGTGATCATCGAAGAGACCGGTTACAACCGCAACATTCCGTTCGGCCAGCCGGCGGGGATCCAGCTGTTCCCGATCTTCAACCCGATCACGCTCGTCCTCAAGCTGATTCCGGCAATCTTCCAGGGCATCAACAACTTCCTCGCTAATTTCGGATTGGCAACGGAGATCCCGCTGTCCCCTACGGTGCCGGTGCCCGCGGTGTCGCCGTTGGCCGACCAACAAGAGGACGAGCTTGAGCAGGCGACGTTGGTAGCGGCGAGGACAACGTCGCCGACCGAGACGACCGAGAAGGTCTCCGAGACAACGCTGTCGACGTCGAGGCTGACGCTGGTGAAGGACTCCGAGACGACGGTGCAGCAGACAACAGTCGAGAACGACGTCACGTCGGCGTTGGCGGACGAGACGCCCGTCACCAAGCCGGAAGACACGCCCGTGACGAAGCCGGAGGAGGCGACCAAGCCGGCGTCAACGGCGGACGAGACAAAGTCGGACGACAAGAAGGACGACGTGCAGAAGGATACGACCGACAAGGACGCTAACGACAAGACGACTGACACCGACAAGACGACCGACACCGACAAGACGACCGACACCGACAAGACGACCGACACCGACAAGACGACCGACACCGACAAGAAGACCGACACCGACAAGAAGACCGGCACGGACAAGACGGCCGACACCGACAAGAAGGATGCCGATTCGGCCAAGGCCGCGGCCTGACCAAACAAGCAAATCCCCCGACACACCAGGCAGGTGGCGGGGGATTTCCTTTGTGACGTGAAAGCTAGGCTGCCGCGCCTGGCTTCAGGTAGGTGACCAGGCTGACGTCGATGGCCTCGTCGACGAAGTAGTACTGGCAGCCCGTCAGGTACTTCATGTACCGGTGGTAGTTCTCTTCGTCGGTCGCGGCGATCGCCTCGTCCTTGTGCTGCTCGAGTCGGCTGGCCCAGATGCCGAGCGTCTTGATGTAGTGGTTGCGCAACGACAACGTCTCAGGCACCACGAAGCCGGCCTTCTCGCCATGGTCGACCATCATCTGGGTGGTCGGGACCCGGCCGCCCGGGAAGATCTCCGTGATAATGAACTTGGCGAAGCGGGCCAGTTCGAACGTCAGCTTCTTGCCGCGCTCGGCGAGGTCGTACGGGTGATAGCCGACGCTGCTCTGAATCGTCATCCGGCCGTCGTCGGGCAGGATCTCGAAGCAGGTCTTGAAGAAGTCGTCCCAGCGGTCCCTGCCGAAGTGCTCGAACGCCTCGATGGACACGATCCGATCGACCGGGCTGTGGAACTGCTCCCAGCCCTCCAGCCGTACGTCGAATGACCGGTCGCTGTCGGCCTTGGCCAGCAGCTGGTCGCAGTAGGCCTGCTGATTCTTGGAAAGCGTCAGGCCGATGACGTTGACGTCGTACTTCTCCATCGCGCGCTGCAGGGTCAGCCCCCAGCCGCAGCCGACCTCCAGCAGCGTCATGCCGGGCTTGAGGTCAAGCCTGTCGAGGTGCTGGTCGACATTGGCGATCTGCGCCTCCGACAACGTGACGTTCGGCCCGGTGAAATAGGCGCAGCTGTACTTGCGGGTCGGATCCTGGAACACGCCGAAGAAGTCGTCCGACAGGTCGTAGTGCGCCTGGATGTCCTCGAAGTGCGGCCGCATATCCTTCGTGCCGGTTGAGTTATCAGACATGTTTCCCCTGGTTGGCCTTTCTCGGTGATGCGACCAGCAGCCGATCACGTATGGGTATTGCAGCGACCGTACCCCGGCACGGTCCGTCGACGTGCGAACACGCGTCTCAAGCGGTACACCCTAGCGTTTAGCGGACGTATGACTCCAGTTAGGCGCTACTTCTGCAGCGTGAACTGGTTGACGTCGATATAGCCCCTGCGGAACATGTCTGCGCACCCGGTCAGGTATTTCATGTACCGCTGATACACCTCTTCGGACTGGGCGGCTATCGCCTCGTCCCGCTGCGCATCCAGCGCCCGCGCCCAGGTTTCCAGCGTCCGGGCATAGTGCAACTGCAGGGACTGGGTGCGGGCGACTGTGAAGCCCGCGGCGGTCGCCTGCTCCTCGACGGCCTCGATCGTCGGCAAGTGCCCACCGGGGAAGATCTCCTTCGAGATGAAGCTGGCGAACCGGGCGGCATCCATGCTCAGCGGTATGTCCTGCTCTTTGAGCTCCGCCAGCGTCAGCCTGGTGATGGTGTGCAGCAGCGCGACGCCGCCATCGGGCAGCACGGCGTAGGCCGTCTTGAAGAATTCGTCGTGACGGTCGTGGCCGAAGTGCTCGAACGCGCCGATCGAGACGATCCGGTCGACCGGCTCGTCGAACTGCTCCCAACCCTTCAGCAGCACGCGCATGGACCGCGGACTGTTCAGATCCGCCAATGCCTTCTCGGCGTGCTCATGTTGATTCTGTGAAAGCGTCAGCCCGATGACATTGACGTCGAAGTGTTCGACGGCCCGCCGTATGGTGGCGCCCCAGCCGCAACCGATGTCGAGCAATGTCATACCGGGCTGCAGGCCCAGTTTGCCGAGCGATAGGTCGATCTTGGCGATCTGAGCCTCTTCGAGCGACATGTCGTCGCGTTCGAAGTAGGCGCAGCTGTAGGTCTGCGTCGGATCCAGAAACAGCCGATAGAAGTCGTCCGACAAGTCGTAGTGCGACTGCACATCCTCGAAATGAGGAATGAGCTCGGTCATGGCGTCTACTTGGCCAGCGTGAACTGGTGAACGTCGATGTAGCCCATCCGAAAACCCTTGGCGCAGCCGGTCAGGTAGTGCATGTAGCGGTCGTAAACCTCTTCCGACTGCACGGCGATCGCCTCGGCTTTGTGCGCTTCGAGCGCCTCGGCCCAGGTGTCCAGGGTCCGCGCGTAGTGCAGCTGCAGCGACTGGCGGCGGGTCAGCGTGAAGCCTGCCGGTGTCGCGTGCTCCTCGACCTTCTCGATCGACGGCAGGCGCCCGCCCGGGAAGATCTCGGTGAGGATGAACTTCACGAACCGCGCGACCTCGAAGGTGAGCGGAATTTTTCGATCGGCCATCTGCGGCAGCGTCAGCGCGGTGATCGTGTGCAGCAGCATCACGCCGTCATCGGGCAGCACGGTGTAGGCCATCTTGAAGAATTCGTCGTAGCGGTCGAAACCGAAGTGCTCGAACGCGCCGATCGAGACGATCCGGTCGACCGGCTCGTCGAACTGCTCCCAGCCTTGCAGCAGCACCCGCTTGCTGCGCGGACTGTCAGACTGAGCGAAAACCGTTTCGACATGGGCCTTTTGGTTCTCGCTGAGGGTTAGGCCGACGACATTGACGTCGTATCTCTCGATCGCCCGCATCATCGTCGAACCCCAACCGCAGCCGACGTCGAGCAGTGTCATCCCAGGTTCCAACCCGAGTTTGCCAAGCGCCAGGTCGATCTTGGCGAGCTGGGCCTCTTCCAGCGTCATGTCGTCGCGTTCGAAATACGCGCAGCTGTAGGTCTGGGTGGGATCCAGCCACAGCCGGAAGAACTCGTCGGACAGGTCGTAATGGGCCTGGACGTCTTCGAAGTGGGGTTGCAGATTGGCCGCTCGAGCCATGTTTGGGTGCCTTTCTGGCTGTTCAGAAGCCCTGCCGGCGTCGCCGTTGACTTTGCAAGCCCTGAAGCACTCAACTCCGCATGCTACGCGGCCGTGGCGGTAGCTAACGACTTGAGACGCTCAGCCACAGGTCCTAGCCGGTCGCGGCGAAGTTCGTCTTGAGTTCCCCCACGATGTCGTCCCACAACTCGCGGGGCAGGTCGTGTCCCATGCCGTCGAACAGCACCAGCCGGGCACCCTTGATGGCGCGGGCGATCGCGCGTCCGCCGAACGGTCGCATCAGCTTGTCGGCCTTTCCGTGGATCACCACGGTCGGGACGCTGATCTGCCGGTTGTAGCCGAGCAGGCTGCCAGTGCCGAGAATCGCGGCGAAATGGCGTCCCACACCGGCGGGGTAGTAGGCCCGGTCGTAACCCTCGAGCGCCTCGGCGCGGATGCGCTCGTCGGGCGCCGGATAACCGGGGCTGCCTGTGATTCTGGTTACGCGGATCGCGTTCTCGACGATCGCCTCGCGCGTCGTGTCCTTGGGCTTCTGCAAAATGGCCAGCAGCTGTTTGGGTCCCGGTGGCGGCAGCAGCGGCTGGTTGTTGCTCGAGAAGATGATCGCGAGTGTCTTGGTGCGTACCTTGTGCCGGGCCGCGAAGACCTGCGCGATCATGCCGCCCATCGAGGCGCCGACGATGTGCGCTGTGTCGATCTTCAGGTGATCCAACAATGCTGCGGCGTCGTCGGCCACGTCCTCCAGGGTGTAGACGGCGGGATTGCGCAGGCCGAGAAACGAGCGGACCATTCGGGGCGCGAGCGACGCGCCGGTGTGCTTGCCGGTCACCTTCGTCGACAGGCCGACGTCGCGATTGTCGTAGCGGATGACGCGCAGGCCCTGGTCGACGAGCTTCTCGCAGAACTCCTTGCGCCACAACAACAATTGCGCACCGAGACCCATGACCAGCAGGACGGCCGGGTGGTTGGGATCGCCCATGTCCTCGTAGTAGATGTCGAGGTCGCCGGACTCGGGCCCGATGTCGCCGCCTACGCGGCTCCGTGCGAATCCCGTACGGACCTCCATCTACGCCTCGACTTCTTCGGAATGCTCGCGGCTGACCTCGACCATGAAGTTGGCGAAGTACCCGGTCAGCTGCGGGTCGGACATCATCTGCCACTTGGGCGCAAGCAGCTTCATGTAGCGCTCGACGTAGAGGAACTGCTTGCCGATCAGCACCAGCTCCCGCGGCAGCTTGACGTCGTAGGCGTCGGCCAGCGTTGAGAGCTGCTTGCCGATCTCGGCGTAGCTCATGTCGCCAAGCGACGTCATGGTCAGCGGGGTGGCGAACTTTTCCAGATCCTTCGCGGCCTCTGCCTCGGGTTTGACGGTCCCGACCGCGCCCATCAGAACGACGATCTTGCCCGCTGCGGCATGGTCCTTCGTGACCAGGAGTGCGTACACGAGTTCTCGTAGGAGCCACCGGGTGCGGGGGTCGATGCGGCCCATGATGCCGAAGTCGAAGAACACGATCTTGCCGTCGGCGTCGACGTACAGGTTGCCCGCGTGCAGGTCGCCGTGGAACAGGCCGTGCCGAAGGCCGCCCTCGAAGACGCTGAACAGCAGCGCCTTCACCAGCTCCGTGCCGTCGAAGCCGGCCTTGCGGATGGCGGCGGCGTCGTCGATGCGGATGCCGTTTACCCGCTCCATTGTCAGCACGCGTTCGGAAGTCAGGTCCCAGTACACCTGCGGGACCCTGATGTTCTTGCCCAGCGGCGAGGCGTGCATGTGCGCGACCCAGGCGTCCATCGATTGCGCCTCGAGCCGAAAGTCGAGTTCCTCGGCGAGGTTGTCGGCGAAGTCGGCGACGACGTCTTGGGCCGACAGGCGCCTGCCCAGCTTGGCCAGCTCGACGATCTGCGCCCCGCGCTTGAGGATCTGCAGATCGGCCGCGACGCGACGACGGATACCCGGCCGTTGGATCTTGACCACGACCTCCTCGCCGCTGTGCAGGGTCGCGTAGTGCACCTGCGCGATCGAGGCCGACGCGAACGGCGCCTCCTCGAAGCTCTTGAACAGCTTGGAGGGCTCGTCGCCCAGGTCCTCCTTGAACAGCTTGTGGATTTCGTCGGTGTCGGCGGGCGGGACCGCGTCGAGAAGGCTGCGGAACTCTCGCGACATCGACTCACCGAACGCGCCGGGGCTGGAGGCGATGATCTGGCCGAACTTGACGTAGGTGGGTCCCAGGTCGGAGAACGCCTTCGGGATCTGCTTGATGATCTTCTGCTGTAGCGAGCCCTTACCGGTGAGCTTGGTGACGACCCGTGCGCCGGTGCGAGTTATCTGCCAACCCGTCGCGCCGATGCGCGCGGCCTCGACCGGCAGGGGCACCCGGTCCAGCTTGGCTAGCTCGCGGTGCTTATTACTCATAGCTGCAGTCTCTCAAAACTCCGGGTGATGCTCCGAATCTGTGTGGAGCCGGTCACACTGCACCTTTTCGCGGTCAGTGGGCGTCGGCGAAGTTCTCCGTCAGCGCCTCGACGACCGGCCGCCACACCGGCGCGGGCAGATCGTGGCCCATGCCGTCCACGACGACGTAGGTTGCACCGTCGATTACGCGGGCGACATTGCGTCCGTTGCGGGGCCGCACCATCGGATCCTCCGAGCCATGGATGACCACCGTCGGCGCGGTGATGCGACGGGTGTAGCGCGTCAGGCTGCCGGTGCCCAGGATGGCGTCGAATTGGCGCAGCATGCCCTGCGGGTAGTGGCTGCGGGCAGTCAGTTCGTCGACACGGCGGCGCAATTGGTCAACGGGCGGAAGAAAATTCGGGCCGTTGATGATCGAGATATTGCGGACCTCGTACGCGAGCTTCTCTTCGGCTGGTGCGTCTTTCGCGGGTGCGCCGAACGCCAGCCTGATCACCTTCCACCGCGGTACCGATGAGAATGGCCTGCCGGCGCTTGTCATGACGAGGCCAAGCGACAGGATCCGGTCGGGATGGCGGCCTGCCAGCACCTGGGCGATCATCCCGCCCATCGACGCACCGACGACGTGTGCGCGTTCGATCCCGAGGTGGTCGAGCAGGCCTGTGACGTCCTCGGCGAGATCGATCAGCGTGTACGGCACCGGGCTGGTACGGCCGACCAGGTACCGCAGCACCCGCGGGTAGACCGAGCCCTTGGCCCTGTGGCCCTGCATTTTCGTCGACAGCCCGGTATCCCGATGGTCGAACCGGATCACCCGATAGCCCTGCTTGAGCAGCTTGGCGCAGAAACCGTCGGGCCACATCGGCAGCTGTGCGCCGACGCCCATGATCAGCAGGACCGGCGGGTCGGCGGGATCGCCGAGGTCTTCGTAGAAGATCTCGACTCCCTCGCCGCAGACCGCCGTCCCGCATCGGGTTTGCATTCCTCGAAAGTACGGTTTCTGACGGGATTCGCGCGAATTCCGTCAGAAACCGTACTCTCGGCGCGCTCTAGGTCGCGGCGTCCTGTCGCGGCTTCCAGCGTTTGATCCAGTCGGTCTCCGGCCACTCCTCGACGGCGGCCATCAGCTCGTACATCGTTGCGCCGTCGACGGATTCGCGAATGATGTCGGCGTGCCCCGCGTGCCGTGTCAGCTCTTCGATCAGATGCAGCGCAACCCAGCGCACCGACCAGTGGTCGATGTCCTGTGGGAACCACGGCACGTCGTGAGGCACCGGTACCGGCGAATCGAGATCGGCTTCGGCGAACACGCGCAGCGTCTCGGCGTTCTGCGCCCGCAGCTCGTCGAGCAGTTCGCCGAGGGTTTCGTCTTCACGCATCACGTACTGGTCGGCGTACTCCGCCATGACCTCTTCCATCGGACGGTCGTCCCTCGGAGGCGAGTCGGGTGCCGCCGCGGCGCGCTGTACCCAGCCCTTCTGCACATTGGCGGCGTGCTTGATCAGGCCGCCGATCGACAGCGCGCTCACCGACGGCGTGGATCGCGCCTGTTCGTCGGTCAGGCCGTAGGCCACGGCGAAAAACGCGTTCTGGTTGAACCGCAGGAACTCGATCAATGTCTGGCGCTCGCCGGAGGCGGGCGGGGGCATTCCTGGCATTGTCAGTTGCCTTTCTTGTTCGTGGTGTGTGCGTAAAGATCTCGGATGCAAGCGATTTCGGCGCCGTGGTGGATGACCTCTCTGTTGATGTGCAGGATAAGCGCGGTGAGCGGATAGTCAGCATAGGGGCCTTCAGCCGGCCCACATGGCCGGTTCAGGTCATCATCGGATAGGCCGCGCACCCCGGTGATCCAGTTCGCGTATGCGTCGTCGAGCTGCTGCAGTGCCGTCTTGGCGTCGGTGGCGTAGTTCCAGGACTGGTAGTCGGCCGGAGGGCCGCCGAAGTGGGAGTGGTTGCGCATCGCGAACACGCCGACGATCACGTGGGCGAGCCGCCACGCGATGGTCGTGAACGGTACGGGCTGCGGCTCCGGGTAGATGAAGTCGATCGCGCCGTCGGGATGAACCGTCCAGCAGTCGGGCACCGGCTGCCAGAAGTACTCCTCGTCGGTCAGGTCGTCCAGCCGTGGACGCAGCTGGTTCGTCCAGTGCCAGTCGAGTTGGTCGGCCAATTGGGTGGTCATGTCGCTCATGAGTACAGCCTGCCAGCGATATAGGACAGTTTCTGTCCTATGAATGTGTCAGGGTGGTTGCATGTCCGAAACGACGAGCCGCGTGCTCCAGCTACTTGGGTTGCTGCAGTCGCGACGGGTGTGGACAGGTGAGGAGCTGGCCGAGCGGCTGGCCGTGACGACGCGCAGCGTGCGCCGCGACGTGGAACGCCTGCGTGACCTCGGCTATCCGGTGCACGCCAGTAAGGGCCACGGCGGCGGGTATCAGCTGGGCGCAGGCGCGGCGTTGCCGCCGTTGCTGCTCGACCCCGACGAGGCGGTCGCCATGGCAGTGTGCCTGCGGCTGGCCGCGGGCGGCAGCGTCGCCGGCGTCGGCGAATCGGCGCTACGCGCACTGAGCAAGCTCGACCAGGTGATGCCCGCGCGGCTGCGGTCGCAGGTGGCCGCCGTGCACGACGCCACGGTCACGCTGCCGTCGAACTATTCGGACTCACCCGTCGAACCCGATGTGCTGATGACGCTGGCGCGAGCCTGCCGCGACCACGAGCACGTCACCATGGGATACGTCGACCGAGCCGGCAGCGGCACCGAGCGGCGGCTGGAGCCTTACCAGCTGGTGACGACCGGCCGACGCTGGTATCTGCTGGCCTACGACCGTGATCGCCAGGACTGGCGCAGCCTGCGGCTGGACCGGATGGCCGATGTGCGCGCGCTCGGCAGCACGTTCACACCACGACAGGCGCCCGACGCGGCATCCTTCGTGCGGCATTCGATCAGCGCGTCGCCCTACCGCTACGTCGCACGGGTGCGGTATCAGGCACCCGAACACGTTGTCGCCCAGCACTTCTCCCCGGCATCCGTCACCATCGAGCCGGCCGGCCCCGACGCCTGCATCGTCACCGCCGGTGCCGACGATCCCGAGCGCATGGTCTTCTACCTTGCGCTGCCCGGGTGCGATTTCGAGGTGCTCGAACCGCCGGAGGTGGTGCGGGCGGTGGGTTCGCTCGCGGAGCGTCTGCGCCGCGCGGCGGGTTAGGCGGTAATACCCAGTCGGTCAGTGAGGAACAGGAACGCCACCGCGAAGTCGTTGTTGGTAGTCACCGCCCGCACCCGTTCCCAATCGACCTGCTCGCGGACCGCGCGGACCCCCGGCAGCAACGACGCGAAGTCGCAATGATGCTCATGGAGAGAGCACAGCTTCTCCGCCACCACGTGCGTCGGCGCCAACACCGCCATCTCGATCGCGAGGACCTCACGTATCTCACCCGAATGGATCGTCTCCACGTCGACCGGCACACCGTTGAGACGATGCAGCACGTCAACGACCACATTTCCGGTGCACGCCTTGAACAGCCAGTCTTCTGGTGTGCGATCGATCCGGAAGCCGGCCTCCTCGAGCGTCTTGGCCGCCGCGTCGGCATCCTCCTCTGCGACGACGAAGTCGACGTCGTGCACGGGTTCTGGACCGCCGTGTACCCACAGCGCATAGCTGCCCGCCAGGGCGAACTCGGGCCCCTGCGCCTTGAGCGCCGACGCGGCACGCCTCAGCGCGTCGCGCAGCTCATCGTTTCGGGCAAGCACATCGGAATCGGTCATCGTGGGTATATGAGTACCCATGCGGATGGCCACCTTCAACATCCTGCACGGACGAAGTGTTCACGACGGCAGCGTCGAGCTGGACCGACTCGCCGACTCCATCAAGCGGCTCGACGCGGACGTGCTCGCGCTGCAGGAGGTCGACCTGGATCAGCCCCGCTCGGGCAAGGCCGATCTGACCGTGGTCGCCGCGGAGGCCATGGGCGCGGTCAGTCATCGGTTCGTGGCGGCGATCAGCGGCACCCCCGGGGCGACGTGGATGGCGGCCACCGGGCGGGAACAGCCGGGCACCGCCGCCTACGGCATCGCGCTGCTGTCGCGGTTTCTCGCGTCGTCGTGGCAGGTGGTGCGGCTGCCCCGGATTCCGATGCGCTTCCCGATGTACCTACCCGGGCCGCGCCGTGTGCAGGTTGTGCATGAGGAGCCCAGGGCGGCGATGGTCGCGCAGTTCGACACCCCGCTCGGGCCGCTAACCGTCGCCAACACCCACCTGTCGTTCGTGCCCGGCTGGAACCGGGCGCAACTGCGATCACTGATCCAAGACCTGCGCGGCTTTCCCGGCCCCAGGGTGTTGATGGGCGACCTCAACATGACCCCGCCGACGCCGCGCCGTTGGACCCGTATGCGGCCGCTCGGTGAGGAGCCGACGTTCCCGGCCGACGAGCCCTGCCATCAGCTGGACCACATCCTGACCGACGATCCCACTCTGCGAGTGGAGGCATGCTCGGCGCCGTGGTTGCCGGTCTCGGATCATCGGGCGCTCGTCGTCGACATTTCGCGGGTGTGAGGCTGTGGATAAGCGCTGCCAGGATCGCGGCGCGGCCAATACGATGGTGGCGTGCCCACACTGGAGGACCTCGAAGCGCGCATCGCGGCGCTTGAAGCTTCCCAGGCTGATTACCGCGCTGTCTTGGCGGCGGTAAATACATTGGGAGCCAACCAGCGGGACCACGCGCTCGGTCTTGGGGCGGTCAAGACAGGGCTAGCGGCAGTAGAGGCAAGGCTCGGGGTAGTCGAGACAGGGCTGGCCGACTTTCGCGCCGAGACGCGAGCCACGCTCCGCTCCGTCGACGAGCAGCTCGCCGAGATCAAGGATTTGATTGTCGGCCGTCGCAACGGTCTGTAACGCGTCGACGCCGTAGTGTTTTTGGGGTGCACGTCATCTCCGCGGAGTCGACGGAGTTGTTTGTCGGGCCGCCTGACGCTCCCTTGCAACTGGTGCGCGTGAGTTACGCCGGCTGTTCTGAGCCGGCGCCGATCTATATCGAGGGCGACGGCCTTGCCGGCGAGGCCATGGTCGAGGCGGGCGACGGCAGCGTCGAGGTGCCGGTGCGGGTGGACCGGCCGACGCCGGGAGAGCAGCGAACGGCTCGAGCGGGAGGCACGCCGTTTGTCTTCACCGTCGCCGAACCCGGCTGGACGTTGTACATGATCAGCCACTTCCACTACGACCCCGTGTGGTGGAACACCCAGGCGGCCTACACCAGCGTGTGGAGCGAGGACCCGCCCGGTCGCTGCCGTCAGACCAACGGGTTCGACCTGGTGCGCGCCCACCTCGAAATGGCCCGGCGTGAGCCCGAGTACAAATTCGTGCTCGCCGAGGTGGACTACTTCAAGCCGTACTGGGACACCTATCCCGAGGACCGTGCCGACTTGCGCCGGTTCATCGCCGACGGTCGAGTCGAGGTGATGGGCGGCGCCTACAACGAACCGAACACCAACCTCACCAGCCCCGAGACGACCATTCGAAACTTCGTGCACGGCATGGGCTTTCAGCGCGACGTGCTAGGCGCCGACCCGGCTACCGCCTGGCAGCTCGACGTCTTCGGGCACGACCCGCAGTTTCCGGGCATGGCGGCCGATGCCGGATTGACCTCGAGTTCGTGGGCCCGCGGTCCGCACCACCAATGGGGCCCGATGGCCGGTGACGGAGACCCCGAGCGCATGCAGTTCTGCAGCGAGTTCGAATGGATAGCCCCATCGGGCCGCGGCCTGCTGACGCACTACATGCCTGCGCACTATTCGGCGGGGTGGTGGATGGACTCGTCGGCGACGCTCGCCGAAGCCGAGACCGCGACGTACGAGTTGTTCGCATCGCTGAAGAAGGTGGCGCTGACGCGCAATGTGCTGCTGCCGGTCGGCACCGACTACACGCCGCCGAACAAGTGGGTCACAGAGATTCACCGCGACTGGAATGCGCGCTACACGTGGCCGAGGTTCGTGTGTGCGCTACCCAAGGAGTTCTTCGCCGCGGTGCGCGACGAGCTTTCCGAACGCGGCGTCGAAGCCTCGCCGCAGACGCGGGACATGAACCCGATCTACACCGGCAAGGACGTGTCGTACATCGACACCAAACAGGCCAACCGCGCCGCCGAGGATGCGGTACTCGACGCCGAGAAGTTCGCGGTGTTCGCGGGCCTGCTGGGCGGCGCGACGTATCCGGAGGCGGCGCTGGCCAAGGCGTGGGTGCAGCTCGCCTACGGCGCCCACCACGACGCGATCACCGGCTCGGAGTCCGACCAGGTCTACCTCGACCTGCTGACCGGATGGCGCGACGCATGGGACCTCGGCAGGACGGCCCGAGACAACGCGCTGGCTCTGCTATCCAGTGCGGTCGACGACCCGGTCGTAGTGTGGAATGCGCTGGCGCACAAGCGCACTGACGTTGTTACGGCCAGGTTCGAAAAGCCCGTCGCCGCCGCGGTGCAAGTGTTCGACTACGAGGGCACGGAACTTCCCACTCACTTCGAACACGGCGGACGGTCGGTCAGTTGGCTGGCCCGCGACGTGCCGTCGCTAGGCTGGCAGTCCTACCGGCTGGCTCCGGCGGAGGCCGGTGACGGCTGGGAACCGTTGGACGACGGGGCTTTTCCTGCTATTGCCAACGAGCACTATCGGCTTGGGGTGGACCCGGCGCGCGGCGGCGGCGTGAGCTCGTTGATCGAAACCGTGTCGGGTCGCGAGCTGATCGGCGACGGCATGGTCGGCAACGAGCTGGCCGTCTACGACGAGTATCCGGCGCATCCGGAGGCCGGCGAAGGCCCGTGGCACCTGCTGCCGAAGGGCCCGGTCGTGTGCTCGTCGGCCGAGCCGGCCTCGGTGAAGGCCTACCGCGGCCCGCTGGGCGAGCGGGTGATCGTGCGAGGCCGCATCGGTGATGTGCTGCGCTACACGCAGACTCTGACGCTGTGGCACGGTGTGGCACGTGTCGACTGCCGGACCACCGTCGACGAGTTCACCGGCGCCGACCGCCTGCTGCGGCTGCGCTGGCCGTGCCCGGTTCCGGGCGCGCTTCCGGTCAGCGAGGTCGGCGACGCGGTGATCGGGCGCGGGTTCGGGTTGATGCATGAAGCCGGTACCGAGTCGGCCGTCGACTCGGCACAGCACCCGTGGACGCTGGACAACCCGGCCTACGGCTGGTTCGGGTTGTCGTCGGCCGTGCGGGTCCGCGTCGGTAAGAGCGCGGACGTGAGGAGCACGAACAACCAGCACTGCCGCGCGGTGTCGGTGGCCGAGGTGGTGTCGCCGACGGAGACGGAGTCGGCTGGGTTGGCGCGTGCGCTGATGGTGGCGCTCGTCCGCGCCGGTGTCACCGCGACCTGCAGCAGCGCCGACAAGCCGCGCTACGGCGATCTCACCGTCGACTCCAACCTCCCCGACGCGCGGATCGCGCTGGGCGGCCCCGACGAGAACGCCTTCACCGCAGCGGTTTTAGCCGAAGCCGACCCGGTGTACACCGAGGAACTCAAGCGCCAGCTGTACAGCACCGGTGAGGCCAAGGTGTGGGTGCCGCCCGTCGCGCCGCTGGCCGACGAGTGGGTACCGGGCGCGGACCTGCGCGGTGTGCGCGCACTGCCGGTGCTCGTCGTTGCGGGATCGGCTCTGGACGATGCAGTGGCCTCGGTGGTGGAGGACCTTGGCGACTTCGAAATCGTCGTCGAGCAGGAGGCGCCGTCGGGGCTCGGCGCGTTCGAGGACCGCACCGTCGCTGTGCTCAACCGCGGAATGCCCGGCTTCGCCGTCGATTCCGACGGGACGCTGCACACCTCGCTGATGCGCTCGTGTACGGGCTGGCCTTCTGGCACCTGGATCGACCCTCCGCGCCACACCGCCCCGGACGGCTCCAACTTCCAGTTGCAGCATTGGACCCACACCTTCGAATACGCGCTAGTTTCTGGCGACGGGGATTGGCGGGAAGCGGACGTTCCATCGCGCAGTGCGGAGTTCTCCCGGCCGCTGCTTCCCGTCGCCGAAAAGACAAGCGCTGCGGGCGGATTGCCGCACTGGGGGTCTCTGCTGGAAATCGAGCCTGCGGGGAAGGTCCAGCTCGGTGCACTGAAGGCGGCGGGCAATCCGTTGGCCTCCGGCAGCAGCCTGACCATCCACCCGTCGGACGGCGTCGCGGTTCGCCTGGTCGAAACATCCGGCACTACAACCGATGTCACCGTCCGTTCGGGGTTGCGTCGGGTATCGGCGGCGGCTCGCGTTGACCTTCTCGAACAGCCACGTGTGCAGCATCTTGCTTCCGACGGGCTCACGTTGCACGGCTGTGAGATCGCCACCGTGCTGACCCGGCTCAACATGCCGCAGGTACTCGAGGCCGACCACACCGTGCTGGCGCCCGACGCCGAGGCGGCGCAGCCACTTTACGCGCGGTACTGGCTGCACAACCGTGGCCCTGCGCCGCTCGGCGGACTGCCCGCGGTCGCTTACCTGCACCCGCAGCGCATCGCTGCCGAGCCGAATTCGCAGGTGCAGCTGCGGCTTACCGCATCCAGCGACTGCAGCGACACGATGCTGCACGGCAAGGTCCGGCTGCTGTGCCCGGACGGCTGGACGGCCGAACCCGCCGAGCTGTCGTTCGTCCTGCCGCCCGGCGAGCACCTGGAGACGGATGTGTCGTTGACCGCGCCCCCCGCGGCGGAGCCCGGGTTGTACCCGGTGCGTGCGGAACTCGCCTTGACGGGCAGCCACCTGCCGGCCGCGTGGCGGCAGGTGGTCGAGGATGTATGCGTCGTCACGCTCGGAACTCCTGACGACGACAGCCTGCTGCGACTGGTCAGCGAGCCGGAGCCCGTCGACGTGAAAGCCGGCGAGACCGCGCGGCTGGCCGTCACCGTCGGCACCGACGCGCACGCCGACATTGCCGTCGAAGCGCATCTCATCAGCCCGTGGGGTACGTGGGAGTGGATGGGGCCCGCGGCGTCCGGCGTCGAGCTGGCGGCGCACGGCACTGCGGGACTCGGGTTCGACGTCGCACCGCCGGTCTGGGTGGAACCCGGCGAATGGTGGGCGCTGATCCGGGTTGGCGGCGCCGGGCAGCTGCTCTACTCGTCCGCGGTGAAGGTGACCGTGCGTTGAGCGTCGCGGCGAGGGTCGGGGGCGTGCCGGTGGGCGTCGACGAGGTCGATGCCCGCGAAGACCGGTTGCGTGGCTCCCGACTCGCGTCGTCGCTGCCGCGCCGCGGCACCAGCGAAGGCAGGCAGCTGCGACGCTGGCTGACACAGCTGCTCGTGACCGAGCGCGTGGTCGAGGCGGAGGCGGCGACGCGCGGACTGACGGCCGACGGTGCGCCCAGCGAGGACGAGCTGCTGCCGGACACGACGACCCGGCTGGAGATCGGCAGCATCGCCGCGTCGGTGCTGGCCGACCCGCAGGCCCGGGCGCTGTTTGTGAGCGTGACCGCCGCCGTCGACGTCACCGACGCCGAGGTGCACGACTACCTCGAGCGCAATCCGCGGCGCTTCGCCAGCACCGGGCACGTCGCCGACCACCTGCGTGGCGCGGCCCGGCGGCGCGCTTTCCGGCTGTGGTTGGACGCCCGGTGCGCCGAGCTGGTCGAGCTTGCGCCGGGCTACGAGCATCCCGGCGACCCGCGTCAGCCCGACAACACCCACAGGCACTGATGGACGTCACGCTGGCACTCGACATCGGCGGCACCAAGATCGCCGCGGGACTCGTCGACTCCGACGGCACGCTGGTGCATCAGGCCAAGCTGCCGACGCCCGACGGCGACGCCGAAGCGGTGTGGACGGTGGTCGACACGTTGGTCACCGAGGCCGTTGCCGAGGCCGGTGGCCGTGTGCGCGGCGTCGGCGTCGCCTCCGCCGGTCCGATCGACCTTCCGGCCGGCACCGTCAGCCCCATCAATATCACTGAGTGGCAACGCTTTCCGATCGTCGAGCGGGTATCGGCGCTGACCGGTGCGCCTGTGCGGCTGGGCGGCGACGGGCTGTGTATGGCACTGGGGGAGCGGTGGCGCGGCGCCGGCCGTGGCGCCCGGTTTCTGCTCGGCATGGTGGTGTCGACCGGCGTCGGCGGCGGGCTGGTGCTCGACGGCGCGCCGTACGACGGCCGAACTGGCAACGCCGGGCACGTCGGCCACGTCGTCGTCGACCCGGACGGCGGGCCGTGTTCGTGCGGCGGCCGCGGCTGCGTCGAGACGATCGCCGCAGGACCGCGGATGGCGCAGTGGGCCCGCGACCACGGCTGGGAGGCTTCGGCCGAGGCCGACGCCAAGGAGCTGGCCGATGCGGCCAACGCGGGCGTCGCGGTTGCCCTTGAGGCGTTCCGCCGCGGCGCGACGGCGGTGGCGGCGATGATCGCGTCGGTTGGGGCGGTGTGCGACCTGGATCTCGTCGTCGTCGGCGGCGGCGTGGCCAAGTCCGGGGCGCTGCTGTTCGACCCGCTGCGCGAGGCGCTGACGACCTATGCCCGGCTGGACTTCCTGCGTGGGCTGCGGGTGCTGCCCGCCGAGCTCGGAGGCGACGCAGGCCTGGTTGGCGCCGCAGCTCTCCTCGATGCCTGAGAAGGCTTGCGCGCCATATGCTTTCGGCCCCAATCGCACAGTCCCTGCAGTACAGGAGCCAGCGTCATGCCGTACTCCGAAATCGAGTAGTGCACACACGGAGGGACGGTGCCTGCGTCGTGGCGGATAAGGATGCCTGCGTCCACCAGTTCGTGCAGATGGCGAATCAACATGCGCTCGGTGATGTCCGGGATGCTGCGGCGTAGTTCAGCGGTACGCATTGGCCCGTCGAGCAGCCGCCACAGGATCGTGCCTTTCCAGCGACCGTCGATGACGGTCAGTGCGGTATCGATCGGACACTCACTGATCCCCTTTTTCGACACCGCCATCGGAACCTCCCCCGCACTGACGAATTTGTCAGTACCTTGTTTTTTGTCAGCATAACCCGCAGGGTCGATGGTATGGAACGCGTCATCGCAATCGTGGCTCTCGTGCTCACCGGCCCGCTCGTCGGAGTGGAACTCGGGGTAGCCGCCTTCACCAACCCGCTCGTCGCGAAACTGCCCGACGACGCGTTCCGGCAGGCCCGCAGCGGCGGCAGCCGGCTACTCGGTGGCGTCATGCCGTTCTGGTACATCGGCACGCTCGTCGTTCTGATCGCCGGCGCCGTCCTGTCGCATGACGTCCTCGCTGTCACGGCCGCCGCGCTCATGGGGGCAGCGCTGCTCCTGACGGTCACCGTGCTCGTTCCGATCAACAATCGGATCGGCGCCTGGCAGTCCGACGCCGACGTTTCGCGCGAGCTCGCTAAGCGATGGGACCGGCTGCACTGGGTACGGGTGGGCCTGCTCGTCGCGATGTTCGTAGTGATTTCGGCGCGCTAACGCCGCTCACAGCCCGCTCAGCGTCCGTAAGCGCGCCGAAATCGCACCGTTTTGGCTGATCGGCGGGCGGCACGCTATTCTTGACGGCGTTCCACCGAAGACCGTCGGTCACCGAGAAATCGGTTGAAGGTCCCGGACAACCCGGGCGGCCCACGCAGGAGGACGAGGCTACTGCTTTCTTGTGCGCCCCGACCTGTCTGCGTCGGGGCGTTCGTCGTTTTCCGGCCTGATAACGCCGATCGATGGTCCCCACTACGAGGAGGCATGCATGGCCAAGGCTGACAAGGCCGCCGCGGTTGCCGACATCGCCGAGCAGTTCAAGGGGTCGACGGCCACGCTCGTCACCGAGTACCGCGGGCTGACCGTCGCCAACCTCAAAGATCTGCGCCGGTCGCTCGGTGACTCCGCCACATACACGGTCGCCAAGAACACGCTGGTCAAGCGTGCCGCGGCGGAGGCGGGCATCGAGGGTCTCGACGAGCTGTTCATCGGTCCCACCGCGATCGCGTTCGTCAAGGGTGAGGCCGTCGACGCCGCCAAGGCGATCAAGAAGTTCGCCAAGGACAACAAGGCGCTCGTCATCAAGGGCGGCTACATGGACGGCCGGCCGCTGAGCGTTTCCGAGGTCGAGAAGATCGCCGACCTGGAGTCGCGTGAGGTGCTGCTGGCCAAGCTGGCCGGAGCGATGAAGGCCAACCTGTCCAAGGCCGCCGTCCTGTTCAACGCTCCCGCGTCGCAGGTCGCCCGGCTGGCCGCCGCACTACAAGAGAAGAAGGCCGCCGAAGAAGCTGCCTAAGCCCACAACAACCCACTAGCCCAGAAGAAAAATCAGGAAGGACCACACCATGGCCAAGCTGTCCACCGACGACCTGCTCGACGCGTTCAAGGAACTGACGCTGCTCGAGCTCTCTGAGTTCGTCAAGAAGTTCGAGGAGACCTTCGAGGTCACCGCCGCCGCTCCGGTCGCCGTTGCGGCCGCTCCCGGTGCCGCCGCTGGTGCCCCCGCCGAGGCCGCCGAGGAGCAGTCGGAGTTCGACGTCATCCTCGAGGGTGCCGGCGACAAGAAGATCGGCGTCATCAAGGTCGTCCGCGAGATCGTCTCCGGTCTCGGCCTCAAGGAGGCCAAGGACCTGGTCGACGGCGCCCCCAAGCCGCTGCTCGAGAAGGTCGCCAAGGAGGCCGCCGAGGAGGCCAAGGCGAAGCTCGAGGCCGCAGGCGCGTCGGTCACTGTCAAGTAGTTTCCACACACTGTGGGGTCGATCTGGCAAACAGGTCGGCCCCACAGTCATGTCTGCAGGGGCCCAGAATGTGACCTCAGACGAGTGTTGCGGCCATTCGGCATAAGCTACAGTGACTCAAGCCACAGGCGGGAGGCATGTGGTGGGGACCAGGGCATAGGCGGAAGGATCGCGCGTGGGCATTGGAATTCAGGTTGAGGGGCTGACGAAGTCCTTCGGGCCCCAGCGAATTTGGGAAGACGTCACGATGGAGGTCCCGCCCGGTGAGGTCAGCGTGCTGCTTGGGCCGTCGGGTACCGGTAAGTCGGTGTTTTTGAAGTCTCTGATCGGCCTGCTTCGGCCTGAGCGCGGCAAGATCATCGTCGACGGCACCAACATCATCGAGTGCTCGGCCAAGGAGCTCTACGAGATCCGCACGCTGTTTGGCGTGATGTTCCAGGACGGCGCGCTGTTCGGCTCGATGAGCCTGTATGACAACACCGCCTTCCCCTTGCGTGAGCACACCAAGAAGAAGGAAACCGAGATCCGCAACATCGTCATGGAGAAGCTCGAGCTGGTCGGCTTGGGCGGGGATGAGAACAAGTTCCCCGGTGAGATCTCGGGCGGTATGCGCAAGCGTGCCGGCCTGGCCCGCTCCCTGGTGCTCGACCCGCAGATCATCCTCTGCGATGAGCCCGACTCGGGTCTGGACCCGGTCCGTACCGCGTATCTGAGCCAGCTGTTGATCGACATCAACGCCCAGATCGACTGCACGATCCTGATCGTCACGCACAACATCAACATCGCCCGCACGGTGCCCGACAACATGGGCATGTTGTTCCGCAAGCATCTGGTGATGTTCGGTCCGCGCGAGGTGTTGTTGACCAGCGACGAGCCCGTCGTTCGGCAGTTCCTCAACGGCCGCCGCATCGGCCCGATCGGTATGTCGGAGGAGAAGGACGAGTCGACGATGGCCGAGGAGCAGGCGATGGTCGATGCCGGTCACCATGACGGTGGTGTCGAGGAGATCGAGGGTGTGCCGCCGCAGATCCTTGCGACGCCGGGTATGCCCGAACGCCAGGCTGTGGGGCGTCGTCAGGCGCGGGTCCGCGAGATGATGCACACGCTGCCGCCGGCCGCTCAGGCCGCGATCCGCGACGATCTCGAGGGCACCCACAAGTACGCCGCGCACACGATTCCCGATCCCGACGACGCCGCCATCGCGCGGCACCACCGTTCGGAAGACGACGCACCGACCGGACGGATCCCGGTTACCGGGGAGCGCTAGCCTCTGGGTATGGCTTCCGATGAGCGCTCGCGCGAAGAGTTATGACGCGCGAGCAGAAGCCGACCTTCTGCCGGATCTGCGAGCCGCTGTGCGGCATGATCGCGACTGTCGACGACGGCCGCCTGGTGTCACTGCGCCCCGATAAGGACCATCCTCTTTCGGCGGGCTTCGCGTGCCAGAAGGGCATCGCGTTCACCGAAGTCGTCAACGACCCCGACCGCGTCACCACCCCGCTGCGCCGGACGGCCGACGGCGGCTTTGAACCCGTCGGCTGGGATGAGGCGATGACCGACATCGCCGACCGACTGGCCGACATCCATCGCAGGCACGGCTCGGGCGCGATCGGCTGGTACTACGGCAACCCCGGAGCCTTCAGCTACTCGCACACCCTGAGCCTGTCGATGTTCATGGCCGGGTTCGGCCCGCGGTTGCACGTGTTCACCGCCGGGTCCCAAGACGTCAACAACCGGTTCGTGGCCAGCCAACTGCTGTACGGCTCGCCGCTGGCGCTGCCGATACCCGACGTGCTTCGCACCGATCTGCTCGTCGTCATCGGCGCGAACCCGATCGTCTCCCACGGCAGTGTGCTCACCGTGCCGCGGATCAAGGACCGCATGCACGACATCGTCAAGCGCGGCGGCCGGGTGCTGGTCATCGATCCGCGCAGGACCGAGACGGCCGCCCAGTTCGAGTGGCTGGGCATCATTCCCGACGGCGACGCGTACCTGCTGCTGTCCCTGTTGCATGTGCTGTTCGGCGAGAACCTCGTCGACCGCGCCCGGGTTGCCCGCCAGGCCGACGGCGCGGTGTGGCTGGAGCAGTTGGCCAGGCCGTTCAGCCCCGAGGCCACGCAACCCCGCACCGGCATCGACCCGGACACCGTGCGGTCACTGGCCCGCGACTTGGCCCGCACGCGGCGCGCGGCGGTGTACGGCCGCGTCGGAACGAGTACCGGCGAAAATGGCACGCTCACAACGTATTTGCTCGATGCGGTCAACCTGGTAGCGGGGAACCTAGACGTGCCCGGCGGCAGTATGTTCGGCCGATTCGGCTTCCCGGGGGAGCGCTGGGCGATGAAGGGCCTCGGCGCGCTGCTGCGCACCGTCTACACGCACAGGCGATCCCGCATCGGTGGCTTCCCCTCGGTGCTGATGTCCGAGCCGGCAGGCGTGATGGCCAAGGAGATCACCACGCCCGGGCGAGGGCAGGTGCGGGCGCTGCTCGTCAGCGCGGGCAATCCGGTGCTGTCGGTGCCCAACGCCAATGAATTGGAAGAAGCACTCGAAGGCCTCCAGCTGATGGTCGGCGTCGACCTCTACGTCAACGAAACCCTCGCGCACTGCGACTACGTGCTTCCCGCGGCGACGATGTACGAGCGCGACGACTTCCCACTGCCGTTCCAGACCCTGCAGCCCACCCCGTTCCGCCAAGCCACCGAGGCCGTCATCGAACCGGTCGGGCAGGCCCGCGCCGAATGGGAGGTCATCGACGACATCACCCGCCGTCTGTGGCGTCGCACACCGGGCTTGGTCGCGCTGGCGGCGATGCGAAAGGCGTTGTCACTCTTCGGTGTTCGGCTGTCCCCGCGGCTGCTTGTAGACGCAGTGATCCGGCTGGGCGAGGGCGGCGACCGGTTCGGGCTGCGTCGAGGCGGGCTGACGTTCTCCCGCCTTGCGGCCGACCATCCGCACGGCAAGGTGCTCGCGCAGAACCTGCGCGACGACGTGCTGCGCAAGGTCGTCGTGTACCGCGCGGGGCGGGTGCGGCTGAGGCACGACGAGATCGCTGCCGAGGTCGAGGCGCTGTCGCGCCGCAGGACTCCGGACGGCTACCCGATGCGGCTGATCGGCATGCGGGAGGCGCGCTCGGAGAACTCGTGGATGCACAACGCGCCGCTGCTCATGCGCGGCGAGCGTGCCCAGCATGTGCGCATGCACGTCGACGACGCGGCGGCGGCCAACATCGTCGACGGTGATGTCGTGCGCATCACCTCGCCGCACGGCGAGATCGAACTGCCGGCCATGGTCACCAAGGACATCGTCGCCGGGGTGGTCGCCGTCCCGCACGGCTGGGGCCACAGGGGCACCGGCGGCTGGCGGATCGCCAACGATGCGGGCGGCGCGAACGTGAACCGGCTGATGTCCAGCGCGCCTGAGGATCTGGAACGGCTGGCAGGGATGGCCCGGCTGACCGGCGTGCCGGTACGGGTCGAACCTGCGTCAATCAAATCCGCTGTGCAACTACGGCATTGACCGCCTGGTCGAGGAAATCGGGAGGGATCTCGGGCCACTCGGGACGCCACCAGCCGGACCGCTGATCAGCTTGCAATTCCGAAAGCGTTGCCGCGACGTACGGACCGCCGTCGACGAGGTAACGCAACAGCCCCAATTGCGCACATTGGGCCGCGACGGTCGCGATCGTGGTCTTCGCCTCGTCGACGCGTCCGGCGGCCGACAGGCTCGCACCCAGCAGACGACGCGCACGCAGCAACGCCTGTGGGCGGTTCGGCGACGTGGTGCGATCGACCCACTCCTCCGCCCACCGGCAGGCAAGCTTGTGCTTCTCTGGATCATCGGCCGCCATTAGCAACCGGATGGCCGAGGCCTCCTCGAACTGGACCGTAATCTCGTCGATCGCATCCACCGGCTGGCGGCGCGACTCGTAGGAAGTCGGCGGCCACGCATCGGAAGCCGGAGGCGGCGGAAGCCCGAGGCGGGTCCGTTCGTGCTCGGCCATCGCCTGCAGACGGTTCAGTGAGAGCGCCCGCGCGACCCGCATGGCCTCTTCCAGCCGTTGACCGGCCGCATGCCGGTCGCCCTGCAACGCCTTGATCCTGGCGGCGATGACATACCGGGCGATCTTGAAGTCGACTGAGCCGCCCTCGGGCCCGAGCTTGTAGCCCTCGTCCAACAGGCGGTCGGCCTCGTCGAGATCGCCTCGCTCGTAGAGCAATTCGCCTAGCGCCGAGCTCGCCAGCCGGGCCGTGTAGGAATTACTGCCGCTGGAGCGCTTGGCGATCTTGAGGGCCTTGCGGAAACAGGCTTCCGCCGTCGTGATGTCGAGCATCAACTGGTGCGCGAGCCCCGTGTAGCACAGCCCGTGAACCGTGTTGAAGGTGTCCCGCTTGCGTTCGGCGTACGGCGCGGCCCATGCCTGGATCCGGTTCACCTCGTCGAGGTTGTAGTTATACGCCGCAGCGAACGTCGCCACGTTGGCCGCCACCCCGACGGTGAACGGACGCAGGTGATCTCGGCGCGCCAGACACGGCGCGATGTGTTCGTCGATGCCCGCGAGCCGGTCGGAGCGCAGGTCCGCCACGCCGCGCACAACTCCGCCATCCGCGCGGATGTCGGCAATCTCGTCGTCGCCGAGGCCGGAGCTCTCCAGCCTCGATTCCATCAGGGCTAGTGCTTGTTCGGCGGCGGGAATCCGGTGCAACACGATGTTGGCCCAGGCCAGGGCGAGCTGCAGCCGCGGATCCGACTTCACGACGGCCGCCGGCAGCTTGCCCACCAGCCCGATCAGCGTGGCCATTTGCGAATTCGCCACCAGATGGATGCCGTCGTTCTCGACGAGCTGCACCGCTCTCTGGTCGTCACCGGCGGCCAGCGCGTGATCGACCGCCTCACTGACGAAGTGGTTGTCGGCGAACCACGTCGAGGCCGCGCGGTGCAGCCGGACGACCCGCTCGGGCTCGTCACGGCCGAGCCGGTGCCGTAGGAAGTCGAGGAACAGTTGGTGGTAGCGGAACCACTGCTCGTCGATCCGGCGCAGGAACAGGTCGCGTTCCTCGACCTGCTGGAGCATCGCCTGCCCATCCGGCACGCCGGACAACGTTGTTGCCAGGTCGCCGCAGGTCCGCTCGGTGATCGAGGTGGCGAGCAGGAAGTCGAGCATCGAGGGTTCCAGCGTGTCGAGCACGTTCTCGGCGAGGAATTCGCTGATTGCATGGTGGCGGCCGGTCATCGTGCCGATCAGCCGCACCGGGTCGTCGCGGCCGCGCAGCGACAACGACGCCAGCTGAAGTGCGGCCACCCAGCCGTCCGTCTTGGCGGTGAGCTCCTCGACGTCGCCGTGGTCGAGGTCCAGCCCACTCAGGTCGACCAGAAAACTCTCCGATTCGGCCACGTCGAAACGCAGTGCGGTGGCGTCGATTTCAAGAAGTTCGTCCTGCATCCGCATCCGGCTCATCGGCAGCCCGCTCTGGCTGCGGCTGGTCACCACCACGTTTAGATCCTCAGCGGCGTAGACGAGTAGGTACTTCAGCGCCGCGATAGTCGCCGGGTCGGTGACCCGCTGCCAGTCGTCGATCACCAGCGTCATGCGCGTGCCCGTCTCATGGATCTCGTTGATCAACGAGGTCAGGACGTAACGCTCGGCCTCGTCGCCGTGCTCCTCCAACACTTCGCCGAGCTCAGTGGCCAGTGCAGGCGTCACGGTGCGGATGGCCTCGATCAGATGCGACAGGAACCACACGACGTTGTTGTCGTCATGGTCGACCGTCAGCCATGCCACCGTGACGCCATCGGCCCTCAGCCGCTGCGCCCACTGGGCGGCAAGCGTGCTCTTCCCGAATCCGGTTGGGCCGTGGATCACCGTGAGCGTCTTGTCCTGTTCGGCTCGTAGAACGTCGAACAGCCGCGCGCGGTCGACAAGCGCCTTCGTCGACACCGGCAGTTGGAACCGGGTGGCCGGAGCCGGGGGCGTCAGCGTCCGCGCCGGATATGAAGTCGACAGCGTGCCGAGCGACCGCGTTGGGTTGTAACGGATCGTCGGCGCCGGTATGGGCACGGGCATGTCGTCCACCGGTAAGCCATGCATCCGCTGCACATCTCGCAACTGCTCCCCGAAAGCCTCGGCGGTTGCGGGCCGGTCCGCGATATTGCGCGACATCGCCTGCTCGATCACCGCGCATACATCGGCCGGCAGACCCGAGTCCCGCAGGCTCGGCATCGGGTGCTTGGTAATTCGGAGAAACTGGGCGACCATCTGCTCGCCCTTGCGACGCTCGAATACCGCGTGCCCCGTGCCGGCGCAGAACAACGTCGACGCCAGGCTGTAGATATCCGAGGTCACATCCGGCGGTTCGCCGAGCATTACCTCTGGGGCGGTGTATGCAGGCGAACCCATGACCGCGCCGTCCGCCGTCTCGAACCCGCCGATAATGCGGGCGATCCCGAAATCCGTAAGCTGCGGCTCGCCGTACTCGGTGAGAAGGATGTTCGCCGGCTTGACGTCGCGGTGCAGCGTCTCGCGTCGGTGTGCGGTTTCCAATGCGCCCGCGACTTTCACCCCGATGTGCAGCGCGTCGGCCCAACCGACCGGTCCGTTGTCCTGGATCTTGGCCTCCAACGAACCATGCGGGTGGTACTGCATCACGATGTATGGCCGGCCGGTGGCGGATGTCCCAACCTGAAAGATGCTGACGATGTGCGGGTGCCCGGACAATTTGCCCATTGCGACCTGCTCACGCACGAACCGCTCCAGGTTGTCGGGCTCGAGATCCGCGGTCAGCACCTTCACCGCGACGATCCGATCGAGCTCGGGCTGGCTGCAGCGGTACACCACGCCGAACCCGCCTCGGCCGATCTCCTCGGGACCCTCGAAACCGGCAGCCATCAACTCCGCCGGGACTCCGGCGTGCACATCCCCCTGCGTCGGCAGCGGGTCGCTGCTTGCCATCGGTCGCCTCGATATCGCCGGCGTCATGGCCGCACCATGGCCACCTGACCTGAGCATAAACCGATCCTCGGCCAGTCGACGGCGGATGAGTGGCGCGCGGCTGATTGCGATAAATAGCTTCCCCGACTGACAACGCGCGTTATCGTTTCGGCGATCGGGGACAGGAGACGGCATGCTGGACCGGTTCCTGGTGTGGGTGGGCGCGGGGATGGTGACCGCGGCGCCGGCCAACGCACAGATCACCTCCGCAGCGGCGGCACCACCGTTCTGCGGATCGCCAACGATGCGGGCGGCGCAAACGTGAACCGGCTGATGTCCAGCGCGCCCGAGGATCTGGAACGGCTGGCAGGGATGGCCCGGCTGACCGGCGTGCCGGTGCGGGTGACTAAGAGTTGACCTGTCACTGCGTGTGGGTCTTGAGGGGCCAGAGTCCAGCGGTGAGTTGATGTCGGTGGGTGTTGGTTTCATAGCCCTATGGCAGCGCCGGTTAGCGACACCAAAGCCAGCGGCGGTGACGTGCCGCCGCGACGGCGGGGTAAGTCGAAGGCACCAAACTTCACCTACGGCGGGCCGGTGTCGGTGATCCGTCTGGAACTCGATGTTAGTGACGTAGGTGTTCGTCGGCGGCTGGAGCGGCAGTGGACGGCGGTGTTTCGGTTGCGGCGGGCGCTGCAGCGTGACGCCGCGGCACGGTGCCGGGCGTATTGGGCCGCCCACCGTGAACGCGGCGCTGAGCCAAAACCATTGCGGGATCGGCTGGGGCTGTCCCGCAAAGGAATCGAAGCGGCGGCCAAGGTGCATATCGAAGCGAGCCGGTGGATGCGCGATCACCTCACCAAGGCCATCGGTTTGCATGTTGCCGATGAGGTGTGGCAGACGGTGGATCGGCACTTGTTCGCCGACTCGTCGGGCCGTCGGCACGGGCCGCCCCGGATCGGCTCGTGGTGGGACTTGACCCGGATTGCGGGCCGGGCCCGTTCGCACACTAAAGCCACGCCGGTGTGGGAAACATACGGGCTGGTCGGCACCCTGGCCGGACACCTGGCCACCTACCGGCACCCGCAGCTGGCGGCCAGCGTGAGCACCGCGCTCGACGCAGCCGGCCAGCCAGCGGGCACCTCGGTGCTGTCCCAGCCGACCCACCTCCCGGCCCCTGTCCGGCCCGCTTCGGGTTCATGGGCCGATCACACCGGGGCGTTGGCGGTGGTGTTCACCGGCCTGCCGGCCGGGGACCTGGTGCTGCCGGTGCGGCTTGCCCAAGGCGCGGGTCGATGGGCGCACCTGAGCCATTTCCTGGCCGATCCGCGTATCTGGCACAAGATCGACCTGGTGCGGGTGCGCGACCCCAAAGCACCCGGCGGCTGGCGGTATTACGCGCATCTACTCGTACATCGGGCGGGGTATCAGTCCATGGCCACTAGGGCGCGTCGCGCCCAGATTCCCACCGGGCGGCGCGCCGGTGTGGATGCCAACGTGTCCAACCTGGCGCTCGCCTCCTTCCCGATCGGGCATCCCGAACAGTTGATCGTCGATCAGATCACCTGCACCGACGCGCAACAACAGGCTGCGGCGCGGGCCGCCAGTCGAGTGCGGGCGCGTCAGCGGGCATTGGATCGGTCCCGCCGCAACACCAACCCCACGCAGTACAGCCCCTCGGCGCGCCAGGTCGCCCGGGCGGCTCGCCGCGCCGCCAACGGGTTGGCGGCCAAGCAGATCCCTAACCCGGGCGGGTCCCGCCATGCCCGTACCGACGGGGTGCCGCTGCGGGCCTATCGCCACGACACCCTCTCCCGCGGCTATCACCGCACCCGAGCCGATCATGCTGCCGACGCACGCGCGACCAGTCAGGCCAAGCACGCCCGTGCCCATCAGGTCGCGGCTCGAATCGTGGCCAGCCACGGTCATTCGATCACGGTGGAGGATTGCACCATCTCGACCTGGGCGCGGTTGTGGGGCAAACGCATCGCCCTGTTCAGCCCCGGCATGCTCGTCACTGCGCTGGCCGCCGAATGCGTCGCCGCCGGCGGCACGCTACACATAGCCGGTACTCGATCCACTGCCATGAGCCAGCACTGCCTATGCGGCACACGCGTGCCCAAGATCCTCGCCCAACGCACCCATGAGTGCCCGGCATGCGGACTGCGGGCAAATCGCGACATAGTCTCCGCGATGCTGGCGTGCTGTTTGGATCTCGCCGATCCCGATGACCCCAGTACCGCACGGGTCGACTTCACACTTGCCCACGCCCTCAAGGCGGGGTTTGCCTCCCAGCAAGAGAGGGAGGGCTCAGTCAACCGGCACCAGCCACCAACATCACACGCTGCTGGATCGGCCAGGACCGGCAGCCACCCAGTGGCCTCTGCTGAGCAAGCAGCACTCGGCCCACCCCCGAACAGACCAAGCCTCGGCCTGGACGTCGCGGGATCAGCCGAAAACAACAGCACCACAAGCTGTTTGGCGCCGCATGACCCAATACGGGACAACTCTTAGTTCTGCACCGTTGGGCGAACGATGATCTCGCCGATCTCCACGTCGGAGGGCTGATCGACCGCGAACGCGATGGCTTCTGCCACCGCTTCCGGCGGAATGCCGAAGGCATCCATGTTTCGGCGAATCTGCTCGCGGACGGTCACATCGTCGATCGAGCTGTCTAGCTGCGTGTTCACGAATCCCGGCGAAATGGTGGTGGTGCGGACCACGCCGTCGGTGGACTCTTGGCGAAATCCCTCCAGCAGCGTCCGCACGGCATTCTTGGTGGCCGCGTAGACCCCCATGTTGGGCACGATCTTCAGACCCGCGGTCGAGACCGTGGTGACGAAGTGCCCGTTGCCCTGTCGCCGAAACACGGGAAGCGCCGCGGCGATACCGTGCAGAACGCCTTTGAGGTTGACGTCGATCATCGCCGACCAACCCTCGACGTCGAGGTCTGCCATCGGGCCGATCTTGCTGATGCCTGCGTTGCTCACCAGGACATCGAGGCGTCCGAACTCCGACACGGCTGTGCCGACGAGCCGCTCGAGGTCGTCGCGGCGGGTGACGTCGGTCGCGCAGACGATGGCCTGTCCTCCTCGATCGCGCAGTTCGGCGGCGATTTCGTCGAGCTGCGCCACTCGGCGCGCGCCGAGCACGACCATCGCGCCACGGTCGGCGAGCACCCGTGCTGTCGCTTCCCCGATACCGCTGCTGGCACCCGTGATCGCAACGACTTTTCCGGCGATCCGTGACATTGCGATTCCCTTCCCGTCGCGCCTCGACTACGACGAGGCCGATGAACGCGCATCACGTGCTCGACCTCATCGTCGATGGATTGCGCAGTCGCGGCTGACACTACGGTCAATTTCTGTAAACGAGCTTGCCAGGCGTGCCGCTCGCGATACCGTTTGCGCGATCGGGGACAGGAGACGGCAATGGTTGACCGGTTCTTCCTGTGGTTGGGCGCGGCCGTAGTCACCGTCGGCATGTCGGCCACGATGCTGGCAGGGACCGGCGTCGCGGCCGCAGACACCGGGTCGGGAACAGACGCCGGTGGGACGACATCGTCGCAGTCCACGAAACCCGCTGAGAAAAAGGCGGATTCAGAGAAGAAGCCAACCGCGGACCCGTCGTCGACGCCTGCCGATTCATCACCGGTGGATTCGAAGCCGGCCGACGACGCCGACAAACCCAAGCAGGACACCCCCGACTCCGCCGATCCCCAACCCACCCCGAAGCCCGACGCAGACGCCACCGATAAGGACGACGACGTTGCCACCGATCCACCGTCGGTGGCGACAAACGGCCACAAGAAGCCCAAGGTCCAGCCGCCGTCCCGCCAGCTCACCAAGCCCGTCGCGACAACGCCCGAGCCCGACGTCGACCCGGCCGTCGACGCAAAGACATCGCAGGACGTGACCGTCGAGCCTGAGGTGACCACGGTGACCGAGCCGGCTGAAGAAATGATTCCGGTGACCGCTAGCGGGTCCCAAGCCCGAACCAAGGACGCTGCAGTGAGCGCTGCGGTGACGTTCGCAGCCGCGGCACCATCGGCCGCGGTGATCACCTCCACAGCGGCGGCGCCACCGTTCTCCGGCCTGCTCAGTGCGATCGGGACGATCGTCTTCAACCTGTACGGCTTCGCGACCAGGTTGGTCGGAGGCCCCCCGATCCTTCCCCCGAACAGCACGGTCACGGTGCGCAGTTCCACGCTTCGGCTTGACTGCGGCGACGGATACGAGGTGCCCGCGGACTGGTACATCCCGGACACCGCCGAACCGCCGACGAGATTGATCTACCTTCAGCACGGCTTCCTGGCCCAGGGTCCGTGGTACAGCTTCACGGCGGCGACCCTCGCGGAGCAGACGAACAGCATCGTGGTCGCACCATCGATAACGTCGAACTTCTTGTCGTGCGACGCCTGCTGGCTCGGTGCGCCACCGATGCAGCAAGCGGTTGCGAACCTGTTCGAGGATGACAACACGGCCCTCGCCGACAGTGCGCTGGCGGCAGGCTATTCCGGCCCAATTCCGGACAGGGTCGTGCTGGTCGGACACTCCCTCGGCGGTGGCCTTGTCGCGGGCACGGCCGGCTACATGGTCGACAACAACACCGTCGACAGGCTTGCCGGGGTCGTCATGCTCGACGGCGTCGGACTGGACGGCTCGATGGCGACATCACTTGAGAAAGTTCCTGACGGCATTCCGATCTACCAACTCGCCGCGCCGAAATATTTCTGGAATCAGTTCGGCGTCGGCACCGACGCGCTGCTCGAGGCACGACCGAACGAATTCATCGGCGTCACACTGGTCGGTGGCTCCCATGTCGATACCATGCGCGGCGGAAACCCGCTCATCCAGTTCTCGCAGCAGCTGGTGTCCGGCTTCTCGAAGCCGCAGAACGTCGCGGCGGCTCAGATTCTGATGGTGGGTTGGGTGAACGACATGTTCGCTGGTACCCAGCAGAATGGCATCTATCTCGACCCCGGCGAGGAGTTCGCCCTCGACACGCCTGCGGGCGTGGCCACGCTGGTTGACCTTCCGAATTCGCTCAGAAAGCCGTTTCTGTTGAACCTGCTGCAGGCGTTGGTGCCGTTGGGGAATGCATTCTTCACGTTCGAACCGACGTGCGGCCCCGACTCCATGGCCGCGGCGAGCTGCCAGGGGTCGATGGCTGCCTGACATGATGACGCAAACCCAGATTTGA
>CAWJDL010000022.1:0-40950 GCA_963841555.1 uncultured Actinomycetota bacterium
CGAACGCTATCCACAGGCCGACGCGGGCCCCTCAGAGCTTGGCGGCGGCGTCCTCGTCGAGTAACCACACGGTCGCCTCGCGGCCGACCGCGCCAGCGGCGGGTACGTCCACCGGCTTGGCGCCGCCGATCGCCGCAGCCACCGCATCGGCCTTGGCCGCACCCGAGACCACCAGCCAGACCTCCCGCGAACGCTGAATCGCGGGCAGTGTCAACGTGATTCGCCGCGGAGGTGGTTTGGGGGAGTCGGACACACCGACCACCAGCCGGTCCGTCTCGCGCACTGCGGGCGTCTCGGGAAACAGCGAGTTGATGTGGCCTTCGCCGCCCATGCCCAGCAGGTGCACATCGAAATCGGGTGCGGGCTGGCCGTCGTCGGCGTTGGCCGCCAGCACGTTTTCGTAGTCCAGCGCCGCGGCGTCCAGGTCGTCGCCGAATTCGCCGTCGCTGGGGGACATCGGATGTACGTTGGCGGCCGGGATGTCGGTGTGGTCGAGCAGCGCCTCCCGGGCCTGCTTTTCGTTGCGCTCGTCATCGTCTGCTGGCACGTACCGATCGTCGCCCCAGTACAGATGCACCTTCGACCAGTCGATCTTCTCGCCGCGCTCGCCCACCCTTTTGAGCAGTCCGACGCCGGTGCCGCCACCGGTCAGCACGATCTGAGCCTGGCCGCGTTTGTCGATTGCATCGGTGATCGCGTCGACCAGTCGATCGCCGGCCGCGGCAACCAACGCATCGGGGTCGGGATACTTCTCGATGAAGGTGCTCATACGTATCGGACCTTGTCGATGCCCTGCAGCGCCTCGTGGTAGATCTCGTCGGCATCCAGCCTGCGCAGATCCTCTGCAAGGCATTCCTTGGCTTCCCTGCGCGCCAACGGAATCCGTGCTTCGGGCCTGCTGGTGCGGGTCAGTGTTGCGGTCACCCCTTTCTGCGGACGCTTCAGGGTGATGGTCTCACTGCTTCTGACGAGATCCACCTTCAATTCGCCCACTGCGCGTTGCACCGGACCGTCGATCCGGGCGGCCAGCCAGCCCGCGAGGACGTCGAGCGACGGCTCATCCCTCAGGCCGGAGACCACCGCCGACGTGATCGGCTCAAAGGGCGGCTGATTGAGGGCCGAAGCCAGCAGGGCGCGCCAGTAGGTGATGCGGGCCCACGCCAGGTCGGTGTCGCCTTCGGTGTAGCCCTGCAGGCGACTCTTGATCGCGGCCAGCGGGTCGGTGCAATTTGTCGCATTCGTTATCCGGCGAATTGCTAAGTGGCCCAATGGGTCCTGTGCCGGAACGGCCGGGCCCCCAGCTGGCCACCATGCCACAACCGGGGTGTCGGGCAACAGGAAGGGCAGCACAACGCTGCTGGCGTGGTCGGCGAGCTCGCCGTGCAAGCGCAATGACACGACCTCGCCCGCACCCGCATCACCACCGACGCGCAACTGCGCATCCAGCCGCGACTCGGCGGCGCTTCGATCGCCGGGTACGACTACGATCACGCGGCACGGATGCTCTCGGCTGGCGAAGTTGGCCGCCTCGATCGAGTCTTCCAGCAGATCGTCGGAGTCAAGCGAGATCACGAGAGTGAGCACTCGGCTCAACGTGATGGCACCGCCCTCTTCACGAAGGCCGATGATCTTCTTGTTGATGTCGTTTGTCGTCGTTCCCGGCAGGTCGACAATCACGGCCGCCTCCATTCCCGGCCCATGCGTTGAAGCATCTCGTCGGCCGACGCCGGTCCCCAAGTGCCGGATTCGTATGCTTCGGGCTTACCGAGCGACGCCCAATAATCCAGCACGGGATCCAGGATCTCCCAAGACAACTCGACCTCAGCGTTGGTCGGGAACAGCGATGGCTCGCCGAGCAGCATGTCGAGAATCAGCCGTTCGTAGGCCTCGGGGGAGTCCTCGGCGAACGCCGAGCCGTAGGAGAAGTCCATGTTGACATCACGGACCTCCATCGCGCTGCCGGGGACCTTGGAGCCGAAACGCGTGGTGATGCCTTCGTCGGGCTGCACCCTGATCACCAACGCGTTCTGGCCGAGTTCCTCCGTCATCGTCTTGTCGAACGGCAGGTGCGGGGCTCGCTTGAAGATGAGCGCGATCTCGGTCACCCTGCGCCCCAAGCGTTTTCCGGTGCGTAGGAAGAACGGCACGCCCGCCCAGCGGCGGGTGTCGATCTCCAGCGTGATCGCCGCGTACGTCTCGGTGGTGGACTCCTTCGAGAATCCTTCCTCGTCAAGGAGGCCGACGACCTTCTCGCTACCCTGCCAACCTGCCGCGTACTGTCCCCGAGCGGTGGTGTCATCGAGGGGCTGCATCAGCCGGATGGCGGAGAGCACTTTGATCTTTTCCGCCTGCAACTCGTGCGGGCTGAAGTTGACTGGCTCTTCCATGGCGGTCAGGGCAAGTAGTTGTAACAGATGATTCTGGATGACATCGCGGGCCGCGCCGACCCCGTCGTAGTAGCCGCCCCGGCCACCGAGGCCGATGTCCTCGGCCATGGTTATTTGCACGCTGTCGACGTAATTGTTGTTCCAGATCGGGTCGTACAGCTCGTTGGCGAACCGAAGCGCGAGGATGTTTTGGACTGTCTCCTTGCCGAGGTAGTGGTCGATGCGGAACACGGACTCCTCGGGGAAGACGCTGTTGACTACGCCGTTGAGCTCTTGGGCGCTCTCCAGATCATGGCCGAACGGCTTCTCGATGACCACCCGGCTCCAGTGACCCTCCTGCGGGCGGGCCAAACCAGACTTCTGTAGCTGCTCGCACACCTGCTGAAACGCCTTGGGCGGAATGGACAGATAGAACGCGTGGTTGCCGCCGGTGCCCCGCTCGGTATCGAGCTTCTGAAGTGTCTCGGCCAGCCGCTCGAACGCCTTTGCGTCATCGAAAGTGCCCTGTACGAACCGGATTCCCTCGGCCAGCCGGTCCCACACCTCCTGGCGGTATGGCGTGCGGGCATGCGTCCTGACGGCGTCGCAGACGAGCTTGCCGAAATCCTCGTCGGCCCAATCCCTGCGGGCGAAGCCGACAAGTGCGAAGTTCGCGGGCAGCAGTCCGCGATTGGCCAGGTCGTAGATGGCAGGCATCAACTTCTTGGTGGCCAGATCGCCCGTGACGCCGAAGATCACCACACCGCATGGACCAGGGATGCGCGGCATCCGCTTGTCGCGCTTGTCCCGCAGCGGATTACGCCAGCCCGCGCCGGTGGACGCGACCTTGTCGGTGACGGCGGTCATTTCTTGGCGGCGTCGAGCTGTTCCTGGGTGGCGTCGAGCAGTTCGAGCCAGGACTTCTCGAACTTCTCAACGCCTTCGTCCTCGAGCACCTTGAACACATCCGGCAGATCGATTCCGACAGCAGTGAGCTTGTCGAACACCCCCTGGGCCTCGCTTCCCGTGCCGGTGACGGTGTCGCCGGTGATGACGCCGTGGTCGGCGACCGCGTCAATCGTCTTCTCTGGCATGGTGTTCACGGTGTTGGGGGCGACTAGCTCTGTGACATACAGCGTGTCGGAGTAGTCCGGGTTCTTGACACCGGTCGATGCCCACAGCGGTCGCTGCACGCGGGCTCCGTCGGCCTTGAGCGCCTCGTATCGGGAACCGCCGACGAACACTTCCTCGTACGCCGCGTACGCCAGCCGTGCGTTCGCGACACCGGCCTGGCCGCGCAGCGCCAGCGCGTCGTCGGTGCCGATCTTCTCCAGCCGCTTGTCGATCTCGGTGTCAACGCGCGACACGAAGAACGATGCGACCGAATGGATCCTGGCGATGTCGTGCCCGGCTTCCTTGGCTTTCTCCAAGCCCGCCAAGTAGGCGTCCATCACCGCGCGGTGCCGCTCGACGGAGAAGATCAGCGTCACGTTGACCGAGATGCCTTCGGCGATAACGGCGGTAATAGCGGGCAGCCCGGCCAGCGTGGCGGGAATCTTGATCAGCAGGTTGGGCCGGTCGACGATCTTCCATAGTTCGACGGCCTGCAGGATGGTTTTGTCGGTGTCATGCGCCAACCGTGGATCGACCTCGATCGACACCCGGCCGTCGACTCCGCCCGACAATTCATACTGCTTGGCGAGCACGTCGCAGGCGTTGCGCACGTCGTCGGTGGTCACGGTGCGGATCGTTGCGTCGACGTCGGCGGCGCGCTCGGCGAGCTCTTTGACCTGCTCGTCGTATGAGGTGCCCTTCGACAGCGCCCCCTGGAAGATCGTCGGGTTCGTCGTCACGCCGACGACACTCATGGTGTCGATCAGCTCCTGCAGGTTGCCGGTCTGGAGCCGGTCACGAGACAGGTCGTCCAGCCACACGGACACACCCGCCGCGGAAAGGGCCGCAAGATTGGGATTCTGAGCCATCAGTTCGCCTTTCGAAATCAGTTGTCTAGTGATCGCTCCGCGGCGGCCACCACGGCCTCCGGGGTAAACCCGAACTCGCGGAACAAGGTCTTGTCGTCGGCGGACGCGCCGTAGTGCTCGATCGAGACGATCTCGCCGGTGTCGCCGACCAGCTTGTACCAGCTCTGCGCAACCGCCGCCTCGACAGCGACACGGGCCGACACCGCGGGCGGCAGCACGCTGTCGCGGTATTCGACGGGCTGCGACTCGAACCACTCGACGCATGGCATCGACACCACCGTCGAGGTGATTCCCTTGTCCGCCAATATCTTCTGCGCAGCCACGGCCAACTGCAGCTCTGAGCCGGTGCCGATCAACACCACGTCGGGGTTCTCCTCGGGCGCTCCGCCCAGCACGTAGCCGCCCTTGGCCACGCCCTCGGCGCTGGTGCCCTCCAGCACCGGGATGCCCTGGCGGGTGAGAATGAAACCGACCGGACCACTATTGGCGCCCCGCGCGACGATGGTGCGCCACGCATATGCGGTCTCGTTGGGGTCGCCCGGCCGCACCACCGATAGGTTCGGAATGGCCCGCAGCGCCGCGAGGTGCTCGATGGGCTGATGGGTGGGGCCGTCCTCGCCAAGGCCGATGGAGTCGTGCGTCCAGATATAGATGGTGTCGATGTCCATCAGCGATGCCAGCCGCACCGCCCCGCGCATGTAGTCGGAGAACTGCAGGAACGTGCCGCCGAAGGCGCGAGTCGGGCCGTGCAGCACGATGCCGGACAGGATCGAGCCCATGCCGTGCTCACGCACACCGAAATGCAGCACGCGGCCATACCAATCCGCCGTGAACTCCTTGGTCGAGATCGACGGTGGCCCGAATGACGGGACGCCCTTGATGGTCGTGTTGTTGCTGCCGGCCAGGTCCGCAGACCCGCCCCAGAGTTCGGGCAGCTTCGGCGCGACCGCGTTCAGGACCTCGCCGAATGCCGCGCGGGTCGCCAGCCCCTTCGAGCCCGGCTCCCAGTGCGGGATGTCGGCATCCCAGCCGTCGGGCAGTTCCTGGGCCAGCAGCCGGTCGAGCAGCTTCTTGCGCTCCGGTTCCCGTTGCGCCCACGCGTCAAAGTCGCCCTGCCACTTGTCGTGGGCTTCCTTGCCGCGGGCGACCAGCCTGCGGGTGTGCTCGATGACCTCGTCACGTACCTCGAACGACTTCTCCGGGTCGAATCCGAGAATCTCCTTGACGGCGGCGACTTCCTCGGCACCGAGATCCGAGCCGTGCGCCTTGCCGGTGTTCATCTTGTTCGGGGCCGGGTAGCCGATGATGGTGCGAACCGCGATGAACGACGGCTTGTCGGTGACCCTTTTCGCCGCCTCCACCGCTTCTTCTATGCCGACGACGTTCTCGCCGCCCTCGACGACCTGTACGTGCCAGCCGTACGCCGCATAGCGGGCCGGGGTGTCCTCAGTGAACGCGATGTTGGTGTTGTCTTCGATCGAGATCTCGTTGTTGTCCCAGAACACAATGAGGTTGCCCAGCTGCTGAGTGCCGGCCAGCGATGACGCCTCCGACGTCACGCCCTCTTCCATGTCGCCGTCTGACGCGACTACATAGATGTAGTGGTCGAACGGGCTGGTGCCCGGTGCGGCGTCCGGGTCGAAGAGGCCGCGCTCATACCGTGACGCCATCGCCATCCCGACGGCCGAGGCCAGTCCCTGGCCCAGCGGCCCGGTGGTCATCTCCACGCCCGTGGTGTGGCGGAATTCCGGGTGTCCAGGCGTCTTCGACCCCCAGGTGCGCAGTGCCTCGATGTCAGTCAGCTCCAGCCCGAAGCCGCCGAGGTAGAGCTGGATGTACAGCGTGAGGCTGCTGTGCCCGGCCGACAGCACGAAGCGGTCCCGTCCGAGCCAATGGGTATCGCTGGGGTCGTGACGCATCTGCCGCTGGAACAACGTGTACGCAAGGGGCGCCAGGCTCATCGCCGTACCGGGATGGCCATTGCCGACCTTGTGCACCGCGTCCGCCGCCAGCACCCGTGTGGTGTCCACCGCGGCCGAATCCAACTCGGTCCAGTCGTCGGGGTGACTCGGGCGGGTGAGAGCAGAGATCTCGTCGAGTGTGGTCACTTGGCGAACTCCTTCGATAGGCCCGGCTTCGCAATCCGTTTGGTCCACCCTAGTGCGCGAACCTGGGCCGCCGCAGGTCCGTGGGGGACGATTAGGCGGCCGTTCAGGTGCGGTCTACCATCCTCTGTAGTAGAAGCTGCGCGCTGCGGCGACCCTTAGGAGTTTTGCGTGAGTATTCGCGAAGGCAGCCTGAAGAATGAGGCGCCGAACCGAATACGCACCGCGTTCCTTGGCTACATTTCGCTGACGAAGCCTCGGGTGATCGAGCTGCTGCTCGTCACCACGATCCCCGCGATGCTGCTGGCGCACCGAGGCACCGTCGATCCGCTGCTGATTCTCAACACGCTGGTGGGTGGTCTCCTCGCGGCGGCGGGCGCCAACACGCTGAACTGCGTGGCCGACGCGGACATCGACAAGATGATGAAGCGCACCGCCCGTCGGCCGCTGGCCCGGGCCACCGTCCCGCGAAGTCACGCGCTGGTGTTCGGGCTCGCGTTGTCGGTCGGCTCGTTCTTCTGGCTGTGGTGGACGACGAACATGCTGTCCGCGCATCTCGCGGGTGCCACCATCGCGTTCTACGTGCTGGTCTACACGCTGCTGCTCAAGCGGCGCACCTCGCAGAACGTCGTGTGGGGCGGGGCGGCCGGCTGCATGCCCGTGATGATCGGCTGGTCCGCGGTGACCGGGACCATCCAATGGCCCGCGCTGGTGATGTTCGCGATCATCTTCTTCTGGACGCCGCCGCACACCTGGGCGCTGGCCATGCGCTACAAGGAGGACTACCAGGCGGCCGGGGTGCCGATGCTGCCCGCGGTCGCCACCGAGGAGCAGGTCACCAAGCAGATCCTGATCTACACCTGGCTCACGGTGTTCGCGACGCTGGCGCTGGCGCTCGCGACGGGCTGGCTATATGCGTCGGTGGCGCTGTTGGCAGGCGTGTGGTTCCTGGTGATGGCCCATCAGCTGTATGCGGGCGTGCGCCGCGGTGAGCCGGTGAAGCCGCTGCGACTGTTCCTGCAGTCCAACAACTATCTCGCCGTGGTGTTCTGCGCGCTGGCAGTGGATTCGGTCTTGGCGCTGCCCACTCTGTTTACGGTCTAGGGCACCAGGACGACTGAGCCGACGGTCTTGCGGCCCTGCAGATCGCGGTGGGCCTGTTCTGCGTGTTCGAGTCGGTAGCGCTCGCTGATCGTGATGTTGATGGTGCCCGCGGCGATCGCGTTGAGTAGTTCGCCTGCACGCCAAGCAAATTCGTCGGCCGTGCGGGTGTAGTGCACGAGCGTGGGCCGGGTCAGAAACAGCGAACCGGCCGCGTTGAGCCGCTGCGGGTCGAACGGCGGCACGGGGCCGCTGGACGCCCCGAACAGTGCAAGGGTGCCGCGCATTCTCAGGCTCGCAAGGCTGGCGTCGAATGTGTCTGCGCCGACGCCGTCGTACACCGCGGCGACGCCGCCGTCGGTCAGTTCCTTGATCTTGGCGCCGAACTCCTCGGGGTCGTCGGGATAGTCGAGCACCTCGACGGCGCCGGCCTTGCGGGACAGCTCGGCCTTCTCGGGTGTGGACACGGTGGTGATAACGCCGACCGCCCTGCTGGTGGCCCACTGGGTCAAGATGAGGCCGACGCCGCCCGCGCCGGCGTGCACCAGCACCGTGTCGCCCTGCTGGGCCGGGTACGTCGACGTGATCAGGTAGTGCGCGGTCATCCCCTTGAGCAATGATGCGGCCGCGGCGTCCGGGCTCACTCCTTCCGGCACGTAGGCGCAGAAATCGGCTGGAGCGACGCTGTATTCGGCGTAGGCACCGTCTGCCTGTGCGGTGACAACCCGATCGCCGATGCTGAGTGCCGCGACGTCGTCGCCGACCGCCTCGACGGTGCCACAGACCTCGGTGCCAAGTACGAACGGCACTTCCCGCGGGTACTGACCCGAGCGGAAATACGTGTCGATGAAGTTCACGCCGATCGCCTCGGCCTTGATCAGCACCTCGCCGGGGCCGGGGGAGGGCTTGTCTTTGTCGACGTGGGTCAGGACTTCGGGTCCGCCGGTCTCGGCGACTTCAATAGCCTTCATGCTGACTATCCTGCCAAGGATGAAGCTCGCGCGGCCCGACGTGTTCCATCCGCGCATCGTGCTGGCGGGTTGCCCGGCGCTGCCCGACGGCGATGGTGACGACGGTGGGCTGGTGGCGGCGCTGCGCATGCGTGGTCTGCATGCCCGCTGGCTCTCCTGGGACGATCCGGAGACCCTGGCCGCCGATGTGGTGATCCTGCGTGCGACATGGGACTACATCGACCGGCTCGACGAATTCCTGGTCTGGACGCGGCGCGTCCGGAATCTGCTCAACGCCCCGAAGGTGGTGGCGTGGAACACCGAGAAGCGTTATCTGGCCGACCTGGCCAAGGCTGGTGTCCCAACGCTGCCTAGCCGGTTCTTCGCGCCCGGCGAGCGGGTGCGCCTGCCGGATGGCGAGGTGGTGGTTAAGCCCGCTGTCGGCGCGGGATCCGTAGGCGCCCAACGGTTTATCGATCCCGATGCCGCACGCGGGCACGCAGCCGAGCTGCAGGCCGACGGCCGGACCGTTCTGGTGCAGCCGTATGACCCGCGGGTGGAGGACGGCGAAACCGCGTTGGTGTTTGTCGGTGGCCGACAATCGCACGCGTTCACCAAGGGCCCGATCCTGCCGCCGCCAGGCCGTCGGCCGGTCTTTGACGACAGCGGCACCTACGCGGAGGAATCGCTGACGCCGGCCGAGCCGGACTTCGAGCTGTGGGACGTGGGTCACGCGGCGCTGGCCGCAGCGGCCGAGCACCTGGGCATGGACGTCGGCGAGCTGTTGTATGCCCGCGTCGACGTGATCGGCGGCCCGTCGGACCCGCGGCTGCTGGAGCTGGAACTGGTGGAGCCGTCGCTGGGCTGGCGGCAACTGGACGCGACCACGAGGACCCGGCAGCAGCGGGAATTCGCGCTGGCCGTCGAGTCAGCCCTGGACAGGCTCGGGCTTGGGCCGCTCTCGCATCGACGCCCATAGCGCTGCGGTGGCGGCGGTGCAGGCGGCCGCGCCGAGCACATGGACGGCCACCAGCGCGGCGGGCACTCCGGTGAAGAATTGCACGGTGCCGACGAGGCCCTGTGCGCACACCAGCACCAGCAGCACGCCCAGCCGAAGCGTGACGGGGCGTGGCGCGTGCACGGCGAGCAGGCCGAAGCCGAGGCCGACCAGCAGCGCCAGGTAGGCCACCAGCAGCGACGAGTGCAGGTGCACCAGCGTCGTGATTTCGATCTGCAGCCGCGGCACCGGCTGCGTGATGCTCTTGTCGCCCGCGTGCGGTCCTGCGCCGGTCACCAGCGTGCCGCTCACCAGTTGAGCGGCGAGTACCACGGCAGTCAATGCGGTCAAGTGGCGCAACGGTTTTGGTACGGATTCTGAGGAGACACCCGCCGTGTCTTCGTCGGGTTCACCGATCTTCACGTACAGCAGCACTGCCAACCAGACCATGGTCATCGAGGCGACCAGGTGAATGGCGACCGTCCACCAGAGCAATCCGGTCAGCACGGTGATGCCGCCGATCACGGCCTGCACCACCGTCGACGCCGGCATCAGCCAGGCGTAGATCAGCACCTCGCGGCGGCGGCGGGCCCGGGTGACGGCCAGCACCGCCAGCGCTGCCGTCAGCACCACCAGGAACGTGATCATCCGGTTGCCGAACTCGACCACTTGGTGCACGACGGCGACTTCGGCGTGTGGGACCGGGGTGAAGCTGCCGGGGAAGCATTGCGGCCACGTCGGGCAGCCGAGGCCGGAGGCGGTGACGCGGACGATCGCCCCGGTGACCGCGATGCCGCCCTGGGTCAGGATGACGGCTGCGGCGATGACGCGCTGAACCCGGAGGCTCGGCATGGGCAGCAGGTCGACCAGTCGCAGGAAGAATCGTCCGACGGGCACGGCGTCGATCGTAGAGGACCGCAACTACAGCACGTAGTAGCGGATCAGCTTCTGGGCGCCACGAATGGCACGAGCACCTCGTCGACGAGTTGCACAACCAAGTCGTCAGTGATCGGGTCGCCGGTGATCAGTAGTCGGTGCCACAGGACGCTCTGGCCCAACTCGCGGGCGATCTCGACGGGAACATCCACGCGGACGTCGCCCCGGACGACGCCACGAGACAGCAGCGCCGCCATCTCCTTCTTGCGCCACCCGATCACGTCCTCGCGGAACGCGGCGGCCAGCTCCTGGTCGTGCGCCATCGCCGAGATCAACGCTTGCAGCGCCGGGGCGCCGGGACCGCTGAACAACGCCGCCCAGCCCCGGAGGATGGCGAGCATGTCGCCGCGATAGCTGCCGGTGTCCTCGTGCGGGATGGCCGCAGTCGCCATGCGCAACAAGGTGTCTCGCAGCAGGCCCGCGCTGTCCGGCCATCGCCGGTAAAGCACCGGCTTGCTGGTGCGGGCGGCCAACGCAACCGCCTCCATCGTCACGCCGGCCGGACCGTTCGCAGCCAGTAGCTCGAGTACCGCGTCCCGGATCGCCGCATCCAGTTCCTCGCCACGGCGCCGCCGCATACACATCTCCTCGAAGAAACGCTTGCGTATCTTATATCGAAAGCCTAGCGTATCCGATAAGAAACGAAGCCGTATCTTGGAGGACCCGATGACCCGCCCGGTGCTTTATCCGCTGCGACCCGTCGAGACCGCCACGGTGAGGTACACCGCCGCCCCGCACCATCGCCGCCGGGTGACGATCGATCACCGGCCGCTTGCCGACGTGACGCCGGGAATGCTGCTCGACTGGTTCACCCACCTAGGCGGCACCATGTCCTACGGCGGCGTCGTCATCGACCGGTATCTGGCGTGGCATCCGATCGACCACATCCGCTGGGAGCTCGCCCGTCCGGCGCCGGCCGGTGGCGCTGCCGAAGGTGCACGATTTCGAATCGTCGAAGCGTTCGGCGGGCAGCCGGAATTCAAGGTCGACGTTGTCGACCGGGTGGAGAAGCTCGACGAGACGGGCATCAGGCTGGTGCAGCGTTTGGCGGGTGTCCCGATTTTCCAGCTCGAGCACACGTGGTCCGCGGGAAGCGACGGCGTGCACTACGTCTCCGTGATGGATGTCGGGGCGCGCTCGCACCTGCTCGTACCCATCAACCGTCTGCTGAGCCGGCGGTTCCCCGACGAGATGCTGCGCGCCTGGGTGAAGCACAACATCGAAGAGGTGGGTCAGTTGGAGTACTTACTGCCGAGGCTGAGGTCGTCAGGTGAAGCGGAACCAGCGCAGGGCGCACAGCGCCGCAATGCCACCCCACACCGCGAGCACCGTAACCCCGAACCAGTCCACTGACAGCGTCATCGCCTGCGCCAGCGCCTCCGTCAACGCACCTGAGGGGGTCAAGCGGGCCACCAACTGCACGCCGTGCGGCACCATGCCGCCCTCGAGCGTCAGCGCGCCCAGTCCGGCGAAGACGAACCACAGCAGGTTGGCTACGGCCAGCACGATCTCGGCGCGCAGCGTGCCGCCGAGCAGCAGGCCGAGCGCGGCGAAGCCCGCGGTACCCAGCGCAATGATCGCCGCCCCGAGGGCGAGTCCGGCGATATTCGGCCGCCAGCCCAGGGCAAAACCGATGGCGCCCAACAAGATTGACTGCAAGAACACCACAGCGACGACGGCCAGCGACTTGCCCGCGATGATGCCCCACACAGGCAGCGCGGTCGCGCCCAGTCGTTTCAGTGCACCGTATCGGCGGTCGAACGCCACCGCGATGGCCTGTCCGGTGAACGCTGTCGAGATCACCGCGAGCGCCATGATCGCCGGCGCGAACGTGGTCGCCCGGTTCGGGCCGAACGAGCCCAGCGGCAGCAGCGTCAGCCCGACCAGCAGCGTGATCGGGATGAACATGGTCAGCAGCAACTGCTCACCGTTTCGCAGCAACAGCCGCAGCTCAAGGCCGAATTGAGCGTTCAGCATCTTCTGCACCGTCGCGGGACGGGGATCGGGCGAAAATGTCCCTGGCGCAAAACGATTGGTCATGATCGCAACTCCCGGCCGGTGAGATCGAGGAAAACATCCTCCAGGCTGCGCTGCTCGACTCGCATATCGGTGGCCAGCACGTCCAGGCGCGCGCACCACGCGGTAACGGTGGCCAGCACCTGGGGGTCGATGTGGCCCTCGACGAGATATTCGCCAGGTGCGGTCTCGGTCGCCTTGTAGTTCTCGGGCAGCGCCGACACCAACAGCGAGAGGTCCAGCATCCGCGGTGCGCGGAACCGTAGTTGGTTCTCGGCGCCGCTGCGCGTCAGCTCCGCCGGTGTGCCGGTGGCCACCGCTATGCCGTGGTCGATGATCACGATTCGGTCGGCCAGCTCCTCGGCCTCGGTCAACTGGTGGGTGGTCAGCACGACCGTGACGCCGTCGCGACGGAGTCCGTCGATCAACTCCCACACCACGATTCGCGCATGCGCATCCATGCCCGCAGTGGGCTCGTCGAGGAACACCAACTCCGGGCGCCCCACCACCGCGCACGCCAGTGCCAGCCGCTGCTGTTGGCCGCCCGACAGCCGCCGATAGGTTGTGCGCGCCGCCTCGGTCAGACCGAGCGTGTCCATCAGCCATTGCGGGTCGAGCGGGTTGGCGGCATACGCCGCAACGAGATTCAGCATCTCGCCGGCCCGCGCCGCGGGATACCCTCCGCCACCCTGCAGCATCACCCCGATGCGCTCACGCACGCGGGCGTTGTCAGTGACGGGGTCCAGTCCGAGGATCTCGATGCTGCCGCCGTCGGGCTTGATGAAGCCCTCGCACATCTCCACCGTGGTGGTCTTGCCGGCGCCGTTGGGGCCGAGCAGCGCGAGCACTTCGGCGGTCGCCACGTCGAGGTCGAGTTCGGAGACGGCCGTCGTCGACCCGTACCGCTTGATGACCCCGCGCAGACGCACGGGGACGGTCGAGTCGGAGGTCACGGGGATTCAGCGTAAGCGCCGGGCTTGACGGTCTGCGGCGCCGGTGGCGTCGGCTCGACGACCTCGGGCTGCGACGCAGGCGCACCACCGGGGTCGGGCAGCTTGCGCCACGGCAGCCGGTAGTACGTCAGCGCGATCAGCACCAACACGATGAGGGTGCTGGCCGCGGTCGCCAGCACGATCTGGAACAGCGCGAAGCGGTCGCCGTTGGCGGTCGGCCCGAAGATGCCAATGACGAGCGTGACCGCGATTACGGCGGTGCGGAATCGGGGCGTGGTGGCCCAACACGCCAGCGGAATGATCGCCCACAGCAGGTACCACGGCTGCACAACCGGGAACAGCAGCACGGTGGCACCGAGCGCGACGCCGAGCCCGCCGACCGGATGCAGCCGCCCGCGCAGCACCGCGATCAACAGCCAGGTGACCACCACCGCGATCAGGAACACGCCGATGCCACGGGTCAGCGCCAGCACGGCGGTCGTGTGATCGCCGAGGCCCAGCAGGATGCCGACCTGGCCGGTGCCAAGGGCCAGCAGTGTCGGCGGTGACATCCAGCTGCGCACCACGTTCGCGGTGCCCAGCGTGAATATCCAGCCAAAACCGAGGCCGCTGGCCCACCCGATTACCGCCATCACCGCCAGTGACACCGCGGCCAGCGACCCGCCTGAGATGAGGAAGGCCTTGAACGTGCCGCCCCAACGGCGGGCCAGCGCCATCGTGACGAACCCCAGCGCCAGCAGCGACGGCAGCTTCACCTGCGACGACAAGGTGATCAGCACGGTGCCCAGGAGCAGCATGCCCATCGGATACCAACGTGACCACTCCTCGCGGCCGCGCGGCCAGGCCAGCGGTTTTGGGAGCGACGGCCCGGTCGCATCGACCCCGCGCAGCGCGAACTCCGTGCCGGCCAGCATCAGGCCCAGCATCAGCGCCTCGTTGTGGATACCCGCGACCAGGTGCATGAACAGCAGAGGGTTGGCCGGGCCGAGCCACAGCGCGCTCACCTCGGCGACGCCGCAGCGCCGCGCCAGCCGCGGCGTGGCCCACACGATCAGCCCGACACCGGCCAGCACCAGAAGGCGGTGACACAGCACCGCTTCGACGATGTTCTCGCCGGTCAGTGCGGAGATGCCGCGGCCGATCCACAGGAACAGCGGACCGTACGGCGCCGGTGTTTCCCGCCACAGGTTCGGCACCGACAGGGTGAATACGTGGTCGAGGCCGAGCCCGGTAGCCGGGCCCACCCGGTAGGGGTCGAGACCCTGCAGCGAGATCTCGCTTTGCGCGAGGTACGAGTAGACATCACGGCTGTACATCGGCGGCGCGATGAGCAGCGGCAGCGCCCACAGCAGCAGCAATGCGGTCCAGCTGGCTGCGTGTCATCCGTCGTTGGCCCAATGCGAAGCGGCCCAGCATCAGCCACGCCAGCGCCATCATCACCGCGCCCGTGGTGGTCATGGTCAGCGAAACCGTCTGGATACGGGACGGCAGGTTGAGCAGCCGCACCCCGAACGTCGGGTCCTGCACCACCGGGCGGGCGCCGGCTCCGAGCGCCCCGATCGCCATCAACACAGTGCCGGTGGCCCCGAACAGCCGTGTTCGCCGCAGTGCCATGAGTTCGGCGTCGTTCAGCGGGGAGCCGACGGTCCGTTCGTCGCCGTGCCAGCCGGCAATCGATGTGCTGAGGGACCAGAGGCGGGCTGCCACCAGAGCAGCGTAGCCGTCACGACTATGGCGCTGATCACCCTAAGGGTGCCCTTGCTAGACCCGGTTTCGGAATTCCGTCACAATGGTGTTGTGAAAATCCGTCCTGAAGTCGACCGCCACACGCGTGGCGCGATCGTCCAGCTCTTGCTGGAGGCCGGACCCATCACAGCAGGTGAGATCGGTGAGCGGCTGGGCATCTCCGCCGCAGGCGTGCGCAGGCACCTGGACGCCCTGATGGACACCGGTGAAGCGCAGTCCAGCGCCGCGGCGGTCTGGCAGCACAACGGCCGGGGCAGGCCCGCCAAGCGATATCGGCTCACCGCGGCTGGCCGCGCGAAGTTGGGCCACACCTACGACGACCTGGCCGTGGCAGCGATGCGCCAACTCCGCGAGATCGGCGGCGACGACGCCGTCCGGACATTCGCGCGGCGCCGCATCGACACCATCCTGGCGGGAGTAACCGACGGCCCCGACGGTGTTGAACCGACTGCCGATAGGGTTGCGGTGGCGCTGACCAAGGCCGGCTACGTCACCACCACGACACCGGTGAGCGGGCCGATCCACGGCATCCAGCTGTGCCAGCACCACTGCCCGGTTTCGCATGTCGCCGAGGAGTTCCCCGAGCTGTGTGAGACCGAGCGGGAGGCGTTCGCCGAGATCCTGGGCACCCATGTGCAGCGGCTGGCGACCATCGTCAACGGCGACTGCGCATGCACCACGCACGTCCCGCTCACCGAGACCAGCACTGACAAGCCAATAACCGTTCGGCGCACAGCCCGCGCCGAAGCCACCACGAGCAAGCAAGGAGCCTCAACATGACGGCTACCCCGGAGACGCAGCTGACCCAGGAAGAGGCCATCGCCTCGATGGGTAATTACGGCTACGGCTGGTCGGACTCCGACGTCGCCGGTGCCAGCGCACAGCGCGGGCTGTCCGAGGCGGTCGTGAGGGACATCTCGGCCAAGAAGAGCGAGCCCGAGTGGATGCTCGAGGTTCGGCTCAAGGCGCTGCGCACCTTCGACAAGAAGCCGATGCCGAACTGGGGCTCCAACCTCGAAGGCATCCACTTCGACAACATCAAGTACTTCGTGCGCTCCAGCGAGAAGCAGGCCGCAACCTGGGACGACCTGCCCGCCGACATCAAGAACACCTACGACAGGCTCGGCATCCCCGAGGCGGAGAAGCAGCGCCTGGTGTCCGGTGTCGCCGCGCAATACGAGTCCGAGGTCGTCTACCACTCCATCCGCGAGGATCTGGAGAAGCTGGGCGTCATCTTCCTCGACACCGACACCGCGCTGCGTGAGCACCCCGAGATGTTCAAGCAGTACTTCGGCACCGTGATCCCGGCCGGGGACAACAAGTTCTCCGCGCTGAACACCGCCGTGTGGTCGGGTGGTTCGTTCATCTACGTGCCGAAGGGCGTGCACGTCGACATCCCGCTGCAGGCCTACTTCCGCATCAACACCGAGAACATGGGTCAGTTCGAGCGAACGCTGATCATCGTCGACGAGGGTGCCTACGTGCACTACGTCGAGGGCTGTACGGCGCCGATCTACAAGAGTGACTCGCTGCACTCGGCTGTCGTCGAGATCATCGTGAAGCCCGGTGGCCGTTGCCGTTACACGACGATCCAGAACTGGTCGAACAACGTCTACAACCTGGTGACCAAGCGGGCGCGCGCCGAGGCCGGCGCCACCATGGAGTGGATCGACGGCAACATCGGCTCGAAGGTCACGATGAAGTACCCGGCCGTGTGGATGACCGGCGAGCACGCCAAGGGCGAGGTGCTGTCGGTGGCGTTCGCAGGCGAGGGCCAGCACCAGGACACCGGCGCGAAGATGCTTCACCTGGCGCCGAACACGTCGAGCAACATCGTGTCCAAGTCAGTGGCACGCGGCGGTGGCCGCGCGTCCTACCGTGGCCTGGTTCAGGTCAACAAGGGTGCGCACGGATCGCGCTCGAGCGTGAAATGCGATGCGCTGCTGGTCGATACGATCAGCCGCAGCGACACCTACCCGTACGTCGACATCCGTGAGGATGACGTCACGATGGGCCACGAGGCCACCGTGTCCAAGGTCAGCGCCGATCAGCTGTTCTATCTGATGAGCCGCGGCATGACCGAGGACGAGGCGATGGCGATGGTGGTGCGCGGCTTCGTCGAGCCGATCGCCAAGGAACTGCCGATGGAGTACGCGCTTGAGCTCAACCGGCTGATCGAGCTTCAGATGGAAGGCGCGGTCGGCTAGTGGCACAGGACCTGACAGCGACTCTGGAAGGCAGGACCAAGGGCGAGATCTTCACATCGTTCGATGTCGACGCCTTCGAGGTGCCGCACGGGCGTGACGAGATCTGGCGGTTCACTCCGCTGAAACGCCTACGTGGACTGCACGACGGGTCCGCCCCGGCGACCGGTACCGCAGGCATCGACGTCATCGAACGTCCGGGCGTGACGGTGGAAACCGTGCGTCGCGGAGACGAGCGGCTCGGTGCGGCCGGGGTACCCGCGGACCGGGTTGCCGCGCAGGCGTTTTCGTCGTTCAACAACGCGACGATCGTCACTGTCGGCCGCGACACCCGGGTCGGCGAGCCGATCGACATCACCATCACCGGGCCCGGTGAAGGCGCTACCGCCTACGGGCACCTGCAGGTGCGCGTCGGTGAGCTGGCCGAGGCCGTGGTGGTCATCGACCAGCGCGGCAGCGGAACGTATGCCGACAACATCGAATTCGTGGTTGGCGATGCGGCCCGTCTGACCGTCGTGTCGATCGCCGACTGGGCCGACGACACCGTGCATGTCAGCTCTCATCACGCGTCGCTGGGCAAGGATGCGGTGCTGCGTCATGTCGCTGTCACGCTCGGTGGCGATGTCGTTCGGCTGACCGCGCGGGCGCGGTTCTGTGCGCCCGGCGGCGACGCCGAATTGCTCGGCCTGTATTTCGCCGACGACGGCCAGCATTTCGAATCACGGTTGCTCGTCGATCACGCTCAGCCGAACTGCCGCTCCCACGTCACGTACAAGGGTGCGCTGCAAGGCGATCCGAACTCCTCGAAGCCCGACGCGCACACCGTGTGGGTGGGCGATGTCCTGATCCGTGCTGCCGCAACCGGGACCGACACCTTCGAGACCAACCGCAACCTGGTGCTCACCGACGGCGCCCGCGCCGACTCGGTGCCGAACCTGGAGATCGAGACCGGCGAGATCGCCGGCGCCGGGCACGCCAGCGCCACCGGGCGTTTCGACGACGAGCAGCTCTTCTACCTGCAGGCCCGCGGCATCCCCGAGGACCAAGCCCGTCGCCTCGTCGTCCGTGGCTTTTTCGGCGAACTGATTCAGAAGATCGCCGTGCCTGCGGTGCGTGAGCGCCTCACAGATGCCATCGAACACGAACTAGAGATAACGGAATCAAGGACAGCCACCTCATGACCACACTGGAAATCAAGGATCTGCACGTCAGCGTCGTCTCCGCTGAAGACGGGACTGATATCCCGATCCTGAAGGGCGTCAACCTCACGGTGAAGTCGGGGGAGACGCACGCCCTGATGGGTCCGAACGGGTCCGGAAAGTCGACGCTGTCTTATGCGGTTGCAGGCCATCCGAAGTACACCGTGACATCGGGCTCGATCACACTCGACGGCCGGGACGTCCTCGAGATGAGCATCGACGAGCGCGCCCGTGCCGGGCTGTTTCTGGCGATGCAATACCCCGTCGAGGTGCCCGGGGTGTCGATGTCGAATTTCCTGCGCACCGCCGCCACCGCCGTACGCGGCGAGGCGCCGAAGTTGCGGCACTGGATCAAAGAGGTCAAGGGCGCGATGGAGGGTCTTGACATCGACCCGTCGTTCTCCGAACGCAGTGTCAACGAGGGCTTTTCCGGCGGCGAGAAGAAGCGGCACGAGATCCTTCAGCTCGAACTGCTCAAGCCGAAGATCGCGATCCTCGACGAGACCGACTCCGGCCTCGACGTCGACGCGCTGCGGGTAGTCAGCGAAGGGGTGAACCGCTATGCCGAGGAGGCACACGGCGGTCTGCTGCTGATCACGCACTACACGCGCATACTGCGCTACATCCAGCCGCAGTTCGTCCACGTCTTCGTCGGTGGCCGCATCGTCGAGTCCGGCGGGCCCGAGCTGGCCGACGAGCTCGACGCCAACGGATACGAGCGCTTCACCCAGGCGGTCGGAGCCTGACATGACCGCGTCGGCACAGACGTTGGATCTCACCAAGATCAGGGCGGACTTCCCGATCCTGAGACGGGTGATGCGCGGCGGAAAGCAGCTGGCCTACTTGGATTCCGGTGCGACGTCGCAACGTCCGCTGCAGGTGCTCGACGCCGAACGCGACTTCCTGACCACGTCCAACGGCGCGGTGCATCGGGGCGCCCATCAATTGATGGAGGAGTCCACCGACGCCTACGAGCAGGGCCGTGCGGACATCGCGGCGTTCGTCGGCGCCGATACCGACGAGCTGGTGTTCACCAAGAACGCCACCGAGGCGATCAATCTGGTCGCCTACGTGCTGGGCGACAACCGATTCGGCCGGGCGGTCGGCCCGGGCGACGTCATCGTCACTACCGAGATCGAACACCACGCGAACCTGATTCCGTGGCAGGAATTGGCGCGCCGTACCGGGGCGACGTTGAAGTGGTACGGGGTCACCGACGACGGGCGGATCGACCTGGATTCGTTGCAGCTCGATGAACGTGTGAAAGTGGTTGCGTTCAGTCACCATTCCAATGTCACGGGTGCGGTCGCCCCAGTGGGGGAGCTGGTCGCTCGCGCGAATGCCGTCGGCGCGCTGACGCTGTTGGACGCCTGCCAGTCGGTGCCTCACCAGCCGGTCGATTTCCATACGCTTGACGTTGACTTCGGCGCCTTCTCTGGCCACAAGATGTTGGGCCCCAATGGCATTGGTGTGCTGTACGGCCGAACCGAGCTTCTCAACGCGATGCCGCCGTTCATCACCGGGGGATCGATGATCGAGACCGTCACGATGGAGGAGACCACCTACGCTCCCGCGCCGCAACGTTTCGAGGCAGGTACGCCGATGACGTCGCAGGTCGTCGGGCTGGCCGCTGCCGCGAGGTATTTGCAAGAGATCGGGATGGACGCCGTCGAGGCGCACGAGGCCGAGCTTGTGGCCGCCGCGCTCGAAGGGCTGTCTCGGATCGACGAGGTGCGGATCATCGGGCCAACGTCGATGGAGAACCGCGGCTCACCGGTGGCGTTTGTCGTCGACGGTGTCCACGCTCACGACGTAGGGCAGGTCCTCGACGACGACGGCGTGGCGGTGCGGGTCGGACACCACTGCGCGTGGCCGCTGCACCGCCAGTTCGGTATCGCCGCGACGGCGCGGGCTTCGTTCGCCGTGTACAACACGCTCGACGAGGTGGACCGACTGGTGGCCGGTGTGCGGCACGCGGTGGAATTCTTCGGCATGGACTGACCGTGCGGCTGGAGCAGCTCTATCAGGAAGTGATCCTCGATCACTACAAGCACCCGCATCACCGCGGGTTGCGCGAGCCGTACGGTGCCGAGTCCTTCCAGGTGAACCCGACGTGCGGCGACGAGGTCAGGCTGCGGGTGGCGCTGAGCGACGACGGCGAGCGGATCGCCGACGTTTCCTATGACGGGCAGGGCTGTTCGATCAGCCAGGCCTCGACGTCGGTGCTGACCGATCAGGTAATCGGCCAGAGTGTCGGGGATGCCCTGAAGACGATGGCGGCGTTCTCCGAGATGATTTCGTCGCGCGGAACGGTCGAGGGCGACGAAGATGTACTGGGCGACGGCATCGCATTCGCGGGTGTCGCGAAATACCCGGCGCGGGTGAAGTGCGCGCTGCTGGGCTGGATGGCTTTCAAAGACGCTTTGGCTCAGGCCAGCGACGAATTGGAGGAAGACGATGAGCGAAACAGCCGCGCAGGGTGACGAGCTGCTCGCAGACCTCGAGGAGGCCATGCGCGATGTCGTCGACCCCGAACTCGGGATCAACGTCGTCGACTTGGGCCTCGTCTACGGCCTGAACGTGGAGAAGGGCGATGCCGGTAACGTCGCGCTGATCGACATGACGCTGACCTCGGCGGCCTGCCCGCTGACCGACGTGATCGAGGACCAATCGCGTAGCGCGCTCGTCGGCGCCGGGCTGGTCACCGAGATCAAGATCAACTGGGTGTGGAACCCGCCGTGGGGCCCTGACAAGATCACCGAGGACGGCCGCGAACAGCTGAGGGCCCTCGGCTTCACCGTGTAGACCCCTGTCGGCCTGGGTGTGTGGCGTTTTGCCCACCTCTGCGCGACAACTGACGTCAAAATCATCCTGTGGTAACTGTGCCGGCGTTCGCCTGGCGGGGCGGGTTTTTTCGTAGGGCGTTCACTATCGGCGGAGCTGTCGGGATCGCCTTGGGCGCCATGGCATGGCTGGATTCCGGATTCTTGTTGTCCGGCGTCATCGTTTTCGTCATCATCGGCGTGTTCTATGGCATCTGGATGCCCCGCCGAATGGCGCGGTACTGGCCCGGCGCCAAGCAACTAAGCGGTGATGACCGGGTGACTGTTGTCCGCACCGCCCGGTGCGGCGAGCGCATTGGCGATGCCCGGCTGGCCCAGGCGGTCATCGACTACAGCCGCGGGATCCGCGCCGCGGCCGACAAGGCCCGGCCGTTTCGATGGGTGCTGATCGTCGTCCTCCTCGTCGGAATCGGGACAACGGTGTGGGACGCGGTGTTCGGCTCGTGGGGCAATGCCGCTGCGTCCGTCATCTATCTGGTGCTGCTCTTGTTTGAGCTGTTCTGGTGGCCGAACAGGCAGGCGCAGCTGTTGACCAATGCCGATCGCGCGGCGGACATCGCCGCGCACATCTTGGAAAAACGGGGTCCGGACCCGAGCGATCTCTGACTAAGGTCAGAGGTATGCCCGCGGAGATGGTGGCGCAGGTCCGGCGGTTCAACCGCACCGTCACGCAGCGCATCGGCGTGCTCAACGAGAACTTCCTGGCTAGCGACCGCTCGCTCGGCCAGAACCGGCTGCTCTGGGAGATCGGTGCCGGCGACCGCGACATCCGGACGCTGCGTGCCCGCCTCGACCTCGACTCCGGTTACCTCAGCCGGCTGCTGCGTGCGCTGGAGGCCGGCGGCTTGGTCGTCGTCGAGCCGAGCACGACCGACGGACGCATCCGTATCGCTCGGCTCACCGAAGCCGGGCGCCGCGAACTCGCGGCACTGGACCAGCGCTCCGACGTCGCAGCAGCAGCGATCCTGCGACCGCTCAACGACCGGCAGCGCACCGATCTGGTCAAGGCCATGGCGGAAGTCGAACGCCTTCTGACCGCCTCGACGGTCGAGGTCCGCGAATGCGATCCCCGCCACCGCGACGCCCGATTCTGCCTGCAGACGTACTACTCCGAGCTCAAGGTTCGCTTTCGCGACGGCTATGACCCCGCGGTCAGCCCGGTCGCCGACGCCGAAATGACGCTGCCCGCAGGGCTTTTGCTCGTCGCATCGCTGCACGGCGAGCCCGTCGGCTGTGGTGCGCTGATCTTCTATCCGGATGCTGTGGGGTTGGTGAAGCGGATGTGGGTCTCTCCCGCCGTACGTGGACTCGGCCTCGGCCGTCGGCTGCTATACGAACTGGAGGGTCGGGCCCGCACCCATGGTGTGCGGCTGATGCGGCTCGAGACCAAGGACGAACTCGGCGAGGCTGTCCAGATGTACCGAACTTCCGGCTATTTAGAGGTCAAGCCCTTCAACAACGAGCCGTACGCCGATCATTGGTTCGAAAAACCGCTGGGCGTGTAACGCTGAGGCCCGATCGGATCACTGCAACAGGGAGTCCGGAGAGGAGCCATGATGGCCGATGGGTTCGACGACGTCTACGTCGCCACCCGCCGCCAACTGCGCGGTGTGGCCGAAAGCCTGGTCGCCGGACCGCAACATCGCGCGTCTGGGACCATCCGGCTGGCGGTGCGCCCGGACGGCTTCACCGGCGTGGCCATCGCGCTCGCGGTGCACGGCACCGGGCTAGTCTGGCGGAACGGCAGCGCCCCGCTTGCCGGACCGCTCGACGAGCTCGCCGACGCCGCAGGCGTGCAGGCCGGCCCGCCCGAAGGCTTATACGACATCGTCGACCCGCTGCCCGCGAACGCCGTTCTGGACATCGACCCGACTGCCGCCGACTTCATTTACCGCGGCCATTACGCGGGTGGCCATGCCTTGAAACACGTTCTCCCCGAAGAACATCCGGTCCTGTGGCCCGAGCACTTCGACGTCGCGGCTACCGAGAATGAGGTGAATTACGGTGTCTCGGCCGGCGACGACTACCATCCGACGCCCTATGCATACGTCAGCCCGTGGACACCGCGCACCGGCGCGTTCTGGAACGCGCCGTTCGGAGCGGTGTACCCGCTCAACCCCACACACGATGTCGATGCGCTCACGTCGCGCATCGCCGACTTCTTCGACCAGGGCAAGGAGCTTGCGCATGACCACCGCTGACACCGACTTCACCGGCCTTCGGGCTTTGTTCGTCAACTGCACGTTGAAACGGTCGCCCGAGATCAGCAACACGCAGGGCCTCATCGGCATCAGCACGCGAATCATGGAGAAGCACGGCGTCGAGGTCGACGTAGTGCGCGCCGTCGACCACGACATCGCCACCGGGGTGTGGCCGGACATGCGCGAACACGGGTGGGCGACCGACGACTGGCCCGCCATCTTCGACAAGGTGCTGGCGTCAGACATTCTGGTGCTCGCCGGCCCGATCTGGTTGGGCGACAACAGTTCTGTGATGAAGCAGGTGCACGAGCGGCTGTACGGCGGCTCGCATCTGCTCAACGACGCCGGTCAGTATCTGTACTACGGCCGGGTCGGTGGGTGTTTGATCTCCGGCAACGAGGACGGCGTCAAACACTGTGCGCAGAACGTGCTCTACACGCTGCAACACATCGGCTACACGATCCCACCGCAGGCCGACGCAGGCTGGATCGGCGAAGCCGGGCCGGGACCGTCGTACCTGGACCCCGGCTCCGGCGGGCCGGAGAACGACTTCACCAACCGCAACACCACGTTCATGACGTGGAATCTGATGCATCTGGCCCGGATGTTGAAGGCGAGCGGAGGCGTCCCCGCGTACGGAAATATCCGGTCCGGGTGGGATGCCGGATGTCGCTACGACTTTGCCAATCCTGAATACCGGTGAGCGGCTACCGTGAGTGTGATGACCAAAACAGTCGACGAAACAGCGCTGATCGCCGCGCTGCGTGACGGCGATGAAACCGTCTTCGCCGAACTCGTCGACCAGCACACCCCGCCGATGCTGCGGGTTGCGCGTGGATATGTGCCAAGCCATGAGATCGCCGAAGAGGTGGTCCAGGAAACCTGGATCGCGCTCCTCAAGGGCATCGACAACTTCGAAGGCCGATCATCGCTGCGCACTTGGCTTTTCGCGGTGATGATCAACATCGCCAAGGCGCGCGGTGTGCGCGAACGTCGAGATGCAGACGTGGCCATCGCGGCGTTCACCGGTGGGACAGTCGATCCGGCCCGCTTCCGCGAATCGGGCGATCCCTACCCGGGGCATTGGAAGCCCGACGAAGTGCCGACGCCGTTTCCGGAGACCCCAGAAGGCTCCGTGCTGGGAAACGAACTTGTCGACGTTGCCCGTCGCGAACTCGACAAGCTGCCCGACCGGCAGCGCGTGGTCGTCACGCTGCGCGACATGCTCGGATTCGACTCCAGCGAGGTGTGCGAACTGCTCGACATCAGCATCGCCAACCAACGCGTGCTGCTGCACCGCGGCCGGGCGGCTGTCCGCGCGGTGCTGGAGGATTACTTGGAGGACCGCTCATGACAGGCCGGGACGCGATGGACTGCAATGAACTCGTCGAACTCGTTACGGCGTATCTCGACGGGTCACTGGACTTGGACACGAGGGCGCGCTTCGATGCGCACTTGCTCGAATGCGACGGTTGCGAGAACTACTTGCAGCAGTTCCGCGAAACCGTGCGGGCCGTCGGGAAGGTCCGCGACGACGAGCTCGACCCCGCGTTCCGCAGCCGCCTGCTGGACGCGTTCAAGGACTTCCGCTGATCACCGCCGACCAGGTTTCGGTGATCATATGGTGGGAACACACAGCTAGATACCAGCGTTAGGAATATCGTGGCTACGCGAGACATCACCGCCGAAGAGTTCAACGACACCATCACCGATAACGACATCGTGCTGGTGGATTTCTGGGCGTCGTGGTGCGGTCCGTGTAAGCAGTTCGCCCCGACGTTCGCGGCTTCGTCGGAGGAGCATCCCGACGTCACGTACGTAAAGGTTGACACCGAGGCAGAGCATGAGCTCGCCGCCGCGGCGGACATCCGCTCCATCCCCACCCTGATGGCCTTCAAGAAGGGCAAGCTGGTGTTCAACCAGCCCGGCGCTCTTCCCCCGGCGAAGCTGGAGGAGCTGGTGCAACGGGTGAAGGAGTTCGACATCGACGCCGCGATCGCCGCTCAGAACAACGGCCAGACGGACTAACCGGCCGCACGCGATAGCGTGCAGTCCGTGACTGACCAATTTGTCCTGGTGGACCATCCGCGACCCAACGTGGCGCTGGTGACGCTGAACCGGCCCGAGCGGATGAACTCGATGGCCTTCGACGTGATGGTCCCGCTCAAGAAGGTGCTCGAAGAGCTCAACCACGACAACTCGACGCGGGTGATCGTGCTCACAGGCGCCGGTCGCGGGTTCTCGTCGGGCGCCGACCACAAGTCGGCCGGTTCCGTGCCCCACATCGACGGCCTGACGCGGCCGACGTTTGCGCTGCGGTCGATGGAGGTGCTCGACGACGTCATCCTGGCGCTGCGCAAGATGCATCAGCCGGTCATCGCCGCGGTCAACGGCGCCGCGATCGGTGGAGGACTGTGCCTGGCGCTGGCATGCGACATCAGAGTGGCCGCGTCAGGGGCGTACTTCCGCGCGGCGGGCATCAACAACGGCCTGACCGCCAGCGAACTGGGCCTGTCCTACCTGCTGCCGCGCGCGATCGGCACGTCGCGGGCCTTCGAACTGATGCTCACCGGGCGTGACGTCGACGCCGACGAAGCCGAACGCATCGGCCTGGTCTCCCGCGCCGTATCCGAGGAGGACCTCCTCGACGAGTGCTACCGGCTGGCCGATCAGATGGCGGCGTTCTCCCGGCCGGGAATCGAGTTGACCAAGCGCACACTGTGGGGTGGACTGGACGCCGCTAGCCTGGAGGGGCACATGCAGGCCGAGGGCCTGGGACAACTCTTCGTGCGCCTGCTCACCGCCAACTTCGAGGAAGCGGTCGCTGCGCGCGCCGAGAAGCGGCCCGCGGTCTTCACCGACGACAAGTAACCGATCATAAAAACAAGGGGGAGTGCAGCGTGATCACCGCAACGGACCTCGAGGTCCGCGCCGGGGCGCGCACGCTGCTATCCACCGACGGCGCTGCGCTGCGGGTGCAGCCGGGCGACCGCATCGGGCTCGTCGGTCGCAACGGCGCGGGTAAGACCACCACCATGCGCATCCTGGCCGGCGAAGGGGAGCCGTACGCCGGCTCCGTCGCACGGACCGGGGAAATCGGTTACCTGCCACAAGATCCCAAAGAGGGCAATCTCGACATGCTGGCCCGCGACCGGGTGCTGTCCGCACGCGGTCTGGACACCCTGCTGGCAGATCTGGAAAAGCAACAGGCCCTGATGGCCGAAGTGGCCGACGACGCCAGCCCGCGATAAAGCCATCCGCCGCTACGGCCAGCTCGAGGAGCGGTTCGCCGCGCTCGGCGGGTATGCCGCCGAAAGCGAGGCGGGCCGCATCTGTGCGAGTCTTGGCCTGGCCGAACGGGTTCTGACCCAGCCGCTGCACACGCTGTCCGGCGGCCAGCGCCGTCGGGTGGAGCTGTCACGGATCCTGTTCGCCGCGTCGGATACCGGCGCAGGCTCCGCGACCACGCTGCTTCTCGACGAGCCCACCAACCATCTCGACGCCGACTCGCTGGGCTGGTTGCGCGAGTTCCTGCGCGGGCACACCGGCGGGCTCGTCGTCATCAGCCACAACGTCGACCTGCTCGCCGACGTGGTCAACCGGGTGTGGTTCCTCGACGCGGTGCGCAGTGAAGTCGACGTCTACAACATGGGCTGGCAGAAATACCTCGACGCCCGCGCGACCGACGAACAGCGCCGTCGCCGCGAGCGTGCCAACGCGGAACGCAAGGCCGCGGCCCTGCGCACCCAGGCTGCCAAGATGGGCGCCAAGGCCACCAAAGCCGTTGCCGCGCAGAACATGCTGCGCCGCGCCGACCGGATGATGGCGGCCCTCGACGAGGAACGGGCGGCCGACAAGGTGGCCAGGATCAAGTTCCCGACGCCTGCCGCGTGCGGCCGCACCCCGTTGGTGGTCAAGGGCTTGACCAAGAACTACGGGTCGCTGGAGGTGTTCTCCGGCGTCGACCTCGCTATCGACCGGGGTTCCCGCGTCGTCGTGCTTGGCCTCAACGGTGCGGGCAAGACGACGCTGCTGCGGCTGCTGGCGGGCGTGGAGACACCCGACGCAGGTGGGCTGGAACCCGGCCACGGCCTCAAGCTCGGCTACTTCGCACAGGAGCACGACACGCTCGACAACAGCGCGACGGTGTGGCAGAACATCCGCCACGCCGCACCCGATACTGGTGAGCAAGAGCTGCGAGGACTGTTGGGCGCGTTCATGTTCAGCGGTCCGCAGCTCGAACAGCCGGCGGGAACGCTGTCCGGCGGCGAGAAGACGCGCCTCGCGCTCGCGGGCCTCGTCGCATCGACGGCGAACGTGCTGCTGCTCGACGAACCGACCAACAACCTCGACCCGGCGTCGCGCGAGCAGGTCCTCGATGCGCTGCGCTCCTACGTCGGCGCGGTGGTGTTGGTGACGCACGACCCGGGTGCCGCCGAGGCACTGGACCCGCAGCGGGTGGTTCTGCTGCCCGACGGCACCGAGGACTTCTGGTCCGACGACTATCGCGATCTGATCGAACTCGCCTGACATTTCACCAATTCCGCCCGCGGTGGTGTAGCGGGTTCTTACGCTGGGTATGCGTCGGGACATCAGAAGCGGGGAGGTGCCGATGAAGAAATTGAACAAATCCAGGGACCAGGTCCTGAACGAGTTGCGGAGTGCGTATGAGGGGGGCGCAAGCATCCGCACGTTGGTGGCTAACACCGGCCGTTCATACGGCTCGATCCACAGCATGCTGCGTGAATCGGGTACGAGGATGCGCAGCCGCGGCGGCCCGAACCATCGCAGTCGACGCGCCAGCTGAGCAGCTACTGCTGACGGACCGACGCTTCGACGAGGTCGAGTACTGCACTGAGCTTTTCGGGTTCGTCGCCCGACGCCAGCCGGGCGACGAGGCCGTCAAGCACCAGGTCCAGGTACGTCTGCAGCACGGCGCTGGGTACGTCGTCGCGCAGCCGTCCTGCCTGCTTCTGCTTGCGCAAGCGCGCGGTGGTCGCCGCCGAGAGCTCCGCTGAGCGCTCCGACCAGCCGCGGTTGAACACCGGATCGTTGCGCAGCTTGCGCGCGATTTCCAACCGGGTCGCCAGCCAGTCGAACTGATCGGGAGCGGCCAGCATGTCCCGCATCACCTGGACGAGACCCTCCCGCGACGCGACGTCCGCCATCCGCTCGGCGTCCTCGTGGGCCAGCTCGAAGAACAGGGTGTCCTTGTCGCGGAAGTGGTGGAAGATCGCACCGCGCGACAGCCCGATCGTGTGCTCGAGCCGCCGCACGGTCGCCTTGTCGTAGCCGTATTCCGCGAAGCAGCGCCGGGCGCCGTCGAGAATCTGGCGGCGGCGCGCCGCCAAATGGTCGTCGGTTACCCGGGGCATGGTCTGCTACGTCTTCAACATGTTGCGCAGCACGTACTGCAGGATGCCGCCGTTGCGGTAGTAATCCGCCTCGCCGGGGGTGTCAATGCGCACCACAGCGTCGAACTCGACCTTGGAGCCGTCTTCCTTCGTGGCGGTGACGTGCACCGTCTTCGGCGTCTTGCCGCCGTTGAGTGCCTCGATGCCGGTGATGTCGAACGTCTCGGTGCCGTCCAGTTTGAGCGACGCAGCGGACTCGCCCTCGGGGAACTGCAGCGGGATGACGCCCATGCCGATCAGGTTCGAGCGGTGGATGCGCTCGAAGGACTCGGTGATAACCGCCCGGACGCCGAGCAGGCTGGTGCCCTTGGCCGCCCAGTCCCGCGACGAGCCGGATCCGTACTCCTTGCCGCCCAGCACGACCAGCGGAATGTTCTGCGCCGCATAATCTTGCGCGGCATCGTAAATGAACGCCTGCTCGCCGCCGTTGGTGAAGTTGCGGGTGTAGCCGCCCGAGACATCGTCGAGCAACTGGTTGCGCAGCCGGATGTTGGCGAACGTGCCGCGGATCATCACCTCGTGGTTACCGCGTCGTGAGCCGTAGGAGTTGTAGTCCTTCTTCTCCACGCCGTGCCCGTCGAGGTACTGCGCGGCCGGGGTGCCTCCCTTGATGCTGCCTGCGGGGGAGATGTGGTCGGTGGTCACAGAATCACCCAGCAGCGCGAGCACTCTGGCGCCCTTGATGTCGGTGACCGGCGTCGGCTCGGGGGGCATTCCATCGAAGTACGGCGGCTTGCGCACGTAGGTCGAGTTGGCATCCCACTCGAATGTGTTGCCCTCCGGAGTCGGCAGGTTGCGCCACCGGTCGTCGCCCTTGAACACGTCGGCATAGTTCTTGACGAACATCTCGGTGTTGATTGCCGAGGCGATGGTGTCGGAGATGTCCTTCTGCGAGGGCCAGATGTCCTTCAGGAAGACGTCGTTGCCGTCGGTGTCCTGACCGAGGGCCTCGGTCTCGAAGTCGAAGTCCATCGTGCCCGCCAGCGCGTAGGCGATCACCAGTGGCGGCGAGGCCAGATAGTTCATCTTGACGTCGGGGTTGATGCGGCCCTCGAAGTTGCGGTTGCCGGACAGCACCGCGGCGACCGACAGGTCGGCGTCGTTGACGGCCTTGCTGATCTCCTCCGGTAGGGGCCCCGAGTTGCCGATGCATGTCGTGCAGCCGTAGCCGACCAGATAGAAGCCGAGCTTCTCCAGGTACGGCCACAACCCGGCCTTGTCGTAGTAATCGCTGACCACCTGCGAACCCGGCGCCATGGTGGTCTTCACCCATGGCTTGGAGGTCAGCCCCTTCTCGACGGCGTTCTTCGCGAGCAGGGCCGCGCCGAGCATGACCTCTGGGTTGGACGTGTTGGTGCACGACGTAATGGCCGCGATCACCACCGCGCCGTGGTCGATGATGCAATCACCGCGTTCGGAGGACTTGACCTCCACGGGGTTGCTTGGCCGGCCGTTCGACCCGACGGCCGCCGACGGCACGACGGCGTCGCTGTCGGCGAACGACAGCACCGCGGGGTCGCTGGCCGGGAAGCTCTCCTCGACCGCCTCATCGAGCTTGGAGTGCTCGACCGGCATGTTCTCAGTGACGTAGTTGTGAATGTCCTTGCGGAACGCGGTCTTTGCGTCGCTGAGCGCGATGCGGTCCTGCGGCCGCTTCGGGCCGGCGATCGAGGGCACGACGTCGGAAAGATCGAGTTCGATGTACTCGGAGAACTTCGGCTCGCGGTCGGGGTCGTGCCACATGCCCTGTTCCTTGGCATACGCCTCGACCAGCGCCAGTTGCTCCTCGCTGCGACCGGTCAGACGCAGGTACTCGATGGTCACGTCGTCGATCGGGAAAATCGCTGCGGTGGAGCCGAACTCGGGGCTCATGTTGCCCAGCGTGGCGCGGTTGGCCAGCGGCACCTCGGCGACGCCCTCGCCGTAGAACTCGACGAACTTGCCGACCACGCCGTGCTTGCGCAGCATCTCGGTCACGGTGAGCACCACGTCGGTGGCGGTGACACCCGTCGGGCGCTCGCCGGTCAGCTTGAAACCGACTACCCGCGGGATCAGCATCGACACGGGTTGGCCGAGCATCGCGGCCTCGGCCTCGATGCCGCCGACGCCCCAGCCCAGTACGCCGAGTCCGTTCTCCATCGTGGTGTGCGAGTCGGTGCCCACACAGGTGTCCGGGTAGGCGACACCGTTGCGCTCCATCACCACGCTGGCCAGGTACTCGATGTTGACCTGGTGCACGATGCCGGTGCCGGGCGGCACAACTTTGAAGTCGTTGAAGGCGCCCTGGCCCCAACGCAGGAACTGGTAACGCTCGCCGTTGCGCTCGTACTCAATCTCTACGTTGCGCTCGAAGGCATTGGCGGTACCGAAGAGATCGGCGATCACGGAGTGGTCGATGACCAGGTCTGCGGGCGCCAGCGGGTTCACCTTGTCGGGATCGCCGCCCAGATCGCCGACCGCCTCGCGCATGGTGGCCAGGTCGACGATGCACGGCACCCCGGTGAAGTCCTGCATGATCACCCGGGCAGGGGTGAACTGGATCTCGACGCTCGGGTCGGCCGAGGGATCCCAATTCGCGATGGCCTCGATGTGGTCCTTGGTGATGTTGGCGCCGTCCTCGGTGCGCAGCAGGTTCTCGGCGAGCACCTTGAGGCTGTAGGGAAGTTTCTCGGTACCCGGTACCGCGTCAAGGCGGTAGATCTGGTAGCTCTTGTCCCCGACCTCGAGGGTGTCGCGGGCCCCAAACGAATTGACCGAATCTTTGCTGCTCACATCAACTCCCGGCTAGATACCGCCGCGACGGGCTGTGTCGTCGGCGCTCGTAATCCTAACAGTACGCTTGTCCTGCAAGACACCCCACGGGTGGTTTCAATGTTTGTCGACGTTGTCCGCACGCTCCGCGTGCTGCCACCTATATACCCACTAATCGCGTACCGTGCCCCCTGTGACCGGACCGCACGTCATCCCATTTCTGCCGACGTACATTCCGCCCGATGTGGACATCAATCAGGTCAAGGCCGATGTCGCCGACGACGGCGTGAGCGTGCCGCCCGCGGACGCAGCCGATGTGGCCGCACTCCGTCAGGTCGTGGCGGAGGCCAAGCAGAACGGCATCGACCTAAAGATCGTCGTCATCGAAAAGAACCCGCCGATCGACACCCCACTCCGCGACATCGCCACCGAGGTCGGCAAGGCGCATCCCGACGCCACCGTGCTCGCGATCAGTCCGTCGTTCGCGGGCACCTACAGCACGCACTTCGACCGCGTGACGCTCGAGGCGGGCCAGGACGTCGCGAAGACGGGCGATCCGGTGCAGTCGTCGAAGAATTTCGCTAGTGAGTTGACGACACAGCATTTTCCCTGGACGCCATTCACGATTGTCGTCGTGCTCGGTGTGGTGGCGGCCGTCGTCGCAACCCGCATTCTGCAGGTTCGTGGCAAACGCGCCGCCGCGGCGGACACCGCGTCCGACACCGCCGACTGAGCCATTTAAGCCGCTCGGCAAATTCAAACATCACCATTGGATAACGCTACATTCAATTACAAAGCTGTAATTTGTGACTAAAGTTTCCTTAGCGTCAGATGTGACGTACGGTGCAATCGGTGCCTGATGTTGCAGTTGTGCTTTATGTGACTTCTGCGCAAAGGCGCCCCACGAATGTGCCGGCACGTTCGCGTTGAGCCATAGGAGGTTTGAGTCGCATGAGACGCACCCTTCGGGCCTGCGCGATTCCGGTTGTCATCGGAATCCTGCTCGCGATGCCCGGCGTGGCGGTCGCGCAACCGGGTAGCCAGGACATCGCCGGCCTCGTGGCCGCGGTCGCCAACGCCAACCAGAAGCTCCAAGACCTCGGCGCCGCCATCCAGGCCCAGCAGGAAAGCGTCAACAAAGCGATCGTCGACGTGCAGACCGCACGCGACAACGCCGCGACCGCCCAGCAGGAAGTTGACGCCAGCGCTCAGCGCGTGCAGGAGGCCAACACCGCGATCACCGCGGCGCAGCAGCGCTTCGACACCTTCGCCGCCGCAACGTACGTGAACGGCCCGTCCGATTCGTACCTCACCGCCAGCGATCCCGCCGACATCATCAACACCGCTGCCGCCGGTCAGACATTGTCGGTCAGCTCGCAGCAAGTGATCACCAATCTCCAACGGGCCCGCACCGAGCAGGTGAACAAGGAATCAGCCGCGCGGCTGGCCAAGGAGAACGCCGATAATGCCGTCGCAGACGCGGAGGCCAGCCAGCAGACGGCGGTTTCCGCGCTGACGCAGGCGCAGCAGACCTTTGGCTCGCAGCAGGCCGAACTGGATCGGTTGACGTCCGAACGCGCTGCCGCGCAGGCCAAGCTCGATGAGGCGCGCAACTGGTCGGCGCCGGTGGCCGGCCGGCCTGCCGCTCGACCCGCCGCTGCCGCCAGCGGAGACGCCGCCGCTAACTGGGACCGCGCACCCGGTGCCCGTGAGGCGCGCAGCGGCAATTGGGACACCGCATGGGATCCCACGCTGCCTTCGATCCCGAGCGCGTTCGTCAGCGGTGACCCGATCGCGATCATCAATACGATCCTGGGCTACGCGTCGACGTCGGCTCAGGTGACCCAGCAGATGGGCCACAGCTTCCTGCAGAAGCTCGGCCTCGTCCCAACGCCCAGCGGCTACACCAACGGCGCGATTCCCCGCGTCTACGGCAGGCAGGCCACCGAGTACGTCATCAACCGCGGCCTCGCCGTGAGGGGCACGCCCTACTCGTGGGGCGGCGGCAACGCGGCCGGTGCCAGCCGCGGAATCGACTCCGGCGCAGGCACGGTCGGCTTCGACTGCTCCGGCCTGATGCTCTACATGTTCGCCGGCGTCGGCATCAAGCTCGACCACTACTCCGGCTCTCAGTACAACGCGGGACGCAAGATCCCGTCGTCCCAGATGCGCCGTGGCGACATGATCTTCTACGGACCCAATGCCAGCCAGCACGTCGCGATGTACCTCGGCGACGGCCAGATGCTCGAGGCTCCGTACACGGGGTCCGTGGTTAAGGTCTCGCCGGTGCGCACCAGCGGCATGACCCCCTACGTGACCCGATTAGTCGAATGGTGATTCTTCTGCACCGCATTGCAATAGCACTACTGCTGACTGCCAGGCTGCTGCTTGGCCTTGCCGCGCCTGCGATGGCCGACCCCGACGCCGGTCAATGGGATCCGACGCTGCCCAAACTGATCAGCTCCGGCGCCCCGGGTGACCCGGTGGCGATTGCCAACGCGTCGATAGCGGCCACCACACAGGCCACCCAGGCCACGATGGACCTCGGCCGAAAGTTCTTGAGCAGCTTGGGTCTTGCCCCCGCTCCGAGCACCGGCGTCGCGCCGGGCCGGGTGCGCGGTCCGCAGGCCATCGAGTACGTGATCCGCCGTGGCGCATCGCAAATGGGCGTGCCGTACTCGTGGGGCGGTGGAAAGCCGACCGGACCCACGACCGGCGTCGACTCCGGCGCCAACACCGTCGGCTTCGACTGCTCGGGGTTCACCCAGTTCTCGTTCGCCGGCGTCGGCGTGCTGATCCCGAAGTACTCCGGCGACCAGTACGACACCGGACGCAAGGTGCCGGTGTCGCAGGCCAAGCGCGGCGACTTGTTGTTCTGGGGTCCGGGCGGCAGCCAGCACGTCGCTATGTATCTCGGCGGCGGTCAGATGCTGGAGGCCTCGGGCAGCGCAGGCAAGGTCACTGTGAGTCCGGTCCGGCGAGGCGGCCTGCAGCCCTATGCCGCCCGGATGATCGAATCCTGAGCGGGGCCTGAGTTAATCCTGAGCACTCCCGTTGAATGCTCGTCGACCAGGCGACACTTCGCTGGGCAACGTCGACGGATTCCGAACCGCCTGGAATAGTTGACGGCGAGCGGGTGGCCAACGCCGGCCGACGCAGTTGCGACCAGCGTCTTAATAGATGTGGAAGGACCGTTAATGACGTCACCGAGTGGGCCGCCCCAGGGCGCTGGAGGATATTCCGGACAGGCTCCGACCCAGGGCTACGCCCCCGGCTCCCACGGCGCGCCGCCGAACAACGGAGGCCTGCAGCAGGAGGTCCATACCCTCGAGCGCGCCATCTTCGAGGTCAAGCGGATCATCGTCGGCCAGGACCAGCTGGTCGAGCGGATGCTGGTCGGCCTGCTCGCCAAGGGCCACGTGCTGCTCGAGGGTGTACCCGGCGTGGCCAAGACGCTGGCGGTCGAGACATTCGCCAAGGTGGTCGGCGGCACCTTCGCCCGCATCCAGTTCACCCCTGACCTGGTGCCCACCGACATCGTCGGCACCCGGATCTACCGGCAGGGCAAGGAGGAGTTCGACATCGAGCTCGGCCCGGTGGTGGTCAACTTCCTGCTCGCCGACGAGATCAACCGCGCACCAGCCAAGGTGCAGTCGGCGCTGCTCGAGGTGATGGCCGAACGCAAGATCTCCATCGGCGGCAAGACGTTCCCGCTGCCCGCTCCGTTCCTGGTGATGGCAACGCAGAACCCGATCGAGCAGGAAGGCGTGTACGCCCTGCCGGAGGCACAGCGCGACCGCTTCCTGTTCAAGCTCAACATCGATTACCCGACGCCCGAGGAAGAGCGCGAGATCGTCTACCGGATGGGTGTCACGCCGCCGACACCCAAGCAGATCCTTGCCCCCGGTGACCTGCTGAGGCTGCAGGACGTCGCGGCCAACAATTTCGTCCACCACGCGCTCGTCGACTACGTGGTCCGCGTCGTCACCGCGACCCGCCATCCCGAGAAGTTCGGCATGCCCGACGCCCAGGCGTGGATCGCCTACGGCGCCTCGCCGCGCGCCTCGCTGGGCATCATCGCGGCGTCGCGGGCCCTGGCCCTGGTGCGCGGCCGTGACTACGTGGTCCCGCAGGACGTCGTAGAGGTCATTCCGGATGTGCTTCGGCATCGCCTCGTGCTTACCTATGACGCGTTGGCCGACGAGATCTCCGCCGAGACCGTGATCAACCGGATCATGCAGACGGTGGCCCTGCCGCAGGTGAATGCGATTCCGCAGCAAGGTCATTCGGTGCAACCGGTCATGCCCGCCGCAGCGGCCGCGGCCAGCGGTCGGTGATAGCGCTCTGTGACTACGTCCAGACGCACCGTTGACCTGCCGTCACTGAAGCGCGGGGAGATCCGTGACCCCGCGCTGACGGCGGCGCTGCGCAAGCTGGAGCTGACGGTGCGCCGCAAGCTCGACGGCGTGCTGCACGGCGACCACCTCGGCCTGCTGCCCGGCCCGGGATCGGAGCCGGGGGAGTCGCGGATCTACCAGCCCGGCGACGATGTGCGCCGGATGGACTGGGCGGTCACCGCGCGCACCAACCACCCGCATGTGCGTCAGATGATCGCCGACCGCGAGCTGGAGACCTGGCTGGTGATCGACATGTCGGCCAGCCTCGACTTCGGAACGACCGGCTGCGAAAAGCGCGACCTTGCGGTGGCGGCCGCGGCGGCGATCACGTTCCTCAACAGCGGGGGCGGCAACCGGATCGGCGCGATCATCGCCAACGGCGACTCTGTGCGGCGGGTCCCGGCGTTGTCGGGCCGCATACATGAACAGGAAATGCTGCGCACCATAGCCACGATGCCCAAGGCGCCGACGGGCGTGCGCGGCGACCTGGCGGCCGCGATCGACGCATTGCGCCGGCCGGAGCGGCGCCGCGGTATGGCGGTGATCATCAGCGACTTCCTGGGGCCGATCAACTGGATGCGTCCGTTGCGGGCCATCGCCGGGCGTCACGAGGTGCTGGGCATCGAGGTGCTCGACCCGCGCGACGTGGAACTGCCGCCCGTCGGCGATGTCATCCTGCAGGACACCGAAAGCGGAGTCACCCGCGAGTTCACCATCGACGAGCAACTGCGCTCCGACTTCGAGAAGGCCGCAGCCGCGCACCGCGCCGAGGTGGCGCGAACCCTGCGCCGCTGCGCTGCGCCCCTGCTCTCGCTGCGCACCGACCGGGACTGGATCGCGGACGTGGTCCGGTTCGTCGCCAACCGGAAGCGCGGCGGCGTCATGGCCGGACGCTAGTACACAACTGAAATGATAAGTAGCACATGACGTTACCGTTGCTCGGACCGATGACGCTGTCGGGATTCGAACACGCTTGGTTCTTCCTCTTCCTGCTCGTGGTCCTTGGGCTTGTCGGGCTCTACATCGTCGTGCAGCTGGCCCGGCACAAGCGGATGCTGCGCTTCGCGAACATGGAGCTGCTGGAAAGCGTTGCGCCCAAACGTCCGTCGCGCTGGCGGCACGTGCCCGCGATCCTGCTGGTGTTGTCGCTGCTGCTGTTCACGGTCGCGATGGCAGGGCCCACGAACGACGTCCGGATCCCACGCAACCGTGCGGTCGTGATGCTGGTGATCGACGTGTCGCAGTCCATGCGGGCCACCGACGTGTCCCCGAGCCGACTGGCCGCGGCCCAGGAAGCCGCCAAGCAGTTCGCCGACCAGCTCACGCCCGGCATCAATCTCGGCCTGATCGCCTACGCAGGTACCGCCACTGTGCTGGTGTCTCCGACCACGAACCGCGACGCCACCAAGGCTGCGATCGACAAGCTACAACTGGCCGACCGCACCGCAACCGGTGAGGGCATCTTCACCGCGCTACAGGCCATCGCCACCGTCGGCGCCGTGATCGGTGGTGGTGACGAACCGCCACCGGCGCGCATCGTGCTGATGTCCGACGGCAAGGAGACCGTGCCGTCCAACCCGGACAACCCCAAGGGGGCCTACACCGCGGCGCGCACCGCCAAGGATCAGGGCGTGCCGATCTCGACGGTGTCCTTCGGCACGCCCTACGGCTACGTCGAGATCAACGACCAGCGCCAGCCCGTGCCGGTCGACGACGAGATGCTCAAGAAGATCGCCGATCTGTCCGGTGGTGAGTCGTACACGGCGTCCAGCCTTGAGCAGCTCAAGGAGGTCTTCACCAACCTCCAGGAGCAGATCGGCTACGAGACCCGCAAGGGCGACGCCAGCGCGGGCTGGCTGCGGCTGGGTGCTCTGGTGCTGGCGCTGGCGGCACTGGCCGCGCTGCTGATCAACCGGCGTCTGCCCAACTAAGGCGATTTCTGACGCCGACACTGCGGAGAGATCGCGATATCCGCTCAAAGTCAAGTGGCTAGTGCAACGTCGGTCATGCTGCCTCTTCTAGGAGGGCTGCCATCCGTTGGGCGGGGGTGTCGAGGTCGAGTGTGGGCCGGGGTCGGCGGTTGAGCGTGTCTTGGATGCGTTTGAGGTCGGGCTTGGTGTAACCGCGGAGGTCGCTGCCCTTTTCGAACCAGAACCGCAGTAGTCGGTTGGTGTTCTCGTTGGTGCCGCGCTGCCAGGGTGAGTGTGGGTTGCAGAAGTACACCGGGGCGTCGAGCTCAAGGTGGATTTGTCGCCAATTGGCCATCTCGCTACCGCGATCCCAGGTGATCGAGCGCCGCAGATGGTCGGGTAACTCGCGCATCGCCTCGATCATCGCGCCAGCGACCGTCTCGGCGGTGTGATCGCCGGGCAGGTGCAACAAGATCGTGAAGCGGGTCGAGCGCTCGACCAGGGTGCCGATCGCGCTGTGAGGTCCAAGGATCAGATCGCCTTCCGTAAGACTGTCGAAGGCCCAGGAGGGCCAGGTGTGGCTGAGATCGCCTTGCGCTGTGGTCGCTAACTGGGAATGTCCACCTGGCTCTCCAGGGTGCCCTGGCTGCTAATTGAGATCTGCGCTCGGTCGCTGTTTTACGGATGTGTCGGCGGGGTGTTCCAAGGGCCAGTGTCAATACCTGGCAAACGAGGAACGGAGAACGCGCACGTGGCAGCACAACAAGAGATGGCTTGGGTCGGCATCGATGTAGGCAAGACGCATCACTGGGTGTGCGTTGTCGACGCCGACGGAAAGATGCTGCTGTCGGTCAAGATCGGCAATGACGAGGCCGAGATCGTTGCGTTGCTCGCCCAAGTGGCTTCGTTGGCAACACGTTTGATCTGGGCGGTCGACATCATCGGCGCACCGTCGGCGCTGCTGCTGGCGCTGCTGGCTCGGGCCGGCCAGTCGGTGCGTTACGCGTCGGGACGCGTGGTCGCCGCGATGAGCGCCGCCTATGCCGGCGAGGGTAAGACCGACTCCAAGGATGCCTACGTGATCGCCGAGACCGCCCGGCTGCGCCGGGATCTGGCGACCATCGACGCCGACACCGATCTTGTCCGCAACCTCGCAGTGCTAACCGGGCATCGAGCAGATCTGATCGCTGATCGGGTGCGGATGATCAACCGACTTCGAGACCTGATGACTGGTGTGTTTCCCAGCCTGGAGCGGGCATTCGACTACTCATCGCACAAGGGCGCGCTGGTGCTGCTCACTGGATATGGCAGTCCGGACCGGATTCGCCGAGTGGGCCAAACCAGGCTGGCCAGTTGGCTGCGGAACCAAAACGTCCGGGGATCCGCCGACGTAGCCGCACGTGCTGTCAGCGCGGCCAAAGCCCAGTCGGTCGCGCTGGCAGGACAAGAGCTGACCGCAAGCATCATCGCCGAGCTGGCCGATGGCATCCTGGCGCTCGACGAACGATTGAAAGCCCTTGATACCCGGATCGAGGAAACCTTCGCCGAACATCCGCAGGCCGCGATCATTCAATCCATGCCCGGCTTCGGGCCCTTCCTGGGCGCCTCGCTGCTGGTCGGCGCCGGCGACTTGCGTGCCTTCCCCAGCGCTGGCCATCTTGCTGCCGCAGCCGGACTGGTGCCCGTGCCCAACGACTCTGGGCGGCGCACCGGCAACCTGCACCGCCCGCTGCGCTACAGCCGGCCACTGCGGCACGTGTTTTACCTGTCCGCGCAGACCAGCATGATGCGCGCCGGACCCAACCGCGACTACTACCTGAAAAAGCGAGCCCGCGGCGCCACTCACACCAAGGCCGTCATCGCTCTCGCCCGCCGCCGCATCGACGTGCTCTGGCACTATTGCGCGAAAACCGAACTTGGACAGCGACTCCGCCGCCCCTTGCTCAGGCAGCTTGACAACACCATTGAGATTCCCAATGCCCGGGCACGGCCCGATCATCGGCTTCGGGTGGGCGGTCGCTGATCTTGAATTCCTCGCCGCTATAGACCCCGCGGCGATTGTCGCTGCGCCCGCGCGGCTTACGCGCCGCCCGTTTGGTGGACAGACACTTGTGCAGATCAGCGCGCAGACTGCCACGGGTCTGCACATACAGACACTGGTAGATGGTTTCGTGGCTCACCCTGGACAGCTTGTCACCGGGATGATCGCGGGCCAACACCTCAGCGATCAGCTTGGGGCTCCACCCCTCATCCATCCACGCTTCAACGCTGGCGCACAGCGGGTTGTCTGTGAGTTTGAAGTCCTTGGGCCGGCGGCCCCGTTCGGCCGCCCGGGATGAGCCATCAGCGCGTGATAGTCCCCATCGAGATTGCTGTTGCGCTCGAGCTCGCGGCACACCGTCGACCGGTGGCGTCCGATGCCCCGGGCGATCTCAGCTCGGCGAGCCCGGCATCGCGGCCCCGCATGATCTCAATCCGCTCAGCATCATTGAGCCGATGTCCACGACCGCCGGGCAATAACAAATTGCCACGCTCAACAAGCCCACGAAAGGCGCTTCCACGCCCACCGGTATGGATTTTCATCGAGCCAGCCTGACGCCACCACCTCGTGCCCGTGTCGCGCGACGCGCCCAGATCGTGCGCCACATCCGTCGACGCCTCACCGCGACAGATCCGGTCGAAAAACTCGCGCCTGACCGACTTGGAGAACGGATATCCACTCGGCATCGCAACCTCCCAAATCAATGGATGTTGCGTTAACCGTATGAATCCGCCACGCGGTTTCGCGATCTGTGCGCAGTTTCAGCGAGGCCGACGGCGAGATCTGCGTGAGTGTTGTGATTTCCAATTGGGAACAGCCATCGTGCAGAACTCGACGC
>CAWJDL010000023.1:0-406210 GCA_963841555.1 uncultured Actinomycetota bacterium
ACCTTGGAATCCGACTTCTGCTGATTGCGGACTTTGAAGCCGGCGTTCTGCAGCTTGGCGATCGCGGGATTCGGCGCTGAGCATGTTGCGCACGTCCGGCACCTGAACATCGCGGGTATTGCCGCCGAACATGTTGATCGCGACCGTGACCACCACGGTCAGCACGGCCAGCACCGCGACCGCGATGAGCCAGCGGCCCACCGAACCCCCGCGTGTCCTCTCGCTCGAGTAACCCGGCTGTGGGCGTCCTGGTGAGTCGATTGGCTCCGTGCGGTGGGGGGCGTCGACGATGTTGGCGCCGACAGCATCGAGGTCCGTTCGGCGTCGGTGAACACCTTGGGCGCCTCGGGCGCCTCCCGCTGTGCACCCGCACCAGGTCCGCACGCATCTCAGCGGCGGACTGGTAGCGATTGTCCGGGTTCTTGGCCAGCGCCTTGAGCACACGGCGTCGAGTTCCGGGGCGATGTCGTTGTGTCGCTGCGACGGCGGCACCGGATCCTCGCGCACATGCTGGTAGGCGACCGCGACGGGTGAGTCGCCGATGAAAGGCGGCTCCCCGTGAGGATTTCGTAGAGCACGCAGCCCAGCGAGTAGACATCGGAGCGGGCGTCGACCTTTTCGCCGCGGGCCTGTTCGGGCGACAGGTACTGCGCCGTGCCGATCACTGCGGCGGTCTGCGTCACGCTGTTGGCATCGGCCAGCGCCCGGGCGATGCCGAAGTCCATCACCTTCACCGCGCCGGTCTTGCTGATCATGATGTTGGCGGGCTTGACGTCGCGGTGGATGATGCCGTGCTGATGGCTGAAGTTCAGCGCCTGGCAGGCGTCGGCGATCACCTCGATCGCCCGCTTGGCAGGCATCGGGCCCTCGGTGTGCACGATGTCGCGCAGCGTGACCCCGTCGACGTACTCCATGACGATGTACGGCAGCGGACCGGTCGCCGTCTCCGCCTCGCCGGTGTCGTATACCGCGACGATGGCCGGATGGTTCAGCGCGGCCGCGTTCTGCGCCTCGCGGCGGAACCGCAGATAAAAGCTGGGGTCGCGGGCCAGGTCAGCGCGAAGCACCTTGATGGCCACGTCGCGGTGTAACCGCAGATCGCGCGCCAAATGGACCTCGGACATGCCGCCGAATCCGAGGATCTCACCGATTTCGTACCGGTCGGACAGGTGTTGCGGGGTGGTCATTGCCATGTCTGTTCTGGGGCCGAGCGCGTCACCTGCACCTTTGCAAGCGACGCGATCGGGTCGATTCGGAGTACCCCGATCCGTTGTCCACCATCACGGACTGTGACCTGATCGGTCCAACCGGGCATCGCTGCAGGCGACTGGAACGGGGTTGTTTCGGTAATCGTATTCGTCACCGTGGGCGGCGACGACGGCCGGTCCTTGCGGTCCTGTGCATTGAGGACGATGAGGATGGCGATGACGATCGCCAGGGCGCCGAGCACCCCGGCCGCCCACAGCAGCGCGCGCTGACCCGACGAGAACGTGCGTCGTGGCGGGGGAGTGCGGTGGCTGCCGGTCGCAGGGCGCGCCCTGGCGACGGTCGCCGGTGCCCGCCCGGTGAGGTCCGCGGCGGCCCGGGCCTGCGCAGCCGAGGGCACCGCTGCCGGTGCCGCCCTGCCGATGGACGGCGCCTGGTTCGGTCTGGGTGGACGACGGCCGGACCGCACCGCGGCGACCGCGTCGGCGAACGGCCCGCCGGAGCGGTACCGCATGCCGGGATTCTTCACAAGCGTGATCTCGATGAGCTCGCGGACGTTCGGCGGCAGGTCGGCGGGCAGCGGGGGCGGTGTTTCCTTGATGTGCTTCATGGCTACCGTCAGCGCGCCGTCGCCGGTGAACGGTCGTTTGCCCGAAACCGATTCGTAGCCAACAACTCCCAGCGAATACACGTCACTGGCCGCGGTGGCGTCGTGGCCAAGCGCCTGCTCTGGTGCGATGTATTGGGCGGTGCCCATCACCATGCCGGTCTGGGTGACGGGGGCGGCGTCGACGGCCTTGGCGATGCCGAAGTCGGTGAGCTTCACCTGCCCGGTCGGTGTGATGAGGATGTTGCCTGGCTTGACGTCGCGGTGCACCAGGCCTGCGGTGTGAGCGACCTGCAGGGCGCGGCCCGTCTGCTCGAGCATGTCGAGGGCGTGCCGCAGCGAGAGCCGACCGGTGCGCTTGAGCACCGAATTCAGCGGTTCACCGTTGACCAGCTCCATCACCAGGTACGCGGTGCGGCCCTCGCCGTCCATATCGGTCTCGCCATAGTCGTACACGCTCGCGATGCCCGGGTGGTTGAGCATTGCGACGGTGCGGGCCTCGGCGCGGAACCGTTCGACGAACTCGGCGTCCTCGGAGTACTCGGCCTTGAGCACCTTGACCGCGACACGGCGCCCCAGCCGGGAGTCGATGCCTTCCCACACCTGGCCCATGCCGCCGGTGGCGATCAGCCGCTGGAGCCGGTAGCGGCCGGACAGCGTCACTCCCACGCGGGGGCTCATGGCTCGACTCCCACTCGCTCCGGTCCTCCGCCGATTCCTCGACTCCCACTCGCTCCGGTCCTCGCTCGTGCCTCGCTGCGATCCTCACTCGCGCTCGTCTTCGGGAAGCTCATGATGCCTCCCGCAGTGCTGCCGCGATGGTGGCGCGCCCGATGGGCGCGGCCAGGGCGCCGCCGGTGGCAGACAGCCTCTCGCCACCGTTTTCGACCAGGACGGCGACCGCAACCTTGGGAGCCGATGCCGGCGCGAAGGCTATATACCAGGCATGCGGCGGGGTGTTGCGCGGATCCGTACCGTGCTCCGCCGTGCCGGTCTTCGATGCGATCTGCACGCCGGCGATGGCTCCCTTCTGCTGAGTCACCTGCTCGGCGGCGACCATCAAGTCCGTAAGTGTATCTGCGACCTGCTCGGACACCGCCTGTCGCTCTTTGTGGGGAGCCGTCGTGCTGATGTTGGCGAGGTCGGGTCCCTTCAGACTATCGACAAGGTACGGCCGCATGGCCACCCCTTTGTTCGCGATGGTCGCGGCGACCAGCGCGTTCTGTAGTGGTGTCAGTGCAACATCTTTCTGCCCGATGCTCGACATACCGAGGGCGGCGGCGTCGGTGATCGGGCCAACGGTGGATTGGGCCACCTGAAGCGGAATCGTCGGAGGAGGGCTGTCCAGCCCGAACGCCAGCGCAGTCGACCGCAGTGCGTCGGCGCCAGTGTTGATGCCGAGCTGGACGAACGCCGTATTGCATGACTTCGCGAATGCGTCGCGCAGGGAGGCGGTCGGGGCGGCGCCACACGCTGCCCCGCCAAAGTTCTCCAGCGTTGCAGTGCTGTCCGGCAACGTGATTCGTGCCGCAGCGGTCAGTTGGGTGTTCTCGGTGGCGCCGGACTGCAGTGCAGCCGCCGTGGTGATGACCTTGAACGTGGACCCGGGCGGGTAGGTTTCCGAGATGGCACGGTTCAACAGCGGCGAGTCGGGGTTGTCACGCAGACGCTGCCACTCGACGGACTGTTTCTGAACGTCGTGGGTGGCCAGCAGATTCGGGTCGTAGGACGGCGCCGAAACCATGGCGAGAACCTTGCCGGTCGACGGCTCGAGCGCCACTACCGCGCCCTTGCACGGACCGTTGCAGCCGCCCGCCATCGCGTCCCAGGCCGCCTGCTGCACCTGCGGATTGATGGTGGTCGCGACATTGCCGCCGCGTGGATCGCGGCCGGTGAAGAAGTCGGCCAGTCGCCGACCGAACAGCCGCTGGTCGGAACCGTTGAGGATGGTGTCCTCGGCGCGCTCCAGCCCGGCGCTCGAATAGCTCAGCGAATAGAACCCGGTGACCGGGGCGTAGGTCAGCGGGTTGGGGTAGACGCGAAGGAAGCGGAACCGGCCGTTGGTCGACACGGAGTAGGCGAGCAGCTGGCCACCGGCGGAAATCTGGCCACGCTGGCGTGAGTACTCATCGAGGAGCACCCGCTGGTTACGCGGATCTGCGCGCAGCCCGTCGGCCGTAAACACCTGTGTCAGTGTGGCATTGGCCAACAGCAGCACGATCAGCGCCATGATCGTCACGGAGATGCGGCGCAGCGAGGTGTTCATACCTTCTCGATCACCTCAGTGCTCGCGGCCGCGATCGGCGTGGTCTGCGGCCGGGTGACGATCGGGCGCCGTGCGGCGTGCGAGATGCGCACCAGGATCGCCAGCAGCACGTAGTTGGCCAGCAGCGACGAACCGCCGTACGACAACCATGGGGTGGTGAGCCCGGTCAGCGGGATCAGCTTGGTGACGCCGCCAACCACGATGAACAACTGGATCGCCAGTGTCGACGCCAGCCCGGCGGCCAGTAGCTTTCCGAAGCTGTCCCGCACCGCGATCGCGGTCCGCAGGCCGCGGATGATGACGATGGTGTAGAGCATCAGTACCGCCGCCAACCCGACCAGCCCGAGCTCTTCGCCGATCGCGGCGATGATGAAGTCCGTCGATGCGGCGGGCACGGTACCGGGCTGACCGTTGCCGAGACCGGTGCCGAAGATACCGCCGGTGGCGAAGCTGAACAGCGACTGCACCATCTGATAGCCGGCGCCGTCGGGATCGGCGAACGGGTCCCACCAGGTCTGCACCCGGACTCGGACATGATCGAAAACGTAATAGGCCGCAACGCTTCCCGCCGCGAAGAGCGCCAGCCCGATGACCACCCAGCTGAACCGGTCGGTGGCTATGTAGACCAGCACCAGAAAGGACGCGTACAGCAGGAGCGAGGTGCCGAGATCCTTCTCGAAGACCATCACGCCGACAGAGGCGATCCAAGCCGCCAGCAGCGGCGCCAGGTCGCGGGGCCGCGGCAGATCCATGCCGACGAAGTGCTTGCCGGCGCTGGTGAACACGCTGCGCTTGGCCACCAGCACGGCGGCGAAGAAAATGAGCAGCAGAATCTTGGAGAACTCGGCCGGCTGAATTGAGAAGCCCGGCAACTCGATCCAGATCTTTGCGCCGTTCTGCTCCGACACCGACCGGGGCAGCACTGCGGGAATGGCCAGCAGAATCAAGCCCGTCAGACCGCAGACGTAGCCGTAGCGCGCCAGCAGCCGATGATCACGCAGGAAGATCACCACCAGCGAGAAGACCACTACGCCGACGAGAGTCCACAACATCTGCTGGTTGGCAGTGCCGCCAAGGCCTTTTGACGTCGGGCCACCCGCCGCGAGGTCCAGGCGGTGAATCATGACCAGTCCCAGGCCATTCAACAGCGCGACCACCGGCAGCAGCAGCGGGTCGGCGTACGGCGTGAACCGCCGGACCGCCAAATGCGCGCCGGTGAACAGCGCGAGATAGGCCACCGTGTACTGCGCCAGGTCCCAATGCAGACCCTGCTCCTGGTTGGCCTCGACGAGCAGCAGCGCCACGGTGGTGATCACCGCGGCGAAGCCGAGCAGGAACAGTTCGGAGTTGCGCCGGTTCGGCAGCGGCGGCATGACGGCGACTGGCGACTGCGGTTGCGTCGTCATGACACTTCCCGGCAGTTCGTCCCCGGCTCTGGCGGTGGGGGAGGCAGCGCTGTCACGGTGGGCTGCGGCGTGGGGGACGGCGAAGGCGGTGGTTCACCTGGCGGCGGTGGACCTGGGGGCGCCGGAGCCGGCGCGGTCACCGTGGTCGGGGTCTCCGGTGCGGGTGTTTCACTGCCTGCTTCTGGAATGCCCGGATTCGCAGGTGTTTCCGGTATATGCGGTGTCGGCGACGGTGAAGTCGTGGTGGTAGTGGCGGTCGGGGTGCGCGGGGCGCATGTCGGGAGTACCGAACTGCGGGCGAGTTCTTCGATTTGGGAGATGGCTTCATCGAGCGTGCCCGACGGCAGGCCCGCGACCACCTGCGCCCGCTCCGACGGCCGCATATCATTCACACCGAGCATGCGGCAGGCCAGGTTGTCGTTAGATTGCCCGGAGCGGATGAGCGACAACTCATTTCGTGCGTTGAGACACCCCAACAGGTAGGGCTCCTGTAGTGCCAAACCCAGAAAGGAACCCTGAACACCCTGCATGATCGACACGGTGCCGTCGTGCTCGGTGACGTAGTAGTTACTGCGCACGATCTCTCGGCCGATGGCCAGCCCGGCCAGCACAACCAGCACCAGCAGGACCGCCGCGATGAACATGCGGCGACGTGACCGCGGTTTCTGCTGCGGCTCCTCCGGTTGCGGCACAACGCGTTTGGCCTCACTTCGGCGCGGATTGAACGCCGAAGCGCGACCGGCCGCGGTGTTTGGTGGCGCGACCTGATCGTCGTCGCCGGACACCGCGCCCGCCAGGATGGGCTGGGTCTGGCCGTAGTCGTAGTCGATGACGTCGGCCACCACCACGGTGACGTTGTCAGGTCCACCACCGCGTAGCGCCAATTCGATGAGCCGGTCCGCACTTTCGGCAACGTCGGAAATCTGCAGCGCCTCGAGAATGGTTTCGTGGCTGACCGGATCTGACAAACCGTCGGAGCACAGCAGATACCGGTCACCGGCTCGCGCCTCGCGCATGATTAGCGTCGGCTCTACCTCGTGGCCGGTGAGCGCCCGCATGATCAGCGAGCGCTGCGGATGGCTGTGCGCCTCCTCGGCAGTGATGCGGCCTTCGTCGACGAGCGTCTGGACGAACGTGTCGTCCTTGGTGATCTGGCCGAGTTCGCCGTCGCGAAGAAGATAGCCGCGGGAGTCGCCGATGTGGACCAGCCCAAGGCGGTTGCCGGCGAACAGGATTGCGGTCAGCGTGGTGCCCATACCCTCGAGCTCGGGATCGGCTTCGACATGCGCCGCGATCGCCGAATTGCCCTCGCGGACCGCGTCGTCGAGCTTGGAAAGCAGATCGCCGCCCGGCTCGTCATCGTCAAGGTGGGCCAGCGCGGCGATCACCAGCTGCGAGGCCACCTCGCCTGCGGCGTGGCCGCCCATTCCGTCGGCAAGCGCGAGCAGGCGCGCGCCGGCGTACACCGAGTCCTCGTTGTTGGCGCGGACCAAACCACGGTCGCTGCGAGCGGCGTATCGAAGCACCAGTGTCACGGGCGCAGCTCGATTACCGTCTTGCCGATTCGAACCGGCGTGCCCATCGGAACCCGTACCGCCGTCGTCACCTTCGCCCTGTCAAGGTATGTGCCGTTGGTCGATCCTAGGTCCTCGACATACCATTCCGAACCTCGTGGGGAGAGCCTGGCGTGCCGCGTCGAGGCGTAATCGTCGGTGAGCACCAGCGTCGAGTCGTCGGCCCGGCCGATCAGCACGGGTTGAGTGCCCAACGTAATGCGGGTACCGGCCAGAGCGCCCTCGGTGACGATCAGCTGGCGCACCACGTGGCGGCGGCCCCGGTTGGGCAGCAACGAACCCCGCAGCGCCAGCCCCCGTCGCACCATGACCGCCCCGGTCGGCGCGTAGATGTCGGTCCGCAGGATCCGGAGCACCGACCAGATGAACAACCACAGCAGCAACAGGAATCCGACGCGCGTCAGTTGCAGAACTAACCCCTGCATCTGACGTCCTCTCCGTCCCCGTTCCGTCTTCGTCGCGTCGGCGACGCACAAACGATCCCCCGGTCGGCCCCCTGCCCTTCGGGCGGGAGGTACCCCCAGCGCTCCTGCCCGCCGAACAGCTCAGCCACCTTCGGCAACGTCACGATACTTGGACAGCGATCGACGTGAGGGTGAAGCGTTCAGCTTCCCGCCGCCGCCGGCCAGGACCGGACGGATCCCTCTCAGTGAACCCGGACGATGATCTCGGAGTGGCCGAGCCGGATCACGTCGCCGTCGGCCAGCTGCCACTCCTGCACCGGCGCGTTGTTCACCGTCGTGCCGTTGGTGGAGTTGAGGTCGGAGAGCAGCGCGACCTGGCCGTCCCAGCGGATCTCCAGATGCCTGCGGGACACACCGGTGTCGGGCAGCCGGAACTGGGCGTCCTGACCGCGGCCGATCACGTTGGCGCCCTCACGCAACTGGTACGTGCGGCCGCTGCCGTCGTCGAGTTGCAGCGTGACGGCGGTGCCGCCGGCCGGGTAGTCGCCCTGGCCGTAGCCGCCGCCGTAACCGGCCTGACCGGCCGGTTGGCCGTAGTCGTAGCCGGCGCCGGCGCCGGCGGGCTCGGCATAGCCGGGCTCGGCGTATCCGCCAGCGGCAGGGGGCTCGCCGTAGCGGCCGTAGTCAGGCGGGGCTCCGTATCCCTGGTCCTGACGGCCGTACGCCTGGCCTCCGTAGCCGCCCTGGTCGGGGTAGCCGCCGCCCTGATCGGGGTAGCCACCCTGGTCGGGATATGACGGCCGCGGTTCCTGGCGACCGTAGCCGCCTTCGTCCGGGCGGCCGTGCCCGGGCTGACGACCGTAGTCGTAGTCGCCGCCGGGGGCGCCGTAACCGGGCTGGCCACCCTGCGGCGGGGGGTAGCCGCCGGGTGCCTGCCGGTAGCCCTGGTCCGGGTAGCCGCCGGCGGGCGGGCCGTATCCGGCGGGCGGACGCTGTTCATAGGCCTGCGGCGGATAGCCCTGGTCGGGGTAGCCGCCCTGGTCGGGGTAGCCCTGGCGCGGTGGATACGGGGGCTCCCCCTGGGGTGGGTAGCCGCCCTGGTCCTGCGGGGGCGGCTGTTGGCCGCGGGGATCCTGGCCACGTTCGTCCGGTTGTTGGCCGTACCGTTCGTCGTAGTACTCATCGGCGGGCCGCCCCTGTCCCTGGCCGCCGCGGTAGGTCGGGTTGTCAGTCATCGGTACTCCTGGTTCTGCGTTGGACGAAAGTTCTCGGGGTGGGGCGGGCTCGCCAGTGGCCGAATCGGGGTTGACCGCACCACGCGCGCGAAACTGTCCGGTGTGCAGGTTCGGTGACGCCTCGAATCTGACGACCACATCACCATACGTTTGCCATCCCTGCTCATGGATGTATCCCTCCAAGTGCTTGGCGAAAGTCGTCGATGTGAGGTCCGGGTCGGCGCTCACCTTCTGATAGTCAGGCACACTGAGGGTAATGACGTAGTCGTTTGGGGCCAAAATGCGGTCGCCGAGGACTTCGCGCGCACCGTTGTCGGCTTCCCGGCGAAGCATCGCCTCGACTTCTTGGGGCACAATCGATCCGCCGAACACCCTCGCGAAAGCGTCGCCGACGGTTGATTCGAGTTTGCGTTCGATGCGGTTGACTAGACCCATATCACCGCCCGCCTCACTCGTCGTTGTCCGTCGGTCCTGTCCATGCGCCGGTGCGCCAGCGTGTCGCCTGGCCGCGTGGCTCACTTGCATGGTATCGGCCGAGCGCTGCGCAGCGGGACCAACAGAATTCTGAGAATCAAATGTCAGCAGGTCAGCTGCCTGATCGTGGTCCCGGCGGCGGCTGTCGGCGGTCTTCGTGGGCTCCCGGCACGGTTGGGGAGCGAGGTGCCTCGCGTGATAGGCTCCCCCGGTTGTTGGGGCGAGTGGCGGAATGGCAGACGCGCTGGCTTCAGGTGCCAGTGTCCTTCGGGACGTGGGGGTTCAAGTCCCCCTTCGCCCACAGAATCGAGACGAGGCGAGTCACCGATTTCGGGTGACTCGCCTCGATTTTTTCAATCCCCATCACCCCTTGAATTGCTTTTCGACACCGCATCGAGCGCGTGTTGTATTTGGTGTCCGGCACGGTAGCTTTTTGCGAATGCGGCTCGCGTATATCGCGTTTGTTTCGGTGGCGCTGCTGTCGGCGGCGTGTTCGACAGCGGTCGACGGGTCTGCGGTGAAGGAGTCGGGCGCTCCGAAGGCCCCGACGGTCGACATCAGCAAGCTCGACGTCGGGCCGTACCCCACGCAGCCGAGCCAGCCGCTTGGCGTTACGGGCGACCCGTTGCGCGGCGTGTTGGTCGAGGCCCAGCGCATGGCCAACAACGTCGTCGGTCCGTGGGAAGTCGACTCGACACTGACTGGCTGGTTCGGGTTCGGTGCCACCGTGCTGCAGAGCGCCGAAGCGCTTGCGAACATCGGCCCGGAGCCGTTCGCGGCCGCGGCTAGCCAGCATGGCTTCATCAATGGGTTCGCGTCGGCGCGTACCGCGGAGGGTCAGAAGATCCTGGTGAATGCGGTGCTGCGGTTCGCCGATCCGGGAGCCGCTGCTGCCGCCGCCACGGACTTCGGCGACATCGCGGCCAAGACAGGGGAGGGCGTGCAGCGCGCGCAGATCCCGGGTCATCCCGACGCGCAGGCGGCGAGCTACACACAGACCGAGGGCTCCACAGGCAAGCGGTGGAATGCGGTCCGGGCCTTCACGGCCCACGGCCCGTACGTGTTCATGCAACTTGCGCAGGCCGTCGATGGAATGGATCCGGCCCTCGGCCTGGTCGCCAAAACCATTGACCTGCAGGGCCCGGCCATCGACCAGTTCCGCGCGACGGATCCGTCCGAGTTCGCCGACATCTCGCTCGACCCGACCGGTTTATTGGCGCGCACCTTGCCGGTTCCGGACAAAGAAGCGACGACCATCCAGAACACCACCTATGAGCAACGCGGCGCCCTGCAGTTCCAAAGCGATCCGAGCCGGTCCACGACATTGTTTTCCGAGACCGGCACGGATCTGGTGGCGATGGCGAAAACAAACGTCTATCAGACCAAGGACTCCGAGAGCGCGGCGCGAATCGTGGATGGGTTCTACGCCGAGTTGCAGCCGACGTCACAGCCGGCCAAGCCGGTCAACAACCTGCCCGATAGCCGCTGCCTTCAGCTGGAGGACAAGAGCTTCTACTGTCTGGGCGCGGCGGACGGGTACGCGATCGAAACCACCTCGGAGAGCCTGTTGGATGCCCAGCAGCAGGTTGCCGCCCAGTACGCGATGCTGCTGAACGGCTGAGCTTCACGCGAGTACACCCCGTAGCACCAGCTCGCTCAGCTCCTTGGCCGCGGTGTCCACATCTTTGATGCGGCGCACGCATACCGCGTACCAGGCGCCGCCTGCGATGGCGTCCATGACGGTGTCCGCGCTGACACCAGGGCGCGCGGTGCCGTCGGCGACCGCGTCGCCAACCCGCTCGGCAAGCTGACTGCGCGCCGTGGCCTCCAGGCGGTCGCTGAGCACCCGGCGCATCCCGCGGTCCGACCGTAAATCGTTGAGCAGACCGGGAATTGATTCGCGCACCGCGGCGTCACCGTACATCCGCAGCGCCCCCCGGCAGAGGCGGGTGATCTCGGCGACGAAGTCGTCCTCCTGCGGCTCGGGTCCGAGGTCGGGGAACAGCGCTTCGTGCACCAGCTGCGCTTTCGAACTCCACCGGCGGTACACGGCCGGCCGGCTGACCCCGGCCGTGGTGGCGATCAGGTCGATGGTCGTCGCCGCATAGCCACGTTCGACAAGGAGCCGACGCGCCGCGGCCAGCACCGCCGTGTCGATCGACGGATCCCGGCGCGAGCCCTGTCGCCGATGCCGCCGCACCGCTTCCACGATTGCCTTCCCGCCGCACCTATTTGTCGTTACAGTGTGTCACAACAATCTGGCGGGCATGCCGTATTCGAGGAGGCAGCGATGACGACCGGGCTCACCAGGCCGTTGGCCGGTGTCGGCGAGGACGGGCGGCACCTCTACACCTGTCCACTGTGTGAGGCAATGTGCGGCTTGGAGATTCACGTCGAGGACCGCCGCGTCACAAGCATCCGCGGCAACCGCGACGACACCTGGAGCCATGGCCACATCTGCCCCAAGGGCGCCACCCTCGGCGCGGTTCACGAGGACCCCGACCGCATCCGGCGCCCGATGATCAAGGTCGACGGGCAGTGGCAGGAGGTCAGCTGGGACGCCGCCTTCCGCCGCTGCACCGAGCTGCTGGCCCCGGTGATCGAGAAGCACGGCATCGGCGCCGTCACGTGCTACACCGGCAACCCGCTGGCGCACTCGTTCTCCCTCGGCCGCTACACCGGTGTGCTGCTTGGCATGTCGGGCATCCCGCTCAGTTACTCACCAGGCACCGTCGACCAATGGCCGAAGAATCTGTCGTCGCACCTGATGTACGGCGGCTGGTGGAGTTTCCCGGTGCCCGACATCGAGCGCACCGACCTGCTGATCGTCATGGGCGCCAACCCCGCGGCATCGCAGGGGTCGCTGCTCGCGGCTCCCAACGTGATGGGGATCATCGACTCAATTCGCAAGCGGGGCAGGGTCATTGTCGTCGATCCGGTGCGCACCGCCACCGCCGCCCGCGCCGACGAGTGGCTGCCGATCACGCCCGGCACCGACGCGGCACTGTTGCTCGCAGTCGTGCACACGCTGTTCGCCGAGAACCTGGTCAGGCTCGGCGACGTCGAACCCCACCTCGACGGCGTCGACCGGATGCGTCAGGCGGCCGCCGAGTGGTCGCCGGAGCGCGTCGCCGCGGTCACCGGCATCGCGGCCGACCGCATTCGAACCTTGGCCCGCGAATTGGCGGGCACCGAGCGCGCGGTGGTGTACGGCCGAATTGGTTTGTGCAATCAGGAGTTCGGCAGCCTTGCCAGCTGGCTCGTCGATGTTGTCAACATCCTCACAGGGCACTTCGACACTCCTGGTGGGTCGATGTTCCCCCGCGCCGCGGCGTGGTCGGTGACGGTGCAGCCGATCCCCGGATTGGAGGACGGTGCGCCGGAGTTCGGCCGGTACCGCACCCGTGTGCGCGGCGCGAAGGAAGTCCTCGGACAGGTGCCCGTGTCGTGCCTGGCGGAGGAGATCGCGACGCCGGGGGAGGGGCAGCTCAAGGCGCTGATCACGGTCGCGGGCAACCCCGTGCTGTCGACGCCCGCAGGCCACAAGCTCGACGAGGTGTTGCCGACATTGGACGCGATGATTTCCGTCGACCTGTGGCTCAACGAAACCACCAGGCATGCCGACGTGATCCTGCCTGCGCCGTCGCCGCTGGAGCAGCCGCACCACGACGATCTGATCCTCAACTTCGCAATCAACAGCATCGCGAACTACTCGCCCCCGGTGTTCGAGCCGGAGGATCCCGACCGGCCGGAGGAGTGGGAAATCCTGATCCGGCTGACCGGGCTGTGCACCGGCACGCCCGCCGAGGACGTCGACGTCGCGGCCATCGACGACGGGTTCTTCGACTACATGGCGTTCACCAAGGGGCTCGACGGTCGCGGCCATTCGCACGCACTACGAACCGCGGCGGGACCCGAGCGCATCCTCGACTTCACCCTGCGCACCGGGCCGTTCGGCGACCGATACGGCGAGAACCCCGACGGCGTCACGCTGGACAAGCTCAAGGCGCAGCCGAATGGCATCAACTTCGGGCCGATGGTGTCGCAGGTGCCCGAGATTCTCGGTACGGCGGACCACAAGATCCGGCTCGCCCCGCAGTACCTACTCGACGACCTGCCCCGGCTCGCCGAACGCCTCGACCGCGCGCCCGATGAGCTGGTGCTGGTCAGCAGGCGGCACCTGCGGTCGAACAACTCGTGGCTGCACAACGTCGGACCGCTGATGAAGGGCAAGGACCGCTGCACCCTGCTGATGCACGCTGACGACGCGACAAAGCGCGGCGTGACGACGGGCGACCTCGTCATGATTGCCTCGTCAGCCGGGCAGATCGAGGCGCCCGTCGAGGTGACCGGCGAGATCATGCCGGGGGTGGTGTCGATGCCGCACGGCTGGGGCCACGGGAAGCCAGGCACCCGCATGGCGATCGCCAACGACTCGCCCGGCGTGAACACCAACATCCTGTCGCCGCCGACGTTCATCGACGAGCCGTCGGGCAACGGCGCACTCAACGGCATCCCGGTGACCGTCACCCCCGTGGCGACCTGAAAGTATCTCGACGTGGGCACAAACCAACGCGCGAAGATCGTCATGACCGACGACGAGATCACGGAGTTCATCGAGCGCAGCAGGACCGCGACGATGGCGACCGTGCTACCCGACGGCAGGCCGCACCTGGTCGCGATGTGGTACGCCGTGGTCGACGGCGAGATCTGGTTCGAGACCAAGGCCAAGTCGCAGAAGGCCGTCAACCTGTTCCGCGACCCGACGATCACCGTGATGATCGAGGACGGGCAGAGCTACGACACGTTGCGCGGGGTGTCCATCGACGGGCACGCCGAGATCGTCGACGACCCGGAAACCATTCTGCGCGTGGGGATTAGCGTGTGGGAGCGCTACACCGGGCCGTACAGCGACGAGATGCGCCCGTTCATCGACCAGATGATGAACAACCGCATCTGCGTGCGCGTCGTTCCGAGCAGGCTCCGTAGCTGGGATCACCGCAAGCTCGGCATGGGGGCCATGCCGATCGGCGGCAGCACGGCGCAGTACCTCTGATGCCGCAAGACCGTCCGAAGCAGCTGGACTCTCCGCTGCTGCCCAAGATCTTCAAGTACGCGGGCAAGGCGCACGTGTGGGTCTATCGCCGCACAGGCGGAAAGGTCGGTGGGAAGTGGCGCATCGGCGCGGGCTTCCGCAAGCCGGTACCCACCCTTTTGCTCGAGCATCGTGGCCGTAAGTCCGGCAAGGTATTCGTCACGCCGTTGCTCTATATGTTCGACGGGGCCGACGTGGTGATCGTCGCCTCCCAGGGCGGACGGCCCGAGGACCCGCAGTGGTACCGCAACCTGGTGGCCAACCCGGACACGTACGCAGAGATCGGGGCAGACCGTCGCGCGGTGCACGCCGTCACGGCGGGCCCGGAGGAACGGGCGCGGCTGTGGCCGAAGCTCGTCGAGCTCTACGCGGACTTCGACAACTACCAGAGCTGGACCGATCGCGAGATTCCCGTGGTGGTCCTGCAGCCTCGTTAAGGGTGGTCAGCTACCCCTCCAGCACAACCGGCTCATCGATAGGGAGAAGCAGGCTGCGTCCGCTGACGGACCACGCCACGCCGAACCACACGTCGTCGCTCCCGGACCATCGCCGAATGACTATCTCGTAGGTCTGCCCTGCTTTAGCAGCGAACTCGACGACCTCATAGCTGTTGTCCCAAGACGCCGACGAGCCGACGGTCGTGCCGTTGCTGTCACGCACGCTGAGGTCGAGATCCACTGTCAGCCTTGAGGACAACGGGAAGACGTTGAGGAACGTACTCACCGCGCTGTCCCAGGCCAACGCAACTTTCACGCGCGGTACAAACAGTAGTGGCGGAACGTGGATGTGATAACGGAAGGTGGCCAGGCCATCTCGGCCGATCACCGCCGATGACAGCGTTCCGACATCCCAGCCGTGTCGCGAGGCAGCAGCGTCGCGCCACCGGCGCTGCCGGGCGATGGCGACACCCGCGCTCGCGTCAACGGCCCCCGCACCGTCGTGGCCTTCCACGCCCGCCGAAACGTCCTGCCACCACGTGCCGCCCTGTACGTTGCGGCCTGCGGCCGCCAACATGATCGCCCGGCAGCCTTCCGGCCACGAGCTGAGCACCGGGTCGACATCCTGCAGTAGCGCCACCACCCCGGCTGCCGCCGGCGCAGCGAAGCTCGTTCCCGACATACCTTCACCGACCGCCGATACGCCGGTGCCATTGGCAGCGATTTCGGGCAGTTCGCGATCGCCGTGCGCGGTGGTGGGATTGCGGAAAACGGAGTCACCCGACATCGCGCCCGCGCTGTCATTGTGGTTGCCCACCGACAGAGTGTTGTAGCCCTTGTGATTGACGTACTCGTCCTCGGGCGGATCTATGTTGTCGTCATCGCCTTCCCAGAAGTTGCCTGCCGCTTGCACGATGGTCGGATACGGCCAGCGCAGTGCGAGCCAGTCCTTCAACACGTCATCGGATTGCAGCGTCCCGCTTCCCGGTTCATTCGATCGGTGGAAACTCTGGCTGATCACCGTGCAGTGCTGGTCACGTACCGCCCACAGCAGCGCGTCGTTGTCAGACGAATTGGCTGAGTAGAGGTCACAGTCCGGCGCATGGCCGTGTGGCTTGCGCGGCTCGATGTTCTTGATAATCGCCGACGTCAGGCGAGCATGGGTGCTCGCGGGCGGGCTGCTTGTGTAACGCCTCTCGAAACTGAGATTGGTGGTGTCGCTCGGGCCGCCCTCGAAGACGGCTACGCGCACGCCGGTTCCGTCAAAACCGAGCGCATGAGCCTGGCTCGAGCGGGCGATGGCGATCGAGTCGCCCAAGTCGTTGATCGCGGTGCGGTCGTCGAAATATATTGCGCCGACGGCCTCGTCGCGGGACAACGCCCGCAATTGCTCCGCGGTGACCTCCGCCGTCACCAGAGGCAACCCCGCGTCGCGACGGGAATCATCGCGGACCGAAACGCCGTGGCGATCGAGCGCCCGATACAGGTCGTCGACCGGCCCGCGCAGTGACTCATTGATCCGCGCCTCGCCGCTTGGCGGCTCGTGGGTTCGCCGATCGGCGAACTTCTCGTATGGCGCTGGCGGCAATTCGATTCGTGCCCATACGACGACCGGAATTCGCTCGCCATCCGCAGCGGATTCGAGGTGGTGGTAGACGGCCGGATCCATGCTGCCGAACTTCTCCGCGCGCCGCTTGTCCAGCTCGTCGAGGCGCTCGCGGATGTCGACGGCGTTGCCACGCTCGTCGAAAGCCAGCTCCTTGGGCGCACCAGTCTTGCGGTCGACTACCTTCATGACATCGACATGACCGTCCTTCCCCGCCCGCCCGGGCGGGAGCCGGAGGACGTGGATGTCATCGAATTCGAGACGGACACTGTGCTCGACACGCAGCCCTTTGAGCTCTTTGGCCGCGGTCGGTAGAACGCAGAAAGGCAGGCGCACCTGCTCGGTAAGGCGCTCGCCCTTGGCGCTCAGCAATTCGTCGACTTCGAGGCAGTAAGCGCCGAACAGTGTGGCTGCTGCCTCACCAAGCACGACACGGACCGATCGACCGTTTCGTGCCAAGGTGGTTCGGACAGGCAGTTCGTCGCCGCCCCGCTTCACCCGTACGGCGGCCTGCGCCCCCTGCGCATCCACCGCTGCAGGCAATTGGATGGTTATGGTTGTTGCTGGATCGATGATCTCGTCTGCATCAATATTGAAACGTACTTCGCGCTTCGTATTCGACGTGACAGTTCCCATTTTGCCTTCCCCCTTTTAGTCGGCATCGGGATAGCACCAGCGTTACCCAGGCCCTGCAAGACTTCGTGAGTAGGCGACTACTCGAATTTCCGGCAGCCCACCTTCGGCTGGTGAGTCGAGCACTAGTGCTTTGACAAACTGAACACGAGATTCCCGTGGTGGTCCTGCAGCCGTGCTACGGGTGCGGCGGGGCGAAGCCGGGATTCGACAACGCGGTGGCGACGGCGCTGCCGATCGGGCCGTGTTGATCAACGATCGTGGCGACACCGGTCGCAACCCCGGCGTGGCTGTAGTGGGTCAACGCCGCCAACCCGAGGTACGGCCCTTCAGGCAGCCGGCTCAGCGTGAGCGTGTAGTCGGCGTTGATGAACTGCAAACCGCCTGTGCCGTAATGGGTTAGCGAGCTGGCCATGTCCCCGGCCATCGCGGCGCGGGTGAATGGCGTGAGATCTTCGCCGTCGATCAACGGCCTGATGTCGCGCACCCAGATGTACTTCGGGCCTGCGTGTTGCCAGGCGTCGAGCCCGAAGCCCGGCCCGGGGGTGTGCTCGTTGTTGCCGTAGGTCCAGACGAGCATGGCCAAGCCCCGAGGAATCGGATCGGGTGTGGGCGGAACGGGCGGCATGTTCAGCGGCGTCGTCCATATCTCGTCGGACGGTTGCTCGCCCCGACGCAGAAACAATCCGCTCGCGCGGGCGACGACGGTGTCGGATTGCGTCATCACCGCGTCGACCAGCCTGAGTCGGCGGCCCTGACGGGTGACCGTGGTGTCGACGCGCACAGGCGCCAGGGCGGCGGGCCGAAACAGGTCGACGGTGAGCCGCGCGGGCTGAAACTCGGGATCGCCTGCGTCACGTTCGAGGACATGGCCGAGGATGCCGCCGACGTAGTTGCCGCTGATCGTCTCGCCCCACGGGCCCCTGGCGATGGATTGCGGCACGAAGGTGTCGCCGTCGGCGACGAAGAACGCCGATGGCCCGCTACGGGCAGTGGGGGATTCGGTCGCGCGATCCTGGGTGGTCATCGCGACCGACGATATCGGGTTAGTTCGGCTAAGAGTTCGCCAGCCAGCGTTTGACGTCGGCGTCTACCGGGTCGACCACGTCGTCGAACTCGTGGTGCTTCTTGACGAACGCGGCCACCAGCGGGCACACCGCGACGATACGTAGACCGGCGTCGCGGGTGGCCTGCAGCGCTTCATTGACGAGAATCGTTGCCAGACCGCGGCCCTCGAACTCGTCGGCCACCTCCGTGTGGGGGAAGATTCGTTGGCCGTCGCGATCGACATACTCGGTGAAGCCGACCTTCTGTTTGTCGACGGCGATGCTGAAGCGGTCGGTTTCCTGGGTCACTGTCGTCGGTGCGCCGGTCTTGTCGGTGGCCATGACGTCCTCTATACCCCGGGATTAGGGCGCGGACGCAACGTCGCGTTCGGCAACGGCGGGGCAGGCAGGCGTGAGACCGCTCCCTGGTAACCCTGCACCGCACCGAAGCGGCCGTCGTGGTTCTCCCACACTTGGCGGTAGGCCGCGATGTCCTCGTGGCTGCGCCCGACGAAGTTCCACCACATCACCAGCTGCTCGGGAAACGGCGGACCGCCGAGCAGCACCACGCGTGCCGGGCTTTGGCCGCGGTTGACGACCTCCAGACGGTCGCTCCCGGCGGCCTGGAATGCCAGATCGGCCACCGCTAGCGCGGTACCCATGACCTCGACGCTGCCCTGATCGAGCAGCACACCGTGCTCGAAGCCGGGATCGACCTCGAGGGTGAGGCGGGCACCAGGATCGAGGTCGATCTGCGCGCCGAGCAGCGGAGTGAAGGTGTGGACGGGTGAGCGGTCGCCTGCGAGCGCGCCGAGGAAGACCCGCAGCGTGGCGCTGGCGAGGGAGCGCGGCTGCGGCACGTAGTGGGCGAAGTCGCGACCGGTGTCCCGGTCGGAGTCGGGCAGTGCCACCCATAGCTGCACGCCGTGCAGGACGGTGGTGGCCGCGGTCGAGACCTCGGAATGGCAGATGCCCGCGCCCGCGGTCATGAGATTCAGCTCGCCGGGCCGCACCATCGCATGTATACCCGCGCTGTCGCGATGCTCCACCTCACCGCTGAACAGCCAACTGACTGTCTGCAATCCGGTGTGGGGATGCGGCGGCACGTCCATCCCCGGACCGCCGCGCACGTCATGCGGGCCGTAGTGGTCGGCGAAACACCACGCCCCGATCAGCGACCGCTCCCGCTGCGGCAACGTGCGTCGCACCAGGATCGCCCGCGGCCCGCCCAGCGGTACCTCGCGCGGATGCAGCACCCCGGCGAATCGCGAAGCCCCACAGGCGACTTCGGTAGGCGCAGCGTCGGTGTTGCTCACGGGCTCACAGTAGTCTCCCGGCCGCAGCGCCGGTCATCGCCGAACGGATCACGTCCAGGTCGTGATCGTCGATCTTGAACACACCGAACCGGAATTTGTATCCCCACCGGGATTTGTCCTCGATGAAGTCCAGCTGTTCGATCAGCGGCCTGATCGGGGTCTCGGCGCACTCCAGGAAATCGACATTGCGGCGCCACGGCTGGAAGTCGGGTGACATCTCGGCCTGGTACGGCTCGTCGTCGGCGACCTGCCCGATAGCGGTGAACGCCTGCAACGGCTCGCCGTCCGGATACACGGTCTTCGGGGAGTAGAAGACGATCCAGTCACCTTTGGCCATCTTCTTCAACATGTGTGGCTTGCCGTGGTTGGCCTGAGTAAAGCGGCCCCGCACCCCACGCTCAACGTGGTCACGGCTGACGGTATTGATCCAGTTGGTCATGACCGCACGTTAAGACGGATCGCCGACAGAACTCCGTCGTCTGCCGAAGCCCTGTGGATAACTTCGGCAGCGTTAGCATCAGACGCCATGAGCGTCCCTCGCTTGACCTCCCAAGACTGCCGATACGCCACCTTCGGTAAACCGCCGTGGGGCAAGCGCGGCTATAACAATGACGAGGTGGACGCTTTTCTGCACCGGGCTGCCAGCAGGCTCGACGGCTACGGCAACCTGTCGGTCGACGACGTGCACGCGGTGTCCTTCTCCAAGCCGCCGATCGGTAAGCGGGGCTACAACGAAGACGAGGTCGACGATTTCCTCGAACAGCTCGAAGCGACGATCGCCAGCCTCAATGACCGAACCTGACGATCCCATCCGCGACGATCACGCCGAATTGTTGCGCCGTCGCGCGCTCACCGAGGACGCAGCGCGCCCCGATGCGGTCGAACGCAGACACGCAGGCAAGGGCCGAACAGCACGGGAGAATGTCGAGGACCTCGTCGATGCGGGCTCGTTCGTCGAGTACGGCCGGTTCGCGATCGCGGCCCAGCGGTTTCGTCGCGATCTGGCCGACCTGATCGCGCGCACCCCCGCCGACGGGTTGATCGCCGGTACCGCACGCATCAACGGCGACCTGTTCGGCGACGAACGCAGCGCGTGCGCGGTGTTGTCCTACGACTACACCGTGCTCGCCGGTACCCAGGGCGCGCTCGGCCACCGCAAGAAGGACCGGCTCTTCGAACTCATCGAGCGGATGCGGCTGCCCACCGTGTTCTTCGCCGAAGGCGGCGGCGGCCGTCCCGGCGACACCGACTACCCCGTCGTCTCCGCGCTCGACGCCCGCGCGTTCAAACTGTGGGCGGCGCTGTCGGGGCTGGTGCCGCGGATCGCGATCGTCAAGGGCCGCTGCTTTGCGGGCAACGCCGTGATCGCCGGGTGCTCCGATCTGATCGTCGCCACCGAGGACGCGTCGATCGGCATGGGCGGACCGGCGATGATCGCCGGCGGCGGGCTCGGCGACATCCACCCCGACGACGTCGGGCCGATCTCGATGCAGGAGCCCAACGGGGTGGTCGACATCGTCGTCGCCGACGAGGCCGAGGCCGTCGCCGTAACCAAGCGGCTGCTTGGCTACTTCCAGGGTGCGACCACCCCGGGCAAAGCCGGCGACCAAACACGTTTGCGCACAATGATTCCCGAGCGCGCCAGGCGGGCCTATTTCGTCGCCCCGATTATCGAGACGTTGGCCGACGACGGCTCGGTGACGTTCCTTCGCGAGCGGTTCGCCCCCGAGATGGTGACCGCCCTGGCCCGGATCGACGGCCGAGCGGTCGGCGTCATCGCCAACAACACGCGGGTGATGGCAGGTGCGATCACGGCGGCCGCCTCCGACAAGGCCGCCCGTTTCCTCCAGCTCTGCGACGCCTTCGGCCTGCCGATCGTCTCGCTTGTCGACTGTCCCGGCTACATGGTCGGCCCGGCGGCCGAAGCCGAAGCGCTGGTGCGGCGCGCCTCGCGCATGCTCGTCGCCGGGGCCGCGCTGCGTGTGCCGCTGGTCGCCGTTGTGCTGCGCCGCGGCTACGGCCTGGGCGCTCAGGCGATGGTCGGCGGCAGTCTGCACGAGCCGCTGCTCACCGTGGCATGGCCGGGCGCCCACCTCGGCCCGATGGGGCTGGAGGGAGCCGTTCGGCTTGGGCTGCGCAAGGAGCTTGAACAGATCGCCGACGACGACGATCGTGAGGAGCGCGTCCAGCAGGCGACGGCCGCCGCGCAGGAGAATGCCAAGGCGCTCAACGCCGCTGTGCTGTTCGAGATCGACGACGTCATCGATCCCGCCGATACCCGCGGCCTGATCGCCGCGACCCTCGCGGCGGCCGCGTCGCGCGAACAACCGCCGCGCGGTCAGCGGTTCGTGGACACCTGGTAGGCGGAAAGTTGGGACGGTGCCGCCATGGCGCCTCTCGGCGAGTGGTCGCTCGAAGCGACGGAACTGGTTGGGGCCCGGGGCATGGGCGGCACCGTCGCGTATCTAACGGCCTTAGGGGACGTGATATTCCGGGCACCCGTTCGCCGCCGACCCCCCGACACCGGCGGCGAACGGGTCGAGGCTCAGGCGGATTCTGCGAAGAGTCGCCGGTTGCGGACCGGGTAGCCGTTGCGCTCGGCGAGTGAACGCAGCTGGCGCAGGGCAAACGTCCGGCCGCGGCCGCCCTCGGGGATGAAGATCCCCGCCCACAGGCCCTCCGCGCGTGGAAGTTCGCATGCCTCGCGGGCGCACAGCCATCGGCGCGGGCAGGCCCGGCAGATGGCCTTGGCTTCTTCGTCCCCCGTAGTCGTCCATCGTTCTGGATCTCGGGTGCACGCGCCTATCGGCGTCTCTTCCCACTCCGGTGCGGTCATCGCTGTTGCTCCTCTGCACGCTCTGCGGCGTCTCGCCGCGATGGCGCCAAACGTAGCGCATAAACCGTAGCGACGCAACGGTTAGCGTCTCGGTGGAAGCAACCTTTTCGCTCGTACGACAGCGCTATCAGCCGCGTACTGAGACGTAATCCGAGCTCGACCAGCAACGACAGGGAAATACTTCAACAATGTAATTCCGTAGCATCGACACGGTTAGGCGGACATCAAAGATGTAGCTCTGCCACATATCGATCGCGCAAAATGCGTGGCCAAGTCGTAGCAGTCGGGGCCGGGATGGTTACTATTGCGACACCCTGCGCAGCACACCACTCAGCGAGGAATCGCCGTAATGACAGACGCGGAGTCGACCGCTGAGACGCCGGACGTCGTCGATGCTGGGCTGGCCCGCGCAGGCGCGGCGGCCGCCGCGCGCCGGCGAGAACTCGACATCAGTCAGCGCAGCCTCGCGGCGGACGGAATCATCAACGCCGGCGCCCTGATCGCCTTCGAAAAGGGCCGCAGCTGGCCACGCGAGCGCACCAGAGCAAAGCTCGAAGAGGTGCTGCAATGGCCGCCAGGGACCATCGCCCGGCTGCGCCAAGGCGAGCCCGTGGCGCGGGAGAAGCCGGCCGAACCCGTCGCGGGCGCCGACGAAGGGCAGCTGATCGCGCAGGCCATCATCACCGCGGTGCACAGCCTCGGCGCGGCTGTCGACTCGCTGCCCCCGGTCGACGACCCGGAGTTCACCCCGCGAGTGACGGCCATCCTGGCCGACCTCCGCAAGCTCGAAGCGGTCGCCGCCCGCGCCACCCGTATCAGCCAGGTCACACCCGCGCTGATCAAGGCGCTGGGCACTGTCCGCCGCCAGATCGACGAGCTGACCATGCTGGGCGCGACGGCACCCCGCGCCACGCTGGGCCAGAGGGTGTACGCCACCCGCCGTCGCGCCAACCTGACCATCGCCGAAACCGCCCAAGCCGCAGGCGTTTCCGAGGACAACATCGCGCGCGCAGAAGCGGAGGAGCCGGTGCCGGCAGCGGCGATCGACGCGATCGAAGCGCTGCTCAAGCAGATCGATTAGTAGCGTTCCCTGCTTCGGTCGTCGCGGGTGGGGAAGTGCTCGGCGAGCGCAGCCGCGATCTCGACGAAACGGCGCCGCGTGGCCGCTGACATCTCGCTGGTTCGGTCGATGACGCCGCCGGGCCGCAGATGCCCATCGAACGGCACCTCGATGACCACCTGACCCTGTGAGCCGAACTGCTGCGCCAGGATCGACCGGGTCCGTTTGTCGGCATGCCCGTCGGAATCGTTGAGCACGATCACTGTCCGCTGCAGCAGACCTGTCAATCCGCGGGCGGCCAGCCAGTCCATGGTCTGACCGGCCGCCGCCGCGCCGTCCATCCACGGTGACGACACCACGATGAGCGCGTCGAGATCCCGCAGCAGCTCCTGGGTGACCGGGGAATCCATGGTGGAACTGCAATCGATGATCGAGATCGTGAAGTAGCGGTCCAGCCGCGACGTCGCTTCCCGATAGATCGCTGCATCCAGTACGCGGCGGCGGGCGGGCGTGGCCTCACCGGCCAGCACGAATAAGCCGGCGGCGTTGTTGCCCACCCGGGCGCGGACGTCGGCGAACGACTCAAGATGCTGGTCGGACGCCAGCTCCCAGTAGGAGCCCGGAGCCTTCGGGTCGACCCTGCTGCCGAGCTTGCCGAACGCGGTGTCGGCGTCGATGGCCACCACGCGGTCGTCGAAGCGCAGCTCGGCGAACACGGATCCGACGCAGGCGGACACGGTCGTCTTCCCGACGCCACCCTTGCCCATCACGCCGACCTTGTAGTGGCCGCGCAGCACCGACTTGATCTTCGCCTCCAACTCGGCCTGCCGGATCTCGTCGGTGGACGGGCCGATGTTGACCAGCCCGAAGGTGGCCTTGTAGAGCGCGAGACGCCAGCCGCGACTCGGACGGACGCGGCGCGGGGGCATCAATTCGTCGACGCGGATCCGTTCGGCATACGACGCGGGCGGCCGCGGAGGCGCCGGCGCCTCCGCTCCGTGACTCTGGGGTGGCCACGGTTGACTCGTCGGTGCACCCGACGGCGGAGGTGGCGGGGCGCCCTGTCCCGCTGGACGCGTGGGCCGTTGGGCCTGCCAGCCGGGTTCCTGACTCCACGTACCGTCGTCGGGGCGGCCGGCGGTGGGCAGCGGCCCTGTGTCGCGGGGGGATCCCGGCGGCGGTCGGTGTCGGGGCGGCGGCTGACGGAAACTGCCACCGGGTTGTTCCGGATCGAGGGACGGCGGCGGAGGCGGGTCGGGTTGGCCACCCGGCGGGCCGGGTTCGGGGCCCGGGGCCGGCGGCTCCCATCGGCTGGACGGCGGCGCTGCGCGCTCGGTGTCTTCCTCCTCGGATGGGCTCGGGCCACGATCTGGTGGGACGAAGTCGACCGGCGGGCGCGAGGGCGCCGGAGGCTTGGGGGGAGGGGCCGGTTCGGGCTTCGGTGTCGGCGGCTCGTAGTCGGTTTCTTCCGGGCCCGTCCAACCGAGATCTCTCCGCAAGGCGTCGTCGCGGTCGGTCACTGCATATCTCCTTCGGTGTCAGACGACGCGGATGTCGGCCACTCTCAAGTATCAACTACACCTCGTCCCGTCCAACGCATACGGGGACTAGGGTGCGCCGCGACCGTCCAGCAAATGTCAATGACGGGTCATGACGGACGCTGACGGCCAGTGAATAGACGCAGATAATCGGAAAACCGCCGGGCGCCCGCGGGCACGGTATGCGGCATCGAGCCGATCGCGTACGGATCTAGGCGACGGTCTCCTGTATCGGCGAACGACATTTGCTGTCGGCGGCGTGCCGGGGGTGGGACGGCATGAGTATGCCGAATACAGCATTGCTGGCAGGTTGGCGCAGCCAACGCTGTACGGCTATCCTCTGGCGAGAAATTCGTGCGCTGGCCAGTGTGGATCCGCTGGTACGCTGTGACGCGGCGAAGGGGTTTGCGTGTTTGGGTCAGTTGGGGAAGCCAACGGGTCGTGGCAAATTGTCTGGCGATCCGCTGTGGTGTCAGTTGACGGGGTCTGTGGATGGTGAAGGCCATCGGAGAACTCATCGAGAGCATTGCCGGCCGCGCGGGACTGAAGAATGTCCGCGAGTTCGGGGGCAGCCTGACGAAGCCAGGCAAGGGCCCGGCCGGCGACCGGGCGGGCGAACTCCTCGAGAAGCTGCTGGACGTCGTCGGATCGGATCTGCTCGACCACGGCCAGACGGTCATCGCGGGAATGAAGAACACCACGGGACAGGGCGACCCCGAACGCGGCGACGTCTTCGGCCAAGCGCAGTCGACGTTCAACGGCGTCGACGAGACGCTGAAGTCCGCAGTCCCCGACAGCGGCTGGGACGGCGCGGGTTCGTACGCCTACGCCGATCAAAACACCCGGCAACAGCTGCGCTCCGAGGCGATGGCCGACGCGGACCACGAGGTGCACAAGGTGCTCTATCGCGAGGCCGCCCAGATCACGCTGCGACGCGGCTACCTTGACGACCAGTACAACTTCTTGGCCAACACCAGTTATGTGACGTTTCCGTTGCAGTTCATTCCGCGGTACGGCGAGGCGATGAAGCTGGCGATCGAAATTGCCGCACTGCAGACGGCTCTTGGCGAGAGCTACCACCAGATGAACCAGCTTCAGTCCGAGGTGGCACAGAACGCCGCCGAACTGCAGCAGGCGGTCGGCCGATACTCGGGAGTGGCCGACGGCGCCGAATTACCCAGCGCCGCAGTAAATTTCGATCCGCCGCCCCCGCCACCGGGCGGCGGTGCCCTGCCAGGCACGATCCCGATCGAACGATCGCAGCCGCGCGTCGCACCGGGCGGGATTGCCCGTTCGTCGAGCGTCTCTGGCGGAATCGACGGCACGCCGGTTGGGGATTCCGGTCCGACGGTCACGGCGAACACGGCGACGGCGCCTCAGCCGACGGTGACCGGCGTGCCGCCGCTTCCGCAGTTGCCGCTGGGGTCCGTGCCGACTCCCGTGGGTGGACTTGTCACCGGGGCCATGCCTGCGACCGGACAGCCCGCTGCCACGCCGGGCCGACCCCGCCCTAAGAAAGCCGCCCGGCTACGCGACGACGAGCGGCCCGCAGACGGCGAGACCGACGAGTTCGCCGACGACGACAAGGATCAGACGAAGGCCGCGTCCGGCGACGCTGAATCGGAGCGCGCGCCCGTTTCGAATCCCGACGGGCTCCAAACGCGGCTCGCGGTTACTTTGGACTCGGACAATCCGGCCGGGACGCCACCGCAGGATCGAACGTAGGGAACAGGGGACAATGTCCGGCGACGATTTGCGCGTTACGACCGCTCACCTCGGCGAACTGGCCGTCAAGCAGGGGCGCGCGGCGGTCGGGATCAGATCTGCCGTCATCCTGGCGGAAGGCGCCGACGCGGCGGTGAGAAACACTCACGGCAGCATCGCCTCGGCCTCTGCGGGTGCACTGGCGGCCGTGCTCGTGGCGCGGCGCAGCGCAGGCGCGAAGATGTCCGCGATCTCGGATGACCTGTGCGACAAGCTCACTGAAGCAGCGAAGCGCTACGACCAAGTCGACGACGCGATGAGCGGCGCCTTGGGCGGACAGATGCAGTCGGGGCAAACATGACAACACCGCATTCCGCGCATCGGGCACCGACGCACTACGACGACGTCGTCGGCGTCGAGGTCACCATCGACGGCATGCTCGTCATCGCCGACCGGCTCCACCTGATGGATTTCCCGGTGGCGCTTGGCATCCGGCTCAACATCCCGCAGCAGGACCTGCGCGACATCGTGTGGGAGCAGGTGGCTCGCGACCTGACAGCACAAGGCGTGCTGGATCTCTTCGGCGAACCGCACCCCGAGGTGGCGGCTATGGTCGACACCCTCAGCCGGGCCGATCGGACCCTGGAATGCCGCTGGTGGCGGCGCGACGTCGGTGGCAAGATGGTGCGCTTTGTGGTGTGTCGTAAGGGGGATCGCCATGTTGTTGCCGCCCGCGACGGTGACATGCTGGTTCTGCAGCGCGTCGCCCCGCAGGTCGGTTTGGCGGGCATGGTGACGACGGTGCTCGGCCCGGCCACGGCTGCCGACGTGGAACCGCTGACCGGCGTCGCGAGCAAACTCTCGGAATGCAAGACGGCAAATCAACTCTCGCAATACGGCCTGGCGCCGGCCTCGGCGCGCACCTATGCCGAGATCATCGGCGACCCCGCGAGCTGGGTCGAGATCACCGCGAACGAGCGGCATTCCGGCGGCACCTACACCCAGGCGGACGTCGCGGCCGGTGTGCTCGACTCGCGGCAAGGCCGCATCGTGTCGATCCCACGGCGGGTGAACGGTGAGCTGTACGGCAGCTTCCTGCCCGGCAGCAAGGACAACCTGCAGCGCGCGCTCGACGGGTTGATCGAATTTCTTCCGTCACGCACCTGGTTCGACCAGGCCGACGCCGACTCTCATGCGGATTGAGCTTGGATTGAGGAAGGCACTCAATGGTGGCTGACACTCCGCCACACGATTCCGAAGACGAGCGCGACGACCTGGCCGCGCTCGATTTCTCCGTTGCCGAAAGCGAGCCGGCCGAGTCCGATCTCGATGCGCTGGGCGACTACACAGATCAATCCGCAGAGGATGACGAACTTCCGGTGCCGGTGTTCGCCGTCACCAATCCGCCTGGGACGGTGACGGTCACGGCCTTCCTGGACGGTCGCGTCAAGCAAATCGATCTATCGCCGAAGGTAACCGACATGACGGAAACGGATCTCGCCGACGAGATCGTGGTCATCGCGGGTCTGGCCACTGCGGACGCCAGGTCGGCCCAGTACGCCTACATGCTCGAGGGCATGCGCCAGCAGGGCCACGACGACGTTACGACCCGCGATTTCCTTGCCCGAGACCTGGACCTGCCGACTCCGGACGAGGCCAAAGCTGCCCGGGCAGAGCTGTTCTCGACAAGATATGCAGGTGGTAATGACTGAGCATCTCGCCAGCCTGTTCGGCAGCGCCGTGGGCCTGCTGGCCAGCTCCCAAGCACGGTCGTTCGAACTGTTCACCGAGATCACCAACATCGACGAATCCGCATGCGACGCATGGGTGGGGCGGATCCGCTGCGGGGACACCGACCGCGTGACGCTGTTCCGCGCCTGGTATTCACGGTCCAATTTCGGCCAGCTCGCCGGATCCGCCGAGATCTCCATGAACAGCCTCAATGCCAGGATTCCGATCGGCGGGATGTTCGGCGACATCACCTATCCGATCAACTCGCCACTTGCGATCACGATGGGCTTCGCCGCCCATGAGGCGTCCATAGGCAATTGCGCCGATGCGATGGAGGCGCTGGAAGACGTTCCGTCCACCGGTGCAGAACATTTGGTGTCCTGGGTCAAGACGGTGATCTACGGTGCTGCCGAACGCTGGACCGACGTCATCGACGAAGCAAGGGGCGCCGGCGGCTGGCCGGATAAGTTCCTGGCCGCCGCTGCCGGCGTCGCCCACGGAGTGGCGGCGGCCAACCTCGGGTTGTTCACCGAGGCCGAGCGCCGACTGACCGAATCGAATTCGTCGCCTGCGGGGGAGGCCTGCGCGCCCGCCATCGCCTGGTACCTGGCGATGACGCGTCGCAGCCAGGGCAACGAAGAGGCCGCCGTGGCACTGCTGGAGTGGCTGCAGGCCACCCACCCAGAGCCGAAAGTCTCTGCCGCGCTGAAGGATCCGACATACCGGCTGGTGACCACCACGGCGGAGAAGATCGCGTCGCGGCGCGACCCGTGGGATCCGTCCAGCGTGGTGGCCGACACCTCGGGTCGCGAGAAGCTGCTCGCCGACGCGCAGGCCGAACTGGACCGGCAGATCGGGCTGACCCGGGTCAAGGAACAGATCGAGGCGTACCGCGCCGCCACGCAGATGGCCAAGATCCGTGCTGCCCGTGGCATGAAGGTCGCTCAGACGTCAAAGCACATGATCTTCGCCGGCCCGCCGGGGACGGGCAAGACGACGATCGCCCGCGTGGTGGCCAACATCCTCGCCGGCCTGGGCGTGATCGCCGAACCGAAACTCGTCGAGACGTCCCGCAAGGATTTCGTCGCCGAGTATGAAGGCCAGTCGGCGGTCAAGACCGCCCGCACCATCGACCGGGCCGTCGGCGGGGTGCTGTTCATCGATGAGGCCTACACCCTGGTGCAGGACCGCGACGGGCGCGCCGACCCGTTCGGCACCGAGGCCCTTGACACGCTGCTGGCCCGGATGGAGAACGACCGTGACCGCCTTGTGGTGGTCATTGCGGGGTACAGCGCCGACATCGACCGCCTGCTCGAATCCAACGACGGTCTCCGGTCGCGGTTCGCCAACCGCATCGAGTTCGACTCCTACACATCGGACGAGATCGTTGACATCGCGAAAGTCATTGCCGCCGCTAATGACTCGACGCTCGATGAGGAGGCGGCCAAGCGAGTACACGAGGCGGCGACGCTGCTGTCACAGCGGTCACTGAACGGCAAACCGGCGCTCGACATCGCAGGCAACGGCCGGTACGCCCGGCAATTGGTGGAGGCGGGAGAGCAGAGCCGGGATATGCGGCTGTCGCGTTCGCTCGATTTCGACAGTCTGGGCGTCGATCAGCTCAGCGAGATCAACGGTGAGGACATTGCCGCTGCGATCGCAGCGATCCATGCCCGCCTGAGTATCGGCGAGTAACCGATGGCAAGTTTCCGGCTTACCACCAAGGTGCAGGTCAGCGGTTGGCGCTTCCTGCTGCGCCGCGTCGAGCACGCGATCGTGCGGCGGGACACCCGGATGTTCGACGATCCGCTGCAGTTCTACAGCCGCGCGGTGTCGGCAGGCATCATCATCGCGGTCCTGGTCTGCCTCGGCGCGGCGCTGTTGGCGTACTTCAAGCCACTCGGCAAAAGGGGCGGAGACACGCTTCTCGTCGACCGAACCACCAACCAGCTCTATGTGATGATGCCCGGTACCGGGCAGCTGCGGCCGGTGTACAACCTGACGTCGGCGCGACTGGTGATCGGTAACGCGGGCACCCCGGTGGCGGTGAAGTCCGACGAGCTCAACAAGATGCCCAAGGGACAGCCCATCGGGATTCCCGGCGCGCCGTACGCCACCCCGGTCTCCGGTGTTGCGCAATCGATGTGGACGCTGTGCGACACGGTCGTGAAACCCGAAAGCGTCGCGCCCACCGTGGAGACGTCGGTGATCGTGCGGCCGTTGGTGGTCGACGGCTCGGTCGGTCCGATGCGTCCCGACCAGGGCGTGCTGGTGTCGTACAAGAACAACGACTGGCTGGTCACCGACGACGGCAGGCATTCCATCGACCTCGCCGACCGCGCCGTCACGTCGGCGGTGGGGATCCCGGTGACCGCCAAGGCGACTCCCATTTCCGAGGGTCTGTTCAACGCGCTGCCGAACGCGGGACCCTGGCAGTTGGCCGACGTGCCCGCGGCGGGCGCGCCGAATAGCGTTGACTTGCCTGCGAATCTGGTCATCGGCGCGGTGTTCAAGGCGGTCACCGAGTCAGGCGAGCAGCACTATGTGGTGCTGCCCGACGGCGTGGCACGCGTCAACGACACCACGGCGGCGGCATTGCGGGCGACCAACTCCTACGGGCTGATTTCCCCGCCGTCGGTGGAGGCCAGCGTCGTCGCGAAGATCCCTGAGCAGGTCTACCCGTCACCCCTTCCGGACAAGCCGCTGGAGATCCTGCTGCGCGAGGATGCGCCGACGCTGTGCTGGGCGTGGGAGCGCGAACCCGGCGACCAGGCCCCGAAGATCACGGTGATCAGCGGCAGGCATCTGCCGATCGCGTCGTCGGCGCTGACCACGGGCATCAGGCAGATCGGCGGCGATTCAACGGTTTACATCGACGGTGGGCAATATGTGCGGCTTCAATCGCCGGATCCCCGCTACGGCGAGAGCCTCTACTACATCGATCCACAGGGTGTGCGCTACGGCCTTCGGGACGAGGAGACTGCAAAGGCCATCGGGTTGACGGGGCCGAGGACCGCGCCGTGGCAAGTGGTGACTCTTCTGGTGGACGGGCCGGTGCTGTCGAAGCAGGCCGCGTTGATCGAGCACGACACCCTGCCCGCCGACCCGAACCCCCGCAAGATCGAAGACGCAGGCACGCAGCCGGTGACATCGGGCGTAGGAGGCGGCTGATGACCACCAAGAAGTTCACCCCAATCATCAAGAGGGGGCCGCGTTTAACGCCCGGCGAGATCAACGTCACGCCACCCGACGACCTCGGCATCGACATCCCGCCGTCGGGCATCCAGAAGGCGCTGCCATGGGTGATGGGCGGCGGAATGCTGGGCATGATCGGGATCATGATCTTCACCGGCATCAGGCAACTCTCGCCGTACATGCTGATGATGCCGCTGATGATGGTGATGGCCACGGTCGGGTTTATGGCCGGTGGCGGACCCGGCGGTAAGCGCGTGCCCGAAATCAATGCCGACCGCAAGGAATACCTGCGATATCTGGCGGGATTGCGGACGCGCGTGACGTCATCTGCCGCCGCGCAGGTGACGTTTTTCAATTACCACGCCCCGCATCCCGACGATCTGCTGTCGATCGTCGGCACCAACCGGCAGTGGTCACGTCAAGTCAACGCCGACTTCTACGCGGCCACCCGTATCGGCCTCGGCGCAGAGCCCGCGGTCGACCGGCTGTTGAAGCCCGCGGTCGGAGGCGAGTTGGCAGGCCCGCAGGGCGCACCCCAACCGCACCTGGAGCCGGTCAGCCACATGTGGGTGACGAAGTTCCTTCGCACCCATGGTCTGATCCATGACTGCCCGAAACTGGTGCAGTTACGCACATTTCCGACGATCGCCGTCGGCGGCGATGCACCTGGCGCCGCCGGGCTGTTGACGGCGATGATCTGCCACCTTGCGGTGTTCCATCCGCCGGACCAGCTGCAGATCCGGGTGCTCGCCGACAATCCGGAGGACCCGAACTGGGCGTGGCTCAAGTGGTTACCGCATGTCCAGCATCAGAGCGACACCGACGCCGCGGGGGCCACCCGGATGGTGTTCACCCGACCTGACGGCCTGAGCGACCTAACCGCCCGCGGCCCGCACACCGCCGACTCCGCGCCGAGCGGGCCGTACGTCGTCGTCATCGACCTCACCGGCGGCAGGGCCGGATTCCCGGTCGACGGCCGGGCCGGAGTCACTGTGATCACGCTCGGCAACCACCGCGGATCGCTGTACCGCATCCGCGTCGACGCCGATGGCACCGCCGATGACAAGCTGCCTAATCAGTCGTTCCGCCTCGTGACGTCGGCATCCGATCGGATGACGCCGGCGCAGGCAGCCCGTGTCGCACGCAAGCTGGCCGGCTGGTCCATCACCGGGACGATCATCGACAAGAGCGTCCGCGTGCACAAGAAGGTCGCAACGGAGTGGCATCAGCTGGTCGGTGCGCAGACGGTCGAGGAGGTCACGCCCAGCCGGTGGCGGATGTTCACCGACACCGACCGTGACCGGCTGCGGATCCCGTTCGGCCATGAGCTGAAGACCGGCGACATCATGCACCTGGACATCAAGGAGGGTGCAGAGTTCGGAGCCGGCCCGCACGGGATGCTCATCGGCACAACCGGTTCCGGTAAGTCGGAGTTCCTGCGCACGCTGATCCTGTCACTGGCCGCGACCCACCACCCCGACCAGGTCAACCTCCTTCTCACCGACTTCAAGGGCGGGTCGACCTTCCTCGGCATGGAGAAGCTGCCGCACACGGCGGCGGTGGTCACCAACATGGAAGAGGAAGCCGAGCTGGTCAGCCGGATGGGTGAAGTGCTCACCGGGGAACTGGACCGTCGCCAGTCGATCCTGCGGCAGGCGGGCATGCAGGTCGGCGCGGCCGGCGCGCTGTCCGGTGTTGCCGAATACGAGAAGCACCGCGAGCGCGGCGCGGACTTACCGCCGCTGCCAACGTTGTTCGTCGTCGTCGACGAATTCGCCGAGCTGCTGCAGAACCATCCCGACTTCATCGGCCTGTTCGACCGGATCTGCCGTGTCGGCCGGTCACTGCGGGTGCACCTGTTGCTGGCCACCCAGTCGCTCAATACCGGCGGCGTCCGGATCGACAAGCTCGAACCCAACCTGACGTACCGGATCGCGTTGCGCACCACGAGCTCCGCGGAGTCGAAGGCGGTGATCGGAACCCCCGAGGCGCAATACATCACCAACAAGGAAAGCGGTGTCGGGTTCCTGCGGGTCGGCATGGAGGACCCGGTCAAGTTCCACAGCTCCTACACCGGCATCAACTACGTGCCGTCGGCCCCCGTGGCCGACGACGGCGAAGTCAAGCCGCGCAGCCAAGGCCAGGGCGCGCTGCGGATCCATCGCTTCACTGCGGCCCCGATCTTCGATACGGCGGTGACATCGTGAGCACCCGAAAGCGAGCGCGAGTGAGGATCGCAGCGAGGTACGAGCGAGGACCGGAGCGAGTGGGAGCCGAGGCATGAGCACCCGAAGGCGAGTGGGAGCCGAGGCATGAGCATCGAATCCGACCAGCGTGTGCTGCGCGAGGTCGTCCTCGAGCAACTGACCACCGGCGAGATCCGCGCATACCGAATGTGGTTGCCGCCGTTGGCCGATCCGACACCGGTCAACGAACTCGTCGAGCGCGACCACCAGCGGCGGCCGCTGCGGTTCGGCCTGGGGATCATGGACGAGCCCCGTCGGCACCGCCAGGAAGTCTGGGGCATCGACACGTCGGCGGCCGGCGGCAACATCGCCGTCGGTGGCGCCCCGCAGACCGGCAAGTCGACGTTCCTGCAGACGCTGATGTTGTCGGCCGCGGCCACGCACACGCCGAAACAGGTTCAGTTCTATTGCATCGACCTCGGCGGCGGCGGCCTGATGTACCTCGAGGACCTTCCGCACGTCGGCGGTGTCGCGACCCGATCCGAACCCGATCGGGTTAACCGCGTCGTCGCGGAGATGAAAGCCATTCTGCGCCAACGGGAAAGCATGTTCAAGCAGCATCGGGTCGGGTCGATGGCCGCGTACCGGCAGATGCGCGACGATCCGAACCATCCCGCGGCCGCCGACCCGTTCGGGGACGTGTTCCTGGTGATCGACGGCTGGCCGGCGTTCGTCGCGGAGTTTCCCGACCTGGAGCCCGTCGTGCAGGATCTCGCCGGGCAAGGCCTCCAGTTCGGTGTGCACACGGTGATATCCACGCCCCGCTGGACCGAGCTGAAGTCGCGCGTCCGCGACTATCTCGGCACCAAGATCGAGTTCCGGCTCGGCGACGTGAACGAAACCCAGATCGACCGGATCACCCGTGAGATCCCGGCCAACCGGCCGGGCCGGGCTGTCTCGATGGAAAAGCATCACCTGATGATGGGGGTGCCCCGGCTCGACGGCGTACACAGCGCCGACAACCTGGTCGCCGCAATGTCGGAGGCGGTGCAGATCATCGCCGCCCGCAACGTTGACCAGGCGCCGCAAGTGCGGGTGCTCCCGGAACGCATCTACCTGCACGAGCTCGATCCGCATCCGCCAGGCCCCGACGCCGACTATCGCGCGCGGTGGACCGTGCCACTCGGCATTCGGGAATCGGACCTCACGGTGGCCTACAACCACATGCACATGACGCCGCACCTGCTGATCTTCGGCGCGCCGAAGTCCGGCAAGACCCGAATCACGCATGCGGTTGCGCAGGCGATCTGCTCGCGCAACAGCCCTTCACAGGTGCGCTTCATGCTGGCCGACTATCGGTCGGGTCTGCTCGACGCCGTGCCCGAAAGCCACCTGCTTGACGCGGGCGCAGTCAACCGCAACAACGCCACGCTTGAGGAGGCGATCAAGGCGCTGGCGGTCAACCTGCAGAAGCGGCTGCCACCGCCCGACCTGACCACCGCCCAGCTGCGGGCGCGGTCATGGTGGACAGGCCCCGACGTCGTGCTCCTGGTAGACGACTGGCACATGATCGTCGCCGCCAGCGGGGTGCTTCCGCCGATGGCGCCGCTGTTCCCGTTGTTGCCCGCGGCGGCGGACATCGGCCTGCACCTCATCGTGACGTGCCAGATGAGCCAGGCCCATCGGGCCACCATGGACAAGTTCGTCGGCGCCGCGTACGGGGCCGGGTCACCGACCATGTTCCTGTCCGGTGAGAAGCAGGAGTTCCCCTCCAGCGAGATCAAGCTCAAGCGCCGCCCTCCTGGACAGGCGTTTCTCGTCACACCGGACGGGAAAGAGGCCATCCAGGCGGCCTACGTGGATCCACCGGAAGAAGAAGTGTCGGCAGCACCTCTCGGAGGCGGTTAAGATAGACCAACACGCTCAGCAAAGCTGCTGGCGACACGCCAGCAAAGGGATCGGGGACAAGATTCCGGTACGTTTAGGCAACCCTTGCTGAGCCGCGGACAAATGAATATCCAGGATGTTCGAAGCGATGGAGGAGTAACCGCAAATGCAACCCATGCAGCATAATCCCGGGGCAGTCGGAGTCGGCTCACAGGTAGTCGCAAACGGGGCACGTGGATTGGCCACCGGAACGGCCACCACGGCCGCGGTCACAGCCCTCGTTCCCGCAGGTGCCGACGAGGTTTCTGCCCACGCGGCGCTGGCGTTCGCCAGTGAGGGTGTGGAGGCTCTTGCGCTGAACAGCTTCGCGCAGGAAGAGCTGTCACGCGCGGGCGCTGCGTATATGGAGGCTGCAGGCATCTACACGGCCGTCGACGGCGAAAACGCCAGCGTCCTGTCCTAACTCCAGCGAAGTCAGCTAGAGACAGACAGCCATGCCAACACTTCCCCAGATCGTCGCGATGATCTGGCACGGAATGCCGCCTGAGCTCAACACCGCACGGTTGATGGCCGGAGCCGGCGAAGCGCCGATGCTCCAGGCCGCCGCGGGGTGGGAGGCGCTTGCAGTCTTCCTGGAAACCCAGGCCGACGAGCTGGCCGGGAGTTTGGCCGCGCTGTCCGGGTCGTGGAACGGAACGGCAAGCGAACGCGCCGTCACCGCAACCATGCCGATGGTGGTCTGGCTACGTACCACAGCGCTGCAGGCACAGAAACGCGCGCTGCAGGCGACCTCGCAGGCCAGCTCCTACGCGATGGCGATGGTGACGACGCCACCGATACCCGAGATCGAGGCGAACCACATCACCCACGGCGTGCTGGAGGCCACCAACTTCCTCGGCGTCAACACGGTCCCGATCGGGGTGAACGAGGCCGATTACTTCATCCGGATGTGGAATCAGGCGGCCTTCGCGATGGATGCCTATCAGGCGGAGTCGGTGGCGAACACGCTGTTCGAGCCGATTCCGCCGATGACGCCGATCGTCATGCCCGGAGTCGGTGAGACCACGGTGGGTGCCGCGTTGGGTCAAGTCGCGGCAATGGCGCCCGGCGCGGTCGCGCGCGAGGCATCGATCGCCCACGTCGGAGCTCAAGCCACCGTTGAGTCGGCTGGCCTGCAGACCGGACGCGGGGTGGCGCAGGCCAATCAAATGGCGACTACGGCGGAGGGGCAGGCGCAGAAGGCCCAGAATGCCCAGCAATTCGGGCAGCAGGACCAGACGCAACAGGGCGCTCAACAGGGCATGCAAATGGGGATGCAGATGGCATCCCAGCTGGGTTCGACGCTCGGTCAGCTTCCGCAGCAGGCCAGCCAGATGGCCATGCAGCCGATGCAGCAGTTGACCCAACCGCTGCAGCAGGTGACGTCGATGTTCAGCCAGATGGGCTTGGGCGGGGACAAGGGCGCTCAGATGGGACTGATCGGGGCCAGCCCGCTGTCCAACCATCCGCTGGTTGGCGGGTCGGGCGCGGGCGCCGGTGCGGGGCTGGTTCGGGCGGCGTCGCTGCCCGGTGCGGGTGGCACATCGTCGCGAACCCCGTTGATGTCCAAGCTCGTCGGGGCTGAGATTGAGCCGACGGTGTCGCCGGTGTCCGTGGCGGCAGGCGCCGCGGCGGGTGCGTCGGCGGCCGGCCTGGCGCCGGTTGGCTCCGGCGGCGGCGCAGGCCCGATGGGCATGATGGGCCACGGCGCGAAGAGCGGCGGCTCGAAGCAGGGGCTGACGGCACCGTCGCCGTTGGCCTACGACCTGGGCGAAGACGAAGAAGACGACTGGTAATCGCCCGACAACGACTTCCCGGTCACCAGGCCGGAAAGACTCGCCATTGGATGGTGAGGACACAGGAAGAGAAGGAAGTTATCCAGCATGGCACAGATGAATACAGATGCCGCTGTCCTCGCCAAGGAGGCAGCGAACTTCGAGAGGATCTCCGGCGAGCTCAAGGGCGTCATCGCGCACGTCGAGTCGGTGGCGGGCGCCCTGGCCGGCCAGTGGCACGGCCAGGCCGGTACCGCGGCTCAGGCGGCGTTGATGCGTTTCCACGAGGCGGCTGCGCGCCAGGTTCAGGAGCTGAACGACATTTCGGCCAACATCCACACCTCGGGTGTGCAGTACACCTCGACCGACGAGGACCAGTCCTCGACGCTCGCGGGCTCGATGAACCTCTGACCACTACCACCTAATAGAGACGGATAAAACTTATGACTGAACAGGTATGGAACTTCGCAGGCATCGAAGGCGGAGCGAGCGATATCCAGGGATCTGTGGCGACCACCGCAGGCCTGCTCGACGAGGGCAAGGGTTCCCTTGCGGCGCTCGGCGCGGTCTGGGGCGGCACCGGTTCCGAGGCATACCAGGCTGTGCAGATGCGCTGGGACAGCACCTCTAACGAACTGAACTCGGCACTGCAGAATCTCGCTTCGACGATCAGCGAGTCCAGTGCAACGATGGCTCAGACCGAAGCCGGCGTCACCGGGATGTTCGCATAACACAACGGAGCACACGTGGCGGGCGAGCCGGCGGCTATGGCCGGACTCGCCCACCACGTGTCCTGCGTGAATTAGTAGTAATGAGAGGTTCCCATGTCGGCTGACTATGACCGGCTTTTCCACTCCTCGGGAGACGCTGTGCAGACAGCCGATGAGGAATCAGATCGCGGCGCGGCCCCTCACGGGTCTGTCCCGCCGATGCCCACCGGCGGGCCGGGACGCAGCGAGGTGACGCCGCCCCCGATGCCCATCGCACCGACCAAGACCCAGGCTGCGCCCGCACCGCCGCCGCGGCAGACCGAAGTCACCACCCAGATGCCGCCAGCCCGTACCGCCGGGCCGCAGCGTCAGCCCAACGGGATGATGAGGGCGCCGCAGTCCACGGGCCCCGCAGGTGCGCGCTTTGAGCAGCCGCGGTCGGCGCCGACACCGCCGCCGCGGCCCGCGCCGGCGCCCGCCCCGTCGCAGCATTTCGCCGAATCGCAGTCTGAGACGAACAGTGCCCGGCGGACGGCTCAATCGTCGGCCAATCAGCCGGCGACGACGTCCGCGGCGACGATCGGAAATCACCGGGCCATCGACGCCCTTTCCCATGTCGGGGTCAAGTCCGCGGTCAAGATGCCGTCGCAGCGTGGCTGGCGGCACATGCTGTACATGCTCACCCGGATCAACCTCGGGCTGTCTCCCGATGAGCTGTACGAGATGGATCTGAATACCCGGATCCGCCGAAATGCGCGCGATTCCTACCAGATTGGCGTCTTCGGCCTCAAGGGCGGTGTCGGCAAGACGGCCGTGACCGTCGCGCTGGGATCCGCTTTGAGCAAGGTGCGCGGTGACCGGATCCTGGCGGTGGACGCCGATCCTGACGGCGGCAACCTCGCCGACCGTGCGGGGCGCCAGTCCGCTGCCACCGTGTCGGATCTGCTCGCCGACAAAGAGTTGGCTCGCTACAACGACATTCGCGCGTACACGAGCATGAACGGCTCGAACCTGGAGATCTTGTCCTCCGAGGAGTACAGCGGGGCCCGTCGCGAATTCAACGACGAGGACTGGAAGGGCGCGACCAACATCGTGTCGCGCTACTACAACCTCGTGCTGGCCGACTGCGGGGCCGGGCTGTTCCAGCCCGCCGCCCGCGGGGTGCTGTCGACGGTGTCGGGTCTGGTGATCGTCGCGAGCGCGTCGATCGACGGTGCCCGCCAGGCCGCGGTGACGATGGACTGGCTGCGGCAGAACGGATATCAGGATCTGCTGGGCCGCTCCTGCGTGGTGATCAACCACACCGTGCCGGGCAAGCCGAACATCGATGTCGACCGATCTGGTGCAGCAGTTCGAGCGTCACGTCCCGCCGGGCCGCGTCGTCGTCCTGCCCTGGGACAAGCACATCGCGGCCGGTACGGAGATCCAGCTCGACCTGCTCAGTCGCACCTTCCAGCGGCGGATCGTCGAGTTGGCGGCCGCGCTGTCCGACGACTTCGACAGGCTCGAACGTCGTTGACCTCCACCGCCGCAGCAGCATCCACGTCGAGCGTCACGCCCGGCCGGCCGTCGACCACGCGAGTGACGATCCTGACCGGCCGGCGCATGACGGACCTGGTGTTGCCGGCGGCGGCGCCGATCGAGACCTACATCGACGAGACCGTGTCGGTGTTGGCCGAACTCCTGGAGGACACGCCCAAGGACGTGCTGGCCGGGTTCGACTTCTCGGTGCAGGGGGTATGGGCGTTCGCGCGGCCGGGCGCGCCGCCGCTCAAGGCTGACGAATCGCTCGACGATGCAGGGGTGGTCGACGGCTCGTTGCTGACCCTCGTGTCGGTCAGCCGCACCGAGCGCTACCGGCCACTCGTCGAGGACGTGATCGACGCGATAGCCGTGCTCGATGAGTCGCCGGAGTTCGACCGTACCGCGCTGAATCGCTTTGTCGGCCTGGCCATTCCGGTCGCGGCGCTGGCGATCACGGTGATGTCGATGGTGGCGTGGTCACGCGCCGGCCACAGCTGGTACTGGCCGGTGGCACTCGGCGTGCTCGGGCTGGTGGTGCTCGGCGGCACCGTGATGGCGAAGAATCGCTTCGGCAACATCGACATGGCGGAGAGCCTGTTGGCCGCCGCCGTGCCGGTGCTGGCAGGGGCAGCGGCATTGGCGGTGCCGTTACCCCGCGGGGTGGACTCGATGGGGGCACCGCAGATCGCGGGCGCGGGCGCGGTCGTCTTGTTGTTGACGCTGGCGACGCGGGGCGGTCCCCGCAGGCGTGCGGAGATCGCGTCGTTCATGGCGATCACATCGATCGCGGTGACCGCGGCGGCCATCGCGTACGGCTACGGGTGGCAATACTGGGTGGCATCCGGAGCCATCGCCTTCGGGCTGATCGTTGTCACGAACGCGGCCAAGCTGACGGTGGCGGTTGCCCGGATCGCGCTACCGCCGATCCCGGCGCCCGGCGAGACGGTCACCAACGACGAATTGCTGGACCCCGTCGCAACTTCCGAAACCCATGGTGAGGAATCGCCGACGTGGCAGGCGATCATCGCGTCGGTCCCTGACTCGGCCGCGCGGCTGCATGAACGCAGTCAGCTGGCAAAGCGGCTGTTGATCGGTTTCGTGACCGCTGGCGCGCTGGTGCTGTCGGCCGGCGCGATCGCGGTTGTCGTGCAAGGGCATTTCTTCATCCAGAGCCTGATCGTCGCCGGCCTGGTCACGATCATCTGCGGATTCCGGTCCCGGCTGTATGCCGAGCGCTGGTGCGCGTGGGCGCTTCTGGCCGCAACGGTCATCGTGCCGACCGGTGTGCTCGTGAGACTCTGCCTTTGGTACCCACACAGTGCCTGGCTGGTGCTGAGCGTCTACACCGCGTCGCGATCATGGCACTGATCATTGTCGGCGCGACCGAAGGTGTGCGGCGGGTGTCTCCCGTGACGAAGCGGATCCTCGAACTGGCGGACGGCGCGGCGATCGCCGCCGTCATTCCGTTGCTGCTGTGGATCGCCAGCGTCTACGACGTTCTGCGGAATCTGCGTTTCTAGGCCGCCGTCACATCGGATCGGGGCCTTGTAGGCCGGCAGTGATCTCCGCGACCGCCGCGTCGATGCGTTCCCTGTCGGCCTCGATGGACTGTGTGGCCGCCGCCGTCGCGCTCTGCAGTGCCTCGTTGATTCGCTGCTCCACGGTGCGCGCACCCAGCCGCAGCAAGCCGTCGGAAATGAACGCTGCTGTCAGGTAGTGATGGCCGTTCAACGTCACCTCGACCGTCTCGGATTCGTCTGTGGCGGTGAATGTTTCGGCGCCCATCTTGTGCAGCTGTTCATCCACGATCGACTGCAAGCGCTGCGCCTGCTCGAGGACCGCAGCCACTTGCGGATGCATCTCGTCGGTCACTTGGATTCCTTGCCCTCCTGCACATCCCTGCGCCGGCGGTTGCCGATGACCGCCTCGGTCCACGGGCGGTCCTCGGTGTAGAGGTCTTCGTCGGGCGCCAGATTCGGGTCGCGCCGTTTCTCCTTGCCCTGGTTGTGGCCGGAGCCATGACCCATCGGCGCCATGCCGCCGCCCATCGCGCCGCCGGCGGCACCGCCGGATGACGCGGCACCGGGTGTGGCCGACGCGGCGTGGGTTGGCGCCGTTGGCGCGACGGTTTCGGCGCTCACCGCAGGCGACAACGGCATCGACGGCCCGCCCCCTGCTCCGCCACCTCCCGCGCCGGCCCCGCCGCCGCCAAGCGCGGCGGGCTTGAGATTGGGATCCGTTGGCAGCTTGGGAGATCCCGTCGACGAAAGTCCGCCGAGTGTGCCTCCCGATGGCGCTCCGCCGCCGGAGGGCGCACCCCCGCCGGATGGTGCGCCGCCGCCCGATGGTGCGCCGCTGCCCGACGGCGCAGCGCCGCCCGCCTGCTGAGCCGCAGGCTGCGGCGCCGGCGTCGGCTGGCTTGCCGGAGATGCCGGGGCGGAATCGCCCGGGGCCGGCCCGCCGGGGCCCCCGGGAGCACCATCGCGCTTGCCTGGGTCTTGCGGGTCCCGGGCGTCGGGATCCCTGGTGGCGGCCGTCGGGTCAAGCCCGCTGTTGGGCGGATCCTCCGGCTGAACCACCTTGGGCGACATACCCGCTGCGTATTGGCCCACCAGTTCTTCGGAAACCGCTTGTGCTTGTTGCATTTCCGAGAAAAGGGCGGATACCTGGGCTCCGTTTGTCGCGTCGGCCAGCTTCTTCTCAGCCTGCTCGTACATCTCGGCGATCGGGCGGTGCGCTTCGGTAATCGCGTGATGTACATCGGCGAGTCGGTTTGCCTCGGTCGCAAGTTCTTCCCACGAGTTGGCCAGCTCGTCGAGCCACGCCCGGTAACTGTTGAACTTCGCGTACGCCGCCTCGGCGGCCATTCCTTCCCAATCACCAACGCGCCCTTCGAACGCCGGTGCGGAGCCACGGATTTGGCCGGAGAAACCCTTCCACAGCTCGCTGGAATGCCTCAGCGAAGCACCTTGGTCGCCGGTGTCGAGTTGCTGCTGAACGATTGGGGGAGTGGCGAATCCGCCGGGTACTATTGCGGTCGGAGCCGGAATGCGGCCGGGTGGCGCAGGTACCGGCGCCTGCGACACCGGTTGCGTCATCACCGTGATCGGCTGGCTTCCATCACTGTTGAGCGCCTGCTGGGACGCCGTGTCCGCGGATTGGTATGCCGAGCGGGTTGCATCCAACGACTCGGCGAGGCGCTCACCTTCCTTGGTACCCCACGCTTGGTACATCCAGACCACGAGTGACACCAGACCCAACCGCATTGCCGCCTCGGTTGACACCTGGTGTGCGCTGGGCGGGGCGATCTGGCCCTGCGCCCCGGACTGCGGCATGTTCGCGAGTTCGGCTTGAATCGCGGCGGACTTGCGCTGCAGGTCCTCAAGATCGACGCGCATGGTCATCGGGTGCACGCCTCCTTCTCATTGTTCCAGCGCCATCTGAAAGCGGCTTTCCTCGCGCGGGTTGATCAACCGGATCGGCAGCTGCTGATGGCGCGGCGTGTCGATGAAGTTGTGCCGCAGCACGACCCGACCGATGCCGGGATGTGGGCCGAGGTACGTCGTAGCGTTGGGCCACGAGACCTTGGCCAACTGCCCGACGCATCCGTTGATGAAGCCGGCGAACTCGCTGAACTGCGGTCCCAGTGTCACCACCGCACCTGCCGCGGCCGATCGCACGACAAACTGCGTGAACAGCCGCGCATCGCCGAGGTTGATGCTCACGTCGACGTCGTCGAACGGCATATACACCGGGTAGCGATCGGCCGTTTCGCCAACCAGCACGCCGGCCGAACCGATCGGCAGCTCGTAGTGGCGGTCGGTGACGGGGCTGATGCCCTGCAGTGCCGCCCGTTGCCCGCCGAACAGACACGAAAACCCCCGCGGCGTCGTCGGATTGGCCAGCGTCGTCAGCAGCACCGTCGTCGTCGGCGCCTCACCCGGGCGGATACGCACGCGTGTGGTGGTGTGGTCCGCCCGCGCCGACCACCACACATCGGGCCCGCCCGTAGCGCTGTAAGCGGCGGTGAAGGTGCTGCGCCCCTTGATCGCCGACCAGGTCTCACGCTCGAAGCTGATCTCGGTCGCCCGGTCGAAATCGTCAAAGCTTCGAATGGGGCGGGCGTCAATCCCGTTGCTGGCCAACTGATCCGCGATACGGGTGGCCGACGTAACCAGGTAGCGGGCCAGGCCCGCGACGCCGGACTCGCGCCGCTGCGACGACTTACGCGTCTGTTCCGGCTCGGCCCTCAGCAGGATCCAGGTGCGCCGGTTGGCCGGCGCCGGGTAGGGCCCGACCACCTGCTCGTAGAGCCCCACCAGGCTGGCCGGCGCGGTCTTGCCCACCCGGTAGCCGGCCGACACGACGTCGGCCTCGATGTCCGGGCAGTGCGCGGTCACCAATTGCTCCACCAGCCGGGTGTCGACGACATCGTCGGTGTAGGCCTGGCCGCTGACGATCACCGTTGGGGTGAACGGCCGGGGCACCAGTTCGATGGCCGACACCAGGTAGCCGTCCTGCCAGCGAACCGCGACGTGGTCACCCGGCATCACCGTCGCACCGACAGCCGGCTCGGACGGCAAATCGGGGACGTTGCGGTGGCGTCGACGCCACGAGAACACCGCCGCCACCCAGCCGGTCAGCCGTCGGCCCCGGATCGTCAGCACCGCGCCAAGCGCGATCACGACGGCCAGCGTGATGCCGGCCCACAGCAGGTCACGGGGCAGGAACAGACTGATGCAGGCGGGAATCAGCGCCGCCGCCCATAGCGCGTGGCCGGTGGTGAAGCGCAGCCCGAAGAGACCGAAGACCTTCTTCATCGGCGCCTCAATGCGCGTCGTGCCATTGCGCCGAGCCCGAGGGCGACGGCAAGTCCGGCGGCGGTGACAACGACGGCCGTGATCGGTCCGCGGTCCGGCGGCGGCACGTAGACGGGCGGGGGAAGCTGCTTGACCTGGTACGGAACCCGCTCCGGACCTGCAGGCACGTCCCATGTCAGCGCCGCGACGGGGTCGATGACTCCGGCGCCGACCTCGTTGTCGACGCCACCACCGGGGTGTCGCGCGGTGGCGGTGATCCGGTTGATGATCTGCGCAGGCGTGAGGTCGGGGAACCGCTGTTTGAGCAGGGCTGCAAGCCCGGAGACATAGGCGGCAGCGAACGAGGTGCCCGTGATCGGGATCGGCCCGTCCTGACCCTGCAGGGCGTTCACCGGCGCACCTTCGTAACCGAGCGCGATGATGTTCTCCGCAGGCGCGGCGGCGCCGACCCACGGCCCGTTCATCGAGAAGTTGCTCGGCTGCCCGTTCTGGGCGATCCCGCCGACGGTCAGGACCAGCGGCGAGTACCAGGCCGGGCTGACGATGGTCTGCACCTGTTTCCAGCCGCGGGGATCGGCGGGAAGCGCCGCGTCGGGGGGCGGGTTCTGGGTGCAGTCCTGGCCGGTGTTGCCTGCCGCGACGACGATGACCGCGCCCTTGACGTTGACGGCGTAGTTGATCGCCGCACCAAGGCCGGATTCGTCGATCGGCCTGGTCACCTTGTAGCAGGCGGCCTCGCTGATGTTGATCACCTGCGCGCCGATGTTGGCTGCGTGCACCAGGGCACGGGCCAGGCTGCGCAGTGAGCCCGCAGTCTGCGTGGTGTTCGGGTCATTCGGATCCGTGCGGGAGCCGACCGGCTGGAACGCCTCCGACGTCTGACGCAGCGACAGCATCCGGGCGTCGGGCGCGACACCGATGAACCCGTCTGTGGGCGCGGGTCGGCCGGCGATGATCGACGCCGTCAACGTGCCGTGGCTGTCGCAGTCGGACATGCCGTTGCCGGCCTTGTCGACGAAATCACCGCCCGGTTCGGCGGGTACCCGCGGTGAGCCGTTCACCCCGGTGTCGATGACAGCAACAGTTACCCCGGCGCCGGTTGCGAACTTCTGCGCTTCGCTGATCCGCAGGTAGTCGTTCGCCCACGGCTTATCGGCGAAATTCGAATTCGGGAACGCGGTGGGCGCCGAGCAGACACGGCGCTGCTCGGTCGCCTGGTCGGGGCCCGTCTCGTCCGGCGGCACAACGGCCGGATCGATGGTTGGAGGTTCGATCGCGACGGCGGGGGGAGCGCTCAACAACGCGAGAATCAGCGTCGCCAGCAGCACACCGATGCGGCGCACGCGCGTTCACCCCTCTCGACATCTCGCCCGCCCGCAGTGTGCTGACGATTCCACAGCAAACAATGTACCGGCCCGAAGGTGGTACAAATTCTCACGTCAAGCCGATCGGCCCAATGCACGCAGCCAATCTTAAGGGGATGCCAGAGGGGTCGGATCCGCTAACTGTGCTCAGCGAGGTCGCGGCGGGTGGTAGGCCAGCGTTAGGCGTCGAGGTCTTGCTGGACCAGCTCGGCGACTGCCTTGAGCGCTTCTTCGTCGTCGGAGGCGACGGTGACCTCCGCGCCGTTGCCTGCGCCCAGCGTCATGATCATCAGCGCTGAGCCGGCGTCAACTGGCTCACCGCCGTCCATCGACAGCGTGACGGGTACGCCGGCGTTGACGACGGCTTCGGCGATGATGGCCGCAGGCCGGGCGTGCAGTCCAATGGCCGAGCCAACGATGACGGTCTTGGTGGGCATTGGGGTCTCCTTAGCAGTGGTTGGTGTGCGGTCTAGGCGGTCGCCAGGGCCGGGGCTTCTTCGGCCTCGACGCTGGGCTTTGCGAACTGTTTGGCGGCGATGACGGCCACCGCACCGGCTACCGTGCCGACCGCGAGGGCGACAAGGAACCACAGCAGGTGACCGATGGCGAAGAACACGAAGATGCCGCCGTGCGGTGCCTTCAGCGTGACATCGAAGGCCATGATCAGCGCACCGGTGATCGCGCCGCCGAACATCATCGACGGGATCACCCGCAGCGGGTCGGCCGCCGCGAAGGGGATTGCGCCCTCGGAGATGAACGATGCGCCGAGAAGCCAGGCAGCCCTGCCATTTTCCCGTTCCGGTTCGGTGAACAGGCCGGGCCGGACGGCTGCCGCCAGCGCCATCGCCAGCGGCGGGACCATGCCTGCGGCCATCACCGCGGCCATGATGCGCAGCGACGCGGGGTCCGCGACATTGAGCCCTGCGGTGGCGAACGCATAGGCCGCCTTGTTCACCGGGCCGCCGAGGTCGAAGCACATCATCAGGCCGAGGATGACGCCGAGGACGATGACCGAGGTGCCCGACATGCCACCGAGCCAATTGGTAAGGCCAGAAGTGATCGCAGCAAGCGGACGGCCGAGCAGCAGGAACATCAACAGGCCGACGACCAGCGAGGCGACCAGCGGGATGATCACGACGGGCATCAAACCTCTGAGCCACCGGGGTGCGGCGAATCGGCTGATCCACAGCGCAGTGAACCCGGCGATCAGACCGCCGACGATGCCGCCGATGAAGCCGCCGCCGACGAAGACAGCGACCGCGCCCGCGGTGAACCCGGGGGCGATGCCCGGCCGATCGGCGATCGCAAAGGAGATGTAGCCGGCGAGCGCGGGTACCAAGAACATGAATGCCAGCCCGCCCAGTGTGAACAGCACCGCTCCGAGATACTGCATCAGTCCGCCGGATGGCAGGTTGGTCAGCGAGTTGGTGCTGGCGATGACGTGGCCAAGCGAGCTGAATCCGTACGGCAGCGAGGGCTTCTCGCCGTCAGGCGAATTCGCGATGCCGTAACCCGCGAAGAGGAAGCCGAGCGCTATCAGCAGGCCGCCTGCGGCGACGAACGGGATCATGTAGCTCACGCCGGTCAGCAGGATCTGCCGCAGGCGGGTGCCCCAGCCGACACCGCCAGCCGGTGCCGCCGCGGTGGCCGGCGCGCTCGCGTCACCCTGCACGCGTGCAGCGGCGGGATCGGCCGCGGCGGCGAGCGCTTCGGCGACCATCTTGTCCGGTTCGTTGATCGCGCGTTTGACGCCGGAGGCGACGACCGGCTTGCCTGCGAACCGCTGCTTGTCCTTGACGCCGACGTCGGTGGCGAGGATGACGGCGTCGGCGCCGCGATGGTCTCCGCCGACAGCGGTGTACTGCCCGACGAACCCTGCGTCTCCACGTGCAGCGTCACGCCAGCCTTCTTGGCGGCGGCGACCAGCGAGTCGGCGGCCATGTAGGTGTGCGCGATGCCGGTCGGGCACGCGGTGACCGCGACCAACGTCTTGGGTGTTGCCTTCGCTGGTTCGGCTGCGGGCTTGGGCTTCTCGGGCGTTGCATTGAGGACACCGTCGACCAGCTCGACGACCTCGCCGGACGTGGTCGCATTGCGCAGCGCCTCGACGAAGTCCTTTCGCACCAGGGCGCGGGCGAGGCTGGACAGCAGCTTCATGTGCTCGGCGCCTCCCGCTTCCGGCGCCGCGATCAGGAAGGCCAGATCCGCGGGCCCGTCGGGCGCGCCGAAGTCGACGGCCGGGTTGAGCCGGGCGAATGCGATCGTGGCGGTTTCGACATATGGCGATCGGCAATGCGGGATCGCGATGCCGCCGGGCAGCCCTGTGGCCGACTGCTCCTCGCGCGCCATCGCCGCGGTGGTCAGCCCCTCGGTGTCGTGGGTGCGGCCTGCGTCGGCGAGCCGGTTGACGAGTCGGCCGATGACCGTCTGCTTGTCTCCACCGGCATCGACGTCGAGCAGGACCAGATCGGTGTTGATGATCGGCTGTGAGGCGGTGCTTGTCATGGCGATACCTTCGTGTTGGTTGTGGGCGAGATCGGGGCAATCGGTGTCACCCGTACGGCGTCGAGGTCGACCTGGGCCGGCGTTGGGAGCGCGGATCCGGGGAGCGCGGCCGCGGCGCTGCCGTACGCGACGGCCATCTGCAGGCGCTGGGGAGGAACGGCTCCGCCCACGTCGGCGCGTATGTAGCCGGCCAGTGAGGCGTCGCCGGCGCCGACAGTGCTACGCGCGACGATGGGCGGCGGCGTTGCCATCCAGCTGCCGGTTTCGTCGACCAGCACCGCCCCGGCGGCGCCGAGGGTGGCGAGCACCGCGCGCACGCCGCGGTCAACCAGCTGACGGGCGGCCGACACGACGGGCTCTGGATCCCCTTGGGCAACTGCGGCTTCCAGCGCCTGCGGCGAGTAGCCGAGCACGCCGGCGAGTTCCTCGGCATTCGGCTTGATCAAGTCGGGAGCGGCCCGGTCGAAGGACTCGACGAGCGCCGCGAGTGGACCGTCGGAGGTGTCGATGGCGACCCGGCACGGATACGGCTCGAGCAGCGCGACCACGTCGGCGTACCAATGGTCCGGCACACCGGGCGGCAGGGAACCGGACAGCACAACCCACGCTGCGGACTGTGCGCTCGCTGCCACGGACCTGGTCAGCGCGTCGAGGGTGGCGGCATCCAGGGCTGCGCCCGGTTCGTTGAGTTTCGTTGTGGTGCCGTCGTGTTCGGTGATGGCGAGGTTGGTCCGCACCGCGCCGGAGGTCGGTACGCACCTGAACGGCACAGCGGCGCCTGTAAGGGCGGCCACCAGCGGATCGTTGGCGGGTGCGGGCAGCACCGCCACGGCGTCCAGGCCGGCCAGCGTCAGCGCGCGTGCGACGTTGACGCCCTTGCCGCCCGGCTCGGAGGTCACCGACGAAACCCGGTGCACCGCACCGCGGGTGAGCGGCGCGCTGAGCGTAACCGTGCGGTCGATGCTCGGGTTGGGGGTGACGGTGACGATCATGCGACCACCACCTCGACGCCCTCTCGGTCAACTGCTCGCGATCGGCGGCGGTTATCTCCGAGTCGGTGATCAGGGTGTCGACGCTGGAGATCGGGGCAAAGCTGACGAAGTCCTCACGCCCGACCTTTGACGAGTCGGCTGCCACCACAACATAATTGGCAGCCTGTGACCATGGCGCGCTTGACCGCTGCCTCGTCGCTGTCCGGGGTAGAAAGGCCATGGCGAACGCTTATCGCGTTGGTGCCGATGAACGCGATGTCGACCCGCAGCGTGTCGAGCACTTTCAGCGTCTGCTCGCCGACCGCCGCCTGGGTGAGACCGCGGACGCGGCCGCCGAGCAGTTGCAGCGAGACCGTCGGCATGGCCGCCAGCCGGGCGGCGATCGGCACCGAGTTGGTCACCACGACCAGTTCACGGTCGACGGGCAACTGGGCCGCGATGCGTGCGGTGGTGGTCCCGGCGTCCATCAGCACGGTGGACCCGCCGAGGGGAAAGAACTCGGTGGCGGCCGCGGCGATGGCGTCCTTGTGCTCGGCCCGGGTGGTCTCACGCTCGCCGACGCCGGGTTCGACGAGGTGCAGCGCACGGACCGGCACAGCGCCGCCGTGTACCCGCCGGACAACGCCAGCCTTGTCCAGGACGGCTAGGTCGCGTCGCACCGTCTCGGTGGTGACCTCGTAGGCCTGTGCCAGCTCGGACACCGAGGCGCGGCCCTGCGAGATCACCAGCGAGGCGATTGCTTGCTGACGCTCTTCGGCATACATGAGGCTCCGTTTGTGTGGGTTTTGGCCCGTATTGATGTTGGATATCGTTGGTTTTACTACTGTTCGTGTTGACTTGTCAAGATATTCTTGTAATCTGCTTCACATGACCGCTTCATCTCCGCCTACGTCACGCCCCAAGGACAGCGCCCCGGCCGGCTATCCGGCAGGCACGGTGCTGCGGGGTGTCCCTGTGGTCGCCGGTGTCCAGTACGCGCCGGTGATTCGCCCGGGGAGGCTACCCACCAGCGTCGAAGTCGACGGCGACACAACGGAGGCCCCGGTCGACGAAGCAGACCGCACCGCCGAGGCCGAACGGTTCGTGGCGGCCGCCACCGCCGTGGCCAACCGGTTGCGGGATCGCGCCGCGCATGCCACCGGCGCGGCGTCGGAGGTTCTCGCCGCCACCGCCACGCTGGCGCAGGACCGTGCCTGGCTGGGCGCCGCGGAGAAGCGGATCAAGGACGGCACACCGGCCGGCCGGGCGGTGGTGCAGGCGGTCGAGCAGTTCGTCGCCATGTTCACCCAACTCGGCGGCCTGATGGCCGAGCGCGTCACCGATCTTCAGGACATCCGCGACCGAGTCATCGCCGAACTGAGCGGCCTGCCGGAACCCGGCGTTCCGCTGCCCGATATTCCGTCGATCCTGTGCGCCGAGGATCTCGCGCCCGCCGACACCGCGGGTCTGGATCCGAAACTCGTTGTCGCCCTGGCCACCACTTTAGGAGGGCCGACCAGCCACACCGCGATCATCGCCCGCCAACTCGGCATTCCGTGCGTCGTCGCCGTGGCCGGGCTCGACTCGGTCGCGGCAGGAACGATGGTGCTGGTCGACGGCACCCTTGGCACTGTCACGGTGTCGCCCGACGATGCCGCCGCAGGCGAGGCGGTCGCCGCGGCGCAGCGCGAGGCCGAACGGGCCGCGCACTGGTCCGGTCCCGGCGCCACCGTCGACGGGCACGCGGTATCGATCCTGGCCAACGTCCAAGACGGCGCCGCAGCCCGCGCCGCCCGCGAAACACCGGCCGAGGGCGTCGGGCTGTTCCGCACCGAACTGTGCTTCCTCAATCGCGACACCGAGCCGACTGTCGAGGAGCAGACCGACATCTACGCCGAAGTGCTTGAGGCGTTTTCCGGCCACAAGGTGGTGATCCGGACGCTGGACGCCGGGTCTGACAAACCACTGAAATTCGCCGGCCATCCCGATGAGGCCAACCCCGCGCTCGGCGTGCGCGGCATCCGCATCGCCGTGGGTAACCCGGGGCTGCTGGACCGGCAGCTGCAGGCCATCGCCGCCGCGGCGCGGCGCACAGGAAATCAGCCGTGGGTGATGGCGCCGATGATCGCCACCGCGGAGGAAGCCGAAAGCTTTGGTGCGCAGGCACGTTCACACGGTCTCACCGCGGGTGTGATGATCGAGGTGCCCGCGGCCGCGCTGCTGGCCGACCGGATCCTCGAACACGTCGACTTCCTGTCGATCGGCACCAACGATCTGGCCCAGTACACGATGGCCGCCGACCGCATGTCGGCCGAACTCGCCACGCTGACCGACCCGTGGCAGCCTGCGGTGCTGGCGCTGGTGGCGATGGCGGTGCGAGCCGGCGCGGCGGCGGGCAAGCCCGTCGGCGTGTGTGGGGAGGCCGCCGCCGACCCGCTCTTGGCGTGCGTGCTGACCGGTCTCGATGTGACGTCGCTGTCCGCGGCCGCCGCCGCGATCCAGGGTGTCGGCGCGAAGCTCGCCCAGGTCACGCTGCAGCAGTGCCGGGCCGCGGCCGACGCCGTACTTGGCGCCGCAACCGCAGCAGACGCCCGGGCCGCGGCGCTGTCTGCGCTAGGGAATTAATCGGACTGCAGTCCGGTTAACCGTGGCATGCCTGCTATCACCGCCGACACACTGACTCTTCCGCGGATCGCCGCGCCTGTACCGTCCGACACCGAACGGCCGGTCCGGTCCATCACCACCGGCCCTCGCGGCTACGAGGGGGAGGGCTTTCCCGTGGTGCGCGCGTTCGCCGGAGTGAGCGCTGCCGACCTCGACCCGTTCGTCCACATGGACCAGATGGGTGAAGTGGAGTACCAGCCGGGCGAGCCGAGGGGCACCGACTGGCATCCGCACCGCGGGTTCGAAACCGTCACCTACATGATCGATGGCCGCTTTGCGCATCAGGATTCGCACGGGGGAGGCGGCCTCATCACCGACGGCGCCACCCAGTGGATGACGGCGGGCTCGGGCATATTGCACATCGAGACCCCGCCCGCCGAACTGGTGGAGAGCGGAGGGGTGTTCCACGGCATCCAGCTGTGGGTGAACCTGCCGCGCGAGGACAAGTTCGCGGCGCCGAAGTATCAGGCCATCGAGGGCAACCAGGTCGGGCTGCTGTCGTCGGACGACGGCGGCGCGCTGGTCCGGATCATCGCCGGCGAAGTCGACGGACATCAGGGGCCGGGGGCGACGTATACGCCAATCACCTTGGCGCATTCGACTATTGAGCCCGGCGCCCAGTTGAATCTGCCGTGGAACCGCGACTTCAACGCGCTGGTTTACGTACTGTCAGGCCGTGGCTCGGTCGGCCCCGTCGGGCATCCGATCCACCAGGGGCAGCTTGTGGTGCTCGGGCCCGGCGACCGGATCACTGTGGCCGCCGAATCGACGCAAGAGTCGCGCAGGCCCACACTGGAGGTTCTCATCCTGGGCGGCAAGCCCATTCGCGAGCCGGTGTTTCAGTACGGCCCCTTCGTGATGAACTCCAAGTCCGAACTGATCCAGGCGGTCGAGGACTTCGAGGCAGGCAAGTTCGGCACCATCCCGCCGAATGCGTTGATGCCGCACCGGCCCCTCGGCGGCTAGCCCGCGGCGTTCGGTCGTGACTGCAGCGTCGGTGCTGCGGCGGCCAGAATGGCGTCTCGGTTTCCGTCGAGCGGTGGATAGATTCGGTGGCCGTTGATCGTGCGCTTGGTGGCCTTGGCTTCTGCACCACTGGCGACCACCTGCCGATCCCAGCCCTCTGTGTAGACGGCACCAGCCGGCCCGAGATCCAGAACCGTGACGTACCACGGGATTCGAAGCGTCAGCATGGGCTCACCAAGCAGGTCACTGATGACGTTGTACCCAGCAAAGCGGCCCATCGGCCTGCCGTGCTGGCAGGACATCACCGATACGTGCGTGTCGTCCATCTGCGCGGCCGCGACGTCGCCGGCTGCGAACACGTCCTGCACGCCGTTGACACGCAGGTAGTCGTCGACCGCAACACGGCCAAGACGATCGCGCGGGACATCAAGGTCCGCGGTCAGCGGGTTGGCCCGCATGCCCGCACACCACACCACGGTCGACGCGGCCAGCACTTCACCGGTCGACAGTGTCGCCCCGCCCTCGTCCACCGCGGTGACCCTCACCCCGAGGCGGCTCTCCACCCCCGTGGCGCTCAGCGCGGCCTCGATCACGGGTCGCGCCGAGGTACCCATGTCCGAGCCGACGTGCGGGTTGTGGTCGACGAGTAGGACCCGGGTCGCGATGTCGGGGAGTAGTGCTGTCAGCCGAGCCGGCAGCTCGCAGGCGGTCTCGATGCCGGTCAGTCCGGCGCCAACGACAACGGCAGTGGCCGCGGCCGGCGTGTGGGGGCCGCTGGCCAGGGCCGCCAGGTGCCGCTGCAGTGTCATCGCGCCGTTGTAGGTGTCGACGTCGAATCCGAACTCGTGCAGACCGGGGATGTCGGGTTTGACGACCTGGCTGCCAAGCGCGATCACCAGACGGTCGTAGCCGTTTGTGCCGACAGAGGTGGAGACGGTTTGCGATATCGGGTCGATTGCGGTCACGTCGGCGGCGATGTGCCCAACTCCGGCCGGGTCGAGCACATCCCGCAACGGAATGCGGCACGGCGTCAGGTCGGCCTCGTAATTGCGGACCCGAATGTCGTGGTAGGGCTGCGAGCTGATCACCGTGATCTTCACACCGCCATGCGCGACGCCGAGCTCGTCGAGCCGACGGGCCGCACCGAGGGCCGCCCAGAGGCCCGCGAAACCCGAGCCGAGCACGACGACCTCGCTCACTCGGCCATCACTCCTTGATTATCTGCTCGGGGGGATGGGGGTAGAGCAGCTCCAGCTCGCCGAGATTAGCCGCGGCGGTGCTCAGCGGCAGCGCGGCGGAAACCGCGAGTCCCCCTTCCTTTCGGGGGAGTGGGCCCCCAGCTTGCGAGGGGAGTGCCCCCACGTCCCCGGTGGCGTCGGCGCGCAGCGCGAGCACGAAGTCGTCGCTGATCGACTGGAGCTCCCGGCCTGGATCGCCGGTCAGCCGCGCGCATATTGCCTCGGCGTGAGCCTCGAGCACCTCGCGCGTCCGTGGGTACACCCCCAACGGCGGCGGCACGACGTCGGTGATCAACTCCGCCGCGGCGCGCAACCGGATCGCGCGGTTGGCGGCCCGTACTAGGGGTGCCCGTAGGTCCGTCGTCCCGCTGTTCTCCGAAAGATATTGACGGACAGCGTCATCCACTGTCCGCGAGGTCCTCAATGCCTCATGGCTCAGCGCGATCACGCGGTCGGTGGCGTCCTCGGAGGCGCCGCGGGTGACCCGCAGCACCGCCGCCTTCAAGAACGTGGCGCCGACCGCGCGGGCGTCCTCGATCGCCTTGGACACCGCTGCCGTCGCGCCGCGCGGCCACAGCAGGACAGACACCACGATGCCCACCAGCGCACCGACCACGACGTCCTCGACTCGGATCAATCCCACCTGCCAGCCGGTCGGCACGATCAGGTTGAAGTTGATCAACACCATCATCGTGAACGCGGCCTGGCCGGCGACGAACGACGCAACCTCTGGCACGTAGGCCGAACCGAAGGCAACGATTGGCAGCAGTATCCACAGCACAACGGGATCCACGCCAAGGATCTCGATGACCACCGCACCCAAGACGAAACCGACCGCGGTGCCTGCCACCGCCCGCAGCACCCGGGTTCCGGTGGTCAGCGCACTGCTGCGCAAGACCGACATCGCCCCGAGCACCACCCAGAACCCGTGCTCAACCGGGAACACATGGGTGACGGCGACAGCGAGTGCCAGCCCCAGCCCCGTCCGGAGGCTGTTGCGCAGCACGACCGCCCTTGTGGCCAGGAAGCCCTTGGTGATGGCGGCGACCGCGACGGTTTCGGGCATCACCCAATCGGCGGCCCCGGTGTCGGGTAACCGACGGCCCAACACGCGCGCCCACACAGGCCGGGCGTCAGCCGCAGCCGCGTTGCGGATGATCCTGCCGGTTACCGCGATCGTGGCCGCGATGGCGCGAAGGGTCAACAGCTTGCGGCCGACCGCCACTGCCGCCTCGTCGCTGGATTCGCCCAGCAGCTCGGTGATGTCCTCGCGGTAGCGGGCCTGCGCCACCGACCGCAACTCGGCCAGCGCGTCGCGAAGATCGGCGCCACGTGCCGCTCGCTCGGCCACGTTGGGCAGCCGCAGCACCGCCGCCGAGTCCCGCAACACCCGCAATGCCGGATCCCGCATCGCCCCAAGCAGCCGCCCGGTGTCGTCGGTGATCCGATCGGACAGCCAGCCCAGATCGTCGACAACGCGGACCAGCGCGCGGCTGCCGGCGGTCAACGCGACCGGCCGGTAGTCGGCGCCGAGGAAGGTGTCGTACAGCGCGTTCATCGCCTTGGTGGCTTCGCGCTCCGAGGCCGCGCCCTCGAGCCGGTCGGCCAGCCGGTTGCACACGCGTGCCGCGTTCGCGCGCAGTTCGTCGTGATGCCGCGGGGCGAGGAGGAACAACGCGGCAGGCACGCATATCGCCAGCGCGATCAGCCAGCCCAGCAGCCGCTCGGGGAGCGGGCCGACCGGCGTGCAGGCGGGCAGCACGAACATCAGCAGCGTGGCGCGCTGACCCGCGGCGACGATCTCGCTGAGCACGCCGGTGAAGATCACCGCCACCCCAAGGACGAACATCAACGCGACGCTCAACCAGGGATGCGGCGCCACGAGTGTGCCCAGCGTGATGAGGACGGCGCCGTTGATTCCGAGCCCGCAATACGCCAGCGCACGTGCCGGTCGGTTGCCAGGAAAGTCGACCAAGATCAGCAGTGCCACCGATCCGAAGATGGTGAACAACGGTGTCTGCGAGCCGCCGCCGACGGCGAAGCTGACGGCCGCCGCGATAGGCAGCACAATGGCCGCCCGTAATGCGCGGCGCAGTGCGTCATAGTCGGGGTCGCGCGCACGCAGCCGGTCCAACACGTGGCGCAGTACCGCCGCCGTCTCAGTGGGCAAGGATCTTGACCCCAGGGACTATGAGGTCTACGACGTCGGCGGCGCTAGTCACCGTCTGGCACCGTGGCGAACCGGCCGGAGTCGAGCGCGTCGAGCAGCTGCCCGACGATCCACTCCAGCGCTTCGGTGTCGCGCGGCAGCGTGGCCTGCTCATAGCCGACCAGCAGGTAAACCCCCCATGCCGCGAACATCTGGGCCTGCCTCTTGTTCTGCAGGATTTCGAAGGCCGACTCGTACATGACGTCGAAGCGCTGTTGGTCCACCGCGGCCTGCACCGGGTAGACCTGCGGGTCGACGGAACTCCACACCCGGATCGCGGCCTCGGCGCCGTGCGGGAGCGTCAACCCGACCTGGATGAGTGTGTCGATTCGGCGGCGCGGATCCGGCTCGGCGCGTACCGCCTCGATGACCCGCACGGTGCGTCCCTGCATCCAGTGCGTGACGAGTTCCTTGGTGTAGGCGGGCCAGCCGGAGAAGTAGTGATAGAAGGAACCGGTTGTGACGCCGAGACGGTTGCAGACCTCGGCCAGCTTCAGTCCGCCGTAGCCCAGATCTGACAGCACGTCGAGGCCTGTTTCGAAATAGGACTCCCGCGACACGACGCTCGCCATGGCAGCACCCTAGTTCGACCCCGCCCCGTCCTCCGAGGGCTATCGCCAAGGCAGGCGGTCGCAGAATGGGCCGAGCTAGGCCGTCGGAATTTGCTGGAGCGACCCGCCGATGTTGCCAGGTTTCGACACCCGCCGTGATAGGGAAGTGACCTGTGGCACAATTTGACCGTGCCGCAACATACGGCGAGTCGTGGACCAGGTCGCCCACCCGCAGCGAAGGCTGCTGAAACGCGTGAGCGCATCGTACAAGCGGCTCGCGAAGTCTTCAGCGAACTCGGCTACGACGCCGCCACCTTCCAGGCGATCGCGATCCGCTCCGATCTGACCCGTCCCGCCATCAACCATTACTTCGCGAGCAAGCGGGTGCTGTGGCAGGAAGTCGTCGAGCAAACCAATGCGTTGGTAGTTAGCGCAGGCATGGAGAAGGCCAAGGGGCAGACCGGTCTGCTGGCCCGGCTGTCGGCTTTCTTCGCGGTCGCGATGCAGACGGATACCGAAGACCGTTCTGCGGCAGCATTTCTCGTCACCTCGGTGCTCGAGTCGCAGCGGCACCCGGAACTGAGCAACGACGAGCACGACTCGCTGACTGCCTCCCGCAAGTTCATGTCCTGGGCGGTCAACGACGCGATCGACCGCGGAGAGCTCACCAGCGACACCGACGTCGACCACCTGGTCGAGATGCTGGTGGCGGTGATGTGGGGAATGGGCTTCTACGCCGGCTTCGTCGGAAACCGAAGCGAGCTCGGCTCTGTGGTGCACAAGTTCGAGCTGCTGATGGCCAACAAGCTCTGGAATCTGCACGAATAACCATCTACCTGCGGTGATGTAGACCACATTGCGTATAGCTCTGCTAACTTTTTAGATAGCATTGCAAACGAAATGACTGATTTGAGTGAGGTGCGGCTGGTCCGCACGGACGGCGACAGCTGGGACATCACCGAGAGTGTTGGCGCGACGGCGTTGGGCGTCGCGGCCGCGCGAGCCGCGGAAACCGCGCGACCCGACGCGTTGATCCGCGACGACTACGCCTATCTGCTGACCGCCTCGGCAGGCCCAGCGTGGGCCCAAATGGCCAGCAGTGACGACGAGTGGCTCAGCGACGACGAGAACGCCCGGCGGCTGCATGAAGTCGCCCGCGACTACCAGGCCGTGCGCACCCATTACTTCGACGGCTACTTCAACGCCGCGGTCCGCACCGGCATCCGCCAAGTCGTCATCCTGGCCGCCGGGCTGGACTCGCGGGCCTACCGCCTGAACTGGCCCGCGGGCACCACTGTGTTCGAGATCGACCAGCCGAAGGTGCTCAGCTACAAGACGTCGACCCTGGACGCCCATGGCGCGGCGCCAAAGGCCCGTCGTGTCCCGGTGGCCGTGGACCTGCGCGATGACTGGCCCGCGGCGCTGATCGCCGCAGGCTTCGATGCCGCGCAACCGACCGCATGGCTGGCAGAAGGCCTGCTGCCGTATCTCCCCGGTGACGCCCAGGACCGGCTCTTCGACTTGGTCACCGCCCACAGCGCGGCGGGCAGCCAGATCGCGGTCGAGGCGTTCAACCTCCACCCGTCGCAGCACTCCCCGCAAAAGCGGGAAGCCCGCCGGGAACGAACCGCCCAGCTGCGCGAGCGCCTTGGGCTGGACCTCGACGTCGACACCCTCATGTACACCGACGACACCCGGGCGGACGCGGCCGAATGGCTGGCCGAACACGGCTGGCACGTCGATGCCGTACCCAGCGCCGAGGAGATGACGCGGCTGGGCCGACAGGCCACCGAAGACCTTGTCGAGGAAGCGATGGACAGTGTGTTTGTGCACGCCCGATTTGATGGAGCCGCCCGATGAGCACGCTGCGTACCGACGACGACACCTGGGACATCGCCACCAGCGTGGGCGCGACCGCGGTCATGGTCGCAGCGGCCCGCGCCGCCGAGACCGACAAAGACAATCCGCTGATCCGCGACCCGTACGCCAAGGTGCTGGTCGCAGGGGCGGGCACTGGCATATGGGAATTCATGCTCGACGATGAGTTCGTCGCCAAGGTCGCCGACAGCGATCCCGAGGTCGCCGCGATCGTCGAGCACATGGGCAGCTACCAAGCGGTCCGCACCCACTTCTTCGACGAGTTCTTCACCGCGGCCACGGCAGCGGGTATCCGCCAGATCGTCATCCTCGCCTCCGGACTCGACTCACGCGCGTACCGGCTGCAATGGCCGGCAGGCACCACGCTGTACGAACTCGACCAGCCCAAGGTGCTCGAGTACAAGGCGGCCACGCTGGATCAGCACGGCGCCGCAGCCGTCGCCGAGCGCCGTGAGGTGCCCATCGACCTGCGCTTCGACTGGCCGAAGGCGTTGCGCGACGCGGGTTTTGACGCGAGCGCACCCACGGCGTGGCTGGCAGAAGGCCTGCTGATGTACCTGCCTGCCGATGCGCAGGACGGACTCTTCGAGCGAGTCACCGAGCTGTCCGCCGCGGGTAGTCGCATCGCGGCGGAGACGGTGGGCCTGCATTCGGCCGAACGCCGCGAACGGATGCGGGAGAGGTTCGGACGAATCGCCGCCCAATTCGGTGTGGACGACACCCTCGACGTTGGCGAGTTGACCTACGAGGATCCCGACCGCGCCGATGTTGCGCAGTGGCTCGACGCGCACGGCTGGAGGTCGGCTGCCGTCACGTCGCAGGACGAAATGCGCCGTCTGGGTCGGGCCGTCGAGCTGGCGGACACCGACGGCGACTCGTTCTCCACGTTCGTCACCGCGGAGAGGCGTTAGCCCTTCCCGCGGGAGCGACGCAGAAGTGGGCCTTCTGGCGACCCAACCGGTTGGTTAGGATCGGGTATTCCTCGGGTCAGGAAGGACACCCACCATGACCACCGAATCCGTCGCGCCTGCAGCCGTCAAGGCTGCAACCGCCGACATTCCCGCAACCGTTCGCCGACTGCGCGAAACCTTCAAGACCGGCCGCACCCGCAGCCTGGAATGGCGCAAGCAGCAGCTGCAGGCGTTGGAAAAAATGATGGTCGAGAACGAACCGGCCGTCGCCGCAGCGCTCGAGCAGGACCTGGGACGCAAACCGTTCGAGGCATGGCTGGCCGACATCGCCAGCACCGCCGGCGAGGCCAAGGACGCCGCCAAGAACGTCCGCAAGTGGATGCGCCGCAAGTACCGATTGCTGGAGATGTCACAGCTGCCCGGTCGGGGCTGGGTCGAGCACGAGCCCTACGGCACGGTGCTGGTCATTGGCGCGTGGAACTTCCCGTTCGTGTTGACGCTGGGGCCCGCCGTCGGCGCCATCGCCGCGGGCAATACCGTCGTCCTCAAGCCCTCTGAGGTGTGTCCGGCCTCGTCGGCCCTGATGGCCGAGCTGGTGCCGAAGTACCTCGACAACGACGCAATCGCCGTGATCGAGGGTGATGGCTCAGTCAGCCAGGAGCTCATCGCGCAGGGCTTCGACCACATATGTTTCACGGGTGGCACGGAGATCGGCCGGAAGGTTTACGAAGGCGCAGCCCCGCATCTGACGCCCGTCACCCTGGAGCTTGGTGGCAAGAGCCCGGTGATCGTTTCCGCGGACGCGGACATCGACGTCGCGGCTAAGCGAATCGCGTGGACCAAGCTGATCAACTCCGGCCAGATCTGCATCGCACCGGACTACGTGCTTGCCGACGAGAAGATCCGCGACGAGCTCGTCGACAAGATCAAAGAGGCGGTCACGACCTTCGAGTCCGAAAACCCGGGTGGAAAGCGGATCGTCAACGAGCGCCACTTCGACCGGTTGACCGCCTCGCTGGCGGCGACCAAGGGCGACGTCGTCATCGGCGGCGGCTCTGACGTATCGACGATGAGCATTCAGCCGACCGTCGTCGTCGATCCCGACCCCGCCGAACCGTTGATGACCGACGAGATCTTCGGGCCGATCCTGCCGATCATGACCGTGCAATCCCTCGATGACGCAATCAATTTCGTCAACTCGCGGCCGAAGCCTCTGGCGGCCTACCTGTTCACCAAGACCAAGAGCATCCGCGAACGGGTGATCAAAGAGGTGCCGGCGGGTGGCATGGTGATCAACCATCTGCTGTTCCAGTTTTCGACCAACAAGCTGCCGTTCGGCGGCGTCGGTCCGTCTGGCATGGGCGCCTACCACGGCAAGTTCGGCTTCGAGCAGTTCAGCCACAAGAAGTCGGTGATGACCAAGCCGACCCGACCCGACCTCGGCGCCTTCATCTACCCCCCGTATACAGAGAAGGCTTTTAAGCTCGCCAGACGGCTGTTCTAGAAAGGAACCTCATGCCAGGAGTGCAGGATCGCGTCATCGTCGTCACCGGGGCCGGAGGCGGACTCGGGCGCGAGTATGCGTTGACGCTCGCCAAGGAGGGCGCCAGCGTCGTCGTCAACGACCTCGGCGGTTCGCGTGACGGCACCGGTGCCGGACATTCGATGGCCGACGACGTGGTCAAGGAGATCAAGGACGCCGGCGGCCGGGCCGTCGCCAACTACGACAGTGTGGCCGAGTCCGAGGGCGCCGAGAACATCATCAAGACCGCACTCGACGAGTTCGGCAAGGTCGACGGCGTGGTGAGCAACGCGGGCATCCTTCGCGATGGCACGTTCCACAAGATGGAGTTCGCCAACTGGGACGCCGTGCTCAAGGTGCACCTGTACGGCGGGTACAACGTGATCCGCGCGGCGTGGCCGCACTTCCGGGAGAACAGCTTCGGCCGCGTCGTCGTTGCCACCTCCACCAGCGGCCTGTTCGGCAACTTCGGTCAGGCCAACTACGGCGCCGCCAAGCTCGGGCTGGTCGGCCTCATCAACACGCTCGCCCAGGAGGGCGCTAAGTACAACATCAAGGCCAACGCCGTCGCGCCGATCGCGGCCACCCGGATGACGCAGGACATCCTGCCGCCGGAGGTGTTCGAGAAGTTGACGCCGGAATACGTTGCGCCGGTGGTGGCCTACATGTGCACCGAGGAAATGCCCGAAACTGCGTCGGTGTTCATCGTCGGCGGCGGCAAGGTCCAGCGCACCGCGCTGTTCCAGAACGAGGGTGTGACGTTCACCGACGTGCCATCGGTCGACGACGTCGCTTCGAAGTGGGGCGAGATCGCCGACCTGTCGGCGGCGCAGCGGGCCACCTTCAGCCTCGGCTGAGGCGTAGATGAAAGCGCTTGTCGCGCGGGAGCTTTCGGGACCATCTGGGCTGGAATACGCGGACGTAGAAGATCCAGCCGAAGTCGACGATCAAGACTTCGTCGTCATCGATGTCGGCGCGGCGGGGGTGAGTTTCCCCGACCTGCTGCTCCTGCGCGGCGAGTATCAGCTGCGACTCGAGCCGCCGTTCATCCCCGGCATGGAGGTTGCCGGAGTAGTGCGGTCGGCACCGTATGAGTCCGAATTCAAGCCGGGCCAACGGGTGACGGCGCTGGCGATGCTCGGCGGCTGGGCGGAACAAGTGGTGGTGCCACCGGACAGCATCCGGCCGACACCCGACGACATCGACGACGCCGAGGCCGTCGCGCTGCTTGGCAACTATCAGACGATGTATTTCGCGCTGGCCCGCCGCGGTGCGCTCCGGCACGGCGAGACGGTTCTGGTGCTCGGCTCGGCCGGTGGCGTCGGCACGGCCGCCATTCAGATCGCAAAGGCACTGGGCGCCAAGGTGATTGCGATGGTGCACCGGCCGCACGCCACGAAGTTCGTGCAGTCGCTTGGCGCCGACGTCGTGCTGCCGTTGACCGACGGGTGGCCCGACGCAGTACGCGAGCACACCGACGGCGGTGGGGTCGACATGGTGGTGGACCCGATCGGCGGCGAGGCGTTCGACGATGCGATCCGGGTGCTGGCGACCGAGGGCCGGCTGCTCGTGATCGGCTTTGCGGCAGGCGGGATTCCGACGGTCAAGGTCAACCGGCTGCTGTTGCGCAACGTCGCGGTCATCGGTGTCGGATACGGCGAGTTCGTCAACCGCAAGCCGGGCTCCCAGTCGGTGTTCGAGTCCGGTGTCGCCGGATTGGTCAAAGCTGGACTGCGGCCACCGCCGCCGGTGCGGTTCCCGCTGTCGAAGGGCGCCGAAGCGTTGCAGAGCCTGGCCGACGGCGGAGTGCTCGGCAAGGTCGTCCTGGAGCCGTGATGAGCGCTCGCGCGAAGAACATCGGACTATGAGCCCAACAGCGCTCGCCTTCGACGTGTTCGGCACCGTCGTCGACTGGCGCTCCAGCATCATTCGCGAGCTCGAGGAGTTCGGTCGGACGCCATGGGGCCCAACAGGATTGGCCTGACTTCGCCGACCGTTGGCGCGCCGGATATGCGCCGGCGATGGATCGAGTGCGCCGGGGCGATCTTCCGTGGACGAGAATCGATGACTTGCACCGGATGATCCTCGACGAGCTGCTCGACAGCGCGGGAATCGCTGTGAGTGACGAGCACATCGACGAGCTCAACCGAGCGTGGCACCGGCTCGACCCGTGGCCGGATACCGTGCCCGGGTTGACTCGGTTGAAGGAAAAGTTCACCATCACAACGCTTTCCAACGGCAACGTGTCGCTGCTGACCAACATGGCCAAGCACGCCGGACTGCCGTGGGACTGCGTGATCTCCGCCGAACTGTTTCACCACTACAAGCCGGACCGGCAGGCCTACCTCGGCTGTGCCGATCTGCTCGGCGTGCCGCCGGACGAAGTCATGCTCGTCGCCGCGCATCCCAGCGACCTGAGGGCGGCGCGCGATGCCGGCCTGATGACCGCGTACGTCGACCGGCCGCTGGAGTTGGGTCCCAATCGGCCTGCTCAGAGGGTGGAAGACGGCGAATTCACTTACACTGCAACGGATTTTCTGAACCTTGCGGACCAGCTGGGGACGTGAGCCGACGGCGTACCGTGGAAGGGTGACCGAGCAACTGCACACCGAACTGCCACAGGCGCTCCGGAGGGCGCTGGACTTACTCGCCGAGCCGCCGGCCGACCCGGACTTCAGCAAGGGCTATCTCGACCTGCTGAAAGAATCGATCGAGTCGCCGCCGAAGAACACCGGCGCCATCCAGGCTGCGTGGGCATCGGGGATCGGATCGATGCTCTACGACAACGCCCAGGTGATTGCGCGCAAGGTACTGAACATCTGGCAGGCGCCGATCGAGTGGCTGAGCATCCCGTCCGGCGGCGTCTCCCTCGACGTCGGCAGCGGGCCGGGAAACGTCACCGCCTCGCTCGCTCGCGCCGCAGGCCCCGATGGTCTCGCGCTGGGCGTCGACATCTCCGAGCCGATGCTCGCCCGCGCGGTCCGCGCCAAAGCCGGGCCGCAGGTCGGCTTCTTGCGGGCGGACGCCCAGCAGTTGCCGTTGCGTGACGAAACCGTCGACGCCGTCACCTCCGTCGCCATGTTGCAGCTGATACCTAACCCGGGAGTCGCGCTCGCCGAGATGGCCAGGGTTTTGCGTCCCGGTGGCCGCATCGCCGTGATGGTGCCGACCGCGGGATCTGCTGGTCCGCTCTGGGGCATCCTTCCCGACGGTGGGGCCAGATTCTTCGGGGAGGACGAACTCGGCGACATCTTCGAAGACCTGGGCCTCGTGGGCGTGCGGACGAGAAGCCTCGCCAACTTCCAGTGGGTCCGCGCGAAGAGACCCTGACCCGTTCAGAGCCAGTAGATTCGAAGTCGTGAGCCCCGTCGGCATCGTCCTCGTGGCGCTGGCTATTGCCGTCGGACTTGTCGGCATCGTGGTTCCGCTGATCCCCGGCATCCTCCTGGTGTTCGGCGCGATAGCGGTCTGGGCCGTTGTCGAGAACAACGTGACCGCGTGGGTGACGCTCGGCGTGGTGGCCGCAGTGCTGGCCGCCTCCACGTTGATCAAATACTTGTGGCCGATGCGGCGCATGCGGGCCGCCGAAGTCGGCACGTTGACACTGGTCGCCGGCGCGGTGCTGGGCGTCATCGGCTTCTTCGTGATCCCGGTGGCGGGCCTGGTGATCGGCTTCGTGCTCGGTGTCTATCTCGCCGAACTGGCGCGACGGCACGACCAGCGCATGGCATGGACGTCGACCAAGCACGCGTTAAAGGGTGTGGCGCTGTCCGTCGGCGTGGAGTTGGCGGGCGCGCTGCTCGCGACGGTGGCCTGGGTGGCGGGCGTGTACCTGACCCAGTAGAAGTAGTTCAGAGGAGGTGCAGGCGATGGCGGCTCATGACCTTGCTGCATTGTGGGATGCGCACTGCAGGTTCGAGTTTGAGACGCGCGACGTCGACGCAACCATGGCCACCATGGTTACGCGATTTCTACGCGAACCATTTCATCGGCGTGAACCCACCCGACTTCGAACTGGTGCCCGTCAGCCGCACCGTCGGAGAGACTTCCGTTATCGACGAGCTCGTCGCGCGGTTCACTCACACCACACATATTGATTGGATGCTGCCCGGGATCGAACCGACGGGGCGCTCCGTGGAGATTCCGATAGTCGCCATCGTGCAGTTTGACGGCGACAAGCTTGTGCACGAGCACATTTACTGGGATCAAGCCAGCGTGCTCGTGCAGCTGGGTTTGCTCGAAGCTGGTCCTTCCGGGGGATTGCCCATCGCCGGCGCCGAAACCGCGCACAAGGTGCTTGATCCCTCCCTGCTCAGCAACACGTTGATGAAATCAGCCCGCTAAAACGTCGATCGGCTGCCTACCATCAGCCCATGCGCGGCTCGAAGATTCTCATCACCGGTCCGACCGGCCAGGTCGCGAAGCCCATCGCCGAGGCGCTTGCCGCCGACAACGAGGTGTGGGGCATCGCCCGGTTCACCGACGCCGCGGCCCGACAGGGCCTCGAAAAGTCGGGGGTGCGATGCGAGACGGTCAATCTGGCCGCCGGGGACTTCAGCGCGATCCCGTCGGACTTCGACTACGTCATCAATCTCGCGGTGGCCAAGAGCGGCAGATGGGACAAGGACCTCGCGGCCAACGCGGAGTCCGTCGGTCTCCTGATGGCGCACTGCGCCGACGCCAAGGCTTTTCTGCACTGCTCCTCGGCGGCCGTGTACGACCCGCCGGACGACGAGCCGCGAACCGAAGCGACCGCTCTCGGGGACAACCACAAGTCGATGTTTCCTACCTACTCCATCTCCAAGATCGCCGGTGAGGTCGTCGCACGGACGATGGCGCGCGCGCTGGGCGTGCCCACCGTGATCGCCCGGCTCAACGTGCCGTACGGCGACAATGGCGGGTGGCCGTTCTACCACATGGAGATGCTGCTGGCCGGCGCCCCGATCCCGGTCCCGCCCGGTGGACCGGCCCGCTACAACCCGATCCATGAGGACGACGTCATCGCGACCCTGCCGAAGCTGCTCGATGTGGCGTCGGTCCCGGCGACCACGGTCAACTGGTGCGGCGAGCAGACCGTCAGCCTTCAGGAGTGGTGCGGCTACCTCGGCTCGCTGGTCGGCAGGGAACCGGTCTTCGAGGAGAGCGCGCAGGCGCTGCGCGGCGGCCCCACCGACGTGACCCGGATGCGGGAGCTGGTCGGCGGCACCACCGTCGACTGGCGCGACGGGATGCGCCGGATGGCCGCCAAGTTTCACCCCGACCTCGTCGGTGTGTGAACCAGCTCTGCTAACCGAGGAGCGCGGCGCGCACCTTCGCGATCTCATCTGCCGTCACGCCCGCCGCATTCAGGTAGCCGTGAAGGCCGCCGTAGTTTTCCTCGATGGACCGCCGCGCGGCGCCAAGGTAGTCCTCCCGCACGCCGAGCACCGCGTCGGTCAGTCGCGCCTCGGCGAACGTCACCACCTCGGGCGTCTCCGATCTGTCGCGGACCGTCTCAAGGATCTGCTCGCGCAGCTGCGGCACCGCGTCGTTGCTGCGCAGAAAATCGGCAAGGATCGCGTCGCGGTCCACACCGATGGCTTCGAGCACCGTGGCCACTGTGAACCCGGTGCGGTCCTTGCCCGCGAAGCAGTGCGTGATCACCGGCCGCCCGTCGGCAAGCAGCGAAATGACTTGCCGCACAGCGCGTTGCGCGCCGCCGAGCGTCGGAAAGCGCAGATACTCCTCTGTCATGAAACGCCCGGCTGCTACTGCGACGTCTTCGTCGTCGGGCTTCTCGGTCATCATCTTCTGGAACGTGGCCTCGTGCGGCGCCTCGCCGTCGAGTGCGGACAGATCGGGAAAGGGCAGCAGGTGCACGGCAACACCGTCGGGCACCTGACCCGCGCCGCGGCGTTCCAGCTCCCGTGGCGAGCGCAGGTCGGCCACATCGGTGATGCCGAGTTCGATCAGCCGCCGCCGCCCATGTTCGGAGAGGCGGCTCAGCTCGCTGGACCGGAAGAACCGGCCCGGCCGCACACCGGTCTCCTCGGCGACGTCGCGGAAGTTCCACGCCCCCGACAGCTCCCCAACATCGACCGCCACTACTGCGTCACCGCCGCTGCGAACGCCGACTTCTCTCTACCGATCTCGGCGCGGGCGATGGTTCGCATGTGCACCTCGTCGGGGCCGTCGAACAGCCGCATCGCCCGGTGCCAGCCGTACAGCTGGGCGAGCGGGAAGTCGTCGCTGACACCGGCCGCGCCGTGCACCTGGATCGCGCGGTCGATGACATCACACGCCACCTGCGGCGCCACGGCCTTGATCTGAGACACCAGCACGTGCGCCTCCTTGTTGCCGTGCTGGTCGATGGTCCACGCCGCCTTCTCGCACAGCAATCGCGCCTGGTCGATCTCGTTGCGCGACTTAGCGATCTGTTCGCGCACCACGCCCTGCTCGGCCAGCGGCTTGCCGAACGCGACGCGCTTCTGCACCCGGTCGATCATCAGCGCCAGCGCCCGCTCGGCCGCCCCCAGCGCCCGCATGCAGTGGTGAATGCGGCCAGGGCCAAGCCGGGCCTGCGCGATCGCGAACCCCGCACCTTCCTCGCCGAGCAGGTTCTCTACCGGCACCCGGACGTTGTCGTACACGATCTCGCAGTGCCCGTGCTGGTCCTGCCAGCCGAATACAGGCGTCGACCGCAGGATGTTCACCCCTGGGGTGTCGACCGGCACCAGCACCATCGACTGCTGCTGATGACTGGCGGCGTCAGGGTTGGTGCGGCCCATCACGATGAGGATCTTGCAGCGCGGGTCGGACGCGCCCGTCGTCCACCACTTGCGGCCGTTGATGACGTAGTCGCCGCCGTCGCGGGTGATCGTCGTTTCGATGTTGCGCGCATCGCTGGAGGCCACCGCAGGCTCGGTCATCGAGAACCCGCTGCGGATCTCGCCGGCAAGCAGCGGCTCAAGCCACCGCTTGCTCTGCTCCTCGGTGGCGAACAGGTGCAGGGTCTCCATGTTGCCGGTGTCGGGTGCGGCGCAGTTGGTGACCTCGGGCGCGATCTCCATGCTCCAGCCGGTCAGCTCGGCCAGCGGCGCGTACTCGAGGTTCGTCAGCCCCGACACCGCAGGCAGGAATAGGTTCCACAGCCCCCGCTCCTTGGCAAGAACCTTGAGTTCCTCGACGACCGGCGGCACCGTGTGGTCGTCCGGGCCCGCTTGGTGGCGATACCGGTGGTATGCCTCCTCGGCGGGGAAGACGAACTCGGTCATGAAAGCGGTCAGCCGCTTGTGGTAGTCCTGTGCCTTGGCCGACATCGCGAAGTCCATGCCCGCCACGATATGACACCCGGTAAAAGGGGGAATCCCGGCAGTGCTTCGGGCGTAGAAACATGGCATGACCGAGAGCCGTCCACCGTTCCCGCCATTCACGCTCGAGACCGCCAGGCAGAAGGTCCAGGCAGCCGAGGACGCGTGGAACACCCGCGATCCCGAACACGTCAGCCTGGCCTACACCGTCGACTCACAGTGGCGAAACCGCGGCGAGCATGTCGTCGGGCGCGAGGCGATCGTCGTATTTCTCACCCGCAAATGGCAGCGCGAACTCGACTATGTGCTGCGGAAGAGCCTGTGGGGGTTCCGGGAGAACCGGATGGCGGTGCGTTTCCAGTACGAGTGCCGCGACGCCGCCGGGCAGTGGTACCGCAGCTACGGCAACGAGTTGTGGGAGTTCACGGAACAGGGCCTGATGGCGCGGCGGGAGGCCAGCATCAACGACGTGAAGATCGACGAGTCGGAGCGGCGCTACTTCGGCCCGCGACCGGAGTCGGAGTACGGGATCGACATCCCGCTGTGGTGACGTGAAGAGGCCCTCCCCGGGGAGGTCAGTCGACGGGGAGGGCCTCAGGAGGGTGGACTGGTTATTCGCCGGCCGGCAGGTCGATGACCAGGCCGTGGTCGCGGTGCCACCGGTGGCCGGGCATCACCACGACGGGCGGCCGGGCGATCGTGTTCGGGGTGGCGACGATGCCGGGGCGCGGTGTCGGCTCGTAGGAGTAGGTGCCTGCGTTGGCCATGCCGGCCAGGCCGAGTGCGGCGGCGCCGAGGATGCCTGCCGAGACGGCGGGCAGCGCGATGTAGCGGGCGAAGCTGCGGGTGATGGTGGTGGTCATTTCTGAATTCTCCTGCGGTGGTGTGGGTTTCGGTTCTGTTGCCGGCTTGTCCGGCCTTGAGATAACTCTCTCGCATCGCGTCGGTGAAGTCTGTCGGGTGATCGGGGGTTGAATCGGTTGAATCCCGTGTCCCCCGATCGGTGGATAGCTCCACATAAAGAAACCCTCCCCGGGGCCGCGGGGAGGGTTTCTGTCTCGGGGGGTGATCAGCGGGTATAGCCCGGCTGCAGGTCTTGGAGGTGGTAGACCCCGTGGTGCCAGCGCCAGCCCGGCATGGCGTCGGGGGCCGGGTGGGCCTTGACGCTGGGCGTAGCGACGATGTTGGGCTGCTGCACGTCGGTGGTGGCCGCGTCGGCCGCACCAGCCAGTGCCATAGCGCCGCCGAGAATGCCGGCCGAGGCGACCAGCGTGACGAGGTAGCGAGCCATGATGCACATGTGAGTTCCTTTGTCTTCGTTGACTTTTGCTGTCTTGCGCCGTTGTGTTCCGGCGATGACTCAAGACTGCTGCAGCTAAGACGCTTTGTATGTCGGGCGATCGGAGGTTGAGCAGGATGAACCGCCTGTCCCCCAATCGGAGGAATGGCGGTGTGGTGGGCCGCTACGGCCAGGCGCTAGACGCGGATGTCGTCGGCGACGGCCGCAAGCGCGGCGAGGTGCTCATCGACCGTGCGCAGGCCCGCGCCCATCGTGTTCACCGATACGTGGGTGGCGCCGGCCGCGGTCCACTGGGCGAGTTCATCGGCGGCCTGCTGGCGGTCACCGCGCCAGGTCACCCGTCCTTCCATCCCGATGGCCGACGGGTCCCTACCCGCCGCGATCGCTGACCGCGCAACGATCTCGCGCGCTTCGTCCAGTTGTGGCCCCGGTGACATCATCGGGAACCATCCGTCGCCCAACCGGCCCGCACGCTCCAGCGCGGGCCGCGATGCGGCACCGATCCATACGGGTATCGGCCGACTAAGAGGAAGCGGCGCCAGGCCCGCGCCCGTCACCCGATGGTGCGCGCCGTCGAACGTCACCGACTGCTCGGTCCACAACCGCCGCATCAGCGCGACCTGCTCTCCCAACCGCTTGCCCCGGTTGGTGAAGTTCTCGCCAAGGGCCTCGTACTCGACGGCGTTCCAGCCGAGCCCGACTCCCAGGCGCAGACGGCCCTCGCTGAGCAGGTCGACCTCGGCGGCCTGTTTGGCGACGAGCACCGCCTGCCGTTGGGGGAGGATGATCACCCCGGTCACAAGCTCCAGCGTCGTGGTGACGGCCGCCAGGTAGCCGAACATCACGAGCGGTTCGTGGAATGTGGTTTGCACGTCGTACGGACCGGACCAGCCGGTGTGAACCGCCGGGTCGGCGCCGACGACGTGGTCGTACGCCAGCAGGTGGGTGAAACCCAGCTCCTCGACGCGTTGGCCGTAGGCACGGACGGCTGATGCGTCACCGCCGAGCTCTGTCTGGGGGAACACCACGCCGATTCGCATACTGTGCCCAACGTACCGAGGCCCTCCCCCAATTCCTGATGGGGAAGGGCCTCGGTGGCGTGTGTTAGCGCGTGTAGCTCGGCTGCAGATCGGCGAGGTGCCACACGCCGTGGTGCCAGATGTGGCCCGGCATCGCGTCGGGCGCCGGATGGGCCTTCACGCTGGGCGTCGCGACGATGTTCGGCTGCTGGACGTCGGTGGTGGCCGCGCCGGCCGTGCCTGCCAGGCCGAGGGCGGCTCCGCCGATGATGCCTGCCGAGACGATCGGCAGAGCGAAGTAGCGGGTGAAGCGGCGGCTGGTGGTGTTGGTGTTCATCTGAGTTCCTTTGTCTTCGTTGACTTTTGGTGTCTTCCGCCGGTGCGTTCCGGCGATGACTCAAGACTGCTGCAGCGAGGACCCTTTGTATGTCCTGCGATCAGACCGCGACACGGATGAATCACGTGTCCCCCAATCGGAGGAAGAACCGGGCGGTGCTGTGCGACGCTGGCTTCATGACCAGCGAAAAGGTGCGCGTGGTGGTGGGCGACGACCATCCGCTGTTTCGCGACGGGGTCGTGCGTGCGCTCACGTCGAGTGGGTCGATCGAGGTGGTGGCCGAAGCCGACGACGGGATAGCGGCACTTGAAGCCATCAGGACGCATTCGCCGCAGGTGGCTCTGCTGGACTACCGCATGCCGGGCATGGACGGCGCCGAGGTGGCGGCCGCCGTGCTACGCGACGAGCTGCCGACCCGGGTGCTACTGGTGTCGGCGCACGACGAGCCGGCGATCGTGTTCCGCGCACTGCAGGACGGGGCCGCCGGATTCCTGCCGAAGGAGTCGACAAGAAGCGAATTGATCAACGCGGTCCTGGACTGCGCGAAGGGTCGCGACATCGTGGCACCCAGCCTCGCCGCGGGCCTGGCAGGCGAGATCCGCAAGCGAGCCGAACCGGAAGGCCCGGTGCTGAGCCCTCGCGAGCGTGAGGTGCTGAAGCTGATCGCCGGGGGCAGCAGCATTCCCGCGATGGCCAAGGAGCTGTTCCTGGCGCCGTCGACCGTCAAGACCCACGTGCAACGGCTCTACGAGAAGCTCGGCGTCAGTGATCGGGGCGCCGCCGTCGCCGAGGCGATGCGCCGCAAGCTGCTGGAGTAGCATGGCGCGCCCCGTCCAACAGATCGTCGATTACCTCGCCGCAGAACCCGTACGCGTCTCGGCGATGCTGCGGCTGCCGCTGATCGGCCTGATCGCTGTGTTGGTGTGGATCTGGGAGGTCGACCACTGGCTGCCGCAGTTGTACGCGGTGATCCTCGGTGTGTACGCGGTGGCGGCGTTGTTGTGGTTGGTGGCCGTGCTGAAAGGGCCGGTGCCGTGGTGGGGGGATTGGGCGTCGACGGCCGTCGACCTGACGGTGATCATCACGCTGTGCCTGGTGTCGGGTGGCGCGACCGCCGCGCTGTTGCCGGTGTTTTTCCTGCTGCCGATCTCGGCAGCGTTCCAGGACCGGCCCGCAATGACGGCGGTCATCGGAACCGTAACGGCGGTGGGCTATCTCGCGGTGTGGATCTTTTATTCCAAACGCGACGACAAGGTGGGATTGCCGAACATGGTGTACACACACTTCGGCTTCCTGCTCTGGCTGGCAGTCGCGGTGACCGCGCTGTGTTTCGTGCTCGCACGGCGGTCCTCTCGGGTGAGAGCGCTGCAGGAGATGCGGCGCCAACTGGTCTCGGAGGCCATGCAGTCCGACGAGCGTCACAACCGCGAAGTCGCCGAACACCTGCATGACGGCCCGCTGCAGACGCTCCTGGCCGCACGCCTCGAACTGGACGAAGCACGTGAGCGAAATCCAGACCCAGCACTCGACATGGTGTACGCGGCGTTGCAGGAAACCGCGACCGGATTGCGCTCCACGGTCACGCAGCTGCACCCCCAGGTGCTGGCCCAACTCGGTCTCACCCCGGCGGTGCGAGAACTGTTGCGGCAATTCGAGTCTCGCACCGATCTGGCCGTGGAGGCAGACCTCGACGACGTGGGCAAGCCACAGTCGCAGGCCTTGCTGTACCGGGCCGCACGCGAGCTGCTCACCAACATCGGCAAGCATGCGAAGGCCACCACGGTCAGGGTTGGCCTGACGCGCAAGGGCGATCGCATCGTCTTGACGGTCGCCGACGATGGAACCGGCTTCGATTCCGCGATCGTGGCGCAATACGTCGCCGACGGCCACATCGGGCTTGGTTCGCTGCTGGCCCGGTTCGACGCGATGGGCGGCGCGATGGACATCAACTCGCGGAGCGGTTACGGCACACAGGTGACCGTGACGTCGCCTCCGGAGCGCTAACCGACGTCCGAAAGTGTTCGTGCGGTGACGTGCACCCGGGCTCGGCGGGATGGCACCAGCGTGATGTGGTGCATGCGAGGCTTTTCATCGCGCGGTCGATCGGCGCGTAGTTCGACCCGCCGCAGCACAGTCCGCAGCACGGCGTCCATTTCGGTTAGGGCGAAGGTCGCACCGAGGCAGCGGCGGGCGCCACCGCCGAACGGGATCCACGCGTAGGTCGGTTGCTCGCCCGACAGCCAGCGTTCGGGACGGAAGCTCGCGGCGTCGGGGCCCCAGATCTTCGGGTCGGTGTGGATACCGATGATCGACGGCAGCAGCAGAGTGCCTGCCGGCATCATGTGGCCCGCCAGTTCGACCGGCTGAGTCAGTCGGCGCGCGATGTTCATGATCACCGGACGCAGCCGCAACGCCTCCTTGGCCACCGCGGTCCGGTATGGGTCGCGGGGGTCGTCGAGGCCGGACCGCACCTTGGCGAGCGCGCCGGAATGGCGCAGCAGTCGCTCGAATGTCCATGACAAGGCGACCGCTGTGGTCTCGTGCCCGGCGACCAGGAGGGTCACCAGTTCGTCGCGCACCAGCTCCGGATCGGGAGCACCGTCCAGCAGCATGGACAACACGTCGGGCCGTTCGGCTCGCCGAGGATCCGCTCGGCGGCGCTCGATTTCGGCGTAGATCAACTCGTCTGCCCGGTCGAGGTCGCGCACGATATTGCTCCACGGCCGCACGCGCTGGAGACGAGGCAATACCCACAGCAGCATGTCGCGCAACTGAATCTCCAGTACGCGACGCAGTGCCGCGCCGACGGCCTCGGCGCGGTCGTCCTCGTCGACCCCAAGAACCACCCGCACGATGATGCGCAAGGTCAGTGCCTGCATCCGTGGCCAAAGTTCGAAATCACGCCCGATCGGCCACTGCGCGATTTCTCGCTCGGTCTCCTGCTCCATGAGCGCGACCACTCGGGCGATTCGTTCGCCGTGGAACGGCGGCAGCATCCGCCGGCGTTCGTCGATATGTTCGGGTGCATCCATCGTCAGCACCGAGCGCCTGCCGACCAGTGGTGCCAGTAGGGCGTTGCCTTCACCTGCGCGGAATATCTCCGGGTCCCCGCGAAAGATGGTCCGCAGATCGTCCGGGTCACGAAGCACGACGCCGAATCCGGTCGGCTCGGCGTTGACGGTGAACGTGTCGCCGTAACGGCGGTGCATCGCGGGGATGAACCGCTGGCGCTGCGTCCAGATCAGCACCGACTGCAGCAGCCGCGGGAGTCGAGGTCCGGGCGGCAGGCCTTCGCCAGAAGTCACCCTCGAAGAGCTCAGGGTGTGCTGCCACGACGAGATGCGGGCGCTTGCCGTCTCGAGGGTCATAAGCCTGGTTATACGCCCGTGTAATAGCGCGCGTCTACCGCCCGGAGTCGGGTTTTTAGCTCGTCAGTCCCCGAGCGATGACCAAACGCTGAATCTGGTTGGTGCCCTCGAAGATCTGGGTGATCTTAGCCTCGCGCATGTAGCGCTCGACGCGGAAGTCGCGGGTGTATCCGACGCCGCCGAACACCTGCACGGCGTCGGTGGTGACCTTCATCGCCGCGTCGGTGGCGACCAGCTTGGCGACGCTCGCCTGCTGTGAATACGGCCGGCCCAGATCGCGTCTGCGCGCAGCGTCAAGGTAGGTCGCGCGGGCGCTGGCCACCGCTGCGGCCATGTCGGCCAGTAGGAAGCCAAGGCCCTGATGGTCAATGATCTTGCGGCCGAACGTCGTTCGCTCGTTCGCATAACTCGTCGCCTCGTCCAGCGCAGCCTGCGCCAGCCCGACGGCGACCGCGGCGATGCCCAATCGGCCCGAATCCAGTGCGGAGAACGCGATCTGCAGGCCCTGGCCGTCTGCGCCGATCAAGCGGTCGGCCTCGATGTGGGCCTGGTCGTAGAACGCCGATGTCGTCGGGACCGCGTGCAGGCCCATCTTCTCTTCGGGCTTGCCGAAGCTCAGCCCGGCAAGATCGGCCGGAATCAGGAAGCACGAGATACCGCGTGAGCCTTCACCGGTGCGCGCGAACAACGTGTAGAAGTCTGCGCGCCCGCCATGGGTGATCCACGACTTCGACCCGTTGAGCACATAGCCGCCGTCGGCCTTGGTGGCCGCGCAGCGCAGCGCCGCGGCATCCGAACCGGCCTGCGGCTCCGACAGGCTGTACGCGCCGATCTGGTCACCCGACAGCATCCCCGGCAGCCAGCGCCGCTTCTGCTCGTCGGTGCCGAACGTCAACAACGGATGCGACGACAGGCTGTGCACGCTGACCGCCACCGCCACCGCTGCCCACCGCGCCGCGATCTCCTCGAGCACCTGCAGATAGACCTCGTAGGGCTGGCCGCCGCCACCCCACTCCTCTGGCTGCGGCAAGCTGAGCAACCCCGCCGCGCCCAATTGGGCGAACACGCCCTCCGGGTAGGTCTCGGCCTTCTCATGCGCGTCGACGATGGGGTCGAGCACCTTGTCAGCGATGTCGCGGGTCAGCGCGATGAGATCTTCCGCATCCTGGGACGGCAACAGACGGTCGACGGCCATGGTCACGCACTGTATCCCCGGGCCGCCGACCTCGGTTTAGCTGTGACCACCAGTAGCGGTTAAGGTGTCTGTCGCAGTATCCGCACGGGCAGGGGAGCAGACGGGTCACGGCATGACAGAGCAGACGACGGTCGGGGTTGTCCGGGAGTCCGGTGCTGGCGAGCGGCGGGTGGCGCTGGTACCCAAGGCGGTAGCGGCGCTGGTGAACAGCGGGTTGGCGGTGGTGGTGGAGTCCGGTGCGGGCGAGGCGGCGCTGTTGCCTGATGACCTTTATACCGAAGCTGGCGCGACGATCGGTGATGGGTGGGCGGCCGATGTGGTGGTCAAGGTCGCCCCGCCGAGCACCGCCGAGGTCGGCAAGCTCAAGAGTGGGCAGACGCTGATCGGCTTTCTGGCGCCGCGCAATGCCGACAACCAGATCGAGGCGCTGACAAATGCGGGCGTGCAGGCGTTCGCTTTGGAGGCGATTCCGCGGATCTCTCGCGCGCAGGTGATGGACGCGCTGTCGTCGCAGGCCAATGTTTCGGGGTATAAGGCGGTGTTGGTGGCGGCGTCGGAGTCCACCCGGTTTTTCCCGATGTTGACCACCGCGGCGGGCACCGTGAAGCCCGCCAGCGTGCTGGTGCTCGGGGTTGGGGTGGCCGGCCTGCAGGCACTGGCCACCGCCAAGCGGCTGGGCGGTAGGACCACCGGATATGACGTGCGTCCCGAGGTGGCCGATCAGGTGCGCTCGGTCGGTGCGCAGTGGCTGGACCTTGGTATCGAAGCCGCCGGCGAGGGTGGCTATGCGCGTGAGCTGACCGATGAGGAAAAGGCCGAGCAGCAGAAGAAGCTTGAAGAGGCCATCAAGGGCTTCGACGTGGTGATCACCACCGCGCTGGTGCCGGGCCGGCCCGCACCCCGGTTGGTGACGGCGGCCGCGGTGGAAGGCATGAAGCCCGGCAGCGTCGTCGTCGATCTCGCGGGGGAGACGGGCGGCAACTGCGAGCTGACCGAGCCGGGGCAGACCGTCGTCCGCCACGACGTCACCATCGCCTCTCCGCTGAACCTGCCTGCGACCATGCCCGAGCATGCCAGCGAGCTGTATTCCAAAAACATCACCGCGCTGCTGGACCTGTTGATCACCGACGGCAAGCTGGCGCCGGACTTCGAGGACGAAGTCATTGCGGCGTCCTGCGTCACGCGACGCGCCGCGAGCGGCGCAGAAAGCTAGAGCGGGGGTCCATAGAAATGTATGACCAGTTGTTGGCCAACCTGGCCATCCTGCTGTTGTCGGGGTTCGTCGGTTTCTCGGTGATCTCCAAGGTGCCCAACACGTTGCACACGCCGTTGATGTCGGGCACCAACGCGATTCACGGCGTCGTGCTCATCGGTGCGCTGGTGGTGCTGGGCCGGGTCGAGCACCCGTCGCTGGCCATCCAGATCATCCTGTTCGTGGCCGTGGTGTTCGGCACGCTCAACGTCGTCGGTGGCTTCGTGGTCACCGACCGGATGCTGGGCATGTTCAAGGGCAAGAAGCCGGCCAAGGCCGGTGCGGTCGAGACGAACGGACAAGCCCGATGAACTACCTCGTCGTCGTGCTCTACCTGATCGCGGTCGCGATGTTCATCTACGGCCTGATGGGCCTGACCGGTCCGAAGACCGCGGTGCGGGGCAACTGGATCGCCGCGGGGGGTATGGCAGTCGCGGTGATCGCCACCCTGATCGCGATCCGTCATACCGAGAACTGGGGACTGATCGTCGCGGGTCTGCTGGTCGGTGTCGCGTTGGGGGTGCCTCCCGCACGGCTGGTCAAGATGACCGCCATGCCGCAGCTGGTGGCGTTTTACAACGGCGTCGGTGGCGGCACGGTCGCGCTCATCGCGCTCTCGGAATTCATTGACACCAACGGTTTCTCGCAGTTCCATCACGGCGAGTCGCCGACCGTGCACATCGTCGTCGCGTCGCTGTTCGCCGCGATCATCGGGTCGATCTCGTTCTGGGGCTCGATCATCGCGTTCGGCAAGCTGCAGGAGGTCCTGCCCGGCCGCCCGATCGGCGTCGGTAAGTTACAGCAGCCGCTGAACTTCCTGTTGCTGGCCGGGGCGATCGCCGCGGCAATCGTCATCGGGTTGGCGGCGCATCCCGGCAGCGGCGGGGCGTCGCTGTGGTGGATGATCGGCCTGCTGGCCGCTGCCGGTGTGCTGGGCCTGATGGTTGTGCTGCCGATCGGCGGCGCCGACATGCCGGTTGTCATCTCGCTGCTCAATGCGATGACCGGATTGTCCGCGGCCGCAGCGGGATTGGCGTTGAACAACACTGCGATGATCGTCGCGGGCATGATCGTGGGCGCGTCCGGTTCGATCCTGACCAACCTGATGGCCAAGGCGATGAACCGCTCGATCCCCGCGATCGTGGCTGGCGGCTTCGGTGGCGGCGGGGTCGCGGTCGGTGGTGGCGACGACGGCGACAAGCACGTCAAGTCCACCTCGGCCGCCGATGCCGCGATCCAGATGGCCTATGCCAACCAGGTCATCGTGGTGCCCGGCTACGGGCTGGCCGTGGCGCAGGCCCAGCACGCCGTCAAGGATCTGGCCAGCCTGCTCGAAGACAAGGGTGTTCCGGTGAAGTACGCCATTCACCCGGTCGCCGGGCGGATGCCCGGCCACATGAACGTGCTGCTGGCCGAGGCCGAGGTCGACTACGACGCCATGAAGGACATGGACGACATCAACGACGAGTTCGCCCGCACCGACGTCACGATCGTCATCGGCGCCAACGACGTGACCAACCCCGCGGCGCGAAATGACCCCAGCTCGCCCATTCACGGGATGCCGATCCTCAACGTCGACCAGTCCAGGTCGGTGATCGTGCTCAAACGCTCGATGAACTCCGGCTTCGCAGGCATCGACAACCCGCTGTTCTACGCCGAAGGCACCACCATGCTGTTCGGGGACGCCAAGAAGTCGGTCACCGAGGTCGCAGAAGAACTCAAGGCGCTATAGCGCGGAATTCGAGTAGCCGGGTACTCGTGCTGCGTCGGCGAAACGCGGAAACCATGGAGACATGGAACCGACGACCCAGCTGCTGGAGGAACGGCCGGCCTCGAGCGACGGCCCCGAACAGATCGCGTCAACAAATGGTGACGCGCTGCTGAGTGAGCAACGCATCCGGTTCGACGGATTCTTCACCGGCCCGACGTGGTAGTGGCGCGTAAGTGGGCCCCGGCAAGGCCGCAGCCGCGCAGCGGTAAGGCTTAGACCGGGGGATACGCCGGTGGCGGATACACGCCCCGTAGGATCCAAGCCCACCAGTTCACGCCGTACTCGATCTCGTCGCTCGCGTCATAGTCCGGGTTCGGATCCACGTCATCACCTCTCGCGTAGCGGCTGGTTCTTGCTGAAGTCTAGACCCGCTTCCAAAGCCGCGACAGCCCGACGATCTAAACTGTCCAACCAGTTGATTGACGCCCCGGCACCGTCTGGGCCTGCATATAGTGAGTCGCCATGTCCGAAGCCACCACCAACGGGATGTCCCGCCGCGAAGAGCTGTTGGCCGTCGCCACCAAGTTGTTCGCCGCGCGGGGGTACCACGGCACCCGGATGGACGATGTCGCCGACGCCGTCGGCCTGAACAAGGCGACCGTCTATCACTACTACGCCAGCAAGTCGCTGATTCTCTACGACATCTACAAGGGCGCCGCGGACTTCACGGTCGACGCGCTGCACGACGACCCGACGGCGTCGGCGCGCGAAACCATCTACCACTTCACCCGGCGGCTGCTGGTCGGCATCGCGGGCAACATCGAGCGCGCGGCGGTGTACTTCCAGGAGGGCCCCTACATCAGCGAGTGGTTCACCGAGGACCAGGTCGCCTATATCCGCGAGAAAGAAACCCAGGTCTACGAGCACGTGCGGGACGTCATCGACCGCGGCATCGCCAGCGGCGAGTTCTACGACTGCGACTCGCATGTGCTGGCGCTCGGCTACATCGGGATGACGCTGGGCTCCTACCGCTGGCTACGGCCGCACGGCAGGCGGACCGCGCAGGAAATCGCCGAGGAGTTCAGCACCGCGCTGCTGCGTGGCCTGATCCGCGACGAGACCGTGCGGGTCGAGTCGCCGCTGGGCGTTGATGTAGCTCGATCGACCTAGAACGCGAACCGGTTCACTACGTCGTAGTTCCGTATCGGCGTCGTGTACAAGAGTCGATACAGCAGGCGCTGCGGCGTGAACGGAATCGACTCGTAGCCCGCCATGGTGGAGGCCTGCTCGACGAAGTGCAGCCCGAGATTCCATCTCTCGATGTCGCGGGCGTCACGGATGCCCCACTTGACGATTCCGTGGGTGAATATCTTCGAGAGCCGCGGGCCGGACGGCGACGTCGCGTCGAAAAGCAGCTCGCCATGACCGACCCGATCGATGAGACGGGCAAAGAGTTCCCTGACCTCGCGCTCGGTGATGTACATCAGCAGCCCCTCGGCGACGACCAAAGTCGGCCGGCCTGCCGGTATCTGGTCGAGCCACCCGAGATCGGTTACCGACGAGCCGATCATGCGGTAGGCGTCGGTCTCGTCGTACAGCTTGCGCCTGAGCTCGATAACACCGCGCTGATCCAGATCGAACCACTGCACGGTCGGCGGTGGTTGGATCCGCAATGCCCGGGTGTCCAGCCCGCAGCCGAGGTGCAGCACAACCGCGTCGGGGTGCGTGCGCAGGAAATCCTTTGTCCAGTCGTCGAGCTTCTTGGCTCGCAACGCGACCAGATACTGAGAGCCCCACGGCTGCGCGGCTCGATGCACTCGCTTGAAGTCGTAGTCGATGCGCTCGACGGCCTCTGCAGCTGCCCGGTCCCCCAAAATCGGGCGCGGTGAACGGCTTTCGTATGCCCGCAGGTACAAGGTGACTAAGTTCGTCCACTCCACCGAGCGCCACCCAACGGAGCTGAAATCAACCTTGGTCGTCGTCATCGGTTCCTCCTCTTCGCGCGGTAGTCGTTCCACCGCTGCATCAACTCGTCGCGGTAGTCCTGTGCGGAGAACTCGCAGAAGTCACGGAAGTCTTGGAGCCGTTCCCGCTGCTCGGCGCGGTCCTTGCCTAACACCGACAGGCCGAAGTCTGCGACGTCGATGCCGGGCTTCATCAAGGACAGCTGCGTGTCGAGCACGCTGCTGAAGCCGCCCGGCGTGACGCGGTAATGGTGCTGGCGGGTAGGACTGGGCAGCCGCTCGATCATCCCGCCCTCCTGCAGCTGGCGAGCGACCGTGCTGACCGAGGCTTTGCTGACCGACAGCGTCTTGGCCAACTCGCTCAGCGACTGCTGTGGTGGATCGCAGATCAACAGCCAGCCGTAGACCCGCCCCATGGTGCGCGTCGCACCGAGCATCTCCATGAACAACCCGAGCCGGTCGACGAACTCGGCCTCTTCCGGCGACATATAACCTCCGCACTGAACGTTAAGTACGAACTGAACAAACTGTACGCCGAACTGTGCGGCCGCGAGACTGCGGACAGATCGGCGAATCGGCGATTTTCGCGATCTGCCCGCAGTGTCGGCGAAGATGGAGGTGTGAAGTCCACCCTGCTGTCGCGGCGCGATCTCGACTTTCTGCTCTACGAATGGCTGCGCATCGACGAGTTGACGAAGCGAGAGCGGTTCGCCGAGCACTCCCGCGAAACCTTCGACGGCGTCCTCGATCTGTGCGAGCAGTTGGCCACTCGGTACTTCGCGCCGCACAACAAGAAGAGCGACGCGAACGAGCCCAGCTTCGACGGAGAAACGGTCACCGTCATCGGTGAAGTCAAGGAGGCATGGGACGCGTTCGCCCAGGCCGATCTGATCAGCATGGCGATGGGCCAGGACCTCGGTGGCGCGCAACTGCCGACCACCGTGGCGGAAGCCGGCTTCGCCTGGTTCTCCGCCGCCAACGTCAGCACCACCGGATACCTCATGCTCACGATGGCGAACGCGAACCTGCTGGCGACATTCGGCACGGAGGAGCAGGTCGACGCCTTCGTGAAGCCGATGCTGACCGGCCGGTTCTCCGGGACGATGGCGCTTTCGGAGACTCAGGCCGGGTCCTCGCTGGCCGACATCCTCACCCGCGCCGAGCCGCAGGACGATGGCACCTATCGGCTCTTCGGATCCAAGATGTGGATCTCAGGCGCAGAGCACGAACTGACCGACAACATCGTCAATCTCGTACTCGCCAAGATCCCCGGTGGACCGCCTGGGACGAAAGGCATCTCGCTGTTCATCGTGCCGAAGTTCCTCGTCAACGCGGACGGCTCCATCGGTGAGCGCAACGACGTGGTGCTGGCCGGGCTGAACCACAAGATGGGCCAGCGGGGCATCACCAACACCGTGCTGAACTTCGGCGAGGGAAAGTTCTCGCCCGCCGGCAAGCCAGGCGCGGTGGGTTATTTGGTCGGCGAGCCACACCGCGGGCTGGCCTACATGTTCACCATGATGAACGAGGCGCGCCTCGGGGTCGGGATGGGTGCCGTGTCGCTGGGCTACACCGGCTACCTCAAGTCGGTGGAATACGCCCGCGAACGGCCGCAGGGCCGTCCGGTCACGGCGAAGGATCCGTCGACCCCGCAGATCCCGATCATCGAGCACCCCGACATCAGGCGAATGCTGTTGGCGCAGAAGGCATATGTCGAAGGCGGGATGGCGTTGCTGCTGTACTGCGCAAAGCTCGTCGACCTGGCGCACAGCGCCGAGTCTGACGAGGAAAGGGATTCGCTCGGGTTGTTGCTGGACATCCTGACGCCGGTCGGCAAGAGCTGGCCATCGCAATGGTGTCTGGAAGCCAACAACCTCGCCATTCAGGTGCACGGCGGCTACGGCTACACCCGTGAGTACGACGTCGAACAGCACTACCGCGACAACCGGCTGAATCCCATCCACGAGGGCACCCACGGAATTCAGAGCCTGGATCTGTTGGGCCGCAAGGTAACCCAGCGAAACGGCGCCAGCCTGGCAGCACTTGGTGCGGCGGTAGCCGAGACGATCGCGGCCGCCAACACCGCAGGCGGAGTGCCCGCCGAGTTGGCCGCACAGCTCGACTCGACGTGGCAGCGCCTCGTCGGCGTGACCACCGAGATGTTCGGTTCCGGCGATGTCGAGGCAGCGCTCGCCAACAGCGTGATCTATCTCGAAGCCTTCGGACACATCGTTGTCGCCTGGATATGGCTGGAACAACTGCTGGCCGCCAACGGTCGCACTGGTGATTTCTACGACGGTAAGCGCCAGGCCGCGCGCTATTTCTTCCGCTACGAATTGCCCAAGACCGCACCGCAACTCGATCTGTTGGCCAGCCTGGACCGCACCACGCTCGACATGCGCGGCCCCTGGTTCTGACACTATTCATGCAGAGACGGCATCAAGCGATGCCGTAAAGGCGTTGGACAGGTATCGCGCTGGCTCCTTACTTTAGTGACGACGGCCACATCGTGTCACGTTTAGACCCCGACTCACACAGGAGTGAACACCCATGGCGATTAACCTCCGCCGAACCCGCGTCCGCGCCGGCCTCGTGGCGGCGACCGCCGTCGCCGGGATCATGCTGACCGCATGCGGTGGTGTGCAGACCAGCACCGGCAGCGGGAGCGGCGGCAACTACCCCTCGGGCACGGTCGAGATGTACGTCGGCGCCTCCCCCGGCGGGTCTAGCGACCTGATCAGTCGTGCCGTGTCCAAGGGGCTGAGCGACGACCTCGGCGCGTCCTTCCCGGTCATCAACCGCGAAGGTGCCAACGGCGCGCTGGCCGCGGCCGAGGTCGCCAAGGCCAAGCCGGACGGCTCGGCGATCTCGATCCAGAACGCATCTCTGTACGCGATCACCCCGCTCGCCGTCAGCCCGGACGAAGTCACCAAGATCGACGACTTCGACGTCGTGTACGGCGTTTCGCGGGACGACTACGTGCTGGTCACCAACCCCGCAAGCGGCTACAAGACGCTCAAGGACCTCGAGAACGCAACGCGCGTCGTCCGCTACGGCACCACCGGCGTCGGCACCGGCGCGCAGCTGGCCGCCGCACTGCTTTTCAAAACCACCAACGTCGAGTCCCAAGCTGTCCCGTTCGACGGTGGCGCACCGGCGCTCGCCGCGGTACTCGGCAACCAGATCGACGTGGCCTCCCTACAGGTCGGCGAGGCGATCGAGAACATCCAATCGGGGAAGTTGGTGCCCCTGACGGTCTTCGGACCTGAGCGCATCGAATACCTGCCCGACGTTCCGACCGCGAAAGAACAAGGTCTCGACGTCGAGGTCGCGCAGTACCGGTTCATGACGGTGCCGAAGGGCACCCCGCAGGACGTGCGGGACAAGATCACCGAAGGCATGAAGGCCACGTTTGCGACCGAGGGCTACAAGGCGTTCAACAAGCAGAACAGCCTGACGCCCATGGAGCTGCCCGGCGACCAGGTGCTAGCGCAGCTCCAAGAAGACCAGAAGCGGTACGCCGAGCTGGTCAAGCAATACGGCATCAACCTGCGTGACAAGGCCTGAGCCGTGAACGACACGCCAGCGCACACCCGCGACATCCTGGCCGAGATCGAGTCCGAGGTCGCGCACGAACTGGAGGATGACCGGCCCCCCGCGGGCGGACCGGCCTATCAGACGGTGGGCGCCTTGGCCGGGATCGCGATCGGTGTCGGCGGCGCGGTCCTTGCCTACGGCTACGGGCTCGGTTCCCTCCGGGAGCCCGGCCCGGGCCTGTGGCCGTTCGTCGTTAGCGTGCTGATCGCCGGATTGTCGCTGATCCTGCTCGTGGTGGGTCGCGGGCTGACCGACAGCGAGGCGTTCACGAGGAGCAGCGCGCTGCCGGTCATCGGTGTCGTCACCTTCGTCGCGTTTGGTCTGCTGATGCCGGTGACCGGCTTCGAGATTCCGGCACTCGTGCTGTGCGTGATCTGGTTGCGCTTTCTCGGCGGCGAGAGCTGGCGCAACACGATCGTGATCAGCGTGCTGACCACGGCTGCCTTCTACTTCCTGTTCCTGTACGGGCTGCGAATCCCGCTACCTCACCTGATCGCCCTCTAAAGCCATGGATCTCAACGGATTTCTCAACGGGTTCGCAGTCGTCGTCGAGCCCCATAACTTGCTCTATTGCCTGATCGGCGTGCTGATCGGCATGGTCATCGGCGTGCTGCCCGGGCTGGGCCCGGCGGCCACCATCGCGATCCTCCTGCCGATCACCTACACCATCGATCCGGTGTCGGCGATCATCATGCTCGCCGGCATCTACTACGGCGCCCAGTACGGCGGCACCATCACGTCGGTACTGTTGCGCCTTCCCGGTGAGGCGTCGTCGGTTGTCACCGTCTTCGACGGCTTCGCCCTGGCCAAACAGGGCAAGGCGGGAACGGCGCTTGGCATCGCCGCGATCGGTTCCTTTGTCGGAGCGACCATTTCGATCATTGGGCTGACCCTGCTGGCCCCGGTGGTGGCGAGTATCGCCCTGGACTTCGGTCCGCCGGAATACGCCGCGCTGGCGTTGTTGGGTGTGCTCCTAGTCGCCACGATCGGCAGCGGAAACAAGCTCAAGGCGCTGATCGCCGGCGCCGTTGGCTTGCTATTGGCCACCGTGGGCCGTGACAGCTTCAGTGGTGCTTCGCGTTTCACGTTCGACAGCCTGCAACTCGCCGACGGCATCGACTTCGTCGTCGTCGCAATGGGGTTGTTCGGTGTCGGTGAGATCCTCTACAACCTCGAGCAGCGGCACCATAAAGTCCAACCGCCCGCCAAGGTGGGCAACGTGTGGCCGTCGCGCAAGGACCTGAAGCAGTCCTCGGGAGCCATCGGCCGCGGCTCGATCATCGGCTTCGTGCTCGGTGTCCTGCCCGGTGGCGGTGCGGTTCTGTCCTCGATCGTTGCGTACGCCATGGAGAAGCGGCGCTCCAAGACGCCTGAGCGGTTCGGGCGCGGTGCAGTGGAGGGCGTGGCCGCGCCCGAAACGGCGAACAACGCGGCGGCCACGTCGTCGTTCATCCCGTTGCTCACGATCGGGTTGCCCGCCAACGCGTCGATGGCGATGCTGTTCGGCGCGCTGTTGATCCTCGGCGTGTCACCCGGTCCGCAATTGGTCGACGAGCACCCGGACGTCTTCTGGGGCGTCATCAACTCGATGTACATCGGCAATCTGCTGCTGCTGATCCTGTCGATTCCGTTGGTGGGCTTGTTTGTTCGCATCCTGCGGGTCCGCCCCGCGATCCTGGCGCCGATCACTGCGTTGATCACGATCCTCGGCGTCTACACGATCAACAACTCTGTCTTCGACATCTTCTTGATGGTTGCGTTCGGCGTCATCGGCTACCTGATGAAGAAGGCCGGCTTCGATCCCGGCCCGATGGTGTTGGCGTTCGTCCTTGGCTCCATCATCGAGTCGAGCACACGTCGGTCCATGCTGATCTTCGGCGGAGATCCGACGGGCTTTTTCACCCGACCGATCTCGGGCACCATCTTGGCGATCTTCGTCGTGTTGGCGTTGCTGCCTGCGGTTCGGCAGCTGCTGCGGCGTAAGTCAGCCAGGGGAGAGTCGTCGGCGGCTGTTGCCGAGGTGCAGCCGCATCGCGGCCCTGGCGAGATCGGGGTCGCCGGCGATGACGGCGGCCGCGACGTTGTCGTGCTCCCGCAGGACCCGGTCGACGTGGGCAGCGTCCGTGAGCGAGTACGCGTCCCCGAGTCGGGTGCGGGGAAGCATGATCATCATCGGACCGAGTGAGTCGAGCAGCTCGAGATAGAAGCGGTTTCGACTGGCCGCCGCGACGGCCCGGTGGAAGCGAAAGTCAGCCTCGACCTGGTCCTCGGGCGCGGCGGCGACGAACGCCTCCAGCGCAGCCCGTACCGACTCGGCGCCGGCCGCGTCCACCCGCGCCGCCGCCAACGCCGCTGCCTCGCATTCGATCCCGAGCCGGAAGTCGATCATGTCGAGCACGTCGTGGTGGGTCCGGATGGCAGCGGATTCGACGGTGAACGACGTCGGCTCGGGCATCGCGAGCACGAACGACCCACGGCCTTGGAAGGTTTCGACCAGCCCTTCGGCCCGCAACCTCGTCACCGCCTCCCGGACCACCGTCCTGGAGACCCCGTACTCGTCGATGAGCTCGGCCTCCGATGGCAGCTTGTGGCCGGGCGGCAGGTCGCCGGCGAGGATCTTGTCCTTCAGCCCGGCGACGACGCGCTGCGCCAGTGTCGTCGTCATCGTTGTCTGTTCTTCGCGCGAGCGCTCATCGGAAGATCATCGGGTGCCGAACTCGGCACTCTCCTTGGTCAGTGCCCGCATCTGCTCGCTGAGTGTGAAGCCGAGCCCGGGCCGGTCGGGAACCCAGATCCGGCCGTCGCGGATCTCGATGCGCTCGTTGAACAGCGGGTTGAGCCACTCGAAGTGTTCGACCCACGGCTCGGTGGGGTACGTCGCTGCGAGGTGCAAGTGGATCTCCATCGCGTAGTGCGGAGCCAGTGCCAGGCCGGCGTGAGCGGCCAGCGTCGCGAACTTCAGGAACGGCGTGATACCGCCGATCCGCGGCGCGTCGGGCTGCACGATTCCCCGATACCCCGCGTCGAGCAGCGCCATGTGCTCGTTGACCGACGTGAGCATTTCGCCGGTCGCGATCGGGGTGTCGAAGGTGCGGGACAGGTCGGCATGGCCGACGGCATCCCACGCGTCGAGGGGCTCCTCGATCCACACCAGGTCGAACGGCTCGAGCTCGCGGCACATCCGGCGGGCCCTTGCTCGGTCCCACTGCTGGTTGGCGTCCACCATGAACGGTGTCTCGCCGAGGTGCCCGCGCAGCGCCGCGACCCGGTTGAGGTCCGTCTTCCAGTCCGGCTGCCCGACCTTGATTTTGATGCCTCCGATACCGGACGCCAGCGACGCCGTGGCCTTCTCCTCGATCTCTTCGATCGAGGCTTGGAGGAATCCCCCGGACGTGTTGTAGACCGGGCAGGAGTCGCGGTGCGCACCAATGAGTTTCGCAAGCGGCAGGCCGGCGCGGCGGGCCTTGAGGTCCCACAGCGCCACATCGAGTGCGGCGATCGCCTGGGTGGCGACTCCGGAGCGGCCGACCGATGCGCCGGCCCACAGCAGCGACTGGTAGATCCGATCGATGTCGGAGGGGTCCTGACCAACTGCGACGTCAGCGACCTCCGCGAGGTGGGCGAACTGGGCCCGTCCGCCTGCGCGCTTGGAATAGGAGAAGCCCATACCCTCGTGGCCCTGTTCGGTGACGACCTCGACGAACAACAACACCGTCTCGGTCAGTGGTTTCTGGCGTCCTGTGAGCACCTTGGCGTCGCTTACCGGAGTGTCGAGTGGCAGGACAACGTGCGAAAGCGTGAGGTGACGGATGCGGTCGGACATCGAACTCCTAAAACTAATATGATGAGTTAGTAACTCATCATACAAGTTGTCGCGTTTGAGCACACCCCCTTGCGGGAAGCCTGGCGCGGATATGACGACAACACTCTCGCAATGGCTCGTGACCAAGGGCCTGCACATCGCGCTGGTGGTGCTCTTCGCCGTCATCACCACGCGGGCTATTCGATGGATCGCGGCGCGGATCAGCCGACGGCTCAGTGGGGCCGACCACGAGCAGACGGTGCGGTCGGAGGCCGTCAAACACCGGCAGGCCGTCGCCTCGGTGATCTCGTCGGTGGCGATCGCACTGCTCTACATGATGGTGGCGGTGGACATCGCCAACCAGCTTGGCCTGCCGCTCGGTTCGCTTGTGGCGCCGGCAGCGGTGCTTGGCGCCGCGTTGGGCTTCGGTGCGCAGCGCATCGTGCAGGATCTGCTCAGCGGCTTCTTCATCATCACCGAGAAGCAATACGGTTTCGGCGACCTGGTCGAGCTGTCCGTCAACGGCGGCGGCAATGCCCGCGGCACCGTGGAGGACGTCACGCTGCGCGTCACCAAACTCCGCACAGGTGACGGTGAGGTGTTCACCGTGCCCGAATGGGCTGATCGTCAAATCGCTCAACCTGTCCAAGGATTGGGCCCGCGCCGTGGTCGACATCCCGGTGCCGACGTCGGCCGACATCAATCGTGTCAACGAGGTTCTACGCGAAGTCGCGCAGGCCGCCATGCATGACGACAACCTGCCGGATCTGCTGCTGGATGAGCCGCAGCTGATGGGTGTCGAGAGCATCGAGCGGGAAACCGTGAACATGCGGATGGTGGCCCGCACGCTGCCCGGCAAGCAGTTCGACGTCGGGCGCAGGTTGCGCGCGCTTGTGGTTTCGGGACTGCGGCGCGCAGGCATCGCGGCGCCGGGCGGACAAGCACCCAGCGTCGACGCCGTTGGTGCTAGTCAAAGCTGATGAGCTGGCGGACGGCGAGCCCGTCGGCCAATTGATCCATGCCGCTGTTGATCTCGTCGAGCGTGATCGTCGCGGAGACAAGCGACTCGACCGGCAGCCGGCCTTCCCGCCACAGCCCGACGAACTGCGGAATGTCGTGGGACGGCACGGCCGACCCCAGGTAGCTGCCGATAAGCGACCGGCCCTCCGCGACAAAACCCAACGGCGACACACTGATTCGCGCGTCGGGCCGCGGCAGGCCGACGGTGACCGTGCGGCCGCCGGGTGCGGTGAGGTCAATCGCGGTTTCCAGCGCGAGCGGATGTCCGACGGCCTCGATCACCACCGCGGCCTTGAGTCCACGTTCGCGCGCCTCATCGGGCGTGTACGCCTCGTGTGCGCCCATGGACCGCGCCAGGTCCAGTTTGTCGGCGAGCTGGTCGACGCCGATGACCGCGACGTCGCGTTGCGCGAGCGCGGTGATCACCGCGGCCATGCCGACGCCGCCGAGGCCCACGACGATGACGGTTTGGCCGGGCTGCGGCCGTCCCGCGTTGATCACGGCCCCGCCACCGGTGAGTACGGCGCATCCGAGCAGCGACGCGACCACGGGTGGTACATCGGCGGGCACCGGCACCACGGAGCGGCGGTCGACGACGGCGTGCGTGGCGAAGCCAGACACCCCGAGGTGGTGGTTGACGGGTTGGCCGTCGCGCGACAGCCGCCGCTCGCCGGCCATCAGGGTGCCTGCGGCGTTGGCGGCGCTGCCCGGTTCGCACGGTGTCAGTCCGTTGGTGGCGCAGCCCGGGCAGTGGCCGCACCTGGGCAGAAAGGTCATGACGATGCGCTGCCCGACGGGCATGTCCGCCACGGCGGAGCCTGCCTTCTCGACGACCGCCGCCGCCTCGTGTCCGAGCAGCATCGGCACCGGCCGCACTCGATTGCCGTCGACGACCGACAGGTCGGAATGGCACAGCCCGGCGGCCTCGATGCGGACCAGGAGTTCAGTGTCGCCGGGCGGGGCGAGGTCGAGTTCGCCGACCGACAGGGGCCTCGACTCGGCGTACGGCCGGGGTAGACCGATCTGTTCGAGCACAGCGCCGCGGATCCTCATGACCACCAGCCTGCCGTCACTGCGAGACTGCTGCCATGAGCAGTACCGAGGAGTCGCGCACCAGCAGCGATTTTCCCGTGCACTGGCCGGTGCTGACCCGGTGGACGGACAACGACATGTTCGGCCACCTCAACAATGCGGTGTACTACGAACTGTTCGACACCGCGATCAACGCGTGGATCAACACCAACTGCGAGGTGGACCCGTTGGACGTGCCCTGGCTGGGCGTCGTCGCGGAGTCGGGCTGCCGGTACTTCGCAGAGCTTAAGTTCCCCGATCCACTGGTCGTCGGGCTGGCCGTCGTTCGGATCGGCAACAGCAGCGTCACCTATCGACTTGGCATCTTCACGCCGGACGGACCTGTCGCCGCCATCGGCCATTGGGTGCATGTCTACGTCGACCGGACGAGCCGTCGCCCCGTGCCCATACCCGACACCATCCGCGCGCTCCTGGAAAAGGCGCGCGTGGAGTAGTCGATATGCTCGGCCGATGCCGCTAGTGAGCAAGACCGTTGAGGTTGCAGCCCCCAACGAATCGATCATGGCGATCGTCGCCGACTTCGAGTCGTATCCGTTGTGGAACGACGAGATCAAGGGCTGCTGGGTGCTGGCCCGATACGAGGACGGCCGGCCCAGCCAGTTGCGCCTGGACGTCGTGGTCCAGGGCCAGGCGGGCACGTTCATCTCCGCTGTCTACTACCCCAGCGAGAATCAGATCTACACCGTGCTGCAGCAAGGCGATCACTTCGAGAAGCAGGAACAGAAGTTCTCGGTGGTGCCGATCGGCGCGACTTCTTTGTTGACCGTCGACCTGGACGTCGAGACCAAGCTGCCCTTCCCCAAGCCGATGGTGAAGAAGGCGATCGCCGACACGCTGGATTACCTGGCCGACAACCTGAAGGCGCGCGCCGAGCAGTTGGCCGCCAGCCCATAGCTCAGGTCCACAGCCCGATCTCGTCGAGCCGGTCGACCAATCTCTGTGCGGCGTCGGTGAACTCACCGCTGGTGAGCCGGACGACGGTGTCGACATCGCGGCGGCGCAACGCTTCGATGAGCTCGCGGTGTGTGGCCACCGCCGCGGCGCCCCACTCCGCGTCGCTGGCGTAGATCTGCCCCGGCAGATACCGCGTGACGTGCAGCAGGAACCAGGCCAGCTTGATCCGGCCGGTCACCCGGTTGAGGGAGCGGTGGAACACGAACTCCGCCGCCACGATGTCTTCGGCATCGCCGCGTCCGACAGCCACCGCGAGCCCGTCGTTGAGACGTTCCAGCTCATCGATCTCCACGTCGGTGATCCGCTCGGCCGCCGTCGCGGCCAGCTCCTTGGCGATGGTGGCCTGCAGCCAGAAGATGTCTTCGATGTCGCCGCGCGTGAGCGCAACCACCACATGCCCGCGATGTGGCTCGAGCTGCACCATGCCCTCGCCGCGCAGGGTGCGCAGCGCCTCGCGCACCGGGGTGATGCTGACCCCCAGCGCAGCGGCCGTCTCATCGAGGCGGATGAACGTCCCCGGCCGCAGCGTGCCGGTCATGATGTCGACGCGCAGACGGGCGGCGACCTCATCGGAGAGCTGCTCGCGACGTACCGCCCGGCGCCGCTGTGCGCGGGGCCTGGCGGGTGCGTTCATGACTCTCTCCGGTCTGTCTGGCGTGGGGTTGTCCCCGAGCCGCCGAGGCCATAGTGTGACCGGGGCAACACAATGTTTGATCAAATATAAACGCCGCGCAACCCGCCCGATGGAGCACTAGCCGTTGACCGAGCCGTCAGCCACCGAGCAGCCGTATCTGGCGCGCCGGCAGAACTGGTCCAACCAGCTCGCAAGGCACGCATTGATGCAGCCCGAGGCGACGGCGCTGCGGTTCCTCGGTCACACGACGACTTGGGGTGAGCTCGACCGGCGGGTGACCGCACTGGCAGGCGCGCTGAGCCGTCGCGGAGTCGGCTTCGGTGACCGCGTGCTGATCCTGATGCTCAACCGCACCGAGTTCATCGAATCGTTCCTCGCGGCCAACAAACTGGGCGCCATCGCCGTGCCGGTCAACTTCCGGATGACCCCACCGGAGATCGCGTTTCTGGTGAGCGACTGCCAGGCCCGCGTGGTGATCACCGAAGCCGTGCTGGCCAAGGTGGCTACTGCGGTACGTGGCATCGACCCGACGCTTGAGACCGTCGTCGTCGCAGGTGGCGGCACCGATGACGAGGTCACCGGCTACGACGACCTGATCTCCGAGCCGGGCGACGCGCCGCAGCCGGTGGACGTCCCGAACGACTCGCCGGCGCTGATCATGTACACCTCCGGCACCACCGGCAGGCCCAAGGGAGCGGTTCTCACCCACAACAACATCGCCGGCCAGGCGATGACGAATCTCTTCACGATCAGCCCCGACATCAACCACGACGTCGGCTTCATCGGGGTCCCGCTGTTCCACATCGCCGGCATCGGCAACATGATCAGCGGTCTGCTGCTCGGCCTGCCCACCGTGCTCTACCCGCTCGGCGCATTCGACCCGGGCGCGCTGCTCGACGTCCTCGCCGCCGAGAAGGTGACGGCGATGTTCTTAGTGCCCGCCCAGTGGCAGGCGGTGTGCGCAGCCCAGCGGGCCGACCCACGGGAACTTCAGTTGCGGGTGTTGTCCTGGGGCGCTGCTCCAGCGTCGGACACCTTGCTGCGCGATATGTCCGAGATTGTTCCCCGGCACCCAGATCTGCGCGGCTTTCGGCCAGACGGAGATGTCTCCGGTGACCTGTATGTTGTTGGCGCAGGACGCAATTCGGAAACTCGGCTCGGTCGGCAAGGTGATCCCGACGGTGGCCGCGCGAGTGGTCGACGACAACATGAACGACGTCCCGGTGGGCCAGGTCGGCGAGATCGTCTATCGGGCGCCCACCTTGATGGCCGGCTACTGGAACAACCCGAAGGCCACCGCCGAGGCGTTCGCCGGCGGTTGGTTCCACTCCGGTGACCTCGTCCGTCAGGACGAGGAGGGCTACGTCTGGGTCGTCGACCGCAAGAAGGACATGATCATCTCCGGCGGCGAGAACATCTACTGCGCCGAGGTCGAGAACGTTCTGGCCGGTCACCCCGCCGATCGTCGAGGTGGCGGTGATCGGGCGCCCGGACGAGAGGTGGGGCGAGGTCCCGGTTGCCATAGTGGCCCTGGCCGCCGTCCATACCGATCTTGACCTTGGCGATCTCGACCAGTTCCTCACCGAACGGCTCGCCCGGTACAAGCATCCGAAGGCGCTGGAGATCGTCGACGCCCTGCCGCGCAACCCGGCTGGCAAAGTCCTGAAAACGGAACTGCGTGCGACGTATGGTGCAGCGAAAGAGATTGACGCTGGCGAAAGTTCTACTCCGCCAACGGTTTCCGCTGGGGCACAAGACAATTAAGGACTGGGGGTGGGTTTGCTAACGGTTACGGGTTCAATCCTGCCGATGCGGTGTACGGCGGGTACAGCATCGGGTACAGTCCTGTGGTCCGTCTTACTACCCGCGAGTAGGGAGACGGCAGTCACACTCACGGGGTTGGGGCAAGGAGGGGGCGTGCGACAGGGGCTGCCGCTGCGCCGCGTCACTCGCGGCTTCGTCGTGGGAGTGCACCGGTGACGGCGTCGACCGGCTTGGTCGGCTACGTCCGCGACCAGACGAGGCCGGCCCTCACGGCGGCCGGCGGCTTTGTCCGCATGTGCGTGCTCACCGGCAAGGGACTGTTCCGGCGGCCGTTCCAATGGCGCGAGTTCATCCTTCAGTCTTGGTTTCTGATGCGGGTGGCGTTCCTGCCCACCCTGGCGGTCTCGATCCCGCTGACCGTGCTCCTTATCTTCACGCTGAACATCCTGCTGGCCGAGTTCGGTGCCGCCGACATCTCGGGGTCGGGCGCGGCGATCGGCGCCGTCACCCAGCTCGGACCCTTGGTGACCGTGCTTGTGGTGGCCGGTGCCGGATCGACGGCCATCTGCGCCGACCTCGGTGCACGCACCATCCGCGAGGAGATCGACGCGCTCGAGGTGCTCGGCATCGACCCGATCCACCGGCTTGTGGTGCCCCGCGTGGTCGCGTCGACGTTCGTGGCGGTGCTGCTCAACGGTGCGGTCATCACCATCGGCCTGGTGGGCGGCTTCATCTTCGGCGTGTATCTGCAGAACGTCTCGGCGGGTGCGTACGTCTCGACGCTGACGCTGATCACGGGGCTGCCCGAGGTGCTGATCTCGATCATCAAGGCCGGAACGTTCGGCCTGATCGCCGGCCTGGTGGGCTGTTATCGCGGGCTGACCGTGTCCGGCGGCGCGAAGGGTGTTGGCACCGCGGTCAACGAGACGCTGGTGCTGTGCGTGATCGCCCTGTTCGCCGTCAACGTGGTGCTGACCACGATCGGCGTCCGGTTCGGAACGGGGAGCTGACGTGTCGACGACCCAGGTCCTGCGTTCTCGGTTCCCGCGGGCGTTCGACGCCGGGACCGGTTTGGTCACCGCGCCTGCCCGCGGGTTGGACAGCGTCGGCCACGTCGCGTGGTTCGTGGTCACCGCATTCGGTTCGATCGGGCATGCGCTGCGCTACTACCGCAAGGAGACGTTGCGGCTGATCGCCGAGATCGGCATGGGCACAGGCGCGATGGCGGTGATCGGCGGCACGGTCGCGATCGTCGGCTTCGTCACGCTGTCGGGTTCGTCGCTGGTCGCGATTCAGGGCTTCGCTTCGCTGGGCAATATCGGCGTCGAGGCGTTCACCGGGTTCTTCGCCGCACTGATCAACGTTCGCATCGCTGCGCCCGTGGTGGCGGGGGTGGCTTTGGCCGCCACTGTCGGTGCGGGCGCTACCGCCGAATTGGGCGCCATGCGCATCAGCGAGGAGATCGACGCACTCGAGGTGATGGGCATCAAGTCCGTCTCGTATCTGGTGTCGACCCGGATCATGGCCGGCTTCATCGTGATCATCCCGCTGTACGCGATGGCGATCATCCTCTCGTTCCTGTCGGCACAGGTGACCACTACCTTCTTCTACGGCCAGTCCTTCGGCACGTACGAGCACTACTTCCGGACCTTCCTGCGTCCCGAAGACGTGATGTGGTCGTTCGTGCAGGCGGTCATCATCTCGGTGATCGTGATGCTCAACCATTGCTACTTCGGCTATTTCGCCAGCGGCGGCCCTGTCGGCGTCGGCGAGGCCGTGGGCCGGTCAATGCGCACCTCATTGGTTGCGATCGTCTGCGTGGTCCTGTTCGCGTCGTTGGCGCTCTACGGCGTCGACCCGAACTTCAACCTGACGGTGTAGCGAATGACTGCGCCGCTGAACACCTCTCGCAAACCCCCATACAAGTTGGCGGGGTTGATCTTGTCGTTGCTGACCATCGCCGCGATCGTGCTGGTGTACTTCCAGTTCCGCGGCGACTTCCTGGATCGCGACAAGCTGACCATGATGTCGGCGCGGGCAGGCTTGTCGATGGATCCCGGTGCGAAGGTCACCTACAACGGCGTTGAGATCGGCCGGGTCGGCTCGGTCGACGCGATCGACGTCGGCGGTGAGCCACGGGCGAAGATCACGCTCGAGGTGGATCCCAAGTACCTCAACCTGATTCCGAAGAACGTCGAGGCCGACATCAGCGCGACCACGGTGTTCGGCAACAAGTACATCTCGTTCAAGTCGCCGAAAGACCCGTCCCCGCAACGCATCACGAGTAAAGATGTGATCGACGTGACGTCGGTGACCACCGAGTTCAACACGTTGTTCGAGACGGTTGTCGATGTGTCCTCGCAAGTCGATCCGATCAAGCTGAACCAGACCTTGAGTGCGACTGCAGAAGCACTCGACGGGCTCGGCGATCGGTTCGGCCAGTCGATCGTGCACGGCAACGAGATCTTGGCCGACATTAATCCGCAGATGCCCGAGATTCGTCGCCTCAACCAAGGTCTCGCGAATCTCGGTGACGTGTACGCCAACGCCGCGCCGGACCTGTTCGACGGCCTGGAGCACGCGGTGACGACCGCGCGCACCCTCAACGAGCAGCAGGGCAACATCGATCAGGCGTTGATGGCCGCGGTCGGGTTCGGCAACACGGGCGGCGACATCTTCGAACGCGGCGGGCCTTACCTCGTCCGCGGCACGGCAGACCTGATCCCCACCTCCCAACTGCTGGATACGTACAGCCCAGCGTTGGCGTGCACGATCCGCAACTTCCACGATGTGGAGCCCAAGGTCGCCGCATCGCTTGGCGGCAACGGGTATTCGCTGCAAACCCTCTCGGAAATCTTGGGATTGGGAGCCGGCAACCCCTATGTGTATCCCGACAACCTGCCGCGGGTGAATGCCCACGGCGGCCCCGAGGGCAGGCCGGGTTGTTGGCAGCCCATCACGCGTGATCTGTGGCCGGCGCCGTACCTGGTGATGGACACAGGTGCCTCCATCGCGCCGTACAACCACTTCGAACTCGGTCAGCCGATCCTGATCGAGTACGTGTGGGGACGCCAGATCGGGGAGAACACGATCAACCCATGAAAATCACCGGAACAGTCGTCAAGCTCGGCATCTTCTCACTGGTGCTGCTGCTGTTCACCGCGGTCATCATCGTGGTGTTCGGTCAGATGCGGTTCGACCGCACCACCGGCTATTCGGCGATCTTCTCCTCAGCGAGCGGGCTGCGGTCCGGCCAGTTCGTCCGGGCTTCCGGCGTCGAGGTCGGCAAGGTCTCCAACGTCGAATTGATCAACGGCGGATCGCAGGTGAAGATCGACTTCAACGTCGATCGGTCGCTGCCGCTGTTCGACGGGACCACCGCCTCCATCCGGTACCTAAACCTGATCGGCGACCGGTACATGGAGCTCAAGCGCGGCGACAGCGACAAGCGCCTCCCGGGCGGCGGGACCATCCCGATCGAACACACCGAACCGGCGCTGGACCTCGATGCGTTGATCGGCGGCTTCCGGCCGGTGTTCCGCGCCCTGGACCCCGACAAGGTCAACACCATCGCCCAGTCGATCATCACGGTCTTCCAGGGCCAGGGGGGCACCATCAACGACATCCTCGACCAGACAGCGTCGCTGACGTCGGCGCTGGCCGATCGTGATCAGGCCATCGGCGAGGTGATCAAGAACCTCAACACCGTGCTCGACACCACGGTCAAGCATCAGCAGCAGTTCGACGAGACCGTGGTCGACTTCGAGAAGCTGATCACCGGACTGAAGAACCGCGAGGATCCGATCGCAAGTTCGGTCGCCGAGCATCAGCGACGCGGCGGGCACGGTCGCCGACCTGCTGGCCGACAACCGCCCGCTGCTGCAGAGCACAGTCACCTATCTAGAGGGGATCCAGCAGCCGCTGGTGGATCAGAAAGATCAGCTCAACGACATCTTGGTCCGTCTTCCAACGGCGTTCAACATCATCGGCAGGGCCGGTGGTATCTACGGCGACTTCTTCAACTTCTACGCCTGCGATATCTCTTTGAAGCTCAACGGTTTGCAGCCGGGCGGCCCGGTGCGAACCGTCAAGCTCTTCGCGCAGCCTTCGGGTAGGTGCACGCCGCAATGAGGACACTGGAGGGTTCGGACAGGGTTCGCAACGGGTTGATGGGCATCATCCTCCTCGTGGTCGTCATCGGCGTTGGCCAGAGCTTCGCCAGCGTGCCGATGCTGTTCGCGACGCCGACGTACTACGCCCAGTTCTCCGACACCGGCGGCCTCAACAAGAGCGACAAGGTCCGCATCGCCGGTGTGGACGTGGGCAAGGTGCGTTCCATGTCCATCGACGGCGACAAGGTGGTCATCGGCTTCGGGCTGGACGGAACGCAGATCGGCAAGGAGACCCGCGCGTCCATCCGCACCGACACCATCCTGGGCAGGCGCAACATCGAACTCGAGCCACGCGGATCAGACCCGCTGCGCCCCAACGGTGTTCTACCGCTGGGCCAGACCACAACGCCATACCAGATCTACGATGCGTTCTTCGACGTGACCAAGGCGGCATCCGGCTGGGATACCCAGACCGTGAAGAAGTCACTGAACGTGCTGTCGGAAACCATCGACCAGACCTATCCGCATCTGTCCGCCGCGCTCGACGGGGTGGCCCGGTTCTCCGACACCATCGGCAAGCGCGACGACCAGATCAAGCAACTGCTCGCCAACGCCAACAAGATCGCCGGCATCCTCGGCAACCGCAGCGCGCAGGTCAACCAACTGTTGGTCAACGCTCAGTCGCTGCTCGCGGCGATCAACGAACGCAACTACGCGGTCAGCATGCTGCTCGAGCGGGTGGGATCGTTCTCCGATCAGGTGAAGGGCTTCATCGACGACAACCCGAACCTCAACCGGGTGCTCGAGCAGCTGCGCACCATCAGCGACGTCCTACGAGACCGCAGGTTCGACCTGATGCAAACGCTGACCACCGTGGCCAAATTCGTTGCGTCACTGGGTGAGGCGGTCGCCTCCGGTCCGTACTTCAAAGTCATGCTTGTCAACCTGCTGCCGGGCCAGATCCTGCAACCGTTCGTCGACGCCGCATTCAAGAAGCGCGGCATCGATCCCGAGAAGTTCTGGGGCGATGCGGGTCTGCCGGCGTGGCGGTTCCCCGATCCGAACGCGCAGCGGTTCGCCAACGGCGCTCCGGCGCCGGGGCCCGCAATCCTGGAAGGCACGCCCGAGCATCCCGGTCCCGCGGTGCTGAAGGGCTCGCCGTGTTCCTACACGCCGCCGCCCGACGTCCTGCCGAGGCCCGGCGACCCGCTGCCGTGTTCGCACTTGACGACCGGTCCGTTCGGCGGCCCCGAATACGGCCCGCCCGACGTCGTCACCTCGCCGCCGAACCCGAATGGTCCCGGATTCACGCCGGGTGTGCCCGCCGCGGCCATCCCGGGTCAGATGCCGCCGGATATGCCCGGCGCACCCGTCCCGCTGCCGCCTGCGCCTCCGGGTGCACGCACCGTGCCGTTGGGCCCGCTGCCCGCGGCGCCGGACTTCACGCCGGGCATCGCGCCGCTGCCGCCCGCGCTGACGGGTCCGCCGCCGCCGCCAGGGCCTGGCCCTGACGCAGGCCCGGCGGGCGTGCCGCCGCTGCCCGGCAACCCTCCGTACCTCCCGCCCGGATCACAGGAATAGGGGGGCTGTAGCTGATGTCGACAATCTTCAATATCCGAAACCTGAAGCTGCCAGTCGTATCTCGGGCCACGGTGATCATCGGCACGCTGGTCGTGATCCTGGCGCTAGTGGCCGCCATCGTCGGCTACAACCTGTACAGGAAGCTGACCACCAACACCGTGGTCGCCTACTTCCCTGAAACCCTTGCGCTGTATGCCGGCGACAAGGTGCAGATCATGGGCGTCCAGGTCGGCCAGATCGACGCGATCGAACCCGGCCGGCGACAAGATGAAGGTGACGTTCCACTACGACAACAAGTACAAGGTCCCGGCCAACGCCACCGCATCGATCCTCAACCCCAGCCTGGTGGCGTCGCGCAACATCCAGCTGTCGCCGCCGTACACCGGCGGACCCGTGATGGAGGACAACGCGGTCATTCCGATCGACCGCACGCAGGTGCCGGTCGAGTACGACGAACTGCGCGACTCGCTCAACCGGATCCTTACCGACCTCGGCCCGACCAAGGAACAGCCCAAGGGCCCGTTCGGCGACATCATCGAATCCGCCGCCAACGGATTCGCAGGCAAGGGCGAACAGCTCAACAAGACACTGAACGGTCTGTCCGAAGCGCTCTACACGCTCAACGAGGGCCGCGGCGACTTCTTCGGAGTGATCAAGAGTTTGGCGCTGTTCGTCAATGCGCTCTACAAGAGCGATCAGCAGTTCGTCGCTCTCAACGACGACCTGGCGACGTTCACCAACTCGTTCACCAACACCAACCGCGAGGTCGCCAACGCGCTGCAGGACCTCAACCAGTTGTTGACGACGACGCGCCAGTTCATCAGCAAGAACGGTGAGGTGCTGAGCCACGACATCAACAACTTGGCCGACGTCACCAATGCGATCCTGCAGCCAGATCCGCTGAACGGTTTGGAAACCGCGTTGCACGTGTTCCCAACGCTTGGCGCGAACCTGATGAACATCGTGTCGCCGGTGACGGGCGGCGTCATGGGCATCCCCGTCATCAACAACTTCGCCAACCCGCTGCAGTTCGTCTGCAGCGCGATTCAGGCCGCCAGCCGGCTGGGCTACCAGGAATCGGCAGAGATGTGCGCCCAGTATCTGGCGCCGATCCTCGACGCGATCAAGTTCAACTTCCCGCCATTCGGCGTGAACCAGTTCACCACGGCGATGACGCTGCCCAAGCAGATCGCGTACTCCGAGCCGCGGCTGCATCCGCCTGGCGGGATACAAGGACACCACCGTGCCGGGCATCTTCTCGCGCGACACCTTGTTCTCGCACGGCAACCACGAGCAGGGCTGGGTCACCGCGCCAGGCATGCAGGGCGTCGACGTGCAGCCGTTCACCGCGAACATGCTGACCCCGGAGTCGCTCGCCGAGCTGATGGGCGGACCCGACGCGCCGATACCGATGGCGCCGCCGGCGTTCGGGGCACCGCCAGGAGGCAACCTGCCCGGCCCGCCGAACGCTTACGACGAGAACAACCCGCTGCCGCCGCCGTGGTATCCGCAGCCGGGACCGCCGCCTGGTCCCGCGCCGGGCGTGATACCGGGCGATCCGGGTGGCTCGCCGCTGTCCGGGCCTGCGCCGGCCGCCCCGGCTGGACCCGCGCCTGCGGGCCCGGCGCTACCCGCTGAGGCAGGTGGATAAGCATGCGTAAATGGAGCCGAATCGCCAGCCGCGCGTTGGCGCTCGTCATGGTCGCGTTGGTGCTGAGCTCGTGCGGATCGTGGAAGGGCATCGCGAACGTTCCGTTGCCCGGTGGACCCGGCACAGGATCGAAGAAGTTGACGGTCTACGTGCAGATGCCGGATACGTTGGCGCTCAACGTCAATAGCCGTGTGCGGGTGGCCGATGTGTATGTCGGCCGGGTGCGGGCGATCGAGCTGAAGAACTGGGTCGCGACGCTGACGCTTGATCTGCAACCCGACATCAAGCTGCCGCAGAACACGCTGGCCAAGATCGGGCAGACCAGCCTGTTGGGCAGTCAGCACGTGCAACTGGACTCGCCCCCGGATCCTTCGCCGCAGCTGTTGAAGAACGGCGACACCATCCCCCTGAAGAACAGCTCGTCGTTCCCCACCACCGAACGGGTGCTTGCGAGCATCGCGACGATCCTGCGCGGTGGCGGCATCTCGAACCTGGAGACCATCCAGACCGAGATCTTCAACGTTCTCAACGGCCGGGGCGACCAAATCCGGGAGTTCCTCAACCGGCTGGACACCTTCACCGACGAGCTGAACCAGCAGCGCCAGGACATCACCCACGCCATCGACTCGACTAACCGGCTGCTGTCCATAGTGGGTCAGCGCAACGACACGCTCGACCGGGTGCTGACCGAGTTCCCGCCGCTGATCAAGCATTTCGCCGACACCCGGGATCTGTTCGCCGATGCGATCACGGCACTCGGCCGGATCAGTGTGGCCGCCGACAACGCGCTGGCTCCTTCGAGCGCGAATCTGCACACCAACCTGCAGAACCTGCAGCGGCCGCTCAAGCAGCTGGGCCGGGCGTCGCCGTACCTGGTAGGCGCGCTCAAGCTGATGCTGACCGCGCCGTTCTCTATCGAGAACGTGCCGAAGGTGGTTCGAGGTGACTACCTCAACGCGTCGCTGATGGTCGACCTGACGCTGTCGGGCCTCGACAACGGGGTCTTGACCGGCACCGGCCTCTCGGGCATGCTGCGCGCGCTCGAGCAGGCCTGGGGACGTGATCCGGAAACGATGATCCCGGATGTGCGGTTCACACCGAACCCGCACGATGCGCCGGGCGGACCGCTGGTCGAAAGGGGTGAGTGAGTAGTGCTGACCCGTTTCATCAAGTTCCAGCTGGTGCTGTTCACCATCCTGACGATCATCGCGGTCGTCGTGTTGGGCTGGTACTACCTGCGGGTGCCCAGCCTGGTCGGCGTAGGGACCTACGACCTACATGCCAATCTGCCCCGGTCCGGCGGTCTGTACGGCACCGCCAACGTGACATACCGCGGCACGCAGATCGGCAAGGTCACCGAGGTCAACCCCACCGAGAACGGCGCGGAGGCGACGCTTCGAATCGAGAGCCGCTACAAGATTCCGATCGATGCGGTTCCCAACGTGCACTCTGTCTCGGCCATCGGCGAGCAGTACCTGGACCTGGTGTCGACGGGCAACCCGGGCCAGTACTACCAGAATGGTCAGACCATCTCGCAAGAGGGGACGGTACCGAGCGAGGTCGGCCCGGCGCTGGACTCCGCGAACCGCGGCCTGGCCGTGCTGCCCAAGGAGAAGATCGACTCGCTGCTGACCGAAACCTCGAATGCGGTGGGCGGATTGGGCCCGGCGCTGCAACGGTTGGTCGATTCGACGACGAACATCGCGCAGGGATTCAAGGACAACCTGCCTCAGGTCAACGACATCATTGCGCACTCGCCCCCGATCCTGGACAGCCAGGTCAAGTCCGGCGACAACATCGAGCAGTGGGCGCGCAACCTGAACGTCATCGCGGCGCAGTCAGCCGAACAGGACGCGGCGTTGCGCAGCGGTTTGCAGCAGGCGGCACCGACGCTGGATCAGACGGCGGAGCTGTTCAGCAATGTGCGCGACGCGCTGCCGCAGACGTTGGCGAACCTGTCCGTCGTCATCGACATGCTCAAGCGCTACCACAAGGGGCTGGAGCAGACGCTGGTGATCCTGCCGCAGGGCGCCGCGATCGCGCAGGCCGGAACGCTCTTCGACAACGTTGGCCAGCTGCCCCTTGGCCTGTCGGTCAACCAGCCGCCGCCGTGTTTGACCGGATTCCTGCCTGCCTCGGAGTGGCGATCACCTGCCGACTCTGAGCCCGAGGCCGCTGCCGTCGGGGACCTACTGCAAGATTCCAAAGGACTACCAGGGCAACGTGGTTCGCGGCGCACGTAACTATCCATGCGTTGACGTGCCGGGTAAGCGGGCGGCGACGCCTGCGGAATGCCGCAGCAACGAGCCGTATGTCCCGCTGGGCACCAACCCCTGGTATGGCGATCCGAACCAGATCCTGTCCTGCCCCGCGCCAGGGGCGCGATGCGACCAGGGTGTCAACCCCGGGCGTGGCGTCATTCCGGCTCCGACGGTCAACAGTGGGATCAATCCGCTGCCGGCGGACCAACTGCCGCCGCCTGCGAGAGCGTCGGCGCCGACCAGCGATCCGCTGAGCCCGCCTGGCCAGGGCTCGGTTCAGTGCAGTGGACAGCAACCCAACCCGTGCACGTACACTCCGGCACCAGGGCCACCGGGCTCCACGGCGGTGTACAGCCCGACCAGTGGTGAGGTGGTCGGACCTGACGGCGTCAGGTACAACGTCAGCAATTCGAGTAACCCAGGAGACGACGGATGGAAGGAGATGCTGGCACCCGCCAGCTGAACCCCACCGATGCTGATGAAACGCCGGATGAGTCGTTAGCAGTATCTGCAGAAGACCAAATCGAAGAAGCCACCGAATTCCCATCGCAAGAGCCAGCCGACGAAGCCGTCGGGGACGGTCGGCGGCCGTCGCACCTCGGCGTCGGCTGCGTGGCGAGCATCTGCGCCGCGCTGCTGGTCGTGGCGGCGGGGGTCGCCGTTGGCGGATACCTGGCGTTGCGGTCCCACGATGACAGTGAGGCGATCGCGCGTGCGGAGGCGGCGGCGCTACAGGCCGCGAAGGATTGCGTGGCGGCGACAAACGCGCCGGATACCACCGCGATGACGGCCGCGCAGTCGAAGATCATCGAGTGCTCGACAGGCGATTTCGGCGCCCAGGCAAGCCTGTACAGCAGCGTGCTGGTCGAGGCGTACCAGGCGGCGAACGTCAAGGTGGCCGTGTCCGACATGCGGGCAGCGGTGGAGCGGCACAACGACGACGGTTCCGTCGACGTGCTGGTGGCTCTGCGAGTCAAGGTCACCAACTCTCAGGCAGCCGACCAGGAGCAGGGTTACCGGCTGCGGGTGCAGATGGCGCCCGATGCGGGCACTTACAAGATCGCCCGGCTGGACCAGGTCAGTTCGTGACGACTGTGCTCGACCTGACGTCCGAAACGGCCGCCGACGAGTCGGGGGCCGAACAGCCGACCGCCTCCTGGCTCGCGCGGGCGGGCGCGTTCTCGGTGGATGTGCTGTTGGGCGTCGCGGTGATCGTGACGATGGCGCTGCTGACACTGTCGGCGCCGCAGCGGGGCTGGTTGTGGTGGGTGTTCACCAGTGCAGCTGTGCTGGTCTTCGTGCTGACGGCGATCAATCGGCTGCTGCTGCCGACGATCACCGGGTGGTCGTTGGGGCGGGCGCTGTTCGGCATCGCGGTTCGCAAGCGTGACGGTGCGCCCGTCGGAGTCGTGCGACTGGCCGCGCGTGATCTGGCGCATCTGCTGGACACCGCGGCTCTGCTAATCGGATGGCTGTGGCCGCTGTGGGACCGCCGCGGCCGCACGTTCGCCGATCTGCTGCTGCGCACCGAGGTGCACAGGGTCGACCGCCCTCAGCGCGACGTGCGCCGCCCCGCCGCGCTGGCGCTCGTTGCAGCGACGCTGCTGTGCGCAGCGGGTGTCGGCCTGAGCTATCTGGTGGTGTACCGGCACGACCGGGCGGTCGATGCGGCCCGCGCGCAGATTGCGACGGAGGGGCCGCGCATCGTCGAGCTGATGCTGAGTTATGGCGTCGACACGTTGCAGCAGGACTTCTCCCACGCCCAGTCGCTGACGACCGACGGCTACCGGCCGCAGTTGATCGCTCAGCAGCAGGCGGTACAGAAGGCTGGCGCTACCAAGAACGAATACTGGGCCGTGAGCAGCGCTGTGCTCTCGGCGACGCCCGAGCATGCGTCGATGCTGATGGCAATGCAGGGCCAGCGCGGCACCGACCCCAGTCAGCTGAAGTTCATCACCGCGACGGTGCGGGTTGACTTCGACAAGTCACGCGACGGACAGTGGCGCGTTGCGAACCTCATCGTGCTGAAAAAGCCGCAGATGAATCAGGCTGGCCAGTGAGCCCGCGGCGCAAGGTCGAGTCCGACGAGCAGGACTTCTTCGACGTGGAACCCAAGCCGCCGCGGCGCTGGGGTCTGCCGACCATCGCCGCACTGGCGGCGCTATTGATCGCCGCGGCGATCACCGCGAGCTCGCTGATGCTGACCGACCACGAGAAGGATCGCCGCGCGTCGGTCAAGGAAGCCGCGGCGTTGGGCTACGTGCGGGAGTTCATGACCGCGTACACGACGCTGGATCCGTTCCACGCCAACGACTATGTGGATCGGATCCTCGCGCAGGGCACCGGCGATTTCGCGAAGATGTTCAAGGAGAAGCAGAACGAGATCCTGATCCAGGTCGCCCGCGCCGATCCCACCACGGGCACGGTGCTCGAGGCGGGCGTGCAGCGGTGGAACGACAACGGCAGCGCCGACGTGCTGGTCGCGACGAAGATCTCGACGAAGGCAGCGGACGGAAGGCCGACGATCGAGAGCGGAAACCGTTGGGTTGCAACGGCCATCAAGGAAGGACAGCAGTGGAAGATCAGCCAGCTGATTCAGGTGATCTGACCACGGGCGCTGAATCGCCGACTCAGCCAGCGGACGCCGAAGGGCCCGACGAAGCGACCGACGCCAAGGCTGCCCGTCGTCGCCATCGGATGCCGCTGCGCAAGGAGCTTGCGGCGAGCCACGAGGACGCCGTCAATACGGCGGCCGACGAGAAGACCGAGAACGCGGAACCGACCGAGGCCGGGGAACCGGTCGAAGCCGAGCCTGCGGCGCCGCGGCGCCGTTGGGGATTGTTCCGCCGGCGCACGAAAGCCACTGAGCCCAAATCTGTTTCCGCACCGGCGGAGCCGCAGGAGCCCGACGAGGCGACGCCAGCACAGCGCACGCCCGTCGGTAAGGCAGCCCGAACCGCCAAGACGGTGACAGAGCCCGAACCGATTGCGGATGAGCAGCCGGCCGATGTGCCGACGGCCGATGAGAACCTGGAAGCCGATGAAGCGCCGCAGGAACCGCAGGTCCTAGTTCCGCACCGGCCCGCAGGCAAGCGACTGACGATCGCAGCGGCGGCCGCAGGCGTCGTCTTCGTGGGCGCGGCGGCGTTCGCGGGTGCGACGCTGCAGCCATACCTGGCCGACCGCGCGTTGGTGCACACCAAGCTGGACATCGCCAGGACCGCCGCCAACGCGATCACCACGTTGTGGACCTACACCCCCGACAACATGGAGTCGTTGCCGGACCGGTCCGCCGGTTACCTGGGCGGCGACTTCGCCCACGAGTACCGCCGCTACATCGACGCGATCGTCGCCACCAACAAGCAGGCGCAGGTTACCAATACCACACAGGTGATGGGCACGGCCGTGGAAACCGTGACACCGACCGAGGCCACCGCGCTCGTGTACACCAATTCGGTGGCCACCAGCCCGGGGTCGAAGAACATCCCGTCACTGCGGTACCTGTCCTACCGGTTGACAATGGAGCGCAGCGACGCAAAATGGCTGATCACCCGCATGTCGACGGTGACTTCGTTTGATCTGACCCCGCAGCTGTAGGAGCAAGACCCCAGGCATGTCCGTCGTGTCCCCGGTCTCCGAGCGATTGACGGTCGTCAGCCTGCTGCTCTTGACGTTTGCGACAGGAATCGTCGACGCGGTGAGCGTGCTCGCGCTCGGCCATGTGTTCGTGGCCAACATGACCGGAAACATCATCTTCCTCGGCTTCTGGTTCGTTCCGCACTCGGACATCGACTTGACCGCCGCGATCGTCGCGTTCGTCAGCTTTGTGGCGGGCACGGTGCTGGGGGGCCGGCTGGCGCGGCATATCGACCGCGAGGTCCGGCTATGGCTCACCGTCGCCCTCGGTGTGGAAGTCGTTGTGCTGCTGACTCTCTCGATCCTCGCAGGCGCGGGCGTGCTGAACTACCACGACAACACCAAACTCATCCTTACCGCGGGGCTGGCGGTGACGTTCGGCAGCCAGAACGCCACCGCCCGTCAGTTCGGTGTCCAGGAGCTTTCCACAACGGTCCTGACGTCAACGATCGTCGGGCTGGGCTTCGACAGCCGACTAGCGGGCGGCACCGGGCACCGCGAAAAGCTGCGCTACAGCGTGGTCGTGACGATGTGCGCCGGAGCGGTGGTCGGAGCGACCATCACGCGATTCACGGTCGCACCGGCCATCGCGCTTGCCGCGGCCGTGGTCGCCGTGGCCGCCACGATCTTCCGATTCGGCCAACACAGGCAGGACACGGCCGCCGACTAGTCTCGTCCTATGCCATCAGTACTTGTCACCGGTGCAGGACGCGGGATCGGCAAGTCGATTGTCGCGCACCTGGCCGGCCGTGGCTGGGACGTGATCGCAGGCGTGCGCAGCGAGCAGGACGCCGCGGCGGTCACCGCGCTGGACCCGCAGCGCATCTCCTCCGTCATCCTCGACGTCACGGACGCGGGGCACATCGCCAGGTTGGACTCATCCCTGCCAGGGCGGCTAGATGCGGTCGTCAACAACGCGGGCATCGTCGTGAGCGGGCCGATGGAGACCGTCAGCCCCGAGGATTGGCGAGAGCAGTTGGAGATCAACGTGATCGGCCAGCTCGCCGTCACCCAAGCGGTGCTGCCGCGGCTGCGCAAGTCACGGGGACGGGTGGTGTTCATCTCCAGCGTCAACGGACGCCTGTCGATGTCGATGGTCGGTGCCTACTGCGCCAGCAAGTTCGCGCTGGAAGCGGCCGCCGACGCGCTGCGAATGGAGTTGCGGCCGTGGCACATCGGTGTGACGATCGTGGAGCCCGGGCAGACAGACACCGATATGTGGCGCACCGCCAACGACATGGTCGAGCGGGCCGAGGCCATGCTGACAGCAGAGCACCGCGACTTGTACGCACGACACATCGCCGGCTTCAAGAAGATGATCCCCCTTTCCCAGAAGATGGCCGTGCCTGCCGAGAAGGTGTCCGCCGTCGTCGAGGAGGCGCTGAGCGCCCGCAGGCCACGCGCACGCTACGTCGTCGGCGCGGGAAACAAACTGCAGGTGGCCTTGATGACGAATCTGCCCGCCTGGGCGCGTGATCGGGTACTGCGACGGGTAGCCGGCCAACCTTAGTGTTCATCAAGCGCAGCGCCGGGGCGCCCCAAGCCTTCTTCGCTTGCGAAGCCGCTGGGCTGCAATGGCTTTCGACAGCGGACGGCGGCGTGCGCTGCGCGACAGTGGTCACGTATGACGACTCCAGCCTGACGTTGGAACGGTTGGACAGCGCGGTGCCGACCCGCGCCGCTGCGCACGAGTTCGGTCAGCGGCTGGCCCGAACGCACGACGCAGGAGCCGACGCATTCGGCGCACCACCCGACGGCTGGGCCGGCCCGGGCTACTTCGGCCCGCTGCACCAGCCACTGCCGATGTCGTACTCCACCGCTCACCGGTGGGGCAGCTTTTACGCGGACGAGCGGCTGGCACCGATGGCCGACCTCGCTGCGACGCGCCTGGATGCGCCTGCGCGCGACGCCGTCGACGCCGTGATGGCGCGCTGTGGCGCAGGCGATTTCGACGATGACGATCCGCCCGCCCGGTTGCACGGCGATCTGTGGAGCGGCAACGTGATGTGGACACCTCGCGGCGCGGTGCTGATCGACCCCGCGGCGCACGGCGGCCATCGCGAGACGGACCTGGCGATGCTTGCGCTGTTCGGGTGCCCGCACCTCGACGCGGTGATCGAGGGCTACGAGGGGCAGCGGCCGCTGCGTGAGGGTTGGCGGGACCGTGTCGGACTTCACCAGATCTACCCGCTGTTGGCGCACGTGGTGCTCTTCGGCGGCGGGTACGCCAGGCAGACGCTAGCCGCCGCGACGAGCGCGTTGCGCGCTGGCAAACAACGGTATGCGTAGTCCGCGGCCTGATCTCAGTTGAAGGCGAGCCAGCTGGGCAGTGCCCGCTCGCGGGAGTCGCACAGCACCTGACGGGTGTCACAGTTCCCGTCCGGTACGCCCGCGCCCGCCCACATGCCGCCGGTGTCGCGCCGCAGCACGATGGCCGACGAGCCGCCGCCGTCGAGCAGGATCGCGGTGTCGCTTCCGAGGCCGCGGAACAGATCCTGGATCTGATCCGGCGTGTAGCTACCGCCCTGGAAGACGTACATCTCGTCCTTGGCCTTGGAGTAGGCGAGCGCAGTGCGGGCGGCACTTGGGCCGCCGTCGTTGAGCTGCTCGGTGTCGCCCGGCGCCAACAGCCCGATGCCGCTCACGGCGACGAACCGAGCGCCCTTGTCGAGCAGGCCCTGAATCACCGGCGACGCGGCGTCGTAGTCCTGGGTGTTCTTCGGGGGCACCACATACGGCGTGCCGCCGATCGGCAGGATCATCGTGCTCAGCGCGCTCCAGTTTTCGCCGCCGCCGGACAGGCCCTGCTTGCCGGCATAGGCGACCGTGCCCGTCACCGCTGCGTTGGCGCGGCCCTGCCCGCGGGTGTTGTCGACGTAGGCGCCGAGCGGTGAACTACACCCCGTCGACTTCCACGAGCCACCCTTCTGTCCCCGCACATCGAAGAAGTTGGCGTTGATCGCGATCGTCGGCTGGCCAAGCGCCTGCCATGCCTGAAGCGGGGCGTAGGTCTCGGAGGCCTGCCACAAGCCTTCCCCGGTGCGCGCCCGCGGATCACGTTCGCAGCGCGCCTGATAGCCGGAGTGCGAATCGACGAGCAGTCGCGGCGTAAGCCGTTGCGACGCGGACTTGATGATCATCAGGTGGCCGCCGTTGCTCATCTCGTACCAGCCGCCGCCCGCGTTGAGCATCGGTGCGGGTGCGCCGCCGCCGAAGTTGTACACGAGGTAGGAGCCACGGGTGTTGGCGATGGCGCCGGCCAGCAATTCGCGGCCGTCTGCGGCGCGGGCGGTCGGGGCACCGGCCGTCGTCGCCGCCACCGCAACGCACACCAGCGCCGCGGCATACGCCCCGAATCGCCGGAAGTTTGCGCGTGAAATTGGCACGGTCGCCCCTTTGCCGAGACAGCTAGAACAAGACAACAGTAATCACAGAAGACCCACAGTCAACTTTGGTAACAGGCTCGCATCGGTTGGGCATCGGGTGGGTCGCACCCTTAGCTGACGGGGCGCTACGACCCGTCAGAGACGTCAGCGGCCGGGCGGCGCCAACCGGTAGACGGCGTCCGAGTAGTCGTCGGTGATGTACACCGCACCGTCGGGTCCCGTCACCGCGGCGACCGGGCGGCCCCACCGCGTACCGTCTTCGGCCTGGAAGCCGCCGACGAGAGTCTGCTGGTTGCCGAGATGGCCCTTCTGCCAAGGAAAGAACGCGACCTCCGGTGCGCGCGGGGGTTGGCGGTTCCACGACCCGTGCACGCCGACCAGCGCGCCTGCGGCGTACGGGGCGGGCAGCACGTTCTCGGTGAAGCTCATACCAAGGGGAGCGGCGTGTGCGCCAAGGCTCTGCTCGACGGGTGGCAGCTTGGCGCAGTCGAGCTTGCTGCCGTCGGCGTTGGTCTGTACGTCGCGGACGAACGGCAGATTCGCCGGACCTTGAGACGACAGGTCGGGATTGCAGAAGGGCCAACCCAATTCGCGCCCGGATGTCAGCCGGGCGATGGCCTCGGGCGGATGGTCGTTGACGTAGTCGGGGGTGACCTCGCGAGTCTGTGGGTCCGCGACGTTGTCGCGATTGTTGACCGCCGTCCACACCGCACCGTCGGGCCCGATCGCCAGGCCCGTCCCATTGCGCACGCCGGTCGCGAACGGCGCAGCCGGCCCGCCGCCGGGCGGGATCCGCATGATGGTCGCGCGCGGCGGGTTTGCGGTGCGGTCGTCGGCGGTGATGTTGCCCGTCGATCCGATGGAGAAGTACAATGCGCCATCCGGGCCGACGACAACGCTTTTCAGCGCGTGTGAATACGCGCCGCGAAGATCGGGACTCCTGGCATCCGGCAGGCCCGCCGCCACGGTGCGACGATTGGTCGCTGCGCCGTCGGCGTAGTCGTACGCGTCGATCTGGTCGCTTTCGGCGACGTAGAGCGTGCTGCCCGAGAACGCCAGCCCGTGCGGTTGATCAAGCCCGTCGAGCGGCGCCGACAGTCGAGGACCGGCCCCGCTCGGTTCGGCGCGCATCACCTGACCGCTGCTCGGCACGGAAACCAGCAGGCTCCCGTCCGGAGCCCATGCGGCCAGCCGGGCCTTCGGGACTCGGGCCCACACCGACAGCGTCCAGCCCGCAGGCACCATCGCCTGGCGCGGCTCGTCGAATGGTGGCTGGGCCAGATCCAGATCTACCTGCACGGTGACCGGCACCAGGCCTGCGGGGGTCTCGGCGGTGGGTGCAGGGGACTGCGTCGAGTTGGTCGAGTTTGTGGAGCAGGCCGCGACCAGCACAATGCAGGCCAGTGCGGCCCCAATTCGCTTACGCCGCAGCCAAACCCGCATGCATCTCCCAGACAAGAATCTCCGCGGGTTCGGTGGCGGTAACGCGTTGACCGCCGGATGCGGTGAACCGCACCGCATCGCCTTCATGCAGCGGCCCTGCGCCCTCGAGCGTGACTTCACCGCGGGGGACGAACAGATGCAGGTAGGGCGCCTGCGGCAGTTGGACGCTGTCGCCAGGCTGCAGGCGAGCGCCGTGCAACGCCGCGTGGCGGTTGCGGATCGTGATGGCCGTGTCGTCTGCGTGCTCGGGCATGCCCGACGCGATCGTCACCAGCCCGCCGCGCAACAACTCGTCGTCGATCTCCAGCTGCTGATAGCCGGGCGTGATGCCCGATTCGTCGGGGGCCACCCACATCTGCACGAAATGCACGGGCTCACTGTGGGTTTGCTCGCCGGTCAGGGTCCACGAGTCGTTCTTTTCCGAGTGCAGGATTCCGCGACCGGCCGACATCCGCTGGGCCAGCCCGGGATAGATGACCCCGGAGTGCCCGGTGGAATCCTGGTGCACCAGTGAGCCGCGCAGCACCCACGTCACGATCTCCATGTCGCGATGGGGGTGGGTATCAAATCCCGTGCCGGGGTTCACGATGTCGTCGTTGTTGACCAGCAGCAGGCCGTGGTGGGTGTTGCCGGGGTCGTAGTGGCTGCCGAACGAGAACGAGTGCTTGGAGTCCAGCCAGGAGATCCGCGTCTTCGCGCGGTCGTCGGCTCGCCGGATGTCGACGGTCGGGGCGGTCATCTCATCACCTCTTCGATGGGCCAGCCTAGGTGGGCGGCGTTGACTCCGACAACATAGATGATGTGTCATATATTCCATGTGGCTGACTGAGGAGCAACAGCGGATCTGGCGCGAGTACCTCACGATGGTGAGCCGGCTGCAGACTGCGATGCACCGCCAGCTGCAGCAGGACAGCGAGCGGACGAAAGGAGCACCAAATTCTGCACTGTCGCTGTCGGACTACGACGTGTTGGTGGCGTTGTCGGAACGCGGTCCGCAGCGGATCAACGAGCTCGGCGAGGTCCTGGCATGGGAGCAGAGCCGGCTATCGCATCAGTTGCGGCGGATGCGTGGCCGCGGTCTTGTGGAACGCCACGGCAGCGGCGACGACCGCCGTGGCGCGACGGTCGAGCTCACCGACAGCGGGCGCGCGGCGCTGGATGCCGCGGCACCGGGGCACGTCGAGCTGGTGCGCTCCGTGGTCTTCGACGGATTGAGCGCCGCGCAGCTGCGGGCGTTCGGCTCAGTGATCGAGCTGGTTACCAGTCGGCTTCCGTGAACTTGATGACGCCGCGGATGTTCTTGCCGTCCAGCATGTCCCGGTAGCCGTCGTTGATGTTCTCCAACGAATAGATGGTGGTGACCATCTCGTCGATCTTCAGCAGCCCGGACTTGTACAGGCCAACCAGCTTCGGCGTCTCGACGTGTGAGTTGCCGCCGCCGAAGATGTTGCCCTTCAACGTCTTCTGCAACATGGTGAACAGGAACAGGTTGAGCTTGACGTCGACGTCCATCATCGAGCCCATGCCGGTCACCACGCAGGTTCCGGTCTTGGTGGTCAGCGTCAATGCCTCTTCTACGTACTCGCCCTTCATGTCGCCGACCGCGATGATGGTCTTGTCGGCCATCACGCCGTAGGTCAGGTCGATGATCGGTGCGATGGCTTCGGCCATCGACGGGTAGACGTGGGTGGCGCCGAACTTGATGGCCTGCTCGCGCTTCCACTCGTTCGGGTCGATCGCGATGACGTAACGCGCGCCCGAGATGACCGCGCCCTGCAGCGCGCTCATGCCGATGCCGCCGACGCCGACGATCACCACCGTCTCACCGGGCTGCACCTGTGCGACGTTGGTGGCCGATCCGTAACCGGTCGGCACTGCGCAGCCCATGATGGCGGCGGTCTCGAACGGGATGTCCGGATCGATCTTGACGACCGAGTCCTTGTGCACGGTCATGTACGGGGCGAACGTGCCGAGCAGGTTCATCGGCGACACCTCAGTGGTGCCGGCGTGCACCCGGCTGGTTCCGTCCGCGATGGCCTTGCCGCCGAGGAGCACCGCGCCGCGATCACACAGCGACCGGTAGCCCTTCAGGCACGGCTGACACGCACCGCAGGCGGGAATGAAGGCGAGGATGACGTGATCACCCTCGGCCAGGCCGGTGACATTCTTGCCGACCTTGGTGATGACGCCCGCGCCTTCGTGGCCGCCGAGTGCGGGCAGGCCGATGGGGGTGGCTCCGGTGGTCAGGTGGTAGTCCGAGTGGCACATGCCTGCGGCGTGCACGCGGATCTGCACCTCATCGTCGACGGGGTCGCCGACCTCGATCTCGTCGATCCGAAACGGTGAGTTGAGCTCCCACAGCAGAGCCCCTTTGGTCTTCATGACTGGCGATCATAGAACACGTTACAGAACACGTGTCAAGAATGCCTCTGAGCAGGACATTCTTGTCACAGACCACATCGTCGCAGCGTGCCGTAACTCTGATCTCGACCTCAGAGCGAAGCGGGCAGACCGAACTTCTCGAAAGACGACATGTGGAAAGCCACGACGTGCGAGATGCCATCTGGGCTGACGGCCATCACGTGCATCTGGAACGGCTCGTGCACCCCGGTTTCCCGATTGATCATGTACAACGCCGCGGCAGGCTGACCGTTGGCGGTGGTGCGGATGAAGCGCATATCCCCGGCGACCTCGGCCGGGCAGTGCGTCTTGGACAGCAGGACGATGTTCTCCGGCCCCTGATACCAGCCGTCGAACGGTGGCATCTCCCAGACGGCGTCCGCAGTGAACAACTCGACGAGCTTGTCGATGTCATACGTCTCGAATGCGGCGATGTAGCGCGTCAGCAGATCCTGCGCCTCCGGCGAGTCCGGCAGCTGCAGCTGGTCGTCCTCGCTGGGGCCGACAGCGTCCAGCTGCGCCCGTGCGCGCTGCAGCAGGCTGTTGACCGCGGCTGTCGACGAGCCGATCGCGTTCGCTACCTCGGCCGCCTTCCACTGCAGCACCTCACGCAGCACCAGCACCGCGCGCTGCCGCGGCGACAGATGCTGCAGCGCGGCGATGAACGCCAGCCGCACCGACTCCCGCGAACCGACGATCGTTGACGGGTCGGTCGGGTCGTCATATTGATCGGGGAGGGGCTCTAGCCACGGCACCTCATCACGTGCCGTGATGTCATCGACGGGATCCGAACTCGGCGCGCCCAACCCCGTCGGCAACGGACGGCGTTGCCGTGAGTCCAGCGCTGTCAGGCACGTGTTGGTGGCGATCCGATACAGCCAAGTCCGCAGTGAGGACTGCCCCTTGAACCCGCCGTAGGCCTTCCACGCCCGCAGGTAGGTCTCCTGGACCAGGTCCTCGGCGTCATGCAGTGAGCCGGTCATCCGGTAGCAGTGCGCCAGCAGCTCACGCCGGTGCGGTTCGGCCTTGAGCAGGAACTCGTCATCGGTTTCGTGCGCGAGGACGGTCACCCAGCCGAGCTTACGCAGAAGCCCCGACAAGTAGTCGCTAGTCTCCCCTGATGGCCACCACCCGGACCGAACGCAGCTTCGACGGCGTCGGCGGCGTGCGCATCGTCTACGACGTGTGGACCCCCGACGCCGACCCGCGCGGGGTCGTCGTGCTTGCGCACGGGCTTGGCGAGCATGCCCGCCGCTATGACCATGTCGCGCAGCGGTTGGGCGAATCCGGGCTCATCACCTACGCCCTCGACCATCGAGGCCACGGCCGTTCCGGCGGCAAGCGGGTCTATCTGCGGGACATCTCCGAATACACCGACGACTTCCACACGTTGGTCGGCATCGCGGCCGATGGCCACCCCGGGCTCAAACTCGTCGTGCTTGGCCACAGCATGGGTGGGGCCATCGTGTTCACCTACGGCGTCGAGCACCCCGATGACTACACCGCGATGGTGCTGTCCGGCCCAGTGGTCGCTACCCAGGACGCGGTGTCGCCGGTGAAGATGTTCCTCGCCAAGTTGCTCGGCAAGATCGCGCCCGGCCTGCCTGTCGAAGAGCTGCCCGCCGATGCGGTGTCGCGTGACCCCGACGTGGTGGCCGCATACATCGCCGACCCGTTGGTCCACCACGGCAAGATTCCTGCCGGCATCGCCCGCGCATTCCTCGGCATCGCTGAGACCATGCCCCAGCGCGCAGGCGCGCTGACCGCGCCACTGCTCGTCGTGCACGGCGAGCAGGACAAGCTGGTGCCCGCCGACGGCAGCCGCCACCTGGTCGAGCGTGTTGGCTCCACCGACGTGCACCTCAAGGTCTACCCGGAGCTTTACCACGAGGTGTTCAATGAGCCCGAACGCGCCGTGGTACTCGACGACGTCGCATCCTGGATCGAGGTTCGCCTTTGAAAGGCCTTGTCGTTCTGGCCGTTTCGCTGGTGCTCGCGCTGGTCGGCTGCTCGTCGGATGAGCATCCCTGGGTCGACGACGAGATCAGCTTCAGTGCCGACGATTTGACCATCCATGGCACCTACCGCCACCAGCAGGACGCCGGACCCGGACCCGCGGCGCTGCTGATCTCCGAAAGCGGGCCGACCGACCGCAACGGCGACAACGCAGTCGTCGGCCCCATCGGCAACATGCGGCAACTGGCCGAACAGCTGTCGGACAGCGGCGTCGCCAGCCTGCGCTACGACAAGGTCGGTACAGGCACGACAGGGCTCGGTCAGTACAAGCCGAACGATGTCGTCAGCGCCGTCTACACCACGGGCGCCAAAGCAGCTGTTCGCTACCTCGCCGATCAGCCCGGCACCGACAAGGGCCGCATTTCGGTGTACGGCCTTGGTGAGGGCGCCATCCACGCGATGTCGCTGGCCGTCGACACCACGCCTGGTGCACCGAAGATCCACTCCCTTGGCCTGTTTCAGCCGCTGCCCGGCCGCTATCTCGACATCATCACCAACCGGGTCCGCGCCGATGCCAGCCCCCAGACGCTGGCTACGTGGCTGGCGGCCGTCGATGAAATCCGGACGAAAGGCACCGTGCCTGCGCAGCTGCCGGAGGGACTGAACGCCATCGTCAACCCGGGCAACGTGAACGCCGTCGTCGAGGCCGACAAGATCGATCCGGTGGAGCTTGCCGCGAAAGTGCCTGCTGGCACCCCCGTCCTACTGACCTGCTCGGACACCGACAACCAGTCAAAGTGCGACGCCCTGCATCCCCTCATCGACGCGCTCAAACACACCGCGCTCACGGTCGTCGAACTCAAGGGCGTCAACCATGTGTTGCGCGACGACCCCACCGACAACATTGCCAACCTCACCAAGCCGGGGCCGCTTTCTCCACAACTGGTCAGCAAGCTCGACGTGTTTGTCACCAAGTAGCCCTAGCCTGGCGCCATGACTGACGACAAGATGCTCGCGCGGATCGCCGCGCTGCTTCGCCAGGCCGAGGGGACGGACAACCAGCACGAGGCCGACGCGTTCATGGCCGCCGCACAACGACTGGCCACGGCGACGTCGATCGACCTCGCGGTCGCCCGGGCACATTCGGACAAGCGCACGAAAGTGCAGACTCCCGTGCAGCGCACCATCACCATCGGCAATGCCGGCGCCCGCGGGCTACGCACCTATGTGCAGCTGTTCACGGTGATCGCGCTTGCCAACGACGTGAAGTGCGACGTCGCGTCGAACTCGACGTTCGTCTACGCGTACGGCTTCGCCGAGGACATTGACGCCAGCCACGCGCTGTACGCCAGCCTGGTGATGCAGATGGTGAGGGCGTCCCAGGCCTACATCTCGTCCGGTGCGCACCGGCCGACGCCGACGATCACCGCGCGGATCAACTTCCAGCTGGCGTTCGGAGCCCGCGTCGGCAAGCGACTGTCCGAAGCGCGTGAGCAGGCTCAGCGTGAGGCCACCAATGGCCGCGACAGCCGCCCGGGAACCGCTATCGCGTTGCGGAACAAGGACATCGAGCTGAAGGACTTCTACCGCGAGACCTCCCCGGCGCGCGGCACGTGGCGGGCCACCAGTGCGACGTCCGGTTACTCGTCGGCGGCACGGCGCGCGGGCGACAAGGCCGGCAGGCGGGCGAGGCTCGGTAACAGCTCCGAACTGGCCGGTGCCCGCTCGGCATTGGAGACGTGACGCCGCGCGACACGCAGCGGGCGAAGGTCTACGCCGCTGAGGAATTCGTGCGGACGCTGTTCGACCGAGCGGCCGAGCACGGCAACCGCGTCGTCGACTTCTTCGGCACGCAGCTGACGCTGCCGCCGGAAGGGCGGTTCGCGTCGGCGCCCTCGGTGCAGCGCTATGTCGACGAGGTGCTGGCCCACCCCGCCGTCCGCGCACACTGGCCTGCCGTCGGCGCGCTGACAGTGCGGGCCCGACGCGGGGCCACCGCCGCCCACTATGAGCGGTCCGATGACGACGGGGCAGCTATCGCGGTGCCCGACCGTCGCTCGAGGTGGGCGCTGCGCGAGCTCGTCGTATTGCACGAGATCGCCCACCACCTGTGCGATGCTGAACCGCCGCACGGGCCGCAGTTCGTCGCGACGTTCTGCGAACTCGCCGAAGCGGTGATGGGACCGGAGGTCGCCCACGTATTGCGGGTCGTGTACGCCAAAGAGGGTGTGCGGTAGCTAGACAAAGCTGCCATGTACGCCCTCATCTGAATCACAACCAGCGGGACGATCTCGATCGTCAGGCACAGTGGATGATCCGATTCGCGAACGCTGAAGGGTTGTCGGTGGCGGCTGTTATCAATGAAGTCGTTTCCGGGTTGAACGAAACCCGGCTGAAGCTGACGGCCGTGTTGAAGGCGGACTCATGAGGCACATTAATGGTCGAGCACACGATCGATTGTCGCGAGTTGGGTTCGGCTGGTTCGATGTTCCGCTCGGGTTGCAGGCGCGCCGGATCGTGATTGCCGCCGCCGCGACCGAAAAGAAAGCCGATCTGCTCGACGACTTCGTGTCGATCCTCTACAGCTTCTGCTGCTCGTCTGTACGGGCTGCGGTCAGCGCGACGCATTACCGAGGTGATCGTCGCTCTCGGGTTGGGCGCTGCTGCCGGGGCACAGTTGATGACAGGCTGAGGCGGCGATGATCACCGCGCACCGTCACACGACGCTGGCCAATTCGGGCAAGGTTGACGCTTTGGCCGCCTTGTTTCCCGCGTTCCGTGAGGCTTTGGGCGGCTTGCAGTCGCTGACGCGCCGCGAAGTACTCAACGGCAAATCACTGTCGGGGTGGCGGGTCATGCCCAAAGACGCGCTGCCGTTCACCCATCGCCTGTCGGCGCGGCAAATGAAATCGGTGCAGAATATGACGCACGCCGCGGTGTGCGGCTGGCAGGAATCCTTGGTGGGCCGGGTGCGAGACTTGATCACCGGCTCGACTCTGCCGAAGCACCGCAAGGTGGTCCTGTATCGGATCAACGCTCGTAAGGCCTGGTGGTCGAAGGACCTTTGCTTGCCGTGGACCGTCGACGATGTCACCGGCGAGCTGATCCCCTGTCCGGACAAACAAGCCGAAACCGATCCCGCCGCCGTGTGGCTATCGGTCGATGCCGGCGACCTCGCGATGGCCAGATGTCTTGCAAAAGAAGGCCAAAAGCGGCACCGCTTCCCCGACCTGCGCCGGGTGAACACCCTGGTACTTGATTCCATCGTCGCCAAACCCGGCCAAGCGCGAACAGCAACCCACAACAGCGCGGTCGGCTGGTGGGTGAAGATCGCGACCCTTATCAAAGGCAAGCCCGTCCAGGTGCCCCTGCGCCGTAACCCTTACTTCGACCAATACGTGCGCGAAGCTGTCGCGGCTGGCGGCGCAGTCTGCGGAGCAGTACAACTACACCTCACTCGCGACGGCCTCGGTCAACCCACCGGGGTCGACATCTCGCTGCTGCTTGACACCCCCGACGCCAAGCTGCGCACCGACGGCCATTGGATCGGCATCGACTTCGGCTTCGGCGCAGCCCTGTTCGCTACGAACGAAGGACAACTACTTGGGCGGGCCATGCTGCGCCGACTGCGCGAACTAGACACTGTACTCACCACTCACACCGCCGATCTTCAGAAGCGCGGCATCAGATTCAATAGCGATCCCTACTACCAGGCCTTGCAGAACCGCATCACCGGCTACGTCACCAACGAGATCGGGCGACTGCTCAATCGGGTCGCGGCACGCGACGGTGACGACGCGGTCATGGGTCTCGTTGTTGAGAAGCTCGACTTCCGGGGCGGTGGTCTGTCGCGACGCATGAACCGGATCGCGACCCGAACCGGCAGGAAAGTTCTCCGAGCGCGCCTCAATGCACTCACCGCCAAACACGGCATTGCCATCACCGAGGTGCCTAGCCCTTGGACAAGCTGCGAATGCTCAGGCTGCGGCTACACGGCCAAGACTAACCGCAAAGGCGCACTCTTCTGTTGCGGTTTTTGCGGACTCAAGCTTCACGCGGATGTGAACGCGGCTCGTGTGGTCTTGTCGAGACGTTCTCGACGAACCCCGGATCACACCGGTGCACGCTCGCGGAAGAACACCCTCCAACTCCTCGACAGCCAACACCGGAAACGGTGGAGATTGCCGGCAGAAGGAGCGGTCCCAGGCATTGCAGGTGCCCTGGGGCAGTCCGCTTAAGCGGATTGCGAAGCGATGCAATGAACTTCCATGAAATCGCTAACTGCGCGGTAGCGTTTGTCGCGTGACTGAGCCGGATCCGAAGGCGCTCGACGACCTGTTCAATCGCGTGCTGGACACCGAGGATGACGCTCTGAGGGCGGCGCGTGAAGCGGGTGTTGCCGCAGGCATGCCTGCGATCGAGGTGTCCGCTCAACACGGCAAGCTGTTGTTCCTTCTCGCCACGGCGACCCGCGCCACCCGCGTACTGGAGATCGGCACACTCGCGGGATACAGCACCATCCAACTGGCCCGCGCTGTCGGACCTGGCGGCCGCGTCATCACGCTCGAGTGCGAACCAAAACACGCCCAGGTGGCGCGGGAGAGCCTGGCGCGGGCGGGGGTCGACGACCGGGTGGAGGTGATCGTCGGTGCAGCGCTGGACACGCTGCCGACCCTGGCAGACCGTGAGGAACCGTTCGACTTGATCTTCATCGACGCGGACAAAGAGAACAACGTCGCGTACGTCGAGTGGGCGATCAAACTCGGTGTACCGGGCTCAATCATCGTGGTGGACAACATTGCTCGCTCCGGGCGGGTGCTCGACCCCGCGCCCGACGACCTTCAGGCCCGCGCGGTTCGCGACATGCTCGAGATGATGGGCGAGAACCCGCGGTTGGAGGCTGCTGCGATCCAGACGGTCGGCACCAAGGGCTGGGACGGCTTCGCGGTGGCGATCATCAAGGAGCCGGTCGCGTAGCACTCAGCTTGACCACGGGAACCCTTCTAGCACTGTATGGGCGATTCGGCGATGGTTGACCGCATCGGTGTGTTATCCAGATCCAAGGGACGGAAGGAGCCGACGTTGGTGTCAAAGAGTGTGTCCATCGGCGTTTTAGCGGCGTGCGCGGCGCTGGCATTGCCTCCCGTCGCTCATGCAGATCGAGCTGAACCACCGCCCCTGTACGGGTACTACAACGTGTCCATCGACTTCTCGAAGCAGACGTTCAACGGTATGCCGACACCGATGAATCCGATAACGGTGCCTGTCGAATTCACCACCCACTGTGACGTTAACGGTTGTGTCATGCGCATGGACAACAAGGACGACCATGCCCGCAATCCAGGCGCTCCCTTGGCTTACGAGTACAGATGGAACAACGACCGTTGGGAAACGAGTGGTGAGTATCCCTACTTCTGCGATCGCAAAAACCCTAACAGCGCTGTGAAGGCCCAACGCTCGGACTACTGGATCCCCAACCCTGACGGTAGCTTCTTCGGAGAGCGCACCCTCATCACTGATGGAGCCGGGTGCCCGGGTGAGGGACCAGGCACCCATTTGGTGCCGATATCCCTGACCCCCATCGATCCACCGCCGCTGAACTGATCGGCGTTTGAACCCGTACCTGCGCGGGCACCGCGTGGGGATGCACACCGCTCTGCGTGACGGCATGCCGACCGTACCGCTTCGGCGGCGAGTAACGGGATCCGCTGGACTTGCGCCAAAAAGCGGAATCTTGATGGTGATGAATGGGTATCGCAGACCCTAAAACGTTTGCCGGATAACAGAAAGGAAACGAAATGACAACAGCCCATACATCAATCGATCAACACCCTGACATATTGGCTCTTCGCGCGAGCTACGACCGCGCAGCCGAGTCGATGACCGCGCAGGCCACCTTCGGCCTGACGTTGCTGACGGCGATATACGTTGCCCTGTCACCGCATATCGTCGGCTTCGACACCTTCACGCGGCTACCTGCCAGCGATCTGATTGTAGGAATAACCGTTGCTGCCCTGGCAATGTGCTTCGGCTCGGCACTGGACCGTACCCACGGCATGACGTGGACGCTACCGGTCTTCGGTGTGTGGATCTTCTTCTCACCGTGGATCTTCGTCGCGTCACCGACCGCGGGCATGATCTGGTCACACATGATCTGCGGTCTGCTGATCACCGTGTGCGGCCTATATGCCGTGTATTTCGGAATGCGCGTCCGCGGTTCCGAGCACTAGTCAGGCACAACAAGACCGGCCGGGGTGAGCCCGGCCGGCCGCCTAGCCGCAGACCGCGCCGCCGGCCGCCGAGCCGACCAGCTTGACGTACTTGGCCAGCACGCCGGTGGTGTAGGTCGGCGGCAGAGGCTCGAAATTCGCTTTGCGCGCCTCGAATTCGGCCGGATCCACCAACACGTCAAGGGTGCCGTTGGCCACGTCGAGTCGAATGCGGTCGCCGTCGGCCAGGAATGCGATAGGCCCGGCGTCGACCGCCTCGGGTGCGACGTGTCCCACGCACAGGCCCGTGGTGCCGCCGGAGAACCGGCCGTCCGTCATCAACAACACGTCCTTGCCAAGCCCTGCGCCCTTGATGGCGCCGGTGATCGCGAGCATCTCGCGCATTCCTGGGCCGCCCTTGGGCCCTTCGTAGCGGATCACCACCACGTCACCCGCCGTGATGGTGCCGTCCTCCAGCGCATCCAAGGCGGCGCGCTCGCGTTCGAAAACCCTTGCGGTGCCCTCGAACACGTCGGAATCGAAGCCAGCCGATTTCACCACCGCACCCTCCGGGGCAAGTGATCCGCCAAGAATCGTGATGCCGCCGGTCGGGTGAATCGGATTGTCGAGCGCGCGCAGCACCTTGCCGTCGGGGTCCGGCGGAGCGATGTGCGCCAGGTTCTGGGCCATGGTCTGGCCGGTCACGGTTAGGCAATCACCGTGCAGCAGACCGGCATCCAGCAATGCCTTCATCACCACGGGCACACCGCCGATGCGGTCGACGTCGGTCATCACGTGCTGGCCGAACGGCTTGACGTTGGCTAGATGGGGCACCTTCGCGCCGACGCGGGTGAAGTCCTCCAGGGTCAGCTTGACGTTGGCTTCGTGGGCGATGGCCAGCAGGTGCAGCACCGCGTTGGTCGAGCCGCCGAACGCCATCACCACCGCGATCGCGTTCTCGAACGCCTCCTTGGTCATGATGTCGCGCGTGGTGATGCCGCGACGCAACAGTTCGACGACGGCCTGACCACTGCGGCGCGCGAACCCGTCGCGGCGGCGGTCGGTGGCAGGCGGTGCCGCGCTGCCCGGCAGCGACATCCCCAGTGCCTCGGCGGCGCTGGCCATGGTGTTGGCGGTGTACATGCCGCCGCACGCGCCCTCGCCGGGACAGATCGCGCGCTCGATCGCGTCGACGTCCTCGCGCGGCATCAGCCCGCGCGCGCAGGCGCCGACGGCCTCGAACGCGTCGATGATCGTCACCTCACGCTCGGTGCCGTCCGACATCTTGGCTATGCCGGGCAGGATCGAGCCGGCGTAGAGGAACACGTTGGCCAGGTCGAGACGCGCCGCGGCCATCAGCATGCCGGGCAGCGACTTGTCGCAGCCGGCCAGCAGCACCGAGCCGTCCAGGCGCTCGGCCTGCATGACGACCTCGACGCTGTCGGCGATCACCTCGCGGGAAACCAGCGAGAAGTGCATGCCCTCGTGGCCCATGGAGATGCCGTCGGAGACCGAGATCGTGCCGAACTCCATCGGATAGCCGCCCGCGGCGAACACTCCGTCCTTGACGGCCTTGGCCAGCCGGTCCAGCGACAGGTTGCACGGGGTGATCTCGTTCCACGACGAGCCGACACCGATCTGCGGCTTGGCGAAGTCCTCGTCGCCCATGCCTACCGCCCGCAGCATCCCGCGGGCGGCGGCCTTCTCCAGACCGTCGGTGACGTCGCGGCTACGGGGCTTCATATCGGGCGAGTCTGAGGGCATCGTCTCAGTATGCCGTCGGCGTTTCGACCGGCCAAACCCTTATCAATACCCCCACGGGGTACCCTTGAGGCATGCCGTCAATGACCCGTCGAGTAGCCGCAGCGCTGGCCGCGTTGACCGTTGCCATGTTCCTGTCGTCGTGTAGCAACTCGTCCGACGATTATGCGGATCATCCGGGCACGGACCAGCCCGTCATCACCGGGCAGCCTGCCGGCTACAACGCCGACGATGTCGCCTTCGCCACCAACATGATTCCGCACCACCAACAGGCCGTCGAGCTGTCGGCGATGGTTCCCGACCGCTCCACCAACGCCGAACTCGTCGCCCTGGCCCAACAGATCTCGGCCGCGCAGCAACCGGAGATCAATGTCATGAAGGTGTTCCTGGTGCAGTGGAACGAGAACCCCGACACCAATTCGGGCCACGCCGGCCACGGGAACGCGATGCAGGGCATGGTCGACCAGGCCACCATGACCAAGCTGGAGTCGCTGAACGGTCAGGAGTTCGACAAGCTGTGGCTGGAGTCGATGATCAGCCACCACCAGGGCGCGATCGAAATGGCCAAGGCCGAGATCGCCAACGGCGACAATATGGATGCCAAGTCGCTGGCCAAAAACATCGTCACCACGCAGGAAGCCGAGATCGGCCAGATGAAGCAGATGCTGGGAGGCTGAAATGACTGCCGCACACGGTTATTCGCCACAGAAAGAGAACTACGCCAAGCGGCTGCGCCGAATCGAGGGCCAGGTCCGCGGCATCGCGAAGATGATCGATGAGAACAAGTACTGCATCGACGTCCTCACCCAGATCAGCGCGGTCAACAGCGCACTGCAGTCGGTGGCGCTCGGCCTGCTCGACGAGCACCTCGGCCACTGCGTCACGCAGGCCGTCGCCGAAGGCGGTGATGAGGCCGACGCCAAACTGGCCGAAGCCTCGGCTGCGATCGCCCGGTTGGTGCGGTCCTAGCCCACGATCACTGCTTGGTGTACCCGGTCGGGCGAACCACGAGGATCACCCGGTCGGCCTTGTCCGGCGGTGGCTCCGTCAGCGGACCGCTGTAGCGGTCGTTGAGCTGCAGGTAGAACGCACCGGTCGGATCGGGCACGATCTCCTCCACCACGCCACGCACCTCCAGGTAGCGGTACGGGTTATCGGGATCGCTGATCGACATCGCCACGTGCGGGTTCGCCGTCAAGTTGCGGTACTTCTGGCGCTTGTTGGTGTGGGTGAACCGCAGCAGCTCGCCGTCCCAGTCGAACCACATCGGATTCACCTGCGGGTTGCCGTCGGGTCTCGTCGTGGCCAAGTGCCCGTACAGCGGGCGCTCCAGCAGCGTCTCGTACCCCTTGGGAATGTCGACCATCACGATCCTCTCTCGATTGAGCAGCGATCCACTACCAGCTCACAACCAGCTCTAGCGCGATTCCCATCCTGGGTCGATACGGTGGTGCTCCCGCTATGACTGTCGATACCCGCATTCGGCCTACCTACACGTGGACGCCGCGCGTCACCGTGCAGTTGACAGTGCTGGCGGCCGCCGCGTTCGTTTATGTGACGGCAGAGATCGTGCCAGTGGGCGCGCTGCCTGCGATCGCCGCCGATTTTCGGGTCAGCGAGGCGTTGGTCGGGACACTGCTGGCGAGTTACGCGCTCGTCGCCGCGCTCACCACCGTTCCGCTGGTGCGGCTCACCGCGCTGTGGCCGCGCCGCACCACCCTGCTGCTGACCTTGGTGTGTTTGACTGCATCACAACTAATTTCGGCCATGGCACCGAACTTCACGGTGCTGGCCGGCGGCCGGGTGTTGTGCGCGCTGACCCACGGGTTGATGTGGTCGGTGATCGCACCCATCGGCGCCCGGTTGGTGCCTACGACACATGCCGGTCGCGCCACTACAGCGGTGTACGTCGGCACCAGCCTCGCGCTTGTCGTTGGCAACCCGTTGACGGCGGCGATGAGCGAACTGTGGGGCTGGCGGCTGGCGGTCGTGCTCGTCACCGTGGCTGCCGCAGCCGTCACGGTGCTCGCGTGGGCCACGCTCCCGCCGATGGTGATGCCGCGCGAAGAGACACAGACCGTGCGCAGCAGCCGGCCTCACCGCGGCAATCGCAGGCTGGTCACGTTGACCGTGCTGACGATGATCGGTGTCACCGGGCACTTCATCTCCTACACATTCATCGTCGTGATCATCCGTGACGTCGTCGGGGTGCACGGTGCGCGGCTGGCCTGGCTGTTGGCCGCGTTCGGGATCGCAGGGCTTGTCTCGATGGGTGTGATGGCCCGGCCGCTGGATCGATGGCCGCAAGCCTCGGTGGTGGGCTGCCTCGCGGCGCTGGCGACGGCGTTCGCGGTGTTGACGTCGTTGGCTTTCGACGGTGGCACCGGGCTGGTGGCCCTCGTCGTCGGCGTCGGCGCGATCTTGCTGTGGGGGGCGGCGTCCACGGCCCTGCCGCCGATGCTGCAGGCCGCCGCCATGCGCACCGCGCCCGACGATCCGGATGGCGCGTCGGGGCTGTACGTCGCCGGGTTCCAGGTCGGCATCATGTCCGGTTCGCTGGCAGGCGGGCTGCTCTACCAGCACGCCGGACTGGCCCTGATGATCGGGGCGTCGACGGCTCTGGTGATGGTCGCCCTGACCTGTGTGACCGCAACCCGCGGCCTCTTCGAGGTTCCTCAGGCGACCAGCAGGAAGTAACATTGCGCGCCGCGTTGCGATGAACACTGCAGCTCAGCGGCGTGAGCCGGGCGGTCGCTCAGGATCGGGCAGCATCCTCGTGGCGGCAGCCGGTGTTTTCGTTGTGCAACACTGGACGAAGTTTTTGTGACTGGAGGTGACGTATGCGTAAGCGGACGAGGGGGAGGCTAGTCACCGCGATATTCGCGGTTGGACTCGTCGGTGGACTGGCGCTGGGAAACCCATCTGCGCTGGCTGACCCCGAGCTACCTCCGCCACCTCCTGCGCCGATCGATCCGGCCGCAGCGCCAGCGCCGCCGCCCGATCCGTTCGCTCCGCCGCCGCCGGCCGATCCGCTCGCGGTCCCGCCGGCCGATCCGTTCGCTCCGCCGCCGCCGGCGGACCCATTCTTGCCGCCACCGGCCGACCCGCTGGCCGCCGCTCAGCCCACGGTGATCCCCGAAGGCACGCCCGCCGGCCAGAACCCGACGCCGTACACCGGGCAGCCGGTGTTCGCGCCGCCGACGTTCAATCCGACGAACGGCGCCAAGGCGGGAGCCGCCAAGCCGATCTACATCAACTTCGCCCGCCCGATCGCCGACCGGGGGTTGGCCGAGCAGGCGATCCACGTCTCGTCGGTCCCGCCAGTGCCCGGCCGGTTCTACTGGACGAGCGACACCCAGGTGCGCTGGCGGCCGCAGGACTTCTGGCCGGCCGGCACGGTTGTCAACATCGACGCGGGCGGCACCAAGTCGAGTTTCACCGTTCCAGAGCAATTGGTGGCCACCATCGATGACGCGACGCATCAGATGACGGTCATGCGAAACGGGAAGCTGGAGAAGACCATCCCGGTGTCGATGGGTATGGCGGGAGGCGGCCACGCGACACCGAATGGCACCTATTACGTGCTCGAGAAATTCCCCCACATCGTGATGGACTCCTCGACGTACGGCGTGCCTGTTAGTTCAGCCAACGGCTACAAGGTCGATGTGGATCTCGCCGTTCGGATCGACAACAGCGGCAACTTCGTGCACAGCGCGCCGTGGTCGGTGGCCGACCAGGGCAAGCGCAACGTCAGCCACGGCTGCATCAATATCAGCCCGGAGAACGCGAAATGGTTCTACGACAACTTCGGCAGTGGCGATCCGGTGGTGGTCAAGAACTCGAAGGGCCTCTATAACCAGCCCGACGGCGCGTCGGACTGGCAGATCTTCTAGTCGCCTAGCTCCAGATGCGGACCCGCCGTTGCGGGTCCAGATACAGCTCGTCGGACTCGTCGACGTCGAACGCTTCGTAGAACGCGTCGATGTTGCGGATGACGCCGTTGCACCGGAACTCCGGCGGTGAGTGCGGGTCGATCGCCAGCCGCCGGATGGCCTCGGCGTCACGGGATTTGGTGCGCCAGACCTGAGCCCAGCCAAAGAACACCCGCTGCTCGCCGGTCAACCCGTCGATCACCGGGGCGTCAGTGCCCTTGAGTGACAGCCGGTAGGCCAGCAAGGCGATGGACAGGCCGCCGAGGTCGCCGATGTTCTCGCCGACGGTGAACGCACCGTTCACGTGGTGGCCGTTGTCCAGCCCGCGGGGCACGAACTCGTCGTACTGCTCGATCAACGCCTTTGTCCTGGCACCGAATTCGGCACGGTCCTCGTCGGTCCACCAGTCCACCAAGTTGCCGTCGCCGTCGTACTTGGCGCCCTGGTCGTCGAACCCGTGGCCGATCTCGTGGCCGATGACCGCGCCGATGCCGCCGTAGTTGGCGGCGTCGTCGGCCTCGGCGTCGAAGAACGGCGGCTGCAGAATCGCTGCGGGAAAGACGATTTCGTTCATACCGGGGTTGTAGTAGGCGTTGACGGTCTGCGGCGTCATGAACCACTCGTCACGATCGACCGGTCCGCCCAGCTTCGCCAGCTCGCGGTCGTAGCCGACCTCGTAGCCGCGGCGGTAGTTGCCGTACAGGTCGTCGCGCTCGATCACCAGCTTCGAGTAGTCCCGCCACGTGGCCGGATAGCCGATCTTCGGGGTGAACTTGTCGAGCTTGGCCAGCGCCCTCTCCCGGGTCTGCGGCGTCATCCACTCGAGGTCGTCGATGCTGACGCGGTAGGCCTCGCGCAGGTTGGCCACCAATTCGTCCATCCGGGCCTTGGCATCCGGTGGGAAGTGGCGCTCCACGTAGAGCTTTCCGACGGTGTCGCCCATCAGGTTCTCCACCACCGACACGGCGCGCTTCCACCGGTCGCGGATCTCCTCGGTGCCCGACAGCCTGCGGCCGTAGAACGCGAAGTCCTCGGCCACCAGGTCATCGGTCAACAGGGATGCGCGGGCGTGAATGAGTCGCCAGCGGGCCCAGTCCTTCCAGTCTTCGAGGTCCTCGTCCGACCATGCCGCGGCGAACGCCGTCAGGTAATCGGGCTGGCGCACAACGAGTTCTGCGACGGCCTCGGGCGACGTCCCCAGCGCGGTCACCCAGCCTGTCCAGTCGAACCCAGGTGCCTCGGGGGGCAGTTCGGCGAACGTTCGCAGGTTGTAGGTCAGGTCGGCGTCACGGCGCTTGACGACGTCCCAGTGCGCGGCCGCCAACTTGGTTTCCAGCGCCACGATGCGCGCGGCCGTCTCGGTGTGGTCGCCGCCATAGACGAGCCCGAACATCGCGGCGATGTGCTGCGGATAGGCGGCGAGAATCTCGGCGTGCTGCTCGTCGCGGTAGTAGGACTCGTCGGGCAGGCCCAACCCGGACTGGCTCAGGTGCACCAGATAGCGCGTCGAGTCCTTGGAGTCGGTGTCGACGTAGATGCCGGCGCCGCCGCCGACACCGGTGCGCTGAAGGGCGCCCACCACCGCGGCCAACGCGTCGGGGGTCTGGGCGGTGTCGATCGCGGCTAACTCGTCGAGCAGCGGCTGCACACCGCGCTCAGCCACCGTGGCCTCGTCCATGAAGCTGGCGTACAGGTCGCCGATGCGCTGCTCGTCGGTGTTCTTCTCCGCGCCCGACGCGGCCGCCTCGGTGATCAGGTCGCGGACCTGCTCCTCGGCGCGGTCGTATAGCGACCGGAACGCGCCGTCGGTCGCGCGGTCGGCCGGGATCTTGTACTCGGCAAGCCAGCGGCCGTTGACATGGCCGAACAGATCGTCTTGGGGGCGGGCATCGGAGTCGACGTGGCTCAGGTCAATACCGGAGCGAATGGCTTCTACCGTCACCGTTCCTAGGTTACTGAGCAGGAGCAAGTCCCGTGCGGCCCGAACGGTGTTGGCCGCTGGCGGCGGGTGTTCTCCGGTGGACCGGCGCGCCTCGTGGTGTGCGTGTCGGTGGGCCGGAACTGCCGTGCCTACCACCGTGGCTACGGCGACGATCAGGCCCGGTCGGTGGTGTGCCCGCAGCGGTCCTCTGTCCGTTGCGGGGTCCTGCCGGCCGTCGCCTGATCGCCAACCCAAGGCCACGTCTGCCGATCGCTGCCGCAGCCCCATGATGGCGGGTGACGGTCGTCGGATCGGGAGTCTGTTGCTGCAAGGGCTTTAGCCAGTGCTGGCCTCCCCACTTGCTGGTGTAAGCGGCGCCCACAATGATCACCGCGATGCGGCGCCGGTGCGCCATTGCCGTAAGTCGGGCGCGGAAGTTCGAAGTGGGCATACCGGCTACCGTTCGGCGCAGCCGTTTTCCGCGCTGACCGCGGCCCAGTGTTTCTCGTCCAACTGCCCGCGCGTCGGCGAAATTGAGGTTCTCGATTACAACCGCGCGACAATCAGCGTGCTCGGCTCGATCCAGCAGGGCGGTGATTGCGGAGCGCACACGCCCATCTCGCTGAGACGAGGCGAGCCCCTGCGTGACTACATCGATGCTGATGGGCTCACCGACCGGATTGCCGGAGCTGTCGAGGACACAACAAGCCAGATGGTCGGCGTTGAGATCCACCCCCAAGACCCGACCGGCACGCAACTCTTCAAGCGTCACCGCTGGTTCGGGCGAGGTTGTCCAGGAGGCGTCCAGATACCAGCGGTCCCGTGCCTGGTCATAGCTGATGTCGTAGCGGACCGCGCGGCGGCCAGCGACCCGCGCCGCCCACTCCTCGCCGCGGTGAATGAAGCGCACTGGGGCCTCGATCACGAGATGCGGCCCGATGTCGGCTGCTAGTGCCTCGGGGGTCTTGATCCGCAAATAGTTCGCATCGTCCACACGGATGGTCTCGTTGCCGCCTACCCTGCCGGATTCGCCATCGGCGGTCAGAAACATCCGTGCAGCGTCCCAGCGGTGCCGCCACTGTTGCTCCGTCATCTCTGTCGTGTCGAGATGATTGCGGTTGCGCCACAACCGTTTCCCGCCGAGCACCACCGACGGACGCCCTGCCGCAAGGGCTTTCTCCGCGATAGTCAGCTGGGAACGCAACATCGCCAGACGACGGGTCTTCGCGAACCGCTCAGCCGCGCTGCGGTAACCCCGGTAACGTCGAGAACGACGCTGCACGTTGCTGTTGACCGGACTCAATTCTTGCGGGCGAAGTGCGCACCGTGCTTGCAGGACCGCAACTGCGGCGCGAAGACCAGCCACATGCGTGGCGAGGTTTCGCATGCCGAGCTGATACTGATCCTCCACCGCGCGGGTGATCGTGCCCGCCCACCGGGACGAGGACAGGGCGGTGATTGCCCGCTTGCGATCGGCGCGCCAGGATGCCCGGCCGTCATGATTAAGCACGCCACAACAGATCCGCTCAGCCAGTTCGCCGCGATACACCGATCCAAGGAATGCTCCGATCGCAGTTAACGCAGTAGCCTCGGCCGCTGTTACGTGAATCCGGGTGCGGATCCGCACACCCGTCGGTGGCTTTGCCACTACTGGATCTGCGACTCGGCGCGGCAGCACACCTCCACCCATGGCCCAGAGCCTGCCAGTCACCACCGACAAACTTGTCCGCGCGGCTCGCTACCGCGCGGCATCCGCACACTGTCACGCAACTCGTTCATGCGCGACGTGCCTGAGACAAGGGCACTACCGCCCAAGTCGCCAGAGACTCGCCGGGTACCCTCTCGCCCATGCCCGACGACGAGCGCACGCCGGACCGTGAAGACGACGACGGCCCCGTCTTCACCGGCTTCGGCATCGGCTCCGCGGTGCTCGGCGTGCTCGCGGTCGCGGCGATCGCGCTGGGCGTGCTGATCTGGACCCAGCACCGCAGCGACGTCGACGAACTCCACTACCGCACCCGCGTCATGCAGGCAGCCGGGGACTGGACCAGCGTGCTGATCAACATGAACAAGGACAGCGTCGAGGCCAGCTTGAACCAGCTGCACGAGGGCACTGTCGGCCAGCTCAACGCCGACTTCGATTCGACCGTCGAGCCGTACCGCAAGCTGGTGCAGACGTTGCAGGCGCGCACCACCGGCCAGATCGACTCGGTGGCGGTCGAGTCGATCCACCATGCGCAGCCTGGCCCCAACGGCGCCCCACCGCCCAAGCCGCAGCCTGAACTGTCGGCGTCCGCGGCGCGCACGGACACGGTGATGGTGGTGGCGACGTCGATCAGCGAGACCGCAGGGGCGGACAAACCGCAGACCGTGCGCTGGACGCTTCGGCTGGACGTCTCCGACGTCGATGGCAAGCTGCTGATCTCACGGCTGGAGCCGATCCGATGAGAAACCGTTGGCGCGTCCTGGCTTTCGACATCCTTGCGCCGGTCGCCGCCGTCGCCGCGTTGGTCTTCATCGGCGTCGCGCTGGCCTGGCCGCTGTGGTGGGTGTCGGTGTGTTCGGTGCTGTGCCTGCTCATCGTCGAGGGCGTCGTCGTCAACTTCGCGCTCGCGCGCCGCGACGGGGTGACAGTTGGCACCGACGACGACGGTCCCGGGTTGCGGCTGGCTGTCGTCGCAGTGGCGACCGTCGCGCTCGCCGCCGGCGTGCTCATTGGCTACGCGCGGTGGACCGTTCCCGACCGCACGCTGCGCAACGACAGCACCGAAGTGGTTGGCATCGCCAGCAGCATCTCCGAAGCTTCCGCGACCTTCGCGCCGCAAACCCCCACCGCGTCGATCGACCGCGCCACGGCGATGATGTCACCCAAGAGCGCCGAGGCCTTCAAGAACGAGTTCGCCAATGTGGCAAAGGATTTGACGAGTAAGAACATCTCGGCCCAGGCCAGCACGGTCTCGGCCGGCATCGAGGCGATCGGCCCGGACGCCGCCAGCGTCGCGGTGATCTTGCGAGCAACGCAGAGCACACCCGGCAAGCCGTCCGACACTGCGGTGCTCGCACTTCGGGTCGCGCTGACCAAGACGGACGGGCGCTGGCTGGTCGACGACGTGTCGCCGATTCACTCGCGCTAGCCAAACAAGCGGGCGTGCTCCACCTTCAGGCATCGGTCCATGACGACCTCCAGACCGGCCGCTGCACCGTCGCGGGCCACCTGCTCGTGCCACAGACCCGATTGCAGCCATAGCGTTTGCGCACCGACCGCGATGGTGTCGTCGAGCACCGACGGCAGGTGCTCGTGGCGGCGGAACACGTCGACCAAATCAGGGACGACGGGCACCTCATCAAGTGAGGGATACACCGGCGTGCCGTCGACCTCACTGATCGTCGGGTTGACCAGGTACAGCTCGTAGTCACTGGCCGACTTCAGATAGCTCCACACGCCGTAGCTGGGCCGCGATGGATTCGCGGAGACGCCGACGATCGCCACGGTGCGGGTATCGCGCACGATGCGCTCAATGTCCATCGGTGTCTCCTGCGCTCGTCGACCGTATCCGCGACGCCAACTCCTCAGGTTGGCTCAACGCCATCAGGTGCCCACCCGGCATCACCTCGAGCTCAAGGCCTAGCCGCGAGCGCACCACCCCGCCGCTGAAACTCCAGAGGGAACAGCCGGTCGTCGCTGCCCTGGATCACCCTGGTCGGCACGTCGGGCCAGTGGTCCAGCGGCCACGGCTGCCCGAACAGCGTGTCGGACTGCCGCGGCTCGCCTTGTCGGAACGCCTCCTCGCGCACCGCGGTCGGCACGTCGTGAAAGAAGTCCTCGACCGGATCGAAATCCTGCACGGCGCGATCGTGACCCGTTGCCGCCCACCACTGTCCGGGCGTTTCATCGGCGCTCGGCACCATCGGGTTGACCAACACGATCGAAGTCGTGGGCACCCGCGAGGCCACCATCGGCGCGGTGAACGCGCCCATCGACTGGGCGACCAGAATCAGCGGGCCCGGTACGCCAGAGACTGCGTCGACAACCGTGTCGGCGTAGGTGGTGAGGTCCGCCGAATCGTCGTCGGCGGGCAGATCGATCGCGATCGCGTCGGGCAACAGCGGTGTGACTCGATGCCAGTACCAAGCGCTGCCACCCGCTCCCGGGATCAGCGCGTATGGCATCGGATCAGTCGACCGGACGCTGTTTACGCATCTTGGCGAACCGGTCGGACAACCGCCGCATCCGGATCATCAACGACGCAGGCGGGCTCGTCTCCCCGCTGAGGTACGCCGCGAAAGTCTTGCCAGGAACCCCGATGCGCGACGCGAACTCGTCCGGGCCCAGCCCCGATCGCTCCAGTAGCGTCTGCACATGGCGGCCCACCTCGGCACGCTCGTTGGCCTCCAGGTGCTCGCGGGTGCGGGTCAGCACCTCCGAGAGCGCCTTGGAAACCCCGTATGGGCGTGCCGTTTCCAGCACTTCCTCGACCTGCCGCGCGGTCCTGCCGTACGGATCACGTTTGATCGCGACGACGATGCGCTGCCAGACAGTCAGGTCGTCTGTCTCCAGCGCAGCCCGGATCGCGGCGGTCGGCCAGAACTCCACCGGCCGGTCGTCGATCGCCGGCTTTCGGCCCGGCGTCGGCGCCGCGGGTCGGTTGGCTCCGGAGACAGCGTCGCGGCGCGTGTCCCGAATCCCGGGGGCCAACGTCACCTCGCCTCCTCCAGCATCGCTACCGCCACCGATAGGCAGCGCTCCCTAACCTTCGCCCAATCGGCCTCTGCCTCAGGGCCTGACATCCTGGTGTCGTGCTCGTCGGACGGTTGTGGATCGGCCAGGCGGCGTACCAACTGGGTAGCGACCCATTGCTTCCTCGAACGGTCTCCACAGTAATACCGGTCCATGGACGCCAGCACCACTGCAGCAGTGTGAGTTTCCATCGAGTTGACCAATTCGGCAAACTCAGCGAAATCCCTGGTGGTGTTTCGGCACATGATCAGGTAACTCTTTAGCCGCAGCGTTTCCGCGCCGGTCGGGATCTGCAGTCGGTCGCCCGTCGGCAACTGGACGTTGGTGGTCTCCATCGGGCCACGCCGCTCCATCGGTGCCCGCTCCGAGTCGGCCTCGGTCTCCAACGCGTCGAGCGCGACCGACAGCCGGCCCCCCCACATGATCACCGGATGAACCCCGGGAACGCAGGGCGGCGCGGCCTTGCCCGTCCCGTTCGTAGAACCGTTCGATGCGCCGTTGCGGTGCGCAAGACCGTTGGTATGGCCGTTCACGAGTGCGGGTACCGGCTCCCGGGGTGGCAGGCAGCCGGTCAACGCCAGCGGATCGGCGACGGAAATCGTATCGGGGGCAAGGTTTTTCAACCGGGCCGCGGACTTGACCACCATACGCAGATCGGAGCCCGATGGACCAAGCGACGAGATGTCGTCGGGGATGATGACCAGGTCGGGAATGTCGACCTTGGGCAGCGGCTTCTCAAAGTCCACCGAAGGCAGGATGCGGGCCAGCCAGCGCGGCAGCCACCAGTTCCATTCGTCGAACATCGCCATCAGCGCAGGCACCAGCACCAGCCGCACCACGGTGGCGTCGACCGCGATCGCGACAGCACATGCGACACCCAACTGCGCGACCAACGGCATACCCGCGAAGGCGAACCCGATGAACACCGCGATCATGATCAGCGCAGCACTGGTGATGGTGCGGGCGCTGGTGCTCACCCCGTAGGCGACGGCGTCGCGGGTGTTCTTGGTCTGCAGGAACCGCTCGCGGATGCGGGTCAGCAGGAAGATCTCGTAATCCATCGACAGGCCGAACGTCATTGCCAGCACCAGCGGCGGAATGGTGCTGTCCAGCGACGAGATCGGCTTGAAGCCCAGCTCTTCGAGCCAGCCCCATTGGAAGACGGCGACGAGGCTGCCGTACGCGGCGGCCACCGACAGGACCGTCATCAGGACGCCCTTGAACGCCAGGAACACCGATCGGATCGAGATCAGCAGCATTACGAACGCGATCAGCGCGACGAATCCGAAGACCAGGGGCTGTGTCACCGAGACCCGGTCGTCGAAGTCTTTGATCAATGCCGTCGGGCCACCGACATCGACACGCGCGTTGGGCCCGGGTGTGCCCGGAAGCTGCTCGCGCATCCAGTCAACGGTGTCGCGGGCTCCCATGTCCTCCGGATCAACCGAGAGCACTGCCGACAGCAGTGCCCGCCGGTAGTCATCACCGAAGACCGGCGGCGACACCGTCACGACGTTGGGTCCCTGGGCCATCTTCTGGCGCACGGCGTCGAGCGCCGGCTCCTTATTGGCCGCCGAGGCGGCGTTCCCGTCCGGGAACGTGACCAGCACGCGCACCGGCCCGAGCGCCCCTGGGCCAAGGGCCTCCGCCGCCGCGTTGACGCCGCCGCGGATCTCATGGGTTGGGTCGAACTGACGCTGCATGCTGTTGCCCAGCACCATGGAGAATGCCGGGGCGGCCAGCGTCAGCAGGAAGGCGGACGCCGCCAGCGCCGACACCCACGGCCGTCGCATCACCCAACCGGTCCACCGGCTCCAGAACCGTGACTGGGTGGTCTCAGCGCGGCGCGACCAGTGCAGGTATGACGACCGCTTGGCCGCCGCTCGGCCGAATGTCGCCAGCACTGCGGGCGTCAACGTCGTCGACGTCAGCACGGCTACGGCGACGGCGAGGATCGCGCCGGTCGCCATCGACTGCAGCACCGGGGTGTTGATCAGATAGATGCCCGTGACCGAGGCAATCACGGTCAGGCCGGACAGCACCACGGCCAGGCCAGACGTCGCCATCGCCGCGTCTGCTGCCTGCCGGGGATCGCGGCCCGCGCGCAGTTCCTCGCGGAACCGCATAAGAATAAATAGTGAATAGTCGATGGCCAGTGCGATGCCGAACATCGACACCGTCGACGTGACGAACACCGACATCGTGGTGTACATCGACAACAGATAGACCAGCCCCATGGTCACCGCGACGGTGCAGATGCCGAGCACCAGCGGCATCGCGGCTGCCGCCAGCGAGCCGAACACCGCGAGCAAAACAATCAGGACGATCGGAAGGTTCCACTGCTCGGCTTGCGCGATGTCGTGCTTGGTGGCCAAGGTCGCGGCCGCACCGAGCGCGCCCTGGCCGATGACGTAGAGCTTGACCTTCCCGTTCTCGGTCTCGCCGGGCTGATCGCCGTCGATGCCAACCTTCTGCCGCAACTGCTTGGCGACGTCGACCACGCCGGTGTTGTTGAAGTCAGGCTGCAGGGAGACGACGTAAGGACGGTCCGGCTGGGGCGGCGGCTGTTGCGGGTTCGGCACCAACTTGACGCTCGGCACCTCGGCCGCGATGCGTTCGAGCTGGCTGACCGCAGCGGTCATGTCTGCGAAGGAAGCGTCCGCGCGTGGGGCGGCGACCAGGGCCAACGGCGAGGCGCCCTGGTCGGGGAAGTGCTGCTCGAGCTCACGCTGCACGTGCAGCGACTGGGAACCCTCGACTTCGAAGCCGCCGCCGGTCAGGTTGCCGGACTGGTTCATCGCCAGATAGATCGAGGGGACCAAAAGAAGCAGCCAAACAGCGAACACCGCCCAGCGATATCTGCGCAGGTTGCTGCTCAAGCGCATCATGAACTGCTGGATGGCAAACTCCCCGCTTTCTGCCCGGCGTTGCGAAGCTGAGCGTACAACAGCGTCGGGTTGGGTGACGCGGCCCTGAGCAACGCCTTAACCAGCTCTAACTCCACTCTCGTGATTCGCCCGCGAAGTGTTACGCGTGGCGGCCAGTGCGGACAGGTCGGCGGCGGCTGCGGATTTCCTGATGTTCACCTGCATGTTCATTCGCTGGATTGGCAGCGCTGGTGGCGTTGATGGCAATATGTGCCGAGGACTCCCAGGGTCGGGGAACCCAACCGTCCGATCGCACAGTGTTTGCGGAAGCGTCAAAGCGTTCGCAAAACCGTAAGGAGTTGTCCATGATTTCGAGCACCCGATCGAGCACCGCGCTGCGCCGCAGCCTCTATGCGGTGTTCGCTGCGTCGGCGGCCGGTGGCGCCGCGGTGGCGGCGCTGGCAGTGCCCTCGGCAACCGCTGCCACGGATCCCTGTGCCGCCAGCGAGGTCGCCAGGACCATCGGCTCGGTGGCCACCTCGACCGGCAACTACCTCGACACACACCCTCAAACCAACCAGGCGTTGACGACCATCTCGCAGCAGCAGGCCGGGCCGCAGTCGCTGGGCGCCATCAAGTCGTACTTCGACGCCAACCCACAGGTCGCCAAGGACATGCAGCAGTTGCAGCAGCCGCTGGTGAACCTGTCCACCCGGTGCAAGCTGCCGGTTAGCCTGCCCCAACTGATGAACCTGATGCAGGCCGCGCAGCAGCAGGGCGGTGCGGGTTTGCCAGGAGCGCTGCAGACCGCGCAGAACGTCGGGCTTCCCAGCGCGGGGTCGCCGGCTTCGCCGTCGCCTGCGTCGGCCACCACGCAGGGCACCGGACCGCTTCCCGGACCGGCATCGGCCGCCAGCCGCTAATCCAGGGCGACGCGCGGAGCGTCGCAGGTGGGGTGCTGAGCTGCGGCTTCAGACTTTCTCACGATTGGTTAAGCGCAAGGCAAGAAAGTCGGGAGCCTTTCTGCTTAGCTCTTTTATTGTCGGAACCGCCAATGGTTGCGGCCTCTCCACTTCATATGAAGGAGCCTGTCCATGTTGCTCTCGGCCCGTACCGCGCGGCGTGCGGTAGCTGGCACGGTCGGCGCCGGCGCTATTGCCGGTGCGATGCTGTTTGGTGCTCTCCCCTCGGCGATGGCCGACGACCCGGCGAACAACCCGCCAAACTGCACCGCTGCAGACCTGGCTGGCGTGGCATCTGGTGTCTCGGCAGCGACGTCGGCGTACCTGTTCACGCACCCGGACGTGAACTGGTTCTTCACCAGCCTCGAGGGCCAGCCGCGCGAGGATATCCGTGACGATGTCCGCACGTACCTCGACGCCAATCCTGTGGTGAAGGCCGAGCTGACCGGGATACGCCAGCCGCTGGTCGACCTGAAGAACCACTGCGGCACAGCCACTCCTGACGTTCCGTAATTCGCGTGCGGGTTGGTGAACCACCCGCGCAGGAGAGCGCGAGCCGCACTGTGCTGATGGTCGACGACGACCCGGACGTGCGAACCTCCGTCGCCCGCGGATTGCGGCATTCGGGTTTCGACGTTCGGGTCGCGGCGACAGGTAAAGAGGCGCTGCGGCTGTTGTCCAACGAGTCGCATGACGCGTTGGTGCTGGATGTCCAGATGCCGGAACTCGACGGCGTCGCGGTGGTCACCGCCTTGCGGGCGTTGGGTAACGACATCCCGATCTGCGTGCTTTCTGCGCGCGACACGGTCAATGACCGGATCGCGGGGTTGGAGGCGGGCGCCGACGACTACCTGACCAAGCCCTTCGATCTGGGCGAGTTGGTGGCCCGGCTGCACGCCCTGTTGCGGCGGGCAAGTCATTCGGATCAAACGTCGGACACGATGACGGTCGGGCCGTTGACCATCGACACCGCGCGTCGGCTGGTTTTCGTCGACGGCGAGCGTGTCGACCTGACCAAGCGCGAGTTCGACCTGTTGGCGGTGCTGGCAGAGAACGCCGGCGTGGTGTTGTCGCGGCAGCGACTGCTCGAACTGGTGTGGGGCTACGACTTCGACGTCGACACCAATGTTGCCGACGTGTTCATCTCCTACCTGAGGCGAAAGCTCGAACGCGACGGCCTGCCCAGGGTGATCCACACCGTTCGCGGGATCGGGTACGTGTTGCGGGACGAGCCGTAAGTGCGGCTGCCGCGGTTCCTGCGGTCCGCCTCATTGCGCACCCGGGTGGCGATCGCATCGGCCGCCGCCGCGGCTGCGGTGGTCGCCGTGTTCACCATCCTCACCTCGGTGGTGCTCGCGAATAACGATGCGGCGCAATTGGACCGGCGACTCGATTCCATTGTCGACGCGAGCATCAACCCCAACGAATTGCAGGACCCGCGCCGCGGCGTGCTCACCACCGGGCGATCCAAGTCCACCGGGCAGGTGATGTTCCAGCGCGGCCTGCAGTTGCCGCCGTTGCCGGTGGGCACCTCGACGGTCGAAGTGAACGGCGTGGACTATCGGGTGCGCACCGTCGCGGTCGACCAACAGGGCGGCGTGCTGATGTCGGTCGGCATCCGCGCCGACAGTATCTTGTTGAACCGCGGCAGAATTCCCTTGTACACGGCTGTCGGTGTGGTCACTGTGTTGATTGCTGCCGGTCTTGGCTGGCTGCTGGCGGGCCCCGCGATCCGTCCGCTACGCAGGCTGACCGAGCACACCAAACGGCTGGGTGAGGGCGCCGACGCGATGCCCGAAGTGCGTGGCGTCCGCGAGGCGGAGGATCTGTCGGAGGCGATGGGCGAGATGCTGAGCAGGCTGGCGGCCGCTCAGCGGGTGACCACGAACTCGCTGCAGGCCGCACAGGATTTCGCCGCCAACGCCGCGCATGAACTGCGTACCCCACTCACGGCGATGCGAGCCGACCTCGACACCCTGCGAATCCACGATCTGCCCGCCGAGGAGAGAGCTGAAGTGGTGCAAGACCTTTCGCGCGCACAGCGCCGCGTGGAAGCGATCATCACCGCGCTCGGGCAGCTCGCGTCCGGCCAGCTGGCGCAGGCCGAGGACCGCGAACTCATCGATGTCACCGACATGCTCGACCGGGTGGCGCGCGAGATCATGCGCACCGCCGGCGGAGTCGAGATCGTCGTCGAGGCCGCGGACGATCTCGGGTCGATCTGGGGGTGGCCGGGTGGGCTGCGGCTAGCCGTCGACAACCTGGTTCGCAACGCCGTGACGCATGGGCAGGCGACGCGAATCGTGTTGGCAGCGCGCCGCCGGCACGACACGATGACGATCGTCGTCGACGACAACGGCCGGGGTCTGCCGGAGGAGGAGTTTCAAACCGTGCTTGGCCGATTCTCCCGCGGCAGCAATGCGGCGCCTGGCGGCTCGGGGCTCGGCCTGGCACTGGTAGCGCAGCAGGCCGCGTTGCACGGCGGGCGCATTGAGCTGTCGGACGGACCGCTGGGCGGGTTGCGTGCGACGTTGACGATTTCGACTTCGCCTGAGCCGCCGGCCAATTCAGAGTTACCCGCGCCGGAGGAGTGCGGCGGCGGCGCGCCAGCCCAGTAGCAGCACCGCGGTGGACAGCGACGCCACCACCACAAAGCTCGCCGAAACCCCCGCGGACGTCGCCTTGCGCAACAGCATGCCCACCACGACCGTGCACACCCACACGACCACCCCGACGGGGATGACCGTGAACGGCCTGCGCCATCCGCCGATCAGCAGCCAGCCGACGCCGGTGCCGGCCAGAAACGGCCACGCGGTTTGCGCGATCCCGGCCACGGTCAACCCCTCGGCGTGGCTTCGGCGCCCGATCGTGCAGAACACGATCACACAGACAGCGTCGGCGAACAGGGCGGTCAGCGCCCGCCGGACGCGCCTGCTCCTGCTACCGACTGGCATAGGTCATTACATCCAAAACCAGTGGGCTGACCGCGGATTCATCGCGCGGGGCGAAGCCCGGCTGCATCGGCGCCGGCTGGCCCGCTTCGATGGCGTCTTCGGCGTCCATAGACGTGATGCGTCCGTCGAGTTTGAACGACGACAGCACGAACGGCAGCCCGTTGGACCGCAGCGGATCGGGGGTGCTCATGACATGGAAATGTAGGTGTGGGCCGTCGGTATTACCGGAGTTTCCGAGCGACGCGATCACCTGCCCCGAGCTCAGACTGTCACCCACCTCGACCTTGATGCTGCCGGTCTTGAGATGTGCGTAGAGCGCATAGTTGCCGTCGCCAAGGTCCTGAACGATGTGATTGCCCGCGTATTGCTCCAGCGGCAGACCGCTCGGGCTCTTTCCGGGAACCTGCTCGGGCAGTCCATCCACTACCGCGACAACGCGACCGTCGGACACGGCATGGATGTCGGCCCCGAAACTGGGATAACTTTCCCGTTTGGTCTTGTCGCCGTTGAACAACCGGCCATCCGGAAGCAGTTGCACGTAGTCGATGGCGAACCGTTCGGCGGCCCACAGCTGCCCATTGAGGGGATTCAGCGCCATCCGGTGCGGCGTCATGTCGCAACAACTGTTGGCGTCCACCCAATTCGCGCCGGCGAGCGGCGGCGCGATCACCGGCGGCTTGCGGGTCTGCACGGTGACGGGCGCGACGGTCTCGGTCATCGTGGCGGGAAACAGCGGGGGCTGCGGCTGCGCTATCGAAACCCCGACCGCGTGCTGCAGCTCCGCTGGAACCGTGGCGCCCTGGTCGAGCGCGACGTCAAGCCACACCGCCGCGGCTTGGGCGGGCCCGAGTTTCGTTGTGGGTTTCGGGGTTCCGAAGACACGCGTCCAGTAGGCGAGCCGGTCACCGGTCAGGTTCAGCAGAGTGTGATCGGAGGCGCGCACGTCGAGCGATGTCAGGGTCAGCTCTTGGTTGAGCACGTTGGTCAGCAGCAGTTCGTAGGCCAGGTGGACCTTGCCGTCGGTGGCAGGGACGGGGATCGGCGGCGCAATGACACTGGCCAACAGGGGGGTCACCACCGTGGGACCGGTGTCGGGGGCCGCGGAGGTGGTGGTCGAAGTTTGTGGCGACGAGGGGTTTTCGGTCGGCGGCACGCACGCCACGGTCAGCGCGGCGGTTACAAGGAGCACAGCGAAAGTCCAGCAACGGCCGCGCATGATCTCCCTATTGTTCGGGTTCGGGTTCGTGCCGCGCCTCGGGGTCGGGGCTGAATTGCGGTGGCTGCTCGACGTCATCGTTGGCGGTGGCGTCGGGGTCGATGTCCTTTTCGGTACGGAACATGAGGAAGAACACCACCCAGCCGATTGCGGAGATGAAGATCCAGCTGATCAACCGATAGATGAGCATCGCCGAGATGGCGGAGGCCAGGGTCATGCCGGACGACACCAGGCCGGGCACCAGCACCGCCTCGACCACCAGCAGCCCGCCCGGCATCAACGGGATCGCCCCGACAGCGCGGGCCGCCGCATACGCCACCGTCACACCCGCAAGTGACGGATGCCCTCCGGTGGCGAAGCAGGCGAACAGCAGACACGCCACGTCGGCGATCCAGTTGAACAGCGACCAGCCGAACGCCTCGCCGAGTGCACGGCGCGACAGGCTGACCGATTCCAGCTGGGACAGCGTCTCGCGCCACTTGTTCAGACCGGTGTCGGCAGGCTTGCCTCGCAGCGAGTTGAACCACGACAGCACACGCACTCCGATGCCGTCGATGAGTTCGGGGCGGGTCGCCACCGCCTGTGCCAGCACGATCAGCGCGATGAACGCACCGAGTGAAAACATAAGCGACAGTGGGTTTTTGCTCGCGCCCAGCAGGAATGCGCCGCTCAAACCGAGCAGCGCCAGCCCGACCACCTGCAGCGCGCCCGACATCACCAGCTGCCACGACGCCACCACCGGTGACGCGCCCCAGATCCGCTGTTGGCGGTAGATGAACGTGGCCGACAGCACCGGGCCACCCGGCATCGTGGTGGACAACGCGTTGCCTGCGTAGAACGCAGCCTCCGAACGCCACTGCTTGACCTTGACGCCGGCCGACCGCAGTAGCGTGCGCTGAATCTGCGCGAAGCTGTGCATCGACGACATCGCCGCGACGAGCGCCGCCAGCACCCACCACCAGTTCGCCGAGTAGACGCTCTTCCACGCCTTGGCCAATTGATCCCACACAAGCGCGAGCTCGACAGCGAGAACGACGACCGCGACGCCGATGATCACCCAGCGCAGCCACCAGTATTTGCCCCTGGCAGGCCGTGCCTGGGTGCGAGCGTCGCTCGCCGGTGCGTCGTGGGACACGCCAATAGGGTAGCGGTGCAGGTAGCCCGGATATTGTCGCTCACGCAGGCGCGCCGGAGCTGATTCGCGAGATTCGCAGCGACGCTGCGGCCTGCCGTTACGCTACCGGCATGCCAGCCGGCCCTTCCGTAGATACCGTCGCCGATGAGTCGGTGACTCCGTTAGTCCGCAAGACGGCCGCGTGGGCGTGGCGACTGCTGGTCATCCTCGCGGCGATCGTCGCGCTGCTCTGGGTGGTCAAGAAGATCGAGATCCTCGTGGTGCCCGTCGCGTTGGCGACGATGCTTGCCGCGTTGCTGCTGCCCGTCGTCGACTTCCTGGACCGCCGCGGCGCTCCACGTGGCGGAGCGGTAGCGCTGGTCCTACTTGGCGGAATCGCGGTGGTCGGCGGAATCCTCACCTTCGTGGTCAGTCAGTTCATCGAGGGCGCACCGGCGCTCGTTCAGCAGGTCAGCACCAGCATCAAGGGTGTTGGCGACTGGCTGACGCAGGGCCCCCTCCACATCAATCAGCAGCAGATCGACTCGGCCCGCAAGTCGGCCGTCGAGGCCTTGCAGAACAACCAGGAGAAGTTGACCAGCGGAGCGCTTTCCACGGCGGGCACCGTGACCGAGATCGTCACCGGAGCTCTTCTGGTGTTGTTCACGCTGATCTTCGTGCTGCACGGCGGCCGCAACATATACGCGTTCGTCACCAAGATCTTCCCGGAGAACTCGCGCGAGCGGGTGCGCGACGCCGGCCGCGCAGGTTTCCGGTCGCTGATCGGCTACGTCCGTGCGACGTTCCTGGTAGCCCTCGTGGACGCGGTCGGCATCGGCACCGGCCTGGCCATCATGGGTATCCCGCTGGCGCTGCCATTGGCGTCGCTGGTGTTCCTCGGTGCGTTCATCCCCCTCGTCGGTGCGGTGATCGCCGGTTTCCTCGCGGTGATCGTCGCCCTGATCGCCAAGGGCTTGATCTTCGCGCTGATCACCCTCGGCCTGATCATCGCCGTACAGCAGCTGGAGGGCCATGTGCTGCAGCCGCTGGTGATGGGCCGCGCGGTGTCGATCCATCCGTTGGCCATCGTGCTGGCGATTGCTGGCGGCGGCGTGTTGGCGGGGATCGTCGGCGCGCTGCTGGCGGTGCCGACGGTCGCGTTCGTCAACAGTGCGATGCGCGTGCTGCTGGCAAGAGATCCCGCGGCCGAAGAAGCCGTATTAGAGGATCAGGGCGGACCGATCGTGAAGAGCGAAGCCGACGACATTGATGAAGGGGTGGCGGCGTCCGACTAAAGCCTTAGAGCCGGCCCTCGCGACGCAGCAGATCCTGCGCGCTCAACCCACCCCCGCGGCGCTTGGGCTCTTCCTCGTCGCGGGTATTGATCTTCTCGGTCGCTTCCGGATCCTGTTTCCGCGGCGTCGGGATGGCCGTCGTCGCGTCGTCGTTCTGTGGCCGCGGCCGTCCCCTGCCATCCGGCGGGGTCCCCAGCGCGGGAATCGCGGTCGTCGGCTCATTGCCCGGTTGCGGGCGAGGCCGCCGCGGGCGCTGCTCGGGTATGGCCCGGGTGGCGTCGGCCGACGGTCGCGCAGAAGGCGGCGCCGGTTGCCCGCCTGCGGGCGCCGTGCCGCGCAATTCACCCAACCACGACTCGATTTCACGTTCCTCGCGCGGCGCCGCAGCGGGTGGAGGAGGCGCGGGCCGGTGGCCCCGCTGGGCGTCACCGGCTGGCGGGTGATTGACCCGGGCGGTCGCATTGCTCACCACGTTCCGGACAGCGTTCTTGGCCATCGACAGCCGCGTGGTCTGCGGCTCATCGGGCGGCTGCGTGCGTGCGGTGGGGATTCGCGTCGTGCCAGCGCCGGAAGGGGCGTTGGCCCGCGACGGGGTCGCGATTCGCGTCGTCGCACCCGGCCGTGAAGAACCCTCGGCGGCCGGGTGGGTCGGGTCGTGGGGCACCCTGGGCCGCGGCGCAGATCCACCCGCGCCGACCAACGCTTCTTCATGTTCGCGCACCGCGGGACGCTTACGCTCGTCGGGCAGCTCGGTCTCGCCCAGGCCAAGGCGCTCCTGAATCCGTTTCATCCAGCGCGGTGCCCACCAGCAGTCATCTCCCAGCAGCTTCATCACGGCGGGCACCAGGAACATCCGGACCACGGTGGCGTCCAGCAACAGGGCGATGAGCAGGCCGAAGGCTAGGTACTTCATCATCACCAGGTCGGAGAACACGAAGGCTCCCGCGACGACCGCCAGTACCAACGCGGCGCCAGTGATCAACCGGCCGGTGGTGGCAGTGCCGATCCGGATGGCCTCGGCTGTGGACATGCCGCGCTCGCGGGCCTCCACCATGCGGGACACCAGGAAGACTTCGTAGTCAGTCGACAGACCCCAGATCACCGCGATGATGAGGCCGATCATCGGTGCCATCAACGGCTGCGGCGTGTAGTTCATCAGCCCGGAGCCGTGCCCGTCGACGAACATCCACGTGAGCACGCCCATCGTCGAGCCCAGCGTCAGCGCGCTCATCACCGCGGCCTTGATCGGCAGCACCACCGATCCGAACGCCAGGAACATCAGGATGGTGGTGGTAGTTATCAGCAGCACCACAAACAACGGCAGCTTGTCGAACAGGCTGTGGATACTGTCCTGTTCCAGTGCCGGGGTGCCGCCCACCGACACGGTGATTCCGCGTGGCGGTGTCAGCGCCCGCAGCTCCCCGAGTTGCTTCGCCGCGTCGTTGCGATTCACCAGTCCGTTCTGGATCACCCGCACCGACGGGTCCTTCGACGCACCGTCGAGGAAGGGGCGTTCCTGCCACATCTTGGACGGGTCGTTGTCGGGATCGATGAAGCCGGACACGCTCATCGCCCTGTTCCGGACCTCCGCGATCTGCTGGTCGCTGACGGGTTGTCCGTTGTCGCTTTCCATCACAATCGTCAGCGGCTCGGTGCGGAAGCCGGGGAAGATCTTGTCGAACTCCTCCTGCGCGGTACGCACCGAGTTGTCCGGCGGCAGGTACTTCTCGCTGATGCCGCCGAGCGAGAGCTGTCCCAACGGGATGATCAGCAGGATCATCACGATGACGATGGGCACGGCGAATGCGGCGGGCCGCTTCATCACCCGGTTGACCAGCTTGCCCCAGAAGCCCTTCTCGACCTCCGCTCGGGTCTTGGTCTTCTGCGTCTTTTCGGCCAGCCAGGTCAGATACACCCGCATCGGCTTCCAGTTGCGGAAGAACGGGACCCGTAGCAGCGTGCGCACGCCGAGCGCGTCGACGTTGGGTCCGAGGATGGCCAACGCGGCCGCCAGCACGGTGATCGACAGGATCGCCGCAAGCATGACCGAGGCGATGATCGCGTAGGTGATGGACTTCAGGAACCCCTGCGGGAACAGTAGGAGCGGCACCGACGATGCCACCAGGATCACCGCGGAGAACATGATCGTGCGGCCCGAGGTCATCACCGTTCGTCGGACTGCGGCCTCGGTGTCGTAGCCCTCGGCGATCTCCTCACGGAATCGGCTGACCATGAACAGGCCGTAGTCGACCGCGATGCCGAGGCCCATCAACGTCACCACCGGCTGGGCGAAGAAGTGCACCGGGGCGAATTCGGCGATGAGCCGCATGATGCCGAGCGCGCCCGCGATGGTCAGGCCGCCGATGATCCCCGGGAGGGCGGCCGCGACGACCCCGCCGAATACGAAGAACAACACCACGCACACCAGCGGGATGGCGGCCACCTCGGCGCGCTTCTGATCGTCGCCGATGGTGCCGGTCAACTCGGCCGCCAGCGGTTGCAGGCCAGCGAGTTTCACGTCGACGCCCTGGTCCTGGACCTTGAGAAGGTCGTCCTTGACCTTCTTGAAATTGTTCAGGATCGCATCGTCGTTGTCGCCCTTGAGCTGAACCGACATGAACGCGTGCTGCTTGTCCCCGTCGGCCATGTTCTTCAGCACATCGGGGCTCTTGAAGTAGCCGATCGAGCGCAGGAGCTCGTCGGGGTGGTCCTTCTCGACCTGGGCCAGGTTGTCCAGGACCTTCTTCTGGAACGCCGGGTCGTCGACGGTCTTGCCGTCGGGAGCCGCGTAGATGGCGATGATGTGGCCCGAGGTGTCGCGGCCGTACGTCTCGTCGGCGAGCAGCGACGCGTGCACCGATTCGCTGCCGTCGTCATAGAAGCCGCTCTGCGTGACGTGGCTGCCGAGGCTGATGCCGAACACGCCTCCACCTAGGCACAGTGCGACCATGACACCGATCACTATGTATCGGTATCGGTACACCGTTCGACCCCACCAGGCGAACACCTAAGCTCCTTACTAAATCTCTGGCGACCCGCGCATTTCCAGTTGTTTACACGCGCGAGGTCAGTAGCGAGGTCAGCGGCCGGAATGGCTGCAGCCAAGCCCCCTGCTCGGGCAGCGAATCTAGGCCGATTCGCGGTAGCGGTTCCCGGAAAACACCAGGAATGTCCTCCAGGTCGACAAACTCCAAGGTATCCGACGCTAACGCCCAACTGGCATGTTCGCGAAATCCCAGCACCTGGACGGGCACACCCTCCCTGGCGATTTCCTCCAGCGGCTGTTTGAACGCCTGCCCGTCGGCGGAGGCGACCAGCACGCTGGCCAGTCCCTCGCTGCGTCGAAGCGCGATGTGGTTGAGCATGTCGATGTCGACGTCGCTGTCTTCGTCGATCTTCGGTTTGGCGAAGACCGCGAAGCCCACGTTACGTAATGCCTCCACCCATGGTCGAACGACGTCGGCGCTACCTGGGGCGATGTTGGTGAAGACGGTCGCCTCGGGCTCCAGCGAGACGTCGGGACTTGCGTCGGAAAGCTCGGCCGTGCGCGACAGCAGCCACCGGCCCAGCGCATCGAACCGGGGCCGGTGCGCGGCGGTGGGCCGCCCGCCGAGGATCGAGCCCAGTCCCATGTCCAGGTTGGGCGCGTCCCACACCAGCAGCACCCGGGCCGTCGCCTCGGCCGGTGCCACCGGCGGCGGGGCTACATCTTCTATATGCCGGATGTCTTCAGTGAGGCTCATGGTCGTTTCTCCCAGAGCAATTCGGCAACGGCGCTGCCTGCGTGCTGGGCCTTGCCTTCGTACTTCGTGACGGGCCGCTGCACCGAGATCGGCAGCGTGTCCGATGCTGTCACGCGGCACAGTCGCGGTTCGGCGTCGCCGACTTCTGCGATCTGCTCGGCGTACCCGGCGTGATCGGTCGCGGCGTGGAGGACTCCGCCGGGCCGCAGCCGGTCGGCGATCAGCGCGACGGTCGCCGGCTGCAGCAGCCTGCGCTTGTGGTGCCGGGCTTTCGGCCACGGGTCGGGGAAGAAGACCCGCACGCCGGTCAGCGAGTCCGGCCCGAACATGTGCTCGAGCACATCCACGCCGTCGCCGCGGACCAGCCGGATGTTGGTGACGCCTTCGCGGTCGATCGCGCTGAGGAGCTGTGCCAGCCCGCGCCGGTACACCTCCACCGCGACCACATCCAGGTGCGGCTCGGCCTGCGCCATCGCCAATGTCGATATGCCCGTGCCGCTGCCGATCTCCAGCACCATCGGCGCCGACCGGCCGAACCAGGATTCGGTGTCCAGCCGCGCCGCGGACCCGTCTGCGTCGCGCGCGTGCATGCCCATCTCGGGCCACAGTCGCTCCCACGCCGCCTGTTGACCCCCGGAGAGCGTCGAGCGCCGGGTGCGGAAGCTGGTGACCCGGGGATGCAAATGCGGCTCGGCGATATCGGGCCCCGGAGCCGGACGGCCGGCGACATCCGGCCTGGGCGTTTGCATCCGTCCATGGTCGCTCATACAGGCTCGAGTACCCGCATCGTGGTACAGATTGATACCCAACAGTTGCCTTCGCCTGGTACTGGGGACAACCGCTCGCGATGTGCCCGCGGAGGTGCCAACATTTGCGATGGGGACCGGGTTTCACTCGGGTGGGCACAAGGGAAGGCCGCCAGATTTTCGTCGCTGCGCTGACACGATTTGCTGAGCAGAGCCGCAATCCGCGGTTGGCACCGATCATCGGACGTATCGCCGTCCCGCCGCATGTTGCGGTGCTGGGGCGTGACGGGGTGGGGCGCGACACGGTGGGTGCCGCGCTGTCGCGAGCACCGGTGACGGTGACACCCGACGCCACCGTCGCCGACGTACACGTCCTGGTTATCGCCGAGGCGCTCAAGCCGGAGGACCGTGCTCAGCTCGCGGCCGCCGACCGGCCGATCGTGACGGTGCTGAACAAGGCGGACCTGACGGGTCTCGGTGACGGCGGCCCGTTGGTGCGGGCCCATCGCCGCGCCGCCGACTGCCGGGCGCTGACCGGAGTGCCGACAGTGGCGATGGTCGCCTTGCTGGCCACCGCGGAGCTGGACGACGAGTTGATGTCGGCGCTGCGCGTGCTGGTCACCGAGCCCGCTGACCTGACGTCGACGGACGCGTTCGTGCGCACCGCCCATTCGCTGCGGCCCGAGCTTCGTCGACGACTGCTCGCCGCGCTGGACCGGTTCGGCATCGCGACTGCCGTCCTGGCGCTCGGCGAGGGTGCGGACGCCGCGACGGTGTCGGCGGTGCTGCGGCGGGCCAGCCAGATCGACAGGGTCGTCGAGCACATCGAGGCGGCAGGCGCCCCGGTGCGCTATCGCCGGGTGCGGTCGGCGCTCACCGAATTGAACTCTCTCGCAGCGCAATCCGGTGACGAGCGACTCGCGGAGTTCCTGTCGACCGATGAGACGGTCCTCGCGGTGATGGCCGCTGCGGTCGATGTGGTCGAAGCGGCAGGGGCGGCAGTGGACCGCGGCGACGATGCGGCCGCACATCTGCGCCGGGCCGTGCACTGGCGGCGCTACAGTCGGGGCCCGGTCGATGCTCTGCACCGCAGCTGCGGCGCCGACATCGCCAGGGGCTCGCTGCGACTGCTCGGGCGGGCACAGTGACCGATCCGGTAGCCGCGGCGGACGCTGTGGTGGCGGCCGTCGATCCGGGGCTGAGTTCACCGGGTGTGGAGAGCCGCGACGTGGTGCTAGTGACGGGCCCATGGCTGGCAGGCGCCACCAGTTTGATCGATGCGCTGCGACAGCGGCTGCCCGACGTCACCTTCGTCGAGACCGGCGAGCTGTCCGTCATCGAAGCTCCTATTGCTGTCGTGTTTGTTGTGTCGGCGGTCGCGCGGCTGACCGAGTCCGACTGTGCGCTGCTCGACGTTGCGGCCGCCAACACCGACCTCGTCATCGGGGTCGTGTCGAAGATCGATGCGCATCGCAACTGGCGCGACGTGCTGGCCGCCGACAGGCAGGCGCTGATTGCCCACGACGCCCGCTACCGGGATGTCTCGTGGGTTGGGGTGGCCGCCGCACCCGATATCGGTGACCCGAAGATCGACGAGCTGGCAGAACGGCTCGGCCACCTCGGCGATGCCAGGCTGGCTCGTCGAAATCGCTTGCGTGCGTGGGAAACCCGGCTACAGATAGTCATGAGGCGCTGCGAGGAGGATGCCGCAGGCGTGGGTCGGAAGGCGCGGATCGCCGAGTTGCGGGAGCAGCGTAGTGCCACGATGCGCGACTGTCGGCTGGCCAAGACCGAACGCACCATCGCGCTGCGCAGCCAGATCCAGCAGGCACGCGTGCAGTTGACCTATTTCGCCCGCAACCGCTGCACATCGGTGCGCGCGGAACTGCAGGAAGACGCCTCGGACATGAGCCGGCGCCGGGTCGGCGAATTCGAGCCGTACGTGCGGACGCGCGCGAGCGAAGTCGTCGATGAGGTGGACGAGGGCATCACCAAACACCTCGGCGACGTCGCGACCGAACTCGGCTTGTCGGCGCCCGCGCCGCCACTATCGCCGCCTCGTCCCGAGGTGCCGCAGCCGCCGCTGAAGTCGCGGCGCCTGGAGACGCAGCTGGTGATGATCCTCGGCGCCGGCTTCGGGTTCGGGGTCGCGCTCGCGGTGACCCGGCTGTTCGCGGGGCTGGCGCCGGGTCTGACCATCGCGGGGCTGATCGCCGGCGGCCTGCTGGGCCTGCTGCTCACGGTGTGGGTGGTGGGCATCCGGGGACTGTTGCACGATCGCGCGGTTCTTGACCGCTGGGTCGCCGACGTCGCCGCCACGCTGCGCTCCGCGGTCGAGGAGAGGGTGGCGACCCGGGTGCTGGCCGCCGAAACGACGCTCACCTCCGACCTGGCTGCCCGAGACGAGGTGGAGAGCGCCACGGCCGCCGATCGCGTCGCCGAGATCGACACTGAACTGCGAGAGCATGCGGTCGCCACCGCCAGGGCCGCTGTCGTTCGGGACCGCCGACTGCCGCCGCTCCAACAGGCGCTCGACGCCGTGTGCGCCGAGCTGTACGGCTCTGGGTCCGTCGAAGCCAGGAACGGATCGGATGCGGCAGACGGCGCTTTGGCCGCCGATAAAACCGAAACGGCGAATTGATTGATCGGCAGTGACAATACTAACGCGATAAAACCGCAGGGAAACGTTTACTGAATCGTTCCTGTGAGTGATCGGACATGCTCCCGATTAACCGCGGCTATGTCACCCGCGTTAACCTCTGTATACAGGGACGACCGTGACCGCCGGGCTTGCGTCCTGGCTGAAACCGACGCAGGAGATCTTGATGACCGCAGCGACCATTCCAGGTCTGGACACCGCACCGACGAAGCATAAGGGGCTGCTTGCCTGGGTCCAGGAAGTCGCGGAGCTGACTCAGCCGGACCGGGTGGTGTTCGCCAACGGCTCAGAGGAAGAGGCCGCCCGGCTCACCCAGCAACTGGTCGAGGCAGGCACTTTCAAGAAGCTCGACGACGAGAAGAAGCCGAACTCCTACCTCGCGCTGTCCGACCCATCGGACGTGGCGCGTGTCGAGTCCCGCACCTACATCTGCACCGAGCGTGAGATCGACGCGGGCCCGACCAACAACTGGATGGAACCGGCCGAGATGCGCGGCATCATGACCGACCTGTACCGGGGCTGTATGCGCGGCCGCACCATGTATGTGGTGCCGTTCTGCATGGGCCCGCTGGGTGCGGAGGATCCCAAGCTGGGTGTTGAGATCACCGACTCCGAGTACGTCGTCATCTCGATGGGGACCATGACCCGGATGGGCAAGGCGGCGCTGGACAAGATGGGCGACGACGGGTTCTTCGTCAAATGCCTGCACTCGGTTGGGGCCCCGCTGTCGGCCGGTCAGGCCGACGTGCCGTGGCCGTGCAACGACACGAAGTACATCACCCATTTCCCCGAGACCCGTGAGATCTGGAGCTACGGCTCCGGTTACGGCGGCAACGCGCTGCTTGGCAAGAAGTGCTATTCGCTGCGCATCGCGTCGGCGATGGCCCACGACGAGGGCTGGCTCGCCGAGCACATGCTGATCGTCAAGCTGATCTCCCCGGAGAACAAGGCGTACTTCATCGCGGCCGCGTTCCCTTCGGCATGCGGCAAGACCAACCTCGCCATGCTGCGGCCGACGGTTCCGGGCTGGCGCGCGGAGACCGTCGGTGATGACATCGCGTGGATGCGGTTCGGCAAGGACGGCAGGCTCTACGCCGTCAACCCGGAGTTCGGCTTCTTCGGTGTGGCGCCAGGCACCAACTGGGACTCCAATCCCAACGCGATGAAGACGATCGAGGCGGGCAACACGGTCTTCACCAACGTCGCGCTGACCGACGACAACGATGTGTGGTGGGAAGGCCTTGAGGGCGACCCGCAGCACCTGATCGACTGGAAGGGCAACGAGTGGACGCCGGAGTCGGACGTCAAGGCGGCCCACCCCAACTCGCGGTACTGCACCCCAATCTCGCAGTGCCCGACGCTTGCGCCCGAGTGGGATGACCCGCAGGGTGTGCCGATCTCGGCGATCCTGTTCGGTGGCCGCCGCAAGACGACGGTGCCGCTGATCACGGAGGCCCGCGACTGGCAACACGGTGTGTTCATCGGCGCCACGCTCGGCTCCGAGCAGACCGCGGCCGCCGAGGGCAAGGTCGGCACGGTGCGCCGTGACCCGATGGCGATGCTGCCGTTCCTCGGTTACAACGTCGGCGACTACTTCCAGCACTGGATCAACATCGGCAAGAACGCCGACGAGTCCAAGATGCCGAAGGTGTTCTTCGTCAACTGGTTCCGCCGCGGCGACGACGGCCGCTTCCTGTGGCCCGGCTTCGGCGAGAACAGCCGCGTGCTCAAGTGGGCCATTGAGCGGATCGAGCACAAGGCCGACGGCAAGTCCACGCCGATCGGCATCGTGCCCACCGCCGCGGATCTGGATCTCGAGGGCCTCGATGTGGACGCCGCTGACGTCGACGAGGCGCTGGCCGTGAACGCCGCCGAGTGGCGCGAAGAGGTCCCGCTGATCGAGGAGTGGTTCGAGTTCGTGGGCGAGAAGCTGCCGACCGGCATCAAGGACGAGTTCGACGCGCTGAAGCACCGCCTCGAAGAAGCCGACTAATTGGCGCGAGCAGACGTAAAGTCCCCGAATCCGTTGGATTTCGGGGACTTTTACGTCTGTTCGGCAGTAAGCAGTGCACGTGCGCGGTCGATCTGGTCGAAGGCGTAGGCCGCCATTTCGGTGTTGGTCATGTTGGCCCCCGCCTGGGCACGGGCTGCGTAGCCGTCGCTGCCGAGAACCTCGCGCAGGTGGGCGACTGCGTCGACGGCTTCAGGAAAACTCTCGCGCGCCAGCGCATCCGCTCTGAAACCACTGATGGTGGCCGCCGGTTCGTGATGGCCGAGCCGATCGAGCAGGGCGGCGAGGATCCCGAGCGTAACGCGCATGAGCTCGATGGTGCCGGAGTCGTAGTAGTAGCGGATCGTTTGGGTGATGTAATCAAAAGCGTCGGTGAACTCGCCGCGGGTAGTGGCGAGTACCGATAGAAGCCCCGCGGTGATCGACGCCTGCTGTCTGTTGCTGCTTTCTTCGGCGATCGTCCAGGCCTGACGGAGGGCCTCGTAGGCGGCTGTGGGATCGCCTTGCCGGCGGGCCCAGCCATATGCGAGGAGCGTGGCTGCGGCCAGACTGGGATTGTCGGCGTTTTGGGCGACGGCGAGCATATCCTTTGACGCCTCGATTGCTTCGTCGATAGACCCGGTGACGGCCAACGCGATTACCATCACTGCCTGGGCGTGGGTGGGAATACCCGGATTGCGTGCGATCGTGGCCCGGCACCACTCGACGGCCAAGTCGGGCCGGCCCGTCGTGTTGTACCCAGCCGCGACCGCACATTCGAACCCTTCGTACACGTCGTCGAACTGCCCGCCGACTATTGCCGCCCTGGCCTTCTCGGCATACCCGACGAAATCGTCCGCCCGTCCTACCGCAGCGCAGTAAGAGGCCCCGACGTACAGCTGCGCCAGCAGCGGATGTTGGACAGCTTCCGCGTGAGGGATGAGTTCCTCAGCCCACGCGATGGGCTCCCACTGTTCGACGAGGTACCCGAGAAATGTTGCGTTGACGGCGATGGCGGCCGCCGTGTCGAGGTCGTCATGATCGGCAGCCCAGCGAAACGCTGTGCGAAGGTTTGCAAGCTCGGTGGTGAACCAGTCGTAAGCCTCGCGTTGCCGCGGACTATCCCACAGTGCTAATGCGTCGGCCTGACGCCTGGCGAAGTGGCGGGCGTGCGCGGTGCGGGCCGTGTCGCCTCCGTCTGCCAACACCAATTGTTCTTCGGCGAACTGACGGATTGTTTCCAGCATCGAGAACCTTGTCCGGCCTGACGTCCAGTCGGCGACCAGCAGCGATTTGCGGACCAGAGCATCGAGGAGATCCAGTGTGCCCAACTCATCGTCGGAGGCGGTAACCGCACATGCGGCGGCTAGGTCGAATCCGCCGGCGAATACCGAACACCTTGCCAGTAGGCCCTTTTCATTGTCGTCAAGCAGATCGTAGGACCACTGGACGGCGTGCCGCAGAGTTTGGTGGCGCTCCAACCCTCGCCGTGACCCGACAAGGAGCCGGAAGCGATCGTCGAGGCGATCGCGAACCTCCGTGACGGTCATCGACATCATGCGGGATGCGGCTAACTCAATGGCAAGTGGTATGCCGTCAAGTCGGTGGCAAATCTCCACCGCAACGGCTGTCTCATCTGGCACGGTCAACGAGACACCGGGTGATACCGCTTTGGCCCGGTCGATGAACAATGTCGCGGCGGCAGACTCGGCGCCAGCACGGACATCCAACGAGGGCACCGGCCAAAGCTGTTCATCGCTGAGCCGCAGGCCTTCTCGGCTGGTCGCCAGAACGGCAACGGTCGATGAGCGAGCGAAGATCGCTTCGATCATGTCGGCGGCTGCATCGAGGATGTGTTCGCAGTTATCGAACACTAGTAGCCTCGAGCGGCCTTCGAGTGCCCGAGCGATGCTCTCGGCCATGCTGAGCCCGGGCTGCTGTGTGATTCCCATGGTGGCTGCGACGACTTCGGGTACCGCGCCGGGATCGCCCACCGGGGCAAGTTCGATCACCCATACGCCGTCCACATAGTCGTTGATTGCGCGCGAGGCGACCTCGAGAGCAAGCCGCGTCTTGCCCACGCCGCCGACGCCGGTCAATGTCACCAAGCGGTGTGCCTTGAGCGCGGCCTGCACTTCGGCGACGTCGGCCTCTCGGCCAATAAAGCTGGTCGTTGCGGGGCGCAGGTTGCCCGGCGTGGGGTCAACCGTCTTGAGGGGCGGAAATTCGGTGCGTAGGCCGGGCGCGCGGACCTGAAACATGTCGACGGGCTTGGCGATATCACGTAACCGCCGCGGCCCCAACGAGATCAGATCAACTCCTGACAGTAGGCCGACGGTTGCGCCGTCGAGCAGGATCTGACCGCCGTGGCCGGCCGCCATCACCCGCGCAGTGCGGTTGAGCACCGTGCCGAAGTACTCGCCACCTCGCAACTCAGCCTCGCCGGTCGCGATGCCCATCCGTACCGGCAACTCCAACGCCCGCTGTGCGTCGATCGCTGCGTCGACGGCCGAACGGGGAGAAGCGAACACCGCGCACATTCCGTCGCCGGTGTAGTTGAAGACCGTGCCGTCATGCGCCGCAACCGCCTCGCGCAGCACTCGGTTGTGGGTTTCCAACGCAGTGCGCATGAGATCCGGGTCAGCTTCCCACCGCCGCGTCGACCCCTCGATATCAGTAAAGAGGAACGAGACGACGCTCATGAGGGACCGTCCGAGTGTGACAATTGAGCCCGGGCCCGGTCGATCTGTTCGAGTGCGTAGGTCGCCATGCCGGCGTTCGTCATGGAGTCCGCCCGGCGCGCGAACGACTCGTAGGTTTCATCGCCGAGAACCTCGCGCAAATGGGTGATCGTGGTGTTGATCTCCGGGAAAGCCATTCGGGTCAACTGGTGACTCTTGACCGCCTTGCGCAACACTTCGTTGTGAGTCTCCAACGCGGCGCGCATCGTTTCGGCGTCTGCCTCCCACCGCCGCGTCGAGCCCTCGATATCAGTGAAGAGGAAGGTCACGACGCCTGACGGCGAGCCACGCCGTTCGTCATCGAGCATGCCGCACCCCCGATCACCGGCGATGTAATCGTAGGGTCGTACTGGGAAAACCGGGCGAAGACCAGGGGTCTTGACACCTGTCAAGTTTGGCGTCGTAGAGTCTGGCTCATGCAGATTCGCGAGCATGCCGAAGCCAACCCCGACAAGCCCGCCGTCATCATCCATCCGTCGGGGACGGTGCTGACATTCGCCGAGCTGGAGGCGCGGGCCAACCGCCTCGCCCACTTCTTCCGCAAGCATGGTCTTCACGAGGGCGACGCCGTCGCCATCTTGATGGAGAACAACGAGCACCTCCACGCCGTCATGTGGGCGGCGCGCCGCTGCGGGCTGTACTACGTCCCGATCAACACTCACCTGACCGCGGCCGAGGCCGCCTACATCATCGACAACAGCAGCGCCAAAGCGATCGTCGGCTCTGCGGCACTGCGAAAGACATGTGTGAACCTCAGCGAGCACACGCAGCCTGACTTGCGAATCATCGCCGACGACGATCTGGACGGCTGGCACCGATACCCCGAATGTGTTGCGGATCAGCCAGATACACCGATCGACGACGAAATCGAAGGTGACCTACTCCAGTACTCGTCAGGCACCACCGGCCGCCCGAAGGGCATCAAGCGCGAGCTTCCGCACCTGCCGCCGGCCGAGGTGCCGGGCATGATGTCGGGTTTGGTCGGCTTCTGGCTGGATCCCGAGGCCATCTATATCAGCCCTGCACCGCTGTACCACACCGCGCCATCGGTGTGGTCGATGACGATTCAGAGTGCCGGCATCACGACCGTGGTGATGGAGAAGTTCGATCCTGAAGGCTGTCTCGGCGCAATCCAGAGTCACCGTGTCACCCACGGTCAGTTCGTCCCCGTGATGTTCACCCGGATGTTGAAACTGCCGGAGGCAGTGCGGAGTTCGTATGATCTGTCCAGCCTGAAGCGCGTGATGCACGCGGCGGCGCCGTGCCCGGTGGAGATCAAGAAGCAGATGATGGACTGGTGGGGACCGATCGTCGACGAGTATTACGCGTCCTCCGAGGCGATCGGGTCGACACTGATCACCGCCGAGGATTGGCTGGCACACCCAGGCTCGGTCGGCAAGCCGATGATGGGCGCGCTACACATCCTCGACGAGGACGGCAACGAGCTGCCGCCGGGCGAGGCAGGCGAGATCTACTTCGAGGGCGGCTTCGACTTCGAGTACCTCAACGATCCGGAGAAGACCGCCAAGTCACGGGACACGCACGGCTGGAAAACCGTCGGCGACATCGGGTATCTCGACGAAGACGGGTATCTGTACCTGACCGACCGGCGCCACCACATGATCATCTCCGGCGGGGTGAACATCTACCCGCAGGAAGCGGAGAACATGCTCGTCACCCATCCCAAGGTGATGGACGCCGCGGTGTTCGGCATCCCGGACGACGAGATGGGCCAGCGCGTCAAGAGCGTCGTGCAGACGGTGGACCCCGCCGACGCCACCGACGAGTTCGGCGAGGAACTGCTGGGCTGGCTGCGGGACCGGTTGGCGCACTACAAGTGTCCGCGGTCGATCTCGTTCGAGGTCGAGTTACCGCGCACCGATACCGGCAAGCTGTACAAGCAGGAGCTGATAAACAGGTACTCGTGAGTGCAGTCGAACTTGCGGGGGGCGTCGTCGTCGCCGTTGGATCGCCTTCCGACGACGCGACTTTCACCCTGACCGAACACGACTGCGACGACCGCCGCGCCATCACCGTTCCGTCGGTATCCGATGCGCTCGCCGAACTCACCGAACGATGCCGACGATGGCCGCAGGCAGCGGCCGTCTGCGACGACGTGCTGCGCTCGATCGATCCCGCCGGACCGACTCTCGCCGGCGTCATCACCGAATCGCTGGCGTACTCGACGCTGCAGTCGGGACCGGAGTTCGCGCGCTGGCTGGCCGAACGGGGGCCTGCCACCGTCCCCGACATCCCCGATCCCGTGCAGACCGACCGTGACAGCGATCGACTGCGCATCCGCTTCAACCGGCCGCAGCGGCACAATGCGTTTTCCACCGACATGCGCGCCGCACTGCTCGAGGCACTGGAGGTCGCGCGACTCGACTCGTCGATCACCGAGGTGGTGCTGACCGGCAACGGCCCGTCGTTCTGCAGCGGTGGAGACCTCGCCGAGTTCGGCACCTTCGCCGACCCGGCCAGCGCTCACCTCGCCCGCACCCGGCACAGCCCTGCGTTGGTGCTCGACGAGCTGACCGCCCGTCTCGGTCGCGCGTGCCGCGCCGAGGTGCATGGCCAGGTGCTGGGCAGCGGGCTGGAGATGGCCGCCTATTGCGGATGGGTGCAAGCGCACCCGGACACCGTGCTTGGTCTGCCCGAGCTGGGCCTCGGCTTGATCCCCGGCGCGGGCGGCACCGTCAGCATCACGCGGCGCATCGGCCGGTGGCGAACCGCCTACCTGGTGTTGTCCGGCCGGACGATCGACCCGCCCACGGCCCAGCGCTGGGGACTGGTCGACGAGTGTCTTAGCGCCTGACGGCCGATAGTGGCAGGCTGGCGAGCATGGGGTTGCCAAGCATGCGACCCACTGGCTGGTTCCAAGTCGCCTGGAGCGCCGATCTCGAGGTCGGCGACGTCAAGGCGCTGCACTACTTCGGCGAAGACCTCGTTGCGTTCCGCGATCTCAACGGAGTGGTCCGTGTGCTCGGCGCGCATTGCAGGCACCTCGGTGCCGATCTGTCCCACGGCGGCTGCGTCGTCGAGGGAGGCATTCAATGTCCGCTGCACGGCTGGGTGTGGAGCGGCGCCGACGGCCGCAACGTTCACATTCCCTACGAACAATACCCGGTCGACGACCGGCGGGTGCGGTGCTGGGCCGCTACCGAACTCAACGAATGCATCTACATCTGGCACGGGGTCAAGCCTTCAGACCCGCTGTGGCGAGTGCCGGACATGTACCAAGAGCTCAACGGCCCGGTTGCACGACATTACTTCCGGCCAATCGGGCCCGATGAGAAACAGTTCTTCGGCGGGATTGCGGTGCCTCCGCAATTGGTCGTCGAGAACACCGTCGATGTACAGCACTACCGGTTCGTACATCGTGTCCCCCTGAGCCCGACCGTCCTGGCTGCGGCCTCGAACGCCTCGACGTGGCATGCCAAGCTGGCGTTCGGTGGAGGCGATCCCGTTGAAGTGTGGTGGTACGGCGTCGGTTTGGGATTCAAGTGTGAGGACCACGGCGACGGAAGGCAGATCGTGTCCGTCTGTCCTACCCCCGTGGACGACAGCACCATCGACATCTTCGCCACATATTGGGTATCCGAGGACCTCGACTACGACGACAGGTTGGCCGCGGTCAAACGCCTACTGGCCGACGACATCCCGATCTGGGGACATCAGCGATACCAGGACGACCCCGCGCTGGCGCCCTCGGAGGCCGAAGACTTCAGGCATTTGCGCGAATGGGCGAGCGGCTTCTACCCGTCGGCTCAGCCGGATCTGCGCAGCGTCACCCTGTAGGTGTATTGCTCGGGCAGGAAGTGGCTGACCGACAGCTCGACGGGCCTGCCGCTGACATCCGCGTACAGCCGGTCCACCCGCAGCATCGGATGGCCGACCACACATCCCACCGCGTCGGCCACGAGGTCATCGGCAGGCGCGACCGTAATCGACTGCGCTGCTTCGGCGATCGGCTCCGCGAGATGCGGCTCGAGCAGCCCGATGACGGTGTGGGTGCCGACGGCCCCGTCAGCCAGCGCAGGCGATGCCAGCACTGGCTGCGCCACCGACGGCACGAGGTGCACGGTGGTCAAGACGAACGGCACACCGTCGTGCAGCCGCCGAAACACCACGGAGTAGACGACATCGTCATCTAGCCGCAGTCGGCTGGCGGCGTCGACGTCGACCCGGCGCCGCAGCCCGGCCCGCACCTCCATCGTGGTGTCGTCGGACAGGCTCATCAGGTCTTCGATCGACCCGAGCTGACGCAGATAGCGTCTGCTCGGCTCGCTGGCGTAGGTGCCGCGGCCCGGTACCCGGTACACCATGCCCTCGGCGACCAGGTCCTGAAACGCCCGCCGCACGGTCTGCCGCGACAAGCCGTGCTGTGCAACGAGTTCCGACTCGGTTGGCAACCGCGTGCCGTCGGGGTAGTGCCCCGCGGCGATCTCGCCGCGTAGCCGGTCGCGCAGCGTCTGATACGCCGGTGCAGATCGCATCATCTGCTCCTCACGTCCGCCCGCCAACTAGATCCCCCCGCGGGCGACGAGCTGGCCGGCGATCACGTTGCGCTGGATTTCGTTGGTCCCCTCGCCGACGATCATCAGCGGCGCATCCCGGAAGTAGCGCTCGACGTCGTATTCGGTGGAATAGCCGTAGCCGCCGTGGATCCGGACGGCGTTGAGCGCGATCTCCATCGCGACCTCGGAGGCGAACAGCTTGGCCATCCCTGCCTCCATGTCGGCGCGCTCGCCCGCGTCGTAGCGGTCGGCTGCATACAGCGTGAGCTGGCGGGCGGCGGTCAACTTGGTGGCCATGTCGGCCAGATAGTGGCCGACCGCCTGGTGTTTCCAGATCGGCTGGCCGAAGCTCTCCCGCTCCTGCGCGTAGCGCAACGCATCCTCCAGCGCGGCCGTCGCCACCCCCAGCGCGCGGGAAGCCACCTGAATGCGCCCAGTCTCAAGGCCTTTCATCATCTGGGCGAAGCCCTTGCCTGGCTCACCGCCCAAGATCGCCGACACCGGCACCCGGCAGTCGTCGAACGTCAGCTCGCAGGTCTCCACACCCTTGTAGCCCAGCTTGGGCAGATCCTGCGACACCGTCAGGCCGGGCCCATGTTCGACGAGCACCACCGAGATGCCCTTGTGCGCCGGCTTGGCAGCAGGATCGGTCTTGCACAGCAGCGCGATCAGGCCGGAACGGCGGGCATTACTGATCCACGTCTTGGACCCGTTGATAACCAGCCCGGCACCGTCCGCCAGCGCAGTCGTCTTCATGTTCTGCAGATCCGAGCCGCCGCCCGGCTCCGTCAGCGCCATGGTGGCGCGCATTTCGCCGGTCGCCATCGCGGGAAGGTACTTCTGCTTCTGCTCCTCGGTGCCGAACAGGTCCAGCAGCTTCGCGACGACGGTGTGCCCGCCCATCGCACCGGCCAGGCTCATCCAGCCGCGCGAGAGCTCCTGGGTGACCAGCACATAGCAGCGCGTCGACACCGGCGAGCCGCCGTAGGACTCGGGGACCGCCAGGCCGTAGATCCCGATGCGCTTCATCTGCTCGATCCACGCCTCCGGGTACTCGTTGGCGTGTTCGACGTCGCGGACTGTCGGCTTCACATCCCGGTCGATAAAGGCCCGCACCGTCTCGACCAGCATGATTTCTTCGGCATTCATATGTACGGCCATATTGACACTTTGTGCGACCAAATGGCAACATCTGCGACTGTGAGCGGCCCATTCTTCGACGATCTCGAGGTCGGTCAGGTCTTCGACTCTGCGCCCTCGATGACGCTGACCTCAGGCGCCGCGGCTGCGCACCAGTCGATCATCGGCGATCGCCTGCGGCTCGCACTGGACACCGAGCTGGCGCTGGCCGTGACCGGGGCGACGACTGCGCTGGCCCATCCCGCACTGGTCTGCGATGTGGCGATCGGACAGAGCACGCTGGCCACGCAGCGGGTGAAGGCCAACCTCTTCTACCGCGGGCTGACATTCCACCGGTTCCCCGTCATCGGCGACAGCCTGTTCACACGGACGGAAGTGGTGGGGCTGAAGCAGAACTCGGCCAAACCCGGCCGCGCGCCGACCGGCCTGGCGGCGCTGCGGATGACCACCGTCGACCAAATCGGCCGGCTGGTGCTGGACTTCTACCGCTGCGCGATGCTTCCGCTGAGCACCGAAATCGAAACCGGTCGCACAGACGACCTGTCCAACATCGGCGAGGATCTCGCGCCGCCGCCCGACCCGACCGCCGAATGGGACGCCGACGCATACCGCGAGAAGGTTCCTGGCGCCCACTTCGATCCCGGCCTCGCCGGTGCGGTTCTCCACAGCATCGCCGACGTGGTCAGCAGCGCCCCGGAGCTAGCGCGGCTGACGCTGAACATCGCGGCGACACATCATGATTGGCGCGTCGGCGGCCAGCGCCTCGTCTATGGCGGGCACACCATCGGGTTGGCCCTTGCGCAGGCGACGCGGCTGCTGCCCAATCTCGTCACGGTGCTTGGCTGGGAATCCTGCGATCACACCGGCCCTGTGCACGAGGGCGACACGCTCTACAGCGAGCTCCACATTGACGGCGCGGTGCCACTGCCGGACGGTCGCGGCGGGGTGCTCAAGCTGCGGTCGCTGGTCTACGCCGTCCAGGGGGTAGGAGCGAAGCGACGGGGGGACCGACACAGGCGACCCCGGGCGGCAAGTCCTGGACTATCGGTTCACCGCCTTGCAGTTCTGAGCGATTTAGGCGCGCTTGCACCCGCTCAGCGTCCGTGTCCGCGCCGAAATCGCACAATGGAGGCATGTTGGTCGTCCCCGCCGCGGTGCTTTCGCGGGCGCGGCGCGCCGCCGACGCGTTCCGCGAGCTCACCGGTGTCGCTGTCGACGTCGCGGAACTCCTCGCCGGTCGGGCCGCGCTGCTCGGCCTTTCACCGCAAGGACGGATCTCGGCGGGTGGAGCCACCCGGCTGATCCGCAGCAGCGACGGTTGGTGCGCGCTCACGTTGTCGCGACACGACGACGTCGACGCCGTACCCGCGCTGCTCGAGGTCGACGCGGTCGGCGATGATCCGTGGCCTGCCGTGCAGCGCTGGGTGGCAGGCAACGCATCCGCCGATATCACCACGCGGGCCCGCCTGCTCGGCCTTCCGGTCGCCGCGCTCGGTGAAACGGGCGCCGCGCCATCGCGGATCAAGACGCTGGGCGCCGCAGCCGCGCCGCGTGAGCCGTCCAGCCTTCTGGTCGCCGACCTGTCCTCGATGTGGGCAGGCCCCCTGTGTGGACAACTGCTCGCGCGGGCAGGCGCGACCGTCGTCAAGGTCGAAACCCCAGGGCGGCCCGACGGCACCCGCGCAGGGCCGTCGGCGTTCTTCGACTGGATGAACAGCGGAAAGCTCTCGTATGCAGTCGATTTCGATGAACCATCCGGTCTGAGACGGCTACTGGAGGCCGCCGACATTGTCATCGAGTCGTCGCGGCCCGCGGCACTGCGCACGCGGGGCCTCGGCCCGACCGACATCGCGCCTCGCGACGGCCGGGTCTGGCTGCGGGTCACCGGCCACGGTGCCGACGGCGAACGAGCCAACTGGGTGGCGTTCGGCGACGACGCCGCTGTGTCCGGCGGCTTGGTCGGCGGCACCGACAGCGAGCCGGTGTTCAGCGGCGACGCGATCGCCGACCCGTTGACCGGCCTGCACGCCGCGCTCTCCGGCGTGGAATCGCTGAGCCGCGGGGGAGGCGAGCTGATCGAACTGTCGATGGCCGCCGTCGCCGCAACCTACGCCGCGGATGACCGCGCAGCCGAAACGCGGTGCACCGCAATGCCAGCACCGTTCGGTCCGGCGTCCGAACTTGGTGCCGACAACACCGTTGTCGAGCAACTGCTGACCGAAAGACGGTTGGCGTCATGCTGATTCAGCGAGCAGTGTTGCTCGACGGCACCAAGACCGACATTCGCGCCGACGAGCGGATCGTCGACGTCGGCGATCTGACGCCGAACAAGGGCGAGCAGGTGCTCGACGCCGCGGGCGGAACGGTCATCCCTGGCCTTCACGACCATCATGTCCACCTGCGGTCGGCCGCCGCCGCGTTGACCTCGGCCCGGGTCGGGCCCGCTGAGGTGCGGGGTCGCGACGACCTGGCCCGTGCGCTTGCCGACGCTACTGTCGGCAGTGACGGCTGGATCAGGGCCGTCGGCTACCACGAGGCGGTCGCGGGACCGCTGGACCGCGACGTGCTCGACGAGGTGTCGCCACCGGTTCCGGTCCGCGTGCAGCACCGCAGTGGCGTGCTGTGGACGCTGAACTCGGCGGGGCTGGCCAAGGTGGGGCTCACCGACCATCCGGACGGGCGCCTGCGCAGCGCCGACCGCGATTGGTCAGACGCGTTGCAGCGCGACGAAAGCGGACTGGCCGAGGTCAGCCGCGGACTGAGCGCCTACGGCGTAACCGGTGTCACCGACGCGACACCCGACTTCGAAGTCAGTGACATCGTGAAGCTGATGGAGGCACACCGGCGCGGAGAACTGCGTCAGCGCCTGCACTGCCTGGCGCCTGGCAAACGCATCCTCCACGACGTCGACCTCGACCTCGATGAACTGGCCGTGTGGATCGCCGAACGCCACGCCGTCGACGCTCCGGTCGCGGTGCATTGCGTGACGGCCGCCCAGCTTGTGGTGACGCTCTCGGCGCTGCGCGAGGTGGGCACGCACCCGCAGGACCGCATCGAACACGCGGCCGTGGTGCCCGATGACAGCATGGCCGACCTGGCCGACCTCGGGGTCATGGTCGTGACCCAGCCCAACTTCGTCGCCGAACGCGGCGACCAGTACCTGGCCGACATCCCGGCCGCCGAACACCACGAGTTGTGGCGGGTGGCCTCACTGCTGAAGGCGGGAGTGAAGCTGGCGCTGTCCACCGACATGCCGTTCGGCGTGGGCGATCCGTGGGCGACGATGCGGGCCGCAGTCCATCGAACCACCGCAGCCGGCGCGGTCCTCGGTGCCGGCGAATGTGTCTCGGCGCGTGAGGCTTTGACCATGTTCTTCGGCACATCGAGCCAGCCCACCGATATGCGCACCATCGCGCCGGGCCAGCCCGGCGATGTGTGTGTGCTGGCCGCGCCGCCCGCCGAGGTGCTGAGCCAACTTGATTCACAGGCGGTGGCCGCCACGGTCGTGGCAGGCGAAGTGGTTTTCGATCGCGGCTGACGGAAGTTACTTCCGATCACTTGCAGCCCAGCCCGGCGACCTGTGTGTGCTCGCCGCGGCCGCCGAGGTGCTGAGCGAACTCGATCCGGCGATGGTGGCCGCCACCGTCGTCGCCGGCGAGGTGGTCTTCGAGCGCGGCTGAGTTCTGCCGCTGGCGAACCGCGGCATAGCCGCTGGCACGCGGGCGCTTACTGGGTTATGCCCGAAGACCGCCTGCCTGACGACAAGGAAGCGCTGGACGCGTACTCGACCGTGGTCACCACGGTCGCCAGCGCGGTCCTGCCCAGCGTCGCCAGCCTCGTGGTGAGGACCCGGCGCGGCGACGGCAGCGGCAGCGCCAGCGTCATCACGCCCGACGGCTACCTACTGACCAGCGCCCACGTCGTCGCCGGGGCCAACAGCGCCGAAGCGGCGTTCACCGACGGCACCACCGTGCAGGTCGACGTCGTCGGCCGCGATGTGCTGTCCGACCTTGCGGTGCTCAAGGCGCGGGATGCAGTGCCGGCGCCGGTCGCGATGGGACGTGCCGAGGACCTACGGGTGGGCCAGCTCGTGGTGGCCGTGGGCAATCCGCTCGGCCTGGCGGGCAGCGTCACTGCAGGCATCGTGTCCGGGCTCGGGCGCTCGTTGCCGACGAAAGCGGGCCGGGTGGTCGACGAGGTGATCCAGACCGACGCCGCGCTCAATCCCGGCAACAGCGGGGGCGCGCTCGCCGACGGTCGCGGCCGGATGATCGGCGTGAGTACTGCGGTCGCGGGAGTTGGTCTGGGACTTGCGGTTCCGATCAACGAGTCGACACACAGGATCATCGCGTCGCTGATGAGCACCGGCCGCGTGCGCCGGGCCTGGCTGGGCATCGCGGGCGCGCACATCCCGGTCGCTCCTGCGCTTGCCGTGCGGCTGGGGACCGCGACCGGGCTGCAGATCGCCAGTGTGGTCAACGGCAGCCCCGCGGCGCAGGCGGGTCTTCGTCGTGGCGACATCGTGGTCAGCGTCGACGGTCACAGCATCGTCACCGCGACCGCGATTCAGAAGCTGATGGTCGAGGACGCAATCGCCCGCCGAATCGAGATGACGGTGTGGCGCAACGGCGCGCTGGTCGATGTGTTCGTGGTGCCGCGCGAACTCGCCGACACCTGAGCCGGTCATCCCGTCCATTGACTGACGCCACCACGCGGGCTTAGAGTCTGATTTGCAGAAACACTTTCCTCAATACGGAAGATGGCCACTCACCAGCAGAATTAGGGAGATAGCAGTGCGCATCAGACATCTTGGAATCGTTGTCCAGGACCTCGAGCGGACCGCCGAGTTCTACGAGAACGTCCTGGGCTTCAAGCGTCTGGGAGACGCGCGAACCCCCGGCCACTACCCAGGCAAGGCGCTCGATCTCAGCGATGGCGAGGTGAACTACTCGCTGCTGCAGCCCAACCCGGACATCGAACGGTCCGAGTGGACGTACGGCGCGATGGGCCCCAACCACATCGGTGTGACGATCGAGGACACCGGAGCCGTCGTCCGCGCACTGACAGACCGCGGCGTCGAGGTGTACGGCGCGGAGGCGGCAGACCCGCCGCGGTTCTTCAAGTTCCGCGATCCAGACGGTGTCGAGGTGGACGTCGCCACGCCGGAGCGTGGCTGGAAGTTCTAACGACCCGGGGGCGCTCGCTTCCGCCGGTGTGGCTCGTCGGCACCGTCGCCGGCATCTTCCTGCTTCAGGTCGCGGTCACGTTGGCCAGGCCGGTGTCGACGTACCGGCTACTGGCCCTCGGCGCTGACGCCGCCACGGTCGGCCTGACGGCCGCATGTTTCGCCGTTCCGCCGATCGTGCTCGCGGTCGGGTTCGGCCGGTGGACCGAGCGGCACCACCCCGCGATCATGCTTGCGTTCGGTCTAGCTGTCGGGGCCGCCGCGGCCTTTGCTCTCGTTGTCGCAGAGCAGATCTGGGCCATCGCGCTCGCGACGACCGCGCTAGGCATCGGGCACACGTCGGCCACGATCGGTGGGCAGAGCATCATGGCCCAGGCGGACAGTTCGCTCGCACGCATCAGCAGGTTCGGCACCCTGACCACCGTCTCGGCGCTCGGCCAGATCGTCGGGCCCGTTGTCGGCGGTGTGATCATCGGCCACACCGAACTGCCGAGCCTTCCGGCGACCTCCTCGGCCCTGCTGGTCGCGGCGTGGGTCTTCGTCGCCGGCCTGCCCGCCGCCGCTATCGCGATGCGCACCCGCATCCAGGTGTCGACGGTGCGCCAGGGCAAGGCCGAACGGGTGTGGGGTCTGCTGCGCAGACGCGGGATGCCCGCCGCGCTGATGACCAGCTTCTCCGCGAAGAGCGGCATCGACCTGCTCTTGGTCTATGTGCCGTTGCTAGGCGTGGCTGTCGGGCTGACATCCTCACAGGTCGGAATTCTGCTGGGCATCAGCTCCAGCGGCGCCCTGCTGGCGCGGGCCGCGACCCCGTTCTTCGTCCGCAGGATCCCGAACCTACGGCTGACCGTGGTCGCGACGATCGTCGCGGCGTCCTGTCTGCTCGTCCTCGCGGTCAGCAGCAACCTCGCGCCGATGATGGTCGCGATGTCGGTGCTCGGCTTCGCGCTTGGCCTGTCGCAGACCACAACCATGGATTGGGTCGTCAACCTGGTCGACGACACCAGCCGGGGCTCAGCGCTCGGGCTGCGGGTCGCAACCAACCGCGTCGGGCAGGCGTTCATCCTCGCGGTAGCCGGCGCGGTGTCCGGCGTGTGGGGAGTCGGGGCCGCCTTCGCGCTGCTGGCTGTCGTCATGTTGGTGACCGCCGCTTCTGGCGTGGTGAGCGCGCGCCACGGACCTCAGTCCGCGGGTGCGTGAGCGGCGCCAGGCGACATCGGCGTTCGGGAGATCGTCTCGATCATCAGCTCGCCGATGCGCGTAATCCGTTGCGCGCTGAGCCGACTCGTCGGTGCGGCCACGGCGATGGCGGCGGGCCGCCCCGCGAAGTCGCGGAACGCGACGGCCACCGAGCCCACATCCTCCTCGGTTTCACCCGAGTTGACCGCATAGCCCCGCGCCCTGGCCTTGGCCACTTCCTTCAATAATTTCGCCTGGGTCGTGATCGACCGGTCGGTACGTGCCGCGAACGGCTCAGCTGATGTGGGGTACAGCTCGGCCACCTGCTCGTCGGTCATTTGGGCGAGCAGAGCCTTACCGAGTGAAGTGCAGTGCGCGGCGGCCAACGTCCCTGTCCGTGCCACCACCCGCAGAGCGCGTTCGGATTCCAGCCCGTCGACGTAACGGACCTGGGTGCCCTCCAGTGCGCCGAGATGGACGGTCTCGCCGGTCTCGGCGGCCAGCTCCTCCATCGCTGGCCGGGCCTGCTCGCGAACGTTCAGCGAGCCGACGACCGCCAATCCAACCTCGACCAATGCGGGGCCTGCGATGTAGGCACGCGTGACCGGTTCCTGCTGCACGAAGCCGTGATGGGCGAGCATGGCGAGCAGCCGGTGCGCCGTCGAGTGCGCCACCCCTAGGTACTTGCACGCGTCGGTGAGCCGGACCCTCGGCTGCTCGCGGAACAGCAGGAGCAGCAGCAGCGCGTTGTTGACCGAGGCGATCGGGTAGGAGGGACCGGTTTCGCTCTCCGGTCGCATCTTCTGCATAGAAGAAGCGTACCGTCCGCGCCTTTTCGTAGTTTGCCGACGCGATAAGCGCGGCATGGCGCTGCGAAAGTGATGCTTGACACAGCGCCCTCGCCCTCCTAGGTTTTCTCACAGCAGAAGATGTTTCCACTCTAAAGACATCGCACCAAGAGGAACGCATGGATCAGGACATCGATCGGGGTGCCGACGTAGACGTCGCCCGAAACGGCAAGGTCGAGCATGCCCCGACCGTCGCCGCTGCCGAGAAGGAGCCGGCCGTCGGCGACCAGAACCGCGACATCCGGTTGACGCGCCGCGTCCACGTGATCCTCGGCCTGGTGATCGCCGTGCTCGGCGCGTGGCTGTTGCTCAGGAGCCGCACCGAGCTGGCATTCCGCGGTCCGAACGGCGAGCCGGGACCCGGTTACCTTCCCGTGCTTCTGACGATCTGCTTGATCGGTCTTGGCCTCGCATTGTCCGCGGTCTGGCTATGGGGTCCCAAGGCGCGCAGCGGCGAGGCACCGACACTTTCGCTGTCGCCCCGGCGTATGGGCCGTGCGCTGCTCGTGTGGCTCGCCCTCGTGGTTTGCGCGCTCTTGATCGAGCCGCTCGGGTTCCTCCTCGCCGGCGAGGTCCTGGTTCTGCTGGTGATTGTGGCGATCGAGCGGATCCGATCCATCCCGCTCATCGTCACCCTGCTACTGCTGCCGCCGGCGATGTACTTCCTGTTCGACACCCTGCTCGAGGTGCAACTCCCTGGAGGAACCCTGTGGTACTGAATGAATCTGGGCGCCAGCGGATCCGAACGGTTGCACACCGGTGAACGCGGTCGACGGCCTGCTCCACGGCCTACAGGCCGCCATCACCCCGACGAATCTGCTGTGGCTTCTCGTCGGCTGCCTGCTCGGCACCCTCGTCGGGATCTTGCCCGGGCTCGGTCCGCCTGCCACGATCGCGATCCTGTTGCCGCTGGCCACCGGATTCGCCCCCGCGACCGGGCTGATCATGATGGCAGGCATCTACTACGGCGCTAAGTACGGCGGTTCGACGACCTCGATCTTGCTCAATATCCCCGGCGAGTCTTCCTCCGTGGTGACGTGTATCGACGGCTACGAGATGGCCAAGCAGGGCCGCGCCGGTAAGGCCCTCGGCATTGCGGCGATCGCCTCGTTCGTCGCTGGCACCATCGGCGTGATCGGCCTGACGTTCCTGGCGCCGCTGGCGGCCGACGTCGCGGTCAACTTCGGTCCACCGGAGTACTCCGCGCTGATGATCTTCGCGCTGCTGCTGGTCATCATGCTGGCAGGCGATTCCATGCTCAAGGGCTTCATCTCGATGTTCATCGGGCTCTTCCTGTCCACCATCGGCACCGACCTCTTCTCCGGTGAGCCCCGCTTCACCGGAGACCAGATCGAACTCGCGGGAGGCATCGAGTTCATCGCGCTGAGCGTCGGCATCTTCGCCATCGGCGAGGTGCTGGTCAACATCGAGGACAAGACCGAGAAGAAGCTCTTCAAGGTTCCCAGCAAGATGCGTGAACTGCTTCCGTCGCAGCAAGACATCAAGAAGTCGACGCCGGCGATGCTGCAGGGCGGCTTTGTGGGCTTCCTGATCGGCATCCTGCCGGGTGCCGGCTCCACGGTCGCATCGTTCGTGTCGTACATCATCGCCAAGAAGACGTCGAAGACACCCGAAGAGTTCGGCAAGGGCTCGATCGAGGGGGTCGCGGCGCCGGAGGCTGCAAACAACTCCGAGACCGGTGGGGCGATGGTGCCGCTGCTGACTATGGGCATTCCCGGATCAGGAACGGGTGCAGTGCTTCTCGGCGCGCTGGTGCTCTACGGACTCAACCCCGGTCCGCTGCTCTTCCACGAACACGCCGATGTGGTGTGGCCGATCATCGCCAGCATGTACCTGGGCAACATCGCGCTGCTGGTGATGAATCTGCCGATGGTGCCATTGTTCGCGAAGCTGTTGAACACGCCGTACAAGGTGCTCTATCCGGCGATCCTGCTGATCTCCGTGGTCGGCGTCTACAGCGTGAACTTCTCGATTTTCGACGTCGGTCTGCTGGTCGTGTTCGGGCTCCTCGGTTACGTGATGCGAAAGCTCGACATCCCACCCGCTCCCCTCGTGTTGGCCTTTGTGCTCGGGCCGATCGCGGAGAACTCCATCCGGCAGTCGCTGCTGCTCTCGGACAACAGCCCGATCATCTACCTGCAACGGCCCATCTCGGCCGCACTCATCGGTCTGGCGGTCGTGCTGCTGGTGGCGCTGACGTTCGGCCGCACACGCAAGGTGCGTGAACAGGTGATCGAGATCGACGCGTGACCCAGCTCGCCCAATCTTCAAAAAGGAAGGAAGCGGACATGTTCCGAATCAGGCAACTCCTCACCGCCGCCATCGCGGCACTGGCGTTGGTCGTCCTCACCGCGTGCGGCGGCTCGGGAGGCGGCGGCAAGTCCGGCCCCGTTGAGGTCGTCACGCATAACGCCGTCGGCGGCGGCAGCGACGTGTTCACCCGCCAGATGATCAAGGTGATGTACGAGAACAAGATCATCGAAACCAACTGGCCGGTCCGCAATGTCCCGGCAGGCGACTCGATCGGCGCGATGTCGTACATGATCGACCGCAAGGGCAATGCCGGGTTGCTCGCCCAGGTGACTCCTACCTGGTTGGCCACTCCGATGACCGTCGCGAACGCGAAAGTCAGTCTCGCCCAGCTGACTCCGATCTCTCTGGTGGCCACCGAACCCCAGGTCGTCGTGACGAACGCCAAGTCGCCGTTCAACACGTTCGCCGACTTCGTGGCCGGCGCCGAGAAGGCCCCGGACACCCTCGTCCAGGCCGGTGGGTCCAGCACCGCCAACGATGCGCTGACCCGGCTGGTGCTGCAGGACACCCTCGGTGCGAAATGGAAATTCCTCTCCTTCGAGGACACCGGGTCGCGGATCACCGCCCTGCTGCGCAACGACGCCAACATCATGCTGGGCAGCGCCTCTGATGTCTCGGAGCAGGTGAAGGCCGAACAGCTCAAAGTGATTGCGGTCATTGGCAACCAGCGTCTGGAGACCTTCCCCGACGTCAGCACCACCACGGAGCAGGGCATCGATTCTGCGAAGGTGCCCGTGCAGTTCCGCGCCGTGATGGGCGCGCCCGACATGCCTGCAGACGCGATACAGAAATACCAGGACGACCTCTCGAAGATGGTCGAGACCGAAGACTGGAAGACCCTCACCAAGGACGACGGCCTGGTGACGCAGAACCTGCAGGACGAGAAGTTGACGGCCTACCTGCAGCAGCAGACCGACATCGTCGGCGGCCTGCTTGCCGGACTCGGCCTGAGGAAGGATCAGTGACGAGCAGCGGTCCGACAACGGCGCTTGCGACGTTCGTCGCCGAGCAGGAATGCGAGCAGATACCCGAACCCGTCATGCATGCCGCGCGGCGCGCGCTCGTCGACCACATCGGTGTGACGGTCGCAGGCTCGGCCGACGACGCCACCCGGCGGGCCCGCGAAGCGATCGCCGCTAGCGAAAGTGGCGGGGGTGCAACGGTTGTCGGGGCACAAATGCGGGTCTCAGCACCGTTCGCCGCTTTTCTCAACGCGTTCGCATCGCATGTGCTCGACCTCGACGACGTGTACAACCCACCGGGAACGACCGTGCACGGCAGCTGCTCGGTGTGGCCTGCGATCCTTGCGATTGCCGACGACCGGCCGGTCAGCGGTCGTGACGCCCTTGCCAGTTTCGCGCTCGGGTTCGAGGTGGAGACGCGGGTCGCTCACGCAGCGGGCCAGACCCACTACGACGTCGGCTGGCATGTGACGGGAACGTCCGGTCATGTCGGGGCGGCCGCCGCGGCCGCCCGCACGATGGGCCTCGACCGTGACCAGATCGAGCACGCGATGGCCGCGGGCGCCACGCAGGCCGCGGGGCTGCGGGTCATGGCGGGCAGCGACCTCAAGAGCATGCACCCCGGCAAGGCCGCAATGGATGGCGTGCTGGCGGCCACGCTTGTCGAGCACCGGTTGACCGCAAGTGCCAACGCGCTCGAGGGTGACTTCGGCTACCTCGCGGTGATGAGCGCAGCGCCTGCACCCGAGAAGATCAGCGCGGGGCTTGGCGAAACCTGGAACCTGACGTCGAACGGACACAAGCTCTACCCGAGCGGATCCCTGACCCACCCGATGGTCGACGGAGTCATCGCGCTGGTGTCCGAAAACGACGTTGCCCCAGGTGATGTCACTGTCATCGACGTGCGGGTTTCGCCACCGGCGGCGCGGTTCACCGACCGTCCCCGGCCGGCCACGCCGATGGAGGCCAAGTTCAGCCTGCGGCACTGCGCGGCCGCGGCGGTGGTGTTCAGGCGGCTGGGCACCGAGGAGCTGACAGCCGGGGTGCTGGCGCGGCCCGACGTGGTCGAGTTGCGCGACCGGGTGAAGGTCGTGACTGACCCCGCGCTCGGAAAGCAGGACGCCGACGTCGAGATCACCCTGGCTTCCGGGCGGACGCTGTCCGCCGACGTGCGCGGCAACCGAGGCACACCGTCGGCGCCGCTGGCCGACGACGAGCTCAACGTGAAGTTCCGCGAGCTAGTCGGACCCGTGCTGGGTACGGAGCGCGCCGAGCGACTGCTGGACACCTGCTGGCGGATCGACGAGCTTCCAGACGTCTCGGTGCTGCTGGAGCAGACCGTCCCGACCGCCGATGGCTGACATCGCCCTGATCACCGGCGCGGGCAGCGGCCTTGGCGCGGTCATTGCCGAACGACTTGCGCGAGAGGGACTTACGGTCGCGGTCAACACGAGGGCTCGCACCGAGGAGGCGGATGCCGTCGTCGCAGCGATTCGCGCAGGGGGCGGCCACGCCTTCGCCGTCACCGCCGACGTCACCGATCCTTCGGCGGTGCGGCGGATGTTCGAGACCGTCGCTGATCGCGGCACGCTGCGAGTCCTCGTCAACAACGCGTCGTACCGTCCTCGGCAGCGCTTCCAGACGATCACCGAGGACGACTGGAATCAGGTTCGTTCGGTCACCCTCGACGGCGCATTCCGCTGCATCCGCTGTGCGTTGCCCTCACTCATCCCTGGTGGGCGGATCGTCAACATCCTCGGCCGCAACGCACTGGCAGGCGACCCCGAGCGGGTGCACCTGTCGGCGGCCAAGCACGGACTGCTGGGGCTCACGCTGGCATTAGCGACGGCGCTGCGCGACGAAGGGGTGGCGGTCAACGCCGTGTCGCCTGGGGTCGATACCGAAGGACCCGAGCTGGACCGGTGCCGGGCCGAGATCGCAGCTGCGGTAGCACGTCTGGCCTTCGCAGACGCCGCGGAACTCACCGGGACCGTCGTCCGCATCGACTGTGACGGCTCCGTCGTCAGCGCGCCGCCTACGGCGTGGTGAGCGCCAGCATCGCCTCGACGTCGCCGCTGGTGCGCAGCGCAAACGCGGCATCGGCCAACCGTTCCGCGCGATCCCGACCGAGCACACCGTCGGCGAGGCCGTGGAACTTCTCCCGCAACTCGTCATCGGTGAGCCTGTTGCCCGGCGTGCCACGCGCGTGATCGACCCACGTCTCAACGGACTCACCGTCGTCGGTGAGCGCGGTCGCCCCGGCCTGCGTGTGCGGAACATTCGCGTCCGCAACGACTTCGATGCGTGCCATCAGGTCGCGGACGTCCTCGCGCACAACGGCGGCGTCGGAGAATTCAGCCTCGCCTGCCCGCCCGTCAAGCAGTGCGATGGAACAGGCGAACGTCACCGAGAACTTGCCCTCCAAACCCGTACGGGGGTCGGTCTTTCCGGTCAGCTCGAGTACCAACGGGTGCACGCTCAGCCTGATCTTCTCGATGCGGCCGGCGGTGAGCCCGCGGCGGACGGCGAGGTCGCGGACGGCGTCGATGGCCGGGTGGATCACCACACCGCACGCATAGGGCTTCACCCCGTTGTCGAAGATCTGCCACCGCTGCCCGAGCCCGTCGACCAGATCGGCAGGCTTGCTTGCCGACGACATCACCGCGAACATTCCGCGCCGGCCCTGCAGTGGGTCGGGTGCGCCGGTGAAACCTCCAGAAGCGAGCAGACCCGCCCAGACACCGGCCGCGGCCGCGTGACCGGCGTGGAACGGCTTGGTCATGGTGCCGAACTGTTCGCGGTGGCCCGCCGCCTGCGTCGCGGCAATGCTGAGGCAATGCGTTGCCGTGATTCCGGTCAGGCCGAGCAGCCTGATGGCGACAGTCGCCGACGCGAGTGCGCCGGTGGTACCGGTCATGTGCCAGCCCGCGTCATAGTGTTCGGGATAGAGCGCGTTACTCGCCCTTGCTGCGAGTTCGTACCCCAGCGCATGCGCCGCCAGCAGATCGATGCCCTTTGCGCCCCGCCATTCGGCCAGCGGCGTTCCCGCGGCGTAAAGGGGCGTCGTCGGATGCAGGATCGTCGGAACGTGGGTGTCATCGAAATCGAGTGCATGGCAAGCGATTCCGTTGACCAGTGCGGCGTCGGTGACCCGGAGCCGGTGGGGCGTGCCGAGCGCCCTGGCCTGCGGGTCACCGCCAAGCGCAATGCACTGCTGCCTTGCGATCCGTGCGGCTGGCTCCTCGGCGCCCGCGACCGCGAGGCCGAGGTGATCGAGCAGGCACCTGGTGCTCTCGTGCAGCACCTCGGACGGGATGTCGGTGGCGGCGGTGTGAATCACGAAGTCGAGCAACGTGCGCGTCTCCGCGGAGGTCCTATCGTCATAGCTTCCCGGGTCTGGTGCCATGTAGTCTGTATAACAGAATTTCTTTCCGTAAAACAGACGGGAGTCTGTCGGTGAGTGATCGATACTCGGTGAGCGGTGCGTTGGCCGCCTTCGCTTCCGGTGTGGGGGCCGAGCACCTTCCCGAGGCTGTCGTGCACCAGGCGGTCCGCTGCCTCGTCGACTGGCTCGGCTGCACCCTCGCAGGCTCCGCCACGCCGGAGAGCGGTCGGGTCCGTGCCGCTATCCGTGCCATGGACCCCGACGGATCACGTGCCGCGGGCATCGTTGGCACTCGCGAGCGCAGCTCGGCCGGCCAAGCGGCGCTGGCGAACGGCATTGCCGCACACGTGCTGGACTTCGACGACACCTTCAATCCCGATCGGACCACCATCCATGGCAGCGCTCCGCTGTGGCCGGCGATTGCAGCGGCGAGCGAGCTGGCCCCCGTCACAGGCAAGCTCGCAGTCGAAGCGTTCGTCGCCGGCTTCGAGGTGCAGACCCGGGTCGCGATCGCCGCGGGACCCGGGCACTACGACGTCGGCTGGCACGTAACCGGCACGGTCGGACACATCGGCGCGGCGGTGGCCACCGCACGGTTGCTCGGCCTGTCACCCGAGCAGACGCTGGCCGCGCTGGGCACAGGAGCCACCCAGTCGGCGGGCATGAAGGTCGTCTATGGGTCGATGGGCAAGTCGCTACATGCGGGCAAGGCCGCCATGGACGGGCTGCTGTCCGGTTTCCTCGCCCGCGACGGCTTCACGTCAAGCACCGAACCGATCGAAGGCCATCGCGGGTTTCTTCATCTGTTCTCACCCGACCCCTCGCCCGAGCGGGCGGTCGAGGGCCTCGGTGAGGTCTGGTATCTACCGCGCGACGGCTTCAAGCCGTATGCATGCGGCTCGCTGACCCACCCGCCCGCACAGGCGCTTCTCGAGTTGCGGTCCGAGCACGGCCTGACCGCCGCCGACGTCGCATCCGTCGATGCCTACGTACACGATTACGTGAAGACCACGACCGGCCTTGCCGAGCCGCGCACGGGGCTGGAGGGAAAGTTCAGCATCTACCACGTAATCGCGGTCGCCCTCGCCGACGGCGCCGCATTCCTCGATCAGTTCACTGACGAGCGCGTCGCCGACCCGGAGTTGGCACTGCTCCGCAAGCAGGTCCACGTCTATACCGATCCGGCACAGAACAAGGACTCGGCGCGGGTGGTGCTGTCGCTGCGCGACGGGCGGACCGTCGAGCGCAACGTCGCCCACAATCTGGGCACGCCCGACAACCCGATGACCGATCAGCAGCTCGAGGACAAGTTCGTCGCATTGGCCGCGCCCGTCCTCGGCCAAGCTCGCACAGAACAGCTCGCCAAGACATGCTGGCGACTGCTCGAACTCGACGACGTCCGAGGCGTGCTCGACCTTGCGGTCCCCGGCTAGGCCGCAGCGGGCGCGAACGCCTCCCGCAATGCGGCGCACTGGCTGTTGAAGAACGACTGCGACACTTCGGCTTTCGGCGCGAGGAGGTCGAAGACGTGGAAGGCGCCGTCGACGACTTCGAGGTGGCACGGCACACCCGCTGCCTTCAGCCGCCCCGCATAGGCGAGGTCCTCGTCGTGAAACAGGTCGTGTGTGCCGACACCGATCCATGTCGGCGCCAGGCCCGCCAGATCTTCGTGGCGTGCCGGAACGGCAACGGCAGGGTCGGCGTCGCCAAGGTACGCGGACCAGCCGAAGCGATTGCTGTTGAAGCTCCACAGCCGGTGGCCGGACGCGTCGATCTCGGACCTGCCTGAGGTTCGGTCATCGAGCATCGGATAGGCCAGCACCTGCAGGACTGGCGTGATGTCGCCGCGGTCGCGGACCTGGGAGGCCAGTGCCGCCGCGAGGCCGCCGCCCCCGCTGCCGCCGCCGAACGCGACGCGCTCAGGGTCCACGGTCGGCAACCCGGCCAGCCACGTCAGCACCGAATAGCAGTCCTCCAACGCCGCGGGGTAAGGATGTTCGGGCGCCAACCGGTAGTCCAACGCGGCGACGGTGATCCCGAGGGTTCGGGCGAACTTGCGGCACAGCGTGTCGTCCTGCCGAGCGGAACCCATGATGTATCCGCCGCCGTGGATCCACAGCAGTGCGGGCGCCGGCGCACTAATGTCGACGGGCCGGTGCAGCCTGACGTCGATGCCCGAAGGCAACGTGAGAGTCTCGACACCTCTGCCGTGACCACGGGCGGCAAGATCCACCAGCAGGCGGATGAAGGGCAGGGTCGCCGGACGGATGGGCTCTCGCGGCAGAAGTCGGGCGATACGACGCAGCTCGGGATGGAATTCGGTGGGGGACACCCGACCAGTATTACGTCAGGCGAGTCTCGAATGCGATGCGGTCTCCGCGGTACAGGGCGCGAACCATCTCGATCGGCCGCCCGTCGACATCGAGGGACCGGCGGTTGAGCAACAGCATCGGCATGGCCGTGGTCGACTCCAGCAGCGCGGCCTCGCGCGGTGACGGCAGGACCGTCTCGATGCGCTCGACGGCAGAGCCGAACTCAACCCCCGTGGCTCGGATCGCCGCATATAGCGACGTGGACGGGTCGAAGGTCTCGGGAAACGCTTCGAACCGGCCTTTCGGCAGGTAGGTGCTCTCCAGCCCGATGCGCTGGCCGTCGGCGAGCAGCACCCGCTCCACGTGCATGACGGTGTCACCCGCCGAAATCTCCAGCGCTTCCGCCATTTCCGCGGACGCCGGAAGGTCCTCCCAGGTGACCGGCAGACGGCCCGGCACCCGCCCACACTCGGCGGCGCCCTCCGTGTACGACCGCAGCGACAGCGGCTGGACCAGTTTGGGACACGACACCACGGTGCCGCGGCCACGCCGCTCGATGCGGCCCTCGACCAACAGTTCGTGCAGGGCCTGGCGAACCGTTTCCCGCGACACCCCGAACCGTGCCGCCAGTTCCCGCTCGGGCGGAACAGTGTCGCCCTCGGCGAGGTCGGTGAGGAGGTCGTCGACCGCCGTGCGCACGAGGTATGGCTTGGACACCCGCCGCGGCGACGTCATCGGGAAGGCCTTGAAGACCTCAGGGCCAGGACGCGTTTCGCGATCGTCAGCACGTCGTCGATCGACGCCGCATCGCCATGCGGATCCTTGGCCGCGTCGTCGTAGCGCCGCAACCGGAGCGCGTCGAGCCACCACGGATGATCGACGTACGCCGGGTCGACGTCCGCGCCGCCCTGGTGGTGCAGCGAGTCGACCGACACGTCGGACAGGGTGGTGGCGTAGTCGGAATCGATGGCCACCAGGTAGCGCTTCGCGGCCACATGGGCACCGGCCAGCCAGCCCACTCGGTGACCGAATCGCGGTGTCAGCCACTCCCTGGCGATCCGGTCGTGATGCTGCGGTGCGATCTCGCCAAACTCCGGGCTGTGCGCAAGATCGTGCAGTGCGGCCGCGAGCAACAGTTCGTCGTCGGCGCCGTCGTCGCGCGCCAGGGCTGCTGCCTGCAGGGCGTGGTCGAGTTCGTCGACCACGTCCTCGTCCCAGACGCCACGCAACGAGCGCAGAAGATGACCGACTTCGTCGAGAACAGCCATGCCGCGAGGGTACCCGAGATTGGTCTATACCAATTCTTAACCTGTTGTTCCGCCCCGCCACACCTTGTGGTCTAGGTGTCGTCGCGGTGACTCGGAATGGTCGGCACCGTGCGGGTGGCGATCGTCGGTGGAGGCATCCTCGGCACCGCGCACGCTCTCGAGGCGATCGACCGCGGGCATGAGGTCGTCCAGTTCGAGCGCGAAGCCGAGGCGCAGGGCGCGACCGTCCGCAATTTCGGTCTGGTCTGGGTGTCCGGCCGGTCCCGCAGTGAGCTGGCCGCCGCGCTACGTGCACGCGAATTGTGGGAACGGCTCGGGGCCCAGATACCGGGAATCGGATTCCGGCCCGCCGGCTCGCTGACGTTGCTTCGCACGCCGGGAGAAGTCGCCGTTGCCGAAGAGGTGACGTCCCGCGGGGACGCCGAGCTGCGCGGTTTCACGCTGCTGGAGCCCGAACGCGTTCGCGTGCTCAACCCGGCGTTGCGCGGCAAGTACCTGGCGGGTCTGCATTGTTCCCGCGACGCCGCCGTCGAATCGCGACAAGCGCTGCCCGCCATGCGCTGGCACATGGCGGCCACCCGCCGGTACCGGTTCCACTCGTGCACCGAGGGACGGTCTGTCGACGGCACGGCCGTCATCGACGACCGCGGACGCCGCTACGACGCAGACCTGGTGCTGATCTGCGCAGGCGCCGCACACGGCGGGCTGGTGCGCGAGATCGCAGGCGAGTTGCCGGTGCGTCGAGTTCGGCTGCAGATGATGCAGACAGAGCCGCTCGACGAGGAGTTGACTACGGCGATCGCCGATGGCGACAGCTTCCGGTACTACCCCGGATTCGCCGGGCCTGCGCTGGACCACTTGCGCAGCAGCGAATCCCAGGACGCCACCGCCAGCGAGCACCGGATGCAACTGCTGTGCGTGCAGCGTATGCACGGCGGGCTGACCATCGGCGACACCCACGAGTACGACGAGCCCTTTCCGTTCGACGTGTCCGAAGCGCCGTACTCGTACCTCGTCGAAGTCGTCGAACAGTTTCTCGGCCGGGCCCTTCCACCCATCCGGCAACGCTGGGCCGGCGTGTACAGCCAGTGCGTCGATCCCGACCAGGTGGTGTGCAGAACGTCGCCGGACGACGCCGTGTGGGTGATCACGGGTCCTGGTGGCCGTGGCATGACGCTCGCGCCTGCGATCGCCGAACAGACGGCCGACTTGGTCGGCCTGTAAAGCGGAGGAATGCCTATGCAGAACAACGCGATTCAGCTAGCGGTTGTCGACATGGCCGGCACCACGGTCGCCGACGACGGGCTGGTGGTCAGCGCGTTTGAGGCGGCCGCCACCGAGGTGGGGGTGCCTGAGTCGGGCGAAGAGCGCGAACGCGCTCGGCAGTACGTGCTCGACACCATGGGGCAGTCCAAGATCAGTGTGTTCCTGGCGCTGTTCGGAAGCGAGGACCTCGCGCAGCAGGCCAACAGCGCCTTCGAGCGCGCCTACGAGCGCCTCATCGATGAAGGGCGGGCCAAGCCGATCGACGGTGCGGCTGAGGCGATTTCCCAAATTCGGGATGCGGGAGTCCGGGTGGCCCTCACCACCGGGTTCAGCGGTACCACTCAGGAGAAACTGCTGGCCGCGCTGGGCTGGCAGTCCCTTGTGGATCTGGTGCTCGCGCCTGGCGACGGCGTGCGTGGACGGCCGTATCCGGATCTGATCCTCACCGCGCTGATGCGACTCGGCGTCGACGGCGTCCGGAACGTCGCAACGCTCGGAGACACAAGCAGCGACATCGAAAGCGGACTGCGCGCAGGTGTTGCGATCGCCGCGGGCACCCTCACCGGCGCTCACGACGAGCGTCAGCTCCGCGACGCTGGAGCCACCCACGTCGTCGCGTCGATCACCGAGTTCGCTGATCTCATTTTGCACGACCGATAACGAAGAGAAGGAATCATGAAGTTACGCAACACCCTTCGCATCGCGGCAATCGCCGTGATGGCAGCGACGATGACCGCCGCGTGTGGCGGCACCGGCTCCTCGGGGTCGAACGCCGAGACGCTGACCGTCTACAGCGCCGACGGGCTCGCCACGTGGTACAAGAGCCAGTTCGACAAATTCACCAAGGACACCGGCATCGCGGTCAACCTCGTCGAGGCGGGATCCGGCGAGGTGGTTTCGCGGGTGGAGAAGGAGCAGTCCAACCCGCAGGCCGACCTCCTGGTCACACTGCCTCCGTTCATCCAGAAGGCCGACAAGTCGGGGCTACTGGTTGCCAGCGGCGTGAACACCGCAGGCATTCCCGCCGATCAGGTGTCGCCGAACTACGTGCCGATCGTCAACAACGCACTGAACTTCATCGCGAACCCGAGCGCGAACCCGCAGCCCAAGACGTGGGACGACCTGCTGGCACCCCAGTACAAGGGCAAGCTGCAGTACTCCACACCAGGGCAGGCCGGCGACGGCACCGCGGTGCTGATTCTGCTGCAGCATCTGCTCGGCAAGCAGGGCGCACTGGACTACCTGGGCAAGCTGCAGGCGAACAACGTCGGCCCGTCGTCTTCCACCGGCAAGCTGCAGCCCAAGGTGAGCAATGGCGAGTTGCTCGTCGCCAACGGCGATGTGCAGATGAACCTGGGGTCGATCAAGGACGACGGCTCGAAGTTCAACATCTTCATCCCCGCGGCAGCCGACGGGAAGCGAACCACGGTCTCACTGCCGTACGTCGCAGCCGTGACCAAGGGAGCGCCGCACGAAGCCTCGGCCAAGAAGTTGTTGGAGTTCCTGCTGTCTGACGACGTTCAGAAGACGGTCGAGCCCGACGCGCTCGGCATCCCGGTGCGCGACCAGATCCGCACCACCGCGGGGGGGTCGGCGGCACCGAACACACCGGCGGCGGTGCTCGACGGCGTCGACGTTTGGGTGCCGGACTGGAACACCGTGCTCGCCGAACTGGACGCCGACGTGGCCGCGTATCAGAAGGCGACCGGGAACTGACGTGAGCCAAGTCGGGGTCGGCCGGCCGCGAACTACGGCACAGCACGCCGAGGCTGCGGAAACCCGGACGGCGGCAATCATCTTCGATCGCGTCGGCGTGTCCTACGGCCGGGGTCGCAAGGTGACGAACGCGCTGATCGACTTCAGCCTGCGGGTGGCGCCGGGTGAGACGGTCGCACTGCTCGGGCCGAGCGGGTCGGGCAAGTCGACAGCGCTCAATGCGCTGGCCGGGTTCGTTCGGCCAACGTCGGGCACTGTCCGGCTGGCAGGCCGCGACGTCACCGATCAGCCGCCTGCGAAGCGGGGCATCGGTGTGGTTCTCCAGTCGTATGCGCTGTTCCCCCACATGCGGGTCGCCGACAACGTTGCGTTCGGGCTCAAATCACAGCGGGTGCCGCGCGCGGATATCGGTCTACGCGTCGCCGAAGCGCTGGATATGGTCGGCATGTCGGCGTACGGAAATCGGCTTCCCCGTGAGCTTTCCGGCGGACAGCAGCAGAGGGTCGCGATCGCCCGCGCGTTGGCCATCCGGCCAAAAGTGCTGTTGCTCGACGAGCCGTTGGCGGCCCTCGATGCCCAGCTTCGCCACTCGACGTTGGCCGAGCTGCAGCGGCTCAAGGAATCGCTGCCCGACACCGCGATGCTCTACGTGACTCACGATCAGGCCGAGGCGCTGGCGCTGGCCGACCGGATCGTGGTGATGAACAACGCCCGGCTGATGGATGTCGATACGGCCGAGAACCTGTGGAGGCGGCCGCCGACCAGCTTCACGGCGGCGTTCCTTGGCGGTGCCAACCTCATCCCGTGCACGGTCGGGAGGGTCATCGGCACCTCGGCATTGGTGACCATCGCGCACAAGACCGTCAGCGCGGAGGCGCCGCAACCGACCGTCGGCAAGATCGATTGGGCACCGGAATCCAAGGCGCTGTTGTGCATTCGGCCTCACGCCATGCGGATCGTGTCGCTGGGTGAGCGAGATGCGCTGCGCGCCACGGTGGCCGCCTCGGTCTGGCGCGGAGCCACCACGCGGCTGGTGCTCTCCGTCGGTGGCCTGCCGGATCGGCTGATCGACATCGACGTTCCGGGAAATGCCCAAATCGGGATCGGCACTGAGGTGGGTGTCCGCCTGCCGGAACCTGCAGGCGTGCTGGTTCAGCCATCGTGACAACCGTTCTCGACCGGCCCGCACCGGCGTCCGATGCGCCGGTACGCCCGGCGCCGACAGGGTCCCGTGCGGTGCTGTGGACTCTGGCGCCGCTGCTCGTGGTGCTGGTCTGCGCCGTCTATCCGCTCATCCGCGTGTGCCTGGAATCGACGAAAGTCGGTGATAACCAGCGTGGTTGGTCGACATGGTCGGATGTTCTGGCATCGGAAATGTTCCGCGGCGCGTTGTGGCGAACCGTCGCGATCGCGGCCACATCCACGGCCGGTTGTCTGGTGCTGGGCACATTCCTGGCGATCGTTCTCGCGTTCGTCCCTTTCCCGGGCGCGCGGCTGGTTGGCCGGCTGATCGACACCGTGCTGGCGCTGCCGTCGTTCCTCATCACGTTGGCGTTCACCTTTCTCTACGGAAGCGCGGGCGCGGTAAACGCCGCGATCTCCAGCATCACCGGAACGTCGCAGGTGCTGAACTTCCTCTACACGCCTGCAGGCGTGATCGCCGCGGAGATCACTTTCTTCACACCGTTCGTCGTGCGCCCGCTGCTGGCGTCCTTCGCGGTGCTGCCCCGCGCACAACTGGACGTGGCGGCCAGCCTCGGAGCGTCACCGCTGCGGGTGCTGCGGTCGGTGGTGATGCCGGAGGCGTGGCCGGCGCTGATGGCCGGCGGCAGCCTGGTACTTCTGTTGACGCTCAACGAATTCGGCATCGTGCTGTTCACCGGTGCCAAAGGAGTGATTACCCTGCCGGTGCTCATCTACACGCGCGGCATCGTCACGTTCGATCTACCCGGGGCGGCGGTGATCGCCACGGTGCAGATCGCGCTGTCGCTGGTGCTTTACGGGCTGTACCGCCTGGTGTTTGCACGGCTGATGACCGGTCGCGGAAAGGGGGCTGCCGATGTTGTTGTGGAGCCGGCGCGGTAGGGCGGCCGTCCTCGTCGGGTTCGCCGCTGTCGTGCTCGTCGTGTTTGTGGCGCCGCTTGCCACGGTAGTGATCGCGGGCCTTGCCGGATCGTGGACCGCAGCACTGCCGTCCGACCTCGGGCTGGCCCACTTCGACGACGCCCTCTCCGGTGAGAACCTGGCGAGCTTGTCGGTCAGCCTGCAGACGGCGTTCATTTCCGGCGCCCTGGCGCTGGTGCTCGGCACCTGGGCCGCGCTGGCCGCGCGTGAGGCTCCGCGGTGGCTGAGCCGCGTCACTGACGCGGTGTTTCATCTGCCCATCGCGGTCCCGTCGGTGGCGATCGGGCTTGGGCTGCTGATCGCGTTCAACTCGCGACCGTTGCTGCTAGGCGGCACTCGGTGGATCGTCGTCCTGGCGCACACCGTCCTGGTGCTCGCGTTTGCGTTCAGCGCAGTGTCCGCCGCCCTCGACCGCCTCGACCCGGCCTATCGCCAGGCCGCCGAATCCCTCGGTGCGGGGCCCGTGCGAGTGCTGTTCAGGGTCACGCTGCCGCTGCTCTTGCCTGCGCTCGGCGCCGCGGCGGGTCTGGCGGTGGCGCTGTCGATGGGCGAGCTCGGCGCGACGGTGATGGTTTACCCGGCGACGTGGAAGACCCTGCCGGTGACGATCTTCGCGCTGACCGACCGCGGGCAGGCGTTCCAGGCCGCCGCATGCACGACGCTCCTGCTGCTGGTCACCCTTGTGGCGCTGGTTGCTGCTCGGTCGGGTTCGCGGCCGTGCAGCTCTGCGCTGACCTGTCGTGACAGCGGCATGCTGTCGGCAGCGGCCAATAGCGGGCTATTTCAGGAGTGGATCGCGAGGCAGGCCGAGAATGCGTTCGGCGATCGTGTTCCGAGTGATTTCCGACGTGCCGCCTGCGATGGTCATCGCCCGGTTTCCCAGGTAGCCGCGCAGCAGCTTCGGCGCTTGTCCGACCACGGGTGCCGAACCGGCCAACTCCATGCCCAATTCGGTGATCCGCTGGCCCGCCTCGGCCACAAGCAGTTTGGTGACATTGCCTTCTGGTCCTGGCTCCGCTCCGGCGATGGCACGACTGGCTCTGCGCAGGTTCAGCAGCCGCAACGTATGCGTTTCGGCGATGGACTCGCCGGCTCGCCGCACGTAGTTGGCCGCGGCCGGCGCGGCGTCGAGCAGCTTGATGAGATCGTCTGGGCTGAACCCGGTCGCACCGCCCGAGCCTCCGCCGATGGAGATCCGCTCGTTGCCCAGTGTCGCGCGGGCCACCAGCCAGCCGCGGTTGACGTCGCCAACCACATCGGAGTCCGGAACGAACACGTCGTCGAAGAAGACTTCGTTGAAGTGAGAATCGCCGGTGATGCCGCGCAGCGGATTGACTGTCACGCCAGGGGCTTTCATGTCAATCGCCATCATCGTGACGCCGGCGTGCTTGGCCGCCTCGGGGTCGGTGCGAACCGTGGCCAAACCCCACTGGCAATACTGCGCAAGGCTGGTCCACACCTTCTGGCCGGTGACACGCCAGCCGCCGTCGACCTTCTTGGCCGCGGTGCGCACCGCGGCGGCGTCCGAACCCGCGCCCGGCTCGGAGAACAGCTGACACCACATCACCTGACCGCGCAGCACCGGTTCGACCCAGCGCTCGCGCTGGTCGTCAGTGCCTGCCTGGGCAATCGTGAGCGCGACCCAGCCGGTGATGCCCATGTCGGGCCGTTCGACGCCGCTGAACTCCTCCTCGATGACCAGTTGTTCGAGCACGTCGGCCGCCCTGCCCCACGGTTTGGGCCAGTGCGGAACCAGGTAGCCGGAGTCGACGAGGAAGTCGCGCTGTTTGTCCTCGGGCAATGAGCGCACGCTGGCGACGGCCTCGCGGGCCTGGCTGCGGTGGGCCTCCGCCTCGGGCGGCAGCGTGAACGACGCGCCATGCGCCTGACCGCTGCGCTGGCCCTCGACGATGTCGAGCAGCGGGTCGGCGCCGTCCTGCATGATCGCCGCGAGCGTGCGTGCGCGCCGCAGGTAAAGGTGGGCGTCGTGCTCCCACGTGTAGGCGATGCCGCCGTGCAACTGAATGTTGTTCTGCGCGTTGAACACCTGGGTACGGATCGCGTGCGAGGCGGCCACCGCGGCGGCGAACCAGGCGCTGTCGAGGTCGTCGGCGCGCGCTGCGTCCCAGGTGGCCGCGGTGGTCTCCTCGGCGTTGACGAGCATGTTGGCGGCATGGTGCTTGACGGCCTGGAAGGTGCCGATGGTCCGGCCGAACTGCTCGCGCACCTTGGCGTACTCGACCGCCATCTCCAGCGTCGCCCAGCTGACGCCGACCGCCTCGGCCGACGCGAGGATCCGGAACACCGTCCAGGCCTTGCGTGCCGCGCCGCGAAGCACCCGGTCCTCGTCGACCGTCACGCCGCGCAGCGCGACGGACCCGACGCTGCGGGTGGTGTCCAGCGAGTCCAGCGCAGTGACCGTGACACCATCGGCCGCCGCGTCGACGATTACGACGTCCTCACCTGCGGCGATCACCAGCACGTTGGCGTCAGGCGCGCCCAGCACGGCAGGGCTCTCACCGGTCACGACCAGATCTGAACCGATTGTCACGCTGCCCGATAGGGCGAGCGCGCCGACCGTGCTGCCGTCGGCCAGCCCGGGAAGTAATTGCGCACGAACGGAATCCGGTGCGCAGCGGTCGATAACCACCGCCGCCGCGACACTCGGCAGGAACGGGCCAGGGCATAGCTCGCGGCCCTGCGCCTCCAGCACGACCGCCAGTTCGGCGAGGCCGAAGCCCGAACCGCCGTGCTCCTCGGCGATCGCCAGCCCGTTCCACCCGACTTCGGCACCCGCCGACCAGATGTCGGCGGGGTGGGAGGACCCGTCTTCGAGCGTGGCGCGCGCGGCAGCGCGGCTGTCGAGCCGGCTTAGCTGCCCGTTGGCGGCGTCGGCCAGGTCGTTGTGTTCTTCGGTGATGGCAAGAGCTGACCTACTCACAGTGGAAGTCCTCTGAAAACGGCGGATGTTGACGGTTGTCAAACGAAGCTAACGCGCCCGCCCGCCGCTCAGCAGAGACGGTGATGCAGGTCACAACTGATCTTGAAAGTGTCATGAGTAGACATGTTCCGAATGTTGTCGTTTACCGCCGCATGTGCGAGGTACGCTCGCGCAATGACGGAACGACCGGACGCCGGTCCGACCCTGTGGACGCGCGCCAGGTGGTTGCTGAAGGCCGGTCCTGCCGACTACATGCTCGCGATGAGTGTGGCGAGCGCTTCCCTGCCCATTGTCGGGAAACACCTTGAGCCACTGGGTGCCGCGACCGCGATGGGCGTGTGGGGCTACCGCCACCTGCCCGATTTTCTCGGCGCGACGGCGAAGTCCTTGCTTAGCCCGGGTAACGCCGAGCTGAAGCGGCAGGAGCGCGACAGCACCCATGCCGTAACCGACGCCGCGCTGCGCGGCATCGTGCCCGCCAAAGACCTGGCGATCGAATGGCCGGCGCCGGAACGCACGCCGCCGCTGTGGAAGCTGCGCGAGCACCGTCGCAGCGTGTACCGGACATCGGTCCGCTACGGGCCCCGCCCCTCCCAGCTGCTTGACGTGTGGCGACGCAAGGACCTGCCGGCCGAACCCGCGCCGGTGCTGCTCTTCGTGCCAGGAGGCGCCTGGGTGCACGGCGGCCGTCTTCTCCAGGGCTACGCGTTGATGTCGCATCTGGCCGAGATGGGCTGGGTGTGCCTGTCGATCGACTACCGGGTGGCGCCGCACCATCGCTGGCCGGCGCACATCACCGACGTCAAGACCGCGATCGCCTGGGCGCGCGCGAACGTCGACAAGTTCGGCGGCGACCGCAATTTCGTTGCGGTAGCAGGATGTTCGGCGGGTGGACACCTGTCGGCACTGGCCGGGCTGACCGCGAACGACCCGGAAATGCAGTGCGAATTGTCGGACGGCTCGGACACCTCCGTCGATGCGGTGGTGGGCATCTACGGGCGCTACGACTGGGAGGACCGGTCCACGGCGGAGCGGGCCCGATTCGTCGACTTCCTTGAGCGGGTCGTGGTCGGGCGGAAGATCGCCAAGCACCCAGACATCTTCCGCAAGGCATCGCCAATCGCCCGGGTGCACGCCGACGCGCCGCCGTTCCTGGTCATCCATGGCACCGGCGACAGCGTGATCCCGGTCGAGCAGGCCCGCAGCTTCGTCGAGCGGTTGCGCGCGGCGTCGCATTCGGTGGTGAGCTACGTCGAGCTGCCAGGCGCGGGTCACGCGTTCGACATGATCGACGGCGCCCGCACAGGGTCGATGGCGACGGCAATCGGGCTGTTCCTCAATCAGATTCACCGAAACCGAACGCTGAACAGGGCCAAAGCCGTTATATAAGCTGCTCCGTATGGGAGGTAGCTTTTGAAGAGGCTTAGCGGGTGGGACGCTGTGCTGCTGTACAGCGAGACGCCGACGGTGCACATGCACACCCTCAAGCTGGCGGTGATCGACATCTCCGAGCTGAAGGGCCGGCAGTTCGGCATCGACGAGTTCCGCGAGGTCATCCACGGCCGGCTGTACAAGCTCGATCCCTTCCGTTACGAACTTGTCGACATTCCTTTCAAGTTCCACCACCCGATGTGGCGGGAGAACTGCGAAGTCGACCTCGACTACCACGTCCGTCCGTGCCGGGTGGACAGCCCAGGCGGTCGTCGCCAACTCGACGAGGCCGTCGGCCGGATCGCCAGCACCCCGCTGGACCGCAGCAAGCCGCTGTGGGAGATGTACTTCATCGAGGGCCTGGCCAACGGCAGAATCGCGGTACTCGGCAAGATCCACCACGCACTCGCCGACGGCGTCGCATCGGCGAATCTGCTCGCGCGGGGGATGGACCCGCAGGCGAACCCGGACGACCGTGACTCGTACGCAACGGATCCCGCGCCGGGGCGCGCCGAACTGATGCGTACGGCGTTCGCCGACCACATGCGCCAGATCGGGCGGTTGCCGGGGGTGATGCGCTACACCGCGCAGGGTGTGCAGCCGGGTGCGTAAGAGTTCGAAGAAGCTGTCTCCCGAGCTGACCCGTCCGTTCACGCCGCCGCCGTCGTTCATGAATCACCGCGTCGACGCGCAGCGCAAGTTCGCCACCGCCACACTGGCGCTCGCCGACGTCAAGGAAACTGGCAAGCATCTCGGCGTCACGATCAACGACATGGTGCTGGCGATCTCGGCAGGGGCGTTGCGCCAGCTGTCGCTCAAGTACGACGGCCACGCCGACCATCCGCTATTGGCCTCCGTCCCAGTCAGTTTCGACTTCTCGAGGGAACGAATCTCAGGCAATCGCTTTTCCGGCGTCATGATGGTGGTGCCCATCGAACTGGACGATCCGCTGGCAGCGGGTGCAGGCCGTGCACGACGCAGCGGTGGACGCCAAGGAGACCCACCACCTCATGGGCCCGGAACTCGTCAGCAGGTGGTCGGCCTACTTCCCGCCCGCACCCGCGGAGCGGCTGTTCCACTGGCTGGCGGAAAAGGACGGCCAGAACAAGGTGCTGAACATTCCGATCTCGAATGTGCCCGGCCCGCGAGAGCCCGGACGCGTCGGCGGCGCGCTGGTGACCGAGATCTACTCGGTCGGCCCGCTCACGACGGGCAGCGGGCTGAACATCACGGTCTGGAGCTACGTCGACCAACTCAACATCTCGGTGCTCTCCGACGGTGCCACGCTGTCGGATCCGCACGAGCTGACCGACGCGATGATCGACGCGTTCGTCGAAATCCGGCGGGCCGCAGGGCTTTCCGAGGAGCTGACGGTCGTCGAGTCCGCTATGGCGCCGTAGCACTACCGGGTGGCGTGCACCCACGACAGGAATTTCTCGACGGCTTGGGCGGTGTAATGCGCCCGCGGCGAGCCGTAGAAGTCGAACGCGTGCTGGGCATGCGGAATCTCGGCGTACGCGACGACGGACGTCGACACCTCCCGCAGTCGCCTCGGCGAACTCGCGGCCCTCGCGGACGGGGATGATCGAGTCGTCCTGCCCGTGCAGGATGAAAAACGGTGGCGCATCGGGACGTAACCGCTTGATCGAGGACGCGTCTTCGTACACCTGCCGGTGCTCGGCGAACCGCTTCTTCACCACGAACTTCTGCAGGAACGCGATGAACTCCTTGCGGCCCGAGCCCTTGGTGGTGAACCAGTCGTAGCGGCCGTAGATCGGCACCGCGGCCACCACCGAGGTGTCGGCGTCCTCGAAGCCCGGTTGGTACTGCGGGTCGTCGGGGGTCAGCGCGGCCAGCGAGCACAGGTGGCCGCCCGCCGAGCCGCCGGTGATCGCGACGAAGTCCGGGTCGCCGCCGTAGTCGGCGATGTGCTCCTTGATCCAGGCCAGCGCCCGCTTGACGTCGACGATGTGATCCGGCCAGGTGTGCCGCGGGCTGACGCGGTAGTCGATCGACACGCACACCCAGCCACGCTCGGCGAGGTGGCTCAGCAGCGGATAGGCCTGCGGTCGCCGCATGCCGATCGCCCACGCACCGCCGGGCACTTGCAGCAGCACCGGCGCCTTGCCGTCGCGGGGCAGATCGGCGCGACGCCAGATGTCGGCGAAGTTCACCCGGGGATGCGGGCCGTATTGGACGGTGTCGGCCTTCTCGACGTAGCGGCGGCGAATCAAGTCGTTGGGCGGAACGCCGATCAGGCTGCGGCGCCGTCTGGCCGGCTGCGACTTCGCCGCGATCGCCTCGTAGTCGTCACCCAGCGCGTCGGCGAGTGGCTTCTCGAAATACGGCGCCGAACTCACATTGCGATACATGATCAAACCGAGCAGACCCCACGCGATCGCCGTTAGCAGCAACGCGATTCGGCCGCGCACACCTCGGAAGTCGCCCCGCAGTCCGCGGCGCCCCGCGTCGAACAGCGACCCGGCGAGATACAGCGGCGCCGCCTCGGTGGTGGGCCAGCCGAATGCGAACACCGGCAAGGTGATGTACCCCTCGCGGCCCAGTGGGCGCACGCCATTGGCAGCGTTGAGTAGCTCCGCTGACGCGCGCAGCAGCGGAAAGCGCTTACGCACGGCCGGCGCGGTCCTGCAATTCGCGGCGCACGATCTTGCCGGTGCTGCCGCGAGGTAGTTCGTCGAGGATCGTGATATCCCTTGGCACTTTGTAATTCGCCAAATTCTCTCGGACGTGTTGCTTCAGTAGGTCCGGGGTAGCCGATGCGCCGTCATTCAAAACCACGAACGCGGCCAGCCGCTGCCCGAACTGTTCGTCGTCCACGCCGATGACCGATGCCTCCGCGATGTCCGGGTGAGCTGTCAGCGTCTTCTCCACTTCGATGGGGTAGACGTTCTCACCGCCGGAGACGATCATCTCGTCGTCGCGGCCGACGACGAACAGCCGCCCGGCGTCGTCGAGGTAACCGACGTCGCCGGACGACATGAAGCCCTCGTGGAAGTCCTTGGTCTTGCCCGAGGTGTAGCCGTCGAACTGGGTGGAGTTGCGCACGTAGATGCCGCCGACCTCTCCGGTGGGCACCTCGTTGAAATCGCTGTCCAGAATGCGGATTTCGGTGCCACCGGCCGGCTTGCCCGCGGTGTCGGGCGCGGCTCGCAGGTCTTGCGGTGTCGCGGTGGCGATCATGCCTGCCTCGGTGGCGTTGTAGTTGTTGTAGATGACGTCACCGAACTGATCCATGAACTTGATGACGACATCGGGGCGCATGCGTGAACCCGACGCAGCGGCGAACCGCAGCGACCGGCCGCTGTAGTTGTTGCGCACCTCGTCGGGTAGTTCCATGATCCGGTCGAACATCACAGGCACCACGCACAGCCCGGTGGCGCGGTGCCGGTCGATCAGCTCGAGGGTGGCCTCGGGGTCGAACTTGCGGCGGGTGACGACCGTGCACGCCATCGATGCCGCGAACACGAGCTGCGAGAAGCCCCACGCATGAAACATCGGCGCCACGACCACGACGGGCTCTTCGGCGCGCCACGGGGTGCGATCCAGAATCGCCTTGAGGATGCCAGGGCCACCGTCAGCACCACCGGAGTGCTTGGCGCCCTTGGGACTTCCAGTGGTGCCGGACGTCAGCAGGATGACCTTGCTTTTGGTGCTCGCCCGCTGCGGCTGCCGCCCGGCGTGCCCGTCGATCATCTTCTCGACCGTCAGGCCATCCTGCGGGCTCGTCGGTCCAGGCGACGATCCGCGTCGCGTCCGGTTTGTCGGCCAGCGCGCGGTCGACGGTGCTCGGTGAACTCCTCGTCGTAGATGACCGCGATCGCGCGCCTTCCCGACTGCGACCACCTCGGCCAGCGCGGGCCCGGCGAACGACGTGTTCAGCAGCAGCACGTCGGCACCGATCCGGTTGGCGGCGATCAGCGCCTCGACGAACCCGCGGTGGTTGCGTGCCATGATGCCGATGACTTTCGGAGCCGCCTTGTTCCTGCAGTGCGGCGGCGAATGCATCAGCGCGCTGGTCGATTTCGCGCCACGTCAGCGTGCCGAGCTCGTCGACGAGACCGGGCCGGTCGGGGCAGCGCTGCGCGGCCGCGGCGAATCCCGACGTGATGCCCATGTTCTCGCGCTGCATCGCAGCCGCGATGCGGATGTACTTGTCGGGCCGCATCGGGGCGATGACCCCGGCGCGACGCATCGTCGCGACTATGCCGAGTGTGTCGGCAAGGCGATCGGTAAAGGCCACGATGGCTATCCCAGCACGGGCAGCCGGCGTTGCGAGGCTAGTTTGTCCAGCGCCCGCTGCATGACGTGCCGGACGTGAGCATCGACCTCGTCGATGTCCGGGTCCTCGCCGAACTCGGCGACGATGTCGATCGCCGGCAGCACCTCCATCACGATCTTGGCGGGCAGTGGGAGGTTGGGCGGGATCACCAGGCTCAGACCGAACGGGAATCCGAAGGAAATCGGCACGATCTTGGTGCGGGCCAGGCGTGCGATCGGGCCGAGCCGCTTGGCCAAGCCACGTGCCGCGGGACAGGTAAAGCTGGGTCTCCTGGCCGCCGATGCCGACTGTGGGAACGATCGGCACCCCGGCATTCAGCGCGGCCTTCACGTAACCCGTGCGGCCGCCGAAGTCGATGACGTTCTCAGACAGCGTCGGTCGGTACACGTCGTAGTCGCCGCCGGGAAACACCACCACGAGACCGCCGGACCGCAGCGCCGCGTCGGCGTTCTCGTGGTTGGCACTGATGTAGCCGATCTTCTTGAAGAAGTCGCCCGTCGGTCCAACCGAGAGCATGTCGTGGCTCAGCGTGTACAGCGGCCGCCCGTAACCGTGCTCGTGGTAGTACTCGGCCGCCAGGATCGGAACATCCATCGGCAGCATGCCGCCGGAGTGGTTGGACACCAGCAGCGCGCCCCCCGGCGGCATGTTCTCCAGCCCGCGCACCTCCGAGCGGAAGTACCGCTTGAGGAACGGCCTGGTTATCCCCATCACGCGTTCGGTGAGGCCCGGATCCCACTTCGTGAGTTCCGACGGCTCGATATCGGTCGAGGCCATGCGGTCTCCCCCTAAAATTAGAACGTGTTCTAGTTATGGTACCTGAGCCTGTGGTTACGATCACCGGCGTGACAGATAACAGCGAAAATGTAGTCCTGGTCGAGCAGCGCGACCGAATCCTGGTCATCACCATCAATCGGCCTGAGGCCAAGAACGCGGTGAACGCCGCGGTCAGCCAGGGGCTTGCCGACGCCATGGACCGGCTAGACGGCGATGCCGGCCTGTCGGTCGGCGTGCTGACCGGTGCCGGTGGCTCGTTCTGCGCGGGTATGGACCTCAAGGCGTTCGCCCGCGGGGAGAACGTCGTGGTCGAGGGCCGCGGCATGGGATTCACCCAGCGCCCGCCCGTCAAGCCTTTGATCGCCGCCGTCGAGGGCTATTGCCTGGCGGGCGGCTGCGAACTCGCCCTGGCCACCGACCTGATCGTCGCGTCGAAGGATTCGGCGTTCGGCATACCCGAGACGAAGCGCGGTCTGGTCGCCGGCGGGGGCGGGCTACTGCGACTGCCGCAGCGCATCCCCTATGCCGTCGCCATGGAACTCGCGCTGACCGGTGAACGCCTCCCGGCGCAGCGCGCCCACGAACTCGGCCTGGTCAACGTGCTGGCCGAACCCGGCCAGGTACTGGACGCGGCGATCGAACTGGCCGAGACGATCACCGCGAACGGTCCGCTTGCCGTGGCCGCGACGAAGCGCATCATCGTCGAGTCACGCGAATGGTCGGAAGAGGAGATGTGGGACAAGCAGACCAAGATTCTCGCGCCGGTCTTCATGTCCAACGACGCAAAGGAAGGCGCCATCGCGTTCGCGGAGAAGCGCCCGCCGAAGTGGACGGGCAGCTGACACTGGAGTGATGACGCCGGCGGGCGCCGCGGACTGCGAACGGGCTGCGATCCGCGCCTATCTGCTCGGTGCTGACGACGAGAGCGTCAAGCACTGGGAGGAGGCGGCGCGGGCTGCGCTGACCGCAGGCGATCACGCCGAGGCCGCCCGCTATGCCTTCTGGCTCGGACTCAGCCTCATGATGCGCGGCCTCGAGGCGCCTGCCAGCGGTTGGTTTTCCCGCGCGGAGGAGCTGAGCACCGCAGCCGGTCGGGAGTGCCCGGCGTCGGGCTACGTCCTCATTCCCCGGATGCTGGCCGCGCTCACCGACGACCCGCAGGGCGCGAGGGACATGGCCGTCCGCGCCACCGAGATCGGCGTCCGGTGCGGCGACGCCGACCTCTGTGCGTTTGGCACACTCGCGCACGGTCAGGCGCTGATCGCGATGGGCGAGCCGACAGCCGGTGTTGCGCGGCTCGATGCCGTGATGGTGTCCGTCACCGCCGATGAGGTGGGACCGATCACCACGGGCATCGTCTACTGCGCGGTGATCCTCGAATGCATGGGCCTATACGACCTGCGCCGAGCGTCGGAGTGGACGAATTCGCTAGCGGCATGGTGCGATTCCCGACCCGACATGGTGCCGTTCCGTGGCCAATGCCTGGTGCACCGATCACAGCTCGAACAGGCGGAAGGCGATTGGTCCGCCGCCGTGTCGAGCGCGCAGAGCGCATGCCGTCGGCTCGCCGATCCACCGCATCCGGCCCTCGGCCTCGCGCACTACCAGCAGGGCGAGTTACACAGGCTACTCGGCAACTTCGAGCGCGCCGAAGAGCATTACCGTCATGCCGGCCGCAACGGCCGCGACCCGATGCCCGGTTTGGCGCTGCTTCAGCTCGCCCGCGGCGATGGCGCGACCGCGGTCGTCACAATCAAGCGGGCCCTGCAGGAACGAAGCAACCCCGTAGAGCGACCTGAAGTGCTGTCGGCTGCGGTCGAGATCTACCGAGCCGTAGGTGATTTCACGGCTGCCGGTGCCGCAGCGGAAGAACTAGGCGCGCTCGCCGACCGGTCGACGTCGCTCTTCCTGAACGCGACGGCCGCGCACACCAACGGGTCCGTGATGCTGGGGTCGGGTGACGTCTCAGGCGCGCTCGCCGAATTGAGGGCCGCCGCGGGGACTTGGCAGCTGCTGCACATGCCGTACGAGTCGGCGAAGACCTCGGTCCTGCTCGGCTTGGCCTGTGCCGCGCTCGGAGACAGCACCACTGCGAGGCTGGAATTCGACAGCGCCGCAGAAACGTTCACCCGGCTGGGCGCTGCTCCCGATGTGGAGCGTGTGCGCTCGCTGTCGATCGGGCTGGCTCAACGCCCGCAGGGGGAACCACCCACAGCGCTGTCGGCGCGCGAACGAGAAGTGCTGATGCACTTGGCCGCGGGCCGCACCAACCGCCAGATCGCCGAGATGCTGACGGTCAGCCCGCATACCGTCGCGCGCCACGTCGAACACATCTACGCAAAGCTCGGTGTCACCAACCGCACCGCGGCGACTGCATACGCGTACGAGCACCATCTCGTCTGAGCCATGGGTCGTTTGACCCATGCCGCACGCATAGGGCGTTTGGGCGATGCGGGACAGGTATCGACATTCGTACCGTCCTTGCATGTCCTCTGTCTCGTACCAACATTTCACTGGCACGGCCGCCGAGAACTATCAACGTGACTTCGTGCCAGCCATCGCCACGCCGGTCTCGCGGGAATTGCTGCGGGTGGCGGACCTGCAACCGGGTGAACGCGTCCTCGATGTCGCATGTGGCACCGGCCTGATCACTCGCTTGGCCTCAGAGCAAGTCGGTGCGCAAGGAGTGGTGACCGGGGTCGACATCGCCCCGGACATGATCGACGTCGCGAAGAATGTCCCCGCGCCGGGCGGTGCCGCGATCCAGTGGCGCGTCGCGGATGCGGCGGCGCTGCCGATCGCAGATGCATCCGTCGACGTTGTCCTGTGCCAGATGGGGCTGATGTTCATGGAGAACCGGGCCGCGGCAATCGCCGAGATGACGCGCGTGCTGGCGCCGTCGGGTCGGGTGGTGATCAACACACCGGGCAGGATTCAACCGCTCTTCGCGACCCTTGAGCGGTCGATCGTCGACCACATATCCCCGGATCTCGGCGGGTTCGTCGGCGCGGTGTTCTCCATGCATGATCCCGATGCAGTCGCCGCACTGCTTCGTGAGGGCGGGTTGCGTGAGGTGTCCGCGCGAGTCGCGACGGCCACCTTCCGGCTGGCGGCGCCTGCTGAATTCCTGTGGCAGTACATCAATCTCACGCCGATGGCAGCGCTTGTCCAGCAAGCTCCCGAGCCGGCCAAGGCCGCCATGGAGAAGCAGTTCGTCGACGGTGTGCAGCCACACGTGGTCGACGGCACGACGGTGGTTGAGCAGCCGATGGTGATCGCGACTGGTCGCGCCTAGGCGTGGGCTACGACTGGTCGTCTTGGTCGGGCAGTGGGTAGTTCTCGGGGTGGTGGTAGTCGTTCACCCGAGACTGGCCTGAATCCAAATGCGGCGGCGGAATCCATTCGGTGCGGCCGTCCTTGCGTTTTCGGGTACGCCAGCCGCCGGGCTTGACCAGGCGGTTGTGGGGGCCGCAGGCCAGCGTTTCGTCGGTGATGTTGGTCTGTCCGCCTTTGGCCCAGTCGAGTTCGGCGTGGTGCACCTGACAGCCATAGCCCGGCACGGTACAGCCGGGGAACGTGCAGCCACGGTCTTGTGCGTGTAGCACGATGCGCTGTCCCGCCGATGCGAGGCGCTTACTTCGGGCCAGATACAACGGCTCTTCGGTGTGTTTGTCGTAGATGACCAGATAGTGATGCGAGTTCGACGCCAGCCGGATCACATCGCTCATCGGCAGCAGGGTGCCCCGCCGGTGACCGCATGTCCGATACCGGATTCCAACTCCTGCAGGGTGGTGGACACGATGATTGTGCACGGCAGCCCATTGTGCTGTCCGAGCTCACCCGATGCTAAGACGCTGCGGCCCATGGCTTTCAATGCGTCGTGGTTGCGTTGCGCCGGCGATCTCTGATCATTCTGGATATGAGCTTCGCTTGGCGAGCTATCTACGCACGGGGCATCGTCGTCGGGATTGCACATCCCGGGCCCGGCCCATTTGGCGAATACTGCTTCGAAGGTTGCGCGGGTCTCGGGGTCGAGTAGTCCGCTGATCGTGCTCATGCCGTCGGCTTGTTGTTTACCCAACGTCAGTCCCCGGCGGCGGGCCCGGTCGATATCGCTGAAATCGCCGTCGGGGTGCACCAGTGCCATCAGCCGGTCGGCGGCTTTACGTAACCCGTCGGGGGTGTGCTTACTGGCGATGCGGGCCAGGTCGGTCTCGCAGGCTTGGCGGGTCTCGAAATCGACCGCGGTGGGCAGGTCGGCGAAGAAGCGGCGAATGATCCGCACGTGCTCGGCGCCGATCGTGCCGGCGGCTTGGGCGGCGGCAGTGTTGGGCAGCAGCGGCTGCAACACTTCGCCGGTCATCGCGATGCGCGGGCCCAGGTCGTCGGCTTCATCCAGACGCCTGCGGGCCGCGCCGCGGCCGATGCGCAGCCGGTTGGACAACACGTCGGTCCACGACTTGCCGCCCAGCTCGACCGGGCTGGCTTGGGAGGTCAGCTGCTGGGTCAGCCGGTGATCCACGGCGGCCTGGCGGCGCTCAACGGTCTCCAACCGATCCTTGACGGTGAGCACTTCGGGACCGGTAAGCGCATCGAAGGACAGGGCGGCGAGCTCGGCTTGGGCGGCATCGAACCGGTCGAGAGCGGCCGTGATGGCCTGCCGATCCGACACCGCACCCCTACCCATGCATTGAACACTAGTTCGAACCACCGACAATTTCAGAAGCCTATCCACAAGTGAAACTAAAGTGACGCAAGTGAATTCGGCTAGCTGGTGAGCTCGCCGATCTCGTCGGCGATGTTGTGACGGGCCAGCTGCTCCCACCGCTCACGCCCTGCCACCGTGTGGAATACCGGCCCGTCGAGCAATGACGAAAGAACCTGTGCCCGAGCCGGTTTGAATACCTCGTCTGACACGTCGGCGTACTCCTCCCGGACCGCCGCGGCGTAGGTCCGGTACCGGAGCGCGTTGCTGCCCAGCACCGACAGGTCCGCGTCGGACAGGACGCCGCCGTTGAGGTCGTCGTCGGCCACCTTGTGGGTCTTGGTGACCAGCACCAGCCGCGCAACCTCGTCCCGGATCGGCGACCCCGCCAGCAGGTCACGCGCCAGCTCAGCGGAGCGGTCCTCGTTGTCGTCGCGGCCGATCTCGTAAATGGCGTCGTGGAACCACGCGGCGAGCTCGACGGCCTCGCGGTCGAACTCGACGCCCGAGTCGGCCAGCAGTCCGATCGCATCGAGCATCTCGTGCAGGTGAGTGACCGTGTGATGCTTGCGGTGCGCCTCCGACCAACGGGCAAGCAGGTCCTCTCGCAGTTCCTCGGTCAAGTGCGCGGCCACGTTCCCAGTGTTCCACCGGCTGGACCTCAACCGGTGTTGAGGGTGCAGCATGGCCTCATGACAACGGAAGTCACCGATACCGTCGATGTGGCGGGCTACTTCGAGAGGATCGGCTACGGGGGCCGGGCGGATCCGACGGTCGAGACGCTGCACGCACTCGTGGCGGCCCACAACCAATCCATCCCGTTCGAAAACCTCGACCCGCTGCTCGGCATCCCCGTCGCCGACCTGAGCGCCGCAGTGCTCTTCGACAAATTGGTGAATCGCCGCCGCGGCGGCTACTGCTACGAGCACAACGGACTGATGGGATATGTGCTCGAGGAGTTGGGCTTTGGTGTCCAGCGGCTTGCAGGTCGAGTGGTGTGGATGAATCCCGGCGGCCCGCTTCCTGCGCAGACGCACCACGTGCTGTCGGTGACGGTGCCAGGTGTCGACGGGCCTCTTCTTGTCGATGTCGGGTTCGGCGGACAGACGCTGACGTCGCCGATTCGGCTGGAGGCCGGCCCGGTGCAGGAGACCCGCCATGAGCCGTACCGCATCCGAGAGCGCGGTGACGGCTACCAGTTGGAGGCCGAGATCGGCGGTGATTGGCAGCCGCTGTACATGTTCACCACTCGCCCGCAACCGCGAATCGATCTCGAAGTCGGAAGTTGGTATGTGTCAACGCATCCCCACTCGTTCTTCGTCACGGGCCTGACGGCAGCACTGGTGACCGACGACGCGCGCTGGAACATGCGTGGGCGGAATCTCGCCATCCACAGCGGAGGTGAGACCGAAAAGATCCGCTTCGACACCGCAGCAGACGTGCTCGACGTGCTGACCGACCGCTTCGGCATTGACGTGGCGGACCTCGGTGACCGTGCCGATGTCGAGGCGCGCGTCAACGAGGTGCTGGATAGCTGACCACTACGTCCCACGGATCGTCGGCGGCCAGCGCCATGCGGCCCAGCCGCCGCGCATAGTGCGTTGTGGTGCCGAACTCATCGACCCAGCTGCGTGCCCGCATCGTGGACAGCCACAGCCGGTGCTCGATGGTCACGCCGATCGCCCCGTGCAACTGGTGCGCGATGGTAGTCACCGGACTGACGGCCCGGCCGACCGCCACCTTCGCCGCGGTCACGGCGTAGTCGGTCGCAGAGTGGTCGAACCCGTAGTCGGTCGCCGCAGCGGTGGCCAAAGCAGTTGCGGCGCGGGCGCGTTCGATCTCTCCGGCCATCGCAGCCAGCGAATGCTGGACGGCCTGGAACTTGCTGAGCTGGCGCCCGAACTGCACCCGCTCGCCGGTGTGCGCGACCGTGAGCTCGCACGCCGCATCGAGCGCACCGACGATCTGGTTGCAGCGCGCCCACGCGCCGCGGCGGTTCAGTTCGTCGGCCACACCGACGTCGACCGTGCGCGTGTCGTCGACCGCCACATCGAAGGTGAATGACCCGCGCGGTTCGCCGGCAAGGTTGTGCCCGTCGACGATCTGCGCACCCTCGATCACCGCGATACGCAGCGCATCGGCCGTCCGCGCCGCCAATACGACCGTGCCCAGCGGCCACGGCACCTCGCGGGCGGTCCCGGTGATTCGGCCGTCATGCTCGGCGGCGACGGCGGTCGCGACGGTCAACGGTCCGCTGTCGGGCAGCAGGCACGCCAGCCTTTCCCGCGAGCCAGGCCGCGAGCAGATCGGTCTCTGCGATCGGAACCGCGGCCGCATGTCTGGCCAAGCCGGACAGCACGATCGCCGCCTCCGCCGGGCCTGCGTCCTGGCTGCTGGTCAGCCGGGCGAGTCCGGTGTCCTCCAGATTGCGCCACAGCGGTTCGTCGAACGATTCGGGAAAGTGATGTCCAACGCGGGCGTCGAACGCCCGGCGGCCGAGATCGTCGACCAGTTGCGCCAATTCGTTCATGGCGCAACACCCATGCCCTTGGCAACCACCCCGCGCAGCACCTCGTTCGTCCCGCCGCGCAGCGTGAACAGAGGGGAGTGCACACGCGCGGCCGCCAGCAACGCGCGCAACGGTTCGGCATCCTCGACGTAGTCCAGCAGGTCGGCGACCAACTCGACGGAATCCTGCTCGAAGCGCGTGCCGAGATCCTTCACCAATGCCGCCCGGTTCGCGGCTTCCCGTCCATCGGCCAGCGTGCGCGCCACCGAGATCGACAGCTGCCGCAACGAAATCATCCGGGCTACAAGGTCACCCACGTCCGCCGCGATACCGTCATCGACGTCGCCCAGTGCGCGGATCACGCTGAAGATCAGCGTGGCGGTGGACAGGATCCGCTCGGGACCGCTGCGCTCGAAACCCAATTCCGCGGTGACTTGATGCCAGCCGTCGCCGATCTGGCCCAGCACGTCGGTGTCGGGGACGAACACGTCGGAGAAGATGACCTCGTTGAAATGATGTTCGCCGTTCATCAACAGAATCGGGCTGATCGTGATGCCGGGTGCCGAGGTTTGCACGATGAACTGCGAAAAGCCCGCGTGCCGATGCTGCGGGTCGAGTGGGCTGGTTCGGGCCAGCACGACGATCTGTTGGGCAACGTGGGCGCCGCTCGTCCAGACCTTCGACCCGTTGAGCACCCAGCCGCCGTCGGCGCGGGTGGCGCGGGCCTTGAGCGGCGGCGAGGTCCGACCCCGCGCCGTGCTCACTCATCCCGATCGCCGAGTACAGCCGCCCCGCGACGATCTGAGGCAGCAGCCGGCGCCGCTGCTCTTCGGTGCCATACGACAGCAGGGCGGGCGCAACCTGGCGGTCGGCGATCCAGTGCGCGGCGACCGGGGCGCCCTGCGCCAGCAGTTCCTCGGTGACCACGTAACGGTGCAGATAACCCAGCCCGTGGCCGCCGTATTCGGCAGGGATGGTCAGCCCGACGAACCCGGCGCCGGCAAGGCGGGCGGAAAAGTCCGGGTCCCACTTCGCCAGCCAGCAGTCGACGGCAGGCCGCCAGCCGAACTCGGCGCGATCGGCGGCCAGGAACTCGCGGATCGACGTCCGTAGCTGGGCCAGCTCGGCGTCGTTGGCGCACAGGGCATCGAATTCGCTCACTGGCCACGAGCACTAGTGAGCCGCACGGCAGCAGGAATTGTCATGTCCATTCTGCGGGCGGGCGACCATACTCGGATAGCGTGAGCGATCCTGCACGCCGCGACCGACTGAGGGAACTGCTCGACGCGGTCGTCGACACCGACAACACCGACGTCGGCGACATGGCGCGCAGCAGCTTACGCGTCGGAATTCCACTTCTCCCGGGAAGTGCGCCGGCTGACCGGCGAGTCCCCGGCAGCGCTGCGTCGCCGCATCATGCTGGAGCGCGCGGCCTGGCGCCTGCATCGCGGCGAATCGGTGACCGCGGTGGCCGCCGACGAGGGCTGGTCGTCGGCCGAGGTGTTCTCTCGCGCGTTCAGTCGCACGTTCGGCGTTCCACCGTCGCACGCCACGGACGTCCAGTTCCGGCTTCCCGCGCCGAACGGCCTGCACTTCCACCCGCCTGGATCGCTGTGGCTGGACAGCGACGGCGACACCAAGGAGCCCGAGATTTCCCAACTGATGGTGGCCCACGACGTCGCCGATACCGCCTACTTGATCAACCAGGCCACGCAGCTATCGAAAGACCAATGGACAGAGGAGATCTCACCCGGTCAGGTGATTCTCGATTGGGATGGCCCTGAGCCCAGCGTCGGCGCGGTACTCGGCGCGATCGTCTGGACCAAGGAAGTGTGGCTGGCCACCATCGAAGGCCGCGACTTCCCCAACCGAGTGGCCACGCAGCCCGCGTCGACAACAGCGCAACAGCTGGCTGCCCATCACGGTGATCTCGGAAACCGCTGGGCGGCAATGGTGTCCGAGTACGCCGACGACGGGCGGCTTGGCGACACCGTCATCGACGCCTTGTGCGACCCGCCGGAGTCGTTTCAGCTGTACGGCATCGTCGCGCACGTGCTGACCTACTCGGCCCATCGACGTGAACTCGCACGCGCGATGCTGGGCCGCCACGGGGTTCGCACCGGGCGTGGTGACCCGCTGGACTGGATGAGAGGAAATTGAGATGGCGACCGTCTACTTCACCGCGTCGAGCCTGGACGGCTATATCGTCGATGAGGCCGAGAGCCTGGACTGGCTGACGTCGCGTGCGGTCGATGCCGACGGCCCGTTTGGATACGAGGCGTTCGCCAAATCCGTTGGTGCACTGGTGATGGGGTCCGCGACCTACGAATGGGTGGTGAATAACCATCCCGGTGACTGGATGTACGAGCAGCCGTCGTGGGTGGTGACGCATCGTCCGCAGATCATCGCGGACGGGCATCCGGTGCAGACCTTCGACGGTGATGTCGCCGAGCTGCATCCGAAGCTGGTGTCCGCGGCGGCCGGTAAGGACGTCTGGGTGGTCGGCGGCGGGGACGTGGCCGCTCAGTTCGTCACGGCAGGCCTGATCGACGAAATGATCGTCACCTATGCACCGTGCTCGCTGGGCGGCGGCTCACGGCTGCTGCCGATCCGGTCCGAGTGGGCGCTGGTCGAGTCCGCAGTCAACGGCGACTTCGTCTGCGCCCGTTGGCGAAAGGCCTAGCGGTGTTCGGGCAGCCCATGACGGCGGACGAATTCCCTTGACTTGATCAGGAATTCAACCTCATCGGTAACAGCGCGCAACGCGTCGACGCTGCGGGTGGACCGGCATAGCACCACTGCGCCCTCCAGGGACGCGATGCACATGATGGCCAGCGACGCAGCGCAGGGCTCGTCGAAGCCGTCGCTGACGAACGCACGGGTGAGCGCGTCGCGCCAGCGGCGGAAGATGCTGCCTGCGACGGTGGTCAGCTGCGGTTCGTCGTCGGCCGAGCCGATCGCCGCTGCGACCACAGGACAGCCGGCGGTGAAGTCGCTCTCGACAAGCAGGTCCTCCCAGAACTCGACGAACTGCCGGACGAGATACATCCCGCCCTTGGCAGCGGCTTCGTCGATGACCTCGGTGAGGGTTTCGCCTGCGTACTGCAGCGCCTCGGTCAGGATCTGATTGCGGCCCTCGGGGAAGTGGTGGTACACCGAGCCGCGCGGTGCCCCGCTGCGCGCCAGCACCTCGTCGATCGTGACGCCGGCAGCACCGCGCTCACGCATCACCTCGGCGGCGCTGACCAACATCTTGGTGCGCGTCGAGCCGCGTTTGGTCGGGGTCTTGGTCACGGTGGACAGAACAAACCTCCAGCGGGGGATCAGGCTGCGCGCGAATCGCGCAACTGCGACGGGCGCCAGCTCAAAACCCGCGGGCTGAAGTGGAAGATCGGTCGGCGGCGAGTATGCACGTGGTGCGTGAACTGGCGGCCGGCGAAGTTGATCTCAACGATCCACATCGTGTGCCTCCCTGTCTATGACGAAGAGCATAAAACCGACAACACACGTGTGCAACAAATGTATTCCGCGTCACACCTGAGGCCGGGTAATTAGCAGGTGAACGCCCATGGTTAGTCGGTATCGACGTTTCGGCGAGACTCAGACGATTATGGTCAGCCAGCATAATTGCGAGATCCCAGCTCAGTGGCCCTTTGGGCCCGTAGGCTGACCCCAACGCCAAGGAAAGCGGGTCCGCCATGGCCGAGCATTCGCATTTGTGCAGGTCAGTGTTGGTCGGTTTGTGCGCCGCGGCGCTGATCGCGGCTCCGACCGCCGGCGCCGAACCGTTGGACCAGAACGGTTACAACGGAGCGCCGATCGGGGTCTCCGGTGGTCCGGTACCGACGATGAACGGTGTTCCGTGCGTCGCCGGACACCTCGGAACTTGCACCGGCTTCGCGCAGAACCAACCGAGGCCCACCAAGCCCCGCACCTCGGTCGGCCACAGTCCGACGGTGCGTCGGTAACGAAGGCGCTGGCGATGGGTCACTACAAGAGCAACGTGCGTGATCTGGAGTTCAACCTGTTCGAGGTGTTGGACCTGGAGAAGGCACTGGCCACCGGAGAGTTCGGTGACCTCGACGGCGAGTCCGTGCGCGAAATGCTGCAAGAGGCCTCGAGGCAGGCCGAGGGTCCGCTCGCGGAATCCTTCGCCGACGCCGACCGCAACCCGCCGACGTTCGACCCGGCGGCGCACACGGTGAGCCTTCCCGAGTCGTTCAAGAAGTCGCTGCGGACCTGGCAGCAAGGGGAGTGGTTCCGCGTCGGCCTTGACGAGCACGTCGGCGGCGTGCCCGCGCCGTCGATGGTGGCGTGGTCGATCAACGAACTCGCCCTCGGTGCCCAACCCGCCGCGTTCCTGTACCTCGCCGGCCCGGTCTTCGCCAACATCCTCCACGGAATCGGCACCGACGAGCAGAGGCACTGGGCGGAGATGGCGGTCGAGCGCAAGTGGGGCGCCACCATGGTTCTCACCGAGCCCGACGCCGGATCGGACGTCGGCGCCGGCCGGACGAAGGCGATCCAGCAACCGGACGGCACCTGGCACATCGACGGCGTCAAGCGCTTCATCACCAACGGCGACACCGACGACCTCTTCGAGAACATCGTTCACCTGGTGCTGGCCCGCCCGGAGGGTGCCGGTCCGGGCACCAAGGGCCTGAGCCTCTTCTTGGTTCCGAAGTACCATTTCGATCCGAAGACCGGTGAAATCGGCGACCGCAACGGGGTTTTCGTCACCGGCCTCGAACACAAGATGGGGCTGAAAGCTTCGGCCACATGCGAACTCACCTTCGGTCAGCACGACGTGCCCGCGGCCGGCTGGCTGGTCGGCGACACGCACAGCGGCATCGCGCAGATGTTCAAGGTGATCGAGTATGCCCGAATGATGGTAGGTACCAAGGCAATCGCCACACTGTCGACCGGTTATCTCAACGCCCTGGATTACGCCAAGACGCGGGTGCAGGGCGCGGACATGACTCAGATGACCGACAAGAACGCGCCCCGCGTCACCATCATTCACCACCCCGATGTCCGGCGTGCACTGCTCACCCAGAAGTCATACGCCGAAGGGCTTCGTGCGCTATATCTCTATACCGCGGCACACCAGGACGCCGTTGTTGCGGGGATCGTCTCCGGTGCCGACGCCGACATGGCCGAGCGGGTAAACGACCTGCTGCTGCCGATCGTGAAAGGGGTGGGTTCCGAGCGGGCCTACCAATGCCTGACGGAATCCCTGCAGACGTTCGGCGGCTCGGGATTCCTGCAGGACTACCCGATCGAGCAGTACATCCGCGATGCCAAGATCGACTCGCTGTACGAAGGCACCACCGCGATCCAGGCGCAAGACTTCTTCTTCCGCAAGATTGCGCGCGACCAGGGCAGAGCGCTGGCGCACGTGGTCAGTCAGATCACGGATTTCCTTGACAGCGACACTGCGCGGCCGGAACTCGCCGACGGGCGCACGCTGCTGGCCACCGCGCTGACCGACGTGCAGGGCATGGTCACGGCGATGACCGGATACCTGATGGGTGCGCAGGAGAACGCCCGCGAGTTGTATCGCCTTGGGCTGGAGTCGGTTCCGTTCCTGCTCGCGGTCGGCGACCTGCTGATCGGGTGGCTGCTGCTGAACGAGGCCGAGATCGCCGTGAACGCACTCGACGGCGAGGTCTCCGAGCGCGACCGTGCGTTCTATACCGGAAAGGTCGCCGCGGCAAACTTTTTCGCGAAGAACGTATTGCCGCGGCTGACCGCCGAACGCAAGCTCGTCGAGGCCGTCGACCTCGCCGTGATGGACCTCCGCGAAGAGGCCTTCTGACCGGCTGAACTCGGCGAGCAGACGCAAAATAACCCGACACGCCGAGGATTTGAAACACTTTGCGTCTGTTGGCGCTAACTTTCAGGCGTGTAACCGAAAGGCAGCAGGATGCTCTTTGCCTCGGTGTACTGCTCGATGCCCTCCGGCCCGTTTTCGCGGCCGATGCCGGAATTCTTGTAGCCGCCAAACGGTGCACCGGGATCGAAGGCGTACATGTTGACCGCGTAGGTGCCGGTGCGGATCTTCGACGCGATCTTCATCGCCTTGTCGTTGTCGGTGGTCCACACGCTGCCCGCAAGGCCGTAGACCGAGTCGTTGGCGATGCGCACGGCGTCGTCCTCGGTCTCGTAGGGAATGACCGCAAGCACCGGGCCGAAGATCTCCTCCTGCGCGATGGTCATCGAATTGTCCACGTCGGCGAACACCGTCGGCTGCACGAACCAGCCGCCGTCCAGGCCCTCGGGGCGGCCGCCGCCGGTGACGATGCGCGCACCCTCCTCGACGCCCTTCTTGATGTAGCCCTCGACGCGCTCGCGCTGCTTCTCGGAGATCAGCGGTCCGATCATCGCCGCAGGATCGTCGGGCAACCCGATCGGCATCGCGGCGACGGCGCCGGACAGTTTCTCCACGACCTCGTCGTAGCGCGACCGCGGGGCAAGGACACGAGTCTGGCCGACGCAGGCCTGACCGCAGTTCATCAGCCCGGAGAACACCAGCATCGGCAGTGTCGAGTCCAGGTCGGCGTCCTCGAGGATGATCGCCGCGGACTTGCCGCCGAGCTCCAGCGTGCACGCCTTGAGCTTCTCGGCCGCGATCTTGGCGACCTCCTTGCCGACAACCGAGCTGCCCGTGAAGGTGTACTTGTCGATCTCCGTGTTGGCGGTCAGCGCGCGGCCGGTCTCCGGGCCGCCGGGCACTATCGACAGCACTCCCTCGGGAAGGCCCGCCTCGGCGAACATCTCCGCCATCGCGAACACCGAGAGCGGGGTCTCGGCCGCGGGCTTGAGCACCACGGTGCAGCCGGCCAGCAGTGCGGGACCCAGCTTGTTGGCGGCCAGGAAGAACGGCACGTTCCACGCCGTGACGGCGCCGACGACGCCGATCGGCTCTCGCACCACCAGGGTCTGGCCGTAGATGCCGTCCCGGATGTCCTTCCAGGCGAACTTGTCCGCGGCACCGGCGTAGTACTGGAACGCCGAAATCGCAGCGCCGTACTGCATCATGTCGACGATCGTCGGCGGCTGACCGGTCTCCGCGGCGAGCAGGAACTTCAGCTCGTCGGCGCGCTCTTCCATCAGCTTCACCGCGGCGCCGAGCACCGCGGCCCGCTCCTGCGGCGACATGTGCGGCCACGGGCCTTCGTCGAAGGCCTTGCGCGCCGCCGCGCACGCGGCGTTGACGTCGGCCTCGACGGCCAGTGGCACCTTGCCGACGAGCTCGCCGGTCGCAGGCGAGTGGACTTCAATGACCTCTGACGACGCCGGCTCGACCCACTTGCCGCCAATGAACAGCTTGTCCCACTCGGTCTTGTAAGCCGTGTCCACGCTCTGTGTCATGAACGTCACATTACCCAGAATCCAGCGAAACGAGAACCTGTTCCAGTTCGGTCGCTCACGTCGGCCGCAGGACCAGCACCAGATTGCTAACCAAGAACTCCCTCAGCACCGGAACGCCCGTCATCCACCACGCCCATCGCGGGTGGTAGCGAGGAAATGCCGCGACGAGGGCCCCGCTGCTCGCGGCCCAGTCCAGCCCGTCGGACACCGACACCGCGAACAACGACGATCCGTAGTCGTTCTTCGGCCGATGCCCGTGCTTGCGCGCATAGCGCTCGGCGGCACGCGCCCCGCCGAGGTAGTGGGACAGTCCCATCTCGTGGCCGCCGAACGGGCCGAGCCACACCGTGTACGACAGCACCGCCAGGCCGCCGGGCCTGGTGACCCGCAGCATCTCGCGGCCCAACCGCCACGGTTGCGGCACGTGTTCGGCGACATTGGACGACAGGCAGATGTCAACGCTGGCGTCGGCGAACGGCAACGCCGTGCCGGACGCCCGCACATAGGTGGTCCGCGCGTCGGTCTCAGCAGGCACGGCCTGCATCGCATGAAGTTCTCGGGGGTCGGGCTCGACGCCGATGTACTGCAGACCGGCGTCTGCGAAGGCGGCCGCGAAATAGCCGGGGCCACCTCCGACGTCCAGCACGATGCGGCCGGCCGGCGAGGTGCCGTTGGTGTCCCGCCACAGGTCGGTGACCATCGCGGCGGTGTCCGCGGCCAGTGCGCCGTAGAACCGGGCCGGGTCACGCTGCTCGTAGCGGAACTGGCCGAGCAGCCGCAGCGACCGGGCCAGCGTCGCTCGCCGGGCGAGCAGGTCGGTGACGGCCATCAAGCCGACCCTATCCAGCGGTTAGTCTGATCCGGATGTCCCGACCCGTTCGCTCCGTCTTGCTGCTGTGCTGGCGAGACATCGGCCACCCCCAGGGTGGCGGCAGCGAGACCTACCTCCAGCGCATCGGCGCCCACCTGGCTGAGTCGGGGGTGCGGGTCACACTGCGCACCGCCCGGTATCCGGGCGCGGCGCGACGCGAAGTCCTCGACGGCGTGCAGATCAGCCGCGCAGGCGGCCGCTACTCCGTCTATGTCTTGGCGGGGCTGGCGATGGTCGCGGCGCGGATCGGTCTCGGTCCGCTGCGGCGGGCGCGGCCGGACGTGGTCGTCGATACCCAGAACGGGCTGCCGTTCATGGCACGTCTCGCGTTCGGCCGCAGGGTGGCGGTGCTGGTACACCATTGCCACCGCGAGCAGTGGCCGGTTGCGGGTCCGGTGATGGGCAGGATCGGCTGGTTCATTGAGTCGACGTTGTCGCCGCGGGTGCACCGCCGCAACCAGTACGTCACCGTGTCGCTGCCGTCGGCAAGGGATCTCACCGGCCTCGGCGTGAATCCCAACCAAATCGCCGTGGTGCGCAACGGCCTTGACCAGGCGCCGGCGCGCACACTGCAGGTGCAGCGATTTGCCACGCCCAGAGTCGCGGTGCTGTCAAGGCTGGTGCCGCACAAGCAGATCGAGGATGCGCTGGATGCTATCGCCGAGCTGCGACCGCGGATTCCGGATGTGCATCTGGACATCCTCGGCGGCGGCTGGTGGGAGCAGCGGCTCGTCGACCACGCCGCGCTGCTGGGTATCTCTGACGCCGTGACGTTCCACGGCCATGTTGACGATGAAGCCAAACACCGTGTGCTGCAACAGTGTTGGGTGCATATCCTGCCGTCGCGCAAAGAGGGCTGGGGCCTGGCGGTCACCGAGGCGGCGCAGCACGCGGTCCCGACGATCGGGTATCGATCGTCCGGCGGTTTGACGGATTCGATCGTCGATGGGGTGACCGGGCTGCTGGTCGACGACCACGCCGAACTGGTCGACGAGCTCGAACGGCTGCTGACCGATCAGGTGCTGCGCGAACAGCTCGGCGTCAAGGCCGCGCTCCGCAGCGGCGAATTCTCTTGGCCGCAAAGCGCCGACGCGATGCGCGCGGTACTGGAGTCCGTGCATGCGGGGCGCATGGTCAGCGGCGTGGTCTAGCCGCCAATACCCGCTAATCGTTCGCGCGCAAGAGCGCCGGGGTGCTCGAGGAGCCGGGCGTTGTCCTAGGTGTCCAGTACGGGTGTACCCCAGATGGACTCCCCGGAGGTGGACAACGGCATGGATGGGCAGCGCACCGCCCTAGAGGCAGGCACCAGAGGTAGGCGCCCGGAGTGGACAGGGTGAGTTGGCAGGCCACCGCTGGGGTGGCTGCTGCTGAGGCATCTGGACGTGGCCGGGCAGGACGTAATGGCGCGGTCCCGTGCTGTAGCGGCACGCGCAGGGCATGCGGCTGGTCGACGGGAGACTACCCCAGGGGGTATACCCTCGCCCCCGGGCTAAAGACCGGCACGTAACGCGGGTGCCCGATCCTGTACGGGTTTTAGGGTTATCTGGACTCAAAGGCCCGAGGTTGGTGTCCTAGAGAGCGTGTTCGCGAACCACGGGTGTGGCGACAAGTCCATTGACGTCGGAGCGGTCAATTACGATCCCGGCTGTGGGGGCATTCGACCAGCTCGTTGACAATCTCGATCCCGACGACCGCATCAAGGGCAAGCAGTTCGAGCACATCTGCAAGTGGTTCCTGACCAACGACCCGTCATACAAGGCCAGGCTCCGTCACGTGTGGCTGTGGAAGGAGTGGCCTGACCGCGAGGCCATCACGGGAGCATCCGCTCCGGTCGCGTTGAACTGTATGGGTGTACTAAGGGCCGCATTGTCAGGCATGGGAACCAAGGGAACCATCAACGGGCAGAGCGAATGAGCCGGGCGGTCATCGCTTGAACAGATTCAGCGTGGCAACGTGAACGTCGGCAGTCGTGAAGTCGGTCATCACGTGATGCCTCTCGAACCACTCACCGTTGCGTCGGTACTCCGACCGTTCGATCCGACCGGTGAAGTCGAATTCCACAGTGATCTCTTTGGTGACCTTGCCTTCCTTGGCGAAGACCACCTCACGATCAGCGCGTGAGCCGCTGTCGAACCATAGGTCCCAATCATGTTGCGCTGCAACCATGTTGACCAGGTCAAGCACGTCGAACGTCTTCACGGTCATGAGAGATCCCGCAAGCATTTAGTTCTCCTTCCGGCTCAGTCATGGATATGTGGACCTGCCAATCTCATCACGGCGTGTTGCGTCGGCTAGGTGCAGTAGTGCGGTCAGCGACTGCCACAGCCGGGGGATTCGCCGTAGACGGTTTTGCATGCCACCAATTAGCGTCGTCACGGCTCCGCCAACACGGACTTGGCGAACTTGGTAGTCAGCCCCCGGCTGTCGCAGTCGTTGCAATCGTCCGGCCTTATTCAGGTTGAATCACGAGTAGTCGACTACTCGTTTCCAAGGGAAACACCCACTGCACTCACGGGTGTCTGTTGCTTGACCACGAGTTCGCGAGGCTGGAGCAGGTGTGTCGCCAGGCTGGACCGGGGACCAGGAGCACCGAGGCGTGGACCTCGCTTATCGGGGTCGCTGACGCCTGGTCTGAGTACGTCATGGTTCGCGGCATCCTGAACCACGTTGCGGACCGCGTCCAGTCGCTAGCTCTTGCGGGGCCGACCACCCCCGACACCACGACCGGGGCGTGAAGCGTGCCATCCGTCGATGGTCTCCGGGTGTGGGTCCAGCACATGCGAAGAAGGGGCGCCCTTTATGGGCGCCCCTCCTGGTCGAGATTGTGGGTCAGCGACCGTTGCCGAAGGTCGGGGTGGTCGAACCGACGGTGGCTTGCTGTTGGGTGTCGTGCACCCATTGGTGGTGACCAATGTCAGCCTGCGCGGCGCCGGCTAGGCCAAGAACCGCGGCGGCGAGGCCACTGGCGACGATGGTAGCAAATCCGAACTTCTTCATTTTGATGCCTTCTTCTTTGTGTTTCCGTATCGGCCGGTTTGGTCTTCTTCGTGCCGATCTAAATGACTAAACCGGAAGGTCAGGTGAATAATTCCGGTGGCGGAAATTGATTGGTGGTTGGCAGGAATCAACCATGAACCCTGGCGCTGCGATTTGGTCGAGGCCACAGTTGGGCAAAGGTGACTCGCGGGCCATAGAGCCAGCGGCACGTGGAACCTTGCACTTCCAACAGCGTGCCAACGCGCATCGCGACGTTCGACCGTGTTGCTCTGCATTCACATGCTGACCTGCGGCTATGTGTCCCCGCAACCCGGCACCGCGCGGGCGCACCGCCGTGCTGCGTACAGGCAGGGCCAGCTCCACACCGCGGGCACAGGGGCAGATCAACGGGGGGCCTGGAGAGTGACCCGACGCCGCACTTCGAGGCGATTCGGATACGGTATTTGTGACATCACCGACCAGCCGGAACCGCTTGGGCAACAAGATGTCTCGTGAACGAACGTTAGACCGCCGTTCCTCCTCGGGCGGAGAAGAAATCCTTGCTTTGGCGAACCCTAATAAGCCAGAGAGCGACGCACTGGAAGATCAGGCCGACGTAAGCGAGGATTCTGGGCGGCGAGTCATCCATGACTGAAACGACGATTTGGGAAAAGCTGTAGACGCATAGTCCGAGGAAAGTGAAAGCGAGAACCTTGTTGGTCCTACCTCGCAGAGCTGCGAACCCGCCCCACACCAGCAGGCCGCAGATGACCAAGCGCAGCAGAGCCCACAGCAATATTGGCCCCACGTCATTACTGCCCCACACTTCTATTTGCGTCTCGTCGTCATTCCCTGTCAAGGCCACGACAAGCGCAGTGAACGCGCCCAACAGAGCTACGGCGGCCAGGATGAAAGCGATGGCCGCCGCCCCGATGACCGTGCCTGGACACTTTGCTTCTCCTTTTCCGTTGGTGGCGGGCGGTTGCCACCCGGGCGGCGCGGTACGGGCATCCTTCCAGGCGATACCGTCCCAATAGCGTTGCCCCGGTACGCCGGACGGATCGGGATACCAGCCCGGTGCGGTCATAACGCGGCTACTCCCATTGATTCCCTCCGAACCTCAGGACACCACATGGTTAGACGACGCTGCAAGCGTGAAGGATGCCGCCGAACTAGGGCAGCGGGTACGACCCACTGCACTTACGTGTGTCTGTTGCTCGACCACGAGTTCGCGAGGCTGGAGTCCGTGTGTCGTGCGGCTGGAGCGGGGAAAAGGAGCACCGAGGCTTGGACCGCGCTTGTCGGGGTCGCTGACGCCTGGTCTGATTGCGTCATGGTTCGCGGCATCCTGAACCACATCGCGGAGCGCGCCAGTCGCTAGCTCTTGCGGGGTCTGCCACCACCGACGCCACGGCATGCACAACAGTTGGCGGAACTGTCTGGGGTGGGAGCAAACCGGCGTAGCCTTCGCTCATGAGTACCGCGACCGCCATGGTCGGTGTCTCTCTGGCCGGAGTCTCGCTGGTCATCACTCTGACGATGACTGCGGTGGTCAGGTCTGCTTGGCGCAAACGCGTCCTCCGTCAACGTGATGAGACCCCGGAAGATCGATACAAGCGTGCCGCTCAGGACCTAGACCGGATGCGCGCTGACACCCGTCGCGACAGCGAGCGCAAGGCGACCTGGCAGTCGGAACCGCACGGGGGTAGCGGGGTGTAACCGCCATGGCGAAGGCCGTGGCCGTGATCAACGGTGTTAGCCGATGGAGGAGGCCACATGACCTACGGGAGCGGGCCGGACCCGTCCATGACCCCGAAGGAGGAGGAGGAGTTCTTCCTGCCCTATCTTCCCCGGAAGGAACGCAAGGCCATCAAGGAACGCCGGAAGGCTGAGCAAGAAGCGCTGAAGAAGCAGAGCAAGTAAAGGCCCGCTGCTGCCGCGAGGAATACGCGCCGCTGGGATGGCCATCCGTTGGGTATGCCCGGGTTCCCTTGCGGCGCTTTGGGAGTGGCACGTGCTCGCGGTTGGAGCCCTTTCCGTTAGTGCTTGAACTGGCCGAACGACTCCCTCATGGCCGAATGCTAAGGCGCCGTAGGCAAGTGGTAAGCAGGCCCGCGAGCAGACCGCTGAGCATCAACAGCCCGAGCCACACCCAGTGCGCGGCCAGCACGATGCCGCGGCCTGTCGCGGCCGGATGGTCGCCACCCACCCGGTACAGGGTCAGGTCCTCGTCGTGATACGCCACCGGCAGCGGTAGTGCAGGCGGGGAATAGCCTGTGGTCGAATCGGATTCGACGACGACCCAGCCGACGCCCGCGGCCGCCAGCCTGTCGTGGTCGGCGCCGCTCTGCAGCAGCCGCTGCACGTCGCGGGCGCGATTACCCTCGCCGGGCACCGTGCGGCCCGCGATCGTGAGGTCGCCTGTCGTCAGCACGTCGGCGCGCACCCACCGCGGCAGAGGGTCGAGGACCGGGGCGTCACCGGCCCAGGCGAAGCGGCGGATGCTGTCGGCGGGCAGCACGGCGACGGGTCGCGGGTCGTCGTTGATCAGCGCGGAGACGGCCGACCACGCCGGTGGATAGTTCACGGTCGCCAACTTGCTGCCGACTCCCCACGCCAGCTCGGGCAACGTCGCGATAACTGCCGCGCAGCAGATGACTGCTGTTGCCGCGGCCGGAATCCGGTGGCGGAGCGTGACGACGGCGGCCGCACCGGCCAGCGAATAGGCGGGCACGGCAAGGGCCACCCACTTCTGTGCGTCGCGAACCACGCCGAGCCCAGGCAGTGTTCTGATCGTCGCCTCGACGGCCGCCATACCGGGCCCCGTGGCCATCGCGGCAGGCACCACCACCGCCACCGCCGCAAGGATCAGCAGCGGCACTGCGACGGGGCGGCGCACCACTGTTGGCAGTCCCACCGCAACCACGCCAGCAGCACCACCGCCGCCACGACTGCGAAAAGCGTTGTGCGCGAGGCCGGTACCGCCTCTGCATTCCAGATGCCGCCGAGGCTGGCGAGGCTGGCCAACGTCCCGAGGCCGGGTTCGGCGCGCGCGGCGAACGCGCTCACTCCCTCGGCCTGCGTTGACGACAGCGAGCCGGCCACCATCGCCGCGGTCAGCCATGGCAGCGCCGCCAGCATCGCGGCGACGAGCCCGACTCCCGCGCACCACCACCGCGGCCTGCCGGAACCCGGCGCGACGGCGCACGTCACCGCCACCGTCGCCGCCAGCATCAGCCCCGTCGCGGTCAGCCCGGCCAGCCCCATCCAGAACACCAGCGCGAACACCCCCACCCACGGCGAAGCGTCCGACGTTCGCAGCCGCAGCATCGTCGTCGCCACCCACGGCAGGCAGGCGTACCCCACCACCAGGCTCCAGTGCCCCTGCAAGAGTCGCTCGGCGATATACGGATTCCAGATGGCGATCGTCGCCGCCACAAACTGACCGGCGACACCGGCATCGGGCACCACCGTCGCCGCCAGCCGCGCCGCACCCCAACCCGCCAGGAAGAGCCCGATCACCAGCAGCGCCTTGACCACCACGCCGCCGTCGACCAGCCCAGAGGCCAGCGCGACGAAGAAGTCCTGTGGTACCGCACGCGGTGCCGCCTCTGAGAGTCCAAGCGCCGCATCCGAAAGGTACGAGCGCGGCGTCGACACCGCGTCGCGGAGCATCAGATAGCCAGGCGTCAGGAGCGGCGCCGTCACCAACAGCGCGAGCACCAGTGCATACGCAGGCGCTACGAACGATCGCGCCGGCTTGGAGGCGGGAGAGAGCGTGGTCAGACGGGTCTGTCCGGGGGCAGGTCCGATGGCCGGGAAGCGGGCAGCTTCTCGGTCTGCGCCTCGGCCCCTGGCACCCGGTCGCTTTCGGCGCCGCGCGCCCCGAAGAACCGGTGATCGGCCTCGTCGAGACCCGGATCTATCAGCGCCGATTCGGCGCGCAGGCTGAACGTGCCCAGCAGTGCACCGCCGATCAGCGCCACCAATCCGATCGCGGTGAACGTGATCGGCAGGATGCGGCCCCACAGCGCCAGCCTGTCGCGTTCGTCGCGCGCACTGGCCACCTGTGACTCAACCGTCTCCTCGGTGGACGTGACGGTGAAGTCGACGAACGTCACCTCGGGCTTGAGCGGCTCGCGCGCGTAGTAGTGGTAGCCGTGTTCCTTCTTCTTGACGATGGTGCCGGACACCGGATCCACCCAGAAGGTGCGCTGTGCGGCGTAGTACCGGGTCATGGTGATCGGTTCGTCCGGGTTTCCGGGCAGACCCCACAGGGAGGCCCGCGCGGTGACGTCGGCGTCGGCGTCGTCGTCGTAGAGAGACGAGTACTTGACCGGCTCGACCAGCTTGCCGTCTGCGTCGTAGCCGACGTTCTGGCTGAACTTGAAGGTCGTCAGCCCGTTGACGTCTTCTTCGCCGTCGTAGTTGGCGTCAAAGGCCTTCTGTGCGATCGGATCGAAAACAGGGTAGGTGCGCTTTTCCGTCTCGAACGGGAACCGGTAGGCGAGCCCGTCGTGTGGCAGTGCGATGTTGGTCGGCGGCAGGGTGTCGTCGACAGCGCGCGGCTTCTGTACCGCGCCACCAGGGTTGCTTTCGCTCGAGACGGCGACCGCGGTCTCGCGGTTGAGCGTGACGGTGTCGACAAGCGCCAGCAACAGGCCGCTGTCCTGCTGCTTGTCGGTGCGCCGCAGCGAGCTGCCGACCTGCAGGGTGACGACGTCCGCGTTCGACGGCGACTCCACGCTGACCTGCTCCTGCAGCGCGACCGGGACGTTCTTGTTGATCACGAACTTGTCGCTGTTGAGCGACTCCGGATCAAACGCCGTACCCGTTCCGTCGGCGACGAGCGTGGTGTCCAGGTTGAGCGGAATCTTGGCGATCTTGCCCTTGGTATAGGTGGACAGCAACAGCGCTGCGATCAGCAAGGCGGCCCCAAGCCCCATGATTCCGCACGCTGCGATACGCAGCGCCACTGCGCGGTTCAAACCGTGCCTCCTTTAGGTCCGGCGACCAATTCCTGCGCCGCCACGCGCCCGACCTGGGGTAACCACCCGCTCTCGGGGCAGCAGTGGAGGCAAACCCGTTCGACCCTAACAGCCCAACGTAAGGCCGTCGCTTAGTACGAGTCCAATCATCCGGCGGCTGCTTGACTACCCGTTTTCCCGCCGATCGATCAGCACGGCACACTGGTCGTCGTGACCGACTCCGCACACATCGGCGGGACTCGTGGTTTCCTGCCCGCGGTCGAGGGGATGCGCGCGTGCGCCGCCGTTGGCGTCGTCGTCACCCACGTCGCGTTCCAGACCGGTCACACCGGCGGAATCACGGGCCGGCTGTTCGGCCGGTTCGATCTCGCCGTTGCGGTGTTCTTCGCGCTGTCGGGTTTTCTGTTGTGGCGTGGCCATGCCGCCGCGGCCCGTGGACTGCGGTCGGTCCCGCCGACCGGGCATTACCTGCGGTCGCGCATCGTGCGCATCATGCCGGGCTACCTGGTTGCGGTCGTGGTGATTCTGACGTTGCTGCCTGACGCCAAGGCCGATCTCACAGTCTGGCTGGCGAACCTTTCGCTGACCCAGATCTATGTTCCGCTGACGCTGACCGCCGGCCTGACCCAGATGTGGAGCTTGTCCGTCGAGGTCGCCTTCTACCTGGCGTTGCCGCTGCTTGCGCTGCTGGCGCGACGAGTGCCGGTGCGTGCCCGCATCCCGGTGATCGCGGCCGTGGCGGTGGCCAGCTTCGGCTGGGCGCTGATCCCGTTCGACGCGCCCTACGGCATCAACCCGATGAACTGGCCGCCCGCGTTCTTCTCGTGGTTCGCCGCGGGGATGCTGTTGGCGGAGTTGACCGTTACGGAGATCGGCTGGCCGCACCGGCTGGCCAGGCGGCGGGTACTGATGGCGGCTGATCGCGGTGGCCGCATTCCTGGTTGCGGCGTCACCGCTGGCAGGCCCGGAAGGGCTGACGCCAGGCACCATCAGCCAATTCATCGTGAAAGCGGCGATGGGCGCGGTGCTCGCTGCGGCATTGATCGCCCCGCTGGTGCTGGACCGCCCTGACACCCCGCACCGGATGCTGGGCAACACCACGATGGTGACGCTGGGCCGATGGTCCTACGGGCTGTTCATCTGGCACCTCGCGGCGCTGGCGATGGTGTTCCCGGTCATCGGCGAGTTTCCGTTCAACGGGCACATGCCGGTGGTGCTGGTGCTGACCGTGCTGTTCGGCTTCGCGATCGCGGCGGTCAGCTACGCGCTGGTCGAGTCGCCGTGCCGGGTCGCGTTGCGGCGCTGGGAGAGACGAAACGATCCTGCGCCGCTTGACAGTTCGGTTACTGACGCGCCTGAGCCTGCCGTCGCGCGATGATGTCGTCGCGCACCGCCGACCGGCGTGCCTTGCCTGCGTCGTCACGCAACGGGGTGTCGCTGAACTCCACCGTGCGGGGCACCTTGTAGCCGGCGATGCGTTCGGACAGGAACGCGGTGACGGCCGCCGCGTCGAGCCCTTCGGCTTGCACGATGGCGTACGGCACCTGGCCAAGGTCATCGTCGGGGACGCCGACCACCAAGCAGGACAACACATTCGGGTGTGCAGACAGGGCCGACTCGATCTCGGCGGGATAGACGTTGCGGCCGCCGACGGTGAACATGTCGACACGCCGGTCATTGAGGTAGAGGAAGCCGTCGGCGTCGAAGTAGCCCAGATCGCCAAGCGAATCCCAGCCGTCGCGGCTCTTCGCGGTGGCGCCGATGTAGCGGTAGGTCGGCGCACTGCCCGGCGACGGGCGCATGTAGATCTCGCCGCTGACACCGGGCGGGCATTCGTTGCCGTCGTCGTCGAGCACCTTCATCTCGCCCGCGACGACGACGCCGACCGACCCGCGGTGGGCCAGCCATTGCGTCGCCGTTGAGGAACGCATGGCCTGAAGCTCGGTGCCGCCGTACAACTCCCACACCACCTCGGGGCCCAACAGGTCGATCCAGGCCTCCTTGACGGCAGGCGGACATGGCGCACCGACGTGCCAGAGCCGCCGGATCGACGACAGGTCGTAAGCGTCGGGGTTGGCCCGATAGACCGGGAGCAGTCGCTGCATCATCGTCGGCACTGCCGCGAGGAAGTCGACCCGGTGCTCACTGATCAGCCGAGGAATTCCGCTGCGTTCGAACCGGGGCATCAGCACCAGGTGCTGGCGCATGAGCAGCCCGATCGTGGCGGTGGTCATCCCGGTGTTGTGGCTCAGCGGAACCGCAGATCAGCTGGGTGTCGCCTTCCTGCGCGCCCATCGGCATAGCCCGCGTGCGCACCGGGGAAGCGGCTGTCGCCGCCCGCCTCGATCAGCTTGGGTCTGCCGGTGCTGCCACCCGAACCCAGCGCCTTCCACGTCGGCGACACCGCTTCGGGTAGCGGCGCATCCGACAGACCCGAATCGGGCGTGAAATCGCCTGGCACGCTGGGAATCAGGCCTCGCGGATCATCGCGGCCCACCAGCAGCGCACGGGGTTTCAGCTCGAGCAGCCCCTCGAGCTCGGCGTCGGGTAGCCGGGCCGAAAGCGGCTGCGGAACCGCGCCGAGCTTCCAGCAGGCCAGCGCGGCCTGCATCCACTCGATGGAGTTCGGCAGCACGACGTCACGTAATCGCCTTGTCCGACACCGAGTTCGGCATACGCGCGCGCCAGCCGGTTGGTCGACGTGTCGAGTTCGCCGCGGGTCAGGGTGCGTCCCTCGCAGGTGACCGCGGGTTCGTCGGGTGACTGTTCGGCCAGCAGGGAGAACTGCGTGCCGATCGGCGGGACTGGGTGCGGTCATCAGTAGGCGCCCTGGTTTTCGAAGATCTTGCGTGGGTTGTCGACGAGCATCGTCTTGAGTTGCTCGTCGGTGACGCCGCGGTCCTTCAGCGCAGGGATCACGTCGTTGTGGATGTGCAGGTAGTGCCAGTTCGGCAGGGCCGGCAACAGTTCTTCTGGCACCCAGTCCATGAAGCAAGCCGCATCGTGCGACAGCACCATCTTGTCGGCGTGCCCGCGCTCGCACATCCGGGCAACGGTGTTCACCCGGTCCTCGAACGGCAGGAAGACATCGACCCCGAACCGGTCCATCCCGATGTAGGAGCCGTTGCCGATGAGTTCCTCGAGGTAGCCGAGATCGGTGGTGTCACCCGAGTGACCGATCACCACTCGTGACAGGTCGACGCCTTCCTCGGCGAAGATGCGCTGTTGCTCGAGACCCCGCCGAGTTGCCGCATGCGTGTGGGTCGAGATCGGTACGCCGGTGAGGCGGTGCGCCTTGGCGACGGCCCGCAGCACCCGCTCCACCCCGGGAGTGACGCCCGGTTCGTCGGTCGCGCATTTGAGAATCGCCGCCTTGACGCCCGTGTCTGCGATGCCGTGCTCGATATCGCGGACGAACATGTCGACCATCGGCTCGGTATCGCCGAGCGTGCCTCCCGGTCCGGTGAAGTGGAAGTACATCGGCACGTCGTTGTAGGTGTACACGCCGGTGGCCACCACGATGTTGATGTCGGTGGCCGCCGCGACCGCTGCGATCCGCGGGATGTAGCGGCCCATCCCGATAACGGTGAGGTCGACGATGCTGTCGAAACCGCGCGACTTCAGCTCGTTCAGCCGCTCTATCGCGTCGGCTTCCCGCTTGGCCTCGTCACCCCAGACTTCGGGATAGTTGGCGGTGATGTCGGGGGACAAGATGAACACGTGTTCGTGCATGAGTGTCACACCGAGGTCCGTCGTATCGATGGCTCCCCGTGCGGTGTTCAGGTGGGGCACTCCGCCGATGCTATGGCGCGGGCGGGGCCTGCGGAGCGCTTTTTCGCGGTAGGAATCGGTACCGTCGACGCCGCCAGCATCGTCACCGAGACCAGCGCCAGAAGTTGAACACCGGCGGAGTGCCCGGCGTAGCCGTCGACCGAGCGCCACGGATTCTGGCTCAGCACCGCGCCGGCAAGGGTCAGCCCGCCCGCGGCGAGTCCGACCGTGACTGCCTCGCAGAGTCTTTCGCGATTGCGGAGAAGGTAGCGCACGCCAAGTGTCGCGCCGCCAACGATGACGCCGGGCATCCCGGAGATCATCGCCGCGGCTGCCACCACCGCGACGCTCGTCGTCACCCGTCCCGGTTGCCACGGCCGCGCTGCCTCCGCAGTGGGACGGGGCCGTCGAACCGGCAGAAACGCCAGTAGCGCAAGCAGGGGCAGCAGCGCCAGCCCGCCGATCAGTCCCGCCCGATACAGCGAGTTCGAGGTGAAGCCCAGCGTGACCGGGCCCTCGGTGCCCGGCGGAAGTACCCAACCCTGCTGCCAGCCGTTGACGGTGACCGGAGCAAGGCTGGAACCGTCAGCCGCGCGAGCCGTCCAGCCTGGATTGATGCTCTCGGGAACCACGAGCACCCGTGATGACGCCGACGGTGGGATGTCCAGCTCGCGGTGGTCGGCACTCCAATCGCGGGTGGCTGCGGGAACCGTTGCTGCCGTGTGTAATTGGGTGGCCAGCGGACCGGCCAGTTGCACACCGTCGACCACGAACGCCGCGCCGGGGCTGATCAGCAATTCCTGCTCACCTGCGGGCAGTGTGATCGGGTCGGACCGGCACGGCCTCGCGGGCACTGGCTCGCCGTCGAGCAATGCGCCGACGGTGGTCGCGATGGAGGTCTGGACGAACTGTCCCGCCACGCCGATGATCGGGCCGCGCCCGCACGGCAGATCGATGGCCCGCGCACGGTTGCGCGCCGCGTCGGCGGCGGCGATCGGCGTACCCCTGGCGTCGAGCGCCGTGACCTCGGCCAGCCCTGGCGGCTTGAGCTGATCGAAGCCGAGGGCGGTGCGGTCGATGATGTCGTTCCAACTCAGCAGCGACAGCTTGACAGTATCGGTGAGGTGTGGCCGCAGGTCCACCGTCTGAGTTCCGCCGTCGCTGGACAGCCGGCGAACCTGTGGGCCGTCGCCGAGGTCGATGGCCACCAGCGTCGGATGTGCAGGCAGCACTGAGGAACTCGGCGTTATCCGCAGTCCGGCGACCTCGCTGCGGGCGGGCAGCTTGAGCGTGAGGGTTGGTGGTGTCTTGTGCTGCACGACGCCCTGCGGCGCGGTCCACGCGGTGGCCGGATCGCCGTCGGCGGCGGCGTAGGCCGAACCCAGCACGTCGATCGGGTCGGCGTCGCCGAGAGCGCGCGCCGCGCCGGGCGCGCTGATGAGGTCGGCGAGATTGGGGCCTTGGCGCGCGCGCACCCACACCGTCGGCGTCACGGTGGTCGGCGCAGGCACGGTCAGCGTGCGGCTCAGGTTCACCGGCTCCTCCGGCGAGATCGCCATGGTCGCCGCACACCGGGTGCCGTTCGGGCTCTGGGCGCAGCCGGCTCGTCCGAGCAGCTCCGATCCAAGGTCCCATTGCGCGACAGCAGAATTCGGCGGCGGCCCGGGGACCACCACGGTATGGCGCAGGCTCACGGGATGCGCGAAGCCGTTCGCGTCGTACTGCGTGACGGTGAAGTCGGTGATGCCGAACTGCACGCCGGCCGAGCCGTCGTCGGTGGCAACGGCGGTGATCCGCACCCACGGTGTCTCGCCGTAGGGCAGCGCCAGGGTCAACGGCTTGCCCGCCTGGTCGAACCGCAGCGTGCTGGTCCCGCTGACGGTCGACACCTCGATGCGGCGGACCTGCGCGCCGACCGCAGTGGCGCTGGGCGTGATCGTGAGCGTGGCGTTGGTGACCGGGTGATCGAAGTCGACCTGCAGCCATTGGCCGACGGCCGACTGCAGCGCATTGGACACCCAGTTCGTCGACGAATCGCCATCGATGGCCGCCGCAGGGCCGGTGGCCGGTGCGACGTTGGGCAGCGCGGTCGAGTCCGCCGCCGAACTCGACACCGTGATCCGTCCGCCGTTCCACTGCCCGTAGACCGTTTCGGCGCCCGCGGCGGGATAGTCGAGCACCCTGTTGAAGGTGTGCCGTGGATCGTCGGGCGCCCGAATTGCCGACGAATGGTCGTCGACGCGGCCGTAATCCGTTTCGCGCGCCAGCGGAGTGTCGGTCACGGTGACGACCGGCACCGGCAGGCCCGCCCGCTGCGCATCGCCGGTCAGCAGCATCGGCCCCAGCGGCGGCTGGCCCAGTAGCCTGCGCCGCTCGTCGAGGCGCAGCAGCGCCTCGGGTCCGCCGTCGACTCGCGCCATCGCATCGGTGTCCACCACGTAAGGCGTCGTCGGGATCGTCGGCGCATCCACCTTGTAGATCTCCACCGCCGGATAGCGCGGCCGAAGTCCGCTGTCGGTGATGAACCCCGCCAGCGTGCCAGGGCCGACGGGCTCGCCGAACTGCGCCACTTTGACGAGCCCGCCCGATCCTTCTATGGTCCGGTGCACCAGCAGCGGCCGCGCCGACCGCGACGTCTCGGGGTCCAGGTCGTTACGCACCACCACATACGAAATTCCTTGGCGAGCAAGCGTATCCGCCAGCCCCGCGGAAGGTCGGCCCGCGGCGAACAGCCGCTGCACGGAGTCGAGAGCGCGGATGGTTTCCGGCGGAGTCAGCGGAATGGAGTCACGCACACCCCAGGGACTGTCGCCGAGTACCTGCAGGGGTTCGTCGTGACTGGTGCCCCACATCTGGGTGGCGAACGGCGCGCCGGGGGCTACCAGTACACGGCCGCCCGCGTTGTGTTCGTCGAGCCAGTCGGCGGTGTCGTGCCAATACTGCGGGATGGCGACGAACGCGCCCGGCGGCGTGAGCCGGCCGGTCCAGGCCAGCGACGTGGCCGCGGCCAACGCCACCAGCACCACCACCCCGACCGCGACACGCTTGTCGCGCTCGGGGTGGGCGAAGGCGTTCACCCACTCGCGGCGTGGCGCGCTGCCGGGCAACGGGATTCGGCCCAGCAGATGCGCCAGCCCGAGCGCCAGCGGCAGCCGGAGTAGCGGCTCCAGCTTGTGCATGTTGCGCACCGGCGTGCCGCCCGCGTCGAGGAACGCCTGAACCTGTTGGGCGACAGGCGATCCCAGACCTCCCGAGTAACCGACTGCGAGCAGGACGACGCCGATCAGCAGGATCACGATGAGCCTGCCGCGGGCAGGCATCGTGCGCATCGCCAGCCCGGCCAGGCCCGCCGCCGCGACCAGCGTCGTCGCCAACACCGCGACCGATCCCGTCACCAATGAGGCGCCTGCGGTGGCGTTCGGCGCGACGAACGGTGTCCAGGCGTCGGTGCCGCGCAGCATTTCGGTCAGCGACATCCACTGCGTGGTGACGCCCGAGGACTCGATGAAGTCGAGGAACGGCGGACTGATCCGGCCAAGCAGCACCAGCGCGACGACCCACCACAGCACCGCAAGCACCGCGCACGACAGCCACCACGCGGTGAAGCGCAGCCATAGCCGGTCCGGGCGGTGTGCCGCCCACCAGATGATCGCGGCCAGGCAGCCGGTCAGGGTGGCGACGGCGTTGACCGCACCCATCAGAGCGATCGCCCCCGCCGAGCGGGCTGCCATCACCCGCACCGAAGCTCGACCACGCAGCGCCAGGATCACAGGCAGCAGCACCCACGGCGCCAGCATCATCGGCAGCGTCTCCGAGGAAATCGCGCCGAGCGTGGTCAGCACCCGCGGGGACAACGCGAACGCGGCGGCGGCGATGAAGCGTGATGTCGGGCTGCCGATGCCCCGCCGTCGTTTAAGGCCTCGGCGACTCGAAGCAGGCCCCAGAAGCCGACGATGAGCAGCAGTGCCCACCACAGCCGCTGCGTCACCCAGCCAGGAAGGCCGAGCAGGTCGCCTGCGAGGAAGAACGCCCCGTGTGGAAACAGATAGCCGTAGGCCTGGTTCTGCGCCTGGCCGAACGGCAGCTCGCTGTTCCACAGGTTGAATGCGCGCGCGAGAAACCGCACCGGATTAGCGGTGAGGTCGAGTTTGGTGTCGGGCGAGATCTGTCCGGGCGACTGGGCGAAAGTCAGGATCAGCGCCGCCGCCGCGGCCACCCACAGCCAGCGCCGCGAGAGCGGCGCGGTCATGTTAAGTCCGGTCGCCGTACTCGACCCTGTTGAGCACTGATGACGCCGGATCGCCCGCCTGCAGCGGGGGCTTGCTGTCCTGCTGCACCATCAGCGTCACACCGAATATGGCGGCCGCGCCCAGCAGCAGGCCGACGACGATGCTGGCCGCGGCGGGCACGAGGAACCGGTCCATCCGGCCAAAGTAGCAGACAATGTTTGGCGTGCCCGCGACCGAACGCGTCTTCTGGCGCAACGACACCTGCAACGTGCGGGGCACCAGTTCGAGCTGCTGCGACGGGCGCTGGCCGCAGGCCCCGACGCCGACGTCGTTGACCTGGTATGCGCCAACGCCGACGAGATCATGGCGCGCGGCGAGCGGAACTGGCTCGACGACCACGGGATAGAGCGCGGCTTCAGTACCTACTAGTGTCGGGGCCCATGGCCTTGCCGCGACTGTGCTTACTGGCTGCGATGTCCGGCCTAGTGCTGGCCTGCTCGCCCGCCGCCCAACAACCCGCCGCACCATCCTCCTCCGTCACGGCGCCAACGATGGCCGCTCCCGGTGCCCCTGCCATCACGCCTGCTCCTGCATGCGGCGACGGGCAGGCGCTGTTGGCGGGCATGTCGACGCGCGACAAGCTGGCGCAGCTGCTCATGGTCGGGGTCACCGGCGCCGCCGATGCGCAGGCTGTCGTCGACAGCCAGCACGTGGGTGGCATCTTCATCGGCAGCTGGACCGACCTGTTGATGCTGTCCGACGGATCGCTGACCAACATCGCCGCGTCGGCAGGCCCGCTACCGCTCGCCGTGAGCGTCGACGAGGAGGGCGGCCGGGTGTCCCGGCTGGCCGGGCTGATCGGAAGCCAGCCGTCGCCTCGGGAGCTGGCGGCCAGCCACACGCCCGAAGAGGTGTACAACATCGCCCTCACACGCGGGCAGGCGATGAGAAGGCTCGGCATCACCATCGACTTCGCGCCGGTCGTGGACGTCACCAACGCGCCGGACGACACCGTGATCGGCGATCGCTCCTTCGGCGCCGACCCGACGGCCGTCACCGATTACGCAGGTGCCTACGCCCGTGGGCTGCGCGACGCCGGCCTGCTGCCGGTGCTCAAGCACTTCCCTGGCCACGGCCACGGCTCGGGTGACACGCATACCGGAGCCGTCGTCACCCCGCCGATCGCGGATCTGCAGAGCAACGACCTGATCCCGTATCGCACGCTGACCGCGCAAGGCCCGGTCGCTGTCATGGTCGGACACATGCAGGTGCCCGGGCTGACCGGCAGCGACCCCGCGAGCCTGAGCCCGGCTGCGTACGCGCTGCTGCGCTCGGGCGACTACGGCGGCCCCGCGTTCAACGGCCCGGTGTTCACCGACGATCTGTCCAGCATGCAGGCCATATCCGACAAGATGGGCGTCGCCGAGGCGGCGCTGCGCGGGCTGCAGGCAGGCGCGGACACCGCGCTATGGGTGACCACCGACGAGGTGCCCGCGGTGCTGGACCGGCTGGAGAAGGCGCTGGCGGCGGGCGAGCTGACGATGTCGCGGGTGGACGCGTCGGTGCTGCGGATGGCTGCGGTCAAGGGACCGAATCCGCGCTGCGGCGGCTGAAAGCCATACTCATCCAACAACTTTGACGACGTCTAGTGCCGCCCTTATGAGCGGGGCCGTCGCGCGCTTCACAGCCCATACACCCTCGCGGCGTTATGGACGCCGATCATGTCGACGATCCGGATCGCGTCACGCACGGTGCAGTCGCCGGTGCGGATCCAATCGCCGAGCACCAGCCCCATGGCGCGGCGCCACAACACCGAGCCCAGTAGATGTAATTCGGGCGGTCCGAACGCGTCAGAAGAGAACAGCTGTTTCGCGAACGGCGCAGTGTCCAACGCCTCAGCGACCAACGCAGTCGACCGCACACCCAGGTAGTTGATGGCAAGTCCCACATCGAAATTCACGTGGTCGAAGGCCTGTGCCAAGTAGCCGGCCTGACGCTGGAACGGGTAGCAGTGGAGCAGCAGCACCGGCACCGGTGTCATGGTCCGCAGCAGCGGCAGCAACAGCATCGGGTCGGTGCGGTGCAGATCGAGATCCCGGTCTCCGAACCCAACATGCACCTGCACGGGCAGTCCGCGATCCGCGGCCTCATGCACCTCGAACGCGATCAGCACTGGGCTGTCGAGCCGCAGCGGCTTTGGCCGCTTCGCGAGTTCGCGGGCGTGCTCGATCACTTGCGTGTCGGCCGGCCGCGACCAATCGATGTCGAATGAGGTGCGGTAGGCCGCAATCGTCTTGGCGCCCACCGTCTCCGGAGACTCCGCGTCCTCCTGTAATGCGGCCCGGAATGCGTCGGGGAATGCGTCGGGCTCCGTCCCAGTCTCCAGCAGGTCCTCGGCAAGCCGTTCCAGCCGGAGGATCGACGACGACGGGCTGCCGCTGAGCTCGCTGAGCCGCTCGGGTGTGGTGATGAGATCGCCCTTGAAGCCGGTGTCGACGATCCACCGGGAGACGCCGGCGGCAGTGAGCATCAGACGGGCCAGCTCGTCGGGAGCCAACTCGCTGCGGCGTCGCCAGTAAGCATCGGCGTCCGCGTGCGGTTGAAGTCCAAGCAGGGGCGAGCACCAGCGCCGGATCGCCAAGCCAAGCGGCGAATCGAATTGCGTCATGAATGACGGCACCGGATCGGTAGACCCCTCGTTGATCGCCGCCTCGAATCCCGCTCTGTCTATCGGCTTGTCGAACGCACCATGCACATGATGATCGACCAGCTCGATTCCGCGCAGATGATCCGCCAATGCCTCCGGCACGTCGGCGTGCACGCCGGCGAAGACGTCGGGTGACTCACCAGCCGGCATACCGGGCGACTTCCGCTTCATCGACCCTTCCGGCGGCCGCGTCTGCGATCGCGTCACCGAGGATCTCAACCGCCCGGTCCGCCTCCGCTTCGGTCAACACGAGCGGCGGCGTGATCTCCAGTACGTTGCCGCCGACGTAGTAGACCACCGCACCCAACTCCCAGGCGCGGTAGACCACCTGCGCGGCGAGCCGGGTATCGCGGCCCCCAGTCGCGGGGTCGACGAGCTCAAGGCCGATCGCCAGCCCGCGCCCGCGGACATCGCCGACCCGCTCGGAGTCCAGCGCGCGTAGCTTCTCCTGCAGCGCCGCACCGACTTTCGCTGCCCACTCGGCCAAGTGGTCGCCGACGATGGTTGCCAGCACCGCACGGCCTGCCGCTGTGCACACCGGGTTACCGGCGGTCGTCAGCAAGGCCGCGGCGGGTGGCTCGTCGAGGAGTTCTGCAGGCCCGACGGCGGCCGACAACGGCAGACCGCCGCCGAGCACCTTGCCGAACGTGACGATCTCGGGCGCCACACCGTCGTGCTCGAACGCATGCAGGGTGCCCGGCCTGCCAAGTCCCATCTTTACCTCGTCGCAGATCATCGGCACACCGTGGCGGAGGCACACTTCGTGCAGCCGCGCAAGGAAGCCGTCCGGCGGTACCACCAGGCCGCCGTCAGACAGGATCGGCTCGACGATCAGGCAGGCGATCGACCCGCTGGCCAAATGCTGCTCTGCGAGCTTCAGGCACGTCTCGACGTCGACGTCATCACCCTTCGGCCGAAAAGGATTGGGATACGGCAGGAATACGGCATCGGCGTCTGGTGGTGCGCCCGCGTCGACGTGAACACCCGAGACGCCCATGGCGACGCCGACACCGCCGTGATAGCGCACGGGCATTGAACCTCCCTCGAGACGCCCTGAGTCTCCAAGAACGCTATGTCATAAATGTTTCATAATCTTTAATAATGGCGCTAGAGGATTGATTCATAAAATTTTGGATCGGAGGATGCCCACATGTGCCGACTGCTGGGTGTGGTCTCGACAGCACCGATCGCTGTGTCTGACGTGGTCGGCGTGCATGTCCTGAAGGATTTCGTCGCATTGACCAAGATCCACGGCGACGGCTGGGGCATCGCGCACGTCGGTCATGCCGGGCAAGCCCCGAGGGCCGAGGTTTCCGCCGGCACTGCGCTCGACGATCCCGCGTTCGTTGCAGCCACCCGCGATCACCGTTATTCGGCCAGCCTGGTCCACTTGCGTTGGGCCACAAACGGAATCGCGGTGCAGCCGCAGAACTCCCACCCGTTCCTGGCCGACGGCGTCGCGATGGCGCACAACGGCTCCATCAAGCCGACGGCCGCGCTCGACCAGCTCCTCAATCCGTCGATTACCGCGACATTGGCGGGTACCACCGACAGCGAGCGGTACTTCGCGCTGATCCGCCAGCACCGCCCCGACGCCCCGGATCTTGCGGAGGCCGTCCGGCGCGCGGTCGCACAGTTGCGAGACCTATACCCCGACGCGAGCCTGAATGCGCTGGCGCTCGGCGAGGATCAGCTGATCGCCGTGCACGCCCACGCCCGCAGCCGGCTGCCAGACGAGGACATCGAGGAGATCACCGCCGCGGAGCTTCCGGCCGAGCATCTCGAGGACTACTTCGCGTTGCGTTGGGTGCGCCCCGCCGAGGGGACGCTGGTCATTGGGTCGACCGGCTTCGGCGACCTGGACTGGCAACCGCTACCGCCGGAAAGCGTCACCGCGATCTCGATGTGCGATCTGTCAATGACCGTGCGCCCCCTTGTGACAGGTTGAGCGCGTGACCGACGAGACGGTGGCCGCGCGCGCCAGTGCCGCGCTGTCCACGCTGAGCCGGGCCGAGCGGCGAGTGGGACGGGCGTTGCTCGCCGACTATCCGAGCGCCGGGTTGGCCAGCGCCGCCAGGCTGGCCGAACGCGCCGAGGTCAGCCCGCCGACTGTGTTGAGGTTTGCGCAGTCGCTGGGCTATGAGGGATTCACCGACCTGCAGGTGGCGCTGCGCGCGGAGTTGTCGGCCAGGTCCAGCGGTCCCATTACGCGACTACCCGACGCGCCGCCTGCCGGCAGCCTGCTGGACCGGTTGCTCCAACAGGCACGCGCCCAAAACGACTGTGCTGCACAGACATTGGCTCAGCTGCCGGCATCGGCGCTAGAGGTCGCCGTAACGCTGCTGGCGGACACCAGACGGACGGTGTATCTGCACGGGGGCCGCTTCTCGCACTTGTTGGCCGCACACCTGGCCATACATCTGGAGCAGCTGCGGCCGGGGGTGAAGGTCATCGATGACCCCAGCGGTCACGATCTCGGCGCGATGCTCGAACTGTCTCGCACCGACGTGGTCGTGCTGTTCGACTATCACCGCTATCAGCGAAGCGCCGCAGAACTCGCGTCGCGAGTGCACCGTGCCGGAGCGACGGTGCTGCTGATCACCGACGACCTGGCGTGTCCGGTGGCCCCCGAGGCAGAAGTCGTGCTGGCCGCATCGAGCACCGTGGGGACCACCTACCAGAGCATGGCCGCCGGGTTCCTGCTCACCGAACTGCTCATTCCGCTCGTCATGGACGCGATTGGGGAACCCGCGCGCACCAGGATGGCGCTGTGGGAGGAGCAACGCCGTGCCGAACTACTGGCCTGACGAGCACAAATCCCCGCTCACGACGCCGCAATGTCACCTAATTGCTTACTCTTGAGTAATGGCCGGAGGCACCAAGCGTTTGCCACGCGCCGTGCGCGAACAGCAGATGCTCGACGCCGCGGTGCAGATGTTCTCTATCAACGGCTATCACGAGACGTCGATGGACGCGATCGCCGCCGAGGCAGAGATCTCCAAACCGATGCTGTACCTCTACTACGGCTCGAAGGAAGAACTGTTCGGAGCGTGCCTCGACCGCGAGCTGACCCGGTTCGTCGACGACGTGCGCAGCAAGATCGACTTCACTCAGAGCCCAAAAGACTTGCTGCGCACTGCCGTTCTCGCATTCTTGAGCTACATTGACGCGAATCGGGCGTCGTGGATGGTGCTCTACACCCAGGCCACCAGCTCACAGGCGTTCGCCCACACGGTGCGCGAGGGTCGCGAGCGGATCATCGACCTGGTCGGCAGGCTGCTGCGGTCGGGCACCCGCCATCCCGAGCCGGACACCGACTTCGACATGATGGCGGTCGCATTGGTGGGTGCGGGTGAGGCGGTCGCCACCCGGGTCAGCACCGGCGATGCCGGCGTCGATGAGGCCGCGGAATTGATGATTAACCTGTTCTGGCGGGGCCTGAAGGGCACGCCATCGGATAAGGACGCTGCGGCGGTGGTTGGCTCAACCGGAGGCTAGGCGATCGGGGCCACCTTGTCACCGAGCAAGACATCTATTTCGGCGGCGACGCGTTGGCCTGCCCTCACCGCTCCGTCCATCGATCCCATGCACGTGCTCGAGGTCTCTGAGCCTGCCCAGTGGATTCGGCCCACAGGTTCGGTCAGCGCCGCCCCGATAGTGGTCCACACCCGTGGCGGCAGTAGCCGGCATAGCCGCCGCGCGACCATTCGTCAGCGGCCCAGATCTTCTCGACGTAGTCGGTTGGATCGTCGGCGGGCGGCCCGAACCAACGGCGGAAGCAGTCGATTGCGGCGGCTCGCCGTTCGGCTTCGGGCAGCTGGCTGAAGGTGCGCGCGGCCGCCCCGGCGACGAAGCCGAGCAGCACTCCGGGCTTGCCGTCCGGTGGTGAGTTGTCGAAGACGAACTTGACCGGCCCACGGTCGCTGAGGGCCTGACCGGTACAGGCCCTCATATCCCGCCAGAACGGCTTGTCGTACACCGCGATGCGTCATCGCCAACGGTCTGTTGCCGTGAACGCGACCGCCGTGGCGTCCAACGGACAGGTGCAGCGTTCTACTCACGTTTGAATGCAGCTTCCCGCATCCTGACTCCGAAGAGATCGAAGCACGGGCATTGCTTGGAAGAGGTGGACTCAATTGACTGAAACGACCGCTCAGCCCCAGGAGATGTCTCGCGCTCTGGTGTGGCGCAGTCTTGGCATGTTGCGGGCGGTGCGCGGCCTCATTGTGGTCTCGTTTCTCCTCGGTGTGATTGCGTCGGCCTTGCCGTACATTTCGGCTGCTGCCTTTGGGCCCATGATGCAGGTCGTCGCCGATGCTGGCGCGAGCGGAAACCTAAGCAGGGTTTGGGATTTGCGGGGGCCCGTCCTTGCCACTGATGACGATCTGCTTGGTTCGATGGCGGGCCCGGTCGTTCCGTTCGCGGTGCTTCTGGCGGCATGGGCGATCTCGCTGCTGCTGACTCAGCTGATGTACTTCGTCAACGCCGGGGTCGGCGCGAAGGTCGATCGGCTGCTGGTAACGGACATCCGCCAACGGGTGCATGACCACATTCAAACCCTGTCACTGGACTTCTTCACCGCGTCGCGCAGTGGCGCACTGATGCAGCGTGTGCTGACTGAATCCGCCGGTGTGCAAAGGCTTCTGACCGACTGCCTGATGCCGCCGCTGATCGACGCAGTCGTGCTGATCGCGGCGATCTGCTATCTGCTGGCCATATCGTGGCAGATGACGATCGCCGCGCTGATACTTACACCGATGGCCATGTTCTCACTGCGGTTCGCAGGTCGTCACGTCCAGGCGGCGACGCGACGGCTGCTGAATGCGGACCGCGCGATGGCCGCGGAGCTCGAGGAGACGGTGAGCGGGATCTCCGAGATCCAGATGTTCAACGCCCAGTCCATGCGTAGCAGACGATTTCATGAGGTTTCCGACCGTGCTGCGAAGAGCGACGCGTCGATTGTGGTCTGGATGCAGGGCACGGTGAACGGGTCTCAGGTGTTCGTCGCACTCAGCATGGTCGTGGTGTTACTGGTAGGCATCGGGTACAGCGCAAGATTTGGTCTGACGTTCGCAGGTCTGATGGTATTCACGGGGATGGTCCCGACGATGTTCGGAGCGGCGCAACGGGTTTTGGGTGCATACACCACGTACCACGCGGTGGCCCCGAACGTGGCATCGACCTATGAGTTGCTCGACACCCGCCCGACGGTCAAGGAACCCGCGGACGCCGTCCAGCTCGGCGACGTGCACGGCAACCTCGTGTTCGAGGACGTGACATTCGGTTACACGCAGGGGCAAGCCGTTCTCGATGGCTTGTCGTTCTCGATCGCCGAAGGCGAGACCGTGGCGTTGGTTGGTGGCATCGGGTCGGGCAAGTCGACGGTGTTCAACCTCTTGCTGCGGTTCCTGGATCCGCAGCGCGGGCGGATTCTGCTCGATGGCCACGACATCGCGGGGGTCACCATCGCCTCGCTGCGCGATCAGGTGTCCAAGCTTGCCCAATTCCCGTTCTTCACCAAGGACACGATCCGAGAGAACGTCCGGTTGGCACGGCCGGACGCAAGCGACGCACACGTCGAGGAGGCCTGCGAGCAGGCCCACGTCCACTCCGTCATCACCGACCCGAGGAAGATGCACGACGGCTACGACACGGTGATGGATGTGCAAGTGCCGTCAGGCGGGCAGAAGCGACTCATCGCGCTGGCGCGCTGCCTGTTGCGCAGGCCCGAGGTCTTGCTGCTCGACGAGCCGACCGAAAACCTCGACGCCGACCAGCGGGCCAGGCTGACCGGCGTGATCCGCGGCTACGCGCGCGATCGCACGTGCGTGGTCATCAGTCACGACATGGACTTCATTGCGGCCGTTGCGGATCGAATACTGGTCCTCGAGCACGGACGCATTGCACAGGCGGGCGACCACCGCGCGCTGATGGCCGAAGGCGGCCTCTACAAACGTCTGTACGAGGCGCAGAACGTCGACCCCGATCTCGTCTATCCGACTAGGCTCGTCGCCGAATGAACGTCATCACGATGGGCGCCCATATCCTCGACGTGCTGGTTCGACCGGTGTCGGAGATTCCACCGGAACAGGGCACGGTGCTGGTCGAGCAGATGCGAATGACGGCCGCGGGAACCGCCGCAGGGACAGCGCTGACCTTCGCCAAACTCGGCGCGGCGGTGCGCACGGCAGGCGCAATCGGCACCGATCCCGCGGGTGACTTGCTGCTGTCGTTGCTGGGCAGCGCGGGCATCGACACCAGCCTGGTGGTGCGTAAACCGGATTCGCCCACCTCGATGTCGGTGTTGCCGATCAGGCCGAACGGTGAGCGGCCCAGCCTGCACCTGCTCGGGGCCAACCTGGCGTACACGCTTGACGACGTCGATTGGGACGAGGTCGCAGCCGCAGACCACATCCACCTTGGCGGTACGGAGATGCTGGGCCCCGACTTCGCAACGCGAATTCTCAAGCACGCGAGGGAGAATGGAACGACGACGTCAGTCGACCTGATCGCGCCCGGCGGCATGGGGACCTTCGACCTCATCGCGCCGGCGATGGCCTACACCGACTACCTGTTGCCCAACGAGGACCAAGTGCTCGGCTTCACCGGGGCCGCAGACCTAGCCGAAGGATGCCGTCGACTCCTTGATGCGGGCGCGGGGCTGCTGGCCCTCACCTGCGGGGCGGACGGGGCGCTGATCGTCGACCGTGAAGGGACTCAACAGGTTCCGGCGTTCGCTGTCGATGTCGTCGACACCACCGGTTGCGGCGACGCGTTCTCCGCAGGCTTTGTCTATGGCATTAGTACCGACCGCTCGCCTCGCGACGCCGCGGTTCTCGGCAACGCGGTCGCTGCGCTCGTCGCGGGCGGATTGGGCAGCGACCACGGCGACTTCGACCTCGCATCCGCCGACGCATTGGCGAATGTGGGATCTAGTGGGCAGCCGCGGATTACGGGTCCATGAGACGGGGCGGCCGTCCGGTCGTTTACGCCACGAACGGGATGAACTGTTCAGCCCACCAGACGCCCCAAGACCCAATATCGGGGTTCCATACGACATCTCGGGGCCCCGGAATTCCAAGGTCTATCCAGTTGTACGGAAGCCACGTCGGGGGCAGCCCAGCCCACGCGGGGTCACCCCAGTGACCGGGCGGGACTCCAGTCAATCCGGGAACTACCGGGTTGCCTTGCATAACTTGTCCGGGCGGACCGAACGGATTGTGCCCGGGCGGATCAACTCCCGGAACCCAACAGTCAATTCCCGGTACGCACGGACCGGGGTCATGAGGTTTGGCTTGCGCAACACCACTAACCCCAAGAGCACTGAATCCCAACACGCCGGCTATCGCGGCACCTGCTGCAATCTTCTTCAGATTCATCGTGAACTCTCCTTGGTCTACGTCACCGCCCGCACGTCACGTGCAGGGACTTGACGCTCGATCCTTTGGAAGGAGCCTGGATACCGCCCCTTTTCTGGACGGCCTATGCACGTCACGACGTCCTCGTACAGCGGATACCCGTGCCTGCCGACCACAAACCCGCACCAGACCGCCAACCAGCTCGGCCGCAGGTCTGAGGATTACGCAGCTGGATTGAAGTGAGACGCGCGAGCAGTGGTGTTCATTGTCAGCTCGACGGGCGCGGCTGGAGAGGTTTGAGTACAGGCCGCGCATAGGCCAGCACCCAGTCGTGGGTATCCGCATGACGGACAGATCGTGATGCGCCCGCCGTTTACACCGACACTGGTGGCCACCGGGGTTCCTTTCGCCTTTGCCGGAGTACCCGCTCCGTAGGCCGTTCACGCAACAGAAGCGACGTCTACAGCGAAGTCGACGCTGGTCCCATTGGAGACCCTTCAGGCACAAGGCGCAGCCGTTGTGGAGACTCGGGCGCGCCAGGGCTTAGCCGACGCCGCTCGTGGGTATCCGGCAATAACAGCGGCACCACCGGGGCCGCCCAACCTCCAGGAGCATCCGATGATTGTTCTAGGCGTGATCCTTCTGCTGATCGGTTACTTCACAGGCATCTCGATCCTCTACACCATCGGCGGAATCCTCGTGGTGATCGGAGTCGTGCTGTGGATACTCGGCGCAGTCGGGCGCCCGGTCGGCGGCCGAAAAGTCTGGTTTTAAGGTGCCTTCCCGGCGCGCGCGAACTTGGCGAACCGCACCGAGTACTTCACCGCGTCGGACAGCTGGCCCTCGATGTTCGCCAAAACCGCTGCAGCGGAGAACATGCGGTCGCCACACTCGTCGCGCAAGGGCTCGGCAGTGACCACGGCGGCTTCGACCTTGCAGCCGCCGACGCATTCGCAGCCAGCCAAGCCGTAGAAAACCCGCGCGCAAGCGGATCAGACCCGGCGAGCGGGCTAGTTGAGGGATCTCAGTCCAGATCGGCGAGGGCCTTGCGGGCGGCTTCTAGTTCGGCTTCCAGGGCGGCGACCTTGGCGGCCTGCTGGGAGCGAGCCTCTTCGATGACCTCGTCGATCGGGGTGGAGAGGTCCTCGTGCAGTTCCTTGGCCGCGCGGGAGACGGCGGCGGCCGCGACGGTGAGGTTGCGGGCCAGGTAGGTGGTGCCCTGCTTGAGCTCGGCGCGCCATTCGCCGTCGGCGGTACTGGTGACAGTGAGGGTCAGCTCGAGAGTCTTGGTCTTCTTGCCGGCGGCCTTCTTGGCCTGAGCCTTCTTCGGCTTCTCCTCGGCAGAAGCGGCATCTGCGGGCGCATCGGGCGCCGGCTTACTCTCAGGCGAGGTGCTCTCGACAGAAGGAACCAAGACGTCGGGAGTGTCGGAGTCGGTGGGCGGCGCTTCTACTGCCAGAGTGTCTACAGTCATCGTTGCGGCGATCTCCTTCTGAATATCGCCCGCAGTGAGCGGGCTGGCCTGAGAGCTTATTAGAACACATGTTCGAGTACGAGCCAACTTACCACTCACGGGTTAAGAAAGACCTTGCCGGCCTTGGGCTTTCGACCCGCGAAATACTTAGAGCGAAGTCACCGTGCCCGTGAGGTGCGGGTCGCCCTTCGCCAGATTGCGCAGCGTGAGCTGCCACCCGTCGGAGATGCGGTCGACGTACAGACCGGCGCGCGCGGGCAGCACCACCGGCTTGGCGAACCGCACCGAATATTTAACCGCGTCGGGTAGCTGACCCTCGATGTTCGCTAAAACCGCTGCCGCGGAGAACATTCCGTGCGCGATGACGGTCGGAAAGCCGAACAGCTTGGCGGCGATCGGGTTGGTGTGGATCGGATTGTGATCCCCGGCGACCGACGCGTAGTGCCGGATCTGGCCCGGCGTGATGCGCAGCACCGCGTTCGGAGGTCCCAGCTTGGGTAGCTTCTGCGGCGGTGGCTTCGGCTCGTCGGACAGGCTGGTCCGCTGCTGATGTAGGAACGTCGTCACCTGATGCCATGCCGTTTCATTTCCGACGTTGACATCGGTGATGATGTCGACCAGCAGCCCGCGCCGATGTTCACGCAGGTTCTCCGCATGCACCCGCACCGATACGGTGTCGGTCACCAGGATCGGCCGGTGCTGGGTGATGTGGTTTTCGATGTGCACCGAACCCATTGCGGCGAAGGGAAAGTCGAAGCCCGTCACGAGCGCCATCACCGTCGGGAACGTCAACGCGAACGGATACGTCAGCGGCACCGCATCGCCGAACCGCAACCCCGTAACGTTCGCATACGCCGCCACGTTCGCGGGGTCGATGGTCAGCTCGTCGACGGTGAGCGTGCGGTCGGGCAGCGTATCGCCACGCGGCACGAACGGCAGCGCGCCTGCCGCCGCGCGCAGCAAGTTCCGTAAACCACTTGGCTGAGTCACGGTGGCAACCCTAGGCGCCGAGCATGGCCTGGCCGCACACCCGGATGGTGTTGCCGGTCACGGCGTTCGACGCAGGGCTGGCGAAATAGGCGATGGTTTCGGCGACGTCGACCGGCTGTCCACCCTGATACAGCGAGTTGAGCCGTCGGCCCACCTCACGGGTGGCCAGCGGAATGGCCTCAGTCATTTTGGTCTCGATGAAGCCGGGCGCAACGGCGTTGACCGTGATGCCCTTGTCGGCAAACGCCTCCGCGAGCGCGTCGGTTAGGCCGATCATGCCCGCCTTGGTGGCCGCGTAGTTCGTCTGCCCACGGTTACCCGAAATGCCCGCCATCGACGATAGCCCGATGATCCGGCCGCCTTCGGGGATGCTCCCGTTCTCCACGAGGCCTTCGCTAAGCCGAAGCGGCGCAAGCAGATTGACGGCGACGACGGAATCCCAGCGCGCCTCGTCCATATTGGCCAGCAATTTGTCGCGGGTGATGCCCGCGTTGTTGACAAGGATGTCGGCGCGTCCGTCGTAGTTCTCACGCAGATGCTCGGTGATCTTGTCGACGGCGTCGTCGGCGGTGACATCCAGCGTGAGCGCGGTGCCGCCCACCTTCGTCGCGGTGACTCCCAGCGGCTCTGCGGCGCTTTCGACATCGATGCACAACACCCTGGCGCCGTCACGGGCGAAAACCTCGGCGATCGTCGCACCGATGCCCCGCGCGGCACCCGTCACGATCGCGACCTTGCCGTCCAGCGGCATGTCCCAGTCGGCAGGCGGCGCCGCATCGGCGGCGCCGACCCGGAACACCTGCCCGTCGACGTAGGCCGACTTGCCCGACAGGATGAACCGAAGAGTCGACTCCAGCCCCGTCGCGGCAGGCTTGGCATCCGCCGACAGGTACACCAGCGCCACCGTCGCCCCGCGCCGCAGCTCCTTGCCCAGCGAACGGGTGAAGCCCTCGAGCGCGCGCTGCGCGATGCGTTCGTGCACGCTGCCGGTCTCCTCGGGAGTCGTGCCGACCACGACGATCCGGCCGGACGGCCCGAGGTTGCGCAGCAGCGGGGTGAAGAACTCGTACAGCCCCTTCAGGCCCGCCGGTTCGGTGATGCCCGTCGCGTCGAACACCAGCCCGCCGAACGAGTCGGCCCAGCGGCCGCCGAGGTTGTTCGACACCACGTCGTAGTCCTCGGCAAGCGCGGCGCGAAGCGGCTCGACGACACGGCCCTCACCGCCGATCAGCAGCGAGCCAGCCAGCGGCGGCGTGCCGGGCTTGTAGCGGCGCAGCGTCTCGGGCTGCGGGATGCCGAGCTGCTTGGCGAGGAACGATCCTGGCGCCGAATGAACGATTTGCGAGTACAGATCGGTAGCCATGAGACCTAACTTACTCCAGAGTAAGTACCCTGAGTAGGATGGCCCCTATGGCCACCAAATCGAGTCGCCGAGTAGCCGTTCTTGGCGGCAACAGGATTCCGTTCGCACGCTCGGATGGCGCCTTTGCACACGCCTCCAACCAGGACATGTTCACCGCGGCGCTGGGCGGGCTCATCGAGCGCTTCAACCTCGACGGCGAGAAACTGGGCGCAGTGATCGGCGGAGCGGTGCTCAAGCACAGCCGCGACTTCAACCTGATGCGTGAGTGCGTCCTCGGCAGCGCGCTGTCGCCGTACACGCCCGCGTTCGACATCCAGCAGGCGTGCGGCACGGGGCTGCAGGCGACGATCGCAGCCGCCGACGGCGTCGCCGCGGGACGGTATGACGTGGCCGCCGCGGGCGGCGTTGACACCGCCTCCGACGCACCGATCGCCTTCGGCGACGACCTTCGTCGCGTGCTGCTCGGGCTGCGACGATCGAAATCCAACGTGGACCGGCTCAAGCTGGTGGGCAAGCTGCCCGCCGCGCTCGGCGTGGAGATCCCCGTCAACAGCGAGCCCCGCACCGGCCTGTCGATGGGCGAGCATGCAGGCCATCACCGCCAAACAAATGGGCATCAAGCGCGTCGACCAGGACGAGCTGGCCGCGGCCAGTCACCGCAACATGGCAGCCGCCTACGACCGCGGCTTCTTCGACGACCTCGTAACGCCGTTCCTCGGCCTCTACCGCGACAACAACCTGCGGCCCGAGTCGTCGCCCGAGAAGCTGGCCACGCTCAAACCGGTATTCGGCGTGAAGGCCGGTGACGCGACGATGACGGCGGGCAATTCCACGCCGCTGACCGACGGCGCCTCGGTGTCGCTGCTCGCGACCGACGAGTGGGCGGCCGCGCACGGCATCGAACCGCTGGCCTACTACGTCGATGCCGAGACGGCCGCGGTCGACTACGTCAACGGCAAGGACGGACTCCTGATGGCGCCCACCTACGCGGTGCCGCGGCTGCTGGCCCGAAACGGCCTTAGCCTGCAGGACTTCGACTTCTACGAGATCCACGAGGCGTTCGCGTCGGTGGTGCTCGCCCACCTGCAGGCCTGGGAGTCCGAGGAGTACTGCAAGGAGCGGCTCGGCTTGGATAGTGCACTTGGGTCCATCGACCGGTCCAAGCTCAACGTCAACGGCTCGTCACTCGCCGCGGGCCACCCGTTCGCCGCGACCGGCGGACGGATCGTCGCGCAGCTGGCCAAGCAGCTCGCCGAGAAGAAAAAGGAGACCGGGCAGCCGGTCCGCGGCCTCATCTCCATCTGCGCAGCCGGTGGTCAGGGCGTTACAGCCATCTTGGAGGCGTGAGCCGAGAATCGATTCCAGCGGCGTATCCGACTAACTCCAGCGGTGTATCCAAAAATTCTTTTCGTAGGGCTGTAACGGGCCCGCGTGGGTAGTCGATAGACCTCGTAGCTCCGTGTTGCCGTCTGACCCCCCGACCCGACGGCAATACGGGGCTCTTATTTTTCGGCGGCTAGTGCTTCGATGGTGAGCATGCAAATCAGCCTCAGCCTCGTCGGATTACTCAGCGACACGAATGGCAGCTCGCCCGTCGACGCGGTCGTAAAGAACCTCACTGTGCTGCGCGACGAGGGCTTCCGCAGGGTCTGGATGGCACAGCTGCCCTACGACCCGGATCTGCTGACCATCCTTGCCGTCGCCTTTCACGAGGTCGACACCATCGAGGTCGGGTCCGGTGTGCTGCCGATCCAGGTACAGCATCCGACGCAGTTGGCTCAGCGGGCGCTGACGCTCAACGCCATCGCCGGCGGCAGGTTCACCCTCGGCATCGGCATGAGCCACCAGATGGTGACCGAACAGATGTGGGGCATCTCGTACGACAAGCCGGCGCGGCGGATGCGCGAATACCTCGACGGGCTGCTGCCTCTGTTGGCCGGGCAGCCCGCCGAGGCGGTCGGGGAGACCGTGACCACGCGCGGGTCGCTGCAGATTCCCGGTGCGCCGACGCCCGATGTGTACATCGCCGCGCTCGGCCCGCAGATGCTGCGGCTGGCTGGCAGGCGCACCGCGGGAACCCTGACGTGGATGACCGGTCCCAAGACGCTCGCCGAACACGTCGGCCCGACGCTGCGTGAGGCCGCCGCCGAAGCCGGCCGCCCGGAGACCGCGGTGCGGGTCGCTGCCTCGCTACCGGTGAGCGTCACCGACGACATCGCGGCCGCGCGCGCCAGGGCCGCCGAGGAGTTCGCGATCTACGGGCAGCTGCCGTCTTACCGCGCGATGCTCGACCGGGAGGGGTTCCCCGGACCCGAGGACGCCGCGATCATCGGCGACGAAAATACGGTGTCCGATCGCCTCGACGAACTGGCCGCGGCAGGGGTCAACGAGTTCGCCGCCGTCACCTTCGACCCGTCCCCCGAGGGGCGTGCGCGCACCCGCGCGCTGCTGCGCACGAAGGACTCATAACCGCCCAAAATTCCTCTGGTGTGACCGCAGTCACAGGCGTACGATCGAGCGCACGACGGGTTCGGGAGTGACCAGTCCGAAGTGCCGGCATTAGAGGCGAAAGCCGGACGCGCGAGAACTAATGAGACGCCCTCAAGTGTCCTCCCGGACCCGCCCTATTTTGTCCAGGGGCCCTAATTCCTAAGCCAGCAGCGACGCGAGTTCAGCGCGGGGCACTGAGATCTGATGCGGCCCGTTGTTGTCCGGGATCACCTGATCCTGGCCAAAGAAGAAGATCACCGCGTCGTCGGTGATCGCGAAATTCTTGTAGGTGTTCGCGTCGAGGTCACCGACGGGTGTTTCCGGGTGAGTCCCGAACTTCTGCTTGACCATCGGGTTCAACACCGCCAACGGGTCGGTGCCCGGCTTGAACAGCGTGTCGAAGGTGATCGGGGCGTGCTTGCCCACGTCGTAGTTGAAGGCCTTGAACCAGGTGTTCGGGTGGCCGTCGTGGGCGGCGCCGGTGTCGTCGTCGATGTCCAGCACCAGGCTTTGGGTGCCGGAGGTCGGCGTTCCCGAGCGGAACGTCTTCGCGGTCACGTCGTGCATATACGGCCGATCGCGCCCGTCCTTGCCGAACTTGGCGAACCAGTCGACGAAATCGGCGCGGTCCTGCTTCAGGTAGTCGAACACAGCCTGCTGGTCGGGGTAGTCGAGCGGAACGCTCATGTCGAACGTGTAGTTGGAGGTGGTGGAGTGGACCTGGCAGATCTGGCCGGTGTCGACCGTTCCGCCGAGCTCGGCGCACGGCGATTGCGCAGCGGCGGTGGGCACCATAGCCACGCCGGCGATCGTGACCGTCGCCGCTATCGCCGCCAGTAGGTTCCGGTGAGGCAACTTTGGGGTCATGTCGTTTCCTTTTGACGAGTGTGGTTACGGCGTCGAATTGACTGGGTGGACTTCGATTGGACATGTCTCGAAGTGCACTGGGAGAGTGACGGTTTCGGTGGAATCCGGGGGCATCTTCATGGCCGCCTACTCCTTGCCCGGGTAGAGACGCGCGTCGGTGACACCGCCACCGTTGATCGGCGGCCCGAACAACACGGTGGAGGTGTTGGCCGCCGGGTCATAGGTGAGCAGCGACGTGGTACCACCGCAACCCACCTTCCCGAGTATCAGCAACTTGTCGGCAGTCGCGCCCGCGACCATCACGCTGTCGGATACGCCAGGGATGTCGACCCGCGTGGTGTGCATGTCGGGCGTCAAGCGAGAAAGGAACACCGTGCCGCAAGCGCCCGCGGATTGGAGGAACGTCCCACTGGGCAGCTGGTAGGCAACCCCGTCGCCGATGTCTCCACCGAAGCCGGGATCGTCCTCCTGGCCCGAGTTGACGGCGGTGAGCGCGGTCGGGGTCCCGCCGTCGAGGGGCACCTCCCAGAGCTGGCCTCCCGCGTCGTTCCTGCAATTGGCGAGGACTACCGTGGCGGTCCACCACCGCACAGGTGAACAGTGGGCCTTCTGCATCGGTGAGGCCAGCGTTCGAATGACCTTTCCGTCATTGCCCATCACCACCATGGTGTTTTCGCCCCACAATGCCGCCTGCTTGTCCCCGTTCGTAGTCGCGAGCACCAGCCGCGTTCCGTCGAGCGACTCGAGGTAGTCACCACTGAACGTGCCCGCCCCTCCGAGTTGGTCTGTCGGGTATGACTGCTGCACATTGCCTGCGAGGTCGAGCCGCTTCAACGTTCCCGGCTCATTGGTGTTGGAGTTGTAGTCGTTCGCCACCAGCAGCGATTTGCCGTCAGGATGCGTGTAGCGGGGATAGCCGTCGACCGGGAGCGTCGTCTGCGCGCCAGTGTGCAGATCGATCGAGACGACCTTCGCGGGTGCGGGGTACTTCGCCCCGAGCAGGGCGTGACTTCCGTCGCCGGACCAGTCGATCAACTCCGGCGCCCACTCATCCTCCGTGCCGAAGGTGGCGATCGTGTAGCGATCGCCTTGCGGGTCAACGAGATACAGCGTCGTGGTGTCCGTCTCGGGTTTCTGCTCGTCGGGATCGGGTTGTGCGCCCGGCATATGCGGTGTTGCCGGGCTCCACATGGCGAGCACCCAGCCGGGGCCGACCTTCGCCCATGGCACGTCGCCGATCGCTGCCTTGACCCCGTGGGAGACCGCGGGCGCGGCAGGCGCAGCGGTCGTTGATGTCTGCGGAGCGGGTGCGGCTGAGGTGCTGTGCGCAGTCGTCGAACCACTCGACGACGAGCATCCAGCCAGCATCACTGTCGCCAGCGCGGCCAGCCCGACGGTTAGGGATCGCTTCATGTTGGGTCCTTTGGGGAAATGTCGAATGTGATTGGATGTCAAAGGGTTTCGGCTCATCGCTGCACCGCCAGCTTCAAAATGAGCCCGTTGCCGTTGTCGGTCACGTAGACGGTGCCATTGGCGTCGACGGCCACACTCTGTGGGAGGTTGAGGTCAGCGAACGGCAGTGCTTTGGCGGTGGTTTCGCCAGCGGCCAGTTTCAGTACCCGGTTGTTGCCACGGTCGCTGACATAGAGGTCGCCAGCCGGGCCTACTGCGAGGCCGGCGGGGTCCTTGAGGCCGGTGAATGGCAATGCCGTGGCGGTGGTTTCGCCGGCCGCCAGCTTTAGTACCCGGTCGTTGCCATTGTCGACGACGTACACGTTGCCCGCCGCGTCCACGGCCACGCCGTGCGGTTGGCGCAGGTCGGTGAATGGCAGCGCGGTGGGGCTATCGGCCCCCGCGGCTAGCTTCCAGACTCGGTCGGCGCCCCAGTCGCTGATGTAGAGATTCCCGGCGGTGTCGACCGCCACACCTGCCGGGTACTGGACGCCAGCCAGCGGCAGCGGGGCCGGATTCGTCGACCCCGCAGCCAGTTTCAGCACCTGATGGTGGTTGAAGTCGGTGACGTAGAGGTTGCCTGCGGCGTCCACCGCCGTGCTACCGGGATCCGTCTTGTCGGTGAAGGGTAGCGGTGCCGGGGTGTCTGCCCCCGCCGCGATCTTCCATACCCGGTTGTCGCCTTCACCGGTGACGAAGACATTGCCGGTTGAGTCAACCGCCACGCCGTTGGCGTAGCTGAGGACGGTGAACGGAAGATCGGTCGAGCTGCGCGCCCCGGCCAAGAGCTTCATCACCTTGTGGTCACCAACATCAGTAACGAAGAGGGTGCCGTGAGTGTCGACGGCGAACCCGGCGCCGTCACTGCTCAAACTGCTGAACGGCAGCGGAGCCGGGGCGGTTGCGCCTGCCGCCAGCTTCAGCACCGGGTCGGGGTTCTGCTGTAGCACGTAGACGTTGTTCGCGGCGTCGACCGCGACCGCCATCGGGTAGTGCAGCGAGCCGAACGGCAGCACGGTCGGGCTGTTCGCGCCCGCAGCCAGTTTCAGCACCCGACCGGTTTCGTTGTCGACGGTGTAGACGTTCTTCGCGGCGTCCACGGCTACTGCGACGGGGCCGTGCAATGTGCCGAGCGGCAGCACGCTTGCGGTGCTCTCACCCGGGGCGAGCTTCAGCACCCGGTTGTTGCTGTAGTCAGCGACGTAGACGTTGCCCCCCGTGTCGACGGCCACCCCGTCGGGATCCTTGAGACCACGGAGCGGCAATGCACTCAGCTTGTCCGCGCCCGCCGCCAGCTTCCACACCTGGTCGTTGCCGTTGTCAGCGACGTAGACATTCCCCGCGTTGTCCACCGCGACGCCCGCGGGGGCCGAAAGGCCCGTCGACGGAAGGGGAGTCGGCGCGCTGGTTCCTGCCGCGAGCTTCAAGAGCTGGTGAGTCGCATGGTCGGCGATGTAGAGGTTGCCCGCCCCGTCGACCGCCGCGCCGTAGGGCTTATCAACGTGCGCGAACGGCAGGACGACCTGAGATGAATACGACATGGTGTGCTTCTGGGATGGCCGATGTGAGACCGCCGCGATGATGCTGACGGCAGCGGCTATGGCGACAACGACGATTAGGCCGACGGCGAGCGCGATCTTGGCGCGTCGGCTCAACCGCCGAACGGGCGGCGAAACTTCGGTCATGGTGATGGCCTTTCGGGTCGAGATGTATCTTGGCAGCGTTGTAGTGCCGGTTATGGACTAGGTTGCGCCGACGGTCTTGGCGGATCCTTGGCGTCGGCTAGCCGGGCATATCAAGAATCTGCCAAGTGCCGTCATGAATGGTGTTCAGCACAAACACCAACCGGTAAGGAACCAACGCAATGTTCAACTCTCGCATCACCAAACCTGTTGTGGCGGCAGGCATGATCGGCCTCGCCGCCCTGCTCGCCGCGGGCACCGCCAACGCCGAGGCTGCCGACGATCAGTTCCTCGGCGCGCTGCAGCAGCAAGGCATCGGCTTCGGCAGCACGCAGTCGGCCATCACCATCGCGCACCACGTCTGCGACGCCCTCGGCCAAGGCATGGAGCCCAGCGACATCAGCAGCAACATCGCGGGCGCGAACTCCCGCATCGATCGCCATACCGCATTGGTCATCGTCGTCGACGCGGCGCAGTCCTACTGCCCGCAGTACGTACACCAGATGGCCAACGGTGCAACGGTCATCGGTCCCGACCACTGACAACCTGCCCACGCAAAAGGCCCCCGGGAAGAGAACCGGGGGCCTTTTGGTGCGAAGCGGCTAGAGAAGGGCTTAGAAGGCCGCCTCGTCGAGTTCCATGACCTCGTTGTCGAGGGTGTCGATCACCTGACGGGTGCTGGTGAGCAGCGGAAGGAAGTTCTTCGCGAAGAACGACGCCACCGCGATCTTGCCCTCGTAGAAGGCGCGATCGTCACCGCTGGCCCCGGCGTCGAGCGCCTCGATCGCCTTGGCGGCATGCTGCTGCAGGAACCAACCGATGAGCAGGTCACCGACGCTCATCAGGAAGCGCACCGAACCCAGGCCCACCTTGTAGAGCTCGGTCGGGTTCTGCTGCGCCGCCATCAGGTAGCCGGTCAGCGTGGCGGCCATGCCCTGCACGTCCTCCAGGGCGGTGGCCAGCAGCGCCCGCTCCGCCTTCAGCCGGCCGTTGCCTGCCTCGTTCTTGACGAACTCCTCGACCTGCCCGGCCACGTAGGCCAGCGCCTGTCCCTTGTCCCGCACGATCTTGCGGAAGAAGAAGTCCTGCGCCTGGATGGCCGTGGTGCCCTCGTAGAGCGAGTCGATCTTGGCGTCACGGATGTACTGCTCGATCGGGTAGTCCTGCAGGAAGCCGGAACCACCGAAGGTCTGCAGGCTCTCGGTGAGCTTGGCGTACGCCTGCTCCGAGCCGACACCCTTGACGACGGGCAGCAGCAGATCGTTGATCTTGACCGCCAGCTCGGCGTCAACGTCGTGCAGCGCCTTGGCCACCGGCGCGTCCTGGAACGTCGCGGTGTACAGGTACAGCGCGCGCAGACCCTCGGCGTAGGCCTTCTGGGTCATCAGCGAACGACGCACGTCCGGGTGATGCGTGATGGTCACGCGCGGCGCGGTCTTGTCGGTCATCTGGGTCAGGTCAGCGCCCTGCACGCGGTTCTTCGCGTAGTCCAGTGCGTTGAGGTAGCCGGTGGACAGGGTGGCGATGGCCTTGGTGCCCACCATCATTCGAGCCTGCTCGATGACGTCGAACATCTGGGCAATGCCCTCGTGGACCTCGCCGACCAGCCAGCCCTTGGCGGGGACGTCGTGCTGTCCGAGGGACAGCTCGCAGGTCGTGGAGACCTTGAGGCCCATCTTGTGCTCGACGTTGGTCACGAACACGCCGTTGCGCTCGCCGGGCTCGCCGGTCTCGGGGTCGAAGAGGAACTTCGGCACGAAGAACAGCGACAGACCCTTGGTGCCAGGTCCGGCGCCCTCGGGGCGGGCCAGCACCAGGTGCAGGATGTTCTCGCCGATGTCGTCGGCGTCACCCGAGGTGATGAAGCGCTTCACGCCGTCGATGTGCCAGGAGCCGTCCTCCTGCTTGACGGCCTTGGTGCGGCCTGCGCCAACGTCGGAGCCGGCATCGGGCTCGGTGAGCACCATGGTCGCGGTCCAACCGCGCTCCGCGGCCAGAACCGCCCACTTCTTCTGCTCCTCGGTGCCGAGGTCGTACATAATCTGCGCCATACCCGCGCCCATGGCGTACATGTACGCGGCGGGGTTGGCGCCGAGGACGTGCTCGATCAGGGCCCACTGCAGCGCGCGGGGCATCGGCATGCCGCCGAGCTCCTCGTCGAGGCCGATCTTGTCCCAGCCGCCGTCAAGCAGAGCGCGGACCGACTTCTTGAACGACTCGGGCAGCGCCACATCGTGGGTCTTGGGGTCGAATACCGGCGGGTTGCGGTCAGCGTCGGCGAACGATTCTGCGATCGGACCCTCGGCCAGCCGGACCATCTCGCCCAGCATCTCGGTAGCGGTGTCAGCGTCCAGGTCGGCGTACACGCCCTCACCGAGCGCCTTGTCCACGCCGAGAACCTCGAACAGGTTAAATACCTGGTCACGAACGTTGCTCTTGTAGTGGCTCACGTTTCCTCCTCGTCGAGAATGCCACTTGCGGTTGGGTACTTATGTCTAAGTTACCCACCAGTAACTGGCCCGAACTATACCGTTCAGTAACTTCAACACAAAGCGACTGTGGGCAATTTCCAGTAGCTAAGTAACCCAGTGGTTGGCCGGGACTGCCAAAACCGCAGTTGACAGGTGTCTGAGCTGCATGTTCAGCCCCGTGTGAGGTTCATCACGAGCCCTCCGGATAGGGTGTCCGGGTGCTTCATGTCGCGGTGTGGGGAACAGGCAATATGGGGGCTACAGCGATCCGTTCCGCGGTGGCGTTTCCCGGGTTACAGCTGTCCGGTGTCATCACGTCGTCGCCGGATAAGGACGGTAAGGACGCCGCGACGTTCGCGCGCCTCGACTCCGAAACGGGCGTTTCGGCCACCACCGACGTCGACGCCGCGCTGGCCGGCTGCGACGCCGTCGCCTATATGGCGTCCGGCGACATCCGTCCCGACGACGCGGTCAACGACATCGAGCGCTGCCTGCGGGCGGGCAAGCATGTGGTGACGCCGTCGCTGTACTCGCTCTACGACCCGCGTTCAGCGCCGCCGGAGTGGGTCGAGCGGCTCACCCAGGCCGCCGAGGAGGGTGGCGCCACCTTGCTCGTCAGCGGTGTGGACCCGGGCTGGGGCAACGACGCCCTTGCCGTCATCGCCGCCGGGCTGTGCACCCGCATCCGGTCCATTCGCTGCCAGGAGATCTTCGACTACTCGACGTATGACCAGCCGTACGCGGTCAAGGTCTCATGCGGATTCGGCGGCTCGATGGACGAGGTCCCGATGATGCTGTTGCCGTCCATCCCGACGATGGTGTGGGGCGGCAACATCCGGCTCATCGGACGGGGTCTGGGCCTGGAGATCGACGAGATCACCGAGGAGGTCGAGCGGCTCCCGTTGACCGAATCGGTCGACACCGTCATGGGGCGCTTCGAGAAAGGCACCCAGGGCGCCTTCTGGCTCAAGGTGATCGGGAAGTCGGGCGGACGTGAACGGATCGTCATCGACCACATCACCAGGATCCACGCGTCCTGCGCGCCGGACTGGCCGTATCCCGATGAAGGTGTCGGCGATCATCGGGTGATCGTCGACGGCGACCCGCAGCTGACCCTCGTCAGCCGCGCCGACGTGCCTGGCGGCACCCGCGCCGACGGCGGCAACACGACTGCCGCGAACCGGCTGCTCGGCGCCATCGACTGGCTGGCCACCCAGAAGCCGGGCATCTACGACGGCCTGGATGTGCCGCTGCACCCGCCGCTGCCGCCCGAGGTGGAAGCCCAACGCTGGGCTGACTAGCACTTGCGCGCACGCCGATCGCGGCCATGGCCGCCGCGGACGGATACGTGTGAAGATGGAATTGATGAGCCCCACTGATCTGAGCCCCACCACACTGCGGGAAGCGTTCGGGTATTTCCCCTCCGGCATCATCGCGATCGCCGCCGAGGTGGACGGCACCCGGGTGGGCCTGGCGGCCAGCACCTTCGTACCGGTGTCGCTCGACCCGCCGCTGGTGTCGTTCTGCGTGCAGAACTGCTCTGAGACGTGGCCGAAGCTGAAGGATCTGCCCTACCTGGGGATCAGCGTGCTCGGCGAAGCCCACGACGAGGCGGCCCGCACGCTGGCCGCCAAGACCGGCGACCGGTTCGCGGGTCTGGAGACGGTCTCACGGGACTCCGGCGCGGTATTCGTCGCAGGCACGAGTGTCTGGCTGGAAAGCTCCATCGAACAGGTGGTGCCCGCCGGGGATCACAGCATCGTCATTCTGCGGATCAGCGAAATCACCGTGCATGCCGATGTACCACCGATTGTCTTTCACCGCAGCACATTTCGTCGGCTAGGCGCCTGAACTACGGACGGGCGGCGAGTTCCTCGCGGTAGCCCTGAACACGCTGCTCGAGTTCATCGGCGTCGGCAGGCCGGCCTTCTTTACGTGCCAACTCGGCCCGCACGCTCAGCTCACGGATCGCGGTTCGAATGTCGTTGATGCTATGAGGCTCTCGCATGTTCACGATGCTGCCCTTCGTCGGTGCGGCTCATTAGAGGCTACCCGGATCGGCCGAGAACTAAAGCGGGTTGACAGTCGTCGTTCCGATGCCTGAAGTCGGCGGTGCGCTCCGGATCCGTGGGCATTGGACAGCCGGTTTGAGGGGCCTGCCAGCGAGTACTGTTACTGACTGTGGCAGGTGGCGAAGAAGGGCGTCAACCGCCCCGGGAAGCGCAGGTCGAGGAGCTCGAAGGCCTGAGTACCCAGCTGGTCGACCTGATTCGTCCGGCATTGGCTGCGATGAGGCACGCGACGGCCGCCCTGTTCGGTACTGATCCCACGCCAGCCGATAACGTTGGCGCCGCCTATGAGGCTTTGTCCACGCTCCGTTATGAAATCGAGGACCATGCGGCGGTGCTCCTAGCAGCTCACGACCGTTCGACGTTGGAGGAGCTGCCGGCGACCATCGCCGCCGTACACATCAACGCCGAAGCGGAGCATATGGGGCAATTGGCGCGGGAAGTTGCCGAGATCGGACGGACTCGGCGCGAGCGGGCGCCCATACCGGCCCCACTGCTGCGCGTGCTTCGTGAGCTCAGCGAGGTTTGCCTGGACATAGCCGCGAAGGCATCCGATGTCGTGGAGTCGCACGGGGCGGTCGGCGTGGTGGAGTTGGACGCGGGCGACGACGAAGTGGATCGATTGCGGCAGTTGCTCTACTGGCAGCTGTTGTCCCGATCCGATGTGATCGACGTCGGCGCGGCGATCGACCTCACCTTGGCCGCCCGCTGCTACGAACGATATGCCGAGCATGCAGCGGCGGTCGCGCATCGCGGTGTGCTGCTCGCAGTAGGCGCGCCAAGGACCCAAGGGTAGTGAGCGTTTCGTCGGCCCCGGCAGGTTCACTCGCTCGCCGATAGAGTTGATAGGCCGTGAAAGGGAGTCCGCGTGGCTGGTGCGGGGTGGCAATTCTGGGTCGACCGGGGCGGCACGTTCACCGACATCGTGGCGCGCAATCCGGACGGACGCCTGCTGACGCACAAGCTGCTGTCGGAAAACCCCGCGCGCTACCGCGATGCGGCGGCGGCCGGGATCCGGGCCCTGCTCGGCAGCGCCGATAATGCATCGGTCGATGCAGTGCGGATGGGCACCACGGTGGCGACCAATGCGCTGCTGGAGCGCAAGGGTGAGCACACGCTGCTGGTGATCACCCGCGGTTTCTGCGACGCGCTGCGCATCGCCTACCAGAATCGACCGCGCATTTTCGACCGGCACATCGTGCTGCCGGAGATGCTCTACGAGCGGGTCGTCGAGGTCGACGAGCGGATCACCGCCGACGGCACGGTACTGCGCGCGCCCGATCTCGAGCAGCTGGGCGAGCACCTGCGGCAGGCGCACGGCGACGGGATCCGCGCGGTCGCGGTGGTGTGCCTGCACAGCTATCTGCACCCGGCGCACGAGCGGGAGATCGGCAAGCTGGCCGAGCAGATCGGCTTCGCGCAGGTCTCGCTGTCGTCGGAGGTAAGCCCGCTGATGAAGCTGATCCCCCGTGGCGACACGACCGTGGTCGACGCCTACCTGTCGCCGGTGCTGCGCCGCTATGTCAACCAGGTGGCAGACCAGATGCGTGGTGTGCGGCTGATGTTCATGCAGTCCAACGGGGGACTGGCCGAGGCTGGGCACTTCCGGGGCAAGGACGCGATCCTGTCCGGCCCGGCCGGCGGCATCGTCGGCATGGTGCGCATGTCGGAGCTGGCCGGCTTCGACCACGTCATCGGCTTCGATATGGGCGGCACCTCCACCGACGTGTCTCACTACGCCGGCGAGTACGAACGCGTGTTCATCACCCAGGTGGCCGGGGTCCGACTGCGCGCCCCGATGCTCGACATCCACACGGTGGCCGCGGGCGGCGGGTCCATCCTGCGTTTCGACGGCAGCCGCTACCGCGTCGGCCCGGACTCCGCGGGCGCCGACCCCGGCCCGGCCTGCTACCGCGGCGGCGGTCCACTCGCCGTCACCGACGCCAACGTGATGCTCGGCCGCATCCAGCCGGCGCACTTCCCGGCCGTCTTCGGTCGCGGCGGTGACCAGCCGCTCGACGACGAAATCGTGAGGCGCAAGTTCAGCGAGCTGGCCGCCGACATCCGGGAGGCCTCGGGTGACGGCCGCTCGCCCGAGCAGGTAGCCGAGGGGTTCCTGCGGATCGCGGTGGCGAACATGGCCAACGCGGTCAAGAAGATCTCCGTCCGGAGGGGACACGACGTAACCCGTTACGTGCTAACCACATTCGGGGGCGCCGGCGGACAGCACGCGTGCGCCGTCGCGGACGCGCTCGGCATCCGCACCGTGCTCGTCCCGCCGATGGCCGGTGTGCTCTCCGCCCTCGGCATCGGACTCGCCGACACCACCGCGATGCGGGAGCAGTCGGTAGAGATCCGGCTCGAGGCCGCCGCGCTGGAGAGGTTGGCCACTGTCGCAGACTCCCTCGAGCAGACCGCGCGCGCCGAGCTGCTCGACGAGGGCATCCCGGTCGAGCGCGTCCGGGTGGTGCGCCGGGTGCACCTGCGATACGAAGGCACCGACACGGCAATCCGGGTCGAGCTGGCTGGGATCGACGCCATGACCACCGCCTTCGAAGCCAGCCATCGCGCGACCTACTCGTTCCTGATGGAGCGTCCGCTGATCGCCGAGGCGGTCTCGGTCGAGGCGATCGGGCTCACCGAGCAGCCCGATCTGTCTCATCTGGGCGATCAGGTCGAGGACGTCGATTCGCCCGACACCGCTTGGGTCTACACCGGTGGATCGTGGCACGACGCCCCACTGCGTCACCGGGAGCGGATGCGGCCCGGGGACACCGTGACCGGCCCGGCGATCATCGCCGAGGCCAATGCCACCACCGTCGTCGACGATGGCTGGCGGGCGACCGTGACCGCCTCTGGGCATCTGCTCGCCGAGCGTGTGGTCGCGCCCGCGGCGCCCGATGCGGGCACCGAGGCCGACCCGGTGCTGCTGGAGATCTTCAACAATCTGTTCATGTCGATCGCCGAGCAGATGGGTTTCCGGCTGGAATCCACCGCCCAGTCGGTGAATATCCGTGAGCGGCTGGACTTTTCGTGCGCGCTGTTCGATCCGGACGGCGACCTCGTCGCCAACGCGCCGCATATCCCGGTGCACCTCGGCTCGATGGGTACAACCGTCAAGGAAGTGATCCGCAGGCGCGCAGGCGGTATGAAGCCCGGCGACGTGTACGCGGTCAACGACCCGTATCACGGCGGTACCCATCTGCCGGACATCACCGTGGTGACCCCGGTCTTCGACTCCGCGGGCGAGAATGTGCTTTTTTACGTCGCCTCGCGTGGGCATCATGCCGAGATCGGCGGGATCACGCCCGGCTCCATGCCCGCCAACAGCCGCGAAATCCACGAAGAGGGCGTGCTTTTCGACAACTGGCTACTGGCCGAACACGGACAGTTCCGCGACGCGGAAACCCGGGGTCTCCTCACCGAGGTGCCGTTCCCGTCCCGGAATCCCGACACCAACCTCGCCGATCTGCGCGCACAGATCGCCGCCAACCAGAAGGGCGTCGATGAGGTCGGCAAGATGATCGACCACTTCGGCCTTGATGTGGTCCAGGCGTACATGCGCCATGTCCAGGACAACGCGGAGGAGGCGGTTCGCCGCGTCATCGACAGGCTCGACGACGGTGAATTCCATTACCAAATGGATTCCCGTGCAACGATCTCCGTGCGCGTCACCGTCGACCGCGCCAGCCGCAGCGCCACCATCGACTTCACCGGAACCTCGCCGCAATTGGACACGAACTTCAATGCGCCGTCCTCGGTGGCGACCGCGGCGGTGCTCTACGTGTTCCGAACCCTGGTCGCCGCCGACATCCCGCTCAACGACGGCTGCCTGCGTCCGCTGAGCATCGTCATCCCGGAAGGGTCGATGCTTGCGCCGACATATCCGGCCGCCGTTGTAGCGGGCAATGTAGAGACCTCGCAGGCGATTACCGGCGCGCTGTTCGGCGCGCTGCGGGTGCAGGCCGAAGGCGCCGGCACGATGAACAACGTCACATTCGGCAACGAGCGGCACCAGTACTACGAAACGGTCGGATCGGGCTCCGGGGCCGGTGACGGTTTCGACGGGGCGTCGGTGGTGCAGACGCACATGACGAACTCCCGGCTGACGGATCCCGAAGTGCTCGAATGGCGATTCCCCGTGCTACTGCGGGAGTTTGGCATCCGGCGCGGCAGCGGTGGTGCCGGACGCTGGCGCGGCGGTGACGGCGCAGTCCGGCGGATCGAGTTCCGCGAGCCCATGACCGTGAGCACGTTGTCCGGGCATCGGCGCGTCGCGCCCTACGGCATGGCCGGCGGCTCACCAGGGGAGTTGGGGCGTAACCACATTGACCGCGAGGACGGCAGCACCGTCGAGCTGGCCGGCTGCGACTCGAGGGAAGTCCAACCCGGCGACAGCTTGGTAATCGAAACCCCCGGCGGCGGCGGATACGGCAGTTAACTCTTAGCGACGAAACAGCTTGCTTCCGAGCCACACCACCGGGTCGTACTTGCGGTCCGCCGCGCGCTCCTTCAGCGGAATCAGCGCATTGTCGGTGATCTTGATGTGCTCGGGGCACACCTCGGTGCAGCACTTAGTGATGTTGCAGAAGCCCAGCCCGTTTTCGTCCTGCGCCATCTCGGGGCGACGGTCCAGCGTGTCCAGCGGATGCATGTCGAGTTCGGTCTGACGCATCAAATATCGCGGCCCGGAGAACGCTTGCTTGTTCTCCTCGTGATCACGCACCACGTGGCAGGTGTTCTGGCACAGGAAGCACTCAATGCACTTGCGGAACTCCTGTGACCGGTTCACGTCCTCCTGCATCATCCGGTACTCGCCGGGCTGCAGGTCCTTCGGCGGGGTGAATGACGGGATCTCCCTGGCCTTTTCGTAGTTGAACGAGACGTCGGTGACCAGGTCGCGGATCACCGGGAAGGTTCGCAGCGGCGTCACGGTGATGACCTCGGTCGGGTCGAACGTCGACATCCGGGTCATGCACAGCAGCTTGGGCCTGCCGTTGATCTCCGCCGAGCAGGAGCCGCACTTGCCGGCCTTGCAGTTCCACCGCACCGCCAGATCGGGCGTCTGGGTCTGCTGCAACCGGTGGATGATGTCGAGCACCACCTCGCCCTCGTTGACCTCGACCGAGTAGTCCTGCAGCGCGCCGCCGTCGTCATCGCCACGCCAGACCCGCATCTTCGCCTGATAGGTCATCAGCTTCTCCTTGCCGGGTGGTTGGCGAGTTCTTCAGTGGTGAAGTACTTCTCCAGCTCCTCGATCTCGACGAGCTCGAGCAGGTCCTCGCGCATCGGCACCTGGTCCTCGTGGGTGATGGTGACCTCGGGGACGACCGCATCGCCTTCGGCCCGGCACACCAGCAGCGTCTTGCGCCATTCCGGGTCCATCGACGGGTGGTCGTCGCGGGTGTGGCCGCCGCGGCTCTCGGTGCGCTCCAGCGCGGCCTTGGCCACGCATTCGCTGACCAGCAGCATGTTGCGCAGGTCGACCGCCAGATGCCAGCCCGGGTTGAACTGCCGGTGGCCCTCCACCTGCACATGCTTGAACCGCTCGCGCAGTTCGTTCAGCTTGCCCAGCGCCTCGGAGACCTCATCGGCGTTGCGGATGATGCCGACCAGGGTGTTCATCGTGTCTTGCAGAGCGAGGTGCAGGGTGTACGGGTTCTCCGCGCTGTCACCGTTGGTCGGGCCGTCGAAAGGCGCCAGCGCCAGCTTGGCAGCCTCGGCAACCGCGTCTTCGGACACCTTTGGCCGGTCCGCCAGTGCGCGCACGTAGTCGGCGGCGCCCAGCCCGGCGCGGCGCCCGAACACCAGCAGGTCCGACAGCGAGTTGCCGCCGAGCCGGTTGGAGCCGTGCATGCCGCCCGAGCATTCGCCAGCGGCGAACAGTCCCGGCGTCCGTGCGGCGCCGGTGTCGGGGTCGACCTCGATGCCGCCCATGACGTAGTGGCAGGTCGGTCCGACTTCCATCGGCTCCTTGGTGATGTCGACCTCGGCCAGCTCCATGAACTGGTGATACATCGACGGCAGCCTGCGCTTGATCTCCTCGGCGGGCAGCCGCGACGCGATGTCGAGGAATACGCCGCCGTGCGGAGAGTTGCGGCCGGCCTTTACCTCGGAGTTGATCGCACGCGCCACCTCGTCGCGGGGCAGCAGATCAGGAGTGCGGCGCGCCGAGTCGTTGTCTTTGAGCCACTGGTCGGCTTCTTCAATGCTTTCGGCGTATTGACCCTTGAAGACCGGCGGGATGTAGTCGAACATGAACCGCCTGTCCTCGGAGTTCTTCAGCACCCCGCCGTCCCCGCGGACACCCTCGGTGACCAAGATGCCCTTCACGCTGGGCGGCCACACCATGCCGGTTGGGTGGAACTGGACGAACTCCATGTTGATCAGCGTCGCGCCGGCCCGCAGCGCGAGTGCATGACCATCGCCGGTGTACTCCCACGAGTTCGACGTCACCTTGTAGGACTTGCCGATGCCGCCGGTGGCCATCACCACTGCGGGGGTCTCGAACAGGATGAAGCGACCGGTTTCCCGCCAGTAGCCGAACGCACCGGCGATCCGGTCTCCATCCTTGATCAGGTCGGTGATCGTGCATTCGTGGAACACCTTGATGCGGGCCTCGTAGTCGCCGAGTTCCGCCTTGTCCTCCTGCTGCAGCGAGACGATCTTCTGCTGCAGGGTGCGGATGATCTCGAGGCCGGTGCGGTCGCCGACGTGCGCCAGCCGTGGGTAGGTGTGCCCACCGAAGTTGCGCTGGCTGATGCGGCCGTCCTTGGTGCGGTCGAATAGCGCGCCGTAGGTTTCCAGCTCCCAGACCCGGTCTGGCGCCTCCTTGGCGTGCAACTCGGCCATCCGCCAGTTGTTGAGGAACTTCCCGCCGCGCATGGTGTCGCGAAAGTGCACCTGCCAGTTGTCTTTCGGGTTCGCGTTGCCCATTGCCGCCGCGCAGCCGCCTTCGGCCATCACCGTGTGGGCCTTGCCGAACAACGACTTACAGACGACCGCGACCTTCAAACCACGTTCGCGTGCCTCGATGACCGCACGCAAACCCGCGCCGCCGGCACCGATCACGACCACGTCGTATTGGTGCCGTTCGACCTCAGCCATATACCCTCACTTGCCTATTTCGCTTGTATCTGTATTGAAAATTATTGTCAGCCAATGAATCTGAGATCGCTGATGGCGCCGCTGGCGACCAGCATGATGTAGAAGTCGGTCAACATCAGCGTCCCCAGCGTGACCCACGCATACAACTTGTGCCGAGTGTTGAGCGTGCTGATCTGTGTCCACATCCAGTACCGCACAGGATGTTTGGAGAAGTGCTTGAGGCGGCCGCCGACAATGTGGCGGCACGAGTGGCACGACAGCGTGTAGACCCACAGCATCACCACGTTGACGACGAGAATCACGTTGCCCAAACCGAATCCGAAGCCGCTCGGAGACTGGAACGCCACGATCGCGTCGTAGGTGTTGATCACCGAGATGATCCCCGCGATGTAGAAGAAGTACCGGTGTGTGTTCTGGATGATCAGCGGAAACCGGGTCTCACCCGTGTATTTCGCATGGGGTTCTGCCACCGCGCACGCGGATGGGGACTGCCACACCGACCGGTAGTAGGCACCCCGGTAGTAGTAGCAGGTCAGTCGGAACAGCAGCAGAAACGGCAGAGTCAATGCCGCATAGGGAAGCCACCAGACGTCGGGCAGAATCTGCGGCCAGAAGTGGCTGGCCTCCGGCACACAGCCCGTGCTGATGCACGGGGAGTAAAACGGTGTCAGGTAGTGGTACTCCGCGACGTAGTAGTTGTTCTGCAGGAACGCCCGCACGAACCCGTAGATCAGGAACGCGGCAAAGCCCAGATCGACGATCAGCGGCGACTGCCACCATCGGTCGGTGCGCAGGGTGCGCTGCGGAATCTCGGCACGGCTCGGCGAGAAGACGCCGGTCGCCTTGCGGTCGGCGGTGGGTGCGCTCACATTTCCCTTTCGGTGGTGGTCGATCCCGAGACGTCAGACACGGCGCTAGCCGGCGACGCCCCCGTCGTCGACTTCGCCCCAGAAGTCGCGGTCGTACGGGGTGTCGGGGATCGGGATCTTCTCGCCGGAGGGGGGTTGATGGCTGAGGCCACTCCCGAGCTCCAGCTCTTCAGCGTCGATGTCCAGCCGGTCAATGTCGTTGAGGATGCGTTCGGCGTCATTGACGATGCGACGAGTGGCGGGAGTGTTCCCGTACTTCGACGCCAGCGCTGTCACGCACCGCCGCATGCTGCCAATTAGCTCGTGTAACTCGGTAAGTTCGGTCTTGGTGGACAATTGACCTCCTTGGGCTGAAGGGTGTCGGCAATCACAGTACGACACCCGATGCTAGCCACAACATGGAGTTCAGCGTGAGACAGATCACGTCCGAGACGCGGAGGTAGCTGGATGTCTGACAAGGTTTTGCAGCAGCGCGCAGAGGCCCTGCTGGCTTTGCACCAGCCGGGCAACCCGGTGATTTTGCCGACCGTGTGGGACGCATGGTCGGCGAGGCTCGCGGTCGACGCCGGGTTTGCTGCGCTCACCATCGGGAGCCATCCGTTGGCCGATTCGATCGGCAAGGCCGATCAAGAGGGCATGACGTTCGAGGATGTGCTCACGCGCGTCAAGCAGATCACCGCGGCAGTCGACGTACCGATCTCCGTCGACATCGAATCGGGCTACGGCGAATCGCCCACCCGCCTCATCAACGGGCCTGCTCGACGCCGGCGCCGTCGGCCTCAACATCGAGGACACGGTGCACAGCGAGGGCGGGCGGCTGCGGTCGTCCAGCGAGCACGCCGAACTGGTCGGCGCACTTCGCAAGGCAGCCGACGCCGCGGGCGTGCACGTGGTGATCAACGCCCGAACCGACCTGTTCCTTCGGGCCGATGGCGACGAATCCGACCGCGTCGACCGTGCGATCGCGCGGCTGAAAGAAGCAGCGGCCGCGGGCGCCGATTCGCTGTACCCGGTGGGTTTTCACGACCCGGATACGTTGCGGCGCTTGGCCACCGAATTGCCATTGCCGATCAACGCGATAGCGCTGCCCGACCAGTCCGACCCCGCGTCGTTCGGGCCACTTGGAGTGGGCCGCATCAGCTTCGGCCCCTTTCTCCAGCGCGCGCTGTCAGGTCAGGCCGAGGAGATGCTAGCCCGCTGGGCCTAGCATTCCAGCCGTGAACGGTGACGACGACGGCAGCTGGCACGACCAGCAACCGGTGATACTTGCCGCCGGAGCGGCGGGGCTGGTGCTGTTGGCGCTGCTGGTGTGGGCGGTGATCCACACCGCAAACCAATCATCGAGGCCGCCCGAACCCGTGGACTTAGCCCCGTCGTCGGCCACGTCGTCGACGTACACGACGAAGTCGACGTCGCGCACGACTTATCCGGTGCCGAGTGTCAAGACCAGCCAGGACAACCCCGTCGCGCCTGGGCGGCCCGGGTCGACGCCACCGGATGATGGCCCTCGTGACGACGAAACGACGTCGACCACGACCACCAACCCGTATTTGACGACGACACCAACCAACGCCGGCCATATCTAGGGGGACGCCATGACCCGGGCCCACACGCACGAGCACTCGATGACGAGGGTGGACATCGTCACCGGCGTCGAGTTCGACGAGTTTCTAACGGCTTTCGAGGCGGCGGCGCCGGCCTTCGACCCGGCCGAGGCCTTCGCCGTCTAAAAGAATTGGCCGGCAATGAATCCGGCCAATAGCACTGCGAAGCCGCCGATTTGGCCGACGATCCCGCGAATTCGTCGAATCCTTCTCATGCTCATCGCCGTAGGAGAAGGCTTATCAGCCATGACTGATGACATGTGGGGAACCGGCGACTACCGGGCCGTGGCGGAGAAAGTGACCTCGATCGGCGACGTCATCACGGCTCGGGCGGGCATCGAGCCGGGAATGAAAGTGCTTGACGTCGCCTGCGGAACAGGCAATGCCACCATCCCTGCGGCCAAGCTGGGAGCACGGGTGACCGGCCTGGACTTTTCGCCGGGCCTGATCGCGATCGCGCGCGAACTCGGTGCCGAGTCCGACGTCAAGATCGAGTGGCTTGAAGGCGATGCCCAAGCGCTTCCATTCGACGATGACAGCTACGACCGCGTCATCTCCGCGATCGGCCATATGTTCGCGCCGGATCACCCCCGGACAGCGAACGAGTTGCGCCGGGTGTGCCGAAAGGACGGACGTATCGCGGTCGCCTGCTGGACGCCCGAGGGCAGCATCGGCGCGATGTTCGAACGCCTCGGCGCAATATCACCCGCGCCGCCGGAGGGTTTGCAGTCGCCACTGCTGTGGGGCACCGAAGAACATGTGCGCGAACTGCTCGGTGACGCTGCTGAATTCGAGCGGCACACCGTCGTGTTTCACGAACCCTCGCCGGAGAGCTACACCGACTTCATGCTGACCAGCTTTCCTCCGTTGATCGCCTTGCAGGCCCAGCTCGGTGACCAGCTGGTCCGCGAGACGTATCTGGGTTGGGTCAACGACGTGAATGAGGCCGACGACGGGACACTGCGCTACCGCGGTGAATACCTGGTGTCGGTGATCTGACGACAAATCCGGTGGGACCGATTGGGCCCCACCGGATCCTGTCGCGAGTGTTACTTGCTCTCGATCGCGATGCGATGCGCCTCGGCGCCCTTGTGGGCACCGGCGACCCGTACGGTCAGCACGCCGGCGTCATACGACGCCGAGATCGCGTCGCCGGTGACGTGTGCAGGCAGCTTGAATGACCGCCGGAAGGACCCGTAACGGACCTCGCGCAACGTGCGGCCGTCCTTTGCCTCCGCGCGCTCGTCGCGTCGCTCCCCATGGATGACCAGACGGCCCTTGTCGAGCTCCACGTTGACGTCTTTGGCGACGTCCACGCCCGGCAACTCGAGGCGCACTACCGCGTCGTCGCCGTCCTTAACGATCTCGGCGGTCGGGGTGAAGCCATCGAGGACCCCCTCCTTAACCCAACGGTCGACGTCCCACGCGGGTCGGGCCCACAGCGTCACATTGCTCATGTTCATCTCCTCGGTTAGTCATGACCGGCACCACACCGGTCAGCTACCCAATAGAACTTGAGTCGACCATGCTCAAGTTCCAGCCGCGTGTTCGCTGGTAGTGAACGGCTCACACCTGGACGGCGGTAGCGGTGAGCACACCGTGATGGGCGCTTCACATAAGGCGACATTGCGGCAATATCCGCTGCTTAACCTCTGCTGCATGCGGTCAACATCAAACGTCGTGGTCGTCGGCCACGGCATGGTCGGTCACCGGTTCGTCGAGGCTCTGCGGTCGCGTGATGCCGATGGCGCCTGGCGGGTGACCGTCCTCGCCGAGGAAGCGGACGCCGCCTACGACCGGGTGGGGCTCACCGGATACACGGAGCACTGGGACCGCGGCCTGCTCGCACTGCCGGGCAACGACTACATCGGCGACGACCGGGTGGAGTTGCGATTGGGCAGCCGGGTCACGGAGATCGACCGACACGGGAAGTCGGTGCTGACCGCCAGCGGCGACCGAATCGCCTACGACGCACTGGTCCTGGCGACCGGCTCGTATGCGTTCGTGCCACCTGTGCCTGGACACAACCTGCCGACGTGCCATGTCTACCGCACGCTCGACGACCTCGACGCGATCCGCGCAGATGCACAACGCACACAGGACACCGGTCGCGCGCCCGTGGGTGTGGTGATCGGCGGCGGCTTGCTGGGCCTGGAAGCCGCCAATGCGCTGCGCTCGTTCGGCCTGCATGCCCACGTCGTCGAGATGGCGCCACGGCTGATGGCCCAGCAGCTGGACGAGGCCGGCGGCGCACTGCTGGGCCGGATGATCGGCGAGCTGGGGATCTCCGTGCACGTTGGCGTCGGCACCGACAATATCCAGCCGACACAACGCAATCGGCCCGTCCGGCGGTCGGCCGTGGATGACTCGGTGCGGGTGACGCTGAGCGACGGGACGGTCATCGACGCCGGCTTGGTCGTCTTCGCCGCGGGGGTGCGTCCCCGCGACGAGTTGGCCCGCAACGCAGGGTTGGCGATCGCCGACCGTGGCGGCGTGCTCACCGATCTGTCCTGCGCCACAGCGGATCCCAACATCTACGCGGTCGGCGAGGTAGCTGCGATCGAGGGCCGCTGCTACGGCCTGGTCGGCCCCGGCTACACCAGCGCGGAAGTCGTGGCGGACCGGCTACTTGGCGGCGCCGCGGAGTTCCCCGAAGCCGACATGTCGACCAAGCTCAAGCTGCTCGGCGTCGACGTGGCCAGTTTCGGCGACGCGATGGGTGCCACACCGGATTGCCTGGACGTGGTGGTCAACGACGCGGTCAACCAGACCTACGCCAAGCTGGTACTTTCCGACGACGCCAAGACCCTGCTCGGCGGCATTCTGGTTGGCGACGCCTCGTCGTACGGCATCTTGCGGCCGATGGTCGGCGAGGAACTGCCCGGTGACCCGATGGCCCTGATAGCGCCGGCCGGATCCGACAGTGGCGGTGGGGGACTGGGCGTCGGCGCACTGCCGGCCGGCGCGCAGATCTGCTCGTGCAACAACGTCACGAAGGGTGAACTCACCGAGGCCATCGCGGGCGGCTGCTGCGACGTTCCCGAGCTGAAGAAGTGCACGTTGGCCGGTACGTCCTGCGGATCGTGTGTGCCGCTGCTCAAGCAACTGCTGGAGGCCGAGGGTGTCGAGCAGTCCAAGGCGCTGTGCGAACACTTCACCCAGTCCCGCGCCGAGCTGTTCGAGATCGTCTCCGCAACATCGATCCGGACCTTCTCGGCTCTGATCGAGCGCTTCGGCAGCGGAAAAGGTTGCGACATATGCAAACCCGCGGTCGCGTCGATTCTGGCGTCGACCAGTTCGGAGCACATCCTCGACGGTGAGCAGGCCTCGCTGCAGGACTCCAACGACCACTTCCTTGCCAACATCCAGAAGAACGGCAGCTACTCGGTGGTACCGCGGGTGCCCGGCGGCGACATCACGCCAGAGCAGCTGATCCTGATCGGCGAGATCGCCAGGGACTTCGACCTGTACACCAAGATCACCGGCGGCCAGCGCATCGACATGTTCGGGGCGCGGGTGGATCAGCTGCCGGAGATCTGGCGCCGGCTGGTCGAGGGCGGCATGGAATCCGGCCACGCATACGGTAAGGCGTTGCGCACGGTCAAGAGCTGCGTGGGCAGCGACTGGTGCCGGTACGGGCAGCAGGACTCGGTGCAGATGGCCATCAACCTCGAGCTGCGCTACCGCGGTCTGCGGGCCCCGCACAAGATCAAGATGGGCGTGTCGGGATGCGCGCGCGAGTGCGCCGAGGCCCGCGGCAAGGACGTCGGCGTCATCGCCACCGAGACCGGCTGGAACCTCTACGTCGGGGGCAACGGCGGGATGACGCCCAAGCACGCGCAGTTACTCGCGAGCGATCTCGACGACGAGACGTTGGTGCGCTACATCGACCGCTTCCTGATGTTCTACATCCGCACCGCCGACCGGCTGCAGCGCACTGCGCCGTGGGTGGAGGGTCTCGAGGGCGGCCTGGACCACCTGCGAGATGTCGTCTGCAACGACTCGCTCGGGCTGGCCGCGGAGTTCGAGGAGGCGATCGCTCGCCACATCGAGGGCTACGCGTGTGAGTGGAAGGGCGTCATCGAAGACCCAGAGAAGATGTCGCGGTTCGTGTCGTTCGTCAACGCTCCCGATGTCGCCGACCCCACTATCGAATTCACCGACCGGTCGGGCCGCAAGGTTCCGATCGGCATGCCGAAAGTACGGGGGTAGCCCAAACCATGACTCTGGTCAACGACATCCAGGTCTGGACGGCTGCGTGCCGCTACGACTACTTGATCCCGTGCCGCGGGGTCGGCGTCCTGATGCCCGACGGGACTCAAGTGGCGTTGTTCCGCCTGGACGACGGCTCGCTGCACGCCGTCGGCAACATCGACCCGTTCTCAGGGGCTGCCGTCATGTCGCGCGGCCTTGTGGGAGATCGCGCCGGGCGCGCCACGGTGCAGACGCCGATCAAGAAGCAGGCGTTCGCGCTCGACGACGGCACCTGCCTCGACGACCCCGAGGTCTCGCTCCCGGTCTACGCGACGCGCGTCACCGCCGACGGCCACGTCGAAGTCGGCGCCTAGCTACGTCGAAATCGACGTTTCGCACACCTCCACTCGCACTTTCTCGCCCAGGCGGTCATTTCGGCGGCAGAATTGAGGACCTTTGGCCCACGACTTCGGCGCGGGCGTTTCATACCGTCACTTCCATGACTTATGTGATCGGTAGCGCATGCGTAGACGTCGTCGAGAAGTCCTGTGTCCAGGACTGCCCCGCCGACTGCATTTACGAAGGCGACCGCGCCATGTACATCAACCCCGACGAGTGCGTGGACTGCGGTGCGTGCGCGTTCATCTGCCGGATGGATGCGATCTACTACGAGACCGATCTGCCGGAGGATCAGCAGCAGTTCCTCGCCGACAACGCTGCCTTTTTCACCGAGTTGCTACCGGGACGCGATGCCCCGCTGGGTTCGCCGGGTGGCGCTACCGCATTGGGACGGGTCGGTGTGGATACCCCATTGATCGCGAGCCTTCCACCGAATAGTGAGCACGACTAAACCTGTTCGCGATCAGGCGCACCAATCCGGGATGCATGCCGAGCGGTTCGGTCACCACGTCGGCGCCGCTGGCCCGCAACCGGTCCTGAAACAGGCCCTCCGACAACAGGTACGACGCGACCACGACGCGGCCCCGCTGGCGCCTGCGCAGTGCGGCCACCGCATCGGCCACCCGCGGCGTCCCAGTGGCTGCGAACGCCAGCTCGACCCGCGATCCGGTGATCGCCGACAGCCACGTCGCCATCATGTGCAGGTCACTCTGTGCCGTCGGATCAGACGTACCCGCGGCGGCCAGGATTACCGAATCGTCGCGGTGCCAGCCGGATTCAACCAGCCGATCCGCCAATACCCGCACCAACTGCGGCCCCGGTCCGAGTGCTTCCGTCACTGTGACGTCGGGATGTCCGCTTGCCGCGACGTGGGCGGGTATATCGGTGGTGACGTGATAGCCGCGGGACAGGAATGCCGGCACCATGATCGTTGACCCGGCCATCGGCGCGAGGACTTCCGACGGCGTCGGACCCAGCACGTCGACGAACGACACGTGCACCGTCTGCCCGAGGGTCGCAGACACCCGCTGCGCCAGATCGCCGACCATCGCCACACCCCGCTGCTTGCGGGTGCCGTGCGCCACCAACACCAAACTCATAGTGCGTGCGCCAACTCGTCGTCGACCGCCAGCCGGTAGCCGCGCTTCACCACCGTCGACACAATGTTTTTGTCGCCCAATGCCGTTCGAAGGCGCAACACAGCCGTCTCCACTGCGTGGGTGTCGGTGCCGCTGCCGGGCAGCGCACCGAGCAAGTCGGCACGTGACACCACCGCGCCAGGACGGTGCGCCAATGCGCGGACGGTCGCCATCCCGGCCGGCGAGAGAGCCTTGAACACGCCGTCGACCATCACGCAGGTGCCACGGATCTCGAGTAGATGCCCGGCAACCCGCAGTGTGCGCGATTGCAGCAGCGGTAGTTCGTCGGTGATGTGACGGGCCAACGCGCCCAACCGCATTCGCTCCGGCGCCGATGTCGGCACGCCCAGCCGCACCAGCGGGCGAGCCGTCACGGGGCCGACGCACATTGCGTGCACTCCTGTCCGGAATGCGGAAAGCACCCTGTCCTCGATGCCCATCTCCTTGGCGCGCATCAACACCGATGCGACGGCGGGCGCCGAGGTAAAGCTGACCGCATCGAACTTCTCGTCGGCGATACCCGCCACCAGTTGATCGAAATCACCGCCGTGAGGCGCGGGATGCCAGCGGTACACGCGGATCGGCACCACCTCGGCGCCGGCGGCACGCAGCTGGTCAAGGAACTCGGGGAACGGATCCCAGTCGTCGGTGGCGCCGTGCAGCTGCACCGCGATGCGCTGGCCGGAGATGCCGCCCTCGACTAGGTAGTGCAGCAGCTCGCGCGACGATTCGGACTCCGGAGACCATTCCTCGGGCAGGCCCGCTGCGCGCAGCGCGCCGGTCGCCTTCGGTCCGCGGGAAACAACGCGCGCTTTGCCGAGCGCCGCGAGCAGCTCGTGTGTCAGCCCCCAGCCGTCGGCCGCGGCCACCCAGCCGCGGAAGCCGATGCCGGTGGTGGCGATCACGACGTCGGGCGGCACATCGATCAGCGCCTCACTGTGCTCGCGCAACTCGTCGTCGTCGGGAAGCGGAACCATGGTGATGGCGGCGGCGCTGGTCACGGTTGCACCGCGGCGCTCCAACAGCGCGCCCAATTCCTCGGCACGTCGGGCGGAGGTCACCGCCACCCGAAATCCGGTGAGCGGTGCCCAATCAGGCTCACTCATGTTCTATGTGTAGTGAGGTCATGTTTCCAAGCGATTAATTCGCCATTGCCCGGACGTGTCGCGGGGTGTGAGCAGGGCAACTTCGTTGTTGCCCTGCAACCCTGAACCGACACGAAGGAGGTCATGTTCGGGCCAGGTCCAACTGTTGAGGCGCGTCGACCGAGGTCGACGACGGCCGCCGCACATACATGACCCAAGTCACAGCGGAGGCAAGCACGTAGAACGAGAGGAAGATCCAGAACGCCGAGGTCGCAGAGTGGCTCGTCAGGTATGACTGCCGCAGCGCCAGGTTGATGCCAACGCCGCCGAGTGCACCGATCGCACCGGCGAATCCGATCAGCGCGCCGGACATCGCGCGCGACCACGTCACCCGCTCGGCCTCGGACACGTCGAGCGAGCGGCTGCGGGCCTCGAAGATCGACGGGATCATCTTGTACACCGAGCCGTTGCCGATGCCGGACAGCAGGAACAGCGCGATGAAGCCGACGACGTAGCCGCCCATCATCACGGCCGTCGCGGGCCCGGATGTGTAGTCGTCCAGCGTGCTCACCCCGACCAAAATCCCCGCGCCCAGGATCATTCCGCCGAACACCGCCAGCGTCACCCGGCCACCGCCGATGCGGTCGGCCAGCTTGCCGCCGTACACCCGAGACAGGGAGCCGAGCAGCGGGCCGATGAACGCGATCTGGCCGGCGTGCAGCGACGCTTGGGCGGCGTTCTGCCCGCCGGCCGCGAAGTTGATCTGCAGCACCTGGCCGAACGCGAACGCGAAGCCGATGAACGAGCCGAACGTGCCGATGTAGAGCAGCGAGATCACCCAGGTGTCACGTTCTTTCAGAATCGCGCCCATGGCCGTCAGGTCGATCTTGTGCTGCTCGAGGTTGTTCATATACAGCGCGGCGCCGATGCCTGCGACCGCAAGCGCCACCAGATAGACCGCGCACACCCAGTAGGGCTGCCGGTTGCCTGCGGTGGCGATCACAAGCAGGCCGACGATTTGAACCATCGGCACACCGATGTTGCCGCCACCCGCGTTGACGCCCAGCGCCCAGCCCTTGAGTCGCTGCGGGTAGAACGCGTTGATATTGGTCATCGACGATGCGAAGTTGCCGCCACCGAAACCGGCGAGCGCCGCGCACACCAGGTATGGCCACAGCGGCAGGCCCGGGCGGGCCAGCAGCCACATGGTGCCGACGGTGGGGATCAGCAGCACGAATGCGGAGAACACCGTCCAGTTGCGGCCGCCGAACGTCGCGGTGGCCAGTGTGTAGGGGATCCGCAGGCAGGCGCCGACCAGCGTGGCGGTGGCGCCAAGCAGGAACTTGTCGCCCGCCGTGAAGCCGTAGACGGCCTCCGGCATGAACAGCACCATCACCGACCAGATGGACCAGATCGAGAAGCCAATATGCTCGGCCGCCACCGACCAGATCAGGTTGCGGCGGGCGATGTTCTTGTTGCCCGCCTCCCAGGCGACTGTGTCTTCGGGATCCCAGTTGACGATGCGATGCGACATGCCGAGAACGCTAGAAAGGCTTTATTGCACAGGAGTGCCCTGCGATAACCCCGCCGTGAAATTCCGCTCACCCTGCCAGCGAGGCCGGTGTGAGATTCAGTCGACGCGGTGCGCGTGCACGACGGTGAACGGAAGGTACACCCTGTCGCCGTCGAGCAGGTCGGCGATCCTCTCGAATCTGCTGGTTACTTCCTTCATCTGTTCCAGCATCTCGGGCGGCATCTGCTCGGCCATCGCCTTCGGAAAGGCGTCATCGGCGGATCGGAAGCCGGCAGTGTTGCCCAAATAGGTGGTGGAGCCGAGGAAGTCGATGCGCCAGCCGTTGGCCGTCAGTGTGTCGCGCAGGTTGGACTCCGGCACGTGACCCATCGGGGCGATGACACCGTTGACATTGCCGTCTGAGAAACAGGACAGGTGCAGACGGGCGCCCGGCCGGGTCGCACGATAGAGGGCGGCGATGTAGGCCTGCTGCCCTTCTTCATCGAGACAGTGATACAGCGCGCTGTCGACGACGGTGTCGAACCGCCCGTCGTACCCACTCAGGTCGGTGGCGTTGGCGACGTCAAAGGTGACGGTGACGCCGGCCTGGGCGGCGCGTCGACGCGCCTCCTCGATCGCCGCAGGCGAGCCGTCCAGTCCCGTCACGGAGTGTCCGCGGGATGCCAGATAGATGGCGTTGTCGCCGAGGCCGCAGCCGATGTCGAGCACTTCACCCGAAATGCCGCCCAGCGCTTCAAGTTCCATCAACCGGGGCTGCGCCTGATGGACGTCCCACGGGATGCCGGTCGGTGGGGGCGCGCCATCAAATGCAGCCTCGCCGCGGTAGAGCTTGTCGAAGGATTCGGGGTTAGGGCGAAACGACGACGGAGTGGTCACTTCTCCAAAGTACGCGGGTCACCAGACGTCGCCGTCGCGCCAGTCGCAGGTGATTTCGGCGGTCGTATCCAGTTCGACGCTGACGGGCAGCACGAACAACTCGTTGTCGTCGTCGGGGGTGCGCGTGAGCCCTTCGGGCGCCAGCACCGAGGTCGGCCCCTGCCACGGCAGCCAGCCGCGCGCGATGTAGATGGGCCTGCCGGCCTCCGAAGCGCTGAGCGCGCCGAGCTGGTAGGCGCCTCGCAGCACCTGCTCGGCGGCGTCCATCAACGCCTTGGCGAGCCCCTGCCCCCGCCAGTCCTCGCGCACCGCGACGCCTTCGACGTAGCCGCAGCGCAGCGCGGTGTCGCGGTACAGCAGCCGGCGCTGCACGACGGCGGCGTGCGCGATCAGCGCACCGTGGTGACAGATCAGGGCGTGCATGCCGCCGAGCGCGTGCTCCCAATCGGCGTCGGAAAACTCGCCGGCGAAGGCCTCGATGACCATGCTGCGTGCATCTTCGCGCGTCTCGTTGTCGAGGTCGGCGGTGTGGACCAGGCGGGCGGTGTGGACCAGGGTGGGCACACTGCCGTTCTACCAGGATCGGAGGCCGAGCGGGGCACCGAACGTGAACTAACCCTCGAACGGGCGACGCGGACGCGACCAGTGCAGCCGCACCGTCTGCCCGGGGCGGATCTGGGCGACCTTGTCGATGTCCTCGTCGGTCACCACGCCGATCACCGGATACATGCCTGTGACCGGGTGATCGGGTCCGAGGATCACCGGGAATCCGTTCGGCGGCACCTGGATTGCGCCGCGGGTCGCGCCCTCGCTTGGCAGCTGACGGTCCGGCCAGCGGTACTCCAGCGGCATGCCGATCAGCCGCATGCCGACCCGGTCGCTGCGGTTGGTGACCTGCCAGTTGGTGCGGATCAGGATGTCCGGATCGAGGAACCAGTCGTCGCGCGGACCGGGCACCACATTGAGTTCGAGCACCTCGTCCTCGATGGCCGCCACGGGTGCCTGGTCGAGTTCGGGGAACTCGGCGGTGTGTTCGCCGATGGGCAGCACGTCGCCGGGCTGAAGCGGCAGCGGACCTATCGCCGACATCACGTCGTAGGAGCGCGAGCCAAGGACGGGGGAGACGTCGATGCCGCCACGCACCGCCAGGTACGTGCGCAGGCCGGCGTGGGGCGCACCCAACGAGATCACCTGGCCGTCGTGTGCATAGTGAATGCTGTTGGTGCCGAACGGCTTTCCGTTTACCGACGGGTCGGTGTCCGCGCCGGTCACCGCGATCGCGAGGTCGCCGCCACGCACCCGCGCGGAGAATCCGCCGAACGTGACCTCGATGGTGGCACGGTCGCCGGGGTTGGCGACGAGCCGGTTGGCCAGTGCGTGTGACCGGCGATCGGCCGCGCCTGAGCGGGAGACGCCGATATCAGCGAGGCCTGGCCTGCCCAGATCCTCGATCAGTGCGAGCGGCCCCGTGCGCAGGACCTCGAGTGTGGTGGTCATGACCGCACCTCCCGGAACTGAACCCACATGCCCGGCCTCAGCAGGGCCGGTGGGTCGCGGTCGACGTCCCACAGCTCGGCTTCGGTGCGACCGATGAGTTGCCAACCGCCGGGTGATTCCCGCGGGTAGACGCCGCTGAACTCCCCGGCCAGCGCCACCGACCCTGCGGGCACCCTGGTCCGCGGCTCGGATTGCCGCGGCACGTTGAGGCGTTCAGCAACACCGATGCCACCGATTAAGTACGCGAAACCCGGTGCGAAGCCGCCGAATCCGACCCGCCACTGCGTGCCGGTGTGCGCGGCCACCACCTGGTCGGGCGTCATCCCGGTGAGCCGAGCCACCTCGTCGAGGTCGGCGCCGTCGTACACCACGTCGATCTCGATGTCGGCGCGGCCGTCGAAGGGTGCGGTCGCGTGCGACCTGATCTCGGCCGTCACGCGGAGCTTGCCGAGCCGCTGCCGGGTCGGCGCCTGATAGCGCGGCCCGGCGAGCTTGATCAGCACTGTGCGCGACGCCGGAACGATGTCCAGCACGCCGGGCAGACCGGCCTCGTTCAGCGCCTCCGTCCACGCCAATACCTCGGCCGTGCTGCCGAACTCGAGCAACAGCGCCTGATCGCCATAGTCGTGCACGGTGCCGAGAGCCATCATGTCCATCAGATCCGCGGTCACGCTCATGGTTCGAAACTTACCCGCGAGTAGCTAAGAAAGCTCCAGCTCTATGAGCCTTGCCAGAGGAGCCTTAGCGATAGCTCATATAGTCGCCCCGTACGTCGGCTCGTGACGCTTGATATAGGCGATCACCCGGTACGTTATCGGCAACATCACGACCTCGACCCCCGTCTTGTACAGCCAGCCCAATGCCGTGTACGTGGCGAAGTCAGAGAAGGTGTTGATGCCGATGGCGCTGGCCGCGATGCTGCAGAACACCACGGTGTCGCCGAGCTGGCCTGCGAAGGTCGAGCCGACCAGCCGCGCCCATAGGTGCTTCTCCTTAGTGCGCTCCTTGATACGCACGACGACCCAGGCGTTGATGGTCTGTCCGACGATGAACCCCGCCAACCCCGCCACGATCAGCTGCGTGTAGGCGTGGACGACGTTCTCGAAGTGCTCCTGGTTGGGGTAGAAATCGGCCGCAGGCAAATAGATCGTCACCCAGAACGTGAGGGCGGCCAGGATGTTCATCGCGAATCCCAGAAAGATCGCCCGGCGCGCGGCCTTGAACCCGTACACCTCGGAGAGCACGTCGCCGATCACGTAGGTCAGCGGGAAGACGATGAAGCCGCCGTCGGTGATGATCGGCCCGAAGGCGACGCCTTTCGTCGCGGTCACGTTGGAGATGATCACCAGCGCGGTGAAGACCGCGACGAAGATCGGATAATACTTCGACCCCACCTGAGCGAACGCGGCGTGCTGCTCTTTGGTGGCGGTCTCGTCGCTAGGCACGCCGATATCTTGTCAGGCCATTACACGGGCGAGCATTGGTGGCAGTTGGTCGGCCACCACCGGGTAGGACAATGTTGACGCAAACGCGATCGCGCCGGCGAGATCCTTGCCGGTGAAAACATTGCGTTTCTCAATGGTCGTCCGCAGCTTTGCGACGATCGGATCGGCAAGCAGCGCGGCCTGTTCTTCGTCGCTCTCGGTGCTCCAGATCAGCAGGTCGGCGCTGTTGAGTACAGACGCCATCTTGTCGCGCGGAACCAACTCGCCGCCGCTGTCGGGAATGGTGAAGCCCATGTTGGTGAGGAAGTCGGTGCGCCAACCGGCAGTGGTGACGCGAACGCTGTCCTGATAGAAGGTTCCGCCGAGGAGCAGCACCTTCTTGCCTGCGAACTGTGGGTTGTTCTTGCCGACGGTGGTGAACTTTTCGTCGACTCCCGCGATCAGCGTGGCCATGTCGTCGACCTTGAACACGGCCTGGCCGATCGCGGTGGCCTGGTCCTTCCACGGCTCGAAGAACGCGTCCGGCCCGGACTGCGCGATCGTCGGCGCGATGGCCGAGAGCTTGGTGTAGGTGTCCTGGTCGAGCCCGGCGTTGGTGGCCACGATCAGGTCGGGCTTCAGCGACGCGATCTGATCGACCTGGATGCCGTCATTCAGGTTGAGCACGACGGGCTGCGCACCGCCCAGTCTTGGCTGCGCCCATGGCCATACACCGAACGGCTCGCCACCGAACCAGTCGGTGACCGCGATCGGGACGACTCCGACGGCCAGCAGGTCGTCCTGCTCGGTGAAGCCGGCGCTGACGACGCGCTTCGGCGGTGCCGGGATCTTGGTTTCCCCGAAGATGTGCTTGACGGTAACCGAGCCGTCCTTGGCGACCTCACCCGGCTTCGTCGAACTGCAGCCGGCGACAAGGGCGGTGCCCATCGACAGGCCCGCAGTCATCGTGAGGAAACTCCGGCGGGACCACGCAGCACGCACCCGGCGAGCCTAACCGCTAACCAATCTGGAAGTTACCGAACAACACCGTGGCGAGGCCAAGTGCGACAACGATGTTGACGACTGTCGCCGACGCGAACACCACGATCGGCCGCCACCCCGCCTCTCTCAGGCCCTTCAGCGAAAACTCCAAGCCAATCGACACGAACGCGAAGATCAGGAACCAGGTACGCAGGTCGTTGACGGTCGCGATGGTGGCCGCCGCGCCTTTGGCATCCGCAGCCCACTGCACATACAGAGTGCCGATGATCGAGGCGGCGATGAAGCCGAGCACGAACTTCGGGAAGCGTTCCCAGAATTGGCCGATCGTTGGCCTGGCCTCATCGGCAGACTTGCGTTCGATCTTCAGCGCGAAATAGGCGGTCAGCGCGATCGCAACGACGCCGATCAACGCGTTCTGGGTCGTCTTGACGATGGTGGCGATCTGCAGGGCGTTCTCACCAGCGATCGCGCCGGAGGCCGCGACGGCGGCGGTGGTGTCGATGTTGCCGCCGATCCACGCACCGGCGACCGCGTCGGACAGATTGAAGACGTCGGCGAGCCACGGCAGCAGGAAGATCGACGGCAGCGCGAACGCGATGACCAACGATGCGGCGTAGGCGAGCTGTTCGCGCTTGGCCTGCACCGCGCCAGCGGCCGCGATGGCCGCACTGACCCCGCAGATCGACACGGCCGACGCCAGCAGGGCACGCAGCTTGTCCTCGAGCCCGAGCCGGCCGCCAAGCCACCAGGTGAAGCCGAACACGATCGAGATCAGCAGCAGCGCCTGGATGATGGCCGGTCCTGCCGCGGTGACGAGCACCTTGAGATTGATCGACGCCCCGAGCAGCACCAGTCCGGTCTTGATGAAGAACTCGGTGCGGAATCCCTTCGAGAGTGCGTCCCGCAGCGCCAGCTTGCTCAGCACCGCGTTACCGATCAGTCCCAAAGCGATTGCGTAGACAGGGAATTCGATCGACTTCGCGACCTTGGCGAACGGCGTGCCCGCCGACCACTGCGGCACATGCGCCTCAAGGAAGCGGGTGGCGGCGCCGAGCGCAATGACGACGAGCACACCGGCGACCGCGTAGCCGATCCCGGAGGAGCGCTCCTCGGTGCGGGTCTCGGTGGTCTGCTCGGTCACGGGATCACGCTGCCCGGGATCGCGCCGGCGAGTACCAGTGCCAGTAGCGCAAGGCCGACGATGACAGCGAGCCAGTCCTCGTTCATGCGCGCAACGTATCCACAGCCGTTTCCCAGGTCACCGGTTGCGATCAGCGCGAACCGAAACGCTAAACGATGAAGCCCGTCTGTTCGATAGGAGGAAACTCACCGGCTGCGGTGAGCACGGATCCGCGATTGAGCTGGCTCTTCTCGACGTCCTTGAACAGCACGCCGATGTTGTCGCCGACGTTGGCCTCGTCGATCGACTTGCGGAAGACCTCGATGGCGTCGACGCGAGCCTCGAGTGTGCCGTCGATCTGCACGGTGTCGCCGACCCGCAGTGTGCCGCTTTCCACGCGGCCGGTCGCGACGATGCCGCGGTTGCGGATCGCGAACACGTCCTCGACGGTCATTCGGAACATGTCAGGAGTGTGCCAGATCTAGCCCGCGATGAAGCCCTTGTTGCGCATCAGGAAGTCCGCGAGGAACCCCTCGTGCGGGATATGCGGTGCGGAGTAGTGAGTGGCGTGGCGGCCGCGGTACACGTTGGTCACGGTCGGCTCGTTGACCAGCTCGTCGACCAGCTCGTCGTCGCTCGTGATCGCATTGAGCACCAGTGAGTTTCGCATCGGAGTGATGCCGTCCGCCCGTGACCAGGGTGACACCCAGACACAGGGGAAGGGGAGTTCGACGTTGAGCTTGGCCGGGTCGGGGCTGGCCAGCAGGTGCACGGCAGGGCGCAGCGCGGCGAACCCGCCGCCGAGGTCGGCGACCACCTGATCGGCGCCAAGGACCGCGACGGTTCCTGCGGCCCTGGCCGCGAGGTGATCGGCGAGAGCCCGCGCCGCATCGACGGAAGTGGTTGGCAGAACGGCTCGTTCGTCGGTGTTCGGCAGCGGCTCGATCGTCGACATCCGCTCGGCGATGGCGTGCGCCAGCTGCGCGGCGTCGCCCTCGTACAGCACCGCGGTGGCGTTGACGCACGCCATGCCGCCCAGATTGGCTATCGAGTCGACGATCACGTCGAGGTAGTCGCGCCAGTCGCACTCCGCGGTGATCAGGATCTTGGTGCGGCCTGGCCCGTTGGTGAGCACTCCCGGGTCCTGTGTGTATCTGTCGACGACGTCCTGGCCGCCGTAGACCATGGCCAGGTCGGCCGCCCGGATGACATCGTCGGCGACGGTGTGGTCGGTCGGCAGGTACAGCGCGTCACCGGCCCGAAAACCCGTCTGCCGCAAGGCGTGGATGAGCCTGTGCGCGGTGAAGGGTTCACGGCGCGACGGCCGGATCGCCACCCGGTAGCCCAGCGCAAGGGCCTGTGGCCAGAGGCCGTGCACGCCGGGTGCGTTGCCGGGAGCGTGGACCGCGAGCACCTCGCCGCGCCGTACCCAGACCGCGCCGCCGGCAGGCGTGTTCAGCGCGCGCCAGTCGGGGGTGGCCCCCAATGGCCGGGCCGGACGCACGGCGTCGCATGCGGTGGTGAGGGATTCGGCAACGGTGTGGGCACCCGCCAGGGCCGCTGTCATCGGCAGGCCGGATACCCGGCAGGTGAGCTCGACGTAGCTGCCGAAGTCGAGTCCGGCGATCGTCGACGACACGAAGACGTCGGCGGCCCGGGTCAGCGCGGCCTCCCGCTGCGCGGCCTCCAGAGGTCGCAGCTTGCGCTGTGCATCGATCGATCTGTGAACGAATAGCCTTGGCACTAGCGATGATTCGGCCACCGGCACGCCTGCGGTGTCCGTGATGATCTCCCGGTTGCGGGTCCGGTACTCACCGTCGGGCCCGAGGGCGGCGAGGTCGACCAGGTCGCCTGTCATCGGTCAGTACACACCCTCGATGACGGGCTCGCCGCCGAACACCGCGACGGGTGCGACCTCGCTGATCGAATCGCCGACGTGCCCGTCTGGTCCCGGCGTCCGGATCGCGGTGTCACGTTCCAGGTTGTTCGGGATGAACATGCCCTTGCTGATGTGGTTCATCACCACCTGGCCGCGTTCTCCGTACGGCACCTCGGCACCGGTCTCCGGGTCGATCACCCAGAGGACGACGTACGGCGAGCGCGGGTCGAAGATCAACGAGTCGCCGTCCAAACGGGTGGCTGCCTGCGACAACACCATCGTGCTTCCGAACGCGATGGCGATCGCGGTGTTCGGGAAGATCTGGCGAAGCAGGTCAAGGGTGTCCATATCCACATGGGCGCCGCTGAGTAGCAGGTAGCGGATCTTGTTGTTCACCAGCTCGACCAGATCGTCGTCGCGGGCGATCGCTTCGATCAACGGCGGTGTCGCGTGCAGGTTTACGACGTCCTGGGTCTCCAGGACGTAGCGCGCCTGCTCCAGCACGTGGTCGACGTAGGCGGCCATCTCCGCCGCCGCGTTTCGGGCGCCGAGCTTCTTGACCCACCGGGGATCCAGGTCGATCGGGTGGAACACCGATCCAAGCCGTTCGGCGACCACGCGGTCGAAGTGACCTACCCCGTGCGGGCCGCTCGGCATCAGGCAGACCAGCCCGCGACCGGGCACGTAGCCGCCCGCGGTGAAATCCTCGACCTGCCAGCGAGTGACCTGCTCGACCCAGTCCGGCAGCTGCGCGGTGCGTTTCGGTGCTCCGGTGGTGCCACCCGATTCGAAGATGCGGGGGATCGGCGCCGGTGAACCGTAGCCGCGGGGGATGAGGTCTTCGACGGGGACGTTGCGCAGTTCGTCGACCAGATTGGGAAACCGGCGCAGGTCGGCGAAGGTCTGCACGTCGGTCAGCGGATCGAAGTCGAGGGCCTGCGCCGCGCGAAGCCAGAACGGCGAACCAGTATCAGCGCCGAAGTGCCAGGCGAGCGCGGTGCGCAGGTAGGCCTCGGGATCGGCAGGTCGCGCATCGCGCGGCACATCCAGCAGGGAGAAGTCGATGTCCGCCACGCGGCCATCGTGTCGCAGAAGGTTGTCCGGAAGGTGAACTCAGGACTGCGCCAGCCGCTTGTTGGCGAGTCGGGTCAGCCAGGCGGGGGAGAACCGGGAGCCCGCGGCCATGACCTTGGTCTGGGAACCGACGGGGAAGTGCACCTGGTGGATGGCGCGGCGCAGCCATGACGGCTCGACGGCCTTCGCGATCGCGTCGGCGACGTCCTGGGCGGTCAGCCGGATGCCGAGCGACTCCGTCGTGCCGGTCTTGATGTGGTCGGTCATGGCGGTCTGCACGTACAGCGGCCACATCGCGATCACCCGGATGCGGTAGCGGTGCCATTCGATGTCGAGTGCCTCGGTGATGCCGCGGACGAAGAACTTGGTGGCGCTGTAGTTGGCGAGTTCGGCCTGGCCGTAGATCGCCGACGCGGACGCCAGATTGACGACGACCGAGTTGGCCGTGTCGCGCAGGTAGGGGAAGGCGGCGTGCAGTCCGTTGACGACGCCCTTGGTGTTGATGTCGATTTCCTTGAGGTGCCTTGCGACGTCGATGTCGTCGAAACGGCCTGCCAGCAGAATTCCGGCGTTGTTGATCATCACATCGAGTCGGCCTGTTGCCGTGGCGAATTCGCTCACCCGCTGCGTCATTTCGTCGCTGTCGGTGACGTCGAGGTGTCCGGTGATCGCGTTGCCGCCGACGGCGTCGATCTCGTCGGCCAGCGACTTCAGGCCGACCTCGTCGATGTCGTAGCCGCCGACGGTGTAGCCGTTCTTCGCGAAGGTCAGCGCGGTGGCGCGGCCGATTCCAGCGGCGGCTCCGGTGATGAACACGGCTCTGTTGTTGGGCATACGCCATGATCGCCCATGAGCCTCACTTCATGGTGGCCAGGTTGTGCCACAGACTCTTCAGGCTGTCGGTGCCGCCGAACAGCGTGGTGAAGTGCGTGGAGTCGATGAGGACGATGTCGCCCGCCCGCTTGCCGGCAGGCGGCATCCAAATCAGCGCGTTGAACTCCGTGTTGCCCGCTTCCGTGAACGGATGCGGCCTGTTCGGGTCGACGCGCTGCCGGCCGAGCACCCGTAGCGCGTCGCCTTCAGGAGCGGTGAGTTCGTAGTGCGGCAGGTGCGGGTGGAAGTTGAAGGTGGTGACGTTGTCGAGCAGTCGCGGCGTGTCAAGGTCGCGGAAGCCGGTCAGCGGCGCGATCTCCTTGGTGCCCTCGACGACGGCGGGCCGCAGCCCCCAGATGTTCTTCACGGGCACGTCGAGCGCCTTCATCAGTGAGCGGGTGTACTGACCGAAGCGTTGTTGGCGAGGGACGAGCCGGTCACCGTGGTGTTCGTACTCGACCTGCCGTTGGCCGTAGTCGTCGGTGAAGCCGACATCGTGGTGGGGCGCCAGAAGCAGGCAGGTGCCTTCTCTCTTGAGCCATTCGGTGATCGCGGCGATCTCTTCGGGTGCGGCCTCCTGTTCGGACAGCAGATGGTCGAGCCCGAACACCATCAGCGTGTCGGTGTCGGCCAGGACTCGTTCGTCGATCGGGAGTTTGTAGCCGGCTTGGTCGATGCGCTGGAAGACTGCCACTGGGTGCCCGGTGGCCTCCTCGGCTAGCTCCTGGAACGCCAGGGCCGACCGGTGGAAGAGCTCCAAAGTGCCCGCGATGCCCTGCAGGAAGTTCGCCGCGTCGTACTCCGGCGTCTCGTAGGAGGGCCACAAGACATTGCGGACCTCGGTCATCGTGGAGAAGCGGTTGTAGATCTCGGCCGGATCCCGTTGCGCTTCCCAGGGATAGCTCCACGTCCAGTAGATGCTGATGCGCCGGCCGCCGGTGTGGGCTCGAGTGACATGACTCTGGTTGTAGGTGCGAGCGCGCATGGTGATCCCTTAGTTGCCGAGCGTGGAGAGGTAGCGCAGTGCATTGATCCCCGGCAGGAAGAAGTACGCTCCGCCCTGCAGGGTCGTGAAGGCGGGCAGGCCCTTGTGCACTGTGCGGATAGGGCGTTTGGGGACGGTGAAATCCAGTGTGCCGTCCTGGGTGCCGCAGATGGGGTCGTGCTCGTTGCCGAGTTCGTGGAATGCCTTGTCGTTGATCCAGACGTTCTGGGCGAACTCGAACTGGCGGATCAGGTTGCCGCAGATGATGAACGCGGCGATGCCGCGGTCCACGCCGTCGTCGGGCGCGTCGTCCGGCAGCGCGGGTCCGTAGGTCGCGCCGCGCCGGATCATCCGACGGCGGTTCATGTTGTGGGCGGTGTCGCGCGGATTGAGCCTGCGTGCATGAGATCCCAGCGGGCACGCGTAGCCGAACGGATCCATCTCCTTGTAGTTGTAGTCGTTGTTGCGCATCGGATCTGCGCCCAATTCGGGATCGTCTTTGTCCGGCGCGAGCACCAGCGGGGCGCCGCTGCGCCACCTGCCCATGAACTTCGCGGCGAGCAGTTCCTGACCCTCCGGGGTGTCGGCATGCTCGCGCAGATAGTCGCGGAACGCTCCGACGTGCTCCTGCAGCCGCCGGTACGCCATGTAGCTGCCGTTGCGCGACAACACCTCGGGCTCAGGCAGATTGGCCACCGGCCCGTCTTCGTCGGGATAGCCGAGGATGAACTCGCCGGGTTCCAGCGCCGCACCTGAGCCGGGGGTTGGTTCCTCGCCGGATCCCTTCATCACCGGCTGCGACAACCGGTCGCGGAACCCGAAGTGGTCGTGGGCGTAGTTGAACGGCGGTGACGCGTTGAGGTCGAGGTAGGACACCGACCGCACGCCGTCGGTGCGTGCCAGCAGCTTGTCGTGCTCCTCGATGGAGCGCCGGCACTGCTCGTCCGTGCGCGAGAACAGGATCGCGATGGCGTGCACGTCCTCGCCGGCCAGGCCGCCGACCCAGTGTTCGGGAGCGTTGGTGCCGGTATCGCCGAGGATGTCCGCGCGGGCCGCCATCCCCTCGCGAAACTCGTCGGGGAAGGTGGCAAGGGACTCCTCGGGTACGCCGAGCGCGCGGAGGCCATTCCACGTGAACGCCAACGTGACCCAGCGATCCGAGCTGTCCATCGTGGCCTGCGCGTCCGTCGCCGACTGGACCTTGTCGAGCAGCTCGGTCAGCCAGGCGCGGCCGCCTGCGGGCGTGTCGAACGAGAGGAACTCGTAGCGTCCGGTGATCGCCGGGGTGCGGGTCAGCAGGATGTGCTGGATGTCGTCGAACTCGAGCATCTACTGCATCTGATCGAGCATGGTCGAGAAGGCCGCCTTCAGCCGCAGCGCCTTTTTGATCTCGTCGGCCGTCACGTACGGGTATTCGCCGTACTCCAGGAAGCTGGGGTAGTGATGCTCGCGGACGAACTTCACGAACGCGTCCGGGTTCTCCTTCCAATCCTCAGGGAAGCCTTCGAGATTCGTGAAGACTGTCGTGATGCCGGTCGCGCTGAACAAGGCGACCGCGTCCTCGGTGTACTTGTCGAAGTCGGTGTCGAAGATGCCTTGGTATTGGAAGTGCAGGCCGGACCCGACGTCGAACAGCACCCACCGGAGGTAGTGCAGGCGCAAGGGTGCGAGTGCCTCCGGGCTGGCCGCAATCGTCTCCTCGATCGTCTTGCCGTATGCCCGTACGACCTCCTCGCGCCCTTCCTTGACCTTCGCGATGATGGAGAACCCATAGCAGGCCGGCGTGCGCGGGAATACGGGGCCATACCGCCCCCGTTCGAGTTCGAAATACCCTTCTTTTGGGATGGCCTTCGCGGCGGGTTTTGTCCAATCTTGATCCGACATTTCCGGCCCCCAATGCAGATTCGTAGTGAAGCGAACGTAACACTGCGGCAGGCTGTGCGATCGGTAATTGACGTCCGAAAGCTGAACAAGGAGGGCCTGACTAGGCGACCTAAGTTAACAAAGCCAATCCTTCCGATAGCAACGAATCTTGATCGTGAAAATTGTGAATATTCCACCGTGCCCGAACGAATCGAATTACGCTTCGGGGATAACGGATTCGGCGCGTGGTCGGGGGATTTTTTCGGCGGCGGGCCACCAACTCTGGGAGGGGGAGCGGCCGTGCGAACAAGCCAGCGCTACCTTGTTTTGGGATTGTCACTGACGGCGGTTCCCTTCGGCATTGTCACGGCCACACCGGCGTATGCGGATTGCACGAGTGCCGGTGCTGCCACCGTGTGTGCGCAGGGCACGGTGCGGGGCGGTGGTCCCGACGCACCCTCGGCGGGGCCGGCCTACCCCTCATACTGTGCCGACCCGTGGTACTGCGACGACGGCTGGGATCTCGATGTGGTTATCGGACGCCCCGGCGGCCCCGGCGGCCCGGGTGGACCGGGCGGCCCAGGTCGCCCGGGCGGCGGAGGTGGTATCGGTCCACGTTGAGCAAAGTCCCCTATCACCCACGAAACTAAGGAGCCTCCCATGTTCTTCCGCAGCCTCATTGGCGCCGGTGTGATCGCCGGTGCGACGCTTATCGGTACCCCAGCGACCGCCGCCGCTGATCCGCCGAACTGCACGGCCGCCGACCTCGCCAACGTCATGTCCGGCGTGAACGCCGGGATGTCGAACTACCTGTTCACCCATCCGGACGTAAATGCCTTCTTCACCGGCCTCAAGGGCAAGACAAGGGAAGAAATGCGAACGGAAATCACGGCGTACGCGGACGCGAACCCCCAGGTGCGAGACGAGATAATGGCAGTTAGGCAGCCCGCGTCCGATTTCCGGGATCGTTGCAATGCGCCTGTGCCCGACGGACCGATGGGTTAGAGGTCCAGTAGCGCCAGTTCCGTCGACTCGACTTGAGCAACGTCGACTTCAGGAGGCGCTGCCAGGAGCCCCCAACGGCATTCCGGCTTCGATGAAGTCCAGCGCGCGGTAGAGCTGGTCTATCGCACCTGGCGTGCGGTCGATCACGGCCATCAACGCGCCGGCTAGCACCCCGAAGAAGACACGCACCTCGAAGTCGTCCCCTTCGCGGCCGCTCCGTTTGCATTCGGCTTCGGCGAGCAGCCTGATGATCCGGTGATACGCGTCGAACTGGGCAGCCTTGAGCTCTGGTATCGAGAAGACCAGCCGCTGCCGGGTGCGTTCCAGCTCCCAATTGTCCTGCGAGACGGTCTTCATCGTGATCTCGAATGCGCGGCGAAACGCCTGCAGCGTTGATAGGTCGGCGGGCTGCCGGGCCAGTGCGTCGAGGGTCACACGATCGAGATCGTCGGCCATCAGCACAAGTTCCTTGGATGGGAAGTACCGGAAAAATGTGCTCGGTGAAACCTCGGCGGCGTCGGCGATCTGCTCGACGGTGGTGTTCGCATAGCCGTTCTCGTCGAAGAGCCGGTACGCCTCGCGTTGAATAGTCTCCCTGGTCTGGATTTTCTTGCGCTCCCGCAGACCAAGGGGTCGGATCCTCGCCCCCATACAGCCAATATGTCACGCCACGGCGAGCGATACACCAAGTCCGATCATCATGACGGCGATCAGCCCGTCGAGGATGCGCCATGTCAGCGGACTAGCGAACAGCCCAGCCAGCCGCCGCGCGCCAAGTCCGAGGCCGACGAACCACACCGCGCTGGCCGTCACGGCACCTACGCCGAACAGCCAGCGTTCGTCGCGGTGTTCGTTGGCCAGCGCACCGAGGAGCACCACGGTGTCGAGGTACACGTGCGGGTTGAGGAACGTTAGCGCAGCGCAGGTGACCAGCACTTCGATCAGTCGGGCGGGCGCCTTCTCTGACGGGCTCAGCGACGACGGCCGCCAGGCGCGGCGGGCCGCGAGCAGCCCGTAGCCGACGAGGAACAACGCGCCGCCGAACTTGGCGATGTTCAGCGCGCTTGGGTGGGCGCTGATGAGCGCGCCCACTCCGGCGATGCCTGCCGAAATGAGCACGATGTCGGACACGGTGCACATCGCGACCACGGGAAGCACGTGCTCGCGGCGGATGCCCTGACGCAGCACAAAGGCGTTCTGCGCGCCGATCGCGGCGATTAGCGTGAACGAGGCAATGAAGCCGAGGATCAGGGGCGAGCTCATGCCTTCGACGGTAGGGATGACGAGTGCATCAGTACAGCTAATGATTCTTCATCTACATTAGAATGGTTTATGTGCAGATCGATGGTCAGCAGCTCGCGGCCTTCGCCCCTGTAGGTTCTCAATGAAGATGGCGTAATTCTCATCTTCGTGGCACAAAGATGGCGGATGCGCCATAAACATGAGAATCTGGTTAGCGGAACTAGGGTTTCGCGTCGGCGATTCCGTCGGTTCTTCGACGAACCGGTGGTCGCGGTGACAGGCTGATCCAGTGGCGGTAAACCGCCGTGGAGCAAGACGTGTCGGATTCTGTCGGAGTGGACCTGGATTCCGCGGTCGTGGCGTATCGACCGGCGGCAGGGCAAGAACGGTCAGTACCTGCGAAGAATGCATCGCCAACTGATTTGTTCTGTGCCGCTCCGTGGCGCACGTTCCGCTGGTACTTCGGTCAGCGCCACTATTCGGGGACCTATTGGTCGGCCACGGAGCGCGATCACGTGATCTACGAGTCGCGGCTAGAGCTCGCGAACCTGTTGCTGGCCGACTTCGATCGCACAGTCCACCACATGGTGGCTCAACCGTTCCTGCTGCGCACCGAGGTGAACGGCCAAGTGCGACGACACATTCCCGACTACTTGTGGGACGCCGATGACGGACCCGTCGTCGTCGACGTCGTCCGCACCGAAAGGATGTTCCATCCGAGGATCGTGTTGTTGTGCGCCTGGACGCGACTCGTCGTTGAATCGTTGGGCTGGTCCTATCTGGTGGTGAATGAGCCGCCGCCGATCCGTCTGGCGAACGTCCGCTTCCTTGCAGGCTACCGCCGCGACTGGCTGGTCAACCAGGACATCCTTGGTGAGATGCGTTCCTGTGGTGGGCAATTCAGTGGCATGTCGATCGAAGATGCCGAGCACTCGGTTCCTGGCCATCCGGCGGCACTCGTCCGCCCGGCGTTGATGCATCTGCTGTGGCGTCAGGACTACACGGTGAATCTGGACGAAGCCCTTCGTCCATCAACGGTTTTGGAGGTGGCTCGATGAAACGTGCGGGTGTGCGGGTGGGTACGGGAACGCGTTTTGCTTACGACGGGGAGGTCGTCGAAGTCGTCGAACTGCATCCCGTCGGTGGGTTGGCGGAGGTGCTGGCGCGGGATCTGCGAACTGACACCGTTCGTCGGTTCGCACTTCGTGAGTTGATGTCGGAGCGATCACACCTTCTCAGCGAGGACCTCGTCGACGAAGTCGGAGACGACGCTGCAGGCGAGACTGCGGCCGTGAAGTGGGCTGCTGCACCCGAGTCGGCGCGGTCGCAGGCGCGTGAGCGTGCAGTCCACGTGCGCGAGGCCCTCACTGGGTATCGTTCCGGCAGCGAGCTGGCGGCTCTGTCCGGGGAGCCGCGGGCCCGCTACAAGACGACGTTGCCCAAGCAGGCTCGTTTGGCGGCTAAGGCAAAAGAACTCGGCATCGGATTCCGGACTGTTCAGCGGTGGGTCAGTCGATATGAGGCCGAAGGCGAAGTCGGGCTGATATCGGACAAAGCGGTGCAACCAGCGTTGGGCAGCAAGACCTTCGAGTTGTTCGAACAAGCCGCCTTGGACGTCATGCGGGAGCACACCGATATGTCCAGACCGACGCGCAACTACGTCACCGCGCACGCGCAGGCACGTTTGACCGCGACCTATGGTGACGGCGCGGTGCAGTTGCCGTCACCGGCGACGGCGTATCGGATCCTCGAGAAACTCGAGCGCGTGCATCCTTTGTTTTCCAAGAGCACCAAGCGCAACCGGGACATCGCCGCTCGACCCGTGTCGCCCTACGGCAAGCTGCACCCGTCGCGCCCCGGTGAGTACCTGTTGATGGACACCACCCATTTGGACGTGTTCGCGATGGACCCGCACACATTGCGGTGGGTCGGTGTGGACCTCACCGTGGGAATGGACTGGTACTCGCGGTGCATCACGGGGTTGCGGCTGACGCCGATGTCGACGAAGGCCATTGATGCGGCATCGGTGCTCTACCAATCGTTTCGGCCGATGCCGGCGGGCCGGGACTGGCCGGCTGAGGCGGTGTGGCCGGAGCACGGGGTGCCTCGATCGGTTCTGGTCGAACAAGAGGTTCTGGATCCCAAGAGTGTGTTCGCGGCGACGCCGGCGATCGTTCCCGAGACCGTGGTGGTCGATCACGGCAAGATCTACGTCGGGGAGCAGCTGACCAGTGCGTGTCGCCGGATGGGCATCTCAATTCAGCCCGCCCGGATCCGGGAGGGCCATGACAAGGGGCCGGTGGAACGGTTCTTCAAGACCATCCGCGAGGGCTTCCTGCAGGAACTACCCGGATACAAGGGTCCCGACGTGTATTCCCGTGGCGTGGCGCCCGAGCAGGAGGCGTTCTTCTTCCTCGACGAGCTGGAGGCGCTGTTACGCGAGTGGGTGGCCGTGGTGTATCACCGTCGCCCGCACGACGGGCTCGGCGAGCCGGGCCTGTGGTCGTTGCGACTTTCTCCGGCGCAGATGTTCGAGCATGGGATCGCCCGGGCCGGATACCTCGAGGCTCCACGTGACCCATGCCTGGCGTATGAGTTCTTGCGGGTCGAGTGGCGCACCATCCAGCCTTACGGTTTCGAGATCGACGGACGCTACTACCGCGGTCCCGGACTCACCGGGTACAAGGTGGGGCAGAAGAGTCCGTACAAGGAGCGCAAGGGGAAGTGGCCGGTTCACGTCAACCCCGACGACGTCCGGCAGGTCTATTTCTTCGATCTGAAGAACACCCGGCAGTGGCATGGGTTGGTGTGGACCGAGGCAGCGATCTGCGAGGGGCCCATGAATGAAGACGGACTGCACTTCGCGCGTGATGTCGCCAAGAAGAGACATCGCTACTTCGACGACAAGGTGGCGTTGGCCGAATTCCTGACACGGCGTCACCTCAGCCAGGGCCACACCATGGCCGAACGCCGTGCGGCGCTGCGGTTGTCGCGCCAACAGTCCACGCTGGGCCTGGACCTACAGATGGCGGCCAATTCCCCCGAAATGCCCACGGCCAAAGGGATTTTCTCGACGTCGCCGATACCCGAGGACAGCGACGCCGACAGCGCGGACTTCGGCGACGACCTCGATGACGACCCGCGCGTGGACGACGGCCACTTCTATGACGACGTGCTGGAGGATGTGTGAGCGCCGCGACCGTCCCTGCCGGGGTCAAGAAGTCGAATCTGGACAACCTGACCTTGTCGCGCAAGGAAGGCTGGCGCGACTACGTCGAGGCAGCCAAACGGGTCCGACCAGATGACTTGTCCAAAGGCGAGATTCGCCGCCTCAGTGAAGCGGGCGCCGACATCTACAATCAGCGGCGCGCAGACTGGCACAACAACCTCGGGCCCTTCAGAACCCTGCAGCTGGCGACGCTGCACGACGATCTGTGGGACATCATGGACGCCAGCACCCAGGACGGCAACCACGCCAAGACTGCGATGGCCCTGGACGGCTATCCCGGGCTCGGGAAGTCCTTGGCGGTGGAGACCTTCGCCAAGGACTTCCATCGCCGCGAGCTTCGACGCCACGGCGACTTCACCCGGATCGGTGATGAACGCTGGCCGGTATGTCGAATCGGCATGCGCGGCAACACCAGCATGAAGGACTTCAACACCGCGCTGTGCGACTTCTACGCCCATTTGCGCAGGCGATACGGCACGACCGAACATCTCGGACAGCAAGCCCTGGACTGTGTGTTGAGTTGCGAGACGAAACTACTGATCATCGACGATCTGCATTTCCTGCATTGGCAGCGCCAGGGGGCTGTGGAGATCGGCAATCACTTCAAGTACATCGCCAACGAATTCCCGGTGACGCTGTTGTCCATCGGCATCGGGCTGGGGGAGCGCGGTCTGCTGATGGAGGATTCAGGTTGCACGATCGACGCGGCCCAATACAACGACATGGTTCTGGAGCAGACCACGCGACGCACGATCATGCTGGAGATGCACCCGTTCGGCATCAATAGCGAACGCCAACGCCGCCAATGGCGCACGGTGCTCACCACCATCGAAGACCGGCTCGCACTGGCCGCCAAGCGACCCGGCATGCTCGCCGACGAACTCCCGGAGTACCTCTACGAGCGAAGCACCGGGCACATCGGCTCGCTGATGGAACTCATCCGGATCGGGTGCGCCCGCGCCATTCGCACCGGCGCGGAAACCCTGAACCAGAGGGTGTTCGACTCGTTCAAGATCGACAGCGCCGCCGAAAGAGCCCGCAAGGAACTGGCCACGGCATTCCGGACCCGAAAACTCACCGCACACGTGACCCGACGAGCGCACCCCGACTAAGCACCGACCCGGCATTCTCGCCGGCCCCAGACATGAGGGGACGTAGCTTCCTCGATGTCGTCGGACGGACAGCCGGTCCTCATTCGCGAAGGAGCTCGGCGACCGGGACGCCGAGGGCGTCGGCGATGTCGAAGAGCCGCTCGAAGAGAAGACCGCGCCGTCCGTGCTCGACGTCGATGAGCACGTTGCGGGTAACACCGGAGGCCAAGGCCAGGGCCTCCTGGGTCATGTCGCGGTTGTGGCGCACGGTGCGTATGCGGACTCCGACGGCGTGACGGCGGCGCTCCCACATCCGGGCGCGTTTGGGGTCTGTCTGGCTGGGTCGTGTCGGCACGCCCCAAGTAGTGAATGGACGAGCGAAAATGTCTGCCCTACTAGTAGTGCTATAGCCCTACTAGTAGTACATTCGTTACGGGCGCGGCCATGGCGGCGTCGTGAGGATGTCGCCTCCGCACCGGCGAGCGGTGGGGACCGACGCCGTTGAGCCACTAGGGATGTCACTGCGCGCGGATCCCTCCGAAGGGGGAGGCGCCGATGGCAGCGGCCGGAGTCGGGGTGCGCACGCTGCCGCTGCGCGTGGCGCCGCTGACCGGTGAAGCCCTCGACTCGTGGCTCGAGACTCTGGCCGCACGTCACCAGGTGCCGGTGGGCGACGTGTTGGCGCGATGTCAGTTGTCCTTTCGTACGCCGGTGGCGGGCTGGATCGCGGTGCTGACCACCGCACAGCTCGACCACGTGGGGCAGATGAGCAGGGTTGCGCCACAGACCATTGCGGCGATGACGCTGCTACCCCAGGCTCGGCGCCTGGCCGTGCTCGAGCCTCACGATCACGTCCCCCGCGTGTTGTGGATACGGCGTACCGGATCACGGATGTGTCGGCGATGTGTGGGCGAGACCGACGGACGATGGCAGCTCAGGTGGCGACTCAATTGGTCCTTCGCCTGCCCCCAGCACCGGTGCCTGCTCTGTGACGTGTGTCCGCACTGCGGCCGTCCGCAGCGGCGCCAGCTACAGCAGCGAACCGCGATCCCGCAACCGGGCCGGTGCACGCAGATGACCGAATTGGCCTCACCCCAGCGTGGGCAGCCGTGTCTGGCGTCCCTTGCCGAGGGCGAGGTGACATCGGTGGCCGATGGGCATCCGGTACTACACGCGCAAAAACGCATCGATGCCTTGCTGGCGGGGGAGGGCACCGACTTGGCGCTCTATGGCGCGAGGCCGCCGTCACCCGCGGTGGTACTGCGCGACGTCCACCGATTGGCGCGTTGGATCATCACATCGGTGAACCGCAACGCTGTTGCGCAGATCTTGGGATCGGTGCTGATCGAGGAGATCGCCCCCGCCCAGGCACGGACGTGGCCGATCCGTCGCACGCTGGAGGCGGCGAACCCGTCGGTGCACGAGGCCGCCGCAGCCATCACGGTCGCACTGACAGTGCTCGGGCAGCCGTCGCGATCGACGGCGGTTGCCCTGCTGTACGGCCTGATGACTGACGTCGGCGGCATCGACGTTTACCACCCACCGGTGCCGGCAAACCGGCCGTTGTCACCCGCCGTGCGGGCCGTACACGACGCGGCGTACGCGTCGGCCAAGGCGCAGCGCCGGACCGTGGACCGACTAGGGCGCTCGGCTGCCCGTGCCGCCACCGCGATGACACCGCAGGGGCCCCGATGGACCCGCTGACCGACACCCGGGCCCGGCATCGCCGCGAGTGACACCGCAGGGCCCATGATGGCCTCATCGGACACCTGTTGCGATGACGACGCGGATCGGCGATGTTCGGCACTGGCTCATGCGATCACGACCGACAATGGCCCGGCGTCGGCCCACCTGTCGGCCGAAAGCCGAACCCCTACCAGCAAGCGGCCGCGCCGTCCGCGTGTCGTGTCCACGCCAGCAGCACCCCGGCGGTTCGGTGTCTGCTCAGCGACGTGTTGCCCGTCCACTAGGCGGACAACACGCACCGCGCCTTCGGGTCCCCCGGGCAAGGGGGCGGCGACGGGTTGCCCACGGTGACGCGGTTTCTGGAATTCGCAGCGATCAACCCTGCGATCATGAGGTGCAGCTCGCGCTGCCGAAGCACGCCATGCCCATGAGTCCACTCGCACCCATCAGTTCCGCGGTCGCAGATCGGCGGTCGGCAACCGACGCGCAGCCTCGTTGGCCCAGAGCCGATCAACGCCGAAGGTGCTGACGGCGAGTGACTGGGGACGGCGACGCCGATTGCAGTTCACCGACCGGCTGGAACTGTTGAGATGCTCATGTCCGGTCTGAATCATGCGATGGCGCACCAGGGACGAGCGAGGAGGCCACGAACACTGCCAATCAGGGTTGCGCCAGTTCCCGGAGAGGCGTTGGAATCGTGGCTTGGAGCGCTCGCACAGCGGCTCGACACACCGTGGGGCGATCTGCTCACCGCCGTGATGCCATCCAGCGGTCCGAACGTGCGTCGCCACAATCTGACGGCGCACCTCGATGAGGACGAGTCCGCGGCGATCGCGACCGCGACCGGCATCTGGGGCGCCACCGTCGAGGCCCTGACGCTGACCCGTCATGACGGGCATCTGATCACCATCGACCGGTCGACTCACCGAGTGCGCTCACCGTGGCCTCTCACTCGTTCTCGATTCTGTCCCCACTGCCTGCACAGCTCAGGCGGTCGTTGGCAATTGGCGTGGCGCCTGCCGTGGGTGTTCGCCTGCTACTCGCACTCGTGCACCCTGGCTGACTTTTGCCCAACATGCGGACAGGTCCAGCGCGTGAGTCCATCGTGGCTGTCGGCCCCCCTCGTTCCCGAACTCGAGCAGTGCAGCAGGACAACCGACGTCGACGGCGCCCGACGGCGTTGCGGAGGAAACCTGTCGCAGGCCACCACTACTGCGTTGACGCCGGATCATCCGTTGGCAATGACACAGACCCGTCTGTCCCAAGTCCTGTCGACGACTTCGACCACGTCCGGTGTCTACAACCTCGGGCGCACATCGAGTCTGCAGGTCCTTCGAGACATACGCGTGCTAGGGGCACGCATGCTCGCCGTAATAGACGTCGAAGGCATCGATGAGCTGCTGGGTCGTCACGAAAACAGTCCGATCAGTGGACAGTTCCCGGAACGTGAAATCGGCGCGCGCAGTTGGGCGACGCCCTTGGGCTTCGCGACGAAAGCACCAGCACTGATCACCGGAATCGGAATCACGCTGGCACTCAACGTGATTGAATCCGACACCATCGATGAGGCCGCAGCCCGGCTGCGCCCGATCATCACAAGCGGTCGGGCAGCGGGGCGGGAGGTGACGCCAACAACGCTGCGGCACGGAAATCTCAGTGCCGTGATGGATGCCGTGCACCTGAAGGCCTTCGCCGAGTCGTTTCCCCCCATTCGCCAGTTGCGATGCCGCACTGCGGCGACACTGCCTCGCTACCCCGGCACGCTGTCAAGCGCTGTGCTGCGCAGCACCCCTACCTGCCTATGGCGCGATTGGTCCTTCCGATTTATGGTCGGGGGATTCCGGCGCGAGGTCATGGCCCCGGCACTGTCGACAATGCTGCTCAGCACGGGAACTCAAATCTCTGAGCTGAATGCCGCACGCCGTCTCGGTTCAGCCATCACGCAGCAGAAGTTCTCGCGGATCCTCAACGGTCTCCACCTCCACCCGCTGTGGCCAAACATTGCCGCGGCGATCATCCGGCTCTTCGACCATCTCGCCGAGCATCCCAGTCCCATCGACTACCAGCGTCGACGCCAGCTCGACTACCACGACCTGCTGCCTGCTCAACGGTGGAACGAAATCTATGACCAACGAGACTTTGGACGACGCGACCGCGATCGGGTTGGCGAACTCGCACGATCCTGGCTCTTCGAACGAGTCAGCATGCTGCCTGCCGACGCGTCGCCGTTCGCCCAGAACATTGCCCGCGCGCGGCGACACCGAAGCGAAGTCGTCGCGCAGTTCACCCCAGCAATCGTCCGCGAACTCGACGGTGACGCTGCCCGATTTCTCCAACAGCACAACGTCATTGGTGAGCCCGTGACATGGTCGCCACCGCTATCCATCGTCGCAGATCTCGAGCTCCCAGGGCCAGATCCGACGGCGGTCCCCATCTCCGCGCTGCACCATCTTCTCGCCGATGACGGCATGTCCATGGCCGCTGCGGCACGTCACCTTCGAATACCCACCCCGCTGGTACGCCATCTACTGGAATGCTCACCTCTGGCGCGCCCGACGGGTCGCAGGCAACTGCAACGGGAGTACGCGAAGATCCAGTTGCCGGAGTCGGAGTTGGTTCGCCTCTACCGGCAGGACGAGTTGTCGATTAGGGCGATCGCAGTCCGCATCGGCGTCAAACACGACGTCATATCGGATCTCGCACGGGAGTACGGAATCGCGCTGCGCGGGTTCAAGAAAAGACGCCCGCCCGCCGATGCGGACTGGATATACCGCGAATACGTCGTGAAGCAGCGCACGATCAGCGATATGGCGCAAGAGTTCGGCGTGGCGATAAACACGATGAGCCGGTGGGTTAAAGGACACGGCATCGCCGTGTGGCGAGATCCACGGACGCGGCAACCGGGCCAAACGCAAAGTTGAATGACTGAGACGTCGTTTCCGATGTCGGGCTGTCGCCGAGCGCACGAGGGTAGCCCCACCGGCGATCACTGATCGAGTGCACCTCGGGGCGCCCGGTCGTGAGTGCCGCGTTCAGTAGCACGCGCCGGCGTAAGTGCAGCGTTCCGGCATGGCCGATCCGGGGCGACAGGTCGGTGGGCGCTGTCGGCGCGACGCAACAGCCGCGACCCCTCGATGATCAGCCATGAGACCCACCACCGGATGACCAATCCCAATCCTCTACGCTCACAGAGCTATCGCCACGCCGTCCGCATGATCGCTCCGTCCTCGACATCGGCCGCAGCGGCAGCGGCACGGTGCAGATCCGCGACGGTCAGCCGACCACAGCGCTCATGTGCGGCAACTGCTCCCTCGGCTTCGAACCGGCGCCGCAGGTACTCCTGGCGAGACAGACCGCGCGCCGCCGCGTCCGCGTCGATGCGATCGAGGGCCGCGACCGACAATCCTCGAATCAACACATCGGCCACAGAATCCACCTCCTCCTACCGGTCAGTTCGAGGGTGGCGGTGTCTCCGTTCCCACGGTTACCCCAGTCAACATCCACAGCCGCCGGCTACGCAACCACCAGGTGGGCTGCCCCGGCCGCGGTTGACATCTAACCCGATCCGAGCCGATGCGGTAACTATCGTCGATACCATGACTGATCCGACTGGCATTGCAGCAGCTGACGCCGAAGGTGACGAAACAGCCTTCTGGTTGGCCCTGCCGGGGCTGCGTGAATCGCTTGCCGAGGCTGAGGGCGACTGCGCTGCCGGCCGAACATTCGGCGAGCACGAAATTCGGGCGCAGTGTGGACTGCCACCGCTAGACACCGCCGGTGATGCGTCGCCGATCACCTACATCGAGCCAGCGTCGTAAATGAACGGGCACGGGCTGGCGCCGGTGTTGCCGGGGCGGTGTGGCTTGCCGGCCGTGGGTGCGCCCTTCGACGGGAGGGCTGATCGTCGCGATGGCCGCGGGATTCTGACCGGGGAGGCAGTCGCGGCGTGGTGCGTTTCGTCAACGCTGTACATGAACGCCAACGAAACCGCGCGTGCAGCATGTCGGCGTGATTCTCGACGAGCGGCACGTACCGCATCGACCCCACCGGGAATTCAACACCGACAGCGAGACTGCCGGTAGGCCAATGGGTTTCGTACGAGACCGCGGCGACTTCCGTGCCAGGCCCTCGGACCGCCCTCGCACGCCCGCAATGCGGGTCATCATCAGTCCGCCTACGATCCTCGGCGCCGCGACTAGAATCGTCGCAGACGCCCGCTAACAGACTGCAGCGGCTCGCCGCCGGCGACTCTGGCCGGGTACAATTTCAATCCGTATTGAAAGGACATTTCATTGCGCGAGCCGCTGCCGCCTCGGTCCACAGTCCACGAAATGCGCCTGCGCGTACTGCGCGACGCCCTTACCGACGGCGAACACAGCGGTGAATCCGCCCCATTCGACTTCAACGCGTTCCTTGCCCGCAAGCGCACCGCAAAGTATCGCCCCGTCGGGACGTCCAACGGTTAAGCACGTCGCCGTAGTGGTCACCTAACAGCACCCATCGCGCCCTCAGAGGAATAACTCGCACGCCCTAGGGGAGTGCGGGTGCCCGCGATCTGCCGAAGCGGACCGACAGATCCCGATCGGGACGCTAATCGGAAAGTCATGAAGCGCAGAGATAGATGAGCTCAGAGAGGCGGACGCGTCGTCGGCAACAACCACTCCGCGAAGCTTCGGCCAGCTCGCAGGTCCCTGGATTCCCGACGCGGTCGACGACCCATTGCCTGACACGGAAACTGCTGCGCGGGAGGGTTATTCACCCTCCTAGACCGTAGCCAGCCCTATCGACATCCATGCTCATGTGCTACCCGCTATGCGAATCGCCCTGAGCTGCGTCGTGACCCGGGCATTGCGGTCAAGGCGCTCTTGGCCAGTCAGGTCGGCCAGTCGCGCGGCCTGGGTGACGTCGCTGTCGTCGCGGATGACGACGTTTATGTCGAGATCGAGTCCGCACAGCCGGACGAGCCGGATCACGTCGTCAAAACTGACCGCCGTGCGGCCGGATTCCCACCGCGCGATCGCGGGCTGGGCGGTGTCTGCACGAGAAGCGAGTTCCTGCTGCGTCAGCCCTTCCCGGCGACGCACTTCGCGGATGAGGTCTCCTGCGTTGGGTGACGCAGGCGGCGATTGCAGCGCGGTGCGACGCGTGGAGCGGTGGTGGCGATCCGGTCGACGCCGACATATCGCCCCTTTCGCGGCGGGCAGGTCTGAGCCCAGCCCTCACGGCCGTGCTGGACGTCGCCCTCGCCGCAGACAAGGCCGACCGGAAGCTGCAGAGTCGGATTGCGCGCAAGCTTGCCGCATCGACGGCTGTCCGATCGGCGTCGAACTTGTTGGCTCGGTAGACCAGGTGCCGGCCTTGATGGCGGATGATGACCCGATGGGCAATGACCATGAGACGCGCCTGGATCCACATCAGCTGGCCGCTCTAGCCGCCGTGGTCGAGGCGGGCAGCTTCGACGCCGCAGCCGAATCGCTGCAAGTGACACCGTCGGCGGTCAGTCAGCGGATCAAGACGCTCGAAAAGCACGTCGGTCAAGTGTTGGTCGTGCGGGAAAAACCGTGCCGAGCCACCCCTGCCGGCATACCGCTATTGCGGTTGGCTGCGCAGATGGCACTGCTGGAGTCAGAGGCGCTGGCCGAATCCGCCGGCCGGTCAGCAGAACTCACTCGGATCGCGGTCGCGGTCAACGCCGACTCCATGTCGACATGGTTCACCGCGGTACTTCGCGGACTGTCCGACATCCTCTTCGATATCCGTGTCGAGGACCAGGATCACTCCGCTCGACTGCTGCGTACAGGCGCGGTGATGGGAGCGGTCACCACCGAGCGCGCTGCAGTCCCGGGGTGTCGCGTGCAGCCATTGGGCGTCATGCGGTATGTACCCGTGGCCAGTGCTGCCTACATCGAACGGTACTTCTCGGACGGGTTTACCCGAGAGTCGGTCGCTGCGGCCCCCTCGCTCGCGTGGAACCGCGATGACGCGCTGCAGGACATGCTGGTGCGGAAGACATTCCGGCGCGCGATCACCAGACCTGTCCACTACGTGCCCACCACCGAAGGGTTCGCAGCGGCCGTGCGTGCCGGCTTGGGGTGGGGAATGTTTCCCGAAACGTTGGCCGCACACGACCTGACGCAGGGTGCATTCGTCCATGTCGCCGACACCTATCTCGATGTGCCGCTATTTTGGCAATGCTGGAAGCTCGAGAGCCCTATGGCGAACACCATCACCAATGCGGTTCAGTCAGCCGCCGACAAACTGCGTCGACACCGAAGGTAGCCGCAGACTCCGCCCCGACCACCGTCGATGCCGCTACCGCCCTCCTGCCGTTCCCGGTCCTGAGATCCAAGGGTCGAACACGAACGAGCGAGTCGACTCGCCGGATTGTTCAGTCAGTACTGCAAATGCGAATTTGCTCCAGCCGGCGAGGTCCACCGGAACCGGCCTAGGATGCGAATGTGGCAAGCGCGAGTTGTTTGCCTGCGACGCAGACTCGATTCCCGATGATGATGCGAACCGCGACGATGCCGACCACAATGCGGGGAGTGCAGGTCTGCGCAGCCTTTGGTGCGTGATCCGTACGCTTCCCAGCTTCTGGACGGAGACTGTGCCGCGCAACGCGACGTAGTTGGCCGTTATCGGCTGCGTCGTGGTCGCGGACGCCGGCGCTCCGGATGCGCCCGGTTGTCCTCGATCTGGTCACGTAACGCGCTGTTGCGATGGTAGATCCGGTCACGTTGCTGGTCGCAGTCAAACCCCTGATCGGGCGTCTCGCCGTTCGCGTTGAGCGGCGCTGAAAACGACAGCGATTGTTGCGGTACCGACACGCTGCGCGCATTGGTGTCACCTGAATCGCCCCGTCCGGAGACCTCCACCTCTTGGGAAGGTTGGAGCCATGTCAGGTGGTTCGTCGAGGAGGAGGTATCCGCCGGAACTGCGTGAGCGTACGGTGCGTATTCGCTAACATGTTGTCGCACAGGGCATCTCATCCACCCGGGCTTTTGACGCCGGGCAAGCAAAGTGCAGCCGCCGCCAACTGGCACTCACCGGTTGACTTGGGCAACCGTTCGGCATGGTCAATGGCGAGTGGCGGCGGTTGCGTCGCAGGTCGAGCACGTGTCGACCACGGTCGTGTGAGGGCGCGTGTCATCGGGAACCGGAAACCCTCACTTGCCACAGCCTGGCGCTAGACGATGAGCCCGTCCCAAGTAAGGGCGCTGGCGGAGCGGTAGGCTGAGGCTCAAGTCGGCGGCGATGAGATGGTCGCTTTTCGCATCTCCAAGGATCATGGCCGGTCGGCGGTGAGCATGGGACCGAGGTCGAGTGGCGGTACAGCTACCAGGTGATACCGCCTGGTGACGCCGCTGCTGATACGGCCGGCTGACTGGAGCGGCGGTGCGTCGTGGCGGGTGGTGGCCTTTTGCCGCTATAGCCCTTCACTTCCGAATACGGCGAGATCGAATTAGGGGCGGGTTACCGGTACGGCGCCTGTCGCTTAGCGGCCTTAAATCGGTTGCGGGAGCGCGCACACGGCCGGCGGATATGGAATCGATTCTCCAGCACCGCGATGTCGCTGCCGCTCCGCCGGCGACAGCATCTGCGTGGTGCTGAGTGCCGGCCAGCCCGTCTCATGTGAGTCAAATGCCCCACTCGGCTGTCGACCGACTTCACCCAGCGCTCAGGTCGTGGTGGGCACCCGCTCCGAGCACAATTCCAGCCGCTAGAACGACTCATGGCTGCAGCTCGCCCGCGCTGTTATACGAGTAGGTGGGCTACGGCGCATCGGCCGTAATGCCCCGAATACGACAGTGGAGGAGTTCTCGTGGGTGAAGTACTCGCACTTGGCATGACCCACTATCCGCTCCTAGCGGGAGTCGACGAACACATGGCCGACCTGCTTAAGGCCGCCTTGCGTGACCCGGATATCCCCGCAGAGGCAAAGGATGTCGCGAACTGGAAGCCACTGGCTCAACAAGAGTGGGGCGATGACGGTGGGACGAAGGCTGCCGGTGCCCACCGGCAGCGGCTACTGGACGGGTTGAGCAGGTGCCGTGAAGAGCTCGACGCCTTCAGACCCGATGTGTTGCTCGTGTGGGGCGATGACCAGTACGAGAACTTTCGGGAAGAAGTGATCCCCTCCTTCTGCGTCTTGATCTACGAAGATACCCGGTTCAAGCCGTTCGGCCCGCTCAACTACCTGAAGATTCCGAACGTATGGGGCCTGCCCAGTGATCAAGAGTTCGAGATCCAAGGTTCACCAGAGTTCGCTAAGTCGTTGGCCCGTGACGTGTTGGGCCTAGGGGTCGACGTCGCGTACTCCTACGAAAAGCGAGAAGGCCTCAACTTCCCTCATGCCTTCGCGAATACGCAGGTGTTCCTGGACTGGGATTCGGCGGGCGCGAACTTCCCCTATCCGATCGTGGCCCTCGCGGTCAACTGCTACGGCGAACATGTCATCGGCCGCAGGGGCGGTTTCGCGCCGTTCGCGTCGATCAAAAATGAGGTCTTGGACCCGCCCGGGCCAACACCGTTGCGGTGCTTCCAGTTTGGTGAGGCAGTCGCGAAATCGCTTCAGAACAGCGATAAGCGGGTGGCTCTGGTCGCCTCGTCGAGCTGGTCACATGCGTTCCTCAACGATAAGGAATGGCATCTGCGCCCCGATACCGACGCCGACCAGCTGCTCTACGACGCGCTGGTCGCGGCAGACTACGACGCCTGGACCAAGGTGACGACCAAAGAGGTCGTCGCAGCGGGCCAGCACGAGATCCTCAATTGGTTCTGCTTGCTCGGCGCGGTCTCGCAGCTGGGCTTGCGGTTGGACTGGAGCGACTTCGTGACTACCGAGATCTTCAACTCCAACAAGGCATTTGCGGTCTTCAAGTAGCAGCGGGGAACAGCGTGCGGATCGCGGTCTTTCGCTCATCGTCGGACAGTCCGCGTAGGTCGGTTCGCCCGTATTCAGTGACAACGACGTCGACGGCCCAGCGCGGTGTCGACACCGGCTCGGAGAGGCGATCAACCAGGGTGGAGCGACCACGGCGGACGGAAGGCAGCGCGATGATGCTGAGACCGTGCACTGCACGACTGCTGGCGATCGCATAGTCGGCGTGCCCCCCGATGCCCGATATCCGCCGACCTCCCACGGACTCGATGTTGACCTGCCCGAGCACGTCGATCTCAAGCGCGGTGTTCACCGCAACGAGGTCACTGCCTCTGAGTCGGCAGGAGTCATGGGTCACCTCAATGCGGTCGAGCACCGCCCGCCCGTTGGCCCATTCGTACAGCCGCGGCGATCCCACGAGATACGTGCCCAGCGGTTCGCCAATCAGAAGTCCCCGATCGGCGAGATCTACGACTGCGTCGGTGATGATGCCTGAGTCGACAGCAACCGGCCGGTCGAGGGCGCCAACCAGTGCCTCGCCGATCGCGCCTGGACCGAACTGGATGACCGCGCCCGACGGCACAAGTTCAGCGAGCTGCGCTCCGATACGTTTCGTGACGTCGTCCTGGCGGGCGCGGGCGAATGTGGTTGGTGCACGCCGTGTCTCGGCGACCACGACGAGCTTCTCGCCTTCCAGTAGGCCCGGACGTGCGGCGTCGGGCAAAGCGTCGTTGATTTCCACCAGGCAGTGTCTGGCATTGGCCACGGCCGCGGCGATCCAGGACACCTCGCTGCCGAACGTCAGCCCGCGCGAAGTCCGACGGGCACTGAGCACTACGGTGTCGGGCTTCCATGCGCCGGTAAGCAGCGCTGGCAGCTGCGAAACGGTGGCGGGCACGTACCGCACCGTGCCCTCGCTGATGCCCGCGGCGGTGCCGTATCCCGCCATGAACGTGCGGACCTCGGCGAAGGCGGCGAAGTCCAGACCGGGGGGTGGCTGTAGTAGCCAGCCGGTGATGAGACGGACCCCACCCGCTTCCCGCGCCGCCGCAGACAGGTCGGCGCAGATATCTGACGGTGCGCCCGCACCGTCAGCGAGGGCCACGGTGCACCCAGGTCGGATCGCGGTGCGTAGCAGGTTATTCGGCAAGAGAGTCACCGTCCAAACACAGAGTGGGAACCAAGAACAGACGATCCGAGCCTGTTCAATATTTATGATAATAGTATGCAGGAATAGCGCAGATGTACACGGTGTCGCCATAACGCGGCAAGCGAAAGAGGTATAGCCCCATGAACTTCTCCTTCGACGACGAGCAACGGGAGTTCGCTGCGACACTGCGCGGTGCGCTGGCCGAGCGGGCACCCGTGTCGCGGTGGTTGGGGCCCGATGCGGGGAAAGCCGAGGACCCGGCGTGGTCGCTGCTTTTGACCGACCTGGAGGCGGTGGCCTCCGATGTTCCCGAGGAGGTCGGCGGACTCGGTTTGTCAGTCGTGGAACTTGCGATCATCGCCGAAGAGGTCGGGCGCGTCGTGGCGCCAGCTGCGTTCACCGCTGGAGTCGGGCTCGCACAGGGGCTGCTCATCGAGGCGACGCGGTTGCAGGGTCCGGGCAGTGACGCTGCAAAGGCGCTGGCCGACTCCGTCAGCGGGACGCGGCTGCTGTTCGGCGCGACGCCAGACCGCCCATGGAACCAGCTGACCCTCGATGAAAACGGCACCGTCACAGGGTGTTTCGTCGCGCCGGTCGGTGCGATCGGCGCGGAGACGATCGTGGCGATCGCGGACGCGGTGGACGGGCCCGCGCTGGTCACCGTCGACGCCGCGAGCGCACAGGTCACAGCCGTGTCAGGCATTGACCCGTCAGCGGGTTCTGCACAAGTCAGCCTGGCTGGCGTGCCCGCCACGGTGCTGCTACGCGACGGCGCCGACGAAGCGCAGACTTGGGCGCGGCGGCGGGCTCGGGTCGTGCTGGCGGCCGAGGCGCTCGGCGGTGCCCGCGCCTGTTTGGACATGACCGTGCTCTACGCCACGCAGCGCGAGCAGTTCGGCACCGCGATAGGCACGTTCCAGGCCGTCAAGCACCGTCTTGCCGACCTGCTTGTCGAGACCGAATTGGCGGCTTCGGCCGTATACCTGGCGGCCTGCGAACTCGCGATACGCGACGATTTGAGCGAGCTGTCCAGCCGCGCAGCGGTGGATGTCTCGACGGCCATATTCCAGCGCGCCGCGCGGGACTGCATCCAGCTGCACGGCGGGATGGGTTTCACGTGGGAGCACCCGGCGCACGTGTACCTCGAGCGCGCCCAGTTGCTCGCGATCGTGCTTGGCCCAGCCGAGCGGTCACAACGGTATGACCTGATCCGGCGTGAGCGCTCGGCATGAGCGACACCCTCGAGCGCGTCACCCGCTGCGCCCGCCTCGCCCCAGGGGCGCCCGACCGGGCCCGGCTACGTCGCGGCGGCTCGCTGTGCGTCTTGGGCGCGGGCGGGGTGGGGACCCACGTCCTGCACCTGGCGACATTGGCGGATCCGAGCGCGTGCGTCGTCGGTGTAGTGCGTTCGGAGTCCTGCGGCCAAGGGGCACTTACGTATTCGGCTCGGTGTTCGACGGCGAGCTGCGGGTCGGGGCCGCCGCGCGGCTGCAGGTCCGTGAGCTCTGACTGCCTGGAAAGTTCTTATCTATGACTATAGTAATTATAGTTAGCATGCTGCGGGCATTGGTCGCCCGTTCGAGAGTCAAGGAGTGATCGTGACGCTGACCGACATAGATCGGGACCAGTTGGTCGGGCTGGTACGCGATTTCGCGGCCGCCGAGGTGGCCCCGCGGGTGCGCGACTACGACCGCGACGAACACATCCCGCTCGACATCCTTCGGAAGATGGCCGAATTGGGCTTCTTCGGCGGCACGGTCGAGGAGAGCTGGGGAGGGATGGCGCTGGACCACCGTTCCTTCGCCGCGGTCATCGAGGAGATCTCACGCGTCGACCACTGCCTGGGCGTGCTACTGAGCATGCCCTCGGCCTTGGTGGGTGCGGGCATTGACCGGTTCGGCACCGACGAGCAGAAGCAGCGTTGGCTGCGGCCGCTTGCCGAGGGCACGATCTTCGGCGGCGCCGGAGTGACGGAGTCGCAGTCGGGGACCGACGTTGCCGGGCTTCGCACCACCTATGTCGAGGACGGCGACGGCGGCTACGTGCTGCACGGTTCGAAGACCTGGATCTCCAACCTGGACATCGCGTCGTTCTTCGTCACCTTCGCCACCATCGACCCGTCGTTGCGGCAGGCAGGCATCACCGCTTTCATCGTGCCCAAGGACACACCGGGCGTCTCCGTTCACCCGTTCAAGAACAAGATGGGCTTTCGGCCGATGTGCAGCGGCGAGTTGGTGCTCGATCAGGTCAAGCTGGGCCCGGAGGCACTGCTGGGGGAGGTTGGCGGCGGCTTCGCGGTCGCGATGACAGCTGTCGAAAAGGGGCGACTGACAGTGGCCGCGCGCGCGGTCGGCGCTGCGCAGAGCTGCCTGGACGCCTCGATCCAGTACGCGCGCGAGCGAATCGTACGCAACAAGCCGATCGGCGACTACCAGCTGATCCAGAAGAAGATCGCCGACATGGCGACCGAGATCCGGGCGGCGCGGCTGCTCGTGCAGGACTGCGCCGATGCGCTCGACCGGGGCGAACGCGCCCGCCAACTGACGAGCATGGCGAAGATGTACGCCTCCGACGTGCTTCAGCGGGCGGCCACCGAGGCCGTGCAGATCCACGGCGCCTACGGAGTCTCCGACGAGTTCGCGGTGGGCCGCGCATACCGCGACGCCAAGGTCTTCCAAATCGTCGAAGGCTCCAACGAGTTGCACCGGACGCTGATCGCTCGCGACCTGCTGACGCCGAGGCAGGCGCGGCAGTGACCGACATCGAATCGCTGGGGACCTACGTGCCGGCTTGGGACGACGGCGGTACCCGCGTGCTAGGCCCCGACGAGGACATGCTCACCGTGGCGGTCGCTGCCGGCCGTGCCGCGCAGGCCGCCGCCGATGACGTCGCGGTATCGCGCGTCGTGCTGGTGTGCGCGGAACCGGATTACCTGTCCGGCGCCCCACTGTCGCTACTGACGCTCGGTCTGGACCTCGGCGTCGGCATCCCAGCCGAGCTACGTGTCGGCGGTGGGCCGGCCGCGTTGGACGCAACCGCGCAATCCTCACCCGGAACCCTGGTGATCGGAGTGGAGACCGGCGCGCGTCCCGGCGCGGCCGCGGCGCTCGTCGGCACCAGCGGCCTTCGGATAGAGCTGCCGGCGACGGTCCAGAACAGCCTGCCGATGCGTGTGCACGCCTCAGGTGCGGCGGCCGTCGACGTCTACGCCGATAGCCGCGTTGAGCGCGAGCTCGGCTGGCGCCCGGCGATCGAAGCGCTGGCCGGTGCCAGCGACAAGCCGGTCTTGGTCGGGGTGCCGCCCAAGGAGGCCGCACGCCTCGGCGGCCGGCCCGCAACCGACGTGCCAGGGGGTGCGGCCGGCGCGCTGTTCGCGCTGGCGAGGATGGCCGAACATCTCGAGACCGGCCGGCTCGTCGCGCTCGACTCGGCGATCGCCGTCGCTGTCACGATCAGCGCCTGCGGTGACGTCCGGATCGCGCACGACATGCGCCCCGCGACGCCGGCCGTGTACCGGCCACAGCGCGTAGGCGCACCATTGACGATCCCGATGTCGATGCCGAGCTACGGCCGTGCCGTCGAGCAGAAGGTCGGCCTGCTCGGCTGGCGCTGTCCGGACTGCGGGACGGAGGCCTATCCGCGTCGCGATCTCTGCCTCGGCTGCCGCCGCATGGGGGGCAGTGAGCAGTTCGCGCTGCCGCGACGCGGCGAGGTGTATTCGACGGTGACCGTGCACGCGCCAGTGCCCGGCATCACGACGCCACGCGGGCTGGCCGTGGTGTCGTTGCCGCCGACGTCGGTGCGCGTGTTGGCCCACGTGACCGACACCGTCCCCGACGGCTGTGCCATCGGGGACACCGGTGATCTCGTCCTGCGGTTGGTCGCCATCCGCGAAGGCGTGCCCGACTACGGCTACGCGTTTCGCTCCGACATGTCCGACGGCGGCCAGGAGGTCAAGCGAGCATGAGGTCTGTAGCGATGGTGGGCGCCGGGATGGTGCCGTTCGGTGAACTCTTCGACACCGGCATGAAGGAGATGCTGCCGCGGACCATGACCGCCGCGCTGGCATCGGTCGACAACGGCATGCCTGCCGAAGCGCTGCAGGCGGCCTGGTTCGGCAACCTGCAACCCAGCGACGGCTTTCCCGCAGGTGTGCTCGCCGACTCGTGTGGGCTGCTCGACATCCCTGTCACCAGGGTCGAAAACCAATGCGCGACAGGCAATGACGCGGTCCGCAACGCGGCCATGGCCATCGGCGACGGTCATGTGGACGTCGCATTGGTGATGGGTGCCGACAAGACCCGTGAGACCTCTACCTCGTCCACGTTCTGGGACTGGATGGGCATGGCCCGCGACAAGGCGTGGGACTATCCGCTCGGCCTCATCGCACCGGCCAGCTTTGCGTTGCACGTCGCCCGATTCATGCACGAGTACCACGTACGGCCAGAACACCTGGCTCTGGTGGCGGTGAAGAACCACCACAACGCGGTCACGAATCCGATGGCGCACTTGCGTTTCGAGGTGACTGTCGATCAGGTGCTGGCCGCACCGCGAGTGGCCGGACCTTTCGGCGTGCTCGACTGCGCTCCGCAGAGCGACGGCGCCGCCGCGGTGATCCTGGTCGCCGAGGAACTAGCCGGCCGCTACACCGACAAACCTGTCTGGGTGCGCGGCTTCGGCCTGGCCCTCGACCGGGTGATGCACGCGCACAAGCACGACATGACGACGTTCCCTTCCACGGTGCGCGCTGCGAAGGCTGCCTACGCAATGGCAGGAGTCGGGCCGGGCGACATCGACGTCGCCGAGATCCACGACTGCTTCTCCGGCATCGAGCTGATGAACTATGAGGATCTTGGCTTCTGCGGTCGGGGCGAAGCCGCCAAGCTCATCGAGGCCGGGGAGACCAGCATGCAGGGTCGGCTGCCGGTCAACCCGAGCGGCGGCCTCAAGGCCAAGGGGCACCCGCCCGGCGCAACTGGCGTTGCACAGTGCGTCGAGCTGTTCGAGCAGCTGCGCGGCCACGCAGTCAACCAGGTGCCCGACGCGCGGTGGGGCCTCGCGCAGAACGTGGGCGGCCCGACGGCCGTCTCGGCCGTCACGATCCTCGAGGCGACCCGATGACCGGCGCCGCCGCAGTCGTCACCGGCGCAGGTCAGGGGCTCGGCGAAGCCATCGCCGCGACGTTCGCCGCCGCCGGGCGCCCGGTCGTGCTGTCCGACCTCGACGCCGAGCGGGTCGAGGCGGCCGCGGCCGCCATCCGCGCCGCCGGTGGGACGGCGGTCGGTGTGCGCGGAGATGCCGCCCGCGAGAGCGACGTCGAAGCACTCGCCGCGCGCTGCACCGCAGAGTTCGGGCCCCTCGGCGTGTGGGTCAACAACGCCGGCATCAGCCGCCCGGCGATGCTCAAGAACATGTCGCTGGGCGATTTCACCGCTGTGCTCGACGTCCACGTGCGCGGCAGCTTCCTCGGGATCCGCACCGCCGCGCGGCAGATGATCGACAACGACATCCGTGGCTGCATCCTCAACGTCACGTCGTCAGCTGGCCTGCAGGGCACGATCGGCCAGATCAACTATTCGGCAGCCAAGGGCGCGATCACGGCGATGACGAAGTCAGCAGCCAAGGAGCTGGCCCGCTACGGCATCCGCGTCAACGCCGTCGCGCCCGTCGCTGCCACACCGATGACCGAGACGATCCGCACCGACGAGAAGCTGCAGGCGCGTTACCTCGCGAACATCCCGCTGGGCCGCTTCGCCGAGCCGGCCGAGGTTGCCTCGGCCTTCACCTACCTTTCGAGTCCGGCCGCCGAGTACGTCACCGGGCAGGTGCTGTGCATCGACGGCGGCCTATACATGGCGAGCTGACGTGGACCTGCGATTGACTGCCGACGAGGCCCGCTTCCGCGACGAGCTGCGCGCATGGCTCGACAGTGTCGAGGTGCCCGACGGGTTGCGCGACTTCGGTTCGACACCCACCGCCGACGACGTTCCGCCGGCGCGGCAGTGGCAGCGTCAGCTCGCCGATGCCGGCTGGGCAGCACTGTCCTGGCCAACGCCGCACGGCCGCAACGCTTCACCTGCCGAGCAGGCCATCTTCGCCGAGGAACTGGCGCGGCGGAACCTGCCGCGGCAGCTCAGCTTCGTCACCATCGAACTCGCCGGACCGATCCTGCTCAGGCACGGTCGGCCGGAGCAGATCGAGACCATGGTCGCGCCCATGGTCCGTGGCGAGACGATCTGGTGCCAGCTCTTCTCGGAGCCTTCGGCAGGCTCGGATCTCGCATCGCTGCGAACGGTCGCGACGCCAGACGGCGACGGCTGGTTGGTCAACGGCCAGAAGATCTGGACCAGCGGAGCGCACTACTCCGACTACGGCCTGCTGCTGGCGCGAACCGACCCCTCCTCGCAGCGGCATCGTGGACTGAGCTGCTTTGCGCTACCCATGGATCGGCCCGGCATCGAGGTCCGCCCGATCCGTCAGCTCGACGGCGAGGACAAGTTCAACGAGGTATACCTGACCGACGTCCGGGTGCACCCCGAGGACCTCCTCGGTGCGCCCGGAGATGGGTGGAAGGTCGGGCTCTCGGTCCTGGGCAGCGAGCGCCGGATGCTCGGCTCGGTGGCCATCGGGCTGAACAGCGCTCTGTGGCGGCTACGCGAGCAAGTCGAAGATGCCGGTCGCGACGACGCCGGCTTCTGTGAACGCTGGGTTGCCATCCACACCAGGGTCGGGTTGCTGCGATGGACGTGGTTTCGATACCTGTCCGAGGCCGACACCGGCGGCAGCGACATCGACTCTCGCACGTCGGTGCTCAAGCTCGTCTCCTCCGAACTTCAGCAGGACGTCGGCCGGTTCGCCCGCGACGCCCTCGGCGGCGCGTGGGCACTCGACCCGCAGCACCACGACTGGCGCCAGACGTTCCTCGGCGCGCACGGCGCCACGATCGCCGGGGGTACCTCGGAGATCCAACGAAACATCCTCGGCGAGCGTGTCCTCGGGCTGCCCCGATGAGCCACGCCGTAGTCCCTCGGTCAACCCGCCCGGGTCCGGCCATTCACTGAAAGGAAACGCTGCCATGGGTGCAGTCGACTACTGGTGCAACATCTTCACCGATGAAGGCATCAAGCACACGTTCGAGGATCCGCCAGAAGTGGCCGACGTCGTCAAGTGGTGGGGCCTGAAGTTCGTCGGCAAGACCGTCGAGGAGTTCATTGCCTACATGGACGACGCGAATGTCGACCAGGTGCTGATCCCGTCGGCGAAGATGGCCTCCTACCAGACGCGTCAGCTCATCTGGGATGTCCAGGAGGCACAGGTCCGCGAGCTGGCCGAGGCGGCGCCGGGCCGAATCTTCGGGCTGTTCGGCATCAACCCCTTCGAGGGCATGGCCGGGGTGCGTCGGCTCGATGAGTCGATCGGCGACGGTGTATTCGTCGGCGCGCACCTACACACCTACGGTTTCGGCCTGCCGCTCAACGACCGCAAGTACTACCCGTTCTATGCCAAGTGCGCCGAGCTGGGCGTACCGGTCGTCATGCAGGTGGGCCACTCGGCCGAGCGGATGCCCTCGGAACTGGGGCGCCCCATCCTCGTCGATGACATCGCGCTGGACTTCCCGGAACTCACCATCATCGGCGCGCACACCGGGTGGCCCTGGGTCGAGGAAATGATCGCCTTGGCGTGGAAACACCGCAATGTCTACATCGGAACATCCGCGCATCACCCGAAGTACGTCGACAAGGCGCTGATCACGTTCGCCAACTCGCGCGGCAAGGGCAAGGTCATGTGGGGCACCGACTACCCGGTGATGGACTACAAGGACGCGCTGGACGCGATCGACGGGCTCGGTATGAAAGATGCCGCCAAGCAGCTGTTCATCGGTGACGCAGCGCGCGCGGCATTCAAGATTTCGTGATCCGAAAGCTGGCAGCGCATGGGTGAGACGGATGGCTTTGAGGCGAGCGAGGAGCAGGAGAGCCTGCGCGACGCGGTGCGGCAACTGGCGCGCAAGAAATTTGCGCCCACCTACCTGACCCGGTCGCAGGCCGGCGAGTTTCCTTGGGACGCTTTGGGTTCGTTGGCAGCGCTCGGGTTGACCTCGCTGCTCACCACCCCGGAGTTTGGTGGACCGGAGGAGCCCGAGTACGTCGGCGCGGGAATTGCGTGCGAGGAACTGGCTTACGCAGACTTCAACGTCGCCAACATCCTCATCCCGACCCTCATCACCTCCTACATCCTCACGGAGTTCGCCTCCGACCAGCTACGCAAGCAATGGCTGCCAGATCTTGTCGCGGGTCGCGCGTACATCGCGCTCGGCTTGACCGAGCCCGAGACTGGTTCTGACGCGGCAGCGTTGAGCACCAAAGCGGTTGCGGCCGACGGCGGTTGGCGGATTAGCGGCGAGAAGACCTCGATCACGGCGGTACCGCATGCCCAGGCGTGCATCGTGTTCGCCCGCACGTCGTCCGAGGGGGCCCGTGGCGTGAGCGCGTTCCTGGTTCCGCTCGACTCGCCGGGGGTCACCCAGGCCGTGATTCCCGACCCGGGCTGGCGAGCCGTCGGACGGGGCAGCATCGCCTTCGACGACGTCGTGGTGCCGAACGAGGCGATGATCGGTGAACCCGGTGCCGGCTTCACCAACGTGATGGCAGGGTTCGATTTCACCCGCCCGCTGCTCGCGCTGACCGCGATCGGTGCGGCGCAGGCATCGATCGACGATGCGGTGGCTTATGTGCAGCAACGACGCACGTTCGGCGCTGCGCTTGCCAGCTACGAGGGCATCTCGTTCCCGCTGGCCGAGCATTCGACGAAGCTGCTCGCAGCGCGCAGTCTGTGCTATCAGGCGCTGCAGCGGCGCGCGAAGGGTCAAAGCCACACCGCGCTGGCGGCGATGTGTAAATGGTTGGGTCCGCGCTCGGCAGTCGAGGCCGCCCACGACTGTCTGCTGATGTTCGGCCATTACGGCTACACCACCGACAACCCGTTGGAGCAGCGGCTACGCGACATCATGGCCGTCGAGATCGCGGACGGCACAGCGCAGATCCAGAAGATCATCATCGCGCGCGAACTCTTCGGGCGCGCCTTCGTTCCGTATTCCCGGCGCTGAGAGCCCGTCAGCCGAGCGCCTCGGCCACCGCTTCGATCGTCCTCGCCGGGTCCCCGCTGCGTTCGCGGGGAACGGGTTGCACCATGACGTGGTCAGCGCCCTTGTCGAAGTACGCGCGCAGCGGGTGCGCGATATCGCTGGCCGATCGCCCGCAGATCAACACCTCGTCGAGCAGCCGGTCGCTCACGCCGGCCACGGCGCGCGCGCGATCGCGGGCCTCGAATCCGGCGCGTACCGCGTCCACCTCGTCGCCGAAACCGACTGAGGCGAAATAGTTTCCGTACGGCGGTGACACGACGTACTCGACGAGTTCGCGGCGCACCGCCTCGCGGGCGGCCTCGGGGTCGTCGCATACACAGACGTAGGCGCGCGCAATCAACTCGACGTCGGCGATATCACGCCCGGCGGCCCGCACGGCCTCGCCGAACTCCTTCGCGAAGCCGGTGACGATGCGCGGCGACAGCCAGGTGACGATGAGCCCGTCGGCGATCCGAGCGGCCAACGCCTGCATCTTCGGGCCCATGCCTCCAACATGAATACGCGCGGAGTAGGCCGGCCCATCGGCGAGACGAAAGCCGGCCGACCGGCGAGTCGTGCCCGCGAAGTCGGTCTTGTCGCCGCCCAGCGCTTGCCGCAGGATGATCACTGTCTCCTCGACGGTTGTGACCGTCTTCTCGAACGGCACACCGTGCCACTGTTCGACAGTCACTTGCCCACCCGCTCCGATTCCGAGGTGCATCGGCCGGCCCTCGGCGAGCCGAGACAGAGTCGCCGCGGTCATGGCCAACAGCGCAGGCGAGCGGCTGTACACCGGGACGATCGCGGTGCCGATCTCCAGTGTGGTCGTCGCCGCGATCGCACCGCCGAGGGAGGGCGCGTCGAGCACGCAGTTCTCCGGTAGCCACACGCGGCGGTACCCCAGCGTGTTCATCCGCTGGGCCAGTGCAACCACATGCCTGGCATCGGGGATGTTCGATAGCAGAATCGATGTCCTGTCGAGCATGGGGCCTCCGCCCGAAGTCGGGCTAATCCTAGCCATAGTATGTATAAATACTCTCTATGAATCTGATGCCTAAGATCCTTCCCGCCGTTGTGGTACTTATGCTTTGGTGATCTAGGTATATGATGGTCAACAATGTGGCGGCCGCTGAAACCGCTGGCCGCCGAGGCAGGGAGGGCATGACGCGGGTGGCCACGAACCCACGAGCGACCGGTTCCGCATCCGGGCACGAGGCAGCGTCGCTGCGCGCCAACAGCGACAAGCGCCGCCAACCGAAGACCTCCGAGCGCATCGCGCGTGTCCTGGCCAGCCGCATCGTCGACAACCACCTAGAGCCGGGCACTATGCTCCCGCCCGAACGGGAGATGATCGAGACCTTCGGCGTCGGACGCACCACGCTGCGCGAGGCACTGCGCCTGCTTGAGACCCGGGGCGTCATCACGATCAAGTCCGGGCCGCGTGGTGGTCCTGTGGTCCGACGGCCGCGCGCCTCCGACCTCAGCGAGGCGCTCACCCTGATCCTCGAGTTCGAGCAGAGCCCACTTGGCGCTGTGTTCGAGGCGCGCGTCGCGCTCGAGCCCACCCTGGCCCGGCTCGCCGCCGCCCGCATCGACGACGAGCGGATCGCCGAACTGCAAGATTCCGTAGATCTGATGATCGGCGACCTGAACAACCACGACCTGTTCCTCGATGAGAACCAGCGCTTCCACAGTGTGGTCGCCGAGGTCGCCGGCAACCCCGTTCTCGGCGTGTTCGCCGAAACGCTGAAGACAGTTGCCGACGGTGCTCTCATGGGCGTGCGCTATACACCCAACCGGCGCCGCGCCGTCGCTGTCGCTCACCAGCGCATCGTCGACGCGCTGCGAGAACGCGACGCGCTCGCAGCGGAGCAGGCGATGACTCAGCACTTGGACGAGGCAGGCCGGTACTGGACCCGAAAATACGGCCACCTGGTCTCTGATCCGCTGCGCTGGGGCAGCTGAGTCATTCGTCGCCGCATTGGCCTTACCCAGCGGGTCGACCGGCACGGTCGTCAACTCGTGGCAGTCGGAGCTCCAGCGCGTGCGCGATCGAGCCGCTTTCCCGACCACGGCAACCCGATCGGGTCTTTCTCTTCGGCAGGCAGGACCTCCCCGGTCATCAGCTCGTTCCACCGGCGCCACCAGGTACGCATCTGCAACTCGTCCTGTCCGGTGGCAACCCGCTTGGCCATACCGCGTGAGATGTCGGACCACGGCAATTCCTTGCGGGTCGCGAAGCCTCGTTGCGCGCTCTCCAGCGCCTCAACGTCATCGGGCGACGCCAGTCCACCGGGACCCCAGAAGGTCAGGAAGTTGTCGAGGCGCTGCGCGCGGAGGTCCTCGCCTTCCTCCGGTGGTACGACGTGCCATGCGGTCACTTCCATGTAGTCAGGCGTGACGGGGTCGATCTTTCGCACGACAACACCCATGACGAGATCGATGATGACCAGGTTCGGGAAGATGACCAGGTTCCGGTTGCCACGCAGCCGCGCCGCCCAGTCCGTGCCGAACTTTTCTCCGATGGCCGCGTACCGCGCCGTCCGCTCCGCCTGACCCTGCGGGGACAACGGGCGACCGAGCACCTGGTCACCGCCAGGGGCCGCCGCGATCACCGCGTGACCGTTGCCCAGGGCGATGCCGCGCTCCTTGCCGATGACGAGGGAAGTGTCGACTTTTCCGCGGGCCGCCATGATCATCGCGAAATAGCGCTGGTGGGTGGACATGGCGTGGTAGCCGTCGACACTGTTCTCGACTAGCAGCTTCCAGTTGGCCTTGACCGAGTACTCGTGAGTGCCCTCGAGGACCTGCATGCCGACCTCGGACTGGTCGGCGACCAAATCGATGTATTCCTTCGCACCGGCGAGGTAGGTGTCAAGGTCGACGATGTCCTGGTTGAAGCTGGCGAACACGAATCCGCGATAGGAGTCAATCCGCGGAGGTTTGGCGAGTCCCGGCCGCTCGAAGTTTTCGCCGTATGCCTCATCGCCGGGCATCGACACCTGCTCGCCGGCGATGTTGAAGGACCACCCGTGATAAAAGCACGTCATGAAGCGGGCATTGCCCTCTGGTTCGCGACAGACCATCGCGCCGCGGTGAGGGCACGAGTTGAGCCAGACGCGGATCACGCCCTTGCCGTCACGGGCGAAGATGATGGGCCGGCCAGCCAGTGTTCGGGTCTTGAAGCTGTTGGGCTTTGTGAGCTCGGACTCGTGGCCTACATAAAGCCAGCACTTGTCGAAGATCTTGGTGCGTTCCTGCTCGAAGACGGCCGTGTCGACCATCGCCTCGCGGTTCACCTTGAACTGCGGCATCTCCCGATCGTCGAGAACGTAGTCGGACATGTCCGTCCTTACCTTTGGTGTGAGTGTCGGTCTGTGTTGCGCTTATGAGGCCGCTTGGCGTTGACGCCATGCCTCGGCGAGGGGCGTGAGCCGGGGTGCTACGCGTAGGTTCAGCCACTCGACGGTTCGCTGCCAGGAGTCGTAGGAAGCCGCGATCTCGAGCGACTCACTCGACCTCCGGTAGAAGTCGCCGCCGACTCCGGGATAGCGCACGACCTGCGTGTAGGCCGGGGCGTCGTGGCGCAGTGCACGGTCTAACTCGATGCATGCAGTGGCTGTCACCGCGGGATCGTTCTCGCCGTACATGCCGAGCCAAGGCGTACGAACCGTGGACGCGAGCTCGCTGATCTCGGGCGACAGGTGATTATCCGATGTGAACAGCTGACTCGGCGAGATGCTGACCGCCGCACCGAGCCCGAGGTGTGAACAGGCGAGCAGGGCAAGCCGGCCGCTGCGGCCGTAGCCGATGACACCGATCTGCTCGGTGTGCCACCCGCGCGTGCCGACGTGGTGTACGAGCTCGGCCACGACCTCGATGAGGGCATCGTCAGTTCCGTCAGTGGCTGTCATGTCGGCGGCGACGCTCTCGTAGCCGTGCACGGCGAGATCGTTGAGGATCGGCGCGGCTTCATGCTCGAAGTCGCGGTCCGCGCCCATGACGAGGACAGCTCCCCGGGGGATGCCGTCGAGATCGACCTGCGCGATGTGCACCGTTCCGAGGATCGTCGTAAGACGATCGCGTCGCGGGGTGATCCACACGGCAGGTGTCATGGGGGTGATCTCCTGGAAGTCTGCGGTCCTGTGTTCGCGGCGCCCAATTAAGGGTCACAACATGCTCGCTGAACTTGATGACGTATCGGAACGCCTCGTCCCGGGCACCGGAACACCGCTCGGCTTCGTGCCGGTAAGGCAGGCGGCGTTCCAGCCGCTGAAATCATCGCTGGAGTCCGCCCAGGCATTCCGGGGAAGATCACACCGCGGCGCACGTCGTGCCGCACGACATTGGTGGACTTCAACGAGGGGGAGGCTCAGACGATGGGACGGCGTTTCGCATGCGTGGTCGACGACCTCGCGCCCGGCACCTCGATGACGAGCAAGGGTGAGCCGAACGTCGCGCTGTTCCGCAACGAAACGGGAGAGTTCTTCGCCACGGCGGACAACTGCACGCACGAGGATTGGTCGCTGGGGGAGGACAGCGATCTCGACGGAAATGAAGTGACGTGTCCGCTGCACATGGCCCAGTTCAACATCCAGACAGGGCAGCCCCTCTGCCTCCCAGCGACCATCGCCTTGCAGACGTTTGAGGTCGAGATCGATCCCGACGGCAAAGTCTTCGTGCTGGTGTGAGCTCGGACTGACGCGTCGCGGCTTCCAACGAACGGAACAGCAGATTGTGCCCGCTGGAGGTCGTCCGCACGATGAGCTGGAAGCGTTGCACGAGAAGAGGAATCACAGTGGGTTTGACGACACAGGCCGAGCTTCGGTCCACGGTTTCGCGCGAGGCCCTGGTCGACCTCGAGCAGTTCCTTTTCGAGGAGGCCGAGTTGCTGGACCAGTGGCGGCTGCACGAATGGCTCGACCTGTTCGCACCGGACGGCTACTACGAGATCCCGGCCACTGACCACCCCGATGGCGACCCGACTCGGGACCTGTTCCTCGTCCATGACGACCGATTCCTACTTGAGCAACGCGTCAACTCGTTGCTCACCCGTTCCGCGCACGCCGAGTATCCGCACTCGGCGACGCGGCGCCTGGTCAGCAATGTCCGGGCGATGGAAGCTGACGAGGGGCGACTACACGTGCTGGCCAACTTCGCGGTCTATCGCGTTCGGTCGGGCGTCCTCGACACATATGTGGGCCAATACCGCCACATCCTCGAGCGCGATGAGGTGACCGGCTTCAGGTTCGTCAGCCGCAAGTCCGTCCTGGTGCTCGACGCGCTGCGTCCGCACGGCAAGGTGAGCATCATCCTGTGAGCCGCTTGGACGGCAGGACCGCGATCGTCACGGGCGCGAGCGCCAACATCGGCGGTGCACTGGCCGTCGGTCTCGCTGCCGAGGGAGCGCGGGTCGTGTGCACCGACATCATCGAATCCGTCGCACAGGCGACAGCCCACGCCATCGTCGACGCGGGTGGTGAGGCGTTTGCCGTCGGTGGAGACGTCACGGACGCCACTCACGCGGCTGAGGTGGTTGGGGCCGCGATGCAGCGGTGGGGTCGCGTCGACGTCTTGGTGAACAACGCGATGGTGTTCAACCTTAAGGGCCTTCTGGCGATGCCGGTCGACGAGTTCCGGCGGCAGGTGGACATCTGCCTGACCGGTGCGCTGGTGTTCACCAAGGCGGTTGCCGAGCCGATGATCGCGGCGGGACGTGGTGGCAGCATCATCAACGTCCTGTCGACCGCCGCGTGGCAGGGACAGGCAGGCAACATCGGGTACTCGACGGCCAAGAGCGGGCTCATCAACTTCACGCGCTCCGCGGCGATGGAACTCGCGGCCCACGACATACGGGTCAACGGCTTCACCCCGACCGCGACGCAGCCCGCAACCTCCGAACACGAGAAGATGTTGCGTGCCGCGAAGTCGTCGGACAACGCGTACGCGAACGACTTCTACGGGCTCATGCCGATGAATCGCCTTCCCGCGCCGGCCGACTATGTCCCGTCCGTCGTTTTCCTCGCCTCGGACGACTCGTCGATGATCACGGGAAGCAACATCACGGTCGACGGTGGCGCCACGGCGAAGTACTGGCCGTGGATACCGCGGCAATGAGCGCGGCGGTGACGACGATGTCGATGTCGCGGCGCCCAACGACGTATGTGGTTACCGCGGCAGTCGAGTCATCCATTACTACTACGGCGATAGATGATGGAGGAGCAGAGCGTGACCGTGACTGAGGTAGTCGTCGAGCACGTGTGGCGGGGGCGCGTTCTCGAGTTGAGGTTGAACCGCCCCGATCATCTGAACGCCCTCAGCAGTGCGATCATCGATGCGCTCGGTCGCGCGGTGCGGATCGCGACCGACGACGCGGCTGTCGCAGCGGTATTCGTGACGGCGAAAGGCCGTGCCTTCTCGGCCGGAGCGGACTTGATCGAGGTACGGGAGCGGCTGGCGTCACCGGCGACCTTCCGGGAGGGGCTCGATATTTGGCGGCGCGTTTTCCGGGACCTGGAACGGTGTCCGAAGCCGGTGATCGCGATCATCGACGGGTTGGCCATTGCAGGCGGCCTTGAGCTTGCGCTGTCGTGTGACGTGATCGTCGCCTCCGATCGGGCGAAGCTTGGTGACGGTCACATCACCTATGGGCTGGTGCCCGGTGGCGGCGGAACGCGGCGGCTACCGGACGCGCTGGGGACACGGGCCGCGCGCTGGCTCATGTACAGCGGCGAAACAGTGGACGCTCACACCGCATTGGCGCTGGGCCTGGTGCAGCACGTGGTGCCCCACGGTGAACTCGAACAATGGACGGTCGACTTCGCCGAAACCTTGAGCACTCGCAGCGCGCCCGCGCTGGCGTTCCTGAAGTCGATGACCGCATCCGGCCAAGTCACTGACGAGCGGCTCGAGCACGAGGTCGAGGCTGCCGTGCACGTTGTCACCGGACGCGATGCGCAGGAGGGCCTCGCGGCATTCGAGCAGAAGCGGGCGCCAGCGTTCCCGTCCGTTGCATCGCAGCAGATCAGCTGAACTGTCGTGGCTGTCGTACAACTGACTCCAGAGCTGATCGAGAAGTATCGCCGAGCGGGCATCTGGCAGGACCAGCCGCTCTACGCCGTCGTCGACGAAATCGCCGCGCACACACCGGATGTGATCGCGGTGGCCGATCAGCACGAGAAGTTGAGCTACGCCGAGCTCGTCCGGCGCAGCCGCAACCTAGCGGCGTGGCTGATGGCACAAGGTCTGGCGCCGGGCGCACCGGTGGCGGTTCAGTGCGGCAACCGCACAGCTCTGGCGGTGACGCACTTGGCCTGCGATCGCGCCGACCTGGTCTTCATCCCGTTGTCGAGCGGCTGGCGTCGGTCGGAGATGGCCCATCTGTTGGGTGTCTCGCGCGCCGAGGTGATGGTCGCTTCGGCACCGCTGAAGGGCTTCGACTACATGGCCACCGTCGCCCAGCTGCGCCCCAGCCTGCCGCACCTGCGCTTGGTCGGTGGCATGGATGGTGTTGGCGGACAGTTCGACTTCGACGCGATTTGCGGTGCCGATCGGCCGTTCGCGCCGCCGTCGCGCGACCCCAATGCGCCACGCTTCGTCATGGTCACCTCGGGGACGACCGGCCTGCCGCACATGTCGCTGTGGTCGGACAACAACCTGTGGTTCTTCATGTCGACGTACTTTGCAGCGACGCAGATGGCAGCTGGCGACGTCGCGCTCGGGATGGCACCCGCCAGTACGGGCGGTGTGGGTTACGTCTTCCCGGTCCTTGCCCCGCTTCTGTGTGGAGCGACGTCCGTGCTGCTGGAGGACTGGACGGCGGAGAACGGGCTCGATCTGCTCGAGTCGACCAGGGCGACCCATGCCACTGCCATCCCGACGCAGGTACTGAAGCTGCTCAACGACCCGTCGATCCGTGGCCGCGACTTCGGCTCGCTGCGCACCTTCACCAACGCCGGTGCCGCAATGCCGCCCGAGGCGGGCCGGGAGATGGAGCGCGTCTTCGGCTGCATCGAGCACGTCTGCTACGGGGCGACCGACGGCGGCTCGTTGGCGATGCTTCGCTACGACGACCCGCCGGAGAAGCGGTACACGACGGTGGGTCGCGTCTTCGAGTTCAACGAAGTGCGCCTGGTGGACACCGCCATGAACGACGTAGCACCAGGCGCGGTCGGCGAGATCGTCTGGCGTGGTCCCACCAAGAGTTTTGGCTACCTGAACGAGCCCGAACGAACCGAAGCCGCGTTCTCTGAGGACGGCTGGTATCGCTCTGGGGATCTTGGGACCCTCGATGACGAGAATTACCTGAGCGTCGTCGGCCGGGTGAAGGACTTGGTGATCCGGGGCGGTCAGAACATCAGTCCCCGCGAGCTGGAGGATCTGATCATCGCCCTGCCCGAAGTGGCAGATGTCGCCGTGATCGGCGTGCCCGACGAGCTGTTCGGTGAGCGGGTATGCGCCTGCCTGGTGCTCCGCCCGGGTGCTGAACTGCCCGACGTGAAACTGCTCGCCGAACTGCGCAAGCACGACGTGGCTACGTTCAAGCTGCCTGAGCGCATCGAGATCTTCGACGACTTCCCGAAGAGCGCTGGCGGCAAGGTCAGTAAGGTCGAGCTCAGGGCGTTGGTGGCAAAGCGGTCCGGCGCCGCGGTCGACGTCTGATCAGCTACCAATCCTGAGCATGCAACGCCCCACCTGCATTCACCGCGAGCAGACGCGGACCACGAACGTAGCCCTGGTGGCCTGCCAGGGGCCGGGCTGGGCCGGCGATCGAGTTGTTCTGATCGGTGGAACCACCGTTGGCTCAAACCGTGCGAACCGACTTTCATGGTCCCATGGGATTCGATCTGCGCACTGCCGACGCCGGATCTTCAACGGGCTTGGACCCCATGGTTGTTCAGGCGCGGCAGCGCCTGGATGCAGCCCAGCGATCAGGCACGCCGTGCGCGCCGATCCGCGACCTCGTCGACGGCAACGACATCGCCCGGGCGTATGCCATACAGCGCCTGTTCGTCGACGCGCGGGTCGCCGAGGGTCACCGCCGGGTGGGCCGCAAGATCGGCATTACCTCCACTGCCGTTCAGGCCCAACTTGGTGTGGACCAGCCAGATTTCGGAGTTCTTCTGTCCGACATGGGTATCGAGCAGAACGAAGTCGTCGACATCAACCGACTGTTGCAGCCGCGCATCGAAGCCGAAATCGCGTTCGTCCTGGTCCGCGACATCCGCGACCGCAAGCCGTCCCTCGCGAGGGTCACCGCGGCGGTGGGTGTCGCGCTGCCCGCGTTGGAGATCGTGGACAGCCGTGTGGCTGACTGGGACATCAGTATCGCCGATACCGTCGCCGACAACGCCTCGAGCGCGATGTACGTCCTCGGCGACAGCAGCGTCGAGATTGGCGCCATCGACCCCGTCGCCGTGCGGATGGTGCTGTGCCGCAACGGGGATGAAGTCTCGACCGGAACCGGAGCCGCGTGCCTGGGTAACCCGTTGACTGCTCTGCAGTGGCTGGCGAGGGTCGCTGTCGAGTACGACGACCCCCTTCGGGCCGGCGAGGTCATCCTCAGCGGCGCTCTAGGCCCGATGGTCGCCGTGGCGCCCGGCGACCGCTACGAAGCTACGTTGACCGGCTTGGGCAGCGTCAGCGCAACGTTCTCACCAGCCCCGACCACATAGGACGACATGTCTCAGCGAACGAAGGTCGCCATCATCGGCTCCGGCAACATTGGCACGGATCTGATGTTCAAAGTCATGAGGTTGTCCGAATCCCTCGAAGTCGCGGCGATGGTCGGCATCGACGCCGCCAGCGACGGCTTGGCCCGCGCCAACCGTCTTGGAATTCCAATTACCACTAACGGTGTGGATGGCCTGCTCGCGATGCCCGACTTCGGCGACATCGGCATCGTCTTCGACGCCACATCGGCGGGCGCTCACCTCAAGAACGACGCCGCGTTGCAACTCTGCGATGTCAAGGTCATCGATCTGACCCCGGCAGCGATCGGCCCGTTCGTCGTCCCCGCGGTCAACCTCGACCGTCTGGTCGAAAGCCGCAACGTCAACATGGTTACCTGCGGCGGCCAGGCGACCATTCCGATCGTGGCCGCCATCGCGCGGACATCACCCGTGCCCTACGCAGAGATTGTGGCCTCCATCGCTTCACTCTCCGCAGGGCCAGGCACGCGGGCGAACATCGACGAGTTCACGGAAACGACGGCACACGCGATCGAACAGGTCGGCGGCGCGAAGCGGGGCAAGGCCATCATCATTCTCAACCCGGCCGACCCACCCCTGATCATGCGTGACACGGTCCTCGCCTTGACCGAAGCAGCCGATCACCAGTCGATCAGGGACTCGATCGAGGCGATGGTGGCCGACGTCGCGAAATACGTCCCTGGGTACCGACTGCGACAGCAGGTACAGATCGACACGTTGGCGTCTGACGATCCGCGTCGTCGCCTGGTCGACGCGGAGTCGGCGGAGCGCGACCTACTGCAGGTCAGCGCATTCCTCGAAGTCGAAGGCGCGGCACACTATCTGCCCTCCTATGCGGGCAACCTCGACATCATGACGTCAGCGGCCCTGCGGGTTGCCGAAGCACAGGCGGGCCGATGACGGGGCACAGCGCCGACGCCCCCGCAGCCGCGGCGGAGGAGACTGCTCTCTACGTTCAGGACGTCACCCTGCGCGACGGCATGCACGCGGTTTCCCACGGCCTGTCGGTCTCCGATGTCCGCACTATCGCGGCCGCACTCGATCAAGCGGGCGTTGCTGCGATCGAGATCGCGCACGGCGACGGCCTCGCAGGGGCCAGCTTGACCTACGGTCCGGGCGCGCAGACCGATGCGGAGTGGATCGCCGCGGCGCGTGAGGTTGTGCACCACGCCCAGCTCACCACCCTGCTGCTGCCGGGCATTGGCACGATCGCCGATCTGCAGGCCGCCGTGGACCTCGGCGTGACCTCCGTGCGAATCGCCACCCACTGCACCGAGGCCGATATCGCCATCCAGCACATCACGACTGCGCGCAACCTCGGCCTGGACGTCGCCGGCTTCCTCATGATGAGCCATATGGCCCCACCGCCGGTGCTCGCCGAACAAGCCAAGATCATGGAATCTGCTGGGGCTCAATGCGTTTATGTCACGGACTCGGGCGGCCGCCTGACGATGACCGACGTGCGTGATCGGATACGCGCCTACCGCGCGACACTCGAGCCGAGCACGGCCATCGGCATCCACGCCCATCACAATCTCGGTCTGGCCGTTGCCAATTCGGTGATCGCGGTAGAGGAAGGCACGCTTCGCGTCGATGCCTCGCTGGCCGGCCTGGGCGCCGGTGCTGGAAACTGCCCGCTGGAGGCCTTCATCGCCGTCGCCGACATCCTCGGCTGGAAGCACGGCTGCAACCTGTTCGCTTTGATGGACGCGGCCGACGACATCGTCCGGCCACTGATGACCAGGCCCGTGCGCGTTGACCGCGAGACCCTGTCGCTGGGGTACGCCGGCGTGTACTCCAGCTTCCTCCTTCACTCCGAGCGGATCGCGGCAACGTACGGGCTCACCGCCCGCGACATGCTGGTCGAGGCTGGCCGCCGCAAAATGGTTGGCGGCCAGGAGGATCTGCTCGTCGACATCGCGCTCGATCTTGCCTCACCTACAGACTTGGCGAACTGCGGTAACTGACGCCCCATGTTTACATCACCATACTGTCAAGCGCCGGAATACCGTGGGCGACAAAGGAAGTGGTCGAATGGCTGAGGTGCTCGGAATCGGGGGCGATGTTCGAGAGTGGGGCCCATGTGACGTATAGCCGATCGAACCGGTTGATCGTCGACGACGCTGATAACGGTGTTTTTCAGGTTCACCGCTCAACGATGACCTCGCCGGAAATCTACGAAGCTGAGCGGGATTTGATCTTCAACCGCTGCTGGCTGTACCTCGGACATGAGTCCGAGGTCCGCAGGCCTGGGGACTTTGTCAGGCGCGACGTGGCCGGCCGCTCATTGATCTTCGTCCGCAGTGCGAAAAGCGGCAAAATCCGGGCGTTCCACAACACCTGCACCCATCGAGGTGCCATCGTGTGCCGCACTGACACCGGCAATGGGAAGGTCTTCCAGTGCTTCTACCACGCGTGGTCGTTCGATACCGACGGCCAGCTCGTCGGTGTTCCCGACCGTCAAGCCTACGGCCCCCGGTTTCGAATGGAGGAGATGGGGTTACGTCCAGTGGCGCGGGTCGAGTCGTACCGGGGCTTCGTGTTCGTCAGCTTCAATCCCGATGCCAAACCCCTTGCTGAGTATCTGGCGGGAGCGCGCCAGTACGTTGATCTCATCGTCGATGAGTCTGAAAGCGGCTGGGAGGTACTCGGCGGTTCGAATCAGTACTCGATCAACGCCAACTGGAAATTACTGGTGGAGAACAGCATTGACGGATATCACGCTGCGCCTACGCACGACACGTACATGAAGTACCTCAGCAGCATGGGTATCAAGGTCGCTGGTGGGTTGGCAGGAGGGGGCCGGTCGCTGGGGAACGGGCACGCGGTCTTGGAGTACAAGGCGCCTTGGGGACGACCGATCGCGAAGTGGGAACGTCAGTTCGGCGAGGACACGCGTGATGCGATCGAGCAGACGCGGGAAAGGTTGGTGGCGCGCTACGGCGTCGAGCGGGCGGAAGTGATGGCCGAGAACAACCGCAACCTGCTGATCTTCCCCAATCTCATCATCAATGACATTCAGGCCGTCACGGTCCGGACGTTCTTTCCCACTGGACCGGGTGACATGGAGGTAAGTGCATGGCATCTGGCGCCTGAGTCCGAGCTGCCGGGAGGTCGCGCGCTTCGGCTGGAGAGTTTCTTGAGCTTTCTCGGGCCCGGCGGTCTTGCGACTCCTGATGACGTCGAGGCGCTGGAGTCGTGTCAGAAGGGTTTTGGCAGCGGTGGTGTCGAGTGGAATGACATATCGCGCGGGATGCTTCGGGACCCCACGTCGATCGATGAGGAGCAGATGCGGTCATTCTGGCGGCAGTGGCGCGAAACCGTGAGCCCCGCACAGGAGGTCCTTACATGACAATGGTGGACGATGCGGAAGTGACCTTGGGCGATCGCGATGTACAGCGAACCGAGGTGGAAGATCTGCTGTATTTCGAGGCAAAGCTTTTGGACGAGTGGTGCCTCGATGAGTGGGCGGACCTTTACACCGATGATGCGCAATACATCATTCCGACAAACGATCTGCCCGATGCTGACCCAGATCGGGATCTCGTTTTGGTCAACGACAACAAGTTCCGGTTGTTGGCACGCGTTGAGCGTCTGAAAAGCCGCAAAGCGCACCGTGAATACCCGCACTCGGCGACGCGGCATCAGGTGACCAACGTGCGCATTGAAGCTCAGCAAGGCGGCGAGGTAACGGTTAGTGCGTATTTCACCGTGTGGCGGTTCCGCAATGGCCGTGACGACCACTACGTCGGTCGCTACGACTATCGCCTACGGAGGGTCAATGATGAGCTGTTGATTTGCTATAAGCGTGCGGCGATGGACATGACCGTCCTGCGGCCCGCTGGCACAGTGAGCATCATCTTGTGAGGTTTCCTGTTCTGCGGCGTTGATGAATGTTCGCACTGCGGACCTGTTAGCTGTCGCGAGTGTCCCCCTCGGCTAGGAATGCGGTGACGAGCTGGTTGAATCTGCTTGCGTGCTCGATCTGTGTCCAGTGACCGCACTTGCCGAACATGTGCAGTTGCGCGTTGGGAATCAGGTCGAAGATTCGGCGCGACGTTTCGGGCGGTATGACCCGGTCTTCGCGTCCATGGAAGACCAATGCTGGACAACCAATGCTTCGAATCGCCTCATCGTCAACGATCATCGAATCCAGCCAGCGCTGGCGCGGCGAGGGAAACATCGTGGCATAAGACTCTTGGAAGCCCGCCTGCACACTGGCCTGATATCGGGCGACCGCGAGTTCGTCGTCGATCAACGTGTCGTCGTAGGCGAAGAAATCCAATAAACGACGCATTGCCGGGGTAGAGGGTGTGTAACCCCAGACCTCGTCCAATCCCTCGGTGAGTTCGAACGGGACGCCTACGCTGCCCATCAACACCAAACTGTGGACTCGCTCTGGAAACTGAGTAGCCATCCTCAGCGCCAGCGCGCCACCGAAACTATTGCCAATCAGCGAGAACGACTCTAGGCCGAGTGCATCGACGAATGCTTCTGCGTGTGCCACCCAGTTGTCGATTGTGTATTGATGCCCGTCTGGGCGCTGTGTGTAACCAAACCCAACGAGATCTGGGGCGACGACCCGGCGCGCGGCCGCGAGCGCTGGCATTGTGAGGCGCCAGTTTGCATAGGCCGATACGCCAGGCCCGGAGCCGTGAAGCAGCACGACGGGAGTCGCGTCGGCATCGCCTTCCTCGAGATAGTTGGTGTCGATGCCGGCGGCGAGCACGCGGTGGCCGAGCGCGGGATTCGCAGAACCCAGGTTGGACGTCATTTTTGTGGACTCCGATCTGTAAAGTGACGTGCTGTCTGTGCCGTCGGCGATGTCAGGAGCTTGGACATGGTGTCGGCTCGTCGCTGAGACCAGTGACCGCCTGTTGTTCTGCCTGAGCATCGTTCTCGGGCTCCCTGCATCTCCCGATGGCTGTGAATGCTTTCGGGACTGAGTGTTTCGCGCCAGCGGACGTTAGAGAGCGCCCGACCGGTAGCGGTCGATGCGCTTTCGCAGACGCATCGCCTGTTTGGCCACCACCCAGTCGACGAGGGCGGTCGCCCGCGCCGCGATGGGCGGGACGGTCATCGCGGCGATGGTGCCGGGCAGTCGCGACTCGCTGACGGTGCGGTAGTGGGTGAACGTGTCGAACCCGGCCTTGCCGTGATACGCGCCCATGCCGCTCTTACCCACTCCGCCGAACGGGGCTCCGTCCATGGCGGCGTGAAGCAAGATGTCGTTGCGCGTGACGCCGCCGCTGCGCGTACGGGCACAGTATCGACGGAAGTCGTCGGAGTGCTTGCCCATCCAGTAGGCAGCCAGCGGTGACGGTCGGGCGTTGATGTAAGCGATGACCTCGTCGAGGTTCTCGTAGGGCAGCACAGTCAGCACCGGCCCGAACACTTCTTCGGTCATCACCTCCATCTCCGGCGTTACACCGGTCAGGATGGTGGGCGCGATCTTGCGTTCGGCGGCCGACGGCAACTCCTCGCCCGGCGGCGTCGTCTCAATGACATTGGCGCCCTTGGCGCGGGCGTCCTCGATCAAGCTGACCACTCGTTGGTAGTTCTTGTTATCGATGATGCTGCAGAAGTCCGGGTTTCCCGTGACGGTTGGAAACGATGCCCGGAATTGTCGCAAGACGGCCGCCACGAACTCGTCGCACCGGCCGGCCGCCACGAAGACGTAGTCCGGGCACAGGCACACTTGGCCGCCATTCATCAGCCGCGCTCGCGCGATGCGGCTGGCCGCCGTGGCGATGTCAGCGTCCCGGCCGACGACGACCGGGTTCTTACCACCCAATTCAAACGTCACCGGCACCAGGTTCTCGGCCGCGCTGCGCTGCACATGTTTGGCGATGTGAGGTGATCCGGTGAACAGCAGATGGTCGAAGTCCATCGCGCAGAAGGCGGTACCCGTGGCCGGGCCGCCCGTGATCACCGCCAGCTCGTCAGCTGAAAAATATTGTCCGGCAAGCCTTGCCAGCAACTCAGACGTCCGTGGCGTTGCCTCGGGCGCCTTGACTAGCACCCGATTGCCTGCCGCAAGAGCTGCGGTGGCCGGCATCACCGAGAGGTTCACCGGGGTGTTCCAGGGTGCAACGATCCCGACGACACCCAGAGGGTGGGCCTGGACAGTGGTGTGCAGACCCAGCGGACGCGCAACACTCATCAGCCTCCGCGGCTTCATCCATCTGCCCAGGTTGCGTCGCGTGAATGCGAAATCGCTCAGCGGACCAACGACATCGAAAAACGCCGTGGTCTGGCTCGAGCGAGTGCCGAAGTCCGCGCACAGCGTCCCCGCGAACGCAGCGGCGTTCTCGAACACCATTGCCGACAATCGGTCCATCCGGTTGCGGCGCAGCGCCAATGATGGTGGGCCATCGCGCAGGAACGCCGCCCGCTGGACTTGCAGCGCGTCGGCGATCTCCGCGGCAGTGAACTCGCGGACACCCGGCGGCGTCAATTCGGCTGGACCTGATGTCGTTTGCAGAACCTCGACCATGGCCGCTCCTGTCGATATCGGGTTCAGGGTCACGCCTGCGCGACGATGCTCGCGTTCTCCGGGCGGTGCTTCGAGATACCGGCCGCATCGGCTGTCTGGCGTGCGATCTTGCCGTCGCGGAAGAACTCCAAGAACAGCTGGTTGAACAACTCCGGCTGGTCGGTCTGACCCTGGTGCCCACATTCCGCCGGAAAGAAGAACTGCACATTCGGCAGCACGGTCTCTTGCTCGTACCCCCATTCGACTGGAGTCAGCACATCGTCTTGCCCGTAAAGGTAGATCCCGGGGATCGTCAGCTTGTCCAACCGGCCCTTGGTCGACAGTCGGGCCGCGATATTCGGATCCGAGATGTGCTGGTTGACGTAGGCCATCATCGCGGCGAAATATGCCGGCGCCCCCTCGGCGTGCGTCAGCGACGCTGAATGACGCATCTCCACGAGATCGTCGCTGATCGCCTCCGGCCGGTAAATGATCGCACTCATCATGGCCCGCATGCTCTCGGCGGTGCCGTCGTACATGGGGACAACGGCGTCCCCACGCGGGCGAGTCAAATGCGCGGTGATGTCGCCGAGCTCCCCGGCGATCAAGGCGAAGCTCAGGATTCTGTCCGGGTGTGCGACAAGGTAATTGACCGAATTCATGCAGCCCATCGAGTTGCCCGCGATGTGAAACTTGTCCAGGCACAGCGCGGTGACGAACTCGTGGATGAAGTCGACCTGAGTATGCAGGCCAAGGGGACGGTGCTGCGGCGATGGATCCGACAGTCCGTAACCGGGCATATCGGGCGCATACACACGAAAGCCGTTCTTGCCTAGGAACGGTGCCATGAATCGCCAACCGGCTGTGCCAGACGAGCCAGGAAGACCGCCGTGGAGCAGCAGGACCGCCGGTCCGCTGTCACCTGAGGTCATGTAGTGCGCCTTGGCACCGCTGCCGAGGCGCACCCACCTACTCGCCATGCCGGGTACCTCGATGATGCCCTCGTCGGTCAACGCCATGTCTTGGCCTCCTTTGTGAGTTGTCGCTAGCTGACTGATGTCTTGCGTGGTCCCAGTTGCACCTCGTCGACCCGCGTTCGTGTGCTCATCGCTTTGCGACATCGCAGGAGCAGGCGCGGATCGTCGACAGTGACCGCACCTATGAGGTATCCCGCCGCGTCGGCGTACAGGGCCGCCAATTGGTTCTCGGCGTGCCCCAACTTCAGGGCGAGCTCGCCGGCGCTGGGTCGTCCGACGATCTGAATCCGGTGGCCGTATTGGTCTGACCACACGTACGGGACGGGTGTTGCAGGTATCGGATGACCGAGAATGCTCGCCGCGACCACCGCGCCGTGGTCGTTGGCATTTGTCCAGTGCTCGATGCGCACGCTCGTTCCGTAGAACGGGTGCGGGAATCGCGCCACGTCGCCGGCCGCATGGATTTCGGGAAAGCCGATGACGCGCAGCTGCTCGTCACATTCGATGCCGTCTGCGATCGGCAAACCTGATGTCGCCAGCCATTCAGTGGCCGGATGGGTGCCGATACCAACAACAACGAGGTCGGCAGGCAGCGAGCGGCCGTCCTCCATGACGACCGCACTGACCTGTTGCTGACCTTCGAAGCGCGAAAACGCGGCTCCCGTAAGCAATTCCACGCCGTTACGGGCGTGCATTTCAGACAGCAGTGCGCCCACTTCTGATCCGACAATGTGGGCCATCGGGATGTGCTGGGCCTCTACAACTGTGACCTGGCGCCCGTAAGCCCGCGCAGCGGTGGCGAATTCGGCGCCGATGAAACCGCCGCCGATCGTCACGACGTGCTCGGCATTGACCAGCGCAGCCCGTAGGCGCTTCGCGTCGTCGGCGGTCCGCATGGTGTGCACACCCGCCAACCTGCCCATCGCGCCAAGCGTGCGAGGAACCACACCTGTGGCGATGACCAGGTGCTCGTAAGTGAGTTGCCGACCAGCGTCGGTCGTGACGACACGGCGCCCTGGATCCAGAGCCACGGCGCGTACGCCCAGATGCAAATCGACGTTGAGTGCGGCGAGCGCTTGGTCCGACAGAAGCGGAATGCGCGCGCCATCACCGCTAGCCTCCAGCATCGCCTTGGTGATAGGGGGCTTGTCGTAGGGGTGGTGGATTTCCTCGCCCAGCAGCGAGATCGATCCCGCGAAACCGCCTGACCGCAGGGCCTGAGCCGTCCGCAGCCCCGCGACGGATGCACCAACAATCAGGATCGACACCCAGGCAGTTTCACCGGGCTGCGCCGGGCGGGCAACAGAGGTTGCCACTGGCTGGAACGGCAGGCGACGTCACGGTCCCCAGCGCGAGCGGCCGACCAGACCAGGCAGCCAAGACCTGGAAACTTTCGCTTGAGGACGCCGACACGTAATCTGTCTCGAGAGTGGTGTGGCTCACAGCCGCACCGATAGGAGTGGCCGGAATGGCGCAAACAACGGCATCGGCACACTCTGTCGAGCCCGAGCCGCCGTCGATCCTGTCGAAAGCGTTCGACCTGCTTCGGGCGTTCGACCAGACGGCGCGGGTGATGACACTCAGCGAGCTTGCGCGCGCGGCAAAGTTGCCGAAGTCGACGGTGCACCGGTTGTTGGCACGCCTCATTGACCTCGATGTCATCGAGCACCATGCGCAGGGGTATCGGCTGAGCCTGTCCCTGCTCCAGCTTGGCGCTACGACACCCGCTGCGGGTTTGCGGGAGTTGGCCGCGCCGCACCTCGGCGCCCTGCTGAACTACACCGGGCACACGGTTCATCTGAACGTGCACCGCCATTTCGAGATCGTTTGCCTGGACAGGCTGTCCCCGCGCGGCCGCTCGGAATCGTTGTCCGCGATCGGCAGTCGCTTGCCTGCGAGTTGTACCGCGTCGGGCAAAGCGCTACTCGCTCACGAAGACCTGGACCGTCTGCAGGCAGAGCTTCCGTCGCCGCTGCCTCAACTGACCCCTCACTCGCTGTCGAGCGTCGAGGAGCTCATGGTCCAGTTGCGTCGAGCGCGGGCCCGCGGCCTCGCCTACGCGGTCGACGAGGCTCAGCTAGGGGTGTCGTCCATCGCCGCCCCCATCCTGATTCACGGCGTAACGCCGCACGCGGTCGCCGCAATATCGGTCAGCTTCCCCACGGGCACAGTCGATTTCGCCAAGCTCGAAGGTGCCGTCCGGCACACCGCCGGCCGCCTTTCTGTCGACTCCACCGCTCACATCGTCTCACGTGAACGGTGGCTACCGTTCGATGGCGACGAGCACTGACACTGCCCCTGTGACTTTCGCGAGGGCGTTGGCTAATCGGATATCAAGAAAGTCATCTCAGAACAACACCCGAACCACCGACTCGGCAACGCAGACGGGCTTGTCCGCGCCGTCGCGCTCAACGGTGTATTCGACGATGACGTCGGCTGCCTCGTCGCGGTCAATGACGGCGGCCAGGCGCGCCCGTCCCCGCAATTGAGATCCAGCCGGCACCACGCCGGGAAACCGAACCTTGTTGAGGCCGTAGTTCAGTTGTGCCCGCGAATTATGAATGTCATAGATCTGCTGCCGGAACGTTGGCAGCAGCGACAGGGTCAAGTAGCCGTGGGCGATCGTCGCCCCGTAGGGACCGGCTGCTGCGCGCTCGGTGTCCACGTGGATCCACTGGTGGTCGCCTGTGACGTCGGCGAAGGCGTCGATCATCGGCTGATCGACGAGGATCCACTGGCTGGTTCCCAAGTCCTCACCAACGGCAGCCTCGACCTGTGCCCGGCTAGAGAAGATCCGCATTATGACTTGGCGCAGCTGAGGCCGAGTCCGTAGCCTCCGAACTCCTGCGGCACGGTGAGCCGGTAGACGTCGAGCTCTGCCGCACGTTCGAGCAGCCGTTGTGGGATGGCGTCGGACGCGGTCATGCGATGTCCTGTCGTTGGCGGGATTTGGTTATGCCGAGCTCGGGAGCGCGGGCAGGACCAGATTGCCCTGCAGCGCGACCGGCACGGGGTCGTACAGCAGGACGCGATCGGCGACCCCCGACAGCCGCGCCGCCACCGCGCGGGGGACCGCATCGGGGGCGGCGCAGACGGCGAAGGTTTCGACCATCTCGTCGGTGACAAGCCCGAGCATCGCGGCCCGGTCGCCGCCCGCGAGCAATGCGTGCAGCCGCGGCGGAACGTCACCCCAGCCATGGACCTCGAAGACGCCGCGATAGGTGCGGGTAGCGCCGTAAAAGGCGATCTGCGCTCGGATTGCCTCACGGGCGGCGGCAGTCTCTGCGCCATCCCGTCCGGTGACTACCCACACCGGCACGAGCATCTGCACGTCGTCGCGATGGCGCCCAGACGCCGTGAGCCCGGCCTTCAGCGCGGGCTCTACAACGTCGGCCAAGTATCGACGCGAGTGGAGCGGATGTGCGAACAACCCTTGAGCGACTTCGCCCACCAGCGACACCATCCGCGGGTTGACACCGGCGAGGAAGACCGGGATGTCAGGATGCGCGATGGGCCCGGGGTTGAAGTAGTCCGTCAGCAAGGTGTGCCGGTAGTAGGGGCCCTCGTGATGCAGCGGTGCGCCGGTCTGAAAGCTGCGCCAAATCGCACGCAACGCGGCCACATAGTCGCGCATACGGTCGAGTGGTCGCTCGGCGGGCACGCTGAAGCGACGGTCGAGATGCGCCTTCACCTGGGTGCCGAGGCCGAGCACGAACCGGCCTTCCGACGCCCGGGCCAGCTCCCAGGCGGCCTGCGCGAGCACGAAGGGCGAGCGGGCGAACGCGACCGAGACGCCGGTGCCGACACGCAGCTCCGCCGTGGACGCGAGCATCGCCGCCGCCACCACGGTCGGGTCCGCGGATGTTTCGCTCACCCAGCCGACGCCGTCGCACGATCCATCCACTGCTTGCGCGGCGGCCACTCCTTCGCGGATCCGGGACGGCAAGCTGATATCGACCTGCATTAGACCCGTCCCATTTCGCGGAAGCGGCGTAGACGTTCTTCGCGCTCGTCGTCGGGCAGCTCGTTGGCACTGCCGTTGCCGTTCAGCTCGGACTCAAGCTGCAGGCCACCCGCGAGGCCGGTGCGCGCACCGTTGTTGATCAGCCGCTTCAGAGCTGCCACCGAGCGAGGGCTCGTGGCGGTGATCTGTCCGGCGAGATGCAGGGCGCTGTCGTCGAGCTCCGCGTCGGGTACCACTCGGGTTACCAGGCCCGCGTTTAGCGCCTCCTCGGCGGACAGTGGGCGCGAGGTGAACATCAGCTCTCGAGCGAGGGCGAGGCCGACCAACCGTGGCAGGCGCTGGCTTTCCCCGCCCGTGGGTAGCAGGCCGAGTGCTGCGTGCGTGTCCCGAAAACGGGCGGACTCCGCGGCAATGATGAGGTCGCAGGAGTAGGCGAGCAGAAAGCCACCCGTCACGGCCCAGCCGTGCACCGCTGCGATCACCGGAACACGGAGTCCTTCGATGCGCTCCCAGAGGCCACTGCGCCCGATATCGGGACGGGACTCGGTGGCAACGAAGTGTTCGTCGAGATCGGCTCCCGCGCAAAATGATCGGCCGGCGCCGCGCAGCAGCACGACACGAACTCGCTCGTCCTCGTCGGCGGCCTCGAACGCCGCGAGCAGCGCGGCGACGAGCTCGCGGGACAGTGCGTTGTGTTGCGTCGGGCGGTTGAGGGTCAGCCGGCAGATCCCGGGCTGGGGTTCGTCGCGTATCAGCACATCGTTCATGCGGTCCACCCGCCGTCGACGGCGAGGACCTGGCCGGTGAGGAAGCCCCCTGCGGGGGAGACCAGGTAGCGGACCAGGCCGGCGAGCTCGCCCGGCAGGCCCCACCGGCCTGTCGGCGAGCGGGACAGCGCCCATTGTGTCCGCGCCTCATCGGCCCGGAAGACGTCGGTCATTTCGGTCTCGAACATCCCCGGCGCGATGCCGTTCACGGTGATGCCGTCGGGGGCAACTTCGATCGCGAGGCTGCGGGTGAGGGCTGCGACGGCACCTTTGCTCATCGCGTAGGCCATCGCGCCGGGCGCACCGCGCAACGCGCCGGCCACCGAGCAGAAATTCACGATCCGACCCCAGCCCGCGGATCGCATCCTGACGACGGCCTCCTGGCAGGACACCAGCGTCGAGGTGACGTTGGTGGCCGACAACTCTTGCCAGTCGGCCACGCTGGTGCGTCCGATGGACCCGTAACGGAATATGCCGGCCGAGTTGACGACGATATCCGCGGTGAGGTGCTGATCGTCGAGCCAGCCGTACATAGTCTGGACGGTGTCCACCTCGGACACGTCGACCGGGTATCCGGTGGCGGTTCCACCGGCCGCCAGAAGACCCTCGACCGCGGCGTCGATCGCGACCTTGTTTCGTGCAGCAACAATGACATGTGCGCCGTCCGCTGCCAGGGCTCGCGCGCACGCCAGGCCGAGGCCGCGGCTGCCGCCTGTAACCAGCGCGGTGCGCCCCGCGAGCTCCGAATTCGCGCCGGGTGCACGGGTCTCAACCGTTTTGCGCTCGGCGATCAGCCGGCCGCCCTGCCCATCAACTTGCGGCTGACCACCAAGCGCTGGATCTGCCCAGAGCCCTCGAAGATATCCATGATCTTGACGTCGCGATACCACTTCTCCAGCAGCAGCTCGCGGCTTGTCCCCGCGGGACCCAGCAGCTGCATGCACCGGCGGATCACTCGCTCGGACGTTTGCGGCGCATAGGCTTTGGCCATCGCGGAAGCCGCGGTGTCGGGCTTTTCGAGGTCCACCAGACGCTGTGCCCGGAAATTGAGCCGGCGGCCGCGGTCGAGGTAGAGCCCCATCGTCGTCAGCTCATTCTGGATCGCTGACCAGCGGTGTGGCGCGAATCCCGACTGGGACTGCGAAAGGTATTCGGCCGTAAGGTCGAGCGACGCCTGAGCGAGGCCGATGCTGACCGCGGACATGTTCGGCCGGTTGTGGGCTAGCGCGCCCAGTGCGCCGGACCTGCCGCTACGCCGTTCCTGCAGCGTGCCGTCGGCGTTGCTGCCGAGCCTGTTCTCGATCGGGATACGGCAGTCCTCGAACAACAGCTCCGAGGTCACCCAGCTTCGCAGGCCCAGCTTCTCTTCGTTGGCCTTGGCCACCGTGAGCCCCGGTGTGCCCTTCGGAACGACGAATGCGGTAATCCCTTTGGGGCCCATGCTTTTATCCACGGTCGCGAACACCACGACATAGTCGGCGGTGGCGCCGCAACTGCAGAAGATCTTGGTCCCGTTGAGGATCCAGGAGTCCCCGTCCTTGCTTGCGGTGGTGAACACCTGCGAGGTATCCGAGCCGAAGTGAGGCTCGGTCAGCGCGAAGGCCGTCATCAGCCCTTCCTGGGCCACCCGTTTGGAGCCCCACTTCTCGATCTGCTCTTGCGTTCCCATCGAATCGACGACGAGATAGCCGATCCCGCCGCCGAGCAGCGGTTGTAACCAGATGTCGCCGTAGCTGATGTTTTCGTAGGCGACCAGTCGGCTGACCCAGTAACCGTCGGAGAAGGTGGGGAATCCGTCCAGGTCACCGCCGCTTTGGCCGATGGGTACGGGGCAGGTAGCCAGAATCTCGCGCCAGTCGGCAGGTGGCGCGTGTTGTTCGTCGGCGGCGCTGGCGTAGGGTCGGCAGGCCGATTTCGACCACTCCCGGATCGCCTGCCCATAGTCAGCCAAGGGTTTGCTGAGGCTAAGTACTGAGGACACGTTTGGTTCCTTGCTTCTAGATCGCGGGCTGGAAAGCGGTGCGCAGGGGATCGAAGTCGACCGCGGACAGTGCGGCGGCGCTGCGATACCACAGTTCCGAGGGGTGGTCAGTGATGAAGCCGTGGCCGCCGAGAGTCTGGACGCCCGTCCGGGCGACCTCGGCGCCGACTTCACTGGCATAGCTGACTGCTTGGCTGACGGTGTCTTCCCAGTCGGCCGCCTCGTCGGCGTCCAGCAACGCCGCCGCTTCTGCGATCTCAAGCCGAGCCTGTTCGACTTTGATCTGGGCCTCGGCCAGCGGGAAGGAGACACCCTGGAAACTGGCGATCGGCCGTCCAAAGGCGACTCGTTCCGTGGCGTAATGCGCGGCGTAGTCGATCGCTCGTTGCGCGGTGCCGACCTCGGCAGCGGCGAGCGCGAGCCGGATTCGGCCGACCGTGCTCGCGAGCGCGCTCGATTCGGCGTCATCGGCCCACCCGACAAGGTTGTCAGCCGACACCGTCACGTCGAATGTGATCGTCACGGTCGCGGCAGCGTCCAGCGCCAGGCTCCGGTCTGCCCTCGCGACGGTGACGCCGGGGCTGTCGACAGGTACGAGCACCGCCCGCAAGGCTGTTGTCCCCGCCGCGACACCGACCACAATCAGGGGGTCGGCGATCGCCCCGAACGCGACGCCGACCTTGCGGCCAACGACACGCAGCTCCCCGTTCGTGGCAGGGGAGACGGACGTGGTGAACTCGGAAGGCGCGCGACCGTAGCCCTCGTACAGCGCAACGGCGCCACGGGCGTTGGGGCTGCTAGCCAGGGTTTCGGCGAACTGAACCTGCGGCTCACGGCCATGCCGCGACAACAGCAGCGCAGCGGCGCCGCTCCATACGGCCGCCATCGTGATTCCGGGATCGCCGTAGGCGAGATTCTCAACGGCGACCATCTGCGTGTGCACGTCGGGAATCCCGCCGCCACCGCGCTCTTCGGGCAGCGGCGCCATCAGGCCCGTGTCCAGTAACGCCTTCCACACCGTGTCGGGAACCACGCGATCCGATTCGGCCTGGCGTGCCGTGGGGGAGAGCACGCTCAGGCCGACGTCGCGCGCCAGCTCAGCGACCGCGAGCATTTCGTCGCTGACTTCGGCTGTCATCAAAGCTTCTCCTCAACCCGTTCGGCCTATTCGACTGTGTTGCGGCGCAGCCGATTCGCGTCACGCCGGCGCGGCCTTCCGGCCTTGCTCGCCACACTTTTGCCCTTGTGGGATGGCTGGGAAACAGCACGTTCCATGCGCCGGAACGGTTCCGTCCGCTGGGACACCACATTGTTTCGCGGCAGTTCACGCCAAAACCTTGGGGCGGCTCGTTTCCATCCGTGCGTCCCCAGCGCGCCGGACGAGCACAAGGAGGCCTAGCCGTGCTTGGCGACATCGTGGTGATTGAAGTCGGAAACCACACCTCGAGCGCATTCTGTGGGAAGTTGCTCGTCGACGCCGGAGCAACTGTCTTCCGACTCGAAGGCCCTGCGCATGGGACCGCCCGGGACGGGCGTGAAGGGCACAGCGACAGCTACGCGGCCTACCTGCACGCGGGCAAGAAGCCCGCTTCCCTGCCAGTCGACGATGCACTGGCCGAACGTGTCGACATCATCATTTGCGATCACGAGGCGTTCGATACGGGATTATCCGAACTGTGTTCGCGCCGTGACGATCTCGTCGTGGTGTCGCTATCTGACTACGGGCTCGACGGGCCGCGCGCCTCGACGCCGGCAACCGAATTGACGCTGCAAGCCGAGGCCGGCATCGTCGCGCTTCATCCGACGGGCGACCAGCCACCGGTGGGCTCCGGCGTGGAACTCGCTGAAATCACCAGCGGCGTGTGTGCGGCCACTGCGGCCGTCATGGGACTGCTCGCGCGGGATGCGGGGGAAGGGCCCGTAGAGGTCGACCTGTCACGATTTGAGGCACTCACCGCAATCATGCAGTACCCGTGGCTGTTCGCGCAGTTTCCGCACCATTTCCCGTACCCGGTGCCGCAGAACGCAGTTCCCGGGATAGAGCGAGCCAAAGACGGCTGGGTCTGCGTGGTGTGCATGACCCCTCAACAATGGTCGGAGTTCAAGAAACTGGCCGACGCCCCCGAATTGGACGACCCGCGCTTCGACTCCCCCGCCGAGCGGATCCGGCTCGGGCACGAGATCACCGGTTATGTTCGCAACTTCACCGGCCGGTACACAGTGGACGAGTTGGTTCGGCTCGGGGCCGAAAATCGGGTGCCGATCGTCCCGGTCGGCACTCCTGGGAACGTGACGGAACTTCCGCCCTATGCCAGCCGTGACGCCTACATGCGCGACGAGACTGGTGTGGTCTCACCACGACCTCCTTTCCGGCTGCATCACGCTCCTCAGCGGCAGCCGGGGGCGGGAGCAACGGCGGCGTCAGAGCCGCTGCCGCGCAGGGCCAAGCCGCGGTCGTCTCGCACCGCCCCGTGGCGGCCGCTCGAAGGTCTACGTGTGGTCGAATTCGGCACGTTCCAGGCCGGGCCATTGGCGACCGCCAACCTGGCGAGCCTGGGTGCCGACGTCATCAAGGTGGAGTCCGGGACAAGGCCCGACCTGATCCGATTCACCGGCAGCCCACCGACCGTCGAACGGTTCTGGGAGCGCAGCGCCAGCTTTGCCGGCGTCAACTTGGGGAAGCGCGCGATCGCCGTCGACCTTTCCAACGAGCGGGGAAGGGAGATCATTCGCAAGCTGATCCGCTCGAGCGACGTCGTTGTCGAGAATTATTCGCCCCGGGTACTCGAACGCTGGGGGCTCGGCTACGAGGATATCTGCCAGATTCGGTCGGACATCATCATGCTGCGGATGCCCGCCTGGGGCCTGACTGGACCATGGCGGGACTGGCCGGGCTTCACGTACACCGCCAACGCCACCTCGGGCCTGGCCACGGTGACGGGCTACCCCGACGGCGAGCCTCTGCTGACCGGCACCGTGATCGATCCGATCGCCGGGTTCCTCGCGTCGTTCGTCCTGCTCGGCGCCATCCGCTTCCGCCAGGGCACGGGGCAGGGCGGGTTGATCGACATGCCGCTTTGCGATGTCGCGGCCCAACTCGCGGCCAGGTCGGTCATCGACGCGTCGCACACGGGGCAGGTCGCCCCGCGGCGCGGAAACCGCAACTCCGCCGCGGCGCCGTCGGGTGTCTACCGCTGTGCCGATGAGGGATGGCTGGCCATTTCGGTCACCGACGATCGGCAGTGGAAGTCGCTGTCGGAGTTGGGCTTTGCCCATTACGCGATGTCGTGGGCGCGAGATTCGCGGTTCGCCGAGCTCGATGGTCGCCTGCGGCATCACGAGCTTCTCGACCAGCACCTGACCGAGCTCTGCGCCAGCCTGACCGCCGCAGAACTTACCGAGGAACTCCGTGCGATCGGGGTAGCGGTCGCTGCGGTGGAAACCGGCGCGGACGCGATCAAGCATCCGCAATTGCTGGCCCGGGGCCGAATCTTCGAGGTCGATCACCCCGTCGTCGGTCCCGCGCGCTACATCGGGCCTCCGATGCGTTTCTCTCATGCACCGGACATGACGGCGCCGCGGCCGGCACCAATGCTGGGCCAGCACAACAACGAGATACTGGCCGAATTGGGCTACGGGCCAGCCGATATCGAACGCTTCGCCGCAGACAAGGTCATCGCCGACGCACCTCACTTCTGAGGTGGTCCTGCGCCGCTTGCTGCGTACACAGCAAATTTCCGGCCGCTGGAACGTGTTGTTGGTCACTGTTGCGGCCTGACCTAGCGTTCGCGTTGCGTTTCAAACAGACCGGGAGGTTGCCAGCAGTGACATCATTCGCGGACACCGACTACGGCACGATGTTCACGTCCGGACCGGCATACGCCGACGAAGACCGCTGGCATGCCATGGCCGCCGAACTGCGGCAGAACACTCCGGTGCTGCGGGTGGAGGTCGACGGCTTCCGGCCGTTCTGGGCAATCACGCGGCACGCGGACGTCATGGAGATCGAACGCCGTCACGACATCTTCCTCAACACGATGGAAGTCGTCTTGAGCTCGAACGAGACCATTCAGGCCCGGCGCGACGCGGGCACCGACGCCAAGACACTCGTGCACATGGACGGGGCCGAACACTCGGCGTATCGCGGCATCACCACGGAGTGGTTGAAAGCTGGGGCCGTCCGCAGAACGATGGGCGACCAAATCAAGGAGCTGTCCCGCGTCTACGTGGATCGCATGGCGGCAATGGGCGGGTCCTGTGACTTCGCCTCGGACATCGCCGACTACTACCCGCTGCGGGTCATCCTGAGCATGCTCGGTATCCCCGAGGAGGATGAGCCGAGGATCCTCCGGCTGGCCAAGGAGGCCATGGGGACCGAGGACCCGGAGTTCGCACGCGAGGACGGTGCGACGGCCCAGGATATGTCGGGGGCCCTCCTTGAATTCATGGTCTACTGCAATGAATTGGTCGAGAAGCGCAGGAAGAATCCGACGCCTGACATCGCGTCGACGCTCGCCAACGGCCAGATCGACGGTGAGCCGCTCGGGGTGATCGAGACGCTGTCGTACTTCATGCTCTTCTTCACCGCCGGTCATGACACCACCTCCCACACGCTGTCCGGCGGGCTGGAGGCGATCATCCGCAACCCCGACGCGCTGCGCCGGTTGCAGGAGGATCCAACTCTGATCCCCAACGCGGTGGACGAAATGGTGCGCTGGACAAGCCCTCTGAGGGGATTCACCCGCACCGCGCAAGAGGACTACGACCTCCACGGCACCACCATCAAAGCTGGGGAAATGGTGTTGCTGTCCTACCCGTCGGCCAACCGCGACGAGACGGTGTTCGAGGACCCGTTCCGGTTCGACATCGCCCGCGCAAACGCCAACAAGAACCTCGCGTTCGGTTTCGGAAAGCATTACTGCCTAGGTGTCCAGCTGGCCAAAATGGAACTACAGGCTTTCCTCGCTGAACTGCTGTCCCGGCTGGAGTCCATCGAAATCACCGGCCCCGTGGAGCGAACCGCCGGGAACCTCATTAGTGGTGTCAAGCACCTTCCCATCAGCTACAAGATGCGGTAGCTGACGTGAGCCACGACGTTCAAGCCGCAGTCATCGACAAGCTCGGTGGTCAGTTCGAGGTGCGGGATCTGGCGCTAGCCGATCCCGGTCCCGCCGAGGTCTTGGTGAAGCTCGAGTCCGTCGGCATCTGCCATTCCGACTTGGCCGCCCGCGACGGCCACCTGCCAGCAGCGTTGCCGGCGGTCCTTGGTCACGAGGGAACCGGAGTGGTGGTGGCAGTAGGCCAAGCGGTGAGCAGGGTCTCACCCGATGACCGCGTGGTGCTCACCTTCAACTCGTGCGGCACCTGCCGCACGTGCGCTTCCGGGCACCCCGCGCATTGCGCCGAGTTCCTGATGTGCAACTTCTCGCCCACGCGTGCCGACGGCTCGCTTTCCTACCGCGACGGCGCCGAAGCTGTCAATGGGCATTTCTTCGGTCAGTCCTCGTTCTCGACCCTGGCGCTGGCCGACGAGCGCTGCGTGGTGCGGGTGGATCACGACGTGCCGACCGAGGTCCTAGCGCCGCTGGGCTGCGGCGTGCAGACCGGCGCCGGTGCCGTGTTGAACGTGCTGCAACCGTGGGCAGGGGCACGCGTAGCGGTCCTCGGTGTCGGTGCGGTCGGACTGGCCGCGATCATGGCAGCGCGCTTGACCGCGGCGACCACGATCATCGCGGTGGACGTGGTGCAGGCACGCCTCGAACTCGCCCGTGAACTCGGCGCGACAGCCACCATCAACCCGGCGACCACCGATCTGGCGGCCGCGCTGCGCGAGCACACTGCGCAGGCAGGCGTGGACTGTGCCGTCGAGACCACAGGAAAGCCCGAGGTGTTCATGGCGGCGCTGAGCGCAATGGCGCCCAGAGGAAGGGTCGCCGCGCTGGCGGTGGCACCACCCGGTTCTGTCGCACCGTTCGAAATGACCTTTCTTCCGATGGTCAACGTCGTTGGGGTCACCGAGGGTGACGCGGACCCGCAGGTGTTCATTCCCGCGCTCATCGAGCTGTATCGCCAGGGCAGATTTCCCGTCGATCGGCTGGTGGAGACCTACAAGTTCGCAGACATCGAGCAGGCGGCCCAAGACATGCAGGCAGGCCGCACCATCAAACCGGTCATGGTCTTCGAATGAGACACGTAGCCCAGCAGGTCCGGAGCTTTCCCAGTTGTCCTAGGAATTGAGGTGGCGGTTGGAGTTGTGTGGTTCACGGTTGGAATATGACAGGCGCCGATAGGCAGCGCCAGTTCGGTTGGTGACACCGGATTTGGCTGTTGCTCAGTATGATTCGGCTGTCGCTTAAGTGCGGTGCGCCCGGTGCGCCCGTCAGATCGACTAGAGCGGATCCAGGTCGCAAGACGCGGCCAATCGGCCGGGCGCAGCAGTAGGCGGTCCAAACGCTTTCGACCTCAACATAATTCGCTCTATCGATCTGCTTACCGCGTCGTCAGCAAAGTCATCGACCAGGTGCTTATCGTCGGAGGTCAGGCCCTCTCGAGCAGATGTCCCCCATAAGACACACTCGGGCCGGTTCGGCTGTGATTCGTAAGGCACCGGCGCGATTTTCGAATTACACCCGTGAACCACAACGCTTTTCACGGTCACACTGCCTCACCATCGTTAGGGCGGCTAGTCATAACTATGAATATGAATATCAGAAATATGATGACAAAACACATGCGCGTTCGCTACACTCAGCACGCGTTGCCTGCCTAAGGGCAAAGTTGACATGAAGGGCGTGGGTATCGATGTTGCGGGGTGTTATCGCCAAACCAGTGCGGGAGCTCGGCAGCTTCTATGGCATGGCGATGGACACCGTCGTCTTGATGTTCAAGCCACCGTTCGCGTGGCGCGAGTTCTTGCTCCAGTCGTGGTTCGTGGCGCGGGTGTCGATCATGCCGACGCTTACGCTATCCATCCCGTTCGTGGTGCTCACTACGTTCATCCTGAACATTCTCTTGATCGAGTTTGGGGCAGCCGACTTCTCGGGCAGCGGCTCGGCGCTTGGCGCGGTGACACAAATCGGACCGATAGTCACCGTGCTGGTGGTGGCGGGGGCCGGGGCGACGGCCATGTGCGCCGACCTGGGCGCCCGAACGATCCGCGAAGAGCTCGACGCACTGAGGGTTCTCGGTATCAATCCGCTTCAGGCTCTTGCCGTTCCACGCGTACTGGCGGCAACGCTCGTGGCCCTGCTGCTGTCATCCTTGGTGACTTTGGTCGGCCTAGCCGGGGGCTACGCCTTCTCGGTCTACTTTCAGCACGTTTCGCCGGGTGCATTCGTGGCCGGTCTGACCCTCATCGTCGGGCTCAAAGATGTCTTGGTCGCCTTGGTCAAGGCCGCGATGTTCGGTTTCGCCGCCGGAATGATCGCTTGCTACAAGGGGATATCGGTGGGCGGCGGCCCGGCCGGCGTCGGTAACGCCGTCAACGAGACGGTGGTGTTCTCTTTCATGGCTCTGTTTCTGATCAATGTCATAGCGACCGCTGTCGGAGTGCAGGTGAACAAATGACTCAGGGCGTCGCCAGTGGCCAGTATCCGCGGCTCGAGCGAATCGTCGGCGGATGGGTCGGCAGCTGGAACCGCATCGGCACACAGACTCAGTTCTACGGCACGACAATTCGCTCCATCGGTGATGCCTTCGTCAGTTACAGAGGCGAGATTATCCGACTCATCGCGCAGATGAGCTTGGGCACCGGCGCGCTCGCGATCATCGGTGGCACCGTCGTCATCGTGGGCTTCTTGACGCTGTCGACCGGCGTTCTGGTCGCGGTGCAGGGTTACAACTCGCTGGCCGATGTAGGCGTCGAAGCGCTCACCGGATTCGTATCGGCCTTGGTGAACGTCCGGCTGATTGCACCGCTGACCGCCGGCATCGCTCTGGCCGCGACCATCGGGGCAGGTGCCACCGCCCAGATTGGCGCGATGCGGATCAGCGAAGAGATCGATGCGCTTGAAGTGATGGGCATTCGCTCAATTGGCTATCTCGCTTCGGCCCGCGTCGTGGCCGGGGTGATCGTCGTGATTCCGATCTACGGCGTGGCGGTCCTCATGTCGTTCCTGGCGGCCCGATTCGGAACAACAGCGATCTACGGTCAGTCCGCAGGCGTCTACGACCACTACTTCCGAACCTTCCTCAACCCCTACGACCTCATCTGGTCTTTCCTGCAGGCCGTCCTGATGGCAGCGGTCATCATGCTCGTGCATACGTACTACGGCTACACCGCATCCGGCGGACCTGCCGGTGTTGGCGAGGCGGTCGGACGCGCCGTGCGTACATCATTGATTGCTGCGACATACGTCTGCGTGGGCGCCGCTCTGGCGATCTACGGCGAGACCGGCAACTTCAACCTCTCCGGGTAGCGGCGTGAAACCAAGAAGAGGAGAAAGCAGGATCCACCCCGCGTGGTGGACGGCGGTGCTTCTGATCAGCATCGTGCTCATGGTTGTGCTGATCGTGGCGTTCTTTCAGCGTTCGTTCAACTCCTACGTTCCGGTGACAGTGACCTCCGATCGCGCCGGGCTGGTGATGGATTCTGGGAACAGGGTCAAGCTGCATGGTGTTCAAGTGGGCCGGGTGATGACCATCGGCGCCCAGAACGACTCAGTCAGCCTGCGCCTAGAGATCTACCCCGACCAGGTCAAGTACATTCCCGCCAATGTTGAGGCACGGATCAAAGCGAGTACGGCTTTCGGTTCGAAGTACGTCGAGCTGATATATCCGAGTGACCCGAGCCCCCAGCGGATTTCGGCCGGGCAGGTGATCAGGTCGGAAAACGTCAGCACCGAGGTCAACACTGTGTTCCAGGATCTCGTCGGCGTGATCCATCAGGTCGATCCGGCGAAGTTGAACGCTGTCTTGAGTGCGATCGCCGAGGGTGTCCGCGGACAGGGTGAACGTATGGGCGAGGCGACTACCGACGCCAATCAGGTTCTGCTACAGCTTAATCCGCGCGCCGAGACCTCCCGGCAGGACTGGCAGGCACTCAATGGCTTCAGCGATACCTACGGTTCAGCGGCGCACAACATCCTGTCCGTGTTGGACTCCGCAAGCACGACGAGCACCACCATCACCAAGAACGCCGGTGCGCTGGATTCCCTGCTGCTCAACGCGATCGGATTCGCCCGCAGCGGTATCAACGTGCTCGGGCCAAACACGGACAACCTGGTTAAGGCCGTCAACCTCGCCGAGCCCACGACGCGACTGTTGATGAAATACAACCCTCAACTCACGTGCATGCTCGTCGGCGGCAAGAACGTGCTCGACCTCAGCGGTTACCAGTCGGCGGGCGGCGGTGACGGCAAGAGTCTGCTCGTGGACGCCGCGCTCCTCCTCGGCGATGACCCCTACAGGTACCCGGACAACCTTCCGGTCATTGGCGCCAAGGGTGGCCCCGGCGGCAAACCGGGATGTGGCTCACTGCCCGACGTCTCGAAGAACTATCCGCAACGCCAACTGATCACCAACACCGGCTTTGGCACCGGCCTGGACCTGAGGCCGAACCCAGGAATCGGATTCCCGGGCTATGCAAACTACTTGCCCGTTACCCGAGCGGTGCCCGAAGCTCCCAGCATCCGCTATCCCGGCGGCCCGGCGCCCGGACCAATTCCCTACCCGGGAGCGCCGCCATACGGTGCACCGCAATACGCGCCGGACGGGACGCCGTTGTATCCGGGTCTGCCGCCGGCACCACCCCCTGGCGCTCCCCGCGAAGATCTGGTCGTCCCCGGCCAGGAACCCTTCGTCGTCGCGGCACCGGCCCAGCTGCAGCCGACCCCAACACCGCCATTGCCCCAAGAGGCGGCGCCGTCACCATGAACGATTGCTGCCGTGAAACAAGACGCGAGAGGCGACCTCTGTGAGAGACAACTTGAGGGGCGCCATTTGGCGCCTGGCGATATTCGTCGCCGTTTGCCTGTCCGGCGCGTTCGTTCTCATCGCGATTTTCGGGCAGTTACGGTTCGAGAGCGGCCAGTCCTACAACGCCGTGTTCAGTAATGTCACGGGGCTGAAGAACGGCAACTTCGTCCGCATCGGCGGCGTCGAGGTCGGCAAGGTCAACAAGATCTCGGTCAACCATGACATGACGGTGAATGTCGAATTCCATGTCGACAATTCGGTGGTCCTCACCGAAGGTAGCAAGGCCGTCATCCGCTACGACAACCTCATTGGTGGGCGCTATCTGGCGCTTGAAGAAAGCCCAGGCGACACCAAGAAACTGTCACCGGGCCAAACGATCCCGCTAGACCGCACCGCGCCCGCGCTCGACCTTGATGCGCTGATCGGCGGCTTCCGTCCATTGTTCCGGGCACTGGATCCCGAGCAGGTAAACGCGTTATCCAGCCAGCTCATCCAGACTCTGCAGGGGCAGGGCGGCACCATCGGCTCCTTCCTCAGCCAGACTGCCGCCCTGACCAACACTTTGGCCAATCGCGACGAGCTCATCGGCCAGGTCGTCGTCAACCTCAACACCGTGACGGGCTCACTCGGAGATCAAAGCACGGAATTCGCCAAGGCCGTCGACTCGCTGTCCACCCTTGTCGGCACGCTGGCTGACCGAAAAGTCGACATCAGCAACTCGATCGCACACGGCAATGCGGCCGCGGCCTCATTGGCCGACTTGCTATCTCAAGCGCGGCCGCCGCTGAAGAAGACCGTCACCGAGCTGGACCGTACGGCGGGCATCGTGGTGGCCGACCACGACTACTTCGACGGACTGTTGAACACCTTGCCCGACGCCTACGCGGCACTAGACCGGCAAGGTATGTATGGCGACTTCTTCAGCTTCTACCTGTGCGACGTGGTGTTGAAGCTGAATGGCAAGGGTGGACAGCCGGTATACGTCAAAGTTGCCGGCCAAAGTACGGGACGGTGCACTCCCAAATGAAACCCTTCAGTGAACGCAGCCCGTTTGTCATCGGAGCCATTAGTTTGGCGCTGACAGCGGTTGCCGTGCTCGCCGCGCTGAACTACAGAAGCTTGCCTATCATCAACCAGGGGAAGAGCTATTCGGCGTACTTCACCGAAGCGGGCGGCTTGAAATCGGGTGCGGCGGTGGAAGTGTCGGGCTTTGAAGTGGGCCATGTGGGCAGCATCTCACTCGACGAACCGAACGTCGTGATCAAGTTCGACGTCGACAAGGACATCAGGCTCGGCGATCGCACCGAGGCGACCGTAAAGACGAAAAGCCTCCTCGGGACGAAATTCCTGGAGATCACGCCCCGTGGCGACGGGACTCAGACGGGGCCCATCCCGGTAGACCGGACGACACCGGCCTACCAATTGCCCGATGCGCTAGGCGATCTCACATCGGCCATCAGCGGGCTCAACACCGACCAAGTATCGGACTCGTTGGCGGTGCTGTCCAGCACCTTCCAGGACACGCCACCGGAGTTGAAGATCGCCGTCGAGGGGGTCGCTCGTTTCTCGGATACGCTCAACCGGCGCGACGACAAGCTCCGAAAGCTGCTGGAAAATGCGAACAAGGCCAGCGGGGTTCTCGCCGAGCGCAGCCACCAAGTCGTCAGTCTCATCGCCAACACCAACGCGCTTCTGGCCCAACTGCGCACCGAAAGCACCGCGCTAGACGAGTTGTCACACAACCTCACCGCGGTCTTCGATCAGATCAAGGGCACCATCGACGACAATCGGCACACGCTGAAGCCTGCGTTGGAAAAGCTCAACGGCGTGCTCGCGATCGTCGACAACCGCAAGCAGCGCGTCCAGCAGGCCATCAAGGGGCTCAACATCTATGCGATGTCGCTGGGGGAGTCGGTGTCGTCGGGCCCGTTCTTCAAGGCTTACGTCGTCAACCTGATTCCGGGTCAGTTCTCGCAGCCGTTCATCGACGCCGCGTTCTCCGACCTCGGTCTGGACCCGAACGTGCTGTCACCCGCCGCGCGTGTCGACCCGCCTGTCGGTCAACCCGGTACACCGGCGCTGCCGGTTCCCTATCCACGGACGGGTCAGGGCGGCGAGCCGAATCTCACACTGCCCGACGCGATTACGGGCAAGCCCGGCGATCAGGGCTGCGGTCCGCCCGGCCTGCCGTTGCCCGGCCCTACCGGGTGCTACCCCTATCGTGAGCCGCTGCCGGCTCCGCCACCCGGTGGGCCGCCGCCGGGGCCGCCGGCCCCGGCCCCCCCAGGCCTCGGCTCGCTGCACGAGCCGACACCCAGCCCGGTTCTGGTGGAGCCAGGAGAAGTTCCCCCGATGCCGCCGCTGCCGAGTGCGGCCGGTCCAGGCCAACAGCCGACAACGGAGGCAGGACAATGAGGCAATTGCCGCGACGTGGCCGCAGCATCGTGGCCGCGGTCCTCGTGGGAGTCCTGGTATGCGGCGTGCTCGTCGCGCTCAACGTAGCCGGCACGGTGGCCAAGACACAGATCACCGCCTACTTCGCCAACAGCAACGGTCTTTTCGTCGGCGACGAAGTGCGCATCGCCGGAGTTCCCGTCGGCAAGATCGACAGCATCGAGCCAGAGGCCCAACGCGCCAAGGTCACGTTCTGGGTCGACGACCAATACAAGATTCCCGCGGACGCCAAAGCGGTGATCATGTCGCCGCAGTTGGTCACCTCGCGCGCCATTCAGCTGACGCCGATGTACAGAAGCGGCCCTGCGCTGCAAGACGGTGCGGTCATCCCGCAGGACCGCACGGCGGTGCCCGTCGAATGGGACGACCTGCGGCGTCAGCTCGAACGACTCACCGGCACGCTGCAGCCGACGGAGCCGGGCGGTGTCAGCACCCTGGGCTCATTCATCAACACCGCCGCAGGCAATCTGCGCGGCCAGGGGGAAGACATCCGCGACACCATCACCAAGCTTTCCCAGGCATTCTCGGCGCTCGGTGACCACAGCAAGGACATCTTCAGCACCGTGAAGAACCTGGCGATTCTGGTATCGGCACTGCAGTCCAGCACGGACCTCATGCGACAGCTGAATCAAAATCTCGCCGCGACAACGGGGTTGCTAGCTGATGATCCCGGCCAGGTTGGCCACGCAGTGTCGTCGATCGACTCGGCGGTCGGTGATGTCCAGAGCTTCATCGCAGAGAACCGCGAAACGCTCGGCACGACGTCGGACAAGCTGGCATCGGTGACGACGGCCCTGACCCAAAGCCTCGATGACATCAAGCAGGCCCTGCACATCGCGCCGAACACACTGCAGAACTTCGTGAACATCTACCAGCCAGCGCAGGGCACACTGTCGGGTGCCCTGGCGGTCAACAACTTCGCCAATCCGATCAGCTTCATCTGCGGGGCGATTCAAGCGGCCTCGCGGCTGGGCGCCGAACAGTCATCGAAGCTGTGTGTGCAGTACTTGGCGCCGATCATCAAGAACCGCCAATTCAACTTCCCCCCGCTCGGCCAGAACCTGTTCGTCGGCGCCTCCGCACGGCCCAACGAGGTCACCTACAGCGAGGACTGGATGCGTCCCGATTATGTGCCGCCAACGCCTGCGCCCAACGTAGCGCCACCGGATCCGTCGGCCCCCGTCGCGGCCGGTTCTGCGGCCCCTCCCGTCGGTCCCGACAACCCGCCGTTGCCCGCCGAGGCGCAGGCCGCGGATCCGACGCAAGGCCTGCGCGGCATGATGACGCCGCCCGGGGGTGGCTCATGACGTTCGGTCAGGTGAAGCGATTCACCGGTGGGCTTCTCGTCCTTGCTGTTTCAGCCGGACTGGCCGGTTGCGGTTGGCGCGGATTGAACTCCATGCCGCTGCCGGGCACCGAAGGTGGCGGACCTGGCTCCTACTCAATCCAGGCGCAACTGCCGGATGTCGCGAACATCCAGCCGAATTCCCGTGTCCGGATAGGCGACGTGACCGTCGGCAACGTCACGAAGATCGAGCGGCAGGGCTACCACGCGTTGGTCACCATGACCCTGAACGGCAATGTGAATCTGCCCGCCAACGCGACTGCGACGATCGGTCAGACCAGCCTGCTCGGGTCGCTGCATGTCGAGTTGGCGTCACCGACGAATACCGCGCCCGAGGGCAAGCTGCATCAGGGGTCTTTGATTGCGCTGTCGTCGGGGGGGACCTATCCGTCAACCGAGCAGACGCTGGCCGCCTTATCTGTGCTCCTCAACGACGGAGGGATCGGTCATATTCAGGAGATCACCGCCGAGCTGAGCACGGCGTTCTCCGGTCGTGAGAAGGATCTGCGCAGTCTGATCGAACAACTCGACCAGTTCATCGCCAATGTCAACGACCAGACCGACGACATCATCGCCGCAACTGAGGGCCTGAACAATCTCGTTGGCCAGTTCGCCGACCAAAAGCCGGTCGTGGACAAAGCTCTCAAAACGATTCCCGATGCGCTTAGCGTCCTCAACGATCAGCGCCAGAATCTCGCCGATGCCCTTGACCTTCTCGGTAAGTTCGCCGCGCTCGTCAACATCTCGGCCAATCAAACCAAGGAGGCTCTGGTCAAGGAGCTCAAAGACCTTGGCCCCGTGCTGGAGTCACTGGCCAACGCGGGCCCCGCGCTCACCCGGTCGCTGAGCTTTTACAGCACGTTTCCCTTCCCGAAAGAGACTCTGACCAAATGGTTTCGGGGCGACTACGCCAACCTGACCGCGATTGTCGACCTGACCCTGAGCCGGCTGGACTCATCGTTTTTCGTCGGTACCCGCTTCGAGGGCGAGTTGACCGAGTTGGAGATGCAATGGGGCCGCACCATCGGACAGATGCCGAGCCCGTATACGGCGGTCAATCCGCTGGTCGTGCCCTACCACATGGATCAGGGACGTTGACATGGTGCTAACGCGCAGAATCAAGATTCAGCTCGGCATCTTCGTCGCGGTTTCGCTGATCACCGGCTGGGTCATGCTGTTCGGCTTCATCCAGCTACCAGCGCTGCTGGCCGGCATCGGGCACTATGAGGTCACGGTCGAATTACCCGGTGCCAGTGGCCTTTACGAACGCAGCAATGTCACGTATCGAGGAACCGAAGTCGGTCAGGTGAAGTCCGTGCGCCTGACCGAGCATGGTGCGGAAGCAGTGATGTCGCTTCGGTCGGGCACGACGATCCCATCGGATCTCGACGCCCAGGTGCACAGCCAGACCGCAATCGGTGAACAGTACATCGCCCTGTTGCCACGCAACAGCAGCTCTGCTCCATTGCATAACGGCGAGGTGATACCGCTGGACCGCACCACAGTGCCCCCCGACATGAGCTCATTGCTCGATGCCACCAATCGCGGGCTCAACGCCATTCCGCACGACAACCTCAAGACGGTGGTCGATGAGTCCTACACTGCCGTAGGGGGTCTCGGACCTGACCTGTCGCGACTGATCAAAGGCTCCACCGGGTTGGCCATCGACGCGCGGGCCAACCTCGACGAGCTGACCACGTTGATCGACGGCGCGAAACCTGTCCTCGACTCGCAGACGGAGACGGCAGACTCGGTTCAGGCGTGGGCAGCCAATCTGGCCGACATCACCGGACAGCTGAAGGCGAACGACTCGGCGGTGCAGGGAGTTCTGCAGAAGAGTCCTGCAGCCGCAGACGAGGGCCGGCAGTTGTTCGACAGGTTGCAGCCGACACTGCCAATTGTGTTGGCCAACATGGTCAGTCTTGACGAAATAGCGGTCACCTACCGGGACAACATCGAACAGCTGTTGGTGCTGCTACCCCAGGGCGCGGCCAGTATGCAGGCGATCGGAGTCCCCAACATGAACACCAAGCAGGATTACCGGGGTGCGTTCCTCAGCTTCAATTTGAACCTCAACCTCCCGCCGCCATGCACCACCGGCTTCATGCCGGTCCAGCAGCAACGCGGGCAATCCGACGTCGACTATCCGCCCAGGCCCGCCGGTGATCTGTATTGCCGGGTGCCGCAGGATTCGGTGTTCAACGTCCGAGGGGCACGCAACACGCCCTGCGTAACGGTCCCCGGCAAGCGGGCGCCCACCGTCAAGATGTGCGAAAGCAACGAGAATTACGTTCCGCTCAACGACGGTTTCAACTGGAAGGGCGACCCCAACGCCACGCTGTCTGGACAGTCCATACCGCAGCCGCCGCCGGGAACCCCGGGGTCGACCGCCCCACCACCGTTAGGCCCGCCCCCACCCCCGCTGGCCGTAGCCGAATACGACCCGGCCACCGGCACATACGTGGGACCGGACGGGCACGTCTACACGCAAAGCAATTTGGCCCGAAGCCCAGGAAAGGAGCAGACATGGCAGTCGATGATGATTCCGCCCGGCAGCTGAGTCATCCAGTGGCTCAATCCACTAACGGCAATTCGGTTACCATCCCGTCCGAAGAAGACGGTTGCGCCCCCGGTGTCGAAGCATCCGAACACAGCCAAGCCGATCCGCAGGTCGCAGAGGCGCGGACTGACGATTCGCTTGATGCCGAAACCGACGCTGGGATAGGTGTTGAATCGAAGCGCCGCTCGGCACTGGCGGCGGTGTCGTCGCCCGCTGGCCCAGCAAGCATTGTGGGTCTGGTCACAGTCCTCGCGCTGACGGGGCTGGGCGGCTGGCTCGGCGTGCGCGCGTACCACTTGCATCAGGACGACAAGCAACGAAATCTGTTTCTGCAGGTGGGTCGTCAGGGCGCGCTGAACCTGACAACCATCGACTACCAGCACGTCGACGCTGACATTCAACGCATCCTGAGTTCGGCTACCGGGCCTTTCTACGACGACTTCAGCAAGCGCGTGCAGCCGTTCGTCGACGTGGTCAAAAAGGCCCAGTCCAAGTCGGTGGGAACGGTGACGGAAGCCGGCCTGGAATCCGAAACCGGCAATGACGCGCAGATCTTGGTCGCCGTCGCGGTGAAGACCTCCAACGCAGGTGCGCCCGAACAGAATCCGCGTGCATGGCGAATGCGCATCGCAGTAACCAAGATCGGCGCAGAGGCCAAAGTATCCAATGTTGAGTTCGTGCCGTGAATACGGTTGTAGGGGAGGGGCTGCCGATGGCTGCCAATACCGAGGCCGAGTTGGAAATGGCGCTCGGCGACGAGCAGCTGCTAGCAGATGCCGGTAGCGACGAAGATCACGCCGATAGTTCATCTGCCGAACCAATGGCTCTGTCCGACGACGCTGCCCACTATGCTGACGACGAGGCCGATAGTGACCGGCAACCAGTGCAAACCGATGACACTCGCGATCGCGCGCGCCGCCCAAAGATCAAGTGGCGCATCGTCGCTTTCGGTGTGCTACCTGGACTCGCACTTGTTCTCACCTTGGTTGCAGCCTTGCTCAAGTGGCAGGATGCCTCAGCGCGCGACGCCGGTATTGCCCGCATCGAGTCCGTACAGGCCGCCAAGGAAAGCACAGTAGCGATGCTGTCGTATCGACCCGACACCGTAGAAAAGGACCTCGCCGCGGCCCGTGACCGCCTGACGGGCACATTCAAGGATTCCTACACCTCCCTCATCCACGACGTCGTCATCCCCGGCGCCAAGCAACGACAGATCTCGGCTGTCGCAACGGTTCCAGCGGCAGCATCAGTGTCGGCCGACTCAAGCCGGGCGGTGGTCCTCGTCTTTGTCAATCAAACCGCGATAGTTGGCACCGATGCACCAACCGATACCGCATCGACCGTTCGCGTGACACTCGACAAAGTCGACGGCCACTGGCTGGTCTCGCAATTCGATCCGATCTGATCCTGAACGTGAGGTCGCAATACCATGCCTAGCCCCAAGTCACTGATCAGCGTATCGGTTGCGACTGCAGCCGTATTCGGATCTGTCGGACTTGCCGCTGCTGGATATGCCCGCGCCGACGCGGTCGCCTATCTGGTCAACGTGACCGTCCAGCCGGGCTACAACTTCGCCAATGCTGACGACGCCGTTGCCTACGGGCATAGCATCTGCGACAAAGTGGCCGGGAGCCGCAGTTACGCGGACCTCGTCGGTGGCGTCAAGTCCGACTTCAATACCGCCGACGACTACCAGGGCGCCTATCTGATCAATCAGGCGGTCAACGAGTTGTGCCCCGCATTGATCTGGCAGCTGCGCAACTCCGCAGCGGGATACGCCGGCGGCGGCGCCGTGACCATCGAGGGGCGGAGGCAAAGTGGCCAAGCACCATAGGGTTTCGGCCAGCACGATGCGAAACTGTCGGGCGTTCACCGCTGTTGCGGTGGCGATGGTGGCTGGGTCTCTGTGGGGGATCCCGGCCGCGCAGGCCGACAACAAGCGGCTCAACGACGGCGTCGTGGCCAACGTATACACGGTGCAGCACCAAGCCGGCTGTACGACGAACCTGCACATCAATCCTCAGCTGCGCCTGGCGGCGCAATGGCACACCAACGATGTGCTCAACAACCGAAGCTTGGACGGCGACACCGGATCTGACGGGTCCACACCGCAAGACCGCGCCGCTGCGGCGGGGTTTCGCGGCAAAACTGAAGAGACCGTGGCCATCAATCCCGCCCTGGCCATCAGCGGCATCGAGTTGATCAACCAGTGGTACTACAACCCGGCCTACATGGCCATCATGTCCGACTGCGCCAACACCGAGATCGGGGTGTGGTCCGAGAACACCTTGGACCGCACAGTTGTCGTCGCCGTGTACGGGCAACCGGGCTGAATCGCGGCCCTCCGTGACCACTACAGACGACCGTCACAGCCTGGTTCGCATCGACCCCTTTGACCGCGACATCCTCAAGTACATGCTGCTGTGGGACCCGCACGGCGCCCTCTATGACGAAGACCTCTTTCCGGAGTTCGGTATGAACGTTCAGCAGTTTCACGAACGGTTTGTCCAACTTGCCACGTCCTACGACCGACGGCGTCTCGACCATGCCGACCTTGTGCTGGTAGAGGGCGCCCGTCGTTATCTCCGGCAGGGTTGGGTCAGGGTCAAAGGCCTTCGCCCGCATGGCGACAAGCGGTATTCACCACCGGATGCAGATCGTGACATTCGTCGTCCACGAAGGGTAAGCCCATGAGGAATCGAATCGGCCTGGGTCAGATAAGAAACAGCGCAGCGTATTACTTCGACAGAGTCGCCGCGGGTGAGTCATTCGACGTCGTGCGCCGCGGCCGGCTGGTCGGGCGAATCGTGCCGTTGTCTGAGGCTGGGCGCGGCGAGTTGCAGACACCTGCAGATGACCCCGTCATCGGTCGCCGGCAGCAAGAAGCCAACCAATCGGAAGCAACGAGATGACATCGACGCTTGACGGTCATAGACCCAGAGACCCACGAGGCATGACGGTAGCGATCACCCTGCTGCGCGTCGCGCTGGTAATGGTGCTCGGTGTCTGCCTGTGGACCGCTGGACGGGCCAAGGCTGCCGCCGTCGAGTATTTGATGGTGCCGTCGGCGGCGATGGGCCGCGACATCCCAGTGGCGTTCGCCGACGGCGGCCCGCACGCGGTAATCCTGCTCGACGCGTTCAACGCCGCACCAGATGTCAGCAACTGGATGACCGCGGGAAACGCGATGAATAGCCTTGCAGGCAAGGGTATCTCAGTGGTCGCGCCAGCCAGCGGCGCCTGGAGCCTCTACACCAATTGGGAGCAGGACGGCAGCCGTCAGTGGGAGACCTTCCTGTCCAGTGAGCTGCCCGATTGGTTGGCAGCCAACAAGGGACTGGCACCTGGCGGCCATGGCATCGTCGGTGCGGCGCAAGGCGGCACGGGCGCGTTGACGCTCGCGACCTTCCATCCCGATCGGTACCGCTTCGCAGGCTCACTGTCGGGTTTTCTCACACCGTCGGCGACTGCCTTCAACGGTGCGATCACCGCGGGTCTGGCGCAGTTCGGCGGTGCAGACACTCGCAACATGTGGGGGATGCCGCAGCTGGGCCGGTGGAAGTGGCACGACCCGGATGTGCACGCGCAGCTGCTTGCCGACAACAGCATTCGGCTGTGGGTATACAGCCCGGCCACACTTACGTGCAGTGATCCGGCCGCGATGATTGGGTACTGCGATCAAGCTCAAGGCAGCAACCGCGTCTTCTACCAGCACTACCGCAGCGTGGGTGGCCACAACGGGCATTTTGACTTCCCGACCGGCGGTGACCACGACTGGTCGAGCTGGGGTCCGCAGCTGGCCGCGCTGGCACCTGACCTCGTCGCCACGATCAGGTGACCAAAACTATGACACCACAACAAGACCCGAGGAGGCCCGAATGTTGTTGCTCGTAAAGACACTGATCGCGTTCACGTGCGCGTTGTTCGTCGGCTTCCTACTGTCTGCCCCGGCGATCGCTGATCCATCGGAGAATCCATGCCAGTTGGCAGTGACCTTCTTATGCAGATTCGTTCCGATGGCACCCGAGCTGGACAGCGACGTCGATCTGACCAAGCAGTTCCCACCAGTAGATCCGCCCCCCGAGTCGCCGCCAATGGATATCTGCTCGGCCGGGTGCATCTAGCGATAAGAACACCGCGTAATAAAGAAAGGATCGCGCGTGGGTATTGGAATTCAGGTTGAGGGGCTGACGAAGTCCTTCGGGGCCCAGCGAATTTGGGAAGATGTCACGCTGGAGGTCCCGGCCGGTGAGGTCAGTGTCCTCCTAGGCCCGTCGGGTACCGGTAAATCGGTGTTCCTCAAGTCCCTGATTGGTCTGCTGCGGCCCGAGCGCGGCAAGATCATCGTCGACGGCACGAACATCATCGAGTGCTCGGCCAAGGAGCTCTACGAGATCCGCACGCTGTTCGGCGTCATGTTCCAGGACGGTGCGCTGTTCGGCTCGATGAGCCTGTATGACAACACCGCCTTCCCTCTTCGTGAACACACGAAGAAGAAGGAAAGCGAGATCCGCAATATCGTCATGGAGAAGATGGAACTCGTCGGCCTGGCCGGGGATGAGAACAAGTTCCCCGGCGAGATCTCCGGCGGTATGCGCAAGCGCGCGGGCCTGGCCCGCTCCCTGGTGCTCGACCCACAGATCATCCTCTGCGATGAGCCCGACTCGGGTCTGGACCCGGTCCGTACCGCTTATCTGTCGCAGCTGCTGATCGACATCAACGCTCAGATCGACTGCACGATCCTGATCGTCACGCACAACATCAACATCGCGCGCACGGTGCCCGACAACATGGGCATGTTGTTCCGCAAGCACCTGGTGATGTTCGGCCCCCGCGAGGTGTTGTTGACCAGTGACGAGCCGGTGGTCAAGCAGTTCCTCAACGGCCGCCGTATCGGACCGATCGGTATGTCGGAGGAGAAGGACGAGTCGCAGATGGCCGAAGAGCAGGCCATGGTCGACGCCGGCCACCATGACGGCGGTACCGAGGAAATCGTGGGTGTGCCGCCGCAGATCATGGCGACACCCGGTATGCCGGAACGCCAGGCCGTCGGCCGCCGCCAGGCCAGGGTCCGCGAGATCATGCACACCCTTCCGCCGGAGGCCCAGGAAGCGATCCGCGACGACCTCGAGGGCACAGCCTCGATGCACGCGTTTACAACTCAATAAGACAGTGCCGCTGGGCATCAGGATTGCTACGCGGCAGTCCTCCAAAACTGGGAGATGAAATGGATCCGAACCCTGACTACGACGCGAGCGACGAACTGGAATACGGCATCAACTGGTTCGCCTGGATCCTACGGGGGGTATACCCGCCTCCTGCGTACCCGCCGGTCTAGCCGCGTGCTTGCCCAGAGCCGACGCCACGATGGCTGACTCGCGGATTACGTTGCGAGCGGTTGTGTTCACGCCCGCGCAAAAAGGTGAATCCCGACGATCACTGCCGCGTTGAGCATCAGCCACGCATCGAAGAAAAGCTGCCACGCCGGCGGCGTCGCACGGTCTTGGGTCACGCGGTGTCGCCGGGCGGCTTGCGCGCGGACCCTACTACGATCTCTTCGGACACACGCCTGGGCGTTCCGGTGGCCGAAACCCGTTGGACTGACGCGCGTGGCGACTCCGACGGGTGCGGCCATGCTGTGGTAGGTAAGACGCGGTTCCGCTGATGGGAACGCGCTCTACGCTGGCGGTGCGCACAAGCGGACACTGCACACCATGGGAGCCACCGGCGACGGCGCGTCAGCACGACAATCGTCGGGTACGAGTATGGGCGCCGACAGGATCGCGCGGTCGCCCACGCGGGCGGGCTGGGTCGCTGCCGATGACGGAGTGCGGCTGTATTGGCGGATGTGGTCACCTGCTGGCGCGCCACTGGCGGTCGTCGTTGTGCACCACGGGATTTGCGAGCACGGTGAACGATATACCAACACTGTGCGGGCGCTGGTGGATGCCGGTTACGTTGTCTACGCGCACGACGCCCGGGGCCACGGAAAGTCCGAGGGCCGACGAAGCACCTTTGATCGCTTCGCGCAGCTGCCGATCGACCTGGATTCCTTTCTGACGCAGATCGTGCACCCGACATACCAGATACCGACGTTTCTATTGGGCTACAGCTTGGGGGGCGCGGTAGCCATTGCCCACGCACTGCGGCACCAAGACGGGCTGGCGGGAGCCGTCGTCATCGGCTCGGCGCTAGGGCGAGGCGCCGGCGTCTCCCGAATTCAAACCGATATGGCGGCGATCCTTTCTGCCCTGGTTCCACGGTGCCCGCTCATTCGACTCCCACCGGAAGACATGACGTCCGATGCAGAAGTACTTCGATCGTACGAGGCGGACCCGCTCATCCACCACGGCCGCTTGGACGCACGCTTTGTCGGAGAGATGACGAAGGCGACGAGGCGCCTCCCCAGGGAATTCCATCGGCTCCGATTACCCCTGCTACTGATCCACGGGGCCGACGACATAACCGCCAGCCCCGAGGGATCGCGGGGTCTGCACGAGGGTGCCGGTTCATCGGACAACACTCTCATCGTTTACCCCGGTCGTCGCCACGATGTGCTCCACGAGCCCGGTCACTTACAGGTGATGGCCGACATCGTTGCCTGGCTGGGTGCACGTTTGACGGCGTCGGGCCCCGAAGTCAAGGCCCGCCTTGACCATTGAACCCATGATCCGACAGAGGGAGAGAGTCGCTGTGCACAGTCATTTGCCTTCGCCGACGCCACGATGGCGGTCACGACGCAGCAAGGGGTTGCCCCGTGGGTGAGAACTGCCGGGTGGACTTCCACACCCACGTCGTCGTCGACCCGCCGGATTTCGCCGAGCGTTTCGGCGATCCACGTTGGCCCAGCTTTGTTTCCAAGGGTGACGTGGGTCGGCTTACCCGCAACGGGCAAGTTGTGCGTAGCGTCGCTTCGTCGGCGTGGTTGCCACAGCGTCGGATCGACGAGATGGACGCGGCAGGAGTTGATCGCCAAGTCCTTTCGCTCATTCCTCCGTTGATCTGTGATTTTGGCGAGCCTGCGCAGGCCGTGCAATGGACGACGCACCTCAATGGCGCCGTGGCGGCGATGGTCGCCGGCAATCCGAACCGGTTCTCCGGGCTCGGAACGGTGCCGTTGCACCATCCCGACAGCGCGATCCAGGTACTGCAGCGCGTCCACGACGACGGCTTGGCGGGCGTGGAGATCGGCACGTCTGCCGGTGGCCGTGAGTTCGACCATCCCGACTTGCGGGAGTTCTTTCAGGCTGCAGAACAGCTTGGGATGCTGATCTTCGTTCACCCGCTGGCCCTAGGCCTGGATGCGTACGCGGCCCAACGGATCGCCGGGCCCGCCGTCACGTTTGGTCTCGGCATGGGAACAGACACCGCCATCGCCGCCTCGCGGCTCGTCTTCGGCGGTGTGGTGCAAGACGCCCCGGAGCTCAAAATATGTCTTGCCCACGGTGGGGGCACATTCTTCTGGGCCCTCGCGCGCATTGCGTTGATGTGGGACCAACAGGCCGACATGACGGCCGACCAGTTGACTCGCAACGTGTTCGTCGACAGCGTCGTCTACCAGCAGGCGAATTTGCGATATCTCTGTGAGCGCATCGGGTCGGCTCGTGTTCTTTTCGGGACTGACTATCCGTTGCCCGCCCAAGCGGATATGCGCGGCACCATCTTGGCCGGACTGCCCGACGCCGACGTCGCCCGTGTCGGGTGGTTGAACGCGTCGTCGCTGCTGGGTCTCTGTCCGACCTGTCACTGAGAGGAGGTGGTATTCAGCAAGCCGACGGACGGCCGTCGTAGCTAGCGCGATGTCGAGAATCGGTCGATTTCCAAGGGGCCATCCTCGTGCCCAGTCTTGCGAACCTCGAGTCTGGACACGTCGCGGAAACCGGACGGCGGCGCTTATGTCTCGTGGCGGTAGAAGCGTGACGTGGCCTGTAGAACATCACGGTGTGGTTGTGTACGAGCAGGTGGCGCAACAGAACCCGTCAGTCGAGAACAATGCTACGGCTAGCAACCGATATCCGCTTTCTGCTTCGACGAGTGCACCAATTAGTATTAACTATATTCATAGATTGAAGACTCAGAGGAGCAAGGGTGTTAGAAGCGGAAGAACGTAGCCTAGATGGCTCCGTCGCATTCATCTCGGGCGCTGCGCGAGGCCAAGGCCGCTCGCACGCACTACGTCTCGCCAAAGAGGGCGTCAGGATTATCGGCTTTGATCTTTGTCAGCAGGTGAGCACCGTACCGTTCGACATGTCACGACCGGAGGATCTGGCCGAAACCGAGCACCTAGTACGGAAAGCCGGGAGCGAGATGGTATCGACCGTCGCCGATGTGCGCGATCAAGACCAGGTCAACACGGCTCTGCGGGCAGGTCTTGATCGGTTCGGTCGACTCGACATTGTTCTGGCGAACGCTGGGATCATTCACAACTACAAGAAGACATGGATGATCGACGACGACGACTTCCGCAACGTGATCGACGTCAACATTGTGGGCGTCTGGCACACCGCGAAGGCGGCGATACCTCATCTAATCGAGCAGGGGGAAGGGGGCTGTGTTGTTATGACTGGGTCCGCCGCCTCGGTTTCGGGCATCCCTAATCTGGCCGGTTACGTAGCATCCAAGCACGCCGTGCTGGGATTGATGCGAACGATGGCTAAAGAGCTGGGGCGCTACCAGATTCGCGTCAACGCAGTCATGCCCGGCAACTGTAATACTCCGATGTTCGACAACGAAGGAATCCGACGCCTCTATGTCCCTGACGCCGAGAAGCCGGCGACCGACATCTTCCTGCAACGCGCAGCGGCTATGTCTCCCATGCGTAATCCGTATGTGGAACCGGCCGATGTGTCCGAGGCAATCGCCTATCTGGTTTCGTCAGCTGGGCGGTGGGTGTCCGGCGTAGCTCTGCCGATCGACGGTGGCACTGCCACTGCGTGATTGGACTGGGGTGAGAAGGGTGCGGGCCTCATCGGCGATGCCATGGCCTGCAGCAACTCTCAGAGTGCCTCGCAAGCTAAGCCCTGGCGCCGCTGCTCATGGCACTTCGGAGAAGGTGGTCTTGAGTTCGCCGACGATGTCGTCCCATAACGGCTCGGGAAGATCGTGGGCCATTCCATCGAACATCACCAACCGGGACCTGCGGATGGCCTTGGCTACCGCGCGGCCACAAACGGGGCGCATCATCTTGTCCGCCTGGCCATGGATCACCACCGTCGGAGCGGTGATCTGCTTGTCGTAGGAGAGCAGGCTGCCGCTGCCGAGCATGGCGCTGAACTGACGCGCCACCCCGTCGGGGTAGTAGGAACGTTCGTAAGACTCCGTGGCATCGGCCACCATCTCGTCCTCGGAGGCTGGGTAGCCCGGGCTGCCGATGATTTTCGCGATGCGCACGGAGTTGGCGATGACGCCGTCGCGGGAGGTGTCCTTGGGCCGCGTCGTCACCGCCCGCATCTGCTTGGGGGCCGGCAGGGGCAGCAGCGCCCGGTTGTTGCTCGAGAAGATGACGGCCAGCGTCTTGGTGCGGTGCTGGTACCTAGCGGCGAAGATCTGCGCGATCATCCCGCCCATCGATCCGCCGACGATGTGGGCCGTCTCGATCTGTAGGTGGTCGAGCAGCGCTGCGGCGTCGTCGGCCATGTGCTCCAGCGTGTAGACGGCTTCGTTTCGCAGCCCGAGCTGGAAACGCATCATCCGCGGCAGCAGTTTCGCTCCGGTGTCACGGCCCTCGACCTTGCTGGAGAGCCCCACGTCGCGGTTGTCGTAGCGGATGACGCGCAACCCCTGGTTCACCAGGCGCTCGCAGAAACCCTTGCGCCAGAACAACAACTGCGCGCCAAGCCCCATGATCAGCAGAACGGCGGGGTCGTTCACGTCGCCCATGTCCTCATAGGCGATGTCCAGCTCGCCGGACTTGGCGGCACCCGTGCGGACGTCCATCAGGCCTCCAACTCGTCGGAATGCTCGCGGCTGACCTCGACCATGAAGTTGGCGAAGTAGCTGGTCAGTTGCGGGTCGGTCATCATCTGCCATCTCGGCGCCAGCAGCGTCATGTAGCGCTCGACGTAGAGGAACTGCTTGCCGATGAGCACCAGCTCCCGGGGAAGCTTGACATCGTAGGCCTCGGCCAGCGTCGAGAGCTGCTTGCCGATCTCGGCGTAGCTCATGTCGCCAAGCGTCGACATGGTCAGCGGAGTGGCGAACTTCTCGAGATCCTTCGCGGCCTCCGCCTCCGGCTTCACGGTGCCGACGGCACCCATCAAGACCACGATCTTGCCTGCCGTCGCGTGATCCTTCTTGACCAACAGCGCATAGACCAGCTCTCTGTGGAGCCAGCGCGTCGCTCGCCTGGCCCGATATCTGGAGGCGGTGACAGGAACGTCCAGTTGAGCTCGGTCTCCTGCTGGATGCGCTCGAAGAACCGGGCGGCCGCCGCGGCGGACGGCGCGAAGTCGTCCGGGAACTCGCAGGTGTCCATGATCGGGGTCGTCGTGCCGGGCGCCAACAGCGTGCCGCAACCGCCGTTGACGAAGTAGCGCGCGACGCCGGAGGCCTTGACCGACTCGATCAGGGCGTCGTGGTCGGTCTTGCGGAACTGGATCGACGAGATCACGACGTTGTGTCCCGCCAACAGTCCCGGCAGCGCGCCCCGGTCGTTGGCATCGCCGGCCACCGACGTCACGGCGGGCAGGTCGAGGACGTCCTCGGGGTGCGTCGTGATCGCCGTGACCGTGTGCCCGCGTGACACCAGCTCGCGCGTCAAAGGCGTCCCGACCTTGCCGGTTGCTCCGATGAGTGCGACCTTCATGAACTCCTGCCTGGGTTGACTGATCGGTTCAGTGGTTGGTGAAGCTGGGGGGCCGACGCCAGACTAGGCAGTGGCACAGGGGATTGTCGGCTGCCGGTTCCGATGCACGGAACGCCGCGGTGCCACATGCCGTGGGGACGGTTATGTGGCGCACCCCAGGTTTTCGACCCGAGGTGAGGATCCATGTCTTCCGTCCGCAACGATCTGTACGGCGAGCTCCGCGCCGAGCGCAGGCTGTCGACCTCCGAGATCTGGCGCGCCGAGGCGCGTCATGACTCGCCGATCGAGCGCGCGCTCAACACCACCCACGAGTGCGCCGACCGGTGGGCCGCGACCGCGCCCGGCTGGCGATGATCATCAAGCACCCGGACGGGTCGAGCGAGCGCTGGACGTACCGGGCCCGCCTGCGCTCAGATCATCGACTCGTCCCACGGCTCGTCGGGCGTCGTGGCGAGCGCCGACTTCGGAGCCGATGACGGCGAGCCGGCATCCGCGGCGAGGTCGATCGCCTGAATCCTGGCCGCAATGTCCATCTGCTGCCGAATCAACGCCGCCAGCGCCGGCGCCGGGGCGACGGTGACCTAGTCCCATCAACCTTGGCCGCTTCTGTAACAGGTGCCCCGGGCTAACCGGCTCACCGGCCGCATCAGCCACAGCGCCGATCGTCCTCGGCCCACAGTCAGCACCGATGGCGCGGACGATCTCTGCGATCGATCTGTACAGGCGCGGTCGTGCCGATAACCGCCAGCCACCGCACATTGGCGATCCAGGGATTCCGCGGTTCACCGACCGTCGATACTCCTACCCATGCATACGACACAACTCCGCTGTGACCTCGAACTTCTCGCGGTCGCTCGCGTCGATCAGGTCCGGCGGGCGAACATCCATAACGATCGCCGCACCAGAAGCCGACCGGATAAAGAAGTCCGGTGTATGCTCTCGCTGCCCAGCATCGGCACCGGCGAATACCACCGTGAATGGCTGCTCGGTCACCGTGCACACCGTAGGATTGAAATCCAGCGCAATGAGATAGTCCCGCTCACACCATGATTCGAATGTCACGTGACGTTTCATTCGAACGAACCACCAGAAACCGCAATAGTTCCGCTGACCGCGAAAAGTCCGAACGCCTCGGTGCGGCGCGGTGCAGTCGAAAGCGATCACACCCGCAGTGGTCGCGGCAACGCAAGCCTCACCAGAGCTCGTCTCCGGCCGATACAACACTGTGGCCGACTCGGCCGCCGTACGAGCCCAACAATTCGCAGCTGCCGCAGCAGTCACAAATCAACTTGAGCATCATTCCGGCTCGAACTGCGACAGCTTCAGTGAGCGTGTCGAAACAAATGCGACAACTACAGCGAGCAAAGCACCGATCTACTGAGCAAGGACACTCGTATCGCGTCCTGCATCAAGTGGCAGGTGATGTGGTTGAAACTTATCGGCGCGGCGGAGGCGTGAAACTTGTCTTGGCGAGCCGGTCATACCGACACAGCGCCACTTATCGGCGAGCTTGACGACAACCGATGGGTATCTCGGCGCTGAATCAATTGCGGTTTGGATGCGGCCCAAAGCCGCCCGACCGAGCTCGCGGTTTATGGCGAGCGATGTGGTGTCGCTATTCGGCTGAACGGCACCGGGAATTAGTTCACCCGCAGGAGAATAGGCGTCCACGGGTGGTTCCGAACTTCCGCCACGCCTTGGGCGTCGACAGCTATGCCACGAAAGGACCGGTGTCCGAGCAGCCAACGGCGCTGCCTGATCTCGGCTAGCGAACGACGCCGCCAACGCGCTCCGTTCCACCCGGGCGGCGGCTCACCCTGAGGCTTTTGGATCCAATCCGGACTTAAGAACACTTCTTCGCCGTAGACCATCAGCTCAGCCACGTGCGCGTCATATTCGAGGCGCTCCGGCTGCAGCTTCTCGTCGATCTTGAGCCAGAACCACTTGTAGAATTCCCGTACCGCCCCGGTGTAGCGACTAATGATCGGAAGCAGATCAATCGAATCACCCTGTTCTTCAAGGTATTTGCGAACCTGCGCGTTCAGCCTGTCCCACTTCAACAGCGGCTCAACATGTAACCGAAACTGGAATTCCGCCATCGGCATCGTCTGCGAGAACTGCCACGCCGGATTCAAGTAGGGGAGGAACTTGTGCTGGGAGTAGTTGCGAAGCTCCTCAAGTAATTTCGCCTCGTCTGCTTCGAACACGGCTAGACGTTTTTCGGTGTACTCGCCGCGCTCAAACTCGGAGAGCGCCCCTTCAATTTTTGGCCAGACGTCGCGCAATACCGCTCGTTGCCCTGAGACCAGCGATTTCACCGAGGCGAGAAAGTTGGCCAGCAGCCGAGCTAGTTCGATGCCGAAAGGATCGCCCACGTCTGGGTTGAACGGCTGGCTCTGGCCGATCTCGGGATATCGCCATATGTGGGCCTGAAGTTCCTCGGCGTTCTTGCTGAAGGCGTAGGACGTCAAGTTCAAGTCTCGCGTCATCGCGATGACCTCAAACGGTCGCATCTCCATCAACATCGCCTGGCGCTGCTTATACTCGGCGATCCACGGGTTCGTCCAGGATGTGGCGGTCTCCTGCTTGTCGTTGGGCAGCTGATCCACGAGACCAATATTGCCAGCGGTGTCTGACACCGCCCGTATCGTGGAGGTCTGCCCCGTTAGCCATATCAATAGTCAATAGCTCAGTTGGTCGAGCGCCGGGGCTGATCCCGGAAGCGTAGCCAGCGTTTGCCGACGCTGTCCCGTCCAGCGTGTCAGCCAGATATGGTGAGTGAGTCCAGCACAACCGTACGGTTATAGGATCCGCCACGAAGATGAGAAAAACGCTTCCGCCATTTCGATGAGAATCCCGCAAACCCGCAGGTAGAGACATCGCTATCCGCCACCCAGAATGAGAACCTACAGCAGCACCAGGTGGTGGTGGTCTGGCCCGCGTGAAATAGCATGATCGACAGCGGCTCGTGGTGGTGGTTTGTTGTTGAGCAACAAGACTTCTGGCCTGGCGATCACTACCAGCGACGAGTACAAAGTGCTTGTGGCAAACCGATGCGACGCGGCCGCGCGAGCGCCGGCCTGATGCCCTGACCTTTGTCGGATCAGGCGACGCCGTAATCCCTCATCTTGCGATAGATCGTCGCCCTCGACATCCCCAAGGCTATCGCCGCCTGCAGCTTGTTGTTAGCGTTGTCCTCCAAGCTGCGGACAATGGCATCTCGCTCAAGCGCCTCCATCTGGGTGAGTTTTCGCTTCGCAAGCGATCGACACTCGGGCGGCAGCTTGTCGGCACCGATAACGCCCGAGCGTTGTCGCGCAACGGTTTCCGCAACAACTCGCCGCAACTGTGCCACGTTACCCGGCCACGGCAGCTTACTGAGTTGACGCATCGCGTCGGCGGCAAGGCGCACATCAGCGCCGGAGGTCAGCTCGCGCAGCAGGAACGGCACCAGTACCTCGATGTCTTCAATCCGGTACCGCAGTGGGGGCACTGTCACGGTGTGGGTGAACAACGGCAGCAGCAGCTCAAACATCGGTGAAGGTGTCGATGAACTCAGCGTCGCGGCGATCCATCCGCGACTCGAACGCGATTGCAACACCGGAACGACGGCTGCGAGCGTTCCCTCGTCGATGCAGTCCACGTCGGAAATCACCACGGCGAAGTCATCACCGTCGGTTTGGGTCACGATCTCGGCTACGAAAAGTGCTGGCGTCGGGAATGTTTCAGCCCGCATTACCCGCACCGTCTTTCTCGGGTGTACGTACTGGGCGACAGCCTGCGCCAGCTTGGCTCGCCCGGATCCCTTCTCGCCTTCGAGCAGTATCCAATCTCGCTCTCGGCAACATCGCTCGACCTGCTCACAGCTGCGCCGCCATGAGCTGCTACGCCCAACGAGGCCAGGAATGTGCGACGTGACCGATTGGCGAGTCGCGACACGGTGCACTGTTGCCTCGGTCGACAGATGCACATGGAAAACGACGTTCGTCCTGCCACCGCGGATCTCCGCGTGGTCGACGACAGAGATGTTGGCGGTCGTTCCACTGGGCAGCATCGCCGGCGGACGTCGCGTGGCCGTAGTGAGAAGCAGATCCGAGGCGTGTTCGAGCAGGGCGATTTGATCATTGGTGTCGAGTGTCTGGCGCAGGTAGCGGTTCATCAGCAACACGTCACCGCCGATCGCCAGCACACCGAGTGGGAACCGTCGCGCGTGATTGTGATACGCCTCCAGAAGCGCGATCTCGCTCGCGTGGGCCGACTCTCTCATCCGGTCCTCGATCTGGCTTCCCAGGCTCTTGACCAACGGCAGCAAGACCGGATTCGAGCGGCTAGCCCAGCATGTGAGATCAACGACGCCGACGAGCCGCTGGGTTATCGGGTCACGGATTGGCGCCCCCGCACAGGCGAGCTCGCCCAGCGACCCGACGAAATGCTCGCCGCCACGAATGAACGTGGGCCGCCCGGTCTCGAGCGTGGTGCCGATCCCGTTGGTACCGGCGAATTCCTCAGCGTAGCTGTAGCCGGGGGCCAGGCTCACCGAATCCAGTGCCTTCATTAGGGCACCTTCCGAGGCTGAGCGTTCCATCACTACACCGTCGGCCGAGGTGAGGATGACCGTCATCGCCTCGGTGGTCACGTCCTGCGTGGCCCCCTGCAGCACAGGCTCCGCGGCGTGAGCTAGTCGTGACTCGGTATCCGGCTGCCGAACATAGGGCAAATCGAGCCGGTCGGGGTGAACCCGCATGGCCTGGGACCGACGCCAGGAGTCCAGCACGCTTGCGGACAAGGTCTCCGCCTCCAAGGACCCCTCGCACAAGAACCGTTCCCGAATCCGGCGAACGTCGGTTTGGACGCCTGCCCGCAAGCTCATCGACGCATGCACCTCGCTCCCCGACTGAGCGGTGCAGCCTCCGGCCAATACCGGCGTCTCAGATTGAGACGCGCAACCCTGCTCAGATCGAGACGTTCAGCATACGCCCGCGGCGGTGTCATGGGTCACGTCAGCTAATACACGGGACCGGATCGGACGAGCGACGGTGAGGCAGGAAACGGCGCACAGCGTCGAACGCAACGGCAGCTCGGCTGTCAGGCGATCAGCCGTCGGCCATCGCGGCAAGAACCGGCCGATGCAGGGCGACAACCACACCGTGACCGAGCGAAAAGGCATGAAGAAATGACCATCTATCAGCTCACCGATCGCCTACACGGCCGTACCGTGCGCGTCCAAGCAGATCACATCGCCGCGACGGTGGCCTCATGGTTGGCCGAGTTGGACGCCTGGACTCCATTAGTGGAGTTGCTCGGCCGAGCGGTGCGCGATGGTGACTGGCCCGCAATACACGGGATCGCCGACTATCTGTCGCTGGAAGTCCAGGTGGCAGCATGACATCGGGCGGAGTGGGAGCGGCGTTTCGCGGCACACTCCATCCTCTCGCCGGCACGGCCGCTGTTTCACACCGCCTTGGGAAACTTGAATGCCGGTTACCCACCGCAACGGACGCCGCCTTTGATCTCCTGCCAAAGAGACCGCAAGGTCCCAGATGTTCGCATCTGCGGCGGGTTCTGACTGAACCGTTGCCCCCCAACGACGTGCATCATCAGCGCCGACAAGTTGCCACCGTCGCTCACCCGAATGGAAGCCCCACGCGCGACGCGATTGTCCGTAGCCTGCAAGACGCGGCACGCGCCGTGGGAATGTCACAGGCCACCATCTGCGCCAAGATAAGCGACTACGGCTTCGCGTAACACGCCTGGGCGTTTCGGCCCGAAAAGCCTTGGCTGACAATTATCGTCGAGACGCACTGCGTTCCTATCCTTGCTCCCACACGCTCGGGGTAGCCAAAGGTGGATGTGATGCTGCCCTCCAACCCTTTGCGGGCACACGATTCGGACCGTGCCTCCGCCCCTACACATGGCTGCCCAGTCTCGGTCAACCACAGGCTTGCATCTGGTTGCTCGTGCTCAAATACTCGGCCAATCACCCGGGTGAATCAGTTCGCCGGGTGATGACCACTCATCCCACGTCAGTCAATGCTGGCTCAGTAGATGGCCAGCGGACGCTAAGCAGCCGACCATGTACCGGCTCCGCGTTCGGCGCTGCATAAGCGAGCAATGGGTCGCGTTGACGTGGACGAGTTGGCTGCACAAACGGGAGACACAAGATGAAGCGTCGTCAATTTAACCGATCGCCCGCTGAATTCAGCTCCGGCGCCACGCGAACACCATGGCTGCGGGATCGAATGCGGGACGTCGCCGCTTTTGCCCGGCGTTCGGCGCATCGGAGAAATGCCGCGATCGACACCGTCCCGGCGATCGAGGATCAACTTCACACGCTGCAGCCCATCTGTAGTGCCCAGCACGTGTCAAGCGGAATCGCATGCGGCGCACCGGCGGTGGCGGTCGCCGAGATACACGCCATCGACGGATGCGACCACATGGGGCTAAGCCCAAATGGCGACCGCGTCGAGACGCTCTGCCAAGCCTGCCTGGCTACTGTGCAATGGGCGATGGCCGCCTACGTGCGCGACAAGCGCCAGATGGCGTCCCGACGCGGCACCCACCCGGCGTGCAGCACCTGCGGGCGTCCCACGCGAAACCTGCGCAGCGTCTTCACTGTGCGCCCGATCGGGCCAGCGGGACTGGCATCATGACCCGACTACGCATCGCCGCCCTGTTTGTGGCTGTGGTGGCCGGTGATTACGCGGCCCTAATGTTGATCGACGGGCAGCTAATCGATTTCGGCGGCGCCGCTGCGATTTGTGCGGCATCGTCGGTCGCGGCCGGGTTGATCGCCTACGCGGACGGGCGACGCCGCAAGGCGGTGGCGCGGGGACGAGCGGCCGTCTGGGAGCGCCGTGACGAGCAGGCGGCTAACGCGGCCGACCGGCAGTGCCCGTTATGCCGAGGCACTCGCCAAATACTGGGTGAATCACCAAGATTCGTTGCCGGGCAGCGCGCGCACTTATGCGGGGCATGCGCACCGGCCGTCAACCCAGAGCCGACACGATGACCCCGGCGTGGAGATATTGACATGAGCGCACCTGCCGCCATCCCGGGTTCGCCCCGCCCGGGTCGAAAAAAAGCCAAGGAGCGAAAAACTCGACGGTCCTGGCTCCGCGCGGGCGCCGTCGTTGAAGTCATCCAGGACGGCCCGAGCATGGCCGGGCGCATCGTCTGGCTCAGCGCCCGGCTGATGATCCGACCCACACTGAGCGTGGGCAGCTATCTGCCCTCGGCGCCGTGGCCATGGGGCGTCGTCGAGTTCGCCGCCCGTGCCATCGCGCCGACAGCAGGCACGGTGCGCGCCGACATCGGGCTCGCGCACTGCACCGCGCAGCTCCTCCGCGCCGATGGAGTGCTACCAGCGGACGGCACCCGCCGGGTCGTGCTGTATCTGCACGGCGGGGCATTCCTCACCTGCGGCCCCTACTCGCACGGCCGACTGGTGAGCATGCTGTCCAGTTTCGCCGACAGCCCAGTACTGGTGCCCAACTACCGCAAGATTCCCAAACATTCGATCCGCGAGGCGATCGACGACTGCTACGACGGCTATCGCTGGTTGCGCCGAAAGGGCTATCAGCCCGACCAGATCGTGCTTGCCGGTGACTCCGCCGGTGGCTACCTGGCGCTAGCGCTGGCCCAACGCCTACTCGAGTGCGGCGAGCAGCCCGCAGCGCTGGTGGCCCTGTCACCGCTACTGCAACTGGCCACACAACCCAAAACCGCCCACCCCAACAGCGGCTCGGATGCGATGTTTCCGCCCAGAGCATTCCACGCCTTCCACAGCCTGATTACCCGCGCCGCAGCGCATCGCGACGCCAACGCGCATCCCGATGCGCTCTACGAACCGCTAGATCACATCCAACCCGGACTGCCACCCACCTTGATACATGTGTCCAGTTGCGAGGTGCTGCTCCACGACGCGCAGCTAGCGGCCCAACGACTAGCCGCCGCCGGCGTGCCTGTCGAAGTGCAGGTATGGCCGGGCCAAATCCATGTGTTCCAACTCGGCGCGCCGATGATCCCCGAAGCCACACGCTCACTGCGTCAGATCGGTCGCTACATCCGCGAAGCGACCGGATAACCAAGGGAACCCGAGGTTATCGAATATCTACTTCGGGCCGTTGACACCAGAATCAACTCCGGCTGTGGCGGAATGGCCGGCTCTTGCCACTTTTGAGATGTGAATCCTGACGTCCGGCCGCTGGGCCCAACCCTGATGGCGGTGCGACATCTGGTGCCTGTCGATCGGCCCAGTACTGCCTTTGTACTCACCCGGGTGAATCAGGTCGTTGGGTGATGACCACTCACCCCTCGATGGTGAACGCTGGCTCAAACGGCTGGCAAGCGGAGGAAAGAACACCCGGCCACCCCACGTCGAGCCCGATCACAACCCTCCTTAGGAAGGACATGTAATGCAAGCCATCGTTGTTTCAGATCGTGAGGCCGGTGTCGCTGGTCTGTCCTTGACAGACTTGCCCTACCCCGAGGCGGCCACGAACGATGTCGTCGTGCGGGTACACGCCGCGAGTTTCATATCAAATGAACTTGACTGGCCAGACACCTGGACCGACCGCGCGGGTCGTGACCGCACACCGAGCGTGCCCGGGCACGATGTGTCCGGAGTGGTGGTTGAGTTAGGTTACGGCACAACCGGAGTGAGCGTCGGCCAGCGGGTGTTCGGGCTGACCGACTGGTCCCGCAACGGCTCGGTGGCGGAGTACATCGCGGTAGAAGCCCGCAACCTCGCACCGCTGCCGATCGACATCGACCACACTGTGGCCGCCGCGCTGCCGATCTCCGGATTGACCGCCTGGCAGGCCCTATTCGACCACGGCCGCCTCACCGCTGGACAAACGGTTCTGATCCACGGCGTCGGGGGTGCCGTTGGATCGACCGCGGTGCAGCTCGCGCGTGAGGTCGGTGCGCGTGTTATCGGCACCGGCCGGACGGCAGATCGCGTCCGGGCGGCCGAGCTCGGAGTCCATATCTTCCTGGACCTGGACACCGAAAAGCTGGAGGACGCAGGGGACGTCGACCTAGTGTTCGACGTGATCGGCGGAGACATTCTGGCCCGCTCGACCGCACTCGTGCGCGCCGGCGGAACGGTTGTCACGGTAGCCGAGCCGCCGCAGACTCAGCCGCACGACGGGCGGGCCGTGTTCTTCGTTGTCGAAGCCGATCGCGTCCAGCTCGCCCAACTCGCCGCGCGGGTGCGGGATGGACGCCTCAAGCCGGCGGTGGGCGCCGTGTTGCCACTTGCTGAAGCCGCTGCCGCATTCGCTCCCGACAAGCGCATCGTTGGCAAGACGATCGTGCGCGTAGTCGAAGACTGAAAACGCCAGCAGCGGGCGCGAGCACTCACTTGCTAAATGCAGTGGGCGACGATCAAGGTGTGGGATCGGCGTGTTCGTTGGCAGCGGCCGACCCCCGACTACCTCCCTGCGCACCCTGGCTGAGGAGACTTTCCCACGCGCGCAGATCATCCCAAACTGTGCGATCACATCAGTTAATCGTCGAGGCACCCGAAGAGAAGGCAGCCGAACATGGCCGTAAGAATATTGCTCCCTGCGTTGATCGCTGTTGCGATACTCGCACCGGCAGCGCACGCTGAGCCGACGCCAGCGGATTCAGGTCAAAGCCCGGTTGTCCGAACAGTTTTCGATCAACCTACCAACGTCCCGGGCAAATCACTGGTAGGAGTGACCGTCAGCTATCCGCCAGGGGCCAAGAGCGGAGCTCACCACCACGCGACATCGGCGTTCATCGTGGCCTACGTGATCTCAGGAGCGATCCGCAGCCAAGTCGAAGGCGAGCCTGCACGTGTTTATCACGCTGGCGAGACGTGGAATGAGTCCCCCGGCGCGCACCACACGATCAGTGAAAATGCGAGCGCCACCGAACCCGCTGAACTACTCGCAGTCTTCATACTCGATACCGGAGATGGCCCGCTCACCACGGCTGACAACGCACCACGATGAGTCTTGCGATGGCGATGAAAGATGTTCCCACTGTTCGACATCAAACAATTGGGAATTAGGCCTCGCGATGCGGCACAGCAGGAGCAGTACATGCACACGCATTACCTGATCCGGGTTGTCCGGATCGCACTACGCTTGTCGCTCGCTGCGGCATTTTTGTCCGCTGTTGCCGACCGATTCGGTTGGTGGGCGCCGTTGGGACAGGGTAACTGGGGGAGCATGGGTGCCTTCACCGACTACGCCCATCAGCTTGTCCCGTTCGCTTCTGGTTGGTTTTTGACCGTTATTGTCTGGGGTGCCACCGCCACCGAAGCGAGCCTCGGAGTCTTGCTCTTGGTTGGCTGGCGGCCGAAGCTCGTCGGCGCGGCGACTTGCCTTGTGCTCATAGCATTTGGAATCGCGATGGCTGTATCGCTCGGTATGGAATCACCGCTTAGCTACAGCGTCTTCTCCGCAGCAAGCGCTGCAGCGGCCTACGCGATCGTCGACCCAATATCGACGCCAAGCGCCATTGAAACCACGCACCACCCCCGCCATATCCAATCTGGATATTCGAAACCGGCGCAAGCCGACTGACGGTAATGCGTTGTGGGAGACACCGGGGGACACGCTGGAATAGCGTTCAACGCTGAGCCTTCGCGGCAATTGCAGACGAGTGTCCGAGCAGATCTGGCGCCGCATCATCCGTCGAATATGGGTAGTTCGCGACTGAGGGTGCAGTTGGGCTGGGCCACTGGTGTGAAAGTGTTGTGTCATTGACCTGAGGTGAGGCCCTCGGTGGGTGAGGATTCGGATTACTACGCTCGCTCATCACCACACGAAGAGAACCTTGTGCCCGCTGAATACCCCGCCCGGTGCCACCCCGACGGTCTTGCCGCGAGCCGGAAAAGCCCGCTCACCGGAATGCTTTTGAAGACTACGGCCGTACGCGGCAATGGCGGTGTTGCCCTTTAGGGCCTGCCGACGATCACGATATCGGTGACACCGCGTCCGCTTTCAGTGCGGCGCACGCGCATGTAGATCGAATCTTGAACCCGGCGGGCCGCTGGGCCCAACCCTCATGGCGTCCACCTCTGATGCCTGCCGACTCCCCGGAGCCGTCTTCACTCGCCCGGGTGAATCAGTTCGCTGGGTGATGACCACTCACCCCGCGTCGGTGGATGCTGGCTCAAACAGCTGGCGAGCGGAGGGCAAGTGCAGGCGACGATGTACCGGATCTGCATTCGAGGCCGGGTGCGATCGAGCAAGTCGGTAGCGAAATTTGATGTGACGATGGGAATGTATCGTGGCGCGCGCACGTGCTGAATATGCAAGCCTGACAGAGGATGTAGCGAGCGCCGCTCACTTCGAACGCGACGTGATCCCACTGCTTGAGCCACTTCGCCGGCGGGCCATTCGGATGACCTCTGCCCCCGCGGACGCGGATGACCTTCTGCAGGAAACGCTGCTCAAAGCCTACGCCGGCAGGCATTCATTTCGGCCGGGAACGAACCTGACGGCATGGCTGTTCCGGATCATGACCAACACGTACATCAGTAGCTACCGAACCAAGAAGCGCCAGCCCGCGCAGTATCCGACCGATCAGATCACTGATCGACAGCTAGCGGCCGGCGCCGGGCACCGCCCGGCGGGTCTGTGGTCGGCCGAAGACCATGCGCTCGCAACGCTGCCGGACCCTCAGCTCAAGGCAGCAATGCAGGCCCTGCCTGAACAATTTCGGATTGCCGTGTACTTCGCCGACGTCGCAGGGTTCTCCTACAAAGAGATCGCCGCAATCATGGGCACGGAAAAGGGAACGGTCAGCTCAAGGATCCACCGCGGACGAGAACAGTTGCGCAACTCACTGATTGGCTCGACCAATCAGCGGCAGGCTCACGAAGGTTGCATCACCGGGCGGTGCATCCGAACAACGTCCGACTGTCACCGACGCCAGCGATCGGTGAGGCGACCGGCGGCCGATTGTGACTGACGGCCGCTTCAGAGGAGCGCAAGTCGAAGACTCTCAGAGGAAGTCGTCAAGGGCATGCTCATCTCGACCGCGTTATGGTCGAAAACCTGCGTCGCAAGTCCGTCCTCGTCGACCTCTCACCCGGGTGAATTGCACAGTCGGATGAGGACAACTCACCCTTTGCGCACAGATAGTGGTCGCTGACCTGAGCCGCGAGGGGCAGCACCTGGGCCACCTCAATCCTCTGCGTCAAGGAGACCGCGAAAGTTGGGCAGGCCCAAAGCGGTGCAATGAGATACGAACGGAGACCGCATGTCACACGATCAGATCACAGGCTCGATGACTGATGAGCTGAGAAGCTCCCGAATGACCACCATCGCGGCGCTCGTCGCCCGCTATGGTCTGGTCATAGTCATCGCGTGGTTCGGCGCGATGAAGTTCACTTCCTATGAGTCCCAGGGTATTTCACATTGGGTGGCCAATAGCCCGCTTATGAGTTGGACCTACGACATCATGTCGATCGACGCCTTTGGTCGATTGAACGGGTCAATAGAATTGATTGTTGCAGCACTGCTGGCCGTCAAGCCGTGGTTTCCGAAAGCTTCCGTGGTGGGCGGCATATTCGCCTCGCTGTTCTTCCTGACCACGCTGAGTTTCATGATCACGACGCCCGGCGTCGGCGAGGCGTCTGCCGGTGGCTTTCCCATTTTGTCCGCCGACGGTGAGTTCTTGATGAAGGACATCGCGAACCTCGGCTTGGCGCTGTGGCTGCTGGCAGATTCGATTGATGCAACCCGCAGACGGGCGATAGTCGTCAAAGCGGGTTGAAATTCTTCGCTGATGAAGTTGCATGCGACGAGGAAAGCGGCGTCCATCACGTGTATGCCACCCGCGCGGTGATGTGGCCTTACTTCTCGTTCATATCGCTGCTGATTGCGGTAGGCCTGGCCGCGCTCACCCGCATCCGGGGCATACCCGGCGGGAAAAAGTCCGGCCCTAAGCCTCGCGGGTTGCATGCGCAGGCCTCCCGTCACGCAACAAAACAGGAGCCAAGATGACACCGCTAGCCGGCGACCATTTCGACCTAATAGTCCTCGGCGCAGGTTCCGGGGGATATGTGGCAGCCATCCGCGCCGCCCAGCTGGGCATGACCGTCGGGATAGTTGAGGAACGCTACTGGGGCGGCGTGTGCCTCAATACGGGCTGTGTTCCTTCAAAAGCGCTGCTGCGCAACGCAGAGATTGCGTCCATCATCACCGACCAGTCCGCCGCATTCGGCATCTCCGGTGACGTCAGTCTCGACTACTCGCGCGCCGTGTCGCGCAGCCGCGAAGTCGCCGATGCTCGCGTCCGCGGTGTGCATTTTCTGATGCGCAAGAACAACATCACTGAGATCGACGGCCATGGCCGTTTCACCGGTCCCCACAGCATTCACATAGACCTGCGTGATGGAGGCACAAGGTTAGTGACCTTCGACCACGCCGTCATCGCGACCGGATCGCGCGTGCGCATGCTGCCTGGAGTTGCCCTCAGCGACAACATCGTCACCTATGAACAGCAGATTCTCAGCGCCGAACTGCCCGAGTCCATCGTGATCATCGGTGGCGGCGGCATCGGTATGGAATTTGCCTACATTCTGCACAGCTACGGTGTACGCGTCGAGATCCTGGAATTCGCCGACCGAGTCCTTCCTAACGAGGACGCCGATACTTCACGAGAACTTCAGCGGCACTACCGGCGCCGCGGGATAACGATTCAGACGTCCACCCGTGTGGACAGCGTCACCGACCACGGCGAGTACGTTACGGTCCGCCACACCGGCGCCGACGGAACATCCTCCACCGCGCAGGCCGCGCGTGCCTTCATCTGCATCGGATTTTGTCCCAACGTCGAAGGAATCGGTCTCGGCGCCGCTGGAGTGCGTGTCGCCCCCACCGGCGCTATCGACATCGACCACTACATGCGCACGTCCGCGTCGCATATCTATGCGATCGGCGACGTCACTGCCAAAGTTCAACTCGCCCACGTCGCTTCCGCGCAAGGCGTGATCGCGGCCGAATCCATCGCAGGCGTGGAGACGATGCCGTTGGACTACCCGATGATGCCGCGAGTGACGTTCTGCCAGCCACAAGTCGCCAGCTTCGGCTACACCGAAGAGCAGGCCCGCGCCGCCGGGCACCGCGTGCGGGTCGCTACTTTTCCCATGCAGGCCAGCGCCAAAGCCCACGGTCTGGGCGAACGTGGCGGCTTCATCAAAGTGGTTGCGGACGAAGCGCACGGCGAGCTGCTGGGAGCGCATCTTGTGGGCAGTGAAGTCAGTGAACTGCTTCCCGAGTTGACGCTGGCGCAGTTGTGGGACCTCACCGCCACCGAGCTGGCACGAAACGTACACACCCATCCCACACTCGGTGAAGGGCTACAGGAATGCTTCCACGCCCTGACCGGCGAAGCCATCAATCTGTAGGGAAATTGCGGCACGTAACCGGTCGCTGGCGGACGGCCATAATCGCGCGATCCCAGGGCAACTCACCACAATTGCAGGAAGCGCCATGACCAGACGCAGCGGTGTCGCGGGTGACAGTGCCGGTAGTGACCGAAAGCGGCATTCCGAGCCACCGGCTGGCAGCAAGGTCACGACCAACACTTCGCAATGAGGGCGACAGATTCGCATGATTGTCTACAACACACTCACCAAACGCAAAGAGCTCTTCGAGCCGATAACGGCGGGTACGGTGCGCATGTTCATCTGTGGTCCGACTGTCTACGACCTCAGCCACCTCGGGCACGCCAAGACCTATACCCAGTTCGACCTGATCGCCCGCTATTTGCGTCGACGTGGGTACCGAGTGACATACGTGCAGAACATCACCGACATCGACGACAAGATCATCGGGCGCGCTGCGCAAATCGGTACCGATCCGGCGACGCTGGCAGCTACCTACGAGAAGCGCTACCTAGAGGATATGGCTGCGCTGCACATCTCCAGCGTCGACAGTTATATTCGCGCCAGTGACTATATACGTGAAATCATTTCTCAGATAAGACAACTCATCACGGGCGGGCATGCCTACGAGCTAGATGACGGCTGGTACTTCGATCTGGCCTCGTTCCCGGATTACGGCAAGCTCTCGGGGCGCATCGATTCGCATCCTGGAAGCTATGTACCCCGGATCGAACAGCACGTCGGCAAGCGCAATCCCGGCGACTTCGCGTTGTGGAAGGCCCGCAAAGAGGGCGAGCCGTTCTGGGACGGGCCGCTGGGTCCGGGAAGGCCCGGCTGGCACATCGAAGACACTGCAATAACCGCATCGATCTATGGGCCGCAATACGATCTGCACGGCGGCGCCGTGGATCTCATTTTCCCACATCACGAAGCTGAGATCGCGCAAATGGAATCGGTGTCCGGCCGTTCGCCGATGGCGCGCTACTGGATGCACACGGGGCTGCTGCAGGTCAACGGCGCGAAAGTGTCGAGGAGTGCCGGCGGCTTTGTGACGATCCGTGAAGCACTGGCGGCCTTTGACTTTCGCACCGTGCGCTATGCGTTCCTGAGCCAGCACTACCGGTCAGCCATGGAGTTCAGCATCCCTGCTCTCGACCAGGCCCGCCTCGCGCGACGGCGTGTCGAGAATTTCGGTCGCAAGATTTCTGCCGTCGAGACGTCCGCGACACAGGCACTCGCCGACCGAACCCGCGCCGAGTTCTTCGGCCGTCTTGACGACGACTTCGACACCCCCGGAGCCCTCGCCGTTCTGTTCGACTACATCCGCGAACAGAACCGTCGCAACATACCACCGGGCCCGAGCGCCGCCGCGCTGCTCCAGGAAATCAATGAACTGTTCGACACCTTCCGTATCGACCACAGAGCCCGTGACGACCGTGAAATCGCCGCAGCGGTCGAACGCCGACGGCAACTGCGCACCAAACGCAGCTTCGAAGAAGCCGACGCGATCCGCACGGACCTAGCGACCCGCGGCATCACCCTCGAGGACACTGCTGATGGAACCCGATGGTGGCGTCAGGACAAATAGGAGCTACACCAGCGCGGATACCACCGGCCGGCGGCGTCACCGGCGACCGATACTTCGCGGTAGCGCCTTAAAACGCATCGGTTCCCACAGAACTGACAGCCAATTCGCTTGCTGAGCGCAGCGTTGATCACGCCAACCGCCCACCCGACCATCGTGCGGAGCGCGGTGCGATTCATGGCGCCGCGTTAATCACCCGGGTGAATCGGTGGTTGGGGTGTGGACAGCTCACCCTGCTTGGCCGCAGTCTCAGTACGTCCCACAACCAGACGGGATTGCTGGCCGCTGGGCCGGGCGCCGCAGTCGAAGTCGTTACGCGTCATCGTCGGAGGAGCGGCGTCCAGCCGGAGCCGTCGAGGAGAACCAGGAAGGGAGCCTGATATGCATCTTGAGGCCAAGAAGGTCATTGTTGTCGGCGGCAGTGCCGGCATGGGACGACAGGTCGCGGCCGACGTCGTCGACCACGGCGGCAGCGCGGTGATCGTCGGACGCTCGAAAGACCGTGTCGACGACACCGTCGAGTTGATCAGCCGGCGTGGCCGTGCCTGGGGGATCGCCGCTGAGCTGACGGATCGCACTGCCGTCGCCGATGTGCAGCGCACACTTTCCGAGCATCACAGTGACGCGACACTGCTCGTTAACGCGGCCGGATTCTTCATCCCCAAGTCGTTTCTCGAGTATGACCAGCAGTTCTACGACTCATACATGGAGCTCAACTATGCCCTGTTCTTCCTGACACAGACCGTCGTTGAGGGCATGATCGCCCGCGGGGACGGCGGCTCCATCGTCAACATCGGCAGCATGTGGGCGCATCAGGCTATTGGCCTAACCCCATCGTCTGGGTACTCGATGCAAAAAGCCGGGCTGCATGCGCTCACCCATAACCTGGCGATCGAGCTTGCCGAACACAAGATCCGCGTCAACGCCGTGGGACCGGCAGTGGTGAAAACACCGCTCTACGAAGGGTTTATCCCCAAGGACGAGATCGACGCCACGCTTGACACGTTCGCACCGCTTCATCCCCTGGGACGAGTCGGCACCCCCGCCGACGTCGCCAACGCCGTCACCTATCTGCTCTCCGACCAGGCCAGCTGGGTCACCGGCGCGATTCTCAACGTCGACGGCGGCATCATGGCCGGGCGCAACTAACCCGAGCGAGGTCTTGGGCCGGCAGGAAGCCGACCCGGAACATTCTGGCGCACTGGAAAATCAACCACGCACTGAACCGAGGAGCTGCCGTGTCACACGAATACGACAAGGACCCGGCCACGGTCGACGCGTTGAATCCGGAGCAGTACCACGTAATCGTGGAGAACGCGACCGAGCGTCCAGGCGCAACGACAACAGGCCACGAGTCTGAATACGAGCGAGCACACCAATGGCGCGACGCCACCCGTGAGCTGGTGTTGGCCGCAGCCACCGCATTGGCCGCGACAGACCAGCCGCAATTTCAGGGATCGATCTCGATCACCTTGACCGGCAATGCATTAGAGAATGATCTGTTGCTCGCCGACACCGGCAACATCGTATTGACATCCCTCCGCGACCACGCGGCCGCCCGCAGCCACCCGATGAGGGTTTTACCGATGCGACTCGACACGCTCAGCGACCTGCCCGTGATCCGTGTTCTGGGATGTGGCGTGACCGAGCCGACGCGCCTGCGGCTGGTGGTCGAATTGACAGCGCGCAACCCGCACACCGAGGCCACGTCGGTGATGACGTGTGAATACGATTCCGTTCTCCTCGATGCGCAGACGCCGCTCGCGGTACTGGATTTCCAGCTACAGCACGGCAAAACGCGCCTCTAGCGACACGCTAGGCGGTGATGGCACGAAAACTGCATCAGTCCACCCGGCTGAACCCCAATGGTCCTACGGAGCTGGGTCGCTGTAAATGGTCGAGCCGCACCCATACACGGCTGTACGTACCGATCATCGGAAATGAGGGTAGATGTGACTGGCGAAGAGTTCGACGTGGTCGTCTTGGGCGGCGGGGTGGGCGGTGTTGCCGCCGTGCGAAACCTTGTGTCGGCTGGCCTTGCGGTATCGCTCGTTGAGGATCGTTTGGTCGGTGGGGAGTGTCGTTACTGGGCCTGTAACCCGACCAGAACACTGCTTCGTCCGATCGAGGTATTCAATCTCGCGAAGGCAGTTCCTGGTGTACGAGAAGCTATTTCGGGTGGAGGGCTGGACGTCCCGGCCGTATTCGCGAAACGCGACGCGATCATCGAGCATCTCTCGGATCAAAGTCAAGAATCGTCATTGCGGCAAGCCGGTGTCGCAGTGTTTCATGGGTTCGGCCGGTTGAGCGGCCAACGAAGAGTGCGCGTGGCGTATGCCGATAACAGGGAAGCGGTCTTGACGGCACGCCACGCGGTCGTTGTGGCCACCGGCACTCGTCCTAGCGTGCCGGAGATACCTGGGTTGGCGGAAGCACGCCCGTGGACCAATCGGGATTTGGCGACCATGACGCAGCTGCCACCTCGGGCGCTCCTGGTGGGTGGCGGCGTGGTGGCTGTTGAGTTCGCGACCATCCTGGCGGGTTTGGGCTCCGCGGTAACACTTCTGGTACGTGGGAACACGTTGCTTCGCAACTGCGAGCCCGAAGCCCGCGAGCTGGTCGAGCAGTCACTGCGAAGCAAGGGCGTCAAGATTCACTTTGAGACAGAGTTGTCAGCGGTAGCCCGCCCGGTGGAGGGCGGCCCAGTGACCGCAAGTTTTCACGGCGAGACTATCGAGGTAGACGAGATCGTGTTGGCGGCCGGACGGCGCGTGAACACCGACGACATCGGACTGGAAACTGTTGGCTTGCCAGTCGGCGGGTTCGTTTCTGTGAACGATCATCTACAGGCGATCGGCGTCAGCGGCGACTGGCTTTACGCAATAGGCGATACCACCGGGCGTGCTCTGCTGTCGCACATCTCCACGTACCACGGCCGGGTCGTCGCCGACATCATCGCGGCCCGGGCCGCGGGGCGAGAACTGTGGGAGAACGAACTGGCTGCCCGTGATACCGGCAGTGTTGCGCAGGTTATCTTCACCGACCCTCAAGTAGCCGAGGTGGAGCGCACGGAATGTCAGGCTCGAGCAGCCGGGTTCGTAGTACGGACTCGAACTGCCCGCTACCCCGAAACAGTGTCACGGCTCGCCCTTTACAGGGATGACTTCGAGGGATGGGCGAAATTGGTCATTGACGCCGTGAGCAACACACTGCTCGGAGCGACATTCGTGGGACCGGAGTTCTCCGAACTGGTTCAAGCAGCCACTCTGGCTATCGTCGCGAAGATCCCAATCAGTCTGTTGCGCCACGTTGTCGCGCCACACCCGACGGTCAGTCAGGTCTGGGATCCGCTACTCGCCCAGGAATCCGAACTTGCCCATTACTGAGGACCGGAGAGGCCACCTCCGGTTCGAACAGTGCCGTCGACCAGCCGACGATGCCCCTCTCTGGAGCGGCTTGTTTGGGCGCCTGTCAGCGAACCTGACAGTGCAAGCGGACCGTACAGCCCTTTTACGGCCTGATTTGTTTGAAACCGGCGTCGTTACAAACGACCGGGTTTGCGAAAGGAGTGACCGATGTCCGAGAACGCCCACGTCCACGTGGTGGCGGATACCGACGAGCTGATCACCAAGCGTCTGCGGTTGCGCCCGTGGACGGGTGACGACGCGGACGCCGCCCTAGCGATCTTCGGCCAGCGGGAAGTAGCGCGCTGGCTTGCGCCGGCGATACCGCGCGTGACCGATCGCGACGAAATGCGGCAACTGCTGGCACGGTGGATCACCGAACACGATGAAGCGGGGCGGCCGCTGGGCCACTGGGCGATCGAGATCCGTGACAGCGGCCTGGTCATCGGAGGGGTCGCGCTGCTGCCGTTGCCTCCCGGCTGCACCGACCTCGAAATCGGCTGGCAAATCACCCCTGCGGCCTGGGGGCACGGTTACGGCGCTGAGGCCGGACACGCGGTGGCGCATCAGGCTTTTGCCAATGGAGTATCGGAGGTGTTCGCCGTCGTGCGCCTTGGCAATACTCGCGGTGTCGCGACCGCACGACGCGTCGGAATGGAGTGGGTCGGCGAGACTGACAAGTACTACGGCCTCACACTGCAAATCTACCGACTCACCGCAGCCGATCTCGACTATCCCGAACCCACCGCGGACGCGCGCCGATAGTGACCGACCTGCATCTTGACATCACGGACTATATAGTCCTTGAATAGCCGGGTGCACGCACGGCGCTCCGCGTACGCCATCGGCCATAGTGGGGCTGCAGCCCGTTCGATGTCTCATCAGCCCAGACCCAAAGCACTCGACGGGCTCGGAGAGTAATTCCTGCCTTGCGGCCTACTTTGCCCAATAAACTCTCGGCCGACCAGGATCGGATCGCGGCCAGCTCGGTGGGAGAGCCAGGTGACGTCCGCTCACAGCGAGGCTTCCAGAGCTATATTAGAAGGGACTAAAACGTCCATTATGGTGTTAGGGTCAGGCGTAGAGCGCAGATCGCCAAAACGTAGCCATGATGGGCTCCAGTGGAAGGACAACTCGAGGTGGCAACTGTAGCTATCGTCGCGCATTCGCGAGCGGGAAACACGTGGCGCCTGGCCGAGGCGGTCCGCGAGGGCGCGCGCGTCGCTGACGCGCAAGCGCATCTAATCCGCATCGACGAGGAGGGAATGGTCGGCGAGCCTGGCTGGGACAGGTTAACCGTCGCCGATGGCATCATCTTCGGCTGCCCCACTCACATGGGCGGACCCTCTTGGCAATTCAAACGTTTCGCCGATACCACCATTCGAGCGTGGAGGCCCACCCTGTGGCGCGACAAACTCGCCGGTGGGTTCACCAACTCGACCGGGATGAGCGGCGACAAGTTCTCCACCCTCACCTACTTCTGGACGCTGGCCATGCAACAGGGCATGGTATGGATCGGCTCAGGCATGAAACCCGCTATCGCCTACGACAAGGCCGCCCCGCGCGAAAGCATGAACTACATCGGTGGTTACGGCGGGGCGATGGCAACCAACCCGTTCGATGACCCCCAGGAGATGTCGCCGGCGGACCTGGCCACCGCAGCGGCGTTCGGGCAGCGCTTCGCCACCTTCTTGTCCGCCGGAAAGACCCCCAACACCCCTTACGTCGACTTCACCAAAAAGTAGCGCCGCCACGTCATCGTGCACGCGGCGGTCATCAGGTCGGCGGGCCCTGCGGCCGTAAGCCTCAGAATCGCCGCAGGAAACATTCCACGGCCTGACCGGAAAGATGATCAACATCTGGTCCACTCGTGGCTGATCCTCACGGCTAACGCCGGACTCGCCGCGCAACCGCGGACTGGATAGTCCACGTGCAGCGTAATCTGAGCTAGACAGACGCGTCGTGGGTGCACCGCACCTCACGGCTGTCGACGTCGACCGCGGCCTAGGGCAGGAAGCTGTGACAACGCGACGAGCACCAAACCTTCAACCCAAAACGATCGGGCGGCCGCCGCACCGGGGCTCTGGTTACGCCGGCGCCGCAGCCGGAGCGGCGACGACGATCCCGGCTCAGCCGGTAGTGTGGCGCCGGTGACGAGCGGTGAGCCGCGGCCGCGAATAACCGCGCGCGGGGAAGCGACCCGAGCCCGCATGATCTCGTCGGCCGCCGATCTTATGTATGTCCGCGGGGTCAACGCCGTCACTCTCGACGACGTGCGGGCAGCGACCGGCACCAGCAAGTCCCAGTTATACAAACATTTTCCGGACGGTAAGTCCGAACTGGTGCGTGCGGTGGTCGCGTTGCGCGCCGAACAGATCCTGGCGCGTGAAGCCCAGCGCCTGGAGCGGTTGAAGTCCATGAGCGGTCTGAGACGCTGGCGTGACGCCCTGATCCAGGGTGCTGCCCTGCAGGGCGGCGCCTACGGCTGCGCGCTGGGCAACTTGGTCGTGGAGCTTGCCGATCAAGACGACCAGGCACGCACCGCGTTGTCGGAGCACTTCGCCACCTGGGAAGGGCTGCTGGCTGCTGGATTTCGGCGCATGCAAGACGACGGGATCCTTTCCGCCAACGCCGACCCCGACACGCTGGCCACCGGACTGATGGCAGCACTGCAGGGCGGCTACCTGCTGGCGCAAGCCAATCATGACGTCGCCCCGATGGCCATCGCACTCGATATGGCGCTGGCTCACATCGAAAGCCTCACCAGCCCCCCGACAACCGCCAAGCCACGCAAGACGGCCAGTTCCTCACGCCGTGTGAGCGCCATCCAACCGCGCCGTAAGACCGCGGCCAAACGCTAAACCCGGCCGACACTCAATCGTCGCGCCCTATTTACAATCACTAGTCGGGCGACACTGCCACCGTCACGGTCGACGTCACTTCGGTCCCGCTTGACTCATTCCGGATTTTTTCATCAAGCGGGCGGGCAAGACGATCATCGATACGGCGAATGGGGGCCTGCGACGGGAAGCACTGCGAGGCAAAGGCTCCGATCAAGCCTCGTAGATCCGGATGTTCCAAATCGGTCTGTGCGTTCTAAGTACTATGCCGACTGGAATCGTTCTGTTTCCCAACCCGCAAGCCATCAATCGTGTCGATGACGTGGTGGCGCAGGCCACCCGCGCGTACGACCTCGGCGTCCGCCAGGTCTGGCTGAGCCAGCAAAACGATCACGACGCGATCGCCCTCGCGGCTGTGGTCGGCGCGGCCGTACCGGGGCTCGGCGTCGGCACATCGGTGGTGCCGATCAACCCGCGTCATCCGCTGATTGTCGCGTCTCTGGCGCAGACTGCGCAGGCTGCATCGCACGGAAACTTCAGCCTTGGACTGGGTCTTGGCTCGCATCAGCCTGAGCGGCAGGCCTTCGGGACGTCGTGGCCCAACACGATCACACGCCTCCGGGAGCACTTGACGGTGCTGAGGTCGATCTTCGATACCGGAGCGGTGAACTTCAGCGGCAACGAGATCAGCGCGCAGCCCGGATGGCCGGTGCGTGTCGCCGGTGGCACGCCTGTCCCGGTGTACGTGGCCGCCATGGGTCCAAAGGCATTGGAGGTCACCGGGGAGCTGGCCGATGGCACCCTGCCGTATCTCGCCGGCCCGCGGACCATCGCAGAGTTCATCGAACCGGCCATCTCGAAATCGGCCGCCGACGCCGGACGGCCGAAACCCAGGATCATCGCACAGGTGCCCGCAATCCTGTCCGACAACGTCGTTGCGGCAAGGAATTTCGCGGCCGAGCAGTTGAGCTTCTACGAGGCGATTCCGTCGTATCGGAAGGTGATTGCGCGAGAGGGTATCGCTAGCGCTGCAGACCTTGCCGCGGTTGGTTCAGCGGAATCGGTCAGACGTCAGCTCCGGAGTTATCTGAATGCGGGTGCGACTGACGTGGTGCTGAGCGGGCTGGCGTGGGCGGGTGCCGCCATGGCCGAGGAACTTTGGGCTGTCGCCGCCTCGATCTGACCAGCCGAGCCTGCTAGTGGCTGAATTATCCCGGCGATTATCGGGCATCGTGCATGAACTCGGGCCGGCGTCGTAGATATCGTGCGGCTCTCACTCGTGTCCGGGCTCCATTCAGTGTTTGCGGTGACCCGCGCCGTGTTCGCGTCACACTTGTTCAGGGGCAGCGACAGATCCGTTGTCATCCCGCGCTGAGACGGCGGTGGCCGGGACTGATCGCCGTCGTCCTAGACCCCACAGAATCAGCACCACGGCGAGGAGAATCGAATAGGCGATGCTGCGAAAGCCCGCACCCGCAACTCTTTCCTGCCATGGCTTTCCGTGATGGCCTTGCGACAGGATGGGGTTGGCTGCAGCGGTACCCATCGCAGCACCGAGCGTGGTGAACAGCCAGTTGCCATACGTGCCGTAAAGCGCGGACCACCGTGCCGCCTTCTCTACGCGTGGCGGTAATTCAACGTGGCCCCAGATCGCACCGAGCGCGATCAGGAACGTGCCATTCATCACGCCCTCCAGATGCGCGGAGAGCGCCATCCGCATATTTGTGAAGCGACGCTCGTTCAGGCCCGTAACCAACCCGATCAAGAACAAAAACATGCCATGCCACATCAACCCGCGATCAGCCGTTCGCAAAGAGTTGTCCTTCCACTGGAGACCCATCACAACTATGCCGTGCGTTCGGCCGCCCCGACCCTTACACCTTAATGGACGCTTTGGTCCATTCGACGTCCCTAGATGTGGCGGCTGAAGTTTGCGTCGATCCATTCGGAGTATCGAGTCGTGAAGATGGTGGCGTTCTCGTCGGGTGCGAGGGTGTGATCGTCGATCACCGCACCGAAGTATTGCGCCTGGGCGTCAGTCACGACCCGCCGTCGATCGCCGTTGGCGGCAAGGCCCGTGCGGACAAAGTCGTCCATCCCCATTGCTTCGGGTCCGGCGATCTCTGTTACTCCGTTGATAGGGCGCCCGACAGCCACGCGGGCCACGGCGGTAGCGACATCGTCGGCGGCGATAGGACGGAACAACGCGTGTGGCAATCTGACAATGTCACCGTCTGTCGCGGAATCGGCCAAGCCCAGCGCGAATTCGTAGAAGGGAGTTGCTCGCACGATCGAATACGGCCGGCCTGATTCCTTGATCAGGTTTTCCTGAGCTGCTTTCGCGGTGTTGTAACCGCTATCTGGCATGATCTGCGCGCCCACCACGGACAACGCGACATGGTGTTTGACTCCCGCTTCTTGTTCAACAGAAAGAAGATTCGCGGTCGCGGTTGTGAAGAAGTGCATCACAGGCTCATCGTCGAACAATGGCGAATCGGCGACGTCGATCAGGACATCCGCGCCGGCGACCGCGTTGTCGAGGCCTTCACCGGTGAGTGAATCGACACCTGATCGGCGGGAGGCGGCGATCACGTCGTGTCCCTGCGCGCTGAGCTTGGTCACTACTTTCGAGCCGATAAGCCCACGACCGCCAACGACTACGATCTTCATCTTGAACCTTTCAGAGTTCCGTTTGACTGTTGACTTCGGTGCCGTCCATCGCCGATCGAATCCGCTGAACATCGATCTCCCGACGGATCAAGGTCTGCACTAGCTGGGGTGCGAGTGTGGCCGTCCGTTCAGAGCTGAGCACTCCCTTCGGTCTGGTCCTCGTCGGTTGCCCGACCGGCTGCGGTCTCCGGCTGCACGCTGATGAGCTCGAGGCCGAGATCGCGCAGCCGGTCGAGGAGTCCGTAAAGTTGTGACTGGTCTTTGACTTCGCCGGTGAACACGGTGTTGACAGCACCGCCGTGCAGGGTCATCCCTTCGAGTGCCGACGCCAGCCGCTCGGTCAAGCGGCCCTGAACACAGATCTGGTAAATCGTCGGCTCCACTTGCTCCTCCGCTCGCGAGCTATTGAGTAAGCGTTCGCCGACGCGGGGTGAGTGGTCATCACCCGACGAACTGATTCACCCGGGTGATTTGTGGTTTTGAAACACAATGCGCAGTTGCCCGGCCGGTGTAACCCCCTCGCAAGCCCACGTTGTTCGCGCGGGTCGCGATGATGATTGTTAACCAATGCTTTTGGGTCGGGTGTTATGTGATGCCGTAGTCGTTGATCTTGCGGTAGATGGTGGCTCGTGACATTCCCAGGGCGCGTGCTGCGTCTTGTTTGTTGCCGCGGTTGTCTTGCAGGCTGCGGACAATGGCGTCGCGTTCCAGGGCTTCCATTTGGGTCAGCGTGCGCCGGGTGATCGAGCGGCACTCCGGGGGTAACTTGTCGGCGCTGATGATGCCTGAGCGTTGGCGGGCAACGGTTTCGGTCAGAACCCGCCGCAGTTGCGTGACGTTGCCCGGCCACGGCAGCTTGCCGAGTTGGCGCATAGCGTCGGGGTCCAGGCTCACATCAGCACCGTGGGTGATCTGGGAAAGCAGCGCCGGTACGAGGTGGGCGAGGTCGTCGATCCTGTGTCGCAGGGCCGGCACGGTGACGGTGTGGCTGAACAGTGGCAGCAGCTGCTTGATCGGTGCAGGCGGAGACGCGCCACTGGTGGTCGCGGCGATCCATCCGCGGCCTGCGCGGGTGGCCAGTATCGAGGTGATCGCGTCGAGTGTGTCCGTGTCGATGTCATCGATGTCGGCGATCACCAGCGCGAAGTCCTCATCGCCGGATACGGCTGCCAGCTCGGCGATAAGACGCGCGGCGCTGGGAAACGTTTCGGCGCGCATCACCCGAAGGGTTCGGCCCGGTTTCACGTGCTGCCCCACGGCCTGGGCCAGCCGTGCGCGCCCGGATCCTTTCTCTCCCTCGAGCATGACCCAGTCGCGGTCGCGGCAGCATTGGCGCACCTGCTGGCAGCAGCGCAGCCAGGCGCTGTTGCGCCCGGCCAGGCCGGGGATGTGAGTGTGCGTCGGGTGGTCGATTCGAGGCGGGGACGAGCCGGTCTCGGCGGAAAGATCAACGTGGAAAACGACATTGGTGCGTCCGCCGCGCAGCGTCGAGCGTTCGGCGGCAGTGATTTTGGCGATGTGTCCGCTCGGCAGAACTGCCAGCGCCGTGCCCGACAGCGTGCAGGCGAGCAGATCCGAGGCGTGTTCGAGCAGCGCGGTCTGCTCGTTACCATCCAGTGTCTGACGTAGGTAGGGGTTCATCAACACCACATCGCCGCCGATGGCGAGCACACCGCTGGAAGATCGCCGCCCCTGGTGCAGATACGCCTCCAAAAGCGCGGTCTCGCCCTCATGAGCCACCACCTGCATGCGATCCTCAATGTGGCGACTGGCGCTGGTAGCCAGCGCAAGCAATAGTGGATCGGATTCGACGGCCAGACAACTCAGATTGACCGCGCCAACCACCCTGTGCGTTATCGGGTCACGGATCGGCGACCCCGCGCACGCGAAACCGGTGAACATCCCGACGTAGTGCTCGCCGCCACGGATGAAAGCGGGCCGGCCCGTCTCCAGCGTGGTGCCAATCCCGTTGGTGCCCGCCACCTCTTCAGCCAAGCTATAGCCCGGTGCGAGGCTAATCGTGTCCAACGCGTTGAGGATGGCCACTTCGGCGGCGCTCCGTTCAAGCACCACACCGTTGGTAGATGTCAGGACAACGCTGACAGCTTGCGCGGCCAGGTCATCGGTGACGCGCTGCAGCACCGGCGCGGCCGCGCGCGCCAACCGCGAACCCTTATTGGGTTCGCGCACGTAGGGCAGCTCGACCCGGTCGGAGTGAACGCGCAGGATCTGCGACCGACGCCAGGAATCCAGGACACTGGGCCGCAGAATGTCATCGATTGAGCGCACCGCGTCAACGGACCCGACGGTCAGAAACTTTTCCCTGACCCGCTCAACTTCGCTCGTGTGGCCGGCCGGCGACCTCATCCTTCATCTACCTCGACCCCCGGCTCGCCGTAACTTAGCCGCGACCCTTGACCGTTCCCTGTGGCTGGAAGCTCGGCGTCCCCTGGCTACAGGCGTCAACATCTCCCAGGACGCACTCACTGTACGCGCGACGGCGGCGTTGCTCAGACGAACCGTCACGTTCGCGGGAAGCCAAGCGGGACGACGACGGACGGTTCAACCCGCCCACAGGCGTCTCGCTTCCAGACGGCGAGGTGCATGAGTCAATGCGTCGATGGACGAAGAGGAGAAATACGGTGAGCGGGCACAGCGCGAGCGCGGCTTTCGAGAAACTTTCTAGTCCGTTGGCGGCGCCCGGGGCCGTGGCTGCTGTCGGTGCCGAGCACCGAGGTGGGCAGCACAGTCGTGGCCACCTGCGCAGATGGGCCGGAGGAACACGCCTACGCTGACACCCAACGCTAGCGTTGGCGAGAACTGTGGACCACAACTTGGAGGTCTTCCACGGAAGCTCTTCTTGATGCGCCACGGCGGCGCGCGTAGGCCTCCGGGCAGGCCTACTTCATCGCCTCGAGCAGGCGCTGGCAGGCCAGCTCGCAGGTTCGGCATTCCTCCTCACAGATTCGGCAATGCTCGTGGTGCTGAGCGTGGTGATGGCACTCCTCGGCACAGGCGTGGCACATCGCTTCGCACGACTGGAGCTGGGCCTTTGCGGTGGGCGCATCGAATTCGGTCTGGCGTGTGAGTACGCGGCCGGTCGCCTCGCACACGTCCGCGCAGTCAAGACAGAGCCTGATGCATCTGCGCATCTCGGTGACGTCGTCCTCGGCAAGGTCGGCGTCGGCGCAGGCCGTGCAGGACTGAGCGGAGGACACGCATGCCTCGATGCATTCGACGAGTAGCTTGCGGTCCAGGGGGCCTGGCCGACGGTGGGTCTTAAGCAGCGCCTCGGCTTGGGTCATGACAGCTCTCCTCAATTGCGTAGTGGTGGTCGTACCAGTTGCTCGCTTGTGCGGCCCGGAACGTAGTACCGATGCATGGTTCGGCTGCGCTTACCGTCCGCTTCGCCATGTACGGACCAAGCATTTAGCGACGTGGGATGAGTGGTCGTCACCCTGCGAACTGAATCACCCGGGTGATTGCCCCGGGCAGTTGAGCGTCGTCGCCCAGCCCGAGGCGAGGAGCTGGCGCTCCGTTCTCGCGACGAGGTCGAACGAGCCATTGCCGCCTCGGCGTTACGGGGCGGCCGCCGCGAAGCGCGACGACGACCGACCGGTACGCTCGCCTCGAAACCTGCCAACTGTTCTGAGGCTGGACATCTGATTTTAGTGACTACGTTGTGTCACACCAGAATACGTAGTCCAGGTTGACATAATAAGACTTAGTGGGGAATCAACTGCCGCAGCTAGCGCTAACTTGCCGACTCCTACCTCATCAGTCCCCCGCTGGGGGAGTGGCCGTGCGCAGCTGCCCGTTTTGCGGCTATCAGCAATCAGGGGTGGATGCATCTATCCGCCGCCGGACCCCGGTTCCGCTATTTCGGATGTCCACTACTTCTGGGGAACCTCAGGGTGTGTGGTTTCAGTGGTGTGTAGCGGCGATGTTGTGCCAAGTATCGCGTAGGCCGCGGCTGCGCTTGCTGCGGAGAAGACACTGTAGCTAAGCGGTGATTCCATACCGAGGGATACAGCCATCGCGGTTCCAAATACTATGAGCGTCAAGCAAGTCGCCGCGCCAACCAGTTTTGGCCGCCAGCCGGTCAGGAGCAAGACTCCTAGGGTCGATTCGGTGGCGGTGGCAGCCCACACAATGACGGTCAATAACCATCCAGAAGCAAACGGAACAAGCTGGTGGGTATAGTCGGCGAAGGAACCCATGCTCCCCCAGATACCCTGCCCAAACGGCTCCCACCAGCCGAATCGGTCGGCAACAGCGGACAGAAAGCCCGCCGCGAGCGACACTCGTAGCGCTACCCGGACAACCCGGATCGGATCAGGCGTGTGCATGGACTCCTCCTGCTGTGTCGTATTGCGGAAACGGATAATGTCTACCGATTGAACGGTGCAAACATTCTTCATCGCTCAACGGGGTGGCTCATTTGCTGCGTTGTCGTCCGTGGTGAGCGGGCCGTCTCCGGTATCGAGCAGGAAGACTGCGAGTAATACAGCGGGTTCGGTGGCGCTGGCATTTTCACTGATCGTGTGGTGCGCCGGCCACCCGATTGTCGCGCCATGAGATCGGCCAGCGGCTCTACGTCTCACTGAACACCGTGAAAACCCACCAAGGCGCCCTGTACCGCAAGCTCGGCGTGGAGGACAGGAGCGCTGCGGTCAAGCGGGCACGGGAACTCGGCCGGTTGTAATCCGGCTGCCCGGACCTCCGCGGAGCCCTGGGGGCAATAACTGCTCCGTAGCGCACACGGTTAATTCACCTCAGTCCGCCGCCGGGGGAGCGGTGCTTCGTGCACTGGGCCTCTGGGAATCTCAATGGTGTTGTCAAGCTGCCTGAGCAAGGGGCGGCGGAGTCGCTGTCCAAGTTCGGTTTTCGCGCAATAGTGCCCAGAGCACGTCGATGCGGCGGCGGGCGAGAGCGATGACGGCCTTGGTGTGAGTGGCGCCGCGGGCTCGCTTTTTCAGGTAGTAGTCGCGGTGTCCGGCGCGCATCATGCTGGTCTGCGCGGACAGGTAAAGCACGTGCCGCAGTGGCCGGCTGTAGCGCAGCGGGCGGTGCAGGTTGCCGGTGCGCCGCCCAGAGTCGTTGGGCACGGGCACCAGTCCGGCTGCGGCAGCAAGATGGCCAGCGCTGGGGAAGGCACGCAAGTCGCCGGCGCCGACCAGCAGCGAGGCGCCCAGGAAGGGCCCGAAGCCGGGCATGGATTGAATGATCGCGGCCTGCGGATGTTCGGCGAAGGTTTCCTCGATCCGGGTATCAAGGGCTTTCAATCGTTCGTCGAGCGCCAGGATGCCATCGGCCAGCTCGGCGATGATGCTTGCGGTCAGCTCTTGTCCTGCCAGCGCGACCGACTGGGCTTTGGCCGCGCTGACAGCACGTGCGGCTACGTCGGCGGATCCCCGGACGTTTCGGTTCCGCAGCCAACTGGCCAGCCTGGTTTGGCCCACTCGGCGAATCCGGTCCGGACTGCCATATCCAGTGAGCAGCACCAGCGCGCCCTTGTGCGATGAGTAGTCGAATGCCCGCTCCAGGCTGGGAAACACACCCGTCATCAGGTCTCGAAGTCGGTTGATCATCCGCACCCGATCAGCGATCAGATCTGCTCGATGCCCGGTTAGCACTGCGAGGTTGCGGACAAGATCGGTGTCGGCGTCGATGGTCGCCAGATCCCGGCGCAGCCGGGCGGTCTCGGCGATCACGTAGGCATCCTTGGAGTCGGTCTTACCCTCGCCGGCATAGGCGGCGCTCATCGCGGCGACCACGCGTCCCGACGCGTAACGCACCGACTGGCCGGCCCGAGCCAGCAGCGCCAGCAGCAGCGCCGACGGTGCGCCGATGATGTCGACCGCCCAGATCAAACGTGTTGCCAACGAAGCCACTTGGGCGAGCAACGCAACGATCTCGGCCTCGTCATTGCCGATCTTGACCGACAGCAGCATCTTTCCGTCGGCGTCGACAACGCACACCCAGTGATGCGTCTTGCCTACATCGATGCCGACCCAAGCCATCTCTTGTTGTGCTGCCACGTGCGCGTTCTCCGTTCCTCGTTTGCCAGGTATTGACACTGGCCCTTGGAACACCCCGCCGACACATCCGTAAAACAGCGACCGAGCGCAGATCTCAATTAGCAGCCAGGGCACCCCGGAGAGCCAGGTGGACATTCCCAGTTAGCGACCACAGCGCAAGGCGATCTCAGCCACACCTGGCCCTCCTGGGCCTTCGACAGTCTTACGGAGGCGATCTCACTCGACCACCGAAACCCTCCGAGAACCGCAAAGTCCCGGAACGCCCGCCCGGCCTGGCAGTCCCCGGGAGACCAATACGCGAGCCGTGGTAGTCGGGACGGCGCTAGATAGTTGGAACTCTGGCATGACGGTTAAGGCAGCGACGTTATCTGGTGCTCAGATGCATGGAGACCGGACATATGCAATCTGTGTTCGTATGCTGTACTTACCTGTCGGACAACGCATTTCGCATTTACAGGTAAAGCCTCATATTCGATTCCGTCGTATTCATCGGCAGGGGAGCGGTGGCCGACGACGGCGCGGGCTTGACACCTGGCACGGCGAGTTGGGCATGGAATGGGTCGGCGGCGAGACCACCAAGTACTACGGGTTATCCCTTCAGGTCTATCGCCTGAGGAAGGCGGACTTGGATCTGCCGGAGCCCGGCTGCGCTGATGTCCCGCTGATTTGAACACGGTCGATCTAGCCCGGCGGCCGGATTTGTACCCCGCACGAGATCCACGGACCGAAGGTGAGCGGTCATCAATTGGCGAACTGATTCACCACTGCGGTATGGCGGTTAGGGGACAAGCGCCCGGAAACCGAGCGGGACCATTCCCTCCATAGGGGCGATGACCACGTACAACCGCAGGACGCGGGTGGAGGAACACGCCTACACTGACTGCCAGCCTTAGGGGTGGCGAGAACTGTGGACAACACAACGTGGAAGCCCTCCGCCCGCCGAATACATGTTGGTGGGCGGCGTTCCGCGTGAGCGCCGCCAGGGCATCGGGCACGGTGCGCATACCGCCGATTCGTGGGCGGGCGGGCGAGTTGAAGGTGATCGGTGCGCTGGTTTCCGCGGTGGCTCAGGGGCGCGGGGGTGTGCTGGTCATTGAGGGGCCGCCCGGTATCGGGAAGAGCCGCATGTTGACCGAAGTCTTCGTGCTCGCGGAGAAGGCCGGTGTGCGGACACTATTCGGTGAGGCATTCGAGTATCAGCAGACGGTGCCGTTTTTCTCGCTGTTCATGGCGACCCTGCGCGCGGATCCCCCTGTCGGCGACGCCGAGGCGTTGCGCAGGTTGGGCGGCTCGGCGGATCTGCGCTACTGGGTGGTGCACGATTTGGCCGACGCAATTCATGCCGCGGCCGCACAGACTCCGCTGGTGATTGTGTTGGAGGACATTCACTGGGCCGATAACGGCACGCTGTTGGCGCTGCGGTCGCTGGCCACCGCGCGGCCGGATGTGGCGGTGTTGTGGGTGCTGACCGCCCGGACCGGGGCCGGCGGGCCGGCTGTGCAGGAGACGTTGTCGATGTTGCAACGGGCCAATGCGACTTTTGTGCGGTTGGGGGCTATCGCGGGGGATGCGGTCGCTGACATGGTGCAAGACGCGGTGCGGGCGAAAGCTGATGTGTCGCTGCTGAATCTGGCTGCCAAGGCGCATGGGAATCCGTTTCTGGTCAGCGAGCTGGTCGGGGGACTGGGCGAGGAGGACCGGCTCACTGTCTCCGCCGGGCGTGTGGTGGTCACCGGAGACCGGCTGCCGCGGCGTTTGGGCGCCACGATGCACCAGCGACTTGACCTGCTCTCCGGCGAGGCGTCGGAGGTGGTGCGGGTGGCTGCGGTGTTGCCGGATCGGTTTTCGGCTGGGTTGTTGGCCGCGATGTTGGACCGCCGGCCGGTGTCGTTGCTGGCGGCGTTGGAGGAGGCGGTGCGTGCGGATCTGCTCATCGAAGATGGTGAGCGCCTGAGGTTTCGGCATGACTTGCTGCGCGAGGCCACCCGGCAGTCGGTGCCGCAATCGTTGCGCCGGGCGATGGAGCGCCAGTCGGCGTCGGTCATGCTGCGGGTGGGTGCGGCGCCCGAGGAGGTCGCAACTCAGCTCGCTCGCAGCGCCGACCCCGGAGACATGGAAGCAGTTGATGCGCTGCGCCAGGCCGCTCAATCGGTGGGCCACAGCGATGCCAGCGCGGCCGCGGACCTGAGCAAGCGCGCACTGGAACTACTGCCCGCCGAGCACCATGACTACGGATCATTGGTCGCCGAAACGGTGGAGTGGCTCAACCGGGCCAGCCGCTATGGCGAGGCCGAAGAACTGGCCGTCGTGGCGCTCGCGGAGGCGGCCTCTCCCGAAGTCGAGGCTGAGATCCGCCTCCGGCTTCCGACGCATACCAAGCACAGCACACCCTGGCGGGTAGAGGAGAACCGCCGAGCGCTGCAGTTGAGCGGCATCAGCGAGGTCACCCGGACACGGCATCTGGCGTGGCTGGCCTACAACCTCGTGTTGCAGGACAAAAGCGGGCAATGGCGCACCGCAGCCGACGAAGCTGCCGCCGCTGCGGCAGCCACCGGTGATCTCGAGGCCACCATCATGGCCGAGGTCACCCACGCTTTGCTCGATTCTGGTGAGGGGTACCCGGCCCGCGCACTAGGCCGCGTCGAACAGCTTCGCCCACTCGCCTACACGAATGAAACGGCGTTGGCACATGCCTATGCCGGGATGTTCCACGCAAACCTGCTGGCAGTAGTCGGCCGATTGGACGACGCGACCGCCCGGGCCGGCGAAGGCATAGAGCAAGCCGGCCGGGAAGGCAACGCGTTGGCCCTCGAAACCTGGGCCGTCTATAGCGGGTGGGTCCACCTCGCTGCGGGCCGGCTGTCGGCCGCTCGCGACGCGGCTGATTCGCTGCCGCCCCCGCAGCCGACAGGCGCGACCGAGCAGGACGTACATCGTATGCTGATCCTCGCCGAGGTAGCCGCGCACACCGATGACCGGAACTTGCTGCAGCAGACAGCTAATGATGCACGCGATGCCCACTCCGGTTCGCCTGGCCAACGTCGAGCATCAGCTTATGTGCTGGCGCGGGCGGCGTGGTATCGCGACGACGTTCACGAAGCAGCGCGCTGGCTTGGCGACATCAGCCTACTGGGGACACCCCTTTTTCCCCATGCATTGGTTCGGCTGATCTTGGGTGCGCGGGTGGCCTCGGCCGCCGGTGATGCCGGTTTGCGCGCGCGGGTCCTGCAGGCCGCCGAGGTGCTGGAGCGTGAGCGGCCTGCGGTGCCGCTGTTGGTGGCGGTAGCCGGATATGCCCGCGGGATACTGGAACGTGACGCGCAGGCGCTGGTGGCTGCCGCGGGGTTGCTTGAATCGTCGGAGCGGCCGCTTCTTTACGCGAGCGCTGCCGAGGACGCCGGCGGCGAGCTGAGTCGCGCACAGCGCAACGCCGAGGCGCTCGACCAGCTCAATGCGGCATTCGACACCTACATCGAGTGCGAGGCGACCGCGGATGCTCGCCGGGTGGGCCGCGCGTTGCGCCGGTTGGGTGTAGAACGGCGCATCGTCACGCACCCGCGGGCAAGAACGGGCTGGGACAGCCTCACCGACTCCGAGCTCAAGGTCGTCAACCTCATCGCACAGGGCGCGACCAACCGCGACGTCGCCACCAAGCTGCACCTCTCTCCCCACACGGTGAAGACCCACGTCCACAACGCATTTGGCAAACTAGGCATTACTTCCCGCGCCCAATTGGCGCAGCAGATGCGCGGCTCTGATTGACCGACACGTCAAATACGGGGCCGCCTAGTACTTCATCCATCCGGCCCTAAACATCAACCCTCGGGCGATGGTTTTGCGCTGCCCGCACGACGACCGTAGTAGTCGACAACTAATCACGTACTCACCCGAGCGACGGTCGAGGCGCAGCCATACACCCGCCAGTGAGTACACAAGGGAAAGAGCGAACAATGTTGAACGCAGCCTACGGAATGCCGGCAATGCTGCCAGTGACGTTCTGGGTTGCCGGGTACGCGATGGTGTCGCGATGACTGCAAGCTGGCCCAGCCCGATCGCCGAATCGGAATTTTTCAAGGTGGATGAGTCCAGTGGGTGTTAGGCGGCTGTCGTGTCGGTCTCCTGGGTGGCGTCCTGGGCTGGTCGGTTGATCCAGACGGTGTCGGGCAGATCGAGGATCTTCGGCACCGCGTTGGTGGTGCCGAAGCGGTGTGGGTGTCGGTCGCGGGCGTCGGCGAGCACGGTGCGTCGGTCGGCGGCTTTGGCGGTGGCCAACCCGAAGTGCACATCGGCGGGGGTATGCAGTCCGATGCCGGTGTGACGATGTTCGTGGTTGTACCAGTTGGCGAAAAGTTCCATGAATTGCCTTGCCTCACTGAGTGATCCAAACCGTTCAGCGAATTCCGGCCCGTACTTCAAGGTCTTGAACAGCGACTCGGAGTACGGGTTGTCATTGGACACCCGTGGCCGCGAATGCGACCGGGTGACTTCCAGATCTGCGAGCAGCACCGCGACGGTCTTGCTGGTCATCGACGTGCCGCGATCGGCGTGCACGACGAGGGGCACCCCGTGCACGGTGAAGATCTGCTCCATCATCTCCTTGGCCAGGACCCCGGATTCGTGGGCGTGGACCTGCACGCCGACGATGTAGCGGGAGTAGATGTCGATCATCACGTAGTCGTCGAAGTAGGTGCCCTTCACCGGGCCCGCGAGCTTGGTGATGTCCCACGAGTAGACCTGCCGCGGTCCGGTCGCGACCAGCTCCGGACACACCTTCGCTGGGTGCCGGGCCAGCCGGCGGCGTTCGGCGACCAGCGTGTTCTCGGCCAGTACCCGGTACATCGTGGACACCGAACACAGGTAGCGGCCCTCGTCGAGCAACTGCGCGTAGATCTGCAACGGTGCGAGATCGACGAACCGGTCGCTGGTGAGCACGTCGCGGACCCGGCGCCGTTCCAGATCGGTCAGCTTGTTGGCCGGGTCGCCCACCGGTTGCGCCGCCGGGGTGGGCGCGGTGGCGACGTGGTGCCGCCGGGTCGCGGTGGAGCGCACCACCCCGGTCAAGGTCGCTGCGTGCCTCGTCGAGACACCACCGGCGATCAGCGAGGTGTAGGTTGCCGTCATCGATTCTTGCGCTTCTCGTCGGAATCCGCTCTCTCGGAAAGACTTTCCAAGAGAGCGTGTGCTTTTCCCATGATGTCCAGGGCGGCCTCGGTGGTGGACAACCGCTTGCTCATCAGGGCGTTCTCCCGCGTGAGACGGGCGATCTCGGCTTGCTCGGCGGTGAGCCTGCCGACCTTCTCCCCGGGCCGCTTACCGGCTAGAACCCCGGCATCGCGTTGCTTGCGCCATTCGCTGATCAACGACGAATACAAGCCCTCCCTCCGCAAGTACGCGCCACCTTCACCGTGCTCGCATGCCTGCTCGTAGGCCGAGAGGTACGCAAGCTTGTCGGCCGCGGTGAACGCGCGGCGTCGCCGCGGTCCGTCGGCTCTGGGGTGGGTCGGATCCATCCGTTCATTGTCGTTCACCGAAATAATCGTGGAGCTGGTCATGGTGTGCCGATCCGTATCTCGCCCCGCGTCAGGCTGATTTGCTCTGAACCAGTGGACTCAACTCACCCTGACACGCAGGGAATCAGCAAGCCGCACTATCGATACCGACGCGCAGGTACGACGCGCGGGCAATGGCGAACTTGCAACCATGATCCAACGATTGCGTGCCAAATGGGCGCAAAAACGCCATGAGCAGAGGGAATCAAAGCATGGCTACAGATAACCGCGAACCCACTTTGGTAGAGGTTGTTGACCATCCTGATGCCGGACGATGTTGTGCCTGAATTAAGTTGCGAGACTAGTAGTCAGACAACTAATCACGTTCTAACCCGAGCGACCGGTTGCGTCCAGCAGAGTGGTGTACGAGTCGGACCTGGTTGTGAGGGCCGGCGTGTCGTAGCCGCATAGATGAAGGTCATCGCGTGATTCTTCGAGAGACCGTCCAAAGTCACTCGAGCAAAGGAATCGACGCGATGACCACCGCCCACGATATCGACTGGCCTCAGGTGTTGGCCGAACGACTCACCACCATTCACCCCGACGTGCTGCGTGAGCTGCTGTCGACGTTCATCCACACCCTGATGGGCGCCGAGGCCGACGCGTTGTGCGGCGCGAATTACGGTGAACGCAGCGCCGAACGGACGAATCAACGTAACGGATACCGAAACCGCCAATTCGATACCCGCACAGGATCATTGGATCTGGCAATCCCGAAGCTGCGGCATGGTTCGTACTTTCCGGACTGGCTGCTGGAACGGCGTAAGCGGGCCGAGCGGGCCCTGACCACCGTGGTGGCCACCTGCTACCTACTGGGGGTGTCGACGCGGCGGATGGACAAGCTCGTCGAGACGCTGGGCATCACCAGCCTGTCGAAGTCACAAGTCAGCGTGATGGCCAAGGAACTCGACACCGCCGTGGAAGCCTTTCGGACCCGGCCACTGGACGCCGGCCCGTACACGTTCGTGGCCGCTGACGCCTTGGTCCTCAAGGTCCGCGAGCAGGGGCGGGTGGTCAACGTGCACGCGCTGATCGCCGTCGGGGTCAACGCCGAGGGGTACCGCGAAATCCTGGGCATCGACGTGACCACGGCCGAGGACGGGGAGGGCTGGTTGACGTTCCTGCGGTCGCTGACCGCCCGCGGGCTGTCCGGCGTCCGGCTGATCACCAGTGACGCCCACGCCGGGCTGATCAACGCGATCGGTGCCACCTTGCCCGGCGCGTCCTGGCAGCGTTGCCGCACCCACTACGCGACCAATTTGATGGCGGTGACCCCGAAGTCATCCTGGCCATGGGTACGCACCCTGCTGCACTCGGTCTACGATCAACCGGACTCTGATTCCGTTGCTGCCCAATATGATCGGATCATCGACGCTCTCGCCGACAAGCTCCCCAAGGTCGCTAATCATCTGGAAGCAGCCCGTGAGGATCTGCTGGCGTTCACCGCGTTCCCCAAACAGATCTGGCGCCAGATCTGGTCGAACAACCCCCAGGAACGACTCAACAAAGAGATCCGCCGCCGCACCGACGTCGTCGGCATCTTCCCTGACCGCAACGCCCTCATCCGCCTCGTCGGGGCCGTCCTGGCTGAACAACACGACGAATGGGCCGAATCACGGCGCTACCTCGGCCTCGACGTCCTCAGCAAATCCCGAGCCACCAACGACACCCCGACAGAACAGGAGGCCACCCCGGCGGCACTGACCGCCTGAACCACGAAGTCGAAGAATCACACGACGACCTCGTACACCACGTCCCTGGACTTGACCGAGCGACCGCCTCGTAATTCAGATTCGGCGACTGCTCCCGTCGCTCAATGAGCGAGAACCATCCTATGTTCAGCCATCGCTTTTAGAAAAAGCCTACGAAGCGGCCGCGGCCGCGCTTGCTTTCGCGGTTGACCCTGGGAGGATCGCGATGGAGCCGGGAGTGTCTTACCTCCCGAGCCCGATCAAGCTTCGCGATTATGCCGCCGGTGTCATGGCCGCGTTCAGCTCGGTCGTCGAATATCTCGGCGGTGTTTGGGCCTGCCGTCTCAAACCATGACCCTGAACCGTCGGCTATGGGGGTTCCATCTCAACGGGTTCCCCCGCGTCGGCCTAGTACTAGACCCATCCGGCCCTAAACATCAATCCTCGGGCGATGGTTTTGCGCTGCCCGCACGACGACCGTAGTAGTCGACAACTAATCACGTTTTCACCCAAAGCGACGGCCCAGCTAGGCCACACACCGTGCCGGTGAGCACACAAGGGAAAGAGCGAACAATGTTGAATGCGGCGCTTGGAATGCTGGCGATGGTACCAGTGGCGTTCGGTGTCGCTGGGTACACGATGGTGTCCCGATGACCGCCGGTCATGCCAGCTCGCTCGCCGAACCAGCAAGCAGGACTGTACATCTCGATGCGCAGGCAAGTCGGGCTAGCTGAGGGGACAACGACGATGCTCAGCTACCTGATTGTTTCCGGACTGTGCCTGCTGCTACTTCTCCACATCGTCTGCAAGGTGTGGCAGAACGCACTCGAGATACACAGCGCTGCAGACAACCTCGACAAAACGCGCGACTTTGCAGCACGAGGACAGCAAGCGGCTAACGACAGCGAGCGCAACTCCTCAAAGACAGGTTGGCTGGAATCCTCGCCCCCGAAATACTGCCATGTCTGGTAACAAAGCGATGACGCCACAGACGGCGCCAACGCGATGCAGCCGTAGGCGAATGCCCGGCACACGCCGATCGCTGGCCTGCAACCGCACAGTTACCACGAGCGATGGCGTCTCGCTGTCCGTTCGTGACTGGGGATCTCACGCCGCTGGCCATACAGTCGTATTTCTCCACGGCTTTTGCTTGAACAAAGAGTCCTGGAATATCCAGATGACGCAGCTGATCCGTCGCTGGGGCAACAACATTCGGATCATCAGTTACGACCACCGTGGTCACGGCGACTCCGGCAATGCGTCAATGCACACGTACCGGATCGACCGACTCGCCGACGACCTCGCCGAGTTGCTGGTCGCGCTTGGCGTCACGGGCCCGCTCACCCTGGCAGGGCACTCGATGGGCGGCATGACGGCCTTGGCCTATCTTCGCCGGCCGGCCAGCAAGCGTCCCGTTGAGCCGGAGAGCCTTGTTCTCGTCGCGACCGCCGCGGGAAATCTCGGCTCGCACGGCCTTGGCCGGCTGCTGAGCACCCCCGCGACAAGCATGCTCTACCACCTCGTACACCGCATGCCTCGCGCGGGTACCGATGAGGTAGTTCAATTCCTCGCCCGGCCGGTGTGCGCGGCACTGACCAGACATGGCGGATACGGTGAAGCCGCCCCGAAATCGTTGGTCGCTATGTCCGCGGCCGCCCTCAACGCCACCCCGTCGGCGACCAAAGTCGGCTTCCTGCGCGGTCTAAAGGAGTACGACTGCTCTCAGACCCTGAGCTCTATCACGGCCAAGACAACCATCATCAGTGGAGGAGCGGACAAGCTCACGCCGATGTGGCACTCCCGCGAGCTGGCCGACGGTATCCCCGGGGCGACGCTCATCCACCGGCCCACCGCAGGGCACACGCTTTTGCATGAAGTCCCGCAGGTGGTCACCGGAGCCATCAGCTCCGCCATCGCCGCCGGCGGCTCGGCTCCCGGGGCTGGGAGCCAGGTGAGTCGGTTGGCACAGTCCGACGCCGTAGCCCGGGTCGTCGACAATGGCCATTCCGGAGCTTATGACCCAGGCGCGTCCGCGGCGTCGGAAAAGCCGCTAGGGGGCGACTTCCGCATCGACCATTGCGATTCGGCATTTAAGGCGTCACCCGTCGAAGTTGAGGAGCGAGTGTCATGACCCGGCTAGGCAGAGCCTCCGCTTTACTCGGAGTCTTCGCAGGCGATTTCGCGATCCTGATGTTGATCAATGGTCAGCTAACCGATTTCGACGTCTCTGCGGGTGTCTGTGCAGTTGCCTTACTCGGGGCCGCTCTTTTCGAGTATGTCTCCGACGCAACTCATGCGCCGCTCGGATTGACCAGTCCGTCAAATATCAAGGCCACTAGGTATACACCGACCCGGCCCTAAAGATCACCCGCTGGGCGATGGTGACGGCGGTGCCCGCGCTGCCAACGTAGTCATTGAGCTCTGGATCGCCGCGACCGCCGCCGCTCAACCAGGAACCGGCGCCGGAGAGCAACGACGCAGAGGAATTGAGGAAACGATGATGAGCACGGTGTTGGGAATGTTGATGATGATGCCGGTGGTGTTCGGCGTCGGTGGGTACGCGTTGGTGTCCCGACGACCATGAGCACGTTAAACGGGCACCGCCAGCGTGCGTGTGCGGTAATCGCGGAGGAGGCATCCGATTTAGTAGGGTTACCGCGATTGCCGGTCAGTACGAGCCCGCCCGGCGCTGCAGGGAACAACGGGGATGCCGAGAAGCCGGTGCCCACCCAGGATGTGTCAACGCCGAGTGTTGCCGCCCGGACGCTGGGTTCAACTGATTCGCGGAGTTCGGAACTGCTGGGCTCAGCTGGACGTAGCGACAACGGCGTCGCAGAAGGCGCTGAGCGAGCAGTTCTGCTCGACACCAAACTGCACGTCCCGGCCATTGGGGGCGAGGTTGTCCAGAGGGCGACCTTGTTAGACGCCCTGTCGGCGGGACTACGCCGCAAGCTGACCCTGCTGAGTGCGCCCGCGGGCTGGGGCAAGACGACATTACTGGCGCAGTGGGCTTTGAGTGCGGGCCAGGACCAGCGGTTCGGCTGGCTGTCGCTTGATTCGTCCGACAACGACCCGGTGTGGTTTTGGATGTACGTGGTCGCCGCGCTGCAGAAGGTCAGTCCTGGGGTGGGAACTCGCGCGGTCGAACTCCTGACGATGGGCGCCGACCCGGTGCAGGTCGTTCTGCCTACATTGCTGAATGATCTGGACACAATCGAGAGTCCGATGGTGCTCATTCTCGATGACTACCACCGGGTGGTAAATCGAGCGGTTCATGAGCAGATGGCATTCGTTATCGGCCGGATGCCGGCGAATCTACGGTTGGTGTTGGCCACCCGATCGGATCCGATGTTGCCGTTGGCTCGGCTGCGGGCCGCCGGCGATCTCGTCGAGATGCGAAGCGACGATTTACGTTTCGGGGCTATTGAGGCGGGCCAGCTGCTGAACGATGTGCTCGGGCTGGACTTGACTGACGAAGATATTCAACTTTTGCACCGACGCACCGAAGGGTGGGCTGCAGGCCTTTACCTTGCCGCGCTCTCGCTAGCCGGACGTCGTGATGCCGCCGCGTTCATCAGGACGTTCGCAGGCGATAACCGCCATATCGTCGACTATTTGATGGCCGAGGTGCTCGAGGGTCAGCCAGCGCAAATGCGCAGCTTCCTGCTGCGCACCTCGGTGTTGGGACGCCTCAGCGGTGCACTGTGCGACGCGATGCTGCAGACGTCTGGCTCGGCGTCGGTTTTGGAGAAGATCGAGCGCGAAAACCTGTTTGTGGTGCCGCTGGACATGTCGCGTCGCTGGTATCGGTATCACCATCTGTTCGGCGAGTTGCTGCGGGCCGAACTGCGGCGCAGCGAGCCCGATCTTGTCGCGGGTCTGCACCGACGAGCCGCGGCCTGGTTGGAGGCCGAGGGCCTTGTTGATGAGGCGGTGCGCCACCTGGTCGCTGCCGGTGACATCGCGGGAAGTGCGGATCTGATCGCCGCGGACTGGGTCAACGAATTCAACGGCGGCGGCCTGTCGACCGTCTCGGGCTGGCTCGATCTGCTTCCCGACGAGTCTGTTCGACAGGATCCGCGGTTGAGCGCGGCCCGGGCCTGGATCGCGTTGAATGTTGGCCAGTTCGATGACGCGCACATGTGGATTGAGGCGGTCGAAGCCGCGTCCGCGGCCGATACCGGCGATCACGGCAGCTTCGGCGCTCAACTTGTCGCCTTGCGTGAGGTCCACGCATTCAAGACGGGTGATGTCGCTACGGCGCTCGAGGCGGCTCGCCGCGCGATTACTCTCGACTTCGACGACGCACTGCAGGCCCGGTCGGCTGCCTGCTGCATGTATGGATCGGCGCTGTACTTCTCGGGCAGCTTCGACGAGGCCCAAGCCACCTTCCGGCGGGCCGTGCAGCTGGCTGAGAAGATCGGCGATCGGCGCCGCCGTATCTATGCGTTGGGTTATCTCGCTTTGATCGCGGCCGAATCTGGTCACCTCGCAGATGCCGAGCACCAGATTCGCCGAACAACGGGCGTCGGTATGAACCCGGCGGGTGGCGAGCATTTCGTTAATGCGATCGTGTCGCTGGCGGCGGCCACCGTCCTTGATGTGCGTGGCGACAGGGCTGCTGCCGCGGACGCGGCTCACCTGGCTGTCGGCTTGACCCGCAAGGGCGGAGGAATCCTCGAACTTGCCAAGGCGCTCGTGGTCAGGGCCAAGATCCTCGAGGGCCTTGGTGATCATGAGATGGCGGCCGCCAGCCGGAATGAGGCCAGTGCGCTGCTTCGAGGTTGTGCGGATGCCGATATAGCGCGAACGGTGCTCACCGCGGCCCAGCGCAGCAAGTGCGTCGCGGTAAGTCCCCGTAACCAGTGGGACACGGTCGCCGAAAAGCTCACCGCCAAAGAGCACGAGGTCCTTCGGCTGCTGGCCACCCGATTGTCGCGCCGTGAGATCGGCCAGCGGCTCTATGTCTCACTGAACACCGTGAAGACCCACCAGCGCGCGCTGTACCGCAAACTGGGCGTTGAGAACCGCGCCGCGTCGGTCGCCCGCGCCCGCGAGCTCGGCCTGCTCTAACCCGCCCAGCGACACCCCGCCACGCCAGTCCCATCCCAGATCGCCGCGGGGCGAACAATCCCGCAGTAATCACCCGGGTGAACAGGCAGTAAGGGTGATGACCAGTCACCCCGCCCGGCGGAAATCTCATGGAGAGCAGCCTTCGGCCAGCTCTGATCAGACCGGCACAACGAAGGGCCGGCCGCCGCACGGCGCGGCGACCGGATCGAGAAACAAAATGAAAAGCAACCGGCGGCCCGCCATCAACAACAATCCGGGAAGGGGAAACAGGACATGTATTCAGACGTCGCGGCGGGATGCCTGGCACCGGATCGAATATCAAACAGAACTGCGCTGATGAGTCGCCCGGCCGCGGTTCGCGCCGTGATCGGTCACGGTGCCCTCGCCGCGCAGTGTGAGCTGGGGTTCCTCGACAACGGATTCCGGTGCGCCCTGCCGGCGGCGGCGTACGTGGAATTTCACATGGTCGGGCACTGTCAACGCTTCGATTGTGACGCGCACGGTAACGCGTGTGGTTTCGTGTGTGCTGATCATCTAGACGCGCTGGAGTACACCGCGCAATGCACGGCGGCAGAGATGCAGCCCACGGCCCTGTCGCGGCGGCTGTTCAATCGTGTCGCTCGATGCCCGACGTGTGGCAAAACGCTTCTGAGCGCATCCGACATCCTGCAAGCCGTGGTGGCACTGTGATGCCAAACACGTGGGCAACAGGCATTCATTCGTGGCCGCGTCGCTGCGGTTCACGCCGCGAGAGCATCCGGCCCGCAGTCTCTCTCAACGTCCGCCAACCACACCGTGCGGCCTGAGATGACTGCGACATTGGCGCCATCGGCGAAGGTGAGATCGGCTGGGTCGTCATCGCCGGCGCTGACCGCGGTTGACTTGCCGATCATCTCGGACGCGAACATGGCATGGATGCTCGCCGATGCCGCAGATGTGTGCCTGACGGGTCATGAACGCACCATGACATTTGTCGAATTGGGCTCTGGGGAAGACAATCTCGCGATCGAGCGGATCCTCAACGCGGTCATGTCAAACCGGATGACGTTGCCGGTGGCGGTATTCGACAGGCTGGCCCGCTGGCTAGACGGGTACGCCGGCAGCTCAGAAGAACCGCGACTGCGCACAATGCTTGCCGAGATTCGGGCACAGCAGTTCGAACCGGTTCCATTGCGCACCCAACAGGCGCAGCGTGGCGATGTACGGCGCACCGCTGCGCCTGCGTGCAGCATTAGCGTCGCGCGGCGACGGCACGCATGACCCGGGAACCGCTGCACGCCCGCGCTCCGAGAACGCATCCACGCTATCAACCGATCGCGCCGACAGTGAGCGGCTCTGTGTGAGCGAAACGCGTTGTGCCGCAGGCCAACCACATGCCGCGCGTCGCCGGCCGGCGACTCACCCGATTCAGCGTCGCGCGTTGATGCAGGGCGCAGGCCGGGTTCGTGACATCGTCATCGTCGGGTCAGGTCCCGCCGGCTACGCCGCGGCGATCTATGCCGCACGGGCAGGACTCGACACCCTGGTCGTCGAGGGCCATCTGCCCGGCGGTGCCCTGATGGCCGCGGGGCAGATGGACAATTACCCCGGCTTTTCTGCGCCCGTGTGCGGACCCAGCCTCGCCCGCGCGATGCGCGCACAAGCACACCGTTTCGGCGCCGAGTTCCACACCGGCGACGTCGACGGGTTCGATCTGGAAGGTGAGGTCAAGACGGTCGCCATCGACCACGACCTGCGTCACGCTTCCGCGCTGATCCTCGCGATGGGCGCAGTCAACCGGCCCCTCGACGTGCCCGGGGAACGTGAGCTGCGAGGCAATGGAGTCAGCGCCAGCGCCAAACGCGACGGTGAGCAGTTCGCCGACCGCGAGGTCGCCGTCGTCGGCGCCGGCGACGCCGCCACCGAGGAGGCCCTGTTTCTTGCGCCGCTGGCCCGCCGCGTGACCGTCATCCACCATCGGCCCCGACTGCGCGCATCGACTGCCACGGTTGCCCGGCTGCGCGCTTCACCCAATGTCGTTGTCCTGGACGCCACCGAAGTGCTCGCCGTAAAAGGCCGACACCACGTCACCGGGCTGCGCGTACGCGGGTTACACACCGCCGCCGAGTACGACATTGACCTCGCCGCGGTATTCGTGGCCATCGGTCAGACTCCTCGCTCTGATCTGCTGGTGGGACTGGTTGACCTCGACGCCCGCGGCTATGTCCTGACTCGCGGCGAGGGCACCCATACCTATGTCGATGGGGTTTTCGCCGCCGGCGACCTGATCGACCGCCGATACCGCCAAGCGGTCACCGCCGCCGCCAGCGGCTGCCAAGCCGCACTCGACGCGCAGCGCTTCCTCGCCCAATCACACAGTGCCACAACCAATGTCACCATCAGGAAGGACAACGCCCCAAAATGACCCAGTCCCATCCGATCACTGTCACCGATGCCTCGTTTATGGCCGACGTTCTCGAAAGCACCACACCCGTACTGGTGGACTTCTGGGCGCAATGGTGCGGCCCCTGCCGTGCCGTGGCACCAGTGCTCGAAGAAATCGCCGCCGAAAACGTCGAGCGCCTCACCGTGGCCAAGCTCGACGTCGACGCCAACCCCCTGACCGCTCAGCAGTACCAGGTGGTGTCCATCCCTACCCTGATCCTGTTCAAGGGTGGCCAACCGGTCGCCCGCATCGTGGGCGCGCGCGGAAAATCGGCCCTCCTCAGCGAATTCAGCGACTATCTCTGAACCCTGCGCAGAAGCGTTCGCGCCACACTCAACACAAACCCCGATTACCGTCGGCGTAGCCGCCAAGCGAGTACACAAGAAGAGCCACATTGCGACGCGGCGCCAGCCTCTCACCCGGGTGAATGACGCGGCGGGGCGAGGACAGCTCGCCCACATGCGCGGCATGCTCATTGCCGGGAGCCGGCGCGGCGGTCTGCAGGTGTGCGAATAGGGCAGCCGACCGCACAGTTCGGCGTGACCGCGATAGGGAATGGAGACCGCACCGATGGGGAATTCTGAGTTCGATGACGTGGCAGCCCATCTGCTTGAACCAGAAGAAAGCCTGGACTCCGAACAGACCGGTATCGACCTGGACGAAGGCTATTCACCCCCGGAAAGCCCGCAAGAACTGCGGGCTTGGGGGCTGACCGCCAGTGAAGCGCGCACCCATGAAAGTCTGGCGCGCCGGCTGGCCCGTGAGGTGCCCGACGTTACCGACCGGTGGGATGGCGACGGGATCGGCGACAGCGCCGACAGCGACGGCGAGCTCATCGACGACCAGGTCGGCGACAGCCGTGCAGGTCGGCTCGTCGCCCTCGGCCTCGACCCCACAGATCCCACTACCGATTACCGCGCCCACGATGTGGGCATCGACGGCGGCGCCGCGTCGGCTGAGGAAGCGGCCATGCATATCATCGCCG
>CAWJDL010000024.1:0-151974 GCA_963841555.1 uncultured Actinomycetota bacterium
GAACGAGGCGATGTGGTCGGCCTCGGCCGGCGACGGCCCGATCTCGATGCCCTCGGCCTCGACGTTGAGTTCGCGTGCCAGACCGAACAATTCGACCAGCGTCTTGCCCGCCGACGCCAGCGCGTCACGAGCGGTGATCGAGCTCTTGGTCTCGACGTCGAGGATCAGCTTGTCGAAGTCGGTGCGCTGCTCGACGCGGGTGGCCTCCACCTTGTAGGTGACCTTGAGCACCGGGCTGTAGATGGAATCGACCGGGATGCGGCCGATCTCGGCGCCCGACGCCTTGTTCTGCACGGCAGGAACGTAGCCACGGCCGCGCTCGACGACGAGCTCGACCTCGAGCTTGCCCTTGTCGTTGAGCGTCGCGATGTGCATCTCGGGGTTGTGCACCGTCACACCGGCAGGCGGGACGATGTCACCCGCGGTGACCTCACCCGGGCCCTGCTTGCGCAGATACATGGTGACCGGCTCGTCCTCCTCGGACGACACGACCAGACCCTTGAGGTTCAAGATGATGTCGGTGACGTCTTCCTTGACACCGGGCACCGTGGTGAACTCGTGCAGCACACCGTCGATGCGAATGCTGGTGACCGCCGCGCCCGGAATCGACGACAGCAGCGTGCGCCGAAGCGAATTGCCAAGGGTGTAACCGAATCCGGGCTCCAGCGGTTCGATGACGAACTGGGACCGGTTGTCGGCCTTGACCTCTTCGGACAGAGTGGGTCGCTGAGAAATCAGCATGTGTTTCTTTCCTCCTTCACGGCATCCGCTATTTGATGCCGCGTACCCGGACCGCCATCGGACGGCCAGGAAGTCTTTACTTCGAGTAGAACTCGACGATCAGCTGCTCGGCGAGCGGCACCTGGATCTGCGCGCGCTCCGGCAGCTGGTGCACCAGGATGCGCTGGCGCTCGCCGACGACCTGCAGCCAGCCGGGATCGGGCGGTCGCCTGCGGTCTCACGCGCCACCTCGAACGGCAGCGTGTTCAGCGACTTCTCCTTGACGTCGATGATGTCGTACTGCGACACCCGGTAGCTCGGGATGTCGACCTTGACGCCATTGACGGTGAAGTGGCCGTGGCTGACCAGCTGGCGGGCCATCCGGCGGGTCCGCGCCAGGCCGGCGCGGTACACGACGTTGTCCAGCCGGCTCTCCAGGATCTGCAGCAGGTTCTCACCGGTCTTGCCCGGCAGACGCACGGCCTCTTCGTAGTAGCGGCGGAACTGCTTCTCCATCACGCCGTAGGTGAAGCGGGCCTTCTGCTTCTCCTGCAGCTGCTGGCGGTATTCGCTCTCCTTGACCCGCGCGCGGCCGTGCTGGCCGGGCGGGTAGGGACGCTTCTCGAACGACTGATCGCCGCCGACGAGGTCGACGCCGAGGCGACGCGACTTGCGGGTGGCGGGTCCGGTGTAACGAGCCATTTGTCTCTGTCTCCTCCTAGACCCGGCGCCGCTTGGGCGGACGGCAGCCGTTGTGCGGCTGCGGGGTGACATCGGAAATCGCGCCGACCTCGAGGCCGGCGGCCTGCAGCGACCGGATCGCGGTCTCACGGCCCGAACCCGGGCCCTTCACGAACACGTCGACCTTCTTCACACCGTGCTCCTGCGCCTTGCGGGCCGCGTTCTCGGCGGCCAGCTGCGCGGCGAACGGGGTCGACTTACGCGAACCCTTGAAGCCGACGTGGCCCGACGACGCCCAGGCGATGACGTTGCCCTGCGGGTCGGTGATCGACACGATCGTGTTGTTGAACGTGCTCTTGATGTGTGCGGCGCCGTGCGGGACGTTCTTCTTTTCCCTGCGGCGGGTCTTCTGCCCCTTCTTGGGGGTAGCGCCTGCGGCTTTTTTGCAGGTGGCATCGGTTACCTGGCCTTCTTCTTGCCGGCGATGGTGCGCTTCGGGCCCTTGCGGGTGCGCGCATTGGTCTTGGTCCGCTGGCCGCGCACCGGCAGGCCGCGGCGGTGCCGCAGGCCCTGGTAGCAGCCGATCTCGATCTTGCGGCGGATGTCGGCCTGCACCTCGCGGCGCAGGTCGCCCTCCACCTTGAGGTTGCCTTCGATGTAGTCGCGCAGCTGGGTGACCTGGTCGTCGGTCAGGTCCTTGGTGCGCATGTTCCGGTCGATGCCGGTGGCTTCCAGGATCTCCTGGGAGCGGGTACGGCCGATGCCGTAGATGTAGGTCAGCGCGATCTCCATGCGCTTATCGCGCGGGAGGTCGACGCCCACAAGTCGAGCCATGTGTGCCATTCCTTCTCTTTGCGGAGGTCTGGTCCCAGTCCGTTCCCGCCTCGCGTCGGGGTCCGGCCTCCGTGCCGGACGTGTGCAAGCGGCCTATCCGCTCAGTGGTACTGGGATTTCGTCATTCAGTTGTGTGTGGTGGCCAGGTCCTGGTCGCAACGGCTCAGCCTTGTCGCTGCTTGTGGCGCGGATCGGAGCAGATCACCATGACCCGCCCATGCCGGCGGATCACCCTGCACTTATCGCAAATGGGCTTGACGCTCGGGTTCACCTTCACGGCTTCTTCGATCCTGTTCTCTCGGTCGTGGTTACTTGTACCGGTAAACGATGCGGCCCCGGGACAGGTCGTAGGGAGACAGCTCCACCACGACGCGGTCCTCGGGCAGGATGCGGATGTAGTGCTGCCGCATCTTGCCGCTGATGTGGGCAAGAACCTTGTGTCCGTTCTCCAGCTCAATGCGGAACATCGCATTGGGCAGGGGCTCGACCACGCGGCCCTCGACCTCGATGGCACCGTCTTTCTTGGCCATTATTTTTCGGAGATCCTCCGTGTCCTCTTGATCTTGGCGCTTGTCGCCGCGAGCGGCGACATCCTGCTAGGCGCAGCTTTGCTCCGACTACAAAACGTGAGCCAGTAGCCAGAAATTCCGGAACAGGGGCACGCAAGAGCCGGCGCGGATGCCGCACCGTTGGTCAATACTACCCGCTCGGCGGCCCGCCCCAAAATCGCTGAAGCGCCAGGCCAGGGCGGCGCAGCGTCGACCGACATATCCGCTGGACAACGGGCGCATACTTGTAATCGATGACTGGACCCACGCCCCAGCCCCGAAAACCCGTAATTCTGACCGTCGACGACGACCCCGCGGTGTCCCGCGCCGTCGCCCGCGACCTTCGCCGCCACTACGGCGAGAGATACCGGATCGTGCGCGCCGAATCCGGCCCGGACGCACTGGAAACGCTGCAACGAGCTCAAGCTGCGCGGCGACACCGTCGCGGTGTTCGTCGCCGACTACCGGATGCCGCAGATGAGCGGCATCGAGTTCCTCGAAGAGGCGATGGACATCTACCCGCTCGCCCGCCGGGTGCTGCTGACGGCCTACGCCGACACCCACGCCGCGATCGACGCGATCAACGTCGTCGACCTCGACCACTACCTGCTCAAGCCGTGGGATCCGCCCGAGGAGAAGCTGTACCCGGTGATCGACGGGCTGCTCGAGGCCTGGCACGCCACCGGTGACCGCGCCATTCCCCACACCAAGGTCATCGGGCACCGGTGGAACGAGCGGTCGTGGGAGGTGCGCCAGTTCCTGGCGCGCAACCAGCATTCGTTCCGCTCGTTCATGGCCGACGAGCCGAAGGGCAAGCAGCTGCTCGACGCCGCGGGCCTGGACGGCTGCCAGCTGCCGGTGGTGATCACCGAGCAGGGCGAGACGCTGGTCGAGCCGACCGACGCCGAACTGGCCGCGATGCTGGGCCTGTCCACCAGCCCGTCGCTGGAGATGTACGAACTCGCGGTCATCGGCGGCGGGCCCGCCGGCCTTGCCGCCGCGGTGTACGGCGCGTCGGAGGGCCTGAAGACCGTGCTGATCGAGGAGACCACAACCGGCGGGCAGGCCGGCCGAAGCTCGAGGATCGAGAACTACCTCGGCTTCCCCGACCGGCGTCTCGGGCGCCGAGCTGACCACGTCGGCCCGCCGGCAGGCCGAGCGGTTCGGCGCCGAGGTCATCACCACCCGCAAGGCGGTCAGGCTGCACGCGAGCGACAGCGGCACCGCGCGCACGATCGAATTCGAGGACGGCAGCACCGTCGGCGCCCAGGCGGTCATCCTCGCCACCGGCGTCGACTACCGCGCAGCTGCAGGTCACCGGATGCTGGGACGACCCCGACAACCCGAGCTGCAACTACGTCGGCCGCGGCGTCTACTACGGCGCGTCGGTGTCGGACGCCTCCGAATGCAAGGGCGAGGACGTCTACATCGTCGGCGGCGCGAACTCGGCGGGGCAGGCCGCGATGTACATGTCGCGCACGGCGAAATCGGTGACGCTGCTCGTGCGCGGCCCCTCGCTGGAGGCGTCGATGTCCTACTACCTGATCCAGCAGATCGAGAAGAACGACAACATCACCGTCCGAGCCTGCACCGAGGTGGTCGACACGCTCGGCGAGGACGACCACCTGACCGGCCTCGTGCTGCTCGACAAGCAGACCGGCGAGAAGGAGACGGTGACGTGCGACCGGCTGTGCTGCTTCATCGGCGCCGAGCCGCGCACCGACTGGCTGGACGTGGTGGCCAAGGACGACCACGGGTTCATCCTGTCCGGCCCGGACCTGAGGGACGTCAGCGGCTGGACGCTGGACCGTCCGCCGCACCACTTGGAAACAAGTGTGCCCGGTGTGTTTGTTGCAGGTGATGTGCGCGCCGAGTCCGCCAAACGGGTGGCCGCCGCCGTCGGCGAAGGATCGATGGCAGTGATGTTGGTGCACCGCTACTTGGCCGAGGCGTAGGAGGCGGTCATGGGCGAAGACAAATGTCTGCCTGACGAACTGCGGACGCTGTTCCTGTTCGAGGCGCTGACCGACGAGCAGCTCGCAGACGCTGTGCGAAAACGGCCACATCCAGACCTTCGAGCCCGGCCCGGTCGTGCACCGAGGGCGATCCCGCGACCTGCTTCTACGTCCTGCTCGACGGCGAACTGGTGATGTCCAAGCGCTCGGCGCGGCGTGGACATCGAAACCAACCGCACCTCCCAGCGCGGTGTGTACTGCGGAGCCTGGTCGGCGTACATCCCGGCGAGGAGCACGTCTACGAGGCATCGGTGCGGGTGACCAAGCCGTCGCGGTTCTTCGTGCTGGACGCCGAGGCGTTCGCCGACTTCATGAAGACCGAGTTCCCGATGGCCGTGCATCTGCTCGAGGGCCACATGGTCGGCGGCCTGCGGCAGCGCCAGATCATCGGCCAGCGCGAGAAGCTGCTGGCGCTCGGCACAGTTGTCGGCCGGCTCACCCACCAGCTGAACAACCCGGCCGCCGCGACGGCGCGGGCGGTCGCCGACCTGCGCGAGAGGGTCGGCCGGATGCGCCACAAGCTGGCGATGCTGGCCGACGGCAAGTTCACCCCCGAGGCGCTGCGCGTGCTGGTCAGCATCCAGGACGAAGTCGCCGAGCAGGTCGCGCAAGTCCAAGTCGCTGGAACTGACCGCGCTGGAAACCTCCGACCGCGAGGAGCAGATCGGCGACTGGCTCGAGGATCACGGCATCGTCGGGCGCCTGGGACTACGCGCCGACGTTCGTCGACGCCGGGCTGGACATCGACTGGCTCGAACGCGTCTCGGCGTCCGTCGACGAGGTCGACGCGTCGGCGTCGCTGCAGGGCGCCATCGGCTGGCTGCGCTACACCATCGAGACCGAGCTGCTGATGAACCAGATCGCCGAGGCGAGCAAGCGGATCTCCGCGCTGCTGGCCGGGGCCAAGCAGTACTCGCAGATGGACCGCGCGCAGTACCAGAGCGCCGACGTCCACGAGTTGCTGCACAGCACCGTGATGATGTTCGGCGAGAAGATCGGCAAGGACAGGCCGGTCAAGATGGTCAAGGACCTGGACAAGTCGCTGCCCGAATTGCTCTGCTACCCAGGCGATCTCAATCAGGTCTGGACGAACATCATCGACAACGCGATCCAGGCGATGGACGGCAGCGGCACGCTGACGCTGCGCACGATGCGCGAGAACGAAGAGATGATTCGCGTCGAGATCTGCGACGACGGTCCCGGCATCCCCGCGGACATCATCGAGAACATCTTCAACCCGTTCTTCACCACCAAGCCGTTCGGCGAGGGCACCGGCCTGGGCCTGGATCTGGCCCGGCGCATCGTCGTGGAGAAGCACCACGGCGATCTGCGCGTGCAGTCCGAGCCCGGGGCACACGAAGTTCATCATCCTGCTGCCGCTGGTGGCGCCGGCACCCGAAGCTGCCGACACCGATCGAACTTCCGGCCAGCGCGGAATAGCGGAATAGCCGCCGCCGCGCCGGCGGGTTGAGAGAACCATGACTGATGCGAAACCCAGACCTCGGCACGGTTCGGATCGTTCGGACGCGGCGTGACCCCTGAGCAAGCGAAGGAAATCGAGGCGCTGGGCTACGGCGCCGTGTGGGTCGGCGGCTCGCCGCCCGCCGAACTGGACTGGGTCGAGCCCATCCTCGAGAAGACCACCACGCTGCAGGTGGCCACCGGCATCGTCAACATCTGGACCGCCGACGCCGGACCCGTCTCCGAGTCCTTCCACCGCATCGACAAGGCCTACCCGGGCCGCTTCCTGCTGGGCATCGGCGTCGGCCACCCCGAGGCGCACACCGAATACCGGAAGCCGTTCGACGCGCTCAACGACTACCTCGACAAGCTCGACGAGTACGGCGTGCCGAAGAACCGCCGCGTGGTCGCCGCGCTGGGCCCGCAGGTGCTCAAGCTGTCCGCGCGTCGCAGCGCCGGCGCGCATCCGTACCTGACGACGCCCGAGCACACCGCCCAGGCGCGCGAGCTCGATCGGGCCCGAGGCGTTCATCGCCCCCGAGCACAAGGTGGTGCTGACCACCGACGCCGAGAAGGCGCGCGCCGTCGGCCGCAAGGCGCTCGAGATTTACCTCAACCTGACGAACTACCTCAACAACTGGAAACGGCTGGGGTTCACTGACGAAGAGGTCGCCAAGCCGGGCAGCGACCGCCTCGTGGACGCGGTCGTCGCCTACGGCACGACGGACGCCATCGCCGCGCGGCTGAAGGAGCACCTCGACGCCGGCGCCGACCACGTGCCGGTGCAGGTGCTGACGTCACCGACAAGCTGGTGCCTGCACTTGCCGAACTCGCCGGGCCGCTCGGCCTGCAGTGACCGACCTAACGCGAAGGGGCACACATGACCGACCGATGCGCTCAAGCCCGACCTCGGCCGATTCGGCGTCTGGACATTCGGGACGGCGAAGCCCGAGCAGGCCGTCGAGATCGAGAAGCTGGGCTACGGCGCGGTCTGGGTCGGCGGATCGCCTGCCGGCGACCTGAACTACGTCGAGCCGATCCTCGAGCGCACCGAGACGCTTCAGGTGGCCACCGGCATCGTCAACGTCTGGACGGCGCCGGCCGAACAGGTCGCGGAGTCCTATCACCGCATCGAAGACGCTTACCCCGGCCGGTTCCTGCTCGGCGTCGGCATCGGGCATCCGCGAGCACACCGAGGAGTACCGCAAGCCCTACGACGTGCTGGTCGAGTACCTCGACGTGCTCGACGCGGGTGAACGTGCCGACCAGCCGGCGGGTCGTCGCCGCGCTCGGACCGAAGGTGCTCAAGCTGGCGGCGCAGCGCAGCGCGGGCGCGCATCCGTACCTGACGACGCCGGAGCACACCGCGCAGGCCCGCGAGGTGATCGGGAAGACGGTGTTCCTGGCGCCCGAGCACAAGGTGGTGCTGACCACGGACGCCGACGAGGCGCGCGAGATCGGCCGCAAGACCGTCGACTTCTATCTGAATCTGAGCAACTACCTGAACAACTGGAAGCGGCTGGGCTTCACCGACGAGGACATCGCCAAGCCGGGCAGCGACAAGCTGATCGACGCGGTGGTCGCGCACGGCACGCCCGAGCGACATCGCCAAGCGACTCGAGCGAGCATCTGGAGCCGGCGCCGACCACGTGGCGATTCAGGTGCTGGGCGGCTGGGACAAGCTGCTGCCGACGCTGACCGAGCTGGCCGGACCGCTCGGGCTGAAGGGCCGCTAGCCGCGGCGCTCGCGCGAGAGTTGTTGCAGCACACGCAGGAACACGCGGCGGTCATCGACCGACAGCGTTTGCAGCCAGCGCTCTTCGTTGCGCTGAATGGCCGTTTGCACGGCATCCTTGACGGCGCGGCCGGATTCGGTGATCGCCAATAGGCGCACCCGCCGGTCGTCGGGATCGGTATGCCGCTCGATGTAGCCCTGGTCCTGTAACTCGTCGAGGACAGGGATGATTCGTGTCTTGTCCGCGCCGATCGCCTCGGCGAGCGCCGCCTGTGTGCGCAGCAGGCGACTCGTCCAGCGCCAACAGCACGGTGTAGCCCCACATCGACAGCCCGTGTTCGTTCAGCACCGGCGTCTCGGCCGCCATCAATTCACGGATCAGCGGCGCGAGCATCGCCGCCAGGTCGGGACGCTTCGCGCCTTTGGACATGGCGTGATGGTAAACGTTGATAAATCATATGCATGCGCATATGATCTGCACATGCAGATTAATTTGGATGTTCTTCCACTCCATCGAGACTGCCGTGCTGGCATCGGTCGACGCTGTCGATGCAGTCAGTCCGGCCGATCTCGCCAAGCCGACGCCGTGCGCCGGCTGGAACCTTGGCGACCTGATCGCGCACATGACCGTGCAGAATCGCGGTTTCGCCGCGGCCGCCCGAGGTCGTGGTGCCGATGCCGCGGTATGGGATCCCGCAACCGTCGCCGCCGAGGTCGCAGCCGATCCCGGCAGTGTGTATGCCGCGTCTGCAGCCGAGGTGCTCGACGCGTTCGCGGCCGACGGCGCACTCGACGCGACGTTCGCGCTTCCCGATTTCGGGCCTGGTGCAACGTTTCCCGGTGCGATCGCGGTCGGATTCCATTTCGTCGACTACGCCGTGCACGGCTGGGACGTCGCCCGCGCCAACGGCACCGACTTCGAGTTGCCGCAAGAGGTCGTCGCCGCGGTGTTGCCGTTGGTCCTTGCGGTCCCCGACGGCGAATTCCGTTCCACCGACGGCAGCCCCTTCCGACCCGCCGTTGCCACCAACGCCGAAGTGAGCGATATGGATCGGATTCTGGCCCATCTCGGGCGCTCGCCCGCGTGGGCGGCATGCTGAATGAATGCCCGAGCAGTCGCCTGCGCACACCGATCGCCGTCGGGCCGGGTCGTTCGGCGCGGCCGCCGATGAGTACGACCGCCACCGGCCGCGCTACCCATGGCCACTCGTCGCCGGCCTTATCGATCGCCGCGGCCTTCAGGTACTCGATGTGGGAGCCGGAACCGGAATCGCAGCAACACAATTGGCGGAAGCCGGGGCGCACGTGCTCGCCGTCGAGCCGGACGAGCGGATGGCACGGTTGGCCGCCGCGAAGGGTATTCCCGTCGAGCAGGCGACCTTCGAAGACTGGCGGCCGGCGGGCCGAGAATTTGATCTTGTCGTGTTCGCGCAGTCCTTCCACTGGGTCGACCCACGGCCCGCGCTGCAGAAGGTCGCGGCGATCCTGCGCCCGGGCGGTCGGTTGGCACTGCTCGCGAACCGGATCGTGCCCACCACACCAACGCAGCAGGATCTCGACGAGATCAATGCGGACTACGTCGACGTGACCGCGAGGTCGATCGTCAACGCCGAGGATGAGGTGACGGCGCTCGTCGAGGAATGCGGCTTCTCCGTCGAACGACGGACCTGCGTCGAACAGATCCACTACGCAGGCGAGGACTACCTGAACTTGGTCTCGACCTACTCCAATCGCTTGTTGCTCGACCCGACAGCGCAAGCCGAGTTGCGGTCGCGGCTCGCGCGGAGGATCGGCACCGCAGGAGTCGACGCACAGAACGACGCGCTCGCGGTCGTCTGCACACCCACGGCCGCCCGCTAGGGTTTGATTTATGCGATTGCTGGTCACCGGCGGCGCGGGGTTTATCGGCGCCAATTTCGTGCACGGCGCAGTGCGCGAGCATGCGGTGACGGTGCTGGACGCGTTGACCTATGCGGGCAGCCGCGAATCGCTGGCCCCGGTCGAGGACGACATGCGGCTGGTGCAGGGCGATATGACCGACGCCGACTTGGTATCCAAGCTCGTCGCCGAGGCCGACGCCGTGGTGCATTTCGCCGCCGAAACCCACGTCGACAACGCCCTTGCCGATCCCGAGCCGTTCCTGCACACCAACGTCATCGGCACGTTCACCGTGCTGGAGGCGGTGCGCAAGCACCGGGTGCGGTTGCATCACGTGTCGACCGACGAGGTGTACGGCGACCTCGAACTGGGCAGCGCGCAGCGGTTCACCGAGTCGACGCCGTACAACCCGTCGAGCCCGTACTCGTCGACCAAGGCCGCCGCCGACATGCTGGTGCGCGCGTGGGTGCGGTCCTACGGTGTGGCCGCGACGATCTCGAACTGCTCCAACAACTACGGGCCGTATCAGCATGTGGAGAAGTTCATCCCGCGCCAGATCACCAACATCCTGACCGGGCGCCGGCCCAAGCTCTACGGCAGCGGCGCCAACGTGCGCGACTGGATCCATGTCGACGACCACAACAGCGCGGTGTGGCGGATCCTGGCCGACGGTCAGATCGGCCGCACGTATCTCATCGGCGCCGAAGGCGAACGCGACAACCTGTCGGTGCTGCGGACCATCCTGGCGACTGATGGGCCGTGACCCCGATGACTTCGACCACGTCACCGACCGCGCCGGCCACGACCTGCGGTATGCGATCGACCCGTCAGCGCTTTATGACGAATTGGGCTGGGGCCCCAAGCACACCGACTTCGATGAAGGCCTGCGCGCCACCATCGAGTGGTATCGCGACAACGAATCATGGTGGGGCCCACTGAAGGACGCCGTTGAGGCCCAGTATGAGGGGCGTGGCCAGTGACGGTCCGCGAACTCGACCGTCCCCGGCGCATGGGAACTCACGCCGGCGCTGCATACCGACTCGCGCGGGCTGTTCTTCGAATGGTTCACCGATTCGGCGTTCACCGAGTTCGCCGGACACCGGTTCGATTTGCGTCAGGCCAACTGCTCGGTGTCAGCAGCGGGGGTGCTGCGCGGCGTGCACTTCGCGCAGGTGCCGCCGAGTCAGGCGAAGTACGTCACGTGCCTGCGCGGGTCGGTGTACGACGTCATCGTCGACATTCGGATCGGTTCACCGACATTCGGGAAGTGGGATGCGGTGGTGCTCGACGACCGACATCGGTCGGTATACCTGTCCGAAGGCCTGGGCCACGCTTTCCTTGCGCTAGAAGATGATTCGACGGTGATGTACCTGTGCTCGGCAGGCTACGCCCCCGACCGCGAGCACACCATCAACGCCCTCGACCCGGCACTGGACATCGCCTGGCCCGCCATCGACGGCGAACCCATCATCTCCGACCGAGACCGCGAAGCACCCACCCTCGAACAGGTGCGGGCCGCGGGTCTGCTGCCGACGTGGGAGGAAACCCGGGCGTTCATCGACGACCTGCACGGTTAGCCCTTCCCCTCTCCGCGCAGATCGCGACTTTTGACGGGATCGCGATCTGGCCGCAGTCTCGATGCGGTACTCAATTCCCCGGTGGCAGCAGCATCTGCTGCCACGTCTTGTCGTCCGGCGCGCCCTGGGCCAGATCCGTCTGCGTGTAGCGGCGGCCGTCGGGCCCGATGTAACTCCCTGTCGCAGGGTCGTATTCGGCCGCGGCTATCGGTGGCGCGGCAGCGGGCGCAGGCTCGGGCGGCAACTGCGGGATGGGCTGGCCCGACAGGGTGGCGTTCGGGTCCCCCTTCCAGTTGAATCCGTCGTTGAGCGGTATGTAGGTTTCGTCGCTTTCGCACAACGCGACCGTGGGTGCGCGTTTACCGGGCACGGTTTCGCACGGGGTGTTGCGGGCGCCGCGCACGTTGAACTGCGAATCCTGCGGGACCCGGCAGTACAGTTCACCGGCCGGACGTTGTGGATAGTCCTCGAGCGCGGCAACGCGCTGTTGCTGGGCCGGCAGAAACCCCGTGGTGCAGGGTGGCGGCAGGTTGAGGTTCAGGTTGAAACTCAGGTATTGGCCCTTGTAGTCCTGTTTGGTGTTGAGGTTGGCGAGAATGCCGGCCTGTTCGGCGGCGATGGCTTGGGGGAACACCACCAGCAGCTGTTCGATGTCGCTTTGGTAGGTGAGCGCCACTTGCCCGACGCTGACGAGGTTGGCCAACAGGATCGGCAGGGTGGGCTGCAGCCGCTCGACCAGTTGGCGCACCTCCGCGGCCGCCGGGCCGCCCTTGTCTATGACGCCGGCGACGGCCTCGTCGTGGGTCTGCAATTCGGCGGTCACCGTGGCCACGTGCGATGCCCACGCCTGAATCGCATCGGAGGTGTTCGTCTGCGAATCCAGTACGGGCTGGGCTTGATCGATCAGTGTCGTCAGCGGGTCGAGATTCTTGCGAGCATCGATGGCCAGGGTGGATGCGCCTTGGATCACGCGGGACAGCTCTGGGCCGAGCCCGCCAACGGCGGTGTAGGACTCGTCGATGACGGTCTTGAGGTTGTCGCGGGGTATGGCCTGCAGACCGGTGTTTGCCGCGGAGAGCAGAGCGTTGATGTCCGGCGGCACTGAGGTGTCGGCCAGGGCAATCACGTCGCCGTTCTTCAGCGGCGGCGAGGCGCCGTTGCGGGGTAGCAGCAGGACGTAGGATTCGCCGATCGCTGATTGGCTGTGTACCTCGGCGTTGAGGTCTGAGGGGATGTCAATGCCGGAACTCAGCGACAGCACCGCTTCGACGCCGGTATCGGTCAGGCGCACCGATTCCACCCGGCCGACTTTGGTGCCGCGATAGGTGACGTTGCCGGATTCATATAGCCCACCGGATTTCGGCAGTTCCATCGTCACCGTGTACTGGCCGACGTCGAACAGCATGGCGGGCAGTTTGATGAAGTGCAGCGCCATCACCGCAACTGTGACAAGCGCGACGACCGTGAAGATGGCCAGCTGGATTCTTACCCGTCGGGTCAAGTGCATGCTAGGGCCCCTGATCCCACCGGTAAGGGATGACCAGCGGGTTGCCGGGGCCGTTCGGTCCGCCAGACGTGCAGGGGCTGGGGAACTGGCCGATGGTTCGGCCCCACTGCAGCTCCAGCTGGGTCAGATCGCACTCCCACCGGGTGCCGGTGAAGATTCCTTGGTCGATGCGGCTGAGGGTGAGGTCGACGATGGCGGTCAAATTGGCGTAGTCACCGCGTTGGAAGTTTTCGAGGGTTTCGTTCGGAAAGGGGAAGGTGGCGAGCAGGCTCAGGGATCGCGTCAGGCTGGGGCCGGCGTTGGCCAGCGACTCCAACACCGGTCCCACTTGGTTCAATTCCTTCACCAGGTTGGCGCTGGTCTGATTGACCGTGTCGACGGTCAGCGTGCTGAACTTGCTGAGCTGATCGGCCGCCTGCGCCAAGTTGTCCCGTTCGGAGTTGAGCACTGCCAGCGCGTCGGGGACCGTGGCCAGCGACCGGTCCAGGACGGGTTGCTGTGTGGCGAATTTCCCGACCAGGTTGTTGAGGCTGTCGGCGGCCGCGATGATGTCGCCGGTCTGGTCGTTGAGGTGGGTGGTGAATTCGTTCAGCTGTGCGATCAAGCTCCGTACGTCTTGCTCGCGGCCCCGGAACGCGGTGGAAAGCGCCTCGGTGATGTCCTGTACCTGGCCCAGTCCGCCCCCGTTGAGCACCATCGACAGCGCCGCCAGTGTCTGCTCGGTGCTCGGGTAGGCACCGCCGTGCGACAGCGGAATGAGCGAGCCGTCTCCCAGCTTGCCTTGCGGCGGTTCGTCCGTTGGCGGCGCAAGCTCGATGTGCAAGGAACCCAGCAGGCTGGTTGTGCCTATCTTGGCGGTCGCATTGGCGGGCAGGTTCACATCACCGTCCAGGCGCATGCTCAGCAACGCATGCCAGCCTTGGCGTTCGATTTTGGTGACATGGCCGACGGTTACGTCTGCGACGCGCACCCGCGAGTTCGGCTCAATGTTGTTGACGTCAGCCATTTGTGCCTGGATCACGAAGGAGCCCGAGCCGGTGCCCTGCGTGCCGGGCAGGGGTAGTGAATTCAGCCCGCGCCAGCCGCAGCCGGATATCGCAGCCACGATCAGGACCATCATCACGTTGGCCGCCGCGCGCTGCCAGCGTCGCCGTGTCACGAGCCACCTTCGGGGGGCACCATCATGCCGGGCAGGCCGTCGGCGGGGTCAGTGGCCAGCGTCGCGGTGGGTGCCGCGTCAGGGGCAGGCGCCTCTGCGGCCAAGGGGACGCCCGGCGGCGGATCGGCGGCCGGCGGAACGTGGTCGGGCCGCATCCAGGGCTCGCTGTAGGTGACTTCGTTGGGCCGGGCCTGCGCGCCGACGAAGAGGTTCTCTCCCAACGGCGGGAAGTTGTATTGGCGGTTTTTCACTATGGGCGCCAGATACTGCGCGCACAGTTTCGCCGATTGCTCACCCCCCAGGCGGGAGGCGGACTGAATTGCGCCACACAGGAAGGAAACCGGGTTTGCGAAGTTGTTGATGGCCAGCGCGCCGGTCAGTGAACCGTTGGCGGGCTCGTAGATGTTGTTGAAGTTCTGCAACACCGTCGGGGCGATGTGCAGCGTCTGCTTGATGTCGCCGAGGCTTTCAACCAGTACGCGGGTGATCGAGGCCATCGTGTCGGACGCGGTGCCGATCGCCTCGGTGTTGTCGGCGGCGAAGTTTTTCACGTCGGCAACGACCGCGTTGAGATCCTCGACCGCCTCACCGACCTTGTTCGGGTCGTCCGCCAGCAGCGACGTCACCGTGGCCAGGTTGTGGTTGAGCTGTTCGAGCAGATCGGCACTGTCGCTCAGCGCGGACACCAGCGTCGAGAGGTTCTTGAATGTGGCGAAGATGTCGTTGCTGTGGTCACCGAGGATCGACACCGCCTGCGACAGTTTGATGATGGTGTCGCGGATCGTCGCGCCTTGTCCGCGCAGGTTGTCTGCGGTGGTGTTGATGAGCGCACCCAGCGTGCTCACGCCACCGGGCCCGGTGGGCTTGAGCAGCTCGGTCAGCCGCTCAAGTTGGGCGCGTAGGTCGTCCCATTCGACAGGAACCGCGGTGCGGTCGTCTGGGATCACCGCGCCGTCGGCGATCGTCGGTCCGCCGGTATAGGGCGGTGTGAGCTGGATTGCCCGGCCGGTTACCAGCTGAGGCGACAGGATCACGGCCTTGACATCGGCAGGGACCTTGTACTTGCTGTCGAACCAGAACGTGATTTTGGCCCGATCGGGCTGCGGTTCGATCTGTACGACCTCGCCGACCGGCACGCCTCGAATGCGCACGTGGTCGCCGGCAAACACCCCGGTGCTGTTCTCGAAGTAGGCCACTACCGTCGTCCGGGCGACCGGCGCAGGCATGCGCGCCGCGACGAACAGGCCGGCACCCAACACCAACACCAGTGCCGACGCCACGACGATGCGGGCGGTTCGCCGCGACCTCATCATGGCTGGCCTTCCGGTTGCAGGGCGGGCGGCGCCGGCGCCGGCGGCCCCGGCGGCGGGCCGCCAGGCGGTGGGGGCGACGGCGGTTGGTGGTAGGGATAGCGCGGATCACCGGGTTTGCCGGTGATCGCGTCGGGCAGATGCAACCTCGGTTCCCCACCCTGGCCAGTCCGCGGGTAGGGCACCGGCAACGCCGGGGTCCCCGGCTGACCGGTCTGCGGGTCGGTCAGCTCCGAAGGTAGCAATGTGGCCGGATCCAATCCCAGATCCGAAAACGCCGCGTCGACGAACGGTTGTACGAACTGACCCGGGAAGAGGTTGACCACATACGCTTTGAAGAACGGGCCCGAGGAAAGCGATTCACCAAGCGACATGACATAGGTGTTGATCAGTTTGATGGCCTGCTGCACGCGTTCCTTGCGACCGTCGACAATCGCCAGTAGTCCATTGAGCTTGTCCAGCGCCGGCCGCAGCTGCTGACGGTTCTCGGCGATGAACCCCTGTAGCTGCCGCGACACCGCCGAGATATTTGCCCAGATCTGATCCAACGCCGCGCTTTGTGTCCGCAGCTGCGCGAGTAGCGCATTGGTGTCTTTCACCAGACTCACGATGTGGTCGGTGCGTTTGGCCAGCACCCCCGTCGCTTGGGCCGCGTTGTCCAGCAACCTGCGCAGTTGGGCATCGCGAGTGTCGAGTGTCTGCGCAAGCCGCGCCACCCCCGCCACCGCATCCTTCAGATCCGGTGGGGTGGCCGAAAACGTCTGGGCCAACGTGGCCAACGAGTCCGTCAGCTGGTCGGTGTTCAGGCCGCTGATCGTGGTGGCCAGGTCACCGAGCGCATCGGGAAGCTGGTACGGCGACACCGTGCGATCGAGCGGAATGACGCCATCGAGCTGCCCGCCCCCACGCGGTGTCACGTCGACGATCTTGGCGCCGAGCAGGCTCTTGGTTTTGATCGCGGCCTCCGTGCGGTTGCCCAGACGCACATCGGTGCCGATCTTGAACTTGACGAGCACGCCGGTCTCGTTCAGTTCAATGGCCGAGACGTTGCCCACCACATAGCCGGAGACTTCGACGCCGGCACCAGTGTTCAGCCCGCCGGCGTCGGCGAAAAGGGCAGAGTACTCCTTACCCGGGTTGAGGAAGGGCAGGTTCTGGTACTGCAGCGCGGCCAGCACCATCGCGGCAACTGTCACGACGCCGACGGTGCCGATAAGCAACGGGCTGCGCTCGGAGAATGACTTCACTTGGGCGCGCACCGCCCCGAGCTCTGACCGGCCACCTTGACATACACCGGCTGGCCTCCCTTTCCGTTGAGCTTGAGCACCACATCGCACAGGTAGAAACTGAAGTAGTCGCCATACATCCCCTGGCGGACCATCGCCCGGTACCTGTCCGGCAGCGTGTTGAGCAGATTGTCGAGGTATTCGTGGTCAGCCACGGCGATCCCCGCCACCCGGTCGGTCTCCTTGACCACCTTCTGGAACGGCGCTCGGGCCTGCGACAACAAGTCTGCGAGTGAACCGGTCGCGGCGTTGGTATAGGCCACCGCGTTGGAGATGTCGGTCCTGCGTTCGGCCAGCGTGCCGATCAGCTCAGAAAGCGATGTCACCGCTTTGTCCAGCCGGTCGCTCTGCCCGCCCAGCGACCCCAGCACCACGTTGAGGTTGTCGATGACCTGCCCGATCAGCAGGTCACGGTCGGCCAAAGTATTGGTCACCACCGCGGCCTGCTGCAGGAAGGACCCAATCGCGGGGCCCTGTCCCTCGAACGCCTCGATCAACTGCTGGGTCAGGTCGTTGACCTGCTGCGGGTTCAGCGCCCGAAACAGCGGCTTGAAGCCACCGATCACCGCATCCAGATCCAACGCGGGTTCGGTCTGAGTCAGCGGAATGGTCTGTCCGGGATTCAGTTTCTTGAGCCCGCCGACGCCTTCCTCCAACGCCAGGTAGCGGTCACCGAACAGGTTGTCATACCGGATCACCGCCCGGCTGCCCTGCGTGAGCACGACCGACTTGTCGGCGAAAAACTCCACCCGCACAGTCGCATCGGGGTTGATGGAGATGTTTTCGACCTTGCCGACCTCCACCCCGGCGATCCGCACTATCGTGCCCTTCCTCAGATTGGAGACGTTGCTGAACTCGGCGTAGTAGCTGTTGCCCGCGCCGAAGCGAAACTGCCCGAAGATCGCCAGCGTCAGGAACGCGACGAACAGGCAAACAGCCATGAAGATGCCCAGGCGCCAGACGGTGCCCCTGAGGTCAGCCACGGCTTGCCTCCTGCTTGTGTGGATCGTCGACGGTCACAGCGACGATGGGGCGGACAATGGCGATCACGGTGGGGCCTGACCGTTGTGGTCGAGCTGCGCCCCGCCCGGCCCGTACAGCGGTGCGCCATACGGCGGCGCCCCGGGGTAGGGAACGGGTCCGATCGCCGGGCCTGGAAGGCACTGGCGAATGCTGGGTGGCTCCGGCACGGCGCGGGTCGCCGGGAAGTAGTCCGCCCAGCAGGGATGCCCGATACCGGGGTTGGGCCGGATGTCCAGGCCGGTCCCCCAACCGGTGTTGGTGACCAGCTGGCGCACCGGGAAGTTCTTGGTGGCCTCCGGTAGCGACCCGCACCCCGGCGCTCCGCCGGGTCCGCCCTTGGCGGCAACGATCGGCAGGTTGTCCGGATACGCGTAGGGATCATTGCCCAGCAACAACGCGACATCGAGCTGAAGAGTGCGGCCATCGCCGCCCCACGCCGCATAGCCGCCGTTGTCGAGATACCACGTGGTGCCCTTCAGGAAGCACGTGTACACGGGGTTGTGCTGCAGCAGCAGGTTCGTCGTCGGCTCGAGGGTGTTGACCGCCCCCACGAGATCGTCCTTGCTCGTGGCAAGCAGGTTCGTGCCTGCCTTCGACAAACCGATGACGTTCAGCAGCAACCCATCCAGTGCGGTTGCGTGGTCGGTGACGGTAGCGCTGGTGGTGCTGGTGGCGTCCAGAATGGCCACGATGTCGTGGGCGGCGGCGTCATAGGTGTCGGTGAAGTTCTTGAGCGAGCGCCAGTTCCCTCCAATGGTTTCGGCGCGCGCGTTAAGTGCCAGCAAGACCTCATTGAGATCTGTGGTGGCTTGGCCCATCCGCTCGCCCTGTCCGCGCACGCCGTCGGCCACTGCGGTCAGCACCGCGTTCAGCTTCAGCGGATCGACCACCTTGAGTAGCTCGACAACGTTTTCGAAGACCGTGTTGATCTCTGTGCTGACGTTCTTCGAATGCAGCACCGCGCCGGCGGCCAGCCGCTCAGGGCTCGGGTTCGGCGGATACACCAGCTCGACGAACTTGGTGCCGAACGCGGTGGTGGCACTGATCTGGGCCGCCACATTGGCCGGGATGTAGCGGATCTGGTCCGGGTCGATCTCCAGCCTCAGACTGGCCCTGTCCGCCTCGCCGCCGATCTGGCTGACCCGGCCGACCTGGACGCCACGCAGCATGACATTGGCGTTGGTCTCCATCACCAACCCCGCTCGATCCGACGCCAGCGTCACGGGCACATACGACCTGAACGTGCCTGCGAACGACACCGCGGTCACGAACAAGAACACACCGATCGCCGCCAACAAGATCAGCGTCCACCACGCAGTGGCGATGCGGTGTGTTCCTGACCTGCGCTTCATGCCACTAGCCCGCCAAGTGAAAGTCGCCGGACTGGCCGTAAATGGCCAGCGTCATGACCACGATCAAGATCGACGCGACGACCATCGAGGCACGCACGGCCCGACCCACGGCCTCACCCACCCCCGCCGGCCCGCCACGCGCGGTGTAACCGTAGTAGGTGCACAGCAACATGATCATCAGAGCGACCGCGGCCACCTCTGCCACCGACCACAACACGTCGGTAGGACTCAGATACGTATAGAAGTAGTGGTCATAGACACCCGACCCTTGGCCGTAGATGGCGGTGGTGCCTAAACGAGCTGCCGCATACGCCGTCATCAGCCCCACGCAAAACAACGGGACCGCCACAATCACCCCGGCCAGCACCCGGGTGGACGCCAGATAGCTCACACTGCGGATACCCATGGCCTCGAGCGCATCGATCTCCTCACTGATCCGCATCGCCCCCAGCTGAGCGGTGCTACCGGCACCAACGGTGGCCGCCAGCGCCACCATCACTGTTCCCGGCTGGATTTCGCGGGTATTGAAGAATGCCGACGCGAACCCTGTCAGCGCCTCGACACCCACCGACGCCAACTGGTTGTATCCCTGCACCGCCACAATCGCACCGGTCGTGATCGTCAAAAACCCCACGATCACCACCGTTCCGCCGATCACCGCAAGAGCCCCGCTGCCCAACCCCATCTGCGCGATCACCCGCAACAACTCGCTGCGGTAGTTGACGACGGCATCGGGAATCCCTGCCAACGTGGTGGCGTAAAACCGCGTCTGCGAACCAATTTGATTCCAGCCGCCCACCGCGGCATTCCTCATCCGCTGAAACCGCGGATGAAGGCCGCTCGGAACACTCAGCGTCACGAGTTCACCTCACGACACCATGAACGGGACACCGACGGCGGTGACGATGATGTTGGTCAAGAACAACACGATGAAGGCAAACACCACGGTTTCGTTCACCGCCCTGCCAACACCGGCCGGCCCCCCACCCACCGAAATGCCCTGGTAGCAGGCGATCAATCCCGCCGTCAACCCGAACAACGTCGCCTTGATCATCGAGATGATGACATCGGCCGTGTGAGTCAGCGTGGTCAGACCCGCCACCCACGCACCCGCCGAAACGTCCATGAGAAACACCGAGCAAACAAACGCACCGACGAGACCCGTCATGATCACCACCGAGCTCAGCGCCAGCGACACCGTAGTGGCTGCCAGCACGCGCGGAACCACCAGCGCTTGGATCGGGTTGATGCCCATCACCCGCAGCGCATCGAGTTCCTCACGGATGGTTCGCGCACCCAGATCGGCACACATCGCCGTAGCACCCGCGCCCGCCACCACCAACACCGTCACGATCGGGCCGCTCTGAGACACCGTGAAGATCGCAGCACCAGTGCCGGAAAAATCCGCGGCGCCGATATCGGCCAGCAAGACATTGAAAAGGAACCCCGAAATCACAGCCCACGGAATCGTCATCAACACCGCGGGCAGCGTCGACACCCGCGCCACGAACCAGCACTGAGCTAAGTATTCCCGCCATGCGAACGGCGGCTTGAACATCAACACGAAGGTGTCCAGCGTGATGGCGAAGAAGCCACCGACCGCCCGAACGGGCTTGGTCGCCGTTTCCGCGGAGATCACCACGCTGCCGCCAACCGCGCGGTTGCCAAGAGGCGGCGATCTTGCGAACAACCGGCCGAGGAGTTGGCCACCCCTTCCGTCCGTGTTTGCGGGACGTCGCTATCGAGGGAGGGCATAGGCGGAACGCTATCGACCTCTGCGGCCCGATTGCTGCTTCCAAAAGGAGGTATAAGTCTCTCCCGTATGAGGCATAAGCCGCTGTGGATGAGGCTTTCGGCGGTTTGCTGTGGCGCTCGCGAGGCCACTGCGGCGACGACTGGCAGCACCCGCGCGAACCGCATGGGTTCGACGCCGCGGCGACGAGTGGAGCTGCTCATGTTGGCCATCCGAATAGCTCGAAGTGGGGCGGTGACATCCGAGAGGGTACGCGGCCGAGGTTACTTATGTCCATAGTCAATACGCTTAGCGGATGACAGTAGACAAACAAAGCACGATGAAAACTGGCCCTTGTACTCGATGATGTATCTTGATAGTACTGTTCTGTACGTCACACTGGAGGTGGTGGGCGCTGGGCCGCCTCGCGCACTGATACCTGAGGAGGCACCCCATGACGGACACCAAGCAGGCCAGCGAGAGGCTCGTCCGCGATTTTCTCGGCTCGTGGGAAGGCCGCGAACTCGAGACCATTTGCGGCGCCTTCGCCGACGACGCCGTTTACCACAACGTGCCGGTCAAGCCGATCGAGGGCATCGCCGGCATCCGCGCGATCTTTCAGGCGTTCCTTGACGCGTTCTCGGAAGCCAAGCTCGATATCGTCACGCTGGCGGCCGAGCCGGGTCTAGTACTCGCCGAGCGCGTCGACTACTTCACCATGAATGACGGCACCAGGGTCGTGCTCCCGGTGACCGGGGTGTTCGTCGTCAAAAATGGCGAAATCACGCGGTTTTCCGACTATTTCGATCTCGCCGACTTCGAGCGCCAGAGTGGATTCAAGCTGTGAGCCATCCGACGGCACCCAGGTGACCGGCGTGGCCCCCAACTCCTCCGCTCCACCGCAGCGGGTCGCCTCCGCCGCGACGCGGGCAGGTCTGGCAGGATTTGGTGGTTCGGGCAAGCAGGAAGGGGGGCGTCGCGCGGTGGAGCCCCCGGTCTCAACCGTCAAGCGAAGGCCAAAGGACCGAAAGCAGCAGATCCTGGAGCAGGCCGTCCGGCTGTTCATCGATCGCGGCTTTCATTCGGTCAAGCTGGAGGACATCGCCGAGGCGGCCGGCGTCACCGCGCGCGCGTTGTATCGCCATTACGACAACAAGCAGGCCCTGCTCGCCGCGGCCATTCGCATGGGCCAGGAGCAATACCAGAGCGCCCGTCTACTCTCCCAAGGCGAGACACCGTCGACACCTCGGCCGCTGAGCGTCGAGTTACCGGACCTGACCGCCGCGGCCGTCGCGTCCCGGTCGCTGTCGGTGCTGTGGCAGCGCGAGGCCCGCTACCTCGACGACGCCGAGCGAGCCGAGGTGCGCCGGCGCATCAACGCGATCGTCGCTGGGATGCACGAAGGTGTCCGACTCGAGACCGGTGATTTGAGCCCTGCGCACACGGAGCTTCGCGCCTGGGCGGTGGCCAGCACGCTGACCAGCCTGGGCCGGCACAACCTGACCCTGCCGGGAGACGAGCTGAAGGAGCTCCTGTCGCGGGCGTGCATGGCGGCGGCACAGACCCCGCCGGTACGTGACTTGGAGCCGCTCGATGCGGCGCCGGACGATAAACGCGCGCTGTTCTCCCGGCACGAGACCTTGCTGGCCACCGGTGCACGCCTGTTCCGTGCTCGGGGCTATCCGGCCGTCAGCACGAGCGAGATCGGGAAGGGAGCGGGGATTGCGGGGCCGGGTCTGTACCGCACGTTCTCGTCCAAACAGGCGATCCTCAACGCGCTCATCCGACGTCTCGACGAGTGGTGGAACCTTGAGAGCATTCGCGCATTGCGCGGTGATCAGGAAGCGGCTGGATGCCTGCGCACACTCGTCGAGGGCCGCGTCCGCATCAGCCTGGACGATCCCGATCTCGTTTCCGTGTCGATCACCGAGCTGTCGCACGCATCCACAGAGGTCAGCGACGGCTACACGCGAAACCAGGCCGACCGCGAGGGTGCGTGGATCGACCTCATCCGCAAGCTGGTTCCCGAGACCACCGTCGCCCAGGCACGGCTGCTCGTCGCGGCCGCTATCAACTTCATCGACGACGCCGTCCGGACCTGGCACCTCAGGCGTTACGCCGGTGTCGAGGATGAGATCACCGCCCTCGCACTGTCAATCGTGACCAGCAGGGGGTCACCACAGGGCGCAGACGGTCCCGCCCTCGGCGAACTGAGTGGTTCCGGTGACCATCGAGGCGTCGTCTGACAGCAGGAATGCCGCAACGGCGGCCATCTCCTCCGGTTCTGCCATGCGGCCCTGAAGGCGGTCGATCATCGTGCGCCCGCCTCCCTCGCCGAGCGCCTCGTCGAACATCGTGATCGCGGTCTGCTGCATCGGTGTGTCGACGAACGCGGGCAGCAGCGCGTTGGAACGCACGTTGTAGGAACGGAACTCGGCGGCGGTGACGCGGCTGAGGTGGATGATCGCGGCCTTCGACATCCCGTATGCAACGGTGCCTGCCGCCGCAATATGGCCCGCCAACGATGACATGTTGACGATGGCTCCGCCCCCGCGCTCGACCATCTTCGGCACCACATGTTTGGTGCACAGCCACGCGCCGCGCAGGTTGATCCTGATGACGCGGTCGAAGTCCTCGACGGTCGTTTCGGTGATGGACGCGAAATGAACGACGCCTGCGTTGGCGACCAGCTTGTCGACCCCACCGAACGCACCGACGCAGGCGTCGACCATGCCGATCACCTGTTCTTCGTCGCTGACGTCGACTGGGTGGCCGATGGCGTTACCGCCGATCTTGTTCGCTGCAGCGTTGGCGGCATCGCGGTCTATGTCCGCGCAGAGCACGTTGGCGCCCTCGGCGGCGAGCCGCTGCGCGATCGCGAGGCCGATTCCTGCCCCGGCCCCCGTCACGATAGCGGCCTTACCGGCCAGGTCTGGATGCGTCATGATTCACCTCGCGAATGTGTATGTGCCATAACTTGTCTCATCCCGCGACCGCCAATGCCGAGTCCGGTTCCGCGACATGCAGACCGTGTTCGCGTATCGCCCCGAACATCACAAGGCCGAACCCCGGCGTGTCGTCGGAGAGGGTGACGGCATGCACACCGAGGTCACGCAGGATCCATCCGACGGTTTCCGACGCGAGCAACGCTGCCGCCGCGTCGCCGCGGGAGAGGCCACAGGCGTGCAGCGGTCCGGATGGGCGCAGGTAGACAATCATGCCGCTGCCTCGCGCCGTCATCGTCGTCAACGCGTTGTCGAGTTCGCCGCCGCACCGGCACGCCGTCGAGCCGAATACATCCCCCGTGAGGCACCCGACGTGGACGTGAAGCGGCATGGGTATGCCGGGTCCGGCCGCGCCGACGATCACGACCAGGTGCTCGCCGCCGTCGTGCGCGCCGCGGAAACCGATGACGCGCGACGCGCCGGCCGTGATTGGCAGGATCGTCTCTGCCAGTCGGACGACCTGAGGCTCCGTGCGCCGCCGATACGCGACGAGGTCGTCGATCGACACCACGGCTAGCCCGTACTCGTCTGCAAACTCGGCTAATTCGGCGCCGCGGGCCATGGCACCGGGATGGTCGCGCGAAACGATCTCGCAGAACACTCCCGCCGCCCGCCGTCTGGCCAGGCGGGCCAGATCGACCGCCGCCTCGGCGGGCCCCGGCCGTCCCAGCACCCCTTCTGCGTTCGTCTGCACGGGGACCACATGACCCGGTCGCCGGAAGTCGTCTGCTCGCGATCCGGCCGCGGCGAGCGCTGCGATGGTTCTGGCCCGGTCGGTCGCCGAGATTCCGGTGCCGGTGCCGGACCAGTCCACCGCCACGCGATGGGCGGTGGCGAACCGGTCATCGTCGCCATGGCACATGGGCGGCAGATTGAGCCGCGCACACTCAGTGCCCGGCAATGCGACGCGGACATACCCCGAGGTGTGCCGGACGGTGAAGGCGAGCAACTTGGCCGTTGCGGCCCCGGCGGCGAAAATGAGATACCCCTCATTGCCCTGCGTCGCATCGCCGGTGACGACTATGGGGCGACCCTTCGCGACCGCGGCAATCGCGCGCCGCACCCGCACATCGATGGTTTTCATCCACGCTCCTCTGACGCAACCGCCACGGCCAGTCGGCGAAAACGACTGCCGTGGAAGACAAGTGGCGGCGTCTCCGGGTCGGCGCCCATGGCGCAGATCTCCAGAAGGACGATGGTGTGGTCGCCTGCGGCGACCTCGGCGACCGGTCGGCAGTCCAACCATGCGCTGGCCCCGTGGACCAACACTCCCCCGCCTGGCAGTTCCGTCCACGACACCCCGGCGAAGCGGTCACCGACCTTGCGCGACAGGGTCACGCAGGCTTCGCCGTGGCACTCGGCCAGCACGCTCACACCCAGCCGCGTCCGCTCCCGCAGCCTCGGCCACGTCGTCGAGGTGTTCTGAATGCAGACTGAAACCAGGGCCGGGACCACCGAGACCGCGGTGAACGAACTCGCGGCCATTCCGACCGGTTCGCCGTCAACGATCGCGCAGACGGCGATCACTCCGGACGGGAAGCACCCGAATACCCGCCGCAGCTCGGCCTCCTCGATACGCGGGGAGGCCAGTGGCGCCATTTCGATTCCAACCACTAAGACAACCCACGCAGGAAATCGAGCAATAGCCGGTTGGTCTCCTTGGGTTCTTCCTGCTGAATCCAGTGCCCGACATCGGGCACCATGTGGGTCCCGCAGTAGTTCGGCATCACCTCGCGTGCGCGGTCGATGGCCTCGGCTCCCCACGCGGTGCCGACGTCGTACTGGCCGCCGATGAACACTGCCGGTGGCGTGAGCGGCTTTCCAGCTTGATCAGCAAGGTCGTGCCAGTCGTTGTCGATGTTGTGATAGAAGCTCAGCGGCCCGCCGAAACCGGAACGCTCGAATTCGCCTGTGTAGAAGTCGACGTCGGCGTCGGTGAACCAGTCCGGCGCCCTGTCGGGATAGATGAACGCGTCCTTGAGCCGGGCGCCCTCCGGCATGCAAAGGGGGCCGGCACGGATCACGTCGATCGGGTCCATCGATTCCAGGTCGACCCCCGCCGCAACGGCCGCCTGAGTGGCCGCGATCATCCCCTCACCGGAGACCGTGTAGGTGAGGCCCAACAGCCAGCCGCGCAGGTCCTCCTCGATCTCGGCGATGATGCCGTCCTGGGCAGAGAAGTAGTCCTGGTACCACACCTTGCCTTCTCCGGCGATCTCTCGGTGATAGTCGTTGGGACGGCGCTCGCCGAAGGGACTGCCCGGCAAGGCGATAACACCACGGCCGGAGAACGGGACACTTATGCCTGCCACACCCGCGCACCGTTCCGGATGCAGCCACGCGAAGGTCCAGGCGACGGGCGCGCCCCAGTCGTGACCGATCACGACGGCCGTGTCCTGACCGTAGGCATCGATCACACCGAGAACGTCGCCGACCAATTCCTTGATGCGGTAGGCCGATTGAACCCGGTACTTCGATGAGCGCCCATAGCCGCGCTGGTCGATGGCCACCACGCGGTAGCCTGCCGCGGCGAGCGCTGGAATCTGATGCCGCCAGGAGTACCAGGACTCCGGAAACCCATGCAGCAGAACGACCAACGGGCCCTCGCCGTCCTCAACCGCATGGATCCGGGTGCCCCTGCAGTTCAATGTCCGATGAATCTGCGCCATCTACTCTTTCCTTCCAGTCCTAGGACGTGCGGCTCGCGGCCACCTCACCGACGGTGATCTCTTCGGGCCTGCCCGGGGGTTCGGCCGACGGTACGGTGCGGTTCTGGTAGTTCCGGGCGATCAGCGTCTTCTGCCCGGACAATCTGGTCCGCGCCCACTTGCCGAGTACGCGACCGGCGACGCCCGGTCTCATCAGCGCGGACGGTGGTTTGACCAAATGGACGACCGCGAGAAATTCGCGATAGGCATCCAGGTCGTCGTGCACGAGTTCGATGAGGCGGTCCATGTACCAGGTGAGGGCACGGAAATAGAATGGGCGCTTCTTGTCCACGTCCTTGATCCAGCCGAAGCGCAGGTTCTGCTCGCGGATCACGAACCAGGCCGTGTCCGCCATCCGGCTGATCGACCGGTAGTAGCGACGCGGCAGATCCGGGTGTCCCGCACCGTATTTGGCGAGGAGCACCTGCATCTCCCGAACCTCCTTGAGGGCCAGCGTCATACCGAGTCCGGAAACGGGGTCCGCGCTGGTGTAAGCGTCGCCGACCGCCAACAGGGCCCGTGGAAGATTCCGCTTCTTCTCGTAGCGCAACCGGAGCATGTTGGGATATCGGAAGTTGTAGATCGGCGAGGCCGGTTCCAGCCCGTCGATGTTTTCCCCGATCACCGGTGACGGCATCAGGTCGGCGAACGCGCGGAACTCGCGGGCGGTGCGCGGCGGCGAGTAGCAGTTGTACGCGACCAGCGAAGTGGACAGGATGGTCCGCGAGCTATCCGTGTAATACTGTGCGGCGTAGGTGTCTTCGTACGGCCGGTACGCGTAGCAGATCACCATCACCTTGTCCTGCCACTGCCGCTCCGGTGGCACCCGGTGGTGCATCGTGGAATAGAAGCAATTGATGATGTCCTGCTCGACCTCGGGGGCTCCGATACCGATCCGGTCCAGGATCTCCGGTAGTCGGGTGTTCTTGCCTGAGGCGTCCACGACGAATTCGGCTGGTATCACATCGATTCCATCACCGTTACGCTGAACGGCAACGCCGATGACGGTGTCAGCACCGCGCTCGAACACGAGGTCGGCCACCTCGGACTCGTAGCGGAAGCTGATCCGGGGTTCGTCGTCGAGGCGGCGCCGCACACACCATTCGAGCAGCGGACGTCCCGCGCACACGATCTGAATGTCGCTGGTACCGGGCTTCTTCCAGGTGCCACCCAAGCGGATGCGGTACTGAGCCGCCATGTCGACCTTGAACGCACCCTCACGCACCATGTCATCGACGATGCCGGGAAAGATCCGCTCCAACTCGATCTGGCCCGCGGTGAGCAGATGATGCAGATGCCAGCCCTGCGCCGCACCGGGCCTGCCCTCACGGCGACGGTGGGGGCCGTCCTTTTCCAGCACGATGACCCGTTCGAACGAGTCGCTGAGCACCTTGGCGGCGGCGATGCCCGCGATGCTGCCACCGATGACCACCGCGGTGCCGCGGCCCCGTCGGCGCACGTCCGCCAAGTCGAGCTCCGAATAGTCCACGCGGGCCGGCGTACGCCGACCTGCTGCCCCACTCGGGACGAACTTCTCGTAGTACAGGCCGACGCGGTGGAATCCGTTGTTGTCCAACCAGGTTCGGGTGGCCTCGACCATTGCGGCCGGACCGCAAAGGTAGACGTCGGCGTCGCCGCCGGCAAGCATTCGCTCGTCGAGCAGGTCGGTGACGAGCCCGACCGGCCCATCCCATTTCGCGTCCGGACGCGAGACGATGATCTGCAACTCCAGGCCCGGCAGGCGCCGCTTGAGCGCCTCGAGTTCGTCAAGCTTGCACAGGTCCTCGACGGCGGTCACTCCGTAGAGCAGGCGTACCGGGTGCACACTGTCGGCATCCAGACTCTCGGCCATCGCCAGAATTGCCGACAAACCGGTGCCGCCTGCTACCAGGACCATCGGACGCACGACCGGGCGCAGGTAGAAGCTGCCCTTGCTGCAGCGCAACGCGATACGGTCACCTGGTTTCGCACGGTCGCGCAGATAGTCCGACATCACGCCATCTGGCAGCAGCCTGATGATGAACTCCAGTTCGTTGCGTCCGTCGGCCGGGTGTGCGTAGGAGTAGTTCCGCCACGACGCCGTGCCGGGCACCTGCAACTGGGCGAACTGGCCTGCCCTGTACGCCAGGGGGCCGGGCATCGCCGAGGCGTCCACGCCCAGAATGGCGGTGGTCGGCGACAGACGCTGCACCCCGGTCACCACTCCGTGTCCGGTGATCAGCAGGGCTGCGTTGTCGTCAGCCGAATACTGGAGTTCGATCAGGCAATCCGACGTGGGGAAGGTCTGGCACGTCAGGATCTTTCGCGCGTCGCGTTCAACATCGGAAAGACCTTCGGTGCGGCCCATCTCGTAGTCACCGGCTGGACAGGCGGCTACGCATGTCCCGCAGATCCCGCTCTGGCATTCGTTGACTATGGCGACGCCGTGTTCCTCTGCGGCCTCGAGGATCGATTGATCTGGGCCCACCGGCATTTCCTTGTGCGTCCCATCCGAATAACGGACGGTGACCTGACGAGCCTCCACTTCAGCTGCCCCTTCCACCAGAGCCGGCCACTAGACGATCGCGGCCGCAGGCTTTTTCGCGATTCGTGCGTTGAGCCGGGGCATGACCTCCGTGGCCAGTAGCCGCATCGATTCCTTCCACGGGCCGGGATCGTCGCTGTAGTCGAAGCCCAAAATCAGCAGGTGGCCGAATCCGCCGACTTGGTCGTAGGTGGCCTCCAATTTGTCGACGACTGTTTCGACCGAGCCGACCACAAAAGTGTTCTCGGCGAGGTATTCCGGTGTCACGTCGGCATCGGGCACCGCCGGGTCGTGCTTGTAGAACTTCGTCATGCCCATCGTGCGGAAGGTGGGCAGGACGTACTCACGCATGTTGCGCCCCAGCATGCCGTCGACGGCATATCGGAATGCCTGCTCGTCCGTCTCGGCGACGACGACCTCGCGCACCAGTCGCCAATCACGGCGATCGGGTGTGCGACCGCTGCGTGCGGCCCCTTCCAGCACGGCGTCCCAGTGGGTCGCGACATAGTCGGTGTTGAGGTCCAGGCTCATGGGCAGGTAACCCCGCTCGCCTGCGAGCTTGAGTGTCTCTGAACCCGCGCTGAAACCGGTGACACCGATCGGTGGGTGGGGATCTTGGTAGGGCTTGATGTGGCGCCTCATCAGGCCGTCGTACATCGGCGCAATGCCGTTGGCGTTCCAGTACTTCCCGCGATGTTCCCAGGGTTCATCCTCGGTCCAGACGCGCAGCATGATCTCCAGTGCTTCGCGGGTCATCTCGCGGTGCTCGCCGTTTCGTCCGTCCACATCGAACAGCGCCCAGTCGCCCGGGATGCCGCTGGCCCCGACCCCGAGCATGAAACGCCCCTGTGCGAGGTGGTCGAAGTAGGCCACGCGGTGGGCCAACTCGACCGGGTGGTGGTAGGGCAACAGGTGCGCACCTGGCGCGAGCTTGATCGACTTCGTGCGCAGCAGCGCCTGCGCTAGGAGCAGGTCGGGCGCGCAGATCGGCTCCCACGGCACGGTGAAGTGTTCTCCGACCCACGCCTCCACATAACCCAGCTGATCGGCCAGCTCGATGATGTCGAGATCCCACTGCGTCGCGTCGTACAAACTGCGCTCCGGCGGATGCGCCGGCATCAGAAATATCCCGATCTCCATCGTCAACCCTCTCAGTAGTGGCCGAACACGATCGCAGCTGTGGAACGTATCAGCGCTTGACACATCCGGTGTCGCCGTCTGCGACGTACAACACAGTACTAGCAAGATACATCATCAAACGCAAGCAGCGATCTTCTTGGCGATTTACACATCCGATGATTCTTATAGTGCGTATCGGCTATGGACATTTTGGGTCGGGGCCACGTAGCCTCCTGAGGTCAGGCCGTCCATGCGCAGCGAGGAGCAGCCATGACCGGCGATCCGGGCGAGGACAACGCGATCAACGGTCCGTGCGGCCTTATCCACTGTTAGAAGGGAGCCCTCCGGTGCAGGATTTCGACTACGTCGGATACGACGTCATCGACGACGGGCGTATCGCGGTGATCACGCTCGATCGCCCGAAGCAGCGCAATGCGCAGAACCGCGGAATGCTCGTCGAGTTGGGGGCCATGTTCGAACTCGCCGAAACCGACGACACGGTTCGCGTGGTGATCCTGCGGGCTGAGGGTCCGTCATTCTCCGCGGGACACGATCTCGGCTCCTCCGACGACGTCCGCGAGCGCTCACCGGGGCCGGATCAGCACCCCACCTATCGATGCAATGGAGGGACGTTCGGTGGGGTGGAGTCACGCAACCGGCAGGAATGGCACTACTTCTTCGAGAACACGAAGCGATGGCGCAACCTTCGCAAGGTCACCATCGCCGAGGTACACGGGACGGTGCTGTCGGCAGGACTGATGCTGGCGTGGTGCTGCGATCTCATCGTGGCGGGTAAGGACACCGTTTTCGCTGACGTCGTCGGCACCCGACTCGGGATGTGCGGTGTCGAGTATTTCGGTCATCCGTGGGAGTTCGGGCCGCGCAAGGCAAAGGAGTTGCTGTTCACCGGCGATGCCCTTGGCGCCGACGAAGCCCACTCCCTCGGAATGGTGAGCAAGGTGTTTCCCAACGACGAATTGTCGGATCGCACCGTTGAGTTCGCCCGCCGGATCGCCAAGCTGCCCACCGTCACCGCGCTGCTGATAAAGGAGTCGGTGAACCAGACCGTCGACGCGATGGGCTTCTCGACGGCGCTCGATGCGTGCTTCAAGATCCATCAGCTCAACCACGCACACTGGGGTGAGGTCACCGGCGGAGAGCTGTCCTACGGCACCGTCGAGCACGGACTCGACGACTGGCGCGTAGCCCCCGAGATCCTGCCCGCCACCAAACACCGCCCCTGAGGCGAAGGGCCGACACAACAGTGGATGTCGATTACCCGCCCGAATCCGAGCTGTTCAGGATGCGGATCCGCGCGTTACTCGCCGAGCACCTCCCGGCGGACTGGTCCGGGGCCGGGGCGCTACCGCGGGATGAGCGAAGGGCGTTCGCGCGGCGATGGCGCCATACGCTCTCCGACCGCGGCCTGGTCGCGGTCTCCTGGCCGAAGGAGTACGGCGGCGCAGGTCTCACCGCGATCGAACAGGTCGTTCTCGCAGAGGAATTCGCGCGCGCCGGTGCGCCTGAGCCGGCGGAGAACGACCTGCTGGGAATCGAACTGCTGGGCAACACATTGATCGCGCTCGGCTCCGAGCAGCAGAAGAAGCGCTTCCTGCCCCGCATCCTCACCGGCGAGGATCGCTGGTGTCAGGGCTTTTCCGAACCAGAAGCGGGCTCGGACCTCGCGGCCGTGCGAACCAGAGCGGTGTTCGACGGCGACGAGTGGGTGGTCAACGGGCAGAAGATCTGGACGTCTGCGGGCCCCACCGCGAACTGGATCTTCCTATTGGCCCGCACTGACCCGGCCGCGCCCAAACACAAGGGCCTGTCGTTCCTGCTGGTGCCGATGGACCAACCGGGCGTCGAGGTCCGCCCGATCGTCAACGCGGCGGGCCATGCCTCGTTCAGCGGAGTCTTCCTGACCGACGCCCGCACGCGAGCCGTCAATGTGGTCGGCGGAATCGGCAACGGGTGGTCGACCGCGATGACCCTGCTCGGATTCGAGCGCAGTTCCCAAGCCACCACGGCGGCCATCGACTTCGGCCGCGATCTAGATCGGCTGCGCGAACTCGCCAGGGAGCGCGGGCTGCACACCGACCCGCGCATCCGCGACGTGCTGGCGTGGTGCTTCTCCCGGGTCCAGATCATGCGGTACCGGGGCTACCGCGCCCTGACGTCGATGCTCAACGGAGAGCGGCCGGGCGCCGATGCCGCGATCACCAAAGTCATCTGGAGCGAGTACTTCCGCCGCTACACCGAACTCGCGGTCGAGATCCTCGGGCTGGAGGTGCTTGGCCCGGAGGGGCCGGGAAACGGTGCGGCGCTCATGGTCCCGGAAGCGGGCACACCGAATTCGGCCGCTTGTTGGATGGACGAGCTGCTCTACGCGCGTGCCGCGACGATCTACGCGGGCAGCTCGCAAATCCAGCGCAACGTAATCGGGGAACGCCTCCTGGGGCTGCCCAAAGAGCCGCACGCTTCACGTCAGGACGCCGATCGTGTCGCGGCACCCGCCCTAAGCAGCGAGCGGAACTGAAATGGATTTTCAGTACAGCCCCGAACAGGGCGAATTCCGAAGATCGCTGCGCCGCTTTCTTTCTGAACAGGCGCCTCCTGCGCGCGTGCGAGAGGTGGCCTCAGCGGGCGGCCATGACGAACGGCTATGGCGACGATTGTGCGGTGAGCTGGAGCTGCCCGGATTGCACGTCCCATCGCGGTACGGCGGAGCGGGGGGCTCGCTGATCGAGACCGCGATCGTCTTCGAGGAAGTCGGCCGTGTGCTCGCCCCCGTTCCGCTGGCGAGCACGACGCTCGCGATCGAGGCTGTGTTGCGCATGGGCGACGACGAGCAACGATCCAGACTGCTGCCGGGCCTGCTCTCCGGAGAACGGATCGGAGCGTTCGCGGCTGCCGGCCCGGACGTCGCGTCGTCGGCAACCGTGCGAACCGACCAGCACGACGGTCGTACCGTCCTGAACGGTGAGTGCTCACCGGTGCTGCACGGCCATGCCGCAAACCTGTTCGTCGTGCCCGCGGAGACCGACGGCGCGGTCACCCTCCACGTCGTGGCAGCAGATGCTCCCGGAGTCACGGTGGTGCGCCTCCCGTCGTTCGACAGCACCCGCCCCGTCGCCAAACTGCAACTGGCGCACGCCCCGGCCGAGGCGCTGACCGCAAGTGCTCCCGATGAGATCGAGCGGGTGCTCGACGTGTCGCGGGTGCTGCTGGCCGCGGAGATGCTCGGTGGTGCAGAAGCTTGTCTCGCGCTGGCGGTCGATCATGCACGGAGCCGACGGCAGTTCGACCGACCGATCGGCTCGTTCCAGGCGGTCAAGCACACCTGCGCCGAGATGTTGATCGAGATCGACGCGACCCGCGCTGTGGTGATGTTCGCCGCGATGAGCGCCACGGACCGCGACGAGCTGCAGATCACCGGGCCCTTGGCGAAGGCGCAGGCGGCCGACACCTTCGTCCAGTGTGCGGGTTCAGCCATCCAGGTCCACGGCGGTATCGCCTTCACCTGGGAGCACGATCTGCATCTCTACTTCCGTCGGGCCCAGACGACCGCAGCACTCTTCGGCGGCAGCGCGCGACACAGGGCCCTGCTCGCCGACCGCGCAGGCCTGTAGATCCGAGGAGAAACGATCGGGTCGAACTTCGAGCGCACCGCGTCGACATACCCAGACGTCGAGGCGCTCGTCGACGTTGCCGGCGACCGACGTTGAACCTACGCCGAGCTCAATGCCGAAATCGACTGTGTAGCAAGTGCATTGATGGCGAACGGCATCACGCGAGGGAATCGGGTCGGTATCTGGGTGCCCAACTGCCCGGAATGGCCGATTCGCCAGTACGCCACGGCCAAGGTCGGGGCGATCCTGGTGGCGAAGTGCGTTCGGAGGTTCCGGGTTGTGAACGCGAAGCGGGCGCCTTCGGACCGCGCACCGACACCTGACGCGTCGAGCGTGGCAGTCTGGGTCTGTGACCGACCTCGCCGGGGAGTTCGAGGCGCAGCGTCCGCACCTGTTCGGGCTCGCCTACCGGCTGCTGGGCTCGGCCAGCGAGGCCGAAGACGCCGTCCAAGACGCCTACCTGCGCCTGCACGCGGCCGACCGAGCAGCGATCAGGTCGCTGCCCGCCTGGCTGACCAAAATCGTCACCAACCTGTGCCTCAACGAACTGACATCCGCCCGCGCCCGCCGCGAGAACTACGTCGGACCGTGGCTGCCGGAACCCGTGACCACCCGCGACGGGGCACTGGGTCCGCTGGAAACCGCTGAGCAGCGCGAGTCGGTGTCGATCGCACTGTTGACCCTGCTGGAGCGGCTCAACCCCACTGAACGCGCCGCGTTCGTACTGCGTGAAGCATTCGCCTACAGCCACCGCGACATCGCGGAGATCCTCGAAGTCTCGGAAGCCAACGCGAGGCAACTGCACCGCCGGGCAAGGCAGCGAGTGGGTGAATCTGCCCGGTTCCGGCCGGATCCCGCACACTGGCGCCGCGTCGTCGAACGATTCCTCACCGCATCTCGCGGCGGCGACGTCACCGCACTTGTCGCATTGCTCGCCGACAACGTCACCTCCACCGCCGATGGTGGCGGCAAGGTATCCGCAGCCCGTCGCGTGGTGGCGGGCCGCGACCGGGTGGCCCGTTACCTCGCGGGCGCGTTGAGCCGCCCACTGGCCGACGTGCGACTGGATCTCGATGCGGAGGTCAACGGCGAGCCCGCGGTACTCGGCTTCGTCGGCCCGAGGCTGGCGGGTGTGCTGTTCTTCGACACCGTCGACGACCGGATCGACGCGCTGCGGATCGTGGCGAATCCCGACAAACTTCAGTTCCTGGGCCGGCAGCTGTCACATCCGGTAGGGCTATTCGGTTCATAAGGGTGTGACGACCCGAATCCTGGTCACCGGCGGCACCGGCACCCTCGGCCGCGTCGTCGTCGACCATCTGCTCACCGCCGGCGCCGACGTGCGTGTCCTCAGCCGCGGGCGACGCCCGCACCACCCCGACGTCGAACACGTCACCGGCAATGTGCGCAGCGGTGAAGGGCTCGACGCGGCCGTCGCCGGCGTCGACACCATCGTGGCCTGCGTCGACCCGGCACAGCATCTCGTCGCCGCGGCCAAGCGGGCCGGTTCGCCGCACCTGGTGTACATCTCGATCGTCGGCGTCGACCGCGTGCCGTTGCCGTACTACCGGCACAAGCTCGCCGATGAGCAACTGATCGCGGAGTCCGGTCTGCCGTGGACGGTGCTGCGGGCCACGCAATTTCACGACCTGATCGCCCTCATAATGCGGATGCTGGCCAAACCACCGGTGATGGCGCTACCTGCAGGATTCAGTGACCAACCGGTCGATGTCCGCGAGGTAGGCCAGCGGATGGCCAGCCTCGCCCTCGACGAACCGGCCGGGCGCGCACCCGATTTCGCAGGCCCGGAAGTCCGCAAGATGGACGATCTCGCGCGCAGCTACCTGTCGATGCTTGGCAAGCGGCGGCCGATCATGCCGGTGTGGTTGCCCGGCAAGGCATTTCGCGCCTTTCAGGCAGGCGGACACCTGGCGCCGGCCCATGCTGCCGGTACGATCACCTTCGAGGAGTACCTGTCCGAGCAGCTCGCCGCGAGCCGCGTGCCCTACCGCGACGCGATCAATGACTACCTCAGACTTCGCCGACCGAAGGAGCCGCGATGAACCATGGTCTGCTGCGTGTCGGCATGTGGTTCCTGACGTTTGTCGAACTCGCCGTGGGCCTCGTCGCGACACTGGCGCCTCGGGCCTTCTACGACTACGTGCCCTGGGTGGACCTGGCCCCGCCGTTCTCCGAGCACCTGATGCGCGACTACGGTGCGATGAACCTCGCGTTGGCTCTGGTGACGGCGGTCGCCGCGATCACGATGGACCGCATCATGGTCCGCACGGCGCTGATGGCCTACCTGCTGTTCGCCATCCCCCACCTGCTGTTCCACGTCTTCCACCACGACCACTACACGCTGTCGCAAGCGATCGGTGAGACCACGGCGCTCGCGATCGCCGTTCTGCTTCCGCTGGCGCTGCTGGCGCTGTCATGGCGCTCTCGCGACTCGGAAACAGTGGATACGACACGCCGCTGAGGCGGCGCAGAGGATTCAGTCTGGAGCCACTTGCGCATGGCCTCGACCGTTTACTAGGATATCCTAGTATTCAGCCATTCGGGCGAGGGGCACGATCATGACCACACAAATTTCGCATTTCATCAACGGCAAGCGCACCACCGGAAAGAGCAAGCGCACCGCCGACGTAATGGACCCCAACACCGGGCAGGTGCAGGCCAAGGCGCCGATGGCGTCGTCGGCCGATGTCGATGCCGCGGTCGCCGGCGCCGTCGAGGCGCAGAAGGTGTGGGCGGCCTTCAACCCTCAGCGCCGGGCGCGGGTGATGATGAAGTTCGTCGACCTCGTCAACCAGAACGTCGACGAACTCGCCGAGTTGCTCTCCCTCGAACATGGCAAGACCGTCGCGGATTCGAAGGGCGACATCCAGCGCGGCATCGAGGTGATCGAATTCGCCGTCGGTATCCCCCACCTCCTCAAGGGTGAATACACCGAGGGCGCAGGCACCGGCATCGACGTGTACTCACTGCGCCAGCCGCTCGGCGTGGTCGCCGGCATCACCCCGTTCAACTTCCCGGCGATGATCCCGCTGTGGAAGGCCGGGCCCGCGCTGGCGTGTGGCAACGCATTCATCCTCAAGCCCAGCGAGCGTGACCCATCCGTACCGGTCCGGCTGGCCGAACTGTTCATCGAGGCCGGCCTGCCGCCCGGCGTGTTCCAGGTGGTGCACGGCGACAAGGAGGCCGTCGACGCGATCCTCGAGCACCCGGAGATCCAGGCCGTCGGTTTCGTCGGCAGCTCCGACATTGCGCAGTACATCTACTCGACCGCGGCAGCGCACGGCAAGCGGGCACAGTGCTTCGGCGGCGCCAAGAACCATATGATCGTGATGCCCGACGCCGACCTCGACAACGCGGTCGACGCGCTGATCGGCGCCGGCTACGGCAGCGCGGGCGAGCGCTGCATGGCGATCAGCGTCGCGGTTCCGGTGGGCCAGCAAACCGCGGATCGCCTGCGCGCCAGGCTGATCGAACGAGTCAACAACCTGCGGGTCGGCCACAGCCTTGACCCGAAGGCCGACTACGGACCGCTGGTCACCGAGGCCGCGCTGGCGAGAGTAAAGGAGTACATCGACCAGGGTGTCGAGGCCGGCGCTGAGGCCGTTGTCGACGGCCGCGAACGCACCAGCGACGACCTCCAGTTCGGCGACTCGAACCTCGAGGGCGGCTACTTCATCGGCCCGACCCTGTTCGACCACGTCACCCCCGACATGTCGATCTACACCGACGAGATCTTCGGCCCGGTGCTGTGCATCGTCCGTGCGAACGACTACGAGGAGGCGCTGGCGCTGCCTTCTGAGCACGAATACGGCAACGGCGTAGCGATTTTCACCCGCGACGGCGACACCGCACGTGACTTTGTGTCCCGCGTGCAGGTCGGCATGGTCGGTGTGAACGTGCCGATCCCTGTGCCGGTGGCTTACCACACCTTCGGTGGCTGGAAGCGTTCCGGCTTCGGCGATCTCAATCAGCACGGTCCGTCGTCGATCATTTTCTACACCAAGGTCAAGACGGTGACGCAGCGTTGGCCCGCGGGTAGCCACGGAGCCGAGTTCGTCATCCCAACAATGAAATAGCTGAAGTTTCCTTATGGATCTTTTCGGGCTGGACGACGACGAACGCGTGATCGCCGAGACGGCGGCCGCGTTCGCCGAAAAGCGCCTCGCGCCATACGCGTTGGAGTGGGACGAGAACCACCACTTCCCCACCGACGTGTTGCGCGAGGCGGCCGAGCTCGGGATGGCCGCTATCTACTGCCGGGAGGATGTTGGCGGCAGCGAGCTGCGCCGGCTGGATGCGGTGCGCATCTTCGAGCAGCTCGCCGCCGCAGACCCCACCATCGCGGCGTTCCTGTCCATTCACAATATGTGCGCATGGATGGTCGACACGTTCGGCACCGATGAACAGCGCAAGTCGTGGGTGCCGCGGCTGGCGTCGATGGAGGCCATCGCCTCCTACTGCCTGACCGAGCCCGGTGCGGGATCCGACGCGGGCGCGCTGCGCACCAAGGCCGTCCGCGAAGGCGGCGACTACGTCATCGACGGCGTCAAGCAGTTCATCTCCGGTGCGGGGACGTCGGATATGTACGTCGTGATGGCCCGCACCGGCAGCCATGAAACGCAGCCGGGCCACCGAGGAATTTCCGCGTTCGTGGTCGAAAAGGACACGCCCGGACTGAGTTTCGGCGCAGACGAGCTGAAGATGGGCTGGAATGCACAGCCGACCGCGCAGGTCATCTTCGAAGGCGTTCGGGTGCCTGCCGACGCGATGCTCGGCGGCGCTGACGGCGAAGGCACCGGGTTCGGCATCGCGATGAACGGACTCAACGGCGGCCGGATCAACATCGCCGCCTGTTCGCTCGGCGGTGCCCAGTCCGCTTACCACAAGGCGGCGAGCTATCTCGCCGACCGTGAGGCGTTCGGTGGCTCGCTGCTCGACGAGCCCACCATCCGGTTCACGCTGGCCGACATGGCCACCGCGCTGCAAGCGTCGCGAACCCTGCTGTGGCGGGCGGCAACCGCGCTCGACGACAACCACCCCGACAAGGTGGAGCTGTGCGCGATGGCCAAACGCTACGTCACCGACGCGTGCTTCGACGTGGCCGATCAGGCGCTGCAGCTGCACGGCGGCTACGGCTACCTGCGCGAGTACGGGCTGGAGAAGATCGTTCGCGACCTGCGGGTGCATCGAATCCTTGAGGGAACCAACGAAATCATGCGCGTGGTCATCGGTCGGGCCGAGGCCGCCCGTGCCCGCGCATCCGCATAGGGAGATCAGATGACGACGATCGCGTTCTTGGGGTTGGGGCACATGGGCGGCCCGATGGTGGCGAACCTCGTCGCGGCAGGGCACACCGTGCGCGGTTTCGACCCGGTGGCCGCACTGAAGGCGGCCGCCGCCGAAAAGGGCGCACAGGTCTTCGACAGCGGCGCCGAGGCGGTGGCCGACGCCGATGTGGTGATGACCTCGCTGCCCAACGGCGACATCGTCAGGGCCTGTTACGCCGAGGCGCTGCCCGCCGCCAAACCCGAGACCCTGTTCATCGACACCTCAACAATTTCCGTCGACGACGCCAGGACGATCCATGCCCAGGCCACCGAGGGCGGGTTCGCCCAGCTCGACGCGCCGGTCTCCGGAGGTGTGAAGGGCGCGACCGCAGGCACGCTGGCATTCATGGTCGGCGGTGAGGACGCCGCGGTGGAACGTGCGCGACCGGTGCTGGAACCGTTGGCGGGCAAGATCATTCATTGCGGCGCCTCGGGCACTGGCCAAGCCGCCAAGCTGTGCAACAACATGGTGTTGGCCGTCCAGCAGATCGCGGTCGGTGAGGCGTTCGTGCTGGCCGAGAAGCTGGGCCTGTCCGCACAGTCGTTGTTCGACGTGATCACCGGCGCGACCGGCAACTGCTGGTCGGTACACACGAATTGCCCTGTGCCCGGCCCGGTTCCGACGTCCCCGGCCAACAACGACTTCAAGCCGGGCTTTGCGACGGCGCTGATGAACAAGGACCTCGGCCTGGCGATGGACGCGGTGAAGTCGACCAGCTCGAACGCCCCACTGGGCAGCCACGCCGCCGAGATCTACGCGAAGTTCGCGGCCGACCACGCCGACAAGGATTTCAGCGCGGTCATCGAGCTGCTGCGAAAGGCGTAACCCGCTACCTCGAATGGCTGGCGAAGAACTGCGCCGACGCCTCGGACGCATCACCGGGCCAGATGTGGTCGCCGCCATCGATCTGCTTGAGCACCACGTCCCCGCCGGCCTGCCGCCAACGAGCTGCTAGCTCGGGAGCGGAGACGATGTCGCTGGGGCCGCCCCGACCAACCATTGGGCCGCCGTTGAAAGGCACGACCGGATCTGCAGTGCCGTGCGTCGCCAGCACCGCCACCGGCCGCGACGGTGCGCACCCCACGTTCACACCCAGGGTCCCTGCCACCGGGGCGATGGCGGCGAAGACATCGGCGCGTTCGCAGGCGAGCCGGTTGACCATGAATGCCCCCGCTGACATCCCTGTGGCGTACACGTGGCCGGGATCGATGCCGAAGTCGGAGACCAACCTGGCGACAAGTCCAGTGATGAACCCGACGTCGTCGACCCCCTGTTGGTCGGGCACCGACGCACCGCGGCCGTCGGCCCAACTGAAGTCGACGCCGTCGGGGTAGACCACGACCAAGCCGTGCGCATCGGCAACGGCGTCGTAGTTCGTTTCCCACTCCCAACCGGCCCCGATCGCCCCGGCACCATGCAGATTCACGACTAGACCCGCCGGATGCTCGAGACCCGGAGGCACGTGCAGGCTATAGGTGCGGGCCAGTCCCCCGAAGTCAAGCCGCCCTGGTTGACCGGCAGATGCAGGCGCAGCACCCCAGGCGAGATATGCGACCCCACAAAGGGCCGCCAGCGCCAGATGACCACAACCTCGGACCGTCAGGCGCGCATTTGTCATTGGCGCTATTGGACCGCGACTACGACTGGCGCGCTGAACTATTCCGAAACTTTCACCAATCGGTCGACGATCCGCAAGGTTAGGCCCGGACGGCGCTACGCGGCAGACCGCTTGTGGGCGGCCCACCAGCGGCCGTGCAGGCGTTGGCAATCCGCGATGAGCAGCGGCTCGGTGCCGCCGTACTCGGGGCGTACCGCCACCGCGGCCGGGAGATCGGGGGTGCCGCCGCCCGTGATGACGACGGTGGCCAGACCGGCGGCGGTCGCCGCACGCAGACCTGACGCGGAACCCGTAACGGCAAGTGCGTTCTCCGCGGGTATCCCGAGTTCCCACAGCGCGTTCTGGTGAGCCTCGCGATCCGGCATGGATTTCTTCACGTCGTCGGCGGTCACGACCGTTTCGACCAGCCCATCGCCGACGAGTGCGCGTATCAGCGGATCGGCCCAGCTTCGCGGGCCGTTTGTCACCACGCCCACCCAGACGCCCGCGGCGAACGCGTCCATTACGAGGTCGACTAGACCGGGTCGAGGCGTCAGATCGGCGTCGCCGATGAACTCCTCGAACATCATGGTCTTGGTCGCGTAGATCTCGTCGGCAAGCAACGCGGTCAGCACATCAGATTCCGTGGCGATGCCGCGCTTACGGAGCTCGGCACACACGCGCTGCCGCTCGTCACCGAGGGCCAAGAGCTTCCGGTACCGGTCGACGGACCATTCGACGTCAAGACCGTGCGCAGCGAACGCGGCGTTGTACGCCAGCCGGTGGCCGTCGCATTCGATGTCGACCAGGGCGTCGAGGTCGAAGATCACCGCGCGCAGCGGATACACAACGCTTTGCGTCGACGCATTGGCGTCCCACCAGAACCGACCTGCGCGCCACGATTTCTGCTGCGTTGTAGGCATGCGGATAGGGTGGCCCACATCACAGCCATCGGTCCTCCCCCAATTGGGGGATCGGCCAGGCCAAGTTCCTCTACCCCATGAAAATGCCAGCTCTAAGGTGGTGCCATGACGAGCAGTCCTCCGGTGCGTCTTGTGCTGGTCGATGACCACGAGATGGTCATCGAGGGCCTCAAGGCCATGCTCGCCGCGTTCTCCGACCGCGTCGAGGTGGTCGGCCAGGCCGTCGGCGCTGAGCGGGCGCTCAGCGTGGTGGACGAGCTCGACCCCGACATCGTGCTGTGCGACGTGCGCATGCAGGGTGCCAGCGGCCTGGACCTGTGCCTTCAGCTGCGTGAGAGCAACCCGAAGCGCAAGGTCGTGATGCTGTCGGTCTACGACGACGAGCAGTATCTGTTTCAGGCGCTGCGCGTCGGCGCGTCGGGCTACCTCCTGAAGAGCATCAGCAGCGACGAGCTGGTCCGTCAGCTCGAGTTCGTGCAAGGCGGCGAGACCGCGATCGACCCGGGCATGGCCGCCAGGGCGGTCGACACGGCGGCCCGGCTGCAGCGCGACGAGTTCTGGCCGGGCGCCCGCCAAGGGCTGACGCAGCGCGAAAGCGAGATCCTGTCGTTCGTGGTCAACGGATTGTCCAACCGTGCCATCGCCACCAAGCTGGTCATCGGCGACGAGACCGTCAAGAGTCATCTCAGCTCGATCTACCGCAAGCTCGGAGTCAGTGACCGTACCGGTGCCGTCGCGACTGCCCTGCGGGAAGGCATATACCAATGAGACCGGGAGCCCGCCCATCTAATGCCGTCCGCGACCTCGTCGACGCCGACCGCGAACTCGCGTTGCTGCGCGAGCTGATCCAGGCTGCGTCGAAAGGCCCCGGCGTCGAACCGCTCGCCGCAGCGGCGGCACGGATGATCACCGCCGCCACCGCCAGCGATGTGTGCTTCGTGCACGTGCTCGACGACACCGACCGGTCGCTGACGCTCGCCGGCGCGACACCTCCGTTCGACGCTGCGGTCGGCGAGATCCGGCTGCCGCTGGGGCAGGGCATTTCGGGATGGGTGGCCAGCCACCGCGAGCCCGTGGTGATCAGTCACGACAAGGAGTCCGACCCGCGGTACATGCCGTTCGAGTCGTTGCGCGGCAAGGACTTCACGTCGATGGTTTCGGTGCCGATGGAGACCGACCCAGGTGGGCTGGTCGGTGTCCTCAACGTCCACACCGTCGAACGCCGCGAATTCAGCGAGCGCGACGTCGAACTGCTGCTCGTGATCGGCAGGCTGATCGCGGGCGCGCTGCATCAGGCCCGGCTGCACCGGCAGTTGGTGGCTCGCGAACGCGCGCATGAGAATTTCGTCGAGCAGGTGATCGAGGCGCAGGAGATCGAGCGGCGCCGGCTGGCCGGCGACATCCACGACGGCATCTCGCAGCGGCTCGTCACGTTGTCCTACAGGCTCGACGCGGCGACGCAGGCCGTCGACGATCCGGAGATGATGGCCGAGCAACTGGGCAAGGCCCGCGAGCTCGTCGACCTGACGCTGCAGGAGGCCCGCGCGGCGATCGGTGGGCTGCGGCCGCCGGTGCTCGACGACCTGGGGCTCGCCGGCGGGCTGGCCAGCCTGGCCCGCTCGATCCCGCAGATCGACATTGAGGTCGACCTCGACGACAGCCGGGTGCCCGACCACATCGAGATCGCGTTGTACCGCATCGCCCAGGAATGCCTGCAGAACATCGTCAAGCACGCCAATGCCAAGAGAGCGCGCCTTACGTTCTTCGCCGACGGCGACACCGCGCGCCTCGAAATCATCGACGACGGAGTGGGTTTCGATACCTTCGAGCACCCGCTGGGCGGCGACGAGATGGGCGGCTACGGTCTGCTGTCGATGGCCGAACGCGCCGAGATCGTCGGCGGCCGGCTCAACATCCGGTCGCGCCCGGGTTCGGGCACGGCGGTGACGGCCACGATCCCACTGCCGTCGCCCTCACGAGCAGACGCAGAAGTCCCCTAATGTCGGCGTGTCGGGGGACCTTTGCGTCTGCTCGCGGAAGAAAGTGACTCTAGAAGTCGCCCGAGTGGCGGCGGAGCGTCTCGATGGAATCCGCGAGCGACCGCGACTCGTCGTCCGACATTCCGATATCGGCGAACACCTCATTGTTGAGGGTGACGGTCGCGTCCTCGACCGTCGACCGGCCGAGGTCGGTGATCTGCACCAGCGTGGTGCGGCCGTCGGTCGGGTGCGGGATGCGTTCCACCAGCGCGTCGGCCTCCAGCCGGCGGATTGCGTGCGTGACGCTTGTGACGTGCACCTGCAACCGGTCCGACGCCTTGGTGATCGGCAGCGCGCCGGTCCGGCTGAATGCCAGCAGTCGTAACAACTCGTAGCGCGAGAAACTCAGGTCGTAGGGCCTCAGCGAGGTTTCCACACGGGCCAGCAGGATCTGGTGTGCCCGCATAACCGACGTCACCGCGACCATGCCGTCGGCGACGTCGCCCCAGCCGGACCGCTGCCAGTTGGCGCGCGCCAACGCGATCGGATCACGCTCATCCGGTTGCGGGGCCACGCCTCTTCATACCGCATGCACCGGCCAACACCGGTCAGATTCTCAGCGCATTGCGATCGGCGCGACAGCGGAAAGCACCGCGCGGGTCGACTGCCGGTTGCCGACGGTGATCCGAACGCTGCCATCGGCGTAGTGGCGGACCTGCACCCCGGTGCCGTCGAACACCTCCCGCCACGGCTGGCGCCACGGCGGCAGGAAGACGAAGTTGGCGTGGCCGTCGGTGCTGTACGCACCCATCGACCTCAGCCGCATCCGCAGAAAGCGCCGCTCGGAGGCGATCATCCGAATGCGTTGCCGCAGCTGGTTTTCCGCGTCGTAGGAGGCCGCCACTGCCACCAGGCTGGTGATGCCGATTCCGAACGGCGGTTGCATCGTCCACAGCCGCCGGGCCAGCTCCGGCGCGCAGAAGCCGTAGCCGATCCGCAGGCCGGCCAGCCCGTAGGCTTTCGAGAACGTGCGCACCACCACCACATTCGGGTACCGCTCGACGAGTGCGGGTGCGTCGATCCGATATGCCGGCGACAGGAACTCCACGTAGGCCTCGTCCAGCAGCACCACCGTGTCCGACGGCACCCGCCGCAAGAAGCGCTCGATGTCGGCGGCGGGTTCGATGGTGCCGGTCGGGTTGTGCGGCCGGCAGACCACGACCACCCTTGCGTGCTCTGCCGCGGCGGCCATGGCGTCGAGGTCGTGGTGGCCGTGCGCATCCAACGCCACGGTGACCGACTCCAGTCGATTCATCTGCGCAAAGATCGGATACCCGTCGAACGTCGGCGACGTCATCACCATCTTCTCGCCCGGGCTCGTGACCGCTTGCAGCACCTGCAGGATCACGCCCGTCGCGCCGACCCCGATCACCACCTGGCCGTCGCGCACCCCGACGCGCCCTGCGATCAAGGAGCGCAATTGCTCCGGCAGGTACTCGGGATAGCGGTTGGCGGAGTCGATGGACTCAATCAGCGCCGAGCGCACCGCCGGAAGCGGCGGAAACGGATTCTCGTTGAGCGACAACGCCAGCGGGTTCAGCGCACTGGGCAGCGCCCCGACCGCCTCGGTCAGCTCGGGCTTGAGCGTCGCCACTAGTCCCGACCGCCCCACTTGACCGCGGCGGCCCCGGCGAAGTCACCGGCGTGCGCGAACGCCGCCATCATGACCACGTCGCCCTTCTTCAGCGTGCCGTCGGAGATGGCCCGGTCGAGGTTGACCGGGATGCCAGCGGCGAACAGGTTGCCACAGTCTTCGAATGTGTCGACGTGGCGCTCCTTTGGCAGTTCGAGCGCCTCGCGCCAGTTCCGCAGGAACACCCGGTTGGGCTGGTTCGTGACGAGCAAGTCAAGATCCTTGGGCTGCATGCTAATTCGGTCGCAGACCGCATACGCCACCTCGGGCACCTGACGGTTGCCGCGTGCGAGCACCTTGGTGATCTTGCTTTCGGTGAAGCCGATGTGGAGCTCGCCGGGTCCCGGCTGCCACCACTTGCGCGGCGGGTCGACGGCGAGGGTCATGTCGCCGGCGTACTCGCCGTACGTGCGGCATTCGATGTCGAGGATCGGCGATTCGTCCGACAGTGTGACCAGCCCAACGGCGGCGCCGTCGCCGGGCACCGACGCCTGTGCTTTGCGGCGCACCGTCGGCTGGTCAAAAGCCTGCCCGGCCGCGTTCTGCGCCACGGCGATCAGCGCGGTGCGGCCCTCGCCGGACTCCAGCAGGTTGCGCGCCACCTTCAGCCCCAACACGAACGCCGCACAGCCACCATTGTGCAGATCGAGCACCCAATTCGGTTTCATACCAAGGCGATGCGCCATCCCGCCGCCTCCGCCGTAGAACGGCATGTCCGGTGCTTGGGTGTGGGTGATCAGCACGTCGACGTTCGCGATGGCGTCCTGACCGTGGCGTTCGATCAATCCTGCCGCGGCCCGCTCCACCATGTCGATGGCAGTCTCATCCTCGGCCACATGGTGGCGGAACTTCGGCGCGCGGAACATCACGTTTTCGCGCAGGTCGTCGGAGTCGGCGAACTGGGCGTAGTACTCGGCGCCGATCGGCTCCCCCGGCAGATACGTCGACACATCTATCAAGCTGGCGGCCATGTGATCCTCACTTCATCCAGTCCGGTGTCACGGAAAGTCCATTGCGGTAGCGGTATTCGGCAATGGCCTTGAGGTTCTTCAGCTCCAACAGATGGCCAGGGCCGAACATGTCCCAGAAGTCTCCGACCCAGACCGGCCGCTCGGGCGGAGCGGCTTCCGGATATGGATTGCGGTCATAGAACGGGTGATGACAGTTGGTCCACAAGACCACAGAGCCTGGCTTGTCAAACACCACCTGTGCGTCGACGATCCGGATCAAGTAGATCATCCAGAGTTGCTTGCCCTGGTCCCACGCGCAGTGGTAATCGACGGTCATGGCGTCCCTGTTGGCCACCGTGCGGGTGAAGATCTGTGTCTCCGAACCCAATCGGTCGTATGCGAGCCACAGACCGGGTTCCTCGGTCTGCGTGAATCCTCGCAGGCTGTACGTCCACTCCTCGAGACAGCGGGTGTCGGCCATGTAGTCGAACAGCTCGTCGGGCGGACAGTCGATATAGCTGTTGACGGTGCAGAATTCGCCGAAGACCTCGTCGTGCGGGTACACGGACCGCATCATCTCCATGATGATCGGCGTGGCCTTCTCCCGCGGAGAGGTCTCGATGCGGACGACCTCGTCGATCGGGTCAGCGGTGCCGCGGTGTGCAGTTATGTCATCAAGCGCGGGTAACGACATCGGAATGATTCTCCTTCGAGGTGAGCGGTTGGTTGGCGGCAACAGAACCGGCACCGCCGAGAAAGGCTGCGAACGGTGGGATTTCGTCGGCCGAGCACTCAACGCTGACGACCGAAGGGCCGTCGGTGTCGAACGCCGTCCGAAGTGCGGCGGGCAATTCGCCGATGTCGTCGACGTCCACCGACGTCAGTCCGGGAAACATCGTCGCCAGCCCGGCGCCCAACCGGCTTGGCCCAAACCGGTTGTAGCTGTACAGGTCGTCGTAGAACACCTGCTCGCGCGTCACGCACATCGCGTGCGCATGGTTGTCGAACAGTAGGAACGTAACCGGCAACTTGTACTGCAGCGCGGTGTGAATCTCCATGCCGTGCATGAAGAACGAGCCGTCACCGGCAATGACCACGGTGCGGCGGCGCCGTCCGAACGCCATGCCGACACCGGCGCCAAAGCTGTACCCCATCCCGCCCATGCCGAGCGCGACGATGAAGCGGCCGTCGCGTCGCACCGGCAGGTAGTGGATCGCGGACGCTCCGATGTTCCCTGCGTCGACGACGACGTCCGCCCCGTCGGGCAATGCGGTGTCGAGCACCGTCATCGCATCGCGGTATCGAATACCGGGGCCGCGGAACGCCGGCGGCCGTAGCTCTGTCTGCGGGACGTCGTCGGGTACCCGCGTGCGGGTCGGCCGACCGTCACCAGACAGAGCGGCGGTCAACAGCGTCAGCGAGCCGCGAAGGTCCTCGGTATGGATGTGGGTGCACGGCAGATACGGCGCTGCGGATCCGATCGAGAACACCGGCACCGATGCGAGGGCTTCGTCCAGCCCGGCGCGTGAGGTTACGCTCAGGCGGGTGCCAAGCAGAAGGCACAGCGCACTGTCGGCGACGGCGTCGGCGACCCCGGGATTGCCCATGACTCCCGAAACGCCAAGCGCCGACGAGGATCCCATGCCGGGCGTGCCCGCGACGTCCTTGGCGTCGGGCACGGTGGCGATCCTGGCTCGCAACATCGCCCGTAGCCGCTCGAGTTCGACGCGCGCGTCGTCCCTGGCGACCTGCTCGCCGGCGATGATCGTGATCGGCCCGTCGGCGTGGCGCAGTGCGCACGCGATCGCCTGCGGATCACCGAGCTGGGTCCCGATCGGCTCGAATCCGCGGACACTGCCGTTGACGCCGATCTCGGCCTGCTGAATGTCTTTGGGCAGCAGCAAGACCGCAGGTCCGCCCGTGCGGGCCGCGGCCACCGCCTCGGGCAGTGCGGACACGATGTCCTCCGGCGTCACTATCCGCCGGCAGTACACCGACACCGCGGAGAACAGCGCCTCTGCGTCCAACGCGCCGTTGCGGCCGCTGGTGTCCTGGAAGGAGCCGCGACCGTCGAGCGTGGTCGGCGGTTGGCCGATCAGCGCCAGTACCGGCACGCGGCTGGCGAACGCCTCACCCAGCCCCGGCACGGTGTTCAGGCACCCGCCGCCCGAGGTCGCGGCCACGACGCCGAGCCCGGTACCGCTGCGGCTGTAACCGTCGGCCATGGTGGCTGCGGAGAACTCGTGTTTGGCCAGCACCGCGGTGATGTCGTCACGGAAGAACGCCGCGTCGTAGAGGTCCTCGATATTGGCACCGTCGACACCGAAGATGAAGTCGACGCCACTCGCCGCAAGGTACTCGACGATGTGGTCAACTACCCGATGCCTACTGGCCATATCTCACCTGCTTCCCGAGCCCCACCAGTGACACGACTCGCGACGGAGTTGGGTTCACTGCAGTGGCCCGAATCACAGGTGCGTTTCGAGCAGCACCTTCCCGTTGTCGGGCGAAACCAGTTGCACCGCAGCGATTTCGTCCTTCTGCATCGGCGTTGTGGCACTTGGCAGCGCAGTGGCGCCTGATAGCCCGAGCCACGTCGCGACCTGGGTGTGGCTGCCGTCACGGCCCACCACGACCATGCCCAGGTTCTGTGGCGGAGCGTCGCGCTGGCCCCAGTCACCGTAGGTGCAAGCCATGTCGATGCGGGTGCCCCAGCCGTAGCCGGTCATGGAGATCGACGCGTTGATCGGCGTGGTTGACACCTTGGTCATTTCCATCGCCTGGGTGGTTTCCTGCGGGGTCGTAGGTCTCCAGGCCCACGATCTCGGGACGGATGGCGATCACCACCCCGACCGCGAGCAGCGCGGCGGCCACGCCGACCGCGGCCGATGTCAGCCAGCGGGACCGCCGGCGGCGCCACCGGACCTTGTCGAGGATCGAGTCGAGAACCTCGGGCCGAAGCGGCGGCGTTTCCGGCGTTTCCTCGTCCAGCGCACGCACGTCCTCGAGATCCAGCATCGCCAGCATCGCGGGGATACCGCTGATCTCGGCGACAGCCGATCGGCACCGCGTACAGGTTTCCAGGTGCGCCTCGTACTCGCGGCGTTCATTGCTCGACAGCGAACCGAGGACATAGGCCGCGTCCCAGGTCACATAGCGATCGCCGTCCAACAGATCACCGCCTAGGGGAACACCGAATTGTGTCATCGTGTCACCCCCATTTCCTGCAAATTGAGCCGCAATGCCCGTACGGCGTAGTGGAGCCGGGATTTCACCGTGCCCTCCGCGATCTGTAGATCATTGGCGATCTGTGCGGTGGTCCATCCCTGGTAGTACGACCGGCGGACAACCGCGCGGTGTTCCTCGGACAGCTGGCTCAAGGCCGTGCCCAGCAGCAACCGGTCCAACGCGGAGTCCACCTCGTCCGGTCCCGCGCGGTCGGCGACCTGTTCCAGGTCAGGTGTGCCCGATTCGTTGCGCCACCGCGCACTGCGACGCTCGTCGATGATGAGGTTGCGCGCCACGGTGAACAGCCACGCCCTGGCCGACCGTTCGACCTCGTCAGTCACTTCGGGGTGGCGCCACGCCCGAAGCAGCGTCTCCTGCACCACGTCCTCCGCACGCGCTTGATCGCCAGTAAGCCGCAGGGCATAGCGCCACAGTGCGGCGGCGTGCTCGTCATAAAGCACCCGCATCATGGCGGCCTCTGGATCGTCCACTACCAACCTCCGTCTTTGATACGACGTTGGCGGTGCTCAGGTTCATTACTACGCGCGGCGTAGACCGCCCGCGGCTATTTGATGAAGATGCGTACTACGCGGTGAGGATTCGCGGGCCGTCGTCGGTGACGGCCACGGTGTGCTCCCAGTGCGCGGCGCGCGACCCGTCGGCGGTGACGACGGTCCACTCGTCCTCCAGCACAACGGTCTTCGTGGTGCCGAGGGTGAGCATCGGTTCGATGGCCAGCACCGAACCCGGCGCCAGGTGGGGCCCGCGGCCGGGGGCGCCCTCGTTGGGCAGGAACGGGTCCATGTGCATCTGGCGGCCGATGCCGTGACCGCCGTATCCAGCGACGATGCCGAATTTGCGGTCGTAACGCGCCTCGGCCGCGTGCGTTTCGGCCTCGATGGCGTGCGAGACGTCGGTGAGCCGGTTACCGGGCACCATGGCGGCGATGCCGGCCTCCATCGCCTCACGGGTCGCCTGCGACAGCGCTTCGTCGACGGGGATCAGGGTCCCGATGCCGAACGTGACCGCCGAGTCGCCGTGCCAGCCGTCGAGGATCGCGCCGCAGTCGATGGACACCAGATCCCCCGGTGCCAATGTCTCGGCTGCGGACGGAATCCCGTGCACCACACGGTCATTCACCGATGCGCAGATGCTGGCCGGGAAGCCGTGGTAACCGAGAAACGACGGAATGCCGCCGCCGCCGCGGATGACCGACTCGGCGATCTCGTCGAGCGCCAGAGTGGAGACCCCGGGGCCGGCGGCCTGCCGCACGGCTAGCAGCGCGGACGCAACCAACGACCCGGCCGCCGCCATCGCGTCGAGTTCACCGGCGCTGCGCTGCGCGACGACCTTGCGGTTGCGCAGCCCCGGAAGGCCGATCATCGACTACTTGCCGAGCGCCCGCAGTGCCCGGGCGAACACCTCATCCAGCGCGCCCACCGCGTCGACCGTCTGCAGGTTGTTGTGGCTGTAGTACTCCAACAGCGGCTCGGTCTCGTCGCGGTACACCTGCATCCGGTTGTGGATGACCTCTTCGGTGTCGTCGGCGCGGCCGCGCGACTTGAGCCGCTCGAACAGCTCCGCCTCGGAGACTGCGAACTCCAGCACCGCGTCGAGCTTGGTGTTGTGGTTCTTGAGCATCTCGTCGAGCGCCCGAGCCTGCTCCACCGAGCGGGGGTAGCCGTCGAGAATGAAACCGTCCGCGGCGTCGGGCTGCTCAATCCGGTCTTCGACCAGCTTGTTCGTCAACTCCGATGGGACCAGATCGCCGGCGTCGAGGTAGCGCTTGGCCTCGACGCCCAGCGGAGTGCCCTCGCTGATGTTCTTGCGGAACAGGTCCCCCGTCGAGATCTGCGGAATGCCGAGCTTCTCGGACAGCTTCACCGCCTGCGTGCCTTTGCCCGCACCGGGCGGCCCGAGTAGGACGACTCTCACTTCAGGAACCCTTCGTAGTTACGTTGCATCAGCTGGCTCTCGATCTGTTTGACGGTATCCAATCCGACGCCAATCATGATCAGAACCGCAGTTCCGCCGAACGGCAAGTTCTGTACGCCACCGCCGTTGCCGATCTCCAGGAACAGGTTCGGCAGCACGGCGATCACGCCCAGGTAGATCGAGCCTGGAAGGGTGATCCGGCTGAGTACATATCGCAGGTAGTCGGCGGTGGGTTTGCCCGGGCGGATGCCGGGGATGAAGCCGCCGAACTTCTTCATCTCGTCGGCACGTTCGTCGGGGTTGAACGTGATCGACACGTAGAAGTACGTGAAGAAGATGATCAGCCCGAAGTAGATGGCGATGTACACCGGGTCGGCGGGATTGGTCAGGTAGTTGGCGACGAACCGCGCCCACCAGCCGTTGCTCCCGTTCGGGTCTCCACTCGTGATCAGCTGGGTGATCAGATGCGGGATGTAGATCAGCGACGACGCGAAGATGACCGGGATAACGCCGGCCTGGTTGACCTTCAGCGGCAGATACGTCGACGTGCCGCCGTACATGCGCCGGCCCACCATCCGCTTGGCGTACTGGACCGGGATGCGCCGCTGGCCCTGCTCGACGAACACCACGCCGATGATGATGATCAGTGCGGCCACGCAGACCGCGGCGAACACCATGCCGCCGCGGCTGTCCAGGATGGTCTTGCCTTCGATCGGGATGCGCGCGGCGATGCCTGCGAAGATCATCAGCGACATGCCGTTGCCGATGCCGCGCTCGGTGACCAGCTCGCCCATCCACATCACCAGCGCCGCGCCTGCCGTCAGCACCAGCACGATGACGACTAGCGTGAAGATGTTCAGGCCTTCGCTCTGCCCCTGGATGATGTCGAGGGTGCAGCCCTGCAGCAGCCCGCCGTTGGCGGCCAGCGCCACGATGCTGGTGGCCTGCAGGATGGCCAGCGCGACCGCCAGGTAGCGGGTGTACTGCGTGAGTTTCGCCTGGCCTGCTTGCCCCTCTTTGCGCAGCTGCTCGAAGCGCGGGATCACCACGCCCAGCAGCTGCACGATGATGCTGGCGGTGATGTAGGGCATGATGCCGACCGCGAACACCGTCAGGTGCAGCAGCGCGCCGCCGGAGAACAGGTTGATCAGCGAGTAGATCTGCGCCGAGTCGCCGCCAGTGACCTGCGCAACGCACTTCTGCACGTTCGGGTAGTTGACGCCCGGCGAAGGGATCGAGGCGCCGACCCGGTACAGGATGACGACGCCCAGGGTGAACAGGATCTTGCGCCGCAGGTCGGGTGTCCGCAGTGACGAGATGAAAGCCGAGAGCACTCTTCCTCCTGCGCAGCCGACCTGTAGATCGCGGCGTGCGAATGGGGCTGGATTTGACCAGCGTATTGGTTTAAGTCCTGCGCGGACCCGCATCAAGCGCGCAGCCTGCGGAGTCACGCGTCAAACAGTCTACGAGACTAACAGTTGAGGTGGCGTTGGCCCGCATCCGTCGCAGGCAACGACGGCCGAGCCAGCTTTCAGATTCGGAGCGTACAGTCGGCGGCGGGTCGTTACATCACCTAAGTAACGGCTCTTGTACTTCGTAGACAGGGGTCAGCGGATGGCACGCACGGATAATGACACGTGGGATCTGGCATCGAGCGTCGGGGCGACGGCCACCATGGTGGCAGCGGCCCGCGCGATGGCCTCCACTGCCGACGACGCATTGATCAACGATCCGTTCGCCGAGCCACTGGTGCGCGCGGTCGGCGTGGATTTCTTCACCCGCTTGGTCACCGGCGAGCTGCGTCCAGAGGACCTCGACAGCGACAGCGAGTCGGTCGGCATGCAGCGGATGACCGACAACATGGCGGTGCGGACCAAGTTCTTCGACGAGTTCTTTCTCAGTGCAACCGAAGGCTGGCATCCGGCAGGCGGTAATCCTGGCATCGGGCCTGGATTCGCGGGCCTACCGGCTGGCGTGGCCCGCGGGGACGACGGTGTATGAGATCGACCAGCCCGACGTCATCGAGTTCAAGACCAGGACCCTGGCCGAACTGGGCGCCGAACCGACCGCCGAGCGCCGCACGGTCGCGATGGATCTGCGCTACGACTGGCCGTCGGCACTGATCGAAGAAGGCTTCGATCCGAACCAGCCGACGACATGGAGTGCGGAGGGCCTGCTTGGTTACCTGCCGCCCGATGCGCAGGACCGGCTGCTCGACACCATCACCGAGCTCAGCGCGCCCGGCAGCCAGGTAGCCGTGGAAAGCGTGCCGAACATCGACCCCGCCGATCACGAGAAGGCCATCGAGCGCATGCAGGCCGCCTCCGAGCGGTGGCGCGACCACGGCTTCGACCTCGACTTCGCCAACCTCGTCTACCTCGGCGACCGCAACGAGGCCGCCGCCTATCTGGGCGACCACGGCTGGCAGCTCAGCAGGCAGAGCGTTCAGGAGCTGTTCGCCGCCAACGGCCTGCCGCCCCTTGAGGTTGAGGAACAGGGCAACTTCGGGGAGCTGCAATACGTCAGCGGGGTGCTGGGGGGCGCTCGATGAGCAGGACCGACTCCGACAGCTGGGACCTGGCATCCAGCGTGGGTGCGACGGCCACCATGGTCGCCGCGGCCCGCGCGCTGGCCAGTAGGGAACCCGATCGGCTGATCGACGACCCGTACGCCGCGGCGCTGGTGCGCGCGGTGGGCGTGGATTTCTTCACCCGGCTGGTCGACGGCGAGATTCCGTTATCGACTGTCGAAGGCGACGGACCCCGCGTGATGGCCGGCGTGATCGCGGTCCGCACTCGGTTCTTCGACGACTTCTTCATCGAAGCGGGTGCGGCGGGCATCCGGCAGGCGGTGATCCTGGCGTCGGGGTTGGATTCCCGGCCGTACCGGCTGCCGTGGCCGCAGGGCAGCACGGTCTACGAGATCGACCAACCCAAGGTCATCGAGTTCAAGTCCACGACGATGACGGCGATCGGCGCGACGCCGACCGCAGAGCGCCGCGCGGTCAGCATCGACCTTCGCGAGGACTGGCCGGCCGCGTTGCGCCGCAGCGGGTTTGACGAGACGCAGCCGACGGCGTGGAGCGCCGAGGGGCTGTTGGTCTATCTTCCGCCGGAAGCCCAGGACCGGCTGTTCGACAACATCACCGCGCTCAGCGCGCCCGGAAGCCAACTGGCCACCGAGTACCACCCCGACGGCGGAGCCACCGTCGCGGAACGCACAAAGGCGATGCGCGCGCAATGGGAACAGCATGGGTTCGACGTCGACTTGTCGAAGCTGTTCTACTCGGGTGAGCGCAATCCCGTCGTCGACTATCTGACCGACCACGGCTGGCAGGTCAACGCCCGTTCCCGGTCCGAAGTGTTCGCCGGGTACGGACGCGAATTCCCCGACGACGAACAGTTTGCGTCGCTGCGTAATTCGCTGGCGGTCGTCGCGACACGGAAGTAGGAGAAGGTCATGGCCCGAACCGAAGGCGACACCTGGGATCTGGCGAACAGCGTGGGCGCGACGGCGACCGGAGTGGCCGCGGCGCGCGCGCTGGCGTCACGGGTCCCGAACCCATTGATCGACGATCCGTTCGCCGAGCCGCTGGTGAAGGCCGTCAACACCGAAGTGTTCACCAAGATGCTGACCGGCGAGATCGACCTCGACGAGGCCGACCCGTCGTTCAACCGCCAGAGGATGGCCGAGGGCATGGCGGTGCGCACGCGGTACTTCGACAACTTCTTCATTGCGGCGGCCGACGCCGGCATTCGCCAAGCCGTCATCCTGGCTTCAGGACTCGACGCTCGCGGCTATCGTCTGCCCTGGCCGTCGGGCACCACCGTGTACGAGATCGATCAGCCACAGGTCATCGAGTTCAAGACCACGACGCTGGCCAATCTCGGCGCGCACCCGACCACCGACTTGCGTGTCGTCGGCATCGATCTTCGGAACGACTGGCCTGCGGCCCTGCGCGCCAAAGGATTCGACATCGCACAGCCCACGGCGTGGATCGCCGAGGGACTGCTGGTGTACCTGCCGCCCGATGCTCAGGACCAGCTGTTCGACAACATCGCATCGCTGAGCTCACCCGGCGGCCGACTGGCAACCGAGTACGTGCCGAGCACCGACATGTTTACCGACGAGCGGGCGCAGGCCCGCAGTGAGCGGTGGCGCCGCCTCGGCCTGAACGTCGAAATGAAGGAACTCGTCTACCACGGCAAGCGCAGTCACGTCATTCGATACCTCGAGGCGGGCGGCTGGCATGTCACCGCCGACGATGTGCCAGATCTGTACACCGCCAACGGCTTTACGCTGCCTGACGACGAAAATGGTCAAGCGTTCGCCGACGTCAAGTACATCACCGCGACGCTAAAGTAGGAGATATGGCACGCACAGAAGGCGATTCCTGGGACCTGGCGTCCAGTGTGGGCGCCACCGCCACGATGGTGGCCGCGCAGCGGGCACTCGCCAACCGCGAAGGGCTGATCGACGACCCGTTCGCCGAACCGCTTGTACGCGCGGTGGGAATGGACTTCTTCGTCCGGGCGCTCGACGGTGAGATCGAACTCGGGGATGTCGACCCCGAGTTCAACATGCGCCGCGCGGCCGAGGGTATGGCGGTTCGCACCCGCTGGTTCGACAAGTTGTTCACCGATGCCGCGGCGGCCGGTGTACGCCAAGCGGTGATCCTGGCCGCCGGATTGGATGCTCGCGCTTACCGGCTGCCATGGCAGAACGGCACAACCGTGTACGAGCTCGACCAGCCGGAGGTCATCGACTTCAAGACCAAGACGCTGACCGGCCTGGGCGCGAACCCTAGGGCCGACCGCCGCACCGTCGCGATAGACCTTCGCAACGACTGGCCGAAGGCGCTGCTGGACAACGGGTTCGACCCCACACAGCCCACCGCGTGGATCGCCGAGGGCCTGCTGATCTACCTGCCGCCCGAGGCGCAAGACTTGCTGTTCGACAGGATCAACGAGCTCAGCGCTCCAGGCAGCCGGGTGGCTACCGAACACATTCCGGACGTCAGCATGTTCTCCGACGAGCGCTCACAGCAGATCACCGACCGGCTCAAGAAGTACGGTCACGACATCGAGATGAAGGACCTGATCTACCACGGCGAACGCAGCCATGTCATCGAGTACCTGACAGCCCACGGCTGGGAGGTGTCTTCGAAGACGATGCAGGATGCATACGCCGCCAACGGTTTCGAGTTCCCCGAGAACGAGACCATCGGGTTCTTCTCCAACCTCAGCTACGTCAGTGCGGTGAAACGCTAGCTCAAAGCGGCCGGCTCAGCTCGAACCGGTTGCCGTCAAGGTCGTGGAACCAGACGAACTCGTTGTTCGCGCTCCGTCGGACCTCCCCGACGTCGACTCCTCGGTCGATCAATGCACGCCGCGCGGGCTCGAGGTCGCCGTTCATGACCACGACCACGTAGCTGTTGCGATCGTTGTCTTCGCGCACGCGTGCTTGATTGGCAGGCAGCTGCCACAGCGAGACCACCGCACCGGCGATCGTGTAGACGGCGATGGGGTGTTCCGGCCCGTCAGCGCCGACGTGAATCGGTTCCAGCCCCAGCTTTTCGCGATACCAGGCGACCGATGCGGCCACATCACGCACCCGCACGACGGTCGAGACCATCGACGCGTCGTCGAACAGGCCGCCCGTCACGGTTGACCGGCCAGTTCGAGGAATCGGGCGTAGCGGTCCTGGATCGGGTTGCTCCACACAGGGTCGGGTTGGACGACGCGTTCCGTTGACGCCCACCTGGCGGCGTCGGCCGTTGACGTTTCGAGGCCCGCCGCCATCCGGCCGATGAACGCCGCTCCCAATGCCGCCCCTTCCGGCACGGCGGAGACGTCGACGGGCAGACCGGTGGCATCGGCGATCGCCTGCATCCATGGTTGCACGCGGGTTCCGCCACCGGTTGCCACGATGCGAGCAGCGGATGCGCCGCTCATCTCGATGAGCTGACGCACGACGAAGCCCGACGCTTCGTAGCCCGCCCGCCGCACCGGGGCGCCGCCGTGGGTGAGGTCAAGCCCGTCGAGCACCGCCCGACGATCCGGGTCGAAGTACGGCGTGCGCTCGCCGCGAACGTATGGCGACCACACCGGCACCCGTCCGGGGTCGACTGTCGAGTTGTCTTCGGCTACAAGGGCATTCACCCAGCCAAGAAACAGACCACCGGCGTTGCTTGGCCCGCCGATCTGAAACTTTCCCGCGGTGATGTGCGGCAGGGTCCACAGGCCGGGCACTTCCCGGTATTCCGGAATCGTTATCCACACGATCAGGGTCGTGCCGCAGAGCACGACCACGTCGCCGTCCCGGCCGGCACCCGCGACCAGCTGCTCGCACAGGGCATCGACCGAACCGGCCGCCAGCACGGCATCGGCATCGCGCAGTCGCCCGACCGCGGCACCGGTCGGCTCGACCCTGGGCATGCGGTCGCCCGTCGCGCCGCACTCCGCGCAGGCATCCTCGCTCCAGCCGGTGCCGTCGAACAACGGATACGTCGTGCTCGCAGTGGCATTGTCGAGGACCGCCTCGCCCGCCAACGCGTGGTTGGCCACGGCCGACGCGGGCCAATACCCCTTCGCATCGGGTGCCTCGCGCGCCGTCCAGCGCAGGAATTCGACCGTCTCACCGCTGAAGAACGTGGTGTCGGCGCCTGCCGGTCCCCTCCCCCGGCTGTCGCCGTACAGCAGGCCCGGTGTCAGCGGCCTGCCCTCGTCGTCGACGGCCGTAAGGGACGGCACCATGGCCGTGACCGCGACCGCGACGGCGTCGGGCCTGCCGAGTTCGGCCATCGCCGCCAGCGGACCCCGCCGCCACGCCTCGTCGGCATCGTGCTCGAGGCGGTCGGGGGCAGGCACCAGGAGCTGGTGAGGAATTCGTGTCCTTGCCACCACATGACCGTCCTCGTCGGCGGCCACGGCTTTGACGGCGGTGGTGCCGATGTCGATGCCGATTGTGACGTCTTTGGCTGACACGCGGGTCACCGTACGCCAGCATGATCAGTCGTGACGCGACTTCGGGCCCTGGTGACGGCTCCATTGCGTGGTCCGGGTTTCGACAAGCTGCGCGAGCTTGCCGACGTGGTCTACGACCCGTGGATCGATCAGACGCCGCTTCGGATCTACACCGCCGAGCAGCTGGCCGAACGCGCCTCGTCGGAGAACGCGGATGTGCTTGTCGTCGAGAGTGATTCGGTCAGCGGCCCAGTGTTCGATCTGCCGCTTCGGGCCATCGCCTCGACCCGCGGCGACCCCAACAACGTCGATGTCCCCGGCGCCACGGGTGCGGGCATCCCTGTGCTTTACACCCCCGGCCGCAATGCCGACGCCGTCGCCGAAATGACGATCGCCCTGCTCTTCGGGGCCACCCGCCACCTGGTGACTGCCGACGCGGATGTCCGGGAAGGCCAGGTGTTTCGCGACGGCACGATCCCCTACCAGCGGTTCCGGGCGTGGGAGGTGGCTGGGCTAACGGCCGGGCTGGTGGGTCTCGGCGCCGTCGCCAGGGCGCTGCGATGGCGCCTGAAGGGGCTCGGCGTCGAGGTCATCGCCTTCGACCCGTACAGCGACGAGGCCCGCCACACCCTCGACGAGCTGCTCGCCCTTGCCGACATCGTCTCGTTGCACGCGCCGGTCACCGACGAGACCCTCGGCATGATCGGCGCCTCGCAGTTCGCCGCGATGCGCGACGGCGTCGTCTTCCTCAACACGGCCAGGGCCCAGCTGCACGACACCGACGCCCTTGTCGACGCCCTGCGCAGTGGCAAGGTCGCCGCCGCCGGCCTGGACCATTTCGTCGGCGAATGGCTCCCGACCGATCACCCACTGGTGGGTATGCCCAACGTCGTCCTCACGCCGCACATCGGCGGGGCCACGTGGAACACTGAGGCCCGGCAGGCGCAGGTCGTCGCCGACGGCCTCGAGGCGCTCCTGTCCGGACGCACGCCCACGCACATCGTCAACCCGGAGGTGCTGGCCTTCGGCGGACGTGAGGAGCAAGGCAGATCATGAGATTCGTCGACAACCCGGAGACGGCCGTGCTGGCCGCCGCCAAGGACATGTTGCGGCGCGGCCTGGTCGAGGGAACTGCGGGCAACATCTCTGCCCGTCGGGAGGACGGCAACCTCGTGATCACGCCGTCGTCGGTCGGGTACGCGGAGATGGCGCTCGACGATCTCGTGCTGGTCGACCCTGACGGTGCCGTGCTGCGGGCCAAGGACGGTCGTTCGCCGTCGAGCGAGATGCAACTTCACCTTGCGTGCTATCAGGCGTTCGACGACATCGGCAGCGTGATCCACAGCCATCCGGTGTGGGCGACCATGTTCGCCGTCGCGCATCAGCCCATTCCGGCATCCATCGACGAGTTCGCGGTCTACTGCGGCGGGGACATTCGGTGCGCCGAGTACGCGGCGTCGGGCTCACCCGATGTCGGCACCAACGCGGTCAAGGCGTTGGAGGGCCGGGCGGCCGCGTTGATCGCCAACCACGGCCTTGTGGCGGTGGCCCCGCGACCCGACAAGGCCCTGCACGTGACGGCACTTGTGGAGCGGACCGCCCAGATCGTCTGGGGTGCAAGGGCTCTCGGTGGCCCGGTACCCATCCCCGACGAGGTCAATAAGAACTTCGGCGCAGTCTACGGCTATCTGCGGCAAAACCCGATGTAGAACTTCCGCGAGCGACCGTGTTTGCCCGCGACACGCCGCCGAATTACGTACAAACGCGGTCGCTCGCGGGGATGTGGTCAGGCCGGCCGGGTGGCGCGATAGAAGGTGAGCCGCCCGATAAAGCGATTCCGGCGCGTGCCCACCTCGGTGCAGGCAAATCCGGCCGTCCGCAACAGACGTGGAATCGCATCACCGAGATTGCCTGCAGCGTGGGGATTATCCTTCATCCACCGTGCCGCCAAACCGTGGTGACCGGTTGTGTACCCACCGACGTCGACAATGTGCAACGTCCCGCCGGGACGCAGGACGCGGTAAATCTCAGCTGCGGCGCCGGCTTTCACCTCGTCATCCAAGTGGTGGAGCATCATCGATGACAGCACCCGATCGAATTCGCCATCAACGAACGGAAGCTCTTGCGCGTATGCGCGCTCGAACCGGATACCGGTCATTCCACGGGCTTTTCGTTGTGCACGGGCAAGCGCCAGCGGGTCAGGGTCGGACCCGACCACGTTCGCGCCTGGCGCAGCGCGCTTGACGCGGGTTGTGACGTTGCCCGTACCGCAGCCGACTTCCAGGACACGCAATCCATCGGCGAGTTCGGCCTGCGCGACGAGCGCGTCGTAAGCCTTGTTCATGCCGAGCACGCGGGTCAGCAGGTCGTATGCCGGAAGCAAAACATCCCTGCCAGCTGCGGGTATGTAATCGTGCTCGGTCACAGAATGTGGACGATGTTCGGTCATGCCTCTCATAGTGAACCGGTACCAGACCTAGATGTTGGGTGATCGTCGGTAGAAATTGGACTATCTTCGGTGGTATGCGCCCACCCACTCGGCTGATTCGCCACCGCGACGGCGTCCCGGTTTATCAGTATCGGGCGGATTTCGACACACCTCCGGTAGCGGTCGCCCGGGCCGCGGGCAGCGAGGTCCGCGAAATCGGCGTCCATATCCACGACTTCCCGGCGCTGTGGTACGAGCACACGGCTGGCCTGGTGTACGTGGTGGCGCCGGGCGCCGCGGTCGATCCGGGACAAGTGGCGCATCGAGACGACGGGGTCGCGGTGTTCTTCGATCCCGCCGCGCTCGATGGCGATGGGCGATCGCCGTGGCCTGCGTGGCGCGCTCACCCGCTGCTGTTCCCGTTTGTGCATGGGCAGTCCAGCGGACTGCTGCAGCTGAAGGTGCCTGCGGAGCGGCAGCCGGTGTGGGCCAGGGTGATCGACTCAATCGAGACTGAACTGGCTGGTCGCCAGGAGGGCTATCGGCAGGCCGCGCTGGCACAGCTGACACTTCTGTTGATCGACATCGCACGGCTGGCCGGCGACGTGGTGGGCGACCTGCGGCGCAGCGGCGAACCACTACTCGCCGAGGTGTTCACGGTGATCGACCGTCGCCTCACCGAGCCGCTGTCCTTGCGCCATGTGGCGAACGAACTGGGCATGACGCCGGGACATCTCACTACCGTCGTGCGGCGCCGCACCGGGCGCACAGTGCAGGAATGGATCATCGAGCGCCGCATGGCCGAAGCCCGTAGCTTGCTGTCCGACACCGAGCTGCCCGTCAGCGAGATCGCTCGTCGGGTTGGGATGTCGGATCCGGGATATTTCAGCAGGCTGTTCCGCCGCACCCACGGCGCGTCGCCGCGGCAATGGCGCGGTCGCTCGGCTTAGCGGAAGTCGATGGCGACCTTGACCGCGCCGGACTCCCCCTGATTGGCGATCGCAAGGAACGCGTCGCGCCACTGCTCGAGCCCGAAGGTGTGGGTCAGCATCGGGCGCAGGTCGACTCGACCGTCGGCGACGAGGTCGAGGTAGTGCGCGATCGCATGCTTGCGCTCTCCCGAAACCTCTTCGACGCCAAACGCGTTGGACCCGACCCAGTTGATCTCCTTGAAGTACAGCGGGCTCCACTCCCATCGCCCCGGCGCATGCACACCTGCCTTCACCAAGGTTCCGCGCGACGCCAGCACTCGCACGCCGACCTCGAACGTCTCCGGCTTGCCGACGGTGTCATAGACCACATCAATCGGCCCGGGGTACGCCATCGGCAGCCCCTGCAACGGCTGCCGCAGTCGTCCGCCGCCCCACGCGACGAGCTCCTCGATGACGGCGAGGCGGGGTTCGTGCGCCAGCACCTTGTCCGCGCCGAACCGGCGTGCCAATTCCGCCTGGGCGTCGAAGCGCGCCACAACCGCGACCGCAACCTGTGGGTACAACGCGCGCAGCACGGCGATCGCGCACAACCCGAGGGAGCCCGCCCCGTAGACGAGGACCCGACCCGAGGTCGGCGGCGGATGCCGGGTGATCGCGTGCAGTGACACCGAGAACGGGTCGGCGAACACCGCGACCTCGTCGGGCATCGAATCCGGCACTGCGAACAGCATGCTGTCGTGGGCAGGCATCAGCTCGGCGTAGCCGCCGGTCACATCGGCCGACACCCCGGTGTGGATGCCCGGCTTGATGTCGCCGTCAGTGAAGCTCCAGCACAGGCTGTAGTCCCCGGTTTCGCATGCCGGACAACGGGGTTCGATGCCGCGTGGACCACACGACAGCCACGGGTTGAGAACGACCCGCTGCCCGATCTCCAGTCCGCGCGCCAGCGGACCCAGCGCCACCACGTCGGCGACGACTTCGTGACCCATCACTTGCGGAAACGAGCAGAACGCCGCCATCGCGTTGTCGGTGTCGCCCTCGCCGAAGTCGAGCAGGATCTGCTTGGAGTCCGAGCCGCAGATTCCGGTCAGTCGTGGCCGAGTGACCACCCAATCATCGTGCAACGGTTGCGGATCCGGCACGTCCCGCAGGCCTACGGGCGAGTGGGCCAGGTTACGGGTGAGCGTGTTGGCATCGTCGGGCACCTCGAACGGCTCGGGCGGCACGCCGAATACGAGCGCCCTCATGGCGGCGCCATACCGGCCGCTCCGGCGATGTAGGTGTCGATATCGGCGTTCTTGAGGTCGACGACCGCCTTCATGTCGGGCACGTAATGCTCGAACCCGTCACGGCCGAGGGCCTCCAGGATGCCCTGTGCCACCTCCTCCGGACTGAACTTGGGGTCGTCGTAGATGGGATCGTCGTTGCCGGGTTGGTCCCAGATCTCGGTGTCGACGGGCCCCGGCTCGATCAGCTTCACCGATATCCCGGTGCCGTGCAGGTCGACGGCCATCGATTCGCTCCACCCGCATAGCGCGAACTTGCTTGCACAGTAGGCGGATTCGTGAATGATCCCGAGCCTGCCGCCGACGCTGGACACGTTGACGATCATCCCCTCACCCCGCGACAGCATCTGAGGCAGGACAGCGAGGGTCAACCGCATCGGCGCGAAGAAGTTCACCCGCATCACAGCTTCCACCTCAGGCGGCTGCAGGGCCGTTACGGCCCGGCGCTTCGGTACTGCCGCGTTGTTGACGAGCACATCGATCCCACCGAGCGCTTCGGCCGCCTGCTGCGCCAGCGGGCCGATGGATGCGCTGTCGGCGAGGTCGGCCACCGACATCGTCGAGTCGGGCGAGCGTTTCTGGCAATCCGCCAGCACGTCGGCGAGCCGGTCGCGCCGACGGGCGATCAGGCAGACAACCGCTCCGTCATTGGCCAGCGCCAGGGCCAGCGCGGCGCCCACACCGGACGAGGCGCCGGTGATGAGCACCCGCTTGCCAGCCGCCGAGAACGCCACGGCTCAAGGCTGGCCGCGAACGTCGACCTATGGCGCGGAATTGAGCAATTCGCGACAACAAGTCGACGCTCGACCTGGTCAGAAGCGGTAATCCCCCAACCAGAGCGCGCTGACGCCGGTCAGCGATCGTTCGGCCTGGCTGACCACCCCTGCCACAGAGTGGCCGAGCAGCGCGCCCACCGCCTCCGGCAGCGACGCCGCGGCGGGCTGCGACGACGGCTTGGGCCGCAGCAGATCCATCAGCGACGAGCCCGGATAACCGACAATACGGACGTCCGCGTCGAGTTCCAGCCCGGCCAGCACCTTGGCGCGCGTGATCGCGGTCCGCAACCCGCCGAGCTCGTCGACCAAACCGCGCTCCAGGGCGTCGGCACCCGTCCATACCCGGCCGCGTGCGATCGCGTCGACGGCTTCCGCGGTCATCTTCCTGCCCTGCGCGACCCGCTCCACGAAGTCGGTGTAGAACAGGTCGGCCTCCGCCTCGACATGCGCGTGTTGCTCGTCGGTGAACGGCTGGTTGATGGACCATACGTCGGCGTTGGGGTTGGTGCGCACCGAATCGGACCCGACGCCAAGGCGGTTCTTCAGCTCGCGGGCCACCAGCTTGCCGGTCATCACGCCGATCGAGCCGGTGATCGTTCCGGGATTGGCGACGATCGCGTCGGCTGACATCGACACGTAATAGCCGCCTGACGCCGCAACCGCGCCCATCGACGCGACGACAGGCTTTCCACCGTCGCGAACTCGATTCACTTCGCGCCAAACGGTTTCCGAGCCGGTCAGCGAACCACCCCGGCTGTCCACCCGCAGCACGATCGCCGACACCGAATCATCGGCGGCGGCCTCACGCAGCGCCGCGGCGATTGTGTCGGCGCCCGCGCTCGAGTTGCCGAGCGGCAGCAGCTGCGGACCGCCACGGCCGCTGACGATCGTGCCGTGCAGGGTGACGACCGCGATCGACGGCTTCGTCTTGCGGCCGGGAATCGACGGCATCGGTGGCGTCGGTCGCGACGCTGCGGCGCGGGCATACCGCGACAGATACAGCCGCGGCGGCGCGTCGTCCGAGTCGGCATCGGGTGGGCGAAGGTGGGTGGGAATGTCGGAGCCGGTCTCGGGCGAAATACCCGGTCCGCCAACGAGTTCGCCGATGCGCGCGTAGGCCTCGTCGCGGAAGCCGATACGGTCGACCAAGCGTCCGGTGACCGCGTCGTCGCGCAGCAGCGGCGCCTTGTCGGCAAGGGCGTCGACCTCGGCGGCATCCAAATGACGCGACTCGGCGACCGCCTTCCACACCTGGGTGTGCAGGCTTTCGATCAGTCGGCTGTCGGCCTCGCGCTGAGCGTCGGTGTAGCGGTCCTGTGTGAAACGGTTTGCCGCGGACTTGTATTCGCCGCGGGCGATGTACTGCGCCTCGATGCCCGCCTTGTCGAGCGCATCGCGCAGGAACATCGCATTGGTGGCGAAACCGACAAGCCCGACGGTGCCCGACGGCTGCATCCACACCTCGCGAAACACCGAAGCCAGGTAGTACGAGAGTGTGCCGGGATACGTCTCTGCCCACGCCAGCGACGGCTTCACGTCGCTGAAGGCCTTGATGGCCTCTCGCAGCTCCTGCATCGGGCCCGCCGAGGCGGCGGGAATCTGAACCCGGGCGATGAGCCCGGCCACCCGCGGGTCCTCGGCCGCGCGGTGGATGGCGGCGACCACTTCGCGCAACAACAGTGGCCGACCACCGCTGGCGATCATCGCGAACGGATCGAAGCCGCCGGTTTCGTTTGGCACCGCCTGTAGATCCAGTTCGAGCACGCATCCGTTGGGCACTCCGTGGTGCCGGGCGGTGTCGACCCGCCGGGCCAGAGTGCGCAGGTCATCGGCGCCGGGGATACCGGGCAGGAAAGCAAACATGATTCGAGCGTACTGACGCGACGGTTTCAGCCCTCCGGCGTCTGGATGAAGACGTCGACGCGCGCGATGCGGCCGTCGCTGTTCAGCTCGAAGACGAGCACCTCCGGGGTACGCATGGGCTTCCCGTCCAACTCGACCGTTTCGCTGAGCTCGGCGTACGCGCTCGCGCCACTGACGTAGGTCACTCTGTCGAGCTTCATCGCATAGCCCCCCAGCTTCGGCATCAGGTCGGCGATGAAGGCCATGTAGTCGCCCCGACCCACAAACCGGTCTCCATAGGGCCCGACGCGCACGATGTCGTCGGCAATGCATTCATCGACCACGTCCCAGTCATGTGACGCGATGGCGTCGAGGTAGCGCTCGACGATGTCGGCCATCCGCTCATCACATCACGTCGGCGGCGGCGCCTACGGTGGTCGGGTGAGGTTCTCCATCTCAATTCCCCAGCGCGACACCGACCGTTTCGACGCGCCAGGCTTCACGAGCTATCTGGCCCGCGCCGAGGAACTCGGCTTCGAAGGTGGCTGGACGCTTGAGCAGGTCATCGGGCCGTCACCCTTGATCGCCCCGATGGAGCTTTTGGCCTATGCCGCCGCGTGCACGACCCGGCTGCGGCTCGGTGTCGCGGTGCTCATCACGTCGCTGCATGATCCGCTCCAACTGGCATCGACTGTCACAGCCGTTGACCGGCTCAGCCACGGCAGGCTCGACCTCGGGGTCGCGCCAGGTGGCGGTTTCCGAAAATTCGAGGCGTTCGGCGTTGAGAAGTCCACGTTCATCAGCAGCTTCACCGAGGGGTTGGAGCTGATGAAGGCCGCGTGGTCCGACGAGCCAACCGTGACGTATCACGGCCGCTTCCGCGACGTCGACGGATTGCCGATCCAGCCCAAGCCGGTGCAGCGGCCGCATCCGCCAATCTGGTTCGGCGCCAACGCTCCAAAGGCAATCGCCCGTGCCGTGCGCCTGGGTGACGCGTTTCTCGGCGCGGGCTCGTCGACGACCGCGAGCTTCGTCGACGCGGTCAAGACCGTACGGAGTGAGCTCGACAAGCAGGGCAAGGACCCGGCAGGCTTCACCATCGGCAAACGGGTCTATCTGATGGTCGACGACGACGCCGGCCGCGCCCGCGAACGGGTGCTCGCCGGACTGCACCGCATCTACGGCGAGATGCCCGGCATCGAAGCGGTTCCGGTGTCCGGCACCCCCGACGACGTGGTGCGCGGGGTCCGCGAGGTCATCGACGCCGGCGCCGAGATGGTCCTGCTTAACCCCGTCGGCGAGCACGTCGGCGAGGATCGTGAGCAGATGGAACGGCTTGCTGCAGAGGTGATTCCGCTGCTCAGCTGACTCATAGGTTTTGCCACAAATTTAGGTGGTTTAAGTTCTCAGAAAGTGGTAAAACCGGCTATATGATGGCGAAACTGAAATTCCTCGCCCCGCTGGTTATGGCGGGTGCGGCCGCGACGGCGATCGCCGCGGCGCCAATTGCAGCAGCAGAGTCTTTCGCCGTGGCGACGGGCGCATCAAGCATCACCATTCCCCTGAGCCCCGGCGGTGACGGCTGTTACAACGGGGTCTGTGGCTCCGGCGACGCCAGCGGCGGCAGCGGGTGTACCCCCGACGGCACATGCGGCAGTGGCGGCCCCCTCGGCGGCGGTGGCTGTACGGCCGCCGGAGTGTGCGGCAGCGGCGGCCCCTGGGGCGGCGGCGGCTGCGTGCCCGGGGTGGGCTGCTTCAACTGGGGACAGTAGCCACTAACGCGAAAAGCCCCGCACGCCTAGGCGTGTGGGGCTTTCGCGCCTCCCCAGCTTGCGCGGGGGCCCACGCGAACTAAAGTTCGGTCACGGAACCGCCTGCGGCGGTGATCTTTTCGCGCGCACTGCCAGTGAACTTGTGCACGGTGACGTTGACCTTGACGGTCAGCTTGCCGTCGCCGAGCACCTTGACCAACGAGTTCTTGCGCACCGCACCTGCGGCCACCAGTTCGTCGACACCGACGTCGCCACCCTTGGGGAACAGCTTGTTGATGTCGCCGACGTTGACGACCTCGTACTCGGTGCGGAACCGGTTCTTGAATCCCTTGAGCTTGGGCAGCCGCATGTGGATCGGCATCTGCCCGCCCTCGAACGTCGCCGGGACGTTCTTGCGCGCCTTGGTGCCCTTCGTGCCGCGACCGGCGGTCTTGCCCTTGGAGCCTTCACCGCGACCGACACGGGTTTTCGCGGTCTTCGAGCCCGGTGCGGGCTTCAGGTCATGCAGCTTGATGGTCATGAGACTTCCTCAACCTGGACGAGGTGGTGGACCGCTTTGATGAGTCCACGGGTCTGCGCGTTGTCCTCACGGACGACGGACTGCCGGATCTTGCGCAGTCCCAGCGTCCGCAGGCTCTCGCGCTGGTTCCAGCGAGCACCGATGGTGCTGCGCACCTGGGTGATCTTCAGCTCTGCCATGGTTACGCCGTTCCTTCACGCGCGGCCGACGCGGCCAACGCCTCGGCCTCCCGCCGCTGCCGCAGCATGCTGGGCGGGGCGACATCCTCGATGGGCAGCCCGCGTCGGGCCGCTACCTCTTCGGGGCGCTGCAACATCTTCAGCGCGGCAACGGTGGCGTGCACCACGTTGATCGCGTTGTCACTGCCCAGCGACTTGGCCAGAATGTCGTGCACGCCAGCGCATTCCAGCACCGCACGTGCGGCGCCGCCGGCGATCACACCGGTACCCGGGCTGGCCGGTCGCAGCATCACCACGCCGGCTGCGGCCTCACCCTGCACGGGATGGACGATGGTGCCGCCGATCAGCGGGACCCGGAAGAAGCCCTTGCGCGCTTCCTCGACGCCCTTGGCGATCGCGGCAGGAACTTCCTTGGCCTTGCCGTAACCCACGCCGACCATGCCTTTACCGTCACCGACGATGACCAGCGCGGTGAAGCTGAACCGCCGGCCACCCTTGACCACCTTGGAAACGCGGTTGATCGCGACGACGCGCTCGAGATAGTTGCTCTTCTCGCCGCCGTCGCGGCCGCCGCGGCCGCCGCCGCGGTCGTCGCGACGACCCCGGCCGTCGCGGTCGCCCCGCTGGCCCCGGCCGTCCGATGTACCTGGGCCGCCGGCACCAGATGTTGCCTGATCGGCCATCATGCAGTCCTTCCGTTAACAGTCATTAAAACTTCAGCCCGCCTTCGCGCGCCGCGTCGGCCAGCGCCGCGATGCGGCCGCCGTAGGTGTAGCCACCGCGATCGAACACAACCGCGTCGATCCCTGCGGCCTTCGCGCGCTCCGCGATGAGCTGTCCGACCCGCACGCTGTGGGCCTTCTTGTCGCCGTCGACCGCCCGCACATCGGCCTCGATCGAAGAGGCGGCGGCCAGCGTGGTGCCGGTGAGGTCGTCCACCAGCTGTACGTGGATGTGTCGCGCCGACCGGTTGACCACGAGGCGGGGCATCTCGGCGTTACCCGAGATCTTCTTGCGCAGCCGGGCGTGCCGACGCAGTCGCGAGACGCGCCGGGCCTCGGACACGCTCTGCCCCACCGGCTTACGTGTCGCTGACGCCGGATCTTTTGTGGTAGAAGCCATTTTACTTACCTGTCTTTCCGACCTTGCGGCGGATCTGCTCGCCCTCATAGCGAACGCCCTTGCCCTTGTATGGGTCCGGGCGGCGCAGGCGGCGGATGTTCGCCGAGATCTGGCCGACCTTCTGCTTGTCGATACCCGAGATCGAGAACTTGGTGGGCGTTTCCACCGCGAAGGTGATGCCCTCCGGCGCCTCGACCTGCACGGGATGGCTGTAGCCAAGCGAGAACTCGAGGGTGTTGCCCTTGAGCTGCACGCGGTAGCCGACGCCGAAGATCTCCATCTTGGTCGTGTAGCCCTCGGTGACACCGGTGACCAGGTTGGCGACCAACGTGCGCGACAGCCCGTGCAGCGAGCGGTTGCGCCGCTCGTCGTCGGGCCGGGCCACCACGATGGCACCGTCGTCGTTGCGCGACACGCTGATCGGCTCAGCGACCGCCAAATCCAGCGTGCCCTTCGGTCCCTTGACCGACACGTTCTGACCCTCGATCGTCACGTCAACCCCGCTGGGAATGACGACCGGCTGCTTTCCAATACGCGACATCGTTAGTTCTCCCTCACCACACGTACGCGAGGACTTCGCCGCCCACGCCCTGGCGTGCTGCCTGACGGTCGGTGAGTAGACCCGACGACGTGGAGATGATCGCCACGCCGAGGCCACCCAGAACCCTTGGCAGGTTGGTGGATTTCGCATAGACGCGCAGGCCGGGCTTGGACACCCGGCGCAGGCCCGCGATGCTGCGTTCCCGGCTGGGGCCGTACTTCAGCTGCACCACCAGCGACTTGCCCACCCGAGCATCCTCGGTGTGGAAGTCGCTGATGTAGCCCTGCTCCTTCAGGATCTCGGCGATGTTGGCCTTGATCTTCGAATGGGGCAGAGTCACCTCGTCGTGGTACGCCGAATTGGCGTTGCGCAGACGTGTCAAGAAGTCTGCGATCGGGTCCGTCATGGTCATGACAGCGGTTTCACCTTCCTCGCGGCGGTTCCCCTACCGGGGCCTGCCGCGCACTTTCTCTAAGTGGTCTGTGTTGTTGGCTCTTCGCGCAAGCGCTCATCGCGATGGGCCTCCGCCTTCTACCAGCTGGACTTCTGCACACCGGGCAGCTCGCCGGCATGTGCCATCTCACGCAGGCAGATGCGGCAGAGCCCGAACTTGCGGTAAACCGCGTGCGGGCGGCCGCACTTGTTGCACCGGGTGTAGCCGCGCACCTTGAACTTGGGCTTCTTGTTGGCCTTGTTGACCAGAGCCTTCTTTGCCATCTGTTCAGTTCTCCTTGAACGGAAAGCCCAGCGCCCGCAACAGCGCTCGTCCTTCGTCGTCGTTCGTCGCCGATGTGACGACGGTGATGTCCATGCCACGGGGCCGATCAATGCTGTCCACGTCGATCTCGTGGAACACCGACTGTTCGGTCAGCCCGAAGGTGTAGTTGCCGGTGCCGTCGAACTGCTTGGGCGACAGGCCACGGAAGTCACGGATACGCGGCAGCGCGATCGAGATCAGCCGGTCCAGGAACTCCCACATCCGATCGCCGCGCAGCGTGACGCGCGCACCGATCGGCATGCCCTCGCGCAGCTTGAACTGGGCGATCGACTTGCGGGCCTTCCGGATCTCCGGCTTCTGTCCGGTGATCAGCGAGAGATCGTTCACGGCGCCGTTGATCAGCTTGGCGTCGCGGGCGGCGTCGCCGACACCCATGTTCACAACGACCTTCACAACGCCGGGGATCTGCATGACGTTGGCGTAGCCGAACTCTTTGAACAGCGAGTCGCGGATCTCCTCGCGGTAGCGCTGCTTGAGGCGAGGCAGGGTCTTCTCGGTGGCTTCTGCAGTCGTCATCTCAGATGTCCTTGCCATTGGTCTTGGCGACGCGGACCTTCTTGCCGGTCTCGTCGTCGACGCGGGAGGTCACCCGGGTCGGCTTGCCGTCGGAGTCGAGCAGCATCACGTTGCTGACGTGGATCGGCGCCTCTTGGGTGACGATGCCGCCGGAGGACGCTCCACGCTCGGTGCGCGATACGGGGGTGTGCTTCTTGATCCGGTTGACGCCCTCGACCAGCACCTTGTTGCGGTCAGGGAAGGCCACCAGCACCTTGCCCTTGGCGCCCTTGTCCTTACCGGAGATAACGAGCACCGTGTCGCCCTTGTGGACGTTCATTTACAACACCTCCGGGGCAAGCGAGACAATCTTCATGAAGCGCTTCTCGCGCAGTTCCCGGCCGACCGGGCCGAAGATGCGGGTGCCACGCGGGTCGTTGTCGGGCTTGATGATGACGGCGGCGTTCTCGTCGAACTTGATGTAGCTGCCATCGGCGCGGCGGCGCTCCTTGACGGTGCGCACGATGACGGCCTTCACCACCTCACCGCGCTTGACGTTGCCGCCGGGGATGGCTTCTTTGACTGTCGCCACGATGATGTCGCCGATGCCGGCATAACGCCGTGACGAGCCGCCGAGCACGCGGATGCACAAGATCTCCTTGGCGCCCGTGTTGTCGGCGACCTTCACCCGCGATTCCTGCTGAATCACTCGATCTCCTAGACCTGGTTATGTGTGCATGGCAGATACCGACCTGACATGCGCGGTCTTGCTGTTTCCGAAGGGCACGCAGGGTTTTCTTGCGAGAACCGAGGTCTGCCCAAGGCAACCAGTGAATTCTAGGTGACGACCAGCTCAGAACCAAATCGCCGCTGGTCAGCCCTCCCTCCATCCGCTAGCGTGCTCCCCCGCACGCGGGTGGTGCCCCCAGTTTGTACCCGACATACCGCCAAAACCTGACATTCTGCGGACGTTCACCTGGCCGTACCGCGCCCGGTCAAACTGGGTTGCGATGACCTCATGATCGGTGTTGCGGCGTTGGCTCTGGCGGCCGCGTTCCTGTTCGCCTTGTCGGCATTCCTGCAGCAACGCGAGGCGCGAACCGTCTTCGGCGGAGACGCCGCATCGCTGAGGGATGCGGCGGGCGTCAAGCGGCTGCTGGGCCATCTGGTGCGAAGCAGGACCTGGCTGGCCGGTTGGCTGACGAACCTCTGCGGGGTCGGCACCCAGGCGGCGGCACTCAAGGTCGGGTCGGTGGCTGCGGTCCAGCCGATGATGGCGGCACAGCTGCTGTTCGTGCTGTCGCTGGCGTCGGGCGAGCAACGCCGCTGGCCGTCGGGGCGTGACTGGTTGTCGGCGCTCGCGGTCTGCGCCGGCCTGGTGCTTCTGCTGACTGCTGACGCCTCACCCCTGACCGGCGCACCGCACCGGCGCCGCGTGCTGCTGGCGACGGCGTGCATGGTCGGCCTCATCGTGATGCTGCGCCAGCTGAGTCGGCACGCATTCCCTTGGCTGGCCGGCCTCCTTGTCGGTGTCGCCGCCGGCCTGTGTCACGCCCTCAATGCCGTCTATCTGAAGCTGACGGTCGAGGACGTGTTTCACGGCGGCGCGCCGGCGACGCTCGTCGACTGGCCGGTCTATGCCTTGGCTGTGACCGCGGTGAGCGGAATGTTGTTGGTGCAGATAGCGTTTGCCAGCGGACCACTGCCGCCTGCCGTTGCCGCGATGAGCGTGACCAACCCGGTCGCGAGCTTCGTGTTGGGGATCCTCGCCTTCGACGCGCCCGCTCCCCGCGACCCCGGCGTGTTTGCGGCCATTGCGGTATCGGGAGTGCTGATCGCGGTGGGCGTCGTGGGCTTGGCCAACGCGTCGAGCACGCGGCGGTTGTACCGGGCCGATGCCGACCGCGACGAACGCGCTGTGGTGGCCGCCTGAGGCCACCTCGGCCGATCCATTCACAATGCACGCGCTCGGCGCTGATCATGGTTGCCATGCAATTGACCGACGCCGTCGTGCTGGTCACAGGCGCATCGGCCGGAATCGGCCACGCCGCCGCGGCCCGCTTCGCCGCAAAAGGCGCCAAGGTGCTTGTGCATGGCCGCGACCCGGACCGCACAGGCGACGTCGCCCGCGAGGTCGGCGGGCGCCCTGATCGCGGACCTGAACTCACCCGCAGATCGGCAGCGGCTCGCCACCGAGGCCCTCGATGCGTTCGGACGCGTCGACGTCCTGGTGAACAACGCCGGCTTCGGTTACTTCGGGCGTGTGTCGGCAATGGACGTCGACGTGATTCGGCGGCTCATCGAGGTCGATCTACTGGCCTCGATCGAGCTCACCCACGCGCTGTTGCCAGGGATGGTGGAACGGAAGCACGGCGCGATCTGCTTCGTCACGTCGATCGCAGGCCGCACCGGTGTCGCCGGTGAGGCCGTCTACTCGGCAACCAAGGCCGGCCTCGACGCGTTCGCCGAAAGCCTGCGGGGCGAGACCGCCGGATCCGGCGTCAACATCAGCGTCGTCGTGCCCGGCGTGGTCGACACAGGGTTCTTCGAGACTCGCGGCAGTCCTTACATGCGCACGCGGCCGCGCCCAATACCTGCCGACACGGTGGCCGACGCCGTGGTCCGAGCCGTGGAGCGCGACCGCGCCGAAGAGTGGAGACCACGGTGGCTTCGGGTCGCCCCGACGGTGCGCGCGCTGGCTCCCGGCACGTTCCGGCGGCTTGCGGTCCGTTTCGGTGGAACCGGTGCGCCCTGATCCGCATGCTTGGGTCGAGATTGCATCCAGGGTCGTGATTCCGATGAAACCACAACCCTCTGTGCAATCTCGCGCATGGCAAGCAAGTAGCAAGAGTGGCCGCTCATCGTCGGCTACGAAACGTCTGCCACGCAGCGGAACCCGATGTGTGTCGTCGCGCTGTCCTGTGACTGCGGTGAACGGGCCGCAGGCCGATAGCGGGCGCAGTACTCCGGCGCGCACAGGTGCGAACCGCCCTTAAGCGTCTGATTGACCGTCGGATCGGGCGTCGTTGGACCGCAACAGGACTCAACGGGACCGTCGAGCCGGTGGTGCGCCGAGAACTGCGTCGTCGTCCACTCCCACACGTTGCCGATCATGTCGATCAGGCCGAACCCGTTTTCAGGGAACGTGCCGACCGGCGATGTTCCCACCCAGCCGAGCGCGCCGTCATTGCGGTACGGGAACCGCCCCTGCCAGGTGTTGGCCATCAGCTGACCGCCAGGAGCGACGACATCGCCCCACGCGTACATCGTGGTGGCGCCGCCGCGGGCCGCGTACTCCCACTCGGCCTCGGTTGGCAGTCGACGGCCGGCCCAGCGGGCGTAGGAGGCCGCGTCGGGGTAGGCGACCTGCACCACCGGGTGATCGAGCCGGTCCTCAATACCGCTGGCCGGGCCGAACGGGTGGCGCCAGTCGGCGCCTGGCGCCCATTCCCACCACTGCCGCCAATCGCGCAGATCCACCGGACCGCCGGTCGGTCGGAACACCAGCGCGCCTGGCACCAGATCCTCAGGCGCCGCTCCCGGATACAGCGCAGGATCCGGCGCCTGCTCGGCGACGGTGGCGTAACCGGTATCGGCGACGAACTCGGCGAACTGGGCGTTGGTCACCGGATGGCGCTCGACGGCGAAGGCGCCGACGGTCGCGGTGTGCACCGGTGCCTCTTCCGGATAGAACTGCGTTGAGCCCATCCGAAAGGACCCGCCCGGCAGCTCGACGAGCTCGGTAAGCATGGCTTTACGGTAAGACGATCTCGAAGTCCTCGGTCAGCGCGGAAGCGGCCGCATCGAATCCGGATGTTCCTGTCGGCGCCTGCACGTGCACGGACACGAGATAGTTGTTGCCGCTGTTGGTCCAGACGTGGACGATGCGGTCCTCGAATTCGATGGCGTTCTGGGGCGTATCCGACCATGCACCCATCAGCTTCTGGCCGCTGAATTCGCAGAGTTCTCCGGGCAGCACGCTCACGCTGCTGACGGCCGCTTCCTCCATCAGACCATCGGCGTACTTTTTGAAGGCGGCTGCCGGATCGAGCTGTGTTTGGGCGATCGTGATGGTCGCCGTCATCCCGTCGGGCCCGGTCAGTTGGCCGCCGATGTCGCCAGAGCCTGCCGACATCGACCAGCCGTCAGGAACGCCGACGGTGATCTTGGGCGCCTGCGGGTCTTTGACTTGGGCGGTCATCCGCACGCCCGGCTTGAGCGGCTGCGAGCAGGCAACGGTGTTCGGTGGCACCGGCGCCCTCGTGGTCGGAACGACGCCGTACGCGGGCTGGTCGGACTCCTGCGTCGGCTGGACGGTCGCCGACGGAGCCGACGACGCGGTCGTCGTCCCCAGATCCGCGGCAACGGGCGCACCATCGCTGATTCGGGCGCAACCCGCCACCAAGCAGGCGAGCCCGACCGCTGCCAAACCAACCCGCTTCATTAGTCCTTCGCGAATGCTCGTGCGAACTCGCCTTCCAAATCCACGTAGGGCTTGCCCGAGACATCAACGTTCACCTGAGCGATGGTGCCACCTGTGAACGGGAACGGCGCCTTGTACGCGCGCGAGACCGGCGATCCGGTGTTCTTGCCGACGCTCAGGCTGGCGCCGGCGAGGCCGAACGTCCCGGGATGGATCTTGATGCCCGAACGCGACGCCACCTCGGCGTTGTCGATGTAGAGCGCGGCGTCGCCGAGCGGGGTGTGGCTGCCCTCCACGGTGCCCGTACGCGTGAACGCAACACCGACGGTGTGCTTGCCCAACGGCACCGCGTCCGACGACGACAACTGCTGCTCCTCCTCGCCGAGGAAGTTGTAGACGTACTGCAGCCGTCCGTCCTGGACGAACAGCACGTGTCCGCCGTGCGCGCCGCCGTGTTTCATGATCACGCCTTCGGCACCCGTTGTGTCGATGCTGACCTCCGCAAGGACCACGAACGACCGACCCTGAATCTCCACTGCGGCACCCATTCCGACATCGGCGGTGCCGGGATAGTAGAAGTACGACTCCCTGGTGCCGGCCAGGTAGGGCCGCCACCGCGTCATCGTCTCGAGGATGTTCAAGTCCGCCAGCGGCAGCCCGTTGTACTTCTGCGCCTCGCTCAACCACAGCGCCTTGAGGTCCTCGAGCTTGTCGGAGTTCTCGGCGGCAAGGTCACGGCACTGGCTGCGGTCGGCCTCGATGTGGAACAACTCCCAACGGTCCTTGTCGAAGTGCGACCAGCCGGCGGGTGTGGCGGCGTGGACAGTGTTGGCGAACCACCCCTTGTGCCAGATGCCGCGCGTGCCAAGCATGGCGTAGAACTGTGTCTCCTTGCCCGTTGGCGCGGCCGGATTATCAAGGGTCACCTTGAAACTCACACCGTCGAGCGGTTTCTGCGGTATGCCCTTGACGGTGGCCGGTGGGATGATGCCGAGTAGGTCATACACCGTAGGGGTGACGTCGCAGACGTTGACGTAGTTATCCCGCACCTCGCCATGGGCAGCGATTCCCTTGGGCCAGGAGATGATTGCCGTGTCGGCGATCCCACCCTCATGGGAGGCGTAGCGCTTGAACAGCTTGTAGGGCGTGTTGAACGCCATCGCCCAGCCGATCGGATAGTGGTTGTAGGTCTCCGGTCCGCCGAGGTTGTCCATGAACCGCAGTCCTTCTTCCACGGTGTCGACGTAGCCGTTGAAGAACTTGACTTCGTTCACCGAGCCGTTCGGACCGCCCTCTCCGCTGGCTCCGTTGTCGGAGATGACCACGATTACGGTGTTGTCCAGCTGGCCAGAATCCTCCAAATAGTCGAGGACACGGCCGATTTGGGCGTCGGTGTAGCTCAGGAAGCCGGCGAATACCTCGGCCATCCGGCAGAACAGTCGCTTGTCGTCATCGCCGAGCGAATCCCATGGGCGCACCGTGTCCTGTGGAGGCCACGGCTCGCCGTTGGGTCCCTTGACGTCCAAGTACGGATTGATCGGCGAGAGCTCCGTATCGGGCGGAACGATGCCGAGCTTCTTCTGGTTCTCGAGCACGATTTCGCGGTAGCGCTCGTAGCCCATGTCGAACTTGCCTGCGTATTTGTCGACCCACTCCTTGAACACGTGGTGCGGTGCGTGTCCCGCCCCGGGGCAGACGTAGGAGAACCACGGCTTGTCGGGCGCGATCACCTTCGCGTCGCGGATGAATTCGATTGTCTTGTCGGCGATGTCCTTTGACAGGTGGTAGCCGTCCTCAGGCAGCCCCGGCGGTGCGACGGGGTGATTGTCGTAGACGAGTTCGGGATACCACTGGTCGGTCTCGCCGCCCAAGAAGCCGTAGAACCGTTCGAAGCCCCGCGACAGTGGCCAATGTCGTTTCGTGGCAGCCAGATTGGACTCCTCCAGCGGCGTTAGGTGCCACTTGCCGACGCAGTAGGTGTTGTAGCCGTTCTCGACGAGAACCTCTGAGAGCAGGGCTGTTTCGTTCGGGATGCGCCCATTGCAGCCGGGAAAGCCATCGGTGAACTCCTCGATGGTGGCCATCCCCACCGTGGTGGGGTTGCGGCCGGTCAGCAGTGAGGCGCGGGTCGGCGAGCACAGCGCGGTGGTGTGGAACTGGGACAGCCGCACACCACGTTCGGCGATGCGGCTCATGGTCGGCATGTCCACCAGCCCGCCGAAGCAGTCCCACGTCGCGATGCCGGTGTCATCCCACACCAGATACAAGACGTTGGGCGCATCTTCGGGTGCCGTTGGCGCGGCGTACGGACCCCAGTCGGGCTCGGAATCCCGGATGTCCAGCTCGATCTTGCCGTTGAATTCCGTTGCCATGGCCCCGGACACTACACCGGTTGCGTGTCTGTTAGCTGCGAAATTGACGATGGCGCTATAGCTGTTTTCCGGTTCAGCCACCGCTGCACAGCCAGGAACGGAATAGTCCAGCCCAACCAGGCGCCAAGGCCGGCCGCGAACCACAGGAAGTGCTCCTCGTTGCCGTCAAAGACGATGTCCTGCAACGGGTGTAGCGTAATGAACAGCACCGGTGTCCATATCCGGTTGGTGATGATGGACAAAGCCAGCGTCGCGCTGAGGACCATGTGCCGCCGATGCTGCGCGAACCGTCGTTGCCGGGCCGCAAGGTAGCCGTTGATCGTAAACCACAGCCACAGCGACGCGAGGAAGACATTGCTGACGGCGAGGAACGGACCGAAGGGCGTGGCCGCCCCTATCACCATGGCGCACACGGCAGCGGGGATCGCCGCGCACACGTAGATCCGACCGACCCGTCGGTGCAGGGCGGGGCGGCGCGCGCGCAGTCCCGGCCAGATCTGCGCGACCGCCGTCACCATCGCCACGCTGGCGAACATGACGTGACCCACCAACAGCGGATAGTGCAACGCGAATGTCGGGGGTACCCGCGTCCCGCCGGTGAAGTACGGCGGGAGTGAGAAGGCCAAGAATGCGACGACAACAACGACGAGGGCGGGAGCGAGCCATTTCCTGTTCGGAGCGCGCGTTGCGTATGCCATACGCAAAAGCGTACGGCATACGCGTCTGATCTGCCCACCGATTAGGCTGGCGGGTGATGACGACCGACGAGCCGCTGCCCCGCGTGCTGGAGATCCTGTGGCGAGACGCACCGCTGGCCCGGCGGACCAGCGGACTGAGCCGCGAGCGCATCGTCGTGGCGGCCATCGAGCTGGTTGAGGCCGAAGGCCTCGGCGCGTTGTCCATGGCGCGACTGGCCGAGCGGCTTGGCTGCGGCACCATGTCGCTGTACCGCCACGTCGCAAACAAGGACGAGTTGGTGACGTTCATGTTGTCGACCGCGCCAGAGCCTCCGCCTACGCCTACCGATCCATCGGATTGGCGTGGTGCGCTTACCGATTGGGCCACCGGGCTGTGGGACATCTACCACCGGCACCCGTGGATCCTGCAGACCGCCGCGGCGGGCCCGCCTGCGGACCCGGGACAGCTGGCGTGGCTGGATGCCGGGCTTGCGGCGCTGGGTGGTACCGGCCTGGCCGAGCGGGACAAGCTGGCGGCCGTCATGGCGCTACTGCATTACGTCCGCGGGGCCGGCGCACTGGACATCGAGGCGGTCCAGACCAACCTGTCCAACTACCCCGCCCTGCTTCGACGGCTCTTGACCGCCGACCGGTTCCCCGCGCTGACGGCAGCCGTAGCGGCAGGGGTGTTCGACCAGGAGAACGACGACCCGCAGGCCGAGTTCCGCTCCGGGCTGCGTCAGCTGCTCGACGGCATCGCCGCGAAGGTCAATGTGTCGGACCGATAACCACCACCGCAGCCGACACCGCAGCGCCCCTCGGTTAAGAAGGGTGGTCCGGCCTGTGACTTCGCGGTGGCGACGTACCCGGTAGCGCTGCGGGGAGATTGCGGCGGTGGGAGTATGCCGGGGGTGGCGACAAGCAAACCGCAGACCATCTCCTATCCACACCCCGGCTCACGTCCCCGCCGTCATGACGACTATGCGGTGGACCCGCACGTGGTCGTTCTGTTCGGTGCGACGGGTGATCTCGCGAGACGAAAGTTGATTCCAGGTCTGGCCTTTCTCGATCAGTCCGAACTGGCGCCCCACATCGAGATCGTCGCCACCTCGCTGGAGGACATCTCCACTGACGAGTTCCTCAAGCTGGCCAAGGAGGCCATCGACGATTTCGGAACTCACAAGCTCAGCAAGGAACAGTGGGCCCGGTTCGCCGAAACGGTCAGCTATGTGCCCCAGAGCGCAGGCCCCGATGCGCTGGCCGCCGCCGTCGCGGCCGCCGAAGCGAAGCTTGGCCCCGAAGTCCGTCGGCTGCACTACCTCTCGGTGCCACCGAAGGCGGCCCGTGCGGTGATGACCATGCTGAAGGACGCGAATCTGGTGGACCGCTCGCGAGTCGTGATGGAAAAGCCGTTCGGTACCGACCTGGCCAGCGCAGTCGAGCTGAACGATTTCGTGCATGAGACGTTCCGCGAAGAGCAGGTATTCCGTATCGACCATTTTCTCGGCAAGGAGGCAGCGCAGAACATCCTGGCGTTCCGGTTCGCCAACGGCCTGTTCGAACCGATCTGGAACCGCAACTTCATCGACCACATCCAGATCGACATCCCTGAGACGTTGGGTCTGGACGAGCGCGCCAACTTCTATGAGAGCACCGGCGCCTACAAGGACATGGTCGTCACCCATCTGTTCCAGGTGATGGCGTTCGTGGTGATGGAGCCTCCGACCGCCCTGGAGCCGCGCGCCATCAGCGAGGAGAAGAACAAGGTATTCCGGTCGATGCTGCCGATCGATCCGGCACATGTCGTGCGCGGCCAGTACACCGGATACCGCGACTGTGACGGCGTGGCACGGGATTCCGACACCGAGACCTTCATCGCGCTCAAGGTGGGCATCGACAACTGGCGCTGGGCGGGTGTGCCGATCTATCTGCGGACCGGCAAGCGGATGGCCCAAGGGATTCGCATCATCTCGATCGCGTTCAAAGAGGCGCCGCGGACGATGTTCCCGCCGGGCTCCGGCGTGGGGGCCCAGGGTCCGGACCACCTGACGTTCGACCTTGCGGACGCGTCGAAGGTGTCGCTGTCGTTCTACGGGAAGCGGCCAGGGCCCGGAATGAAGCTCGATAAGCTGTCGATGCAGTTCTCGACCCAGGAGGTCGACACCGCCGGCGATGTGCTCGAGGCCTACGAGCGGCTGATCCTGGACGCGATGCGCGGCGACCACACGTTGTTCACCACCGCCGAGGGCATCGAGTCGCTTTGGGAGCGATCGGCCGACCTCCTCGCCAACCCACCACTGGCCAAAATCTATCCGCCGGGCACGTGGGGTCCCAATGCGATCCACCAGCTGATCGCCCCCAATGCGTGGCGACTGCCGTTCGAGCGGGCATGGCGCGAGGCCAAGAACAACAACAACAACAGCTAGTACTCCTGCGGGCTCTCGACCACCTCGCATGAATCCCGCCCGACCCGCCGTGGGGGGAATCGGGCTACGATCGCGGCGTCGCGAACGACGGACGCCTAACTTTCCGGCGCGGGTTCGTTCACCCGGTACAGTCGCCAATTCGGCTGGCTATCACCGTTATTGGGAACCTCCATTTCAAGCGTGGCAATGTCGGCACCCGTCTCGTACAACGTGGGATAGCGGATGTTCAGCGCATCGGACTTCCCTCGCCCGGCCGGAGGCACGGCCAGTAGGTATTCGATACCGTTGTCCGCGGGCGAGTTGAGCAAGTTGGTGAAGTCCGGATCCGACGGCACCACAAAGGTTTTCGGATCCTGCGACGCGGCGATGATGGCGAACCCAAAGACCGTGTCGGTGATCACCGAGCTTTCCGGTAGGTTCAGCTTCTCGAGATACTCGGCGATCTCCCGTTCCGTGGAGAAGCTGGCGGCGATGCGGTGTTCGAGCGCCTTGCGCTCGGTGACGCTGTTGGGCTGCGGCGCGAGCACCGCGCCGAGCGCATACTCCTGCGGCGCGTACTTGGGCTGACCCATTCCCCACGCAGTGACCGGGACGGCAAGCGCGAAGGCAACTGCAACGGGGGCATAGGCCGCCAACGGCCGGCGGACCCGGCCCCTCCGGCGTCGGTGGACCTCCGGCCCCAGCGGTTCGGCCTGTGCGGGCGCATATCTGCCACGGCGTTTGGGAGGAACAAGCTGCCCGTCCGGCACGGCGAGCATGGCGAGGCAGGCACTGAGCGGGATGGCGATGATGTAGAACCGCAGAAAGGGAAAGGTCGATCCGGTCGCATAGCTGAAGGCCTGAAATGCCAGTGCCGCACCGTATATCGTCAACGGCACAAGGAGCACCTGCCAGCTCGGCTTGGCCCACCGACGGACCACGGCCCACACGGCGATGGGCAGCAGCGTCGGCGCGAGCAGCGAAATGCACACCACAGCGAACAGCACTCCGCTGGCGAAATCGGTTGTGGCCTGTCCGGACTGATCGAGGATCGCGGTGTTGCCGTACTGGGACGTGAATTGCGCGAACGCTTCGCCGGTGATCAGCCAGCTGACCGCCGCCCAGCCGACGAATGCCGCAAACCCAGGGCCGCTGACCATGATCATGTCCAAGAGCGCCCGGCGGATCCGCGGCTGCGACCGCGCCCTGCGATACGTGGTCACGGCAACCAGCAGTCCCGCGGCGGCGACGCAGGCCACCGCGTCGTAGCGGGTCAGGTAGGCCAGGCCCATGGCGATGCCGCCTGCGGTGATCAAATGATGCACGTCGTCGTCGACCATCCACAGGATGAGCCGCCGGACCGCCCACGACATGAAGAAGATGAACGGTGCCTCGCTCATTCCGTTGGAGCCGTAGAAGACGATCATCGGGTTCAGCGCGAAGAATGCGGCGATCGTCAACGCGTAGGATCGCGGCAGCCCCCGGTCGGTGCCCATGCCGAGAATCTGAACTGCACCGCCGGCCATGAACGCCGCCGACATGATGGTTCCGGAGAACGCGCGTTCAGTCATCTCGTGCCACAGCGGGCTGACCGCGATCGCCGGGATCTGAACCATCGCCGTCAGCGGGGTGAAGACGAACCCGATGGCGGCCAGATGCGGGTCGCGGCTGAACAGCACCGACTGCGCGGCCGACACCCGGGACAGGGCGTCGCCGATGATGAATCCGTGCTGGACCTGCAGCCAGTAGCCGACCGCGAGGTACACCGCGAACGACGTGAGGAAAAACGTCACCTTCAGCTTGCGGTCCGACCACCGGCGCGCCGTCATGGCTGTTCGGCCTGCTCCGCGTCGCTCGTGTCCGGCCGCGCGGTCAAGCCGTGAGCCGTCTTCTCCCAGTAGGACGGTTGGCGGATGAGCTGGTAGCAACCTTTGGCCGCAGCCACACTCATCATCAACCAGAACGCCGGCACGGTCAGCGCGGCCCCCAGCAGATCGGCACGGTCGTCTTCCCGCAACGTGATCAGGTTCATGTACAGCGTCGCGGCGTTGCCCAAGATCAGTGCGATCAGCGCGGGAAAGTAGATGTACCAAGGGAATACGGCTTCGACCGCCGCGGGCTGGCCAAGGAACCAGAGCAGGGTGATCAACCAGAACACCAGGTTGAGTACGGCGATGATCGGGGTGCCGCACATTACGAGGTTGAACCGGACGAAGCTGCGCCAGCCGATGGTGCGAAAGAGTCGGACGGGACGACGGATCTGGACTAACCACGTCTGCAGGTAACCCTTGTACCAGCGGGAACGCTGCCGGATCCAGTTGATCGCGTCGCTGTTGGCTTCTTCGAGTGTGCTGGAATCGACGATCGCTGTGTGGTATCCACTCGCGGCGATGCGTAAGCCGAGGTCGGCGTCCTCGGTGACATTGAACGGATCCCACGCGCCGATCTCGTCGAGTACGTCTCGGCGGAGGTGATTCGATGTGCCGCCCAAGGGAATCGGCGATGTGGTCCGCATCATGCCCGGCAGCAGGTACCCGAACCACAGCCGGTATTCGGCGGTGAACCACGCCGTCAGCAGATTCTGGTGTCCGTTGTGGTACTCCAGCTTGGCCTGCACACAGGCGACATCGTCGGGCAGTCGGCGGAACGCAGCCACCACCCGGCGCAACTGCAGCGGTTCGGGCAGATCCTCGGCGTCGTAGATCGTGACGATCTGGCCGGTGGCGAAGCACAAGCCGTAATTGCACGCTTTCGGTTTCGTGCGCGGATGTGCGGGCGGCACCAGCACGATAGTGATGGCGTCGGATTCGGCGGACGCTTTGGCCGCGGTGATGGTCACGTCGTCGTCGGCTTCGAGCAGCAACAGCACCTGAAGTTTGTCTGGCGGGTATTCCAGCGCCGCCATCGCCCCGATGAGATCACCGACGACCTGGGGTTCGTCATAGGCGGGAACGAGAATCGTGTACAGCGGTAGGTCGGCGTCGGGTTTTGCCCGGGCTTCCTCATCGGTGATGACGATGGGCCGCGTTGCCAGCCCGTCGCGGAAGATCAACAGCCTGTCGAACATGGTCAGCAGGTAGCCGAGCGTGCTCAGGCCCACCAATGCCACCGCGGTTCCCTCGGGCTTCCAGATCGCCAATCCGATGACGCTCACCAACAGCGACCAAAGGATCCAGCGCTGCCCGACGGTGACGGCGGTCGACGCCGAGGCCACCGGATCATCTTCGCGCAGACCGTCGATTGCACGTCGCAGTGCGTAGTCGCGCTCCGCGTCGGTAATCGTTGCAGACGAAGGCATTTCGATTCCGGTGCTCACGGCCCCGCCCCCGCAGGCGGAAACTGCGCGGCGACCAGCGCGCGACTGAATTCGGTGAGCAGCTGGGCGTCCTTGAACGACGGCGAGCGCGCGTCGAACACGGCGTTGCCGCGGAACAACAGTGTGATCAGTGTGCGCAGAGTTGACACCATATTGCCGGAAGGCTCGGGGAACGGAGCGTCCTGGTCGTGGTTGTCGACGGCGAAGATGGAGATGCGCTGGCCGATTTGCCTATTGCCCCACGCGAATTGCGCCGCGTCCCAGGTCACCAACAGGTCGTCATCGACGACCGAAACAATCTGACCCGTCACACCCATCCCCAGGTCAACGGATCTCAAGTCGCTGAACCGGGTACCGGTCAAGCCATATAGGACTCGACCGGGATATACCCCGAACGAAAAGGGGCGACGACTGACCAGGCTGTCCACCACCAGTGTTCGTTGGCGGGAAAACTTGTCGAAGCGGGGGTCACCGCTCAACGAGGTCATCCGTTGCCGGGTCAGCACAGAACCGTCGCCGTATAGGCGCTTCATGTCTGGGTACAGCTGCGTTTCCACCGTGGCCCAGCCCGGTGGTGTGACGAGCGGCATGCCGGCAGCCAGCGGGTGCGGGCTCGCCCGGTCGATCGGCGCGGTGCTCACATCCGCCGGCAATGGCAAGAAAGTCAGGACCACGGCAACAGCGACGACCAGCGGTACGCCCGCCCCGACCTGTTTGGCCGCCAGCGGCTCTACCTGACGGTCCAACAGGCGCTTCGGCTGTCCCCGCCGCGCCCGCAAGAACATTACGACGCCCACCACGCAGACGGCGGTCACCGCAGGAACCTCTTGATATACCACCAGCGGCGCGTTGGGAAACAACACGGCGATAGCGGCCAGCACGGTGAAACCGACGATCCAAGCGCCCAGCGATCCCAAGACGCCTCGACGCATTGTGCGCCCAACCGCGATACCGGTTCCGACAGCAGCGATGAACACGTTGGCCGAGCCTGCGGCGAAGTTACCGCCCTCGAGGAATATCACGAGCAGGTAGTAGGGCAGCGCGAAGACCATCAGCATCATGGCCCACACCCAGGCGAATCTACTGACGGGGCGAAGGCCGAACAGCACGATGCTGCAGCTGAGCACGAACAGCCACGCCGCCAGCAGATCAAGCCGAAGTAGGTGAAAGTACAACGCGTATCGCGGCAGCAGCACGGCCTGGATCAGCAGGGCCAGCACCAGGCCCATGGTTCCGACGATGATGTCGGTCTGCCGATCGTGGATCGGCAGTTCGGTGCGGTGGCGGCGGGCGACGCCGACCGCCACCAGGATGGCGACGGTAGGCACAGTCCAGACGTAGCCGCCGATGCTCTCCTCGTGCGCCGTCACCCCGATGCTGTAAAAGCTGCGCCAGAACGCGATCCCGGTCAGTATCGAAATCAGCGCCCACCGGACAGCCAGCCGATAGCCGGGGTGCAGCGCATAGTACCGCGCCACACCCGACGCGGAACCGCTGGTTTCGGGGGGAGCCGTCACGGTTGACCGCGAGATCGCCTGCCGCGCACGATGATCAGCCAGGCCGCCAGGGCGATAACCGCGACGACTCCGGCGCCGACTGCCCACCACAACATCGGTGGACGCTGTTCAATTGGGCTCGCCGGTGGCTCGTGGCTTGCCGTCGCCACCAGCACGGGATCGCGGTCCGGCGCCGCGACGAGCGCATTGCCCGTCAGCCGCGACCAGCGCTCGACGTTCGAATCCAGCCAACCCAGAAGCGCATCCAGCTGATCCGGTGCGTTGATGGACGTGGCGATCAGCAGCGTCCGCTTTCCGTTGTACATCGTCTGCAATGAGCCATACCGCAGCGCGGGATCAAGCTTGAGCTTGCCTTGTTCGCCGGTTCCGTCGACGTTCTCGACAACGATGTCCCCGGCTGAATTGCCGTTGACCGGAAGCGTGATCCGGTCGTCGGTCCAGCCGTCCGCGTCGACGAGCACCGCGGGGTTGGGCGAGGCGATCGCCTCTTGGAGCGACGTCACCACGGTGTCGATGGGCAGCGCGCTCAGTCGCTGCAGGCCGACGAGGATCGCAACTGCTCGCCGGGTGTCGTCGAATTCCCCGCCCATGCCGATCTCCACCCTCGGCATCAGCGCCTGCGGAAGTGCCTGAAAGCCGCCGGGCAGTGGCGGTTTCGCGAGCTTGCTCTCGACCGGGCTGTCGCCGTCGATGACCAACGTGACGGGCTGGAACTCGCCGCACCTCCCGGTGTTACCGGTGATGTTCACCGCGACGCCCAGGTCCGTGTAGCGCAGCAACAGCCGGTCGGGGACATCCACCCAGCGGTCGATGACCCCGGTGTTGTCGGTCGGCCAACGCGCGATGGTCTCGCCCCCGATCGCGGCCACCAGCTGGCCGCCCACCGATGACGGCAGCGGAGTGTAGGAGCCGCGCAGATGGACGCGAATATCATGCGCCGGCCGCCCGAGGCGGGTCTGGTCCAAAGCGATCGACACCTGCGGGGCCAATGCCGTGGCATTCACCCCGGGTTGACCAAGTTGTCGCAACGTCGTCACGTCGGGTGGCAGCTGCGGGCTCGACCGCAGGGGTCCCGCAACGGCTTTCGAACTGAGCGCGAGCCGGCCGAAGTCACCCCACATCGCCCGAGTCTGATTTGTCAGGTCGTTGGGCGGCCCACTGATCAGCAACGGCGGGACACCCATTTCGCCCTGCAACGCCACGCCGCTGTCCGGTCCCTCGCGGATCACAACGCTGCGTTCCAGCGGCAACGACGGACCCGGCGGGGCGATCTGTCCCTCATCGAGCGCGGCGACCGCCACCTCGGTGTTCTGCTTGCCATAATGCGCCACGACCGCCGTGGCCAGCCGTATCGCCGCATCGGATTCGGCCTGCGACGGCGAACGCGGCAGAAAAAGGTTGAGTTTTTGCAAGACCGGCGGCAGGAAATCCGCAACCATCGTCGGCGGCGACTCGACGCCTTCGTAGCGAACGGCCGCGTCAATAAGACGAAGTGGATTCGACGGATCCAAACAATAACCCTCGAGTGGCACCAAATAACTGCGCAAAGTCAACGTCACGGCATTGTCGGCGACCCGCACCCCGGTCAGCGGAATGGACAGCGGCACTCCATCAGAGGCGGGCAGGACCACTCGCGAGAGGGTTCGGTCCCCCTGCATCACGGTCAACATCCCGGTACTCAAGTTCACCGGAGCTTCCACGACAACATCCAAAGCCGCAGGCAGCAGCCCCAATGGAACGGGCACGGTCAGCGACGTCACCCCGGAGGCACCGTAGAATGCCAACGTCGGATCCGAGCCCACATCGGCCAGACCGAGTGTCGGCGCATCGGCCAGCAGGCCGCCGTCGCCGGGTTCCGGCCAGGCCGGCGGCGCGCTCAGTACTACGGCAAACACCGCCGCAGCGGTAGCCCCCGCAATGGCACGAATACACCCATACCCGCCGCAATTCACGACGCGTGATTATTCACGAATTTTTCGTCCGCAAATACATTTTGCGATAATTGGCCTCGGCGTCCGATTATGTGCGCCGAGGTGCGGACGGTATCGAGCGCGTCCTCGACCCGCAGGCTTCTAGGTCAGTACTCCCGCAGGCTCTCGCGCAATGTCGTTCCCGGATAACGGGTTCGGTACCGGCCGCGGCGCTGAAGCTCCGGCACCAACAGTTCGGTCACGTCGCTGAAGCAACCGGGCGTGTCGGTGGCGAGCAACATGAAGCCGTTGCAACCGCCTTCATCGATGTACTGCTCCATCTGATCGGCGACGTCGGAGGGAGTACCGACGGCGACCGGTGCGCCCATCGAGACGCCGTAGATCTGCGCGGCCTCGCGCACGGTCACCGGCGCGCCGTCCTTGGCCTCGAGGATGGCGTCGAACAGACCACGGATGCCCTGTACGTCGGCGTCAACCACATTGTCATCGAGACCAAGCGTGGAGAAGTCGAAACCGGTGTGGCCGGACAGGATTCCGAGCGCGCTTTCGATCTGCACCTTCTCGACGAACTCCGCGTACTTGTCGTTCGCGCGGGTCTTATCGCGATCGATGATCGTCTGCAGGCCGTAGATGAGCTTCACCGACTCGGGATCGCGACCGTGATCATCTGCGCGCGTGCGGATGTCGTCGGCGTACGCGCGCATGCTCTTGGGCGTCGGGAAGATACCGAAGACCGATTCGGCGTGCTTGGAAGCGAATTCGCGGCCCTGGTCAGACGACCCGGCCTGCCACAGCACCGGCCGCTTCTGTGGTGACGGTGCGACGAAGTGGCGGCCCTTGGAGCGGAAGAACTCGCCGTGGAAGTCGATCTCGCGGACCTTCGACGGGTCGGCGAAGATCCCGTTCTCGCGGTCGTAGACGATCGCGTCGTCGTCGCCCGCGGACATCGTCACGGCAACCCGCTCTTCTGGAGCAACCGGCTTGCGCTGTTCAGGCGAGACCACAGCGTCCAGGAGCATGGCCGATCCGCCGATCGACGCATACTCTCCTAGCTCGAGAAAGGAGGCGACGAACTTCATCGACCATCAAAGCGATACTTCGTCGGGTATTTCGAGCGGCCACCCGGAACGTCCCACCCCATGTCCTGGATCCAGCGATGCACATCTTGGGCACCCACTTTGATCTCGCGTCGCGTGGGCACCCTGATGTCGTCTGGGGTGAGGGTCATCAACGCTCCTAGCTCAGTGGGCGGCGGGCATGCCAGAGCGAAAATTAGACGCCGCGACCGGGTCTATTAAGTGTTTGACTCGCCGTGACGCGAATGGCCGCGCCGAGTCAAGGCCCTCGAAGCGTCCACCCGTGTCAGCTCGTCGCGGGTGTCAAGGTCCACGGAGTGAACGGCCACTAACCGGCGAAATATCTTGGAGCGCAGTCGAATTCGCGCGGCTGTGCCTTTGCAATCACGATGAGTCAAAGTGGGTTGCGACAGCACGTAAAAGCCCCCGTCACGCCGGTGCGTGCGGGGGCTTTACGTTGGTTTGTTACGTAGCTCTTACTTTGCCCTCTCGAGGACCTCGACGAGCCGCCAGCGCTTGGTGGCCGACAGCGGACGGGTCTCCATCAACGAAACCCGGTCGCCGACACCGGCGATGCTGTTCTCGTCGTGCGCCTTCACCTTGGTCGTGGTGCGGATGATCTTGCCGTAGAGCGGGTGGCGCACCCGGTCCTCGAGCTCGACCACGATGGTCTTCTGCATCTTGTCCGACACCACGTACCCGATGCGGGTCTTGCGGCGACCGCGCGGCTTCTCGGTGCGGGGGGTGTTCTTGGGCCCCTTGTCGCCCGCGGCCTTGGCGGGCGTGGCCTTGGTTGCTGTCTTCTCTGCCATCACGATTCCTCACCGGCGGGTCCGGAAGCCAGACCCAACTCACGTTCGCGGAGCACTGTGTACACACGCGCAATTTCCTGACGCACCGTACGAAGCCGGCGGTTGTTGGAGAGCTGACCGGTCGCCATCTGGAAGCGCAGATTGAACAGCTCTTCCTTGGACTCGCGCAAGCGATCCTTCAACTCGTCGTCCGTCATTTCGCGCAGTTCGCCTGGCGACACTCCCACTGCCATCAGAACTGGTCCTCTCGGGTAACGATGCGTGCCTTGATCGGCAGCTTGTGGATCGCGCGGGTCAGTGCTTCCCGCGCGGTTTTCTCATCGGGGTAGCTCAGCTCGAACAGCACACGGCCCGGTTTCACGTTGGCCACCCACCACTCCGGCGAGCCCTTGCCCGAACCCATGCGGGTTTCGGCAGGCTTCTTGGTCAGCGGACGGTCCGGGAAGATGTTGATCCACACCTTGCCGCCACGCTTGATGTGCCGGTTGATGGCGATACGAGCGGACTCGATCTGCCGGTTGGTGATGTAGGCGTGCTCCAGTGCCTGGATGCCGTATTCACCGAAGCTCACCGACGTGCCACCGCTGGCGATGCCGCGCTGCCTCGGGTGGTGTTGCTTACGGTGCTTGACCTTGCGGGGAATCAACATGGCTAGCTCTCCGTAGTTTCCGTGGTCACAGAGGGAGAAGCTTCGACGGCTGCCTCGGGAGTAGCCTCAGCGACCGGTTCGGGCGCAGCCGAAGCGTCCTCGGCTCCCCCTGCGGCACGACCTGCGTCGGTGCTCGTCGCGGTGGTACCCGACGCGCCGCTACGACGCGGGCGGGTGCCCGACGGGCGCTCGCGGCGCGGACGATCCGCGCCTGCCGGAACCGCCGCAGTCAGCTCGCGCTTGCCGCCGACGATGTCGCCCTTGTAGATCCACACCTTCACGCCGATACGGCCGAAGGTCGTCTTGGCCTCGTACAGGCCATAGTCGATGTCGGCGCGCAGCGTGTGCAGCGGCACCCGACCCTCGCGGTAGAACTCCGAGCGGCTCATCTCGGCGCCGCCGAGGCGGCCCGAGCACTGCACCCGAATGCCCTTGACGTTGGGCTGGCGCATCGCCGACTGGATGGCTTTGCGCATCGCGCGGCGGAACGCCACACGGTTCGAAAGCTGCTCTGCCACACCCTGAGCCACCAGCTGAGCCACCGACTCGGGGTTCTTCACCTCGAGGATGTTCAGCTGCACCTGCTTGCCGGTCAGCTTCTCAAGGTCGGCGCGGATGCGGTCGGCCTCGGTGCCGCGGCGACCGATGACGATGCCCGGCCGCGCAGTGTGGATGTCGACACGCACGCGGTCACGGGTGCGCTCGATCTCCACGTCGGCGATGCCTGCGCGCTCCAGTCCAGTCGCCAGCAGCCGACGGATCGCCACGTCTTCCTTGACGTAATCCTTGTACTGCTTGTCGGCGTACCACCGCGACTTCCAGTCGGTGGTAATCCCGAGGCGGAAGCCGTGGGGATTGATTTTCTGGCCCACTACTCCGAGCCCTCCTTCGCTTCGTCAGAAGCTTCAGCAGTCTTCTTCGCTGCGGCCTTCTTGGCCGGAGCCTTCTTCGCGGCGGCCTTCTCAGGTGCCTTGTTCGCGGCCGCCTTCTTGGCGGGCGCCTTTTCAGGAGCCGTCGCCTCCGCGGCTCCGGAAGCCTTTGTCGCAGGCGCCGTCTTGGCCGCAGCGGCCTTGCTGCCCTGCGCGCGACGTGCGCGGGAGGCGCTGACCGACCGGCCGCCGCCCCGCTCCTCCTTGGACGGGCGGCTCTCCACAATCACCGTGATGTGGCTGGTGCGCTTGCGGATTCGGAACGCACGCCCCTGGGCGCGCGGCCGGATGCGCTTGGCGGTCGGGCCCTCGTCGGCGTAGACGGTGGCCACCACGAGCGTGGACGGATCCAGGCCCTCGTTGTTCTGCGCGTTGGCCGCGGCGCTGGCGATCACCTTGGCGACCGGGTCGCTGGCGGACTGCGGTGCCCACCGCAGAATGTCGAGCGCATCGGACACCGACTTGCCGCGCACAAGATCGATGACCCTGCGCGCCTTGGAAGCCGAGACATGCACGAAGCGTGCCTTGGCGACCGCGGACGGATATTCAGTCGTCGTAGTCATTACCGGCGCTTAGCCTTCCGGTCGTCCTTGATGTGACCCTTGAATGTGCGGGTCGGCGCGAACTCGCCGAGTTTGTGCCCGACCATCGCCTCGGTGACGAACACCGGGACATGCTTGCGGCCGTCGTGGACCGCGAAGGTGTGCCCGATGAAGTCGGGGATGATGGTCGACCGACGCGACCAGGTCTTGATGACCTGCTTGGTGTTCTTCTCGTTCTGAACGTCGACCTTCTTGAGCAGATGGTCGTCGACGAACGGACCCTTCTTGAGGCTGCGTGGCATCGGCTACTCCTACCGGTGGTGCTTCTTGCCGGTGCGCCGGCGTCGGACGATGAGCTTGTCGCTCGGCTTGTGTGACTTGCGGGTGCGACCCTCGGGCTTACCCCACGGGCTGACCGGGTGACGGCCGCCGGAGGTCTTGCCCTCGCCGCCGCCGTGCGGGTGGTCAACCGGGTTCATCACGACACCGCGGACGGTGGGGCGCTTGCCCTTCCACCGCATACGGCCGGCCTTACCCCAGTTGATGTTGGCCTGCTCGGCGTTGCCGACCTCGCCGACCGTGGCGCGGCAGCGCACGTCGACGCGGCGGATCTCACCGGAGGGCATACGCACGGACGCGTAGGTGCCTTCCTTACCCAGCAGCTGGATGCTCGAGCCCGCCGAGCGGGCCAACTTCGCGCCGCCACCGGGCCTCAGCTCAACCGCGTGGATCACGGTGCCGGCCGGGATGTTGCGCAGCGGCAGGTTGTTACCGGGCTTGATGTCGGCGTTGGCGCCGGACTCCACGATGTCGCCCTGCGAAAGCCCCTGCGGCGCAATGATGTAGCGCTTCTCGCCGTCGAGGTAGTGCAGCAGCGCGATGTTCGCGGTGCGGTTGGGGTCGTACTCGATCTGCGCGACCTTGGCGTTGACGCCGTCCTTGTCGTGGCGACGGAAGTCGATCACGCGGTACGCACGCTTGTGGCCACCGCCCTTGTGCCGGGTGGTGATGCGGCCGTGCGCGTTACGACCGCCCTTGCCGTGCAGCGGGCGAACCAGCGACTTCTCCGGATGCGAGCGAGTGATCTCGGCGAAATCGGAGACGCTGGCACCGCGGCGACCGGGGGTCGTCGGCTTGTACTTGCGAATTCCCATGATTCTCTAGGTCTCTCTGCTTATCCGCCGGCCTGGAAAACTCATGCCGGAGCTCCGAACAGGTCGATGGGCTTGCTGCCCGCGGCCAGCGTGACGATGGCGCGCTTGGTGTCCTTGCGCTTGCCGTAACCGGCGCGGGTGCGCTTGCGCTTGCCCTGCCGATTGAGGGTGTTGACCGAGTCGACCTTGACTTTGAAGATCTTCTCGATCGCGATCTTGATCTGCGTCTTGTTCGAGTCGGGGTGCACGACGAACGTGTACACGTTGTCCTCGATCAGCGAGTAGGACTTCTCCGAGATGACCGGGGACACGATGATGTCGCGGGGGTCAGTGACGTTTGCCATCAGGCCGAAACCTCCACATCGTCCTTATCGGAGCTTGGTGTTGCAGCCGTGATGTACGCGTTCAGCGCCTCCACGCTGAACACCACGTCGTCGGCCTTCAGCACGTCGTAGCGTGTTGAGCTGGTCGGGCGAAAGCACATGCACACCAGGCAGGTTGCGCACGGACAGCGCGCCGGTCTCGTCGCTGCGGCCGATCACGACCAGCACCTGCTTGTGCTCGGTCAGCGTGGCCAGGAACGCCTTGGCGCTCTTGGTCGACGGGTTCTGACCCTCCACCAGCTCGGTGACGGCGTGGATGCGGCCGTTGCGCGCCCGGTCTGAAAGCGCCCCGCGCAGGGCGGCGACGATCATCTTCTTGGGCGTGCGCTGGCTGTAGTCGCGCGGCTTCGGACCGTGCACGACGCCACCGCCGGTGAACTGCGGGGCACGTGTCGAACCCTGACGGGCGCGGCCGGTGCCCTTCTGCCGGTACGGCTTCTTGCCGCCGCCGCGAACCTCGCCGCGGGTCTTCGTCGAGTGCGTGCCCTGACGGCCTGCCGCCTGCTGTGCGGTCACCACCTGGTGCATCAGCGCGATGTTGGCCTCGACGTCGAACAGTTCGGCGGGCAGCTCGACGGAGCCGTCCTTCTTACCGCCCGGGGTATGGACGTCAATCTTGAGAGTCTTGGCAGCCATTTACTTCTCGCCTCGCTTGATTGCGCTGCGGACCATCACCAGTCCACCGTTGCGTCCGGGGATGGCGCCCTTGATCAGCAGCACACCGTTTTCGGCATCCACCTTGTGCACGACCAGGTTCTGGGTAGTGACGCGGTCGCTGCCCATCCGTCCCGACATGCGGGTGCCCTTGAACACCCGGCCCGGGGTGGCGCAGCCACCGATGGATCCGGGACGACGGTGCACCGCCTGGGCACCGTGGCTGGCGCCCTGGCCGGAAAAGCCGTGGCGCTTCATGGTGCCGGCGAAGCCCTTGCCCTTGGAGGTGCCCGTGACGTCGACGAAAGTGCCGTCGGCGAAGATCTCGGCGGTCAACTCCTGGCCGACCTCGTACTCGCCGGCGGCGGCCTCGTCATCGAGCCGAAACTCGGCGATGTGACGGCGCGGGTTCACGCCCGCCGCGGCGTACTGCCCGGACAGGGGCTTGTTCACCTTGCGGGGGCTGATCTCGCCGTAGGCGAGTTGCACTGCGCTGTAGCCGTCACGCTCCTGCGTACGGATCAGCGTCACAACGTTGGGGCCCGCCTTGACGACCGTCACCGGCACGACCTTGTTGTTCTCGTCGAACACCTGCGTCATGCCCAGCTTGGTGCCCAGAATGCCTTTCCTAGCCATGTCTTTCTGGTCTCCTACTGGATGTTGACGTCGACACTGGCCGGCAGATCGATGCGCATCAGGGCGTCAACGGTCTTCGGCGTCGGGTCGAGGATGTCGATCAGTCGCTTGTGCGTACGCATCTCGAAGTGCTCCCGCGAGTCCTTGTACTTATGCGGGGACCGGATGACGCAGTACACGTTCTTCTCAGTCGGCAGCGGCACAGGACCAACCACGCTGGCGCCGGTACGGGTGACCGTTTCCACGATCTTGCGCGCCGAGGCGTCGATCGCCTCGTGGTCGTAGGCCTTGAGCCTGATGCGGATCTTCTGTCCCGCCACGCTTCTCCTACCTCACTCCTACTGGGGTCCCCGCGCATGTCGCGCTGGTATGCCGCCGCTGTTCATCTGTCTGTGGTTCACCGGTCCCCGCGGTCGGGTGTGTCGCCCGCACGCACACTCAGCCGCGGCGGAAATCGTCGCGATCGAGGTGGGGACCGGATGCGCCCGTTAGGGTGCTGGTCGTATGCCCCGGCCAGGCGCGAACCCGGCTCAAGGCAACCCGAACAGTATGCCCTAGATGTGGGGCCTCTTCCAAATCTCTGGCCACGGAAAACCCGCGCCTACCTTACTCCAGAGTAAGGTAGGCCGGCATGGCAGCCCCGACCACCACGTATCGCATGTGGAAGCGCCTCGCCGATCGGCCAGGCGGCACCCGGCTGTTCTCGGCTGCCGCGATGGTGCGAGTGCCGTATTTCGCGTCGATCGTGCCGCATGTGGTGCGGATGGAGCCCGGCTTCGCCGAGGTCACGGTGCCCAAGTGGTTCTTCGTGAAGAGCGTCGAGGTTTTACAACGCTAGGGTTGTCACCGGCTGTCGGCCACCTGTCGACACACTCGTTATTGCAATTCGCACCGGGCCGACCGCCAGGAATGGAACTGCCAAAGATCTCCCTTCATGACGCCGGTGATCGGAGGTAGTAGTGAGCAGCACGCGACAGCATCGGGGTGGGGGGAGCCCGCAGCCCTCCTTTTACCGTAGCCGTGGGGAGGGGTCCTAACGACGCTCCCTTGTTCGGATGCAGTGGTCCGATACTCGAATTTAGGTAGTCCACTACTCAATGCCGGTGGCCTCGGCGCTACTAACTTTGAGTCACCGGCGAACGATCGGCGAAGTCCAAGTGGGAGGAGATGAAGCGGTGGGATTACAGACACCTTGGGCCATTCTTCGGTGCAAGTGGAACGACATCGATGATCAACCACTGTCGGACGCATACGTCCAGAATATGTTCACTACGGCTGGCGCCGGAACCCAAAATATGGTCGATTACTTCGACAAAATGTCGCACGGCAACGTCGACTTGAGTGGGTCGCAAGTCTTCGGCTGGTTCACACTGCCTAACCCCCACACGGACTTCATCGCGTCCGGCGGAAGCATCACCGGCACAGGGCTTGTCAATCTCGCGCGAAGTGTCGCAATGACCAACGGTGTGCCCTTGGACGACTTCCCGTACGGGGTGGTCCTGATGAACACCCATCAAGGCGTCTTGTTCGGCGAACAAGGGGGCTGGGCCGCTGTCTGCGACGGGGGAAACTGTCAGCCGTGCTGGATCGGGCAGGAAATGGGCCACCCGTACGGTCTCGAACACTCACGACGAGCGGGTTCGCAGGACGACTACCAGGACGCCTGGGACATCATGAGCACCCTCAATGGGTGCCATATGGTCCCTGGTGGTCCATACGGAACTTATGGTCCGGGTCTGAACGCGGCCAACATGCGCGGACGTGGTTGGCTCGATCGGTCCCGCGTACTCACTCTCGACCCGAAGAAAGGAGTATGGCCGCAAACCGTTCAGCTCAGGCCGCTACATGCACGTGAACTTCCGGGTTACCTCGCGCTTGAGATTTATGACTACATCATCGAATTCCGCGACAAGCGCGGGTGGGATCTGGCGATGGATGAGTCGGCCGTTTTCGTGCACAGCTTCGAGAACAATAGGTCGTACATCGAGCGCAACAAGAATGGCGTAGAAGACCTAACTGAGGGTGACTCCTGGGAATTGGGCAGCCAGGACATGAAAGACTTGCCCTACACGCAGGTCCTCGTCGAAGACATCGACGCCGCAAATCGCATCGCGACGCTCACTCTCACGCACAGTGGCGGAAAACCGTTCCCGCAATACATCGGCGGCTCGCTCGGCATCCCATGGGTAGACGGCGGCGGCTTCCTTGGAGGGTCGGGCCGTCAATCGATACATGTGCAACCGGGCGACGACCTTGTCGACGTCGTCGACCACCTCGTGGCCTTCAAATCCGCTGAAAATCTGCGCCACGGCCCAGCTCGCGACGCCGTCCAACGGGCAGCGATGAAAGAGCTTGCACACTATGCAGAAACGCAACTTAGCCGCCTCAATGCAACAAACATCCGCACACCCGCTCCGTTTTCACCGGGCCACACTCTCGACCGACCTTCGTAGTGCTTCAGCGGCTCCAAACTTGTCGCCCGACCGTTGACGCCGACACGCGGGTTAGTAGACCGCTGCCCAAGTGGTTCTTCGTCTACAACCATCTGCAGACCGCGCACGCGATAGCGTCGTGCAACGCCGCCGCCGGCCGATCGCGATGGGCATGCTGGTGACTTCTCCAACGGCTGGATGCCGCCAGCTTCTTTTCACGCAGCTTGTGCGTGAAGGGCCAGTCCAGCCCGGAGGAGGTTACGCGCGGCGTGTTCGTCAGCCTGGGTGCTGTGACCACATGCCTGGCAACGAAATTCCGCTTGCGTGACGCGGTTCTCCGGTGCTGCGTGTCCACAGGTTTCGCAGCGGTCGGAGGTGTGCCGGGGGTCGACCTCGATCCAGGTGCGCCCAGCCTCTTCCGCTTTGGCGCGCAGTATCGAGACGAACCGGCCCCAGCCGGCGTCACTGATGCTTCGGGAAAGCCCGGACTTCGCCCGGGCGCCGTTGGCCAGATACTGGCCGGGGTTGTCGGGGTCGGGTACGGGTTTGGCCCGCCGCAGCATATTGGCGATCTGCAGGTCCTCGACCACCAACAGGTCGTAGCGCGCGACGAGGGCGCGGCCTTGCTTGTGGTGAAAGTCCTTGCGCTGGTTGGCGATCTTGCGATGCCGGGCCGCGACGGTCGCCCGCTTACGTTCCCGGTTCTTTGATCGGCGGTTGGCGCGGGCCAGTCGCTGCTGGGCGCTGGCCAGTCTGCCCGCGGCGGCACGTCCCCAGCGCGGATTCTCGACGTGTTCACCGTCGCTGGTGGTGGCGAAACTGGCGATGCCGACATCGATTCCGACCTGGCGGCCGGTCGGGGGCAGCGGATTGGTCGGCACGTCATCGCACGAGAGCACCAGCATCCAGCGCCGACCTTGACGCTTGATCTGAATCGTCTTCACCCGCCCCTGAACCGGGCGGTGCAGGTCAACCTTGACCTCCCCGATGCCCTGCAGATATACCCGCCGCCGCTCGGGCAGCCAGCGGGCACCGTCACCATCTTTGGGCCACTCCACGCTGTCGAACCGCGTCGCACCCTTGAATCGCGGGTAGCCAGCTTTCTGGCCGGCCTTGACTCGGCGGAAGAACCCGGCGAACGCCTTGTTCAGCCTGCGCAGCGTGGCCTGCTGACTGGAAAACGACCACACCCCTTGATCGAGGCGCGCGGAGCGGATCTCGGTTAGCTGCGCGGACTGATCCCCATAGTTGATGCAGATCTTGCCGTGCGACCAGGCATCCCGGCGTTCCTGCAGTGCCGCGTTGTACAACTCGCGGTGGGCCTCCACACACGCCGCCAACGCGATGTGCTGGCGCACGGTCGGGCGCAGCCGAAACACGTAAGACCGTCTCACAATGCCGCCGAGGCGGCGAAATACGCCGGTAACCACAACACGTCCGCGAACCGGCGTAGGTGCGGGAACTCCTGCCGTAGGACGCGCGCTGTGCGGCCCTTGAACACGCGCACGACCACGTGCGCGTGATCGGACATAACCTCCGTGGCCACGATCTGCCAGCCCTGCTCGCCCTCGATCTGCTCTGGCAGCTCGCCCCGCCGGTGGGCAACCCGCGCGCCCAGAACCCGGCACCGGTACTTCGGGCACCACACCAGCTGCAAGCCGAGCCAGCACACCCCGCCAGGCGTGCGGCGCAACCGGCGCTCGGACATACCAACACGTTACGAAGCGACACCGACAACTCAACGACCACACGCTGTTCACCAGCCCGATCCCCTCGACGGCTCAAAGCCGCCTGCCCCCTCGGGGCGCATCGATGGAGGCCACGGTGCCGACCAGCCGCCGCTGGATCCCAAAGGCGATGGATATGCAGTACCTGAGAAGGCGACGACCTCGCTGCGCGCACGGGCCCGGCTGGATCCGCCAGACTTCGCGTCCACTACCGACGGCACCGGGACCGTCGGGCCGTCAGCGTCGTCGACAAGTCCGGCACCGAAGTCGTGCACGCCGATATCACGTGCTGGGTGACACCGGCCTAGCGGCTAACGCCCAAACCCATGTTTCGGCGTACTAGCCCTCCATATACGTGCCGTGGCCCTCGCGCACCAGGCCGTCGCCGTCGAACGTCAGCACCTCGTTGACCAACTGGCCGCGATGGTTGCGGTAGTTGATCACCAACGTCGACTCGCCGCTGTACACACCGATCACCTCGAATTGCAGGTCGGCTTGTTGAGTTAACGCGGTCGTCCAGTAATCGCGCAACGCGGCCTTGCCGCGCACCACTCCCCTGCTCTCGGGTACCACGCGCGCGGCCACCGGCGAGGTGAACACGACATCGTCGTGGAAGTGGTCGAGCACCGCCTCGATATCGTGAGCGTTCCAGGCCCGCACCCACTGGTCCGCGTAGCTCTTCGAATCGGGAGTTGGCATGGCGGTTAGCCTTTCACGCTCGCCCAGAACGCGCACTGGTGCTCTTGTTCGAAAGTCGTGACGACGCGGCTGCCGTCTGGTTGTAGGGACAACACCTTTCCCGTCGCGGCGTCGAACGTCGGCCACTCTGGCTGACCCGGCGCCTGAGGGGAACCCGAGGTGACGAAGGCCGTCCAGTAATCGATCATCTGATCCGCCAGCGCCCGCTGCGCGGGGTTCAGCGGCGGAGCATTGCCGATGTCGAACAAGTAGCGCAGCTCCAGCGAATGGCTCGCCCCCACCGGGAACGGCAACTGGCGCAACGCGTCTGGCGCAGGCGCGTCGCGATCGTTGAACTCGTAGGCATAGACGGGTTCGGTTCCAGACAACACGTCGGCCATGCGGTCGGCTTCGCAGGCGAACACCCCGTCGGTGACGGCTGCCGAATAGGCGAGGGGCACACTCGCATAACTGTTCAGCGGGTAATGCGCTTCGACGGCATCGGCATTCGGCCCGAAGGTGTCCGCGAGAAGTTCCGGATACTGGTCCGCCGTATACCCGCGGCCGCGCATGATACTGCAGCGCGACGAACAGCGTGAACTCGTCGCGGTTGCTGCCGATCAGCACGGGAACGCGGGCAGCCCGCCCCTCGGTGAACCCGGTGATCGGGTCAACCGGCAGCACCGTCGTTCCTGTCACAGGGCCGGAGAGCGCGTCACGGCCGATGCTGTAGTACCAGACCGGCACTCGCAGCTTGTCCGCCGGCAATGCCCGCAGGCACTGCGCAGCGGATTCCGGTTGGCCGCAACCGACTTCGGCCGCGTAGTCCAGGCTGACCTTCTCCGCGACGGGCAACGCCACCTGCGCCCGGCACGGCCCGCTCTGGATTATCGCCGCCCGGAACAAACCCGCCGAGCCCGGCGCGACCAGGTGGTCGCACACAGATGCGCCGCCGGCCGATTCACCGGCAACAGTGACCTTGTGGGGGTCGCCCCCGAATTTGGCGATGTTGTCCCGCACCCACCGCAGCGCGGCCTGCTGGTCGGCCAGGCCGTAGTTGCCGACGGCACCCGGCGTTCCGAGGGCCGGATGGGCCAGGAAGCCAAGCGCACCGAGCCGGTAGTTGATCGTGACGACGATGATGTTGCCCCGCGATGCCAGCCCGTTGGCGACGTAGAGGCCACCATCGCCGTTGGCGAACCCGCCGCCGTGGATCCACACCATCACAGGACGGTGGTCGTCGTTGGTGCGCGGGGTCCACACATTGAGGGTCAGGCAGTCCTCACTGGTCCGTCTGCCAAGCTCCATGTCCGCACCCGGATCCTGGATACATCGCGGGCCCGGATGAGTCGCCTCGCGGACCCCCTGCCAGGCCGGTGCCGGAGTCGGCGGCTGCCAGCGCAGCGGCCCGACCGGCGGTGCGGCATAAGGGATTCCCGCGAACAATCGGTGATCCGGCGCGACAACTCCCCGAACCGCGCCTGCAGCGGTTTGCACCACCGCCGGATCAGCAGGCGTGGACGTAGCGGGCCTCGTGCCCACGTCGTCGCCGCGGAAGCATCCGGCCGCCAGCAACACCGCCAGCACGAGCGCAAGCGCGCGACGGCCTCGACGGTGAACCGTTGCAGGCAGCACGAGGTCCGAGCTTATCGGCAGCGCTTGAAACCGGGCCTTCCCTAACGTGGCCTCCATCACATACACTCCGAACTTGACACCCGTCAAGTTTGTGCCGCAGCCCGGCAGTGAGGAGCCCATATGAGCACGCCGACGATGGATGACGCCGCCAAGGTGCTGGCCAATCCGACGGCCTATGCCGATGACGCACGTCTGCACGCGGCGCTGACCCATCTGCGGGCGAACAATCCCGTCGCCTTGGTGGACAACCCGCCGTACCGACCGTTCTGGGCGATCACCAAGCACGCCGACATCATGGCCATCGAGCGGGCCAACAACCTGTTCCTGTCCGCGCCACGGCCACTCCTTGCCACCGCCGAAGCCGACGATCTGGGCAGGGCCCAGCTCGAGGCCGGGACGGGGTTGCGGACCCTGATTCACATGGACGATCCTCATCACCGCAAGGTGCGGGCCATCGGCGCGGATTGGTTCCGCCCCAAGGCCATGCGCGATTTGAAGGTGCACGTTGACGAATTGGCCAAGCGCTACGTCGACCGGATGCGCGACATCGGCCCGGAATGCGATTTCGTCACCGAGATCGCCGTCAACTTCCCGCTGTACGTGATCATGTCGCTGCTCGGCCTGCCCGAGGAGGATTTTCCGCGGATGCACCAGCTGACGCAGGAGATGTTCGGCGGCGACGACGACGAGTACAACAAGCGCGGCACCACGCCGGAGGAACAGCTGGCGATTCTGGTCGACTTCTTCACCTACTTCTCCGAGCTCACCGCGTCGCGCCGTGAACATCCGACCGACGATCTGGCGTCGGCGATCGCCAACGGCCGCATCGACGGCGAGCCCTTGTCCGACGTCGACACCGCGTCGTACTACGTCATCGTCGCCAGCGCAGGCCACGACACCACCAAGGACGCGATCTCCGGCGGGCTGCTCGCGCTCATCGAAAACCCTGGCGAGCTAGAGCGATTGGGTCAGAACATGGATCTGATGCCGACCGCGGTAGAGGAGATGATCCGGTGGACGACGCCGGTCAAGGAGTTCATGCGCACCGCCGCCGAGGACACCATCGTCCGCGGCGTACCCATCGCCAAGGGTGAATCCGTTTACCTGGCTTACGTTTCGGGCAATCGGGACGAAGAGGTGTTCGACGAACCGTTCCGTTTCGACGTCAGCCGCGACCCCAACAAGCACGTCGCATTCGGCTACGGGGTTCATTTCTGCCTCGGTGCCGCGTTGGCACGGATGGAGATGACCAGCCTCTACAGCGAACTGATTCCGCGACTGGAATCCATCGAACTGGCCGGTGAGCCAGAACTGGCCGCCACCACCTTCGTCGGTGGTCTCAAACACCTGCCGATTCGCTACTCGCTGAAGTGATCTACGACGGGTCCTTCGCAAAGCACTTGAGGAACCCGTCGACGGCGGCGACCGCGACCGCCTGGTAGTCGAAGTCTGCCAGCGTACTGATCCTGCCGAACGCCAGCGGTCCGATCAGCAACGCGAAAGCCATTGAGCGATCAACGGGTTTGAGTTCCGCTGCGGCCTGGGGGCTGTCGAAGATCGCGTCGAACGGTGCCGAATACTGTTCGGCGAGGCGTTCGCGCAGGGATCGCATCTGCAGGCTGCCCACCTCGTGGCGGTCGGGCAGTTGGCCGATGTCCGGCCCCAGCGACAGCCAGGCCATCGCCGTCAACATGGTCGGTACCTCGGCAATCGACTCGGCCCACTTCGCAACGATGGCGATAAGACGCTCGCGCAGTGAACCCTCATCCGGCGGCATGGGCGGCGGCGGGATGAGGCTCATGAACGACGCGGCCAAAAGGTCGTTGGCGCTGGCGAAGTGGCGATACAACGTGGCCCGCGCCACGTTGGCGCTGCGGGTGACCGCGTCGATGGTCACCGCGCTGGGGCCACCCGAACGCAGGAGCGCCGTCGCGGCGTCGAGCAATCGAGCCCGCGAACGGGCCGGCCGCGGATCGCTACTCGCGGGGCCCCCGCGCAAGCTGGGGACTGTCATCGTTCACACCACCTTTCCCATAGAAATAAGACTATCGGTCTCTGAACAAGACTGTTAGTCTCGAAAGTATCCCCATAGGAAGGCGACGACGATGGTCGACACCCTCGACCGGTCCGATCAGGACGCCTCAATCGCCAACCTGTCCAAGCGCAGACGTGCCTGGCTACTGACGGTCGCCAGCACCGACGTGTTGTTGGTGATCACGTCAATGGTCGCGCTCAACGCGGCACTTCCGGATCTCGCTGTGGAGACCTCAGCGACTCAGGGCCAACTCACCTGGATCGTCGACGGCTACACATTGGTGTTGGCGTGCCTGCTGTTGCCTGCGGGCGCCATCGGCGACCGGTATGGGCGACGCGGCGCATTGCTCATCGGTCTGGCCATCTTCGGGCTCGCCTCCATTGCGCCGGTGATACTCGACAGCCCTATGCAGATCATCATCGCGCGGGCAGTGGCCGGAGCCGGTGCCGCGTTCATCATGCCCGCGACGTTGTCGCTCTTGACCGCCGCCTTCCCGAAGACGGAACGCAATAAGGCCGTGGGGATTTGGGCGGGCGTAGCGAGTTCCGGTGCCGTCTTCGGATTTCTTGGCACTGGGATCCTGATGCACTTCTTCTCTTGGCAGTCGATCTTCTATGCGTTCACGGCCGCGGCGGTCGGCATGTTCATCCTCACGTGCACGATCGGGTCGTCGCGCGACGAAAGCGCGACACCGATCGATTGGATCGGCGCGGTGCTCATCGGCGCCGCCGTCGCCGTGTTCGTGTTCGGTGTCATCGAGGCCCCCGATCGCGGCTGGACCAACCCTGTGGTGTGGGGCTGCATGGCCGCCGGCGTCGCACTCGCGGTCGCGTTCGCGATCGTGGAACTTCGCCGCACCCACCCACTGCTCGACATCCGGCTGTTCAGCAGGCCGGATTTCGCGACAGGGGCCGTCGGGATCACCTTCCTCTTCTTCGCCAACTTTGGTTTCTTCTTCGTCGCCATGCAGTACATGCAGCTGGTACTCGGCTACAGCCCGCTGGGAACGGCGTTCGCGCTCGTGCCTCTGGCCGTACCTATTCTGATCCTCGGGGCGACGCTGCATCTGTATCTCCCCAAGGTCGGCCTGAGAACGGCGGTGTCCCTCGGACTGTTTCTCATCGCGGTCGGGCTCTTCTGCATGCGACTGCTGGATGCAAACTCGTCCTATCTCGAGTTTGTGTGGCCCATCCTCATCGTCAGCGCGGGCATCGGGCTGTGCGTTGCGCCGACGACATCAGCGATCATGGGCGCGGTCCCCGACGAGAAGCAGGGGGTCGCGTCGGCCGTCAACGACACGACGCGCGAGGTCGGCGCCGCGATTGGCATCGCCGTCGCCGGGTCTGTCGTTGCCGCCCACTACAGCAATGTGCTCGGTCCAACGCTCGCCGGCTTCCCCGAGCAGGTTCGAGGTCCTGCTCTCGAATCCCTGGCCCAAGCGCTCGCGGTCGCCGACCAGATGGGGCCGCAGGGCAGGCAGGTTGCGCAGCTCGCAGAGAGTGCCTTCCTGCAGTCGATGCACCTCTCCCTGCTGATCCTATCCGTGATCATCGCTGTCGCAGCGGCTTTCGTCGGCGTCTGGTCGCCGGGCCGCGACGGTCAGCAGTTCGCCTTTCTGAGACGGCTCACATCACGCTCGTCATCATGACGCGATGAACTCGACCGCCCGGTGACCGATCATCACGATGGTGGCATGAGGTCCCCGGCTTGTGATCGCGGGAAGAACCGACCCGTCCACCACCCACAGACTATCGACGCCGCGGACACGGCACTGGGCGTCGACGACCGCACCCGGGTCCCCGTCGCCGCCCATCGGCGCGGTGCTCGACAGGTGCTGCGAGGTGGACCAGGACACAGACCCCACTTGTGCTGTCGCGCGGATCAATTCGCGCGCGAGCTCGGCGCCGGATTTCAGTAGGGCAATGTCGGCGGGCTCGCGGTCATAGCGGTGTTGGATGGTGGGCGGCGCGTCCGGGTCGGCGGACGCCAACGCCACCCGGCCACGGGACTGAGGCTGCATCAAGGCGACCCCGATGTGCGGTTGGTCGGCGGGGTCGTCCCGACGCCCACTGATCATGGCGCCGAATCCGGCTGTGTAGGGCCTTATCTCGAGACCACTGTCGGTGGTGAGCACCGCCTCCAGCGGCGGCAGTCCGTGGGTGGCCGACCAGTCCACCGGCAATACCCATTCCGGGTGATCCACACACGCCACACCAACGGGCAGGTCCGCCACCACCGAGACGCCCGCGGCCCGCAGCACACTCTGCGGGCCAACACCGGACAACATCAGAAGATGCGCCGATCCAATTGCTCCTGCGCACAACACGATCCGATCCGCAGTCAGATCGATGGCACCGTCGGGCCCTACGCAGTCGACGCCGACGGCCCGGCCTCCGGTCACCCGCACGTGTCCCACCCGGGTGTTGGTCAGCAGGGTGAGGTTGGTGCGTGCCATCGCAGGCTGCAGGTAGGCGCCGCCAGGGCCCACCCGCGTCCCGCCGTTGATGTTGAGCGGCACCGCGCCGACGCCGGTGGGCAACGGCTCCTCGAGCGTGGCGCCGTTGAGGTCGTCGACCCACCGGTAACCGGCCTCACCTGCGGCTCGTACGAAAGATGCTGTACAGCCATCGAATTCGGCGACCCGACGAACGAAAATCGGGCCATCTGAGCCGTGCACAGGGGTGTCGAAGTCCAGGTCGGTCTCGACAGCACGAAAGTGTGGCAGCACGTCAGCCCACGTCCAGCCCGGCATCCCCCATCCATCGAAATCCGTTGGCAGGCCTCGGCAGAAGTAACCGCCGTTGACGGCACCCGAACCGCCAACCACCGCGCCGCGCATGATCTGCGCGTGTCGCGTGGGCTCGTCGGTCAGGGTGGTCGGATAGCGCCGCACCACCGAGCTGGCGTCGCCGATCGGTAGGTGCAGTCCATTGATCTGGCTTAGCACTCGCGGATCGGACGGAGCGGGGCCGGACTCGACGACCGTCACACGGCACCCCGGATCTGCGGAAAGGCGTTCGGCCAGAACAGATCCAGCGCTGCCGGCACCGACGATCAGCACATCGCTGTGCAAGGCCGGTTCAGGTCCGGATCTGGGGTTTGAGGGCGCCGACGTGCCGTTCGCGCACCACACCGATCCACAGCCCGGCGCCGTAGGCAATGTCGTCGAGCCGCTTCAGCAGCACGTAGGTGAGCAGGCCCACACGCTTGGTGTCGTCGTCGGCGTTGCCGTTGCGGGTGATCCAATCCACCACCCCGTCGACCACGGCCGCCACCAGCACCACCTGGCGGCAGCGCCGGGACAACAGCGCCGCGATCAGGGCGACGGGCCAGTAGTGCCGGCAGATCGCGGACGCCAGCTGCAGGGCGGCGGACCACAGGCCGTGCGCGGCGACCACCGCCACTTCCTTTGGTTCGGTCTCGACGGTGCTCAGTGAGTTGGCGATGCGACGGCCGGTGATCGCCGCGACGATCATCGACGCCAGGTAACCGATGCCCGAGCCCATGGCGAGCAGGATCCACACCACCAACGTCCATCCGGAGATCACCAGCGGCGCGGTCTTGCCGGGATGCCGGACTGACAACGGAGCCGCTGCTTCGCCGTAGAAAGACTTGCGCGCGAACCATTCTCGCATTTGTGTGCGGTGGTCGTGAGCGACCAGCGCGATAGGTTCGTAGCGCAGCCGGGCGCCCGCCTCGATGAATCGCCAGCACAGGTCGACGTCCTCGCCGGACTTGAGCGTCTCGTCGAAGCCGCCCAGTTCCTTCAGGAGGGCGCGGCGGCAGATGATGGCCGCGCTGGGGACGTAGGACACCGTGCCGTACGGCACCACGGGCGCTTCACGCAGACCCAGGTCCAGTGACGAGCGCACCGCCTCGTAGCGGGCCACCAGGTTGTCGGCTTGCCGCAGTCCCACGATCCGCGGGGCGACGAGCGCGACGGCGGGGTCACAGAAATGGCCGAGCAGCGCCTCCAGCCACCCCCGCCGTGGCACCACATCGGAGTCGAGGAACGCCACGAAGTCGGTGTTGCAGGCGGCCAGGCCGGTGTTGCGCGCAGCCGCGGGTCCCTTGCTGCGGGCGTGCCGCAGCACCTGAATGTCGCAGTGCATGTCGTCGAAGTCGCTCTGCTGCACGGGCACGGCCGAGCCGTCATCGACCACCACCACGCGCATGCGGCGCAGCGTTCCCACCAGGCGCAGCAAGCCAGAGACGTTGTCGCGCACCGGGATAACGACCGTAACGTCGCGGTGCGAGGGGCCGGTTGCCGGCCTCGGGTGGGCGACTGTGGCGTCGAGCAATGTGCGTGCGAGCTGCGCGCTGACCGCGTCGTGCACCTCGAGCCTGCCGCCGTTGAGCAGGGTTTGCGCGGCAGGCGCGAGCCGCAGTAGCCGAGTCGGTGAACCGCCGAGCAGGGCAGAGCCCTCACCGAGCACCTTCACCCGGCGATCCACCTGGACGGCGAACCCGTCGGGCAGCCGTGGTCCGGTCATGTCAGCATCCCGTCGCGGTCCGGCGCCCACCTGGCGATACGCCGCAAACATGCGTCAACCATCTCGGCGAGGATCCGTTTACCGTCCTCAGCTGTCGCGGTCGTCGGGTCTCCGAGAACACCGAGTTCGCTGACGGCGGCGACGCCACCCTGACGCATCTGCGGCATGAGCTGCGCCAGCGGCGCGCTATTGCCGGGGAGGCGCTCGTCGACCCACACGTCGGTCGGTGAAATATGTAGCAATACAGACGTTTCGGTATGGCCGGCATGTGCATCGGAATTCTCAGCGGTGCACGAGCACCAGCCCACGTCACGCCCCTCGTACCGAAGCAAAGCCACCGCGGCCGCCAACGCCTCGACGTTTCCGCCGTGTCCGTTGACGAAGACGAGGCGCGATGCCCATTGCGATGCGGACCTGCCGAACTCCACCAGCAAAAGCCGCAGCGCCGACGTCCCGATCGAGACGGTGCCCGGGAAGCCTTCGTGCTCGCCACTCGCCCCGTAGCCGATCGCGGGAGCCAGGGTCCAGTTGGATTCATTCCGCGCGGCGAGCCGTTCAGCAACCGCGCGAGCGACGGCGGTGGCGATGCGGGTGTCGGTGTCCAGCGGCAGGTGGGGTCCATGCTGCTCGACCGAGCCTACTGGGATTATCAACGCGGGCGACGTGCTTTGCAGCTGTCTCGACGTTGAGTCCGCGAGGTCGCTGGGAAAAGCCACCCGCCGATGGTAGGCCGAATTCACCTGGCGTGCGCCAATTGTTGGCGCATGCGCAGCAATTGATTTCCGAGAATTTCCCCTAGCCGGCCGCCACTTAATCACGCCAGCCCCCTACGCCACGCCTGTACCAGGTTCTTCGGTGCTGACGGTGTTGCTGGTCAGTCGTCGGCCCCGGTGGGCACGCCGAGCGCACGGGTGAAGCCCGGCGGGACGAGGATGTCGCCGGCAACAAGATCGTGGACCGATGCGCGGCCAAGGCCCATCAACCCCGAGTCGATGCCTCCGCGCAACACGTCGAGCACGTTCTCGACCCCAGCTTGACCGTTGGCCGCCAGGCCCCAGAGGTAGGCACGACCGATCATCACCGCGCGCGCACCGAGCGCCAGCGCCTTGATCACGTCGCTGCCCCGCCGAATGCCACCGTCCAGCAGCACCTCGACCTCATCGCCGACAGCATCGGCGATCGCAGGCAGCGCCCTAATTGACGCGGGCGTGCCGTCCAGGTTGTTGCCGCCGTGATTGGACACGGAAATGGCCGAAACACCCGCATCCACAGCACGTTTGGCGTCATCGACGCGCATCACGCCCTTGAGCATGAACGGCCCGCCCCACAGGTCGCGCAGCCAGGCGATGTCCTCCCACGTCGGGGGCGGCGTGCCCATCCACTCGCCGTAGGCGGCAAAGAACGGCGGGCCCGGCTCGCCGCGCGACGCCTGGTTGGGCACCCGCAGGTTCGGTGGGCGCATGGTCTTGGCCCACTGCCAGAGCCACCGCGGCCGCGTCAACCCGTGGGGCATCATCCGCACCGTCGTCCGCAGGTTCATCTCTTCGGGGATCTTGGGGCTGCCCCAGTCGCGGCCGTGGGAGAAGCTCCAGTCGGTGGTGACGATAAGGCCGACCGCGCCGGCTTCCCTGGCGCGCTCCACCCGAGCCGCGATCGCATCGCGGCCGCCAAGCCAGTACACCTGGAAGAAGAGCTGGGGGTTGGCGGCGACGAATTCCTCGATCGGCTTGCTGGCGAACGAGGACAGTCCCATCGCGGTGCCGCGCGCGGCCGCCGCCCTCGCGACGGCCACTTCACCGTCAGGGTGGACCGCCTGCACACCGGTCGGTGAGATCACCACCGGCAGCGAAATGTTTTGTCCCATCACGGTTGTCGCCAGATCACGCTTCTCCAGCGCGCCGATGACGTGCGGCGCGAAACCGAGCTCGGCGAAGGCGTCGACGTTGTCGGCGACCGTCACGCCCTTCTCACTGGCGGCCAACAGCGCCGCGTACACCGGCTTGGGCAGACGCTTCTTGGCGAGCTGTTGAGCGAACGCCACCGTTTCGAACCATTGGTCAGCCATTACACCGGGCTTTCGTTACAGAGCCGGGCCGGTGGCTTCGTCGAGAGCGTCAGCGGAATCGGCCCCTGTTTGGTTCCGCGTGAGTGGTCGCCGCTGGGCCTGGGCTTGACCCGCTCCTTCTCGAGTGCAGGGGCGCCGTAGCCCACCACGCATTCGGGGTCGGGCCCGTCAAGCGGGAGGCCGGTGAAGAACTTGGCGGCCATGCAGCCGCCGCGGCAGCTGTCGTAGTGCCCGCAGCTGCTGCACGCACCGGCCGATTGAGGTTCCCGCAGCTCCCGAAACAGTGGCGCGTTCTTCCAGACGTTGTCAAAACCGCTGTCCGACAGGATGTTTCCAGCGAGGAAGCGATCATGGATGGCGAACGGGCAGGCGTAAACGTCGCCGACCGGGTCGATGAGGCACACCACACGACCGGCACCGCACAGGTTCAGCCCGGCGAGCGCGCCCGGCTCGCCAAGGCCCGACAAGTGGAAGAAGGAGTCACCGGTCAGCACCCGGTCGCCCTTGGCCACCAACCAGTCGTAGAGCTGCACCTGCTGCTCGGCGGTCGGATGGAGTTCGTCCCACACGTCGGCTCCGCGACCGGACGGACGCAACCGGGTGATCCGCAGAGTAGCGCCGTAACGCGCTGCCAGAGCGGCGAATTCATCGAGCTGGTCGACATTGTGCCGCGTCACCACAACGGAGATCTTGGCGTCCTTGAACCCCGCGTCGGCCAGGTTCTCCAACGCCCGGATCGCCATCGCAAACGAACCGGGGCCGCGCACGGCGTCGTTGACCTCAGCCGTCGCGCCGTCGAGGGAGATCTGCACGTCGACGTAATCGCTTGCGGCCAACCGCGTCGCCACCTGCGGGGTGATGCGCACGCCGTTGGTGGAGAACTTCACGCCGACATGATGCGCGGTGGCATAGTCAACGAGTTCCCAGAAGTCGGGCCGCACCGTGGGCTCGCCGCCACCGATGTTCACGTAGAACACCTGCATGCGCTCGAGCTCGTCGATGATGTCCTTGCACTGCTGGGTCGTCAGCTCGCGCGGGTCGCGCTTACCCGACGACGACAGACAGTGCACGCACGCGAGGTTGCACGCGTAGGTGAGTTCCCACGTCAGGCAGATCGGCGCGTCGAGGCCGTGCTCGAACTGCTCGACGAGCCTTGGCACGGGTTGTGCGACCGGCGCGAGCGCCGAATCAGTCACCGGCGCGGGCGCCGAATCAATGACAGTCATGCTTCTTCTCTCACGAGCATCTTGGACTGGGCCAGCACGCCGAGCGCGTGCAGATACGGCGCCTGCTGCGCGTCGTCGATTCCGGCGGTACGGCATGCCGAACGGGCGTCGGGGTGGTCGCACAGCGCATTGACCACCTCGACGGTCGTCCGGTTCTTCAGGAACGACAGCTTGCGCGTGCCGAAGTGATACAGCAGCGCACCGAAGGGCTCGGGCCGCACCGCCACCTGGTGATGCAGCCGCCAGCTGAGGTCCGGATCGAACGCCGCGACAGGCGACGACACCGTCAGTAGACCCCGCACATCCCGTCGATCGACACCTCTTCGACCAGGGTCTCGGTGACGAGTTCGGTTTCGGTTTCGACCTGGTTAGGCTCCATGAACAGCACCTTTCGTCGCGTTGGGTCTCGACAATGTGACCGAGGTCGCAATAATATGGCATCGAGTGCCAGAACGGAAGTGGTAGGTCAAGAAAGGGGTAGGCATGCGGCCGATTTCCCAGCACCGGGTTGGCCGTCGACGCTCCACGACCTGGGACCACATCAGCAATGTGGCCATCGACCTGTTCGCGGCCCAAGGCTTCGACGAGGTCAGCGTCGACGACGTCGCCGAGGCCGCAGGCATCGCCCGCCGCACCCTCTTTCGCTACTACCCGTCCAAGAACGCCCTGCCGTGGGGCGACTTCGACGTGCACCTCGACCACATGCGCGATCTGCTCAACGATGTGGAACCCGATGTCCCGATCGGGGAGGCGCTGCGCACAGCGCTGTTGGCGTTCAACAGCTTCGACGAGCAGGAGACCGCAAGGCACCGGCAACGGATGCGCGTCATCCTGGAGACCGCTGCGCTGCAGGCGTATTCGATGACCATGTATGACGGATGGCGTGCGGTCGTCGCCGCATTCGTTGCGCAGCGCCTTGGCGCCAAGGCCGAAGACCTCGTGCCGCAGACCGTCGCGTGGACAATGCTCGGAGTGGCGCTGTCGGCCTACGAGCACTGGCTGGCCGACGAGACCGTGTCACTCGCGCAGGCGCTGGGCGACGCGTTCGACACCGTCAGCGATGGGCTGCAGGCGCTGGATCGCCAGGGTCGCCGAAAAAATATGTGATTGGGGCGTCGGAGTTCGGGCCGCGACGGCGACGATAAGGGTGTGAGCACCGAACCGGACCGCAATGACGCTCCGCGGGTGCTGCTGGCGGTATACGACGACGCACTGCCGGTGGTGTACGGATACTTCGTCCGGCGCTGTGGTGACCGCGGAACGGCCGAGGACCTGACTTCGGAAACATTTCTGGCTGCGATGGATGCTGCCCGCAAGGAGACGCCGCCGCCGATGACCGTGCCGTGGCTGCTCGGGGTGGCGCGGCACAAGCTCGCTGACCACTACCGGCGTCGGCACGACCGGTTCAGCATCCCGATGGCCGAACTGCCCGAGCCGGTCAACCCCGCCGACGACTGGGATGCAGCACTGGACCGCATCGTCGCCGAGAGCGTGCTGGCCAGACTCTCCGAACAGCATCGCACGGTGCTGGCGTTGCGCTACATGGACGACTGCTCGGTGCCGGAGTGCGCGGAGCTGATCGGGCGCACCGTGCACGCCACCGAGGCGCTGCTGGTGCGGGCCCGCCGCGCCTTCAGACATCAGTACCCGGAGCCGGAAGGAGGGAAGTCATGAACAAAAGCGCGGACGAGAGGAGCACCAATAGCAACAGCACAGATCCGCTGACCGTGCTGCATGGCGACGAGCTTCCGGTCCAGCCCGATCCGGCGTTCGCAGCCCGGCTGCGCTCACGCCTCGAATCCGCAGTGTCCCTTCCCAATCGAACGCAAGGAGTTGTCATGACTGGCACCGACACCGCCATCGCCGAACTCAACGAGCCCGCCGCAGAACCTGCCGTCGCAGCGGCTCCGCCACGGCCGGCGGCGCTTCCGTATCTGACCGTTGCCAACGCGCGCGACGCCATCGCCTGGTACGTCGACGCCTTCGGTGCGTCGGTGGTCGGAGATCCGTTCGAAATGGACGACGGTCGCATCGGACACGCCGAGCTGGCCATCGCAGGCGGGGTGCTCTACCTCGCCGACGAGTACCCGGAGATCGGCCTGAAAGCGCCTGGCCCGCAAGCGACTTCGGTGAGCCTGATGCTGCACGTCCCCGATACGGACGCGACACTGGAGCGGGCACGCGAACGCGGTGCCCAGGTCCAGAGCGAGCCCTACGAGAACTACGGTTCGAGAAACGCCACGATCGTCGACCCGTTTGGGCATCGCTGGATGCTCAGCGGGCCTGTGACCGGCGCCGCGGTACCAATCCAACACGGGGACGTCGGCTACATCTCGGTGTGGACGCCCGACGCCGACCTTGCCGCGGCCTTCTACGGTCATGTGCTCGGGTGGACATTCGATCCGGCGACCCACCAGGTCACCAACACCACGCAGCACATCGGGATCTTCAGCGTCCCAGGTCCGCGCACGCTGTTCTGCTGCTACGCGGTCGCCGACCTGCAGGGCGCGCGGCAATCGATCCTCGACGGCGGCGGCACCGTCGACGAGCCGCAGCAGTTCGATTTCGGCACCGTGCTCGGCGCCACCGACTCGCAGGGTACGGCGTTCGCCGTGTTCCAGCCGGTTCCCGGCGAACCACGCCCAGCCCTCAACGGCACGGGGCCAGGCGAACTTTCGTACATCACCTACGAGGTGACCGACTCGACCGCGTTCAAGGCCTTCTACAGCCGCGTGCTGTTCTGGACCTTCGAGCCCGGCCGCATTCAGGACGGTTGGCAGGTGGAGCAGACCCATCCGATGGCCGGCGTCGCAGGCGGCAGCACCCAACAGGTGACCGTCCCGATGTGGACGGTCGAGGACGTCGACGCCGCGGTGGCGCGGGTCCGTGAGGCAGGCGGCACGGTGATCGAGGAGCCGTCGCAGCAGGCCTACGGGAAGTCGGCGCAGTGCACCGACGACCAGGGCACGCGCTTCTACCTCGGCGAGTTCTAGCCGCGATTTCGCTAGAGGACGTCCGAAATCGGTGCGCCCGCAGCGATCTTGGCGCGGACCTTCATCACCTTGCCCGGCATGCCGCCGCCAACCACCCCGGCGACCACACCGTCGCGCTCGTAGAACGCCAGGAACTTGCGGCCGTCGTCCTCGACGACGTGCACGACGTCGGTGGCCTCCGGTTCACCGAGGCACTGGATCTTTACGTCGTACTGGTCGCTCCAGAAGTACGGCACCGTGACGGCGGCAGCCGCGTCCTGCCCAAGTATCGCAGGCACCAAAGCGCGGGCCTGGTCGGCGACATTGCTCCAATGTTCCACGCGCACTTGATGTCCCACAGTGTTGCGCCAGGACGCGACATCGCCGATCGCCCACACATGCGGTGTGCTGGCCCGGCCAACCGCATCGCACACCACGCCGTTGTCAACCGCGATGCCGCTGCCCTCCAGCCAGGCCGTCGCGGGATGCGAGCCGATGCCGACCACCACGAGATCCGCGTCGAGTTCGGTGCCGTCCGACAGCACCACCTTCTCCACCTTCTCGGTTCCACGGACCTCGCCGACCCCGACGCCACACCGCACGTCGACGCCCTCGGCGCGGTGCAGCCGCGCTACCAGCGACCCGATCTGCTCGCCGAGCACCGACGCGAGCGGCGCCGGTTGCGGCTCCACCAGCACCACGTCGACCCCCATGCCGCGCAGACTGGCAGCCACCTCGCAGCCGATGAACCCGGCGCCGACGACGACCGCACGCCCCGCCGAGCCGGCCTCCTTGCGCAGCTTCATGCTCTCGTCGAACGACCGCAACACGTGGATGCCCGGCAGCTCCGGGAATGACGGAATGCGCTTGGGTACCAGTCCTGTCGCGATGATCAGCTCGTCGTAGCCCAGCTCACTGCCGTCGGCCAGCGTCACCGTCTTCGCGTCGGTGTTCACCGAATGCACGCCCTTGCCAAGCAACACGGTGATGTCGTTCTCGTCGTAGAACTCGGCAGGCTTGAGGGTGACGTCGTCGGTCTCGGCGCGCAGCACCTCCTTGGACAGCGGCGGCCGGTCGTACGGCAGATGGTCCTCGTCGCTGACGATGGTGATCGGTCCCGCGTACTCAGAACGGCGCAGCTGCTCCGCGGTTCGCGCGGCCCCCAGCCCGCCACCGACGATGACGATGCCCCCACTAGTAGTCACGTGGAGTTCTTACACGATCGGCGCGGCGATAAGTACGCCACCCTGCGGTTGTAGCACCCTCACGGCCGCCGCTCGATGATGTTCGACAACACCACGATGCTCTCACTGCGCTCGATATCGGCAGTGGAACGGATGCGTTCCAGCGCCTCCTCGAGATGCCGCATGTCGCGGGCCAGCACGTGCAACATGGCGTCCGATGTACCCGTCACGGTCGCAGCGCTGACCACCTCGGGGATGTTCACCCACGCCGCCCGCAGCTCGTCGGGGGCGATCGTGCCGTGGCAGAACACCTGCACGTAGGCCTCAGTGGTCCAGCCGAGCGCGTTGCGGTCGACGACGGTGGTGAAGCCGCGGATCACGCCGTTGTCGAGCATGCGGTCGACCCGTCGCTTGACGGCAGGAGCCGACAGGTTGACCCGCTGCCCGATCTCGGCGAACGTGGCCCGGGCGTGGTCGGCTAGTTCGGCCAGAATGCGTTCGTCGGTCTCGTCCAGACGGTCCATGATCACTCCTACGCAATAAACCGCCGTCATCCTACCCCTGACGCAACAGATCATGCATGTATACGCAATGAGTGGCGATTGATTGCAGATTCGCTACCCCATATCGTTATTTCATGACGATTTTCGCCGCCGCTGCACCGCGCTCCGAGGTCGCCGCAATGTCGCCGCGCACTCCCCGTATCCGCCACTACGCCATGACGGCCCCTACCTTCTTCGCCGTCGAGTACGCCATCAACCCGTGGATGGATACATCGACGGCCGTCGACACCCACGTCGCGATGAATCAATGGGAGACCCTGCGCCAGACATATAAGGAACTCGGGCACACCGTCGAGTTGGTCGAGCCCGTCGCCGGCCTGCCCGACATGGTGTACGCCGCCAACGGCGGCCTGCTGGTGAACGGCAAGGCCGTGGTCGCCCGGTTCGCCTACCCGCAGCGCGCGGGCGAATCCGACGCGTACGCCGAGTGGATGGCTCGCCACGGCTTTGACCCTGCCGAGACTCGGCACGTCAACGAGGGGCAGGGTGATCTGCTCGTCGTCGGCTCGATCGTGTTAGCCGGATACGGTTTCCGCACCGAGCGTCGGGCCCACGCCGAGATCGGCGCGCTGGTGGGCATGCCGGTGGTCAGCCTCGAGTTGGTCGACCCGCGCTTCTATCACCTCGACACCGCGCTTGCTGTGCTCGACGACACCACGATCGCGTACTACCCACCGGCGTTCAGTGACGAAGCACGTGCTCAGTTGCTCGAGCTGTTCCCCGACGCCATCGAGGTCGCCAGCGCCGACGCGTATGTGCTCGGCCTCAACGCCGTGTCCGACGGCCTCAATGTCGTACTGCCTGCCGCCGCAACGGGCTTCGCCGAGCAATTGCGCAAGGCCGGGTTCGTGCCCATCGGCGTCGACCTGTCCGAGCTGCTCAAGGGTGGCGGATCCGTCAAATGCTGCACGCTGGAGGTACATCCGTGACCATTCTGGACTCTGTGACAACGGCAACCGACGCAGCGATCACCGTCGACGATCGCTACGTCGCCCACAACTACTCGCCGCTGCCGGTGGTGGCGGCCAGCGCCGAAGGCGCGTGGATCACCGACGTGGAGGGACGCCGCTACCTGGACTGCCTGGCGGCCTACTCGGCGGTCAACTTCGGGCACTGCAACCCGGAGATCGTCGCCACCGCCCATGCCCAGCTCGACGCTGTGACCCTGGTCAGCCGCGCCTTCCATTCCGACCGGCTGGGCCCGTTCTGCGAGGCGCTCGCGGAGCTGTGCGGCAAGGACATGGTGCTGCCGATGAACAGCGGCGCGGAAGCCGTTGAGAGCGGCATCAAAGTGGCCCGCAAGTGGGGCACCGACGTCAAGGGCGTGCCCGCCGGGGCGAGCAATATCGTGGTGGCGCACAACAACTTCCACGGCCGCACCACAACGATCATCAGCTTCTCCGACGACGAGGCGGCGCGCCGTGGCTTCGGCCCGTACACACCCGGCTTCCGGGCGGTGCCGTTCGGTGACGCCGACGCGATGGCCGCTGCGATCGACGACGACACCGTCGCGGTGCTGATCGAACCCATCCAGGGTGAGGCGGGCATCATCGTGCCGCCCGCCGACTACCTGCCGCGGGTGCGTGTGCTGTGCACCGAACGCAACGTGCTGATGATCGCCGACGAGATCCAGTCCGGCCTGGCCCGGACCGGGCGCACCTTCGCCTGCGACCACTGGGGCGTTGTGCCCGACATCTACCTGCTTGGCAAAGCCCTTGGCGGCGGAGTGGTTCCGGTTTCAGCGGTGGTGGCCAACCGCGAAATCCTCGGCGTTCTGCACCCGGGTGAACACGGCTCGACCTTCGGCGGCAACCCACTTGCCGCGGCGATCGGCAGCACGGTGGTAGGCATGCTGCAGCGCGGCGAATTCCAGGCTCGCTCAACCGAACTGGGTGAGCGCCTGCACGCGCGGCTGCGCGCCTTGATCGGGCACGGCCTGGTCGCGGTGCGCGGCATGGGACTGTGGGCAGGCGTCGACATCGACCCGTCGCTCGCCACGGGCAAGCAGATCAGCCTGAAGCTGGCGGAACGCGGTGTCCTAGTTAAGGACACCCACGGCTCGACGCTGCGTTTCGCGCCGCCGTTGGTTATCACGGCGGAGGAAATCGACTGGGCGATTGGCCAGTTCGCCGACGTTTTGGCCGAGGCGGGTTCACACTTGTCCGGTACTGAGATATAAGCCCTCCAGGAGGCAGCATGACCGCTCCACCAGTAAGCCTCTCCCAGCAGTTGTTGCGGCGTCGGCCGGTGGCAGGTGCCCCGGTCGCACACGGTGCCTCAGACCATCTCAAGCGAAGTATCGGCACCTTCCAGCTGACGCTCTTCGGCGTCGGCGCAACCGTCGGCACCGGCATCTTCTTCGTGCTGTCTGCGGCGGTGCCGGAGGCGGGCCCGGCGGTGCTTGTCTCGTTTGTCCTCGCCGCCATCGCGGCCGGCCTCTCCGCCCTCTGCTACGCGGAGATGGCGTCTTCGGTGCCGGTGTCGGGCTCGACATACTCGTACGCCTACACGACGATGGGCGAGTTCGTCGCGATGGGTGTGGCAGCCTGTCTGCTTCTGGAGTATGGCGTGTCTATCTCCGCAGTCGCGGTTGGGTGGAGTGGTTACCTGAACAAGTTGTTGGACAACCTGTTTGGCTGGCAGATCCCGCAGTCATTGACGTCAGCCCCTTGGGACGCCACCCCGGGCATCGTCAACCTACCCGCCGTCTTGCTGATCCTGATGTGCATGGCGCTGCTGATCCGCGGCGCCAGCGAGTCGGCTTTCGTAAACACCATCATGGTGTTGATCAAGCTCGGCGTGCTCGCGATGTTCATCGTCATCGCGCTCACCGCGTTCAACGCCGACCACTTCCACGGCTTCTGGGACAAGGGCATGGCCGGCATCACCACGGCCGCGAGCATGATCTTCTTCTCGTTCATCGGCCTCGACGCAGTGTCCACAGCCGGTGACGAGGTGAAGGATCCGCAGAAGACCATGCCCCGCGCGATCATTGCTGCACTGATCGTGGTCACCAGCTTCTACATCCTGGTCGCCTTCGCAGGACTCGGCACGCAGGACGCCGCCGAGTTCGGGTCGGACGAACAGGCCGAAGCGGGGCTGTCGGTGATCCTGGAGAAGATCACCGGCGGAACCTGGGCCAGCACGCTTCTGGCCGCGGGGGCGGTGATCTCGATCTTCTCGGTGACCCTGGTCGTGATGTACGGCCAGACCCGCATCCTGTTCGCGATGGGCCGGGACGGACTGCTTCCGTCGATGTTCGCAAAGGTCAACCCGCGCAGCATGACTCCGGTCGGCAACACCATCATCGTCGCGGTCGCTACAGGGATCCTCGCCGGTTTGATTCCACTGACCTGGCTGCTGGATGCCGTGTCGATCGGCACGCTGGTCGCCTTCATCACGGTGTCGATCGGCGTCATCGTCCTGCGGGTGCGCGAACCCAATCTGGAGCGCCCATTCAAGGTTCCTGGCTATCCCGTCACACCGGTTCTCTCGGTCCTTGCGTGCATGGCCGTGCTGTACGGCCTGCGCTGGCAGACATGGCTGGTGTTCGGCGCCTGTGTCGGCGCTGGTGCTGGTGTTCTACCTGTTCTGGGGTCGCCGCCACAGTGCGCTCAATGCCGGTGGCGCCGATGGCTACATCCCGACCGCGGTACCCGGTGACGACGACGTCATGTTCGTTGAAGAGCCGAAGGATCACCACTTCGTCACCAAGCACGAGGATGAGCCGTGACCGTCGCCGTCGGCTACCTGGCCGGCAAGAGCGGCCGGTCGCCGCTCTATCTCGCGGCCGAGGCGGCCAAGACCCTGAAGACGTCGCTGACGGTGGTCACGGTCGTGCCACGGCCGTGGGTGGTTCCGTCGCTGGGGCGAATCGACGGCGAATACGCCCAGTATGCCGAGCAATTGGCGGCGAACTCGGCGAAGGAAGCGCAGGGGTGCATCGACTCGATTGCTCCTGGACTTGATGTCAAGTACCACAAGGTCGCTCACCGATCGGCGTCTGGCGGGCTATTGGAAGCAGCCGGCGAACTCGAACCCGACGTGCTGATCCTGGGCTCTGCCGCCGACGGCAAGCTCGGGCAGGTGGTAGTCGGATCCACAGCGGACCGGCTGCTGCACTCCTCGCCGGTTCCTATGGCCATCAGCCCGCGCGGCTACCGTGGGTCGAAAGCCGGTGGACTGACCCGGATTACCGCCGCCTACCCCGGCACGCCGGAGACCCTTTACGTGGTGGAACGGGTTGCGGCGCTTGCCGAGCAGCTGAACGTACCGATGCGGGTCGTCACGTTTGCGGTCCGCGGCCGCACGATGTATCCACCCGAGGTCGGGCTTAGCACCGAGGACTCCATCCTCGAACAGCTGGCAACGCATGCGCGTGCGACATTGGCGCAGTTGAAGACCGACGGTGTCGTCAGCAAGGACGTGGACCTTCAGGTCGTCACGGGCAACGGCTGGGACGAAGCACTGGACGACGCCGACTGGCAGGAGGGCGACCTGCTGGCCATCGGCACATCGCCAGTGGGCGGCATCGCCAGGGTGTTTCTCGGCTCCCGCGGCTCAAAGATCCTGCGGCACAGCCCCGTTCCGGTGCTGGTGTTGCCCGGCTAGTACTTCGCGGTGCCACGGTCGACGGCGATCTGGCTGCCCGAGATCGTCGCCGACCCGTTACCGGCCAGCCACGCGACGACATCCGAAACCTCTTCGGGCGTCATGAATTCCTGCAGGCCCTTCTTGCCCTCGTGGTTGACGGGATGGAACGGCATCGGTGAGAAGCTGTGCAGATACTGCGGATACTTGGAGAAGATGGCCATCATCGCTTCCTTCTCCACCATCGGCGTGTCGATCGAGTAGGGGTGAATCGAGTTGACCCGAATCCCGAACTCCCCCACCTCGATCGCCAACGCATTGGTGATCGCGACCAGGCCGTGCTTGGACGCTGAGTAGTGCCCGTTGCCCGGCGTGGCCTTCGTTCCTGCCGATGAACTGACGATGATGATCGACCCGCCATTGCCGGCTTCGATCATCGCGGGCACTGCGGCGCGGATGGTTCGCCACGTGCCGTTCAAGTTGACGTCGATGACGGTGTCCCACTGTTCTTCGGACATCTCGAACATCCGACCCCAGCTGAGCACCCCGGCGTTGGCCACCAGGATGTCCAGTCTGCCGAACTGCTCGACTCCGTCGGCCACCACCTGTTGCAGAGCGGCCAGGTCGCGGATATCGACTTCGCGGGCCAGCACCTTGCGGCCGGTGGCCTCCACCGCAGCAACCGTCTCGGCCAGCTCCTCGGAGGTGGCCAGCGGATAGGTGATGGTCTTCGAGATCGGGCGGCAGACGTCGATCGCGATGATGTCGGCGCCCTCGGTGGCCAGCCGGATCGAGTGTGCCCGGCCCTGACCGCGCGCGGCCCCCGTAATGAATGCCACTCGCCCGTCCAGGGGTCCGCCAGTTGCCGTCACCGCTGCTCCTTTCGTGAGCCTGCGGATCAGGCTAACAGCCGAACTGGAACGTGTTCTAGTCCCCGTCTAGAAGTCGATTCCGTCGCGGATCAGCGGGCACGTCATGCAGTGGCCGCCTCCGCGGCCGCGGCCGAGTTCGGCACCGACGATGGTGATCACCTCGATGCCTGCCCGGCGCAACAGCGTGTTGGTGTGGGTGTTGCGGTCGTAGGCGAACACCACGCCGGGTTCGACCGCGACGAGGTTGTTGCCGCTGTCCCACTGCTGGCGCTCGGAGTCGTAGGCGGTACCGCCGGTCTCGACTACCCGCAGCTTGCCCAACCCGAGCCCGGCGGCCACCACCTCGACGAACGGCTTGTCCGCCTCGACTACCTCGACTCCGACGTCGTCGTCGCTGGGGTGCAGGATGAACGTCTGCATGGCGTCGACTATCTCGGGATAGATGGTCACCACGTCGCGGTCGGCGAAGGTGAAGATGGTGTCCAGGTGCATCGCAGCCCGCAGCTTGGGCATGCCCGCGACGATCACCTGGGTCGCGGCCTCCTCGGCGAACAGCCCGGACGCCACCTGTGTGATCGCCTGCCGCGATGTGCGCTCGCTCATCCCGATGATCACGACTCCGTTGCCGGGCACCAGCACGTCGCCGCCCTCGAAGGTCGCCATACCCCACTGTTTCTCGGGATCACCCCACCACACCCGGGAGCCGACGAAGTCGGGATGGAATTCGTAGATCGCCTTCATCAGCAGCGTCTCGTCGTGTCGCGCCGGCCAGAACAAGGGATTGAGCGTCACCCCGCCATAGATCCAGCAGGTGGTGTCGCGGGTGTACAACGTATTCGGCAGCGGCGGCATCAAATACTCTGTGACACCCGTGCTTTCGCGTGCCAGCGCCCGGTAGCCCGATTTCAATTCCTTGGGCAGGTCCCTGGTGGACATGCCGCCGATCAGCAGCTCGGCGAGCCGCCGCGGCTGCAACGAATCCAGGTAGCCGCGGGTGTCGTCGACGAGGCCGAGGCCCACCTCGTTGGGGGCGATCTTGCGGTCCAACAGCCAGGCTTTCGCGGCCGGGTCGTTCATCGTCTCGGTGAGCACGTCGTGCAGTTCGACCACTTCGACGTCGCGGTCGCGCATCTTGTCGATGAAGTCGAAGTGGTCGCGACGGGCATTCTGCACCCACAGCACATCGTCGAACAACAGGTCATCGCAGTTGGTCGGGGTGAGCCGCTCATGCGCCAGGCCGGGTGAGCACACCAGTACCTTGTGCAGCTTGCCGACCTCGGAGTGAACGCCGTAGTTGGCGGACATATTCGTCACCTCAGTTCCTCTCGCGCGGCGGACAACTAGATTTCGATCGCCCCAGTTGCCAAGGACACCACACCCGCGACCGCCCCGAGGACGATCACGCCGAACAGCACCGCCTCGGCGGGTCTGAATACACGCAGACCGCGTTCGCGGCGCGCCTTGAAGTACAAAGCGGCGGCGGGTGCGTACAAGATGCAGGACAGCAGAAGCTTGTCGGCTCCCGCGGCGTATATCAGGAACAGGGTGTACACCGTCGCCACCGCGGCGACCGCCATGTCTCCGACAAGCGCCTTGCCGTCGCCGTAGGTCTCGCGTGTGGCCGTCAGCTTGAGCGCGTAGGCCGCCGCGAGGAGGTAAGGAATCAGCGACAGCGCTGCGGTCAGGTCCAGCATGAAATCGAGCGCGTCCGCGGCGAACAGCAGCGCGACGAGCAACAGTGAAATCAACCCCGCGGCCATGATTAGTGCGGCGACCGGCGCGCCATGGCTGTTGGTGCGGGCCAGGAATCGGGGCATGTCGTCGGTCTTGGCCGGAATGTAAAGCACCTCGGCGGACATCAACGTCCATGCGAGATAGGCGCCGAGCACCGACACGATCACACCGACCCGGATGAAGATCGATCCCCACGGCCCGACGATGGATTCCAGCACCGAGGCCATCGAGGGTTGGCTGATGCCTGCCAGTTCGCTCTGCGGCATGACGCCATACGACACCAGTGTGACCAGTGCGAAAACACAGAGCACACTCACGAACCCGATGACGGTGGCGCGTCCGACGTCCTCACGCTTGCGCGCCATCCGGGAGTAGACGCTCGCGCCCTCGATGCCCAGGAACACGAACACCGTGATCAGCATCGTGCCGGTCGCCTGATCCCACAGCGACGACAACGAACATCCGCTCCCGCCCCAGAAGTTGTCGGCAAAGACGTCGGCCTTGAACGCAATGATCGCGATCACGATAAATACCAGGATCGGCACCACTTTGGCAATGGTGACAATGTAATTGATGACGGCCGCGTCCTTGACACCGCGCATGACGAGCAAGGCGAACAGCCACACGCCGACAGCCGACACGACCACGGCAAGCACTGTGTCGCCCGCGCCGAACCCGGGCACCAGCGCGCTCAACGTTGCCGTGATGAGCACCCAGTACGAGGTGTTACCCGCGCAGGCGGATGCCCAGTACCCGATCGCGGAATTGAACCCCGCGTAGTCGCCGAATCCGGCTTTGGCGTAGGCGAAGATGCCCGCGTCCAGATCCGGTTTACGAGTTGCCAGACGCTGAAAGACGAAGGCCAGCATCAACATTCCGGTGCCGGCGATAGACCAGGCGATGATCGCCCCGAGGACGCCCGTTTCGGTACCGAAGCGGCGCGGCAGAAGAAAGACCCCGGACCCGATCATCGAGCCGACGACCATTGCGGTCAATGTCGGCAGGCTGACCTTGTCGCTAGCCTGCTCGGTGCGCGGTTCGGTGGAGGTCATCGGTCAACCTGGGCCCAGACGGTGACGTCCATCAGTGACGGCGCTCGAACCGCCTGCCTCGCCAGCGATTCCGCCATTACCGTGCCCCCGGTTGGCACCGTCCGACACGCCTCGACCGTATCAGCTAGGACGCGCGGCGAGGGCCGAATCCGGGCTAGAGATCGGTCAGGATCTGCTGACGCTTGGCGGTGTATTCGCCGTCGGAGATCGCGCCGGTGGCGCGCAGGGTTTCCAGTTCTTGCAGCCGCTGCGCGGTGGTCGGCTCGGGCGCCACATATGGCACGGCGGGTGCGGCCGGCGGGGCAGCAGGCGGTGCTTGTTGTCCAGCCGCGGCGCGCCGGACCACCGCCTGCACTTGCTGACGGACCGCCGGGTTGGAGCGCAGATCGATCATGTTGTTCATACCGATGCCGTTGGCCTTGAGGATCTGCAGGATCTCCATCAGCGGCCCCGCCTGCCCGCTCAGGTCGTAGGTCTTGTTGTCCTCGGCGATGGTGAAGTTCGCCGGCATCACCCCACCGACCAAAGCGCTTCGCTCCCAGTCGATTTGGTACTCATTCGTGGTGGGATCGACGAGTGCGACCAGTTTGCGGTTGGTGATCATGGGCAGCCGCGTGATGGACGCGATCACCCGGTCCTGAGTGGCGAACGGCGAGATGCCGGGACCGGAGATCTGCAGGTCGAGCTTCACCAACGGCTGCTCGTTGATGCGGGTGCCCGTCTCGTGGATGCCGACAACCTGCGCCAGCGCCAGGACGCCACTCTGCTCCAGTGCCTGCGTCTTGGCGTCCGACTTGGCGCCGAAGTTCGCCAGCGCCAGCGCGATCAGCACGTCCGCGGCGGTGATGAGAAGACCGACCCAGAACATCCACCTCAACAGGCCGCTCTGGCCCGTCCAGAAGTAGACCGCCAAAAAGATGGGACCGACGAGGCCGCCACAGATGAGCACCCAGATCTGAGACTTGATGTAACGCCCTAACATCTGCCACGCTCCTGTCGTTTGCCCGGTTCGCGTGTCAGATTAGCGCCAATCCGGCGGTCGTGAGCCTTATCGTCGGGCGGTGACCGCCACCGAAGAACCTGTGCGTTTCCGGTGGATCCTCGCGGCCGTCTCGATGGCGCTGTTCTGCGTGCAAATCGACTACTTCGCCATGAATCTCGCGTTGCCGCGGATGGCATCCGATCTGAACAGCACAACAACCGACCTGCAATGGGTGATCAGCGTCTACATGCTCGCGCTGGGCGCATTCATGGTGCCCGCGGGCCGCATCGGCGACATCTTCGGGCGTCGACGTGCCCTGTTGGCGGGCATCGCATTGTTCGGCTTGTCCTCCGCCCTGTGTGCGCTGGCGCCGTCGGCGACACTCGTCATCGCCTTCCGCGCCCTGCAGGGCCTTGGTGCAGCGCTGATATTTCCGGTTTCTGTGAGTGTGCTGACGAACGCGTTTCCATCCGTGCGTGCCAGTCACGCGATCGGGTTGGCGTACGGCATAGCGGGATTGGGCAACGCGGCCGGTCCGCTCATTGGTGGCCTGCTCACCGAGACGGTCGGCTGGCGGTGGATCTTCTGGCTGAACGTTCCGCTCACACTCATCGCGCTGGCCATCGGAGCGCGCAGCATCACCGAATCCTTCGACCAATCCGTGCCGCGTCGCATCGACGTCACCGGGCTGGCGCTCATCATAGTCGGAATTGGCTTGTTCACCTTGACATTTGACCGGGCGCCGAGCTGGGGCTGGCTGTCGGCGCCGACGGTCATCGCGTTCGTGTGTTCACTTGCGGCGCTGGTCGTGTTCGTCGCCGTGGAGAACCGGGTGCGCTGGCCGCTGGTCGACCTGTCGCTGCTGAGAAACCCCAGATTCACAATCCTGGTGACTGCGGGGACGATCTCGAACATCGCCTACGGCGTCACGATCTTCCTGTCGACGATGTATCTGCAGCAGGTGCGTGGGCTTGATCCGCTGATGGCGGGGCTGGCCTTTCTCGGTCCGTCCGCCGGGGCCGCTCTGGGCGGCGCGATTTCCGGGAGACTCGCCGCGAGCCGGCCACCAGTTCTGGTCATGGGCCTGGCGAGTGTGGCGGCCGCGCTGTCGCTCGCGGCCCTTGCGGCTTCCAGCGGCTGGGTCGTCTACCTCGCGGCGCTGACGGCGTGCGGGTTCACGCTCGGGTTGGTGTACGCGTTCACGACCGTGGCGACGCAGGCCGTCGTCCGACCCGAGCGGGCGGGCGAGGCCGCGGGCGTAACACTGACGGCGTTGGTGACACTCGCCGGTGTCGGGGTCGCGGTGTCCGGAACGGTGCTGGAAATGCTTCAGCTGGCCGGAATTTCGGCGGCCGGTGCGGTCGACGTCATCGTCGCGGTGCTTGCGGCGCTATTGCTGCCCGCGGGCGCGGTGGTGCTGGTGATCGCGCGCGCGTCCGGCCCAGGCAACGGGCCCTGAGGTGCGGTCGGCGCAGGTCCAAGGAGGAAGTACAGCGGCGCCGTCCACTCCAGTCCCGGAGTTCTGGCGTAACTGGTGTGAACGGCCACCGCACGCGCCGAAACCTTGTCGGAGTCGGAGTCGGAGTCAGGGTCGCACACCGCATCGCCGAGGTCGCACACACTGATGGTCTTGGCTCCGATGTCTGCAGGCAGCACAGCAGGCGCATGAGCCAGGATGGGCCAATCCTGCGCGACACCCTTGCCGTGCTTGGGCAGGCCGGAGACCGTGCCCAGGTTGAGCGTCGGGTCATCGGGCCGACGATCGCCGTCGGCCACCAGCAGAACAGCGGCCAGGTTCGGGCTCGCGGCAAGGGCCTGCAAGTTGCGGTGCACGACCATCGCGCCCTGCGAGTATCCGGCCAACACGACCCTGGAGGTTGGGCACTGCTGGACGAAGTCCTCGTACTGCTTGCCCAACGCCGCGGCACCGGTGTCAACGCTGCCCATGAAGCCGAGCCACGCCCCCACACCGCCGTCGTCATCGGGGACCGGCACCGCGGGGTAGTCGACAGCCTCCGCGGTCAGGGTACGGCCGTCTTTTTGCAGCTCCGTCGACAGCTCGGTCAGGGACTGGTAGACGACGCGACCCATTCCGCTGTAGGCGGTCAGGTCGGTGCCGACACGCTCGCCCGAACCCGCTGCCCCGATCCAGTGCACATCGGGGCAGCCAGGAACCGCATTCGCGGTACCGGCCGCAAGACCGACAAAAGCTGCGCCGGCCACAGTGGCGGCGCACGTCAGCGTGGTGATGCGACGGAACATAAGACCCCAACCCTTCGTTGCCCCGACCAGGGGATACGCGTGTTAAATCGCATCAGTCGTCTCAGGTGTTACAGCCCGCGTCGGCGAAAGCGTCGCAAACGAAAGCGGCGCCCACCCGAAGGTGAGCGCCGCTTCGCGGTACTACTAGATCACTTGACGATCTTGGTAACCCGGCCGGCGCCGACGGTACGGCCGCCCTCGCGGATCGCGAAGCGCAGGCCCTCGTCCATGGCGACGGGCTGGATCAGCTTCACCGTGATGTCGGTGTTGTCACCGGGCATGACCATCTCGGTGCCCTCCGGCAGCGTCACCACACCGGTCACGTCGGTGGTGCGGAAGTAGAACTGCGGACGGTAGTTGTTGAAGAACGGCGTGTGCCGGCCGCCCTCGTCCTTGGACAGGATGTAGACGCTGCCCTCGAAGTCGGTGTGCGGCGTGGTGGTGCCGGGCTTCACGACGACCTGACCGCGCTCGACGTCCTCGCGCTTGATGCCGCGCAGCAGCAGACCGACGTTGTCGCCGGCCTGACCCTGGTCGAGCAGCTTGCGGAACATCTCGACACCGGTGACCGTGGTCTTGGTGGTGTCCGGCCGGATGCCGACGATCTCGACTTCCTCGTTCACGTTGACCACGCCGCGCTCGACACGACCGGTGACCACGGTGCCGCGGCCGGTGATCGTGAAGACGTCCTCGACGGGCATCAGGAACGGCTTGTCGGTCTCGCGGACCGGGTCCGGGATCGACTCGTCGACGGCAGCCATCAGCTCCACGATCGACTCGACCCACTTCTCGTCACCCTCGAGCGCCTTAAGCGCCGAGACCTTGATGACCGGGGCGTCCTCGTCGAACTCCTGGGCAGCCAGCAGCTCGCGGACCTCCAGCTCGACGAGCTCGAGCAGCTCCTCGTCGTCGACCGCGTCGGCCTTGTTCAGTGCGACCAGGATGTAGGGCACACCGACCTGACGGGCGAGCAGCACGTGCTCGCGGGTCTGCGGCATCGGGCCGTCGGTCGCGGCGACCACCAGGATCGCACCGTCCATCTGGGCGGCACCGGTGATCATGTTCTTGATGTAGTCAGCGTGGCCGGGGGCGTCGACGTGCGCGTAGTGACGCTTCTCGGTCTGGTACTCCACGTGGGAGATGTTGATCGTGATACCGCGCTGACGCTCCTCGGGCGCATTGTCGATCTGGTCGAATGCGCGCGACTCGTTCAAATCGGGATACTTGTCGTGCAGAACCTTGGTGATTGCTGCGGTCAGCGTGGTCTTGCCGTGGTCAACGTGACCAATGGTCCCGATGTTGACGTGCGGCTTCGTCCGCTCGAACTTCGCCTTCGCCACTTCTGTGTCCTCCTGGACTGTGTTGGTGCTTGTTGGAAAGCAGTGTTGATCTTTGCAGTTGTTACTCGCCGCGGTGACGGCAGGTCAGATTACTGACCCGTCGCCTTCGCGCGAGTCATGGCTCGACTCCGGATCAGCTCCGAGCCTCGGGCCTGGCGGCCCTCGATTCTCACTGACCCGTCGCCTTCGCGATGATCTCCTTCGACACGTTCGCCGGAACTTCGGCGTACGAGTCGAACACCATGGAGTAGTTTGCCCGGCCCTGTGTCCTCGACCGAAGGTCGCCGACATAACCGAACATCTCCGACAGCGGCACATGCGCCTTGACGACGCGGGCACCGCTCCGCTCCTCCATGGCCTGGATCTGACCACGGCGGGAGTTCAGGTCGCCGATCACGTCGCCCATGTAGTCCTCGGGCGTGGTGACCTCGACGGCCATGATCGGTTCCAGGATGACCGGTTGCGCTTGCTGCGCAGCCTTTTTCAGCACCTGAGAACCGGCGACCTTGAATGCCATTTCCGACGAGTCAACCTCGTGGTAGGCACCGTCGAGCAGGGTGACCTTCAGGTTCACCAGCGGGTAGCCGGCCAGCACGCCGTACTGCATGGCGTCCTGCGCACCGGCATCCACCGACGGGATGTACTCGCGCGGGATGCGGCCACCGGTGACCTTGTTCTCGAACTCGTAGGTGGCACCGTCCTCGCCGGTGAACGGCTCGACGCAGATGATGACCTTCGCGAACTGGCCCGAGCCACCCGTCTGCTTCTTGTGGGTGAACTCGACCTTGTCGACCGCCCGCTTGATGGTCTCCTTGTAGGCGACCTGTGGCTTGCCGACGTTGGCCTCGACCTTGAACTCGCGGCGCATGCGGTCCACCAGGATGTCCAGGTGGAGCTCGCCCATGCCGCCGATGACGGTCTGGCCGGTCTCCTGATCCAGGTGCACCTTGAAGGTCGGATCCTCCTCGGCGAGCTTCTGGATCGAGAGGCTCAGCTTCTCCTGGTCGCTCTTGGTCTTGGGCTCGATGGCCACCTCGATCACCGGATCGGGGAACGTCATCGACTCCAGCACGACCTGGTTGTTCGCATCGCTCAAGGTGTCACCTGTGGTGGTGTCCTTCAGGCCGATCACCGCGTAGATGTGGCCGGCACTGGCCGTGTCCACCGGGTTTTCTTTGTTGGAGTGCATCTGGAACAGCTTGCCCAGCCGCTCCTTCTTGCCCTTGGTGGCGTTGATGACCTGAGCGCCGGAGTCGACCTTGCCCGAGTACACGCGGACGTAGGTCAGCTTGCCGAAGAACGGATGCGTGGCGACTTTGAACGCCAACGCGGAGAACGGCTCGTCGGTCGACGGCTTGCGGACGATCTCCTCGTCCTCCTTGCCGGGCGCATGGCCAACGGCAGGCGGCACATCGAGCGGCGACGGCAGGTAGTCGATCACCGCGTCGAGCATGGGCTGTACACCCTTGTTCTTGAACGCGCTGCCGCAGAGCACCAGGTACGCCTCGGAGTTGATGGTCAGCTTGCGCAGCGCACCCTTGATCTCCTCGACCGACAGTTCCTCGCCGCCGAAATACTTCTCCAGCAGAGCCTCGTCGGTCTCGGCGACGGCTTCGAGCAGCTTGGTGCGGTACTCGTCGGCCTACTCCTGAACGTCGGCGGGGATGTCGATGGTGTCGTAGGTCTCGCCGAGCTTGGTCTCGCCACGCCACACCTTGGCGTTCATCTCGACCAGGTCGACGACGCCCTCGAAGTCACCCTCGGAACCGATCGGCAGCTGGATCGGAATCACGTTGGCGCCCAAGCGGTCTTCCATCGTCTTCACGGAGAAGTAGAAGTCCGCGCCGACCTTGTCCATCTTGTTGACGAAGCAGATGCGGGGGACGTCGTACTTGTCGGCCTGGCGCCAGACCTGCTCGGACTGCGGCTCGACGCCTTCCTTGCCGTCGAACACGGCAACGGCACCGTCGAGCACCCGAAGGCTGCGCTCCACCTCGACGGTGAAGTCGACGTGCCCGGGGGTGTCGATGATGTTGATCTGGTTGTCGTTCCAGAAGCAGGTGGTAGCGGCGGAGGTGATGGTGATCCCCCGCTCCTGCTCCTGCTCCATCCAGTCCATGGTGGCGGCGCCGTCGTGCACCTCACCGATCTTGTAGCTGATACCGGTGTAGTAGAGGATGCGCTCGGTCGTCGTGGTCTTGCCGGCATCGATGTGCGCCATGATGCCGATGTTGCGGACCTTGGTCAGGTCGGTCAGCACGTCCTTCTGTGCCACGGCAGTTTTCCCACTCTTTCGCTTGCTTTGGTTGCTGTTTCTGTTGCGTCCGGCAGCGCCGCCGGCGCTAGATCACCAGCGGTAGTGCGCGAATGCCCGGTTTGCCTCGGCCATCTTGTGGGTGTCCTCGCGCCGCTTGACGGCGGCACCCAGGCCATTGCTGGCGTCGAGGAGCTCGTTCGCCAGGCGCTCGACCATGGTTTTCTCGCGGCGCTGCTTGGAGAAGCTCACCAGCCAGCGCAGGGCCAGCGTGACGGAGCGTTCCGCGCGAACCTCGACCGGAACCTGGTAGGTGGCGCCACCGACGCGGCGGCTGCGCACCTCGAGGGCGGGCTTGACGTTGTCGAGAGCGCGCTTGAGGGTGACCACGGGATCGGTGCCGGTCTTGTCGCGGGCCTGTTCGAGCGCACCATAAACAATGCGTTCGGCCAGCGATTTCTTCCCGTCCAGCAGAACCTTGTTGACCAACTGGGTGACCAACTGCGATCCGTAGACCGGGTCGTTGACCAGCGGACGCTTGGGCGCGGGCCCTTTGCGCGGCATCAGCTCTTCTCCTTCTTGGCGCCGTACTTGCTGCGGGCCTGCTTGCGCGACTTCACGCCCTGCGTGTCCAGCGAGCCGCGGATGATCTTGTAGCGCACACCCGGCAGGTCCTTCACACGACCGCCGCGCACCAGCACCATCGAGTGCTCCTGCAGGTTGTGGCCCTCGCCGGGGATGTAGGCGGTGACCTCAACCTGGCTCGTCAGCTTGACGCGCGCGACCTTCCGAAGCGCCGAGTTCGGCTTCTTCGGCGTGGTGGTGTACACGCGGGTGCACACGCCGCGGCGCTGCGGGCTGCCCTTGAGGGCCGCGGTCTTCACCTTGGCGATCTTGTCGCGGCGACCCTTGCGGACCAGCTGCTGGATGGTTGGCATCTACCGGCTTTCTCTGTTGCTGCGCTGTCTCTAAGTGCTCTGTAAGTTCTCTGTACTGCAGTTATGTCCCGCTCGCTTACCCCGCGACCGGGTGTGTCGCATGCGCCCGCCGCGGAATATTCGAGGCATTTCCAGGGCATGGTGGACATGCGAATTGGCCCGGCGTGCAGGCATGCTTGCAATTGTTCCGAGCCGCAAGCGCCTTATCTGCCAGGCACGATCGTCCACAATACCAGGGCGGTCGCAGCGCTCCAAACCCGTCCATTGGGCCCTAACCGCAGGTCAGCGCTACCGTCTCTCCATCCCGGACGCGAGCCGCATCACCATGTCGGTGAACACCACGTCGGTGTCGATGCCGTTCATCGCTCCGGTCATCTCCAGCAGGACGAAACCGTGCATCGCCGACCAGAACTCCAACGCGGCGTAGAACGCGTTGTCCCCGTCGAGCCCGTAGGAGGCCAGCACCGAGATGACCGGGGCGGCCGCCGCGCGGGTGGCCTCGGTGAACTCGGGGTCATCGCCACCGAGCGGCATCCGGGTGAACGCCGAGTAGCGACCGGGATGGTGATGGGCGTAGCTGCGGTATGCGCCGGCCATCGCCGTCACCGCGTCGTCCCGGGTACGGCCCTGCCCGACGGTGTTGAGCATCTCGATGATGTCGCCGACAACCCGCATCCGAACGGTGCGGCGCAGGTCTTCGAGGCTGTTTACGTGGTTGTAGAGCGACGGGCCCTTGGTGCCGAGCTGCATGGCCAGCGCGTTGATCGTCAGCGCGTCCCAGCCCTCACGATCGAGGAACGTCAGCGCCGCATTGACGATGGACGTCGCGGCTCAACTTGGTCGGACGTGCCGCCGGCCGAGCTGCCATGTGAGATTCGCCCTTCGGGTCGTCGGTGGGACCGCGAGATCGGGTCAGCGAAAAACTAACACCTCTAGTTTCCCTGAGGTCAGTTGACGCGCTCTTGACTGAGCTCGGCGAGTTGGCCGGTGATCGTGCACAGATCGGGCAGCATCGCCGGATTCATCGTCTGGATCGACCAGGTGATGACGTCGGTGCCCTTGGCCACGTAGATGCTGCACGCGTTGGCGTCGTAGGCCTTGAAGCCCTTGTTGCCGTCGATCGACAGTTCGGTGAGCGTGCGGCCCGCCTGCTGTTCCAGCGACCGTTCGGTATCCATATCGCTGCCGCGATACCACCAGGTGGAGATGCCCATGCCCGCGCCGAAAGTGCCAAGCACCGTGTTCTCCTGCCAGAAGCACCCGGCGTCGCTGACGACGGCCCTGGTGAACATCGACGATCCGACGGCCTTGTTCACGTCGGCGTCGGTGATCCCGTTGCAGTCCGCGCTGCGGAAACCGCCGCCCGGTGGTGGCGGCGCCGGTGAGGTGGGCGTGGCCGGCTGGTCCGACGGGCCGCAACCGACCAGCAGCGCCGCCACTGCGGCAAGCGCGGCCCAGCACCGCGACGGCGATCTCGGGACGGCCATGATCACATGTCCGACTGCAGGGTGGCGGTAAGTAGCTTCTCGGCGTCCTTGCAGGGATCACCGTTGGGCTGGCCGCGGAATTGCACCCACCAACTGAGTACCCCGGTGCCTGCCGCCGCGGTGGCCGAACAGGCTGCGCCAGTGGTGTCGCGACGCGCCAGAAACGCCTGATGCCGTTCGACGACCTTCTCGGTGACCGTCGCGCCGCGCTCGATGGCGAGTGCGCGTTCGCGGTCGAGGCTGCCGGTCTCGTACCAGGAAAAGGTGACGTCGACCATCGCCGAGCCTCGGGCCAACACGTACTGGCAGACCGCGCCGCTGTAGGGCCGCAGGATGTGGTCGGCGCCGATTGCCTCCTGAATCGAGCTGTCGACCAGCAACCCACACCGGTCGTCGACATATCCATAGCTGCGGTTGGGATCGGGGACGGCGAAAGGAGCCCGTCGCGCGGTCCCGCTGACGGTCTCAGAACACCCTGCGACGGTCACTACCGCTATGACCGCCACGACAGCAACCGGGTTGACACGCCAACGCATCGCTCATCACGCTACCCAGCACGGTCGACGAAGGCGACTCGTGCCAACTACTGCCAGGATGGTCGTCGCGCGACGTACGCTCTACGTCCATCGGGGCTCACCGACCAAAGGGGACCATCGTGATTTCGAAAGCTGTGGGCCGATCGCTGGCGGCGTGCGCGATCACGTTCCCGGCGGCGCTTGGCGTCGGAGTTCCCGCGGCCCAGGCGAAGAACGGCGACACCCACATCACGGGCCAGGGCGTCGAGCAGACGATCGACTGCAACGAGTCGACGCTGATCGTCGTGGGATCGGGTAACACGATCAACGCGTTGGGTTCCTGCTGGGCGGTCACCGTGCAGGGTTCGTCCAACATCGTCGTCGCCGACAACATCGTCGACAACGTCATCGTGTACGGCAACGACCAGACGGTGTTCTACAAGAGTGGCGAACCCGTCGTGTGGGATCGCGGCCGAGAACTGGGCATGACGAACCGCATCGATCGGGTACCCGCCTGATATGCGCACACATTCCCTCATCGCAAGCTTTGCAATCGCGGCCTGCGCACTCGGGCTGGGAGGCTGCGGCTCGGAAAACAAAGACACCAACTCTCCGACGGCGACGGCGGGTTCCTCGGGCGCGCAGGTCGAGATCGGTAACACCATCAATTACGGGTCGTTCGGCACGACCGCCGACATCGATTGCGCCGACGGAAAGTCTCTCAACGTAGGCGGTTCCAACAACACGCTGACCGTCAAGGGCACCTGCGCCAGCGTGAACATCGGCGGCGCCGACAACAAGATCACCTTCGACACCATCGACAAGGAACTGTCCGTCGTCGGCCTGAACAACACCGTCACCTACAAGAACGGTGACCCCAAGGTCGACGACCTCGGCTCGGGCAACAAGATTTCGAAGGGCTGACCGCTAGGCGCTCGCGCCGTGCCTACCTGCGCCCGCCGCGAATCGGGCCGCGCCTTCCAGTGACTCGGCCGCGACGCGCGAGATGCTGCCGAATTCGAAGTCCATCGCCTCGGCTTCGGATGCGCCCCACTGGTTCAGCGTCGACAGCCGGTCCGATCGCATGCACTGCTGCGGCAGCTCGGCGAGTTCGGCGGCCAGTTCCTCGGCCCGTTGGCGCGCTTGGCCTTTGGGCACGACGCGATTGGCCAACCCCATCGCGAGCGCTTCGGAGGCGTCCACGCCGCGTCCGGTCAGGATCAGGTCCATCGCGCGGCTGTGACCGATCAGCCGCGGCAGTCGAACCGTGCCGCCGTCGATCAGCGGAACGCCCCATCGCCTGCAGAAAACGCCCATGATCGCGTCGTCCTCGACGATGCGCATGTCGCACCACAGAGCCAACTCCAGACCCCCCGCGACCGCGTGGCCGCTGACGGCTGCGATCACCGGCTTGGACAGCACCATCCGACTCGGCCCCATCGGACCGGGTCCGGTGCGATGCACCGGGTTGGCATCCGGCGTGCCGAGCGCCTTCAGATCGGCTCCAGCACAGAATGTTCCGTTGTCACCCCAGAGCACGGCCACGGCCGCCGAGTCATCCTTGTCGAACTCGTCGAATGCTTCGTACAGGCCCGCCGCCGCGGGAGCGTTGACGGCGTTGCGCGCCTCTGGCCGATTCATGATCACGGTTGTCACCGAGCCGATGCGCTCGACCCGCACTCCACCACTCGTCATGTTGCCTCCATCAGTTCGACACCGTCGCGCCGCACGACCAGTTCCGCGGCGAAGTTCGTGTAGGCCTTCCGCAGTGTGTGACCGGGCCAGTCTTCAGACAGCAGTTCGCCGGGCAACACCGGGTCGGTAAGCAGGTGGCGCACGATCGCGGCCGCTGCGACGAACCGGCCGGGAATATCGGCGGCCGTTGCTATTTCGTCGAGTAGTTCGCGGCCGATGCGCACCCATTCCGGCAAATCCCACAGTCGGGCGGCGAGGCCAGCGGGGTCGTCGTCCCGGGAGTGCAGTACCCGTACCCGGTCCAGCACGTCGGCCGTCAGCTCCACGTCGAGGTTGTCGGGCCGCAGCCAGATCCCCTCCCGCAGCTCGGCGAACCGCTTGTCCTGCAGCGTCGTTCGCAGCGCCGCGCGGCTGCGGGCATCGGTGCCGACACTGGTGATCACGAGGGTGGTCCAGCTGCCGTCCCACTTGCGCAGCCGCGGGTTGATCGCGTCGTCCTGCCGCCGCTGGCGGGCCAGCAGCCGGTCGGACAGCCGGTAGCCGTCCTCCGAACGCACCAGGTCGCCTGCGCTCACCATCCGGGTCAGCGCCACCCGCACGGTCGGCTCCCGGATGTCGAAATCGGCGGTGAGCCTGATGAGTTCGCTGGCGGTGGCCCAGGCAGGGTGGGCGCCGAGCAATACGCTCAGCACGACCGAGCGGGCCGTCATCCGCGAAAGCGTCGGCATTGCTACACCCCGGACGCCTTGCGGCCGTGGTCGCCGAACGGCTCGTCACGCTGTCGGACGGCGTCGCGGAAGCCGTGCTCGCGCGCCTGCGCGACGAACGCGTGGCCCTCGGGGGTGTGGCGGGCGACGCCGTCGAAGATCGTGGAGATCATCGCGCTGTTGGCGACGCCCTGATTGAACAGCGCGCTGTTCATCGCCAGCTTGACCATGATGAGCTGGTTGATCGGCACGGCGGCGATCCGCTCGACGAGGCGCTCGGTGCGTTCGTCGAGTTCGGCGGCATCAGGCGCTTCGACCGCGAGTCCCCATTCGGCGGCCTGCGCGCCGGTGATGCAATCACCGGTCAGGAGAAGGCGTTTGGCGCGTTGGTCGCCGAGGCGATGCGCCCACATGCCCGCCGCGGGCACACCCCATACCCGGGTCGGCGGATAGCCGATCTTGGCGTCGGCCGCAGCGATCACCTGATCGGCGTGAAGGGCGATGTCCGTACCGCCGGCCACGCAGTAGCCGTGGATCTTGACGACCGTCGGCTTGTCGGCGTGCATCAGGGAGGAGAAGCCGCGGACGAACCGGCTCATCATCTGATAGTCGATCATCGGATCCCACGGCTGATCGGGCAGATGGTTGATGGCCTGCGTCTTGCCGGACAACACTGTGTCCTTGTAGGGACTGCCCCCGCCCGCCGAGGATGACCCTTCGGCGTAGGCGGATAGGTCGAACCCGGCGCAAAAGCCTTCTCCGCGACCAGATACCAGGATCACGTGCACGTTGGGGTCGAGGTCGGCCCGTTCGACCAACGCCGACAATTCCAGCGGGGTGTCGGCGACGATCGCGTTGCCCTTTTCGGGGCGGTTGAAGGTGATGCGCGCAACCCGATCGGTGACCTCGTAGGTCATCGTTCTGAGGTTGTCGAAGTCGACGGGCCTGATTGAGTGCGTCATCCGCGACCACCCTTCACGACTGTTGCGTTTGTTGCGGCGAAACCGCGGTTTCTACCGCAACAAACGACACGCTCGACGCGGGTCGACCCTTTGGCGATCCGCGTGGGTCACCCCTTGACCATCGCACGTTCCAGGATCGGCGCCAGATCCAGCCCGGTGGGCATGGTTCCGAACGCGCCGCCCCATTGGCCGCCCATGCGGGTGGCCAGGAACGCCTCGGCGACCGCGGGGTGGCCGTACCGCACCAACAGCGAGCCCTGCAGCGCGAGGCTGATGTCCTCGGCGACCTTGCGGGCCCGGTACTGGATGGTCTCGACATCCTCCAGGGCGGGCTTGAGCGCGCCGACATGGGTGTCGAGGCGCGGATCGTGCCCCGCCGTCTTCCCCAGCTCGTCGAACAGAACGTCGACACATTCCGGCCGACTTGCCATGGCGCGCAACGTGTCCAGCGCGCTGACATTGCCGGACCCCTCCCAGATGCCCATCAGTGGCGCCTCGCGATACAGCCGCGGCATGCCCGACTCCTCGACGTAGCCGTTGCCGCCAAGGCACTCCATCGCCTCGGCGGCGTGCGGGGTGGCCCGCTTGCATACCCAGTACTTGCTGGCCGCAAGGCCGATGCGGCGCAGCAGAGTCTCGCGTTCGTCGCCGCGCACCGCGTTGTCGGTTGCGCCGGCCATCCGCATCGCGACGATGGTGGCCGCTTCGGCCTCAACCGCGAGGTCAGCCAGCACGTTGCGCATCAGGGGTTGGTCAATCAGGTAGTCGCCAAACGCCTTTCGGTGCTGCGCGTGGTGAATGGCACGGGTCAGCCCGCTGCGCATGCTGGTGGCGCTGCCCAGCGTGCAGTCCAGCCGGGTGAGGTTGACCATCTCGATGATGGTCGGCACACCGCGGCCCTCCTCGCCGACCAACCACGCGGTGGCGCCGTCGTACTCGACCTCACTGGAGGCGTTGGCGTGGTTGCCCAGCTTGTCCTTGAGCCGCTGCAGGAACATCCGATTGCGGCTGCCGTCGGGAAGGATTCGCGGCAGGAAGAAGCAGCTCAGTCCGCCCGGCGCCTGGGCCAACACGAGGAAGACGTCGCACATCGGCGCCGAGGTGAACCACTTGTGGCCGGTGAGGCTGTAGGTGCCGTCGGCGTTCGGCGTCGCTTGCGTGGTGCCGGCGCGGACATCGGAGCCACCTTGCTTCTCGGTCATCGACATGCCGGCGGTGATGCCGGACTTGGTGGTGGGCAGCTTGAGCTCGGGGTCGTACTCGCGGCTGGCGAGCAACGGCTCGTAGATGGCGGCCAGTTCGGGGTTGTTGCGCAGCGCAGGCACGACGGCATACGTCATCGAGATCGGGCAGATATGGCCGGGCTCGGGCGTCCACACCGAGGTCTTGGCGGCGCGGACGACGTGCGCGCCGGGGCGGTCGTCTGCCCACGGCGCGGCATGCAGCCCGTGGCCGACCGCGACCTTCATCAGCTCGTGGTAGGCGGGGTCGTACTCGACCTCATCGACACGGTGGCCATAGCGGTCGTGGGTGCGCAGGATCGGCTGGTTGCGGTCGGCGAGCTCGCCCCAGCGCTGCGCCTGGGGGCTGCCGGAGAGCGCCCCGAGTTCGGTGACCTCGTCAAGGCCCCACTCGCCGCCCTCGCGGATCAGCGCCTCGGTCAATACCGGCGATGTCGAGGGGTTGTAGTTCTCCAGCTGCGGGACCTGATTGGTGACGACATGCGTGTCTGGCATACCAGTCATATTACAGTTTTTCGACAGCTGAACAAGAGGTGTAATACCGGCTCAACTTCCCTCGCGAGCGACCGCGTCTGCACACGACTCGCCGACGGATTCTGTACGAACACGGTCGCTCGCGCCGATCTTGGCTCGCCGCGCGTCGTATCTGTTGATGACCGTCACGACAATGGCCGCCAGCGCCCAGCCGAGGAGAATGTCGACGACGTAATGCTCGGCGGTGTACACGAGCGTGAACGCCATGACGAGTACATAGGCCACGAGCAGCGGTCGCCAGCCCCGGTGGACGCGATTCCACAGGAACGCTGTGATGGCCAGCGACAAAGCAGCGTGCAGCGACGGGATCGCCGCCACCAGATTGACGCTGGCCTGCCCCTGGTCGAGAAGCGCCGTGGCCGAGTGCAGGTTGAGCTTGCCCCAGCCGCGCCCGACGATCCTTTCGATCCATCCGTTGGCGCCGTCCTGCGTGGTCTGCAGCGCGCCAAGCAGGCCACCGTCGGGCACCCCGCGCGCCGGACGGAACATGCAGCCGGGTCCGGCCGGGCCGCCTTCGACGTCGCCGGGCATACACCGCGCGGCCGCCCACGGCGGTGCGGCCGGCAGCAGCGCGTAGATGACCAGGGCCGCAAACGACAGGCCGACGAACAACTTGACGAACGACTTCCACTCGTCGCGGTTGCGCAGCCACAGCACGGCAGCGACGACGTACGGGAGAATGAAGAACGACATGTAGACCGTGCTGATGACGATCTCCCACCACGGCGGGTGGGGCGACTTCAATCGTTCCTGCAGCCACACCGTCGGCACAGTTCCGAAGAACAGCCACCGGTCCGCGTCGATCTGCCAGTGCCATAACGTGGGTCGCCCGACGATGTCGGCCGCTCCCCTGCTCAGGTCGTAAGCGATGAGAACCAGTGCGAAGGGCAGCCAGTCACGGATGACGAAGAGCATGCGGCGACCCTGACCGATGCTGGCCGCGAGCAGGCCGGTGGCGATGTAGAGCAGCAGCAGTTCGCGATTGAATGCAAACCCTGTCGTGATCGTCCGGTACACCACCACGACGGCCCAGGTCGCGATGGCGATGCGTCGCACGATGGCGATGCGTCGCACGATGGCGATGCGTCGCACGATGGCGAGCCGGCGTTCGCGGGTGTCTGCCGTTTCGAGGGCGCGCGGAAGCGCAATTGACGACTCGTCAACGGCGGACACTCCGATGAATTTAGTTCACCGTGGCGTTACCGCCAGTTGGCGGGACGTTCGGTTAGCAGATCGTGACCAGCCCGATGGTCAGTCCACGTGCTCGCGCAGGAACGCGATGTCGTCCTTTCGGCCCTCGTCGGCGGTTTCACAGATCACCGGCGCGCCTGCGGCCTTGACGACCGCAACCAAAAGCTCGGGATCGATCTGGCCGGTCCCGAAGTTGGCGTGCCGGTCCGCGCCGGAGCCTGCGGCGTCTCTCGAGTCGTTGCAGTGCACCAAGTCGATGCGCCCGGTTAGGGCCAAGATGCGATCGACCGCGTCGATCAGGGCCTCACCAGCGGCCCAGGCATGGCAGGTGTCGAGGCAGAACCCGATGCCGCTGTCGCCGATGTGATCCCACAGCCGGCCGATGATGTCGAAGTGACGGGCCATCGCGTGGTCGCCGCCCGCGGTGTTTTCCAGGTACACCGGCACATCGGTCTCGAGGGCCTTGAGCGCCTTGACCCACCGCTCGAACCCGGCCTCCACGTCGTTGTCGTCGGCGTGGCCGCCGTGCACGATGACCGCGGTGGCCCCGACTTCCGCCGCTGCATCGCAGGTGTCCTGCAGGATCTTGCGCGACGGGATGCGCACGCGGTTGTTGGCCGAGGCGACGTTGATCAGGTACGGCGCGTGGACATAGAGCGGCATGCTCGACGCCTTCAGCGTCTCGGCGTCGTCACGCGGTTTGGGCTTCTTCCAGCTCTGTGGGTTGCCGAGGAAGAACTGCACCACGTCGGCGCCGTCGGCCTCGGCCGCGGCCAGGGGATCGTCTTGGTGGACGTGCGAACCAATCAACACGGCGCCAAGTCTAGGCGGGCCGTCAGACACTGCCGAGTGAGCGGTCCAACCTTGGGGTCACCGCTGCGAGGACGGGCTTGACCGCCTCGAAGAAGGCGCCGAGGTGCGTTTGTCCCGTGATGACATCAACAGTGGCGTCGAGTGCGTCGGCGTCGGCACGCACATGCGGAAGGATCCAGTCCTTGGATCCGACGTAGTACATGGCGGGACAGTGGATCGAGGCAGGATCGATGAATCGGGTCGGGCGCATCGATCCTTCGATCGCCGCAGCCAGCGCGAGCGCGTCGTTGCTGTCCTCGATCATCTGCTTAAGCGCCGCGTCGGTCTCACCGAACGCCTGCCAGAGGGCCGCCCAGTCGCCCTGCCGCAGGAAACCTGCGAGTGGCACCAACAGCCGACCGACTTCCTCCTCGTGAGCGTGCATTGCGTAACCGCCGACGACGATCCGCTCGACTCGTTCCGAATAGCGGCTCGCCAAATTGCAGGTGAGCCAGCCTCCACGTGAATAGCCCCACACCGTCGCGCGATTCACGTCTTCTGCGTCCATCACCGCGATCAGATCCGCGGCAACTCCTGCCGGATCGTACGCATCCGCATCGTGCGGAAGGTCGCTGTCGCCGTGCCCGAGGGGGTCGACGTTGATGACCCGCCATTCGCCCGACAACGCCCTCACGTACCCGAGGTCGTCCCAGTCCCGAGCCGCCGACATCGTAGGTGCAACGAGCATGAGCGGTGGGCCATCACCTTCGACGGTGTAGTGGATGGTGAACCCACGGGAAGCAGCCCGCATATGTCGAGTGTGAGACCACTGCGACATCTCCATGGATCTTTCGCAATCAGTGCACGTTCGCCAACGAAAAAGCCCCCGGGGATACCGGGGGCTTCCTCGTTGTGACTAGCGGTCGGTCTTACCGATAATCCGAGTAGCCGTAGTCGTCCAGCGGAACAGCGGCACCGGTGGCCTGGCCGAAGTCCGGGCTGTAGTACTGATCCTCGTAGGACGGGATCGTGTACGCGGCAGCCCGCGCCTCTTCGGTCGGCTGCACCTGGATGTTGCGGTACCGGTTGATGCCGGTACCGGCCGGGATCAGCTTGCCGATGATCACGTTCTCCTTCAGACCCTGAAGCTTGTCGCTGCGGCAGTTGATCGCCGCATCGGTCAGCACTCGAGTGGTCTCCTGGAACGACGCCGCCGACAGCCACGAATCGGTGGCCAGCGACGCCTTGGTGATACCCATCAGCACCGGACGACCCGCCGCGGGCTCGGCACCCTCGGCAACCACCCGACGGTTCTCGGACTCGAACTCGCCACGCTCGGTCAGCGAGCCGGGCAGGAACTCCGTCGCGCCCGAATCGATGATCGTGACGCGCCGCAGCATCTGCCGGACGATCACCTCGATGTGCTTGTCGTGGATCGACACACCCTGAGCGCGGTAGACCTCCTGGACCTCCTTGACGAGGTGGATCTGCACCTCGCGGGGGCCCTGGACACGAAGCACCTCGTGCGGGTCGGCCGAGCCTTCCATCAGCTGCTGGCCCACCTCGACGTGGTCGCCGTCGGTGAGCAGCCGCTCGGAACCGTCGTCGTGCTTGAACACCTTCAGGCGCTGGCGGCGGGAGAGCTTGTCGTACACCACTTCCTCGCCACCATCGTCGGGAATGATGGTGATCTTGTAGAAGCGCTCGCCCTCCTCGAGGTGGACGCGTCCCGTGACGTCGGCGATGGGCGCCTTGTCCCGGGGCACGCGGGCCTCGAACAGCTCCTGCACGCGCGGCAGACCACCGGTGATGTCGCCACCGCCGGTGACGCCACCCTGGTGGAACGTACGCATGGTCAGCTGCGTGCCGGGCTCACCGATCGACTGCGCGGCAACGATGCCGACCGCCTCGCCGATGTCGACGAGCTTGCCCGTCGCCATCGAACGGCCGTAGCACATCGCGCACACACCAGTGCCGGTCGCACAGGTCAGCACCGAGCGCACCTTCACCTCGGTGATGCCCGCGCCCAGCAGCGCCTCGATCGCCGGGTCGCCCAGGTCGTGACCGCGCTCGACGATCACGTTGCCCTTCTTGTCGACCGCGTCGGTGGCCAGCGTCCTCGCGTACGCGGAGGTCTCGATGTGCTGATCGCGAACCAGCGTCTTGTCCACCAGCTCGGCCAGCGTGACGTTGACGCCGCGCTCGGTCTCGCAGTCCGTCTCTCGCACGATGACGTCCTGCGAAACGTCGACCAGACGACGGGTCAGGTAACCCGAGTCGGCGGTACGAAGTGCCGTGTCCGCCAGACCCTTTCGGGCGCCGTGGGTGTTGATGAAGTACTCCAGCACCGTCAGGCCCTCACGGAACGAGGACTTGATCGGGCGCGGGATGAACTCACCCTTCGGGTTGGTCACCAGACCCTTCATGCCTGCCAGCGTCCGCGTCTGGGTGAAGTTACCCGTGGCACCCGAGTCAACGATCGTGATGATCGGGTTGTCGCTTGGGTAGTGCTCCCGCAGCGCCCTACCGACCTCTTCGGTGGCGTCCTGCCAGATCTTCACCAACGCCTCGTTGCGCTCGTCGTGGTTGAGCGCACCGCGCTGATACTTCTTCTCGATCTGATCCGCTTCCTTCTCGTAGCGGTCCAGGATCTCCTGCTTCTGCGGCGGCACCAGCACGTCGGCCATCGACACGGTGACACCCGAACGGGTGGCCCAGTAGAAGCCGGCGTCCTTGAGCTTGTCCACGGTCTGCGCGACCACGATCATCGGGTAGCGCTCGGCCAGGTCGTTGACGATCCGCGCCTGCACCTTCTTGTGCATCTGCTCGTTGACGAACGGATACGCCGATCGGCAGCAACTCGTTGAACATCACCCGGCCCAGCGTGGTCTCGGCCGTCCATGCGTCGCCTGGCTTCCAGCCCTCGTCGCCGAACAGCTCGGCCTCGACGGTCGGCCGGCGGACGCAGCTGGGTCAGCCGCACCCGGATCTTGGAACGCACGGACAGCGAACCGCGATCCAGCGCCATGATCGCCTCGGCCGGCGAGCTGTACACGCCCGACTCCGGCTTGTCCTTGGCGGCCGGAACGAACTCGCCGATGTCGCCGGCGATCTCGGTCGTCAGGAAGTACAGCCCGGTCACCATGTCCAGACGCGGCATGGCCAGCGGGCGGCCCGACGCAGGCGACAGGATGTTGTTCGACGACAGCATCAGGATGCGGGCCTCGGCCTGAGCCTCCGCGCTCAGCGGCAAGTGCACGGCCATCTGGTCACCGTCGAAGTCGGCGTTGAACGCCTCACACACCAGCGGGTGCAGCTGAATCGCCTTGCCCTCCACCAGCATCGGCTCGAAGGCCTGGATGCCGAGGCGGTGCAGAGTCGGTGCACGGTTCAGCAGCACCGGGTGCTCGCCGATGACCTCTTCGAGCACGTCCCACACCTGCGGGCGCTGACGCTCCACCATCCGCTTGGCGCTCTTGATGTTCTGCGCGTGGTTCAGGTCGACCAGACGCTTCATCACGAACGGCTTGAACAGCTCGAGCGCCATCAGCTTGGGCAGGCCGCACTGGTGCAGCTTGAGCTGCGGGCCGACCACGATGACCGAACGGCCGGAGTAGTCGACACGCTTGCCGAGCAGGTTCTGACGGAACCGGCCCTGCTTGCCCTTGAGCAGATCGCTCAACGACTTCAGCGGACGGTTGCCCGGCCCGGTGACGGGCCGGCCGCGGCGGCCGTTGTCGAACAGCGCGTCCACCGACTCCTGCAGCATCCGCTTCTCGTTGTTGACGATGATCTCGGGCGCGCCGAGATCGATCAGCCTCTTGAGCCGGTTGTTGCGGTTGATCACGCGGCGGTACAGATCGTTGAGGTCCGACGTGGCGAACCGGCCACCGTCGAGCTGCACCATCGGGCGCAGCTCCGGCGGAATCACCGGAACCGCGTCGAGCACCATGCCCATCGGCGAGTTGCTGTTGGACTGGAACGCTGCGACGACCTTCAGACGCTTGAGAGCACGAAGCTTCTTCTGGCCCTTGCCGTTACGGATGACGTCGCGCAGGTTGTCGGCCTCGGCGTCGATGTCGAAGTTCTCGATGAGCTTCTTGATCGACTCCGCGCCCATGGCGCCATGGAAGTACTCGCCGTAGCGGTCGATGAGCTCGCGGTAGAGCACCTCGTCGACGATCAGCTGCTTGGGGGCGAGCTTGGTGAAGGTGGTCCAGATCTCCTCGAGCCGGTCCAGCTCACGCTGGGCACGGTCGCGCATCTGACGCATCTCGCGCTCGCCGCCGTCGCGAACCTTGCGCTTCACGTCGGACTTGGCGCCCTCGTCCTCGAGCTCCTTCATATCGGCTTCGAGCTTCTGCGCACGGGCCTCGAGGTCGGCGTCGCGCTGATCCTCGACGGCCTTGCGCTCGACGACCATCTCGGCCTCTAGCGTCGACAGCTCGTTGTGACGCATCTCGTCGTCCACGGCGGTGATGACGTAGGCCGCGAAGTAGATGATCTTCTCGAGATCCTTAGGCGCCAGGTCGAGCAGGTAGCCGAGCCGCGACGGCACACCCTTGAAGTACCAGATGTGCGTTACGGGCGCGGCCAGCTCGATGTGGCCCATCCGCTCGCGACGCACCTTGGCGCGGGTCACCTCGACGCCGCAGCGCTCGCAGATGATGCCCTTGAAGCGGACGCGCTTGTACTTGCCGCAGTAGCACTCCCAGTCGCGAGTCGGTCCGAAGATCTTCTCGCAGAACAGGCCGTCCTTCTCTGGCTTGAGCGTGCGGTAGTTGATGGTCTCCGGCTTCTTGACCTCGCCGAAGGACCAGTTGCGGATGTCGTCCGCGGTGGCCAGGCCGATGCGGAGTTCATCGAAGAAGTTGACGTCTAGCACGTAACTCCCTTTCCCCTTGCGGGTTTAGTAACTAATAACTAAGCGAGATCTTCGACAGATGCAGATTCGTTGCGCGACAAGTTGATTCCCAGGTTCGCCGCAGCGCGCTCCAGGTCCTCGTCGTCGCCGTCGCGCATCTCGATCGCCGCACCGTCCGAAGACAGCACCTCGACGTTCAGGCACAGCGACTGCAGTTCCTTGAGAAGCACCTTGAACGACTCCGGAATGCCCGGCTCGGGGATGTTCTCGCCCTTGACGATCGCCTCGTACACCTTGACCCGGCCGACGGTGTCGTCGGACTTGATGGTCAACAGCTCCTGCAGCGTGTACGCCGCGCCGTAGGCCTGCATGGCCCAGCACTCCATCTCGCCGAACCGCTGACCACCGAACTGCGCCTTACCGCCCAGCGGCTGCTGGGTGATCATCGAGTACGGGCCAGTGGAGCGGGCGTGGATCTTGTCGTCCACCAGGTGGTGCAGCTTGAGGATGTACATGTAGCCGACCGTCACCGGGTACGGGAACGGTTCGCCACTGCGGCCGTCGAACAGCATCGCCTTGCCGTCCTCGTTGACGAGCGTGTCGCCATCGCGGTTGGGCAGCGTGGAGCTGAGCAGCCCCTGCAGCTCGTTTTCACGGGCACCGTCGAACACCGGCGTCGACACGATCGAGTCCGGCTCGGCCTCCAGCAGCTCCTTGGGCAGGTTGGCAGCCCAGTCCGGTGAGCCGTTGATCTTCCAGCCGCTCTTGGCCACCCACCCGAGGTGGGTCTCCAGGATCTGGCCGATGTTCATCCGTCGCGGCACACCGTGCGTGTTCAGGATGATGTCGACGGGCGTGCCGTCCGGCAGGAACGGCATGTCCTCGACGGCCAGGATCTTGCCGATGACGCCCTTGTTGCCGTGGCGTCCGGCCAGCTTGTCGCCGTCGGAGATCTTGCGCTTCTGCGCGACGTAGACGCGGACCAACTCGTTGACACCGGCGGGCAGCTCGTCGTCGTCCTCGCGGGAGAACACCCGGATGCCGATGACCTTGCCGGACTCGCCGTGCGGAACCTTCAGCGACGTGTCGCGGACCTCGCGGGCCTTCTCGCCGAAGATCGCGCGCAGCAGCCGCTCCTCCGGGGTCAGCTCGGTCTCGCCCTTCGGCGTGACCTTGCCGACCAGGATGTCGCCGTCGCGGACCTCGGCGCCGATGCGGACGATGCCGCGCTCGTCGAGATCGGCCAGCACCTCATCGGAGACGTTCGGGATGTCCCGGGTGATCTCCTCGGCGCCCAGCTTGGTGTCGCGGGCGTCGATCTCGTGCTCCTCGATGTGGATCGAGGTGAGCACGTCCTCTTCGACCAGACGGTTGGAGAGGATGATCGCGTCCTCGTAGTTGTGGCCTTCCCACGGCATGATCGCCACGAGCAGGTTCTTGCCGAGCGCCATCTCGCCGTTCTCGGTGCAGGGACCGTCGGCGATCACCTGGCCGGCCTCCACCCGGTCGCCGGCGTCGACGATCGGGCGCTGGTTGGCGCAGGTGCCGTGGTTGGACCGCGCGAACTTGCGCATCCGGTAGGTGTGCCGGGTGCCGTCGTCGGCCATCACGGTGACGTAGTCGGCGGAGACCTCCTCGATCACGCCGGCCTTGTCGGCGACGACGACGTCGCCCGCGTCGATCGCGGCACGAAGCTCCATGCCGGTACCGACCAACGGCGCCTCGCTGCGCACCAGCGGAACCGCCTGGCGCTGCATGTTGGCACCCATCAGGGCACGGTTGGCGTCGTCGTGCTCGAGGAACGGGATCATCGCCGTCGCGACCGACACCATCTGGCGCGGCGAGACGTCCATGTAGTCGACCTCGGTGGACGAGACGTACTCGACCTCGCCGCCCTTCCGGCGGACCAGGACGCGCTCCTCGAGTGAACTTGCCCTTGTCGTCGATCGGCGAGTTGGCCTGCGCCACGACGTGGCGGTCCTCCTCGTCGGCGGTCAGGTAGTGGATCTCGTCGCTGACGACACCCTTGTTGACCTTGCGGTACGGCGTCTCGATGAAGCCGAACGGGTTGACCCGCGCGTACACCGACAGCGAACCGATCAGGCCGATGTTCGGGCCCTCCGGGGTCTCGATCGGGCACATCCGGCCGTAGTGGCTGGAGTGCACGTCGCGGACCTCGAGGCCGGCGCGCTCACGGGACAGACCGCCCGGGCCCAGCGCCGAAAGGCGGCGCTTGTGGGTCAGACCCGACAGCGGGTTGTTCTGGTCCATGAACTGGCGTCAGCTGGCTGGTGCCGAAGAACTCCTTGATCGCCGCCACGACGGGGCGGATGTTGATCAGGGTCTGCGGCGTGATCGCCTCGACGTCCTGCGTCGTCATGCGCTCGCGCACGACGCGCTCCATGCGGGACAGGCCGACCCGGATCTGGTTCTGGATCAGCTCGCCGACCGTGCGCAGGCGACGGTTGCCGAAGTGGTCGATGTCGTCGGTCTCGACAGGGACCTCGACACCGCCGGGCACCGTCATCGCTGGTCTGCCCCTCGTGCAGGCGAACCAGGTACTCGATGGTGGCGACGACGTCCTCTTCGGTCAGCGTCGAGCTGGTGATCGGCTTGTCGGTGTTCAGGCCGAGCTTCTTGTTGACCTTGTAGCGGCCCACGCGGGCCAGGTCGTAGCGCTTCTCCTTGAAGAACAGGTTCTCCAGCAGGGTCTGCGCGGACTCCTTGGTCGGCGGCTCGCCCGGACGCAGCTTGCGGTAGATGTCCAGCAGCGCCTCGTCGGTGCCTGCGGTGTTGTCCTTCTCCAGCGTGCCCATCATGATCTCGGAGAAGCCGAAGCGCTCCGATGATCTGCTCGTTGGTCCAGCCCAGCGCCTTGAGCAGCACGGTGACCGGCTGACGGCGCTTGCGGTCGATGCGCACACCGACGGTGTCGCGCTTGTCGACGTCGAACTCCAGCCACGCGCCGCGGCCGGGGATCACCTTGACGCTGTGCAGCGTCTTCTCGGTGGACTTGTCGATGGTCTCGTCGAAGTACACGCCCGGCGAACGGACCAGCTGGGACACCACGACACGCTCGGTGCCGTTGATGATGAAGGTGCCCTTCTCGGTCATCATCGGGAAGTCACCCATGAAGACCGTCTGGCTCTTGATCTCACCGGTGTTGTTGTTGATGAACTCCGCCGTGACGAACAGCGGAGCCGCGTACGTCATGTCCTTGTCTTTGCACTCGTCGACCGGCGCCTTGACCTCGTCGAAGCGCGGGTCGGAGAACGACAGCGACATCGAGCCGGAGAAGTCCTCGATCGGCGAGAGCTCGGTGAGCACCTCTTCGAGGCCGCCCACCGGGTTCACGTCGCCGCGCGCCTTGGCCTTCTCACGCCACTCGTCGGCGCCGACGAGCCACTGGAACGACTCGGTCTGCACCTCAAGTAGCCCCGGAACCTCGAGCGGCTCACGGAGCTTTGCAAATGAAATTCGGTTGGGTGCTCCGGGGACGGAGTTATTAGGGTTAGCTACTGCTGACTTGATCTGGCGCGAGCCTGCCAAGATGCATCCTTCCAGCACCTCATGCGACTATCCGGGAGGCAGAGGCTGCCGGTCCGTTATGTCGCTATATCTGCGTCGGTTCGGCTGGCCTTTCAAGACCACAAGCTTCCCGAACGCACGGCACGCGACTAGATCACTGAGCGGGGCTCAGGCTAGGACATCGGTGTCAGGTGCGGGTTTAGGTGGGCAGGATGCAGCCAGCGCAACGTCCAACAATACCGCAGGACGGCGTATTCCTCAACCACCGCATGCAAAAGTCACCGGGCGCTGGCTGGCGTCCTTAACCCGTGCACACATGCTGCCCAACAGATTGACCCGTTTGGCTCCGTCCGTCAAGAGATAACGCCGTGTTTGGTGTGGAGTTTTCCGTCAAATCTGGGTTTGCAGGGCCGGCCGCCGCGGTCCGGTCTATCCGGCCACGGCCATGGAGTCGGAGTCGCACGTCGATCCGACCGCACTGGCTTGGTCATCGGCCATCCGCGGATGACTGTTCGGTTTATGCTCAGGTCAGGTGGCCATTGGTGCGGCCATGACGCCGGCGATATCGAGACGACCGATGGCACGCAGCGACCCACTGCCGACGCAGGGGGATATGCACGCCGGGGTCCCGGCGGAGTTGGTGGCTGCCGGTTTCACCGATCCCGAGGAAATCGGCCGGGGCGGGTTCGGCGTGGTGTATCGCTGCAGCCAGCCCGAGCTCGATCGCATCGTCGCGGTGAAAGTGCTGACCGCCGATCTCGAGCCCGACAACCTCGAGCGGTTCGTCCGTGAGCAGGTCGCAATGGGCAAGTTGTCCGGGCATCCGCACATCGTCACGATTTTCCAGGTCGGCACGACGGCCACCGGCCGGCCGTACATCGTGATGCAGTACCACCCGCATGGTTCGTTGGAGGCCAAGATCCATGACAACGGGCCGGTCGGATGGGCCGACGCGCTGCATATCGGGGTGAAAGTCGCGGGCGCGTTGGAAACCGCGCACCGGCGCGAGGACGCTGCACCGCGACGTCAAACCGGCGAACATCCTGCTCACCGAGTACGGCGAGCCGCAGCTGACGGACTTCGGGATCGCCCGCATCATCGGCGGCTTCGAGACCGCGGACGGAGCCGTCATGGGTTCGCCGGCGTATACACGCCCCAGAGGTGTTGCTCGGCCAGCCGCCAGACGTGACCTCGGATGTCTACAGCCTGGCGTCGACGTTGTTTTGCGCAGGCACCGGACACGCGGTATTCGAGCGTCGCAAGGGCGAGCAGATGGTCGCCCAGTTTCTCCGGATAACCAGGCACCCGATGCCGAGCCTGCGCGACTCCGGCCTGCCGACCGACGTATGCGCGGTGATCGAGCAGGCGATGTCGCGCGACATCGAGGACCGGCCCGCGACCGCCGAAGCCTTCGGGGAGCAGTTGCGAGACGTGCAGCGGAGGCACGGCTTGCCGGTGGACGACATGCCCGTGCCCATACCGGTCCCGACGATCCGGTATAACCCGATGCGGTCGCCCGGCACGCCGTCGACTTCATACCCGGCGCGGATGCTGACGCCCCCGGCTCCGGCAACCCGGTTCCAGCTACCGGTGTCGACGAAGGCGCTCGTCGACCGCGCGCGGCTGATCGACGTGTTACGAGCAGAACGGGACAAGAAGCTCACGGTGATCCACGGTCCAACCGGCTTCGGGAAGAGCACGCTCGCCGCGCAGTGGGCGCAGCAGCTGAGGGCCGAAGGCGTCGCCGTCGCATGGCTGACGGTCGACCACGACGACAACAACGTCGTATGGTTCCTGTCCCATCTGATCGAGGCCATCCGCGCGGTGACACCTGCGCTGGCCGCCGAACTGGGCGAAGTATTGGAAGAGCACGGCGATGAGGCCGAGCGTTACGTCCTCACCTCGTTGATCAACGAGATCCATGACACTGGCACGCGCATGACGCTGGTGATCGACGACTGGCAGCGGGTCACCGACCCGGCGACCATCGGGGCGCTGAAGTACCTACTTGTAACTTCGCCTCCGACGATCTCAATGTCGTCGTGACCAGCCGCAACCAGAGCGGCCTGCCGATGAGCCGGATGCGGATGCAGGACGAACTTCTTGAAATCGACGCCACCGCACTGCGTTTCGATGTGGCCGAATCGGAGAACTTTCTGGTCGACCTGAGTGGACTGGATCTCGACCGCAGCGACGTGGAGGAACTCACCGCGAAGACCGATGGCTGGGTGGCCGCGCTGCAGTTGGCGACGCTGTCGCTGCGCGGCCCGACGATCCGGTCCGACTGATCGGCACGATGACGGGCCGCCACCACGCGATCAGCGAATTTCTCGCCGAGAACGTGCTCGACACTCTGGAACCGTCGATGCTCGACTTCCTGCTCGCGACCTCGATCACCGAGCGGATCTGCGGGGACCTGGCCGCGGCGTTGTCCGGCGTGCCGGACAGGCAGGCGATGCTGGAACAGGTCGAGGAGCGAGACCTGTTCCTGCACCGGCTCGACGAGCAATGGTTCCGCTATCACCAGCTGTTCATCGACTTCCTGCGGCACCGGCTCGACCGTGATGAATCCCGAGCGGATCGATGCGGTTGCACGCGTGGCTTCGACGTGGTTCGCCGAGCACCGGATGGTCAGCGAGGCGGTCGATCACGCGCTCGCGGCCGGTGATGACCAGCGGAGCGGTGCAGCTCGTCGAGAATGACGGGATCTAGCTGGTGGCGAATTCCCAGATGTCCACGCTCATCGGGCTGGTGGGCAAGCTACCGGCAGCCGTCGTGCATTCGGATCCGCGGCTGCAGCTCGCCCTGGCGTGGGCCAACATTGTGCTGCACCGGATTCCGGCTGCCGAACAGGC
>CAWJDL010000025.1:0-62892 GCA_963841555.1 uncultured Actinomycetota bacterium
GCAATCAACAACGTCGAGACCCCCAGCTCAGTCGCCGCATGCAGGGCCTTGCGTGTCAGCACATCGGCAACCGCCTCCTGGAAGCCCGCCGCGATATCGGCCTGCGACGCGTCGGGGTGACTCTCGACGTACCGGGCGACGGCCGTCTTGAGCCCGGAGAAGCTGAACGCGTACGGGTCGTCGCGCGGCCCGGTCATGCCGCGCGGGAAGACGATTGCGTCGCGGTCGCCCTCGCGAGCCAGATCGTCGAGCACCTTACCGCCGGGATAGCCGAGGCCGAGTAGCCGCGCGATCTTGTCATAGGCCTCACCGGCAGCGTCGTCGACGGTGCTGCCCAGTTCGACGATCGGCTCGCCCAGCGACCGCACGTGCAGCAGGTTGGTATGCCCGCCGGACACCAGCAGGCCGACGCTCTCGGGCAGCGGGCCGTGGTCGTAGACGTCGGCGGCCAGGTGACCGCCGAGATGGTTGACGGCGTAGAACGGCACCTGCCATGCCGCCGAATATGCCTTGGCCGCAGCAACTCCCACCAACAACGCACCGGCCAGCCCGGGTCCGATGGTGGCGGCGACGATGTCCGGCTTGTCCACGTTCGCCGTCTTGAGCGCACGCCGCATGGTGGGGCCCAGTGCCTCCAGATGTGCGCGCGACGCGATCTCGGGAACGACACCGCCGAACCGGGCGTGCTCGTCGACACTGGAGGCCACCTCGTCGGCGAGCAGCGTGACGGCGCCGTCGTCATCGAGCCGGGCGATGCCGACACCCGTTTCGTCGCAGGAGCTTTCGATGGCCAGGATGATCGTCATGGCGGATCCCGTCTCATGGTGTAAGCGTCGGCGCCGCTGGCTCGGTAGTACCGTCTTCGCATGCCGACTCTGACAAACCCCACGCTCTCGTAGAGAGAGATCGCGGCTTCGTTGTCGGTTCTGACCTCGAGGAAAACCGTTCCACCATTGGCATGTTCGAGCAGCGCCGTCAGCAGCTGACGGCCGATGCCCTGACCCTGGTAGGCGGAGTCGACGCCGATGGTGTGGATCTCGTACTCGTAGGGCTTCTTTCGCCCGAGCCGCGCGACGCCGCCGTAGCCGACGAGCTTGTCATCGGCGCGCGCGGCGACGTAGTGGTTGTGCTTAGCTTCGAGCTCGGCCATGAATGTGCGGGCCGGCCACGGGTCGTCGCCGTCGAACAGCTGCGACTCCAGCTCCGCGCATCGCGCTGCGTCGGTGCGGGTCAACGGGCCGAGCACCACCGTCATCGGGGCACCGCCGGCTGTTGCGGCTTGGCGTCGGGGCGGCGCAGATACAGCGGAATCAACGGTGCCGGTTCTGCCGTCCAGTCGGCCACGGCACGAACGAGGCCCGCCGCCGTCGGGTAGACGGCCGCAAGGCGTGGCAGCTCGAACAGCGCGGCGTGCTCTGGTGAGCCCGCCACCGCGTCGACGTCGGTCGGCACGTCAGCCGGCGTGTCCACGGCCGGCCCGTCGACACGCACGCCGTCGCGATACCGCGCCCAGTACACCTCGCGGCGGCGGGCGTCGGTGACCACGAGGACTTCGGACACAGTGCCCGCGCTTTCTATGCCGATCGCGTCGAGGCTGCATACCCCGTGCACCGGAATGCCGAGCGCGTGAGCGTATGCCGCCGCGGTGGCCATGCCGACCCGCAGGCCCGTGAAAGGCCCTGGGCCGCAACCGACCACAACAGCGCCCAGATCGTCGACGGTCAGGCCGGCGTCGGCCAGCGCGGCGAGCACGTTCGGGGTGAGCTGCTCGGCGTGTGCGCGGGCGTCGACGGTGACCCGCTCGGCGAGTACCTCGATGCCGTCGAGCTTCACGATGCCAGCGGTGACCGCGGGCGTCGCGGTGTCGATGGCGAGAATGATCGTGCTCACGGCACGTTCCACTGCCAGATGGCGGTGCGGATTTCGGTGTCGCGTCCGCGTTCGAGCCGGATGTCGAGGTGACTGTCCGAAAGCCGTTCGGCGAGCCCCTCGCCCCACTCGACGACGACGACGGCGTCGTCGAGATCGGTGTCGAGGTCCAGTGAGTCGAGCTCGGCGAGCAGATCGACGGAGGCGTGGTCGAGCAGCCGGTACAAGTCGACGTGGATCATCGCCGGGGCATCCGCGCGGCGCGCGCGATGCACACGGGCCAACACGAACGTCGGCGATATCACCGGCCCTTCCACATCCAGCGCTCGCGCAATCCCCTTGGCCAGCACAGTTTTTCCAGCACCAAGCGGACCCGACAGCACGACCACGTCACCGGCGCGTAACTGGCCGCCGAGCTTGGCACCCAGCGCGATGGTGTCCTCGGCGGTGGCCAGCTCGGCGGTGCCGGAGCCGCGCTCAGCCATTTTTGCGCACCCGGTTCCGCACCCGCCGCGTGAGCGCGACCAGCTTGGAGGGGGTGGCCCGCTCGACAAGACGGACCAGGCCGTCGTCGATGGCCTCGTGTTGCTCGAGCTGGACCAAATGCCCGGCACCGCCAACGATCACGAGTTCGGACTTCGGCAGTGCGGCCGCCATGCTCTGCGAGTACTCCATCGGCGTGAGGAGGTCGCGGTCCCCGCAGGCAATCAGGGTGGGCACTTTCGCCAATGCGTTTAGCCCGTCGGTCTCGTCGTGGACTTCGAGCGCGTGCAGGAACTCGACCAGCGTGGCGATGGGCGTGTCGTGCATCATCTTCTCGGAGAACGCCACGACGCTCGCGCCGATCTTCTCGTCACCATAGGATGCCGCCCGCAGGACCGGGCCGATCACCGAACTGGCGGCACCGCGGGTGCGATGCACCGTTTTCGGCGCGTGCCTGACGGCGAAGCGCACCGCCTCGAGCGCCGGGTTCTTCAGGATCTCACCCAGCGGCGAGCGCGAAACCCCTTCTGCCGCAGAGGCGATGATCGCCGCACCGACGATGCGGGTGGGATAGCGCTTCGGGAACTGGCGCGCATGCGACAGTACGGTCATGGCGCCCATCGAATGCCCGACCAGCACCACAGGGCCGCGCGGCGCCATCACGGTGAGCACGGTGTCGAGGTCCTTGCCCAGTTGCGTCACGGTGTAGGAGTCGGGTGAGGCCTCGGCGGACTGGCCGTGTCCGCGATGGTCGTAGAACACCATACGGACCTGCGGGCCCCACTGCTCGGCCAGCCGCACGCGCTGAAAGTGGAAGGCGCCCATCCGAAGACAGAAACCGTGCGCGAACACGACGGTCAGCCGCGCGTCCTCGGGGCCGACCTCCCGAACAGCGAGGTCCACTCCGTCGGGCGTCGTCACCACATAGCCGCGGTCGGCGTCGAGAAGTTCGAAGTCCTCATCCTCGTAGGGATCATCGTTGCTGACGTGCCGACGCAAGGACCTGGCGACGGATACGCCAGCGGCGCTGCCGACCGCCGTCAGCCCCGCTGCGCCTGCCAACCACCGCACGTTGGACCCTCGGCCGCGCAGCCGGACAGTCTGCCTATCGCTCAACGACTTTGGCCCGTCGCCGCTCCACGGTACGTTCGAGTTACCCGCCCGCGAGGGCTGGTGACCACCTCGTAGTTGATGGTGCCGAGCAGATCGGCCCAATCCTGCGCCGTGTGTTCGCCCTGCGCGCCGGGACCGAACAGGATGGCGTCGTCACCCTCGGCCACGTCGATCTCGCCGGGACCGAGGTCCACCACGAACTGGTCCATGCAGATGCTTCCGACGCTGCGGCGCAGCCTGCCGTTGATCAGGACGTCGATGCGACCGCTCAATGTCCGGAACACACCGTCGGCGTAACCGATCGGCAGCAACGCCAGCGTGGTGTCGCGTTTGGCGATCCAAGTGTGACCGTAGGACACGCCGTCGCCGGCTCGCACCGACCTGACAAGTGCGACAGGGCATTTCAGTGTCATGGCGGGGTGCAGACCCATGTCACCGCGCTCCGGTATGGGGGTCTGCCCGTATACCGCGATACCGGGCCGCACCATGTCGAACGCCAAATCGGGGCGGGTCATGGCGGCTGGAGAATTGCACAGGTGCGCGATCTCAGGGTGCACGCCCTGGTCGCGGGCCTGCGCCAGCATGTCGCTCAGCCGCTGCGCCTGAAGGTTGTTGAGCGGGTTCTCAGGGTCGTGGCCGTGCACCAGGTGCGACATGATGCCGCGCAGCCGGATCGCGTCGTCGGCCTGCGCATTTCGCAGCGCGGTCAGCATCTCCGGGTAGTCGGCGACACCCACGCCGTTGCGGTTCATCCCGGTGTCCACCTTGACGGTGACGGTTGCGGTGCGACCGGTGTGCTCCACCGCGACGAGCAGTTCGCGGAGTTGGCGCGGCGAGGACAGCGCGACCTGGATGTCGGCCTCCAACGCGGGGGCGTAGTCGGTACCCGGTGAGTGCAGCCACGCCAGCACCGGCGCGGAGATGCCGTCGCGGCGCAGCGCCAGTGCCTCGTCGATGGTGGCCACACCGAGTTCGGCCGCGCCTGCCGCCAGGGCGGCACGCCCCGCCTGAATGGCCCCGTGGCCGTACCCGTCGGCCTTGACGACGGCCATCACCTGGGCCGACCCGGCGAGCTCACGCAGCAGCCGCACGTTGTGGGCGATCGCGTCGAGGTCCACCACGGCCTCTGCGGCAGCGGTGGGGGTCAGCGAAAGCTCGGTCGTTTGCATGGTCATATCACCACCGCCGATTGTCCCAGACCATCCGGCGGGCAGGCCGCCAGGACTAGTGGGCGAAGGGCTGCAGCTGGTCGAAGTAGCCGCCGGGCTTCAGCTCGTCGAGGTGGTTCATCACGGTGTTGATGTCGTCGCGAAGGACCCTGCCCAGGTCCGCGGAGAAGCCCTCCCGCACCACAATGCGCAGCATCGTGATGTCGGTCGCACCCTCCGGCATCGTGTAGGCCGGCACCTGCCACCCGTAGGCGCGTAGCGTGTGTGACACGTCGAACTCGGTGTATCCGAAATCACCGGCCAGTCGGAAGCTGACCACCGGGATCGCCGAGCCGTCTGCCACCACCTCGAAATGCTGGCTCTCGCTCAGCGCGTCGCCCAGCCATCGGGCGGTCCGCGACAGGCACTGCATCACCTGGCCATAGCCGGCCCGGCCGAGCCGCAGAAAGTTGTAATACTGGCCGACCACCTGATTGCCGGGCCTGGAGAAGTTGAGCGTGAACGTCGGCATGTCCCCGCCGAGGTAGTTGACCCGGAAGACCAGATCCTCGGGCAGATACTCGCTGCTGCGCCACACCACAAAACCGATGCCGGGATAGGTCAGGCCGTACTTGTGCCCGCTGACGTTGATCGACACCACTCGGGGAAGCCGGAAGTCCCACTCCAGGTCGGGGTGCAGGAACGGCACGACGAAGCCACCGCTGGCCGCGTCGACGTGCACGGGGATGTCGAGTCCACCGCCTGCGGCCAGCTTGTCCAGCGCGGCGCAGATCTCGGCGATCGGTTCCAACTCACCCGTGAACGTGGTGCCGAGGATCCCCACCACGCCGATGGTGTCCTCGTCGATGTTGTCGAGCACCTGCTCGGGCGTGATGACGTAACGGCCTTCTGCCATCGGCAAATAACGAGGTTCGACGTCGAAGTAGCGGCAGAACTTCTCCCATACCACCTGCACGTTGGAGCCCATCACCAGATTCGGCGTGCGGCCCTTCCAGTCCTTCCCCACTTTCTCGCGCCACCGCCACTTCAACGCCAGGCCTGCCAGCATCACCGCCTCGCTGGATCCGATCGTCGACACCCCGATGGCGCTCGACGGGTCGTCGTCGCGCAGGTCCTCGGCGTGGAACAGGTCGGCCACCATGCAGACACAGCGCTGCTCGATCGCGGCGGTGGCCGGGTATTCGTCCTTGTCGATCATGTTCTTGTCGAACGTCTCGGCCATCAGTTTCTCGGCCTGCGGATCCATCCACGTGGTGACGAATGTCGCGAGGTTCAACCGGCTGCTGCCGTCGAGCATCAACTCGTCGTGGATGAAGCGGTAGGCGTTGTCGGGATCCATAGTTTCATCGGGCATCCGCAGCGAGGGCACCGGTGCCATCGCCAGCCGCCCGGTGTAAGCCGGGGCGATCTGTGGGACGCGAGGGGCCTTGTGCGGCATGGCAAATCCTTTCGTTACAGGGAGGCGATGGCGGCACGAACGTGGGCGAGGATGCGTGACGCGGACGTCGGCGCCGGGTGAGGCCCCGGGTCGGCGGCCGACAGATTGGCGGCGCGGGCATGCACGAAGGCGGCCGCGGCGGCGGCTTCACCGGCGGGCAGCCCTGCGGCCAGCAGCGCGCCGAGGATGCCCGAAAGCACGTCGCCCGATCCCGCGGTGGCGGCCCATGATTGGCCCGCGGGGTTGAGGTAGACCGGACCACCGGGTTCGGCGATGACGGTGACGTTGCCCTTCAGCAGCACGGTGACGCCGAGCTGGTCGGCCAGCTTGCGGGTGGCGGCGACGCGGTCGTCGCCGGGCGGAGCACCGGCAAGGCGCGCGAATTCGCCTGCGTGCGGTGTCAATACGGTCGGCGCAGTGCGGCCGGTGACAAGGTCGGGGTGTGCGGCGAGGATGGTCAGCGCGTCGGCGTCGACGATCACGGGCAGATTCGTCTCGAGCGCGAACCACAGCGCGCTCGCCCCGGTGTCGTCGGTGCCCAGTCCGGGGCCGACCGCCCATGCCTGCACCCGACCCGACGCGCTGGCGCTAGGAGCGGCTATGACCTCGGGCCAATGCGAAAGCACCTGCCGGCCCGCGCTTCCCGCGTAGCGGACCATGCCAGAGGTGGCGGCAACGGCGGCTCCGGTGCACAACACGGCCGCACCGGGATAGGTCGCCGAACCGGCCAGGACGCCGGTGACACCCTGCGTGTACTTGTCGTCGTTGGGCCCGGGCACCGGCCAGCGGGCGGCGACGTCGGCGGCATCGAATCCCAGCACGTCGGTGGGTGGCAGCCGGAGGCCGATGTCGACCAGCTCGACACGACCGCAATCACCGAGGGCGTGAACGGGTTTCAGACCGCCGAACGTCACGGTCAGGGAGGCGTGCACATGCGGGCCGTCGGCGGCGCCGGTCTGCACGTCGACGCCGCTCGGAATGTCGACTGCCACGACCGGAATGCCCGCCTGGTCGACGGCCGCGAAGACCTCCGCCGCGTTGGTCCGCAGCGGGCCGGAGCCGGAGATGCCGACCACGCCGTCGATCACCAAATCGGCTACTGCCGGAACGGTTTCCACTACTCTGCCGCCGGCGCCGGTGAACGCGGCCAGCGCCGCATTGTGGGTGCGTTCGGGGTTGAGGAGCACCGCTGTGGCGGCAGCACCTCGGCGGCGCAGGAACGTCGATGCCCACAGCGCGTCGCCGCCGTTGTCGCCGGAGCCGACCACGGCACAGACCCGGCGCCCGGAGATGCCGCCGGTCAGCAGAATCAGTTCGCGCACGATCGCGGTGGCCAATCCGAACGCGGCCCGTCGCATCAGCCCGCCGTCGGGCAGCGATGCCAGCAGTGGCGCCTCGGCTTCGCGGATCTCATCGGCGGTGTAGTAGTGCCGCATCCCAGCCACGATTCCATGCCAGCGCCACCGACAGCGAGGTTTCAGTCTCGGCGGGTCCGGCTGTAGTGGCGGCGCGCCTTCATCCGGTTGCCGCAGCCGCTCATCGAGCACCAGCGGGCCGTGCCGGCTCGTGAGCGGTCGATGAGGAACAACCGGCACTCGTCATTGGCGCACGGCCGCAGCCGGCCCGGCATGTCTCTTTCCAGCTCGCCCCAGGCCAGGACCAGGTGAGCGGGCCAATCGGCCTCCACCGACCAGGCGAGACCGTCGGCTCCGATATCGGGCACTTGGCGGACATCCGTGAGATAGCGACGCAGGACCGCCGCGTCGACTTCCATCCGGACCACGCGCTGCAGGTCGTCGCGAACCTTCTGTACGGCGGCGACGTCCAGGTCCTCGTCTGCCCCGTGCGCGCGCAGCCACCTCCGCGCGCCCGCCGGGTCGGCGAGCTGATCAACCATCTGCCCGTCGATCACCGGGGTGGTGTTGAGCAGGTCCAGCAGAACCGCCTGCCAATCCGCCGTGAAGGACATGCTAACCATCATAGAACACTTGACAGGTTAGATCTAGAGGTGTTGACTTCGTCTAACCAGTACAACTACTGAAAGAGGTTAGGAATGGTCACACATCACCGCTTCGCCGAGATCGCCGGTCGCCGGATCTTCTACCGCGAGGCCGGCTCACCCGCTGCGCCCGCCGTGGTCCTGCTGCACGGCACACCGGCAAGCTCGCACCAGTACCGCAACGTGATTCCCGCGCTGGCCGACCGGTACCACGTCATCGCCCCCGACTACCCCGGCTTCGGTCACTCCGACGTGCCGAGCGTCGACGAGTTCAGCTACACGTTCGACAACGTCGCCGACCATGTCGACGGCCTGCTGGACCACCTCGGCCTGCAGCGGTACGCGATCTACGTCCAGGACTACGGCGCCCCGGTGGGCTGGCGGCTGGCGTTACACCACCCCGAGCGCATCGCGGCGATCATCAGCCAGAACGGCAATGCCTACGTGGAGGGGTTCTTCGGCGACGCGATGGAGCCGCTGTTCACCTACGGCCGCGAGCGGTCCGAGGCCAACGCCGCCGCGCTTCGCGCGCTCATCAGCCCCGACGGATTGAAATGGCAATTCACCCATGGCGTTTCGGATCCGTCGGTGGTCGACCCCGACACCTGGATCAACGCGCACTCAGCGGTCGCGAGCAGCGCGGAGCGGGTTGACGCCCAGCTTGAGCTGTTCGCCGATTACAGCAGCAATGTCGACCTGTACCCACGCGTTCACGAATACTTCCGTACCTCACAGGTGCCGCTGCTGGCGGTCTGGGGCCGCAACGACCAGATCTTCGGGCCGGACGGCGCGTTGGCGTTCGCTCGCGACCTGCCCACCGCGGAGATCAATCTTCTCGACGGCGGCCACTTCCTGTTGGAGAGCCGGCTGGCCGAGGTTGTCGCATTGATCCGGCCGTTCCTTGAGGAGCATCTGGCTCAAGTCGCCATTTGAACCACTTCGACGGGTGTAGACGTGTCTTGATCGTCGTAACGGAACTCACTTTGGAGGGCAGATGCCATCCGCTTACAAGCTGCTCCAGATCGCACTCGCCGTCTTTGGCGCGTTGTGTCTGCTTCTTTATCCCCTGGCCGTGGTCTGGCCGTCGGGGTGGGCGTGGCATTCGGGGGCTCCCCACCAGTCGAACTACTTCATGATGATTGTCGGCTTGTACGCGACGCTTGGCGTCTTCCTGCTCAACGCGGCGCGGAACCCGCGGGCCAATCTCAGCCTGATCTGGTTCGCCGTGTGGTCCAGCGTCGTACACGCCGCAATCATGGCGGTGCAGTCCTTCGGCGGCGGAGACCACATGGGACACCAGACGGGGCATTTGGTGGGCGATGTCCCGGCGCTGCTGTTGGTGGCCGGCATCCTGGCGGTGCTCGTGCTGTTGGCCGGCCTCAAGCAGTCGGAGCCTGCATCACTCGGCTGAGCGTCCGTGAGATTTGTCGGCGGCGGCGATGGAGCGCTGCTGCCAAGGCCATGCACCGGTCATCTCCAATTGGAGAGAGAAGCTGAGGAAGGTGCGGATCAGCACGATGCCGGCCAGCACCGCGACGCTCTGCCACGTCGGTGTGACGGCGACGGTGCGGATGATGTCCGCGGCAACCAAGAATTCGAGGCCGAGCAGAATCGCGCGGCCCAGCCGCCGCCGGAAGAAATCGTAGGCGCCTTCCTCACGACGATTCTTTCCAAGCGTCATGAAGACGGCGAGTACCGCACCGCCTGCGATTACGGCGACACCGATCGCATCGATCGCCGTGCCGATTGCCTCGATGACCTCGACGAGCGACACGACGATCATCGTGTCACCGACGCCGCGGCTATAGCGACGACACGCCGTTGCCCGCGGCGTCGACGTCAGCCCAGAATGCGCCCGCCCGCTCGGCTATCTCGGCCGGGTACTCGCCGTTGATGGCGTGCGACGCGTCGGCCCACACCTCGACCTGCCCGCGCAGCAACAGACTTCGTGCCGTAGCCGCCGCGCAGGCGGCGTCGAGCATCACGCTTCGCCCGGCGATCAGCGCCAGCACCGGAATGGCGAGCCACTGCAACTCGTCGTCGGTGATCGATTTCGGCATCGCCTTGCGCAAAGCGAAGTCGGTGGATCCGGCGGAGATCAGCGCGGCCTCCGGCAGCGATTCGTCGACATCGGCTCCCCCGGACATCCAGCTGAACACCCGGCGGCGCACTGATTCCGGCACAGGCAAGAACAGTCCCGCCGACACCAGAAGCGCTTTGACCGGGATCGGCGCGAACGTCATCACCGGGTCCAGAAGCGCCAGCGAGGCTGCGCGGCCGGGCCGGCGGACCGCATAGTTGACCGCCGTCCAGCCGCCGATCGACACGCCCAACAGATGCGCCCTGTCCAGTCCGAGGCCGGCCAGGGTGTCGTCCAGCCAGTGCGCCTCGTCGTCGGGGCCCGTAATCGGCTTGTCCTGCACGGACATCCCGGCCTCCCCGAGCAGGTCGATCCCGATGACGGTACGGTGCTCGAGCAGCGCGGGGATGTTGACCCGCCACATCGGCGTGGAGGCGTTGCGGCCCGGCAGTAGCAGCACCGGTGGACCCGCGGATGGGCCGTCGAACCGGTACGCGCGCACCGTGCCGAACGAGGTTGGCACATCGGTCGACTCGCTCACCGGCGGAAGTTGCGCCATGGCGGTCTGGTAGACGCTCAGAAAGTGCGCGCGGGCTCGCTCACTCTTGAAGTTTCCGACGTGGCTGCGTCGCACTATTCGACGGTGACAGACTTCGCCAGATTGCGCGGCTTGTCCACGTCGTAGCCGCGGGCCTGCGCGACAGCGGCGGCGAACACCTGCAGCGGAATCGTCGACAGCAAAGGCTGGAAAAGCGTTGCCACCGCCGGTATTTCGATCAAGTGATCGGCGTAGGGCCGAACGGTGTCGTCGCCCTCCTCGGCGATGACGATGGTGACCGCGCCGCGGGCCTGGATCTCCCGGATATTCGAAAGCAGTTTGGCGTGCAAGGTCGGGGCATTCTTCGGCGACGGCATCACGACGATCACCGGCAGGCCGTCTTCGATCAACGCGATCGGCCCGTGCTTGAGCTCACCGGCGGCGAACCCCTCGGCGTGCATGTACGCCAATTCCTTGAGCTTGAGCGCACCTTCGAGTGCGACGGGGTAGCCGACGTGGCGACCGAGGAACAGCACCGTCTGCGACTGTGCGAACCGGTGAGCCAGCGCGGACACCGGTTCGGCGGTCTCCAGCACCCGTGCGATCAGGTCGGGCATCGCCTCAAGGTCGCGGTACACGCGCTCCACCTCGTCGGGGTACTTGGTACCTCGAGCCTGCGCAAGGGCAAGCCCGACAAGGTAATTCGCGGCTATCTGTGCCAGGAACGTCTTCGTCGACGCGACACCGATCTCCGGCCCGGCGCGCGTGTAGAGCACGGCGTCGCACTCGCGCGGAATCTGCGAACCGTTGGTGTTGCAGATGGCCAGCACCTTGGCCTTCTGCTCCTTGGCGTGGCGCACCGCCTCCAGCGTGTCTGCGGTCTCACCGGACTGCGAGATGGCGACGACGAGAGTGTGGCTGTCCAGAACCGGGTCGCGGTAACGGAATTCGCTGGCCAGCTCGACCTCGACGGGCAGCCGGGTCCAATGCTCGATGGCGTACTTGGCCAGCAGCCCGGAGTGATAGGCGGTACCGCAGGCGACGACGAACACCTTGTCGATCTCGCGCAGCTCCTGGTCCGACAGGCGCTGCTCATCGAGCACGATGCGGCCATCGGCGAAGTGGCCGATGCAGCGTGTCCGAGACCGCGGCGGGCTGCTCCGCAATCTCCTTGAGCATGAAGTACTCGTAGCCGCCCTTTTCGGCCGCCGACAGGTCCCAATCGATATGAAAGGGCCGAGCACTCACGTCGTCAGGGTTGCCGTGGAAATCGGTGATGCGGTAACCGTCGGCGGTGAGCACCACCGCCTGGTCCTGACCGAGTTCGATGGCGTCGCGGGTGTGCTCGATGAAGGCGGCCACATCGGAGCCGATGAACATCTCACCGTCGCCGACACCGACGACCAGCGGCGTGGAGCGGCGGGCGGCGACGATCATTCCCGGCTCGTCCGCGTTGGCGAACACCAGCGTGAAATGGCCCTCCAGCCGCCGCAGCACCGCAAGCACGGAGGCCGCGAAGTCGCCTGCGGTGTCGCCGACTCGGTACTGCTGGGAGACCAGGTGAACAGCGACCTCGGTGTCGGTGTCGCTGGCGAACTCCACACCGGTGGCTTCCAGCTCGGTGCGCAGCGCGGCGAAGTTCTCGATGATGCCGTTGTGGACGACGGCGATCCGTCCGGTGGCGTCGCGGTGCGGGTGGGCGTTGCGATCGGTGGGTCTGCCGTGGGTGGCCCAACGGGTATGGCCCAGGCCGGTGCTGCCGGCAAGGCTGGAGGTGTCGGTCTCGGCCAACGCCGCTTCTAAATTGGCCAACCGTCCGGCCCGGCGACGCACGGTCAGCCCGCCGCTGCCGTCGACCAGCGCGACGCCGGACGAGTCGTATCCGCGGTACTCCATGCGGCGCAGCGCATCGACGACGATGTCGCAGGCAGGACGCTGCCCGACGTAGCCGACGATTCCACACATAGGCATCCAGGGTAGTGCAGGACGCAGGTCACACCCTGGTGGGATACGGTCGTCTCGTGGCCCGCACGAAGAAGCTGTTTGCCGCTTTGACCCGCCGCGGCCCACACCGCGTTTTGCGCGGTGACCTGGCGTTTGCCGGACTGCCCGGCGTCGTCTACACCCCCGAATCGGGGATGAATCTTGCGGGTGTGGCGTTCGGTCACGATTGGGTCGCGGGAGCCGACCGCTACCTCGGGACGCTGGAGCATCTGGCGTCCTGGGGCATCGTCGCCGCGGCCCCCGACACCGAGACGGGCCTGGCGCCGTCGGTGCTCAATTTGGCATTCGACCTCGGCACGACGCTCGACATCGTCGCCGGTGTGCGGCTGGGGCCTGGCAAGATCAGCGTGCATCCGACCAAGCTCGGTGTGGTCGGGCACGGTTTCGGCGGGTCCGCGGCGGTGTTCGCGGCCGCGGGTATGCCGGTCAAGCCGAAGGCCATCGTCGCAATGTTTCCGACGGTCACCAAGCCCGCTGCCGAGGAACCCGCCGCGGCACTGCGGGTGCCGGGCCTGATTCTCACTGCACCCGGCGACCCGATGACGTTGCGCTCCAACGCCGTTGAGCTGGCGCGGGTATGGAAGGGCGCGACGCTTCGCACGGTCAACAAGGCCAAGGCCGGGGGTCTGATCGAAGGCAGGCGATTGGCACGCGTGGTCGGGTTGCCCGGCGCCGACCGCAGCACGCAGAAGGTGGTGCGCGCGCTGCTGACCGGATATCTCCTGCACACACTGACCGGCGACAAGACCTACCGCGACTTCGCCGACCCCGAGATCGACCTGCCCAAGGCGCCTGCCGTGGATCCGTTCTCGGACGACCCGGTGGACCTCGAGGACAAGGTGGTCGCGTTATTGAAGCCCTGAGTCGGCCAACCAACCGGTTGGGTGTATAACTCCACCATGCGGACAGGCATCTTTCTGAACTACGCGGGCGGCTTTCTCGAAGCCGTCGACGAGGTCGTCGAGCTGGAGAAGATCGGCGTCGACATCGCCCTAGTGGCTGAGGCCTATTCCTATGACGCGATCAGTCAGCTGGGCTTCCTGGCGGCCAAGACGTCCCGGATCGAGCTCGGCACGGGTGTCGTTCCGATCTACGTCCGCACCCCCACACTGCTGGCGATGACGGCGGCCGGCCTCGACTACGTGTCCGACGGCCGGTTCCGGCTGGGCATCGGCACGTCGGGCCCGCAGGTGATGGAGGGCTTCCACGGTGTGCCGTTCGACGCGCCACTGGGCCGTACTCGCGAGGTCGTTGACATCTGTAGGCAGGTGTGGCGTCGCGAGCGGGTGACCTACGACGGCAAGTACTATCGGATTCCGCTGCCTGCCGACCAGGGCACCGGCCTTGGCAAGCCGCTGCGACTGATCAATCATCCTGTGCGCGACCGTATTCCGATCACCATCGCGGCACTGGGGCCGAAGAACGTCGAACTCACCGCCGAGATTGCCGAAGGCTGGCAGCCGGTGTTCTTCCAACCGGACAAGGCCGACGACGTATGGGGAGATTCGTTGCGGGCGGGCTTCGCCAAGCGCGACCCCGACCTCGGTCCGCTGGACATCATGGTGAGCGCCCCGCTGGCGATCGGCGATGACGTCGACGACCGATTGGCCTGGGCGAAGCCACAATTAGCGCTCTATATCGGCGGCATGGGCGCCCGCGGCAAGAACTTCTACCACAACCTGGCCACCAGCTACGGGTACGGAGACGTGGCCAACCACATCCAAGACCTGTACCTCGACGGCAAGAAGGCGGAAGCCATCGAGGCGGTGCCCGATGAGCTAGTACGCAATGTGTCGCTGGTGGGCCCGCACGGCTTCGTCAAGGAACGGCTCGCCGCGTACGCCGACGCAGGAGTGACCACGCTGCTGTTGCAGCCGCTGTCCGGGGACCGTCGCGAATCCGTGCGCTACGTCGAGGAATTGCGCGGGCTACTGTCCTAGCCGATTGAGCGAATCGCTGGTGGCCCTGTAGAGTGGTGTACAGCGGCAACGTCTGTTCTGCCTTTTGCCGCTTCTCGATCGTCATACCGAGCGCCGCGGAATCATCCGCGCCGGGCAGGACGACCACACTTAAACTTTCGGAGCTTTAACCTTGTCTGTTCAAAACCCCAGTGGCTCAACCGTGCCCACTTTCTCCGACCTCGGCCTGCCTAAGGCCGTTGTCGATGTACTCACCGCCAACGGCATCGAAACACCGTTTCCGATCCAGGCTGCGACACTGCCCGATTCGCTTGCCGGCCGGGATGTCCTGGGCCGCGGCCGGACCGGTTCCGGCAAGACATATGCCTTCCTGTTGCCAATGGTGACGCGACTCACAACAAGCCAGACCAAGCGCGCCGCGGGTCGTCCGCGGGCACTTATCCTCGCCCCAACGCGTGAGCTCGTCGCGCAGATCGACGCTGCCCTTGCACCGTTGGCTGCCGCGACGAATCTGCGGTCGGTCACCGTCTTCGGCGGCGTCTCCCCGCAGCCCCAGATTCAGAAACTGCGCCAGGGCGTCGACATCGTCATCGCCTGCCCAGGCCGTCTCGAAGACCACGTGAAATCGCGCCATGCCGACCTGTCGGCAGTCGAGATCACGGTGCTCGACGAGGCCGACCACATGGCCGACCTGGGCTTCCTGCCGCCGGTCAAGCGACTGCTGGACAAAACCCCGCGCAACGGCCAGCGGATGCTGTTCTCCGCAACGCTGGACGGCGGCGTCGACGTCATCGTCAAGCGGTACCTGACCAACCCCGTCGAGCACAGCGTCGATTCGGCGCAGTCACCGGTCGCCGCCATGGACCATCACGTGTTGCATGTCGACAAGGCGGCACGGGTCAGCGTGTTGGCCGACCTTGCCGCGTCGCCGGGGCGGAAGATCGTCTTTGCGCGCACGAAACACGGCGCCAAGAACCTTGCTCGCCAACTGAATTCGCGAGGCGTGCCTGCAGTTGAGTTGCACGGCAACCTGTCCCAGAACGCCCGTACCCGCAACCTCGCGGCCTTCTCCGATGGTTCGGCCTGGGTTCTGGTCGCCACCGACATCGCCGCGCGCGGCATCCACGTCGACGACGTGGCTCTCGTCGTTCACGCAGATCCTCCCGTGGAGCACAAGGCGTATCTGCACCGGTCGGGCCGGACCGCTCGCGCCGGGGCCGAGGGCACAGTCGTGACGCTGATGATCGACGAGCAGGTGTCCGACGTGCGCAGCCTCACCCGCAAGGCGGGTGTGAAGCCGACGATCACCCGGTTCAGCGGCGCATCCCATCCGGTGCTGCACGAGATCGCACCGGGGGAACGCACATTCGGTCGACCCGTGGTTGCTTCCCGACCGGAGCCGACCCAGCCCCACCAGCCTCCGCAGCGTCAGCAGGCGCGTCGGCGCCGCCCGTCTCGTAGCAGACGCCCCGCGGGCGCCGCGCGCTAACGCGGCGCTGCCCTATACCAGGGTGGTTCCGCCGTCGACCGTCAACACGACGCCGGTGCCGAACTCCTGCTCCATGCAGTACAGATAGGCGCGCGCCGTGTCGCCGACCTCGGCGACCCGGCCCAACGGAAGTTGTTGCGCAGCCTGGTCGTACATGGCTTGCCGGTCCGCTTCGCCCATCGCATCCCACAACGGTGTGCGTACGACTCCGGGTGCGATGGCGTTGACCCGGATCGGCGCCAGTTCGAAAGCCAGCGCCTTGGTCAGCGCGTTCATCGCGCCGCAGATGCTCACCGGCAGCGCCCCGAAGCCGGGCTGCTCGGCGGCGGTGCCGCTGGTCAATGTGATCGACCCACCGGACGTGATGCGCGGCGCGAACACACGCACCGCGGTCAGCGCCCCGACGAACCGGGTCTGAAAGAAGCGTGTGATGACCTCCGGGGTGAGGTCGGCCAGCGGCGCCAGTTCGAGCGACTCGCCTGCGGTGAACACGAGGTGTTCGATGTCGCCGATGTCGACGGCCACCCGCTCCAGTGCCGTCGGGTCGGTGAGGTCGACGGTGGCGCCGCGAGCATGCTCGGGAAGTTGGGAGAGGGCGCGGTCGACGCTGGACTGCCGGCGTGAGGCCACGATCGGAATGGCGCCGTGCTCGGCCGCTGCCGACGCGACTCCCTGGCCGATGCCGGAGGTGCCGCCGATGACGAGGACTCGCGCGTTCTTCAGGCTCATGCGTCCACTCTCGGCCAGGATTGGATGAACCGTCCAAGACTCTTTTGGTCGCGGGAGCGATACCCTCGGGGTATGGTCGCGCCCGACCTCGACATGCGCAAACTCCGCTACTTCGTGGCAGTCGCCGAAGAACTGAACTACGGCCGCGCCGCGGAGCGGCTGCACATCGCACAGCCGGTGCTGTCGCGCCAGATCCGCGCGTTCGAAAGTGACCTCGGTGTGAAGCTGCTGGCCCGCGACTCGCGCGGAACTCGGTTGACCCCTGCGGGCAAGCAATTACTCAAGGATGCCCGCTTCTTACTCGCCGAGTCGAAAGCATTGCGTCAGCGCCTGTTTCGAGTTGCCGAGCCGACCGCGACGGTAACCGTCGGCGTGATGCCCGGCCTGTTGGCGACGGCCGCCGCGGCGGCCTTCGAAGACGATGACCCGTCGCGCCGTGCTGTCGTGGTGCAAGTCGGGTGGGCCGAGCAGGTCGACGTGGTCCGCAGCGGTGATGTCGACGTGGTGTACGCGCGCGAACCCATCGACCACCGCGGGCTGGGCACCGCACCACTGCTGGAGGAACCGCGGGACGTCGTCTTGCCTGCCGCCGATCCACTCGCGAAGAAGAAGCGCGCTGTGCGCCTGGCCGACCTGGCATCCAGGCGGCTGCTGCAGGACCCTGCCACGTTGCCGGAGTGGTATGCGATCGCCACCCCCGAGCACCGCCGCCCGGGCCAGATGGCGCACACCGTGGAAGAGAAGCTGGAACTTGTTGCCGCGCAGGCGGGTTTCGTGATCCTGCCGCGGTCGACGACGGCGTTCTACCGCAGGCCGGATGTCCGGATTTTGCCGGTTCAGGACATCGGCCCGAGCCAGGTGACGCTGATCTGGGATGCGGCGATCGACAACCCGGCTCGTGACGCGTTCGTCAGCTCGGCGCTGGCGTGCCGGAAACAGACGATCTGACGCTCGGCCGCCGGTCCTTGGCGGCGATTTCAGCAAGCACCGCCACCACAACGCCCAACGCGAAGTACAGCGCGGGCAGCCACGGCGCCACCCCGAACAACGCGTCCGAGTCGTCGGCATAACGGAACACGCCGGCCCCGGCGATTACGGCTTCGACGAGCAGCCCGCCGATCGCGGCGAGCACACCGCATACAGCGCCGGGGCCGTCGCCAAGGACGCACCAGGTGATCACCGCGAGCGAATAGATCAGCACCGTCACCGGAATGGCGGGTGCCGTGTGCTGAGGGCGGTGATGATGTAGATCCCGATGACCGCGGCGACACCCGCCAGGCCTTGACGCAAGGTGACCGACGCACGTGGAGCCCGCAGCCGCAGCCGCAATTCGGCCAGTGAGACCGTCGCGACGGCGACGAGGAGCGGGAACCCCGGTTACCCGCCCACCTGCGGTAATTCGTCCGCCGCGATCTCACACGGGGTTGCGGCGGCGGCCTCGGCGCTGGGTGGCGGGGCTGGCTCCGGTGGTGGCGGCACCGGGACGGGTGTCGGTGCCGGATCTTCGGGCAGCGGCGGGTCGGCAGGGGCGGGCGGTGCGGCCGGTTCGCAGGTGTCGGCGGGCTCGTCGACAGGTTCCTCGATGGTTTTCTCGGCAGGGGGCTCGACTGGTTCCTCGTCATCGTCTGGCTCGTCATCCAACGTGTCGTCAACGTCGTCGACCTTCTCCGCGGGTTCATCGATGTCGGCTGGATCCACCGAGGACTCGTCGGCCGATCCCAACAGGCCGCCGAACGCATCGGCGAGCTGCTGTCCGAGTCCGGACAGACCGCCGCCGACCTCGGGCAGTCCGCCGAGTGACGGTGCCGACGGCGGTGCCGCCATCGCCGGCGCGGTTGCACCCGCGTCGACAGGCGGCGCGGGCGGTGGCGGCATCGGTGGGGGCAATGACGGCGCCGGCGTAGGTGAAGGTGCGGCCGGTGCACTCCACGACGGCGGCGGCGCCGCGACGGCCGGCGATACAACACTCGCGGCTGCGGGAACCGTGGCGACCTCGTCGTCACGCGGTGGCGGCGTCCACGACGGACCAAGCTCGCCGGGCACCTCGAACACCGCATCCGACTCGGCCGTGAGCTCAGCCGTCGCGGCCTCGTACAAATCCGTCACCGCCACCATCGCCGAGCGCATCGCCGCCAGGAAGTCGGTGCGAATGTCGTTGTCGACGAACGGCTTCACCTCCTGGTCGATCCGTTCGCTGGCGGCCACGCGATCACCTGCACCCGTCGTCACAGTGTGCGCGGCGGCCAGCCACTCCTCCGGTGCGCGGCCCTCGGTGGTGATCGCCGCGGCGACTTTCCCATCGACGGTGTGCCACAGGTTGTCCCGCAGCGTGGCCAGCGCGTCCGCGGTGGTGCGCACTGCGGCCGCCGCCGCAGCGGATGCCCCGCCGTGCCGGTGCAGGAACTCACGTGAAAGATCCGCGCTGCGGCCCTGCCAGGCGGCGGACAGCGCGCCGAGTTGGTCGTTTTGGCGCGCCAGCGCATCCTCCGTCGCCGCCACCGCCGCCTCGAGCGCGGCACAGTCGGCGTCGAGGGCCCGCAGGTCGAGGCCATCCTCGCTGCTGTACCAATCGGTCACCTGCGAAGCGCGCAGCGTCAGGTCAGGGTTCGCGTAGCCGAGCACATGGCAGGCCCACACGTAGGTCTGGATGTTGTCGACGGCGGGGCTGCCCTCGGCCAAACGTGATGCGACGTCAAACTTTTCGGCCATCGCTACCCCACCCGCCGGGCGGCGCGGGCATCGGCTTCGGCGTACCGATCGGCGGACGCACGCAGCGCGGCGGCGATCTCGGTGGCGGCCCTCGACCATTGGCGGAGTTCGTCGACGACGTGATCGACGGCTGTGCGCAGGCCGTCACCGCGAGCGACGTGCATGCGACCCGCTGCGGCACCGTCGAACACCAGCGCGGTCAGATGCGTTCGCACGGCGCCCTCGACAATGTCGGCGGCCGCCTCGTACTGGCGCGCTATAGCGTGCAACGCTGCCACGTCGACGCGGGCGACGTCGGGTTGTCCCATACACGCTTGGACGCCGGCGAACCCCGCCCGGTTCCAACGAATTTCAGCGCTGGTTGCTGACCGATTCGGCGACCCGGACGGCGACCTGCCGTGCGGTGTCTTCGTCGGCGGCCTCGACCATCACGCGGACGACCTGTTCAGTTCCCGAGGGCCGCAACAAGATTCGACCGCTGTCGCCGAGCTCGGCCTCGGCTTCGGCCACCGCCGAGCGCACCGACGCCGCCTCGGCCACCGTGGCCTTGTTCGCAACCTGAACGTTGATCAAAACCTGGGGCAGTGTCCGCATCGGTTCGGCCAGCGCCGCTAACGAGGTGCGGGTCTGGGCCATCCTCGACATCAGCCGCAACCCGGTGACGATGCCGTCTCCGGTCGTGCCGAGCGCCGGCATGACGATGTGGCCGGACTGCTCACCGCCGAGCGTGTACTCGCCCGCCCTCAGCTCCTCGAGCACGTAGCGGTCGCCGACGCCGGTGGTGCGGACCTCGATGCCCACCGCGCGCATGGCCAGATGCAGCCCGAGGTTGCTCATCACGGTCGCCACCAGCGTGTTGGACGCCAGCTCGCCGGCGTCGCGCATCGCCATCGCCAGGATCACCATGATGGCGTCGCCGTCGATGACCCGGCCGGTGGCGTCGACCGCCAGGCAGCGGTCGGCATCGCCGTCATGCGCCAGCCCGAGATGGGCGCCATGGGACACCACCGCCGACTGCAGCCCCTCCATGTGTGTCGACCCGCAGCCGTCGTTGATGTTCAGCCCGTTGGGCTTGTCGTTGATCGCGATGACGTTCGCGCCCGCCGCCCGGTACGCACGCGGCGCGGCGGTGGACCCGGCGCCGTGCGCGCAGTCGACGACGACGGTGAGGTCATCGAGCCGGTTGGTGAGCGCCTTGCCGGCGTGCCGCAGATAGCGGTCGAGCGCGTCCTCGGCGTCGACGACCCGGCCGATGCCCGCACCGGTCGGCCGGCTCCCCGGACCCTGGATGACGAGTTCTTCGATGCGGTCCTCGGCGGCGTCGTCGAGCTTGTGGCCGCCCGGCCCGAAGATCTTGATGCCGTTGTCGGGCATCGGGTTGTGCGAAGCCGAGATCATCACGCCGAAGTCGGCGTCGTATGCGTTGGTCAGGTACGCCACAGCCGGCGTGGGCAGGACGCCGACGCGCAGCGCGTCGACCCCTTCACTGGTCACCCCGGCGATCACCGCCGCCTCGAGCATCTCGCTGCTGGCCCGCGGATCGCGGCCCACCACGGCGACGCGGCGCGCATGACCCCCGACGCTGCCCAGCCGGCGCGCCGCCGCGGAGCCCAATCCCAGCGCCAGCTCGGCGGTCAGGTCCTGATTGGCGACTCCGCGCACCCCGTCGGTGCCGAACAGTCGAGCCATCGCGCTCCGAGAGGACCGGTGGCTGTCTCCATCGCGAGAATGGCGGTACTCGTGGGTGTCGGACCCCCGCCATACGATTGCGCCTGGGCCTGGACTGGGCCTCGGGTGGCTCCGGAGAGCCAACCGGATGCACAGCCGAGAAGAGTCTGCGATGGAGTCGCAGTTATGGGCTTCATCCGTAGAGAAGTCACGCCGACAAACCTTCACTAGCATCCGATCACATAAGTGATGAGGTACGCGGTCATTCCGGCGCCAAACCGGTACCAGAAGGAGATGGGAGGTGCCGACTATGCACTGAGCGACGCGACACGCCTGTGAACGTCGCTGGCCGCACGTCGGCAGATCGATCAGCGCTTGCTGTACTGAGGCGCCTTGCGGGCCTTCTTGAGGCCGTACTTCTTGCGCTCGATGGCCCGCGGGTCGCGGGTGAGGAAGCCGGCCTTCTTCAGCGCGGGCCGGTCCTCGGGCTGCACGATGATCAGTGCCCGGGCGATGGCCAGGCGCAGCGCGCCGGCCTGACCGGACGGGCCGCCACCATCGAGGTGGGCATGGATGTCGAAGGCGTCCACCCGGTCCACGGTCACCAGCGGAGCCTTGATCAGCTGCTGGTGCACCTTGTTCGGGAAGTAGGCCTCCAGGGTGCGGCCGTCCAGGTGGAACTGGCCGGTGCCGGGCACCAGGCGCACCCGCACCACGGCCTCCTTGCGGCGGCCGACGGTCTGGATGGGGCGGTCGATGATGACCGGCTCCCGCGCGGGGGCGGCTTCGGCCGCGGTCTCGGTCGGGGTCTCGGTCGGGGTCTCAGCGACGGTCGGGGCCTCGGTCTCGGTCGGCGCCTCGGTCTCGGCGACGGCGTCGGCGACGTCTTCGGTGGTCACCTCGGCGGCCTCGGTGGTCTCGGTGTTCTCGGTCACTGGGTCACCTGCTTGATCTCGAACGGAATCGGCTGCTGGGCGGTGTGCGGATGCTCCGGCCCGACGTAGACGCGCAGCTTCTTCTGGACCTGCCGGCTCAGCTTGTTGTGGGGAAGCATGCCGATGATCGCCTTCTCGACGACCCGGTCAGCGTGCTTCTCCAACTCGTCGCCGAGCGAGCGCGCCCGCAGACCGCCGGGGAAACCCGAGTGGCGGTAAGCCATCTTCTGGTTGAGCTTGTCGCCGCTGATGGCGATCTTCTCGGCATTGATGACGATGACGAAGTCGCCACCGTCGACGTTGGGCGTGAATGTCGGCTTGTGCTTGCCGCGAAGCAACTTGGCTGCTTCCACGGCGAGCCGGCCGAGCACCACGTCGGTGGCGTCGATGACGTACCACGAACGCGTGGTGTCACCCGCCTTCGGCGTGTATGTAGGCACAGCGCTTACCTTCTCTTCTCGGGTTGGATCCCGGTGACCCGGGTGCCGGTCCGGCGTTGCGGCCGGGGACCCCCTCGGCGACCGACATTGACCCAAGGACCCGGCTTGCGTACCGCACGCCAACGAGGCAGCTTACCTGCGGGCTTCCGCGCAGGTCAAAACGCGTTCGCCAGGGCTAGCCGCCCATCAGGTTAAGGACGAAGTTGGCGTCGGTCTGGTTGGGCACATCCGGGGGTACCTGGATGGATCCGGTGCCGCGTGCGTTCTGGTAAATCCCCGTGCCGCCGACGATCGACAGCGGAGCCGTGTCGCCGCTGCCGAACAGCCCGGCAGTGTCGGCCACGCCTTGGACGACGATCTGTCCGCCGGCGAGGTTGAACGTGCCATTACAGGCTTGCTTGCCGGCCGTCTCGTTGCCGGTAAGCGTGGTGCAACTGCCGCCGGTCGTTCCCAGGAACATGCCACCGGGGCGGTCGAACACATCGCCGGCGAAGATGAATTGGTCACCCGGGCCCGGTCCGGGCCCGCCGAGGTCGGCCTGGTGTTGCACGGTGTCGTGCTCGAAGAGCACCAGCGTCGTGTCGGCGGTCGCCGTCGGCGCCAGCGCCAGGACGCCGAGGCTTGCCACAATTGCCGCACCCGACAGTTTTTCGTACTTGTTCACGTCTCCCCCTAGTGCTCAGTATTAGCGGGAAGTTACGCTTCACGAATCCCAGATGGGACCGAACACCGGATTTCCGCGCTGGTCATGAACGAGATTCCAGTTCGCCATGCGGTCAGGAGGCGGATTCGCCATCGAGTTTCGCCCGGCATTGGTCTGGTCTGTCCAGTGCGAACGCGGACAAACTCCCCCGACGCGTCGAGTTGCCGGGGGAGTTTGCGTCAGCCAGCCGATGACTACCGGTAGTCGATGACAATGCGGCCGTCGATCTGGCCGCGCTCCATCCGGCCGAACACCTCGTTGATGTCGTCCAGCCTCGCGCTTTCCACGGTCGGATGGATCAGGCCGCGGGCATAGAAATCCAGCGCCTCGGCCATATCCTGACGGGTGCCGACGATCGATCCGCGGATCGTCAAACCCTTGAGCACGATGCCGAAGATCGGCGCTGGGAAGTCGCCGGGCGGCAGACCGTTGAACACGATCGTCCCGCCGCGCCGTGCCAGGCCGATTGCCTGAGCGAATGCCTGAGGGTGCACCGCCGTGACGAGCACTCCGTGCACACCGCCGGTGGCCTTCTGCACCTCGGCGACGACGTCGGACGTGCGGGCGTTGACGGCGACCTCCGCGCCGAGACGGGTGGCCAGGGCGAGCTTGGAGTCGTCGATGTCGACGGCCACCACGCGCAACCCCATCGCGCGGGCGTACTGCACCGCGATGTGGCCGAGCCCGCCGATGCCGGAGATCGCCACCCACTGACCGGGTCGGGTGTCGGTCACCTTCAGCCCCTTGTAGACGGTGACACCGGCGCACAGGATCGGTGCGATCTCCAACGGGTCGGAATTCTCCGGGATGCGAGCCGCGTAGGCGGCGTTCACCAGCATGTAGGAGCCGAAGCTGCCGTTGACGGTGTAGCCGCCGTTCTTCTGGCTCTCGCACAGGGTTTCCCAGCCGGTGCGGCAGAACTCGCAGGTGCCGCACGCTGACCACAGCCATGCGTTGCCGACCTTGTCGCCGACCTTGAGGTCGTCGACGCCCTCGCCGAGCGCGACGACGGTGCCGTAGCCCTCATGGCCGGGGATGAACGGCGGTTGCGGCTTGACGGGCCAATCGCCGTGTGCGGCATGGAGATCGGTGTGGCAGACACCGGAGGTCTCCAGCTTCACCAGTGCCTCGCCGTAGCCCGGCGTCGGTAGTTCGAGTTCTTCGACCTTCAGCGGGCCGCCGAATTCGGTGACGACGGCTGCGCGCATGGTGTCGGTGGTATCGGACGCGACGGGGGCGCCAATGGTCTGGGTCATTTCATCATTCCAATCGTGAAAGTGTGGTTGTTGAAGGGTCTTTGGTCCCCTCAGAAGAACCCTTGGGCCTTATTGCTGTAGGAGACGAGCAGGTTCTTGGTCTGCTGGTAGTGGTCGAGCATCATCTTGTGGTTCTCACGCCCGATGCCGGACTGCTTGTAGCCGCCGAACGCCGCATGGGCGGGGTAGGCGTGATAGCAGTTCGTCCACACCCGGCCGGCCTTGATGTCACGTCCCGCCCGGTAGGCGGTGTTGCCGTCGCGGCTCCACACCCCGGCACCCAGTCCGTACAGCGTGTCGTTGGCGATGCTGATGGCGTCGTCGTAATCGGTGAACGATGTCACCGCCACCACCGGCCCGAAGATCTCCTCCTGGAAGATGCGCATCTTGTTGTTGCCGGTGAAAATCGTTGGGGCGACGTAATATCCGCCGCTCAAATCGCCGCCGAGCTCGGCGCGTTCGCCGCCGGTGATGAGCTTTGCTCCATCCCTCTTGCCGATGTCGATGTACGACATGATCTTTTCCAGCTGGTCCTCGGATGCCTGGGCGCCGATCATGGTCTCGGTGTCCAGCGGATCGCCCTGCCGCACGGCCTTGGTGCGGATCGCCGCCAACTCGAGGAACTCGTCGTAGATGTCGGCCTGGATCAGGCTGCGCGACGGGCACGTGCAAACCTCGCCCTGGTTGAGGGCGAACATCGTGAAACCTTCGAGCGCCTTGTCCTGGTAGTCATCGTGAGCGGCCAGAACATCGTTGAAGAAGATGTTGGGGCTCTTGCCGCCCAGCTCCAGCGTCACCGGGATCAGGTTCTGCGACGCGTACTGCATGATCAGCCGGCCGGTGGTGGTCTCCCCGGTGAACGCGATCTTGGCAATCCTCTTCGACGAGGCCAGCGGCTTGCCCGCCTCGACGCCGAACCCGTTGACGACGTTCACCACGCCCGGCGGCAGCAGGTCACCGATCAAAGAGAAGAGGTAGAGAATCGACGCGGGTGTCTGCTCGGCGGGCTTGAGCACGACGGCATTTCCCGCCGCGATGGCCGGCGCCAATTTCCAGGTGGCCATCAGGATCGGGAAGTTCCACGGGATGATTTGGCCCACCACACCGAGAGGTTCGTGGAAGTGATAGGCGACGGTTTCATCGTCGATCTGGGACAGCGATCCCTCTTGCGCGCGGATCGCGCCGGCGAAGTACCGGAAATGATCGATGGCCAACGGGATATCGGCGTTGAGCGTCTCGCGCACAGGCTTGCCGTTGTCCCATGATTCGGCGACTGCGATTGATTCGAGGTTCTCCTCGATGCGGTCGGCGATCTTGTTGAGAATCACCGCCCGTTCCGCGGCGGTCGTCTTGCCCCAAGCCGGCGCGGCCGCGTGAGCGGCGTCGAGCGCCTTCTCGATGTCGGCTTCATCGGAGCGAGGGATCTCGCAGAACGGCTGACCGTTTACCGGGCTGGCGTTCTCGAAGTAGCGGCCGGCCGCTGGCGCGACCCACTCCCCACCGATGTAGTTCTCGTACCGGGGTTGAAAGGACATCACTGAGCCCTCGGCACCCGGTCGTGCGTAAACGGTCATGGCATTTCTCCTGCCTTCGCGACGTAAATGTGTCGGACGTCACTGAAGGTAGGCTCCGGACCGTTGCAGCACGGTTGCACGACGTTGCAACCGTTGGACAGTCAGGCCAGGTCGAAGTCCAGCCCGGCGAGGTGGCCGCGGGCCTGCGCGCGCTCGACCGAGCCGGACGGAGCGTGATCGTGCAGCAGCCGCCAGCCGTGGCGGTCGTCGCGGCCTTCGGGCAGGTCGAGCCAACGGCGAAGCAGCGCAAGGTTTCCCGACGACAGCACGGCGCCGTTCACACTCGCGCTGAGCTCCGTGCGCAACCGCGCGATTCCAGGCGACACCGACTGAGGGAGCAACTCTCCGGTGTAACGCGATAGCGCACTGTCGACGTCGCCGGCCTGCAGCGCATCGAAGACGTCGCCGACGTCGCTGGCGATCGGTGACAGCAGCCGGTACGGGCGGGAGGCGATGTACTCGGCGCCGATGACGCGGCGTAGCCGGGAAACCTCGGCGCGGATGGTCACGACGTCGAGGTCCCTGTCGTCGAGGAGCATCGCGAGGTGGTCGGCGGACAGGCCTTCGGGGTGACGGCTGAGCAGCACCAGGATGTCGGCGTGCCTGCCGGTCAGCGTGCTGGTCTGAGGCTGGCCACCGTCATCGGTCACCTGCCAGCGCGGACGGTCGGCGCCGAGCACGGTCAGCCGTGCGGTCGTCGACTCAGTAACGGCGGGTTGGCTGAGCCGCACGATGGCGAGATGGTTCTCGACGGCGACGGCGGTTGCGCGCACCAGGGCCAGGGTCTGCGGCGACGCGACCTGGATTCCGCCGGTGAGATCGATGGCCCCGATCAGCGCCCCGGTCGCCGGGTCATGCACCGGCACGGCGGTGCAGCTCCACGGCTGGACGATCCGGGAGAAGTGCTCGGTTCCGCGAATCTGTAGTTCCGCGTCAAGGGCGAGCGCGGTGCCGGGGGCATTGGTTCCGGCGCCGCGCTCACTCCAGTCGGCGCCGGGAACGAAGTTCATCCGTTCGGCCTTGCGGCACGCGTTGCGATCGCCCTCGACCCACAGCAGCGTGCCGTCGGCCGCGCTCATGGCGACGACGACGCCGGCGTCCGTGGCGTCGTCAACCAGCAGCCGGCGGATGACGGGAAGAGCGGACGCCAATGGATGCGAGGCACGCATGCGTTCCAGAGCGACGGAAACCGCGGGCTGTGCACAACCTCGGTCGGGGTCGACGCCGGTCGCCAGGCTGCGCCGCCAGCTTTCCGCCACCACAGGACGCAACGACGTGGTGTCCAGATAGGACGCGTCGACCTGTCCGGCGACGAAGAGCTCATGCAGGGAGCGCAGCGTGGATGACGACGGCCGGGTCGATGCTCCGCCGCCCGAGGTCTTCGAGAATCCCACTGGCGATCACGCTCCTCGTGCGCAACCCTATTTGTGCAGGTTGACGCGCGTGGCCGTCACGATAGCTCACTCTCGCCGATGTGAGGCAGGGACTTTTGGCCCCTCTAACGCCGAGTTCTGCACGAGGGCTGTCATTTGTGCCCGGGAACGACCCTGGCGCAGATCTTGGCGACCGCAAACATAGGGAAACGCCCGATTCCTTCTTTGCGCTGACTCGATAACTTTGCTGCGGATTGGCGCATTCGGCCTGTCCTGTCTCCCCACATTTCAAGATCACAACGGAGTAAACATGTTTCGTGCCCTCGTTCCAGCAGCTCTTCTGACAGCCGCCGCTATGGGGTTAGCTCCGATAGCCAGTGCTGCGGGTCCATACAACAACTGCAGCCAAGCCAAGGCAGACGGAGTATGCAACATCACCCAGGATTCGCCCTACTACCTGGCGAAACTCGATCGGGATAGCGACGGCATTGCGTGCGAGTGCTGACAGAACTGTGCGGTCCCGAGGGCTCCCCTCCCTACGGGACCGCACAGGGTCCTGACGGTGAGGCGTTCAATAGCCCCACGCGTTGGCGGCGGTGCGGTCGGTGGTCGCGACATCGTCGGCGCCATCACGAACTGCATTGCCCAGGCTGAACAGGATCTCGTTGAGCGCCGTGGCCGCCTGCTCCCAACGTGTCTGCTCGACGCGGTAGGCCTCCGCCGCCTCCCGCGTCCAGACCTGTTGGAGTGGCGCGATGTGCGCCCGTAGCTCATCAAGCGCCGCGTTCAACCGCGCGGAGGTCGTGTGAATGTCCTGCCGCACCGTGTGCTCAATTTCGTCGAAGTTGTACGACAGCACGTGATCCATGATCGAGCTCCTTACAGGTTGGTGGCGACGGAACCGATTTGATGCGAGTGGCTTTCGCCGGCCTCACGCAGGGTTCGCTCGTTGTAGCGAATGGTCTCCGCTATCCGCTGCAGAGCGGCATGGAGTTTCATCGACTCCCCATTCCACCGCTCGACGACGTCGCGGAAACGGGCCGCTGCCACACCTCCCCAGACCGACGGCGGCACGCTGCCCATTCGACCGATGAAGGACTGCAGCATCGCGCGGATCTCCTCGTTGCGTGCATCCGTCTTACCTGCGACGGCCGTCATGAGGTCGAAGTCGGTAGTGAGCGGTCCGCCCCCTGGTGTCGTCATCTGGATCCTTCCGTGTTGTCCGTGCGCAATATGAAGTTGGACGCAAACGCGGCCGGTTCGGTTCCATTGGCGGCGCAGTTTTCAGAACAGCGCGTGCGCGGACCGAATCGCTTGATCGCACACCTCGCGCACCGCCTCTTCCAGTCCGGGTGCGCTCTGGCACCCGATGGCAATCCGTAGTGACTCGTCGACGAGTACCACCCACGCGATGTGATGGTCCGCGCGTACCTCCCGGTACGTCACCACTGGTTGACCGGCGCGACGGTCCGACGGATTGAAGTCGACGAACACACCGTCTGGCTCGTACCTCAACGCGCTACGCAGTGCCTCTGCCACCTGCTCGTGCGACTGATGCGGTGGCAGCGACGACTGCGTGACATGGACCACGATATCGGCGTCCGTCGGCGAAACGACCTGCACCCGCGCCGATCCGGGTCCCGACGTGACGCGCTGGACAACCCACTGCGCCGGCACCATGACACCGACACGTCCCTCCACCAACAGTGTCATCGGCATATTCGCAGCGGGCCGGGGAACGTCCTGTCGCGCTGCGAAGCCACCGCACAGCGCAGCAGCCGAAAGCAGCGTGCCGGCCAATACGGCGGTCGCGCGTCTGCCGCGGTAGCTGACCGGACGAGTCTGCGCGCCGTGGCCATCCTCCGGCGACGGTAGTGCGTCGACTCCGCGTCGCACCCAGTCTCTATCCGCGATGGTGACGGCAACACCGTTGTCTCGCAGGCGATCAGCGATCACCCCGACGAGTGGATAGGATCCCTCGACGCCTTCGGGACCATCCAGCAGAACCGCCGTCGACATCGGAATCGTCGCCACAATCGCTTCCGTGTCTCCACGCGCCACCACCTGCATATCGCCTCCGGGCGGCGACACAACCACGAACTCCGGCGCGATCTCGACCACCGTCGTCAATCGATCAGGAAGTCCGTCGCGAAGTACCTTTGCCCGTTGCAGCACCACACAGTCGTCCGCCACCGTGCATGCAGCCTCACGCACACGGTCAACCCGAGACGACGCCCACCACGTCGAACAGACGAGCACGATCGTTTCGGCACAACCCCCGACGACGTCTTGCATGACCGCTTGCCACACGTCCGCGACGGCGACAGGACACTCGTCGATCAAGGTCAGCTCATCGTCAATGGCGTCGATTCCGGCCGAAACCCACTCCGCGTCCGCATGATTGGGGCCTCGGACTGTTGCCGGGCCTACCTCGACGACAATGCGTGTCATGGCGGATCGGTCCAGGCGACCTGGATCAGCTGATCGGGATGGCCCCGCGTGATCAGGGTTCCGCGCCCCGGCGGTTGCGCCGACGGCCGGACCGAACCCAGCAGGATTCCTTCATCTGGGCTGGCGCTCATCATCAAACCCATGCAGCCCAGGTCGCGCAGCCGCGCCAGAACCGGATCGAACATCGCCCGGGCAGCCCCACCCGAGCGGCGCGCCACGATGACATGCAGACCAAGGTCTTTGGCGTGCGGCAGGTAGTCGACCAGCGGTGTCAACGGGTTGCCGGTCGCCCCGGCGACCAGGTCGTAGTCGTCGATGACGAGGTACATCTCGGGCCCAGACCACCACGAGCGAGTGCGCAGCTGTTGCTGTGTCACATTCTCGCCGGGCATCCGTGCTTGCAACCGTTCGAGAAGGACGGGCACGCGGGCTGTCAGCGCGGACGCGGATATCGCGTATCCACCGAGGTGGGCGGACTCGACGACACCGAGCAGCGTCCGGCGAAAGTCGACGATCTCGATCTGCACCGAGGCGGCGGTGTTCGTCCGCACGATCTCTCGACACAGCAGACGCAGAGCCGATGTCTTCCCACACTCGGCATCGCCCAGTACGACAAGATGCGATTGTTCGGCGAAATCCAGTACGACCGGCTGTAATTCACGTTCACCGAGACCGACTGCGACCTGCGTCGCGGTGCGAGTGGGGCCTACCGCAGCGACGGCGCCGTGAGCAACCTGCAGCGGCAGGAGTTCGATCGGGGGCGCACAACGCCCATTCCATCGGTCACGCAAGAGTCCCGCGCCTGCGGCGATCGCCTCGGCGAGCCCGGCCGTTGTCGGCTCCCCGTCCAGTCGCGGCAGCGCGATCAGCATCTCTTTCCCGTCGCGCGTGATACCTCGCCCCGGCGAGATGTGGGACAGCTGGCGGGCGCGCCTGCGGTCCATCTCGGAGTCGGCGGGGTCACCGAGCCGCAGTTCGATCCGGGTGCCGATCTGATCCTTCAGTGCGGGTCGTATCTCCGCCCAGCGGGAGGCGATCACGACGACATGCACCCCGAACGAAAGACCTTGAACAGCGATGGCGATGACCGCTGACTCGAGGTTGTCGAAGTCCTGGCGCAGGGTGGCCCAACCATCGATGACCAGGAACACATCGCCGTGGGGATCGTCCCTGACCGCTGAATCACCGGCGGAACGCAATTGACGGTAGACGGCCATCGAATCGACGCCGAGGCGGCGGAAGCGGGCTTCTCGCGCCCGGACGACCGATTCCATTTCCGCGACCGTGCGCCGACACAGGTCGACATCGGACCGTCCCGCCACCGATCCGACATGCGGCACGTGCCGCAATGACGACAGCGCACCACCGCCGAAGTCCAAGCAGTAGAACTGGGCGGCCGACGGGTCATGGGTGGCGGCGACCGCCATCACCAACGTGCGCAGCGCCGTCGACTTGCCCGATTGCGGTGCGCCCACGATCGCGACGTGGCCTGCAGCTCCGGCCAAGTCGACTGTCAACACATCGCGACGCTGATCGTATGGGCAGTCGACCAGGCCGATCGGCACCGACAGCGGACGATCCACTCCAGCACCGTGAATCAGGACGTCGAGTGCAAGCGATTCCTTCAACGGCGGCAGCCAAACCGGATGCGCCGGCGTGCCGTGGCCCGCCAACCGGCTCAGCACGGTGTCCATCAGGGTTTGCGTCCGCGCGCCGACCTCGTGGGGTCCATGGTCCGGACGCTCGGTCACTCGGCCGGCGGCCGCAGCGCTGAACACCCGCGGCGTGGCCGGTGCGTCGGGACGCTGCGCCGTGCCGGGCCTCTCGTGCGGGGCGGACACGAAGGCGGTTTGAAATCGCACTAACTCTCCTGACGCGGTCTTCAGATACGCCGCGCCGGGCGAACTGGGCAGATGGTACGCGTCGGGTACCCCGAGCACTGCCCGGGATTCGCTGGCGGAGAAGGTCTTCAGGCATATCCGGTAGGACAGATGCGTCTCCAGCCCGCGCAGCCGGCCCTCGTCCAGCCGTTGGCTGGCCAGCAACAGATGCATACCCAGCGAGCGTCCCAGCCGTCCGATCGCAACGAACAACTCGGCGAAGTCGGAGTGCTGGCTGAGCAATTCGGAGAACTCGTCGACCACGATGAACAGTGCAGGCAACGGTGGCGCGGAGAGGCCTTGAGATCGGGCGTGTTCGTAGTCGGCCACGTTTGCGAAGTGGCCTGCGGCCCTGAGTACTTCCTGTCTGCGATTCATCTCACCGGCAAGCGCATCCTGCATCCGCGCGACGAGGTGCGCCTCGTCGGCCAAGTTGGTGATGATCGCCGACACATGACGCACCCGGTCCAGGCCCAGAAACGTCGCGCCGCCCTTGAAGTCGACCAGCACCAGATTGAGGACCTCGGGAGGATGGGCCGCAATCATGCCCAGGATCAACGTGCGCAAGAACTCTGATTTTCCGGAACCGGTGGCGCCCACACACAAGCCATGCGGTCCCATCCCGTTTCGCGCGGCTTCCTTGATGTCGAGTTCCACAGGGTCGCCGTGTTCGGACACGCCGATCGGCACACGAAGGCGTCGCCGGCCCTGCCGTACACCCCATCGCCGCGCAGGGTCGATGCTCGCGGGATCGTCGAGGTCCGTCAGCTCAAGCCAGTCGACCGCAGCCGACGAATGTCTGACGACGTCGTTTGAGATGAGCCGGTAAGGGGCCAGCCGTCGCGCGCACACCGAAGCCTGGGCCGGTGTCAAACTGTCGGGGCTCGTGTCGCCGTCTAGACGCAGCTGCAGGCACGGCCCGGCGGTGAAGGGCTGTTCGATCCCAGGTGCCGAGCCGTCATCGATGATGATCACCGTGTGCGGTGATTCACCATCGGTAGGGGGCCTGCACCCGATGGTCGCCTCGCCGAGGCTGCGGTACGTCATCCTGGCTGGCCCGAGCGCGTCCGTCAGACACGGATGCTGATGGTGGGGAAGCCATTTCAGCCACTCCCATTCGGCCTCCGACGTGGGGCTGACCACGGCTGCGATCCGAACGTCCTCAGGGCTGTGCAGGACGGCCAGTTGACAGACCATCGCGTTAAGCAGTGCCCGTGCGGCCGCAGGATCTCCGTCGACGGCAACCGCCGAAAATGACCGCAATGGCACCGCCACCGGTACGCCGGCGACGAGCGATCTGCGTCGGATCAGCCGCCGCACCGCCGTCGAAGTCACCGGATCCAGGGAATCGATCGGACCGAGGTCGGGCGCTAACAGCGTGGTGGACAGCGGCTGGTCGGCGCGGCCGACACGGATATGACAGAAGTCGGGATCGCCGCTTCGGCGCTCCCACATCCGTCGACCACCGGCCAGAGTCCACAACGCCTCCGGGTCGGGATGGACCCAGTGCTGCGAGCAATGCTGGTCGCCCGCCGTTTTGACAACGGTCTGATCCAACGCGTCGAGGTAGCCGAGGTAGTCGCGCCGATCCTCGTTCAGCTGGGCGGTGTGGTTGGCTCCGCGGGTTCCGTATGCGAGAGAGCCGAGGACGGACGCCAGCATCATGACGGGAAAGAACATGAACATGGGACCACGGGTCGTCGCCGTGCCCGAAGTGAAATACAGCGTCATCATGCCGCCGGTGGCGACGAGCATGGCCACCGGCAACAGGCGGGCAATCGGGTTTGCGGGCACGGCCTTCGGAACCTCAGGCGGTGCCTCCAGCGTGATGTCCCCCTCAGCCACCGGCGGCGCGGGAAGTCGTGGTTCACGGGAGAAATCCATCGTCTGAAAGACGTTGCGCTTCCCTGTTTCGTTCCATCCACAGGCCGCGAAATTGCTGCGCAACCATGCGCGAAGACCGGGCTACGGTAAGTGCGCTGGCGTCAAATGGGGGGTGATGCGATGCCTGATCCGCTGTGCAGGCTATCGATTCGGCACGGGCCCCACACCGTGGATCTCGCCCTACCGAGGGAAACGCCGGTCGGCGTGCTAATGCCGTCGATCGTCGACCTCGTCCAGCGCGGAGGAGTCGCGGTGGACGAGGGGCGACAGTGGCATCTATCGCGCGTGGGCCGATGAGCGGCTCGACTCGGCAGCAAGCCTGCACGACAACGCTATTCGCGACGGCGAACTGTTGTTGCTGACGACCACGGCCACCCGGGCGCCCGAATGGATCCAAGACGATCCGTGGCACGCGGTGATCGACACCGCTGACACTGGCCCTGCGCCAACTCGGGTCACGGCGACCGCGGCGTGCCTGTGCACGGCCGTGCTCGGTGCGACGGCGTTGGTGTGGTCCGGCATCGTCACCCATGCGACCGGTCACGTCATCACCGGCGGCACGATTGCGTCAGCCGCTGCGATCGGAGCGGTCGCCATGCGACGCGCCCACCCTGACCCGATCCTCTGCATCACGCTGAGCGTCATCGCCGTCGTGTTCGCCGCCGCTGCGGGATTTCTCGCTGTGCCCGCCGGTCCGTCGATGGCCAACTCATTGCTCGCCGCCGCGGTCGGGTGCTCGATCTCGATCCTGCTGCTTCGCGTCACCCGCTGCGGCGCAGTCTGTTTGACAGCACTGGCAACGTTCACCGCCTTGACGAGTGCGGCATCTGCCTGCGGTGTCGCCTGGACGATGCCGGTCGCGACGACGGGTGCGGCGCTCTCGGCACTGTCGCTGGGCACTCTCGGCGTGGCGGCGAGGTTGTCCATCGCGGCCGCTGGTTTGGCGCCCGTCATGCCGAGCTCCGATGATCGTGCGGACGAGGCCCCGCCTCAGAGACGCCCCGCGCGGTCACCGCACACCACACCTTGACCGGCCTGGTCATCGGGTCGGCTGGCGCCGCGGCGCTCGGTACAGCGCTCGTCGCATGGGATTGTGTCGACGACGGTCGTATGTGGCCAATAAGTGCCGTCTTCACCGTCGTAGTCGGGCTGGTGTTGATACTGCGCGCCCGCACGCACATCGACATGTGCCGCCGCACCGCCCTGTTCGTCAGTGGCACGACAGCCACTGCGGCCGGTGTCGCGCTCGTCGTGGTTTCGGCACCAGGCCAGGCCAATTGGGTTTGCCTCATCGCAACAGCGGTCGGCCTCAGCATGCTGGCCGGAGGATTCGGTGCGACGGTCAATCCCCTCGTGCGCCGCACAGTCGAAGTGCTGGAATATCTCGCGCTCGCGGCGGTTGTGCCACTCGCCTGTTGGGTCGGCGGCCTTTACGGGCTGATCCGTGGTGTGAGCCTGCGGTGACGACTCGCACTGCGCAGGTGCTGCGGCTTTGCGTCGCTGGCGTTCTCGCCACCTTCCCGCTCGTCAACGCGCCGCCGGTGGCCGCGGTTACGCCACCCCCCGTCGACGATTCGATGTTGCCCAAACCAGGTCCACCATCGCCACCGCGACCCACCGAGCAGCAAGAGCGCTGTGCCGCAGCGCCTCCTCCCGAGGCCGAGATGGCTGCCGCAGGACAGCTCAATGGCCTCGAGCTACAGCAGGTCTGGGAGTTCACTCGCGGGGCGGGGCAGACCGTCGCCATCATCGACACCGGCGTGGCACGCCATCGCCTCCTTCCCCATCTCGTTCCGGGCGGCGACTACGTGTACACCGGCGACGGCACCGACGATTGCGACGGCCACGGCACGGTAGTGGCGGGAATTGTTGGTGCAGAGCCGGATTCCGGGCGATCCACGTTTAGCGGTATCGCACCCGACGCCACCATCGTCAGCATTCGCCAATCCAGCAACAAATTCCGGGCGGCGGACGACCCATCCGGATCCGGGTTCGGTGACGTGGACACCCTTGCGAAGGCCGTACGCACTGCCGCCGACATGGGCGCGACCGTGATCAATGTGTCCTCGGTCGCCTGCCTGCCCACCAACGGTGGCCTGGATGACCGTCCGCTGGGCGCCGCTCTGGCCTACGCCGTCGACGTCAAGAACGTCGTAGTGGTGGCGGCCGCAGGAAACGTCGGCGGTCCCGGCCAGTGCCCAGAGCAGAACCCCGCAACCGATCCGACTCGGCCCGGGCAGCCGGATTGGGGCAACGTAACCGTCGTCGTCAGTCCGGCCTGGTACGACGACTACGTCTTGACTGTGGGATCGGTCGACGCGCACGGAGCGCCGTCGGCTTTCAGTCTGGCCGGACCGTGGGTGGATGTCGCAGCGCCGGGCGAAGACATCGTGTCGCTGGATCCCGACGGTGAGGGCCTGATGAGTAGCCTGCCCACGTCCGGCGACCCGATGCCGATCTCTGGTACGAGCTACGCCGCGCCCGTGGTGACTGGCATCGTCGCGTTGGTGCGGTCACGATCGCCCGAATTGACTGCGCGGCAGGTTATGCAACGCATTGAGGAGACGGCGCATCGTCCGGCTGCCGGGTGGGATCCGGTTCTGGGGCATGGTGTTGTCGACGCGCTGGCCGCGGTCAGCGGTAACGGGACATCGGCACCGGCCCTCGAGAGAACAGAGTCGCGACCCGTGTCCTATCCCGCCGCCACGCCCTCCGACCGTCGGGCCCACCGGTACGCCGTCGACGGGGCCGCGATCTGTCTCGCAATATCCGTGGCGACAGTCGCCATGACCGCGTCGGCGGCCCGACTACGACGGTCCCGCGATGCTGTCACGCGCGACTGACGCGGCGTCCTTGCTCAACTCCGGGCCGCGCGGCAGCCGCGCGAGCACCGGCCAGGGCGCAGGCACGGGCGCGCCGGTGAGACCGAGGTGTTTGGCGGTGTCCTCGTCGCGTAGGCCAAACACGACACCCGAATCGTCGACGAAGTAGAGGGCGCCGGCGCTCGCGCCGCCTCCGGTTATCCCTGACGACCGAACGTAGACACTGCGACCCCGTGGAATAGAGACGCTGTCGACGCTTGGACCGTCGCGGTCGGCTTGGGCCAGCGTGACCGGGCTGGCGCCGTCGACCGGAAGCGAATTGCCCATCAACACAGCGGTATTGGCGCCTGCCCGACCGGGGCGCCAGCGAGCGCACACAATGGTGTCGTTGGACACGCCCCCACGCTCGGGAAACGCTGAGACACGCAACGTGTCGAGGATCGGCACGGTTCCGATGACGTCAGGAGCGACGGTGACGATGTCGCGCGTGTCCTGTGAGTCGGTGAACCGGATGAGGTCTGCGGCAACCTGGCCGATCCGCTGCACTCCGCGCGCGAGGACGACGTAATACTCCTCGGAGGCCGCGCGGGCGATCCGAATCACAGTTCCGACCGGGAATCCGCGCAACGGGCTTGGTGAACCGATGGCGGGAATGTGGGGCGCGGCGATAGGAGGTGCCTCGGGCGTCGCGTCCAGCAGGGCACGTGAAACAGGCCGCGGGGTAACAGCGTCCAGTTTCAGCGCCCGGACGACGGCGCGGTTGCGCAGGTCCACCGTCGCGCGCCACCCGTCGTAGAGCAGATACGTCGTCGCAGCACTTTCCGAGCGGGGGGTGACGAGAACGCTGCGTCCGGTGGCGAGCCCGTCGCGCGGCACATTGCCGGCGATGACGGTGGTGCCCGTCGCGTCATCGCAGACAGCCCATCCCGATTCGTCCTCACCAAGTGGTGCAGCGATGGTGGCTGGTGCACCCGGAATACCCACCAATGGACCGCGTTTGGCGGTGTGAATTGCGGAAGCGCTGACCGCTTCGGGGTTCGCGGGTGTGCCGGCGATGAGCCGTGCGGACGCGAGGTTGAGCACCGGATGAACGATGTCGCCGATCCGCACATAGAGCGCGCCGGTGTCGCGCACCATGACGATCGGCGCGCTGCCGAGCGCGCCAGGTGGCCGAAAGAACGCCAAGATGGCGCACGCGGCAACGACGATCACCGCAAGTATGACACCGGCGATCAACGAAAGCGATTGCGCGCGAAGCGGATCGTCGAGCATCCGGAGATCGCCGCGCACCAACGCGTGCTCCATCCGGCGCAGCAGGAAACGATATCCGCTGAGATGCAGCCGCGTCGTTGATTGCCGAGCCATACCTCCCCCGGCAATCACATTAGCGGCCGCCGAGCCGGCCTCAGGTCACCAATTTCGGCGCCCACCGCCTTGCTGACAATTCCGTTAATAATTCCCTAATCGCTGCTCGCCGCGTTGAGACCGATGTACGTTCACCGGCATGTCCAACCATTTCACCGGCCTCAGCTTGGGACCGCCGCTGGGTGACCAGCGTCTGGATCTCTGCGACCTCTATGCCTTCACCTCGCCGGCTGATCCTGAGCGAACCGTGTTGATCCTCAACGCCAATCCCAATGCCGATGCCCTGCACCCCGACGCGATCTACCGGCTTGCGGTCGACAACGACGGGGACCTGCAGAACGACATCGCGTTCAGCTACGTCTTCTCCGAGCCGCGCGACGGCAAGCAGACCGTCGACGTGTACCTTGCGGCGAACGACGACGCAGAGTCGGTCGAAGCCGTCGGCGAGAAGATCTTCTCGGGCGTTCCGGTCTCCTTCCTCGGCGACGACCCCCATATCGCAACGTCCGGCGACTTCACGTTTTTCGCCGGCGCGCGAAGTGACGCGTTCTTCTTCGACTACGACGGCGTCAAGAACCTCTTCGACACCTCGGGCAAGCGCAACTTCACCGACCTGACCCTCCCGGGCGAATCACCTTGGACCGGTGTGGATTCCAACACCGAGGCGAACGTCTTCTCCACCGCGATCGAGATGCCGACCAGCTTCCTTGGCGCCGACCCCGATATCAGGATCTGGGGCCGCTGCAGCGTGCGCCAAGACGGCAAGCTGCTCCACGTCGACCGTGCGGGTCACCCGTCGGTCAGCAGCTTCTTCAACACCGATGACACCAAGGAGGAGTACAACGCCAGCGAGCCGGTCAACGACCGGACGCGGTGGATCGACATGTTCATCCATCAGCTGGGCCATACCGGCGGTTACTCGCGCGACGAAGCCATCGAAGCGATCGACAACGAGGGCACGCTCCCCGACATGCTGCACTTCAACCCGTCAAAGCCGGCGAAGTACCCGAACGGACGCGTCTTCACCGACGACGTCATCGACTACCGGCTGGCATTCCTGACTAAGGGCGAGTGCCCGCCCTCGGGCCTGAGCCCGCACACCGACACGCTCAACGTGTTCCCGTACCTGGGCCCGCCACACCAGTGACGTCAGCGCCAGCGGGCCCACACATAGGGCACTAGGGCGCGCAAGAAGTCAACGTCGGGTCCTGGATGTGCGTCGGCAAACGCCTGCTCGAAGTACTCCTCAGCGACGAGCAGAATACCTTCGGCGTATTCAGAGGTGAAGGCGATGCTGCCGTACTCGTCCATCAGAGCACGCACGGTACCGACCAACTCGGCTGAGCGCTCGGAACGGTTGCGGCGCAAATAGCCACGGACAAGCGCGAGGTCGGCGCCCGTGGCGTTCGCGAGCAGGTGGACGAGCGGAAGGGTGCGCTTGCCCTCGTACAGGTCGCCGAGGATCTCCTTGCCGTAGGCGCGTTCATCGCCAACAAGGTTGAGTAGGTCGTCGCGGATCTGAAAGGCTGCGCCGAAGTGAAACCCGAAGCGCACCAACGGCGCCAAGTCGGCCTTACCGCCCGAACCCACCAATGCACCGACGCGCAGCGGATGGATGGTGGTGTACCAGCACGTCTTGTGCATGATCAGTTCGAGGTAGTCATCGGGCCTGAGGTCCTCGACGTTGTCGAGCTGCCAACCGACTTCGATGGCCTGGCCCTCCAGCGTGCGCATGGCCATGGTGTCGAATTCATGCCATACCAGGTCGGCGAGATCGCCGTCGAGCCGCCGTGTCGCTTTTCGCAGCACCTGCCCGGCAACGATCGCCAATCCGTCACCAGCGTTGAGCGCGGCCGCCATGCCGTGCATCGCGGCGAGTGTCGGTCGCCCACGGCGCATCTCGCTGCCGTCGGCGATGTCGTCATGGACGAGAAACGCGTTGTGCAACAGTTCGATTGCCACCGCAATGCCCATGACGGCGTCAGGCTCCGCCCCGAACGCCCGGCTGGCCGTCAGACACAGCGCCGGCCGCAACGCCTTGCCCGGCCGTGACGGATAGTCACGCATCGGCCCATAGAGCCATCTGTTGGGTTCGCCGTCGGGCATCGCGTCGAGCATCGCGCGACGAACAGTCTTCGCCACTTCTCGCAACCGATTCTCAACGCCGGCGACCACGCCGGACCGGTCCGCAATGCTGGTCACGAGATCGACGAGTGAACTGTCAGGACGACGGGCAGCCAAAGGTGTGGGTGGCCCTCCACCAGCAAAGTACCGCGGTAGAGACCGGGCTGAACGTTGTGGGGCACCTCGATTTTCACATCGATCGCACGGCTCGACCGGCCGGGCATAGGAACGACCGCAGGATCGAAGGCCATCATGCTGGAACTAACAACGCGCCCGCCGTCACTCAGCAAATCACTGCACCGGAAGCGCACCTGGCCGAGATCATTCGCGCTCGCGTTGTGCAGCCACACCTCTGCGGTCACCGCGCCCGCACCGTCGGCCTCGAGGGACAACTGGCCTCGTGCCTCAGTGTTCGAAAACTCGAGCGTTGCTGGGTCAGGAGAGTCCTGAGTGGGGATACGCGGCGGCGCAGAACGGATGAAAAGTTGTCCGACGACAGACCACCAGGACCTGATCAGCGGCTCGACATCGGTGGCACCGAACAGGTCGGCGCGCTGATCTTCGCTAACCGGTGCGCCCGTGGAGGCGGGTTGGCCATCTCCGTTGAGGCCGTTCGACGCGATACGGACGAAACGATCAACGATCTGGCTGGCCGCCTTAAATCCCTCCGCCTGGATAGCGGTGAGCGCACGCGCGTTCGCGGCAGGATCGAACACAGATGCCCAGGGCAGCCCGCCGTTGCGGCCATCGCCATTCCCGCCGTTCACCCGCTCCACTCCTACCAGCGATTACCCCGCCGTCACGCCCGTTCCTCGGTATGCTAGCTGCGCAAACGGGGCGAGGAGGGGTCAATGGCAGCGCTGCGTTCTCTACTTGCGTTATATGGCGCACTCGACGACGCCATTATCCGAACGGACGACCTCCGAGTCGCGGCAACGGTCGATGCATTCCTGCCTGGGGCGTCAGCGAACACCGGCTGGTATAGCGAGCTCGAAACGTTCTTCTTTGGCGCCGACGCACAGCCGACGCCGGACTTGGACGCTGCCCTCAGGGACATCGGCATTGACATTCTGAGCGGCAACGCGCTGACCACACCACAAAAGTCGCGGCTCTTCTTCGCGGTTTCCGCGATCACCCGGGTCAGGCAGGTCGTGCCAAATGCGTTCCCGTCCCTGCCGCCGCCGCAGACAGAGGATTCGAGGATTCGGAGGATTCGGAGGAGCAGAATGATGAGGGCTTCGACAACTGGGTGAAATTTGCGCTGGCCGCAGTGGGACCCGAAAGCATTTCAGAGGAAGACCGGTTGGCCCAATCCGTCAACCTTCAGCATGAGGTGGCATTTCGCTTTCCGAACCGACAGAGCTTCTACGACTTCCGTGCCTATGCGGCGTCACAAGAATGGATCGTCGAGGAGACGCTGGGAGTCCCGTTGTGCCAGGCCGCGATTGTCAACATCGACGGGATCGAATCCGTCGTCGTCGATACCGAGGCGTCTTCGGACAAGGTTTCGTTGAACCGGTTGAAGGCGGTCGTCAATCCGTATAACTGGCACAAGAATTACCCGGACTTCTTCTGCGACATGATTGCCTGCCGACGGCCCGAACGCGACGATGGATGGCGCCGCGTTCTCGAGCAGGTCGGCTTCTGCAAGTTCGGCGGCAAGCCCCTGAGAACGATGCTGAAGTACTTCACAACCGAGGAGAACCTGTACGAAGCCCGCCTTGACTACGACCTCGATGAGCCGAGAGGGCCCGAGGGCGACGGGCAGGTGACGGTCGACCGTGGCTTTATCAATATGTGGTCACTTCACAAAAATCCGGACCAAGACGGAGTAAAGGTCAGGACGCGCAAAGTCGTCCACATCAATGGAATCTTGCCCTATGCGCAGGCGAGACTGGTCTGCATAACCGGTTACGCGAGCGCCTCGAACGAATTCCTGTTCGGTGCCGCAAGCAACCCTCCGCCGAACCCCAAGGAGTTCAAGTTCTACGCGGTACCGCCGGCGACGGAGACCGAAGCAGACAACGTGAAGGCAGGCGGCGCAGGCGCTGCGCCGGCGGACCATGTTGGAACGACGGCGGTCAAGCTTTGGACGGACACGGTTCGAGACCTGACCACGAACTACTTTGATTTCGCGGGCAAATGGGTGACAGGAAACGTGCGAGCCGAGGATGTCGCCGACTACACCAAGCAAGTCACCAGCCGGCTGGCGAAGGCACCGGTGGACTTCCTGGATGCGGTCAGCAAGCCTCGGTACCCAGACAGTCCATCGGGCGGCTACGGGCATGGCGGGGACTACCCGGACGATCCGAGCGGTACGTTGCAGCAACAAGAAGACATGGCACGGGCACTGCTGTATGAGCTGAATGTCATCGCGGACTCAGCGGCCGCCGAGGACAAGGCCGGAAAATGGGGGCTGGACGGTTGGATCCGCACCATCCACAACCTGGTCGACCTCCAGGTGCGGACGTACGCGGCGATTCTGCAGACGTCGATCGGCAGCTCTTGGTGGAAGAAGCTGTTCTTCGGTGAGCCACGGCCATCCGAGCCGATCAAAGTGCCCTCCCAGCCATATGCGCGGGATCTGCGAGCCGGCACCTTCAGCCGACTTGCCCTGCCCAAGCGGACAATTCCCCCGTCCCTCATCGGCTTTCGGCCCGAGTACCTGCCGCCCGGGGCAACGCAGTTCCGGATGTACGTCAAGGACTACGGTTACGTTGGCTCGAATTACACCGGCGACGTATACCTGACGAGCAGGGCCACGACGCCACCGGTCACCGAGAAGATAACCGTCACCGTCGGACTGTGAACGACCTTCCACCGCAGCCGTCGATCGATGAGCTGCTCGATCGAGCCGTCGCAGCCATCAACCGCGGCGACCGCAGCGCCGCCGACGCGCTTGCCGGACGCGTACTTGCGGTCGACCGCAGCAACCCGGATGCCGAGGAGCTGCTCGCCGCACCCGCTGACAGTGGTGAAATTCGCCGCCTCACCATGCTTTTCGCCGACTTGGTGGACTCGACAGCACTGTCGATGCGCATCGAGCCTGAGGTTTACCGCACCGTGGTGGGCCGATACCGCGATGAGGTGCAGAAGATCGTCAGCCGATACGAGGGCCATATCGATTCCACAAAGGGCGACGGCCTGCTCGCGGTCTTCGGCCATCCGATAGCTCATGAGAACGACGCGTACCGCGCGGTACAGGCCGGCCTCGACATTGCCCGCGAGGTGGCAGTGCTGAGCAAGCAGGTGCAGCGCCGCTTCGGCTTTGACATCGATGTCCGGGTTGGTGTTCACCGCGGGTTGGTCTACCTGGATGTCGCGCAGGACGCCGTCTTAGGCCAGGGTGCCAATCTCGCTGCCCGGATATGTACCCTGGCCGAACCGGGCACCGTCGCGATTTCGGCGGCCATCGAGCGAGTGGTGCGCGACAAGTTTGAGCTGGAAGATCGTCCGGCGCGGCCGGTCAAAGGTGTGGACGAGTCCGTTGTCCACTATCGCGTGGTTACTGAACGCGACGTCACAAACATTGCCCGCGGCCCCCTGGTTGGGCGGGAACGCGAACTTGCCTACCTGCAGAGCGCTTGGGCGCAAGCCACAGCGGGAGAACTGAGGACGCCTGGTGTGGTGTTCCGCGGTGAAGGTGGAATTGGCAAGAGCCGCCTGGCGCGTGCGGCGGTGGAGCTGGCCGAACAATCGGGCGCCGCAGTACTCGCGCTGTTCGGATCGCCGTTTTACACCGATGTGGGTCTGCGTCCGGTGCGAAGACTGCTGGAGCGCCGCTGTGGCGTCGGTCGCGATTCCGATCCGGCCGAACGGCTGCGCGAGCTACGAGCAGAGGTCGAAAAGTGCACGATGAATCCCGACGAGGTAGTGCCTCTGTTGGCGCCCGTCTTGGGGATCGGCCCGGAAAGCGGATATCAACCGGCTACTGCCAACGCAGGCAGGCTCTACGAGCAGATCGTCAGCGCCGTCAAGGATTATCTGCTCGCATGTCTGGACACCGGACCGGCGCTGGTCCTCGTCGAGGACATTCACTGGTTCGACGAGGACACCGTTGAAGTCGTGCAAGCGCTGTTGCGCGAGGACTCTGGCCGATTGCTCGTCATCATCACTGGACGGCAGGTTCCGCCGCTCACCGATGCGCAGCTATTCGACCTGAAGGCCTTGAGTGATGCCGAGGCCGACGAGCTCATTTTCGCGCTTCTTCCGGAGATGACACCGAGCGCACGCAGGGCCATGCAGGAACGCTGCGACGGCATTCCGCTCTACATCGAGGAGGTGGTGGCCAAGCTCAAGGGACAAGCTTCCGATTTCGCCGAATCCGCAGAGGTGCCCGACACCCTCTACGAAACATTGGTCGCGCGGCTCCGATCGGGCAGAACGTCGCATCTGGTTGTCGAAGCGGCCGCGCTCATCGGCAGCCATTTCGATAAGAGCCTGCTGTCCTACGTCGTCGAGTTGAGCGAACGCGAAATCGACGATCAGCTTGACGAACTCATCCGAGACAGGGTGTTCCGACCCTTTGATAAACACGGCTTGCGCTTCCACCACGAACTCCTGCGCGAGGTTGCGGCGGAACTCTCACCGCCGAGCGTGCAGCGCAGGCTGCACAACCGAATCGCAGATGCGCTCGTGGCCACCGCGGCTGACGGGACCCCCGATTGGCCGCTGGTCGCGCACCACTATCAGAAAGCCGAGCGCTTCGACGAGGCGGCATCGGCCCTCCAGAAGGCATCGGCGGGTGCCCGGCAGCGAGGCGCGCTTAGCGAAGCCCGCTCACACCTCACACGCGCACTGGAGAACGTCGAGCGGCTGCCAGCGTCAGCCAGTGATCGGCGCGAGATCGCGGTACGCCTGGAGCGCGGGTTCCTCGCCTCGGCGGCGACGGGGCACGCAAGCGTTGAGGCCGCAGCGGAGTTCGAGCGGTGCTTGCAGCTCCTCGGCGACGAGCCGAGCGTGGAGCTGTTTGGGACCTTCAGCGCGCTCTGGAGCTACTACGCCACACGTGGCGATCTACGTCGGGCAACCCAGCTGAGTGAGGTTCTGAGGACACGGTACGAGGACAGCCCGGCGTGGTATCGCGCGGCCACCGATTCGACGCTTGGAGTGCTCGCAACGTTGCGGGGCGAGTTCCATACCGCCCGAGCGGTCCTAGAGGCCACCGTTGCCGCGATCGCAGACCTCGGCTCCGCGGAGATCGAAGGAGCCTGGTTCGCACCCAATGATCCACTCGCCGGGGCGTATTCGTTCCTCGGCCTCGTTCGGTGCATCCAGGGAGATATGGCTGGTGCCGAAAACGCTTTCGCCCAAGTGGAATCCCGTTGCGAAGTGCTGGATTTTCCCCACGGCGCGTTTACTCTCTGCTACGCGCGGGCGATGGAAACCTTGACACGCATCGAAGCCGGTCAGCTGGACCGCGCCGCCCACCTCGTCGAAGAAGTCGCCCAGCGAGGCGCGCAGCACGGCTTCGACGAATGGGTAATGATCGCTGGGTGTAATCAGGCTTCTGTGGGCGCCCGTATGGCACTGGCCGCCGGCGAGACTGACCCCATCGTGTGGCAGGCGCACATCGCGGCCAATACAGCCATCGTCGACGGATGGCGTGCCGCCGAAACGAAAACCTTCCTCGCATGTTACGACGGTGTTCTGGCGCGCGTGCTTACCGCCGCAGGCATGAACGACAAGGCCCGGGAACGCGTGGATCTTGCCCTGCAGATGGCCGACGAGACGGGCATACACTTCTACGACGCCGAGCTACTGCGCATACGTGCCCTGACATATGACGACCGGGAAACGCGTCACGCAGGTCTTCGGGCAGCCATCGAACTGGCTCAGAAGCAAGGTGCCCATACCTTCGAACTGCGCGCCGCCGCAGACGATTTCGAGTTATCCGGCAAGTCCGCAAAGTCCGCGCTAGAGGACGCGCTCAGCCGCTTTCCGACGGAGCAGACCTGGCCTGAGTTGGCGCGCGCACGAGCCCTGCTGTGAGGCGGGGGCGGGTGGCCATCCTTGGTGGAGGCATGGCCGGACTGAGCGCCGCGTGGCGGCTCAGCGAGCCCGGTTGGCGCGATCGTTTCGACTCGATCACCGTGTACCAGCGAGGGTGGCGCCTAGGCGGAAAGGGTGCATCTAGTCGGGGCCAGCACGGCCGGATCGAAGAGCACGGCCTGCATGTATGGCTGGGTTCCTACGAGAACGCCTTCGCGCTCCTTCGTGAGTGCTACGCCGAACTGGACCGTGGCACTACGGATTCGGCGGCGCCCATACGTACGTGGGATCAGGCGTTTATCCCGGCCGACAGCCTCGGGATAGCGGACCAATGGGGCAATGGCTGGCTGGTATGGCCCGGACGGTTCGCCCGAAACAACGAGTTGCCCGGTGAGCCGGACGCAACTGGCCAGGAGCTGACGGTGGTCGGATTTCTCCGCCGAGCTCTGCAGCTGCTGCTCGACTTTGCGGACTCCTTGGGAGAAAAGACCGCTGAGGGCCTTGAGCTGTCCACCTCCGCCGATCCGGGGTCGGCGAACTGGATCGAGATGGCGCGGAGCGGAGCGCTCGCAACGTTGGCCACCTTGACGAATCCCCAACCTCCCGAAGCCATTCAGACCGACTTGCTCGGACAATCGCTCGACGCTCTACGCCAAGCGCTTGACTACGAACACCGACCTGATCACAAGCGATTCTGGCTTCTGCTGTCCCTTCTGACCGCAACCGCGCGCGGTTTGATAGTCGACGGTTTGATCACTGATCCGCGAGGCTTCAGGGCCATCAATGACGAGGAATACGGCACGTGGATTCTGCGTCATGGCGCCCACCCGGATGTGCTCGACTTCCCACTGGTTCGCGGCATGTACGACATGGTGTTCGGTTACGAGGACGGTGACTACAACCGGCCATCGTTCGCTGCTGGACTCGCTGTATTGCTAACCGGCATAGCGCTTTTCCAGTACAAGGGGGCCTTCTTCTGGAAGATGACCGCCGGGATGGGTGACGTCGTGATCGCCCCGCTGTACCAGGCGCTGCGAAGGCGGGGCGTCCGCTTCGAGTTCTTTCATCGGGTTGATGCTTTACATCTCGACCATCGCCGCCAGGCCATCGACACCATTACGATTGGTCGTCAGGTCAGGCTCGCCGAAGGAATCGATCAGTACCAACCGTTGACAACGGTCCGTGGTCTTCCTGTCTTCCCAAGCGCCCCGCTGGATGACCAGATCCGCCCGGGTGTGCGGATGGAGGATCTGGAATCGCATTTCGGTCGGCGCGACGACGTCGAGAAGCGGGTGCTGCGACGAGGCGTCGACTTCGATCACGTCGTCCTGGGCACCTCTATCGGCATGGTGGAGTTCGTGGCATCGGAGTTGATCGCAGACCGCCCGGAGTGGCGAGATATGACGACGCACCTGCGCACGGTTGCCACCCAGGCGTTTCAACTCTGGCTCCGCCCAACCGAATCGACGCTTGGATGGAACCGCCCGGGTATCACGACCAGCGGCTACGTCGCCCCCTTCGATACCTGGGCGTCGATGCCGCAGACGCTGTGGGCCGAGGACTGGCCCGAGAACGAATCTCCACGCACTGTCGCGTACTTCTGCGGCGCCTTCGACGCCGAGTGGCCGACGAGCGACGGTCACGAAGATTACCTCGGCCGATGCCGAGAACGCGTACTCGCGCATGCGGTCAAGTACCTCGATGACCACGTCGGCCTTTATCTACCCGCTGCAGTCAGCGAAGACGGCTTCGCGTGGCATCTGCTAAGCGGTGCCGACGGTCATCGCGGTACCTCAGCCCTTGAAACCCAGCACATCAGCGTGAACATCGATCCCTCTGATCGATACGTTCAGTCGGTGCCCGGCTCGGATAAGTATCGACTGCGCCCCGATGAAAGCGGCTACGACAACCTCGTTTTGGCGGGCGACTGGACCGATTCCGGAATCAATGCAGGCTGTATCGAGGCGGCAGTGATGTCAGGCCTGCAGGCAGCCAACGCGCTCCTCGGTCGTGGCCGCTATTACCGGATCCGCGGTTTCTACATACCCTGACCTCGGCCGCCCCGCATTCACGTGAGCTGGGCGGTGTTGATCGTCACGCCTGCGGCCGGAAGCCGTGCCAACAGGGCGTCGCCCATCGCTGCGGCGGGGGTCAGGACACCACACGACGGGGACAATCGCTCGCGGTCCGTCGCGAGGCAAAGAGCACTTTCGCCGGCCATCACCGCCGATGCCGAATAACCCGGGTCATGCCCCTGAGCCATCGTGGCCACGTACCGCCGTCCATCCGTTGTCGTCGTGTAAGTCTCGACTTTGTAATGACCGCGCGACCCTTCGTCGTGTCCTGTGCCGGGCGCAGGCGTGAGTCGCTCGACCAGCCCCGGGGGAAGCATCCGCAAGTACCAGCCGCCAAGCCTGGATGCACCGACAATGCCGGCATTGAACATCGCCGCGATCATGGGCGCGGCGACGGTTGAGCCATGCGTGATTGTCTCTTGGTATCGGAACCGGCGGCCATAGGCGAAGCCGAGAAGCGCGTTACTGCGGCGAACACAGCGGGTGTTGTACAGAGCCATGACGTAGCCACCGGTCCACAACCCGCTCAGCTCGGGTGCGATCTCGGAACCCTCATACAACGGAAGATCCGGCTGAGCACCCAGTTCGGGCTCGGCACTGCGGTCGGGGCTCAGGCTGTACGGGTCATCGAGCATGCGCTGCATCTTCGGATCATCTGCCGCGATGCGCATCAGTTCGATCATCGTCGCGATCGAACCTCCGGCGTATCCGCCGGAGTACGCCCGTAAAACGAGCGTGGTGTCGCCCAGTTCGCCAGCACCGTCTTCGACGGCCCGGCGATGGAGCGCATAGACGGCCAAGTCTGAGGGGATCGAGTCGAATCCGCACGAGTGCACGATTCGGGCGCCGTTATCCGCGGCCTGTCGGTGATAGAGGTCGATGCTGTTGCGGACGAAGGGAACCTCACCGGTCAGGTCGGCGTAGTCGGTTCCGGCAGCGGCGCATGCCGCAACAACCGGCAGCCCATATCGGCTGTACGGCCCAACTGCGTTGACCACCACCTGCGTTCGGGCCGCCATCGCCTTCAGTGCTTCCTGCTGTGACAGGTCGGCTGTGATAACCGGCCAATCCTGTGCGTGGGTGCCAAGCGTTTGCCGGACGGCGCGGAGCCGGTCGGCCGATCGGCCGGCCAAGGCGACGCGGATACCTGTCCCGGCTCTTGCCAGGTATTGAGCGGTCAGCTTGCCGATGAAGCCGGTGGCGCCATAGACGACAATGTCGAGGTCACGCTGCCCGGCGTGCATGGCCGTTGACGCTACCCGCCGTGTGCGCGCCGTTCGCGATATGCGGCGACGTGCTGGCGGTTGCCGCAGTTGCCCGTGTCGCAGAACTTCCCCGACCGGTTCCGCGACAGATCCACGAGTGCCGCCTCGCAGTCCGGGGCGGCACAGATCTTCAAACGCCGCAGCTCCCCGATTCGGATGAGGTCGGCCAGCGCCATCGCAAACTCGGCCCCCATGCGCTGCCAGAGCGGGTCGTGTACGGACGCCAGGTGCAGATGCCACTCCGGCTGCTCGGGGTGCCGCGTCAGCCACGGCGACGCCTTGGTGTCGCTGAGTAGCGCATTCACCTGCCCGACGGTCTGAACCTCGTCGTCGGCGACCTCCCAGATCTTGGCCAGTCGCTCACGCAGCCGGTGGATCGACGCCAGCTCGGCGGTGTCGTGGTCACGCCTGCCCGTATAGCCCCAGCCGTCCAGGAAAGCCTCGAGGGCGGCGCCATCACCGAGCTGTTCGACGTCCATCCTGTCGGTGTTGATCAGCCCACATGCAGCCCGCAGCGTGAGCTCGGTGTCATGACTAAAAAGCATTTGACTCATGACCCCTTTCGGCAGTAATGTCACGACCAAAGAACATTTTACTCATTACATCCCGGAGGTGCACCCATGGCGACAACACAGCCCACGGTTGACCACTTCCGGCTCGGCCTTTTGCTCGCGGTCAGCTCCGCCTTCGCCTTCGGCTCCTCGGGGCCGTTCGCCAAGTCGTTGATGGAGGCTGGCTGGAGTCCGACCGCCGCGGTCACCGCCCGGCTGGCCGGCGGCGCCCTGCTGATGGCCATCTTCGCCACGATCGTCAGGCCCGACTGGTTCCGCGAGGCACTGCAGCATGCCAAGACCGTCGTCGCCTACGGGCTGATCCCGATCGCCGGCGCACAGCTGTGCTACTTCAACGCCGTCGAGCACCTGTCCGTCGGCGTCGCACTGCTGCTGGAATACACCGCCCCGATCCTGGTGGTCGGTTGGCTATGGGCCACCACCCGACGCCGCCCGAGCAACCTGACGCTCTCCGGTGTCGCGATGGCAATCGCCGGAATCATGTTGGTGCTCAACGTTTTCAGTGGCGCCCACATCAATCTGATCGGCGTCGGCTGGGCCTTGGCCGCGGCCGTCTGCGCCGCCTGCTACTTCATGATGTCCGACGAGGTCGCCGCCGACGGCGACGGCCTGAACTCCATCACGCTCGCCACGGGCGGGCTGATCGTCGGCACGGCCGCGGTCGCGTCACTCGGCGCCAGCGGGCTGATGCCCATGACGTTCACCACCAACGATGCCGTCGTCGCGGGGTGGACGACGTCGTGGGTGGTGCCCGTCATCGCGCTGGCACTGATTCCCACCGCGATCGCCTACACCCTCGGCATCATGGGCATCGCCCGGCTGCGGCCGCGGTTCGCGTCGCTGGTGGGCCTGTCCGAGGTGATGTTCGCCGTGCTGGCCGCCTGGGTGCTGCTCGGTGAGGCCATGACGCCCATCCAGGCCGTCGGCGGTGTCGTGGTGCTTGGCGGGCTGGCGCTGGCCCGCCAGGGCGACCGCACCGACAAACTCACCGAGGTGACCTGGCCTGACGGTCCCGTCAATGGTGCGCCATCCGGGCGAACGGTTGGCAGCAACTGAGTCCGATATGTGAAGATGACCGGCGTGACTGTGCTCTGGAAATCGGCCCGGCTGGCCGCGATCACCTCGGCCCTGGTCTTTGCGACCATGACACTCGCCGTCGCACCGTCGGCGACGGCCGATCCGTGCTCCGACATCAAGGTGGTCTTCGCCCGCGGCACCGACGACGCGCCTGGCCTCGGACGGCCCGGCCAGGCTTTCGCCGACGCACTCAGCGGGCTGATCGGCGGCCGCAGCCTCACCACGTATGGGGTCAACTATCCCGCCTCATATGACTTCCTGGCCGCCGCCGACGGCGCCGCGGACGCCGCCAACTACATCTCGGCCCTGACGCAGCAGTGCCCGTCGACCCGGATCGTGCTCGGCGGGTACTCGCAGGGTGCGGCGGTGGTCGACATGCTCGCCGGTATCCCGCCGCTCGGCAACAAAATCGGCGACATCGGATCGGGCGCCCCGCTGCCTGCGAGTCTCGTCCCTTCCATCGCCGCAGTGGCGGTGTTCGGCAACCCCGCGACGAAGTTCAGCAATCCGATCACGAGGTCCGTTTTCGGCGGTAGGGCGATCGACCTCTGCAAGGACGGCGACCCGATTTGCTCTCGCGGTCGGAACCCGTTCGCTCACAGCGATTACGTGAGCGCAGGCCTGACACAACAGGCCGCAAACTTCGTCGCTGGGCTGGTTTGACGGTAACGGGCGCTATCATTCGTTGTGCCATTTAATCGATTTCGCCGCTGGTTCATCGCCTCGGCAGCCGCCGCTCTGACGGCCTCTGCTGCTGTTCTTCTACCGGCGCTGTCGCCCATGCCAATTGGTGACCTCGCGACCGCATCGGCCGACGACTGCCCCGACATCGAAGTGGTCTTCGCCCGCGGCACCAATGACGCGCCGGGCCTGGGAAACGTCGGCGGCGCGTTCGTCGACTCGCTGCGCGGCAACGTCGGCGGCAGGTCGGTCGGAACGTACGCGGTCAATTACCCCGCCAGCTTCGACTTCCTCGCGGCGGCCGGCGGGGCCAACGACGCCAGCGCCCACATCCAGTACATGGTCAACACCTGCCCCAACACCAGGCTGGTGCTGGGCGGGTACTCGCAGGGTGCGGCGGTGATCGACGTCATCAGCGCGGTACCGATGCCCGTCATCGGGTTTGACAACCCGCTTCCGCCCAACGTGCCCGACCACGTCGCCGCGATCGCCGTGTTCGGCAACCCGTCGGCCAAGCTGGGCCTGCCGCTCACGATGAGCCCGATATGGGGTGGGCGGTCCATCGACCTGTGTAACGGCGATGACCCGATCTGTCAGACGGACGGCGAGAATGTGGCCGCACACCGCGCCTATCCGGGTGGGCCGACGAACCAGGCGGCCAACTTCGCGGCTGGCCTCCTGTAACCCTCGCTTCACGGTTTAACGCCGAGCGCGTCAATTCCTTCGACTAGCATCGATTCGGTGATCCGTCGCCATCTCATCGCCGGGGTCGTCGTCGCGCTCGTCTCGACCGCCCTGCTGGTCCTCCCCGCCGTAACGACCCACATGATCCCGTCGGCGTCCGCCGCCTGTCCTGCGGTCGAGGTCGTCTTCGCGCGCGGGCGGACGGAACCACCGGGCATCGGCATACTCGGCAACGCGTTCGTCAGCGCACTGCGTTCCAAGACCAACAAGAACATCGGTGTCTACGCGGTGCGCTACCCCGCCGACAATGAGATCGACGTCGGTGCCAATGACATGAGCGCGCACGTCCAGTCCATGTCCAACAACTGCCCGGACACGCGGCTGGTGCTCGGCGGCTACTCACTGGGCGCGGCGGTCACCGACGTGGTGCTCGCGGTCCCCTTCCAATTCTTCGGTTTCACGAATCCGCTGCCAGCCGCGATGGATCAGCACGTTGCCGCGGTCGCCCTGTTCGGCAACGGAAGCCAATGGGCGGGACCCATCACGAACTTCAACCCGATCTACAACGACAGGACCATCGACCTGTGTCACGGCGAGGACCCCGTCTGCAACCCGGCCGACCCGGACACCTGGGAGAACAACTGGTCGCAGCATCTCGCTAACGCGTACGTCCAGGCAGGCATGCCCAATCAGGCCGCCGACTTCGTCGCAGGCAGGATCTAGTCGACGACCCGTAGATCGCGGGTGACCTTGGTGCGCGCCTCGAGTTCATCGTCGGGTGGGTAGTCCACGCCGACGAGCGTAAGGCCATGCGGCGGCGCGGCGGCGAAGTCGCTGGAGCGATGTGTCGACGTCAACAGTGTGGCGCACCAACCGGGTTCACGGCGGTGCTCGCCGACCGCCAGCAACGCGCCGACCAATGAGCGCACCATGGACCAACAGAACGCGTCGGCGCTCACATAGGCGGTGACGCGGTCGCCGTCGCGAGACCAGTCCAGCCGCTGAAGGTCGCGGATCGTCGTGGCGCCCTCACGCTGTCGGCAGAACGCGGCGAAATCGTTCAGCCCCAACAGGTCTCGCGACGCCGCTGACATCGCCTCGACGTCAAGCGGACGCGGCCACGCCGTCACGAAGCGCGCCTCCTGCGGCTCAACACCGTACGGGGCGGTCGATAGCCGGTAGATGTAGTGGCGCCGCAGCGCCGAGAACCGGGCGTCGAAACCCGCTGCGGCACGGTTGATGTCGACGACACGCACATCGGCAGGCAGGAACCGCGCAAGCCGTCGCACCAGCGGCAGGAACTCCGGAGCCGCTTCGGCGGCGACATCGGATCTCGCACCGGCGTCCTTTGGCCTTCGCGGATACGCGTGAGAAAGCGCGTCGGTTGGCACGTCGACGTGCGCCACCTGACCTCTGGCATGCACGCCGGCGTCGGTGCGTCCCGCCGCACGGCACAGCACCGGAGTGCGGAACACCGTCGAGAGCGCCTCGTCCAGCGTTCCGGCCACGGTGCGCTGGCCGGCCTGCAGTGCCCAGCCGGCGAAGTTGGTTCCGTCGTAGGCGATATCGAGCCGAAGACGAACAAACCCGCCACCGGAATCGATGGCGGGCTCGTTCGACATACCGCTAGGACTTGTCGGCATCCTCGTCGGAGTCTGCCTTCTTCTCGGCCTCGGGAGCCTCGGCCTCAGCGACCTCGGCTTCGGCCTCGGCGGTCTGGGCCTCCTCGATGGCGGCGTCCTCGGCCTTGACGTCCTCGACGGTCTCTTCAGCCGGAGCCTCTTCGACCGGCGCCTCTTCAGCGGCAGGAGCCGCCTTCGCGGGCGCGGCCTTCTTCGACGCAGCCGCGCGACGCGCGCGGTTGGCCTCGTCCGTCACCGTCTTCTCCCGCACCAGCTCGATGACCGCCATCGGGGCGTTGTCGCCCTTGCGCGCCTCCACCTTGATAATGCGGGTGTAGCCGCCGTTGCGGTCCGAGAAGAACGGCCCTATCTCGGCGAACAGCGTGTGCACCACGTCCTTGTCGCGGATCTTCTTCATCACCTCACGCCGGTTGTGCAGCGTGCCCTTCTTGGCGTGGGTGATCAGCTTCTCCGCATAGGGGCGCAACGCCCGCGCCTTGGGCTCGGTCGTCTTGATCCGGCCGTGCTCGAACAGCGACGTGGCCAGGTTGGCCAGGATCGCCTTCTGGTGCGAGGACGACCCGCCGAGGCGAGGGCCCTTGGTGGGCTTGGGCATTGCACACTCCTATGAGAACGGTGGTACTAGAGCTGTTCGGTTTCGGCGTAGTCCTGGTCGGTGTCCAGGTCGTAGCCGGCGTCGCTGTTCCAGGTGCCGGTGGCGACGTCGTAGCCGGCGACCTCGGACGGATCAAACGTGGCCGGGCTGTCCTTGAGCGACAGACCCAGCTGGTGCAGCTTGATCTTCACCTCGTCGATGGACTTCTGGCCGAAATTGCGGATGTCCAGCAGATCGGACTCCGTGCGGGCGACGAGCTCGCCCACCGTGTGCACACCCTCGCGCTTGAGGCAGTTGTACGACCGCACCGTGAGGTCCAGATCGTCGATCGGAAGCGCGAACGAGGCGATGTGGTCGGCCTCGGCCGGCGATGGCCCGATCTCGATGCCCTCGGCCTCGACGTTGAGTTCGCGTGCCAGACCGAACAATTCGACCAGCGTCTTGCCAGCCGATGCCAGCGCGTCACGAGCGGTAATCGAGCTCTTCGTCTCGACGTCGAGGATCAGCTTGTCGAAGTCGGTGCGCTGCTCGACGCGGGTCGCCTCCACCTTGTAGGTGACCTTGAGCACCGGCGAGTAGATGGAATCGACCGGGATACGGCCGATTTCGGCGCCCGAGGCCTTGTTCTGCACGGCAGGCACGTAGCCACGGCCGCGCTCGACGACCAGCTCGACCTCGAGCTTGCCCTTGTCGTTGAGGGTCGCGATGTGCATCTCGGGGTTGTGCACCGTCACACCGGCCGGTGGGACGATGTCACCCGCGGTGACCTCGCCGGGGCCCTGCTTGCGCAGGTACATGGTGACCGGCTCGTCCTCCTCGGACGACACGACCAGACCCTTGAGGTTCAGGATGATGTCGGTGACGTCTTCCTTGACGCCGGGAACGGTGGTGAACTCGTGCAGCACACCATCGATGCGAATGCTGGTGACCGCTGCGCCGGGAATCGACGAAAGCAGCGTGCGCCGAAGCGAATTGCCAAGGGTGTAACCGAATCCGGGCTCCAGCGGCTCGATGACGAACTGGGACCGGTTGTCGGCCTTGATTTCCTCGGCCAGTGTGGGTCGCTGAGAAATCAGCATGTGTTTCTTTCCTCCTCCACGGCACCCACTATTTGATGCCGCGATCCCGGCCGCCGTCTGGACGGCCGAGAAGTCTTTACTTCGAGTAGAACTCGACGATGAGCTGCTCGGCGAGTGGCACGTCGATCTGAGCCCGCTCGGGCAGCTGGTGCACCAGGATGCGCTGCCGCTCACCGACCACCTGCAGCCAGCCGGGGATCGGCCGGTCACCAGCGGTCTCGCGCGCCACCTCGAACGGCAGCGTGTTGAGCGACTTGTCCTTGATGTCGATGATGTCGTACTGCGACACCCGGTAGCTCGGGATGTCGACCTTGACGCCATTGACGCTGAAGTGGCCGTGGCTGACCAGCTGACGCGCCATCCGACGGGTGCGGGCCAGGCCTGCGCGGTAGACCACGTTGTCCAGCCGGCTCTCGAGGATGCGCAGCAGGTTCTCGCCCGTCTTGCCGGAGACGCGGTTGGCCTCTTCGTAGTAGCGGCGGAACTGCTTCTCCATCACGCCGTAGGTGAAGCGTGCCTTCTGCTTCTCCTGCAGCTGCTGGCGGTATTCGCTCTCCTTGACGCGCGCACGGCCGTGCTGGCCGGGCGGGTAGGGGCGCTTCTCGAACGACTGATCGCCGCCGACGAGGTCGACGCCGAGGCGGCGCGACTTGCGGGTGGCGGGTCCGGTATAACGAGCCATCTCTTTATCTCCTCTAGACCCGGCGCCGCTTGGGCGGACGGCAGCCGTTGTGCGGCTGCGGCGTGACATCGGAAATCGCGCCGACCTCGAGGCCGGCGGCCTGCAGCGACCGGATCGCGGTCTCGCGGCCCGAGCCCGGGCCCTTCACGAACACGTCGACCTTCTTCACGCCGTGCTCCTGCGCCTTGCGGGCAGCGTTCTCGGCGGCCAGCTGCGCGGCGAACGGGGTCGACTTACGCGAACCCTTGAAGCCGACATGACCCGACGACGCCCAGGCGATGACATTGCCCTGCGGGTCGGTGATCGACACGATCGTGTTGTTGAACGTGCTCTTGATGTGCGCAGCGCCGTGCGGGACGTTCTTCTTTTCCCTGCGGCGGGCCTTCTGCCCCTTCTTGGGGGCAGAGCCTGTTGCCTTCTTTGCGGGTGGCATCGGTTACCTGGCCTTCTTCTTGCCGGCGATGGTGCGCTTCGGGCCCTTGCGGGTGCGCGCATTGGTCTTGGTCCGCTGGCCGCGCACCGGCAGGCCGCGGCGGTGCCGCAGGCCCTGGTAGCAGCCGATCTCGATCTTGCGGCGGATGTCGGCCTGCACCTCGCGGCGCAGATCACCCTCCACCTTGAGGCTGCCTTCGATGTAGTCGCGCAGCTGAGTCACCTGATCGTCGGTCAGGTCCTTGGTGCGCAGATTCCGGTCGATGCCGGTAGCTTCCAGGATCTCCTGGGAGCGGGTACGGCCGACGCCGTAGATGTAAGTCAGGGCGATCTCCATGCGCTTATCGCGCGGCAGATCAACGCCCACTAGCCGTGCCATCAGGCAGTGTTCCTTCTTCTATGCGGAGGTCTGGTCCCAGTCCGCTCCCGACTGCGTCGGGGTCCGGCCTCCGTGCCGGACGTACAGGGCCTCACGCTCTTCGCCGAGGCTCATCGCAAGCGGCGTATCCGCTCAGTGGTACTGGGATTTCGTCATTCAGTTGTGGAAAGGAAGCGGAAACGCGGCTATCTGCTCTTCGCGCAAGCGCTCATCGCGGACTAACCTTGTCTCTGCTTGTGGCGCGGATCGGAGCAGATCACCATGACCCGCCCATGCCGGCGGATCACCCTGCACTTATCGCAAATGGGCTTGACGCTCGGGTTCACCTTCACGGCTAGTTCGATCCTGTTCTCGTCGTTGTCTTACTTGTACCGATAAACAATGCGGCCCCGGGACAGGTCGTAGGGAGACAGCTCCACCACGACGCGGTCCTCGGGCAGGATGCGGATGTAGTGCTGCCGCATCTTGCCGCTGATGTGGGCAAGAACCTTGTGTCCGTTCTCCAGCTCAATGCGGAACATCGCATTGGGCAGGGGCTCGACCACGCGGCCCTCGACCTCGATGGCACCGTCTTTCTTGGCCATATCCTCCGTTGTCCCTGATCGTTGGCACGGCTTTACCCGACTACAAAACGTGAGCCAGTGGTCGGAAATTCCGGAAACAGGGGCACGCAAGAGCCGGCGCGGATGCCGCACCGTTGGTCAATACTACCTGCTCGGCGGCTCACCCCAAAATCGCTGAAGTGCCAGGCCAGCACGGCCAATGTGACCCCTATATCCACTAGACGAAGGGCGCATACTTATAACTGATGACTGGCCCCACCCCCCAGCCCCGAAAACCCGTAATTCTGACCGTCGACGACGACCCCGCGGTGTCCCGCGCGGTCGCACGCGACCTGCGCCGCCATTACGGCGAGAGATACCGCATCGTGCGCGCCGAGTCCGGCCCCGACGCACTCCAGACGCTGCACGAGCTCAAGCTGCGCGGTGACACCGTCGCGGTGTTCGTCGCCGACTACCGGATGCCGCAGATGAGCGGCATCGAGTTCCTCGAAGAGGCGATGGACGTCTACCCCCTCGCGCGCCGGGTGCTGCTGACGGCATACGCCGACACCCACGCGGCGATCGACGCCATCAACGTCGTCGACCTGGACCACTATCTGCTCAAGCCGTGGGATCCGCCGGAGGAAAAGCTCTACCCCGTGATCGACGGGCTCCTCGAGGCGTGGCACGCAACCGGCGACCGGGCCATTCCCCACACCAAGGTGATCGGGCACCGCTGGAATGAGCGGTCCTGGGAGGTGCGTCAGTTCTTGGCCCGCAACCAGCACTCATTCCGCTCGTTCATGGCCGACGAATCGAAGGGCAAACAGCTGCTGGACGCGGCAGGCCTCGACGGTTACCAGCTCCCGGTCGTCATCACCGAGCAGGGCGAGACACTCGTCGAGCCGACCAACGGCGAGTTGGCCTCGATGCTGGGCCTGTCCACAAGCCCGTCGTTGGAGATGTACGAACTCGCCGTCATCGGCGGCGGACCTGCCGGCCTCGCGGCCGCCGTGTACGGCGCGTCGGAGGGCCTGAAAACCGTGCTGATCGAGGAGACCACGACGGGCGGACAGGCCGGTCGCAGCTCAAAGATCGAGAACTACCTCGGCTTTCCCACCGGCGTCTCGGGCGCCGAGTTGACCACGTCGGCGCGCCGCCAGGCCGAGCGCTTCGGCGCCGAGGTCATCACCACCCGTAAGGCGGTCAGGCTGCAGGCCGGCGACAGCGGCACGGCGCGCACGATCGAATTCGAGGACGGCGGCACCGTCGCCGCCCAGGCGGTCATCCTTGCGACTGGCGTCGACTACCGGCAGCTGCAGGTGACCGGGTGCTGGGACGACCCGGACAACCCCGCGTGCAACTACGTGGGCCGCGGCGTCTTCTACGGCGCATCCGTCTCCGACTCCTCGGAGTGCAAGGGCGAGGACGTCTACATCGTTGGCGGCGCGAACTCGGCGGGGCAGGCGGCGATGTACATGTCCCGCACAGCGAAATCGGTGACGCTGCTCGTGCGTGGCCCGTCGCTGGCGGCGTCGATGTCCTACTACCTGATCCAGCAGATCGAGAAGAACGACAACATCACCGTCCGCACCTGTACCGAAGTGGTCGACTCGCTCGGCGAGGACGACCACCTCACCGGCCTTGTGTTGTTCGACAGGCAGTCCGGCGAGAAGGAGACCGTGACGTGCGACCGGCTGTGCTGCTTCATCGGCGCAGAGCCGCGCACCGATTGGCTGGACGTGATCGCCAAGGACGACCACGGATTCATCCTGTCCGGCCCGGACCTCAGGGAGGTCAGTGGCTGGACGCTGGAGCGTCCGCCGCACCACTTGGAAACAAGTGTGCCCGGTGTGTTTGTTGCAGGGGATGTGCGTGCCGAGTCAGCCAAACGGGTGGCCGCCGCCGTCGGCGAAGGATCGATGGCGGTGATGTTGGTGCACCGGTATTTGGCTGAGGCCTAGGAGCGGATGATGGGCGATTCAATCAAGTGTCTGCCTGACGAACTGCGGACGCTGTTCCTGTTCGAGGCCCTCACCGGCGAGCAGCTGCAGGTGCTGTGTGACAACGGCCACATCCAGAGCTATGAGCCCGGCCCCATCGTGACCGAAGGCGATCCCGCGACGTGCTTGTACGTCCTGCTCGACGGCGAGCTGGTGATGTCCAAGCGCTCGGGCGGAGTGGATATCGAAACCACCCGCACCTCGCAGCGCGGTGTGTACTGCGGCGCATGGTCGGCGTACATACCCGGCGCAGAGAGTAACTACGCAGCATCGGTCCGAGTGACCAAGCCATCACGGTTCTTCGTGCTGGACGCGGAGGCGTTCGCTCGCTTCATGCAGGCCGAGTTCCCAATGGCCGTGCATCTGCTCGAAGGCCATTTGGTCGGCGGGATGCGACAGCGCCAGATCATCGGCCAGCGCGAGAAGCTGCTGGCGCTCGGCCAGTTGTCGGCCGGGCTCACCCACCAGCTGAACAACCCGGCCGCAGCGACGGCGCGGGCGGTCGCAGACCTGCGCGAGAAGGTAGCCGGCATGCGACACAAGCTGGCGATGCTGGCCGACGGCAAATTCAGCCCCGAGGCCCTGCGCGTGCTGGTCAGCATCCAGGAGGAAGTCGCCGAGCAGGTCGCGAAGTCCAAGTCGGTCGAACTGACCGCGCTCGAAACATCCGATCGCGAGGAACAGATCGGCGACTGGCTCGAGGACCGCGACATCATCGGTGCATGGGAATACGCACCGACGTTCGTCGACGCCGGACTGGACATCGACTGGCTCGAACGTGTGTCGGCCTCCGTCGATGAGGTCGACGCGACGGCGTCGTTGCAGGGCGCCATCGGTTGGCTGCGCTACACGATTGAGACCGAGCTGCTGATGAACCAGATCGCCGAGGCCAGCAAGCGGATTTCTGCGCTGCTGGCCGGGGCAAAGCAGTACTCACAGATGGACCGAGCGGAGTATCAGAGCGCCGACGTCCACGCGTTGCTGCACAGCACCGTGATGATGTTCGGCGACAAGATCGGCAAGGACGGCTCGGTCAAGATGGTCAAGGACCTCGACAAGTCCTTGCCCGAATTGCTTTGCTACCCAGGCGATCTCAATCAGGTCTGGACGAACATCATCGATAATGCGATCCAGGCGATGGACGGCAGGGGAACGCTGACGCTGCGCACGATGCGCGAGAACGAAGAGATGATTCGCGTCGAGATCTGCGACGACGGTCCCGGTATTCCCGCGGACATCATCGAGAACATCTTCAACCCGTTCTTCACCACCAAGCCGTTCGGCGAGGGCACCGGCCTCGGCCTGGATCTGGCCCGCCGCATCGTGGTGGAGAAGCACCACGGCGATCTGCGTGTGCAGTCCGAGCCGGGGCACACGAAGTTCATCGTCCTGCTACCACTGGTGGCGCCGGCACCTGAATTGCCGACACCGATCGAACTTCCGGCCGCAGCGGAATAGCCGCCGCCGCGCCGCGGGTTGGAGAACACATGACTGAAACCCAATCTCGGCAAGTTCGGCGCGTTCGGCACCATGATCTGTGGCGCGGTGTAACCCCTGAGCAAGCTGCAGGAAATCGAGTCGCTGGGCTACGGCGCCGTTTGGGCCGGCGGCTCGCCGCCGGCGGAGCTGACGTGGGTCGAACCGATCCTCGAAGAGACGACGACGTTGCAGCTCGCGACCGGCATCGTCAACATCTGGACCGCGGACGCCGGACCCGTCTCGGAGTCCTTCCATCGCATCGACAAGGCCTACCCGGGCCGCTTCCTGTTGGGCATCGGCGTCGGCCACCCCGAGGCGGGCCACGAGTACAAGAAGCCGTACGACGCGCTCAACGACTACCTGGACGAGCTCGACGAATACGGCGTGCCGAAGGATCGCCGCGTCGTCGCCGCGCTGGGCCCGCAGGTACTCAAGCTATCGGCCCGCCGCAGCGCCGGCGCGCATCCGTATCTGACGACACCCGAGCACACCGCCCAGGCACGCGAGCTCATCGGACCCGAGGCGTTCATCGCCCCCGAGCACAAGGTGGTGCTGACCACCGACGCCGAGAAGGCGCGCGCCGTCGGCCGCAAGGCGCTCGAGATTTACCTCAACCTGACGAACTACCTCAACAGCTGGAAACGGCTGGGCTTCTCTGACGAAGAGGTGGCCAAGCCGGGCAGCGATCGCCTCGTGGACGCGGTCGTCGCCTACGGCACGACGGACGCCATCGCCGCGCGGCTGAAGGAGCACCTCGACGCCGGCGCCGACCACGTGCCGGTGCAGGTGCTCACCTCACCTGACAAGCTGGTGCCTGCACTTGCCGAACTCGCCGGGCCACTCGGCCTGCAGTGAGCCTTCCGACCTCAGGGGGATTCATATGACCGACGCTGATTCGCTCAAGCCTGGGCTCGGCCGCTTTGGCGTCTGGACATTCGGAACGGTGAAGCCCGAGCAGGCCGTCGAGATCGAGAAGCTGGGCTATGGCGCGGTATGGATCGGCGGATCGCCAGCCGGCGACCTGAACTACGTCGAGCCGATCCTCGAGCGCACCGAGACGCTTCAGGTCGCCACCGGCATCGTCAACGTCTGGACGGCGCCGGCCAAACAGGTCGCGGAGGCCTATCACCGCGTTGAAGACGCCTACCCCGGCCGGTTCCTGCTCGGCGTCGGCATCGGGCATCCCGAGCACACCGAGGAGTACCGCAAACCCTACGACGTGTTGGTCGAGTACCTGGACGTGCTCGACGAAGAGTGCGTGCCGACCAGCCGCCGGGTCGTCGCGGCGCTGGGACCGAAGGTCCTCAAACTGTCGGCGCAGCGCAGCGCGGGTGCGCACCCCTACCTGACCACGCCAGAGCACACGGCGCAGGCACGCGAGGTGATCGGGAACTCGGTGTTCCTGGCACCCGAGCACAAGGTGGTGCTGACGACGGACGCCGACGAGGCACGGGCCATCGGCCGCAAGACCGTCGACTTCTACCTGAACCTGTCCAATTACCTGAACAACTGGAAGCGGCTGGGCTTCACCGACGAGGACATCGCCAAGCCGGGCAGCGACAAGCTGATCGACGCGGTGGTCGCACACGGCACGGCCGACGACATCGCCAAGCGGCTCGGCGAGCATCTGGAAGCCGGCGCCGATCACGTGACGATTCAGGTGTTGGGCGGCTGGGACAAGCTGCTGCCGACACTGACC
>CAWJDL010000026.1:0-70242 GCA_963841555.1 uncultured Actinomycetota bacterium
ACGGAGCTGTCTAAACCGCCAGCGCTGACTCGAATTCGGTGCAGAACCAGTCGACGTCGCTCATTGAAAACACCAGCGGAGGGCGGATTTTCAGCACATTGCCGTCGTGGCCGCAGACGGAGATCAGCACGCGTCGTTCGCGCAGGGCGTTGACCAGCGCCCTGGCGGCCGCCCTGTCCGGAGTCTTGGTGTCGGGGTCGCTGACGACCTCGACACCGATGTACAGACCGGTACCGCGCACATCGCCGATTCGAGGGTCGTCGTGGGTTATTCGGGACAGCTCCGTTCGCAGTTTCGCGCCGACCTCGGCGGCATTGGCCAGAAGCTTCTCGTTCTCGATGACATCGAGCACCGCGGCCGCGGCGGCCATGGACACCGGGTTGCCGCCGTACGTATTGAAATACGGCACGCGGGTGGCGAACGGCCGCAGCACCTCGGAGCGGGCGGCCATCGCGGCGACGGGTAGGCCGTTGCCCATCGGCTTGGCCATCGTGACAAGGTCGGGGACCACCCCGTGCCGGTCAAAGCCCCACATGGAGTCGCCGGTGCGCGCGAAACCGGGTTGCACCTCGTCGGCGATGAAGACACCGCCGTGCCGGTGCACGATGTCGACGGCGGGAACGAGGACCGCGGGGTCCGGATAGATGCCGTCGGACGAGAAGATCGTGTCGGCAACGAGGCAACTCACCCCTATCCCCTTATCGCACAGATCGTCGGCCGCACCGGCCACGTCGGCGGCGAAACGCGCTGCCGCATCGGGGAACCGGTAGCTGTCGGGCGGCGGCACCGTCCGAACCCACGGAGGCAGCGCCGTGGCATCGCCGAGGGAGGGCGAGATGGCCATCACGGCCGCGGTGTTGCCGTGGTAGGCGTCGCTGGTGACGATGACTCCGGTTGCGTCCGTGCACATTTCGGCGACGCGTAGCGCCAGATCATTGACCTCCGAGCCGGTACAGGCATACATCACCTGGTCGACCTCTTTCGGCATGGTCGCCAGCAGCCGCTCGGAGTAGTCGACGATTCCGCGATGCAGGTAGCGGGTGTGCGTGTTCAGCGTCGACATCTGCTGCATCACGGCATCCACCACGTGTGGGTGGCAGTGCCCGACGCTTGCGACGTTGTTGTAGGCGTCCAGATAGCGCACGCCGTCCGCGTCGAACAGATGGCTGCCCTGCCCGCGAACCAGATGCACGGGCCGGTCGTAGAACAGCCGGTTCGCCGGGCCGAGCACCCGCTCGCGCGCCACGATCAGCGGGTCGCCGTCACCGTCGGCCGTGTAGGCGTTCGAGTCCATGATGTTGGAGAAAGTCATCACCCTCAGTCTGCTGCATCCGGCGCCGTCCGTCAGACTGACTGGAATGCCTGGATTGCCGCCCGACCATGAGCGCTACGCGCGCGCGGCGCTGCCCGCCTACGGTCGCGATCACGACATCCCGTTGCGCCTGCTGAGCCTGTCGGAAAACGCCACCTACCTCAGCGACGACGGCGACCCGATTGTGCTGCGGGTGCACAGGCCCGGCTACCACTCGTTGGACGCGATCCGCTCCGAATTGAGATGGATGGCCGCACTGCGCGAGCAGAGCGGTGTGATGACCCCGGAACTGATCCCCGCGCACGACGGAAGCGACGTCGTGGCCGCCACGGTTGCGGGCAACATCCTGCACGTCGACGCGGTGACGTTCATCCCCGGCTGCACCGCCGAGGAACAACCCGACGTTGTCGGATTCGACGAGCTGGGCCGGATCACCGCCGCGATGCACGACCACGTGCAGAGCTGGACCGCGCCGGAGTACTTCACCCGGTTCCGCTGGGATGTCGACGCCACACTCGGTCGCGAGGCGCGCTGGGGTAATTGGCGCCACGCACCCGGGCTGACCCAGCCGGACGAGGCCATCGTGGGACGAGCGGCAGCCGAAGCCCGTCGTCGGCTCACCGAGTTCGGCTGCGGCGCAGATCGTTTCGGGCTGATCCACGCCGACCTGCGGATGGCGAATCTGATGGTCGACCCCGGCAACGCGTCAGCATCGATCACGGTCATCGACTTCGACGACTGCGGATGGTCCTGGTATCTCTTCGATCTCGCCGCTGTGGTGTCGTTCATCGAGGACACACCGGAGGCCGAGCGGATGATCGCCGATTGGCTGCGGGGCTACCTCGAGGTGCGCGCAATCCCCGCTGAGCACCTGGAGATGATTCCGACGCTGGTGATGTTGCGCCGGCTGATGTTGACCGCCTGGGTCGCTTCGCATGCCGATGCCGACGCTGCGATCGCGTTCACCGACGGTTATGCGACCGGAACCGCCCGGCTGGCGGAACGCTATCTCACGGATCGTGATTGGCTGCGCGACGCCATCTACTCGTCGCGCGTCTAGTTCCTGTGCTCGCCGAAAGCAAGCTCATCAACCCTTTATGGAACAGGTGGCGGCACGCAGGGGGCCTCGGGCGGACAGTCGGGTGTCTGTGTCACCGCCGGTGCGGTTGCAATGTCGGATGGAACCTGAATTGGTCGCGGCGGTGCCTGGGTCACCACGGGTGCGGTAGCGATGCCAGACGGAATTTGAACGTTGCCCGGAAGCTGCCGAGTGCCTTGTGAATCACCGGATGGAGCGCGACAGTCGAGCTTGGCGTCGTCCCATACGCCGCCGGAGTTGATGCAGCAGGCCTTAACTGCTTTCCAATACTGGTCCGGGTCATTGATCAAATAAGTCGCATCCGTGCACCTGTCCCACTGCTCGATGTCCCATACACCTGGCTCGCCACGTGCGACCTGCAGACTCGTGACGCTGCCCAACGCGATGCCCGCTGCGGCGAGGGCAATAGCCACCATCAAATGTCCCCGTCGAGTGCGAATCTCTCCTGTCATTTCTGCCCTCCTGGCGTCTGCTGATCGCCCGATCACGGCACGCAGGTGGTCTCCGGCGGGCACTCGGGCGCCTGCGTCACGGCGGGTGCGGTTGCGATGTCGGATGGAACCTGAATTGGTCGCGGCGGTGCCTGGGTCACCGCAGGTGCGGTAGCGATGCCGGACGGAATTTGAACGTTGCCAGGAAGCTGCCGTGAGCCTTGCGTATCGGCGGGCGGTGACTGGCACTTTTCCTCGGCAGCATTCCAATCTCCGTCGCTCGCTTCGCAGCAGCCCCGTACGAGATCGTGGAATTTCTGGAAAGTGATCTCGCCCCTTTGGTACTGCGCCAAGGCCTCGGCGTTGCAGTTGTCGAAGGTCTCGATGTCCCACACTCGTTCGGCCGTTGCGGTCGCGGGGTATATGAGAGTGCTGGTGCCGAATGCAGCGACGGCGACCAACACAGGAACGGCGATAAGTTGACGTATGCGTCTTCCGTTTACCGGGATGGCAGGTGTCATAATTCCTCCCCGCGATTCGTCCAATGGACAAGTCCCGATCCCCGCATCGGACCTAAGTTGACCTGAGTGCACTAGAGCTCTCAGGGTATTGACAGTGTGCATCCATGGATGCGTACACGACAAGACCGAAGCCGCACCTCACGTCGCAACTATTTGACTAGGAAAGCTTTGTGGCCCCGACCTTTTCGGCCGCGCCAAATGCCGATGGTGCGACGCTAGCCCAGACCCGGAACGATGTCGCCCAGGTTGAAAGTGACCGGCTGGTCGAGCTGCGCGTAGGTGCATGAGCTTGGGTCGCGATCGGGTCGCCAGCGGTTGAACTGCGCTGTGTGGCGGAACCTTTCACCTTCCATGTGGTCGCAGCGGACCTCCACCACCCGTTCGGGCCGCAGCGGGACGAAGGACAGGTCCTTTCCTGCGTTCCAGCGGGAGCCTTCGTTTCGACGTGGAGTGCGGTCGCCCGCCATGTGGGCCGCCCAATTCCACGGGTGGGCGTCGAAAGTGGTGACGAGGGCCTGCAACTCGGTGAATAGTCGCCGCCGTTCGGCCATCGGAAAGGCGCCGACTACGCCGACCGATGCGAGGGGTGCCGTGGTCGCGGTAGAGCCCGAGCAGTAGCGAGCCGATCACGCCGTCACCGGACTTGTGCACGCGGTAGCCCGCGACCACGCAGTCGGCGGTCCGCACATGCTTGATCTTGAACATGACGCGCTTGTCGGGCTGATAGGTGATCGTCAGCGGCTTCGCGATCACCAGGCGACATCGACGAGCGGTCGCTTATCGAGGAACCCGCCAACCTCGGCCGCCGCATGCTGGGCTGCGCCAGCCACCACGACGCAGCGACGGTGACTCAATAGCGCGGAAGCGAATCGAACACACTCCGGGCCGGCGGAAGGACGTCTTGGCCTAGGCGTGACCGACACGAACACCCATTGAGCGACATCGAACAAAGGGTTCGAATCTGGTTAAGACGCACCGCTACCAGCGATCGTTGCGGGTCGATTTGAACGCCAAGCGATTGTTGTCAGGAGAATTGCCCGCGCGAACGATCGGTAAAGGCGCATTCAGTCGATAAGGTCCGTCGGCTCTTGCACCTATATGCGAGGTGCGCCGTCGGCGTGCCTCGCGCTCAGGTTTCCGGTGCAACCGGTAAATGACCGCCGGAAACGACCGCTCTAGCCCTGCCGCCAACTACGCACTGGCCCGAGTTTCGGCGATCCTGGTCGGGTCCAAGAGCACCAGCAAGTCGCCGTCGAGGCTTGACCTGATCATCGAACCGGGGTTGTCCGGGGTGTTCGTCCCCGCGATCGTCGGGGTGATCGTTCGCGTGAGCTTGTTGATGGTGACGTCGCCCCTCAGGTAACCGGTGTGCGTTCCCGTGACGGTGAGGTCGGCGCGGTAACGGATGGTGTTTTGGCTAGCGGTGGCGCTGGTTGATTCCGAGCCGTTCAGGATCAATCCGTCCACGTTGACGTAATTGTTGTAGGTGACGGTGCGCAGGGTTGCCGCCGGATTCGTCGGGTCGGGGACCTCAGTGATGGTCGCGGTGCCGCCTCCGGCGCCGGCATGGGTTCCGACCGGAGGCAGTGCCAGCGTGGTCGGAACGGACTCGCTCAGTTTCGGGGCCCACGTCGGATGTGGAGTCACCAGATCACCCTCGACTGGCCCGACGCTGGTCGTGTACTTCAGGGTGGCGATGACCAGCCGTGACACGTTCGGGTCTGGGGAGCCGAGCGGCGCGGCCTGCGCCTCCCAGAACGCGACCGCGTCGCCAGTAGCATTCCAGCTGGCCATGCTTCGAGCGTTGTAGTTGTCGCCTTCGTCCTCGGGCGTGCTGGGGTCGTCGTCTACGAATAGCGGGATTCCGTTCTCGCCCTTGAGTTCATCCGCTACTGCGACCAACCACTCCTGGTTCGAGACATTTGTGGGATTCGAACCTGCATAGGCCTCATAGACGGCGCCCTGGATCTGTGCCGGCAGGAACGGTGGCCGCACGATCCTCGTCATCGGCGTCAGCGCGTCATACTGCGCGTACTTCCGACCGCGATCCACTGTAGGTTGGGTGACATGTCGATGTCCTCGTCGTAGTCGAGGTTGGCGGTCAGCCGGGTCACCTCACCGGTAGCCAGGTCGACCACGATGTCGTCGACGTTGCCCACTCGTACTGCCCGCCGTGATGATCACGCCCTTGCCGTCGGGGGTCCATTGCTTGGCCTCACCAACGGGGAAGACCACCCGCGCATCCTCGATGTCGATACTCCAGTGCCCCCGTGACCGCATTGGTGGTACGGACAAGCCGGCCCACCACCGGGACCGCCGTGAAGTTGCCGGTCTGGCCCAGCTGAATCTGGCTGAAGACCACGTGGGTTCCGTCGAGCGAAATCCTCATCTCGCGTTGTGGGTCCATGGCGCGTGCCCGCAGACGGCGGTGTGATGACCGGGACCAGCTGATGCTGACGGTTTCGTAGACGACATCGAGTTCGGGGCGGTCGCGACTTGGATCAAATGCGCCGAACCGTCCGAAGGGAGCGGGCTTGAACAACCCTGGTCAGGGGAGCTGAAATGTTCGGCGAAAGGCCACAGGTGACGCACGGAGGTTGGTGCCGTCGACATTGATCTGATGGATCTCCACCGAGTGCCGCCAGCCGGGGTGTGACGGCGAATAAAGGGACTCCCCATCAGCGGCGAAGCGTGGAGTGTTCGGGTCGGTGTAGCCCGCGGGCAGGTTCACGATCACGCGCTCGATGGTGGGATTAAGCACACTGAGGCCGATGGTCTCCTGGTCGCTGTGCGGGCTGAACAGACTCAATAGGTTGAACTTGCCGTCGGTGACCGAGACGGTGAACGAATCAGTCTGCGCCGCTGTGTAGTTGATGTCGTTGGGCGTGTAGGTGAAGGCGCCGGTCGCCTGGTCGATCGTCAGCATGCCGTGCCGCGGCGCCTGAGTGACCTTGTAGGTCAACGCATCACCCTCGGCATCGGTGGCACCGATGTTTCCGGCAACGGTCTGCCCGGTCTGCACCGTAGTGGTCGGGTTATAGCTGATGGTCGGGGACTGATTGAATAGATTGCGTCGAACCCAGGCCAGCACCGCCCACACCGCGGGCGTAACGGGTTCCGGCGTGTTGGGAGCCGGCGCGAGGAACGGTTTGAGGAGGTTGGTGACGACGGCGTTGAGGAGCCCCACGACGCCCGTAACTGGGGTTGCGAGTTGGGCCGTCGGCGCGATTGGTGCAGGGCCGCGGCGACCGTCTGCGTCGTCAGCGCGCTGCTTGCGGTGCTCGCCTGGACCGCTTGTGCGGTGGGCACCGCGCTCGACTCGGTGATCGTCGCGGACGGTTGCGCGACAGTCGCGACGACCGGGCCGGCACCGATGGTGCTCGTGGGCGTCGTGGCGTTGACGGTGCCCGCGTGCGTCGAGTTCGACTCGCTCGGGGCGTGATTCGATGTCGTGTGCTCGGTCTGCAGTGCCGGGGTCGCTGGTGGCGTGCCCGGCTCAGTGGGTGCGGTTGTCTCGCCGGAGGCGGCTGGTTCGCTCGAATCTGGTGGGGTCTCAACGGCGCCGGTGTCTTCCAGCGGTTCAGAGCTGGTTGGCGTGGGCGCCGTCGACGCTCTTGATTCGGTGTTGCTGGTGTGCGCACCGCCGCTGCTGCTGACGGTGACGCCGGATGCAATCTGGGTGGCTCGAAGACGTCGTGCCAGCGGTTGACGTTGACTCGGTACCGGCTGCCGAGGTGGATGAGGCGGCGGTTCCGGTAGTCGACTCACCGGACGACGTCTCGGCCCGACGGCGAACTCGTCGAACTCTCCGAACTCGTCGACGACGGGTCCGACGACGTGGCGGTCGTATCTGCCACGGCCAAACCCGGCAAGGAAATGACCATCACCCCGATCCCCAGGGCGGCGGCCAAAGCGCCCACCCGACCGATATAGCGGCTGTAGGTGCTGACGTGCGAAGTCGGTGTGCTCATTTGAATCCCCGATGACTCGATGCGAACGCCCAACAGGGCATTTTACTTGCCGACCGTAAAGTGACTACTTGCCGAGCGTAAAGTGACAGCTCAACGAGTGTCAAGCCCCAATTTGCCGATCATCAAGCCGATGACTTGCCGATTGTCTAGGTCGTTGCTTGACTGTTGCTGAGGAGGCGAGGCATGACATCAGCAGGAGTCGACGGTGCCGACAACCCGATTGACACTCGGCAGAGGCTGCTCGATATCGCCAAGGTGCTGATCAGCCAACACGGCTTCGCGGGCACGTCACTGCAGATGATTGCCGACGAGCTCGGCTTTACGAAGGCAGCGATCTACTACCATTTCCGCGCCCGGGACCAGGTGCTCATCGCGTTGATGGAGCCCCTCCTGCAACAGATCCGCCGTGTCGTGGAGACCGCGGAGAGCCAAAGCACGCCACGCACTCAGATGGACGCCATGGTGCAGGGCTTCGCCGGCGTCGTCGCCAAGAATCGGTCGCTCGCCGCAGTCATGGTCTTCGATCCGAGCGTTCACCGCGTATTGCAGTCACAGCCGGAATGGGGCGATCTGATCGTACGTCAGCTGATGCTTGCTGATGCAACTCGAATCGGGTCAACGACGGAATCATCAAGGCCACGGCCGTTTTCACTGGTCTAGCCGGAGCGGCCACGGGCGCACCAATCGACATCGACGAACGGTCGTTGATCGAGCACCTCGCCAACATCGGCCGCCGCATGCTGGGACTGCGCCAACCACGACGCCGAAGCGATACGCAGACTAACGGTGACTCAACTGCTCGCAGACTTCCTGAACCTGCTCCAGGTCGATGGAAGGATTTCTTGACAGAGGCATGACCGTCTGACTCCGTCGGCAGCGGTGCGATCAGGTATCGAGTCAGCTGTCGGGTCGGTTGAGTCCGTCAAGGAGGAGGTCGCCCAGTTCGGCGAACGCATCTCCGGCGGACAGCCCGGTGGTGCGTAAAAGGTCGCCGGATTGGACGGCGTCGATGGTTACCGCGACGACTTGGGCGGCGAAGGGGCCGTTCACGTTTCGGAATGCACCAGCCTGCACGCCGTCGTCGATCATCTCGTGGACTCGGCGGGCGGCAGTTTCGGAGTTTCGCCGGTAGATCCGGGCGGTGGGTTCGTAGCCGACCATGTCGTCGTAGAACGCCGGGGAGTGGCGCCGCATCGCGTTGCCCACGCCGGCGAGGTAGGTCCGGATACGTTGTGCGGGGTCGGATTCCACCGCCACAGCTTGCTCGATTTCCTCGGCCGCGGTGCTGAAGAAGTGTCGGGTGATGGTCTGGACCAACTGGTCTTTGGTACCCGCGAGGCTGTAAAGAGTGGCCTTTGAGCAGCCGAGCCGCTGGGCAAGTTGGTCCATGGTGATCGACGTGAACCCCTCGGCCAGCACGATGTCGCTGGCCTGGGCCAGGAGCTCCTGCAGGCGCGCAGTGTCGACGTTGCGTCGGCGCGGGCTGCTTCGCGCGGGTCGCCCCCGCGGCGCGGAGATCGTCATGGCGTCGAGTCTGGCATGAGTAGGGAACCCCTTGATATTCGAAACGCTGACGGGTACGTTACATAGATATTTCGTACCCAATCACGTACCCAAACAAAGGGGTGCTCATGTCCGCGGGCTCAACGATAGAGACGCGCCTCAGTGAGCTCGTCGAGGTTTTCTCCGCTCCCGACGCCGACGCCGCCTGGCTGCTGTGTGACCGCCACCCGGCGGAATCGATTGCGTTCACCCTGGTCGAGCAGGACGGGTCGCGAGCCGACCTGACCTACGGCGAGCTGCGTGAGCGTTCCGAGCGGTTCGCCGGCGTCCTGCACGGGCTTGGCATCGGCCGAGGTGACAGGGTGGCGACGCTGATGAGCAAGAGCGCCGATCTGGTGACGGTGCTGCTGGGCACCTGGCGGGTAGGCGCGGTGTACGTGCCGCTCTTCACCGCCTTCGCGGCTGACGCGGTGCGGTCGCGCCTTCAGAGTGCGGGGGCCAAGCTCGTGGTCGCCGACGCCGCCCAGACCGCCAAGATTCCCGACGGCGCCTGGACGGTCCTTATTGCCGGACCCAGTAATCCCAGTTGTGACAAGTCAATTGGAGCAGCCCCTCGGTTGGCCGATGCGTTGTCGGACGCCGTGCCCTTCGCCGCCAGTAGTCCCATCGGAGGTGACGCGCCGTTCGTGCACATGTTCACCTCGGGTACAACAGGAGCGCCGAAGGGCGTGGTGCATCCACTGCGATACGTAGCGGGATGGCAGTCCTATCTCGAGTTCGCCCTCGGTGTCCGCGCCGATTCGGTGTACTGGTGCGGCGCGGATCCGGGTTGGGCCTACGGGCTCTACGCGGCGGTCATCGCACCCATGGCGCTGGGCCTGCGAAGTATCCTGCAGCGCAGTGGCTTTGACGCCGCGGCGACCTGGTCGACTATGGCCACGCTTGGGGTAACCGACTTCGCGGCCGCGCCGACCGTGTTCCGGGCGCTGCGCACCAGCGAGGTCCCGATGCCAGACGGACTGCGCCTGCAGCGCCTGTCCAGCGCGGGTGAGCCGTTGACCGCCGAGGTCAACGAGTGGGCCGAGTCGACCCTGGGCTTAACGGTGCACGACCACTACGGCCAGACCGAACTCGGTATGGCGGTCGGCTATCCGCACCATCGAGGCCTGGAGGTTCCGGTGGTGGCGCAATCCATGGGGGTCGCCCTGCCGGGCTGGGCGGTCACCGTGCTGAAGGAGGGAACCAGCACCCCCGCCGATGTCGGCGAGCCCGGCCTGCTGGCGATCGAGGTAGGAGCCAGCCCGTTGATGACCTTCACCGGCTACGCGGGAGGCCGGTCGAGCACCGAACGGTTCACCGCCGACGGCGCGTTCTACCTCACCGGTGACCTCGCCGTCCGAACCGCCGAGGGCACCCTGCGGTTTTCGTCGCGCGACGACGACGTGATCATCATGGCCGGATATCGGATCGGCCCATTCGATGTCGAGTCGGTGCTCGCCCAACACGATGCCGTCGCCGAATGCGCCGTCGTCGCCGCGCCTGATCCGGTGCGCGGTGAAGTGATCGAGGCGTTCGTGGTCCTGCGCGCCGCCGCCACCGACGACCTCGAGCGGGAGCTGCAGGACCATGGTCCGCACGCGGTACGCCGCCCACGCCTACCCACGCACGGTGCACGTGGTGGCCAGCCTGCCAAAGACTCCCAGCGGGAAGATCAAGCGCGGCGAGCTGCGCCGCCGGCTGCGTGAGGCCGCTGCCCAGGCCGCACAGTGAACGCCCAGTCTTGTGCGGTGCTGCGCGTCGAGCAGCACGGCGCGGTCCGGACTTTTCTGCTCAACCGCCCGCGACAGCGAAATGCGCTCGACGCCAACCTAATCGACGCTCTTACCACCGCGCTGACCGACGCGGAGCACGACGCCTCGACGCGGGTGGGAGCGCTGATCGCCGGTGCCGGGCCCTAGCTTCTGCGCGGGCGCCGACCTGCGGCAATCTATGTGCTCGGACTCTTTCAGCGCCTCCTTCTCCCAGTGTCCCTTGCACGAGGCTCGGCCACACTCCAATGCCGTTTCTGCGCACGGTATCTGCAAAGTTTACCCGGCGGCTCGAGAGCAGGCTCCGCTTCCGATCGTTGCGGTGCTGCACGGCCATGCCGTCGCCGGCGGCCTGGAGATCGCGCTTGCCTGCGACGTCGTCGTCGCCGAGGCGGACACGTTGATCGGCGACGGACACATCCGCAACCATCTGCTCCCCGGCGCCGGTGCGAGCGTGCGGATGCGTGCCCGGCTCGGCGATGCCCTCGGCCGTTGGCTAGCCCTTTCCGGTGAGCTTCTGCCCGCGGAAAGATTCCTTTCCGCTGGATGGCTACACGCCGTTGTCGAGTCCGGGCATGGCGCGTCCGAAGGCCAGCGGGTCGCCGAAATCCTTGCCGCTGCGGCCAATCCCGCCCAGTCGGCGTACAAACTGCTGCTTGCAGATCTCGACGAAACGCTGTCTCTGACGCGTGGGCTGGATCTCGAGCTCGACGCCTTCGACCGGCACTGGGCCAACCATGATGTCCCAGATGCTCTGCGCGGCTTCTTGATTCGACGAGCAGCCGGCTGACCACCTTTGAAAAGGCAACCACGATGAACCGCTACATTGGTCAAGTCGTCCTTGTCACCGGCGCCGGGCAAGGCCTTGGCCGCGCCATGGCCCACCGCTTCGCCGCCGAGGGGGCCTCGGTGATGATCGGCGATATCAACCAGACCACCGGTATCGAACTTGCCGCCGAGCTTACCGACGAACACGGGGTTATCGCTGAGGCCCGCGCGCTCGATGTCACCCGTTCCGAGGAGGTGGATGACTGGGTTCGACAAGTTCACGTCGACCACGGCCGCATCGATGCCCTCGTCAACAACGCCGGCATCATTCGCGACAATCGCGTCACCGACATCAGTGATGCCGACTGGCACGCCGTGATCGACACCAGCCTGTCGGCCACGTTCTTCTGCATCCGCGCGGTGCTTCCCATCATGCGGGAGCGACACTACGGCCGCATTCTGTCCTTCTCCTCGATGAGCTGGCGGGGCAACTATGGACAGGCGAATTACGTTGCCGCCAAAGCAGGAATAGTCGGCCTCACGCGTACCGTCGCTCTCGAAGGAGCCCGCCACGGCATCACGGCCAATGCCATCGCGCCTGGTTTGATCGAGACCCCGATGCTCGCATCCATGAACGAGCCCGCCCGCGACAAGCTGGTGGCCAAGGTCCCCCTCGGCCACACAGGCAACCCCACCGACATCGCCGAGGCCGCCGCCTATCTCTGCTCGCCCGCAGCGGGCTACGTCACGGGCGTCGTTCTCGATGTCGACGGTGGCCTCGGCATCGGATCCTCGATCCGCTGAGGTGCCGTTCCGCTCAGGCGGTCGCAGGGATGATCGGCAGCACGACGTGCGATGCGCGCGAGCCGTCATGGAAGATGCGCTGCTGGGCCGACCGCAGGGTTGTCGCCGTCTGCGGGGTCTCGCCGGTGTTGGGGTTGCGGTCCCAGCGGGGAAAGTTGCTGGAAGTCACGTGGATTCGGATGCGGTGTCCGGAACGAAACAGATTGCTCGTGGACCACATATCGATTTCATACTGACCGACGGTGCCCGGTTCTGTGATGACGCGGAGGATGCCGTCGGTGATGTTGCGTGAAATCCCCTGTGCGTCAACGTCACACAGCCGGACGACCCAATCAGTGGAAGGAGCGTCGGTGGCCGCGAACAGGGTGGCCCGGATGTGTCCGGTCACCTCGACATCCTGCGCCAGCGGCTCGCTGGTGTACACCAAGACGTCCGAGCGTTGTTCGATGGCCGCCTGGTCGAACGGCCCCGGGGGAAAGTCCGTGGCCATGACCAGGTTTCCTCCGCGGGTGAGCACCGGATCGGCGGGGTCATAGACGTAGGTGTCGTATTGTTCGTCGGTCCCCGGTGCGTCGAGGCTCAGAGCCTCGTCGGCTCGCAGGTACCACGGGGTGTCCACCGCGCGGGCGGGCGGCCATTCGTTCTCGTCGCGCCAAGTGTTGGCGCCCATCACGAAGATCTTGACCGGCGGTTCATCCATGAGCCCGGTGTCGTGTTCACGCAACCAGTGATCGAACCACCGCGTCTCGAGATCAGTCAGCGAGTACTGGCCCCCGATCAAGGCCGGGGATGAGGCCAATCCGAAGTTGAGCTCACCTATCGGGGACGGCAGCTCGCTCAACACATGTGACCACGGGCCGACGAAAAGCTTCGTAGGTACGCCGCGTTCGGCCATCGCCACGTGATTGTCGAGAGCCCCTTGCAGGAAGACGTCATACCAGCCGGTCACGTTCAGGCTCGGCGCCGTGACGGCGTCGTGACTACCGGCGACTCGCGCGAAACCGGAACTGTCCGGATCGTCGAGCGCACGCTGCGTGCCGATGTCGGGGCCGCCGTAACGATCGATCAGGGGCAGGCGCCCCGCGGGCAGTTCCCAATAGGTGCGCTCCGCCAGACCGTCGAAGTCGGCGATCAAGCCGCCCAGTGCCTGGAGCAACTCCACGCCGGCCAGACGCTTGGGGAGTTCGCCGAGGCCAGTGAACAGCGTCCACCATGCGTTGAGTCCAAGCTCGATCGCTCCCCCGCGCATGAACAGGCCGTCGTTCGGGTCCGACCACGTGTTCTGCGGAGCAATCGCACGCAGTTCCGGTGGCCCATCGACCGCCGCACTCCACGAGGTATTGCCGGTATAGCTGACGCCGAACATCCCGACCGCGCCACTGCTGCCCGGAAGCTTCGCAGCCCACCGCACCGTGTCGTGACCGTCGCTCTGCTCGTACGTCCAGGGACTCCACTCGCCGTCCGAGGCGAACCGACCGCGGGTGTCCTGGTGCACCACGATGTAGCCGCGTGACACCGCGAGCAGGGTGTCCAAGGGAAGCGAGACTATTAGCGAGCGCTTGCCGTATGGGATGCGTTGCAGCAGAACCGGCCATGGACCCGTGCCGGCCGGACGGTAGACGTCCGCCCGCAGGATCGTGCCGTCCCGCATCGGAACTGGAACGTCGAAGTCGATCTCCACATCGGCCACAGCAGTCTCTCCCTTGAGGCTAGGCGACTCGAACTACTGTGGGTACGTTATCAGGTACGTTCGTACCCTGCAACGTCCTGCTCGACGAATGCGGCCGCTAGAACCCCACGCGGCCAGCGCGTCGTTCGGCTTCAATCGCAAGTGCCGAAGCACCCTTGCGAATAGTGGACTCCAACATGAGTCGAAGAATGCTGCCCAACAGCGGAATTCGCGATTCGAACGCGACGTCCCAATAGACCTGGGATCCACCAGGCCGATCAACGATGCGTACATCGCCACGGTGGTTCCTGACGGGCAGGCCCGAAATTATCGAGTACGACTGATGACCCGGGGGTTGTGCAGCCAGGACTTCTTCGCGAATGGCTAGTCCCGGTGCGCCGAATCGCCGCACTCCACCAACTTCAGTTCCTGGAGCGCCCCGCTTTTCCCACTCTGCCCGGCGAACGCCCGGCATCCAATCTGGCCAGTGCTCGATGTCAAGCAACACGTCGTACAACTGCTGCGGTGTCGCCGCAGACGTTTGCTCAATTCGGAAATGCACGTCTGCTCCTTGGTTGCGGTGAATCGATCTGGGCCGAGCGTTACGCGCTTGGCGCATGTGCTCGCGGCCGCTCCGGATCGGCTGGTGCAGTTTGTTCGGCATCGGCGAGAAATGTCAGCACGCTGTCAGCGAATTCGTCGGGGCACTCGATCTGCGGCATGTGACCGACGCCGGAGAACAGGCGTGTCTGTGCATGCGGAATGAGTCGACGGGCCGCGTCGAGGTGATGTGCGGGCAGGATGCGGTCGCGGTCGCCCCACAGAATCAGAGTGGGCCGTGCGTGACGTGTTGCCGCGGTGATCAGTTCGCTGCGCCACCCGGCCTTGATGCCGCGTCTGGTGCCCAGGTGCCGGGCAATCTCGAACGTCACGACGCCGGGGTCGGGCTGGCCGGCGATGGCCAACGCGTGTTCAATCCGCTCCTTGCTCGCCAAGGTTCGGTCGGCGTAGAGAAGGCGTTCGGTGAGCAATGCGCCGCTGCGCGTGGTGCGTCGAGTCATGAGCTCACCAACGGTAGGAATTGCCATGAGCCGCAACGGGATCGCGACCTCAGTGCCGAAGCCTGCGCCGTTGCTCAGCACCAGACTTGCCACGCGGTGCGCATCGAGGCTCAGCAGTTGCAGCGCCACCGCGCCGCCGAGAGAGTTACCGATCACGTGCAGCGGACGTCGTTCCCCGAGACTGTCGAGGGTCTCGAGGATGCCGCGCGCGAGCACCTCGAGCGTGGTCGGTTCGAGTGCGCGGGCCGAGAACCCGAAGCCCGGCAGATCGAGCGCGATAATCCGATGGGCGCCGGCCAGGCGCGGGTATTGAAGCGCCCAGTCCTCGAGGCTGCGGCCGATGCCGTGCAACAGCAGCACGGGCGGGCTTGCCTGGTCGCCTTCGACACGGACGCGGGTGCGTCGGCCGTTGACCGAGACGATGACGGGGGCGCTCACCTGGCGGCCACTTCGAACGGGGTCGCGGTCAACTTCACCGCGGACTCGGTGAATCTCAGGACCGGATCGTCGACTGGGCCGCTGCGTAGCACCGAGCGGTCGAGTGCGTACTTCGTGTGCGCGACCCACGGGGCATCTGAGCCTTGGCGCGGCAGCAGGTGCATTGCCCGAGCGAGATATCCCGATTCCATCTCGAGCAGTGGCCGCGTGTCGGTCCCCGGCTCGCTGACAGGGGTCACGGTCGCATAGCCATGCCGGTCCATGTGGGCGAGCAGGCGGCAGAGGTGGTCGGCGACCAGGTCGACCTTCAGGGTCCACGAATTATTGGTGTAGCCGAGGAGGTATGCGAAGTTGGGCACTCCGCTGACCATCATGGACTTGTATGCCACCCGTTCGTGAACATCGACGGCTTGCCCGTCGACGTGCAAATCGATCTTTCCGAAGGGGACGACGTTCAGACCCGTTGCGGTGACGATGATGTCGGCGTCGAGTTCGCTGCCCGACTCGAGCAGCACGCCTCGCTCGGTGAACCGCACGATGCGGTCTGTGACGACCGATGCGGCGCCGCGTGAGATGGCCTTGAACATGTCGGAGTCGGGCACCATGCACAACCGCTGATCCCATGGGTTGTAGTCCGGCTTGAAGTGAGTGTCGACGGCATACCCCTCGGGCAGCGCTCGAGCGTTGACCCAGCGAATCATGCGCCGCATCGACCTGGGGTACCGCTTGCTGAGGGTGTAGATCAGATGCTGACGATTGATGTTGATCTTCCGGGTGATCGCGTATGCGACAGGGTCGGGCAGCAGTCGGCGCAGCCTGTTGGCAAGCGCGTCCTGACGCGGGATCGGTAGGACGTAGGAGGGCGATCGCTGCAGCATCGTGACGTGGCCGGCGGTCAGGGCCATCGCCGGCAACATCGTCACCGCCGTGGCGCCACTGCCGATGATGACGACCTTCTTGCCGGCATGGTCGAGGTCTTCAGGCCACTGCTGCGGGTGGACGATGTCGCCCCGGAAGTCTTCTCGGCCGTCGAAATGGGGGGTGTATCCGCCGTCGTAGTCGTAATAGCCCGCAGCAGACACCAACATGGCGCAGGTGACGTCGAATTGCTTACCGTCGTCGGAGCGCTCGAGCGTGACAGTCCAGCGGGCCTGCTCGCGCGAGAAGTCTGCGCGAAGCACCTTGTGCCCGAGGTGGATGCGGCGAGCAAGGTCGTACTCGGCAATGGTCTCGTTCAGGTAGCCGAGGATCTCGTGGGCGTCGGCAATCGCGTTATCCCTGGTCCACGGTTTGAATTCGAAGCCGAAGGTGTGCAGGTCGGCGTCGGACCGGATGCCCGGGTAGCGAAATAAGTCCCAGGTCCCGCCGATCGCCTCGCGCCGGTCGACGATGGCGAACGTCCGGCCGGGTTGCTTCATGGCCAGGTGAGAGCCCAGCCCGATGCCGGAAATGCCAGCGCCCACGATCAAGACGTCAACGTGATCGAATGTCGTTGCAACCGACCGTAATCCACTCATTTGGGGACCCTTTTCCTCGTAAGTTGGTCGGGCTAGTGCGGTGAGATGCACCCTCATCCGTCAGCCAGGCCAATGTGCGCGTGAGCACAATTTAGGGCGCTGGTGTGATCCGCCGCTCGTGCAGAAACGCCAATCTGCTCCCGCACGCTTGTGACGGGGTAACAATCGCCCGTAAATTGGCGGCATGGAGGGCGAGTGGCCGCCCGTGCGCGAACCCGGCCCGCAACGAGTGTGGCGCGATGTATTGCAACCCATCGCCGCAGAGATGCGCCGTTCTGCCGCCGAACTTGCCGAGCGAACGGTGTCTCATATTCAGGCAGAGGCGCCCGAGCTGTTGCCGGATGCCCAGATCGTCGAAGAGGCCCGTAGCGGCACCGAGGAAAGCCTCAGCCAGCTCGCCCAGCTCATCGAACTCGGTGCAGACCCGAGACGGGTCGAGCCGCCACCGTCGACCCTCGCCTTTATCCGCTCCGCGGTGTGGCGGCAGGTCCCACTCGCCGACAACATGCGGTTTTATCGGTTGGCCCAGGAGCAGGTGTGGCAATGGTTTTTCGCACGTATCACTGCGACTTGTCGCGACCCGGGAGACCTGGCGACAGCGTTGGAGTTGACCACCCGATTTCTCTTCGCTTTCGTTGACGGTGCGACCGTCCGTGTCGACGAGGCCTACGAAATCGAGCGCGAGACCTGGTTGCGCGGTGCCGCCGCGGCGCGCGCCGACGCGATCGACGACATTCTTGCCGATCGTGAGCGCGACGGGCAGGCGGCATCAAAACGTCTGCGCTACGACGTGGGGCGCCACCACCTCGGCGTCATCGCCTGGCTGGAGCATGTGCCCGAGACAGGTGACGCGCTGTCACTACTCAACGAGTCGATTTCACACGTGGCCCGGTCGTTCGCCGCTGAAAGCACCATCACCCAACCCACTGGGTCTCTGGTGGTTGCGGCATGGTTCAGCAGCCACCGCGCCTTCCCGACGGATGGACTGGCGATCGTCGAAAATGGCTCGCGGCCAAATTCTTTGCCCAACGGGCTCAGCATCGCGGTGGGTGAGCCCGGACATGGCCTCGCGGGTTTTCGCAGTACCCACGTCCAGGCCGGCCATGCGCGAAGGGTGGCGTCGTTGATCGCACCCCACGGCGGGCCAATCACTCGGTATCGAGACGTCGCCGTGACAGCGCTGTGCACAGCTGACGGCGATCACGCCGCGGCCTTCGTCGGCAGCGTCCTTGGGCCGTTGGCCGCCGACGACGCTGTCACATCTCGGTTGGCGATCACGCTCGCTACCTATCTGCGCGAAAATCGAAGTCGCACCAAGGCTGCCGCGCGGCTCGGAGTCCATCCCAACACCGTCAGCTACCGAGTCCGCCAGGCTGAGGAGTTGCTTGGTCGTGACCTCCAATGCGACTTCCTCGACCTCCAGGTGGCACTGGAACTCTTGCCCGCTCTGCGGAGGCTCGAGTAAACCCGCGCATCCCATGCGCGTCCACGGGGCCGGATCGTCGAGGGACGTACCCGACCACACCGATTGGTTTACGCCACGCGCAAAGGCATGTAGCCTCGTCGATCGACAGTAAACCGATCGGTATATTAGGAGTAATCGTGACGCAGCAACATAGTGGCAGTCGGCGAGGATTGCAGCGGATACTAGCGGTGCTCGCGGCGATACCGATGGCCAGCGCGATCGGGGAGATCGTTCGGGGTGCGCAGGGAGTTCCGGGCGGTTCGCCGGATGTGGTACCGACAGTGGACAGCTCTCTTCGATATGCCAACGTGTTCAAGTTCGCGGTGGGCCCTGCCATCTGGTCCCAACTCGCCCGCGTGGAGCGATCGAGCGCCTTAACATTCGCGCTGTCAACGATATTCGTCGGCGGACTGGCCCGCGTGGTGTCGTGGCAACAACGCGGCCGACCCCATCCGACCGCCGTGATAGCGATCGCTCTCGAGACGCTTGGAGTGCCGATCATGCTTGCCTGGCAGAGGCGCATCTCATGAGGCTGATCGAACAAGCCGACGTTGAGCCGAGACCTGCCGCGGTCACGTTTGTGACCACCGAGCACTTCGGTCTCCAGGGTGCCCGCTCGTCGACGATCGCAGAGGCGACCGGTCGCGCGACGATGTTCATCGGCGCGGTCAGCGGAGGGCTGGTTGCCCTGGGGTTGACCGCAACCGCCGCAGGCGTCACCACCGCCTTCTACGCTTTCGCGCTCATCCTGTTGCCCACGCTCGCCTCGGTCGGGCTCGCGACATTCAATCGGGTGCTGCAGTCAGGCATCGAGGACCTCGCCTACGCAAGCAGGATCGCGCGGTTGCGCGGCTACTACTTCGAGCATGCGCCCGAACTGGTCGAATATCTGCTCAGTGTCCCGCCAGAGGAACGGTTGCGCGCGCAAGGAATCGGGGGTGGGCGCTGGCAGAAGTTTTTCACGGCGGCGGCCATGGTCGGGCTCATCACGGCCGTGCTGGCCGGCTCGGCGGCTGGGTTATTGGCAGCCGTCGTATTCGACCGCTTGCTCATCGTGGCCTACCTCGCCGGCGTCTTGGTCGCCATCGCTTTGTTCGCCGCGATGATCCGTTTCCAGGTCTCGACATGGCGGCGAGCGGCGGCGCACTAGACGCCCTGATCGATCAGGGCCTCCGCGATGGCTCGGGCCTGTGCCCACGGTGCCGGATCGTTCAGCGACGTGGACATTGCAGATGCGCCTTCGTAGAGCAGCGCGAATTGGTTGCCCACCATCTCCGGGTCCGACGCGCCGGCCTCTCGGGCCAGTTCGATCAGGCCGTCGACGTAGCTCCGTTTGTGCAGGTGGACGATGTGCTCCACCCCAGGCATCACCGCGGCCGCCTCTACGGCGGCATTGTGGAACGGGCATCCACGCATCCGAACGTCGCCGTCATCCGCGATATCGAATAGAGCGAGCAACTGCTCACGTGGTGATGTCCCTGGCGCGACTTCGGCCGCACCCGCCGCTTGCCGGAGCTGGTGCAGGTACTCCTCCACCAAAACGGTCTTGCTCGGAAAGTGTTGGTACAGCGTACGTTTGGATACGGCCGCCTTGCTCGCGATTCGTCCGACACCGGTGGCGTTGATGCCCTCGTAGTAGAACAGCTCGGCCGCTGCATTCAGGATGCGCGTCCGTGCGCCGCGGCCTCCGCGGCGAATCGGTTCCTGTGTCTCGGTGAGCGACGTCATAGCTAGAAGTATACCGAACGGTATACAGACCGGCGAATCGCGTGCTACTGTCGCATCAGGAAGTAAACCAATCGGTCTACAAAAAGGAAGCAATCATGGCAGGCAAACGAACCACACACTGGGGCGGTACGTCGTATAAGAACGCGCCGACGAAATCGGTCTCGGTGGGCGGCACTCGATTCGTCTACCGTGAGCTGGGCATCGATACCGGTGTGCCGGTGATCTTCCTCAACCATTTGGCCGCCAACCTCGACAACTGGGACCCGCGCGTCGTTGACGGCATCGCGGCCAAGCACCGGGTGATCACCTTCGACAATCGCGGGGTCGGCGGTTCTGAAGGCAAGACACCCGACACCATCGAGGCGATGGCACACGACGCCGTGGCGTTCATCCGGGCGCTGGGCTTTGACCGGGTCGACCTGCTCGGCTTCTCGATGGGCGGCATGATCTCGCAAGTAATCGCCCAGCAGGAGCCCGCGCTGGTGCGCAAGATCATCCTCGCGGGCACCGGACCGGCTGGGGGCGGAGGCATCGTCAACGTGACGAAACTGAGCTACCTCGACACATTCCACGGGTATGCCACTTTCAAGGATCCCAAGGAACTGCTCTTCTTCACCAGAACCAAGCACGGCAAGTCCGAGGCCAAAGCGTTCATCAAGCGGCTGAAGGAACGCACCAACGACCGGGATAAGGCGATGGCGATTCGAGCGTTCCGCACACAGCTCACGGCGATTCACGCCTGGGGGCTTGCGAAGCCGGCCGACCTGTCCACCATCCAACACCCTGTGCTGGTGGCCAACGGTGATGACGATCGCATGGTGCCCACGAGCAACTCCTACGATCTGGCTCAGCGCCTGCCCAACGCCACACTGCGGATCTATCCCGACGCCGGACACGGCGGCATCTTCCAAGCCCACGAACGATTCGTTCCCGAGGCACTAGCATTTCTGGAGGCGTGAACGATATGACTACACCCAAAAAGCCTGCCCGCCTGTTGGATTCGCCGATATTCACGACGATTTCGCGGATCGTCGGCAAAGCGCACACATGGATTTATCGCCGCACCGGGGGACGAGTCGGCGGTAACTTGCGACTCGGCGCCGGATTCCGCAAACCGGCACCGACACTTCTGCTCGAACACCGGGGCCGCAAGTCCGGCAAGACCTTCGTCTCGCCTCTGCTGTACATCACCGACCACAGCGACGTGATCATCGTTGCATCTGCCGGGGGACGGACGGAAAACCCGCAGTGGTATCGCAATCTGCTGGCACATCCCGATGTCCACATTCAGATCGGACCTACTCGCCGGGCAGTTCGAGCCGTCGTCGCTAGCGAGGATGAGCGGGCGCGCCTATGGCCGCGCCTTGTCGATGCCTACGCCGACTTCGACTCATATCAAAGCAGCACTGAGCGTGAGATCCCAGTGATCATCTTGCAACCGCGTTGAGAGCTAGCGGTTCTCGAGCTTGGCAAGGGCTTGCTGTACGGCGGCGTCTCGTGCGAGTTTCGCGTCGACGATCGGTCCGGCCACCCCTCGAAGCGCAGCGACGGGCCTCCAGCGGCCGGGAACCGTGATGGAGGATTGCCGCCGTTCCAGCCCGTCGGCGATCGCGGCGGCTGCAGTCTGCGGCTTGATTCGCTTGAGTATGAACTTGGGCATCGCCGAGAGCAGGGCGGACACGTGGGGATCTGCGTCCACGCCCTGACGGATCATGTCGGTCTCGATGAGTGAGAAGTACGCCGTCATGGCCGACGCTCCGTGGCTGGCCAGCTCGACGCGAAGGCCACGGCCGAGTTGCTCGACCGCAGCCTTGCTCATCGCGTACGGGATGGCACCCGCCCCGTTGATGTAGGCGAACACCGAACTCACCAGCACGATCTGCCCGCGGCTGCTGATCACCGATTCCAGCGTGGCCGCCACCGTGTTGACGACTCCGGCCACGTTGACGGACATGACACCACCCACCTGGTCGGGCGTGAGTGTGCGGAATGTGCCGCCACGCCCGAGAACGCCGGCGTTGGCGATCACGACATCGATGCGCCCGAACTCCTCGAGGGTTCGCCGCACGGCTTCCTGGACGGAATCGAGTTGGGTGACATCGCATTGCAGCGCCAGACCGCGACCGTTTGGCAGCGTCGCCGCGACCCGCTGCGCTGCAGGACAGATCAACGTCGGCCAGCACGACTCGTGCCCCGCGCTGAGTCAGTGCAGCGGCAGTGGCTGCACCCAGCCCGCGGCCGGCCCCGGTGATCAGGACGACCTTGTCGGACAGTGAATAGCGCTTCATGTCAAAGACCACGCTTGCGGCCGAATGACACGGTGCCGTTGCGGCGCAGCATCGCGAGCATGGTGGCGATGCGACCGCGATTGAGGTCGGGTTTGAGACCGGCGCCGACGCGGTGCAATTGGTCTGTGTGCCAGGAGAGTTCGAGAATCCCGTCGAGTGACTTGAGATCGACGAACCGGCCCAGGACGCGGCGCATTCCGGCGCGCACTGAGTGTGAAGGCAGAGTCTCGGCGCGCCCGGCCAGGATCACATCGGCGGCGTCCGTCGTGGTTGCGGTGGGCCGGCCCAGACCGATGACGTCACACTCACCGGCATCGACCGCCTCTGCCATCGCGATGCGGGAACGGAAGCCGCCCGTGACCGCCAGCGGGATGTCGCCGGCAAGGCTGCGCACCGTGCGGGCGTACTCCAAGAAGTAGGCCTCGCGCGCCCGGGTGCTGTCGGCGGCCTTGCCCATCATGGCGGGCTGTTTCGTAGCTGCCGCCGCTGACCTCGATCAGATCGATGCCCTCACGCGCCAATGCCGCGACCACGGAGCGGGATTCATCTTCGGTGAACCCGCCGCGCTGGAAGTCGGCCGAGTTGAGCTTGATGCCCACCGCGAAGCCCGGCGAGACCCGCGCGCGGATGCGGCGCACGACTTCGAGCACAAAACGCATCCGCCGCTCTGGGTCACCGCCCCATTCGTCGTCGCGCTGGTTCGACAACGGCGACAGGAACTGCGCGACCAGGTATCCATGCGCGCCATGGATCTGCACACCGTCGAAGCCCGCGGTCTCGCACACCGCCGCCGCGTCTGCGAAACGCTCGATGATGTCTTCGATCTCAACGGACGTCAGCTCACGAGGCGTGGCCGCACCGGGCAAGTTGAGGGCCACCGGGCTGGGGGCGACCGGGGTGTGGCCGAGCGCGAGCGGGTTGGACTGGCGCCCTGGATGATTGAGCTGCACCCAAATCGGAACACCGGCGTCTTTGGTGGTCTTGGCCCAGCGCGACAGTGCGTCCAGGTTGCGCTCGTCCTCGATGACGACGTTGCCCGGCTCGCCGAGCTGCGTGCGATCGACCATCACATTGCCGGTGACGATCAGCCCGTAGCCGCCTTGGCTCCAGCTGGTGTAGAGCCGCTCGAGTCGCTCGTCGGGAGAGTTCTGCTTGTCGCCGAGCCCTTCGCTCAACGCAGCCTTCATGATCCGATTGGGCAGCACCTGGCCACAGGGCAGTGTCAGCGGGTCGTGCAGGGAAGTCATAGCGATGTTCCTTTCAGGTGGGCTGCCCGCAGCGGAGCCTTGTCCGTCTTGCCGACGGCGTTCTTGGGGATGGCGTCCATCACGGTGATCGAGGTGGGGCGTTTGTAGCCGGCGAGTTTGCGTGAGCAAAGCGCTTGCAGCGCTTCGGGATCGATGGTGTGGCCGGGTCGTGGTTGGACATATGCGGCGACGGTCTCACCCCATTTGTCGTCGGGAACGCCGATGACGGCGGCCTCAAGCACAGTGGGGTCGCTGGTGAGGACGTCCTCGATCTCCTTGGGGTAGATGTTCTCCCCGCCGCGGATGATCATGTCTTTGGACCGCCCCACCAATGTCAGGTAGCCGTCGGCGTCGAGATGGCCGATGTCGCCGGTGTGCAACCAGCCGTCGACGATGACGCGCGCGGTTTCGTCGGGACGCCCAAGATAGCCGCGCATGACGTTGGGGCCGGCGATGAGCACCTCACCATCGACCCCCGTCGCCCGGTCAACGCCGAGTTCGTCGACGATGCGGATCTGCTGACCAGGAAACGCGATTCCCGCTGTGCCGGCCCGGCGTTCACCGGTGACCGGGTTGATGGTGGAGGCACACGTTCCTTCGGACAGGCCGTAGCCCTCGATCAGGGGGAAACCGAAGCGCGCTTCGAAGCGGCCCAGCAATTCTGCGGAGGCGCGGGGCGGCCCCACAGATGCCGAACCGCAACGACGATGTGTCGGGTGTGACGTCGTCGGGCAGCGCCGCAAGCATGTTGTAGATGGTTGGCACCGCCGAGAAGAACGTGGGCCTGTCGGCGTTCAACGACGCCGAAGAAGGTGTGCGGATCGAACTTGCTCGGCGATGACGACACTGGCACCGGCGAGCAGCGGCATCAGGACGCTGACCACAATGCCGTTGACGTGAAACAGCGGCAGGATCAGCAGACACCGATCGGTCGGCCCGATGTGCAAGCGCCTGGCGCCCCATCTCGGCCATGGCATCGACGTTGGCGTGATCGAGCATCACACCCTTCGGCACCCCGGTGGTGCCACTGGTGAAGATGAGCAGCGCCAGCGCCGAAGGATCCACCAGCGGTGGCCCATCCCAACCCGGCCCCTTCGCGTAGAGATCCCCGACGGCCAGCGTCGCAATCCCGCGCGGTCCGCTGTCCCCGTCCTCGACCACCAGCAACCGCGCGCCGCGAGGCCTGGAGTTGCAGCGTGACCTCGGCGTCGGTCAGGCTCGGGTTGACCGGTGTGACCGTGGCGCCGAGCCGCCAGCACGCGAACAACAGCACGACGAACTCGACCCGGTTACGCAACTTGAGCGCCACCACATCTCCGGCACCGACACCGAGCTCGTGAAGGTGACGACGCGCCGCTCGAACACGCTCCAACAAGCCAGCATTGGTCAACGACCGAGTCCCGTCCGACACGGCAGGACCATTCGGGTCCAGATCCGCTCGTCGGTCGGGCAACGAAGCAAAACTCATGAAACGCGTGCTCCCGACCGGGCTGCAGTTGGCGGGTGAGAAACTCGACCTGGTCGCGCACCAGTGCTTCGAAGGGCTCGCCGAGGTAGAAGTCGAAATGGCCTGCGTCGTAGCGTTTGATCTCGCCCCGGGGTGCGGTGCGCGCGTATCGCAGGGTTTGGGCGGGAGGCGTGACACTGTCGGTGTTGCTGACACAGAACAGGATTGGGAACTTGATCTTCTTCGCCGCACGGCCGGGCCGGTACGCCATCGATCGTGGGAGCGACCCGTGCCGCTACCTCGTTACGGAACGTCGTGTCGGGCGGCAGCAGCGCCTCGTAGCCGGGAAGGGCGTCCGGGGCGTTCATCAGGGCCAGCGAGCCTGGGCGGCCGGCAAGCGGGATCATCGCGGGCGGCCTGCGGAAGACCATGGAAGCGAAGTCTCTTGCGACTGAGGGCAATACCTTCAAGGATTCGGCCGGGCCCAGCGCGAGCGCCGAGGCCAGACCGTCGGTGAACGGGCACTGGGCCACCGCCGCCTTCAGTTCTGGATGACGCGAGGCGACGGTGATGGCATGCCCGCCGCCAAAGGAGCTGCCCCAGACGGCAATTCGGGTGCCGTCGACGTCGCGACGATTCTTCACCCAGGCGATGGCGGCATCCCAGTCGGCGAGCTGTCGCTTGATCGACAGCAGCTGACGCGGCTGGCCGCCGCTGTCGCCGAAGTGGCGGTAGGTGAAGGCCAAGGCGGCGATGCCGGCCTGCGCGAACCGCTCGGCGAAGGCGTCCAAGCGCATCTCGCGTGTGCGCGCCGAGGCCGTGCCCGAGGATCACCACGGGCGGCGACGGTGACTCCAGTGGGCATGTAAAGCCATGCGGCACAGGTGTCCTCGCCCGAGGTGAACGAGACGTCGTAGCGGGTGAAGGGCTGCGCAGTGCTCACTTCTTCACCGCCCCGTTGGTCGCAGCCGACCGCGGGCACCCGGCCCGATTCGAGCGCTTGCGCGTAGGTGTCCGGGCGGTAGAGCGGTAGCTCGCCGGTGGACTCGGTGTCCGCAAGGTACTGGACCATCAGTTCCTGACCGACCTTGGACTGATCCGTTGCGGAAGAACTCGGTCCGCTCGACGTGTAAGCCTTCCGCCAGCGACATCGAGCCGCCGAAGTACACCGACCTCTTGATGGCTTCGACCGAATCCTTTGGTCCGCCTTCCGAAATACTCGGCCAGCTCAGCCGCCCGTGAAACCACCTCGTCAGGCGCCACGACATCGTCGACGGCGCCGTTGGCCAACGCTTGCGCCGGCGTGAACGGCTTGCCCTCGAGGATCGCGACCAGTGACTTGTGGGTGCCGATCAGCCGGGGCAGTCGCTGGGAGCCGCCACCGCCCGGCATGATCCCAAGGAGGACTTCCGGCTGGCCGATGAAGTAATCCCCATCGGCCATGACGCGCAGATCGCATGCCCACGCGAATTCCGCTCCCAGGCCCAGGGCCGAACCATTCAGTGCCGCAACGAAGATGACGCCGCTGGCGTTCATCTTCATGAACGTCGCGTGCAAGCGGTCGAGCTGGCCGGCTCCGCTCAGCGGAGTTTTGTCCACAACCGGCCCTGGGACACCGGCGCGGTCGATGTTTCGGGCCAGCCGCAGGGCGGCCGAGGCGCCGCGTCGGCCTAGCTTCGGTTTCACAGCCCCGCCTTCTTGCAGCCACCGGACGTCGGCATGGCTGACGAACCGGCCAGGACGCGCACCGGTGAACACGACGGCATGGACGCTTGGATCACGGTCGACGCGGTCCACCAACTCGTCGAGCTCGTTGGCGATCTCGACGCCGAACAAGCTGTGAGGGCCGCCGTCGACTCGCACGATCAAGGTGGCGCCGCGGTCCTCGATCTGGAGGTGGCTGTTCGTCTTGGTGTGTCATGGCTGGTTGCTTTCCGTTGTGACTTCGTCGGGAGTGAGGCTGTGCTATAACGAAGTTATACAAATACTATAACCAAGTTATGCCACTTGTGGCGAGGGTCCGCCAGAAGATCCTGTCCAGCCGAGAGGGGCGGAGTCAGCGTGAACATGGCCGCGGACATGTCGAGGCAGTCGACGCTCGACGGCGTACCCGAGCGGCTCGTTCAAGCTGCGATGGGGCTGCTAGCGGAGCTGGGGCCGTCGGCGATCAAGGCTCGGACAGTGGCGTCCGCGGCCGGACTGTCGACGATGGCGGTTTACCACCACTTCGGTGGGATCCCCGAACTCACCCGCGCCGTCATCGGCCGCGGATTCAAGGAACTCGGCGGAGCGTTTTCGCAGTTGCCCCCGACGGATGATCCGATCGCGGACCTTGCTGTCCAGGCCTTGGTGTGCCGGCGGGTCGCGCGCCAGAACCCCCACCTGTATGACCTGATGTTTGGATTGTCGACTCGCGCCACTACCGGCCGCTAAAAGATCCGGACATTCGCTTGTGAACGGAAGTTCACCGTCTTTCCAAGGTCCGTCTACGCTCACGTCGCAGCAGCCTGCGCACGGCTGGTGAAGTCCGGCAGGGTCAGGCCGCAGGATCCCGACGTGGTAGCCGCTCAGTTGTGGAGTTTCGTGCACGGTTTCATCACACTCGAGCTGGCCGAGGCCCTCGTCGAGTGCGACGACCCGGCCAGGCAGGTGCTGCTGCCGATGGGCGTGAATCTTTCTGTCGGACTGGGCGATACGCGGGAACGTGCGCAGGCCTCACACGAGACCGCTGCCCGCCGTTACGAGGCAATCACGCGTGGTGAGACTCCGGCGGCGCAGCGAAGTGGAAGCTCAAGCGGGGCCGGCGCTCAACTGGTGTGACGCATCGACCGCTGCGGTGTGAGAGGCGTTGGCGGACTTCGCGTCGCTGCCCAATCCGACGAAGATGTTCACCATCATCGGTTGCAGGACCTCGCGGACGGGGTCCGAGAACTGGATGAAGTGCTCACCCAATTCCAGCGTGACGAATCCATGGACGGCGCTCCAAAGTTGGGGGGCGATGGTTTCGGGATTCTCATCACTGTGGACGCGACCGCTGCTCACGAGCCGGACGCAGGCCTGGACCAGATGCGCATAGGCCGTCTGGAATTCCTCCGATCGTCCGCCTGCGCCGGAGCGTGCGGTCTGTAGTGGTCGATAACTTCCGCGCGTCGACAATCCAAACATCAGGTCATACAGGTGCGGATTTTCTTGGGCGAACCGTCGAGATGCCAACGCCATCGCGAACAGGGTGGTTACCGGGTCGTCGCTCGGCGGCGCGTCGACGAACGCCCGGGCGAGGTCTCGGAATCCTTTGTCGGCCACGGCTTGGAGTAGCTCAGGCAGTCCGCCGAGGTGGTAATACACAGCGATCGTCGAAACCTGTGCGGCCTCGGCGACCGTTCGCGCCTTGATCTCGGATGGTCCTTTTTCGGCGAGCAAGGACGTAGCCGCCTCAACCAATCGCTCCACAGCCTGCTCTTGCGTCAGTCGTGTTGCCGCCTTCTTGCGTGGTGTGGGCATCGAAGCGGGCACCTTCCATCAAAGACCGGCCTGAAGTCGTAGAACGAGGTTACAAGCCAGGGCCCACGGCGTTTCAACGGCGCGTACCTGGTTCGCGGTTTTCAGACGGGGGTTGCCTTCTGTGATCCGGCGTCCTATCTTCTGTAACGAAGTCTATAACGAAGTTCTAGAGCGCGCCGGTGTTACTGATAGGAGGGCCAACACCCATGTCTGCGTTATGTCACGCACCGCAGCGTATTCAGATCGAGAAACTCGACGCCGGCGTGATAGTCGCGCGGTTTGTTGGCGATGACCTGGGCTTGTTCGGCCGTGCAGATGCTCCCGAATTGTTCGACCTCGTCGAGTGCGCTGACCGCGATCCCGACATTCGCGCGGTGGTGTTCACCGGGTCGCATCCGCACCGATTCATCAGCCACGCGGACCTGGCTTGGCTACAAGAAGACGGTTCCGTCATTCCGCCGCTGGGACGCCGCGTGACCAACGTCGTAGTGCGCGTTGCGCGTCAGTTCGGCCGCAACAAGCTCACCCGATGGATCGCGAGCAAGACGCCGTTGATGGGCGCGGTCCAGCTCGACCGTATGCACCAGACGTTGCTACGGATGACTACCAGCTCGACGATCTTCGTGGCGGCCCTCAACGGCTCGGCGCTTGGCATGGGGGCAGAACTCGCATGGGCATGTGATTTGCGATTGATGGCCGAGGGTGACTACTTCATCGGGCATCTGGAGGTCTTGCTCGGGTTTCCGCCCGGCGCGGGTGGCACCCAGCGCATGCCTCGCCTTATCGGTTCGCATCGTGCGCTGGTAGCGATCCTGGAAGGCAAGCCCTTCTCCACCGAGGAAGCACTGGCAGTCGGGGCGATCGATGAGATAGTCCCCGCCGACAAGCTGATTTCCCGGGCCGTCGAGCGAGCCAACCATCTGGCTGCGCGGCCGACCGACACGATCGCCGCGATCAAGCGGGCGGTGAATGTGGGCGGATCGTTGTCGATGGCCGAGGGTCTGCAGCTCGAACGCACCGAATTCCTCGCGTCGCTGCCCCAGCGACAGGCGCAGGAAATCATGCTGCGCTACCTACGCGATACCGCCGAGTCCGGTGAGTTGCCGTTGTACCAGCCCGGCGGATACGCCGCCGCCCTCGCACACGGAAACGCCGCCGTCGATGCCGCAATCAAGGTCTAAAGACGTGGCACGCAAAGCATCCAACCGATTTCGCCGCCGCACCGTGACGTTCCGGTCCGGTGATTCTCACTGCACGGCGTGGTTGTACCTGCCGGACAACGCTTCCGACACACCGGCGCCGGTCGTCGTGATGGGACACGGTTTGGGAGCCACTCGGGAGATGGGTCTGGCGCCCTACGCCGAGCGATTTGCCGCGGCCGGATTGGCGGTGCTCGTCTTCACTTATCGCCATCTAGGCGATAGCGGCGGCCAGCCGCGCCAGCTGTTGTCGATGTCCAAACAATTGGCCGATTGGGACGCCGCGCTCGACTACGCGGCCAGCATCCCGGAAGTCGACCGCAGCCGGTTCGCGGTGTGGGGGAGCTCGCTGGGCGGAGGGCATGCCATTGCCGTCGCCGCCCGCCATCCAGAGCTTCGTGCCGCTGTCGCCCAGTGCCCGTTCACCGACGGCCGGGCTTCGGCCGGCGCGCTCGGTGTGCGGGAATCCTTGACACTCTTCGGTTTTGTCGTCCGCGATTTCGTGGCATCGGTACGGGGCAAGGAACCGATCTGTATTCCCGTGGCGGCCGGACCAGGCAAGCCGGGCCTCATGACGGCACCCGATGCATTGCCCGGGATGCTGGCGCTGCTGCCTGACGGTTACGAGTGGGTCAACCGCGCAGCGGCCCGAAGTGTCCTGAGCCTGATCCGCTATCGACCGGGCCGATCGGCCAAGCGCATTGCCGCGCCGATCCTGATCTGTATCAGCGCAACCGATTCCGTCGCCCCTCCCAAGCTGACGGAGCGCTACGCACGGCAAGCGCCGCGTGGCGATGTTCGGCTCTATGCCGCCGGGCATTTCGACTTTTACCTCGGCGACGTATTCGCGCAACTCGTCACGGAACAGACGGAGTTCTTGGTCAGCCACCTGCAACCCATGCCGGCTTCAAACGCCCCCGCCCCGCTGACCGGCTCCAAGGGATAGCCGATGTCGAACGGAGCACTGCGAATCCTGCTGTGGCTACTGGGGCAGTGCATCGCCAAGGGGTCCCGGTTCATGCCGTCGGTTCGTTCACAGATCACTCGAACGATGATCTTCGAGTTGTCAGCCGGCGACCGTGTCGCCCGATATTGGGTCTTCGACGGGCAGTTACGGTGCGCCACAACATACTCCGGACACGCCGCGGCACCGGACTGCTCGGTGTACATCAGCTCGAGCTGGCTTGCACTGCGCATGCTCAGCTCGCCACTCACGGTCGACAAGATCGTTCACGGCCTCCACGTCGGCACGGTCGAGCTTCACGGCAGCGCGTTTGTCCTGCTGTGGTTCCACGGCCTCACCCGAAAATTCATCAAGATCGGGCGCGCGAGCGGACCCCGCCACCACATACCCGATGCCTACATCGCCCACGATCCCGCTGCGTGCGGAGCCGAGACGATCGTCGTCGAGCCCGCTGTCGTGCGCCTGGATCCCGCGTGGACGGCCGCCTGGAAAGCGCGCTCGACCTTGTCGATGGTCCGCGCCTGCACCGACGAACCCATGCTGGAGCCCTGACATGACAACGACATTCGCGAGCCAAGCGGATACGTTGGCGGTCTCGGAGGGACTCAACGACCGATCACTGGGCTGGCTGAGGTTCTTGTGGGACAAGGCCACCACCGATGACGATTGGTCCGATCAGGGCGAGCCGCATCTGTGGTGGGACCGCTACAGCGAGCCCCCGATGTGTGCGTTCCCTCGATTCGACCTCGCCATGATGGGCTACGTCCTGCCGATGATGCTGGAAGCAACTCCGGCGTGGCGTGAGGGCTACACCCGCATCCTCGACGAGCTGGCACGCCGCTACGTGACCTTCTGGGGCGGCGTCGACTGGAACACGCTCATTGGACCCGACCCAGGCGTCGACAAGTATCCCCCCGAATGGCTGACGGTTGTGCCCGAGCACCTTCGTGGCCGCTACTCCTTGCCGGGCTGGACCGGCAACGGTATCGAGCCATGGGGTTTACAGCCGGATCCCGTTGGCTGCGACGGCAATCTGTTCTACCGGGGATGGTTGAACCTGCTGTTGGGCATCCGCCACTACGTGTCGGGCCAACCGACGCAAGACAGGGTGTTCGAAGTGTCCGGCTACCAGAACCGCACCTTCACATGGACACATCAGCGGATCGCGCAGTTCATCTCCGATCAGCTGGCGGCGCGACCGCAGGGCGCGCACTGCGAGAACACCAAGATCTGGCCATTTTGTATGAGCGCAGCCGGTCTCGGTCTCAAGCTCTACGACTCGCTGCTGCACACGTCGGTCAACGAGCCGTTCCTGGACTGGATCGCGTTCGCCAAGAAGCACTACATGGGCCGGGACCGCAAAGGCCGCATCGATTGGGTGGCGTTCTACTACGACCCCATTGAGAACGCGACGATGACTTTCCCGGGCCCGTTAAACCCCTACAGTGCGCTCTGCCTTCTGCACTACGTCTATCCGCAGGATCCCCAACTCGGTATCGACCTGTACGAATCTGCCATGCGTCAGCTGGGCTGGAGCAACGCCAAGGTGCCGGTCGTCCAGTTGGCGGACGACCCGCAGATGCTGTCCATCGCGTTGTGGATGGCTCGTGAGATCGGCGACACAACCACCTGGGAACGCCTGCGCGCGGTATCGGAAAGCCAGTTCGAGCCAAGGTATTTCGGTCAGGACAACAGCCGCTTCGGGTACTGGCTCGGGCGGGGTGAACCATGGCCGCGCGGCCAGCTCAACGCCACCATGATGATGATCGAATGCGCGGCGCCAGGCGCCTGGTCGCGGGTGTTCACCGCCCCCAATACCACGATGTACGACGAGCCGACGGTGCGCGACGTCGACTATCCGCTGATCGGTATTCGGCTTACCCACAACGACATTCAGCGCCGCGTACTGGAGATCGACACCTTCGCCGCCACCCCGTCGCGGAGGGGAACGCCTACCACGTTCACGGTCGACAATCTCCCCGGCGAGGCATCAGTCTCGCTGCGAGTCGACGAGCGCGACTGCGACACGTGGCGCCGGACACCATCCGGTGCAGTCGCGATCGATCTCGACGTCGATACCCACCACATCCGACTGACTTACACCTGAAAGGACCCCGCGTGAGCAATTCAGCTGTCTTGGCCCGCCGACTGTCGGAACTCCTAGGCCTCACCCACGCACCCGTCGCGGTGAGCTTCGATGCTCCCCGGGACCCCGACGCCGCGACACCCATTCCGGCGCAGCCCGCCGGATGCTGCTTCTGGGCGCCAGCGCAGCAGCGACGCCTCGATACCGTCGCGGCCGATCACGCTAACTGCAGCGTCGGCAGTTACACGCACGGACTGATCCCAATCGAGCAGGCTGCCGCGGGCGCGGATACCGCCGCCCTGGTTGGCAGCGGCTGGGTCGGCGAGGCAGACCTGATGGCCGCCGCCGCGTTGCCGTTCCGGCCCGCTTCTATCACCTACCAGCTACTGGCCGACGCGGAGAACCCGGACGTGGTGCTGGCCAGACTCTCGCCGACCGCGCTGATGACGCTGCTCGGCGCCGTTCCTGATCTGCTAACGCTTGCCCGCAAGCCGCAGTGCGTGATCGTTCCTCTTGCCCACGCGGGCCAGGTCGCGGTCAGCCCCGGTTGCGCGGTGAGCCGGACCCGAACCGGCCTCCCGGAAGACGAGATGACGTGTGCGATCCCGGCACGCGAACTCGAATCGCTCATTGGGCGCTTGGAAATCTCCACCGCCGCCGACCGAGCCGTCAGCGAATACGCGGCTGCGGACATGGAACGCAACTTCTGCACGGTTTGACCGTGATTCAGCTCGGGAAGGTCCGATCCCTCCCGGTAGAGAGAGGCCGATGAATCGTGTCTGGATACGTCGCACGCCTGGCCTGCTTTGCCCTCGTGTTGTCTCCGCTGTTCATCCCGGTAGCGGTCACCGTCGTGTACTGGATTCGCAACTGGCGCCATACCCCGCCGGCGCGGGAACCGGCTGCGTGACACAACGCCGTGGTGTCGCCTCAGAGTGCCTGCGGGGCGACGAGGAACTTCTCCCCGGTCGCTTGCTTGACGTAGGAATTGAACGCATCGGGGCTGAGCATGCCTGCCAGTGACACCTCGCGGGTATAGGTGCTCGCGAACGTCGTGGTGAGTTCTGCGGCCACTCGGGCCCGGAGTCGGGCCAACACTTCGCCCCCGGCGCTTGCCAAGAACGAGCTGACGAGCCACCCCCCGACACCCCACGACAGGCCGAAGTCCCTCGTAAGGATGGTCGGGCCCGTGTCGAGCGCGCCGTAGATGTAGACCTGCTTGTGAATGGTCGACCCATAGGGCGAATAGTCATGCCCCGCAGTTGAGTTGGCCGCTTGCTCCATGCCGTTGAGAATCTGACTTGCCAGTGTGCCCCCACCGGTGGCGTCGAACGCCAGGGTCGCAGACGTCGCCTCAAGGGCTTCCGTGAGATCTGCCGTGAACGACGATGATGCCGAGTTGCAGACATGGACCGCGCCGAGCGATCTCAGCAGTTCCTCTTGCTCGGGCTTGCGGACGATGTTGACCAGCGGCACCCCGTCCTTGAGACAGAGCTTGACGAGCATCTGGCCGAGATTCGACGCCGCGGCGGTGTGCACCAGGCCGGAATGCCCTTCATTGCGCATGGTTTCCACCATCCCCAGAGCCGTCATGGGATTCACGAAGTTCGACGCCCCGTCCTTGGCGGTGGTCCCCTCGGGCAAGACGAGACACGCGGCCGCGTCAACAACTCGGTACTGGGTGTACATGCCACCGCCGACGATTCCCACTGTCTTCCCTAGGAGGGCCTGCGCAGCGGACGACGAGCCTGCGGTCACGACTTTGCCCGCGCCTTCGTTGCCGACGGGCAGCGACGCGTCGAGTCGTGCCGACAGCCCGCCCAGCGTTCCCTCCCTCACCGACGCCGTGACGACGGGGCGCGCGGACGTGCCTGCGACCGTCGCAGTGGTCATGTCCGCAGTGGCCACGAGCAAACCGAGATCAGATGGGTTGATCGGTGACGCCTGCACCTCGACTAGCACCTCGTTGGTGGCCGGCGTGGGCACCGGAACTTCGTGCAGTGAGAGCTCAAGCTCTCCCCGCGACGTCACCAACGAGCGCAGTTCCAGTGCACGATCGGGCAAGTCTGTGGTCATGGGTCGTGCCTCATTCCTGTTGTGGGCGAACAGCATTAGCTCTGTGTCGGAGCGCTGTTTTGGTGTGGGTGAGAACTGTGCCGCCAACCTCATCAGGACTGACGCAGAACTCGACAGAGACCGCGACGCCGTCGTCGGCGACCTCCAGCCAATGGAGGCGGTGCGGTGGTTCAGCGACGACGACGCGGCACCAGGCCGAGTTGCCTCTTCGTGACAGACGGAATGTCGAACCGACGTGAATGGATGCGCCGGGGCGGCTGTATTCCACAGTGTCCCAGTCGTCGTACCAGTCGGCGATCTGCTCCGCGGTGGTCAACAGGCTCCACACAGTTTCGGGCGGTTTGGCGATTCCGATCGATTCGGTCATGGGGCGCACCATCAGTCTTCGGCTACTTTCATGATCGGTGACGCGTATCCTCAGTCGAGCGCGACGACGACTTTTCCCGCCTTGACCTTGCCGCTCTCGACGTAGGCGAGCGCCTCGAGGGTCTGGTCGAACGGAAAGGTTGAGTCGATAACCGGGCGCAGATGGCCCTCGTCGTAGAGGCCGGCGAGCCTATGGAGCTGGGAACCGCTGGCCTTCATGAAGAAGAACGAGTAGCGCACGCCGAGCTTCTTCGCGGCCCTGCGGACCTTGCGGCTCAGGAATGACAGCACGAACTCGAAGGGCTTGGGGGCGCCGAGTTGTTTCGCGAACCCGGCGTCGGGTGGGCCAGCGACTCCAATCGCCAGACCTCCGGGCTTGAGCACCGTAAGCGACTTCATGAGGTTCTCGCCGCCGAGCGAATCCAACACAAGGTCGTAGCCGGAGAGGATCTGGGAGAAGTCCTGCTTCGTGTAGTCGATGACGACGTCAGCTCCGAGGTCGCGGACGAGTGCCTCCGTGGCGCCGGTGGTGGTGGTCGCGACGTGGGCCCCGAGATGCTTTGCGAGCTGGATCACGGTGGACCCGAGCCCTCCGGCGCCTGCGTGCACGAGGACTTTCTGTCCGGGCTTGATCTGAGCCTTCTCGACCAGGATCTGCCAGGCGGCCAGCGCGACGAGGGGGAGGGCGGCGGCCTCGTGCAACGTGAGCGAGGCAGGCTTGAGCGCGACGTCGTTCTGATCGATCGCGATGTACTCGGCGAAGGTCCCGATGCGCAGATCGCGGGGGCGCGCATACACCTCGTCGCCGATCTTGAAGTCGGTGACTGTCGCACCGACCTGGGTCACCACACCGGCGACATCGTGGCCAATCACGAAGGGGGGCTTGTATTTCAGCAGTTGCTTGAACTCACCGTTGCGGACCATCTTGTCCAGTGGGTTGATGCTGGCCGCGCTCACCCTGACCAGGACATCATTGGTGCCAACCTTCGGTGCGAGTACGTCGGCGGCGCGGAAGCCGTCCTTGCCGTACTGCGCGACGACGAATGCCTTCATGTCTGTCCACTTTCATCGGAGGTTCTGATGGAGGGCCGAATGTGACTCGACCATAACTTCGTTATATTCAACTATAACTTCGTTATGGCTATTCCACAATGGGCAAGGCGGTCGTCAAAGTTAGGTGACCAGGGCGCTATCGAGCGGCGGGTTCGATCGCCGCCGCTTTGGACGGCAAGTCTGAGACCGAGTGACTTTGGGCGCCTGGCACGAGTTGGTCATGCCTTCCCAAGGCCTCAACCTCACGCTCGAGGGTCGGTGTCACCGCGGCCGCGAATCGCCTCATCCACGGCCATGCGGCCGGTGAATTCAGGGCCGCCTTCGCCCAGTTGGCCACCACGACAGCGCGTGGCACGTACACGCGGCTGCGCCGGCGCGCGAGTCCCCGGACGATCGCTGCGGCGGCGCGGTCGACGCTCGTGGTGACATTGCCCGGATACGGCAACCGGCCGCGCAGTTCCTTGAATGAAGGGAGATCCGCCTCGGCGCCGCGGACGAGGTCGGTGTCGATCCACGAGGGGTGCACGATCCCGACCGTGATGCCGAGGTGCGCCACTTCCTGGCGGTAGGCCAGGGCGAGCATTTCGACGCCGGCCTTGCTTGCGGCGTAGGAGGCCAGCCCGGCGATCGGCGTGAAGGATATCGCCGACGCCACCACCATCGCGTGGCCTCGGCTGCGCTCCAGATGAGGCGTCGCGTACTTCAGCGTGCGAAAAACGCCGTTCAGGTTGATGTCCAACACCCGCTCGAACGACGCCTCGTCGGCTTGTCGCACGGTCCCGTAGGCCGCGATCCCGGCGTTGGCGACGACGATGTCGATGCCACCCATGGCCTGCGCACAATCATCGATCGCCAACCGTAAAGCGGTGCCGTCGCGCACATCAGCTTCCGTCCACAAAGCGGTGGGACCGAGCTCATCGGCGAGCGCGCGCAGCCGATCCGGCTCGAGTCCGACGAGGGCCACCCGGGCACCTCGGGCGGCGGCAAGACGCGCCACCTTCTCCCCGATGCCACGTGCGGCTCCGGTGATAACCAGCTTTCGGCCAGACAAGTTACGACGCATGGAGCCAATATAACTTCGTTATAGTCGAAGTGCAATAGGGTCCGCGGTGGTCGCGGCGAACTCGACGGTCGACTTCGATGTCGCGACTATCGAGCAACGGGGTCGCCCGTCGGCGATTTGGTCGTAGCGGTTGGCGCCCAGCTGTTTTCGGAGACCGGAACAAGCTGATCGTTACGCCCCAGTGCTTCGACCTCCCGTTCGAGGGCCGGAACTTCCTCACCTGCCAAGCGCCTCAAAAGCGGTCGGGCTGCCGGCGAACTCAATGCGGCCTTCGCCCAGTTCGCGATGCCGACGGCGCGGGGAATGTAAACGCGAGTGCGTCGCCGCGCGAGGCCGCGCACGATCGCGGCGGCCGCGCGGTCGACGCTGGTGGTGACGTTGCCCGGATACGGCAGCCGTGCCCGCAATTCTTGAATCGAGGGAAGGTCGGCGTCCAGGCCTCGGACGAGGTCCGTGTCGATGAACCCGGGATGGATGATGCCCACGGTGACACCGAGGTGCGCGACCTCTTGGCGATATGTCAACGCGAGCATCTCCACCCCTGCCTTGCTGGCGGCGTATGAAGAGCACCCGGCCAGCGGCGTGAACGACATCGCGGAAGCAATGACCACTGCGTGGCCTCGGCTGCGCTCCAGGTGAGGGGTCGCGTACTTGAGGGTGCGAAAGACGCCGTTGACGTTGATGTCCAACACGCGCTCGAACGACTTCTCATCGGCCTGTCGCACGGTCCCATAGGCCGCGACACCGGCATTGGCGACGACGAAGTCGATGCCACCCAGGCGCTGCGCAGCTTCATCGATCGCCGAATGCAAGGCGGTGCCATTGCGCACATCGGCTTCCCACCACGACGCTGCGGAGCCAAGGTCGTCGGCAAGGGCCCGTAAGCGATCGGGTTCGACCCCAATGAGCGCCACCCGGGCGCCTCGTGCGACCGCAAGCCGTGCGACCTTTTCCCCGATGCCCCTCGCGGCGCCGGTGATTATTACCTTTCTGCCAACCAGGCCGCGCCTCAATGCATTACGGCCCGACGAGAGGATCGTTTGGTTCATCGATCAGCCACCACGCTTGACGGATCGGCGAGGTCGCTGAGTGTCGCGGAGGTCTTGGCCGCCCCTGCTGACACGAGGAGCGTCGTGAAGTTGCCGTGGTCGGGATACAGCTCCTGCATTGCTTCGATGATTTGTTCCGGCGAAGCAGCTGATTCCGCGATGCGGGCGAAGTCGAGAATGTACTTCTTTGTGCTGGCGAGGATGGTCTCGCCGTCGTCGTCGGACGCGTCGAGCTTCTTGTGGCCTGCTACAACGGTTCTGGGCTGCAATGCGGCGATGTCGTCGACGCTGGCGGCCCATCTCTCCCACTCTGCTGGACCGGTTAGCGCGAGCATCTGATGAATTTCGTTGTACACCAGATCACCAGCGATGACTGCCCCGAGTTGCGGAACGTAAAGCGCCGAGGAAGGCGAGATGTCCGCCTGATCCACGTCGATCACCTGAAGACGATGTCCCTCGAGGACCAATCCGTCATCTTCAAGGGGTTCTGGAATGGAGGTCGGGACAACGAGATTGTCGCCGAACCACGCTGAGAATGTCCCGAGGTCTTGGCTTCCGCGCTCGACGATGTCGGCAACGACCTTGGCCGTGGCCACCACCCGGACACCCGGAAACCGTTCAGCGAGTACGTCGATGCCGAAGTAGTGATCCGCGTGGCCGTGCGTGATGAAGATCGTTGTCAGTGTCTTGCCGAGCTCTTCGATCACGTTCCCAAGTTCGTCGATGTCGTTCTTGATGAATTGGGCGTCGACCAGTATCGCCTCGTGCGTCCCATAGATCAGCGTCGACGTGGTGGGCGAGAAGGTCAGACCGTCGTTGCCGATCGGATGCGTCGGACTGACGAAGACTTGCAGCCGCAATTCGGGCGGGTGTGCAGTCATTGCGTGACTCTCCTTGCGGTAGTTGTCAGATCGGACGTTCGATACTGCGGCGGCACGCGGAAACCGCCAAGAGCCTCGGTGAGCAGCGCGGCGAATTCGACCGTCGTGCGGTCTCCCCCTGCCGGTCCCATCGCCTGGATGCCGATGGGTAGGCCGGCGGCGTTGGTGGTGATGGGCATTGTCGTGGCCGGTGTCCCGGCGATGTTGGCCAACGCGCTCCATTTGGTTTGGTCCCAATAGGAGCGGGTGACGCCGTCGACGTCGATGGTGCGGCCGAAGCGATCATGGTCCTTGTTGTGGTGACCTGGCGCAGCGGTCGGTGCCACCGGCAGCAGCAGCACGTCGAACTCCTTGAAAAATCCCACCCAGCGGTGCGCGATCTCCCGACGCGCCGCATCGCGGAACAACCACGCCCGGTGGCTTTGGACCGTCCCGCGCAGCGCTGCGGCAGCGTCCCCGCGCGGACTCATCAGTGAGCGCAGGGCCAGCGCACCGGCGAATTGCGGGCTCATCGTGGAACGGTCGACCGAGAATGCGGCCATCACCAGGCTCAGGAAGAGGTCGTGTGAGGTCGTGAGATCGACGGGGAGGCTTGCGGGTTGCTCGACGACGCGTGCGCCGGCGTCGCGCAACGCGGTGACGGCGTCGCCTATGGCTCGGTGGGTGTCTCTATCGATTGGGCCGGCGGGATCGTCAGCCCATACCGCGACACGGAAGTCCTTGAGCGCGCTCGCGCGCGGCGGGGCAAGGGTGTACGAGAATCCGCCGTCAGGATTCAGTGGGCCGACGGTGGCTTCCAGCGCGGGGATGATGTCGCGAGCGCCACGCACCTGCACTCCGGCGCAAGCCATATCGGCTTCTCCCCATCGTCCGGGATTGCCCGGCGCGCTGGGAATGTGGCCAACCAGTGGAATGGACTGCCAGGTCGACTTGTGTCCATAGAGACCACAGAAGTGAGCCGGAATCCGGGTGGAGCCACCGATTTCCGACCCGTAGTCGAAACTGGTCAGGCCTGCAGCGGTGGCGGCGGCACCACCACCCGCCGATCCGCCGGAGGTACGCGACAGATCCCAGGGGTTGTTGGTCCGGCCGAACACCGGGTTGCTGGCCTGCACGTCGGCGTTGCCGGTGGGCATGTTGGTCTTGCCGACAATGATCGCGCCTGCTCGACGTAACCTGGCGACGGCCTCGGCGTCCTCTGTCGGCACATAGTCCGCCAGGTCCGGTCGACCGCACACCGTACGCATGCCGGCTGTCTCGTAGCTGTCCTTGATGGTGATCGGCAGGCCATGGAGTGGACCGAGATCATCTCCGCGCGAGCGTGCCGCATCGGCCTCGGCTGCGGTGCGCCGCGCACTATCCGCGTCGATGGTGACGATCGCGTTGAGCGGCGCGTTGTGTTCATCGATACGGGACAGGTAGAGGTCGACCAGTTCGGCGCTGGACACCTCCTTGGCGTTCAATGCGGCCAGTTGGTCGGTAGACGGCAACCACGCGAAATCATCGGGGGTTGAGGAAGGCATGGCCATCCCTTTCTCATGAGGCAGATAGCTAGAGAGGCGGTATACCGTTCGGTATACCTGACTACATCGCACCATAGTAGACCGACTGGTATATTGCAAGGTATGCGCGTACGCGATCGACTCACGTCAGCCACGGCCACGTTGATGCAGCGACACGGCGTGGCCGGCACCGGCATCGCCGAAATCTTGACGACTAGTGGTGTCACACGGCGCTCGATCTATCTCAACTTCCCCGGCGGCAAGGCCGAGCTCGTTGCCGCGGCGACGCGTGCAGCGGGAGACGAGATGACGGCGACGGTGCGCGGCTACATGGACGAGCCGGATCCGGTCGGGGCATTCACCCGCATGTGGAGCGACGTTTTGGTCAGCACGGACTTCGAAGGTGGCTGCCCGATCGTGGCGGCGGCGAGTGGTCGCGACGAATCCCCGGAGGGCGCCAGCACCGCCGCCGACGTGTTCACCGACTGGAGTCAGCTGCTGGCCGAGAGGTTGCGCCGGGACGGCATCAAAACTGCTGCGGCCCAGTCATTGTCGACGACGATCGTCGCAGCGGTCGAAGGAGCAGTCATTCTTTCGCGCGCCTCTCGGTCGACCAAGCCGCTCGAGCAGGTCACCAATCACCTCAACGAGCTGATCTCACAGCACCGCCCGGCTCAACCACGGGGCGGCCGGCGCCGGCGCAATTAGCCGGCCCCGTTTCTCGGACGATGCGATCTGATCAAGCGTTCCGCGAGCGCAGCTCCTTGCGTAGGATCTTGCCGGCCGCTGACTTCGGGATCGCGTCGATGAACTCGACGCGCCTGATCTTCTTGTGAGGCGCGACCCGGGACGCAACGAAGTCGACTACTTCCTCGGCGGTGAGATCAGTACCGGGTTGTCGGGTCACGAAAGCCTTGGGGATCTCCTCTCCGTCGTCGTCGATGACGCCGATCACCGCGCTGTCGATGACGGCCGGGTGGGTCAACAGCATCGCCTCGAGTTCGGCGGGGGCGACCTGGTAACCCTTGTACTTGATCAGTTCCTTGAGGCGATCGACGATGAATACCCGGCCGGCGTGATCGACCCGAGCGACGTCGCCCGTGTGCAGAAACCCGTCGGGATCGATCGTGGCGTCGGTTGCTTCCTTGTTGCCGAGGTAGCCGGCCATCACGTTCGGTCCCTTGACCCACAACTCGCCCGGCTCGCTCAGCCCTTCGGTGGGGACAGTCACCTCGACTCCGGAATCCGGGTCGACGATCTTGTTGATCGTATTGGCGATCGGCCATCCGCAGGAGCTCATCGGGGCGACCTCGCCGAAGTGCTCGTGCCCGCCGTCTGCAGGCATGAAATGGCTGACGGGGCTCAGTTCGCTCATGCCATAGCCCTGGATCACTTGCACATCCATTCGCCTCGCCAAGGCAGTGCCGAGTTCGCCATCCAGCGGCGCAGCACCTGACACGATCGAGCGGAGCGATGACGTGTCGTGTTGGTCATCCAGCGGATGCTTCGCCAACGCGACGGCGATCGGAGGAGCGATGAAACCGAATGTGATTCGGTACTTTTCGATGGTCTCCAAGAATTCGTTCAGATCGAATCGCTGCATGACCACCAGCGTCGCGTGCGCGTGCATGGCGGCGTTGAGTAGCACCGTCATTCCGTAGATGTGGAAGAACGGCAAGACCGCCAGGATGTTGTCGTCGGACCCCATTGCGAGCAACGGCCGGATCTGCACCACGTTGGCCACCAGATTCCGATGGGTTAGCTTGACGCCCTTGGGATTTGCGGTGGTACCGGAGCTATATGGCAAGACCGCCAGGTGAGTGGCGGGGTCGAAGTCGACCTCGGGCGGCGGCGCGCCCTGGGCCAGCAGGTCGTGGAAGTTCGGGTGTACTGCGACAGTTTCACCGTCACCATCGAGAACGATCAGATTCGCAGGGGCGATGCCAACCCTTCGTGCCGCTTCGCGCGCCTGTGGCAACAATCTACTGACCGTGATCAGCATCGTCGCGTTCGCATCAGATAGCTGCTTGGCGATGTCGTTGACAGTGAACAGTGCGTTGAGTGTGGTCGCGGTGGCCCCGGCGCGCAGAATGCCATGGAAGGCAATCGCGAACAGCGAGGAATTCGGCGCCAACAGTCCCACGACGTCTCCGACGCGGATACCCCGAGCAGCCAACGCGCCGGCCGTTGCGTTTACCTGTTCGATCATCTGCCGGTACGTAGTCGTTGCCGCACTTGGAACGTCGATGACGGCGGCTCGATCCATATCGGTTGGCTCGATGTCTGCGAAGAGCAGGTCGAACACGCTCACATCGGGGATGTCGACGTCGGGGAACGGGCTAGCGAAAGCCATGACGATCTCCTCGAGTCAGCGCGGCTGAAGAACCATGACCGGGAGCTCGCGGGTGGTCCAGCTTTGGTAGGAGTCGAAGTCGGCGTAGGCCGCCACAAGCCGTGGCCATAGGCGTGCCCGTTCGCCCGTGTCGGCCTGAATCGCTGTGACGGCACGGCGATCGGCTCCGATCGCGATGTGGGTGTCGGGATGAGCCAAAAGGTTGTGGTACCACTGCGGATGTTCATCGCGTCCCGCGGCGGATGCGACGATGATGACGTCGGGGCCGTCGGTGATGTAGAGCACCGGTGAGGTGAACCGCTTGCCGGACTTGCGGCCTCGGTGTTCGAGCAGCAGCGTTGGCGCGGGTTTGCGGAAGCCGGCGCCGACTCGCAGATTCCCCCCGAACCGTCCCCGAGTGATGCGATAGACGAGAGCGTGTGCCCGACTCAGGTAACGAGTCATCACCAATGTGAACTGAGAGTTCAACTGGCTGGGAGGTTTTGATGCCATCATGTGAGCGAGTTCCTCCGGAAGGAATAGTTACGACGTTCGCACGGCTTGTGCGGACCGAGCCGACGGTGATGTCCAATATCCGTGACGCTTCGCGACGGCGATCGCTCCGTCAGGCATCGATGCGGGCTCGCTGTAGTTGGCGCGATCCGTGATCAGGTCGAAGTTGTCTCGGATGTCCTCAGCCCGCACCGACGTGGCGTCCGGGGCAAGCCAACCATCGGTGACGCCCAGCACCACGGCTGCGTAGCGCCCGGCCATTCCTGAGAATGCTTGCCCTGTAACCTGACACGCTTCGCTGGCGAGGAATACCGCCAACCGGGACGAGACCGTCGGAGTCAACAACTCATGGTGTTCGAACATCCCGCCGAGTTCGTCGGCGAGATCCGCGTAGGCCCAATGGAAGTAGTCGGGATGGTCTTGGTAGACCTTGTCCATGATCGACGTCTCCGCCAATGGCAGCATCAGGTTGACGTTGATGTCAAGGTGGCGACTCTCGAACGCCAGCGCGCGTACCAGCCCGTAAAGACCCATCTTCGCGGCGCCGTAATTGGCCATCACATTGTGCCCGAACAAGCCGACTGTGGAGCCGGTGAACACGACTCGGCCGTAGCCATTTTGCTTGAGAATGCGCCACGCGGGCTGAGTGACCCAGAAGCCCCCGAACAGGTGCACGTCCATCTGCTCCCGGATCATGTCCGGTGTCATGTCCTCGTACATCGCCGGGTTGACCGTCCCGGCGTTGTGGATGATCACCTCGACAGTGCCATATGTATCAACGGCCTTGTCGACGATCGCGCGGCCACCCGCGGGGCTGCAGACGGTTTCGTGGGACGCGACGGCAGTGCCGCCGGCGTGGGTGATCTCCTCGACGACTGCGTCGGCGCTTGCGGCGTCCCGGTCGTTGACGACGACCCGTCCGCCCCGCGTGGCGATGTCCAGGGCATGCTCGCGACCAATACCCTTGCCTGCGCCGGTGATGATCACAGACCTTCCAGCGAAACTGATTTCAGCCATCGTGTCCTCTCTTGGCTCTTGCATGCGTATCGCGGCGACTCACACGGTCTCTGCCCCGGCTGGCCGCGCGGTCACGTGCGACCGCGAGTCGGCGACACGGTTGAGATCCTTCTTGCGAACACGCGATTGCGAAATCCCGCAACACGGGGGGCGCCGAGCCCCCCGCAGCCGAGGGGTCCGCGCTCACCCGGCGCCAGCGCTCGGTACGCGTCTAAGCCGGGAGGAGGGTCACGACGTCGACGAATCGACCGCCGCCCGGTTGACACCGTTTGCGATGCTTCGGGACGATTGAATCCGCTGTCTGACAACGCTTTCCACGAGGCGACGACCTCTCATGGAACTCTTCAGAAATACGTCGCCAACTTCTTAGAGGTCGAACATATGTTCGAGTCATGGGTGCGGAAGCGGTGCGGGCCACGGTGGCCGCGCTTCGCGCCGCCCACGACGAACTGGCAGCAATGCCCATCGATGCGCTCACCAAGTCTGAACTGATCGATGCGGTCGATGAACTCGAAACCCTCACCTGTCAGATGCCGTCGCAGATCCATCGCATGCTGGCGCGCTTGCAGGCTGAGACCACCGCGAAGGAAATGGGCGCCAAGTCCTGGCGCGACGTGCTGGCGATCCGGTGGCGCATCTCTACCAGCGAGGCGGGCCGCCGGCTCGAGGAGGCCGCCAAGTTGGCGCCACGCCGCACACTGACCGGCGAACCGCTCGAGCCCGAGCTGCCCTGCACCGCGCTGGCCCAAGCTCACGGGTCGATCAACCGAGAGCACGTCAAGGTCGTGCGCGAGGCGATGGACCGCATCCCGCCTTCCGTCGACTCCCTGACGCGCGCCCAGATCGAAGTCGATCTGGTGCGCACCGCGATCGGCGTGGGACCCAAGGAATTGAAGGACAACGCCGACCGCATCCTGTTCCTGCTCGACCAGGATGGTCCCGAACCCGACGACATCGAGCGCGCTCGGCGTCGCGGGCTGTCCAAGGGGCCCCAGGGATCCGACAAGATGACCCCGTTCCGGGGCAATATGACTCCGGAAGCATGGGCGATATACGAGGCGATATTCGCCAAGTGGGCCGCGCCGGGAATGTGCAATCCTGACGACGAGCACCCCTGCGTTTCGGGTACGCCCTCACAGGCCCAGATCGATCAAGACCACCGCACCCTGGCGCAGCGCCAGCACGACGCGCTGGTCGCGGTCGGGCGCAGCGTATTGGAAAGCGGTGAGTTGGGCCGGCACAACGGGCTACCGACCTCGATCATCATCCGCACCACACTGCAGGACCTGGAGAGCCGAGCTGGAGTCGGCGTCAGCGGTGGTGGCACCGTCATTCCCATCGGGGACGTCATCAGACTGGCCGCGCGCGCGAACCAGTACCTAGCGGTGTTCGACAAGGCCACCGGATCGGCGCTGGACTTGTTTCGGGCCCGCCGCGTTGCCTCGCCGGCCCAGCGAATCATGCTCATCGCCCGCGACGGCGGCTGCACGAAGCCGGGCTGCACCGTGCCCGCCTACGGCAGCCAAGTTCATCACGCCGCTCGCGACTGGGCCGACAACGGACAAACCAACGTCGACGAACTCGGCTTGGCGTGTGGACCCGACAACCGCATGGTCGGTCCCGGCGGCTGGGAAACGCGGGTCAACGCAGACAACGACGTTGAGTGGATCCCACCCTCAGACCTTGACACCGGGCAAGCCCGCATCAACGATTACCATCGCCCCGAACGGCTTCACCGTCCCCTCGACGACCCAGACGGGGACGGACGGGCCCCGAACGGCGACAACGAAAGTCGGGCAGGGCCACCCGACACGGCGTGACCGCGCCGCAGCGCCACAATTGGTTCAGTCCGCGAATCAACCGCCCCCGAGTCGGCGGGCAACCTCACCAGGTGACGTTGAGGGAGCGGGCACCGTAGATCAGCCTGGAGGTCCGGAAGTTGATGTCGGCGACGTCGTCGACCAACGCCAGCCGGGGGAACCGCCGTAACAGCGCAGGGAAGGCGATTCGCAACTCCAGCCGCGCCAGCGACGCGCCCAGGCAATGGTGCACGCCGTGGCCGAACGCGAGGTGGCCGGGAGCGCCCCGTCCGATGTCGAGGCGGTCGGGAGAGTCGATGAGGGCCGGGTCGCGATTGGCCGCGGGCAGCGACAGGACGACGATTGTGCCGGCGGGGATGGTGACCCCGTCGACCACGACGTCGGTCGTGGTGATCCGCGCTATTGCATTCTGAACCACTGAGACGTACCGCAGCAGTTCCTCGATTGCCGGCCCTACCGCGTCGGGATCGTCGCGAACCGCAGCGACCTGTTCGGGGTGTTGGAGTAGGGCAATCGTGCCCAGCCCCAACATATTCGACGTCGTCTCGTGCCCGGCGATCAGCAGCAACTCACCGATACCGGCGAGCTCGTGATCGGTAACCTCGGCGCCGTGGTTGCCTACCAGTGTGCCCAGAATATCGGCACCCGGTTCACTTCTGGCACGCGCGACCAGCGACATCATGTAGTCGCGGCTTTCCCGAAACACCGCTGAACGCTCGCGGGCGGGCACACTGAAATCGAGCTGGCGCGCCGCGCGCCGCTGAAAGGCGGCACGATCGCCATACGGTACGCCGAGCAGCTCACAGATTACTAGCGACGGTATCGGCAGCGCGAAGTTCGCCACCAAGTCCGCGGGCGCGCCTGCCTCGGCCATCGCGTCGAGGTGCTCGTCGACGATCTCGACGACGCGCGGCTGCAAGTTCTTCATCCGGCGCACGGTGAACTCGGGCGTGAGCAAGCGTCGCAGCCGTTGATGATCTGGCGGGTCCATGCCGAGAAGCCCACCTGCGGTGAGCTTTTCGTACCCCTCATCGGTGAGCACCGGCGCCTCTGGACCCGCCCAACCGCGCGGCTTGCGGTTGGAGAAACGCTCATGATCGGCCAGCGCGTTCTTGACGTCCCCGTAGCGAGTCACCAGGACAGCCGGCACCCCGAACGCCGTAGTGATGCGTTGGACGCTGGCCGACTCGCGCGCCGCGGCCAGCGCCGGGGTGGGGTCGAGGACGTCGCGCCGCATGTACAGCGGAATTTCAGGGGCCTGCGTCATATCCCGACTGTACTACACCGATCGGTATACTGCACCGTAGTAAGCGCCGAATGCCTCAGCCCGGAAAGCTACTGCGCTGCGATACCGAGCTTTTCGCGAACCCATGCGGCGATCTGAGCGATCGCGTTGTCCGCTTCGGGGACACGCCCAGCACCGTACACGTAGGAGTGCTGGCCTCCGGGAACCGGGAGGTACGTGGTGTCGATTCCTGCGTCCTTGACGCGGGCAGCGAATTCTTCATCCTCCCCCGCAAGGACCTCGTAGGTTCCCCACGATACGAAGGTCGGTGGCAAGCCGCTCAAATCCACGCGGTTCAGATTCACCAGAGGATCGGTGAATTCGATGTCCGTGCCGCCGATCCAACACTCGCGGAAGAACTCCAGCAGCCCTTTGTTCAGGATCTTGTCGGTGTCGGCGTTGGTCACCATGGTCTCGTTGGCGATCTGGAGGTCACACCACGGCGAGATCGACACGATGGCGCCGGGCAGGGGCTGCCCTTTGTCGCGCAGGCGCAGCGGGAGAGCGACGGCCAGGAATCCGCCGATCGAGTGACCGATCGTGATGATCTTCTCCGGAGCGTATCCCTGAGAGATCAGCCAGTTGTAGGCAGCTTCAACGTCATCCACTTGCGCCGGATACTTGTGCTCGGGCGCACGTCGCCAGTCGAGGACGAGGGCGGGCACACCGACCGCCTTGGCTATGTGGCCGGCGAGCTTCCGGTCGACATACGCCGAAGACAGAACCGAGCCGCCGGCGTGGCTGTGAAGTAGGACGTAGTCGGTGTTGGAGTCGATGGGTTGGCACCAGATTCCCGGGACGCCGCCGGCGACGACGTCTCTGTAGGTGACGTCTTCCGGTTCGGAGGTAGTCAGGTGGACGCTCTCCACGCGGGTACGGATCGCGTCGATTTCCCCCTCGGGGATGGTCAAGGCGGCCATCCATTCGGCGAAGGCGGTCGCTTCGGGGCTGAGATCAACGACGACGTTGTGATTGGACATGCGGCACTCCATGTGACGGATTGGTAGAAACAAGCAGCGGATAGATTGGAATTAGCCTGGTGCGGAACGCCTTACCGATGGACGGATCGGTAGGGAAAGGCGGTGCGCTTGGTCAGCCGGTCGTCGATCCAGCCGCCAAGGTCCCACCGGCCTCGACGAGCCCGGCAGAGGGGAGCTGGCGGATCGCAACGTTGATATGCGCACGAGCCGATCCGATCGCGTCATGGACGATGTCCACGACCCGGGCCCCCAACTCGGCAACCTGGTCGGGGGACAGCCCCTCGCGAATGTCCACCTGGATGTATGGCATCGTTTTCTCCTAGCTCTCGTCTACCAGCACGCCGCGCCGACGCAACTGTTCTGAACCGGCGACGTCCTCACCGTTGGGCCCGGCGACGTATTCCGCCACGTGCTCGCCGGCGTCGACGAAGTTGAAGCCCGGCATTTCCCGGATCACCAGAAACATGCGCTCGATCGGCTCGCCGGTGAATTCGCTTACGGCCTGCGTCAATCCGGCCGCCAACCGCCGCTTCTGGTCGTCGCTTCGGCCGCGTCGAATGTCGCACTGGATAATTGCCATACTTCCCTCTCCTTTGAACGTGTCTTGTGAGGTCTTTCAACCGTGAGGCCGGAATAGCGACCGCAACCAGCTGCCCGCGTTCGCGAGTGTTGCGTCCGCCTGCGTTGACTTCCCGGCCATCAACTCGTGAGAGTGCTGCTGGCCGGGCACACACTGGAATGTGGTATCGACTCCGGCGGCCTTGGCGCAGTTGACAAATCGCTGAATGCTGTCGAGAAGGACTTCTGATCCACCCGCTGTGATGAACATGGGCGGCATTCCGCGTAGGTCGGCGTGGAGTGCGTTGGCCAGGGGTTCGGTCCGCGAAACGTCTCCGAGGTAGAGGCTGGCCATGCTCTCGCTGACCTCGCGACTCATCAGCGCGTCGCTGTCGGCGTTTGTGGCGAAAGTTTTTCCGCGGCTCTCCATGTCGATCCACGGCGAGAACCCGATGATGGCGGCGGGCAGCGGCAGGGAGAGGTCGCGCAATTTGAGCACGGACGTGATCGCCAGGTTGCCGCCGGCCGATCCGCCGGCAGTGGCGGTGCGCTCCGGTGCGATGCCTTGCCTGCGCAACCATTGGTGGACGGTGATCAGGTCCTCGATCTGAGCAGGAAACGGGTTCTCGGGTGCCAGCCGGTAATCGACGCTCATTGCGTACACGCCGGCTGCCTTCGCCATGTGCGCGGCCGCCTTACGGTGGCTATGCGCGGAGCCCAACGCCATGCCACCGCCGTGGGTGTAGACGATCATCCGGTCCGCCGGTGCCGCCAGCGGTTTGGCGACGATCGCGGGTACGCCACCGGCGTCAACCTCCTCGTAGGTGACGTCGGTGGGTTCGGCAGCGAGTAGATGCAGCTGCTCGAGCAGCAATCGCCGATCATCAAGTCCCATATCGGGATTGGCATGCAGCCTGCCGGCGATCCGGTCGAACTGGCTATTACCGGTGGTAGGTGCCGCGGTCGTCATCGGCGTGGCCTCTTGGTCTCGCCCGCCGGCTCGACAGCCGTAGCCGTTCTCCCAAAAACGGAGTCGAGGAACTCCACCTGGTGTGCTGCCATCGCGGCGCGGAAATCGCCGAGCGGATCGATGTGATCGCAGGGGTAATGACGTACACGCGCCTGGCCGGCTGCTGAGAAGGCGGCCTTGACGGTGGCCTTCGCGGCCGCGACCTGGTCGAAGTCGGCGATCTGGAACAGCGTGGGACACCGGAGGTCTTTCGCGTTTCGGCCCGGCCGCACCGACGACATCTCCATGGCCGCGCGTGCAGCGACCTCGTTGCGCCACGTCGGGCCCGCGGCCGCCTGCATCGCGTCGGCGGTGCCCGGCGCAGTGACGAACGCCAGGCTTCCCGGCGGCCCGAATATCGGAATGTACCTCGGCGGCCTACCGAGCACCGCGGACACGGTGTCGCGCAGCGCCGCCACGGTGAGCCGAGTCGAGGGCACCGGACCGTCGCGACGCAAACCCATCAGCGTGCCCGCAACCATGTCCACCGAACCGACCACCGAAATCACCGCAGCGATCCGCCGGTCCTCCACGGCAACCGTGATCACTTGCCCACCGGACAGCGACATACCCCAGAGCACGACCTCGTCCGGATTCACCCCTGGCAGACCGCGGGCGTGGGCAACCGCGGCGCGGAAGTCGTCAAGCTGGAGCTTGGGGCTGACCAGCTGGCGTGGCTCGCCGTCACTGTCGCCCAAATGCCGGAAGTCGAACAACAATGCGTCGTATCCGGCTGCGGACAGCGCCTCGGCGTATTCCTCCAATCCGCTGTCACGGGTGGCGCCGAAGGCAGCGCCCATCACTACGCACGGCCGTGTGCCGATGCGGTCTTGTGCCTGATAATGCCAAGCGGCGCAACGGATGCCGCCGGAACGGAAGTCACTGTCGGTCCTCATGCCGAAACCGCCTCTGCCGTAGCGCGGCCGGCAAGCGTCGACGGGGCCCGTCGTGCACGCTTCAGGCCAGCGGGCAACTCCCGAGTGACGAAGTCATGCTCATAGAGATATCCATCGATTTCCATCGTGTGGCGCGGGCTCTTGACGAATGAGGCGTTGAAGCGTTCCACATCGTCGATGTCGCGCTGCATCTCGTCGGGCCCGGGCAGCGCATAGAGGCCAGCGGCATACCGGGCCATCAGCTTGGCCTGCGTCTCCATGAACTTGAAGAGCGTCGGCAACGGCTGCGCGAACCCAATGAACACGAGATCGTCGATCCCTGGTTTGAACATCCGCTTGTACAGCGGTAGGTGATTGTCGGGTGCGCTGAGGAAGTCCTCGTCGAAGAATGGGAAGCTGATGTTGTAGCCCGTCGCATAGATGATGACGTCGATTTCCTCGATGCTTCCGTCATCGAATCGGACTCGGCTTCCCATCAGCTCCGCCACATTGGGCTTGGCCGTCGCGTCGCCTTGACCCAACCGCAGGAGCAACTCGCTAGACAGCGTCGCATGCGCTTGATAGAAGTGGTGATTCGGCTTGGGCAGGCCGAAATTCTCCATGGGTCCAGAAAACAGCCGCGGCAATATTCCGCTCACTACACGCTGCATCTTGAACGGCAGGTAGGGACTCGTCTTGGCCAAATGGTCAATGGGACGCCCGAGGACGAACTTCGGAACGATATAGGCTCCGGACCGCGTTGAGATGAAGACCTTGGCGGACACACCTTTTCGAGAAAGCTCGGACGTGATGTCGACGGCGCTGTTGCCGATTCCGACAACGAGCACGCGCTTGTCACGTAGGTCCAACGGCTCGATCGGATCGATGTAGTGATGCGAGTGAAGCGTGGGTCCATCGAACTGACCGGGAAAGTTCGGATGGCGGGGATCCCAGTGATGGCCGTTCCCCACGACGAGAAGATCGAAGAGGTGCCTCTCCCCACCAGCTTCCAGTTCCCAGCCACCGCCGGGGAGCCGTCGTGCCGCCGTCACCTCCGTGTTGAACCTGATCAGGTCCCGCAGCCGAAACGTCTCAACGTAATCCTGCAAATATTTGTAGATTTCGGCGTGATGCGGGAAATCTGAATATGAAGGGTCCATTGGGAAATCGCGAAACGACATACCCAAGCGGCTGGTGTCGATATGCAGGCTGCGGTAGGCACTCGACCGGCCGTTTGAATTCTTGAACGCCCAGTTGCCGCCGATCTGATCACCGACTTCGAACACGGTGCACGGAATACCGTAGTCCTGCAGCGCTTTTGCTGACGTCAAACCTGCAATACCCGCCCCGATAACCGCGATGGTGGGCACCGTACCGCGAGCCAGTGCCCCCGCCGCGGACGTTTGATTCTCAGTCATGTCGCTGATTCTCGCGACTCAACTGGGCAGGCAGTACCCCGCAATTCGGGGATGTTGGAACCCCCCGCAAATGGGTGGCCGAGACTTCAGGCTGCGGACGGCTCCGGCGCCAGGGCCGCGGTCAGCTCGGGGCGGCTGCCGACACCGACCTTGACGAAGATCGCCTTGATGTAGTCACGCAGGGTGTGCCGCGAGATGTGCAGCCGACCGGCGATCTCGTCGGTGCCGAGGCCCGCGACCAACAGCTCTGCGACGTCGCGCTCACGCTCGGTGAGCCCGTGAAGCGCGACCAGCAGCGGCATGAGCTCGGCGCGGTCGGCTGGCTCGAGCACGACCGCCACACGGCCCGCCGCGCTGCCCGCCACTTTCAGCGTGTCGGCGTGCACGAGCAGCCAGCCGCCGGGCACCGGCAGCCGCAGCCGCGCCGGGCGCTGACTGTTTGCGTTCGCGCCGTTGATCTGGGCCTGCATCGCGACCATCGCGATCGGCGCCGGCAGACCGCCGGCGAATGGCTGCAATGTGTCCAACCAGCGCTCGGCCTGGCCGGTGCTGGCCTCGATGTTCAGCTGCTCGTCGACGATGAGGACGCCAAAGGCGCACTGCGGCTGCGGGTTCGGCGGCCTACGTGCCAGCGCTTTGCGTAGTCCCGCACCCAAGTGTGCGGCGATGGCGGTGACAAATCGCACCTCCTCGGCACTGAAGGCAGCCACGTCGTCGGCGCGGTTGATACAACCCATGCCCCATGTCGCGTGTGAGCTACGCGCCACCGCGCGCAGCTCATCCCCGAGGCCGAAGCGGCGGTGGACCTCACGGTAGCGTCGGCTCGCCGCGAGATCGCCGCCGGTGGCCTGCGACAGCGACGCAACCGGTTGCGTCGCCCGCGCCAGCGAGTCGAACCTGTTGACGTCATCGTCATAACCCAGTTCGAGTTCGGTGAACGCGCGCTGCTGAGCCGGCGTGGCGTCGACCGTGAAGATCGATGTCGGCAGCAGTGTGGCCGGGTCGGTGATCATCCAGTTTCCGGTGTCGTAGGGCACGACGCTACGCACACGTGTGGCGACGGCCTCGATCAGATCGACCGCCGACGGCGGCGATTCGCACAGTTCCGCGATGGTCTCGCGGACCGCTGCAGCCCGGGCACCCAGGAAAAACGGCATCCTTGACCGTACCTCCGGAAACGGTGTGAGCGAACCCCCCATGTGCGGGGGGTTCGAAACTCCCTACTTCACTGTGAAGCCCGCGTCGACCGGGAGGGTGACGCCGGTGACGTATCGAGCCTCGTCCGAGACCAGCCATGCGATCGCGTTGCTGACGTCCATCGCCTCGATCATGGGGACGGGCATCAAGTTCGAGAACGCGGCCGTCAGCTCGGGGTTGGCCTTCAGTATCGAATCCATCGTCTCGTTGACGGTGATGTCCGTTGCGATCCCGGTCGGGTGGATGCTGTTGACCCGGATGTTGTGCGGGGCGAGCCAGTGGCTGAACGAGCGCATCAATCCGACGACGCCGTGCTTGGCGGCGCTGTAGCCGGTCAGCCAGCCCGTGCCGTTGCCACCGCGACCGTTCAGCCCCTGGGTCGAACTGATGAGCACGATCGACCCGCCCCGCTCGTCGGCAATCATGCGCGGTGCCGCGGCCGTCACTGTGTTCCACACTCCGACGAGGTTGATGTCGATAACCTCACGGAACAGAAGATCCTGGTCGGCGTTGGGATCGTTGGTCAGGCCAAGAATTCCGGCATTCGCCACGACGATGTCTATTCGGCCGAGCTGCGCCACGCCATCGTCAACCACACTGCGCAGGCCCGCGACATCTCGGACATCCACTTCTGCGGAGACGATCTGACGGTCCAAAGCCTTTACCTGCGAAGCGGTCCCGGCCAGATCGTCGGGGGTCGACAGCGGGTAGGACAGGGTGGCAACCTGACGGCATACATCGACCGCGATGATGTCGGCACCTTCTTGCGCGAGCCTCGCCGCGTGACTACGCCCCTGACTGCGTGCAGCGCCGGTAATGAGCGCAACTTTGCCATCCAATTTGCCCATCTGAACCCTCCGCCGAGTAAGCAGCCAATCGGAACTCGAACGTAAGCAACGAATTTCACCGAAGCCATCCCCTTTTTCGCGGGGGACTCAAGCGTTCCGGTACACGTTGTCAATCATCTTGCGGGCCCACGCCTCTCGACGGACGGCGGTCGGAGTGCGGCCCCACCATCGTCGCGCGCACCGAGTCAGTACCGCCTGCTCGGCAAGTCCGACCAGGTTGCCCACCTGTGATAGAGGGAAGTCGGTGGTCGTCAAGTAGAACCGCGCTCGTGTGCGCCGGACACCGTCGAGTATCGACGCGAAGGACTCACCTTCGGCCGCAAGCTGCCGTTGCACCGTTCGTGGGTGGAGGTCCAGCACGCGCGCGACGTCACCAAGCTCGATCGACCGCGTACCCAGTGACTGATCGATGACCGCACGCACCTTGCCGGCAGTAATAGGGCCGGATTCCGCGGATTGTCGGAGAGAAATGCCATCGCCAGCGAGCGCAAGGTGTCGTCGACATCGATAAGGGGCCGCGACAGGAAGCTTGTCGGCACCCGCAGCACCGCCCCCGACCGATTGAATCGCACACGGGCGCCGAATGCATCCTCGTACCGTGCGCGCTCCGCCAAGAGGTCGTGCGGCAGATCCACCGATCGCAATCCGTAATCGCCACCGACAAGGAATGTCATGGCACGGTGCAGGAACAGCATCGTCATGTCGGCGGCCTGCGGCAACAGCTGCCTACCCGCTCCCAAGGAGTAGCGAAGCCCGACGACGCCGCGGGCACCGTCGGGATCATCGACCGACGAAAAGTTCACATCGCGCGCATGGACGAACATGTAGCGCGACGTGCACTCGAGAGCCTCGCCGACCGATGGAGAGTTCTGCATTGCGACCGACAAAGGGCCCAGCATCCTGAAGTCCTGCGCCCCGCCCACCCGTAGCCCCAAATCCGGGCAGCCCAAGTCGGCAGCGGCTAGTTCCAGCACCGCGGCCATCGCCGTATCGTCGACGAGCAGTTCGTCGGTATCGAGGGCCTCGACGGGAAGCCCCGCCTGCCGTGCGTAGACCTCCGGATCGCCTCCCAGATCAATCACGCACTGCCGGAACCTCTGCAGACCTGCCGAGCGTACGAATGACACATTGCGAGGATGACGTCCGCGATCACCAGACGACAACCCCTCACTGAATCCAAGTCATGTCAAGCTATTCGGCTTCAGTCCTTCTGGCCGTCACGGATTTCAGCTCGAGTTCGGCCAACCGGAACCGTGCGCCAGAGGCCAGCATTCTGCGGTCATACGCCGGCCGCACCATTCGTTTTGTCCAGTAGGCGACACGGCCGGCGCGGTCGGGCAGAACCAGGAATTTACGAGCGTCAACGCCTCTGATGACGCGTGCGGCGATCTGCTGCGCGTCCAACGGTGCCCGCGAAATCAGTTTTGACGCAACGGCATCCATCAGGGGATCGTCGCCGCCTAGCGATGAGGCCAAGTTGCTGCGGAAGAATGACGGGCATACGACCGTGGTATCAATCCCGTAGGGCGCCAATTCGTGGCGCAACGTTTCGGAGAGCGCTACGACGGCGGCCTTACTGCCGTTGTAGGAACTCATTGCAGCGGGATGGACCAGACCCGCCATCGATGCGACGTTGACCACGTGGCCGTGGCCCTGTCGCTTGAACATCGGCGTGAAGGTGCGACACCCGTTCACCGCGCCGAGCACATTCACCTCGAATACTCGCCGCCAGTGGTCGGCGTCGAGGCGGTCCACGCGCCCGCCCGCGGCAATGCCAGCGTTGTTGATGAGTAGGTCGAGGTCACCGAATTCGTCGCGAACGCAAGCGAGTGCATCAGCCCAGTCGGACTCCGAGGTGATATCGAGACGCTGATACCGCGCACCTTTGGGTAAGCGACTTGGCGGCGTCCGATCAGCGACCAGTACACGCCCACCTCGCGCGGCGTAGCCGTCGGCCAGCGCTGCGCCCAGACCTGAGGCGCCTCCGGTGATCAGCACGGTGCGAGCCCACCCTGCGCGGCGCCTCATCGAGCTGGGGGAGAACTCCATGCCATCAGGCTAGGAGTTCCGCACGGCGCTTACTTGATGCCGCGCGGCACAATTTTGACTCTGGGCGACAACGTGCGGTGGTCATCGAGCTGCCGACAGGAATTCGCGCAATGCGTCGATCGTCGGCGTGGGCGCTTCCTCCGGAACGAAGTGCCCGCAGTCCAACGCTTGGCCGCGAACGTCGTCGGCGTAATGACGCCAAACCTCAAGCACGTCATAGTTGTTTCCAACGAACCCTCGTTCTCCCCAGAGGACGAGGAGTGGGCACATGATGCGGCGGCGGGCCGTGGCGTCCGCGTTGTCATGCTCGAGATCAATGGTGGCGCCGGCGCGGTAGTCCTCGCAGCTGGCGCGGATCGCCTCGGGATCACTGAAGCAGCGCACGTACTCAGACATCGCTGCGTCGTCGAACACCGCGTGCGGCCCGGACCATTGATCGAGCTTTCGCCGCAGGAAATATTCTGGCGCACCGCCGATCAGCACCTCGGGTAAATCGGGCTTCTCCGCGAGGAAGAACCAGTGATCGTAGAAGGCGGCTAGGGCACGATCCACGTTCGCGAAGACATGCCGGGTAGGAACGATGTCGAGAACAGCGGCTCGCTCGACCATTTCGGCGTGGTCGAGGCAGAGGCGATGCGCGACCCGGGCACCGCGGTCGTGGCCGACGACCGCGAAACGCGAGTGGCCTAGGACTTTCATCAACTCGGCCTGGTCGGCGGCCATCGCCCGTTTTCCGTAAGACGAATGATCGGGTTCCGATGCTGGCTTGTCCGAGTCGCCGTACCCGCGCAGATCCGCGGCCACGACGGTGTGCGACTGGGCCAGCGCCTCTGCGACAGGGCCCCACATCACATGAGTCTGTGGGTAACCGTGCAGCAGAAGTACCGGTGGCCCCTCGCCCCCGACACGTGCATGGATGCGTACGCCGGCGACATCGACGTCGTGGATTGCGAATCCGCTGAACATTTGTGCGTTCTCCTAGAGGCAAATCTGGGTTGGCGGCGTCGGCCTGTTTTGACCAGTTTGGCGAGGCCATTCATGAAGTTTTGCTTCCCGTCGCGTCCTCTGGTCTGTGTCTCGTGCCCGGTGGCGTAGCCAAGGTATACCGATAGGTTTACATCGCATGCAAAGTCGTGTAGCGTCGGCAATCGGCAAGTACACCGATCGGTATATGGAGTAGTCGTGACACAACACAGTAGTAGCAGTCGGCGACGGTTGCAGCGGACACTAGCGGTGCTCGCGGCGATACCGATGGCCAGCGCGATCGGGGAGATCGTTCGGGGTCCGCAGGGAGTTCCGGGCGGCTCGCCCGATGTGTTACCGACGGTGGACAGCTCGCTGCGATATGCCAACGTTTTCAAATTGGCGGTCGGCCCCGTCATGTGGTCTCAGCTCGGACGAGTCGAGCAGTCGTCGGCCGTGACCTTGGCGCTGTCGACCATCTTCGTCGGCGGTCTGGCGCGCGTGCGGTCATGGCAGCAGAGCGGGCGACCACATCCCATCACGGTGTCGGCAATCGCGCTCGAAACCGTTGGAGTAGCAGGGCTTCTGGTGTGGCAAAGGCGCCTTTCCACGAATGCCGTTTGACGATCAAACCATCATCCATCACAACGAGAGAAGAGAAACATGCCTTCCGTATTGGTTACCGGCGCCGGCAGAGGAATCGGTCTGGCGATCACTGAACACATGAGCGGACGAGGTTGGGACGTCTATGCCACCGCTCGATCCGATACCGCCCTCAATCGCCTCGATCGGCTGTCCAATGTGCATGCGATTCGCCTCGACATTGCCGACAGGGCCTCTATCGCAAAGCTTTCCGACCAACTTCCTATTGCGTTGGACGGTGTCGTCAACAGTGCTGGCATCATCGTGAACGGACCAGTCGAGGGACTTTCCCTCGACGACTTGTCCCGCCAGCTCGACGTAAACGTGACGGCCCAGATCGGAGTGACACAAGCCGTCCTTCCGAAAATTCGTGAGGCCCGTGGACGTATTGTGTTCATGTCGTCGGTCAGCGGGTTGATCACCACACCCGGCACGGGCGCCTACAGTGCATCAAAATACGCCGTCGAGTCCTTGGCCGACGCGCTGCGCATGGAGCTGCGCCCGTGGCGGATCCGCGTCTCGCTCATCGAGCCCGGGCCAATCCGTACCGACATGTGGGGAGACGCGCTTACCGAGCACGATCGCATGGCCGCGCAACTGACCGACGAGAACCGAGAACTGTACGCATCACACCTCGCAGGAACGCGAAAGCTGCTGGGCCGCATGCAGAAGCTCGCTGCCGATCCCAAGAAGGTCACCAAGGCCGTCGACCACGCATTGAGCTCGAGGCGACCCAAACGTCGCTACATACTCGATGCCGTCAGCCGCGCGCAAAAGGCCATCGTCGCCATCTCGCCCACCGCGATCAATGACGCTGTTCTGGCGGCGGCCACCACATCAAAGTAAGCCGTCCTTACAGCCACTTCGGTGCCAATCACTGATCAGTGAGCCATCTTTCATGATGGCGGTCATCGTAGATCGTTACGCAAGGGCTGCTGACAGCAGGCGCCCCGTATCACACCGACCGGTTTACATTTTCGATATTGATGTGTAGCGTCGGCTCGAAGACGCAGGTACACCGACCGGTATATGCAACGTGAGGAACTAACGATGACGATGACTGCCGTTGTGATGCGCAAAGGCAGCCTTGAGCTGATCGAGGCGCCGGTTCCGCGGCCCCATTGGGGAGAAGTTCTGGTCAGGACACTCGCAACGGGAATCTGCGGGAGCGATCTGCATGCCGTTTCGCACGGCGCCGAACTCGTGGACGGTGTGCGCGCGGTAAGCGGGGTCGAGCTTTTCGATCTTGACGAGCCGATCGTCCTCGGCCACGAGTTCTGCGTGGAGGTGGTCGAATACGGACCAGGTTGTCGCGAGACGTTCCCGCTAGGCAGTCGGGTGGTCTCCGTACCGATTCTGCTTCGTCCACAACCGGTTCAGATCGGCTTCGGTGGTATTGCCACTCCGGGCGGATACGCCGAGTACATGGTGCTGTCCGAGAGTCTCCTCATTCCGGTGCCGGACAGCGTTGCCAGCGACACCGCCGCGCTTGCCGAGCCGCTGACCGTCGCGTTGCACGCCGTCAAACGCGGTGGCCTCGGATCCGACGACGTGCCCATCGTCATCGGCTGTGGCCCCATCGGGCTCGCGGTGATCGCGGTACTGAAGATGCGTGGCATCGGCCCGATCATCGCCGCGGACTTCTCACCAGCGCGGCGTGCTCTGGCCTCCGCGCTCGGTGCCGACATTGTGGTCGACCCGCGTGAAACGTCGCCGTACGACTCGTGGCTATCGGTCGCGGCCGTGTCGGACCCGTCGCGCTATGGTCGGCAGACCACGATGTTCCCGGAGTTCGCTTTCCGTCCATCGGTGATATTCGAATGTGTGGGCGTTCCCGGTGTGATTCAACAGATTCTGGCCGGTGCTGCTCCTTGCTCCAAGGTCGTCGTCGCGGGCTTGTGCATGGAGCAGGACACCTTCCAGCCGACCTTCGCCATCCTCAAAGAGATCGACCTCATCTTCTGCATCTCTTACACATTCGAGGAATACGAACAGTCCCTCGCTTACCTGGCCGCGGGCGAACTGCTGGTCGATCCACTCATCACCAGCCGTATCGGCCTTGACGGCGTACCCGATGCTTTCGCCAGACTCGCCGACCCAGAGCGCGACGCCAAGATCATCGTCACTCCAACAAGCAACAGCAAGAGGGGACTCGCATGACCACCACGACTTCTGCCTACGCCGCCACGTCGGCCACCCAGCCGCTGACCAACACGACGATCACCCGCCGCGACGTCGGCCCGCACGATGTGGCCTTCGACATCTACTTCGCCGGCATCTGCCACACCGACATCCACATCGTCAAGGGCGAATGGGGTCCAGCCGCTTATCCGGTGGTCCCCGGCCACGAAATCGCCGGTGTCGTCACCGAAGTCGGCTCCCAGGTGACCAAGTACAAAGCCGGTGACCGCGTCGGCGTCGGCTGCTTCGTCGACTCTTGCCGCGAGTGCGGCAACTGCCAAGCCGGCCTGGAACAGCATTGCACCGGCACCGGCATGGTCCTCACCTACGGCGGGGTCGGCACCGACGGCCAGCCGACGCAAGGCGGTTACAGCGGTGCGATCGTCGTCGACGAGAACTACGTACTGCGCATCCCCGACAACGTTCCGCTCGACGCCGCGGCGCCGCTGCTATGTGCGGGCGTCACCGTGTACTCACCGCTGCGACGCTGGAAGGCCGGACCAGGCAAGCGAATCGCAATCATCGGCCTGGGCGGGTTAGGGCACCTGGGCGTCAAGTTCGCCAGGGCGATGGGCGCCGAGGTGACTGTGCTGAGCCAGTCGCTGAAGAAGATGGAAGACGGCCTGCGCCTGGGAGCCGAACACTACTACGCAACCAGCGACCCAGACACGTTCACCAAGCTCGCGGGCAGCTTCGACCTGATCCTCAACTCCGTCTCGGCCAAGCTGAACTTGGGCGACTATCTCGCTCTGCTGACCACCGGCGGCACCCTGGTGGAACTCGGCATGCCCGCGCATCCACTTGAGGTGCCGGCCTTCCCGCTCGCGGTGGGGCGCCGCAGCGTGGCGGGTTCACTCATGGGCGGTATCCCGGAGACCCAGGAGATGTTGAACTTCTGCGCCGAGCACGACGTGGTCGCCGAGATCGAGGTCATTGCACCGGACTACATCAACGAGGCATACGAGCGGGTGCTGGCCAGCGACGTGCGTTACCGCTTCGTCATCGATACCTCGTCGCTGCGGTAGCGCCCGTAGGAAAGCAAGACACGACAGAAATAGTGAAGGGAAAACCATGACCACCGAATCAACCGCGAGCAAGGTACCCGTCTTCTCGCTCCCGCAGAATGAACTGCTCACGCTCAACGTGAATGACATCCCGATGATGAAGGACGCTCTGGGGCCCGGGATCAACTTTCAGCTGTTGTTCCTCGATCCCGAGATCGGCGTCTGGTCGGTCCTCGGAACCTTCGCTCCCGGAGCCGAATTGCCCATCCATCTGCACACCGGTGCCGTGCATGGATACACCTTGAAGGGCAAGTGGATCTACCGCGAATACCCGGATCAACCGCAGGTTGCCGGCTCGTATCTGTATGAGCCGGCCTCGTCGGTGCACACGTTCTATGCGCCGGCTTCGAACACCGAAGACACCGTCGTGCTCTTCATTGTGAATGGCGCCAACGTCAGCTTCACCGATGACGGCCGGTTCCATTCGGTGCTCGACGCGCTCGCCGTCCAGAAGCTCACCGAGCAGTGCGCGCAGGCCCAAAGCCTCGGCTCCGTCAAGTATCTGACCGGCGGCACGGCGAGGTTCACCACCGAATAGCACGCGGAGGTCGGCAGTTGACACGCTCTGAATGGGAAGCACGGACCGTCCGGGCCAACGGACAACGCATCCATGTTCACCTCGCTGGGTCATCGGGCCCAATGGTGTTGCTGTGCCATGGCTTCCCCGAGTCCTGGTACGCGTGGCGACACCAATTGGATGCGTTGGCTTCGACGGGTTATCGCGCCGTGGCGATGGACATGCGGGGATATGGTCGATCGTCCAAGCCCACCGAGGTCGCCGCCTACCGCATCACCGAACTGGTGGGCGACTGCGTCGGTGTGATTGAAGCTCTTGGGGAGTCGACGGCGGTGATCGTTGGCCATGACTATGGGGCTGCGGTTGCCTGGACCGCGGCGTGGACTCGGCCCGATGTGTTCACGGCGGTAGCGGGGCTGAGCCAGCCGTTCGGTGCCCGGGGCTTGGCGGCGCTGCCGAGCAGCCCTTTCGGCGAAGTGCGGCCCAGCGTTGCGCACCGCGTACTGGCCGGCCCCGACATGCTCTTCTACCAAGAGTACTTCTCCCTTCCCGGAGCAGTCGCGGCGCGCGAAGTCGAAGAGGACATCAGGGCTTGGCTTATCGCGGGGCTTTACAGTCTCTCCGCGGACCGCCCGCTGCCCCCGGAGCTGGCCGCAGTTGATCTGACATCGTTGCCCGACGACGTGCTGCGCGAGTTCGTGCGTGCCGCGATGTGCGTTCCGCGCGGGACGACGTTTGCAGGACTGCTCCAACAACCAGAGGAACTACCGGCCTGGCTCGACGAAAGCGAGCTGGACTACTACGTCTCTGAGCTCGAGCATGGCGGGCTGACAGCTCCGCTGAACTACTACGGCAACACCGAGCTGGACTGGGAGACACTGGGCCAGTACCAAGGGAAGCCGGTCACGGTCCCTGCCATGTTCATCGGCGGTGACCGTGACGTGTGCACCATCTGGGGTCAGCAAGCCCTTGCACGTGCCGGCGAGGCAATTACCGATCTCCGCGGATCAATCATTCTGCAGAACTGCGGGCACTGGCTCATGCACGAGCAGCCCCACGCGGTCAACAAAGCGCTATTGGTATTCCTGCAAGGCCTCTAACCGTCAGTCGCCCACCGCTTGGTCGAGGAGTGTCGTGGCTGCCTTACGCGCGTGGGTCCAGGGCGCGGGGTCGTCGAGTGAGGTCGACAGTGCGGCGGCACCTTCGTACAGGAGGCCCAGTTGGTTGCCCACCAATGTGGGGTTGGCCGCTCCGGCCTGCCGGGCCAGCTTGATCAGACCCTTGATGTAGGCGCGCTTGTGTTCGTGGACGATGCCTTGAATTTCCGGCATGGCCTCAGCGGCCTCGACGGCGGCATTGTGGAACGGGCAGCCGCGCATCTGCCCACCCGGTGAAGGAGTTTCGAACAGGGCGAGTATGCGCTCACGAGGTGTGCGGTTGGCGGCGTCCGGGCCGGGCCGGATGGGGTCATCGACGAGTTGCTGGATACAACGCAGGTACTCCTCGACCACGGCCGTCTTACTCGGAAAATGTTGATAGAGGGTCCGTTTGGACACTGATGCTTCATTGGCGAGCCGCTCGACACCGGTGGCGTTGATGCCTTCGCGGTAGAAGAGTTGGGTGGCTGTGTTGAGGATGCGCTGCCGTGCGCCGCGGCCACCGCGGCCATCGGTGGATTGCGCCTCACGCTGGGTGGTCATAGCTCAAGCATACCGATGGGTTTACACCGGACGCACAGGCGTGTAGCGTCGGCCGAAAGAAAGTACACCAATCGGTATAATCGGGAGTGGGCGTGAGGCACCAAAGCGGCGACAGCAGGCGAAGGCTGCAATGGACGCTCGGGGTGCTCGCCGCGATACCCGTGGCGAGCGCAGCCGGAGAGATTATTCGAGGCCCGCAGGGAGTGCCGGGCGGCTCACCCGATGTGATTCCGACCGTGGACAGTTCTCTCCGCTATGCCAATGCGTTCAAATTCGCGGTCGGACCCGTGATCTGGTCTCAACTCCGGCGTATCGAGCAGTCACCGGCCGTGACCTTCGCGGCCGCAACCATCGCGTTTGGCGGCCTCGCGCGGCTGAGGTCATGGCAACAACGCGGGCGTCCGCACCCGATCGCCGTCGGGGCGATCGCCCTCGAGACCATCGGAGTGCCGATCCTGCTCGCCTGGCAGCGGCGCCTTTCTGCGAAGACGGTTTGAACGAAAGCCGTCGTCGCAATCACGCCGGCCGCGGTCAATGACGCGGTGCTGGCGGTGGCAACCACATCGAAATAAGGCCTCGGCCGCCGCGTTGTGAAGCGGGCACCCCGCATCCGTGTGTCGCTGTCGTCTCCTTCTCCGTGAGTGACGTCATAAATTTGAAGTATACCGATCGGTGTACAAATCGGTGACTCGCGTGCTACTGTCACTTCAGAAGTAAACCAATCGGTCTACAAAAGGAAGCAATCATGGCAGGCAAACGCACCACCCGGCACGACCCCGCAAGTCATCTGCGCGAAGCGAGCGCACGCTGGGGTGGCACGTCGTACAAGAACGCGCCGACGAAATCGGTTTCCGTGGGCGGGACTCGATTCGTCTATCGCGAGCTGGGGATCGATACCGGTGTACCGGTGGTCTTCCTCAATCATCTGGCCGCCAACCTCGACAACTGGGACCCCCGCGTTGTCGACGGCATCGCGGCCAAGCACCGCGTAATCACCTTCGACAATCGCGGCGTCGGCGGTTCTGAAGGCAAGACACCGGACACCATCGAAGCAATGGCACAAGACGCCGTCGCGTTCATCCGCGCGCTGGGCTTCGACCAGGTCGACCTGCTCGGCTTCTCGATGGGCGGAATGGTTTCGCAAGTGATCGCCGAGCAGGAGCCGGCGTTGGTGCGCAAGATCATCCTCGCGGGCACCGGTCCTGCCGGTGGCGAAGGCATCGTCAACGTGACGAAACTGAGCTACCTCGACACACTGCATGCCTATGCCACCTTCAAGGATCCCAAGGAACTTCTGTTCTTCACGAGAACTGCCACGGCAAGTCGGAGGCGCGAGCGTTCATCAAGCGGTTGAAGGAACGCACCAACGATCGGGACAAGGCGATGGCTATTCGAGCATTCCGCACACAACTCAAGGCGATTCACGCCTGGGGCCTTGCAGAAGCCGGCCGACCTGTCTACGCATCCAACACCCCGTCTTGGTGGCCAACGGTGATGACGATCGCATGGTGCCGACCAGTAACTCCTATGACCTGGCTCGACGCCTCCCCAACGCCACGCTGCGCATCTACCCCGACGCCGGACACGGCGGCATCTTCCAAGCCCACGAACGATTCGTTCCCGAAGCCCTCGAGTTCCTGGGAGCGACGATCTCATGACTTCCCTCGCCGACCAGACAGTGCTGGTCACTGGAGCCAACCGCGGCATGGGCCGCGACTACGTCGCGCAGCTTCTCGACCGTGGAGTGGCGAAAGTCTATGCGGCTGCCCGCGATCCGCGGACAATCGACGTCGCAGACCCACGCGTCGTTCCGCTTCAGCTCGATGTCACTGACGCAAAGTCCGTGGCCAAGGTGGCCGAAGTAGCGTCCGATGTCAGCGTTCTGATCAACAACGCCGGCATCGCCCGCGGAGCCTCGGTTCTTGGGCGGGACACCTCCGATCTGCGCGAGGAGATGGAGACGAACCTGTTCGGTCCGCTGGCGCTTGCATCCGCTTTCGCAGATCGGATTGCGGCCAGATCCGGCGCGATTGTCAACGTGGCGTCGGTGCTCGCGTGGATGCCCATCGGCGCAAGCTACGGGGTGACGAAGGCCGCGATGTGGAGTGCCACGGACTCGATGCGGCTTGAACTCGGGTCGCGTGGCGTACAGGTGGTGGGCGTCTACGTCGGACTCGTCGACACCGACATGGGCGCGTTTGCGGAAAGTCCCAAGTCCGACCCCGCCGACGTGGTCCGTCAGGTCCTCGACGGCATCGAGTCCGGCGCCGACGAGGTGCTCGCCGACGAAATGACCCGCGAGGTGCGGACGCACCTGAACAAGCCGATTCACGAGCGCTTAGGCGCGTGACCAAAATGGGAGCAAGATCATGAAGGCATTCACGATCGATCGCTACAAGAGCAAGGACGGCGGTCGCTTCGTCGACATGCCGCAACCGGCGGTCGGGGACAACGACGTACTCGTCCAGATCCACGCGGCCGGCGTGAACCTCGTCGATGTAAAGATCGCTGCCGGAGAATTCAAAATCTTCCTGCCCTATCGCTTCCCGCTTGTTCTCGGCAACGACGTGGCAGGCGTCGTGGTCAGGTGGGAGCACGGGTGCGGCGCTTCAAGCCCGGTGACGAGGTCTACGCACGACCAGACACGGACCGGATCGGCACGTTCGCGGAGTTCATCTCAATGAACGAAGCCGACGTTGCGATCAAGCCGAGCACAACTCACCATGGCAGAATCGGCTTCCATTCCGCTGGTCGGCCTGACCGCTTGGCAGGCGCTCGTCGAGATGGCCAAACTGACAGCCCGGGCAGAAGGTCTTCATCCAGGCGGGCACCGGCGGTGTAGGGACATTCGCCATCCAGCTGGCGAAACATCTTGGCGCGACGGTGGCGACCACAGCAAGCGCCGCCAATTTCGAGCTCGTCAAAGCCCTCGGCGCAGATGTCTTGATTGACTACAGAACAGAGGATTTCGAGACCAAGCTGCATGGCTACGACGTGGTTCTGCACAGTCAGGACTCAAAGACCCTCGACAAGTCCCTGCGGGTGCTCAAGCCAGGCGGGACGCTCATCTCCATATCCGGACCACCCGACCCAGCCTTCGCGGAAGAAATCGGCTTGCCTTGGTACGTGAAGTCGATAATTCGCGTGTTGAGCTTCGGCGCAAGGCGAAAGGCCAAGCGACTCAACATGACGTTCTCGTTCCTGTTCATGAGGGCGAACGGCGAACAGTTGAGCGAGATCACCTCCCTCATCGATCAAGGCATCATCCGCCCAGTCGTCCAGAAGGTGTTTCCGTTCGAATCCACCCAGGAGGCTTTGGATTTCGTCGAGAAGGGGCGAGCCAAGGGGAAGGTCGTCGTCAAGGTCAGGTAGCAATGCCGAGGCCGGGCACGATGTCACCAAGGCTGAAGGTGACCGGGTGTTCAAGCTGTTCGTAGGTGCATGAACGCGGGTCGCGGTCGGGCCGCCAGCGGTTGAACTGCGCTGTGTGGCGGAATCTTTCACCTTCCATGTGGTCGTAGCGGACTTCTACCACGCGCTCGGGCCGTAGCGGCACGAACGACAGGTCTTTGCCTGCGTTCCAGCGTGAGCCCTCGTTTCGGCGCGGCGTGCGATCGCCGGCCATGTGCGCGGCCCAATTCCACGGATGCTCCTCGAAAGTCGTGACGAGCGACTGCAATTCGGTGAACAGCCGCCGCCGTTCGGCCATCGGAAACGCGCCGATGACCCCGACCGATGCGAGTGTGCCGTCGTCCTTGTAGAGCCCGAGCAGCAGCGAGCCGATCGCGTCTTCACCGGACTTGTGCACGCGATACCCGGCGACCACGCAGTCGGCGGTCCGCTCATGCTTGATCTTGAACATGACTCGCTTGTCGGGCTGATAGGTGATAGTCAGCGGCTTGGCGATCACCCCGTCGAGACCGGCTCCCTCGAACTCGGCGAACCATCGTTGCGCGGTCGACAGGTCGGTGGTCGCAGGCGTGACGTGGATCGAGGGGCCGGAGTCGGCCAACGCGTCGACGAGGGCGGCACGGCGCTCGGCGAACGGTCGCCAGGTGTAATCGTCATCGCCGAGGGCGAGCAGGTCGAACGCTACGTAGGACGCAGGGGTCTTCTTAGCGAGCATCCGCACCCGCGAGTCGGCTGGGTGGATGCGTTGTTGCAAGGCCTCGAAGTCCAGCCCGTGACTGGTGGCAATGACGATTTCGCCATCGATCACGCAACGTTCGGGTAGCTCAGCGATGATCGCCCCGACCAATTCGGGGAAATACCTGGTCAGCGGCCGCTCGTTGCGACTACCCAGCTCGACCTCCTCGCCGTCGCGGAAGCAGATCGACCGGAAGCCGTCCCACTTCGGTTCATAGGAGGCATCGGGCGGGATTGTCGGCACCGACTTGGCCAACATCGGCGACACCGGCGGCATGACGGGCAGCTTCATTGCCTCATTGTTGCCGCTGGTCGGCGAACGACATGCTGCCGAGTGAAAGTCGTTGCTAGCCCTGTCGGTCGTGTTCTTGTCCCGAAAATTACGTCAGTAGGGATCGAGACGGGCGATCAACGGCAAGTCATTGGCGACGATGGGGAGCACGTAGCGAGACTCGGCGCGACGGCGAAAGCACCGGCCTCTCACCCAGCGCGCAACACGAAAAAGCTCGGAAAGTACTCGCCCATCTGTTCGCGCGCGTTGAACTCTTCAAGGTATCCGGTGACACACAGGCCTTCAGCCGACAGGCCGCCGATGATCTGTTCGAGGCTATGCCCGAATTCCAGTGGCGCGTCGCGTCCGAAGAGAGTCAGCCGTTCTTCCTCAGGCAACGACGCCAGATCGGAGTAAGGCACCTTGTGCCTTACCTCGAGCCGGCCGGCTGTCTGAGCCGCCCAATCGAACACATAGCAAACCGGGTTGACGAAGGCCCCGATGAAGACGCCATCGCTGGTGAGCACGCGGCGTACATGCGCGAACATCGGTCGAATATCTGCCACGAACTGGGCCCCTATGCCGAGCACCACCATGTCGAATACCGACGCCGACAGCATGTGCATGTCGTCCATCGAACCCTCGACGGCGGTCAGGGCAAGACCGAACTTCGCGCAGGTGTCGATGTCGCGTTGCAGCTGCTGCGCGGAATTCTCCAATGAGGTGACGATAGCGCCCCGCGCGGCGAGCAGCACCGTCTGTTGTCCACCGCCGCAAGCGATGCATAGCACGCGTCGGCCCGAGAGGTCGCCGAACCAACTGGCGGGCACGGGCCGAGATCCTGTCAACGACACCGGAAACCCATTTTGCGCCGCGGCGCGGAACTCGTCGTCGGTGAGGGGCACGGTCGCCCAGTGATTGTTGGCAACCTCGACATTCCAGGCCCGCGCGTTGGCCCGGGCGGTGGCGCTCGAGTCGTACCCGTCAGAGTTCAGCAACTCGAAACTCCTTCCAGTTGTGCATCTTTGGTGCCTAGCGCTATCGGTCTGGTCAAAAGCTGAGCTGGTGTTCGCCATCGACTCGATACCGACCATCGATGAGGTACCCAAACTTAGGTGCCATTCGGGAGATCGCGCATCATGACGATTCGCTCCGAGCGCATGCCCCGAAGCCCTGGCGGCCTGATGACCCAATGGCCGTCGCGAGGGGCTGGTCATTGACCGCCCGTACACAAAACGCGTTATGGATAGTGTTTGGCATTGACCATTGACCGCTCCGGTAGGTGGGATCGGGTAGGTCAATCATGGGTCTTTGGGGACGTGATGTTGGTGATTCGGTGAGCTTGTTCGCGTTGTTGTCGTAGCTGGTGGTTGTCGATGGCAAAGTCGCGCGATGTTTGGCGGCCTACTCACGCGACGGAAGCGGCTTAGCAGTGTTGGCGGAGGTGTGCGGCCCGCTGCCCTCCGGCTGTTCTCCGTAGCAGCTTGTCGATAGCCACCACGACGCTGACCGCGGCGGCGACGGCGAGGATTGGGCTTGACCCCGTTTGGCGGACACAGGGTCAGGCGGCTTGTGCCGTCTGATTGAATCGGTGTTCGTAGTCGACCGGACTGATCATACCCAGCGCTGAGTGCCGTCTGCGCCGGTTGTAGACCCGCTCGATCCAGTCACCGACGGCCAGTTTGGCCGCCGCGCGGCTGGCCCACAGATAGCGGTCGTAGAACTCGACTTTCAGTGTGGCCCAGAAGGATTCGGCCGCAGCATTGTCCCAGCACACCCCGGTCCGCCCGACGGAGCGGGCCAGGTCGTGTCGATCAGCGAACCGGGCGAGCTGCGCTGAGGTGTATTGACAGCCGCGGTCGGCGTGGAAGATGACCGTCTCGGCCAGCTCGCCGCGCATCGCGACCGCCATCGACAACGCGGACTCGACGAGGTCGGTACGCATGTGATCATCGAGGGCCCAGCCGATTACCCGCCGCGAGCACCCGTCACGCACGGCACACAAGTACAGCCAGCCCTGCCCAGTGCGAAGGTAGGTGA